>NZ_CP049714.1:0-2170000 GCF_011082485.1 Apibacter sp. B2966
GAAACCATACGCCTACAAGCGGTCGGAGCATCGTAAGATGTGACGGCGTGCCTTTTGCATAATGAGCCTACGAGTTAATTTCACTAGCGAGGTTAAGTAGTTCAGCTACGGAGCCGCAGCGAAAGCGAGTCTGAATAGGGCGTTTAGTTAGTGGGATTAGACGCGAAACCTTGTGATCTATCCATGGGCAGGTTGAAGCTTTGGTAACACAAAGTGGAGGACCGAACCGGTTGACGTTGAAAAGTCTTCGGATGACCTGTGGATAGGGGTGAAAGGCTAATCAAACTGGGAGATAGCTCGTACTCCCCGAAATGCATTTAGGTGCAGCGTTAAGAAAGAGTATACTAGAGGTAGAGCTACTGATTGGATGCGGGGGTTTCACCGCCTACCAAATCCTGACAAACTCCGAATGCTATTATATGTTTCTTAGCAGTGAGGGCATGGGTGCTAAGGTCCATGTCCGAGAGGGAAAGAACCCAGAGCAACAGCTAAGGTCCCGAAATGTATACTAAGTTGAACAAACGAGGTCAGACTGCCCAGACAGCTAGGATGTTGGCTTGGAAGCAGCCATTCATTTAAAGAGTGCGTAACAGCTCACTAGTCGAGCGGTTTGGCATGGATAATACTCGGGCATAAGTATACTACCGAAGCTATGCGAAATGAAAATTTCGGTAGGGGAGCATTCTATATGCGCAGAATCAGTAAGGTGACTTATTGTGGAGCGTATAGAAAAGAAAATGTAGGCATAAGTAACGATAATGAAGGTGAGAAACCTTCACGCCGAAAATCCAAGGTTTCCTCAGCTATGCTAATCAGCTGAGGGTAAGTCGGGACCTAAGGTGAATCCGAGAGGAGCAATCGATGGGAAATCGGTTAATATTCCGATACCGGCTGTAAATTCGATGGAGTGACAGAGTAATGACACTACCGCGTACTGACGGAATAGTACGTTAAAGCATGTAGGTAAATCAGCAATAGTAAAATGCGTTGCCGATGCCGAAAGTGAAAGTACCAGGAAGCTACGGTGGAATGGATAGTGTAGGTAAGAGCTCTCAAGAAAAACTTCTAAGGCAAGTTTACAGCGCCCGTACCAAAACCGACACAGGTGGATGAGGAGAGTATCCTAAGGCGCTCGAGTGAATCATGGTTAAGGAACTAGGCAAAATAGACCTGTAACTTCGGGAGAAAGGTCGCTCCCCGTAAAAAGGGAGCCGCAGTGAAAAGGCCCAGGCGACTGTTTATCAAAAACACAGGACTCTGCAAAATCGCAAGATGACGTATAGGGTCTGACACCTGCCCGGTGCTGGAAGGTTAAGGAAGGAGGTTAGCGCAAGCGAAGCCTTTGACTGAAGCCCCAGTAAACGGCGGCCGTAACTATAACGGTCCTAAGGTAGCGAAATTCCTTGTCGGGTAAGTTCCGACCTGCACGAATGGTGTAACGATCTGGGCACTGTCTCAACCATGAGCTCGGTGAAATTGTAGTATCGGTGAAGATGCCGATTACCCGCAATGGGACGAAAAGACCCTGTGAACCTTTACTATAGCTTCGTATTGACTTCGGGTAAATGATGTGTAGGATAGGTGGGAAACTGAGAATCGGCTTCGCCAGGAGTCGAGGAGTTGACGTTGAAATACCACCCTTTATTTATCTGGAGCCTAACTTCTGAACAGAAGGACATTGCGTGGTGGGTAGTTTGACTGGGGTGGTCGCCTCCAAAAGAGTAACGGAGGCTTTCAAAGGTACCCTCAGCACGCTTGGCAACCGTGCGCAGAGTGTAATGGCATAAGGGTGCTTGACTGCAAGACCGACAAGTCGAGCAGGTGCGAAAGCAGGACATAGTGATCCGGTGGTTCCGTATGGAAGGGCCATCGCTCATAGGATAAAAGGTACTCCGGGGATAACAGGCTAGTCTCCCCCAAGAGCTCACATCGACGGGGAGGTTCGGCACCTCGATGTCGGCTCGTCACATCCTGGGGCTGGAGAAGGTCCCAAGGGTTGGGCTGTTCGCCCATTAAAGTGGCACGCGAGCTGGGTTCAGAACGTCGTGAGACAGTTCGGTCTCTATCTATTGCGGGCGTAGAATTTTGCGTGGAGTTGACTCTAGTACGAGAGGACCGAGTTGAACAAACCTCTGGTGTATCAGTTGTGCCGCCAGGTTCACCGCTGAGTAGCTAAGTTTGGAAGAGATAAGCACTGAAAGCATATAAGTGCGAAACTCGCCACAAGATAAGAATTCGATATAGGGTCGTGGGAGAATACCACGTTGATAGGCTACAGGTGTAAAGGCAGTGATGTCATAGCCGAGTAGTACTAATTACCCGGAGATTTCGTCCAAAATAAAAAATAAAAGTTAATACAATTGGCCGTAAGAGTTTACAAAATTTATATAAAATCCCATTAAGATATTTAGGGTGGTTATAGCGGTAGGGCTCACCTGTTCCCATTTCGAACACAGAAGTTAAGCCTACTTGCGCTGATGGTACTGCAAACGCGGGAGAGTAGGTAGCCGCCGGTTTTTTAAAAAAGAAAGCTTTGTATAGGTAATATACAAGGCTTTTTTTGTTTTGGGTTGGAGTGGTTTATTTGGTTGGTGGATTTTTAAACTTATAAACTTTTAATTTAGCTAAACAATTAGCTAACTCTCGTAATTTTATATCAGACCTTTACTGTCTATGATGATATTTAATACATATTCTTCAATGTTATTAAAATAATCTCAATCCCGATAAGGACTTTCTTATTTAAAAATAGTAAATCTAAATATTTTTTGAAATCATATAATTTGAAGAAATAGGTTTTATTGATTTTTATTTCTTTTATAACTCTTTTTTGATAGGTTTTTTCTTTTGATTCTTCGGAGACAACAATATTTTAAAAAAAATATCTAATATTTAGTTTTTTCTAATCTTAAAATTTAACTTATTTATAAATTTATCTATTAAATATATTCTTGTGACTATTAGATTATTACATTTTTAATCATTTTAAAAACTAGAATCTCCTACACTTTTTTTTGGATTAATTATTGCTCTTAGAATAAAAAATTGTATGAAATGTTTCATATAACCTAAAAGTTTAAAAAATGGTAATTTCGAAGGGAATAAATGATTCTAAATACTATGATACATTTTTTACTTCATATATATTTATTGATAGTTGACTTATATCGTTAAACAATTAGAATTTATTTATATAATAATTAAAAACAAATTAAATACATATAGTTAAATTATGAATAAAAATATATTAAAGTTTTTATTGGTTATTTTAGTAGGAGTTATTCTTTGGTTCGTACCTGTGCCGGATGGTCTTGATGTTAAAGCTTGGCATTTGGCATCAATTTTTATCGCAACGGTTTTAGGATTGATTCTTTCTCCGTTTCCTTTGGGAGCAATGGCAATCTTTAGTATGACCACGGTAGTTGCTCTAGATTTAATTCCGATTAAAAGCGCCTTAAAAGGATTTGGAGATACAACAATCTGGATGATAGCTTGTGCTTTTTTTATTTCAAGAGGATTTATTAAAACAGGCTTTGGAAGAAGAGTAGGATATCTTTTCATTAGTAAATTAGGAAACAGTTCCTTAGGTTTATCTTATGGTTTGGTTATGACCGATTTAATTTTTGCGCCGGCAATGCCATCCACATCTGCACGTTGTGGCGGAATAATAACCCCTTTATTTTTATCTATATCAAATGCCTATGATTCTACTCCAGAAAAAGGAACTCAGAATAAGATCGGGGCATTTTTAGTACAATGTATATTTCAATGTAATGCAATTACATGTGCCATGTTTTTAACTTCGATGGCAGGCAACCCTATGATAGCAAAATTTGTTGAGAATATGGGATATACCATCTCATGGACTGATTGGGCAAAGGCCGCAATTGTTCCCGGCTTGTTATCTTTACTTGTAATTCCATACGTTTTATATAAATTTTATCCACCTGAATTAAAACATACCCCCGAAATGAAGGCTATTGCAAAAGAAAAGCTTAAAGAGATGGGTAAAATGACTACCAAAGAGTGGATTGTTCTGGGTGTATTTTCTTATTTAGTAATTTTTTGGGTATTAGGATCATTTCTTAAAATTGATGCGACATTTACAGCCTTTGTAGGATTATGTATTTTATTATTAACTCGTGCTCTAGATTGGAATGATGTAATTAGTGAAAAAGAAGCATGGCATACAATTATATGGTTTGCGATACTTATGACATTAGCTTCTCAATTGAATACTTTAGGATTTATTCCTTGGTTTGGAAATTATGTAGCTGAATCGGTGAAAGGTTTACCTTGGTTACCGATGTTATTTATACTTTTATTGGTGTATTATTATGTGCATTATCTTATGGCAAGTGCTATAGCACATATCAGTGCGATGTACGTTATATTTGTTTCCATATCGATAGCTGCAGGGGCTCCACCAATGTTAGCAATATTATTATTTGCATTTTTCAGTAATTTAAATATGTCAATTACACATTATTCGAGCGGACCCGCTCCTATTTTGTTTGGTTGCGGATATATACCATTGGCAAAATGGTGGAAGATCGGATTTTTTATGAGTTTAGTTATTTTGGCCATTTGGCTACTAGTGGGAACCGCTTGGTGGAAAGCGATAGGATTGTTTTAAAAAATAATTATATAAAAAAAGGTTTTCTAATTTAGAAAACCTTTTTTATTTTACTTTACAATTTTCATTTCATCTATAAGCCTTTGGGCTCCTGCATATTTATCGATTATAAATAATATATAACGAATATCAACCATAATGTTTCTGCAGATAGAAAGATCATAATTAATATCGCTCATAGTGCCTTCCCAAACCCTGTCGAAATTAAGTCCTACCAAATTACCATGAGCATCAAAGGCGGGACTTCCTGAATTACCCCCGGTAGTGTGGTTGGTTGCAATATAATTTACTATGATATCTCCATTTTGTGAATAAGGTCCAAAATTTTTTTGATTGTACAATGTTATTAATTTTTTAGGTAAATTAAATTCGTAATCATCAGGAATATATTTTTCAATAACACCGGATAATGTTGTAAAAGGTTTATAATAGACTCCATCTTTTGGTGTATATCCGTTTATTTTACCATAAGTAACTCTTAAAGTAGAATTTGCATCAGGAAAAAATTTTTTTGAAGGAAAAGTCTTTAATTGAGCATTCATATAATTTCTTTGCAGGCTGTCATTTTTTTTATCAAAATCATCATGAAATGGTAAAATTTTTCTTCTGTACATTTCAATATAAGGAGTAATAAAGTTTAGTACTGCATCGTCTTTTAATTTATACTTTATATTTTCCTTAGAATCGGAAGATAATATTGATAAAAGATCTCCTCTTTCACGAGTTATATAAGAATTTTTCCATAAATCAGTTAGGTAAATATTACACGAAGATTCTTTTTCAAAATCTTCATGACCGGCTACCTGAAATCTTGGCTCAATATTCATACTGTACATGGAAAGCATTTTTGAAGATACTTTCCTGTCTAATTCCGAATCATAATTTTTATAAATTGAACTCACATTTTTTATTACTCTTAATTTAATTTTATCAAAGTCTTGATCAGAAGCATTAAGAAGATTGGATACTATATAAGCCATACGAAAAGTTTCAGAATTCGAATAGAAAACTTCATTAAAATAAGTGTAAGCTTTATTATATCCACTATTATTTTTATATAAATCATTTAATGCATTTACTAAAGACAGATTTTTATTTTTAACATCAAGATTTATTTGACTTTGCTCTACCAATTGATTTTCATACTCTTTTCTTTTTTCGATAGCATTTGATTTAAGTAACCCTTGATTTTCGCCGATCCATTTTTTCCATCCGTTAGCGATAGATGCATATTTTGCCGCATATTTTATTTTTATTTCTTTATTTGCACGCATCGCATGATCTAAAATTTTTAAAGATTCATTACGTAAAGAAATTCTTGATGGATTGGTTATTTCCAATAGTTGTTCAATAGCAGATGCCGGTAAATATTCTTGAGTTCTCCCGGGAAATCCGTATACAAATGAAAAGTCATTTTCCTTTTTCTCTTTAATTGATATAGGTAAATAATACTTGGGGGTATAAGGTACATTATCTTTAGAATATTTTGCCGGATGATTATTTTTATCTGCATAAATCCTAAATAGGGAAAAATCTCCGGTATGCCTAGGCCACATCCAGTTGTCGGTATCTGATCCGTATTTTCCAATAGAAGATGGAGGAGCTCCCACTAATCGGATATCTTCGTAAGTTTCTGTAATAAAAGCATAATATTGATTACCGTTGTAAAAAGGCAAGATGGCAATGTCTTGATAGTACTCTTTTTTAATGGTTGAACTAATTTTATTAATATTATTTTTAATAATAATGTTTCTTTGTTGTTCAGTAAAATTATCGCTTATACCCAATAATATTTGAGAAGTTACATCTATAATATCAACAATAAAAGTTGCTTTTAAGCCTTCGTTCGGTTTTTCTTCTTCATAGTTAGAAGCCCAAAATCCATGGGTTAACAGGTCATTGGTAACTGTAGAGTGTGATTGTATGCTATAGTAACCGCAATGATGGTTAGTAAGTAATAATCCCTTAGGTGAAATAACTTCAGAAGTACAGCCTCCTCCGAAATGAGCAACCGCATCTTTTATGCTTGGATTATGGGTATTAAATATTTGTTTTGGAGATATTTTCAAACCCATTTCCTTCATTTCTTTTTCATTGAGCTGATTAGGTATCCACATACCCCCACCCGTTTGAGAGATTAAAAATGAAGCATTAAAAAAACAGGTTAATAAAAAAGATTTTAGCGTAATTTTTTTCATTGATACTATAATTAGTTTTTCAAAAATATAAATTTATAAATAATATAATAACATAAAAAAGTTAGAATGCATATTTAAAAGAAAAATTAATTAGCTTTGTGTAACTAATAAAAGTTAAAATTTTAATAGATAAATAAAGAATAATGTTATGATTCGCATATAAATTGTAACTAGTAAAATAGACTAAATAGTGGTATGGACGAAATAGAACTAAAAAAAGAAGAAGAAGAAATAGTCAAACGTTACAAAGATATGCTTCGTAACACCTACAGAGATTTGACTACAGAAGATAAATCTCTGATTAGAAAAGCTTTTGAAGTTGCAAAAGAGGCTCATAAAGATCAAAGGAGAAAAACCGGAGAACCTTATATATATCACCCTTTAGCCGTAGCTAAAATTGTTGCAGACGAAATAGGCTTAGGAGCAACAAGCATAGCATGTGCTTTACTGCATGATGTAGTGGAAGATACTCAGTATACCATTGAAGATATTTCCAATTTATTTAATCCTAAAGTAGCTAAAATTATAGATGGACTTACCAAAATATCCAACATAGACCATCAAAATCTTTCGTTACAATCCGAGAACTATAGAAAGTTGTTACTTACCTTGTCTGAAGATGTTAGAGTTATTTTAATTAAGATAGCTGACAGACTTCATAATATGAGGACTTTGGACAGCATGAAAAGTTCTAAACAGAAAAAAATTGCTGCTGAAACCACCTATATATATGCTCCTTTAGCCCATAGAATGGGGCTATATACCATCAAATCTGAGCTTGAAGATTTGAGCTTAAAATATACCGATCCGGAATCTTATTTTTTAATCGTTAAAAAACTTGAGGAAACAGAAAAAGACCGTCAACGATATATTGAAGAGTTTTCAAGGATTATGCAAGAAAGCTTAAATGCCGAAGGTTTGAATTTTACTATTAAAGGACGACATAAATCCGTTTTTTCAATTTATAAAAAAATGAAAAAACAAGATGTTTCCTTTGAGGAAGTTTTTGATTTATTTGCTATTAGAATTATATATAAATCTGATTATAAAAATGAAAAATTCCTGGCTTGGAAAATTTATTCCATAGTTACGGATAAATTTATGCCTAATCCCAGCAGAATGAGGGATTGGATTACAACTCCAAGATCCACGGGATATGAAAGTTTACATGTTACCGTCATAGGTCCGGAATCTAAATGGGTGGAAGTACAAATCCGATCGGAGAGAATGGATGAATTGGCTGAAAAAGGTATTGCCGCTCACTATAAATATAAAGAAGGATATAAGGGAAGAGAAGATAATCAAATTGAAAATTGGATTTCTCAAGTCAGAGAAATGTTGGAAAACTTGGGAACGGCCTCTACAAAGGAATTATTAGATGATTTTAAATTAAATTTATACACAAAAGACATTTTTGTCTTTACTCCTAAAGGAGATTTAAAAGTACTTTCGGCAGGAGCAACGGCTTTAGATTTTGCTTATTCCGTGCATTCCGGTATCGGAGATCATTGTTTAGGAGCTAAAGTGAATAATAAATTGGTGCCGTTAAGTTATAAGTTATCAAGTGGAGATCAGGTGGAAATACTGACGTCCAATGTTCAAAAACCTAAAGCAGATTGGTTGGATTTTGTTGCCACTTCAAAAGCAAAATCAAGGATCAAAGCGGCATTGAATTCGGAAAAAAGAACGTATACAGAAGAAGGTAAAGAATTATTAATTCGTAAGTTACGGCACTTAAAAATTAATTTTTCAGAAGAAGAATTAAATTCCATTCAAAAATTTTTCGGAGCAAAAACCAGTCACGATGTTTTTTATCAGGTTGCTACCGGTGTCATCGATAGTAAAGCACTAAAAAAATATAGAGATAGTAAAGGAGTTTTAACAAACTTATTATCCAAATTAAGAAAAAGAACCTCTATAATCACTGAAAATAATTTTCTGGAACCCAAAGAAGAGGAAAATTATGATATGATTGTTTTTGGAGATGATGAAGAAAAACTAAATTATCAATTAGCGCAATGCTGTAATCCAATTCCGGGTGATAATATTTTTGGTTTTGTAACCATAAACAGTGGTATAAAAGTTCATAAAGAAAGCTGTTCCAATGCTATTGATATGCGAGCTAATTATGATTACAGAGTAATCCCGGCTAAATGGGTAAGTAGTTCAAGCAGGGATTTTCTGATAGAAGTTTCATTACAAGGAATTGACAGAAACGGTATTTTTAACGATATAACCACTCTTATTTCTAATAAATTTAAAATTAGTATAAAAAAAATAAACATTAATTCCGAAGATGGTATCTTTTACGGAAATTTAATATTATTTGTAAAAAATACTCTTCAATTAGAACAAATTATAGAAGAGTTGCATAATATTGAAGGTATAACCAATGTTAAAAGATCTGAGATAAAAAAATAATTTATCATTTAGTTACTTTGTAATAATTTAGAGTATAAATTATTATTGTATTAAAAAAGTTTTTTTAATATAATATAGATTTATGGTAATCTCAGCGAAGAAATTAATTATAAACTCGAAAAAACTGTTTTTATTTATCTCAAAGTTGAAAGAAACAATTATAAGATAAATAAAAATTGTTGAGCAATAAGATGGAAGTTGTTTGTTCTACTCAACTAAAATAAACAAAGTGTGAATTTTAATCTTTTTCATTGAGTAAATCTTGATAAGCAATTTTTAAAGCCTCCTTTTCTTGTTTATTTACCTCCGGATATTTTGGGTTCATAGATTTTAATGTTTCATTTATAATGTAAGCCATTATCAATTGCCCGTAAGATTTATTATCAAAAGGAACAATAAACCAGGGACAATTTTCAGTGGAAGTTTTTTCAAAAGCCATTGCAAAAGCTTTTTGATATTCATTCCAAAATTTACGTTCTTTTAAATCAGAAGCTGAAAATTTCCAATTTTTTTCTTTTTCATTAATTCTCTTAATAAATCTTTTTTTCTGCTCGTCTTTACTTATATTGAGGAAAAATTTAATAATTCGAGTACCATTGTTAAACATACGATTTTCAAAATTTTTAATTTCCTCATATCTTTTTTCGAAAAACTCATCATTAATATCTTTGACAGAATTTATAGTAGGAATTTTTTCATTTAAAATAAATTCAGGATGTACTTTGCAAACTAATACATTTTCATAATGAGAACGATTAAATATTTCAATTTTTCCACGTTCGGGCATTTTGATAATATGTCTCCATAAATAATCATGTTCATACTCTAAAGAAGAAGGTGTTTTAAAAGATGATACATTTACTCCTTGAGGATTTACTCCAGTCATGATTGCTCTTATGGAACTGTCTTTTCCGGCAGCATCAATTCCTTGTAAAATAATTAATAAAGATTGTTTGTTTTCAGCATTTAAAATATTTTGATAATAATCTATATTTTTAATTATTTTCTTTATCTCTTTTTTATTTTTTTTGAAATTTTCAGGTGATTGAGTAGTATAATTTTTAAGATTTACTGATTTTCCTTCTATCACACGGAAATCATCAATGGTAATTTTCATAATATATTATATTTTAATTGTTTTTTATATTAATTGTTTAAACGAACAAAATAAACTAATTTTTTTATAAAATAGAATGTTATAAATAATTTGTAAATTTATTCTGATGTGTAGATGTGAAAATATTGTACCAAAGTATATTTTTATATTCTTATTTTTTTTCTAAAAAATATAAATCAGAATTTTTTAAAGTTTTACACATGAATGATCACATGTATAGGTAAAAAAGTGTATAAAATAGGAAGTGTAAAAAATATGATTTACTAACTACGAAAAAACAATGCGGATATTAGTTCCTATATATAAGCCCATTAGAGAACTTGCGCCTCCAACGGTTTTTAAATTACTCTTATACATGGAAATTTGTAAATAGCCCGAAGAATTAAAAATAGCAAAAGCTTTTCCATGATATTTTTTGTCCTCAGGATCTGTCCCAAGTATATCGGTATATTTAGATTTGATTTCAGTGAATTGAACGTTTCTGGCAAAAATTATAAAGTCCTTTTTTTTTCCAAATTGGTAAAATTGTTCTTTACTAATGTTGGTTATTGCATTACCGAAATTATCTACATGAATAACCATTCCTGTTAACGAATTATCTTCGCTTTTTTCGACCGGTTTGGGTTGAGTTAATTCTTTATAAGAATTTATTTTTCTACCTATTAATTCTATTTTTCCACCTCTGGCAAGATGACAGGCCACAGGAATGAAAAGATCTTTAGTTAAAAAATGAAGATCATCGTATTTATTAATCGTGATTTCATATACTTGATCGGGAATGTATTCTTCAGCGATTAAAGAAAGAATGCCGTTATCATTGCATATAAAAAAATGACCGTTGATTTCTGCAGCTAAAGATTTTACAAATGGAGAAGGCAACGCGTCGACACCAATTATATGAATGGTTCCTTTAGGAAAATTTTTGTATGAATTTTGAATAATATAAGCAGTTTGAATTAAATCAAAAGGCATAATTTGATGTGAGATATCAACGACTATAATATCCGAAATTTGGCTGTATATAGCACCTTTAAGAGCAGCCACATGGTAATCGTCTAAACCAAAATCGGTAGTAAGTGTTATTATTCCCATTTTTTATTATCCTACACAAAGTTATTGCTTATTTTTGTTATGTAAAATTAAAAAAGGAGTTAAAATTTGAATCAAATACGAATTACTTTAGAAGGGGTGGATTTAAAAACTTTCTATGGTGAATATAATCAAAACTTTAATCTGTTGATTAATCATTTTCCCAAATTAAAAATTACAGGAAGGGATCGGGTAGTGTCGGCAGCAGGAAATGATGCGGATTTAACTTTGTTTAATAATAAAGTTAAAGAAATAACAGAATATATAAACAGATATAATAAGTTAAATGATATCGCTCTTGAAGGAATACTTTCTAATGGAGAAAAGCAGAATGAGCTTAGATCCGAATCTGAAGATATTATCGTTCACGGAATAGGAGGAAAACTTATTAGGGCTAAAACAGAAAATCTTAAAAAGCTGGTGAAAGCAGTCGAAAACAATGATATGGTATTTGCCATTGGTCCGGCAGGAACAGGGAAAACCTATACTAGCGTTGCTTTAGCTGTAAAAGCTTTAAAAGATAAACAAGTAAAAAGAATTGTGCTAACTCGTCCGGCTGTGGAAGCAGGGGAAAGTTTGGGATTTTTACCCGGTGATTTAAAAGATAAATTAGATCCCTATCTTCAGCCTTTGTATGATGCATTACGAGATATGATCAGTCATGAAAAACTGGCTTCTTATATTGAAAAAGGAGTCGTACAAATTGCTCCTTTGGCATTTATGAGAGGTCGAACCTTAGATGAAGCCTTTGTAATTTTAGATGAAGCTCAAAATACGACCCATCTGCAAATGAAAATGTTTTTAACGCGTATGGGGGCTAATGCTAAGTTTATTATTACGGGAGATCCCGGGCAAATAGATTTGCCTAAACATCAGAAATCCGGCTTAAAAGAAGCTTTTCATCTTTTAAAAAGAGTTAAGGGAATAGGTTTTGTGCAATTGACAGAAATTGATGTGGTAAGACATAAATTAGTAAGAAAAATATTAGAAGCCTATCATAAACAAGAAGAGATAGAAGAATAGTTTTTCATTTTCTTTTCTAAAATAAAAGATCTTATTGAAAAATAAAATCCTTATTAATTTACTTATTTATAAGTTTTAATAAGAAACAGATTAATAAAAATTAATCCGTTATACTATAAAAAAATAGTAATATTTTCGAATTTTTTAAAAATAAACTGAATTATCAGCAGCATCAAGATAAATAAAAAAGGATTATTTTATAAATCAGATTTCAAATTTATCTTTAACAATTTGAACCATTTTATTATAGGTTTCTTCTTTGCTTAAATGAGTGTTATCGATAAGAATGGCGTCTGCGGCCTGAATTAATGGTGACACCGATCGGTTGCCATCGATGTAATCTCTTTGCTTAAGATTTTCTTGAACCTCTTCTAAAGAAATGTTTTTGTGTTGATTTTTATATTCAGTGAATCTTCGTTTAGCTCTTTCTTCTATACTGGCAGTAATAAAAAATTTTAAATCAGCATTTGGAAATACGACCGTTCCAATATCTCTACCATCCATAACAATTCCGCCGTTTTTTCCTATATTTCTCTGTTGTTTTACTAAATATTCTCTTACTTCAGGTATTTTTGCCACCCATGAAACATGTTCAGATATGTCAAAAGCACGAATTCTATTTTCAACATTTTTTCCATTAAGATAAATTTCATTGGTATTGGAATCAGAATTTAGCTTAAAGTCCAAATGAATATCATTTAAATGGGTTAGTAAAGTTAGCTCATCTATAGTATTATTTTTATAAAAATTTTCAATAGCATATAAAGTTACAGCTCTATACATTGCACCGGTGTCTATATGAATCCATCCAAATTCTTTGGCTAACATTTTTGCATAGGAGCTTTTACCGGTGGAAGAATAACCATCAATGGCAATTATAGGTTTTATCTTGTTGTTTTTCATGTTATTTTACCAATCATAACGAGGGGCAAACATATTTTCCAAGTCTATACGTAGTCCAAATGTATTGGTGTTTCCCGCAGCATTATATCGCCCCCAAGCGTAATCAAAGCGAAAATATGAAATTTTCACACCAAAACCAAGAGTTAATCCGGCAAATGAACGTTGATCTTCGATCGCCAATTCATTACCTCTCTTAAAATTATATCCGGCTCTGAGGTTGAATCCTGACTCAGGAAAAAGTTCGGCACCTATCGAAATATGATCTATAATTTTTCTTCCTCCATTGATCTTTTCTCCCTTTTTATTAGTTGGAGATGAAATATCAAATTTTTGTAAGTCATGTAAGGTAAGAGTTAACTCCATCGGTAATTTTTCGAATCGTTGCGAGATTCCTAAATTTGCTTGAATGGGTAATTTTTCTCTTCTATCATTATAATAAGTTAATTGTCCACCAAAATTTCTAACCACAGCAGAAACGGTAGTATAGTAATCAATATCGTGAAATACCACCCCAAGATCAGCCAAAAGAGCGGAAGAGGTATAACTTTCAATTTTACTGGTAACATAAGATAAATTTCCGCCCACCGTAAAGAAATCCGAGATATTATAGGCATAACCCAAAGTTACTGCTGCGTCTTTTGCTGTAAATTTTCCGGTTACATTTCCAATTTCATCGGCGGCCTTAAGATCTCCATAATCTACATATCTGCCATGAAGGGAAAAAAAGTGCTTACTTTCTTTAGCATTATAAACATAGGAAACAGCTCCCAATTTGACATCTGCTAAATAAGAGGAATAATTTATTCCCGCTTGGTTATGCATTTTATCGTTCATCATTGCCGGATTGAACATAGCCATATTAGGATCATTATCCCAAGAAGAGTTAGCATTACCTCCTAAAGCCGCTTGACGGGCAGATACGGTCATATTCATAAAAGTATATATTTCTTGCCCGTTTTGAGAATAGACAATGGAGTATAAACTAATGAATATAATTAGTATAAATTTATGCAATAGACGCATTATAGTAAAAATTACAAGAAAATAAATCAGGTACGCTTGATGGTACTTTTTTGTAATTATAAACTATGAATCTGTCAATTTATTGTATGGGGCTACTAATAACCTAAAAGATCTAAAATTTGCTTATAATTTTGTTCCTCTCGAAATACCTCATAAGTAAATTCGCCGTCTTTATTTTTATTGATCAAAATATGTTTTGGCTGCGGAACCAGACAATGGTGCACCCCTCCGAACCCGCTAATGGCATCTTGATAAGCTCCTGTATTGAAAAAACCTATATATAAAGGTTTTTCTTCACTGAAAATAGGAAGATAAATGGCATTAACGTGTTGTTCTGAATTATAATAATCATCGCTATCACAAGTAAGACCTCCTAAGAAAACCCGTTCATAGGAATCTTCCCAACGATTGATAGGAAGCATGGTAAAACGACGAGAAATAGCCCAAGAATCAGGTAATGTAGTCATAAAAGAACTGTCAATCATATCCCATTTTTCTCGATCATTTTGTCTTTTTTGACTTAAAATTTTGTAAACAATCCCTCCACTTTCTCCAACAGTGAATGAACCAAATTCGGTATATAAAGTAGGTTCTTCTACTCCTTCTTCTTCACAGAATTTTTTTATTTGGTAAGTAATCTCATTGACCATATAATAATAGTCGTAATCAAAATTCAAGGAATTTTTTATAGGAAAACCTCCTCCTATATTGAGCGAATCCACTTCGGGTGCGATTTTTTTCAATCGAGCATAAACTCGCAAACATTTATAAAGTTCGTTCCAATAATAGGAAGTATCTTTAATCCCCGTGTTGATAAAGAAATGCAACATCTTTAAACGAGCAAAAGGATGATTTTGGATTTTTTGAGCATAAAAAGGAACAATATCTTTATATCCGATTCCCAAACGAGAAGTATAAAACTCAAATTTAGGTTCTTCCTCAGAGGCAATTCGAATACCTATATTAAAATTAGTATCTATGCTGTCGGAAAGTCGATCGATTTCTCTGAAATTATCCAATACAGGTAATATGTTAGAAAATCCGCCGTTAATCATTTCCGAAATAATTTTTAAATATTCATCGGTTTTGAATCCGTTGCAAACAACTTCTATATTTTTATCGACAATTCCTTTATCGTATAATCTTCGTATAATTTCCATATCGTTTGAAAAAGAAGTTTCCAAACTAATTTTATTTTTTAAAGCTTCTTCAACCACGAATGAAAAATGACTTGATTTCGTACAATAACAATATCTATATTCATTATTGTAATTATTTTCCTTAAAAGCCTTTTTAAACCATTTTTTGGTTTGTTGTATGTTTTGCGATATTTTAGGTAAATAATTGAACTTAAAAGGAGTTCCGAATTTTTCAATTAAGTCCATTAAAGGGATGTCATGAAATAATAAATTTCCGTTATCAACCTTAAATTCGGGCTGTGGAAAATCAAAAGTTTGTTGAATTAAATCGTGATACTTTATTTTCATTTTAAATAGTGGAAAAAAATCAGATTACAAATATCTATAAATTTACTAGTTAATAAATGCTTTTTTAAAAAAATTAATAATTTTTTCCATCAAATATTAGATTTTAAAAATATTTTAACAATTTTAAGTTATCATTTATCAAATTCAGGAAATATTTTTTTATTGACAATAATTATAAAAAACTGTTTATTAGTTCTTCATGCAAAACACCTTCACAAATTTGGCGAACTTCTCCGGTCATTCTTATTTGCCAATGATCATCAATTTCTATTTTAAGTTCTCCTCCGGGCATTTTAATGGTTACTTTATTATTTATTAACCCTTTTTTTCTTAATACACTGGCTACTGCACAAGACGAACTCCCTGAGGCTAAGGTGAAACCGGCCCCTCTTTCCCAAATTAATATTTGAACTTCATCTCTATTCAGTACTTTTGCAAATTGAACATTTATACGGTTAGGAAATTTTGAAAACGTTTCAATTTTAGGGCCGTATTTTTTTATTTCCTCACTATCTAAATTTTCTTTGAGAATCACACAATGTGGATTTCCTACAGAAACACAATTGATTAGAAACTCTTGATCATCGATAGTAATGCGTTCATCTTGTACTTCTTCCGAATTAAAGGAAGTGGGTATTTGTTTTGAATCAAAAATGGCATGACCCATATCTACTGTTATTAAAGCAGCCCTCTCATTTAAAGTTTCTTGTATGGTTGCACGAACTTTTCCTCCTTTGGTTTCTACTGTAAATTCCTTTTGAGGAATAATTTTATAATCGTATACATACTTGCAAAAAATTCTTAATCCATTTCCGCTTTTTTCTGCTTCGGAACCATCCGGATTAAAAATTTTCAGACCTATGTCAGCCGTTTCTGACTTTGTTTTTACTAATATTCCATCAGAACCTATTCCGAAGTTTACGTTACAGATTTTTTGAATGGCTTTTTCAGTTAAAGGAAAAGTAATAGTATCTTCATTGATTACTATGTATTCGTTACCCAAACCTTGGGATTTAATAAAAGAGTTTTTTTCCATCAGAACGGATTTTTTTTAAATTAATAAGATGGTATTTGAGCATAAATATAAAATTTATTTTAATTCATGTTCTAAATTTTTACTTTTTAAATTTTTGATTGTGCTGCAGAGGTGACTATTGATTTAAAATTAAATTAAAGCCCTTTACATAAAAGCATCAATTGAATTCTTATTTACTAATTTTCGGAGTAAGAAATAAAGCAGAGAAATATATTATGATTGTTTAATCCACTTGAAAATTTCTTTTAAAGTTACTTTTTTTCCATACATAAGTATTCCAATCCTATAAATTTTACTTGCAATAAAAACCATTACTAATACCGATCCGACCATGGTAATAATTGATACTGCCAATTGCCAACCAGGTATTCCATAAAAGGATCGGGTAACCATAGCCATGGGAGAGGTAAAAGGAATAATGCTTAACCAAAATGCCACGGGGCCTTCCGGATTGTTTATGATACTTATGCATCCATAAGCTCCTAAAAGTAAGGGGATTACAATTATTGGAATAAATTGTTGAGTTTCTGTATCATTATCGACAGCAGCTCCAATGGCTGCAAAAAAAGAACTGTAAAATAAATATCCCGTAAAAAAGAAGAAAAGAAAAACGAAAATAATTAACGGATAGTTAAGATTGAAAAGGGCATTAATAGTGTCGCTAATTTGAATTTGCATTTCTTGATTAAGAATATTTCGTAAATCATTTTGTTGAATGGAAAGCGTTAATTCATGTCCTAATATCAGTTTACCCATACTAAGAAGGAGCAGGGTCATTCCAATCCATATACAAAATTGAGTTAAAGCAATTAACGTTGTACCCAATATTTTTCCCATCATTAATTCAAAAGGTTTAACAGATGAAATAATTATTTCAACCACCCTGTTATTTTTTTCTTCCATAATGCTTCTCATCACACGTGTTCCGTAAATAATAAAAAACATAAGATTTACATACATTAATGACAAAGATAGAATTTCTTTAATTAAGTGGTTATCCTCTGATTTGCCTTCTTTAACATTAGTAATTTGTAAGGATATTTTGGAATTAATTTTATCTATATCGGATTGATTTATTCCTAATAATTTTCTTCTTTTTTCTTCAATTTTTTTATTGATGGTTTCTTCCAATGAATAGAGAAGATTTTTGTTCAAATTTTTGTTTGTATAAAGTTGGATATGGTCTTGCAAATTATTTAATAGAGAATCTTTGGTTTTGGGTATATACAAGATAGCATCTAATGAATTACTTTGTGCTAACGAATCTTTTAAAGCTTGTAAATCATTATCTGTATAAAAATTAAAGATATTTTTTTCATTACTCTTGAAATCAGGATAAAATTCATGGGTTGAATCAATGATGGCAATACGTGAATTGCTTTCATTAATTTTAATCATAAAACCAATGATTGCTACGGCTAGGATTACTAATATCGGAGCAAAAAAAGTAATAAGAACAAAAGATTTTTTTCTTGCCTGAGTAAGAAATTCTCTTCTCATTACCAAAAAGATATTTCTCATAGATTTTTTGAATTTACAGCATTAATAAAAACTTCATTCATACCGGGGATTTCTTCATAAAAAGAAAGTATTGTTCCTTTAGATGAAAGTTCTGATAAAAGGGATTTTGAGCTTTCCCGGTCAGTTAGTTTAATTGAAAATGAATATTCATTATCCATTTTTATTAAATTTTCGATCGGATTAGATAATAGATGTTCAATATCATGGGATTGTATATCAGTAATCCTGATATTAAATTTTCCTTGTTTAAATTTATGTCTGATATCTTTAACCGAACCATCTAAAATTTTTTTTGAATTATGGATAAGAGCAACATAATCACAGAGTTCCTCAACAGATTCCATTCGATGAGATGAAAATAAAATGGTAGTTCCTTTTTCTTTAAGCTCAAGAATTTCATCTCTTATAAGATTGGCATTTACCGGATCAAATCCGCTGAAAGGCTCGTCAAAAATTAATAATTCGGGATTATGCAATACAGTAACTACAAATTGAATTTTTTGAGCCATTCCTTTAGATAATTCGCTCAATTTTTTATTCCACCATTTTTCAATTTTTAGTTTATCAAACCAATATTCTAAACGCGACTTGGCCTCCGTTTTATTCATGCCCTTAAGCTGGGCTAAATAAATTGCCTGTTCGCCAATTTTCATATTTTTATACAGTCCTCTTTCTTCCGGCATATAACCTATATGTGAAATATGTTTGGGTTGTAGAGGCTCTCCATTAAAATAAATTGTACCGCTGTCCGGCTTAGTGATTTGATTAATGATTCTTATAAACGTAGTTTTTCCGGCACCGTTCGGACCTAAAATTCCATAGATACTGCCTTTAGGAATTTTTATGTTGAAGTTATCTAAGGCAATTTTGTCTTCATAAGTTCGGGTAACATTTTCAGCTACAATAAAATAATCCATTTTTGAGTTGTATTATTTATTCAATCACAAATAGCAAATGTACTATTTTTATAGAAATTTGTTTATGTTAAATACTTTATATTTGCCCCTAAAATAAAGTATGATTAAGTTTTAATTTTAAACTTAGTTGTAATACACATTTATTTGACTATATGAAGAATTTTCCGGTTTATATTTTTTTGTTTTTTCAAATATTTATGTTCTCTCAGAATTTAGAGATGAAATATTATCTACCGGATCATCCTCATTCCCGTGTTTATAAAATTTTAAAAATGGTTAAAAAGAACGAAAAAATTAACCATCCTAACCATTTAAATTCTTATAATTATTTTTTATATACTAAATTCTATATTGATGATTTTAGTAATGTTATGCATAGTATGAATAGTGATTCATCTGAGATTGCAAAGTTAGAGAAAAAGGAATATATATTTTTAGGAGAGCGGGTGATAAAATACAGATATGACACAAGATACGGGAAAAAAAATATAATTTTAGCCGATCAGGTTTCGGGCTTTAAAAAACCTTTTTATGAGTTGTTTTCTGAACCTTTTTTTCAAGAAGAATTTCCTAATCTTTTCAAGAATAAATTCAATTCCTATAATTTTAAATTAATTGACAGTATTGTAATCGATACTAAAAAAAATTACATTATTTCATTCGGATCCAAAAAAAACTTGTTAATAAATGGGAGCAGGGGAACGTTGTATATTGACGCTAAAAGTTTTGCAGTAGTTAAATATTCAGGGGAAGAATATAATTCAAATTATACTCGTTATTTTGAATATCAATGGAAATCGTTCAAAGGGATATGGTATTTAAAGTCTAAAACCAATAAAATAAGAATAAGTACCATTGATATTACCAAATTTTTGACAAATTCCAACAAGGAACAAAAATTTTTGTTTTCTCCCTGGATAGTTATCCAGATGACAACGTCTCATTTTACATCCAATAAGTCTTTTACAAGAAAAGATTTTAGAGGGTATGAATATGAATTGGAAAAAAATTTTAATACGAATACGGAATCTAAAATTAAAAACTTTCGTAAAACTCCTTTAACGCAACGAGAAAAGAATACCTATGCAAATTCCAGCTTTTTCAATGCGTTACCCATTGAAAAAAATATTCGTCTTTTGAATTCGGTAAAAAATTGGAAATTACCTTTAGGTAAAGTGGATTTAAATGTATTGAATTTGATGAATTATAATGATTATGAAGGATTTAGGTTTCAGTTAGGAGGAAAAACCAATTACAAGTTTAGTAAAAATATATCCATACTCGGATATCTTGCCTTTGGGACGAAAAATACCAACAGTAAAGGTGCGTTGGGAATGGATCTTAATGTAAACAAAAAAAATAATGGAAAAATAAAGCTTTTAGGATACTCTGATGTAAATCCGTTTTCTAAAACTATTGATAGATTTCCTAATCGTGAGGAACAAATAAAGGACGAATTAAATTACATTCAAAATTCAATTTTTTATACTTACAGAGGAGGAAAGCTCGCTTATGAACAAGATATAGTAAAGAAAGTTACTGCTTCGGTGGAAGCGAATTATGAAGTTCAAAAATCGGATTATGAATATTCATTTAAATCTTATACGCCTTCTCATAAATATACGTTATTTTCAACTTCTTTACATCTTAAATACACACCATTTGCTAAATACCTGATGACTCCGGAAGGAAAAATGACGGTAGAAGATAAGCCCGTTTATTTTTATTTTGATTATACCAAAGGGTGGAAAACTTTAGGAGCTGATTTCAACTATGATCGTTTTGACTTAGCTGCTCATATATCTGTAACTAATCCAATAGGGGAGAGTTCCTTAGTTATGAATTCCGGATATATTTTCGGAAAAACGGTTTTATGGAATAATTATGGAAGTTTTGGTAATGCGAAAGTAGGGAAATCAATAGGAAATAGATTTTCAATGAAAGGCTATCGATCACTGGAAACCTTAGCACCCGGAGAGTTTTATGCGGATAAATATGTGGCTTTTTTCTTAACTCATTCTTTTAAAGACATAAATTTTATAGGAAACAGTAAGTTGCAATTTTCTTTAGTTTATAATGGATTACTAGGAAATATGAATCATAAAGAAATCCATAAATTAACTTCTTTTTCAGTTCCCGACAACTATTATCAAGAAGTTGGAATGGAGCTTAATAAGCTAATTTACTATTTTGGATTGGGAATTTATTATAGAATGGGAGCCTATCACCTTCCTACTTTCGATAAAAATTTATTTCTTAAATTAACTTTTAGTCTCTTTTAAATAGCATATTTCTTTAGATTTAATTATAAAATGCTATTTTTGTGTAGTTAATTTTATCATAATATCCAAATGAAAAGCTATATTTTTTTATTACTTTTTTTTATATGTATTTCTTTTAAAGCCCAGCAAATCATTACTAAAGTAGATTCAGCTACCGGGGGAAAGCTGATTATTAATGCTGATGAAGAAATATTGAAAATGGTTAGTGAAGATGAATTATGCAAAAAATTTGGAGACACCACGCGAGAATCTAAACCTATTTCTTCCACCGATAAAAAACCGGTGAATAGGCCTGTTTCTCCTGAAAACATTTGTGGCAGACGAAACGATATACCCGGTTTTATGATCAAAGTTGGAGAAGCTAAAACAGAGAAGGAAATTAATACGTTGATTACAGAATTTAGAAAGTTATTCCCTGAGTTACGGGTTGAAAAAAGTTATTTACGTCCTGATTGGAGACTTTTGGCCGGAGATTATTTTAAGAGAGAATCAGCAAAATCTGATTTAAAAAGAATTAAAAGGAATTTTCCTTCCGCCTTATTAGTTAATTGGAGAATTTATTGTAACCGAGCAAAATAATTTTTTTTAATAAAAAATATAAAACAAAAAGGGCTTATTATTAAGCCCTTTTGCATTTTAAATTATATTTCTTTTCCTTCTTGATCGTAATATTCAAAGAGGAAATCATTATAAGGAAATCGTTGGGTATGGATATCTTTAACTTGATTATAAATAATTTTCTTCAATTCTTCATAATTTTCTTTAGTTAAAGCAGAAATAAAAACACTAGGATATTTGGATTTAGCCATCCATGTTTTTTTCCAATCGTCTAACGAATAATTTCTTTTGGTAACTGGTGTTAGATCATCTTCATCTTTTCTTTCATAAGAAAAATTATCAATTTTATTAAATACCATTATTGTTGGTTTATCTGCAGAACCTATTTCAGCCAATATGGTATTTACGGAATTAATATGATCTTCAAAGCTGGGATGAGAAATATCAACCACATGAATCAAAAGATCAGCCTCTCTTACTTCATCTAACGTTGATTTAAACGACTCTACCAGCTGAGTAGGTAATTTTCTTATAAAGCCGACTGTATCGGTTAGTAAAAAAGGAAGATTACCTATTACAACTTTTCTTACAGTTGTGTCTAGTGTTGCAAATAATTTATTTTCGGCAAAAACTTCCGATTTACTCAACACATTCATTAAGGTAGATTTTCCTACATTAGTATATCCAACCAAAGCTACTCTAACTAATTTTCCTCGATTGTTTCGTTGAGTTGACATTTGCTTATCAATCGATTTTAATTTTTCTTTAAGCAAGGATATTCTGTCTCTGATAATACGTCGGTCGGTTTCAATTTCAGTTTCTCCAGGTCCTCTCAATCCAATACCTCCTTTTTGACGTTCCAGGTGAGTCCACATACGAGTTAAGCGAGGAAGAAGATATTCATATTGAGCAAGTTCCACTTGTGTTCTGGCATAGGATGTTTGTGCTCGTTGAGCAAAAATATCTAATATAAGATTCGTACGGTCAATAATTTTCCTGTCTAATTCTTTTTCTATATTTTTAAGTTGAGAAGGAGTCAGTTCATCATCGAAAATAATTGTATCGATTTCATGTTCTTTAGCATAACTATTAATTTCTTCCAACTTTCCTTTTCCTACAAACGTTCTTGAATGTGGCTGATCCAGCTTTTGCGTAAATCTTTTATAAACTACAGCTCCGGCTGTATTTGCCAAAAACTCCAATTCATCCATGTATTCATTTAACTTTTCTTCATCTTGGTTTTGAGTAATCAATCCGATTAGAATAGCTTTTTCATATAATGCTTCTTTTTTTTCTAACATATAAAATTAATCTGCTTTAAACTCGATTTATTTATCAAATGTATTGTTTTTTAATAATGTGTAATACTATTAAATTTTATAAGGTATGTGTAATTACTGCATAATGTGATTTAACATAACAGGTATCTTTCAATAATTATACAATTTTTTTTAATTCTGTGTTTTTTACTGAATAGTACAATGGGTCCTAAAGAGAGATTTTTTATAATTAGTCATTAAATATAAAAGTAAATTGAAAAAACATGTTTACAATCAACTAATGATTAACAGGATGAAATGAGCAAGTAAGAATATGATCATTAACCACTCCAACTGCCTGTAAAAACGCATAAATAATAGTTGTACCCACAAATTTAAATCCACGCTTTTTTAAATCTTTTGAAATACTATCTGAAAGTTGAGTTGAAGCGGGAACTTGTTTAATGGTCTCCCAGTGGTTGCAAATAGGTGTGTGGTTGACAAAGTTCCATAAATAATTGCTAAAACTTCCGAATTCATTTTGCACGTCTATAAATTTTTGTGCATTGGTTGTGGCAGCTTTAATTTTCAATTTATTTCTAATAACACCTTCATTGAGAAGTAATCGATCCATTTTTTCCTGAGTATATTGTGAAATTTTTTTATAATCAAAACGGTCAAAAGCTTCACGAATACTCTCTCTTTTTTTTAATACCGTAATCCAACTAAGACCGGCTTGAAATCCTTCAAGTAAAAGAAATTCAAATAGTAATCGGTCATCATATACCGGTTTGCCCCATTCCTCATCATGATATTTTTTGTATATGTCATCAGATCCTACCCATTCGCATCGAATTATTTCTCTTTCCATGTTAATTTATATTAATGTAAGATGCAAATATAGATATTTATATAGGTATCTGATAATTATCGATTACTGACTTTTGCATTTTGTTTTTTCTCTTCTTCCAATAGTTGCTCAATGGTTTTTCTAGGCTCGTTTTTATTATAGGGAAAGACATCCGGGAATATATCTTGCCATTTTTTTAATCTTTCGTCATCTCTCCATTCAAATTCAGGTAAATATCTGTTTTGCTCGGGAAGCCTACTTTCAGGGTATAATTTTGATTCTGCACTGAGCTGACAAGAAACAATATCCATTTTGCGTTCAACAAACTCACCTTGTAAAATTCCACATACAGATATGCTGATTCCCGTCCGTTGTTTACCTTTCGTTTTAGATTCTTCTTCTACATAAGTGATGGATTCGGCATTACCTTTTAAATCTACTAAATGAAGTTCTTCGTTTTGAAAATAGGCATGAAGCATTCTTCCTTTTGCTTGATTGAATTCCAATTTAGGACTTAAAGAATCTACTTTGCTAATTACAAAAGCATGGGATCTGCCATAAATGGAATCTATGGCTTGACTGGAACTATTTAAATACGCAGAAAGAGTATCTGCGGTTAATTGTCTTCCTCCTGTTGACCAAAATATGGGTTTTTTATAAAAATCAATTCTTCCAATGGTTTCTTGATACACCAGAGAATCGCTTTTTCCGGAAACATTCGATTTGAATAGCCTTCCATTATGATACCCCCGAATGGTGGATTTTTTATCTTTTCCTTGAATGGCAATCAAGGTATCGGAATGAATGTATAAAGAATCTTTAGTAAATGCTTTTACCATATAAGGCCTTCCTGTAATCATTGCAGAATCCTTAAATTGATATACTTCAGCATATTCACCTATTAAAAATCTTTTTTCTTTAGGTTCTTCCAATTTAACGTTTTTAATTCCTCTACCAAAACCTTTTATTTCATCAAAAAATAAATCATTACCGGATAATATTTTCCCTTGGTAATAAACCTTTCCGTCATTTTTTAAATCGGATTGTTTGGTTTTGGTATTGTAAGACCCCGTACTTCCCGTTACGTAAACCGTGGGATCTTTTTTATTGGTTATGCGGGTAAATTTAGTAAATGTTGCAATTTCATTTTTAGCATCATATTTAATATCAGACCCTTCTAATATATATTCCGGAGATTCTAACGTAGAATTATCCCCTAGTTCAATTCGGTTGTCTTTAACAAAATATTTTCCAACTTTTGTATGAGTTATATTTTCGCCTTTATAAACTGTTCCCCAATTGTCAAAATAGGCGACATCCCGATTGGCATCATAGATCATTTCCTCGGTTTCAACTGTTTGATCGGGGGTAACTAATTTTACGTTATGATAGGCGATGGCATTTCTGGTTATTCCATTATAAGTTAATTTTTTACAATTCAAGGTAGATTGTTTATCCCTAAAAAAAACATTTCCTCTTGCTTCAATAAAATTTTTATCGCTAAAATAAATGATTGAATCTGCTTCTAAATGAGAAGTTTCGTGTTCTGCTATGACATGTCCTGAATAAACAATATTTCCGTTAAATACATGTTCATTCACTTCTTCCATGTCGGCATTGATAAGATTTATAGGTTTGGGATTATCCTTTTTGGAAGGAGCCGGAGGGGTAACTTGAGAAAATAAAAATACACCTGTGAATATAAAGAAAATAAAAAATATAATTTTTAAATTCATTTACTTGCTTTTCTTTTTTGCATAAAAGTATAAAGAATGACTTTCGATTTCAATATTAAATATTTTTTCTAATGAATCTTTAATTGTTTGAAGTCTAGGATCACAAAATTCAATAACTTCTCCCGAATCCATCATTAAGATATGATCATGTTGCTTAGCAAAATACGATTTTTCATATAAAGCTTGAAGTCCTTCTCCAAATTGATGTTTTCGGACTAACTTGGCATCTAAAAGAATTTCAATGGTATTATAAATAGTGGCTCTACTCACTCTATA
Organism: Apibacter sp. B2966; assembly: GCF_011082485.1. NCBI lineage: Bacteria > Pseudomonadati > Bacteroidota > Flavobacteriia > Flavobacteriales > Weeksellaceae > Apibacter > Apibacter sp. B2966. The sequence goes on from NZ_CP049714.1 coordinate 26,333, forward strand.
ATTTTTTTCTTTCATTCTCATATACAGCCAATCGATATTGAAATGTTCATCTGTTGAATAGATCTCCTCAACGATAGCAAATCTTTCAGGAGTTTTTCTATGTCCTCGATCTTCTAAATATTTTATAAAAACATCTTTAACAATTTCAAAATTTTTATTTGCAGTATCTGTACTCATGTTATAGAATAGGTAATATGCAAAGTTAGCAAATTAATTACCGTAATCATACTTTCTTATAACATAATTTAGAATGATTTCCTAAACAAAATAAATATTTTTTTTATGGAATAATTTATTTATTCAAAAAAAAATATAAATAAATCCTTTTGTTTGTCTAAAATATTTAAAAAAAAATAAATTTTAGTACAGTTTTTGTTTAATAAAGAATAATATTAAATACTTAAATTTTTATAACTGTTTTATAAATATGCAACTAGTTCTAACAAATAATATAAAAAAGCAATTATTTATTTTTTTTAATGCTATTAATTTACTTTTGTTTAGTTGTCAGACCAATCAATCACAAGAAAAGAAAACGGATATAATGAGAAAAAAATTAGAGAAAATTACATTAGGAGGAGGATGTTTTTGGTGTTTAAGTCATTGTTTTGAAATGTTAAACGGTATTACTAAGGTTACGGCAGGATATTCCGGAGGAAAAAAAGAAAATGCTAATTATAAAGATGTTTGTACGGGCACTACGGGACATGCGGAAGTAATTGAAATTGAATATGATCCTGAAGAAATTTCTTTTTCAGAAATATTAGATGTTTTTTGGTTTTTACATGATCCGACTCAATTAAACAGACAAGGAAATGATATTGGCACTCAATATAGATCTGTTATCTTTTATAGAAACGAAGAACAAAAAATTCTTGCTCAAGAATCTTTAAAAAAATCAGAATCTTCTGACTTATGGAAAGGTAAATATGTAACAGAAATAGTGCCTTTTAAAGAATTTTATCCGGCTGAAGATTATCACCAAAGATATTACGAACAAAATCCAAATCAACCTTATTGCAGCTATACCATTGCACCTAAAATCCAAAAATTTAAAGCGCGATTTAATTATAAACTGAAAGCAGAATATCAAAAAAGAAATGTGGATAAAAATCAAGCGTAAGAAATTCACAATATAAAAAATTGTAGTAAGAATTAATTTAAATTATTTTAATTGTAGAAAAAAATATTTATAATTTTAATAAAAATAAATCCAAAATATCTATATCAATTTAATTTATTTTTATAAATAATTAGTCTTTTTATAAAAAATTACGTATTATTTTATCATGTATTATTTTGATTATATACTTTTTTAAAAAAATTAAATTATTTTTTTAGAAAAAAAATTATATATTTGCTTGGCAAAAAACAATATGTCGCTTAGTTCTAAAATTGTAGAAGAAGCTATCACATTTGATGATGTTTTGCTTATTCCTTCTTATTCAGAGATTCTACCTTCTCAAGTAAATTTAAAAACCCAGTTAACTAAAAGAATTCAATTAAACATTCCAATAGTTTCAGCAGCTATGGACACTGTAACTGAATCAGGTTTAGCCATTGCTTTGGCCAGAGAAGGAGGTCTTGGATTTATTCACAAAAATATGCCGATAGATCAACAGGCTGTTGAAGTTAACAAAGTTAAGAGGTCAGAAAACGGCATGATCTCCAATCCCATTACCTTAAGTCGAAACCATACCTTACAGGATGCGCTTATGCTAATGAGAGAATATAAAATATCCGGCTTGCCGGTAATAGAAGAAGATGATACTTTAGTCGGCATAATTACCAATAGAGATATTAAATATCAATCGGATTTAAATCAGAAAGTAGAAGATGTCATGTCCAAAGAACATATTATTACTTCTTCAAAAAATACTTCTTTGGAACAAGCCAAGCAAATATTATTAAATAATAGGATTGAAAAGCTCCCTATTATAGATGATCACAACAAATTAATAGGGTTGATTACCATTAAAGATATTGATAATTTGTTGGAATATCCCAATTCATGTAAAGATTCTGAAGGAAGACTTAGAGTGGGAGCAGGGGTAGGAGTAGGAGATGATACCTTAGAAAGAGTCGAAGCATTAGTTAAAGCCGGAGTGGACATAATTGCGGTAGATTCCGCTCATGGACATTCAATCAATGTATTAAATAAAATCAGAGAAATCAGAGCTTCTTTTCCCGATTTAGATATTGTTGGTGGAAATATAGTTACCGCACAAGCGGCAAAAGATTTAATAGAAGCCGGAGCCAATTCATTAAAAGTGGGTGTAGGTCCCGGATCTATATGTACCACTAGAGTAGTAGCGGGAGTGGGAGTACCACAATTATCTGCCATATATAATGTCTATGAATATGCCAATCAGCATCATATACCGGTAATTGCAGATGGAGGAATTAAACTTTCGGGTGATATAGTTAAAGCTATTTCCAGCGGTGCATCCTGTGTCATGTTGGGATCTTTATTTGCCGGAACTGATGAAGCACCAGGAGATGAAATTATTTTTCAAGGAAGAAAGTTCAAAAGTTATCAAGGTATGGGTTCAATTTCTGCCATGAAAAGAGGAAGCAAAGATCGTTACTTCCAATCGGGAACAAAAAAATTAGTACCGGAAGGAATTGAAGGGAGAGTTCCTTATAAAGGAAAATTATCCGATGTGGTTTATCAATTATGTGGAGGAATTCGTGCAGGTATGGGCTATTGCGGTACAGAAGATATAGTAAAATTGCAAAAAGAAAGTAAAATGGTTAAAATTTCTTCAGCAGGACTAAAAGAAAGTCATCCTCACGATGTTATAATTACTCAAGAAGCACCAAATTATTCTAATTAAAAAAAATATAATATTTTGTTAAAATTTTGGCATAGGTTTTGTCGTTTACTATGGTGTATAAAAATAATATAATAATTATGAAAAAAGTACTTTTATTGTTTACTATTTTTTTAGGTAGTATAGCAATATCAAATGCACAGATTGTAACTACACCACAAACTTCGGCTAACGTAGGTTCTACACCAATTCAAAAAGGAAGCTGGTTGACCGGAGCAGGTATTACAAATCTCGGCTATGATTTCGAAAACAAAGGATTTTCATTTAATTTAACTCCTAGAGTTGGGTATTTTCTTTCTCATGGAATAGCCGTTGGTGCAGCTATAGATTTCGGGGCAGTATTTCAAGATGATGAAAAACCTATTTGGAACTATGGGGTTATGCCCTTCGTAAGGTATTACTTCCCTGAAGGTGCTAAAGAAACCGGAAGATTTTTTGCTGAAGGTGATGTTGGATTCAAAGGAGCAGCAGTTAACGGAAGCTCAGACAGTGGATTTGCCTTTGGTGTAAATGTGGGTTACGCTCATTTTATTACCCGTTCTGTAGCGTTAGAAGGTACAATCGGATATAACTATGCAGCTGCAATTCAAAATATTAACAACGGAAACAAACAAAGTGGTTTAGGTTTTGGTTTAGGATTTCAAATTTATATTCCACAATCCAAATAATTTAGCTGCTGTTAAAAAAAATTAAAACTCCTAGAAAATAGGAGTTTTTTTTATGAAATAAAGTCAGTTGCCACCGGTTTAATGAATTAAATATTACTTATTTATTTTATACTACTATCCAATAATTACAAAAGAAATAAACTAACAAAACATTATCGTTTTATAGACAGCAAATGAAATATTAACATAATTATAGCGAAAAAACTACCTACACTAATTACACCGGTCCAATTATAAATTTCAAAAGCATAAGCAGAAATAAAGGTTCCCAGTGATCCACCGATAAAATAACTGGTCATATAAATAGTATTAACACGATTACCTGCTTCCGGGTGATTTGAAAAAATAATAGATTGATTAGTAATTTGGGTAGATTGCACCCCAATATCAATTAATATGATCCCAATAGTTAAACCCAAATAAGAATAACCTCCATAGTAGAATATAATCCATGAAAGTAAAATCAATAATGCAGTAAAAACAAGTATTGTATTTTTGTTGAATTTAGATATAACTTTTCCCATGAGGGCAGCAGCCAGAGCTCCAAATGCACCTATTAAGCCAAATTTTCCGGCTATATTACTTGCTGTTCCGTCGCTTAAATGAAAATTTTCTTCAAGATGGAAAACCAAAGGAGTCCAAAAAGCACTTAAAGAAGCAAAACTAAGTCCTCCTCGTAAAGCGGCAGAGCGTAATGATGAATCTGTTTTAAAAAGCTCAACGAGTGAAAGCATTAACTTTTTATAATTTCCTTTAAAATTCGGGTAGATTTCCGGTAAATTAAAATATATCAAAAGATACACAACACCCATTAATATAGCTGCGATATAAAACATTTCTCTCCATCCTAAAATATCGCCGATATATCCACTTAAAACTCTCGATCCCAATATACCGATGAGTAATCCGCTCATCACAAATCCAACGGCTTTAGGTTTATCTTCCGGAGCTGCCAAAGTTGCAGCCATGGGTATAAACAATTGAGGAATAACTGAGGTAAAACCTATTATAAAACTTATAGGAAATAATAATTCTATGGAAGGACTGACAGCCATAGCTAATAAACTACTAATAATGAATATAAAATCAATAAGAATAATTTTTTTTCTACGAAACATGTCACCTAAAGGAATCAGAAAAAATAGTCCAAAGGCATAGCCGATCTGCGTAAACATGGTTATACCGCTTATTTTTGATTCACTGACATTAAAATCTTTGGCCATTAAACCCAATAGTGGTTGGTTATAATAGTTATTTGCTACTACTAGTCCTGAACTAATAGCCATAAGCCAAAGTATTTTAGGAGTAAGTTTTGGTTGAGAAAGTTTCATTGATAATAGTGTTTAATCCATAAAAATATTAAATTAATTTTAAGTATATGAAATTTTTTATGAATGAATTATAAATACGATAATAATTGAAACTTTAATTTTAATATTTTAATGAATTTTAAAGAAATTTAAGAAGATTTAAAAGGAAACGTTTTTAGTTAGCATATCTTAATTATATTTAGGGGTATTCATTTATTGTCACATTATGAAACTAGCTACCAATAAAGAAATTTGAAATGTGTACGAATATAGTTATTTTTGTACATTCAATACTAAATTATGGGCAAGGATAAACTTCGTAAATTTGCTGAAAACAAGACTTTTGATAATGTAATACAGCCTACGAGAGATGAAATACTTTCTAATTTTCATTATAAAGGTAAATGGAAAGAAGAATTTTTTAAAAATGATAATCCCATAATCATTGAATTGGGTTGTGGAAAGGGCGAATATTCTGTTGGTTTAGCGCAACATTTTCCTGATAAAAACTTTTTAGGAATAGATATTAAAGGAGCACGTTTTTGGAGAGGAGCAAAAACAGCCATAGAACAACAAATAAAAAATGTTGGTTTTTTGCGCACTCAAATTGAATTAATTGAACATGTATTTTCTCCCGGTGAAGTAGATGAAATTTGGATAACATTTCCGGATCCGCAAATTAAATATAAAAGGACAAAGCACCGATTAATAAATTCTATTTTTCTTGAAAAGTATAAAAGAATTATGAAAGAAGGAGGGAGTATCCATTTAAAAACGGATAGTGAATTTTTACATGGGTATGCCAACGGATTAATACATGGTTTGGGATATACCGTGTTATCTTCTCACCATGATATTTATGGAGCGCCGGAATATGAATTACCTTCTTACGTAAGAGAAATAAAAACTTTTTATGAGAATATGTTTTTGAAAGAGGGTAAACCTATCACTTATCTAAATTTTAAAATATAACTATTAACGGATTCTCTTGCTATATTAATTAAGAAATTATAAATATCTTAACTTAATACTAATTTATATATAATAAAAAAGGATTGAGTAACAATCCTTTTTTATGTTATTATAATATTATTGTATAAATATTTTAATCACAAAGTATTATACCTTTATTGTTATTAAATTCTAATAATCCGCTCTTAATAGTGAATGTTTGGTATTTGCCATCATTCGTTAATTTAGTAGCGTTGGAAGAAGAACTTACATTTTCCAGCTTAATGATTCCGGGTTCAAGAGTAGAAACAATAGAAGCATGGTTTTCCAACATTTGAAATTCACCCAATGAACCGGGAACTGTTATAGATGACACTTCACCGTCAAAAATAACCTCTTCCGGAGTAAGTATTTGTATTTTCATCAAAATTTAAAATTATTCAACAAATTATTTTTTTAATTCAGCTAATAGTCTTTCGCCATGTTCAATAACTTCTTCAATAGTTCCCTTCAAGTTAAAGGCAGCTTCCGGATATTGATCCAATTCTCCGTTAAGAATCATATTAAACCCTTTAATGGTGTCTTTAATATCCACTAATGCACCGGGAGTTCCCGTAAACTGTTCTGCAACATGGAAAGGTTGTGAAAGGAATCTTTGTACTTTTCTAGCTCGATAAACCACTAATTTATCTTCTTCACTTAATTCTTCCATACCTAAGATGGCAATAATATCTTGTAAAGCTTTATATCTTTGAAGGATTTCCTTAACATTTTGAGCACATTCATAGTGATCATTTCCTAAAATTTCAGGAGAAAGAATTCGCGAAGTAGATTGTAGTGGATCTACGGCCGGATAGATACCCAATGAAGCAATTTTCCTGTCTAATACGGTAGTAGCATCCAAATAAGCAAAGGTTGTTGCAGGGGCAGGGTCAGTTAAATCGTCTGCCGGAACATAAACCGCTTGAACAGATGTAATAGAGCCGTTTTTGGTTGAGGTAATTCTTTCTTGAAGTGCACCCATTTCACTGGCTAAGGTAGGTTGATACCCTACCGCAGAAGGCATACGTCCTAATAAAGCAGAAACTTCCGATCCGGCTTGAGTGAAACGGAAAATATTATCTATGAAAAACAATACATCCCGACCTTTTCCGGCTCCTAAACCGTCTCGATAATATTCAGCTAAGGTTAAACCGGATAGAGCCACTCTGGCACGAGCACCGGGAGGTTCATTCATTTGACCAAAAACAAAGGCAACTTTCGATGATTTTAAAGCTTCAAAATCAACTTTTGAAAGGTCCCATCCGCCTTCTTCCATGGATTTCATAAATTCATCTCCATACGAGATAATTTTAGATTCCAGCATTTCCCGTAGTAGGTCATTACCTTCACGAGTTCGTTCTCCAACACCGGCAAATACAGATAACCCACCGTGTCCTTTAGCAATATTGTTAATCAATTCTTGAATCAATACGGTTTTACCAACTCCCGCACCTCCGAAAAGTCCAATTTTACCTCCTTTGGAATAAGGCTCAATTAGATCGATAACTTTAATACCGGTATATAATACTTCTGCAGAAGTAGAAATATCTTCAAAATTCGGAGAAGGCCTGTGTATAGGTAATTCATGGGTTTTGGGTACATCACCGATTCCATCAATAGCTTTTCCGATAACGTTGAATAAACGTCCGTTAATTTCTTCACCGATAGGAACCGTTATAGGTTTATTGGTTGCTATAACTTCCTGACCTCGATATAAGCCATCGGTAGCATCCATAGCGATACATCTAACTGTATCTTGACCTATATGTTGCTCAACTTCCAGTACTAAATTGGGTTCGTCGTTATCTTTAATAACTTCTAAAGCATCATATATATTGGGAAGTTGTTCTACGTCATCAAAAACAACGTCTATAACCGGACCTATTACCTGAGATATTTTACCTTTATTTTCCGTTACCATATAATTTAAAATTCAAATAATTACATTTCCTTTGTGGAATTACAAATATACTATTTTAAAGCTTATAGGCGTTGAAAAAAAACCAAAAAAATATCATATTTTTGCAGACAATTTGTTTTCATTACCGGTGAATATTCATACTAAAAATTTCAGAGTAGCTAAAGAAAATAAAATTATACTAACTTTAGGTATGTTCGATGGTGTGCATTTGGGCCATCAGTTTGTTTTAAACTATTTGCATGATATTGCAAATAAAGAGGGAGCTGAAACAGCAGTTATGACATTCAATCCACACCCCCGATTCGTTTTACAACCCACAACTGAACTTAAGCTTTTAACTACTTTAAATGAAAAAATACAACTTTTGGAAAAATTTAATGTGCAGCATTTATTTGTACAAGAATTTACTAAAGAGTTTAGCCGGTTAAGTGCTTTAGAATTTGTTAGAGATCTATTAGTATCCCAATTACACATACATTCATTAGTTATTGGTTATGATCATCAATTTGGAAATAATCGGGATGGAAATTACGAACGTTTGCAAACATATTCCGAACAATTTGGATTTACTCTTTACAAACTTCCTTCGGTAAGTGGATATACTTCTGTTATTAGTTCCACTAAAATTAGAAATAAAATTAGCGAAGGTAAAATTGCTAAAGCAAACGAGTATTTAGGATATAATTTTTTCATGCAGGGCAAAGTGGTTACCGGTGATAAGATAGGAAGAACCATCGGTTTTCCTACTGCAAATATTGAAATTGATCCACACAAGATATGTCCAAAAAATGGGGTATATTATGTGAAAGTTAAGATTAAAGATGAATTTTTTTACGGGATGATGAACATAGGAATGCGTCCTACCATACAAGGTTTACAAAAACAAATTGAAGTTCATATACTTGAATTTGATAAGGATTTATATGGAAAAGAAATTGAAATTTATTTCTATGATAGAGCACGTGATGAGATCAAATTTTCTTCATTAGATGAACTTAAGGCTAGATTGACTTTGGATAAAAAAAATACACAAAACTATTTTAAAGATTTATATAATTAATTTTTCAAAATAAGTGTATTCGCCCAAATTTTATAAGATAATCATTTCGATAAAGGTTTAACGTCGATTAAAGTAAGGGTTACTAAGAGGGGTACATTAGATCCAATTTTATTTTCATCACCATATAAACCATAGGCAGTGAAGGAGGGGAGGACTATTTCAGCTATATCCCCTTTCTCCATCATGTACAATGCTGACTCAATTCCTCTTATCTCTTTAAATTTTCCTAAAACTCCCTGCTTTTCACCAAACTCATCAAAAGAATAAATTACATCTCCTGAAAGTGTTTTTATTTCAGCAGAATATTTAATCCAACTATTATTTTTAGGTTGTGGAGATTTTTTATGTGAAATAAATCGAATCCAAATACCCGAAGAAGTAGGCACAAATTTTACATGTAAAGAATCCTCTCGTTTACTAATCCAGTTTTGCAAGAAATCCCTTTCCTTATCTTCTCTAGCTTTAGAGTTTTCTAATAATTTTTTGCCATATGCAGATTTTGAATTAGTAACCGGAAGGAAAATTTCTTTTTTCTGACACGAGAATAAAATGCCTATACAAAATGAGTATATAATTGCAATGTTAAGAAATTTCATGGATTTCGTTTTCAATTATATTTTTAAATCTTGAAATAGAATCTTTTAAAGAAAGATCACTTCTGCCACCGGCAGCATTAATATGTCCACCTCCATTAAAATAGCTTCGAGAAAACGCGTTAACGTCAAAATTACCTTTGGAACGGAAAGAAATCTTAACAAAATCATTTTGCAGATCTTCCATAAAAAATGCAACAAATTTAATTCCTATAATAGAAAGTCCGTAATTAACAAATCCTTCCGTATCTCCTTTTTGATAACCCAATTCTAACAATTGATTTCTGGTTACATACAATATTGCAGTATTTTTATTAGGAATAAGTTCAATGGATTCTAAAACACAGCCTAAAAGTTTTAGTCGTTCCGGTGTATTACAATCAAAAATATTGGAAGCTATAAGATCCGGTTTAGCTCCTTTTTCCAAAAATACGGATATAATTTTATGAGTTTCAGCGGTGGTATTTTTAAACCGAAAACTTCCGGTATCAGTTAAAATTCCGGTATATAGACAAGTTGCTATTTTTTCATCGATTTTTGATACTTCACCTAAGGCATCAATAAATTTATAAATCATTTGGCAAGTAGCCGGTTGAGAAGTATCTGAATATATGTAATCAAAATTATCCGGGTTTTGATGATGATCAATCAACACTTTAACGGCTCTTGATTCATTTAATTTTGTTTCCAATTGATTAATCCTTGAAGAAGTATTGAAATCAAGACAGAAAATTAAATCTGCATTTCTAAAAGCTATTTCAACGAATTTTACCCGATATTCACCTATAATAATATTTTTGGCTTCCGGCAACCATTTTAAAAATTTAGGAAATTCATTCGGTACAATTATCGTGGATTGAACTCCAAGGGTACTTAAAAAATGATATAATCCTAAAGAAGAACCAATGGCATCACCGTCCGGATTCTGATGAGCCAAAATGAGTATATTTTTTTTTGTTTTTATTAATTGTTTTAATTCATTGAGTTTTTCAGGTGTAAACATCGTACTGTATAATTTTGGTAAATGTAAAAAAAATCACTCTTTTATACAGAGTGATTCTTACTATAGGTTAGATATTTTAGTTGAAATTTTAATAATTGTCGTAAGCATTGGTTGCATCACCACCAAAATCCCACGTTAATCCAAATCGTAACGTATTGTCTAAAGCATTATTAACACTTGAAGTTGTAATCAGATAGGAAAAATCAATACCGAACGATTGATATTTAAGACCTGCTCCCAGTGTTACATATTGTCTTCCTCCTTTGTCAGGATTTTCGTAGAAATAACCGGTACGAAAAGCAAATGCGTTATTGAAAGTGTACTCACCTGCAATACTGTACGTAATTTCTTTGCCCACATCTTTATTACTAAATGATTTAAACATTCCGGAAATAAAACTTTTATCGGGAACTTGATATGTTATGCTACCATCGGGATTTTTAACTTCTTCGGGTGCAGGAACAAGTAATTTTGTAGCTTCAAAAGTCAATCCCAATTTATTATCGTCATCGAAATATAGGTCATAACCCACACCTAATCTTAAATTAGTAGGCAAATAGCTGGAATTTTCTTTGCTGTCAGAGTAATCTAATTTAGGTCCCATATTAAATAATCCCCAACCGGCTCTCCATCTTCCTTCATAATTGCCGAAAGAACTGCTTTTTTCAGATTGGAAATATCCGGTTACATCAACTGCAAATGTATTGGCAGCCTTTGTTTGGGCAGATGAATTATCAACATTGTTAAATAAATCGGAACGAACATACCTTGCGGTAACCGCCATGGAATATACATCCGCTAATTTAAGTCCATAAGACACATCTAGTGCAAATTCATTAGGTTTAGAAATACCTTTTTCAACAATGTTATTTCCCAATAATTCGTTAAGTTGGATTTCACCCATGTTGAAATAATAAATACTTGCGGCTAATGTGCTTCTTTCTTCTTCACCGAGGAATGTATAAAAAGTTCCGTTTAATAAAAATACATCGCTAGTTAGTTTATTCATATAGGGAGTATATGAAAGACCTACTCCGGAATAACTAGTTCCAAAAACATATTTTGAAGGGTTCCAAAATTGGGAAAACCCATCGGGTGACGTTGCCACCCCTTGATCACCTAAACCGCCAGAACGAGCATCCGGTGATATTCTTAAAAAGGGTGCTCCGGTGACTATGGCGTAATTTCTATTCTGAGCCTTAAAGGCGCTAAATAATAACAACGTCAGAATTAAAATTCTTTTTTTCATGAACTATTTGAGTTAAAATGATATAAATTTTTTTTATTATAGCGTTTTTATAATGCAAAAATAAATTTTATTTTAATATTACCAATTTTTCCACTTGAGAAACTGAACCCTTACAAAATTCAGATGTTCCTTTTATTTTTACACGATAAATATACACACCTTTTCCGATTTTATCTCCAAAATCATCCAATCCGTCCCATTCAATTCCAAATTTGTCAGTTCTGTATCCTTCGTTAAAAGGCTGAGAAGTAACGGTTTTATTAATAGTTTTTACTAATTTTCCTGACACGGTAAAAATTTGGACTTGAACATCAAGAATATCGGGACAATTATGTTCAAAATGAAAAAATGTTTTAGTTGTAAATGGATTAGGCCAGTTTAATAATTTTTTTATTATTAATCCCTGATCACCGTTATCAACAACTAAAAAATCTAAGGTAGCAGAAGATGAATTATTATTAATATCCCAAACTTTGAATTTAATTGAATGATTTCCTGTTTCAAGATTTTCTAATCGATACCAAACTTTTCCTTTTTGATAATCTTTTAAATTCGGATTTAGACAAGGAGAAGATTCTCCTCCGGTATAAAAATCATTCAGAATAATGGTACCGTTTACATTATTATTTAAAACGCCCGTGATATCATGTCCAATTCCTAAACCGGTTGAATTAATACCGGTACTATCCGTTACACAGGCTAAAAGATATGGTGAGCGATCAGTTATTCCTCCATTAGCAAAATTTAGATTATTCATGTATAAACCTATTTTTGGGCCTTCCGAATCATTTATTCCATTGGGATTTATATCTCCAATTTTTAAATCATTTTTAAAATATAAGGCGTCAATTTCAGAATTATCGGCATATAAAAGTAATTTGCCATCACCGATATCATAATTAATATCTTTAGGAACGTAAAATTCTATTTTAAAATTTCCATCTTTAACTTGTGAACCTCCTTTATATATGGCATTAACCTGTTCTTTATATTCAAGAGGTGGTTTAAGTGAATTATAATTAAAATTATTTAGAGTTTTTTTATCCACAGGTTTATCATATAAAACAGTTTGGATATTTCCCGAAAAAGAGGGATCAACATCTCCATTTTCATTTAGTACTTGGCCTTCAATGGTAATGAAATCAAGGGCTTTTATAACACCCGAGAAATGGTCTGCATCCAATCCGTTTATTTTAGTGACCTTAATTTTACGTTTTGGGTATACCAAAGATTGCGCGGGATCTCCGAACAAATTTATTTTTCGACTTTCTCCACTTAAGATTTCTTTTTTGGAAAGTCGAAGCGCTTCACCTAGAGCTATATATTGATTACTTTCAGTTTTTTTTGTGAATATGTTTTTCATGATTACAGGGTTCATATTCAACCCATAATAGATTGACAGCGCCCTATTGGTTGTAATCATGGAATTTGCTCCACCATTTTTTTTGAGATATAATAAATCCCCTAAAGAATTTAAAGAAGGATTGTCCCATACGGAAACATCGCATGAGATAGTAATAAATAAAGGCAGTCGAGAAAAATCTCTGTTGAAATTAGACAAGCTGTTTACATCTTCTTTTGAAAATAGCCTATATTGAGAAAGAGATAATGTGCCGCCATGTCCAAAATAATTTATTACTAAATTACCATTGTTAAAAGCGGCTTTTATTGCTTCATTTACTTGTGGAAATCTGGCTCCACCTGTAGTGTAATCTGCATTATAAGAATCTATATATAATTTTTTAAGTGTATATTCTTTCAATGATTTATCAAAAATATTTTGAGCAATAGTTTCTTCAATTTTTTTATGGAAATTGTTATCACTGTCAATGTCTACAATAACAGAGGCATTTAATCTCCAATTTCCAAAAGGAGTACCTTGAGGAGCTTGTCCATTATCGTATTTTACACTTTTATCTACACACGCTGTTGCTTCGGATAGATTTTTTGCAATCATTCTTCCCACTGCTATATCTAATTGAGTAGCTGAAAGATTGGCATCTTTTCCTATTAAATTAGCTTCATCATCATCCAATATCGTTATAAAATCATCTGTTGCATAAGAGTAATTAAGACCGGTGCTATTATAACTTTGATAGGTAGGAATTAAGTTATGTCCGGTTCCGGTTTTATTTTTATAATCATAAGAGGCAGAGCCCAGTAGAAGCACATATTTTAATTTTCCATTGTCTTTCTTATATAGATAACGTAAAAAATCCCTTATTGCGGTTAAATCTTGTCCCCCGGAGCTAAATTCATTATAAATTTGATTTACTGTAACTACTTCTACTTTTAATCGATTTTTAGATTGATGTAAATTTTTAATGCGATTTGCCTGAGAAACAAATTCAGGAACAGTTATGACAATATAATCTACATCGGATATGGAATGTAAAGCCTGATTTGAAATTTTACCAACAACTTCCGGAATGTAGGCAGCTGAGTGCTTAAAGGCGATCATTTCGTTTTTAAAATTAGTTGATAACAATTGATAGGAATACGTAAAAGCATTTGCTGATCGTTCCAGTTTTTTTGCGTTGACAACATCTGAAACATCCCAAACTTCGCAATCTTCAGAAGGAACAAAAGTAAATCCATATATTTTTCCATCTTCAATGGGATCAAATGTTCTGAAATTCATTTGACTACCATTAAATTTAAGCTTTTGCTTATATAAAACTTCAAAATAATCGGGATAAAATTCAGCCGAGGGATTAGTAGAGTTATCAAATCCTAAAGTAAATTTTAATTGATTATTAGTTGGAGTGATAGTTTGTGTTTGGCTTCCAATTGCAAAATCAATTTCATTAGGGGATGGTCTTAAAATCGATGAAAATACCGGATTATCATTATATGACACATTTATTTTTCCATTAATACCGTTTCTTGATACCCAAGCATATTTCCAAGTTATGCTTGAACCCGGAACTAAGTCATGCACCGGAAATAGGATTTCTTTATAATTTTTCAATCCTAAATTTTCATCCACCCATATTTTACCTAATTGATTTAAATTTAGTCTATCTTCTTCAAAGAATTGATGATCATCGTACTCTACATATACGTTAGCGTTTGGTGTTTTGTAAGGATTGGATTGAATTCTTTTTCCCGCAGTTTGATTGATGTTAATAAAATAATATGCATAATCTTCATATATATTTTTTTTATGCCTAACCTTTGAATTTCTTATCCAATAGTCCGGTCCTTGCCCATAAAATAATATATAATCATCTGAATCAAAAATTCCATCATTTTCTCCTCGGACAAAAATGGCATTTTCTTTTAGGTTATCGTATCTGAACGATGAGGTTGGTTCCGGAAGCATTTTTCCTCCATTGCCAAATATTCGTATAGTTTTGGGATCTAAAGAATTACAATTTATTCCTAAAGATTGTAATAAATTACGATCAATTTTATAAATTCCTGTTTTTGCAATTTTAATTTTATACCATAATCCGTTTTTTAGAACACTTTCAACATTCAAAAAGGATTCTAAAGATGAAAAATTTTTACTATACGAATTTTTTTTCTCAATGGTAAAACGTACCAGTTTAAAAATGGTATTGCCTGTTTTCTTTAATGTTTTAATGGTTACGGATATAAATTTTTGATCTCGTGACTTAGTAATTGACGCGCTGAAAATATCATCATCGGGAATGAAATCCAGAGGCGTATCGCCAAGTTGCGATTTTTCAATAGGTTGCCATTGTAAATTCGTTAGATATACATCTCCATTAAAATCAGTTTTCTCGGCATAATATAAAGTAGGTATTCCTTCATCAATGGAATAGTTATCATTGGTAAAGAAAGGATATTTTTTTACTTGCTCAGTGGAATAATAAAAATTCTTTATACCGTCCCAATTAATCGTAATAGTTTGTGCCACAGGGATAAATGTGGACACTTGAATGAAAAACGCTATAAAAATGTATAAAAATCTTTTCATTTACCACTAAATAACGAATAAGTAGAAATAATATTTTACTAAATATACAATATCTACAAATAAGTTAACGTTATTTGAGGTTATGTAATATAAAGTAGAAAAAATTTTTCTTTCAGTAATATTATATTATTTTTGCATGATCTTAATTATGAAAATAAATACAATGAGAATCGGGAAATTCATATTATTATTATCCGTTGTTTCTTCAATTTCCTTAGCATTAGTTAGTTGCGGTGGTGGGAGAACTAAACCTGGCGGTGGAACTAAAAATACAAAAAGTTTGACCGGATGGAAGGCCAATGATAGAAACGGCTGGTTTTATAGTAAAAAGAAAAAGACTGAAAAAGGTTGGGTTGGAATGGTATTCGTGGAAGGAGGAGCTTTTACTATGGGATTAGTTAAAGACGATGTAATGCATGATTGGAACAATACCCCTAACCGAATGCAAGTAAGATCTTTTTTTATCGGTGAAACTGAAGTAACAAATTATGAATATCGTGAATATGTAACTTGGTTAAAGTATGTATATTCACCAACGGATGAGAATTATAAAGATATTTATTATGGAGCCCTTCCTGATACTCTTGTTTGGAAAAATAAATTGTCCAGAAACGATGTTTATTCAGAAGATTATTTCAGAGCCCCTCAATTTGATAACTACCCGGTAGTTGGAGTAAGTTGGTTACAAGCTCAAAGGTATTGTGATTGGTTGACCGATAGAGCCAATGAAAGAGAATTAATGAATAAAGGTATTATCCCAAAAGATTTTTATAGTAATCCGGCCAATAATGTGGGTTCAAATTCATTTAATGTTGAAAAATATAAATACAATGATCCTGAATTAGAAGGTATTGTCAATCAAGATAAAATCGCTAAACAAAGCGGTATTACCAGCAAAAATGAAAGAATTATAGCAGTTAATAAAAGTGCTCAAGGAAATTTAGTACAAAAATTCAGATTACCTACAGAAGCTGAATGGGAATATGCTGCACTGGCTGAAGCAGATAACAGACAGTATAACATCATTGAAGGTAAAGACGTAATGATCAATAGAATGCGTGCTAAAAAAGGAAGAAATAGAGGTCAATTCCTGGATAATTTTAAATCCGGTGGACAAGGAGATTATTCCGGTAGTGGAGGTTGGGCTAATGATGGGAATGCAATTACTTCCGATGTTAGAGCATATCCATCCAACCCTTTTGGATTGTATGGTATGTATGGAAATGTTGCTGAATGGACACAAGACGTTTATAGACCGTTAATAGATACTGATTTTAATGATTTCAACTATTATAGAGGAAACGTTTATCAACAATTTATTAGTGAAGAAGGAAATCCCGGAAGATTTAAAAAAGTTGATGACGGTACTATTCAATATGATACTTTGGCAGACGGAAGAAAATTATATAGAAATTTATCCGGAAAATTTGAAACAGAGATTGTAGATGATGCAAGAAACTTTAGAGACGGAGATTTACAATCTTCTTTAGAATCGGGAGATGGTCGTGTTGATTCAACCGGTACCTTTAATTACTACAATTCACCTATTAGAAACTGGACCGTAGATAAAAGTGGAAGAGTAGTTTTAGATAAGGATTCCAAACAAAGAACTTCTCAAATCAGTAATGATTTAAGGGTTATTAAAGGAGGATCTTGGAATGATACCGCTTATTGGTTAGATCCGGGGCAAAGAAGATATATGCTTGAAAATGAGTCTGCCGTATGGGTTGGATTTAGGGTAGCTCAAGATCACAAAGGTAAAGAATCTTCTTCTAAAAGAACCAAAAGAGGAGCCAGCAATAGAGTTCCCAGAAAATAATGTAAAATAAATTAAATAGTATAAACAAAACAAAGAAGGCTATCCTCAAGATAGCCTTCTTTATTAATTCAATCTGTATGAAGATCGGGGATAAAGTTAAACTACTGGATGAAGAAGGAATTTTTACTATAAAAAATTTTATAGGAAATAAAGCAGTTTTACTAGATTCTTATGGATTTGAAGTTACTCATTCACTAAATAACTTAATTGCCTATGATAAATATGCAAATATGTATACTGAAGCTACCTATTTTAATGCTAAAAAAGAAGATGTAACTTCTAAAAATATCAACAATGTAAAAAAAGAAACTATACAAGAAAGAATTATTGATTTGCATATAGGAAATATTGTTGACTCATTTAAAAACATGATGCCTCATCAAATGCTTGAAAAGCAAATTAATAAAGCTATGGAGGAAATAAAATCAGCCCAGAAAGATAAGGTTAAGAAGTTGATACTAATACATGGCAAAGGAAAAGGAGTATTAAAAAAAGAAATTTATAAAATATTAAATAGTATGGATGATATTGAATATTTTGAAGCAGACATTATTAAATATCGTTTTGGAGCCGTTGAAATAAGATTTAAATAGTAATCATCACCTATGACTTCTTGCTGTTAACTATGAAAATTCTAAGAATCTTATCGAATATAATTTTAGTAATTTTACCTGTTTTGTGCTTTTCACAAAGTGACAAAATACTTATATCAGCAACCTTAGACAGCCTAACTAAAAATATATCCGTAAAACAAAAGATCGTTTTTTATAATAATACGGGTATAACTTTAGATAAAATATATTTACACGCAGCCGCTAATTCCTATTCTAATACTAATACGGTATTAGGAAAACGAAAATTAGAGGATAGAAATAAAACTTTATATTTTTCAAAATATATGGATAGAGGTCGAATTAATGATTTGACCATCTTTATAAATAAACGACAACCCGTTTTTTTACTTAGAGATTTTGAATTTTACGAAGTAAATCTTTTTTCTCCTTTATTACCCAATGATAGTATATCTTTGGATTTAAATTATAATATAAAAATACCTTCCAATAAAATTACCGGATATGGATTTTCCTCAAAAGGTACTTATGTATTAAAAAACTTTTTTATACAGCCTCTAGATTTTATCAATTCAAAACCCAAGTTAGAGCCATTTACCGATACTGAGTTTAATCCCTATAGAAAAACCAATTATACAATTAACTTTTACCATCCTATGGGTTTATATATGGATGGAGATCTTACAAAAGCGGGAGAAAATCAATTACAGGGAACATCCGGTGATGCTGTAACTATGATCCTTACTAAAAATAAACCGATTTCTTTTATTTATGCTATAAACGGATCGCAAACCGAAGTAGTAATTGGATATTCCATTAATGAAAAATTTAAAGAAATTTATTATAAAAATATTAAACGCGAATTACTATTTTTAAATGAAAAATTAGGCAAACTACCCTCAAAATTATTAATTAGCTCTAAAATTAAAAAAGATCGCAATTTTATAGGAGTTGATGATATTAAATTATTGGGTTTAAAAGAATGGAAACTTTTTCCTGATGACGTAAAAATTGATCTTAAAATGTTTCAGCAAATAGCCTATTCAGTTATCAATCAGGTAATACAAGTGGATAAAAATAAATATCATTGGATACCTAACGGTTTGCTTACCTATTATCAATTAAATTATTTAAAGAAGTATTATCCTGACACTAAATTATTAGGTAATCTTCCTAAAGAACTTAGCATAATAAAAATTAAACCGTTACAATATTTTTTCATATCTAAAGTTCCTATAACCGATCGATATAAATTAGGTTACAGATATATAGCAACTCAAAATTATGATCAGCCGATAAGTGAAGATTTTTTAGAATTGAGCAATATCAACCAGTATATAATTAGTGGATTTAAATCGGGATTAAGTTTTAATTTTCTATCCGCCTATTTGGGAGCGGATCTTTTCGAAAATTCAGTTAAAAAGCTTATAGAAGAAGGAAAAGATCGTGAAATTACTTCGTCAGACTTTCAAAGGATTTTAGAAACAAACTCTCAAAAAAGTTTAGCATGGTTTTTTCAAAATTATATAATTACCAATGATCGTATTAATTTTAAGATTAAAAAATTTTATGAGGATAAGTATGAAAAAGATACCATAAAAGTACGTATCACTAATAAAACGGCTTTACCGATTCCAATATTAATCACAGGAGAAAAAAACAAGAAGATAATCAATCAGAAATGGGTGTTTTCAACCAATAAAGATTCTTTATATTCATTTAAAAATGGAGAATATGATCGTTTACTTATAAATAAAAATTACCTGTTTCCGGAAATTAATGATAATGATAATCTATTGAACACAGAGGGTATCTATAAGAACAGAAAGAAATTGCAAATGAAATTCTATGCAGACGTTGATAATCCTAATTATACACAAATTTTTTATGAACCCAATATAAACTGGAATAATTACGATAAATTTATACTAGGATTACGTTTTTATAATAGCTCTCCATTTTCAAGACCTTTCGAATATTCATTTTCTCCAACTTATTCCACTGGAACCAAAAGTTTAACGGGATCAGGTGCCTTAAATTACAATTACGATATGGAAGAAGGCTTATTTAGAAGAATGTCTATGGGAACAGGATATACTTATTATCATTATGATAAGAATTTGAGTTATAAAAAATATTCAGGAAATGTAAATCTTATATTTAAAAAGAGACCCAGATCAGATATTAACAGAACCATAGGAATTTCATTTAATAGTGTTGAAAGAGAAAAAGATCCTTTTAAAATACTAGAAAAAAATGAATATTCCCATTATAATCTGCTGGATCTGTCGTATTCGCATTCAGATAAAAGAATAATCAATGAATGGTATAGTAAAACTAACTTCCAACATTCTAATATTTTCAATAAAATAAATACAGAGATATATTTTAGACATGAATATGCGCCGAATAAAAAAATAACTTTACGCTATTTTGGAGGATATTTTATAAACAATCATTCCAATTCTACTTACTTTGATTTCGGAGTAGATCATATCACAGATTATAGTTTTAATTACATGGATTATTTAGGAAGATCTGCAACCGGTGGATTGTTTTATCAACAATATATAATGGCTGAAGGAGGGTTTAAATCCATGTTGGATAAATCAGCCAATAAATGGATTACTTCATTAAATGGAGAAATACATTTATGGAAGCCTTTTGACTTGTATGCAGATATGGGATTGTATTCGAATAAAAAGAAATCTACGTATTTTATCTACGATTCAGGAGTTAAATTGAACATAATACCTGAATTTTTAGAATTGTATTTACCCATTCAATCAACGTTGGGATTTGAACCGGCAAAAAATAATTATTTATCCCATATTCGATTTACCTTTAATTTTAACTTAAGCGCGGTGGTTACCCATTTTCGGCGGGGATGGTATTAGTTAAATTCTTTTGTATCTCAGAAAGAAAATTGATCAAAACATCTATTTCTTCTTTTGTATTATAATGGCTGTATGAAATGCGTAACGTCGTTGTGTTTTTTAATTCTTCTTCAGTATAAAGCTGCAACATGGTTTTTGACGGTTTAGAAGCACCGGAAGCACAGGCGCTTCCTTGAGAAACGGCGATACCCTTCATATCGAGTTGAAAACCAACCAAAGTATTGGGAAAAGGAAGCAAAATACTTAAAAGAGTATAGTTACTTTTAGTAAAATCTGTTCCATGCCCATTAAACAAAACCCCTTGTATATTTTTAGACAATTGATCTATTGTATATTGTTTTAAATCTTCAATTATCCTTCTTCTTTCCTTTAATTCTTGCATAGCATAATCAAAAGATTTACCTAAGCCAACAATCCCGTAAACATTTTCGGTTCCGGCTCGTAAATTACGCTCCTGAGTTCCTCCGGTAATAATACCTTTTAAACCGCTTGATTTTCTTATAAAAGCCATTCCTATTCCTTTAGGACCATGAAATTTATGGGCACTGCAAGAAGCAAAATCAATGGGTGTTTTAGAGAAATCTAAAGGATAATGAGCCATAGTTTGAACAGTATCTGAATGAAATAAAGCTCCATATTTTTTACATAATTGAGCAATACTATCAATATCCGTTAAATTTCCAATTTCATTATTGGAATGCATTAAAGAAACTAATGTTGGAATTTTTTCTTCTAGTAAATCTTCTAAAAAAGCAATATCCAAATCCCCTTTTTTATTCTTCAAAGGAAGAAAAACAACTTCAATTTCAGGATGTTTTTCTTTTAGATCTCTGATGGTTTCCAAAACAGATTTATGTTCTAAGGGAGAAGAAATGATTCGTTTAATGGATAAGTTTTCTATACAAGAACGTAAAATTAAATTATTAGATTCAGTACCGCAGCTTGTGAAAATGATTTCATTAGGATTTACATGCAACAATTGAGCTATATTTTTTCTGACCATTTCTATTTTTGACTTACTTTCTTGCCCAAAACTGTGTATAGCAGAAGGGTTACCAAAATCTTCTTTCATAGATTGAATCATTGCTTCAATAACTCTTTCATCTATAATGGTTGAAGCGGCACTGTCTAAATATATTTTTTTCATTGGTTAATTGCTTAATTATAATTCAAAAGTTGCTCGTATTCTATTTTAAATGCATGAAGATAATTTATTTATCGAAATAAATTACTTCATAAGATTAACATTTAAAATATAAATAAAAACTAACATAGTAAAACTTTTATATTTTCTAATAATAAATTTTATTAATCTAAAATTTCAAATTTCTTTTAAAAAATTTAATATTATGCTAATCCATAGTATTACAAAAATAAAAAATATATGTTCATAAATTTACGTAAGCCTGCGTTAAAAAGAATATTTATAAATAAGTCGAAGTAAAAAATAGAAAATTTACTAAGAAAGCCCTAGTAAATTATCTACCAGGACTTTCAAAACTAGTATATTTTATACAAATCTATTTTTAATTTATAATTTTACCAAAAAAATGATAATATTTATTTAACAAATTATATTTTTTAAAAATAAATTAAAAATCACACTTAAGACTTATTGGATATTAATATGCTTTCAGCTTTATCGTAATTAAATTCATTTTCCCTTCTGGCAACAACAATAGTAGCTGCTGCATTACCTATTAAATTAGTTAAAGCTCTTGCTTCACTCATGAATTTATCAATACCGAATATTAACGCCACAGCTTCAACCGGTACATGTCCTACTACCGGTAGGGTAGCGGCAAGAGTAATAAAACCACTTCCTGTTACCCCGGCTGCACCTTTTGAGGTTAAAAGCAATACTAAAAGAAGCGTAATTTCTTGTTGTAAATTCAAATGCATGTCTAAAGCTTGAGAAATAAAAACAGCAGCCATGGTAAGATAAATGGAAGTACCGTCGAGATTAAAAGAATAGCCGGTTGGTATTACCAAACCAACGACAGACTTAGAACATCCTATCTTCTCCATCTTGCTCATAATTCCCGGTAATGCTGATTCGGAAGATGAGGTGCCGAGCACTATTAAAAGTTCTTCTTTAATATATTTGATAAATTTGAATATGTTGACTTTATTGTAATAAAGAACTGCTCCGATAACTCCAAAAATGAAAACAATACACGTTAGATAAAAGCATAAGATTAACATTCCTAAATTACTCAATGCTTTCAATCCGTAAACTCCAATAGTATATCCCATAGCACCCATGGCTCCTAAAGGTGCCAGATACATAATTATTTTTATAATAGCAAAAAGTCCATCCAGGAAAGATTGCATTACGGATAGAACCGGTTTTGAAGATTTAGGTCCAATTTTCGTCATGGCAAAACCAAAAAGAATGGCAAAGACTAATACTTGAAGTAAATTATTAGAAGCAATTGAAGCAATAACATTTTCAGGAATCATATCCAAAATAAATGTAATAATTCCGTGATCTTCTTTGCTTTTTTCTATATAATGGGACATAGATGAAGAATCCAATGCATAAGGATCTACATGCATGCCGTTTCCGGGTTTTAGCACATTAACGAAAACCAAGCCGATGATTAAAGCTATTGTTGTCATAATTTCAAAATAAACAATAGCTGTTAAACCAACCTTACCAACCTTTTTAGTATCTTCCATTCCTGCAATACCTAGCACAATGGTACAGAAAATCAAAGGTCCTACGATCATTTTAATTAGCTTGATAAATCCGTCTCCTAATGGTTTTAGCATTTCACCAAGTCCCGTACTGTGTTGTTTAACCCCATTAACTATAATATCTTCACTTGGGAAAAAATATCCAATAAGAATACCTATAATTATGGCAATTATTACTTGTACGTAAAGACTTTTAAGTATTTTCATAATGTTTTTATTTTATTAAGGACAGTAATATATGAATAATATATTTGAATTGTTATAAATTGTAATTTTTTTCTTTAAAAAACATTTTTTGAAAATGTAATTGTTTGAAATTTAGTATTTTGCACTAATTTAATTAAGAAAAAATTCATTAAAAAATCACTTATTTTTCTTAAAAAATGCGTTAAAAATGAAAAAAAAGCGTAAAAAAAAGTGGCTTAAAAATTAATTTTTTATTTATCAAATGAAAAAAATCATGTATTTTTATGAAAAATATTAGTAAGGTAATAGTTTGTAAAAACTCAAAAATACAACTTAAAATTTATGAAACTTACTATTTTAGGATATAACTCAGCGGTTCCCACTGTTCGTACCAATCCTACATCTCAGTTATTAGAATGTAATAACCAATATTTTCTAATAGATTGTGGAGAAGGGACTCAAGTACAACTTAGAAAAGCAAGAGTAAAATTTACCCATATAAATACTATATTTATTTCTCATCTGCATGGCGATCATGTTTTTGGTTTGATCGGACTTATATCTTCCTTTCATTTATTGGGAAGAACCGAACCTTTAACCATTTATGGGCCCAAAGGAATTAAAAAATTAATTAAAGTTCAATTACTATTAACTGAGAGTAGTAATCAGTTTGATATTAACTTTATTGAACTGACTTCTTTAAAAAGTGAATTAATTTATGAAAATAATAAATTGTGTGTTTGGACGATTCCATTAAACCATCGTATTTACACCAATGGATTTCTGTTTAAAGAAAAAGTAAAGCCGAGAAGGCTTAATATGGATGTAATTAAATACAATCCCGAAATTGAAGTATGCGATTATCATAATTTGAAATTAGGTAAAGATTTTATAACTCAATCCGGAGATATCATAAAAAATGAGTATCTTACCCTTCCTCCTAAACATTCTTACAGCTATGCCTTTTGTTCAGATACTAAATTCAGTCCCAATATAGTCCCGTTAATTAAAGGGGTAGATGTTTTATACCATGAAGCTACTTTTTTAGATGAATTAAGAGAATTAGCTTCTAAAACAGGACATACCACAGCACATCAAGCCGCAGAAATAGCAAAAATGGCAAACGTTAAAGTATTAATATTAGGGCATTTTTCCAATCGTTATACCGATATATCCATACTAAAAGAAGAAGCCGTTCAAGTCTTTTTCAATACGATTTTACCCGAAGAGCTTTTAACTTTAGATTTTAATAAACTGATAATTAATTAAATAAAAATTGCAATTGATTAAATGAGTGGAAAGGCAGCCTTTACACACAAAAACACTAACCAATATTACTTATTTGTTAGTACTTTTGCTTTTTACTAAACTAAACTAAACTGATAACATGAAAACTTTTCTAGACGGATATTTTAAGCTATCCGAAAATGGTACAACTATTAAAAAAGAATTAGTAGCCGGGATCATCACTTTTTTAACCATGTCCTATGCTTTGATAGTCAATCCTAGTATTTTATCGGAAACGGGAATGGATAGAGAAGCTCTTTTTACAGGAACTACGTTAGCTATTATTTTTGCGACGTTGTTAATGGGAATATTGGCAAAATTGCCCATAGCTCAAGGACCCGGAATGGGACTGAACAGCTTTTTTGCTTTTTCTGTAGTTTTAGGACTTGGATATTCTTGGCAATTTGCTCTAACAGCTGTTTTTATAGAGGGGCTTATATTTATAATTCTTACTTTTTTGAATGTCAGGGAAATGATAGTTAAAAGCATTCCTAGAGTACTGAAAGAGGCAATCCCTGTTGGAATTGGATTATTTATTACTTTAATAGGACTAAAAGGAGCGAATATCATTGTTTCTGATCCCAATACTTTTCTTGCTTTAGGTGATTTTAAACAACATTCGGTATGGATTGCTTTTGCGGGATTGTTGGTTACGGCTGTACTTCATTCGCGGAATATAAATGGATCTATCTTAGCGGGAATTGTAGTTTCCACTTTATTCAGCTATTTGTTGGGCGACATACAATTACCAGGTTCATTGGTAAGCATGCCTCCTTCCATTGAACCGATATTTGGTAAAGCTGTCGAACCAATGTTTTCTTCTGAAGGATGGGACAAAATATTTTCAGTGGATATGTTGATTGTAGTTTTCACTTTTCTATTTGTTAATTTGTTTGATACGATTGGAACATTAATAGGAGTTGTATCTAAATTGGGATTCACGGATGAAGAAGGAAATTTTCCTCAAATGAAAAAAGCATTATTGTCTGATGCATTGGGAACGACGGTTGGAGCGATCTTGGGTACCAGCACGATTACTTCATATGTAGAAAGTGCTTCCGGAGTAGCCTCCGGAGGACGTACCGGTCTTACAGCAGTTAGTACAGCTTTGATGTTCTTTTTATCTTTATTTCTAGCACCTATATTTTTATTAGTTCCGGCAGCTGCCACAGCTCCGGCATTAATTATTGTCGGTCTCTTTATGATTTCTTCTGTTGTAAAAATTAATTTTAATGATATCACGGAAGGTTTACCCGCATTTTTAACCATAATTTTTATGCCTTTTACATTTAGTATAGCGGAAGGTATTGTATTTGGTATGCTAAGCTTTACTTTATTAAAAGTATTAGGAGGCAGAAGAAAAGAGGTTACTCCAACGGTTTATATTGTTTCGTTATTGTTTTTAGTGAAAATAGTTTTGGATGCTTCGAAGATTTTAGGATGAGATTGAAAAACGGTGATGAAAAAATAACTAATTAATAGCTAGATATTTTGAATAGGAACTGATTTTAATTAATATATATTTTGTATTTGTAATGGATGAATTAAATTTTACTACTGATTAAAATTTAATTCATCCATTGCCTTTTATTATTTTCAAAAATTTATATTTAATGAATTTTTTTCATATAAAGATAAAGCATTCATCTTTTTTTAATTCCAATTTTTATACTGAATTTAAAAACCGAAAAAATTATTAATTTAAGAAATAAAACAATCTAGCTACTATCTGAATTATTTACGGTCTTATTTGACCGTTACCTTCTACAATCCACTTATAAGAACATAATTCATCCAGAGCCATAGGACCTCGTGCATGCATTTTCTGCGTGCTGATCCCTATTTCTGCTCCCATTCCGAATTGTGCGCCATCTGTGAAGGCAGTAGAAGTATTAACATAAATACAAGCGGCATCTACCAGCTTTTCAAAAATTTTTATACATGATTTATTTTCACTTATTATTGCTTCACTATGTTTGGATCCGTAGTTCGCTATATGTTCAATTGCTTCATTAATAGAATTTACCGTTTTTATAGACATTTTATAATCCAAGAATTCCATTCCGTAATTTGCGGAAGTTGCTTTATGCAGTAAATTGGAGGTATAAGAGTTTTCTAATTGAGCGTATGCAGGTTCATCCGCGTAAATAACTACTTTTTTCTCAATTAATTTTTTACACAAATCGGGAAGGTCCTGTATTCTTTCCTTATCAATAAGTAAGCAATCCAACGAATTGCAAACGCTAACTTTTCGGGTTTTAGCATTAAAGATGATCTCTTTTCCTATTTCTAAATTACCTTCCCGGTGGAAATAAGTATGACATACTCCTGCACCGGTTTCGATTACTGGTATTTTTGAATTTTCACGAACAAAATTAATAAGCTCTTTACTTCCTCTCGGAATAAGAAGATCAATATAATTACTTGCGTTCAATAATTGTAAAGTCGAAGAACGATCAGCGGGCAATAAATTACAAATATCGGGATTCAAACCCTCTTGTAGTAAAACCCTCTTAATAATCGAAACAATCGCTGTATTAGAAAAAAAAGCATCAGAGCCTCCTTTCAAAATACAAACATTACCCGATTTTAAACACAAAGAAAATACATCGAAACTTACATTCGGTCTGGCTTCATAAATAATTCCTATAACTCCGAAAGGAACTGTAATTTTAGATAACTTAAGACCATTGGATAGAATTTTTTCTGAAATTATTTTTCCAACAGGAGAGGGAAGAGAGGCAACTTTGCGAATATCTTTTGCTATATCTTGTATGCGTTCTTCAGTTAAAAGCAACCGATCAAATTTCGGATCGGAAGTAGACATCCTTTCTATATCTTTCTTATTTTCAGAAAGAATATAGGGAATAGAATTTTCAGTTTCTTTGGCAAGAACTTCTAAAACTTGGTTGATTTTATCAATATCAACTAAATTTAGTTCATTTACCGCTTTAACGGATGAGGTAAAAATATTTTGTTGAATAGAAGACATCATTTATTTTTCAATATATAAATAGTCGTAATGTATGATCGGCTTATTGTTGGCCTGTCCTAAAATTTCTTTCGCTTTTTCGCTGGAATAGGAAGATCTGCCTATTCCAATTTGTTTTCCGGTGTGATCAATAATGCGAACAATATCATCACTTTCAAAATTTCCGACTATCCGATTTACGCCTACAGGCAATATGCTGACGGCTTTAAAATTTAATAAAGCTTTTCTTACTCCTTCATTAATATGTATTTCTCCTTTAGCGAAACCTTCAGAATGGGCGATCCATTTTTTTACGCCCGAAATTTCTTTAGACGCCGGAATAAATCGGGTGGAAGGTGTGTCAACACCATTTACAAGTCTGGAAATGATGTTTTTTATCCTTCCATTGGCAATAATAACTTCTATACCTTCTTCTGCTACTTTTCTAGCTATATTATATTTGGTTTTCATTCCGCCCCTTCCGGTAGTCGACCGCTTAGATTGTATATAATCCTCAACAGAATCACTTGAATTGTCTATTTCTTTTATAAGCTTAGATTCAGGGTCTGAAGGATCGCCGGTATAAATTCCATCGATATTACTTAAAATAATCAATTTTTTGCAATCCATCATAGCAGCTATCAAGCCTGATAATTCGTCGTTATCCGTAAACATAAGTTCATTAACGGAAATCGCATCGTTTTCATTTACAATTGGAATCACATGATTTTCAAGCATAATATTCATGCAATTTCTTTGATTTAGATAATGCCTACGTGTTGAAAAATCTTCTTTAGTTGCTAAGATTTGTCCGCATAGAATCCCGTGTTGATTAAATAGGTCGTAATATCTATGAATTAATTTTACCTGTCCAACAGAAGAATATAACTGGCGAGCTGAAATACTGTCAAGTTTTGAATGGGTTTTAAATTCATTTTTACCAGACGCTACTGCACCGGATGAAACCAGAATGATTTCCGTATTATTTTTATGAAGTTCGGCTATCTGATCAACGATATCAGACATTTGGGTAATGTCAAGAGTTTCATCCTTACGGGTTAACAGCTGACTTCCAATCTTTACAACAATTCTATCTTTCATGGTAAATGAATTTGTCGAAATAAAACAAAGGTAAACTTTTTTATTTTGACAAAAAGAATCTTATAAATTAAAGAATAATTTATATAGTTATAAAAAAAACTATAAATACATGTTTTTAAAAATTTTGAAAAATACTTTGTAAATAATTAGAAAAAAGAATAATATAAATGTAATAGTAAATTGAATATTTGTTCTCTGCGTTTAAATAAGTTATATTTGCAACCCAATTAAATTTAGTAATCTTTAAAAAGAAAAAATAATGACAGATGTTTTAAAGTGCCCAAAATGTTCAATGGAAAATGTTTATTTTGATGGTACTTCCTACGTATGCCCGGATTGTTTTTATGAATGGTCGGGAGAAGAATCGGCAGGTAATTCAATAGTTAAAGATAGCAACGGAGCTGAACTTCAAGATGGAGATGCGGTTACAGTCATTAAAGATCTTAAAGTAAAAGGTTCTTCTATGGTAATTAAAAGAGGAACTAAAGTAAAAAGCATCCGATTAACTGATAATCCGGAAGAAGTAGATTGTAAAATTGACGGTTCAAGTATTGTTTTAAAGACCTGTTTTCTTAAGAAATAGAATTTACTAATATATTTATACTTATTAAAGAGCTATTTTAATAGCTCTTTTTTTGTTGTATCTTATCACTGTAACATTTCTTTGAATCCCTTTTTTTTTAATGTCTGTTATTATAAGATCTGTATAATTAGTAAATAAAAGTTAAATATCGGAAACTAATTCATTTTGAAATAGAGACAATACAAAATAATTAGAATAATAGTTTACTAATTTATTTTAATAAATATTGAATAACTTAATAAATATGTAAATATTTTATAAAAAAAGCTTATATTTGAACTGTAATTAAAAATATTACAGTAATGAATGATCGCCATTTTACAGTTTCCATGCATATACTTACTCTTTTGGCAAAAAATTTGGATCAATGGCTACCGTCAGCTTATATAGCAGGAAGTTTAAATCTTAATCCTGTTATAGTCAGGAATGAATTATCCAACCTTCAAAAACATGGTTTTATTGAAACAAAAGAAGGAAAGAACGGGGGAAGTAGATTATTAAAATCTCCTGAAAAAATTGCATTGTCTGAAATTTATTTAAGTGTTTACAATCAATCGCTAGTAGGAAAACTTTTACCATCTCCCAATCCTTTATGTTGTGTTGGAAAAAAAATTAATCAAAACATTTGCGAATTGAATGAAACTATTGAAGAGGTAGTATTTAAAAAACTGGAAGGAGTAACCCTTCTAGATTTCAGCATGAAATTTTAGGTAAAACAAATATGGAAATCTCATTTATTATATGAAAATAAGTTATCAAAGAATAAATTATTAATATTAGTATACAAATTATGAAAAAAGTAGCATTAATAGGTGCCTCAGGATTTATAGGGTCACAATTAGTAAAAGAATTACTGAGCAGAGGGTACCAAGTAACAGCAATCGTTCGTTCGGCTGATAAAATTAAGAATGACGATAAAAATTTAAAAGTGGTAAGTGCAGATGTATTTGACACAGATAAATTAGCTGAAGTATTAAAAAATAATGATGCAGTAATAAGTGCATATAATCCGGGCTGGACTAATCCCAATATTTACGATGATACAATAAAAGGATATCAATCAATAATTGAGGCTGTTAAAAAAGCGGGTATTAAGAGATTACAAGCGGTTGGTGGAGCAGGAAGCTTATTGGTAGCTCCGGGTAAAACCGTTGTAGATTCAGGAGCCATTCCTGATGAAATTTTACCGGGAGTTAAAGCCTTAGCATTAGTCTTAAAAGATCAATTTTTACCGGAAAAAGAACTGGATTGGGTTTTCTTTTCACCTGCCGGAACTATAGAGCCGGGAGAAAGAACAGGAAAATATCGTTTAGGATTAGACAATCTTATTACAGATGATCAAGGGAACAGTAAAATATCTGTTCAGGATTATGCGAAAGCTATGGTCGACGAACTTGAAAATCCAAAACATCATCAACAAAGATTTACCATAGGATATTAAAAAAGGGAGTGTTTAAACTCCCTTTTTCTTTTTATATAGTAGTGTATATTTTAAATTTTTCAATTGAAATGATCTAACTTCTTAATTAATTTATAAATTTAGGTTATAAAGTAAAGACATACTATGATTTAAAGTTTTTCACTTTTAAGTTTAGGGATTTGCAAATCCCATCTAACTGCTATATATCTTAATAAAACTACAATTCCGATAGTTACAGCACTAATAAAAGGTAAATTAAAGTTGAAGAATTGAAGCGTTACAAAAAAAATACCTCCAACTATACAGGGAGAAGCATAAATTTCACGTTTAAAGATTCGAGGGACTTTATTTAAAAGAATATCGCGAATTACTCCACCTAAAACAGCTGTAATAGTTCCCATAATCACTATGACCCAAGAGTCATATCCTAACAACATAGCCTTTTCAGCGCCTACAACAACAAATAATCCAAGACCTATACTATCACTCCAAAAAAAGAAACTATTTAAATGATTAAGATGCTCACGTAGAAATATATAAAATAACAAAGAGAAAAGAGTACACCATACATAAATACTATTAAGCATCCAAAAAGGAGTTATACCCAAAAGAAGGTCTCGAAAAGTTCCTCCTCCAACGGCAGTAACAAAACCTAAAACAAAAGCACCAAACCAATCGCATTTTTTTGTTGCAGCACCCCGAACACCACTGATTGCAAAAGCAAATGTTCCTATAAATTCAATAATATCAACGAAGCGTATTTGTCGAACTAATTCAAAAACGTATTCTTTCATGGTTATCAATTCAATTAAAACTTGCAAAATTACAATAATTTAGCATTAGCCGGTTTGAACGTTACTAATTTAATTAACTAAATTTTGATTGGTTAAAATTATAAAATATCAAAAACTAAAACTTTTAATTAGAGGGATATATAAGAATTATTTCCTCTATAAAATACGGGATTTAATTATCTCATTACTACTTGCTTGTAATGTATATTTTATAAAATTGGAATAACCCTTGATGATTAATTATAGGTTCAAATTTACCTAATTTTTCAGAACATATATATGTCAAAGATTTGGTATGATTATTTGTGTTATTTATACATAATATGTTAACTACAGATTTAAATAAAAAGAAGCAAATTTTCATATCTTTGCGCACTACTTTAATTTAAGTCAGTTAATCAATTAACTTGAGATAACCTATAATGAATCAGGATTATATAAATATTTATGGAGCAAGAGAACATAACCTCAAAGATATTTCTCTTAAAATTCCCAGAAATCAATTAGTAGTAATTACCGGTTTAAGCGGAAGTGGAAAATCTTCGTTGGCTTTTGATACAATATATGCAGAAGGTCAAAGACGATATATTGAAACATTTTCAGCCTATGCACGTCAATTTTTGGGAACTTTAGATCGTCCGGATGTAGATAAAATAGATGGATTATCTCCCGTTATAGCTATTGAACAAAAAACCACATCGAAAAACCCACGTTCAACTGTAGGAACCGTAACAGAATTGTATGACTTTTTTCGATTGTTATATGCCCGAGCTTCGGACGCATATTCATACAAGACGGGTGAAAAAATGGTTACTTATTCGGAAGATCAAATTACTGATTTAATTTATAAAGATTTTTCAGGAGAAAAGGTGTTAGTTTTAGCACCATTAATTAGATCAAGAAAAGGACATTATAGAGAGTTGTTTGCAAATCTGGCTAAAAAGGGTTTTTTACAAGTTAGAGTTGATGGAGAATTATTGGACATTGTTCCGGATATGAAATTAGACCGTTATAAGATTCACGATATTGAGGTTGTAATAGATAAGCTGATTATAGATACAAAAGAGAATACTCAACGGATCATACAATCGATACGTTTAGCCATGCAATATGGAGAGGGTACCATAATGCTTTTGAAGCAAGGAGAGGATCAGGGAAAATATTTTAGTCGTAATTTAATGTGTCCCAGTACCGGGATTTCTTACCAAATGCCTGAGCCAAATACTTTTTCTTTTAATTCTCCTAAAGGAGCGTGTGAGCACTGTAACGGATTAGGAAGAGTTAAGGAAATCAATATAAATAAGTTGGTGCCCAATCCCAAATTATCTTTTGACAAAAACGTTTTTCCAATTTTTGAAGAACTTAGTCATACCGGATGGATCTTATCTCAAATAGATGTTATCCTAAAAAAGAATGGTTTTACAATGTCTACTCCGTGGGAAAAACTTTCTGAACAGTCAAAAGATGAAATCCTCTATGGAATAAATGATAAGGTTACCTTAGATTTAGATTATGCTCAAATTAAGAAAACCTATAAAGTAAATTTTGAAGGAATCATTGATTATATAACTCGTTTGTCCACCGGAAAAGATGAAGAAGAATCTCAAAAATTTAAAACTCAGGTATTTGAAGACAGAATTTGTCCGGTTTGTGAGGGAGCACGCTTAAAAAAAGAAAGTTTATTTTTTAAGATTGATAACAAAAACATTTCGGAAATAGCCCGTTTTTCTTTACAAAAATTAAGTGAATGGATTCATGAACTGCCTTCAAAATTATCTGAAAATAACCAAATAATAGCTAAAGATTTAATTCAAGAAATTTCCAAGAGACTTAGTTTTTTAGTTGACGTTGGTTTAGATTATCTTAGTTTGGATCGGCCCTCGCAGACCTTATCCGGTGGAGAATCTCAAAGAATACGTTTGGCTACACAAATTGGTTCTCAATTGGTCAATGTTTTATACATTTTGGATGAGCCCAGCATTGGTCTACATCAACGCGATAATATTAAATTAATAGACTCTTTAAAAAAACTTAGAGATTTAGGAAACTCTGTTTTAGTAGTGGAACATGATAAAGATATGATCCTAAATGCAGACTATGTAATAGATATGGGACCGTTGGCCGGAAAGGGAGGAGGTGAGGTAGTTTGGGAAGGAAAACCACAAAATATATCAAAAGCAAATACATTAACTGCAAAATATATTAATGGAGAGTTACAAATTCCCATACCCGAGGAACGAAGAAAAGGAAATGGTAATCATATAAAATTGATAGGATGTACAGGAAATAATTTAAAAAATGTAACCCTGGATATACCTTTAGGGTCATTGGTTTGCATAACCGGAGTTTCCGGTAGTGGAAAATCTTCGTTAATAACCAACACATTATATCCTATATTAAATAAACATTTCTATCGTGCTGAAAAAGAACCTCTTCCTTATAAGAAGATAGAAGGCATAGAATTTTTAGACAAGATTGTAGATGTAGACCAATCGCCAATTGGTCGAACTCCAAGATCCAATCCTGCAACCTATACAGGAGTTTTTACAGATATACGAAACTTGTTTGCTCAATTGCCTGAATCAAAGATAAGAGGATATCAATTGCGTAGGTTTTCTTTTAATGTGAAAGGAGGAAGATGTGAAGTTTGTCAAGGTTCCGGATTGAAATTGATTGAAATGAATTTTTTACCGGATATATATGTTCATTGTGAAGCCTGTCATGGAAAACGATTTAACAGAGAAACTTTAGAGGTAAGATACAAAGGTAAATCTATTTCAGATGTATTGGATATGACCATAGATGAAGCTGTAGATTTTTTCCAGCCAATCCCTAAAATTCATCGCATCATTAAAACCTTACAAGAAGTAGGTTTAGGTTATATTACTTTAGGACAGCAATCAACAACCCTATCGGGAGGGGAAGCTCAACGTGTTAAATTAGCTAAAGAATTAAGTAAAAAACAAACAGGGAATACCATTTATATATTGGATGAGCCAACTACAGGCTTACATTTTGAAGATATCAGAATTTTAATGGAAGTAATCAATCGTTTGGTAAATTTAGGTAATTCAATTATTATTATCGAGCATAACCTCGATGTTATTAAGGCAGCAGATTATATTATTGACATCGGATTGGAAGGGGGAGATAAAGGAGGTAAAATAATTGCACAAGGTACCCCGGAAGAAGTAGTTAAAAATAAAAGCAGTTATACTGCAAAATTTTTAAAGGATGAATTATAATTTTTGCTAAATTATTTATAAACAAATTGTGTATTAATTGATCCGGCTACCCTGTTCATAATTTACCTATTTATCTTAATTTCTATCAAGATTTTTAAAATTTGCTTCCGTGAAATAAAGAAACTTTACTTTTCAATAGTATTAATTTTATTAACATTTATTTTTTTCTTAAGATAATTTTAAGAAATCAATAAAAAATTTTCATCAGATTTTTACTTGATTTTTTTAATGTATTTAATTGTATTGTAATTTTTTACAAAATATTTTTTTGCTAACTTAAAGGTGAAATTATTTACAATTGTGAATAAAAATTAAAATTTCTGTTGGTAAACTGCTAAATAGTACTTATATTTGTTAAAGAAATCTTAATAAAGATTTAACTAAAACACACAAACAATATTATGAGTAAGAAAAAAATAGCAATAGGCTGCGATGAGGCAGCGTATGCTTTAAAAATTGTCTTAAAAGATCATTTAGAAAAATTAGGATATGAAGTCAAAGACTTTGGTGCTGAAAAAGGAGAGGTGGTTTTATATCCGGATGTTGCAGCAAAAGTAGCAAAGGCTGTGGCAGCAGGAGAATTTGAAAGAGCTGTGTTAACGTGTGGAACGGGTATTGGAATGGCAATAACAGCCAATAAAATACCGGGAGTTAGAGCAGCGGTTTGTCATGATCCTTTTTCTGCTGAAAGAGCAAGAAAAAGTAATAATGCACAAATTATTTGTTTTGGTGAACGAGTAATTGGGCATGAACTTGCGAAAAGTTTGTTGAATACTTGGTTAGAGTCAGAATTTAGCGGTGGCGGTTCTGCTCCAAAAGTTCAACGAATCTGTGATTACGAAGAAGAATATTTCAAAAAATAAATTTTGAAATTTTAAAAAAGATATTTTTATTTATTTTTAAATAGTTATTAATAATTATTCAATCAAAAAAAGAGTAAGTTAAATTAAACGTTACTCTTTTTTTTATTTTATTATTTTAGCTAAAAAAACAATCCGCTTTATCTATTTGGATAATTTTTTTCCAAAAGCCAAATCACCGGCATCTCCTAATCCGGGTACGATATATTTGTTTTCATCTAATTCATCATCAACAGACGCAATCCATAGTTCTGAATTTTCAGGTAATTTAGTTTTAATGTAATCAATTCCCGGTTTGGAGCCTATGGCTGCAACAATATGTACTTTCTTGGGCTTTCCTTGACTTAATAAAACTTCATAAACATTTGCCAAAGATTCACCGGTAGCCAGCATAGGATCTGAAATTATTAATGTTTTATCTTGTAAAGAAGGAGTTGCCAAATATTCAACCACTATTTCAAATTCTTTATTACTGTTCGGATGATGTCTAAATGCGGATACAAATGTGGTTTCTGCTTGATCAAAAAAATTCATCATTCCTTGATGTAAAGGTAATCCCGCTCTCAAAATAGTACATAGTACAGGTTGCTGGATAATCAATTCTGTAGGCTTACTACCTAAAGGAGTAGTAATGTTAACAGTTTGGTAATCTAGCGTCTTACTTAGTTCGTAACCTAAAATTTCACCTATTCTTTCCAAATTTTTTCTAAATCTCATTCTGTCTTTCTGAATAGAGACATCTCTTAATTCTCCTACAAAATGATTTAAAATGGATTTAGATTTACTGAAATCGTGGACTATCATAAATATTATTTTTGTAAATATAAGTTATTTGCACTAATAGTTTATAAACTAAGTGGTGATCTACAAAGAAGATTCAGTTATTCTATTTTACAGAAGGTTCTGTAAAAACTTCTATATAAATTTTATTTCTTTTATCTTTTTGATATTTCTGCTCTTTAGTCCAAATATCTAAGATAGTAGTTGAATTTAGCTTTTCAAAATTTCTACTATACATTTCAAGATTAATTCCTAAATAATTTAAAAGTGCAAATTCATCACTTAATGAAATAACTTTAAAAGCGGTTTCCTTATTCTTTCCATCTCCATAATCAGCAATAGCTCTCATTAATATTTCAGCTTGATTTTTTAATAGTTTTAATCTTTCTTCATTTTCATTATTCTCATTATAACATATAATTAGATTTAAAATCACCGTAAGATTAACCGGATCATTTTTTAGTAATTCTTCTCCTAAAATAACTGCTTTAGTATATTTTTTAGCTGCTATTTGTTTCATGAATTTTAAGTAATTGTTTTTTCCTTCCAAAAACTTAGTATAATATGAAGAATATAGTTTACCATAATAAAGATAATACGATTTAACTTTCTCATTATGGAAGGCAGACGTATTGTTTAAGAATTCAGATATTAATTGATCATAATAATAGGACGAATTCCTATCCGTTACATTATCTTTTATCGTTTCAAAATTTATTGATTGTGAAAATGACAAATTAAATACCAATAAGATTAAAATAGAATAGAAAGGTTTCATATAATTTGAGTATTTAGTTAGTATAAAAATGAAATATAAATATAATAAGATTGTTACAAAGTTATTTTATAAGGATATAATGTTTTTATTTAAAATGAACGGATACTTAAAATTCATACTAGTTAAATTATTTTTTTATTAGTAAAAGAGCATATAAAATGGTAGCTTGTCGGCACTAACTGATCTTTGGTATTTAAAATAATAAATAATTTATATGATATGATCTTTCACATGTTTTAAATAGGTTTCTAATGAAATCTTGGTTAAAATCTTATAATAGTTAGTTCAAATTTTATTTTTACAATTTACTAAATAAAATTTAAATTTCAATTTAATGAATTAAGATATTGACTTATTATATATGCTTCACTCCAACATGCTTGAAAATTTAATCCCCCTGTTAATGCATCAA
Organism: Apibacter sp. B2966; assembly: GCF_011082485.1. NCBI lineage: Bacteria > Pseudomonadati > Bacteroidota > Flavobacteriia > Flavobacteriales > Weeksellaceae > Apibacter > Apibacter sp. B2966. The sequence goes on from NZ_CP049714.1 coordinate 64,315, forward strand.
TATTTAAAACTTCACCCGCAAAATATAAATTAGGTATTAATTTAGATTGCATGGTGCGAAAATCAATTTCTTTCAAATCTACTCCTCCGGCTGTAACAAATTCATCTTTATGCGTATTTTTTCCATTAATGGATAATTGCGTATTGGTAAGTGATTCTGCTATTTTATTAATATCTTTTTTACTTAAATCGGCTAGATTTTTATCGTTAATTTGCAGATGTCCTAAAAGATTATTCCAAAATCGATGAGTTAAATGGTATAGTTTTACACTATAAATCGATTTTTTGGGATGATTTTCTTTTTCTTGAATTAATGCCTCTTTTACCTTATCAAAAGTTTCAGAAATCCAATTTACCCGTACAACAAATTTATAATTAAGATTATATAATTCTCGGGCACTCCATGCAGATAATTTTAATACGGCAGGTCCACTTATACCCCAATGCGTGATAAGTAAAGGCCCAAATTCTTTGTATTTTAATAAAGGAATATGTATTTCTGCTTCAGGAAAAGCAATTCCTTGTAGGTTGTGAATCAGTGGATCATCACATAAAAAGGTAAATAAGCTAGGGACAGGAGGAATGATGGTATGACCTATTTGATTTAGGATTTTCCACATTTTTAAGGAACTTCCCGTTGCAACTACTAAGGCATCAGCATAATATGTGGAATGAGTAGTAATTATTTCAAATTTATCATTTATTTTTTTAATGTTAATTACAGTTGAATTGTAATTAATTTCAATATTTTTTTTGGTTGCTTGCTCAATAAATGTATCTATAATGGTTTGAGAAGAATTAGTTTCGGGAAATACTCTATTATCATTTTCAATTTTTAAATTAACGCCTTTTTGAGCAAACCATTCAAATGTATCAGATGGTTGAAAATGATTGAAAACACTTAAAAGTTCTTTGGATCCCCTAGGATAGAATTTTACCAGTTTTTTAGGTATAAAACAAGCGTTAGTAACATTACATCTTCCTCCACCCGATATCTTTAATTTCTGAAGGGGGCTTTTAGCTTGTTCTAATATAATTGTTTCCCATTTATTGGAATTAATGTTGGATGCTAAAAAAAATCCGGAAGCTCCGCCTCCTATAATGATAAGCTTTTTCACTTACGATTAATTATGTTATATACGAAATTTTGAGGTATATATATTTATAATAAAGGTTGGAATATGTTCCAACCTATTTGATTATTATTTTTTAAATAAACGTTTTATTCGAGTAAATAATGAATTGTCATAGTTTTCATCTTCTTCAAAATAACCATAACCATAACCATATCCATATCCATACCCGTAGCCATACCCATATCCATATCCTCCAGGATTAACGTAATCATTGAAAATAATTCCAATGTGGTTTACCTCATCATTATTATATTTCTCGTTAATTCCCTTTAAAAGCTGTTTATACGTATAATTGCAACGGGCAACATAAATTCTGGCATCAGAAAGAGACATTAGATCGTATGCATCAATAACTAAACCAACCGGTGGAGAATCTATAATGATATAATCATACATAGTTCTTAATTTTTTAATCAATTCTTCATTTTCCATACTAATCAATAATTCACCCGGATTTGGAGGTATAGGTCCTGCCGGAATAATATCTAAATTTTCATATTCTGTTTTTTTAATAATGTCTTCAAGTGAATTTGATCCGGAAAGATATCCTGATAATCCGACTTTATTACTAATTTTAAAGTCATCAAAAATTCTAGGTTTTCGCAAGTCCATTCCAACTAAAACCGTTTTTTTACCGCTTAAGGCTAAAACCGAAGCTAAGTTAATTGCTATAAAGGTTTTTCCTTCACTGCCTATAGAAGAAGTTATTAAAAAAACTTTTCCACCCTTCACATCCTTTTCATTATATAAAAACCTCAAATTAGATCTAATAGCTCGAAAACTTTCAGAAATACTCGATTTAGGGCGTGCCAGTACAGCTAAATTATTTTCGGTATTTTTAGGTCCGATAGTACCAATAATTGGGATTTTAGTAACCGATTTTAAATCCGAAATTAATTTTATTTTATTATCTAATAGTTCGATTAAGAACAACAATATAAGAGGAATAACCAATGATATCCCTATATATTTATATTTATTTTTTTGAATGTTTGGAGTTATAGGAGCTTGTCCCGTATTTTTTGCTTTATCTAATACAGTTATATCAGAAATTGTAGTAGCTTTCCTCATTTCTGCCTCAGATAATTTATCCAAAAGGGTATTGTATATACCGTCATTTAGTAAATAACCTCTTTGCGCATTGACAAATAATCGTTCTTTTTCCGGAAGAGATTCAATATCGAGTTCTAAATTACTTATTTGATTATTTACATTTTTTAAATTGGTAGCGAGATCTTTAGATGAATTATCTAGTAAAGATATAACCTTATTTTTAGCATTATTAATTTTGTAATTTATTTCATTAATAGGTTCTGAATGATCTCTATATATTAATAATAAATCTCTTTTTTCTTGTTCTAACGTTTGAACATTTTGCATCAAACCATCTATATTATTATCCGATATCCCTAAAATATCACCATTCAAATAAGTGTTTTTATTAAAAGATGATTTTTTAAAATTATTTAAAGCCTCAATTTTAGATTTTAATTCTTCTCTTTTGAGATCTAAACCTTGTATTTTAGATAAGATAACATTGGTGCTAACATCAGATTTTGAAAAAATCTTATTATCCATTTGAACTTTCTGAAAGATAACCGTAGCACTATCTAATTTTCTTTTTGTTATTATGATTTGTTTTTTAATAAAATCAATGGTATTTAAATTAACTTTATTTTTATCTTCAAGTCTTCTTTTTATTAATTCATCTACCGATTTATTTAAGAAATTAATAGTCCCATTTAAACTTAATCCTTTCTTTGTCATAATCATGATGGATGGAAGGTCTTGATCAAAGTCTATGGAAACTAAAGATTTAATTTTGGATACAGAATGATTTATGGTAGATAAGTAAAAATAAAAACTGAGATCCGTTACGTTATCTCCAAATCTTCCCCCGTATTCGTTATTTTTAACAAATTTAAATTTTAAATTATTTGTTTGTACCCATGAATTTAAAGGAACAATGAGTTCTTTTACATATTTGTCTTTACGTATATAATAGTTTTCGTTTGTATAAAGAAAACACGTTTCATTTAAATTATCAGGAAAAGTAAGTTTAAACTTATGATCAGGGAGTATATCCACTTTAATATCTGTATACAAAGATTGGGGATAATTTGTATCCACTACTATTTTGAAAGGAACATCCACATAATCAATTTCTGTTGTTTTAAAATTACCTTTTAAATAATAATTTATGTATAGATTAAGCGATTTGACTAAATTTTCGTTATGAGTTCTTGAAGTCAGTAATTTTTTATAATATATACCTTGCGTAGCCCCTGAATTTCCTCCCCAAATAAAGTTTATGGATTGATTGGGTGCCAGAACGCTTGATGTACCGGAAGATATACTTACTGTGGTAGAAGATTGGTAAAATCGATCAGAAAATCGATTGACTAGAAAGGCTATGGTCCATCCAATTATAAAAGCGATTAAAAACCAATACCAATTTTTTATAAGCCTTCGAATAAATCTTTCAAAACTAAAAAAATTATTTTCGAGAAAATCGGAATTTTTATTTTTTTGTGTTTTATTTTGATTAGTATTTTGCTGGTCAGTGGTATTCATGTTTCGATACTAAAATTTATTATAATGTTTTGAAAAATAAATACGTTGTAATTGCCTGAATACCTACAGATAGGAATTGGGTAACATCTCCAATAGTGGTACCTCCTCCTAAACCAGATATTTTCTCTTTTAATGGGTCTATAATAATTTGATCTCCAGATTGTAAATAAAAATAGGGAGAGTTTAGAATATCATCGCGGGTTATATCAAGCACAATGTTTTTTTTACCTTCCGGATATTCTCTGATGATTCTAATATGGCGCCTGTCAGCGTATCTTGTTAAATCTCCTGATTTAGCTATCGCTTGTAATAAATCTACCCGGTTAGACAACTCTGTTTTTTCTCCGGGTGATGCAATTTCGCCTACCATATAATATTTGATGGCTCCTATATTCATTCGAACTTCAGCTTTTCCATCATTATATAATACTTCATTTAATTTAGACTGAACTAAATCTGTTATTTCATTTAAAGTTAACCCATATACATAGAATTCACCTAATCCATATATGGTTATATATCCATTGGCATCAACAATTAATCCACTAGTTCTCAACCTTCCATCTCCATTGTTGGCACCGCCTTTAAATGCTGTAGTGTTTTCTTCGCTCAAAAATCGAGAAGCGTTTTTATCCGAAGTAATAAGGGTCATTGCTAAAATATCATCTTTTTTTACCCTGTAGTTTTCATAGATTACCGGAACTAATCCATATTCATTATAATGTAGGTTTTCGCTCGGTTGAAGATATTTTAAATCTTTAACACCGATGCAAGAACATAAAAATAAAGCAAAAGAAATAATAAAAATAGCTTGATTAAATTTCATATAATAACTTAAACTGCAAAAATAGTTAATTTTTTAATATTTGCATAAGATTTGTAATTTCTGTTTCAATATTACTTATATCATAATTATTTAAAATTATTTTTTTATAAATAGATATATTATTTTCAATTTCTTCAAAAGGAAAATATAATTGTTCTTCAAATTTTTCAAAATTTGAAATTCTATTTAAATAAATAATTTTCGGCTTATAGTCGAGATTTAATTTTTGTAAAAATGTGTTTAACAAGTCATCAATATTATAAGAATTCCCCATATCTAAAATGTATATCCCGGAACGGTTAATAGGAGAGACTATTTCAATTAATCCTCTGGAGGCTTGATATTTGGAAATAAAATATCGGTTCATGTTTTTATTTGTAATAGTAATAGGTAATTGATTTTCAATTTGATATTTAAAGATAGTGAAAACCGATCCGCTACTATTGAAAACGTTTCCAAATCGAATAATTTTAATTTCTAAAGTCGTAGGAATTTCTTTTTTTATAATTTTTTTTAGAAGATTTAGTTCCGCAATTCTTTTAGATATTCCCATAATATTTATGGGTTGAACAGCTTTATCGGTTGAAATAAAAATAAACTGTTCGACATCATGATTAGTCAACGCAATATCCAATAAATTCAATGTAGCATCTATATTTACAGATTGAGACTCTTCTATGTTATTTTCTAAAATATCAATATGTTTATAAGCTGCGGCATGATAAATTATTTGAATAGAAAATAAAGAAAATAATTTTTTTAATAATTCTTTATTTCTAATATCTCCTAAAAATAATTGTAAACGATTATTGTCAATTTCATCTTTAAATTTTAACTTGATTTTAAAAATTGCATATTCAGAATGATCCAAGATTATAATTTTTTTACACGAACTTTCCAATAATCTTTGTATTAGTACGCTTCCTATAGAACCTCCACCACCGGTAACTAAAATGACTTTATGATTTAAATAATCATATTCTTTATTTGAATAATCTATTTTTTTATTAAACAATTCTTCAAAGGAAATATTTTGATTTTGAATTTTGATTATATCTTCTTTGTTTGGCATTATATTTTAAATATTTTTATCGATAATAGTTATAATCTTATTTAAATCTTCATCGTTCAAATTATCTCCGGATGGTAGACACAGTCCGTTTTTGAAAAGCCTATTCTCAAAAAAAGAATCACCATAATATGAAAAATTTTCAAAAACTTTCTGATTATTTAGTGGATTCCAAAGAAATCTTGATTCAATGTTGTTTTTTTCAAGCAAACTTTTAATTTTTTTATTTAATGAGGTTGGAAATATAAAAGAGCTTAGCCAACGATTAGAAAAGCTGTGATTTAATTCTTTTTGATAGTCAATGGTAAATCGTTTTTCCAGATTTGTAAGATAATAATCAAAAATAAATCTTCTTCTTTTTACTTTTTTTTCCAATTTATCAAATTGTGCACTCCCTAAAGCGGCAAGAATATTACTTGTAGAGTAGTTATATCCTAATTCATTATGTTTATAAAAATCGACATTTTCTTTTGCTTGAAAAGCTAATTTTTCAGCATACTTAAAGCTTTTTTTATTGGGTAATATAAGGGCTCCCCCTTGAGAGGTAGTTATAATTTTATTTCCATTAAATGATATAATTCCATAGTTGCCCATCGAGCCTAAAGGCTTATTATGGTAAAAGGAACCTAATGCCTCTGCTGCATCTTCTATGATTATGATGTTATTATCCTTGCATATATCAATTATTTTATTCATTTGCGCTGAAATTCCGTAAATATGTGCAATGATTAAAACTTTAGGTTTTATACCTTTTCTATTTAAATCTTCTATTGCGAAGTGAAGAAATTCAGGAGATAAATTCCATGTTTCTTTTTCAGAACCTATAAATACAGGAATAGCTTTTTCATATAAAATAGGAAAAGCAGTAGCAGCAAAAGTAAAATTAGAACATAAAACATAATCACCTTCTTTAATTTTGGTTAGTTTTAAAGCAAGGTGAATTGAAGAGGTTCCACTATTTGTTAATAAAATATTTTTATTAAAATAATTAGATAATTTATTAGTAAAATCAATTGTGTAGGATCCAAAAGGTGAAATCCATCCACTATTTAGAGCTTGAACTACATTTTCTATTTCAGAATGATCAATGTTGGGAGGAGATAAATATATTTTGGTGTTTTTATTCACGTTTTTTGTGTATAATTTTAGTTAATAATAAGGGGAGAAAAGAAAATATGATTCCCAATAATAAAATTATGATAAGTAGTAGATGAACATTAATATGTCTTAAAAAGTAAGCAACTAATATAACTATAGCATTTTCTGCAACTATAACTAACGTAACTTGTTTGTGAGATAAACCTAAACGTAAATATCTATGATGCATATGATTTTTATCTGCATTAAAAGGAGAGCGTTTTTTGTATATACGTATCATAAAAACACATAACGTATCAATGATAGGAATAATTAAAATGGCAATAACAATTACTGGAGCTGTTTGAATCCAATATACCGGAGTACCGAATGGATATTGCAATAAAAATAAATTTAGGAATTTAATACCCATAAATGAAAGTAAAAATCCTATAATCATAGATCCGGTGTCACCCATAAATATTTTATACCTTTTGGAAAAATTATAATGGAGAAAGGCTAAAAGACTTCCAATAATTGTTAATGCTAAGACAATCATAGGATAATTAATTGATCCCAATCTCCAAAAAGTAATTATGAATGCACAACAAACTAAGATTGCGACACCTGATGCTAAACCATCGATTCCGTCTATTAAATTGAAAGCATTTATTAAAAAAATAAAAATTAAAACGGTAAATAAAATACTAAACCAATAGGGGAGTAGATTAATACCGAAAATGCCAAAGAAATGACCTATTCTAACATTGGATCCCACAGAAATCATTAGAGCGGTAACAATTTGTGCATAAAATTTTTTATTCGGTGCAACAACTAAGATATCATCCATTAGTCCAATGAAGAATAGAACAATAATTCCGGAAAATAAAAAAATATAGGAAGAAAATAACTCATAAGCACATATGGAAGACATAATCGTAACAGAATAAAAAATTGAAATTCCACCTAAATTAGGAGTTTCCGTTTGATGAGAACTTCTTTCCTTAGGTCTTGCCATTAAATTTTTTTTATAAGAAACTCTAATAATTTTAGGTATAGTTAAATACGTTAAGAAGAATGAACCTATAAAACCCAATATACATTTTAGATAGAAACTATCAATTCCCAAAAAATACTTAATATTTCTTATATCAACTTCTTCCATATTTACATTAAGTCGAATTAATAACTAACGTTATTGTACAATTATTATGAATCTAACAAAGATATATTTAAAAAGTTAATATTTATAAAGTTTTTTTGTTGAATTAAATAAATTTTTATTTATTATTTTCAAATAAAATGAATTAACACAAATTCTTCTAAAAAAATTGAGTTGAAAGTTTTATATGGGATAATATTAAGTTTATCGTGAGATAAATTATTGTTTAAAAATAAATTAAATTTATAATACGATATAAATTAAATATAATTATTGTTTTTAAATTTATAATATTTAATATTATTTAAATATACAAAATAAAATATTTCAAAATTAAATATATATTTGTATTCTAAATTTATAAAATAAATAATATGAAAAAAATTTACTGGCTTTTTATTTTTTTATTTTCAGTATTAAAAGCCCAGGTTAAAGTAATTGACCTAAGTACGGGACGTTTCGATGACGGCTCCGTTATGCCAATCGAAATTGAAGACCCGGATTGGAAATGTATTCGTCCGGATGGTTCAGAACACATTGCTCGCACAAGGCATACTTACTCGGGTTGGTATTATCCACAATTTAAAGATAATACTTATAATGATAGATGGATTACAGGTGCGCCAGGTGATCCGGGAGAAGGATATTTTATTTATAAAAGTAAATCCTTTGTAGTACCTAAAGGTTCAATAGCAAACTTAGAAATTAGGACATTAGCTTTTATGAGGCAATGGACCTATGTTGTTAAAGAAAATCCCAATGGAATAGATCAAGAATTTCAAATAACTCAAACTACCTGGATGAATGATGGAGCTAAAGGATGGTTCAATTCTAGGAACCCATTGGCTGAAGAAGTATTAAAACCGGGAACTTATCACATAAAAGTGAAGGTATATGTGAATAGTAGTAGAGCAAGGCAATCTATAAACGTAGCATCAAAAGTTTATATTTCTCCACCTAACGAAAAAGATTATACTTTAGCACCCAATAGTTATATTTTTGATATAGATAAAGCTAAAAAAGAAAATTTGGGAGGTATTTTTATACCGGTAAAGAAAGCTTATACTATGTGGGAGACTAATGAAAATTTAAAAGAGCCTATCCCATTAGGTAAATTATCTGCTTCTGTATATTGGGAAGATAAACCAGGATTAGTTCGTTCCGCTAAAATAGAAGGAGAAGGAGAAGACTCCAATATAAAAGTAATGATAGATAAGGCGCGAGGAAAAGGAAATGCGTTAATAGCTTTTCATGTAGGACCTAATGGAAATCATTTGGATCCAATATTTTGGAGTTGGCATATATGGGTAACCGATGATCCCTCAAATGGAGCTCAATTTGGTCATAAAATTCCTTTAAGTAACGGAAAATTTGGTGATTATCAAGAAAAAAATTTGGAAGGAAAAACTTTTGAGATGAAATTTATGGATCGTAATCTCGGAGCATTGAGTGCTAATTTAGTAGGTCATGGTTGGACTAAAACAGGAGGCTTAATGTATCAATGGGGACGAAAAGATCCTATCCCCCCGTTAACATACAAAGATGGTAGTAAATATGAAGTATCAGGAAGTGTATCTTCAAATCCTGTAACATACTTAGATTATGATAATAGTAATAAAAAATTTGTTGTTTTTAGAGAGAATTTAAGCAATTATACTTTCCCGGAAGATATGAAATTCAATATTGGATATTCAATTAAAAATCCGCTAACATATATTAATCGTGTATATAAAGGTAATAGTAATAATAATTATACTCATTGGTTTACCAGTGTAAGGAAATTTGATGAATTTACAAAAGAAAGTTTTAATCTATGGGGAGATAATACATCTGGTAAGTTTAAAAATTCTTTCACCTATCAATTAAAATCACCATTTGATCCTTGTCCACATGGATGGCGAGTTCCATCATATACAGCTCAATCAGGTTCAGTTTCAGATAATTCTCCTTGGGGGCGTCAAAGAATTGATCTTCCGGGTGTAACAGGGAATCATCAATATGGTACAGATTTTTTTAAAAGAAATGGGAATGATTTGTATAAAGGTGTGAAAATTTATCCTGGATTTGGTATGGATTTTACTGATGAAACACGCAGAAGTATAGGAAAAATTCCAATGACGGGTAAATTTTTTAAATATACAGAGGATGGAAGAGCTCTGTTTCAAGATGAATATAATCAAGGGTATTTGTTAAGTGCTACCATGGGGGAAGACGCTAATATTAGAAGTCTAATTGCTACGGCAGATCCAGTTGAATTATTGGATGGGGAAAATAAAATAAGAGGTAGATCAAGATTTGATTCTCATACAGAACATGGAGAAGCAGGAGCTATACGTTGTATTCAGGATCCTAATTTATTTAAAATTAGTGATTTTTCCACTCAATATATAGAATCTGATTATATTGATTATTATACAGGAATAAATAATCCCAATACTTATATTATTAAAGAGGGAGAAGATAAAGAAATACCTGTTAATAAAGCTTATGCTATGTATAATCAATATTTGACAGACCATGAGTGGCCACAAGGTAAACAATCAGTTAATGTTTATTGGACAACTAATAAGCAGTTAATTGATAAAATATATTTAGTGGGAAAAGGTGAAAATGCTAAAATTTATGTAAAAATAAACTCCGGGCAATTTGGAAATGCTGTAGTTTCTCTACATATAGGCTCAAGAGGTAATTCATTAGATCCTGTAATTTGGAGTTGGCAAGTTTGGGTACCTAATGGCGATCCAGAACAAAATACCTATACTTATGTAACTGAAAAAGTGTTAACGGAAATTTCTCCACAAATAGTCAATCCAACTAATTCAGGTTTACCTCCACTTACAACGGAATTTATGGATAGAAATTTGGGAGCTATAGAAGCTTTTCCAACTAATTTAGATCAATCTCCCAATGATAATAGTTTAATAGCTAAGGCAAAGTTATCGGGAGGAATGCATTACCAATGGGGGCGAAAAGATCCAATACCTACCTTCGAAGCTGATCAAACAAAAATTTATTTAGGATCAACTGTTAATGGAAGTTTGAATTATTCAGAAACATTAACTGAATCTGCGTATAATAATAATTATATTCAAAAATATTCAGAATATAGCAACAAGGCCGATTTAAAATCTAATGATAGTCAACATCAGAAAATAAGCAAAATTTTGAAGTATTCGGTAAATAATCCTATCGATTACTTATATAATGATGATATAAATTTAATAGATTGGATATCTGATAAAAATGGCGTTGCAGCTGATCGTTGGGGACATGGAGAAGAAAAGTCTCCATTTGATCCATGTCCGGATGGATGGAGAGTACCGGATTTCACTTTTATTAGACACATGCGTGGTAATAAAGATTATAATCAAGGTTTTTCTCCTTGGTATAATGGCCACTACACTTATAAAACAGTTGAAGGAATAGAGCAGTCTTTACAATCTTTAAATAATTATGGAGGAAAACCATATAATCTTAATGGAAAATGGGGAATAATTTTTGATGATCCTAATTATAAAATTGGGGGATATTTAACTACAGGAATACGAGGTGCAGATAATTCTCCAAGTATTTATAAGTCAAATGAAGCACTTGGATTATGGTCTTCAACTATGTATATAGAGGTTAATCAGATAAAGGCATTTAATGCTAGAGCAGAATATAAAAAAGGAAACGATAATTATTTTGTATTTTCTTCAGCAGATAGATTAAATGCTTATGCTGCTATGAATGTACGTTGTGCTCGCGATATTCCAAGATATGATGGAACTGTAGGAAAAGGTAGTTTTCCGATTTCCCAAAAACAATCAAATTTTGAAAATGAAAATAAAGACCAGTTAATAAAATCTCTAATACAAATATATCCCAATCCTACTTCTGGTTTATTTACCATCTATTTAGAAGATAAAATAAATGGTGTATTACAGATAATGAATTTAAATGGAAATATAGTATATACTAAAGAACTAAAAGAAAAAGAAATCCATGTGGATATTCAGGGACAACCTGCCGGTATTTATATAGTTAAAATTCAAGCGAATCAAAATATAATTACTAAAAAAATAATTAAAAATTAAATTTAGATATTTTAATAAAATGACATCTCCCTACTATTTTTAGTAGGGAGATTTTATTATTTAAAATTTTAATAGTTAAAATTATTCATTTACTAATCAAATAATTGTGTGTATTTTAGGTATATAAAAGTATATTACATATTGTGATCATTAAGTGCAATACTAAATTTATTATATTTTTTTAACCCATTAAAAGCCCAATGTCCGGTATAAAATAAAGATTTATATAATGGTAGATTTAAAAAATTATGATAAACTAAAAATTGGAGTTTTAACATTAACCACTTATTTCTTGAATAAGAGTTATGTCTTATTCTATAAATCACCATAGGCAAAGTTAATGCTCGTATATTTTTTATTTTTTTAGATAAGTTTAGGATCATTGCATAATCTTCTCTTCTATAAACATTTGGAAAAAAAATTTTTCCTATTCTTTTAGAATCATATATTAAAGTTGATATAAATACAGGGCAATTATATAATAAACGATTATAGTTGATAGAATCTTCAGCAATAAAATCAGTAAGTCTGGGATTTAAATTTTCATCAACCCTTTTATAAGAGGTGTATACAGCTTCCTCATTATTTCTTTTTAAGTAATTGATTCTTTCCTCTAGAGCATTAGGTAGCCATATATCGTCACTATCTATAAAAGCTATATATCTTCCTTGAGCATTATTTAAACCATGATTTCGAGCAAGAGCTGCTCCGGAGTTTTCTTTTAATGCAATAAGTTTAATTCTTTTATCGTCATATTTTTTTAGTATTTCAATAGATTGATCAGTACTAGCATCATCAACAATCAACCATTCCCAATCGTTATAGGTTTGATTTAAAACTGATTCAATGGTATCAACAATATAATCGGCAGAGTTGTAATTTGCTGTAATAATTGAAACGGATGGCATATTATCCATTAGATAATTATTTATTAATTAATAATTTTATAAGTAGCCGATGGCTCTAATATAATTTAAACTTAAAAGATCAAATATTTTTATAAAAAATTTATCGCCTAAATTAATTTTCATTAATGAATTCATATGGAATAAAATATTTTATATCAACATTTTCACTAAATATAGTAGTCATTTTATCGAATCCTAAAGCAACAGAATTAGTCCAAAATCTCCAACTCATCAAATAAATATATACAACTAAAAAATAATATATCATAATCCGATAGTTATTTTTAGAATATTTTATGATCATCGCTATAAGTATAGTCCAAAAATCACCGTATACAGTAGGAAGTCTTATTGAAAATATTGAATTTTCTCGTAAAGAATAGTATAAAAAATAATAGGTTACTACTAAATTTCTTATCATTTTATAATTAGGATTAGTAGTTGTATTACATATATATTTATCGTTTACTAATAAAATAGTTATAAAAATTAGTTTTACAATATCATTTAATCCCCATCCTGTTCCTTCCAAACTTCGATAAGAATAAAATCCTCCTGTAGCTTCAGATATAAGATCAGATGAAATATTGGAAAATAAATTTTCAAAAATTAAATAAGGTTTAAAAGGAGATATAATTATAGCAAAAATTATGATTAAAAAACAGGAAAAAGTTGAAAGATTTAATCTAGTTATCCAATAGGCCGGTATAAATATTAAAGATGTTTTATGAAAATAATATCCAATAAAAACACAAATTAAAAATTTTAATAATTTTCTTTGTTCAATATATTGATAGGAATATAAACAAAATGCTATCGACACTGCTTGTCTAATATGCCCGGAATCACTAAAAAAATAACTGGGCATAAAAAAATACATTAGCGATAACATAGGGTAAGGAGAATATTTATAATAGGTATATGTTTTTAAAGAAACTGAAATAAGTCCAAAAATGAATAATAATGCAAAGAAGGGCATTTTAAAATATCCCAAAATTTTTGATATTATCACATAAGTTACTTCAATATCTGCATTAAAAACTTTGTCCCATTTTACATATTTATTGATACCCATATATAGTTTAAAATAGGGCCAATAATCGGCACCTTGGGCAACACGTATTCCACACAGAAATATTAAAAGTGAGGAAATAACAATATAAGGTACTTTTATTTTAGCCTTAGTACCATTATTGAATATTTCAATATATGAGAAAAAAGTTATTACAAATAAAATAATATAATAGACAGGATGAAGCATTAAATTATAATTTAATTAATTGTAATACATAAAATACTATTTTTTTTAAACTTAATGAACATAGATAATTTTTTTTAAATCTGTTATAAGTAAAAATTTGCTTTTTGGTTATATGTTCACTTGTTATTATTTTTCTGAGTTTAGCAAACATTTGGTTTCTACTAGTTGAATTTTTTACATACGCATAATAGGCTAAAAAACAATAAAATCCTTGAAAGATAATAAACTTATGCCAATCTTGAAGGTTTTTAATGTATACACTTTTAATAAAATCACGCTTGACCATATCTATTGCATCAAACATATTTATACCTTTAATTGTATAGTTTCTGGTTATTGAACCTGTCCTGACTAGATATTGATAAAAATATTTATTAGATTTAGCAATAGTTCGGGCTTTTAAAAATAATCGAGGAATCGTAGCTACATCTTCAAAATGCATATTTTTAGGAAAAGAGATGTCGTTAAAAAGTTCCCTTTTAAAAATTTTATTACATGCAAAACAAGACATTTCCCCAAATATTGTGAAATCTTGTGTAAGATCAATCCTTTCAGGAAGTTGGTGTAATTCAGGTAATTTTTTTATTATTTTGCCTTGATCATTTATATTTTGAAGACTACATAAAACTATGTCTGCTGAATGTTTTTTGGCTAGATTGATCATTTCATGTAGCATATCTTTTTCAATCCAATCGTCACTGTCAACAAATGCCAAAAACTCTCCGGATGAATGTTTTATCCCGGTATTTCTAGCTTCGCTTAACCCTTTATTATTTTGAACAATAGTTTTTATATTATCATATTTTAACGCATATTCGTCAATGATTAATTGTGAATTATCTGTAGATCCATCGTTAATAATAATTATTTCTATTTCTTTACATGTTTGATTTATAAGCGAATCTAAACATTTACGAAGATAGGGTTCAACATTATATACAGGTACAATTACAGAAACTTTATAAATCATAGATATATAAAAAAACCAAAGGTACTATTTTAATTTTATATTAAATATTTTATATAAAAGCATTCAAATATTGAAATGTATTAATTATTTAGATTGTATGTGATTTTTTATTCCATAAAATTTCATATCATTCCAGAATTCCACATAGGATTTTACAACTACATCCGGATTTTTGATTTCTAAAGGAAACAGTAATTTTAAAGGAGCAAAACTCATTGCCATTCGATGATCATTATAAGTTTCAATTTTTTGATTAGCATTAAAAGAATTGACTTTAAGAAGAGTAAAAGAATTATCAGTAATTTCTACCTTACCTCCGCATTTTTCTATTTCATTTTTTAGTGCAACTAAACGATCGGTTTCTTTGATCTTCAAAGTTTCAAGTCCCGTAATTTTTATAGGAATACGTAGACCAAAGGCAGTTAAAGCTACCGTTTGCGCAATATCAGGACAATCATTCATGTCCAATTCTATAAAATTAGGATATTCAAAATTGGGTTGCTTACATAAGGTTATTTCGTTTGTGTTAAAGGTAGTAGTAATGCCAAAAAATTTTTGATAAATATCCACTGCTCTTCTATCTGCCTGTAATGAATCTTCAAATAAATATTTTAACTTAATAGTTAAATTTTCGCTTAAAGCACATATAGAATAATGATAAGACGCAGAGGACCAATCACTTTCAATTATAAATGGTTGATTTTTTATCTCACTGACCGGATATATTGTAATTTTATTTTGGTTAAACAAGGTTTTAATTCCTATTTTATTCAAAATCTGGAGAGTCATAGTAATGTAAGGTTTTGAAGTAATTTTACCATCTAACTCTATAACTAAACCTTTTTCTAATTTAGTTCCTATCAAGCATAATGCAGTTATATATTGACTACTTATATTAGACGGTAAATTAATAATATTACTTTTAATTCCTTTCCCCTTTATCTCTAATGGAGGATATCCTTCATTTTCAACATAAGAAATATTCGCTCCTAACTGATTTAACGCATCCACTAAAATTTTTATAGGGCGTTCTTTCATTCGATGAGAGCCGGTAAGAATAGTTTTCCTATTTTCTTGAATTGAAAAAAATGCAGTTAAAAACCTCATAGCTGTACCGGCATGATGTATATCAATGCAATGCTCTTTAGAAGAAAGAGCTTCTTTCATCATTTGACTGTCCTGGCTTTTCGACAGGTTTTGTAGTTGTAGAGAATTATTGAACAATGAATTTAGTATTAATACACGATTGGTAATACTTTTTGAACCGGAAAGATTGATTGAAATTTCCCTCATTGTAATTTTTTATTGTTATGATGTCTTTCACTGTCGCGTTGAGTAGTCGACTTTAATTTTTTTTGAAAAGCTTTTTCCAAATCAATTCCAGTTTGATTGGCTAAACAAGCTACAACGAAAATAACATCAGCTAATTCTTCACCTAGATCTTTGTTTTTATCGGACTCTTTTTCAGATTGTTCTCCGTATCTTCTGGATATAATTCTGGCGACTTCACCCACTTCTTCAGTGAGTTGAGCCATGTTGGTTAATTCGTTAAAATACCTTACGCCATATGATTGAATCCATTGGTCAACTTGTAGTTGTAAATCTTTTAAACTCATTTTATATATAAACTATAGAAATTATAAAATTTTTTACTTTATCTTTATTATGAACATTATTTTTTATTTATCAATTATTCTTAACTAATAGAGCTCGGATGATAAGATAAAAATGTACTATTATAAATTATTTAATATCATTATTAATAAAATGTATATCTATATTGTACTTCCAATTAATTTTATTATTTCTAGAAAATCACAAAAAAATTAATTTCTTAAATTATTTTCGAAAGCTAATTTAATTATATTTTGTTAATGTTTATTGAGAACCTTACTCAAAATAGGATCTAAATCGTTTGCTAATTTTTTAGAGAATAGTTCAGCGCCATTGGCATTTAGATGTAACGAATTAAAAAAATAGCTTTTATTAAATGACATAGAGTCTTCTGAATAGTTGAAAAAAGGAATGTTATATTTACTTGAAATATCTTTATATATTTTAATTACTTGATTCCTGTTTTTAACAAATTTTTGTCCTTCAATGTATTCAGGAGTATATACTAAAATAATATATATATTTTTACTTTTCAATTCATTAATAATTTTTTCAAATAATAAAATACCCTTTTTATTTATTGAAACTTCGATATTTTCTTCAGAAAATAAGGCTTTTTCTAAGTCATTATTCCAATGTGAATCGATAGGGAGGAAACCTTTAATTCTTCCAACAGGAATTTTAACAACATCATCATTAATTGATAGTAATTTTTCAGTATCCTTTGTATTTTTTTCGTTTATTTTTAAATAAAATTTATTAAAAAATGAGTTGCAAAAATTGTTTCCTATTTCAAATATTTTTTTAGCATAAAATGAATCTATATATCTTATTAATGGAAAGTTATAATCATAAAAAGTAAAATGAGGGAATTTAAAGACAGACATTTGCTCTTTAATTTCTTTATGTTCGGGCCAAAATAAATAGGGTGAAAATTGATCCGGTTGATAAATTCCTTCAGGATTACTAAAAAACAAATCATCTAAAGAATAGATTACAACTTTTGGAATTTTATTGAATTTTAAAAATTCTAAATGTCTTAAATTTTGCAACCAAACATGTTGTCCGGCCATTCCTAAATTATAAGAAGTAGTATTAAATTTATTTTCTAAAATAATAGGATCGATATGATTCAGAGCTCTCGAAGAACCATAAATTACGATATCTGAATTTATTTTGCCTTTATAAATATCTTCCCAAACGGAAAAATCACCTATTCCTGATTCTCTGATTTTTTTTGATACGATATAATCTATAATATAAGAAAAAAATATTATAGGTATAAAAAAAACAATAAATTTATAGATGAATTTTATCATTAGCAATTAAAACTGAAAATATATGAATTCTTGAGAATTTTTTTGCCCAAAAATAATTAATAAGATTATTATAAAATAATAAAAGCTCCATCGAAAAATAGTTTTAGATTTATAAAACAATTTTTCAATAGCATAATTATTCTCCCTACCTAACCATTCTACCCCAATAAAAAATATTAAAAGCGGAAAAATAAATATATTTAATGAATTTAAATTCGGTAAACTAAGGAAAACAATCATTCTATTTATGTAACTAAATGCTTGATTCAAAGACTCTGCCCTAAAAAAAATCCAAGCAAATGAAGATAGTAAAAATGTAAATAGTATTTTAAAAGTTTCATTAAAACTGGGTAAAATTTTACCTTTTGCAACAATATCTAAATTTTTTCTGTTAGTTTTAAGAACAATAGATGGCATAATAAATAGAGCATTTAATCCTCCCCATACTAGAAAAGTCCAATTTGCTCCATGCCAAAAACCACTAACTAAAAAGATTATAAAAGTGTTTCTAATTCTCTTAATTACTCCACCTTTACTTCCACCTAGAGGAATATACAGATAATCTTTAAACCATGATGATAAAGAAATGTGCCACCTTCTCCAAAATTCAGCTATACTTCTTGAGAAATAGGGATAATTAAAATTCTTAATCAACTTAATACCAAGAAGCTTTCCTGAACCCAAAGCTATGTCAGAATACCCTGAAAAATCACCATAAATTTGAAATGAAAACAAAATAGCACCTAAAAAAAGAGTTCCACCCGATTGACTCTCATAGGAATTAAAAATTAAATTGACTGCTTTAGCACAATTGTCAGCAATTACTATCTTTTTAAATAACCCCCATAAAATTTGTTTTAAACCGCTTACAGCAAGTTCATAATTGAATTTTCTTTGTCTTTCAATTTGAGGGAGTAAGTGAGTGGCTCTTTCTATAGGTCCGGCAACCAGGAGTGGAAAAAAGCTTACGAATAAGGCATATTCAATCCAATTATGCGTAGGTTTGATTTTTTTGTTGTAAATATCAAATACATAAGATAAGCCATGAAAAGTATAGAATGAAATGCCGACCGGTAAAACTATATTTAAAGTTGAATAATGAGCAGTAAAACCCAATTTTTGAATTAAATCAGCAAAAGATTCAATAAAAAAATTATAATATTTGAAAAAACCTAAAAAACCTAAATTAATAGATACACTAACTATTAACCATATTTTTTTTTTTGTTTGTGTATTTGACTCGTAAATTTTGAGTCCACTAGTAAAATCAAGTATCGTTGAAAAAGCAAGTAAAAATAAAAATTTCCAATCCCAACAAGAATAAAAATAATAGCTTGCAAGTAAAACAAATAAATTTTGAACCTTTAAATTTTTATTTAAAATAGACCAATAAATAATAAAAATAGTTGGGAGGAAAATTGCGTATTCAAAAGAGTTGAAAAACATTTTTCTATATTTATTCATCAAAATTACAAAATTGTATTAAAATAAGGATAATTAAATTGCTTATTTAGGTTGATTATTTATTAAAGATATTTTTATAAAATTTTAATTTTGTTATCATGGAGTGGAACTTAGCATTAAATAATTTTCAAGAATATTTATTATTAGAAAAAGGCCTTTCTCAAAATACACAATTAGCTTATATAAGAGATATTAAAAAACTAATAAAATTTACCGAACATTATACGTCCATTACCCCATATACTATAGATAGATTTTTAATTCAAGATTTTATTTATGATTTTGCAAAAAAATCTTCCTCAGCCAAGTCTCAAGCACGAGTAATATCATCATTAAAATCGTTTTTTAAATTTTTGCAAATAGAAGAAAAAAGGCAAGATAATCCGGCAGAATTGCTCGAAAGTCCTAAAATTGGACTATATCTTCCCGACGTGCTAAGCCATGAAGAAGTATTAACTATAATACAGTCAATAGACTTATCCCAATCAGAAGGAGAGAGAAACCGTACCATTATTGAAACATTATATGGATGTGGCCTTCGTGTTTCAGAATTAATTAATTTACGACTTTCCGATTTATATTTAGATGAAAATTTTATTAGAGTTATCGGAAAAGGGAATAAACAAAGATTAGTACCTGTATCGGATTGGACGATTAAATATATAAATCTTTATAAAGACTCAACTCGTATTCATTTAAACCCGAAACCTAAATGTGAAGATATACTTTTTCTAAATAGAAGAGGAGGGCAGCTAACACGTGAAATGATTTTTATAATAATAAAAAATATTGCAGAAAAGGCCGGAATCAAAAAGAAAGTTTCCCCCCATACATTCAGGCATTCTTTTGCAACGGTATTACTGAAAAATGGTGCCGATTTACGTTCAATTCAGCAAATGCTGGGACATGAAAGTATTACCACAACAGAAATATATACCCATTTAGATAATCAACAACTAAGAGATACGATAGAAAAATATCATCCTTTTTCAATTAAAAAGGGCTAATATTTTAAATTAAATAATATACACAAAAGTTTAATGAATTTAGATAAATACAAAAACGAAGCATTAAAAAAAACTTCAGAACACAAAAAATATTTAGAAAAACTCAAAAATAAGAAGCCCAAAAAATTGGATCAAGAATTAATCGAAATTCATGATAAAGTTTTCTCACGTATAGATTGCCTACAATGTGCTAATTGTTGCAAAACTACCGGACCTTTGTTTTTGGAAAAAGACATCGAAAGAATATCTAAATATTTACGAATGAAACCGATTGATTTTATAGATCAATATTTGTATAAAGATGAAGATAATGACTGGATTTTTAAACAATTGCCTTGTCCGTTTTTAGACAGTTCCAATTATTGTTCCATCTATGAAGTACGTCCGAAAGCATGTAAAGAATATCCCCATACGGATCGTAAAAAATTCTATCAGATTAATAAATTAACCTTAAAAAATACAGTCATATGTCCGGCTGCTTACGAAGTAGTGGAGCTGTTGATGAAAACTATACGAATGTAGAATTACTTGTTTTTTTGTGAATCTATTATTTTTTTATTTTGTAACCATTCCACTATTTTAGCCCCCAGCCAAGAGAATGGAAAAAATATAAAAAACATACTTATTATATACCAGGTGGGATGTCCTTTAAATGTAAAAACAGAAATAATAGCAGTTAGTAAAAGTATAAATCCGATCAACATAGCATAAGCAGTTTTTGCTGTTTTTACTAATAAAGCGCAAACTATACCTCCTAAGAGAGAACCAATCCCGGAAGAAATTAATAAAGCTATAAAGAATTCGCCTTTAGCAGTACGAACAATGGATCTCCAATATTCTATAGGAAGACCTTTATAATTATAAGGTATCCAATAAGAATTTATCATAACAGAAAGAGTAATTATTGTAATGGCTACTAAAAGCCCGGATATAACTGCAAGAGTATTTCTTATCATTTCGTTTTATAATTCTGTAGCAATAACTGAAATTTCAATTAAAACATTTTTGGGTAAGGCTGAGACTTGTACACATTCACGGGCCGGATACGCATCAGAAAAATAAGAAGCATATATTTCATTAACCGTGGCAAAATCAGATAAATTTTGAAGAAAGATGGTAGTTTTAACCAAATTATTCCAATTTAAATTAGCTTCACTTAAAATTGCTTCAATATTTTTCATAACCTGATGAGTTTGATCCTCAATGGAAGCAGGAATTTCACCGGTTTGCGGATTTACCGGTATTTGTCCGGAAACAAATAAAAAGTTGTTAACCTTAATCGCTTGAGAATAAGGTCCAATAGCTGCAGGAGCTTTTTCAGTATTAATTATTTTTTTAATCATGAATTAAATATACAAATTTTTTAAAAACTTGCATTGTCATTGAAATTTTTAGCCTCGTATTTTACCGCATCTTTTAATATGGCTGCTTTTACTCCTATATAAAAACTCCATGTCTTGTTATAACTTGAAGAAATGGGAACCCAATTAAAATTAATATTAAAACTTCTCAAATCTCTCATAAATCCTAGTCGAGTGTATCCGAATTCTTTACTTTCCAAATCGTAATTAGTAGATGCAGTAATCTTCCAATACGGAGAAGGGGAGATTTCTCCCGAAAGATTTACCGTAGCAGTAACATTAGTATTTCTATTATATTCTTTCGTAGAAGCATAATTCAATCCTACGTCCAATTTCCAAGGCATATCGAAATGGGCGTAATTTTCATCATCAAAGTAGTATTTTTCATATCTAACTGTTCCTTGCTTCTTATATTTAATTACTTTTTTTTCACCGAATAATGATTCATCCAAAGAAAAGTTCAATCCCATCGTATAACTGGCAATAGTAAAATATCCAAACTTATCAATAGCATGACCTACTGTTGATTCGGGAGTATCAAATACTATTTTATAAGGATTTACCCTCATGGCATAATTAACACGTAATTTAGAATTAAATAAAGAAGATGAACCCGAAGCATTAATAGGACTCCATTTCAAAGAATCTGCAGCAAAATTATAAGATGTATTGATATTTAAAGATTCGAATATTTTTATCTTTTTAAAACCGCTGGATTCTTTTTTATTTCTAACCTTCATTTCAAGATTGTTAGCAAGGGAAATATTTATGGCACTGTTTTCATAATTGGAAGGATTACCCATGACATTTCCTTCAAAATAAGAATATTTTACTTTCTTTCCATCTTTATCTGTGTACGTACCGTAATATCCCCAAGAATCTTTAGAGAAGTCAGGCATAAAACCATAGCTGATCGTAGGAGATATCATATGACGGATTGCCTGAATCATACTTTCTTTTTTAAAGTTGGCGATACCATACAAAGTCGTTGTTAAATTAAGGGACCCGTCAAAAGTTCGGAAAGTTTTAAATCCATCTTTATTAAATGTTTCAACCTTATCCGTAGAAGCATTATAGTCCCTTCTTATAGTCTTTGTAGTCCAGATTTCTCGATAATTACCATTGATACCTAATTGAAAATAATTAAAAAGTGTGGAAGTAGTACCAAAACTGGTGGAATTTTTCATTCCGTTATTAGAGTTTTTAAACATTTTTGATGTAAACATATCGTCAGTAGTCGTATTCAATGAATTTTGAAGATTCATTTTATAATCCATATAGATATTGTGCCAAATGGTTTTCTTAGGTCCTGATTTAGGTTTAAAAGGATAAATTTGAGGCATCGTAACCGTTAGATTAGGAAGTACCATGGTTACATCGCCGGTTGAAATATTTTGCGAAGCGGAGGTATTAAGTGAAATAGTTAAGGGATTATTATTAAATCTTTTAACCAAAGAAATTGATGATGAAGTCTGATTATTATTTACATTACCATGTAAAGCATTTTGATTATATATGCTGTTGTTATAGTAATTCTGACTCATAAAATTTACCGATGCGTTAAAAGATAAATTCGGATTGGCTTTGGCATCTTGTAAATGAGACCAGGTAATACGATAATTTTCAATTTCAGAATAATCATCCAGTCCTTTGGTGCTGTTTATATTTTTTTCATAAATAAAATTTAAATTACCGGAATATTTGTAACGATTCAAATATCTTAATCGATTATCGATCATCCAGCTTCCTTTAGTATAAAATCCAAAACGGCTTTCTAAGTCCAAATATTCACCAATGGGAACATAAATTCCCCATCTTTCTAAATAAAATCCTTTATTTTGCCGTTCACCGAACGTTCCGATTAAAATTCCCGCTTGTCTGTTGCTGCCGGTAGAAGGCAAATATAAAAAGGGTAAAATGAATGGAGTCGGGACTTGCTCAATATACATCGTGGTAGGTCCTGCAATGATGGTTTTTTGATTTTTACCGGTAATAACTTTCATTTTATTGGTCGATAAACCATAATCAGGAATAGAATCTTTTTTTGCTTTAAAATATTCATCCGTAGTCATAAATCCCCCCTCATATAATATTCTTCATCATTCATTCTTTTGGCTTTCTTAGCAATAATTGCCATTTCATCTTCTTCCGTTCGAATATTAAAAGCCGTACCCTGTTTAGTATTCATATTAAATTGGGCTTCTGTATATTCATACTCTTTTCCTCCCTGAATAAATTTTATATTATCAATAATTCGTCCTAAACTGTCCACTTTTCCACGAGCTAAAATGTCTCCGGTATTCCAATCCATAACAATATAATCTGCCTTAATGGTCATATCCTGATAGCTGACTTGTGCATTATGGATCAGATAGGTTAATTTTTTTGAAAAAACATTACGAATTTCATCCCCTTTAGTGTCCACAATATTTTCAAGCTTTTCTTTATTGACTGATATAGAATCAGTAGGGATTTTTACAGTGTCAGAAAGGGTTTTAACTCTTTTTTCCTGTGCTAAGAGAATGTTAAAAATTAGAAAAAATAAATAAAGTATATTATATTTGAAACTTGAATTGATCAAAGCATATAAATTCAGAAAAAATTTTGCTGTCAAAATTAATCAAAAAAAAGAATTAATGAGAGTTTTAACAATATTTAACTTAAAAAATATACTACTAATAACTTTAATTTTTTTCACCGGCTCTTTATCTTCACAAAAAAAAGATTTTACCTTAGTTTTGGATGCCGGACATGGCGGGCATGATAATGGTGCCAGAGGAGCCTATGCCAATGAAAAAGATGTAAATCTTTCATTGGTTTTAAAAGTTGGAGCCATGATTGAAAATAATAATAAAGATGTAGAAGTTATTTATACTCGAAAGACAGATGAATTTATTCCATTAATGACCCGCGCAGATATTGCCAATAAAGGAAAAGCCAACTTATTTATTTCCATACACTGTAATTCAAGCCCTAAAAGTGCCCCGTACGGTACGGAAACCTTTGTACTGGGAGCTCATCGAAATAGAGATAATTTTGATGTTGCAAAAAGGGAAAATGAGGTTATTTATATGGAAAAAGATTATCAAACGACTTATGAAGGATTCAACCCCTCATCACCCGAATCGGTAATAGGCCTCACATTGATGCAAAACATATACTTAGAAAACAGTTTAAAAATGGCCAGCTATGTGGAAAATAATTTTAAAAAAGAAAATCGATTTTCCAGAGGAGTAAAACAAGCCGGTTTTTTGGTGTTAGTTCAAACAGCCATGCCTTCAGTATTAATTGAAACCGGTTTCATCTCTAATCCTCAAGAAGGACAATATTTAGCTTCAGAAGATGGACAAAATACTATAGCTAAAGATATTTACGAAGCTTTTTTAAGCTATAAAAAAGAATACGATAAAAAATCAGAGAAAAAAGCGGAGGAAGAAATTCAACAAGTTGTTGAAAATCCGGTGGACAGTAACTTATCACTAAAGGTACAATTCTTAGCATCATTCAACAGATACAGTCCTAATTCCTTGCAACTTAGAGGTATGAAAAATGTTGAAATTGTAAAATCAAACGGTAAGTATATATATTATGCAGGAAGTACCAATTTACGATCTGAAAGTGAAGCGACATTAAAAATTGCCAAAGAAGCCGGGTATACAGATGCTTCTATAGTTGAATTTAATGAAAAAGAAGTGGTAACCGGTCTATACTATACCATTGAATTATTTGTATCACCTAAAAAATACAGAGAAAGAGATGCTATTTTCAGGGGATTAAATAATGTAATAAGACAAAAAACGGATAACAATTTATACATATATACCAGCGGGAAAGTGAGTAATTACGATTCAGCCAAAAAATTATTGGAAATCTATAAAAAAATAGGATTTTCAGATGCTATCATTTCGAAAACTTTATCGTAATTTAAATCAGTATATTAAATAAGATATAAATTTTTTCTACTCATAAATTCATGACATGAGTTAAAAAATATCCATTATAATAAATGTCTAAAGTTTCCCAATAGATCCCGTTTATTGAGCTTATTAATAACTATTTAAATTTATAAAAAAATTGATCAAATTTCTTAAAAACCAAGCCTTGTCAAATTGTTCATTCAACCCATTTTTTAAATAAAGCTCAGTTCCGATTATCCATATTTTACCAATTGCAAAACCAAAAAGATAGTATAAAGTATATGAATCAATTGTAAAAATATGCATACGTATATTGTATTTAAAACTAATAAAATTAAGGGTCACTAAAACAGATAATTTATCATCATGGTAATGATCTTAATTTTATTTTTTTGGAATATAAAATTCAATCCCATAAAAAAATTACTTTTGTAATATGAAAGAAAATCCTATTTTATCTATAGTTGTTCCGGTTTTTAATTCAGGAATTTATTTGAAGGAAACTATTAAAAGTATTGAAGAGGTAAATTTTTCATATCCTTATGAAGTCATACTAGTAAATGACGGATCAACAGATTCGGAGACTTTAAAAATATTGGAAGATTACAAAGAAAAATATACAATTATAAATCAAGAAAATGGTGGAGTAGCCAGGGCAAGAAATACGGGTATTGAAAATGCAAAAGGTCAATATATATTACCTTTCGATTCTGACGATATAATGAATGGAAATTATTATGATCAAGCCTTACATAAGATTATTCATGTTCCAACTATTGACATTCTCTATGGAGATTATATAATTTTCGGAAGTGAGAACAGGTATAATAAATCAGGAAAATATAACCGTTTACGGTTAATAAATAGCGGATGTTTTTTACCCAACTCAAGTATCTATAAAAAAAAGGTATGGGAGGATAATGGAGGCTATGATGTAACTTTGTCGTATGCAGAAGATTGGGATTTCTGGTCAAGAGCTGCAGTTAAAAATTATAGCTTTTATTATTTTAATCAACCCTTATACAAATATAGAAGAATTTATGATGGAAAATCATTAAGTCAAAGCAAGGTAACCAATTATAATGAAGCCATTAAAACTTTAAAAAGTAAGATTCCTGCTTCTGTGTTTAATCAAGAAACCATAAGTGATTATGTTGTACAATCTGTAAGAGAAAATAGAAAATTAAAGATAAAACTTTTTTTACGCATTTTTTTTCCAAAAATATTTAATTATCTAAAAAAGAAAAACTTATTTCCAAATGGGATAGTAGTAGAATAGAATGGCTTTTATTATTAATAATAAAAGCCATGAAAGAGAAATTTTGACCTAAATAGCATCAGTATGCACCGTTTTTACGGCTCTACCTGATGGATCAGGGTTATTTTTAAATGCTTCATCCCATTCTAAAGCCACGGCAGAACTACAGGCTACAGAAGGTACAGAAGGAACCGTTTGTGCTGCTGCCTGAGAAGGGAAATGTTCTTCAAATATGCTTCTGAACCAATATTCTTCTTTTGACATTGGTGGATTAATTGGAAAGCGTTCGGATGCTCTTTCCATTTGTTTATCAGAAACTTTTTTATCAGCCGTTTCTTTTAATGTATCAATCCAGGAATAACCCACTCCGTCAGAGAATTGTTCTTTTTGTCTCCAAGCAACTTCTTCAGGTAAATAATCTTCAAATGCCTCTCTTAAAATATGCTTTTCAATTTTTCCGTTTCCGCACATTTTATCTTTAGGATTTAAAGTCATGGCAATATCCATGAACTCTCTGTCCAAGAAAGGAACCCGCCCTTCAACGCCCCAAGCCATTAAGGATTTATTAGCACGAAGACAGTCGTAAAGGTGGAGTTTATCTAATTTTCTAACGGTTTCTTCATGAAATGCTTGAGCATCAGGTGCTTTGTGGAAATATAAATATCCGCCGAAAAGTTCATCGGATCCTTCTCCCGATAATACCATTTTTACTCCCATGGATTTTATATATCTGGCTAATAAGTACATGGGGGTAGAAGCTCGAACCGTTGTAACATCATAGGTTTCAATATGATAAATGACATCACTGATCGCATCTAAAGCTTCTTCAATAGTAAAATGAATTTCATGATGTACGGTCCCGATATGGTCTGCCACTTTTCTGGCTGCCAACAAATCCGGAGCACCTTTCAGTCCGACAGCAAAAGAATGCAGTTGAGGCCACCAAGCATCCGAATTATTGTTATCTTCCACTCTTTTACTTGCATATTTTTTTGCAATAGCTGAAATAATGGATGAGTCTAATCCACCGGATAGAAGAACACCGTAAGGAACATCAGACATCAACTGTCTGTGTACAGAATCTTCTAATCCTTTTCTTAATTTTTGAATGTCAGAAATGTTGTCTTTCACAGAATCAAAATTCATCCAATCTCTATGATACCAAGTTTTTATTTCACCGTCCGGACTGTATAAGTATTTTCCGGGTTCAAATTCTTTGATATCCGGACAAACTCCTTCCAACGATTTGAGTTCACTGGCTACATAAAATTGCCCTTTTTCATCATATCCCATATATAAAGGAATGATTCCCATATGATCCCTGCCAACTAAATAAGCATCTTTTTCTTGATCATATAAAACGAAGGCATAAATTCCTGTAATATCTTCAAATAATTTAACCCCTTTTTCTTTATATAAAGCTAAAATAACTTCACAGTCAGATAAAGTTTGGAAATCGTATTTTCCTTCAAATTTCTTTCTAATTTCTTTATGATTGTAAATTTCACCGTTTACGGCTAATATCAATTTTTTATCGCTGCAATATAAGGGTTGACCACCGGAAGCAATATCAACGATGGATAATCTTTCATGAGCAAGGATTGCATTTTTATCGCAATGGATTCCGGACCAATCCGGACCTCTATGACGAATTTTTTTTGCCATTTTTAAAGCCTGAGGCCTTAATGTTTCACCGGCTTCTTTTAAATCGAAAATTCCTACAAATCCACACATTTTTTTTGTTTATTAATTTTTGTAAAATTAAAGTAAATTAGCTTAAATGTAAATATAATTTGTAATTTTTATTTTTAAAATAAATTTATTTATTGGTTTTAATTTATTTTATAAACTTTTTGACGGTAAAACACAAAATTAAGTTTAGATTAAGAATGTGAAATGTTTGAAATAATAAACTGTAAAAATTTTTTTCAGAAAGATGTAAGAGGTTCTTATTTTTATCAACTATTTCAAAATGATACGCTCTCCTTGTTGAGGAAATATATAATTGATAGAATATGGATTATTGTTTACTAATTGTTCCTTAATTATTTGTTCATGATTTCCTTTAGGTTTGATATGGGTAACAATAATTGTTAGCTTTTTCATATTTTTTTTTCCTACTAATTGATCTAATTTTTTCATTTCTTCATTTAGTAAGTTGGGCGTTAAATGACCAAACAATAATTCTTCAGGTTGAGAATTAGGAAAAGAAACTTCAATCAGAAAGGTTTTTAACTTTCCTGATTTAATTTTAGGAGCCATAAGGTTCCAAATTTTTTTGAGTTTATCGGATTTTTCAATTCTGTCTGCTCCGGTATCGCCAAAATATAAAACTGCTTGGGTATTATTTTCCACTAAAATGGCGGAGCTTTTAAGAGGTTTTACATGACTTAATTCATAAACCGTACCCGTTAAATGGGTATTAAGAATAGGAAATGCATTTCCTATTTCTGTGTACACATATTGATATTTATTTAGAATCGGACTTTCGCCTTCATTGGCAAAATTGATCCAAGCAGCATTGGTAAAATATTTATATTTTAAAACTTCAATGGTTTCCTTACTTGCATAAATTGGCTTGGAGGAATCTTCGGGAGAGTTAATCAACATTCCTGATAAATGGTCTAAATGGCCATGAGATATAAAATATCCTTTGATGTTATCTTTTAATACATTTTCAATTGTAGTATTGGTAAAGGTGCCTTTTTCAATTGCCTTATTAATACCACTATAAATAGTTCCGGCATCCAAAGCTAAATAATTGGATGTTTTTTCTTCAGCAATTAGATAAGAAGAAAGATTACTTTCGTCACTTCCTCCGTAAACTCCTAATGGAACGATCTCTAAATTCTGAGCCGAGGTAATTATAGATACCGCAAGACATATTTTTAGAAAATATTTTTTCATGATCCAACTTTTTTAAATCAAATTAAAATTGATATATTTTTTCATAAGACTCGTGCATCTTTCCATTAATGGAAAGATCAACATAAGTTAAGAAAATGAAATTCTGTAATTGCTAAAATTAAAGTAAAAAAATATAACAGATCATTTATAATATGAAGTTAACTAATATAACTTTAAAAAATTGGTAAATCTTCGTAAAGCAATAGCTCTGTGACTTATCATATTCTTTTCTTTAGGTGAAAATTCTGCGAAACTTTTCAAATATCCGTCAGGAATGAAGATCGGATCATATCCGAACCCACCATCACCTTTAATTTCAGTAGTAATAGTACCAAAAATTTTACCTTCAAAATATTTAACTTCTTCATTATTTACCCAACAGATTACGCTTATAAAATATGCTTTTCTATTGGTACTATTTTGCATACTTTTTAGCACTTTAGAAATATTATCATCAAAAGATCCGGTTCCTGCATAACGCGCAGAATAGATTCCGGGTTCTCCATTTAATGCTTCAACTACTAATCCGCTGTCATCAGCAAAACAAGGTATATGAGTTAAATCATATCCGAATTTAGCTTTAATAAAAGCATTTTCACGGAAAGTGGTACCTGTTTCTTCAATTTCGCCTTCAAAATTATAATCAGCAAAGGTTTTAAGTTGAAAATTTTCGGGTAAAATTTCAATTATTTCAGCTTTTTTATGTTCGTTTTGTGTAGCTAATAGGATTTCCATGATTGATTTTTTGTTAATTTCATATAAATGCATCCAAATATAGCTATTATAATAATACCAACAATGAACAGAGTAAAATTACTAAAACCTAATTCGGGTGATTCCAATGATTTATATCGTATAAAAAATATAAAACCTATCGTATTATTAATGCAATGAAGTAGTGTGCATGTAAGTAGGGAACCTGTTTTGTAGAAAGTAATTCCCAAGACAATACCGGCTAAAATTCCACCAACTACCTGCCACGGAAATATATGAATTCCTCCAAAAATTAAGGCTGATATTAATATAGCTTTTTGTGGTTTAATTTGATTATTGAGCATTCCCTTTAAAATAAATCCCCTAAAAAATAATTCTTCAAAAATTGGAGCAACGATACATACCGATATAAAGGTAATTATAGGATAATTACCGGCATTACCCAATAAGGCATACGACATGGTTTTATACATTTTTTCGAATATTCCGCCTTGAGTAGGTATTAATCCGGTTAAAAATTCTGAAACTAAATATTGTCCAAAAAATAACAAAAGGGCAATTGGGAAGAGTTTACTATTCTTTAGAGAGTAACTGATTATAA
The DNA here is from genome assembly GCF_011082485.1 of Apibacter sp. B2966. Taxonomy (NCBI): domain Bacteria; kingdom Pseudomonadati; phylum Bacteroidota; class Flavobacteriia; order Flavobacteriales; family Weeksellaceae; genus Apibacter; species Apibacter sp. B2966. The sequence goes on from NZ_CP049714.1 coordinate 95,535, forward strand.
AACGTTCTTTTCTGGGTTTCAATCCCACCAAATAATAGACTAAATAAACAATTAGATAATTTCCAATAGTTAGAATCGGGGTAAAAACGTAGGGATTAGTATGTAGTTTTTTAGCTAGAATTGAAAACAGAGGACTTAGTACTAAAGCTCCCAAAAAAAATAAAATAAGAGCTAAAACTATGTCATACCATTTTAATTTAAGATAATTATTCATTGTGATAAGGTTTTCCTTGTAAAATACTGAAGCCGCGATATAATTGCTCAACGAAAAACAGACGCACCATCTGATGCGTAAACGTCATTTTGGATAAAGCTAGTTTTTGAGGATTTAGATTATAAATTTTGTCAGAAAATCCAAAAGCTCCTCCAATACAAAAAACTAAATGTTTAACAGAATTATTCATTTGCTTTTCCAGAAATGATGAAAATTCAGTCGAAGTAAACTCTTTGCCTTTTTCATCTAAAATTATGAGTGTATCTCCCGAATCCAAAAAAGAAAGAATGGACTCTGCTTCCGCATTTTTTAATTCATTTTCTGATAGATTTTTGGAATTTTTTACATCCGGCAATTCTTTACGTTCAAATTTTATGAAAGCGGGTAAGCGTTTTTCTAAATTTTCCATTAGAATTACTAATTCTTTAGAATTGGTTTTGCCAATCGATAATAATGTAATTTTCATGCCACATTAATAACTGCAAAAATAGAAGATTATTTATAAATAAAGTCTTCATATTGTTGGACCCGTTTTAAAAAAAATATAGTAATAAAATACTTACTCATTTCTAAATAATATAAGTTCTAAACATTTAAAATTAAATTTAGTTTATGAATACTCTTTTGTAATATATTTTTCTTGATTGAGATAATAACTTTCATTTTTAAAATAGCTTTCGTCCTAAATTTAGAAGAGTATACCGGTTTTTACCCGTTTAGAGAATTTAGATATAAATCCCAATTGTAGTGGTAAATAGTTTTATAGAAAGTGCTTATATCAGTTTTATTAAAAAGTAATATTCTTTAAAGGTTTCTATATAACGTATTGAGTATTATTTTTTTAATTATAAACTTATCCCATTCATTTTATAATAAATTTGAGAACTATACTCTCCTTATCATATAGTTTTTTATCTTTGTTAACATAATTAACATATAAACATTATAAAGATGAAAATTAATATTGTTGCGGGTATTCTTGCTGCCTCAATAATTTTGGGGTCTTGTGAATCAAAACATTCAGAGCAAACCGAAAAAATTAGTGAAGAAGATTTTAATTATAAAGTCGATCGTTTTGCCGATATTGAAGTTTTAAGATATCGAATACCTGAATGGGATAAGTTGTCTTTAAATGAAAAAAAATTGGTCTATTATCTTTCTCAAGCCGGATTAGCAGGTAGAGATATCCTTTGGGACCAAAACTATAAATATAATTTAAAAATAAGAAAAGCATTAGAATCCATCTATCAAAATTATAAAGGAGATAAAACCTCTAAAGATTGGAACAATTTTGAAGTATATTTAAAAAGGGTTTGGTTTTCAAATGGGATTCATCATCATTATTCGAACGATAAAATTATGCCTGAATTTACCCAAGCATATTTTGAGGAGCTAATGAAAGAAACTCAAACTTCATTGGATTCTCAGATCGTTTCCATTTTATTCAATGAAAAAGATTCTAAAAAAGTAAATCTTGATGAATCCAAAGGGTTAATTTCAGGATCTGCAGTAAATTTTTATGGAGAAGGAATTACCGAAAAGGAAGTGGAGAAATATTATTCAGCTAAAAAAAGTCCGGATGCTTCTCGTCCCTTATCTTTTGGTTTAAACTCCCAATTAGTTAAAGACAGTAAAGGTACTTTAGAAGAAAAGATTTGGAAAAGCGGGGGAATGTACGGTTCAGCTATTGACCAAATAATCTATTGGTTGGATAAGGCTGTTACCGTATCTGAAAATAAAGAACAGGGAGATGCCTTGAAACTTTTAATTGAATATTACAGAACAGGAGATTTAAAAACTTGGGATGATTATAATATAGCATGGCTTAAAGCAACTAAAGGAAATATAGATTATATAAACGGATTTGTAGAGGTGTATAATGATCCCCTTGGTCACAAAGGATCTTATGAAAATATCGTTCAAATCAAAGATTTTGATATGTCGGCAAAAATGGAAGTTATATCCAAGAATGCACAATGGTTTGAAGATCATTCTCCTTTAATGCCGGAACATAAAAAGAAAAATGTAGTAGGGATATCGTATAAAACAGTTAATGTAGCATCAGAAGCGGGGGATTCTTCACCCAGTACTCCGATTGGAGTAAATTTACCTAATGCGGATTGGATCCGTGCGGAATATGGCTCAAAGTCGGTTTCTTTAGGTAATATTATAGACGCTTATAATTTAGCCGGAGGAAGTGAAAAATTAAAAGAATTTGCATACAGCCAAGAAGAAATAGAATTATCAGAAAAATATGGAGAATTAGCAGATAAACTGCATACAGCTTTACATGAAGTTGTGGGACATGCTTCTGGACAAATTAATCAAGGAGTCGGAACCCCTAAAGAAACTTTAAAAAGTTATGCATCTACTATGGAAGAGGGAAGAGCAGATTTAGTAGGGTTGTATTATTTATATGATCCGGAATTACAAAAGCTTGGATTAGTAGATGACTGGAAAAAAGTAGGAATGACAGCCTATAATGATTATATACGAAACGGATTAATGACTCAATTAGTTAGAATTGAACCGGGAAGAGATATAGAAGAAGCACATATGAGAAATCGTCAATGGGTTAGTGCGTGGGCGTATGAAAAAGGTAAAAAAGATAATGTAATTGAAAAAGTGGTTAAAGATGGTAAAACCTATTTTAAAATTAATGATTACGAAAAGCTTCACAATTTATTTGGAGAATTACTGAAAGAAACTCAAAGAATTAAATCTGAAGGAGATTATAATGCTGCAAAAAATTTAGTGGAAACGTATGGAGTAAAAGTGGATAAAGAATTACATGCAGAAGTTTTAAAAAGAAATTCTAAATTTAATACCGCAGCATATAAAGGTTTCATCAATCCTATTTTAGTTCCTAAAACCAATGAACAAGGAGAAATAACAGACATTGAAGTTACTTATCCGGAATCATTTGCAGTAGAAATGTTGTTCTACTCTAAAAATTATGGATTCCTTCCTCTTGAAAACTAAAAATTAAAATACTTACCATACAAAACGACTTTATTTACCGACTGGAAGTAAAGTCGTTTTATTTTATGGTAAGCTTTATTATATACCCTTATATATAAAATAGAAATCCTATTTAATTTTCAGACAAATTATTTATAAAGTTTTCCTTTTTATTAGTATAATATTCGGATTAGAGATAAAATATTTTTAAAATAATTTATCCTAAAATAAAATTCATTCTTAGATTTGCTAAATATATCTTATTCCAGTTTTTTTTTATATAAATTACCTAAATAAAAATTTGATTACCATTTATACAAGTTAACAAGTGTAATGATTATTATTTATAAATCATGCCTAAATATGCTACTTTAAATACTCCCAGTAACTTATTAATATTCAGTTTAATTTGCACATTATTTATTCTTTATCCTGAAATTACATGGATACCTTATGAAATGAAAATTCTATCTCAAGATAAACGTTTAAGATTTACGATATTCTTTTTTTTTCGTTATGGTTATTATGTTTCCATTTTGTGTTATTTAATTTGTTGGAATTTAAATAATTGTCTAAAAAAAACAATTAAATTCAGATTAGTATATACTTTATGTATATCGGGAATCGCTTTTAGTTTTTATGGACTAATTACATTTATTATATATTGTAAGGTTAAGCATTTTGGAAGTTTAGTATTATTCCAGTTTTTCTTTATTTCAATGTTGGCTATAAGTATTGGTTATATTTCACGGTTATACCAAGAGCGTAGGAAAAAAGAACATGAAATTGAATTACTTAAATTAGAAAATCTGCAAAGCAGATACGATGCATTAATGAATCAAATAAATCCGCATTTTTTTTTCAACTCCTTAAACGGGTTAACTTCATTAATTAGAAAAAAAGAAGAAAAGGCAACACTAACCTATATAAATAAATTATCGGATGTTTTTCGATATATTCTACAAAATAATAAAAAAGGATTAGTAAATATACAAGAAGAATTAAAATTTTTGGAAGCCTTTCGTTATTTAACGGAAGTACGTTTTGCCAATAAATTAGAATATACAATACAAGTACGTAAACAATCATTACATAAAAAATTACCCTATTTATCTTTAATGCCTCTTCTTGACAACATTATTGTACATAATCGGATCGATAGTGACCATAAAATGCTAATATCCATATATATAAATCAATCAAATGAATTAGTAATTTCAAATCCCATGTATCCAAAATTAACCGTTCAGGAAACCAACGGTACAGGTTTAAATAACTTGGATAAAAGGTTTTATTTATTATGCAATCAACATATAAGAAAAAAAATACATGAATCCCGATTTTATGTCTATTTGCCACTTAAATAAGCTATTATGAACGTATTAATAGTTGAAGATGAAACAGCTGCATATGAAACACTTGAAGCTTTATTGAAAGAGATTGATTCAACTATAAAAATAGTTGGTGTCACAGAAAGTGTTGATCAGACTATACATTGGCTTACCAATAATCCTGAACCTGATTTAATCTTTCTGGATATTCAGCTTTCAGACGGAATTTCATTTTTAATTTTTGAACGATTAACTATAGAAATACCCATTATTTTTACGACAGCCTATAATGAATTTGCCATTCAAGCTTTTAAGCAAAATAGTATTGATTATTTACTAAAACCCATTAAACAAGAAGAATTAGAAAATGCTTTACATAAATATAAAAGAAATACTCAGAATATTGTTTTTAAGTATTTATCAAGACTTTCCCGGTTAGCTCCTAATCCCAATTATATAAATAAATTGTTACTTCCTTACAAAGATCAATTAGTACCCGTCAAAATTTCAGATATTTCCTATTTCTACAACACAGATAAAAACACACAGGTAACCTTGAAAAATGGTAGAACATATCCTATTTCCAAAACTTTAGAGCAGATTTATCTTAAATTAAATCCTAAAGATTTTTACAGAGCCAATAAACAATATATTATATCCCGAAGCAGTATTGAAAATATAACGATTTGGTTTGATAATCGGTTGTATATTACACTTGATGTAGAAGTTCCTGAACGAATGTATATCAGTAAAAATAAAGCTGCTGAATTTAAAGAATGGTTGGTAAAAGACTAACAATTTCCTTTTCTTGACAATAAATTGATTTCCGCTGATTGGATATTCATTTTAATTTTATTCGTTTTTATGCCCAATATTTCGCTTTAAGTTCAATAAAAACTCAGATAAATTGATATTTATGAAACTTTGTGAAACGCGATAAAAATAACAATTAATAAATGACATAATGAAAACAGTTTTTTTAATGACAAGTGTACTTTTGCTAGTATTGGCCTATGGTCAAAAAAAAGATGATAAGTTTGAAGAAAAGCCTATACTAATCAAAGAACAGGGGGCATTTTCGGCAGGAGGTAAAATTAGTAAGAGCGAAGGAGTATTTGATCCTAATAAGCCCTGGTTCGAGCCACAAGGAGGGCAAACAAGACATTGTGATCATGCCGATGTATGGTATCAAATTCCTGTTCATCCTAAGCATACGTCCATGGTTTTTCTACATGGGTATGGGCAATCCAGACGAAGCTGGCAAACGACAGCAGACGGGCGAGAGGGATTTTCCAATATATTTTTAAGAGAGGGGTATAGTATATACCTGGTAGATCAACCCGGAAGGGGAGAAGCAGGACAAACATGTAAGCCCCTAGCTATTTCAACAGCACCTGATGATCAAACTTGGTTTACACAATTTCGTATAGGAAAATATCCAAATTATTATGAGGGAGTACAATTTCCAAAAGATAGTATATCAATCGATCAATTTTTTAGAATGATGACACCCAATACTGGCAGTATAGATGAGGAAACTCTTGTAAACTCATTATCAGAAGTATTGAAAAAATCGGGAGATGCTATTCTTTTTACACATTCAGCCGGAGGATTGCCCGGATGGAAAACAGCTATACAGAATGAAAAGGTAAAATCAATTATTGCCATTGAACCGGGTGCGTTTAGTTTTCCCGAAGGAAAAGTTCCTGTAGGAAATAGAGGGGGAAGTATACCCATGAATCAATTTATGAAATTAACCCGTATACCAATACTCATATATTATGGAGATTTTATTCCCAAAGAAAAAACTACTGCTTATTCGCAAAATTTTTGGAAAGAGGTATTGATTTCCGCTAAAGAATGGGCTAAATTAGTTAATGAAAACGGTGGAGATGTCACTGTTATTCATTTGCCGGACATTGGAATAAATGGAAATACCCATTTTATTATGTCAGATCTTAATAATATTGAAATTGCGGATCATATTCAAAAGTGGTTAAAAGAAAAAAAATTGAATTAATGCTTTGCTATAGTAATTAGTATAATAGGGTAGATATTCATGCAAACAACTCTTATAATAATTAAATTCTAAACAAAAATAAGATATTTAGAGATCTGTTTTAAGAGTCTTTATATATAAATACTAATAAATAAAGAAGGAAATTAATAGGAATTAATATGAAAATGAAGTTTAAATTTTAGCGATCCGGACGGGACTCGAACCCGCGACCACCTGCGTGACAGGCAGGTATTCTAACCAACTGAACTACCGGATCAGGGTAGATTGCATGGTGTGCAATAAAAAAAATAAAGAAATTTATGTTTCTTAGCGATCCGGACGGGACTCGAACCCGCGACCACCTGCGTGACAGGCAGGTATTCTAACCAACTGAACTACCGGATCTTTTCTGAAGACTTATTTTTAATAATTTCAGTGGTGCAAAGATAAACTCATTTTTCAATTTCACAAACTTTTTTGATTGAAAAATTCATATTTTTGCTGCAAATAACGATTTTTAAAGTAATTAATCTCATTTAATACTATTAAATCTATGAATTTCAATAAAATAATAAATGAAATAAACACTGATTTTTTTTAAATTTTATTCTTTATCGATTAATAGGTACTGAATCAATCATCTAATGTATCTAAATTAATTACGTATTGTTTAATTGCGATTAATACTATTTTAGGTTTAACTTGTCGCAAACAAACATAATTGTAGATAACAAGTATTATTTAGAAATAAAAACCATTAAATCAACTTCTGTCCAAGTTTTACCTTCATGCAGATCAAAACAAGCTCTATGCAAGCTGGTATATGCTTTTTCAGAATTAAAATCTTTTAATACGTCGATTGAACCTTGAATCATCATCATTTTTTTGTCAAGTTTATATGAAAATTCTTTGGTTATTGTTTTTCCATTTAAAGTTAAGGAGATCTTCACCTTATTGTTTTCAAATTTCCCAAATGATCCATAAATTTCAGGAGAGGATAATCTTTTAAAAAAAAATAAAGTTAAGTTTCCATCTCTGGAAGTGTCACCGGTAGAAACCGTTGTTCCATCAATATAAAATTTTGCTCCTTCCAATGATTCATCCAACGGTTTATCTTCTTTCGTGTTGATTAAAGAAATATTATTAAAACTACCACTTACAGGTACTTTTTTGGGAGTTTTATAAGCCGTCCATACTAATTCTTTTTTGAAACCGGATTCTTTTCCTTGAGGTTTAATTTGTTGTGTTGTAGTTTCAACGCTTTTTACTTCAGAAGTCGAGGTAGATTTATTACTCTTATTATCTCCGCAAGAAAACAAAATAAGTTGAACGGATAAAATTAAACTAATATATTTATTATATAACATCTTAAAAGTTTTAATTGTTAGTAAAAAATTATTTAATAAATCAAATAATTAGTTTTAAATAATTAGTTACTTTTTTATAACTGTTTTCGTAGGATGCAATGAATCTTGGGTAAGATTTTTTTTCGATAGGGAATCTTTTGTAGATTCAATTTTTAAAGAATCAATAACAATAGAAGAGTTTTTTAAGGTATCATTTGATTGAGAATGTGAATTTACATTTTGTTCAATATCGGCAGGAATAATATTTTTATTACCGCTAGAATATTTATCACATGAAATCAATCCACAAGTAAGGATTGCTATAACATAAAAATTTTTTTTCATAAACATTTAATTTTATCAAATATAAAAAAAATAGCAATTACGGTCTATTTTATTTATAAAAATAAAGAGTAGTATTCTGCGATATAATTTATAAACAATACGTGTAAAAACACTTTAAAAAAATATGTTTTTTTTTACATAAACTATATGATTGATTTTATAAAATAAAAATTTGAACTTTTAAATGATTACTTTTGTAAATAAATTAGTTAAATGAAAAAAATATATGTAGTACTATTCAGCCTTGCCTTACTAGTTTCCTGTAAAGAAAAAAATACTAGTAAAGAGCAGAGTTCAAAACAAACTCATGAAACTACTGTAGATCATTCCGAAATTGAAGTAAGTAATCAAGAAACTAAAATAATCAAGTCTGATTTTTCAAAAATTCAAAGTTTATTAAATACAAAGAGTGATACTATATATATTACCAATTACTGGGCAACGTGGTGTCCTCCTTGTGTTAAAGAAATACCTGATTTTGTGGCTCTTCAAGAGAAATACACCCATGAAAAAGTAAAATTTATCTTTGTAAGCATTGATCAAATAGATACCGAAAGTACATTACAATCATTTGTGCAAAAAAATAAAATGAAAAACGTATACAATATATCCTCTAAAGAAATGAGAGACCATATTGGTACGATTAGTCCTGATTTAGAAGGGGGTATACCGGTAACAGTTATACAAAAAGGAAATAAAAAAGAGGGATTTTTAGGAAATCTTTCCAAAGAATTCATTTTAAGTAAAATTGAAGAATATTCAAAATAATTATAAGAATAAAAGAAAATATCTATGCCGTTAATTAAAAGTATATCAGGAATTCGAGGGACAATAGGGGGTAAAATAGGAGAAAATCTTACACCGATTGATACCGTAAAATTTGCTTCGGCTTATGGAACTTGGTTAAAAAGAAAATTAAATAAAGAAAAAATTAAAGTAGTACTTGGGAGAGATGCACGGATTTCCGGTCAAATGATCTCCGAGTTAGTTTCATCCACTTTACAGGGAGTAGGAATAGATGTTGTTGATTTAGGACTTTCGACAACTCCAACGGTGGAAATTATGGTTCCATATTTACAAGCAGACGGAGGAATTATTTTAACGGCAAGTCATAATCCTAAACAATGGAATGCGTTAAAACTACTGAATGCTAAAGGTGAATTTATATCCGATAAAGATGGGAAAGAATTATTAAACATAGCTGATACGGAAGATTTTGATTTTGTTGAAGTAGATTATTTAGGATCGTATCTAAAAGAAGAAAAAGCAATAGAGCATCATATAAACAAAATATTGGAACTGCCTTTAGTGAACGTTGATTTAATAAAAAAAGCAGGATTTAAAGTGGTGGTTGATGCCGTAAATTCTACAGGAGGTATATCGGTTCTTCCCTTATTAGAAAAATTAGGAGTTGAAGTAATCGAAATGTATTGTACACCCAACGGCCATTTTCCACATAATCCCGAACCGTTGGAAGTCAATTTAGGCGAATTAATGAAAAGAGTTCCTAAAGAACAAGCGGATTTAGGAATAGTTGTGGATCCGGATGTAGATCGCTTAGCATTTATATGCGAAGATGGAACCATGTTTGGAGAAGAATATACATTAGTTGCTGTTGCAGATTACGTTTTAAGTAAAACTCCTTCAGCTACGGTTTCTAATTTATCATCTTCACGGGCATTACGAGATATTTCAGAAAAATACAAGCAAGAATATCATGCTTCGGCAGTTGGAGAAGTTAATGTAGTAACAAAGATGAAGGATATCAACGCGCGTATCGGAGGCGAAGGTAATGGAGGTATTATATATCCGGAATTACACTATGGTCGTGATTCACTAGTTGGAATTGCCCTTTTTCTATCCTATCTTGCTGAAAGAAAGATTACAATAAAACAACTTAGAAATACGTATCCTTCATATTTTATGGGAAAGAAAAAAATTGATTTAAGTCCGGAAATTAATACAGATGTTATTTTACAAAAATTAACCGAAAAATATAAAAATGAAGATATAAAAACTTATGATGGATTGAAAATCGATTTTTCCGATAATTGGGTACACTTAAGAAAATCAAATACAGAACCTATCATCCGTATATATACTGAAGCTCCTACACAACAAGAAGCCGATCAATTGGCAAATAGGTTTATAGAAGAAATAAAGCAGGTATCTGACTAAGATAATGATTATCCAGGTGATTAAAAAATTAAAGTAGAAATCCATTTTTAAATAAAATAGACTAAACAAAACGTCTAATTTATACTGATTTATATAATTTTTTAATCTATTAAAATCATTTAATCTGCATTAGTTAAGTATAGTAAAATAGGTTTGATCTATAAAAATTAAATTTGATTGAAATGGAAGTTAGCTATCTTTATAAAAATTAGATAAAAAAAGATTCTATGAAAAAAATTTTTTTATTTTCGTTTACCATATTTTTATACTTTTTAGCTAACTTTTATACTTTTTATCATATATATTCCTTATTATCTGAACAATCAATTGTACTAAAAAGCATTTTTTTCTTACTGGTATTTTTTCTTCCCTCATCTTTTATATTATTTTTACTTTTCTCAAAAAAATTATCTTTAACATCCGCAACGATTTTATATAAAATTTCTACTAGTTGGCCGGTTATTCTTTTATACTCCTTTTTACTTTTTCTTGTTTATGATGGATTGCTTTTATTAAATAAGTTTGGTGAATTTATACCTGAAAATTTCTTTAATAACAATTATGGTATTATCTTGATTTTATGCTTAGTGGTTTGTATAGGTTTCTATGGATATAGAAATTACTTTAATAAAAGGAGAATTTATTTAAAATTAACAACCGATAAAAAGTTAATTAAACCTTTAAAAATTGTAATGATCAGCGACCTTCATTTGGGTTATGCCATTCAGGGAAATGAACTGAAAAGCTGGATTAATAAAATTAATAAGGAACAACCTGACTTAGTTCTTATAGTAGGAGATATCATTGACACTAATGTTAAGCCTTTACAGCATTTTTTATTGGAAAAGCATTTTAAAAAAATAAAATCCCGTTTAGGTATTTACAGTTGTTTAGGAAATCATGAATATATAAGTGGAATTACTGAAAGTATAGATTTTATTAAAAATGCCGGTATTCATTTACTTAGAGATTCTTCAATTTTAATTGAAAATAGTTTTTATATTGTGGGAAGAGATGATCGTACCAATAGCTCTAGAAAGCCTCTTAATGAATTAATTAAAGATATTGATTCCTCTAAACCTATAATCGTTTTAGATCACCAGCCCTATCATCTTGAAGAATCCGAGCTTAATCAAGTAGACATACAATTTTCAGGACATACCCATCAAGGACAAGTTTGGCCGATTTCTTTAATTACTAAATCCATATTCGAAAAATCTCATGGTTATCTAAAAAAAGGAAATACTCATATCTATGTAAGTTCAGGAATCGGAATTTGGGGAGGAAGATTCAGAATAGGAACCAATTCTGAATATGTGGTAGTAGATTTTTTACAAGATTCAACCCAAAATTAATTTTAAATTTAAGTGTTATTTTTAAAGTTTTAAACAATAGAACGTCCTTTTCCCGTTCATTATATAATTATTTATATAATGCTTTAAAATAACACACTTTTGTAAATCTCACTTGAAATAGTTAATTTTTAAAATATTTATTATGAATAAAAAAATAGCTGTTATTTGTTATGACCATCCTACAAGGAAAACACAAGAAGTATTGTTGCGATTAAAAGGGAAAGGATATCATAAAGTTGATGTATATGCAATACCATTTGTTCCTAGAAAACCTATACAAGCACTTATTACACATCGTCCCACCGAATTACTTCTTACCCTGGAAAATGAACAGTTAGCTAAAAATTTAGACTATACCTATATAAAAAAAGAAATAGGAGAGTTGGATAACTGTTTTACAGAAAATTCCTATCATTCTATCTTAATAGCGGGAGCAGGTTTATTGCCCGAACAATTAGTTACCAATCATAAAATTATAAATTCTCATCCGGGATATCTTCCCTATGTTCGGGGTTTAGATGCTCTGAAATGGGCGGTATATGAAGATTTACCGATAGGAGTAACAGTTCATTATGTAAACAAAGAAGCAGATGCGGGGCTTTTAATTATTCAAGAAAAAATAGAAATAGCTACAGAAGATACGTTTCATACTATATGCTTTAAACTTTGGAATTTAGAAATGCAGCTGTTGGTAGATTCTATTGAAAAGGTCGATACCATTAAAGATTTTATTTCCTTACCAACGGATGTGACAGAGCCTCATCGAAGAATGCCTCGAGTTAAAGAAGAAAAATTATATTTAAAATTTGAAGAATATAAAAATAAAAATATAAAATAAGCAGGCTTAAAAAAGCCTGCATCACTAAATAGAATTTAACATGTTATTGAATTTAAATTAAATGAGTTTACAAATTTAATTGGTGAATTTATACATATACTTATAATTAGTCTTTAAATTTTCTGATTCTATTCTTTTTTATCTTATAATTCATTCATAATTAAAATTCTAAACCATTCAAAATATTCAATAATATTTTAATTAATTTTTATAGCAACAATCGCAGTAAATTACTGATTGTGATCTTGAAAAATATATATTTGGATTTCTAAAAAATATAAATCCGAATTCTTTTAAAAAATATCTTAGAAAGTTAGATAGATATACTAAGCTAGTTAATTTTACTATTGAAAATGGAATTATAAATGTGCTGAAAGTTACAATTGGCAATAAGTTAGAATGACTAATACTACTTTTTTCAGTTGAGAACAATATACTTTTAAAAAAATAAGCCAAATTATTTTTCATAATAGATTTATTTATGCTTTTATTAAACACTAATTTCGTGCCAAAATTTATATAATAATAAAGTAAATACTTAAAATATATTCCGAATACTGTATAAATAAATATTAAATTTAAGTGGTAATGTGCGTTTTTGTTATACTATATAAAAGAAAAAAACCTTCTGAATTTATAATTCAGAAGGTTTTTTATATCTAAAGTTTCGTTTAAAAACTTATACTTTAATCTCTACTTCAACACCGCTAGGAAGCTCTAATTTCATTAATGCATCAACAGTTTTAGAAGAAGAACTGTAGATATCCATTAATCTTTTATGAGAGTTTAATTGGAATTGTTCACGAGATTTTTTGTTAACGTGTGGAGAACGCAATACGGTAAAAATTCTCTTATGAGTAGGTAATGGAATAGGACCATTAACTACAGCACCGGTTGCTTTCACGGTTTTTACGATTTTTTCAGCTGATTTATCAACTAAATTATAATCGTAAGATTTAAGTTTTATTCTTATTTTTTGACTCATTGTTTTAAAAATTAAACGTTTGTACCCTTAGCTTTAGCAATTACTTCATCAGCTATATTCTGAGGAGCTGCTTCATAGTGGTCAAATTCCATAGTTGAAGTAGCACGTCCTGAAGATAAAGTTCTTAAGGAAGTTACATACCCGAACATTTCAGATAATGGAACAAATGCTTTAATAACTTTGGCATTATTTCTATCATCCATTCCGCTTACTGTTGCTCTACGACGGTTTAAGTCTCCAACAATGTCCCCCATATATTCTTCCGGAGTTAAAACTTCCAATTTCATAATAGGTTCCATAATAACCGGTTTTGCTTTCTTAGCTGCTTCTTTGAATCCAAGTTTAGCTGCCAATTCGAAAGATAACTGGTCAGAGTCAACCGCATGGTAAGATCCGTCTTTCAATGTGATCTTCATACCGTCAATCTCATATCCTGCTAAAGGACCATTTTTCATAGCTTCTTTGAAACCTTTTTCAACAGATGGGATAAATTCTCTAGGAATGTTACCACCTTTGATTTCGTTTACGAATTCTAATCCGGTTTTTCCTTCATCAGCAGGTCCGATTTGGAATACAATATCAGCAAATTTACCACGACCACCGGTTTGTTTTTTGTAAACTTCTCTGTGATCAGCAGATCCCATTAAAGCTTCTTTATACTCAACCTGAGGTTGTCCTTGGTTTACTTCAACTTTAAATTCTCTTCTTAAACGGTCTACAATGATGTCAAGGTGAAGCTCACCCATTCCTGAAATTACAGTTTGTCCTGAAGCTTCATCTGTTTTTACTTGGAAAGTTGGATCTTCTTCCGCTAATTTTGATAAAGCCATACCCAATTTATCAACATCCGCTTTAGTTTTAGGTTCTACAGCGATACCGATAACCGGATCAGGGAATACCATGCTTTCCAAAATAATCGGAGATTTTTCATCACAAAGTGTATCTCCTGTTTTAATATCTTTAAATCCAACTGCTGCACCAATATCTCCGGCTTCGATATATTCGATAGGATTTTGTTTATTGGCATGCATTTGATATATTCTGGAAATTCTTTCTTTATCTCCGGATCGAGTGTTTAATACATAAGATCCGGCATCTAAATGCCCGGAATAAGCTCTAAAGAAAGCCAAACGACCAACATAAGGATCGGTAGCAATTTTAAACGCTAAAGCTGCAAACGGTTCTTTTGCATCCGGTTTTCTTGCAATCGGTTCATCAGTTTTAGGATCTGTACCTTCAATAGCTTCTTTATCCAGTGGAGAAGGAAGATAACGGCAAACAGCATCTAACATAAACTGAACCCCTTTATTTTTGAAAGATGATCCGCAAACCATAGGTATAATGCTAATATCTATAGTTGCTTTACGAAGCGCTTCGTGGATTTCTTCTTCCGAAATTGAATCCGGATCTTCAAAGAATTTTTCCATTAAAGTTTCATCGTACTCAGCAACTGCTTCGATAAGGTTTTGGCGATATTCCATTACCTCCTCTTTCATATCTTCCGGGATATCTACAATATCAAAAGTAGAACCGAAGTTATCATTATGCCATACAATAGCACGGTTTTTAACTAAGTCAACTACCCCTTTGAAATCTTCTTCAGATCCTATAGGTAATACGATAGGAACCGCATTAGATCCTAACATTTCTTTAACCTGACGGCATACATTAAGGAAGTCAGAACCTTGTCTGTCCATTTTGTTTACAAATCCCATTCTTGGAACTTTGTAATTATCCGCAAGTCTCCAGTTAGTTTCAGATTGAGGCTCAACACCGTCAACCGCACTAAATAAGAAAACTAATCCGTCTAATACCCTTAATGAACGGTTCACCTCAACAGTAAAGTCAACGTGTCCCGGAGTGTCGATAATATTAAAGTGGTAAGACTGTGTATCCGGTAGTTTTTTACCGTCATCAGTTAATGGGAAATTCCAATTACATGTAGTAGCTGCAGAAGTAATAGTGATTCCTCTTTCAGCTTCTTGAACCATCCAGTCCATCGTTGAAGCTCCATCATGAACTTCTCCGATTTTATGGTTTACTCCGGTATAAAATAAAATTCTTTCCGTTGTAGTTGTCTTTCCTGCATCAATGTGAGCAGCAATACCTATATTACGTGTATATTTTAAATCTCTAGACATATTTTCTTTAGAATTTGAAATGTGAGAATGCTTTATTAGCTTCAGCCATACGATGCGTATCGGTTTTCTTTTTAACTGCAGCACCTTCCTCTTTAGCAGCGGCAATAATTTCAGCAGCTAACTTTTGAGACATGGACTTTTCATTTCTATCTCTTGAATATTTTATTAACCATTTCATCGCCATAGAAATTTTTCTATCCGGACGAATAGGCATTGGAATCTGGAAGTTAGCTCCCCCAACTCTTCTGCTACGTACTTCAACGTGAGGCATTACGTTTTCTAAAGCATCTTTCCAAATTTCCAGAGATGTTTTTTCCTGATTTTCTTTTTTAGTTTCTACGATTTCCAACGCATCGTAAAAAATTTTAAAAGCTATGCTTTTTTTACCGTCTTTCATTAAGTTATTAACGAAACGAGTTACTAACTGATCGTTAAACTTAGGATCCGGTAAAAGCGGACGTTTTTTTGCTTTCGTTTTTCTCATTTTACCTGAATAATTTCGTTATTACTTATTTTTTCTCTTTAGGTCGTTTAGCTCCGTATTTACTTCTTCTTTGTAAACGTCCTTGAACACCAGCTGTGTCTAAAGCACCTCTGACAATGTGATAACGAACACCAGGTAAATCTTTTACCCTTCCGCCTCTCACCAATACTATCGAGTGCTCTTGCAGATTATGTCCTTCTCCCGGGATGTACGCATTAACCTCTTTACCGTTAGTTAAACGAACTCTGGCTACTTTTCTAAGTGCTGAATTCGGTTTCTTAGGTGTAGTGGTATATACACGAGTACATACTCCACGTCTTTGTGGACAAGAATCTAAAGCAGCCGATTTACTCTTCTTGGTAAGTGTGGCTCTTCCTTTTCTTACTAATTGTTGAATAGTTGGCATTTATGCTCTTTTAATTTTTAAGTTTGCAAATGTAGTGCTTTTTATTCATAAATGCAAAAAATAATACGCCCATAATCCACTGATTCATATGATTATTTATTTAAAATTTTATCTTTATAAATGATAATTGTTTAATCTAAATTTAAAAAAAATCAAGAATTGAATGAATTTTTCGTCAAGTATCTGAATTTAAGTTTTTAACTTTGAACCTGCTTAAAATTATATAAATACAAATAAATGAATGTGAACTACTTAAAATCGCTATTTTTTGTGGCGTTTGCAGCAGCTTCTTATGGAGTATTGGCAACTTTTGTTCGTCTGTCTTATAACGACGGTTATACTACTGCGGAGGTTACCTTTTCTCAAGCGGTCCTCGGCTTGCTAGGTCTTATCATACTTCATGGTTTTAGTAAAAATAAACAGGTAAGTAAAGAAAAAAAATACACTTTAAAAGATAAAGTATATTTAGTTTTGTGTGGAACATCTTTTGGTCTTACCAGCACCTTTTATTATTTAGCTGTCCATTACAGAATCCCTGTATCCATATGCATAGTTTTACTTATGCAGGCGGTATGGATGGGTGCATTAGTGGATTTTATTGTAAATCGTAAGAAACCTACACTTGTTGAAATTGTAGCCATTATAACTATTCTTTTGGGTACTTTATTAGCAACCAATCTTATTAATGAATCTCACGTTCATTTGAATGCAACAGGTGTAATTTTTGGAATTTTAGCAGCACTATCCTATACTTTTTCTATGTTTACGTCCAATAAAGTAGCCTTATCTATGCCCTCTACTTTGCGGTCTGTTTATCTGCTAGTAGGAGCCACCCTTATGGTTTCATTAATTTGGGCTCATGCGCTGATAACTGAACCGTTCCATTTTTCAATATTCTATAAATGGGGTATTATATTAGCTGTTTTCGGAACTATTCTTCCTCCCTTTTTATTTACCAAAGGTATGCCGGTGGTGGGAATCGGAATAGGAAGTATAATTGCTTCCTTGGAACTTCCGGTTTCTGTTATGATGGCTAAATTTGTGCTTAGCGAAAAAGTAACTTCCCTGCAATGGGTGGGCATTGTACTTATCCTTATCGCTATTGTTTTACTTAATTTAACTTTTATTCTTCCCAAAAGATTAAAAAAATAAAAAAATTCAAAAAAAATACAAATAAGATAAAAATAAGGATCTTTTTAAATTACAATAATTTTCATGTAAAAAATATTTTTTATCGCTTAATTTTCGCCTTTATGCGTCCCGGTAAATATTGTTTCTCATTGATATTTTAAATAACTTGCAAGACAATGAAACAGGATACATTAAAACATAAAGGAAAGAGAAATAAACTAATTAATTTACTTAAGCAAAAAGGAATAAATGATGAAATTGTATTAAATGCCCTAAATAAAATTCCTCGTCATCTTTTTATAGATTCAATATTTGAAGATCTAGCTTATGAAGACCGAGCTTTTCCAATATTATCTAATCAAACGATTTCCCATCCATTTACAGTAGCTTTTCAAACTCAATTATTACACGTTCAGAAAGGAGAAAAAGTTTTAGAAATCGGAACGGGTTCCGGATATCAAACTTCTGTTTTAGTAGCCCTAGGAGCACAAGTCTTTACCATTGAAAGACAAAAAGAATTATTTGAATTCTCCAAAAGAATTCTTAAAAAAATTAATTTCACTCCTAAACATCAAATTTTTGGCGATGGATATTTAGGTCTTCCTTCTTTTGCTCCTTTTGATAAAATTATAGTGACAGCGGGGGTTCCCACCATGCCTAAAAAGTTATTGGAGCAATTAGCAGTTGGAGGGGTCATGGTTATTCCTATAGGAGAAAAAGAGCAAAAAATGTATACAGTTCTTAAATTAGATGAAAATACATTTGAGACTATGGAGTTTGGAGATTATCAATTTGTTCCCATGTTAGAAAATAGAGTGATTGAATAAAAAATCGATTGGTTACTACTAATAATTTTAAACCGTATCTATTTTACTAAAAAGCATTATGTTTTAATAATTTGAAAAAATATAATCTAATTTTCTTATTAACAATTGATCTAAAAAATCATTTTCAAGATACTCACTAAGAAGCATAAATTTCATAAGAAACGTATAGATAACGTTAGATCGCTTGATCCTCTAAAATGTATTATACAAAAAAGAGTATCTTTGTTTTACTAAATTTCTAAATATGGTCCATTATTTATTAAGAGAACCTAAGTCAGCTACCGAGACGCCTTCATTAATACTTTTACTGCATGGATATGGAAGTAATGAGCAAGATTTGTTCAGTTTTGCAGAAGAATTACCCGATGATGCCTACGTGATTAGTTTACGAGCCATACGAGAAATTAGCATGGGTGGATATGCCTGGTACGATTTAGATTTTACTTCAGGAGCCAAAATGATTAATTCCGACCAGGCCATTGAATCGCAAAAAATTATTATGAAATTTTTGGATCAAATCCAAACTAAATATCCTTTCGATACTAATTCCATAACCTTATTAGGTTTTAGTCAAGGAGCAATCCTTTCCTTTTCATTAGCATTACACCATCCTAAAAGGTTTAAAAAAATAGCCTGTTTAAGTGGATATCCGGACCCGGAATTATTGAAAGACGTAAACATGGGGGATGATTTTTCACAATTGGAATTTTTCTTTTCACATGGAAAAGAAGATCCTATTATTCCCATTCAATGGTCTCGTCAATTCAAATCAATATGTGAAGAATTAGATTTAGATTATGAATATCATGAATACAATGAAGGTCATGGCATAAATTCTGAAAACTATTATGATCTTTTAAATTTTTTGCAATAAAATGAAAATTGGAATTGTTTGTTATCCTACTTTCGGTGGGAGCGGGATAGTTGCCACCCAATTAGGAATGGAGATGGCCGCATTAGGTAATGAAGCTCATTTTATAAGCTATAGCATTCCGGCAAAGCTGGATGTCACTTTGCCTAATGTATATTTTCATCAAGTTTGCGTTAAACAATATCCTTTATTTGAATATCAACCCTTTTCCTTAGCATTGTCTACAATCATTGTAAATGTTGCAGAAACTTACGGATTAGATTTGCTGCATGTACATTATGCAATACCTCATGCCTATGCAGCCTATTTTGCCAAGCAAATTTTAAAAGAGAAGGGTGTTGACTTACCGGTAATCACTACCTTACACGGTACAGATATTACTTTGGTAGGAAGTCATCCCATTTATAAATCCGGTGTCGAATTTTCGATCAATAAATCCGATTATATAACCTCAGTTTCCCAAAGTTTAAAACAAGATACTTTTGAGGCATTTACTATAAAAAAAGACATTGAAGTAATTCCGAATTTTATTGATAATTCTGTTAAAATATCAAGCCCGTGTATCCGAAAGAATTTTGCTTCTGAAGATGAAAAATTACTTATCCATGTATCTAACTTGAGAAAAATTAAACGCATTGATGATGTAATGTCGATTTTCAATCTGGTACAAAAAGAAGTTAAATCGAAACTTTTGATTGTTGGAGAAGGACCGGAGACAGAAACCATTGAGCATTTAACTAAAGTGTATCATTTGGAGGATAAAATCAAAACATTGGGAAAAATGGTTGATGTATCTTCAATTTTAAGCATTGCAGATCTATTTTTATTACCTTCTGAACAAGAAAGTTTCGGATTGGCAGCCTTAGAAGCAATGGCCTGTGGCATACCTGTTATTTCAAGTAATGCCGGTGGAATTACAGAAGTTAATAAAGACGGTTTTTCAGGATTTGTATCGCCTGTTGGTGACGTTCCTTCCATGGCAAAGAATGCCATTAGGCTGCTGAAAGATGAAAAAATGCTTTCACTTTTCAAAAAACAAGCGAAAGATCAAGCGTTACTTTTTGATAATTCTAAGATAATTCCTTTATATAAAGAATTGTATGACCGAGCATTGGGCAATCATAACTAAATAGTTGAATTTACATACTTATCAACCCAATCAGCTGAAAAAAATAACATTTATATTCGGGTCTTTAATCCATGAAGAATGCGCTAATTTATGTAAACAGATGAAGCCTATAAAATAATTACCTGAAAGGCTGCTGTATTGTTCTTCGATGGACTCAAAATCATCAAAACCGGAAAATTGATCGTGATATCTCACATAAACTTTATAAATTTTAGTATCTACTAATTGTAATTGTTTATTTAGATGAATATATTTCTTGTTTTCATATCTGTAATCATACGTTAAAGCTGAAATATCAGAAAGCACGGCAGATCCGGTGGGTTTATCTCCGGCACCTTTACCAATCATAAGTTGCTTTTCAGAAAAAGCACTTTCTAAAACCACTCCATTATATTCATAATTTACATGAGCTAATGTATTTTCTTTTTCTATAAAAGTAGGAGCACAAAAACCCGTAATTTCATTATTATTTTTATTGCATCTTGCTATTAACTTGATTGTTAAATTTCTTTGACGAGCAAATTCCAAGTCAAAATCACTAATTCTTGATATTCCAAAATTAAATATAGATTCCGGTTTAGTAATAAGTCCAAAAGCATGAAAAAGAATAATACACAATTTATATTTAGGATCAATTCCCTCAACATCTAAGGTAGGATCTGATTCTGCGAATCCTTTCTCTTGTGCTTCTTTTAAAACGACAGGATAAGAAAGTTTTTCATGGATCATTTTGGTTAAAATGAAATTGGTAGAACCATTAAAAATTCCCGATACCGATGTTAATAAATCATTGTCATAATATTCTTCTAAATTTCTGATGATGGGAATACTGGCACAAACAGAGGCTTCATAGAGTAGGGGAACATGGTATTCTTTTTCCAACTTTAGAAGTTCAGGTAAATGTTCAGCAATCATCTTTTTATTTGCCGAAACTACAGCTTTTCCGTTTTTCATGGCCTCTGAAACAATATCAAAAGCAGCATCAGCATCATCTATTAATTCGACAATAACTTCAATTTCAGGGTCCGATAATAACTCGTATTTATCAGTAGTAAAATACTTTTTATCGATTGATCTCGGTTTATCGGGATGTTTGATACATATTTTTTTAATATTTGCATCTACACTTTCGGCTTCTTCTAACACTTTATACAATCCAGTTCCCACACATCCAAATCCAAAAATTCCTAATTTAAGTTTATTTCTTATCATTCAATTATTCAATTTATAAAATTAACCGTTAATCTAAAGCTTGTTTGATATCATTAATCAGGTCATCAACATTTTCAATTCCTACCGATAAACGAATTAAAGAATCTTGAATTCCTGTTTCTTTACGAACTTCAAGAGGGGTTGATTTATGGGTCATGGTGGCAGGATGGCTACCCAAACTCCTAACATCGCCTAAATTTTCAGCTAAAAGGAAAATTTTGGTACGGGTTAAAAAATCTTTTGCCGCTTCTAAAGTATCTTCTTTTAAACTAAAAGATACCATCCCGCCAAACCCTTTTTGTTGTTTGGCCGCAATATGATGGTTGGGATGATTTTTTAATCCCGGATAATATACTTTATCTACTTTGGGATGTGTAGTTAAAAATTCAGCAATTTTTTGAGCATTTTGTGAATGTTTTTCCATACGCAGAGATAGAGTTTGAATTCCGCGTAAAGTTAACCAACTATCAAAAGGAGAGAGTACGCCCCCTGAGGTATTTTGTAAATATTTTAATTCTTCGGCTATTTTAGGATCTTTCACAACTATAAATCCGGATAAAACGTCTCCATGTCCTGAAAGATATTTAGTTCCACTGTGTACAACAATATCTGCTCCTAAACGTATCGGTTGTTGTAAAGCAGGAGATAAAAATGTATTATCTACAATTAATAATGCTCCCACTTGTTTGGAAATTTTAGCGATTTCTTCAATGTCGGATATTTTTAAAGTTGGATTTGTAGGGGTTTCCAGCCATATGAAGCGAGTTTTATTTGAAACTGCATGTAAGACATTTTGAATATCAGTAGTATCAATAAATTTAGAGGTTACACCAAATTTATTATAAACCGTAGTAACTATTCGATAAGTACCTCCGTAAACATCATTTACAGCGATAATTTCATCCCCTTGTTTTAATAACTTTAAAACACAATCCGTTGCTGCCAATCCCGATGAAAAAGCAAATCCGGCAATACCGCCCTCTAATTCAGCAATGGCTTGTTCTACAACTTTACGAGTAGGATTAGCCGTTCTTGTATAAGCAAATCCTTTATTCACATCCGGTTCTTCCTGAACATAAGAAGAGGTTTGGTAAATAGGAGTAGAAATAGCTCCGGTAAGTACATCAGGAGTAGAAATATGTACTAATTTTGTTTCTAATTTCATGACTAGGTTGTTTTTTCTAATTAATAAATGCCTTAAAATTCATTAATCATCATAAAACAACTTATACAAGATTCCCATTTAAATGCTAAATTATGAATTAGCTTCTTTTTGTAGGTCGAAAGAAGCTCGTATTATTTGTATTTGTATGTAAGCTGTTTCGACTTATCTTTCCTTTACGGTTGGATGCAGCACCTACTCATATAAGAGGGTTGCTAAGGTATCATAGGGCCAATTCCCTCCACCTTTCTTGATAAGTAATTTTATTAATGATCGCTAAATATATTACAAAGATACGTTTTATTTTTTAATTTCCAATAAAAAACGATTTTATTATAATATTTATAAAGGTAATGTATTTTTAATAATCATTATAATATAAGATATAAAGTATGCTAGATATAAATCAATTTACCTACAGAAGCATTTAAATAACCGTCGAAATTAATTCTAAGTTTAAAAAAATACAATTTTTTGAAATGGTAACTAATTTATATTAAGATCAATAATAATATTATATAATGTAAATGATTTTTTAATAACCCATTTATTTACTACTGATTTTATTTGTTGGTAAGCTTTTTTAATACATTTTCAATCAATTGCATTCGGCTGTCTAATTTTTGTGAAGCAGCATCTAATGTAAACCCTTCTTCCAATAATTCTTTTATTAAAATCATTTTTTTAATATTTTCATAATTGTATCTTCTGTTTTTTCCTTCCTGTTCTGTAAGACTTTTGATAATTCCTTTATCTTCCCAATACCTAATTTGTCGGGTAGGAATTCCCGTTATTTGAGAAACTTCGCCAATGCCCACAATTAATTGCTCTAAAAATTTAAAATCGAAAGATAAATGATTGGTTTCGTTCATTTTGTAAATTATTTACATTATTTGAAGTAAATATACAAAATAAAAGTTAAATTTGTAATTGTAAATAATTTACATAAAATGTAAATATTTAACAATAAAATATAATTAAAATTTAAATACTATGTTCATAGACAAAAATGTTATTATAACCGGCGCTACTGAAGGAATAGGCTTGGGAATTGCTCGTGCTTTCGCCCAACAAAGAGCAAATCTTGTTCTAATTGCCAGAGATCCTCAAAAATTAAAAAACATCAAAGAAGAATTTTCGTCGTATCACGTAACTGTTTCTCTGATTTCTGCGGATTTAACGGAAATTGAAAAATTACCTTCAGTTGGTAAACTAATTTTAGAAAAAGTAAAAACAGTTGATGTGTTAATTAATAATGCTGGAATCGGTCGTTTTAATCCTTTTGAAGAAACATCTGAAGATTTATTAGATAAACACATTAATCTTAATATGAAAGCGCCTTATATGCTGACTCAAAATTTGTATCAATCTTTGAAAAAATCCAAAGGAAATATAATTAATATTTCATCTTATTTTTCACACAGAATGTTACCGGGAAGAGAATCTACTGCTTACTCCATGACAAAGGGCGGTATAGATTCATTTACTAAATCATTGGCTTTTGAGGCAGGAAAAGATGGAATTCGGGTTAATGCTATTGCTCCGGGAAGTATTGATACGCCGCTTCTACGATATAATTTAGAACAGCTAAGCGAAGAAGGTAAAACAAATTTTCATACAATGATTAAATCTATATATCCGATGGGTAGTATTGGAACGATAGAAGATATTGGGGCGGCTGCTGTTTTCCTGGCTTCCGATCAAGCCCAATGGATTACCGGAACGATTCTACCGGTTGATGGTGGATTAACAACTAATTAGTTAATAAAAGGTAGCATAAAAAAATATAAAAAAACCAATCCGTTTTGGGATTGGTTTTTTAAGTCTATTTATAGTACAATATTGACAATTCGTTTAGGCACTACAATAACCTTTTTAGGTTGTTTGCCGTCAAGATAATTCGGTGTTTTTTCATGAGCCATTACTGCTTCTTCAATTTCTTTAGGAGTAGCGGAAATAGGCATTTCAATTTTAAAACGTACTTTTCCATTAAAACTAACCGGATATTCATGTATTTCGGAAACAAGATATTCAGCGTTAAATTCAGGGAATGCTTGAAATTCAATGCTGTTTTCATGTCCTAATTTTTCCCATAGCTCTTCTGCAATATGTGGAGCATAAGGAGAGATTAAAATGCACAAAGATTCTAAAATTTCTCTTTTATAACATTTTATTTTTACCAAATCATTGGTAGCAATCATAAAAGAACTTATGGATGTATTGAAAGAAAAGTTATCCAAATCCTCTTTAACTTTTTTTATTAATTGATGAATTATTTTTTGTTCTTCTTTAATAGGTTTTTCATCTGATATAAAGAAAGTTTCTCCTTCACCGGAATGATACAGTTTCCAGAATTTTTTTAAGAATCCATGAACTCCGCTAAGTCCTTGAGTATTCCAAGGTTTAGCCTGTTCAATAGGTCCTAAAAACATTTCATACATACGTAAGCTGTCGGCTCCGTATTCATCACAAACATCATCCGGATTAATAACATTGTAGTAAGATTTTGACATCTTTTCTACTTCTCTCCCGCATATAAATTTACCTTCTTCAAGAATAAACTCTGCATTTTTGAATTCATCTCTCCAATTTCTTAATTTTTCTAAATCAACTTCATCTGTAGTTCCTTTAAGAAGTTTTACATCAATATGCAGTGGAGTGGTATCTTGTGCTTCATGTAATAAATTGTAAGAGATGAAGTTATTAGTTCCATTAATTCGGTAGATATAAGCACTTTGACCTAAAATCATCCCTTGATTAATTAATTTTTGGAACGGTTCTTCTTGGGCGCAGTATCCATAATCTTTTAAAAATTTATTCCAAAAACGTGAATACAATAAATGTCCCGTAGCATGTTCACTTCCTCCTATATATAAATCTACATTTTCCCAATAATTTATTTTTTTAGTATCTGCAAAGCTAGAATGGTTAGTTGGATCTGTGTATCTAAGAAAATACCAGGAACTTCCGGCCCAACCGGGCATTGTATTCAAATCTAAAGGAAAAATCGTGGTATGATTAATACGGTCGTTACTTACAACTTGTTCATTTTCAGTATCCCAGGCCCATTGTGTAGCACGTCCCAATGGAGGGTCTCCGTCTTCAGTGGGCAAATATTTTTCAACCTCCGGAAGGAGTAAAGGTAGTGCGGATTCCGGTAAAGCATAGGGAATATCATTTTTATAATATATAGGAATAGGTTCCCCCCAATATCGTTGACGAGAAAAAACGGCATCTCGTAATCGGTAGTTGGTAGTTCCGTGCCCGATTTTCATTTTTTCTATTTCCTCAATAATTTTAGCTTGAGCATCTTTAACAGTCAATCCGTCTAAAATTTGGGAATTGATACAGACCCCTTCTTTGGAAGAAAAAGCCTCTTCTTGAACATCGGTTCCTCCTTTAATTACTTCAACAATTGGAAGTCCAAAATGTTTAGCAAATCGATGATCGCGCTCATCGTGAGCAGGAACAGCCATTATGGCACCTGTTCCGTATCCATATAATACGTAATCTGCAATATAAATAGGAATTTTTTTATGAGTAAAAGGATTTATAGCATAAGCACCGGTAAATTGTCCTGAAACAGTTTTAGCATCTGCGATTCGCTCTCTTTCCGATCGTTTGGTGCTTTGATCTTTATATTGGTTTACGGCTTCGTAATAGGTGCCGGTAGTAATTTGATCCACAAGAGGATGTTCAGGAGACATAACCATATAAGTAGCACCAAATATTGTATCCGGACGAGTGGTGAAAATTGTCACGGTTGTCTCGGAATCAGCAACAGCAAAATTGATTTCTGCTCCTAAAGATTTACCGATCCAATTACGTTGACTTTCTTTGATTGATTCGCTCCAATCGATGGTTTCCAATCCGGATAGAAGTCTTTCAGCATAAGCTGTGATCCGCATGGACCATTGCATCATACTTTTTTGATAGACAGGAAATCCTCCTCGTTCAGAAACTCCGTTTACTACTTCATCATTTGCCAGAACCGTTCCTAAAGCCGGACACCAGTTAACGGTTGTTTCTGCGCGATAAGCCAATCGATAATTTAAAAGAATATGTTGTTTTTTTTCATCTGAAAAACGGTTCCAATCTTCAGCCGAAAATATTTCAATTGGTGAGGTACAGGCATTTATTTTAGCATTACCTTCCTTTGAAAAAATATCTATTAATTCAGTAATAGGACGAGCCTCTTGCGAAGCAGTATTGTAATATGAATTAAAAAGTTGGATGAATATCCATTGGGTCCATTTGTAATAGCCGGGATCAGATGTTCTCACTTCACGATTCCAGTCAAAAGAAAATCCCAATTTTTTCAACTGATTGTTATATCCTGCAATAACATTGTCTTTATTATCTATACCCCCGTTAATATTAACTTCTGTGGTTATCGCCGGATGTTGGCCTGTTTGAATAGCATATTGTTCAGCAGGAAGCCCGAAACTGTCATAACCAATGGGATGAAGTACATTAAAACCTTGATGGCGTTTAAACCTTGCATAAATATCAGAGGCAATATAACCCAGTGGATGACCTACATGTAAACCTGCTCCCGAAGGATACGGAAACATATCCAACACATAAAACTTGGGTTTATCTGTATGGTTTGAAGCAGCAAATGTTTGTTGCTCTTTCCATTTTTTTTGCCATTTTTTTTCGATTTCCTGAAAATTATATTGCATGGGTAAAATTGAATTAATTTTTTGCAAAGGTAATGATTTATTCAATTTTTAAAATTGTATTTCAGCTCAAAGCATACGTATTAATTACAATAGTAAAAAAAAAGATATATGATATGAAATATATATAATAATTCTTACAAACTTACTTACGCTTCAATATAATAAAATTTCTTAGACTGTAAAATTTATCGGAATTGTCCCATGCAACTGTTTTCAATTTATTTTCCATTTCCGGCCATACTTCATTATTTTTTAAAGTTTCAATCATAATCTCCCGGCTGTTAACATTAGCATAATAGATGCGAAGCCAATATAAATCTTCCTCTAGATTTTCCTCTTGAATTTGTTCCTCTATGATTTTAAATAAATTCTCGGGAATATTGAAATCGCCTTTGCACCCAAAATTACCGATATATACCTTCCATTTGTTGCCTTTGATCTCCCATTCTTCAATTCCGATTTGATCATCATTAGTAATTTGCCAAAAAGCAGATAAAAACACATGAAATGAATTAGCGACAAAATTTTGAAAAGCATTTTGTATGGCACTAATTTTATTTTTACCAATACCTAAGTAGCTTTCCGAGATAGTTTTTTTACTGGCTAAAAGTAAGGTTATATATAAACGTATACTAGCTCCGTTTTCATATTCTTTAAAATCAAATGTTTCAGCACGCATGGCAGGAAGTTGTTCATCAACTAAAAGCCAGTCTTTATATTCAATGCTGGGTAGGTCATGAGCAAGAAGCATATTAGCGAGAATTTCTTGAGGTGACATAGATTATTTTTCTTCAAAATTACATAATATCTTTTTTAATACTTCAACTAGTACAAGTACGAAACTCACAAATACCACTTCTTATATTTATCATAAATCGCATTGATTCTAAAAAAATATTTTGATACAAAATTTTAATAGACAATTATAAATTATTTATATTATGTTTATTATGTATATTAAATTTAAAATTGTCAATTCTACAATATAATTAATTACAAATATTAATTTTTTTAATTGTAAAACCTTTATATATATATTTAATAAAAATAAAATAATATATTTGTTGCTTTAATTAAATATTAATCATTTAACTATGAGAAAATTATACTTAATACTTCTTATAGGGGCTAATTCTATATTTACATCTGCGCAAAAAGGTAGAGTAATCGGGCCGGGTGGAGTTCCCGGTGCTGTTTTATGGATGAAAACAGTCCCTGAAACAAAGAATCTTAACGGTAGATATCTTTGGAAAGATTTTTCAGGAGATTCTTTACGGCTGAATTACTATGATAGTAGTGGAGAGTATATAGTTGAATGGAATCCATTCGGAAGATCCATTAATTTTAATCCTTCAATACTTTTAACCAATCCCTATTCGAGTAAGGAAATTCAAATAAAAAGTGGGAATTTATCTACGGCTACTATTTTAGGTACTTATGCCGAGGCCAATTTATTAGGAAATAAATTTGAATATCCGGACTATATTTTCACACTTAACGGGGTGGAGGGAAAAGGATTTGTCTTAAATAAAGATAAAATCATTCATAGTGATGAAAGCAACAAAGGAGTTTTAGACTATGGTTCTGAAGAAGGCTATGATTTAATGTATCACCCGAACGGAAATTCAGATTTAACGGCTTATCAAGAAAAGACCATGCGTTTGTTCACTTATTTTCGTGCAAATAAACGAGCAACTAACGTATGGGGTGAAAGAATGAGTTCTACCTTATCCATAGGAGAAAAATTTTATTCATTCAATAAATATAACAATTCGACTTATAATACAGATCTTTTTGATCCTAATTCGATATACAGAGCGTATATGCCGGAATTAATCATGTACGATCGTATATTAAATCCGCTTGAAAAAATTAAAGTAGAATCGTATTTAGCCTTAAAATACGGTTTTATGTTAGAAAATTCCTTGATAAATAGTTATGATAAATTACTATGGGACAAAGATGAGAATGTAAAGTATAATCATCGAGTTACAGGTATTTACAGAGATGATATAAGTGGATTATATCAACGAAGAAGTACCACATCCTACGAAGAAAGTCCTTATTTTACTTATTCAGCACAAGGAGACTCCTATGATGAAGCTAATAATTACAATTTACCCAATAAAAATAAATTATTGGTTATTGAAAAATTCCCGGCTAATTCCTTGTCTGATTCTGAATATATGATTTGGGGTGATAATAATAACGATATCAAAACATCTCAGATTGAAAGCATTGCCGGAATGAATATCATGAATCGTCGATGGTTAGTAAATACCGGTAATATCAGTAATACAGAAGAAAAAGACGTAATTTGGAAATTGCCTGAAAATTTAGAAGCAGTAAAAGAAAAATATAAGTTTTCTCAAGTAAAAATGGTTAATGATCGCAGCAAAGATTCTGAGACAGCGATCATGTATACGCAAGATCCCTTGAAAGGATATGAAGGACATGCCTCTTTAACCTTAGGCAATCCTTTTGGAGGAGTTATGTTAAAGTTCGGTACAAAAGAGGTTACAAATCAACAAAAACCAAGTGCTGATTATGGAGTATTCATAGACCATCAAGGAAAAGTATTTACCATTATTAGAGGTATAGTAACACATTATATCAATCACAAAGTAAATGTAGGAGATCGGGTACAAATCGATAAAACTAAAGATGATTTTATCATACGATTTAACGGATATGCCCCCCCAATTCCAGGGTTAGACTCTCCAAATATACCTTTGGATAAGGAAGATATAGATCAACCATTCCATGTCAGTCTGGTCATGTACAAGTGGAATTTAGAATCGATTGTCAAAGATGTGAGGTCCGGAGGATTTGTGAATAGCGGTAACAAAGTTGAATTAGGATATATTCAACATCGCGCGGAAGAATTCTCGGAATATAAAGACGGAAGAACATATCTTTTAATTGACCGATCAGGAAAAGGAGATTTTAAATTAGAAAATACCGATTTTTATTTATCGGATGAATACGATCCATACAGACAAAAAATAATATTTAATAATGTATTCTTTGATACGGATTACAACGGAAAAGATGTATTTACTTTCGGATACCGACCAACCAATATAATTGCTAAAATAAATAAAAGCAATCCAACCTGTGATGCTTCTTCTCATAGTAATAATGACGGATCCGTACAAGTGAAAATTCTAAGAGGAGATGAAGGATTTGAATATGAACTAGTCGATAAAAATGATATGGAAGTAAAAAAATCCGGAGTATTTTATGGTAAAGATTTAAATTTAAGCGGACTTTCAACCGGTGAATATACCTTGAGATTAAAAGAATTGGGCGGTTTCAATATTCTATCCGATTCTACCGGTGTGGAAGCAAAAGCACATAGTATACAAAGTATCGATTGGGATAGAGGAGGATTTTTTGAAACAACAATTAAAGGTTCCAATCAAAATTTCCAGATGGGATTAACTCTTAATCCAAGATCGAATTCAGTAGCCGACATTGCAATCCATGCAGGATTTGAAATCAATCAAGGACGCATATATATAATAAAAGACTATGTAAAAAGTAACACGCCTTTAGCAAATGTTGTGCTTAAGGAAGGTGATCGAGTTCAAATATATAAAGACTTTAACGAAAGACAATCGCCGTATAAAGTATACTATAAAATAAACGGTGAAACCTTTTATACGGAATATATAACCCTTTACCATTTCTTTGCGATTAAATTAAATAATAATGTGGGAGGTGTTTATAATATAAGAAACACAGACGGATTTAATGAATCTCAACCTAATTATTGGAAGTATCAAGGGGCTCATTCCTATCCTAAATCTGAAAATCTATCTAAGAGTATTTTGGAACAAACAATCATTTTGAAAGATGATTGTACGAAAGAGGAAGAAGCAGAAAATCAAGACATACCGGTTA
Source organism: Apibacter sp. B2966 (assembly GCF_011082485.1). Lineage (NCBI taxonomy): Bacteria > Pseudomonadati > Bacteroidota > Flavobacteriia > Flavobacteriales > Weeksellaceae > Apibacter > Apibacter sp. B2966. The sequence continues at coordinate 127,041 of NZ_CP049714.1, forward strand.
AAACCAATAAAAATGTTCAATTTTATTATAAAGATTTTAAAAACAAATCAGAAATAACCGGTACTATTAAGTTAAAACAACCATCCGGAATTATGATTTCAGTATTCGACTTTTCAGGAAATATGGTTTTGAATAAACATATGAACAAAATCGATACTGAACATACCTTCGATCTTACCGGACTTTCCAAAGGTGTGTATATAGTGAAAATATTTTCCGAAGAAGGTGAATTTACCAAGAAGATTTCAATAAACTAAATTACTAAAATAAGTACATCATTATGAAATTAAATTCAAAGCAAGCCCGTTTTGTTTCACTCGTGTTACTATCCACGATGGCATTACAGAGCTTTTCCCCATATATTCCTTTAATTGAACATAAGAAGTATGAATTAAGGGAGAAACGTTTAGTACTTACTAAGCATTCTGAAACCGTTGATGAGAATTCTGAATCTGGAAACCCTCAAAAATCGGTGATGAGTAAAGGTGAGGAAACCCAAAAAAATAGTAAATCAGAAAAATTAATTACTTCAAAGTCTATTCTTTACAGTGCTAATATTTCAGAAGGAGTAATCGGTACTTTAGAGAATAAAATTTTTGATAATCCGGAAGATAATATTTTCACGGTATATCTGGATCAAAAACCGCAGCAGGATCAAAAAGTATATTTGACTTATGAATTATATGGAGTTTCCGATAAAAACGGAATTTCCAAAAGTATCAACGACCGAATGAGCAGAGGAGGATATTTAGTGAAAAAATATTCCGGATGGACTCATCAAAAAGAAGAAATTAATTCAGATTGGCTGAAAACCGGTGATAACACGATTCAATTTGCTATTCCGCAGGATGCCGGATACGGATATAAAATAAAGAACTTAAAAATTGAAGTAGAAAAACAAGAATCTCCTGTAGGTACTATTACCTGGGAGGCATTTGCTTTTGAAGGAGGAGATACCTATGTAAAAGGATATTTTGCAGACGGAAAAGATCGCAAATTAGTAATTAACAATACAGAAATTTCTACCTGTCAAGGTGAATTTGAAGTTGTACTTTCCGGTAAAGTTTCTACCGTTGAATTGGTTACCGAAGGAATTAAAAATGTCAGAGAAACCAAAATTGTAACCGGAAAACAAGATTACTCGTATTCCTTGCAATCTAACACAGCACAAGAGCAAATATGGTTTAAAAAAGATCAGACAAATAATAAAATACATCTTTTAGGAGCTGAATTGAGTGTAAATGGTAAGAATTTGTTAAGTGACAAGCAAATACTGATCCGTGGATTAAGAAGTATTGACATTCCCGCACTGGATATGGGTATGAAAAATGTGACGGGAAAAGCAGACGGGTATAAATTTTTACCTCATGGAGAGCATTTCAATGAAGGGGCAATACTCAAGTTGGCTTACGACCGCTCTAAAATTCCGAACGGCTATACCGAAAAAGATATCCGTACTTTCTATTTTGATTTGGAAAGCCATCATTGGGTAGCTTTGGAACGAGACAGTATAGATACCAAAAATCAAGTAATCATATCCCGAACTACTCATTTCACCGATATGATTAACGGGGTGATACAAGTACCGGAATCGCCGGAAACTAATGGTTTTACACCCACAACCATGAGCGATATCAAAGTTGCCGATCCGTTGTCAAAGGTGAATTTAATAAGTGCACCGACTGCCAATAATCGTGGTTCCGCAGCGTTAAGTTATACCTTTGAAATGCCTCCCGCTCGTAATGGAATGAGTCCATCTCTAGGTATTCAGTATAACAGTGATGGAGGTAGCGGATGGTTAGGCGAAGGCTGGGATATGAATATTCCGAGTATAACAGTAGATACTCGTTGGGGAGTACCGAGATACGATACCTCAAAAGAAACCGAAACCTATACGATGGATGGAACCCAGTTGGTAACCCTGGGAGCCGATGGAAATACGTCCATAGCCCACAGAGGAGAAAAAATAGCCAGAAAATCGGATCGATTATTTTATTCCAGAAAAGAAGGGAGCTTTGCTACCATTCAAAGGAAAGGATCTAATCCGGGAAATTATACCTGGGAAGTAACCAATAGAAAAGGGGTTAAATATACTTACGGAGGAAATGGAGGAATACTTAAAGGAACTGTTACCGATATATCCGGAAAGAGCAAAGACGTAATAACGGAATGGAAAGTTTCCAGAGTAGAAGAACTTCACGGAGATTGGATTGAATATATTTATGAACAAGTGGAAGAACCGGTAAAAGGAGGTTTGAAATCCAAAGCTTTATATCTTAAAGAAGTACATGCCGGTAACAAAGGACAAAATGCGCATACAGTAGTTAAATTTACTTCTGCTAAAACTAAGCAAAAAGAAACAAATTCAGCTCGATATGGATTTTTTACCTCTTCTAATCGCTTACTTACCCATGTTGAGATAGATTTTGAAGGAAGTAAATTAAGAGAATATGAATTAAAATATAAATCCGGAGCATTTTATACAGATCTTTTAGACCGGATAACGCACAAAGACGATCAAGGAAAAGAATTTACTTCCAATCGTTTTGAATATTATGATGATGTTAAATCTCAAGAGGGATATATAGCCTTTAGTCAAAATGAAGAAACTTGGGCAAAAAAAGGAGAAAAGATAAACGAAAGTTCCACAACATCCTATGGAGGATCTTTTTATGCCGGGATAGGTCTTAATAAAGGCGATGTCATCTTTAATAGTGGTACCATAGGAGGAAGCTATAGTTATAGTAATAGTGTAACCGAAGGTAAATCAATTTTTATAGACATCAACGGTGATGGTTTAACGGATAAAGTATACCAAAAAAATGGAGTATTATATTATGAACCTCATTTGCTAACACCTCTAAAAGGAGAAAAATTTGGTAAACCTTTAGCCATAAAAGGTGTAAACAAATTCTCTAAAACCAAATCAACCAGCACTAATACCGGTGGATCAGCCAAAGTAGGGAAGTGGATGGCTGCGGTGACAGTAGGAGTAAGCGGAGGTACAACAAATACAACAACAACGGTTTACTTTTCTGATGTAAACAGTGATGGATTGATCGATATAGTTTCCAATGGAAAAGTGTATTTTAATCGAATTATTCGAGATAAAGACGGAAATCTTATACCCAGCTTTTCTTTAGAAAGCGCTACAACTCCTAGTCCGATTATGGGGGGAGGAACTATTGACAGTTCTGATACTGCGGTAGATCCTCAGGAACAAAAAGATCTTATTTATAATTCTCCACTTTATGATGTTGTAAAATTATGGGAAGCACCTTTTGACGGGAAAATAAGAATAGAAGGAAATGTACAGTTACAAGCACCAACGGGAGATTACGATACCGAAGAATATGAAAAAGCCGACGGGGTGAGGGTTGCTATCCAATATAAAGGAAAAGAAAAATGGAATAAGAGTATAAACAAAGGTGATTTTACTAATTATCCTGCCAATATAAAATTATCCGAGACTATAAAAAAAGGAGATAAAATTTATTTCCGAGTACAATCCGGAAACCAGGAAATGTCTAATGGAAGCTTTGATCAAGTACAATGGAATCCTGTTATAACCTACGAACAAACCGCCCTTGCTGAAGCAGACTTAAACAGTATAAATCCAGACGGGCAAAAAATGTATCGTTTTCCATCCTCAGAATCCCACATAGCTTCACAGGATGTAGCTACCAGTGTCGGTGATTTTAAAAAAGCCGTAATATTTGGAACTTTTGAAAAACCGATCACATCTGATGACGTTACGGTAAAAGTTATTCAAACCAATGACAGTCGTTCCGAAGAAGTTATAGTTTATGAAAAAACATACAGTTGGAACGAATCTCATCAAGGAAATTTGGAAATACCTGTACCTGAAGGCAAAAATTGGACAAACTTTTATTTTACTTTGAGTTCACCCAGCCAAGTGAATTGGAAAAAAATTAGTTGGAAACCACAGATAAAATTAGATGACAGCCAAGAGGCAGAACCGGGAAGTGTTAATTACAGCATTTACCATCAGAAATGGGAAGGAAATTATTATCCATTAACTTTTGAAAATGCAAGCCAAACTAAAAATATATCGCTTACATTTCAAGCGCTGGCAAATGATCCTATGAATTCTTCCGTTTTGAATGGAGATCTTGCGATTACCATTAAGAAAAAAACAGGATTATTGGGAAGATATAAAATCAGAGTTGAGAATGGAATTGTTGTTACTCCACCTTTAACGGATTTGAAAGTTGAGGCAAATGGTGCTTTAACTGAAAATATTTGGGTAGAAGCATTTACCAAGGATGCAACAATCATCAAAAATTTGAAAGCTTTAACTTTTACTTTGCAAACCGAAAACGGATTGTCGTCTAATGGATATGCAAATATTTTTGTAAAAGATTCAGACAAAGGTTTTGGACCTATGTATCGCGGATGGGGTCAATTTATCTACAATGCCAATGCCGGACGTTTTGCACGTCCTATAGATGAAAAGGAATTAAAATTGCCGCAGGATGAAAATGCTGATATGGATCCTCGTACCATGATTTTTATTCCGATGGGATTAGATATTGAAACCAAAAGTTATTGGACGGGAGCAGACCGCTATGTATATACTAAAGATTCAAGCATGAGTGCATCCCGATTAGGTGAAAAAGAGGTTAAACTTACCAACCCATTGGAAGGTTTAAGTAATAAATTTACCTCTTCAGGAAATTGTCTTCAAGGATCTTCGGCAGTAGGAGTAAAGTTACTAAGTAAATCCAAAAGCACAACAAAACAATCGGGAGCTAATAAAGATGAAGGAACTTTAAAAGGGTTTGGAATAACATATAATAGTTCCGAAGGCAGTGACGAAACTCGTTTGTCATTTACCGATATGAATGGAGACGGATATCCGGATATTATAACCAAAAATAAAATACAATTCACCAATACCCGTGGAGGTTTCGACGGAGAAATTATCGATTCACGTAACGGATTTCCGGGCAATCATCGCAGCAATACCACCAGTCAGGCTTATGGTTTAGGAGCTAATCCTATATCTGCGGCTGCCCTTTTTACCAAAAAACAGAGTTCGGAACAACAAAATTCTCAAGATTCTAAAGCCTCAGAATTGGGAATAAGCTCTGTAGACTTGTCTATCAGCGCTCCGAAAATGAGTGAAAATGTGGAGCATACCTTGATAGACCTCAACGGAGACGGTTTACCGGATAAAGTGTATAAAAATGGAAAAGTACGTTTGAATTTGGGGTACAGCTTTACTCCTGAAGTAGATTGGGATATAACCGAAATACAATCAGCAAAATCCGAAGCAATTTCCGGAGGCGTAGATATTCCGATAGTTGCCAAAGCTACCGATAAAGCATCTTCAAGTTTTGCCGGAGGTGTTAATGTGACCACCGTAACCAACAATCCTACCTTTAATTTGATGGATGTCAACAGCGATGGTTTAATTGATAAAGTACGTATTAGTGACGGAAAAGCGTGGGTGTCTTTAAATAGAGGAACTAACTTTGCTCCCGAAATAGAGTGGAAACAATTAAGTCGAATTGCAAAATCAAACTCGGTAAGTGTTTCTACCCATGTAGCGTATACTTTAAACGTTATTATTCCTCCACCTTTTAATTTGAAATTTTCAATCAATCCGGGTATAAACTCTTCAACCTCTACCGGTCATACAACTTTTGAGCTTAAAGATGTTGACGGTGACGGATATCCTGATATGGTATGGACGGATAATTCGGGAAGTATAAAAGTGAAGCGTTCTACTATTGGAAGAACCAATAAATTGAGCAAAGTATCCAATTCCATAGGGGGAAAATTCATGCTTGATTATAACCGTTCCGAAGCTACTTATGAACATCCGGGAGGAAAATGGGTGTTATCATCCGTAGAAATTGATGACGGAATTCATGATGATGGTGCTAATATGCGTACGGAATATCGCTACCTGGAAGGAAAACAAGACAGACATGAAAGAGAGTTTTTAGGTTTTGGAAAAGTTGAAAAAATTAATATAAATACCGAAAATAACAATCAAGTATATAGAAAAACCATTGAAGAATATGATGTTACGAATTACTATACTTCAGGTAATTTATTAAAAACAACCATCACCGATGCTCAAGGGAAAAAATATGCCCAAACTGAAAACAAATACTATCAATACGAAGTAAAACAAAAGGATAGAAACAACTATAGCATTTCTTCCAACATAGTATGTTCTGATGACCAAGCGTCCTTTACTCCACTACAATATACCCGCAATACGGTGTTTGAAGGTAAAGATCAAGGGATAATAACCAATGAAACCTGGTATTCGTATGACTTGGTAGATCAATACGGAGAACTATCCAACTACCGATACAGTGATAGCGGAAACTTAGGCGAAAACGGAGCAGGAAGCTATAACTATCAAACATCCATTTCCTATACCTCTAATCCTAATAAGAACATTTTCGGATTACCGGTAAAAGTTCAAGTCAAAGGATCCGATGGAAATGTTCAAAGAGAAGTAACGGCAGAATATGATCTAAACTATGCTAATCATCTTACCCGAGTTCGTCAAAAACTCAATGATAAAGAAGAATCGGTAACCGATATAACTTACGACAAGTACGGAAATATTACCCAAAAAACTTTACCGGCCAATACTAAAGGCCAAAGAATGTGGTATAAATATCGATACGATAAAGATTACCATATGTATGTAGAGCGTATTGATGATGCTTATGGATATACCGGTTTATTAGAAAATTATGATTATCGTTATGGAATACCGTTAACTAGTAAAGATATCAACGGATATTTCACAGAAACCACAATAGATAATCTGGGAAGAATTGAGACCATCACCGGACCAAATGAATTGGAATTGGATTTACCTTATACCATAAAATATAAGTATAATCCGTCAGTAGTTTTAAATTCAGATGGAGACATTGAAAACCCTGCTTATGCAATAACTTATCATTACAATCCGCAACACCCTACAGAGGATATAAAAACATTTAGTTTTGTTGACGGAGCAGGAAGAACCTTGCAGGTAAAAAAAGACGGAGTGATAACCAAGACCGATGCAAACGGAAGTAATCCTCAGGACGAAAAGGTACTTATTGTAAGCGGAAGAACTATGCTGGATCCATTCGGACGAGTAGTAAAAAGCTACTATCCGATTACCGAATCGCCGGAACATGCCATAGAATTTAATCGAAACTTCGATAAAGTAAACCCAAGTGTAAGCAACTATGACCTGTTAGACCGTACCGTAGCAACTATCCTTCCGGATTCCAGTACTCAAACCACCGAGTATACAATAAATCCGACTGAAAGGCAACAAGTAACCATCGTTACGGATGCTATGGGAGGAAAACTGAAAACCTATGCCAACGGATCTGGGCTTACTGTTAAGACCGAACAATTATCCGGCCCGTCAGGAATAATTACTACCCGTTATGCTTACGATGGTATTAATCAATTATTAGAAGTCATCGATACCGAGGGACAAATCACTCAATCGAAGTATGACTTAGCCGGAAGAAGAATTCAATTATCACATCCAAGTGCAGGAATTACCCGATTAAGTTACGATGCCTTAGGAAATGTAATAAGTCGTCAGACTTCCAACTTAGAAAAAACAAACCAAAAAATAGAATACGAATATGATTATACCCGATTAAAATCAATACATTATCCAGAACATCCGCAAAATAACGTTACCTACCATTACGGAAATAAAAATTCCAAATATAACCGAAAAGGAAGAGTATCTTTAGTTGAAGATGCAACCGGAGCTCAAGAGTATAAATACGGTACTTTAGGAGAAATCACCGAAGTACGCAGAACTGTGATAATTCCTAATCAAGCAATCGCTACCTACGTAACCCAAACCAAGTACGACAGCTGGAATAAACTAGAGCAGATCATCTATCCTGATCAAGAAAAAGTAGATTATATCTATAATACAGCAGGGTTGTTAACCGGAATAAAAGGAAGCAAAGCTTATAGCTATGACTATGTAAATAAAATAGGCTATGATAAATTCGAACAAAGAAATTATCTTAAATATTGCAACGGCTCGGAAACCACTTATACGTATGATCCTGAAAGAAGAAGACTTAGCGATTTACAAGTTTGGGTATCACCGAAAACGCAAGGAACAGGAGTAAGAACTCAGATCATTAATAACAAATATACCTATGACGCTGTTAGCAATGTATTAAGCGTATCCAACCAAGCCCCACTACCTCAGGACAACCAAAAGACTATGGGGGGACAAATGCAACATGACTATGCCTACGATGGACTTTACCGCTTAGTACAGGCACAAGGAAGTTACACAGGAGCTGATAACAAAACGGCCGCATACCGCTTGCAAATGGGCTACGATAACTTACATAACATAGTAAGCAAAAACCAACAAGTAAGTCAACAAGGCATAATGATTGAAGGCGGATTAAAAGCAGGTTATGACTTATCGTATACCTACGATTCAACGAAAAAGAATCAAATAAAAACCGTTCAAGACATAAATTACAGAGAAGAAGAAAGTCAAGAAGAAGAAAAACGCCAAGAGCACAAGAATTACCACTATGATTTAAACGGAAATCTAACCTATGTAAATGTAGAATTAGAGAAGAAGGATTTAAGAAAAACAAATCAAACGCAAGAAAGGAAATTACGCTGGGATGAAGAAAACCGATTAATGTCAATAGATGATAATGGGTATGTAAGTAACTATGTGTACGATGCTACAGGAGAACGAGTAATCAAAACAAGCGGCGAGAGCGAACAAGTGTATATCAATTCCTTATTCTCAGGCGGCAATACCGAAACACAAGGATTCACAGCCTATATTAACCCTTACTTAGTAGTAAGTCCAAATGGAAAATATACCAAACATTACTACGCAGGAAGCCAACGAATAGTAAGTAAGTTGGGAGATATAGAAAGCTTTGGCGCAGATCCGAGAAGAATAGAGTATGCAGGATCAAGCGTACCTGGAGTAACGATCAACTGGAAAGCGAAATACCAAAGAAGCATTGAAGACATAAAAGGAAACTATGCGTACTTTGAAGTACCGTATAACGGAAAAGACAATGACGATTACGTAAACGGGGAAGGCTTCTGTTGTTCTCAGAATACAGCCTTAAGAGCAGGGATAGGAATCGGCAATGTGAACTATGAGAAAATGCAGTATTATTATCACCCGGATCATTTGGGCAGCTCAAGTTATATCACTAACTTAGACGGCGAAATAGTACAGCATGTAGAATATGTACCGTTTGGAGAAGTGTTTATAGAAGAAAGAAATAACAGTTGGAATACCCCTTATTTATTTAATGGAAAAGAGTTGGATGAAGAAACAGGACTGTATTATTATGGAGCAAGATACTATAATCCTAGAGAGAGTATATTCTTGAGCTTTGATCCAATGTTTGAACAAACAGGCACTCCGTATCAATATACGTACCAGAATCCTATTAGATTTACCGATCCTACGGGGATGATAGCGGAAGATGGTGGTGGAGGCCTTTGGAGGGGAATAGGAAACTTATTTAAATCAAAAGCAAGGATTCAGGCAGAAGATAAAGCTAGATCATTGAGAAATGATCGAAGTGTAAGGAGTGAGTCAGTTTCGACAAGGAAAGGTACTCGTGATTCATTTAAATCATGGCATGTGAGTTATACAGATTTAGATTCGGAGAGTACTCATCATAGTTTAGAATATTCAAATAGCGGATTATTTGCACATATTTCTTATGGTGGGACATCAACAATATCTGAAGAAAGTGCAGGGGAAGGAAATCCATTGGCTGGAAGTATAAGTAGTCTTTCTCAGGGATCTTACTTTGATAGATGGGATCATCAGGTTGCGATGGGTGTGGGTCAAGGAGGAGGAGAAATGTTGGTAGGATATGGTATTGGGAAAGTTTTGAAGCCTCTTTCTAGATTAGTAACAACATCCGATGGATTTTTATTTGGAGGTATAAAAGTTAAAGCCCCAATGGATATTCCAGTACAAAGATTTGGAAGTATGAAAGTTAGTGGTGGAGATTTTTGGGGATTAAGAATAGGTTCTGGAGAGTTACAAAATAGGACATTTGCTGCTATAAAAACAGAATGGAATCCTTTAACACAATATACACAAGGGATAATACCAAAAGGAACTCCTATAAAGTTTGGTATTATCGGGCCACAAGGTGGGATGTATACGGGTGGAAGTTTGCAATTTATAACCGAATCAAGATCGGTTATTAATCAATCATTTAAATTAGTTAGATGAAAAAAATAGAAAGTCCATTTTATTTTAGATATGATTTTAATGTAAAAGAATATCATATAAAGTATAGCTCCCTTTTTGAAGTAACACAAGGTGGTCCAGAGGTAGGTTTTCTTTCCATAAATGACACATTAATTCCTAAGATGAGATTTGGAGGACCATCTTTATATGAAGATAATTTTTTATATTTACCATTATTTATAAGAAAGTTGTGTGTATCCGGCTTTGTTTTATGTAAAATTGATTTAAAATCATTAAATGTAATTTTTATAAGTAAAAAAGTATATGAATTAATTGATTTGATAAAAATAGATGAAGGTAAAATATTTTTTTATACAGATTTAAATCAAAAAAATACTGAAATTGCTTATATTGGGTAAGTGATTTTTAAATGATTTCTAAACTTAAAGTTGTCCCGTCTTAAAATAGGTTGATAGGATTTATACTACAATATTGTAAGAGCCGATAGATTTATTTCTATCGGTCTCTTTTTTGTTACTCCTTATTCAACAGATCTAAGAGTTCGAGTTCCTTTTTAGGGATAAGAGAGCGAATAAGCACAAGGATGTTATAAATATCCCATTGGTTGTGTTCCGTGTAATTAATGAATAAGAGATCAGCTAATAAAACGGTCTACTTAATTTTACGAAGAGATTTCAGGGTAAAACCTAAGATTTTTGTTAATCTGAAATAGATTAAATTCATCCAGGAATAATATAACCCAAACCAAGTACGACAGCTGGAATAAACTAGAGCAGATCATCTATCCTGATCAAGAAAAAGTAGATTATATCTATAATACAGCAGGGTTGTTAACCGGAATTAAGGGAAGCAAGGCTTATAGCTATGACTATGTAAATAAAATAGGCTATGATAAATTCGAACAAAGAAATTATCTTAAATATTGCAACGGCTCGGAAACCACTTATACGTATGATCCGGAAAGAAGAAGACTTAGTGATTTACAAGTTTGGGTATCACCGAAAACGCAAGGAACAGGAGTAAAAACTCAGATCATTAGTAACAAATATACCTATGACGCTGTTAGCAATGTATTAAGCGTATCCAACCAAGCCCCGCTACCTCAGGACAACCAAAAGACTATGGGGGGACAAATGCAACATGATTATGCCTACGATGGACTTTACCGCTTAGTACAGGCACAAGGAAGTTACACAGGAGCTGATAACAAAACGGCCGCATACCGCTTGCAAATGGGCTACGATAACTTACATAATATAGTAAGCAAAAACCAACAAGTAAGTCAACAAGGCATAATGATTGAAGGCGGATTAAAAGCAGGCTATGACTTATCGTATACCTACGATTCAACGAAAAAGAATCAAATAAAAACCGTTCAAGACATAAATAACAGAGAAGAAGAAAGTCAAGAAGAAGAAAAACGCCAAGAGCACAAGAATTACCACTATGATTTAAACGGAAATCTAACCTATGTAAATGTAGAATTAGAGAAGAAGGATTTAAGAAAAACCAGCCAAACGCAAGAAAGGAAATTACGCTGGGATGAAGAAAACCGATTAATGTCCATAGATGATAATGGGTATGTAAGTAACTATGTATACGATGCTACAGGAGAACGAGTAATCAAAACAAGCGGCGAAAGTGAACAAGTGTATATCAATTCCTTATTCTCAGGCGGCAATACCGAAACACAAGGATTCACGGCCTATATCAACCCTTACTTAGTAGTAAGTCCAAATGGAAAATATACCAAACATTACTACGCAGGAAGCCAACGAATAGTAAGTAAGTTGGGAGATATAGAAAGCTTTGGCGCAGATCCGAGAAGAATAGAATATGCAGGATCAAGCGTACCTGGAGTAACGATCAACTGGAAAGCGAAATACCAAAGAAGCATTGAAGACTTAAAAGGGAACTATGCGTACTTTGAAGTACCGTATAACGGGAAAGACAACGATGATTACGTAAACGGGGAAGGCTTCTGTTGTTCTCAGAATACAGCCTTAAGAGCAGGTATAGGAATCGGCAATGTGAACTATGAGAAAATGCAGTATTATTATCACCCGGATCATTTGGGCAGCTCAAGTTATATCACTAACTTAGACGGCGAAATAGTACAACATGTAGAATATGTACCGTTTGGAGAAGTGTTTATAGAGGAGAGAAACAACAGTTGGAATACCCCTTATTTGTTTAATGGAAAAGAGTTAGATGAAGAAACAGGACTGTATTATTATGGAGCAAGATACTATAATCCAAGAGAAAGTGTATGGTTGAGTGTGGATCCACTTTTTAAAGATTATCTAGATATAGACAAATATAACGATATATTAGATTCTAGAAATTTAAATCATTACGCTTATGCTTTTCAAAACCCAGTAAATTATATTGACTATGAAGGAGCTATACCTATCCCGGTTATAACAGGTATGATTGGTTCTGTGGTAAATACAGGTATTAATATTTGGGCTCAATCTCAGGATGGAACCTTAAATTTTTCCAGTGGAAAGACTTGGGCACGAATTGGAACAGCTGCAGGTACAGGATTTGTAGCAGGAGCAACAGGAAATATAGCTGTAGCCGCTGCAGCAAGTGGTATAGGAACAGCAGCAGACCAAATAATAGTAAATGATGGGAATGTGAGTAAAATTAACACAACAGAAGTTGCAATTAGTGTAGGATTATCTGTTTTAGGAGGAAGTTTGAGTAAGGCTATTGTAAATAGTAGTATAACAAAAAGTGTTGCCGTAACTATGGGAGATAGGTTATCAATAGTATTAACTAAAGGAAGCATAGGGAAGGTAAATAATTTTTATGTTAAACATGGAATGTCTCCAACTAAATATTATGCTGATAGAGTATCTAACGTATTAGCTAGTTCATTTTCTGATTTTACTACAGGAATAGCAGGATCCATTTCTACGACAGATTATTTACGACAAGGTTATTTCTCAACCGTACGTTGGTATAGGGATGCTAAAGGAAATAGAAAACAGACTAAAATAGAGGTAGGGACACCAGTTTTAGAAAAAATAGAAAAATAATACTATGTAATTATGAATGTAAAAGGAAAAGATGCTTTACGATTATTTATAATATTACTTATATTTACATTAATTGGTGTAATATTGATCTTTGGATTAGTTCAATTATATTACTATGTTATGCCATTTGATAAATCAACAAGTTATCTTATATTAGGAATATTTTCATGTATTTATAGTATTGTCTATTTTTTAGTCTGGTTATATAAAAAATTAAAAAAAAATAATAACTAAAAGCCCCATCTAAGCAAGGAGGGTTTTTCGAATTAAATATTAAAATATAAAAGCGGAACATTTAGTTCCGCTTTTTATATTAAAAAAAACTATTCTTCTTTATTAATTAAATTCAACAATTCCAGTTTATACTAAGGGATAAGTGAGCGGTGGAGTTGAAGTTTATTGTAAATATCCCTTAAATTGTTTTCTAAATATTTTTGTGCTCTATGGACAAATAATGTTAAATTAACCGAGGTTGTGTAAAAGTTGAGAATAAAGATAATATTGTATGATAAAGAAGATAAATAAATTTTTAAAATTAAGTATTAAAAGCTAATTTAGCTAACTGAGCTATTTAAAAAAATGTATTATTATGGAGCAAGATACTATAATCCAAGGGAATCTGTTTGGTTGAGTGCGGATCAAATGTTTGAAAAAACGATGACTCCATATCAGTATGCGTACCAAAATCCGGTTAAGTTTATAGACCCAACGGGAATGAAAGCAGAGTGGACAGGAGTAGAAGCAAATTCTGATGGTACTTATACTGTAGTAGCAGGAAAAGCAGACAATGATAAGAATATTTACGTTATGAAAGATGGAGAAAGAACTGGCGAAGTCATAGGAGAATCCTTAACAGAATATTCATTTCATGACGAAGAAGGTCAGGCAGTAGTAGGAGCGGTGATTAATCCAAATGATACCAGTGGAATAGATTTCTTAAATAATGAGATCGTAGATATTCCTTACTTAAATTTAGCCTACTATATGATAAACGCTACCGGAAGTGGAAAATATGATTTTAAGACTAGGGGAATGGATGAAAATTCAAATGATGAAATGAAAAACCAATACAAATATCGAGGCGTATTATTTCAAGGAGTACGTGGATTTTCTCAAGGATCAGATGGGGGAAGAACCACTTTTGCTTCCGCTCGAGATATAGGAAATGTAGCAGCCGGATATGTAGCAGGAAGTAAAGGTCTTTCATGGGGAATGTCAAGAATAGGCTTTGATGGATTACAATCGGTACAAGGAGGAAATTGGAGAACAGGAAAATGGCAAGTAGAAGGACAACCTACGCAAAGAGCAGAAAGAGTAGGTCATAATGTAGGTATAGGTGATTTTAGAAGTCGAATGCAATCAACTTTAAAGTTTTCAGTTCCCTCAAGATACTAATATTAAAATGTTCATAAAATGCAAAAACGATTAAAAAAAATATTAATAAAACTAATAATAATAGCATTGTGTGTTGGATGCTTAATATTCTATTTATTTCAAAAAAGGAACTATTACTGTTTAGCAGAAGATAAGTGTATAACCGTATGGAAAACAGCAGAAGGAACTTTTATCATACCCGGAAAATATACCAGTTGGTTTAAACCGAAAGATAATTATATTAAAACTTATAATTTAAATGAGGGACTTGGGATTTATTGGTTTAATAATAATCCTGAAGAAATTGTTGTAGATTCATATAATTATTGTTCTATTGTTAATAATAATAAAAGTAAAATCAAAATGTTAGA
Source organism: Apibacter sp. B2966 (assembly GCF_011082485.1). Taxonomy (NCBI): domain Bacteria; kingdom Pseudomonadati; phylum Bacteroidota; class Flavobacteriia; order Flavobacteriales; family Weeksellaceae; genus Apibacter; species Apibacter sp. B2966. The sequence continues at coordinate 142,079 of NZ_CP049714.1, forward strand.
ATATAATAAGAATCCTAAATATTTTAAAAACTTATTATACGATGCTGATGGATTAGGAGATTTCCATTTAAAAAGAACAGTATCTAAACTTTCAATTAATATAAAAGAATTATATGCTATAACAAATGATGGTCGAATATTTAATTAGTTTAATATAAATCAAAACCCCGCAATTAGCGGGGTTTTCTATTGTTATTGTAGTTTATTTTTTATTTTTGTTTTTTAGTCCGATCCAACAAGTCCAGTTCGACGTAGGGGAATAAGAGCCAGCTTATTTATAAAAGCATATAAAATAATCAAGAAATTTTATTCCGAGAGCTGCGGATGATTCACAGTCAAGATAAGAGAAGAATTAACAACATTATAGAGGTAATTTAGAAAAGAAAATTTTGTATGATATAAAAAGATAAATAATTTTTAAAAAATTAAGTATTAAAAGCTAATTTAGCTAACTGAGCTATTTAAAAAAATGTATTATTACGGAGCAAGATACTATAATCCAAGAGAGAGTATATGGTTAAGTGCGGACCCATTAAGCGGATATAATCCGAATAATGAAACCGAGCATTATATAGATGGTCAACATAATGGAGGAGTTTATAATTCATTTAACCTAAATACCAATATTTATTGTTATCATAATCCGGTTAAGTTAGTAGATCCCAACGGAAAACAAGCATATTTCCAAGGAATGTTTAATCAATCGGCGATGCAGGCAGCGGCTATGAATCAACAATACCCCCAAAAACCAATGACATCAGACGTTATCAAAGATGTCCTGTCAGGAGTTAAAAAAGATTTATCTAATCTTACGGAAAATGCAGTTTCAAAATCACTTCGTTTTACGGGTTCCATAATAGAAGACGTAGGAGATGTAATAACTTATGGAGGATATGGTCTAACTCTTACAGGAGTAGGAGCAAAAGCGGGGATTATTATTTCAAATACAGGAAATACTCTATCATCAGCTGGTAGTTCCATGCAAACTGGAGCGGATATTATAGAAGGTAAATTTGAAAACGCAGGTAAAGATATTATTAAAAGAATTATTATAGAATCTGGACAAAAATTTATAAATAATAAAATAGATAAAATTCCAGGAGCAAGTAAATTAACTAAAGAAATACTGAAACAAAATACTGATATTAAAATTAAAACTGCTGAAAAATTGTATAATCATATACAAGAAAAAAAAGAATCTTCAAATTAAAAAATATAATGGAAATATTTTATGAAAATTATAAAGGTTATATATATGGTATTGGCTTTTTATTAGTAGGAATTGGAATTTTAAAGTATATGAAGTATGAAAAGTCAAAAGAGTCTAATTTATACAAGGAAAATAAGGATTCAATTGATAAAAACTTAGATTTTAGAAGATATATGACAGGATATTTTTGTGTTATATCTGGAATATTTATACTGCTTCGAGAATTATTCAGTTAACCCAATAAATGAAAATAAAAACCCCGCAACTAGCGGGGTTTTTATTATAGTTTAAATTTTATCAAATCTGATAGTTGCAGTTTGACCAAGTGAATAAGAGCCAGATTATTTATAAAAGCATATAAAATAATCAAGAAGCAGTATTCCGAGAGCTCCGGGTGATTCACAGTCAAGATAAAAAAGAATTAGCAACATTAAAGAGGTAGTTTATTGTAATGAGAATTTTGTATGATTCAAAAGATAAATTAATTTCAGAAATAATGATAAAAAAGCTAATTTAGCTAATTGAGTTATTTAAAAAAATGTATTATTACGGAGCAAGATACTATAATCCAAGAGAAAGTGTATGGTTAAGTGCAGATCCATTAAGCGGATATAATCCGAATAATGAAACCGAGCATTATATAGATGGTCAACATAATGGAGGAGTTTATAATTCATTTAACCTAAATACCAATATTTATTGTTATCATAATCCGGTTAAGTTAGTAGATCCCAACGGAAAGCAAGCATATTTCTAAGGAATGTTTAATCAATCGGCGATACAGGCAGCTGCGTTAAATCAATAATTCCCCCAAAAACCGATGACCTCAGGAGTTGTAAAAGATTTATGGAATGCCGTTAGGAAAGATTTATTTAAACTTACTGAAAATGCAGATTCAAAATCACTTGGTTTTACAGATAAAGTAGCTCAAGACATAGGAGATGGAATGTCATTTTCAGGTTATTTTTTAACATTAACTGGAGTAGGATCAGAAGTGGGAATTCTTCTTTCTGGAGCAGGAAATACTGTATCTACTGTTAGAGGATATATTGAAATGTCGTCAGATTTGTTGGTATGAAAAATAGATCAATCAATAAAAAATATTGCAAAACAATAGTAGTTGAAACAATTCAAAGTCAGATAAATAAGAAAGTAGATAAAATCCCTGGCGCAAATAAACTGACTAAAGAAATATTAAAGCAAAATGTAAATGTAAAAATAAAAGGTACAGAACGTTTATATAATTATGTACAAGATCAAAAATCAAATATAAAGACTGAAGAAAAATCAAAAGACCAATAAAATAAATGGAAAATATAATAGCAAAATATGAAAATTTATTATGGGGCATATTTTTTATAGTTATAGGAATTGGATGTTTGGCTTATATGAAATATGATAAAAAGACAAGAACAAAAGAAAGTGAAGATTATAAATATTTAATAGACAAATCTGTTCGATTAAATTTATATATAGGTGGATATTTTGCTGTAATAGTCGGAATATTTATAATATTAAATGAACTATTCAGTTAACCACATAAATGTAAACAAAAGTCCAAACCCTGCTATTAGCGGGGTTTATCTTTTAAGATTTTTTATACATTAAATCCAAGAGTTCAAACTCATCTATAGAGTTAAGTGAGCGAATAAAGTATAGAATATTGTAAATATTCAAATGAATATGTTCGGTGTAATTAGGAAAAGAAATTTCTGCTAATAAGGCACTTTGCGAAATTTTACAGTTAGGCCTATATAATAATAGTTACTGCTTATATCAACCCTTACTTAGTAGTAAGTTCTAATGGAAAACATACCAAACATTACTACGCAGGAAGCCAACGAATAGTAAGTAAGTTGGGAGATATAGAAAGCTTTGGAGCAGATCCGAGAAGAATAGAATATGCGGGAGCGTCCCTTCCACGAGTAACCATTAATTGGAAAGAAAAGTACAAAACAAGTTTAGAAACAATAAAACGTAATTATGCTCATTTTGAAGTACCGTATAACGGAAAAGACAATGATGATTACGTAAACGGGGAAGGCTTCTGTTGTTCTCAGAATACAGCCTTAAGAGCAGGGATAGGAATTGGAGATGTTGACTATGAGAAAATGCAGTATTATTATCGCCCTAATATTAGTAGGAGATAAAGATAATAATAAATTAAAAAGGTATAAAATAAAGTAAGATATGGAAAAAGAATTTGAGCTTGTTATAAAATTAGATAATGATTCTAATTCGGAAGTAGTAAGTAAAAATGATCAATATAATGTTAATTTAATTGAAAATTTAGGAACTGAAGAACCTATATATTAATTTTTAAGTATAATTTTCAAATAAATACTTCTATGTCCGCTAAGTAATTTGCTTGATTTTTTTTATTACTCTCTAAATCTATAATTTAAGTAACGAAAATTAAGTATAAATCTAAGTTATGATCGTAACAGTGGACTGCTAATCAAAGGATTGAACATTACTTTTATAAATATTTTAATTGAATAATTTTAATCAATATAAAATTTATCTATAAAAATTATATATTTGTCGGCTATTTTAAAAATTTATTGAATTGTGAATTGATCTTTATATAGAGTTAAACTATATAAATTAAAATCTTAAAAAAATATCGCTACTATAAAACATTTTCAAGATATCTACTAAAATTTATATAAACAAACAATAACATTATGAAAAAAATTTTATTATTATTAATGATAACATTTAGTATGTTTTCATATGGACAATTTAACAAATTAGCTCTTCCGGCAAAAGTTTATTTAAAAAATGGAGAATTAAAAGAAGGTAAAGCTTATATTAATGATCAGCGGTCTAGATTAGGTATAAATGGAGTAAGCTTCGGTAAAAAAAATAAAAAATACATGAAGGAGATATCTTTTACACCTACAAAAGCTAAAGGTGGAAAAAGTGAAAAAATAAATGTAGAAAATATAGATAAAATAGAATTTGAAACCAGATCAAAAATGTTTGGTAGAGAAACTAAAATCGCTACATATAGACCTATTTTAATTGAAAATGAAGTTCAATTAAGCAAAGAAATTGTTCCGAATAAATTATATGCTTTAGTAAAAGTTCAAACGATTGATATGACTGATAAATTACCCGGAGACGATCATGCTCAAAAAAAAGTGTATTATATTAAAAATGGTGATTCTTATGAGAAAACAACATTAGCTTCTATAAAGACGAAATATAAGTGTTCAATGGATGAGGATGGAAATCGAGAAGAAAAGATAGCTAAATGTCTAGAGGGGAAATAACTATTAACTAATATTAATTTTTAAAATATGAAAACCCCGCTATATAACGGGGTTTTATGATATTTATATAAAAATCAGGAATTATGAATTCTATATGAAATCATAATATTTCATAACAAATAAAATATAAAATAGAAAAGTTCAATGATTTCAAATTAAAAAAGTTTCAAAATAAAAGATTTTCAATCATCCATCACATATTAAAAAAACCTTTTCAATTTATAGCAATAGTATGTATAATTAATCATATCACTATCCCTAATTTTTATAATTGGGAAAAAAATTTTAGTTAGTAATATTCAATGAAGATTTTTAATTAATCCAATAATCAATCTAATCCCGTTTAATAATAATATATATTTTTTTAAGTTGCTATTTTTTTATAAAATAGATGTATTACTAAAAAATACTATTTAATTAGATAAATTCATTTTATCCTTTAAAGCCTGTATTTCGTCTCTATATTGAGCAGCCGTTAAGAAATCTAAATTTTTAGCAGCTTTTTCCATTTCTTTTTGTTTTTTAGAAATAATTTTTTCTAAATCTTCTGATTTATATTGAGGTTCATCCTCTGCCACTTTTTTAATTTCATGTCTTGGAGCATACGATTTCACTTCATTATCCAAGTTATTAATGGAAATATTGGTTATTTTTTTATTTAATGGTTGAGGAGTAATATGATGTTCTAAATTATATTGATTTTGAATTTCCCTTCTTCTGGCAGTTTCATCAATAGTTTTTTTCATGCTATCAGTCATTTTATCCGCATACATAATAACCTTACCGTGAATATTACGAGCGGCTCTACCCGCGGTTTGCGTTAGAGAACGATGCGAACGTAAAAATCCTTCTTTGTCGGCGTCAAGTACAGCAACTAAAGAAACTTCGGGAAGATCTAATCCTTCACGTAATAAATTGACACCAACTAAAACATCGAATTTACCAATACGTAAATCCTGCATAATTTCAACGCGTTCCAATGTATCAATATCTGAATGAATAAATCGAGTTCTAATCCCAAATTTCGTAAGATATTTAGTTAATTCCTCCGCCATACGTTTAGTTAGCGTAGTAACTAATACCCTTTCATCCTCATCAATTCTTTTTTGAATTTCAGCCATCAGATCATCAATTTGATTTAAAGAAGGTCTCACTTCAATTACAGGGTCCAGTAATCCGGTCGGACGAATAATTTGTTCAATGTATATACCTTCACTTTTCTGCAATTCATAATCAGCAGGAGTAGCGCTAACATAAATGACCTGATTCTGCATCATTTCAAATTCCTCAAATTTTAAAGGACGGTTGTCTAGTGCGGCAGGAAGTCTGAAACCATGTTCTACCAACGTTTCTTTTCTGCTTCGGTCTCCTCCGTACATGGCATGAACCTGAGGTAAAGTAACATGACTTTCATCAATTACCATTAAATAATCTTCAGGAAAATAGTCTAATAAACAGAAAGGTCGGGTTCCGGGGAGACGACCATCGAGGTATCGAGAATAATTTTCTATTCCCGAACAATATCCTAACTCTTTAATCATTTCCAGGTCAAATTCAGTTCGTTCTTTTAAGCGGTGAGCTTCCAGATTTTTACCTACTTCATTATAATAGTCGACCTGCTTACCTAAATCAATTTGTATGTTTCGTATAGCATTATTTAATGTTTCCGGAGAAGTCACAAATAGGTTAGCCGGATATATATTGATACTTTCAATAGAATCAATTACATTATTAGAAACATAATCAACATTTTCAATACGTTCAATCTCATTTCCGAAAAATTGAATTCGTATTCCTGTATCTGAATAAGCAGGAAAAACATCGATTACATCCCCTTTGACTCTAAAATTTCCTCTTCCAAAATTGATTTCTGAGCGAGAATATAAAGCATTTACCAAAGATTGCAGTAATTTAGTTTTTGAAATAGCTTGACCCACTTTTAATGAAACCATGCTACTTTTAAATTCTACCGGATTTCCAATACCATATAAACAAGAAACAGATGAAACCACCAATACATCTCGTCTGCCGGAAAGCAGGGCAGAAGTAGCGCTTAAACGTAATTTTTCAAGATTTTCATTAATGGACAAATCTTTCTCTATATACGTATTGGTAGTAGGCATAAATGCTTCAGGCTGATAATAATCGTAATATGAAACAAAATATTCTACTGCATTATTTGGAAAGAATTCTTTAAATTCCATATAAAGTTGGGCAGCCAACGTTTTATTATGCGCCAGGATGATAGTCGGACGTTGAATTTTTTCAACCAGATTGGCAATAGTGAAGGTTTTACCCGAACCGGTTACTCCTAATAGAGTTTGATACTTTTCATTTTTTAATATTCCTTTGGAAAGTGATTCTATGGCCTGTGGCTGATCGCCTGTAGGCTTAAATTGAGAAACTACTTGAAATTTCATATATTAAAAATATAAATGTAATAAAATATATATTGATAGTACTCTTTTAACTAAAAAAGATTTTTTACTGTATAAAAACAAATATGTTAAGGCATTAATTATCATTTGAAACCTAGGTTTCAAAAAAATGTTACATTAAAATTAAGTAATGTTTTATTTACTTAAATAAGGAAGATAATAAATTTAAAGTTTGAATCTTAAATTTATAAATAATAATCAATTAATTGATGTTAAAATATTATAAAATAATGATAAATTTAAACAAGTTGTGAGATAGATTATTTTCGTTTAACGAGTTCATCTCTTAATTTTGCTGCAGTCTCATAATCTTCATTTTCTATAGCTTTAGAAATTAAATCATTAATCTCGAAATCGGTTAAATGGGCAAATGAATCTTCAATATCATTGATATTCAATTGATTTTCAATGGTATCTAACGCCTTTTCAAAAGTTGATTCAGTGGCTAATTCATCTTCATTCATTTCCATATATACCCCTGCTTTTTCCAAAATTTCTTTAGTGGCATAAACGGGAGCTTCAAAACGCACGGCTAAGGCAATGGCATCAGAAGTGCGAGAATCTATTTCAATTTCCTCATCGGTATCTCTGTTTTGAAATAAAATATTGGAATAAAATATTCCGTCTTTTAATTTATATATAAAAACAGCTTTTACAATAATATGAAAACTTCTTGCAAAGGTAGTAAATAAATCATGAGTAATTGGTCGGGGAGGAGTAATATCTTTCTCTAATGCTAAAGCAATGGATTGTGCTTCAAAGCTTCCTATAATTACAGGAATTTTCCTTTTACCAAAATCTTCTTCTAAAATAAGAGCATAAGCTCCGGTTTGAGTTTGGCTGTATGAAATACCTCTAATATGTAGTCGAATTAGATCCATAAATTATATATTACTCAATGAAAACATAGTAAATACTGAAATAACAATGCAATTTACGAATTTTTTTTAGAATTTTTTAATAGATCTTTATTTTAGGGGTATAAAGGAACTTTTCTTTATATAAATTAATAAAATCCTTTTTTGTTGATAAATTAATTTCTAATAATATTAAAAATATCAACAATTTTAAGATGTATGCAGCTTCCAAAAAATTTCTTTGCCAATTTAGAAAAAGTAGGCGTTAAATCGGAAACATAAAATTCATACAAAGGATTTTTAGATTGTGAAGTCAATTTTTTATTTTCAAGGTCTTGTTTAATGTAATTGGCAACGATCAGTGGAGAATCAATAACTTGTATTTTATTTAAATAGAAATTTTTAACTTCATTAATAATGATAGGATAATGAGTACACCCTAAAATTAAAGAATCTATATTTTGTAGCTTTTTATTAGTTAAATACGTTTTAAGAACTATAGAAGATATTTCATGATTATTAAAACCTTCTTCAATTACCGGAACCAGCAGGGGAGCAGCTAGTTCATGAACATTAATATGTGGATTTAGTTTTTGAATGCTTTTTTTATAAATATGAGAAGAAATGGTAGATTTGGTGGCTAACACACCTACATTTTGATTAAAAGTGAAGGCTACTTTTTCAGCTACGGGTGAAATAACATCATATACCGGCACATTTTTTTCATTTGCCAAAGCAATTACTTCTTTCAAAGCGTTAGCTGTGGCAGTATTACAGGCAATAACAATAGCTTTGCAATTATTTTCGAGTAAAAATTTAGTTATTTTTATCGAATATTCGGTTATAACTTCTTTAGATTTATCTCCATAAGGCAAATGCTTTGAATCTCCGTAATAAATTAGACTTTCATGAGGTAACAATCGTTTTATTTCCTTCGCAATAGTAAGTCCTCCCATTCCGGAGTCAAAAATACCAATAGGTCGATCTTCTTCTTTCATTGATGCAAAAATAAGTGTTTATAATTTATTAATCAATGAAAAAAAATTGGGCAATAATTCCATCCGTAAAAAATAAAGATTCCGGATGAATAGTTACTATTTGATTGGATATTCTTACTTTTTTAGTTGCATCCAGTTTCTTTAGTTCTTTATAAAAGTGTTTCATCAAAGAAGATGAAAATTCTTTCTCCAATTCATCGATATTGATCCCCCAGAGGGTACGAAGTCCCAACATGATTTTTTCATTAAAACGATCTTTTTCACTAATTACCTCTTCCTCATAATTGAGTATATTCTTTTCGATTGCTTTAAGGTATTTTATATTATGGGAAACATTCCAGCTTCTTATATCTTTTCCATTATAGGAGTGGGCAGAAGGTCCTATTCCCAAATAAGGTTTATTTTTCCAATAGGAAGTATTATGTTGAGAAAAAAACGTTTCTTTACCAAAATTTGAAAATTCATATTGGATATACTTATGCTCAATTAATTTATTTCTAAGCGTTTCAAATTGAATCGCTTGTTTTTCCTCATCAATAGGTGGAAGTTTATTTTTTCTGATTTGAGCTTCAAAAGCGGTTTTTGGTTCAACTGTAAGCGCATAGGATGAAATATGAGGAATTCCTAAAGAGATAGCTTTTTCAAGAGTATACATCCATCTTTCATGGGTAGTAGTTTGTGCCCCATAAATCAAATCTATCGTAATATTGTTAAAACCAATATCTTGAGCGGATCGAATAGATTGAATAGCTTCATCCGCATTGTGGTTTCGATTCATAAATTTGATATCCTCATCAATAAAAGATTGAATCCCTACACTTAGACGATTTACAGGAGTTTGATTTTTGAGGAAGTGAAGATATTCTACAGATAAATCATCCGGATTTGCTTCAAAAGTAATTTCCTTAGTTTCAGACATATCGTAATGTTCCTTAATTATAGTAAATAAGTATTCAAGTTCTTTATAATTAAGGATTGAAGGAGTTCCACCACCAAAATATATGGTCTCAATGGGGGTAATCAATTCATTTTTTCTTAAAATCAATTCTTTACCTATAGCTTGTATCAATTGTGATTTATAGTTGAATTGAGTTGAAAAATGAAAATTACAATAATTACATTTTTTTACACAAAAAGGAATATGAATATAAAGTCCCGACATAGTAAAATCTTTGCAAAGATATTATAACTCAAGGAAATGTTGAATCATTTTAATTAAATTAACTTGGATTTATAAATGATTTTTAAGCAAATGGTTATGTCATAATACCTGATAAATAGTATAATGTAGATTAAATTCAGTTATAAAAGTAGAAAGTTAAAAAAAGTGTATTTTAATGAATGAGTTTTATTGATATCGGAAGCTAAAGAGGTAAATTGTCTTAAAAGTATTATAATAGGAAATAAGTAACGTAAAGTCAATATGCAAGTAAGAACTAAAATAAAGTAAAAAAAGCTCAAATTTAATTTTAAACTTGAGCTTTATATATTTTATAAATTTATTGTAAAAAATCATCCAAAGCTTTTGCCATTGATGGACTTTCTTTGGTTGGTGCAAAGAAGTTAACAGTTAATCCTGCTTCTTCAGCAGCTTGTTTGGTGGAATGACCAAATATACCGATACTTATGGAATCTTGTTTAAAATCTTTATAATTATCAAATAAGGATTTGATACCGGAAGGACTAAAAAATACTAAAGCATCGTATTCTTTAATATCTTTAATTTGTGAAGCCACATCGCTGCTTACCGTACGGAAAAGTATAGCTCGGGTATAATCTACTCCTGATTTGTCTAATGCATCAGGGATATCCTGGTTAAGCACATCAGAAGTTGGTAAAAGATATTTTTCATTAGGGTTCTTCTTCAAAAGAGGAATCATATCTTCCGCCTCTTTCTCTCCAAAATAGATTTTTCTTTTTCGGTATACAATATATCTTTGAAGATATAAAGCAATAGCCTCAGATTGACAAACATATTTCATGGAATCGGGTACCGTAAATCGCATTTCATCGGCCAGTCTAAAAAAATGATCGATCGCATTGCGGCTGGTAAATATGATTGCGGTAAAATTAGAAAAATCGATTTTTTGTAATCTAACATCTTTTGCATCAGCGCCCTGCACATGGATAAAAGGACAAAAATCAATTTTTATTTTATGCTTTTTTTCAATGTCAAAATATGGTGAACTATCGCCAGCGGGCTTTGATAGAGAGATTAAAACGGATTTTATTTTCATAATAAATTAAAATTTATCTCCTAAAAACACTAATTTTAAAACATATAGTGCCGGTAAGATTTCGAAAGCGCAAAGGTACAAAAATTCATAATAACCAGGAAGTTTTATTTGATTTTTAATGAAGAACATCAGCCAAATCCATTCTGTAACCAGTAAAAATGATAGCGTTCCTACCACAAGATAAGGAGCATATTGAACCGAAATATCTGTATAATATATTGTAAAACAAAGTAGTATTGTAATAAACAATTTGATAAACAAAAAGATAAATCGATTATTATAATTAATCTGATATTCTTTGTTTTTTCCTAATATCAAAAGAAAGCCGTTTCCTAATGTATAAGAAGATACTTGATATATGGTTAAAATTACAAATAATGAGATTAATTTTAAAGCTTCCGTATTATAAAAAGGAATTACTACCGTAAAAAAAGGAAGAAGAGTTAAAGCCAAAATAACCGTATAAACAAAACTACATATAGCAACATACAGAGTAAAATTCTCATTTTCGGTAGGTATGGACCTAAAACGGAAAATGGGTTCATCTTTAGGAATTAATAAAAATCTCGAAATAATCAATAATAGTAAAGATCCTAAGAGAATAAAATTTACCAGATTGTCCCCTAAAGGTATTTTTGTTATTTCCAAAATTTAGATGATTTACTCTATAAATTAATCTTCATCAATAAAACGTTTGGTAATAGGAGAATAAGAGTCAATACGGCGATCTCTTAAAAAAGGCCAATGCACTCGGTAACTGTCAGATTGTTCGGTTTCAATTTCCACGACCATAACCTCTTCATTTTCATGAGAAGCTTGTTGTAAAATAGTGCCGAACGGATTAGAAACAAAAGATCCACCCCAAAATTTCATCGCGCCGTCTTGTTCATATCCCACACGATTAACACTTACTGTATGCACTCCGTTGGCAATTGCATGACTTCTTTGAATGGTTTGCCATGCATTATATTGTTCGATGTTGGTGTCTTCATCTTGAGTAGAAGCCCAACCAATAGCAGTAGGATAAAATAGAATTTCAGCACCCAATAAAGCCGTAATACGAGAAGCTTCGGGATACCATTGATCCCAACAAATTAATACTCCAATTTTAGCATATTTGGTTTGAAAAACCTTGTATCCTAAGTCACCCGGAGTAAAATAAAATTTTTCATAATATGCAGGATCATCAGGAATATGCATTTTGCGGTATTTTCCCAAATATTGACCATCGGCATCAATAACTGCAGTAGTATTATGGTATAATCCTTTGGCTCTTTTCTCAAAAAGAGAAGCAACAATAACTACATTTAATTCAGCTGCTATTTTTCCCAATCGGTCCGTAGTGGGGCCGGGAATAGTTTCAGCTATTTTAAAATTATCGTAATTTTCAACATCACAAAAATACAGGGATGTAAATAACTCTTGAAGACAAACTATTTGAGCACCTTTTGAAGCTGCTTTTTTAATTCCTTCAATTGCTTTCTCTATGTTATTCTCAATATTATTGGAACAGCTGGATTGTACCAATCCGATTTTTACTTTTGCCATTACTTAAAAATATATTTTCAAGGTTTTTTCACTTACAAAAATAAGTTATATTTTATAAATTATAGTGCTCAAATGGCATCAATTTGAGAATTAAACTCGTTGGCAAAAGTTTTAACCTGTTTCCAATCTGTGTATTCAATTACGGTTGAAGAGTCAGTAGGACCTTTAGTCATTGTCATAATAAGCTGAATCATGAGCCTGTCGAAAGTTGAATAGGCAGGATAATTTAATAAGCCACCAAATAAACCTATAAGGTTTGGCTTCCATTTAATTTTATTTAAAAATTTTTTAGCGTATGGATTATTTTCAACCAATCTTCTTTCTTTATTTCTTGCTATTAAACTTATTGAGAAAAAAGCATTCGGCATCGAACTGAGTTCTTGAGAATGAGTATTGATATATTTTTTTACTTTATTTCTATGGAATCCATACCGAATACTGGCCCCGATAATTACACCATCAAAGTTATAAAGAGGTGGAATTGGATCATTAATTGATACTATAGTTACCGTCGCTTTTAAAATACCAGAAATGAACTTGGAAATTTTAATGGTATGACCATCGGTAGAAGAATATATAATCAAAACTTTTTTTTCTTTTGATGACATATGACAATAAAGTTTTTAGTGACTGCAAAATTACTTATAATAAATGTAATAGCCGGTATGTATGAATAAAGCTTTCATGAATAAGAAGTGTTAAAAATTACAAAATTAAATTTCAGATAAATATATTTAGTAACTTTGTTAAAAGTTAAAGGTAATGACTCAAATAGCCAGAGATAAACAAGAAATTTTAAATACTATTTCGCATGGAATGGGAATTGTATTGGGTATTGTCGGACTAATATTTCTATTAGTAAAAAATAATAATAGTAGTATATACAGTACCTTAAGCATTTGGACGTTTGGTCTTTCGCTCATCATCTTATATACCTCTTCAACCATCTATCATTTTTTTGTGAATGAAAATTGGAAAAAAAAAGCTCGCGTTTTAGATCACATGAGCATATTTTTACTTATTGCAGGAACGTATACGCCGATTTGTCTGATCACATTGGAAAAAAGTTCGGGATGGACGCTTTTTACTATCGTTTGGACCATAGCAGCTTTAGGTATTATCATGAAAATTTTTTTGACCGGTAAGGTTGATAAGTTATCTTTACTTCTTTATTTGGTTATGGGTTGGCTTTTGGTATTCGACATTAAGAATATCGCAAATTCTATGACTTCTCAGGCTTTGCTTTTTTTAGTTCTGGGAGGAGTCTTATACACTCTGGGAACTATATTTTATGCAAGGGATAAGATGCCTTATGCTCATTTTATATGGCATTTATTTGTTTTAGGAGGAAGCGCATCCCATTACGCCATGGTATACTATATTATATAAATTTTTAATGAAAATAGTTGGATTAACAGGAGGAATGGGGGTAGGAAAATCGACGGTAGCCAATTTATTTGAAGATTTTGGTTTTCCGGTGTTTAATTCCGATACAAGAGCAAAGGAACTAATGGTTGAAAATGATGAGCTCAAAAGGAATATAATTTCACTTTTAGGGCAAGAGGCTTATGAAGGAGACACATTGAACCGAAAATATATAGCAAAAAAAATCTTTACCGATAAAGAACTTCTTAAAAAGCAGAATCTTTTAGTTCATACTGCTTTGCAACACGATTTTCAGTTATGGAAAAGTAAACAGAATGCCCTATTTGGAATCAAAGAAGCAGCCATTTTATTTGAAAGTGGTTCTTACAAGGATTGCGATTTTACGATAGCTGTTACTTCTCCCGATTCTCTACGGATGCAAAGAATACTATCCAGAGATCATTTATCCGAAACTGAAGTTAAAGAACGTATTCAACATCAATGGCCTCAGAGTAAAATTGTAAAATTATCCACCTTTCATATAAACAATGATTCGGATTATGAAAATTTAAAGAATCAGGTCATTCAAACCGTCAATATCTTAAAAATCAAATGCAAACAGATTAGCTAGTTCGGACGATTTTAGCCATATAAAACCCATCAAAACCACAAACGGATGGCATCAATTTTTTCTCTTCAATCAACTGATAATTGGAGTTTTCTTTCAAAAAGTTTTTTACTTGTAAAGAATTTTCAGATGGTAAAATGGAACAAGTTGCATAAACTAGGATTCCGTCTTTTCTAACAAGTTTGGAATGGTTTTGCAAGATTTGTCTTTGTTCCTCTCTAACACGGTTAATAAACTCTTCATTTAATTTCCATTTTGCATCTGGATTACGTCTTAACACTCCCAAACCGGAACACGGAGCGTCAATGAGTACTCTATCTGCGCTATTTTCTAGTCTTTTTAATGTTTTAGAATCTTCAATAACTTTAGTTTGTATATTGTGAGCACCATTTCTGCGAGCTCTTTGTTTTAACGTTTGCAATTTCCATTCATGAATATCCATGGCAATAATTTGGCCTTTGTTTTCCATTAAAGCAGCAAGTTGTAATGTTTTACCACCGGCTCCTGCACATGAATCGATAACTCTCATCCCGGGTTTTACGTCAACAAATTCTCCCACTCTTTGTGAAGACGCATCTTGAATTTCAAATAAACCGTCTTTAAAAGCTTGTGTTTTGAAAATATTTTTCTTCTCTTCCATTATAAGAGCATTTTTGTATCCCCTGATAAAATCAACGGTTATATTTTCTTCACTCAAAACATCTTTAAGTTCTTCTGTTGTGATTTTAAGAGTATTAGCTCTTAAGATGGTTTGTG
The DNA here is from genome assembly GCF_011082485.1 of Apibacter sp. B2966. Classification (NCBI taxonomy): domain Bacteria; kingdom Pseudomonadati; phylum Bacteroidota; class Flavobacteriia; order Flavobacteriales; family Weeksellaceae; genus Apibacter; species Apibacter sp. B2966. Next base: position 157,394 of record NZ_CP049714.1, read on the forward strand.
CCGGAACATTTAAAGCTTTTATTTCTTGGCTCCATGAATCGCCCAATTCTGATTCCAACACTCTTTGCATCCATTCAGGAATAGAATATTTAATGGCTAGAGTGGGAAAGGGAAGTTTAAAACGATCCTTAATCTTTTTTATATATACTTTTTCGAATTCAGGAAATGGTTGAAGCTCAATTTTATTACGGAGTAAATACGTGGCGATTATACTATCAATAGATTCGGGAGATAGCTTCTTATTTGCAAAAAATTCCAATTGGTTTTTCCAGCGTATAATCTCATAAAATGATTCAGAAACAAAGCCACGGTCTTTGCTGCCCCATTTTTTATTGAATTTCAGAGTTCTTTCCAACACCTTGTCCGCGTATTTATTGGGCTCGAAAAAACTTTCTTCTAAGGCTTTATGTAAACCTATTATTAAATTTCTGTGTAACTTTATCTTTGGAATCATTTCGTATGAAAATATTTGCAAATATATAGGTTAATTATAACATGTATCAATATTTAAGCTAATGCTTAGCACAATAAAAAATACATTTGTATTATAACAGTAATTACTTAACTACAAAATAAATAAAACTATGAAGGTATATTTCATTCCGGGATTAGGGGCAAAATGTCAATGTTTCAAGTTCATTAAGCTACCTGAAGGATTTGAAAAAATATATATTGAATGGCATCTTCCTGAAAAAAATGATAGTTTATCTACTTATGCCCGAAAGATGTCAGAAAAAATAGATCAATCCGAACCTTTTATATTAGTCGGTTATTCTTTTGGAGGCGTCATTGTTCAAGAAATGAATAAGTTTATGAAACCGGAAAAAACCATACTAATAGCAAGTATGAAAGATAAAATCCAAATTCCTGAATTATTTAAAATTTTAAAGAAAATTAAATTCGCAAAATGGTTTCCTATGAAATTTTTTACCGGAAAGAAAATGCTTTCATATGCATTTATGAGATCCGTCTATTTTAATACAATACCATCCAAAAAACAAAAAAGAAATCAAATTAAGTTAGACGAATTTATGGTAGATTTAAATTCAGATTACTTTAAATGGTCCATTGATCAAATTATAAATTGGTTACCCGAAAAAGAATGTGAAAAAATATATCAAATTCATGGAACAAATGATCTTATTTTTCCATTTAAAAAGATACATACCAGTTATGCTACTATCCAACAACCCCATCTTGAAATAATAGAAAAAGGATCCCATCTTTTAGTATTGGAATTACCAAAAAAAGTGAATAAAGCATTAGAAAATATAATATTAAATGAATAAATAATAAAAATTGATGAAAAAAAAATTAAAACATTAGTAATACTTAAAATATTTCTTTTTTTAGTAAGTTTGTACAATATATAAACGTTTATTTAGATTCTAATTTAATAATTGCTAATGAGATCATTTCGACTTTTTTTATTTTTAATGCTATCATTTTTTCTAACTAAAGTAAAATTTTATGGACAACAAAGTATTCCTTTTGATCAACAATATCTTTTGTCGGATAAAGTGTTGATTAATCCGTCATATACTGGATCTACTGATGATATTGTATTAAAAGCTACGTATCATCAACAATTTAGCAATTTTAATGAAAGTCCGAATACTCAAACCATCAGTACCCATTTCAATGCTTTTGACAGGGTAGGATTGGGAGCTTACTTTTTTAGGGACGAAAACGGTCCGATTACACTAACAGGAGCTAATATTTCTGGAGCCTATCATATTCCTTTAACGGATGAAGAGAACAGATCGGAAAGTCAGTTTTCATTCGGTACTTCGTTCAGTTTTTTTTCACAATCATTTGAATATTCCAAATTGAGACCCGAAGATGCGAATGATCCTCTATTATATGGTGATAAATCTGTATTTTTGCCTTACCTGAATTTAGGGATGTCTGTAGCCTACGAAGGTTTCTTTGCAGGAGTCTCTGTACAAGACATACCTTTAGGGAAAAACAAACCGGTGGTAAACTCAATTGAACCTTCACCTTCTTGGTATTATTTGAATTTAGGCTATAATTGGGAATTAGTGGAATCTTTTTTTTTAGAACCCTCATTTATGATGAGCTTAAATACAAATTCCGAAAGAATGATGGATTTAAATTTGAAAGCCAAATATAAAGATGATTTCAATGCTTTTGCTTTAGGAGTTAGTTATAGAACAGCCAAAGATTCTCAAGTTAGCGGCGGTCTTTCCGTAACACCATTTTTACAAGCAGAATTAGGCAGATTAAATTTTACTTTTGGATATAATTTTGGAATTACAGACGTATTCAAAAAAGGAGGTGATGGATTATTGGTAGGTTTAGGATATAATATAGAAAACTTTATAAATCCGCAAGGATTTCGTTACAGATAGAAGAATTTTTGAAAAGATGACAGAATACGTAGTTTTAGTGAATGAGAAAGATGAGATAGTAGGTGAAATGGAAAAGCAAGAAGCCCATATAAAAGGTGAATTGCATCGAGCATTTTCAATATTTATTTTCAATAAAAAAAAGGAACTATTAGTTCAACAAAGAGCAAAAATAAAATATCATTCCTCTTTGAAATGGACCAATACTTGTTGCAGCCATCCTAGAATTGGTGAAAGTTATATGGATGGAGCGCATCGGAGACTTAAAGAAGAATTAGGGTTTGATTGTGAATTGCACAAAAAGTTCGATTTTATTTATAAAGCAGAGGTAGGAGACGGGCTTATTGAACATGAATATGATTATGTTTTCATAGGCCAATACGATGGAGAAATAGTTATCAATCCCTTGGAAGTAGAGTCCATAAAGTGGATAAACTTAACAGATTTAAAAAAAGATATTGATTTGCATCCCTCTAATTATACTGAATGGTTTAAGATTATATTCGACAAATATGAAAAATATATTGAACATTACACCAGTTAATTTTTAATCAATAAATCCTATGGTATCTCAAATAGAAATTGTTTTAAAAGATCGAGCCAGAGGTTTTCATTTGATCACGGATGAAATAATCAATAAATTACCACCCCTTCCTCCGGTCGGAATACTCCATCTTTTTATTAAGCATACATCTGCAGGTTTAGCTATCAATGAAAATGCCGATCCCGATGTCAGATTCGATTTAGAAAATATTTTTAATCATCTAGTTAAAGAAGGAGAACCTTACTATACCCATATTTATGAAGGGGAAGATGATATGCCTTCCCATGCTAAATCCATACTTTCAGGAACGAGTGTATCGATACCAATAACCAATGGAAAACTTAATCTAGGAACTTGGCAGGGTTTATATTTATGTGAATTTAGAAATAGAGGAGGAAATAGAAAACTAGTTGCTACTATACTAAGTTAGTTCTGCCTTTTTTAACCCTTTTTTAATTTTTATTATTCAATACTTTACTGGATTTGGCTATTGCTTTTTAAAGAAAGATTAGCTTGATATAAATACATCAAATATAATCCAAAACTTAAAGGAAATAACAAGCTGATCCAAGACAAAACACAAGAATAATAAGGAATTGAGCCTTTATCTAAATAAATATAAAAACCTTGTATAAATAATAAACCTTCCGAAATAAAAAAGAAAAGTAAGAAAAAGAAAGTACCGATCTGTATAAGATTATTTCTACAGTTAATGCATTGACTTTGTATCAAGAGTAAAAAAACAGCTAAAGTTGTATACATTCCAAGAACTTCCAAATGTATAAATCCTATACGTAAATTTTTAATCTCATGAGATAATTGAGCCATTTCCGGTACTAAAAGAAACAGTTGGAGAACATTTTTTGCAACAAAGGAAATTACAAAACAACCATATAAAAGAGATAGGATATAATCATTTGTCTTACTAATTTTTACAATAAAAGGATGAATATACTTTAAATACAATACTAAAGCGGCAATGTTACAAAGAATCCCTAAAGAGTATACAAAATAAATATAAATCGAATGAAAATACCAGCTAAGAGGTAAGCCAAATGTCAAAAGTATACCTCCTAAAATTAAAATATAAAAATACCTGGCAATTTTAGGCGGAACACCTAAAGATTTTATTGAAATCAATCGTAATAATAAAGCCAAAGAGCCCAATAAAAACCAACCGTTGATTTGGAAATGTAGATAAAATTGTATGCAAACAGAATACAATACAGAGTTCTTACCTAATGTTCCCATTGTAATCCCCAGTCCCCAAATACCAAAAGAAGATATGAGCATACAAGTTAATGCAGATCTAAGAAAAATAGAACTTAAGTCATTCTCTTGAGTAATACTCTTAAAAGTTATAAAGCAGAAATAATAAGAACATAAAATATGAATAACGGAAAACAATATAGAAAACAAGCCATAGCCTTGAATAGGAAAGCTCAATAACATTCCCAAAATAGTTAATTGAGTAATCCAAAATAAGGCAGAATAGGAAGATAAATTTTTTTTATTTTGAGGGATAAAATACAAATAGATTAATACATAATATATTTGATACAATCCTCCCAACATAGCAATATGAGAATGAGTATGTAAAAAATTACCATATGGAAAACGTACCTCATAGTATTGAAATATCCTAAGTAAAAATCCCAGAACTCCGGCAACAAATACATTTAAAAAGCTTACAAAAATCCACTTTTTAATCATCGTTTGTATTCTTAGTTCATAGAAGATTCCAATTGTATAGCTTTTGGAAATAAAATATTATTTTCCAAATGAATATGTTTGTGTAAATTTTGCTCAAATTCATCCAGCATAGCAAAAGATACACGATACGTATTGCAAGCCTCCATGGGAGGAGTATAATTTTGAGTTAATTCGCAAATTCTTTTAAATCGTTCACCTTCAATGTCATGATCGTGCTTCATCATCTCAATAGGATTTTGGACAGTTCCAAAATGAGGAGTTACAAAGGGTAAATTTTTATTTTTAGCTTCATTCAATTGACGGATAAAAGGAAATAAAATTCTTTCCTCCTTTTGTATATGTGCTTCTAAATCGTTTACAGAGGCTTCAAATAAATGATAAACTTCTACTAATTCGGGATGCCTAAAACCATGAACTTTTTGTACTTTATTTAAAAACTTTAACAATGAGGGACTTTTTTCACGAATATATAGATGATGGATTTTTTCAATATAATCTGCCAATAAATCCAGCGGCCAAGATTTAAAATCAATGTTTTCCTCGCGAACAGCTATTGCTTCATTGAGTTGATCGGTCAATTCTTTGATATCAATTGATTTTTTATCACAAGCTTGTTCGATGGTTCTGTCTCCTTTACAACAAAAATCGATGCCGTATTTTGAGAAAACGGAAGCTGTTTGATAATTTTCAGCTACAATTTCGCCAATAGTTGCGTTCCAATTATGTTCCATATTATATTTAATTTGTTATTTTTAAAAAAGTTAAACCGGAAATTACATCCCTAATCATATCTTCAATACTGATTGATTGGAGGGTATCCTGTAATTGATTCCGAATAGCCTTAAATTTATGGTGAGCAGGGCAAGGGTGATTCTCCGAGCATTTGGGTAATCCCAATGCACATCCCGTAAAAATTGAATCTCCATCAATAGCCGATACAATGTCGTATACTTTAATTTCCGATAAAGAATTAATAGGAATACTAAACCCACCCGAAGGTCCTTTATGGGAAGTAATTATATGATGCCTAACTAAAGTTTGTAAGATTTTAGCGGTAAACGCCTCCGGAGAATTAATTTCTGCGGAAATATCTTTCAAACCCGGTTTATTTCCTTTGAAAGATTGCGCACCAACAAATATCGTCGCTCTAATAGCATATTCACAGCTCTTCGAAAACAATTTCAAAATATTTAAATTGTGTCAAAGGTATAAAAAAAATAATAAAGGACAAAAATATCTTTTATTACATAGAAAATTATCAATATTTATATGAGATAAAAACGCTTGATTTACAGAATAATAAATTAAATTAAGGTAAATTTTATTATATAAATTGTAAAATAAATATAAAATATTAATACCTATATCTTAAAAAAACATAATAATATTAAATGGTATATTAAGTTAAGAAATTGAAAATGAATCAGTTATTTATAATCTTTTTAAATATTGAAGATAATAGGATATAAAAGTCTTATTATAATTTTTTAATTTGTATATTTGTAGAAATAAAACTATGTTTAATTTCTGCATTAGAAAATAATGTTTTCAAAAACAAGTGAATACGCAATTAAAATTATGATATATCTAAGTGCTAACAGTACAGTAGATAATTTGCGTCAAGTCAAAGAGGTAAGTGAAGCATTAGGCACTCCCGGGCCATTTACTGCTAAAATTTTGCAGCAATTGGTTAAAGCAGGTTTATTGTTTTCAATGAAAGGTAAAAATGGCGGGTTCACTTTAAGCAGAGAACTGGGGGAAATCAAGATTTCTGATATAGTTATAGCAGTTGATGGAGAAAAATCTATAAATCGATGCCTTTTAGGTTTAAAAGATTGTTCTTCAGAAAACCCTTGTCCTTTACATCATAAATTTTATAAAATTAAAGACGATTTTAAAAAATATGTTTTGGATTCAACCTTAGAAGTCTAACAATTAACTATTATACAACTATTAACTATTATTAAACTACTTTATTAAATGAGCACTAAATTACTTCAATCTCACAAAATACTTTTTTTAAATACATTAGCCTTTACGGTTTGCTTTGCCTGTTGGACACTCAATGGTGTTTTAGTAACTTACTTAGTAGATAAAGGCATATTTGATTTTTCAGTGGTAGAAACGGGATGGCTATTGGGGATTCCTGTTTTAACAGGGTCACTTTTACGACTTCCTATCGGAATTTTAACGGATAAATTCGGCGGTAAATATGTATTTGCAGGTTTACTTCTGTTTTGTTCCATTCCTTTATTTTTACTGCCTATGGCCAAATCATTTTGGGTATTTGCTTTATTAAGCTTTTTATTTGGATTTGTAGGAACAAGCTTTGCTATAGGAGTAGGGTATACCTCTGTTTGGTATCCTAAAGAATGGCAAGGAAGAGCTTTGGGAATTTTTGGAATGGGAAATGCCGGAGCAGCTTTAACCACTTTTTTTGCGCCGACTCTTTTAAACTATTTTTCAAAGAATGATCCCGATAACGGATGGAAAATGCTTCCGATAACTTATGCAACAGTGTTGTTGGTTATAGGAATTTTATTTTTACTATTTGCAAAAAATAAAAAACCGGCTGGAAATGCCAGAAATTTGAATCAGATGTTATCTCCATTAAAAAAAGGGAGAGTATGGCGTTTCGGTTTGTATTATTTATTAGTATTCGGTTTTTTTGTAGCTTATTCTCAATGGTTGGTTCCCAATTTCATGAACGTTTACGGAACGTCTCTAGTAGTAGCAGGAATGTTTGCTTCTTACTTTAGTCTTCCTTCAGGAGTAATAAGAGCCTTTGGGGGATATCTTTCAGATAAATTTGGAGCAAGGAAAGTTATGTATTGGGTATTAGGCTCTTCTGTCGCATTAAGTTTCTTATTAATGTTCCCTAAAATGGATATTTATACGGATGGACAAGGAGTTTCTGCAGCCAAAAAAGGAATAGTAACTAAAGTTACAGCAAATAGCGTAACTGTTGATACTAAAGAATATGTAATTAAAGAAAAAGAAGATAGAGCAGATAAGAAAAAAGATATATTTCCAACTAAAGAATCTTGGCAAGAAATTGTTGTAAAAGAAAACCAGCAGGTTAACAAAAAGGATTTATTAGCTAAAGGAATTACTGAAATCAGTTTTGATGCAAATATGTGGGTTTATTTAGTATTGGTAATATGTATAGGTATTTCTTGGGGAATAGGAAAAGCAGCAGTTTACAAACATATACCTGAATATTTTCCTAATGAAGTTGGAGTGGTAGGAGGCATGGTAGGCCTTATCGGTGGATTGGGAGGATTCATCGGTCCAATTATTTTTGGATATTTTCTTAATTATACAGGATTGTGGACCAGTTCTTGGATATTAATATTTATTATTTCATTAACTTGTCTAATTTGTATGCACAGAGTAATATTAAAAATGACTCGTGAAAAAATGCCTGAAATTTATAATGATATAGAAAAAAAATAAAAGAATCAAATTATAACTTAAAATAAATTCAAATATGGGTACATGGCTAAAAGAATGGAAGCCTGAAGACAATAATTTTTGGGAATCTACAGGTAAGAAAATAGCTTGGAGAACATTGACAATAACTACAATATCCCTAACACTATCATTTATCGTATGGTATTTAATGAGTGGTATTGTAACTAAACTTCCGGGTATAGGTTTTAACTTTACGGAAAAAGAGCTATTCTGGTTAGCTTCACTTCCCGGATTAGCAGCCGGAACTTTGCGTATTGTCCATACTTTCTTAATCCCAATTTACGGGACAAGACATACCGTTACATTTTCTACCTTAATAAAATTAATACCGGTAATCGGTATAGCTTTAGCAGTAATGAATCCCGAAACTCCATTTTGGGTATTTGCTGTATTGGCTTTTACAATGGGATTCGGAGGTGGAGACTTTTCATCTTTTATGCCTTCAACCAATATGTTTTTCCCGGCTCGTTTAAAAGGAACAGCTTTAGGAGTACAAGCAGGTATTGGTAATTTTGGAGTAAGTATCGTACAATTTTTAACTCCGGCTTTACTGGGAGTAGCCATTGTTGGAGCTCCGGAAATTTTAAAAACTACCGATCCAATTACTCATGAAGTAACGACTAAACCGATTTATCTACAAAGCCCGGCTTTAATATATGCACCGATACTAATAATAATGACTTTAGTTTGTTGGTTTGGCTTACGAAGCATCCCTTTAAAATCATCATTTAAAGAACAATTAGAGATTTTCAAAATTAAACATACTTGGTTTTGTACAATTACCTATTTTATGACATTCGGTACTTTCTCCGGACTTGCAGCAGCATTTCCGTTAATGATAAAATCATTATATGGAGACTTTCCGGGAGCTCCGGATCCGTTAAAATATGCATTTTATGGTCCATTAATCGGTTCTGCCAGTAGAGTAGCTTTTGGATTCGTTGCAGATAGAGTAGGAGGAGCCGTATTAACAACAATTACAGGTCTAGGATTTGCAGGTTGTATTGCAGTTATGATTACTATGGGATTGGTAGCACCGACTTCCATAGATCAATTTCCTTTATTCTTAGCTATGATGTTAACCATATTCTTTTTCTCAGGAATGGGAAATGCGGGAACTTTCAGACAATTTCCTATCATTTTCAAAGATAACCCGGTACATTCTGCAGGAGTAATTGGATGGACAGCAGCTATCGCAGCCTACGGACCGTTTATCTTTTCAATGATTATTGGAGCTGAATTACAATCATCTAAAGCTTCAGGATTGAAAAGTGTAAATTCTTTTTTCTGGGGAATACTTATATTTTCACTTTTAGCAACTGCTATAAATTGGTATTACTATCAAAGAAAAGGAGCTGAAAGACCAAGCTAAATAAATCATAAAAATTATGTTTAAATCATTTAGTACACTTAATAAACCGGCATTGTTAAAAGCAACTATTGCTACACTCTTAATTATTGCCTTAGTTTTTATAGGTTCGCGCAATCTTCAAAATTTTGACGCCGCATTAATAGCCTATTTATTTGGAGCTGTCTTTTGTGTATTTGGAGTAACCTATCGGTATTCCATTTGGTTGCAACGTCCGCCAACTAAAATGTATTGGAGACGTTCTTGGCAGTTTTTTTTCAGTAAGCATTTTATCGCTTATGCAATAAGAGGGCTTAAATTATTTTGTCAAAATATACTTTTTCAAAAATTTATATACCCGAGAGGTCGAACCCGATGGATAGGACATTTTATGTTAGCCACCGGTTGTTTAATCGCATTTTGTATAACTTTTCCGCTAACTTTCGGTTGGATACATTTTACCTTAGAATCAGGTTCAATGTCCACCTATGAAGCTCATATGTTTGGTTTTAAAGTAATGGATTTTCAATTAGGATCTTTCTTTGCTTTTTTAGTATTTCATGCCTTGGTTTGGTGTTCAATTCTAGTTATCATCGGTTCAATTATGATGATGAAAAGAAGGCTTACCAACGGAGGCTTAATAGCTACGCAAACATTTGACGGAGATTGGTTACCGCTACTTTTGTTGATAGCCATATCATTAACAGGAATAGGAATTGTTTTCGATTATACCTATTTGGACGGAAAAACCAATCAATTCATGTCAGTTTCTCACGCGGTTACTGTGATATTATTTTTAGTATGGATGCCGTTTGGAAAATTTTTCCACATATTCCAACGTCCGGCGCAACTAGGTGCCAATATATATAAAACAGAAGGTATAAGACAAGGTATGGCGGTGTGTCCTCACACCAAAGAGGAATTTGCTACCAAAATGCACGTTAATGACCTTAAAACTGTTACCAAAGAATTGGGATTTGACTTTACCTTAGAAGATGGTAGCAGTCATTTAGACTATAGCCCGGAAGGAAAACGATCTGCCCTTGCAATCGCTCACCTCAAAGCTAGAAAAGAATCCGGTAGTTTCTTCGGATAAAAAATAGAAACTATAGTAATTATAATGATAAAATAAAATTAATTATATGGCTAAATTACCTGTAGATGGAGATAAAATTATAGAGCAATTTGGACCTCATAAAAATTATACACCAAAAGAAGGTTTCAAAGGAATTTCAGATCCGGATAAACTTGTAAAAACACATTGTTGTTTTTGCGGAATGCAATGTGGTATTCAGCTAAAAGTAAAAGATAATAAAGTAATCGGATTCGAACCTTGGAAAGAGTTTCCTTTTAATGAAGGAAGACTTTGTCCAAAAGGAGTTCAGCGTTATCTACAAGATAATCATCCGGATCGATTACTTCATCCGATGAAAAGGGTTGAAAACGAAGGTTTTAAGCCTATTTCTTGGGATGATTCATTTGACAAGATAATTTCAGAAATTCATAGAATTCAAGGACAATATGGAAACAATGCCTTTGCTATGCTTTCAGGAGTTTCACTAACCAATGAAAAGAGTTACATGATCGGTAAATTTGCTCGTGTAGCTTTAAAAACAGCTAATTTGGACTACAACGGAAGACTTTGTATGGTTAGTGCCGGTGCAGGTAATAAAAAAGCATTCGGAATGGACCGATCTTCCAACAGTTGGGCAGATTTAAAACATGCGGAAGTTATCATGGTAGCCGGAGCAAATGTGAGTGAAACGTTTCCTACTTTAACTTATCGACTTTGGGAAGCCAGAGATAACGGTGCAAAGTTAGTGGTAGTCGATCCAAGAGTAACTCCGTTTGCCAGAACTGCAGACTTACATTTAGATTTACGTCCGGGTACAGACTCTGCTTTATACGGAGCTATACTTAAAATCTTATTTGACAATGATTGGGTAGACCATGAATTTATAGAAAAACACACCTCAGGTTTAGAAGAAACCTTACAGTCAATTCAAGATCATACGGTAGAATGGGCTGAAGAGGTAACCGGTGTTTCAGCAGATAAAATACGCAAAGCAGCCGAAATATGGGGTAAAGCCAAAACCAGCTTCTTATTACATGCCAGAGGAATCGAGCAACATTCCAAAGGGGTAGATAATGTAGTTGGATGCATTAATTTAGTGTTGGCAACCGGAAGACTTGGAAAACCTTATTGTGGTTATGGTACCATAACAGGTCAAGGAAACGGACAAGGAGGTAGAGAGCACGGACACAAATGTGATCAACTTCCCGGAAACAGAGATATAGAAAATCCTGAAGACAGAAAAGTAGTTTCCGAAATATGGGGTATCGATGAAAAAGATTTACCGCACAAAGGATACAGTGCTTGGGAAATTATTGAGGCAATCCATAGAGGAGAAATCAAAGGACTTATATCCATTTGCTTTAATCCTTTAGTTTCTTTACCTAATAATAATTACGTACGTTCTGCCTTAGAAAAATTAGAATTCTATGTAGCCATAGACTTCTTTTTAAGTGAAACCGCACGTTATGCCGATTTAGTTTTGGCAGGATCCCTGCAGGAAGAAGAAGAAGGTACGGTTACCACAGCAGAAGGAAGGGTAGTTCGTGTGCGTCAATGTGTAACTCCTCCGGGAGATGCCAGAACCGATACCAGTATTATTTTGGAATTAGCCAGAAGGTTAGGAGTAGAATCTTATTTCCCGTATAAAAACAGCGAAGAAATTTTCAATGAATTGAGAATAGCTTCCAGAAACAGTAGAGCTGATTATTATGGAATAACTTACGATCGAATTGAAAAAGAAATGGGAGTTTTTTGGCCTTGTCCCGAAATAGGACATCCGGGTACTCCTAGGCTTTGGGAAGATTATAAATTTAAAACACCTGATGGAAAAGCACATTTCAATCCGGCCCCTTATCGCTTATCTTCAGAAATGACCGATGAAGAATATCCGATTATTTTAACTACAGGACGGGTTGTTTCTCAATATCTAAGCGGTACGCAAACCAGAAGGATCGGAAAATTGGTGGACCAATATCCTGAACCTTTATTAGAAATACATCCTAATCTGGCACAAAAATACGGTATACAAGATAGTGATTTAATTCGAGTAGTAACTCGAAGAGGAGAAATGATAGTTCCTGCCAATGTAGTAGAAACCATCAGAGAAGATACCGTATTTATACCGTATCACTGGGGAGGAAAACATTCGGTGAATCAATTAACAATATCAACTTTAGATGCTGTTTCCAAAATGCCCGAATTTAAAGTATGTGCATGTAAATTAATTAATACAGGTAAAAAATTATCAAAAGAAGAAGAATCCAAAGCATTCCAAAGTTCAATTGGATAAATTAGAAAATATGGTAAGTACAGAATATAATAAAAATGTAGGCTTTTTCGTGGACATGCAAAGGTGCATTGGATGTCATGCATGTGAAATGGCGTGTGCTGAATGTGAAACTAACGGACAGGACAGTATGATCAATATCCATTATGTTGATCGTAAACATACCATACAAACCACTGTACAGGTTTGTATGCATTGCGATGATCCCGTTTGTGCTAATGTTTGTCCGGCTGATGCCATAACTAAAGATACTTTCGGTGTGGTACATTCAGCAAATACTTCTCGTTGTATCGGATGTTCTAACTGCGTAATGGCTTGTCCATTCGGAGTACCTAAAAAAATGGAAGAAGCAGAACTAATGATGAAATGTAATATGTGTTACGACCGTACCAGTGCAGGGCTAAAACCTATGTGCGCAACGGTTTGTCCAAGTGGAGCACTATTCTATGGAACTTTAGAAGAAATAGAAGCAAAACGTCCGAACAGTACACCGGTGAATAAGTTTATTTTTGGTAAACAAGAAGTAGTTACCAAAGTAAATATTATGATGCCAAAAGGAAGTACTGAGTTAAAAGTTCACTAATAATATTGAAGAAAATGTCAAAAAAAGATAAAGAGAAACCCATTTGGAAAACAGATTTTCCTATAAAGCAGGATGAAGCAACGCATGTTTCAAGAAGAGAATTTGCAAAGTTTTTATGCCTACTATCCGGTGGATTAGCTATAGGAAACGGTGCAATAGCTGCTAAATCTTTATTATTTCCTAAAAAAAGGCTGGATGAAGAATATTTTGTTTGTAATTCATCAGAAGTTCCTATTGGAAAGATGAAAGCCTTTGTAATTAATGAAAACCATAAAGTACCCTATATACTTATACATTTAGGTGAAGATAAATGGAGATGTTTTGAACAAAAATGCACTCATTTATCTTGTGCGGTATTATATGATCACGATCAAAATAAAATCGTTTGTCCTTGTCATAAAGGGTTTTTTAATCCTGAAACAGGAGAAGTACTGCAAGGTCCGCCGCCAAGACCCTTACCTCAACTGTCTGTTGTAATAAGAGATGGAAAAGTATACGTAACAGATAAAGATAAAGCCTAAGAATATGAATAATTTCAAAGAAGTTCAAAATTCAGCAAATTCAAATAAAATTAATACATTAATGTCTGCAATTATTGTTATATTAATATTAATTTTAACCTTGCAGGTATGGATGATGTATGGAGCATTGAACAATGCGTTAGATGATAACCAGGCGTTTGCATGGGCAACATTTGGAGGTTCGGTTTTTCTTTTCTTCTCGGCTGTCTTTTTACTAAGATATTTACCGGAACCACCTAAAAATCTAAAAAAAGATCCGAATAATAAATATGAATAAACTAGTTGATAGTTATAATCGAATTCATAATTATTTGAGAATTTCTCTTACAGACAGTTGTAATTTTCGTTGCATTTATTGCATGCCCAATGAAAAAATGCAGTGTTTGCCTTACGGAAAATTAATGAGTCCGGATGAAATTTTCAGCATAGCTAAAACGTTTACTAAATATCAAATAAATAAAATACGTCTTACCGGAGGAGAACCTTTGGTAAGACGTGATTTTGAAGAAATAGTTAAAAGATTGTCTAATTTACCGGTAGAATTGAATTTAACTACCAACGGGGTGCTTTTACATAAGTATGCGGATTTATTAAAAGAGATAGGATTGCATACAGTAAATATCAGCATTGACAGTTTACAAGAAGAAAAATTTAAATTCCTTACAAAGCGTAATGCATTCTCTCAAGTTTGGGATAACATTCTACTTTTCGTAAACCGAGGTTTTCAGGTTAAGCTCAACACGGTACTTATGAAAAATGTTAATGATGACGAAATAAAAGACTTCATCTCATTAACCAAAAAATTTCCAATACAAGTTCGTTTTATAGAATTTATGCCCTTTAATGGAAATCAATGGGAAAAAAATAAGGTTATTACTATGGACGAAATGTTGGATGAAATAGATTCTCATTTTATTTATGAGAAAATTCAGGATCACAACCACGATACAACCAAAAAATTCAAAGTTAAAGGTTATGAAGGAACTTTTGCCTTTATAACAACCATGAGTCAACCTTTTTGTCAAGGATGTAATAGAATGAGAATTACTGCTGACGGAAAGATGAAAAATTGTCTCTTTGGAAAAGATGAATTTGATATTTTAGGAACCTTACGAAAAGGTGAAGATATTGAACCGCTCATACAATCTTTTCTAAAAAACAAACATAAAAAGATGGGAGGTCAATTTGAAAATTTTGTAAAATTAAACCCCGAATATCTTAAAAACAGGAGTATGATTAAAATTGGCGGTTAACTTTTCTTTTCGATATGCTAAAAAAAACCTATTGAAACATGAATGAATTTATAACAGTATCTGAAGCGAGAACCCTTATTTCCAATGAAATACCTACTCAGTGTCCCATTCGTGAGAAGAATTTAAGCGATTCTTTGCATTCGTATATAGCTAAACCGATATATGCACCCATAGACGTACCGAATTTTACCAATTCAGCGATGGACGGATACGCTTTTTGCTATCAAGATTGGGTGGATAAAAATGAAATAACGGTTAAATACATCATACAAGCGGGACAAACTGAATTGCCAACTCTAAAGAGAGGAGAAGCAGCTCGAATATTTACCGGAGCAATGATTCCGATCGGCGCAGATATAGTAGTCATGCAAGAAAAAGCAACCGTTGAAAATAATAAATTAATAGTTCAAAAAGGAGAATTTCAAAAAGGAGATAATATACGCCCCCTAGGTTCTCAAACAAAAAAGGGTGAATTAGTGGCAGCAGAAAACACATTGATTACACCGGGTGTTATAGGTATGTTAGCAGGTTTTGGAATTGAAAAGGTACACGTTTTTTCTTCACCTAAAATTGGGATTATTGTTACAGGGAATGAATTAGTTACGGCAGGAACACCTTTAAAAAAAGGACAAATATATGAGAGTAACTCAATTACGCTGCAATCTGCTTTAAAAGAAATGGATATTTCAGTTGAATTTATAGTAAAAGTTTCTGATAATAAAGAAAAAACATTTCGTGAAATTCAAACAAGAACAGCTGAAGTTGATGTATTATTGCTTACAGGAGGTATTTCTGTAGGAGATTATGACTATGTAAAAGAAAGCTTAGAAAGAGCAGAGATACACCAACTTTTTTATAAAATTCAGCAAAAACCGGGTAAACCTTTGTATTTTGGTAAAAAAGAACAACATTATGTATTTGCCTTACCCGGTAATCCCGCATCCGTTTTAACGTGTTTTTATCAATATGTTCGTCCTTTCATAAAAGGATTGAAAGGGGAAAATCATATTTTCAATTCCTATGAAGATGCCCAGTTGCTAAACGACTTTAACAAAAAAAATAAACTCACTAATTTTTTAAAAGGGTATTTAGAAAATGGAGAGGTAAGCATAACATCCTCTCAAGAATCTTATAAAATGAATTCATTCAGTAGCGCGAATTGTATAGTAGAAATATCGGGAGAGGAAAGAATGATTCGTCAAGGGGAAAAAGTTAGAGTATGGAGAATTTAAAAATAGAAGGATTTATTTGGTTAGAAACCACCCACGGCTTAAAAATAGGCAGGGGACGGGCCGAACTATTGAACAGTATTGAGGAAACCGGATCTATAGCCGCTGCGGCCAGAGAAATCGGTATACCTTATAGAAAAGCATGGGGAATGGTAAGAGAAATGAACGAATATTCCAATACACCGCTGGTTTTTAAAAATCTGGGAGGTAAAAATGGGGGAGGTGCTTTCTTGACTAAAGAAGGGAAAAAAATTGTGGAAGAATATAAAAAAATAAACGGACGGTTTAATTTGTTTAAAACCAAAACTTTATAACAATGGAAGCTTATATCCTTGCAGGAGGAAAAAGTACTCGCATGGGAGAAGATAAAGGTTTGAAAAAACTAAACGGAATTCCTATAATACAATACAGCATTGAAGTTTTATCCCAATGTTTTCCATCGGTTAAAATTAATACGGATAAAGAAGAATATAAACAATTCGGTTTAGAATTGGTTGCAGATAAGATTAAAAATAAAGGACCATTGGGAGGAATTCATGCATCATTAGATCACTCAAAAAAAGATGTATTTGTTGTAAGTTGTGATATGCCTTTTATTACCCCCGAAGCAATTAATTATCTAGTTAACAACCTCAGTACTAATTTAGCCACCATAGCAAGTTATAGCGGAAGAATTCAACCATTGTTTGGAATATATACCTATGATGCACTACAATTTATAGAAGATAAACTAGCCGATAACCAATTAAAATTGACGGAATTTATTATAGAATCCGAATCTAAAATAATTGATCTAACTGAGATAATTAAAAAAGATATCTTTTCAAATATAAATACCCAAGAAGAATTTAAGAAAATCGAAAAAAATTTTAAAACAATATGAATATTAAAATTTTCGGGAAATTAACCGATATTTTTCAGAATGAAAAATATCAACTTAATGATAAAGTTAATACAGTTTCAGAACTTAAAGAAATATTGGAAACTTATTTTCCTGAATTAAAATCTTTAAATTATTTGATTATTGTTAATAACCAAAATGCAAAAGAAACAGACCCGATACCGGAAGGTGCAGAAATAGCTTTACTTCCGCCATATTCCGGAGGATAAAAATTTAATTTAATCAATCGATGGATTTTAAAAGATATAACAGACAAATAATTTTGTCCGGATTTGGTCTGGAAGCCCAGAATAAACTTTGTAAGTCTCGTGTATTGGTGGTGGGAGCAGGAGGATTGGGTTGCCCCGTGCTTCAATGTTTAGCTTCAGCCGGAGTTGGACAATTGGGAATTGTTGATTATGATACTGTTGAATTAACCAATTTGCATAGACAAATTTTATTCAAAGAAGGCGATATAGGAAAGTTTAAATCGGAAGCAGCAAAAGAAAGGCTTGAAGAAATGAACTCAACTATTAAAATTATCTCTTTCACGGAAAAGGTTACTTCAAAAAACGTTTATAAACTTATAGATTCCTATGAAATCGTTGTAGATTGTACAGATAATTTTCAGGTACGGTACCTTCTTAATGATATTTGTACCTTAAAAAATATTCCCTTAGTATATGGAGCCATTTACCAATATGAAGGTCAAGTTTCTGTATTCAATGTGAAAAAAGATAAAATGAAAACCAATTACAGAGATTTGTTTCCTGATCCACCCAAACCTTCAGAAGTTCCAACCTGCAATGAGACAGGAGTTTTGGGCACTCTGACGGGTATAATTGGCACTATACAAGCCCAAGAAGTTATAAAATTAATTACAGGTATCGGAGAACCTTTAGTACATAAATTAATGATATTTAACATCTTGTATTATAGTACTCGAATTATTAATTTTGCCGAGTCGGAAAAAAATTCAACTCCAAAAAATGAAGATGAATTTAAAGCAATCGATTATGAATGTAGTTGTGGAATTTTTTCATCCGAAAATGAAATTGAAAATCTTTCCCGGTTGGAAGAAGTACTTTCCAATGAAAAATCGATACTGGTTGATGTAAGAAATGAAAATGAACTACCCAAAATTTCCGGTTTCGACTATATACAAATTCCGTTGTCTGTGATTGAAGAAAATATACCTATTCTTGAAAAATTTGACACAATTGTATTTGTTTGTAAAACGGGAATACGCAGCAGCCGAGCTGTCGAGATAGCCAAAGAATTGTTTCCCAATAAAGCTGTATGGCATATTCGAAACGGAATTGACACGATTTTTTAAATAGAAAATTATATGAAAAAAATATATCCATTTTTAGAGGGAGCTATACCCGCTGAATTTATTTCTGAAAGTATTCAAAGCCATACTCATAAAAAAGATATTGGAGGACATAGTATTTTTTTAGGACAAGTTAGAGCAGATATAGTTGAAGGAAAGGAAGTTGAAGGAATAGAATTTACCGCCTATCAAGAAATGGCCGTTGACAAACTTTCACAACTACGGGAAGAAATATTTTCTAAATATGATTTGTTGTGCATGCATGTATATCATAGCCTCGGTTTGGTAAAAAAAGGCGGAATTTGTCTTTTTGTTTTTACATCATCTAAACATAGAAAACCTGCTATGCTGGCTTGTGACGAATTAGTTGAGAGAATAAAAAAAGAACTTCCCATTTGGGGCAAAGAAATATTTAGCGATAACAGCTACCAATGGAAAGAAAACAAACAATAAAACCATGAAAAAACCTTTAATTAGCTCTTTACATGCAGGTAAAATACAACGCTTGGCTAACACAGAATATCAAAGCGCCATTAACAAAAAAAAAGTTACCGATTCGCAAAAGGTATCCAAATTGGGATTAATTAATGATGAACAGAGTGATAAGATCAACCATGGAGGAGAAGAAAAAGCGGTACATCAATATGCCTTTGAAAATTATGAATATTGGAAAACGTCTTTGCCTGAACTTCCTTTATTAGAGAAATCAGGAGCATTCGGTGAAAATATTTCCTCATTAGGAATGACGGAAGAGACGGTTATGATCGGAGATATTTATAAAATCGGCAGCTGCGTGTTAGAAGTCAGTCAAGCCAGACAACCGTGTTGGAAATTAAACTATCATTTTCAATGCAGTGATATGTCGCTTAGAGTACAAGAAAGTTTAAAAACAGGATGGTATTATCGTGTATTGGAAGAAGGAAGTTTGAAACAAGGAGATACTATTGAGCTAATAGATCGGCCATACCCCGAGTATAGTTTAACCTTTTTATTAACTATTTTATATAAAAAAGAAAATTGTTTAGATAAGGAAATTTTAAACAAATTATTAAAGATAAAATCATTAGCACTAAGTTGGAAAAAAATATTTAGCAATCGTTTAGAAAATGGAACCATTGAAAATTGGGAAAAACGGTTGTTTAAATAGAGAAAATTAATTATTAACTAAAATTAAATTTATGAAACACAAAAAAATTTGGTATTTGTTGTTTTTTAGTTTAGGGAGTTTAAGTCTCTTAACTGCACAGAAAATTAAAATTGACGGAGAACTGAGAACCAGAGGAGAATTAAGAAGTGGTTTTCGTAAGCCTTTGGCAGATTCTTTAGATGCTGCTTATGTGAATAACTTAAGGGTACGATTGGGTGCTACTTATTCTGAAAAAGATTATAAAGTTAAAATTACTTTACAAGATACGGAAACGTATGGATCAAATGGAATAAATAAAACCGGAAATAATTTAGGAGTATACGAAGCTTGGGCAGAATATTTCTTTACCCCTGAATTTTCAGGAGTTTTAGGACGTCAAATATTAGAATATGACGACAAGCGTCTTTTTTCGTCCGGTAATTGGAGCAATACCCCTAATGCACATGACCTTTTAAAATTAAAATACGAAACCTCTAAATTTAAAGCACATGTCGGAGGAGGTTGGAACAATGCAGCTGATGTCCTTTATGAATCTGTGTATGACAAAAGTTATAAATCATTATTCTATACTTGGTTATATAAACCAATTGGAAAATTTACAGCTTCTGCCATATGGGTTAATGAAGGATTCCAAAAAGGAGAAGTTCCTGAAGAAGTAAAAACTTCTATCTTTAGAAATACAGTAGGAGCTAACTTTGGATTAGATGATCGCAGCATTCCTTTTTCATTCTATGCAACCGGATATTACCAGTTTGGATATGACAGATCTGACAGTAAATTAGATGCTTCTTTATTAGCATTGAAAACTAAGTACAGATTCTCCGATTTCATTTCAGCTAACGTAGGGGTTGATTATTATTCAGGTTCCAAATCCACGTTATCAAAATCTAAAGATCACACCTTTAATAAACTTTATGGAGCTAACCATTCTTTTAATGGATCTATGGAGTATTGGGCAACCTTACCTAAGCAAGGGTTACTTGATTTATACGGTGGAGTATCTGTAAAAGCTAATTCAAAATTAAGTTTCGACGGAGGATTCCATACTTTCTCAACTGCTGAAAAAATGGATAACCGAAATAACAAAGGCATAGGATCTGAAATAGATTTATTGGCAGATTATACAGTTTCTCAAACATTATCTTTACAAGCAGGTTGGAGTACTTATATGAAAAATAAGGGAACAAGAATACTAAAAGATCAATTGGGGGTTGATACCAAGTTTCCACAATGGGCTTATATCATGATTACTTTCAAACCGGTATTCTTTTCAACCAAAGCAGAAAAATAATTTAAAAAAATAAAAAAGTGGTAAATATAACGCATAAAAGTAATTCTTTACGAAAAGCCATAGCTCAAGCGGTGGTTAAGGTGGGATCTCAACAAACTATTCAAACTATTAAGGATAACAAAGTTCCCAAAGGAAATATTTTTGAAATGGCAAAAGTTGCCGGTTTATTTGCGGCAAAGAAAACAAGTGACATGATCCCGGATTGTCATCCGCTGCCCATAGAATATACTTCCATAACCTATGAAATGAAAGAATTAGAGATTTATATTTATGCTGAAATACATACCATTTATAAGACAGGAGTTGAAGTGGAAGCTATGCATGCGGCATCGGTAGTGGCTCTAACGATGTATGATATGCTTAAACCCATTGATAAGAATGTCGAAATCCAACAAATTAAATTACTGGAAAAAAGAGGAGGAAAATCAGATAAAAGCAATTCATTTGATTTACCATTAACTGCATCCATATTGGTTTGTTCTGACAGCATTTCTAAGGGTGATAAAAAAGACCGTGCAGGTAAAGTAATTATGGAAAAACTTCAAACCATAGGAGTAGATGTTTCCGATTATGAAATTATTCCGGACGAAAAAGAGGATATACAAACCAAAATTAGAGAATTTCACCGTAAAGGAGTAAATTTAATTTTGGTAACCGGCGGTACCGGATTATCTAAGAGGGATGTTACGCCTGAAGCGGTTCAACCTTTACTGGAAAGAGAAATTCCGGGAGTGGCTGAAGCGATAAGAAGCTATGGGCAAAATAGAACGCCTTTAGCCATGTTATCCAGAAGCATAGCCGGATTAATCGGAAATACCTTAGTAATTACTATGCCGGGTTCTACCAAAGGAGCAGAAGAATCTATGGATGCAGTTTTTCCTTCGATACTGCATATTTTCAAAATAATTGAAGGAGCACAACACTAAAAATTTTATATAATCATGAAACGTAAGCTAGTTTTTTTGCCGATATTACTATTTTTATTCGGCTTAATATCTTGTACAAAAGAACGTAAAGCTACTATTGCCGCTGCTGCTAATTTAAGATATGTACTGGAAGAAATTAAAGAACAATATCTTAAAGATTATCCGGGCGCAGATCTCCAAATTACTTATGGATCTTCAGGAACTCTAACCCAACAAATTATTAATGGAGCCCCTTTTGATCTTTTTATGTCTGCAGATACTAAATTTCCCGGCAAATTAGAAGATCGAGGGTTAACTTCTGCATCGGCAGTTAACTATTGTTACGGAAGAGTAGCCATGTGGAGTTCTACATTGAATTTATCGCAAGGATTGTCAGCCGTTTTGTTACCGGAAGTTAAAAAAATAGCCATTGCTAACCCGGACAATGCTCCCTATGGTTTAAATTCTGTTAATGCACTTAAAAAGGAGGATTTATACGATAAAATAAGTAAACGTATTGTATGGGGTGAAAACATTAATCAGACGGCTCAATATGCATTTTCAGGAAATGCAGAAATAGGGTTTATTGCTTTATCGCTGGCCTTAGCACCCGAAATGAAAAATAAGGGGCACTATTATGTATTACCGGAAGATATATGTCCACCGATAGCACAAGCTGCCGTACTTATAAACGGGTGGGAAAAAAACGGTGAAGCTTCTCGTTTCTTGGATTATATCATCAGTTCCAAATGTGACAATATTTGGAAAAAATACGGATACGGTTTAGCAAAAAAAGATTAATTAATTGAGCGAAGATTTTATAAACACTCTTTGGCTTACAGGTAAGTTGGCAACTCTATCAACCGTTTTCTTATTGTTTATAGGGTTGCCGGTTGCCTACCTGTTGGCATATACGCATTTCAAAATAAAACCCCTGGTAGAAGCTTTGATCTGTATGCCTTTAGTTCTTCCTCCCACGGTACTGGGTTATTATTTATTGGTGGCCTTTAGTCCCCAAAACATGCCGGGCGCTTTTTTAGAGAAACATTTTAATACCAGATTAGCTTTTACTTTTGAAGGCATAATTATAGCAAGTATTATAGCAGGTTTGCCCTTTATGATACAATCACTTCAAAATGGATTTTCGTCTCTTCCTGTAAGTTACAGAGAAGCTGCCTATACTTTAGGAAAATCCAAAACAACTACATTTTTCAAAGTTTTATTACCTAATATAAAGCCTTCTCTTATCACCGGTGTAGCATTAACTTTTGCGCATTGCATAGGAGAATTTGGAATTGTGTTAATGGTTGGAGGAAATATCCCCGGAGAAACTCGTATAGCTTCTATTGCCATATACGATCAGGTACAAGCATTAGATTATAAAACCGCAAATCAATATTCATTTATTTTATTTTTAATTTCATTTATATTGCTTACTCTCATTTATAGCATTAATAAAGGTTTTAAAATTAAAACTATATAATTTTCTTAATGATATATATTGATATTGAATATAGAATTTTAACCTCGGAAGGAAGTCGTATTCTATCTGTCCAAACTGAACTTCCCGAAAACCAATTAATATGTATTTCCGGGCCTTCGGGAATAGGAAAAACTACACTTCTTAGAATGATTGCCGGTTTAACAAAACCCGATAGGGGAATAATTCAAGTAGGAGATCGCATTTTCTACGATTCTTTAAATAACATAAATTTAAGTCCGCAAAAAAGAAACATAGGTTTCATGTTTCAAGATTATGCTTTATTTCCCAATATGACGGTGGAAGAAAATATATCTTTTGCACAAAATAAAGTAAAAGATAAAGCATGGGTGGATACTCTAATTAAGTCTTATGGATTAGATGCTTTACGAAATCAGAAACCTGATAAACTTTCAGGAGGACAAAAACAAAGAACTGCTCTTGCTAGAACTTTGGCTAAAAAAGCGGATCTATTACTTCTGGATGAACCTTTGTCTTCTGTAGATTCGACAATGAGGATAAAACTTCAAAACGAAATTTTAAAGACACATGCTGTTTTTGGTTCTACTACCTTAGTAGTTTCTCACGATCAAGACGAAGTTAACAAAATGGCTCAGTGTGTTTTATATATGGAATACGATCAAATTCGACTAATCAAGAATTCTTAGAATTATACTATATTTTATTTTATTTTATCTTTCTTGTATAAAATACATGTATTTTTATTAAAATTCGTATATTTTTTTAGAAATTTGTATCTTTGTGTGCACTAAATAAATTTTTCACAATATAATTGAAAAATTAAAACTAACTTCTAGATAAATGAAACTATTAATTTTTCTTTCTTCTTTGCCGGGATTTTTAACAATTACTTTTATTATTTTAAAAGTTTTAAATATTATAGAATGGTCTTGGTTGATAGTTTTTTCGCCTTTATGGTTTACTTTTTTATCTAGTATGATTTTTATTTTATTATTAATTTTTCATGTAAAAATTTATAAAAGATATCTTGAAAATTTTTTTAAAATAAATGATTATTAGGATTATTAGGCAAAATAATATAACGCTAAAAACGTTCTATTAAACGTAAACAATTGTCTGTATTTAATGGGGGTAAAAAATACAGTACATTACCGGTATAAAAATAATAATTGATTGAAAACAAAATTATTAGGTTTGTAGTAAACCTGTTTTATTGTTTTTTCAAATAGCTTCTTAAAATTCTTCTTGCATCTTTGTTATCCGATTTAGGCATAATAAACGTTAACGGATCTTTTCGAGATCTTTTCGGGCAGAATCCGAATCCTTTATAAATTCCGTTTTCAATTAAAACTAATCCCTTTTCATCCTTTGTTCTTCCCGGAAGTTTTAATAATACGGTTTCTTGTGGAAAAGAATTTTTTTCTAAATATTGATGCACACGCTTGTTATAATCATCTACGGGTTCTTCATTAACGCAGGCGCCTAAACACTCGTGTAGCGTATATTGGAAACATTGAGCCTTGGATTTATACAATCCGTTTATTTTTTGGCAAAGTTTATAAGTTTCCGTAATGCGGAATAAATCTTCTTTTCCTTGCTTTAAGCTCAAATAAGAATTAATTTCCTGTGATCGGTTATCTATCTTTTTCAATTGTAAAGATATATACCCTTCTTGAGTTATTTCGGGATATAAGCCATAATAAAAAATGCTGTGCCTTTGCGCTCTATTATAAATAGGTTTGTGGTGTTTTATTTCCTCAGATTCCATAAGCAGGGCAATTAATTCGCTTCCTGTAGGTTCATACCTGACTTTGGAAGCAAAGTTTTGTATTTTTACCGATTTACGGTCGGTACAGGTAAAATGTTGGCTTAATCTTTTTTTGATATTATTGCTTTTTCCGATATAAATCAATCGTTCTTCATGGGTATAAATATAATATACTCCCGGAACGGTGGGTAAATCGGTAACCATCTTTTTTAAATCCTCACGCATATTCACTCTGTTTTTTTATAAAATTATCATCGGATGATATTTAGCCGGATCTTCCTTATACCTTAACTTGTATAAGTTCCCTCATATCGGTAGAGAAACGTTTAGAAAGTCGGGTCTGCTTCATCTTCCAAGTCCTTTTAATATCTTGACAACCCAATTTCAGTTTATCTTCATGGTATTTATGGTTCAACTTATCCATAATCTTCATAATAGGTTGGTGTTTCAGGTAATAATCCTCATCAAACAAAGAAATTTGTCTTTCCGATTCAGGGATTAGACCAGAAACAATAACTCCTGCTTTTTTGTATTGGTACCCCTTTTTATATATGGTTTCCAATGCCTTTTGAGCGCATTTACTTAACTCAATAGCTGAATTGTGGGGATTAGACAGCGTTAAAGTAACAGCGGGGTGATGTTGAATTAAATCGCCCCTATAAAAATTTGTATGCAGGAATACAGTCACATAATTACAACAACTTTGTTGTGCGCGTAATTTTTCTGAACATTTCACGGCAAAGGTAGCTACTCTTTCTTTTAAATCTTCTAGTTTGTCGGTCATGTAATCGAAGGTGCGGGTAGTGGCAATGGACTTTTTACGAGCCGGCAAATCTATATCAAGCTGAGGAATTCCCTTTAATTCATTGATCATGCGGATTCCTACTATTCCCATTTCTTGACGTATAAATGTTTCCGGAAGATTAACCAATTCATAAGCCTTGCGAATACCTTTTGCCTGAAATCGTTTGTTTAATCTTCTTCCAATTCCCCATATGTCTCCAATATGCAACCACTTGAGTGCTTTTTCAATTTTTTCGGGAGAATCAATAACATATACATTATGGGTTTGCTCAGGATATTTTTTGGCTATCCTGTTAGCTACTTTGGCAAGTGTTTTAGTAGGAGCAATTCCTATGCTGGTAGGAATGCCTACACCCTTAAGTATATATTTTCTTAAATCTAAACAATGTTCCCGCAAATTCAATTGCATATAGCCGTTAAAGTTCATAAATGCTTCATCGATAGAATATATTTCAACTTCTTTGCAATAACGCCCGATGATATTCATTACACGGTTACTTAAATCACCATACAGGGGAAAATTGGCGGAATAGAGGAATATTTGATTTTCTTCAAATACTTTTTCATATTTAAATGCAGGAGCTCCCATAGGGATGCCGAGGGCCTTTGCCTCATTGGAGCGGGCAATTACGCAGCCGTCGTTATTTGAAAGCACACAAACAGGTTTACCTGTTAAAGAGGGATTACTCACTCTTTCGCAAGAAGCATAAAAGTTATTACAATCTAATAAAGCATACATGCTATGAAAATTTTATAATGGTATGGGTAAGTATTCCCCAAATAATAAAATCTTGATCAGGAGTAACCCGGATCGGTTCGTATTCCTTGTTTTCAGGCAGGAGAATAATTTCTTTTACTATTCCTTTTTCCTTTACTACCTTTAGTCTTTTTAATGTAAATTCCCCGTCTATATAACATACGGCAATATTGCCGTTTTTAGGTTCCAATGCTTTATCCACGATAATAAGATCTCCGTTATAAATCCTCATATCTTTCATAGAATCCCCATTTACTCGTGCCAAGAAAGTGGTTTCGGGATCTCTTATTAATTCGTCGTTCAAATTAATTCGTTCTAAATGAAAATCATCTGCTGCCGAAGGAAATCCGGCTTTGATGTCTCCTGCAAACCATAAAGATAAATTATCTTTTCGCTTCATAAATGCAAATTTATTATGAATTATGTTGAAAAAGAAGCGATAAAATAGCAATTTGATTGATATTTAGATAATATCAATGATATATCCTTAATAAAATAAAGGCATATTTATGAGGTGCTAACTGTTTCTACCATCATTTATATACCGAAAGGATATAGGGATCGGATATTTACTGTTTAATTGATGGATTTCATGAATATATGCATTAAACTTTTATATGTAATTGAAAATAAATCAATTAGGTTGTAAAATATTTTTTAATAAATTTTACCGTACGATTTATATTAAGTTCCAATCCGAAAATAAAGTAAGTAAATGTAAAGTAGTTGCAGCTCCGGCATGTTGTCGAATCGATACCAATCTTTTATTTAAATAACTTTCACTGTTGGGATATACCTTTTCTGTTTTGAATTTGACTGAAATTTCAGGCACATTCATACCAACCGATAATAGGCGCACTAATTCCAGGTCGTTGTTTGTGAACTCAAATAATCCGCCTTTTTGAGATTTGTTGGAGTACAGGTATATTTTATTTTCATAAACGTCTTCTATGGCCTTCTTTAATTCTTTTGCACTTTCTGCACTTTTCGTTATAAAAGCATCTATATTATATTTTTCAAAAAAAGAATTAATAATAGGCTGTCTGTCTTCAATGGAAAAAACAATAATTTTAAGATCGGGAAATTCCTCTTTAGCTACTTTAATAAGTTCTTCCCCTGATGTAATGGCATGTTCTTGATTAGGGTCAAATGTTAAGTCTGTAATTAATAGTCCATAAGGTAAATTATTAGAAAAAGACTTTCGAATTTTAGAAATGGCATCATCACAATAATTTGCTTGGTCAATATGAGGAATATTTAGTTCTTCAACTATCTTTTTAACAGCAAAATTATCGTTAGAGAAATTCTCTGCAATAAGAATCTTTTCAAACATAATAAAACTTTTTAGCGTTGTGTTGTTGTCTTTGTATTGCCTGCAAAAATAAGATTATTATTTTAAAATTCAGGGATAAAATTTTACACTTTTTTAGTAGAGATTAAAAACGAAATAAGGAAAAGGGTTTTGAGGATATCATAACAGCAATAGAAGTTAAGTCATGTTTTTTAAAGATTAAGTAATTTATATATAAATATCGGTAATTTTTTACTAATTTTATTGAAATGGTATATATAAAAAATGGCAAGGCTATTAAAACTATTTAATAGCCTTGCCATTTATGAAATTTTTTTAAAGCTTCTAGTTATTTACTAAGAAACTGCTTATTTGCTTAATCAATTGAGTATGAATATTTGCACGCTCATTCGTGTCAAATTCACAAGTAGGAACTTGATCCGGTCTGTCTTTTTTAAATAGTTCTATTGCGTTTTTTCTGCAGATAGCCATAAAGCTGTAATGGGTAGCATTATTCAAAACTATGTGTTTGGAAGTTTTTTCCGGTAGATATTTAGTTAAATAACCGGTTTCTAATTCTGCCGGTATTCTTTCTACAAATGGTCCGGCGGAATACACTAAAACCGGAATTTTTATTTCCGATAAGCTGGACGGAATAAACATGCGGCCAAATCCTATATCTAAGATTACTGCTCTTTTGATACGGGGATCTTTCATGTCTTTATCTAATTTCAGAAAATCTGATCTTTCATCCAAACCTTTCATTTGCTCATTGAAAACGTCACAAGCTAACATGATGGGATATTTACGACATTCTTTTTTGAAAACTTTAGCAGAAGATTTACCGCCAATAGCTTCCACTGCAGTCCATCCTCCATAAGAATGCCCGATAATAGAGATATTATTAGCATCTATATGATCTGAAAATTGTTTAGTTTCCAATAAATAACTGATTGTACGACGAATATCTTCCGGACGGGCTAACATATCTCGAGCAAGTTGCGGATCCATATCTTGCAAGGTAGTTCCGGGATGATTAGGCATTGCCACAATAAATCCCCTTTTACTTAAAGCTGCAGCTAACCAAATATGATTATCCCAAGACCCATTCAGTCCATGAGAAAAAATAACCAAAGGAAAGCTTTTATCGGATATTTTCGCATCATAAATTACATTTTCACCGATGATATATTCATTATCTCCAATTCTTGCAATGGGATGTTTTGCCGAGGTTGGATATACCAAAGCAATTTGAAGCGGTCTTAAATAATCATTTATATTTATTTCACGGAATCCTGTTTTGTAGATACTTTTTTTAGAATTTGATAACGATTGGGCAGATAAATTAATACTATTAAGTAATAAACATAAAAAAGCTAAGATAATTTTATTTTTCATTTTCATTTTTATATATTAAATTATATTTATTCAATAATATTTATCGTAATTATTTTAAACGTATCCCGTTGGTATAAATAATTACTCCTTACTAGGCAGTATATAATGTAAGCTTAATTATAGAAATTGGTTTTTATTAGAAAAAATCTATAAATAAGGTAATCCAATTTTATCAGGTTATAAAATAAGTTTACTAATTAAATACAGACTTAATCCATAGTGATTAATTTATGAACATTCTTTTTTAAAGTCATAATCATTCATATATATCATTTTAAAATTAAATTATTTATACACAATAATACATATAAATTTTAAAATAATTTTTTAAAATTAATAAAAATATATAAGTTAAACTCCTGATAATTGTCATTTTTATGTTTATTTATATATTATTGTTATTGTGTTTTTTGATTGAATCGGTACGAAATATTATACTCATATTCAGTAAATATTTTTTATTATTTAATTATAAAAAAAAATAATTTTATTAAACTAAAAAATAAATTTTTATATTATAAATTCGAGTGAATACGTGTAAATAACCCAATTTTTATATTTAAATATGGTTAATTGATTTATGTGTATTAAAAAATGAAAAATAAATAAAATATTATATATTTATTTTCATATATTTGATTTATGCTAACATAAAATATAATTTTATGAAATTAACATCAAAAAGTAAGTTTTTAACTCTAAAAGGAAGGCATGTAAGCCGGAAAATTAATTTGAATAGTTTAACTAAAAATTTAATCAAAAGCGTTAACAATTGTTACTTATAAATAAAAAGCATACATCAGGATAATAGAAAGGGTATATGATCAGTCATGAATTAGTATATCCTGCTTGAAACATGAAAAATTAAGTAAAACGATTATAATATTGATTTGCACATATCAGATAGAATATAGGTCATTTCAATCAGAATTATAAAAAATAGAAATTAAATAGGTGCTATTCTTTTAAAAATAGATAATCCTAAATATAGGGAACGCAGTAGTGAATGAAACTAATTTATTTAAAGAAAATAATTACGGAAAAATTTTCCGGCTATTACCAGGATTAGATTTGTTTTTATAGCAAAAACAGTTTCATTAGTTAATTCATATATAGCTTAAAATGAAAAAAATTAACACAATGATATGAGATAAAATAAATAAGTGAATCTGCTAACCACTCGAAATTCAATAAAACTAAATTTAAACTAAAAAAATAATACTTATGAATAAGACACAAAAAACAGATGAATTTTTGCAAGTATTGCTATACAAAATGGTCATATTTGAATCAGTACTACAAATAATAAAAAAATGGAATTCCTTATTTCCATTAGAAATAGGTGCGTATGTTGAAAAATATGTAATGATATTTTCAAATAAATATTTTTTATTAATAAAGAATGTAAAGAGCATATCGCTAATAGATTCTAATATTTAAATAATAAAAAATGAATCCAATAAAGCCTATTTTAAGACAAATAAAGGGAGTATATAGTTTTTTACAATACACCAAAAAAATAAATGCCATCCATCTCTCAGTAAACGTAGATGCTACTAATCTCGTTGAGTATAGAAATAACAATACAAGAAAAAAAATTTCTTATACTGCTTATATGATATATATTGTATCAGAGGTATTAAAAAATTTTCCGGAACTAAATATAGCTGTCAAACGCTCCAAATTTTTTCCGAAAGTGGTACAATACGAAACCATAAATGCAAAATTTATGTTAGACAAAGAAATTAATGGGCAAAAGAAAAATATATCTTGTGTAATTAAAGATTCGGATGAAAAAAAACCTGAAGAAATTCAAGAAATTATAGATAAATGCAAATTTTCTGACTATAATACTTCCATCTTTTTTAAAGAAACCAGATTAATAGAAGCTCAACCCCAATATTTGAGACGTTTGATTTCATTTTTAATTTATAAAAATTTAGCTAAAAGACACCGCATTCAGGGAAGCTTTATGATTACTTCGCTAAAGGATAATGATCTAATTACAGAAGTTCCTGTCATAAGTTCAACAATGAGTATAAGTTTAGATGAGTTAAAAAATATTCCGATTGTAAAAAATAATGAAAAGTTTTATAAAGTTATTATGTATTTAACCATGACATTTGAAGAACATGTACTTAATAGTACTTTAGCATCCAATTTTTTAAGTGAAATAAAAAATAAAATTGAAAATTTTAAATAACTTTTAATTAAACATTTGATCTACACGTCAACAAAAAAGAAAAAGTAACAAATTAGAGAAAAATTGTAATCAGGCTTAAAAATTATAGTTGTCTATTGGTAAACTATTTCTACAAATTTACTTGAAACTTTTTTCTTATAAAGAAAGATTCAAATTTAGACCTTACAATAAATCTAATAAGGAGTTGACTTAAACGATTTATTTAGACGCCGATCCATCCCTCATTAATAAATGAAAAACCGGTACTATAGAAGATTACGTAATGTAAATGAATTAATCA
The DNA here is from genome assembly GCF_011082485.1 of Apibacter sp. B2966. Taxonomy (NCBI): domain Bacteria; kingdom Pseudomonadati; phylum Bacteroidota; class Flavobacteriia; order Flavobacteriales; family Weeksellaceae; genus Apibacter; species Apibacter sp. B2966. The sequence continues at coordinate 189,309 of NZ_CP049714.1, forward strand.
TATATCCAATATTAAATTTTAATCCGTAATGATGATATCATGAACTATATTTAACAAAAAAGAGTAAACAAGGAATAAATTAATGTTTAACGTTTATAATGAATATAAAATAAATACTTTTTAAACATATCTTTTACAATAAACCGTTCATAATTGGAAACTATTTAAATTATTTATTAATGGTATTTTAATAAAAAATAAAATAAAAAATATTTTATTTGGTTTAAAAATATCTTTATATTTATCCTGTATATATATTTATATATCTATAAACAAACTAACTAAAACATTCCTGTCATGAATCCAATTATGCCGGATGAAGGAGAATCCTTCAAACTATTAACTCAAAAAGAAATAGAAGAAGCTAAACAACAAAAAGGAGTTATAGCTGCCTATGGAGGAAGTAAACAACAACTCTATGGAAATTCACATCTTGTTCATATAGAAGTACAAATAAACGGAAATCCGTTTTTTTCAAATACCTGTATACATTTGAAGCTAATTCAGAAAATCAATGCAGATCATGAATTTACTCTAACCGCTGATCCCGGAGAATTCGATGAATCCAATGCCTATTTGCTTCAGAATTCAAAAAAATATCTGGGAAATCGCATAACTTTTAGTTTCATACAATTTGGAAAAATTGTCTCCGTATGGACAGGACTTATATCAAGCATATCCTCCAATAAAAAAGACGGGATAAAGAAGATTATCATTCGAGGAAAAACTCCGGCTTTTCTAATGGAAAATGGAATTCATTGCCGAAGTTTTGAAAATCAAACCTTAGAAGAGATTATACGAGAAGTTTCCCAAGACTATCCAAAAGATATAGTTTCGTTTGATTGCAATCCCAACCTTAAAAACAAATTGCCCTATACCGTTCAATACAATCAAAATGATTTTCAATTTATAAAAAATCTCGCCGTAAGATATGGAGAATACTTTTATTATAACGGAGAAAAATTTCAATTTTCCTCGTGGGGCAGCCGCATAGTTGAATTGACCGAGGGCGAAGATATATATGACTATGAACTTAAACTGGAAACCAAACCTCAAAAATTCTCTTATGCCGTTTATGATCCCATACAAGGAAAAGATTATACGATAAACTCTGAAAGAGAAAACCTCCAAAAGTCCACAAATCCCTTTCAACAATCAGCCTTTAACTCCAGTCAAAATTTGTTTACCAAAGCACCCACCGCACATTACCATCATAGTCTTTTACACAAAGGACAGGTTGAAATAGAAGAGGCGATTATCAAACAAAAGGTAAAACAACAAAATTTGGTTTATATAGAAGCTACCTCTAATAACCCTGAACTACGGATAGGAGATATTGCGAAAATAAATATTTGGATGCCCGGGCATGAAATCTTCAAAACAGGTAAAACCCCCATTGAATCCTACCGAATAACAGAAATAACTCACGAATTTTCAGATGGAGAAGGATATACCAATACCTTTATCGGGTTACCCAAAGAGGTAACCGTTCCTGCGTATTGTGATGAATACGAATATCCGAAAGCCCCCCTGCAACATGCCGTCGTTACAGATAATAAAGATCCCTTGCGAATGGGAAGAGTGCGCGTACAATTTGTTTGGCAGAAACCCGACAATCAGCAAACCCCTTGGATTCAAGTAATCCAACCCCATGCCGGATCAGGAAAAGGCTGTTTTATGAATCCCGAAATAGGAGAAACCGTATTGATAGCCTTTCAAGGCGGCAATGCCGAAGCGCCTATCGTAGTAGGAACAGCATACAACGGAGGAGAAATTGCGACCTATTACACAGCCGAAAATGACATTAAAGTCATACAAACAAGAAGCGGAACCCAAATACTGTTTAATGATGCAGAGGGTAGCATTTTAATAACCGATCCCGGAAAAAGCAGCTGGTTTATGGACGGAAAAGGAAATATTTCCGTAAATGCCCCTAATAATATGAATTTTAACGTAGGAAATGATTTTACGGTTACCATAGGGAATAATTTTCATGTACAAGTAGGAAATGACAATCATTTGGAAGTAGGGAATGAGCTCAAACATATTTCTCATTCTTATACACAAAGGGTATTCGAAAATAAAAAAATTACGGTTAACGGAGAATTAACCGAAACAACAGCTACTTCCACCTATAAAATAGTAGGAGGGGATCTTTGGATACAAAGTTCAGGAACAGCAACAATTTTAGGGGCCATTGATGCAAGAGTAAATAAAGGATAAAAACAAGGTGATTCGAATAACAACAATATATAAATTCCTACTCATGCTTTCATTTATATTCAACAGTTGTCAGGATAAAAATAAAAAAACTATGAAAGAAGAATTTGAATGGAAGGAATCTGTCTCCTGTCCTTTAGGCTATCCGGTAGACGTGTTTATGGGAGGGTTAGAATTAACCGATGGTAGCTTTACCAGTTTATTTTCTGGGTTACATACAGGGTTAGGTGGATGGGGTAGCGAAGGAAGAAGTATGAGCAGTGGAGTAAAGCCGTTACCCAAACGACTAAATGTTATCTGGATCTCATTTGTCGAAAAGACCTTTTACCATGTAGATGCGGAACTAGATTATGAAAAAATAGCCGGTCTTTTTAGAAAAGGGTATTATATTCCATCCATGAATAAAGAAATTCCGGAACCATTTAAGAAAGTTTATTGGACGATCAATGTAGGCTTTGCCCCGGGAGGAGTAGCCGTAGTTTGGGTCAGAGGTACAGCTCGTCAAATAGAAGTAGGCAGATACCAGGGAGTAAAAACGGAAATTCCCAAAGAGCAAGTAGAAAAACTAAAAGACGAACCGGAATACAGCATGCTACGGCCGGAATATCAAGAGTCGGTGATAAGAAATCCGGGGATCATCCCTCAAGAAGTGCAAGAGGCTAATAAAGACAAACCCATTCCTTTTGGGCTTTGGGATACATACAGGAAAAAATATAATTGGAAATTTAACTTTGATTTTCCGAATTCAAATGAAATAACCAATAGAGTAACTTGTTTTTACTTTAATGGAGAAAAAGAAATCTTATTCGGAGACAAACCGATAAAATTATATCAAATACCGGAAGAATTAAGATGGAATAAATCAGAAAAAAAAGCTATACCTCGTAAAATATCATTTAGTTGGATAACAAAAGAAAACTTACTAAAATCAGGAGCAATAACTTTTAATGAAGTCCAGATATTTAAGGCTTTTGAAGAACTAACTCAGGGAAATACGGAAGAAACAATAAAATTAACCGTACGAATTATCCATACCGGAGATGATGCTTCAGTATGGTTGGAAGGAAACGGAAAAAGCATCGGATTGTATAAAAGTGAGGTAAAAATATTTTAAACAATGATATTAAAAATAAAAAATTATTTCCTGGTGGCCATGCTTCAACTGCTTTCTGTGGTGGTAAGCTGTCAGGATAAAAATAAAAAAACTATGAAAGAAGAATTTGAATGGAATGAATCCGTCTCCTGTCCTTTAGGCTATCCGGTAGACGTGTTTATGGGAGGGTTAGAATTAACCGATGGTAGCTTTACCAGTTTATTTTCTGGGTTACATACAGGGTTAGGTGGATGGGGTAGCGAAGGAAGAAGTATGAGCAGTGGAGTAAAGCCGTTGCCCAAACATCTTAATGTGATATGGATTTCATTTGCAGAGAAGACCTTTTATCATGTGGATGCGGAACTAGATTATGAAAAAATAGCCAGTCTTTTTAGAAAGGGATATTTAACTCCTTCATATAATAAAGAGCATCCACAACCCTATAAACGGACCTATGAAACGATCAATGTAGGCTTTGCCCCGGGAGGAGTAGCCGTAGTTTGGGTCGCGGGAATAGTAAGACAAATAGAAATAGGAAGGTATCAGGGAGTGAAAACGGAAATTCCTAAAGAACAAGTAGAAAAACTAAAAGACGAACCGGTTTACAGTATGCTACGGCCGGAATATCAAGAGTCGGTGATAAAAAATCCGGGGATTATTCCTCAAGAAGTGCAAGATGCTAATAAAAACAAACCCATTCCTTATGGGCTATGGGATACGTACAGGAAAAAATATAATTGGAAATTTAACTTTGATTTTCCAAATTCAGATGAAATAACCAATAGAGTTACCTGTTTTTATTTTAATGGGGAAATGGAAGTTTTATTTGGAGATTATCCGATAAAATTATATCAAATACCGGAAGAGTTGAGATGGAACAAATCAGAAAAAAAAGCAATACCCAAGAAAATGTCATTTACGTGGATAAATAAAGATAAAATCATAAAATCGGGAGAAATAATATTTAACGAAGCCCAGATATTTAAGGCTTTTGAAGAACTAACTCAGGGAAATACGGAAGAATCAATACAATTAACCGTACGAATTATCCATACCGGAGACGATGCCTCGGTGTGGTTGAAAGGAAACGGAAAAAGCATAGGGTTGTATGAAAGTGAAGTAGATATATAATGGGAAAAACCTTTGTATTTAACAGCGGAGAGGCCCGATCTGAACCGGGAGAGCTTCAACTAACCTATGGACTGTTTTTTGACGGAACACTTAATAATCGAGAAAATACCCAGATATGGAAAAAAGTGCGAGGGATAGACGGATATGGAAATCCCACCGAGGAAGAAATTGAAATATTTGAGCAAAATGCCCGGGAAAAAAAATTCTTAAGCAAGAAAAAGGTAGATAAAGAAAGCACCAGTTATCTAAATGATTTTACCAATATAGGCAGAAAATCTATGAGTTGTTATGATGATTATACCATTTATGTGGAAGGAATTGGTACCCAAGACAAAAAAGAGGATAAACTTCAAGGGTATGCCTACGGTAGAGGGGAAACGGGTATACTGGGAAAGGTTATGAAGGGCTGTCAAGATTTGGCTAAAAAGATTATGAAATCTAAAGAGTCACGCAAAGATCCTAATAAGATATCTGAAATTTTAGTTACTGTAGATGCTTTTGGATTTAGCCGAGGGGCGGCGGCTGCACGGTATTTTGCTTACAATATTCAAAAATTAGCGTATCCAGCAAAAGTAAAAAACGGAAAATATTTGGATAATGAAGGAAAGGAAGTACCACAAGCTTGGGTAAAAAATGGAAAACTGCCCCGAATGGGTAATTTAGGAACAGCCTTATTAAAAATGGGATTTAGTCATGAACTGATCGACAATACCTTCATTCATTTGCGTTTTTTAGGAATCTACGATACAGTAGTCTCATACGATCCGGATACCTGGCTTTTACCAAATTTCAAAAGTAAAATACATAAATTACATTTAGATGAATTAGGAAGACCACAAAAAATCGTTCATTTTACCTCGTTGGATGAGCATCGGGAATATTTTCCACTTACCCGCATTAAGCCGGGGACCAATCGCATAGAACGCAATTTCCCGGGAGTTCACAGTGATATAGGAGGCAGCTATTCCAACTATACCGAAACCGGCAGTGAAAACCTGTTGATCGAAAAAAGGCCAAAATATGAATTGGAAAAGCTGATTGACTATCGAGCAGAGCTGATCCAAGGCGGATGGTACACGCCGGAACAATTAAAAATAGAACCCAAAATGGTAACCAAGCACAGCCATTACAGCTTAAAAGGCGAACGAAACCTAAGGAAAGAATACAGCTATATTTTTCTTCACCTGATGCGGGAAGAGTCAGAACCCTATATGGGGAAGTATTATATGCCCGGCGAAATGGAGAAATACAGTCTTTCGGGAAACAAGATCCTGCAACAGGCCAAAGAGTATCTACAGCTTTATACCATGAAATGGAATGAAGACTGGGTATTGAAAAGCGAAAAAGAAGAAGAAGAAAAAAAACTCAACCAAGCCACTTCAAAAAAAGAAATCAAGGAAAATCACTTGAATCAAGCAGACAAGAAGATACCAACAGAAGAAAAAACAGAAACTAACCATCAACCAATCGAAAAAGAATTAGAAGAAATATACGTCACCGATTCCGATCGATTGCTAAAGAAAATAAGAAACTACTACTTGCATTGGTCTTCCCGTTGGGGAGAATTGGGCAATTCGCCCAATAAAAGCAGAAAAAGAGAATATTATAATGCCGATGGAACCGTTGACACCAATTGAAATAAAAATGCAGCCGGGAAAAACATACTACTACCGACTCACTACAAGTTTTATGGATCAAATGAATCATGGAAAAGGTAAGGAAAAATTTTGGACCAGAAATGTCGGAGTCTTATTTACCGGAAAAACCCGTGAACACTTTCACTTTCAAATTCTGTGTTTTCGCACGGAAGTAAAGTTGGAAAAAGCCATACCCCAATATAATTTGCTTCGGGAAATCTCCTATCTTTTTAACGATATACGTATTTGTGTTAATGAGAAAGGAGAAGCCGTTAAGCTTAAAAATCTAAAAAAAATACAGGAACGTTGGAACACAGAGCGGAGAAAATTGGAAGCTTATCATAGTGGCTCTTCTATTGAATTGTACTTTGATTTTTTAAGCCGTTTACTTCAAGATGAATTAAGAATGATCGGCTACTTGTTAAGTTATGAAATGTACGGTATGTTTTTTAACGGAAGCCGTATCGGGAATTTAAAAAATGAAAATGATACGAAGTATCCAAGAAAAGTAAAACATCCACATTGGAATAAAGTTTTTGCGGAAGAATGGAATGAAGTGAAAGAAAGGGAAGGAGACATAAAAAAATGCTTCCACGTAAAAGGAAAACCATGGCAGACAGAAGAGACAAACACGACTTTATATGAAGGTAGCTATCTCTATTCTTCGGGGCTATTACATGAGGGATCTTTGAATATAAATTATGAAAATCAACTAAAAAAATACAGAATAGTATGGATTGGTTAAAAAAACTCTTTTCGAATAATAAAGCAAACCATTTTCCCACACAACAAGATGCATCTCGAAGTAGTAAAAAAGCTTGGGACAAAGAGTTTGAAAAACTTCCGATTATGGGAAAAACAGCTACTTCCGAGGATAAGCAATGGAATGAAATTAGCCGAATGGAAGAAGAAAATGCCCGGATACTCGAATCAGATAATGCAGAAAGAGAAAAAGAAAGGCAGAAAATATGGGATGAATTAATCGTTATTGACGGAGCAGAGCTGGAATGTCCGTTGTGTACCAATCCCAAAGGAATACTTAAAGTAAATTTAGATACCCCCACTACACAAGAAAAGAAAACAGCAACCATAGAAGAGAAAAGTTCCTTAAGTCTTGTTTTTCGGGGAAACTGTAAAAAAAGCCCGAACCGTTCTTTTCCTTGTCAAGTATCCATGATAACGGGAGATTGGAAAAACACAGGAAGTATGAAAGTCCAAGATCGACCGCCTTTATTGCTCAAAAGCACGATTCCTTGCCATTATGGCGGAGTGGATATAAAAATTATCGACAGCGGTCAAATCAATAAACCCGAACTCAACATGGAAGGAGCCCCCATACCGGTTCCCAAAAAGAAAATAAAAATAAAAGCCCTTCAAGATCAATATACAGTAGTGTTGAAAAAGGACGGAACTTTATTCGGCCCAAGATTTCCCAATCTGGAATTTGAAATTACCGACGGGTCACCCGGGGAACCAATTGATATTCAGGTGGCAAAGGTTGATCCTTCTTTATTAACAAATACGGTAGGAATATCCGACAGTTGGGATAAAAATAAATTATCTGTGGAAAGGATTTCTGTGAAAACGTTCAGCAGCTATTCTCATGAAGAAAACCCTTTGACTTTAGATGCTTCGGGTAAGGCTTCTTACACAATGCCGTTAGAATGGTGGAGAGATTTAGCCAGACAGCCGTTACACGAATTTTCAACCATGAAAATTTATTTTAAAGTTTTATCATTTTCAGACCCCTCAAAGGTAAATGAAGAAAGTATAGTTCATTTTGTGGAGGTTAGTAATAATTTAATTGAATTACGAACTATACAAAATGTTTATACAGAAAACGCTTTGGGTTTGCCAGTAAAAGATTTTTCGGCAGAATTTGTGGTTAAAGAAGCAGGAACCACCGAAATGTATACTTGGGTTCAAAGGAAAAAAGGTGGAATGGGAATATGGGATGTAAACAAACGGATGACCCGACCGATTATTGAAGAGCATGATCAAAAGCAAATATGCCATTATCCGGAATGGACTTTAGACAGAATTAATTTAAATCCGAGATATGCCGATGGGGTATATCCAGTTTCAAACGGAGGAAAAACGGCAACTATAAAAAAACAATCATCTTCACAATCGGTAAATTCTAAGTTTCCTTGGGCATATACACATATTGATTTTGATACAAGAATCCATCTAAATTTTGATGTTCCTGATGCGATCAACGTTATTCGTTTGCCGGATAATACTATCAAAGGAGCGATTCCCTCGCCGGAACCGTTACCGTTAGCAAATATTTTTTGGAATGCCCGAATCTTACAAAGTTGGAATTCCGCTCAAGCTAAAACCCTTGTTTCTCATCCTGCTGTATTTATAGGTCCTTAAGAGGATTAAATGTTGAAAAAACTAGTCTTTAAAAAGTACTATGCAGCTAATTTGAACGTTATTTTAAGAAACAATTTAACTATTTAACAAAAAAATGAGTCATCGAAATTCTGATAAAATTTTCATCATACTAAACAAAAAAGAAGATAGATTTACCCAAATAAAAGATATTAAACAATCGGAAAAATCAGATTTTAAAGATTTTAATATAACTGAAAAAAAATTATTTAGAAGACAACCGGCTGCAATTCCTGAATTATTTAATTATGATTGAGTTGAATATCAATCTTCTCTAATCGAAAGTTTTAAAAATTCTATGTTCGAACTTTTTGATTATAATATAGAAGACAACATTCTACGGTTTGTTATTTGAATAAAGCAGCTAACCGATGGATAAGTTGGAATCGTGAAAGAGACAGGTTATATCGAGCAAAAATTGGAAATGATTGACAGTTAAATAAATTAAAACTCGAAAGTAGATTTTTAATCTACTTTCGAGTTTTTTTGATTTTGCATCTTAGTATGATAGATTCTATACAATTCTTTTTATTTTTTACGAGTCGTAATGATTTAATTTTAATTTTTTTATTTTTAATTTTTTTACAAAACTCTGAAAATGTAATTATTTCATTATTATGAATTACCGGAAATTCATACTTATTACACGTATATTTTCCAAAGTCTTCCATGGTTTTCGTCTGTTTTGAAACATCCAGTAATAATAATTCGAATTGATTTTCAGAAATTGAGGGAGCTGAAGTATTTTCTGTTTTAATTTTGCCCTTTTTAGAAGAACTTTCCATGGGTTGAAAGGGAATGGATTCTAAAAACTCTTCAAATGGATCTTTTTGAGTTTTACCCGGAGGTAATGTATATACAATCTTATTTTTATTTTTAAAATTTTCTTTGTACGTTTTATACATTTCGGCAGTTAATTTTTTAGGTATTACAATAATATCTTTACTTGCTATATGTGTCATATCCCCGTTGATCACCAAGGTCAATCTTTTTTTTCCGGGTAAGCTGTAGCTGTATACAGGATATTCCTTTGTAGAGTCCATTTGTCCTGATTCACCAAAAGACCATTCCCAAGAAAAAGCTTCTCCAATATATTCATAATAGATATCGAGGGGTTCATCTACTCTAACTACACTTGGAACAATAATTTTTGGAATTTTTAAGGAATCTGTGATCCTATCCCCGGGATTAATCTCAATTGTTTTTTGCAATTTACAAGTGCCATTAACGTGTAAGGTCACAATGTAAGTTCCGGGATTCTCATAGGTATGCACAGGATATTGATCCTTTTTTTTCTCAGTATAATCTCCAAAATCCCAAACCCAATTTTTGGCACCGGGAGTAAGATCTTTAAATTTAATAGATTCCCCAACTTGATTGTTTTCAGCTATTATTTCAAAATTAATTTGATTACATTCCTTTTGCTTAGAATATTTATAGTATAAAAGTAAGAGACCAATTAAAATAGATGTTGAAAAAACTAAAAATATCCTTAAATCTACTTTATGTACATAATAAGTCAGAGTATTCCTTAATTTATAATTCATAGTAGTTAAAAAATAATAGTAAGTATTGCAGCGAACTAAGGTAAAATTAAATATATATATAAAATATAAATAAGTGTATTTAATAAATTATAAATATATATAATAAATTATTTTATGTCAAAAATAAAAATAAAAATTTAAAATTATTTTTAACCCATTTTATTTTATAAATTAAAAATTTAACTAATTGGATAAGAAGAAGAGTAACTCGATTTAATCGCGCTAAAATATATAAAGCAAATGTATGATATGAAATATAAATTTAATTTAGTTAAAATATAAAAAATATTAAATCGATTCTTCATTTTGTTTATAAATCTTAATCATCTTTACTATTTAAATTATAATTATAACTATGTATTAAATATATTTTATTATTTTAATAATTAAATTTAATTAATAACTAAAAATAGTGTTTAATTTGATTTTTTTTCTTATTGATTAGTGGTTACAAGTATGTATAAATCTTCCTACTATTTGAATTTGATCATCAATTTTTTCCATCTCAATTTTGAAAATAAACTTTACCAAAATTATCTTAAATAAATTAACTTTTTATCAGACTCTTAGTTTATTATCTAATTATGTAAAATCCATTGAGGACAACAATAATTATACATAAAATCTTTTTAAAATAGACTATTAATCAAAATAATTTATTTTAAATTAGAAATAAATAAAATGTTATTTTATTTAAATGTTATATATTTATATTTTTAATGTGTGTAATAAAAATATAAACATAGATTATTATATTTATTATAAATATTTGTAGTATTTTAGTGAATTATTTTTTAAGTAATTATAAATAAGTTTAATAACATATTTTGATAATAATTTTTAATCATAAATAAAACATGTCATCATTTTTAGCTAAATTAGAATTAGATGGAGAAACCTATACAGTATTAAACTGTAATTATAATTTCCAAAAGAAAACAGATAGTACTTCCAAGCCCTCCGGTGAAACATCGGGCGGTCAAATATCATTAAGCATAGAAAGTAACGGTAAAACGGATTTTTTGGATTGGATATTATCTGGAGAAAGAAGTAAAGACGGTAAAATCATTTTTTATCGCCGAGATATGATGGGAAAATTGTATGAAATTATATTTGAAAAGGCGTATTGTATTAATTTTAATGAAACGTTTAGTTCTTCCGGAACTACGCCTATGCAAATAGATATAACATTAGTTGCACGAACTCTTAAGTTTAATGAAAGGTCTGTTTTTAAAAAAAACTGGACATTATCATAAATAAAAACTTATGGTCTAATCATTAAAAATCTAGAAATGAATACAATAAAAGAAACAATAGATAATGTTTATTATAGTAGTACCTTTGGTGATACATTCCAAACTTATGCAAAAGTAAGTATAGAAGGAAGAGAGATTTCAAGAGATAACCACGTTCAAGTGAATATTAAGCAATCAATGTTATCGCATAATCATTTTGAGTTTTTATGTCCAAGCGAAGCCTTTTCTGAGAAAAATATATATCCACTAACAAACAGCCAAAAACTGATGTCCAGCCGTTTTTCAGTTCAATTAATAAGGTTTAAACAAACTACAGCGTTGTTTGAGGGTATTATAACAAAGGTGGAATACACTGCTCAGGATGGATATCCCTATATACGACTTACCGGTAAATCGAGTACCATTCTCATGGATCAAGGGATAACATGCCAAACTTTTATCAATAAGACATTAGAACAAATTGTAAAAGAAGTTACCGATAAATATAAAGATAATCGATTAGAAGTGCTTATATCGCCTGAAACTAAAGAGATACTTCCCTATACTGTATGTTATAATGAAACTAATTATGCATTTTTAAAACGACTAGCTTTACGATTTGGTGAATATATGTATCATAATGGACAATATTTTATTTTTGGAGGAGGGAATCAACAAAGAACAGAACTATTTGAGAAAAAAGATTTTCAAGAATTTTCCATCGAAGTAAGTTGTAAATCCCAACATTTTGTTCGTGAACGTTATGATTTAAGTAAAGATATAGTTCAGTCGCAAAAATCTGACCAGATTACGTATCCTGATCAACGCAATTTATATCATTTTAAAGCTGTGCACGCTTCTGAAAAGTTATACACTCAACCTCAGATAGGATCTTTTGCTCCTGATTTATTTTATGGGGATGCCCAACAATTGGAAAGAGCTGTGGAACGTAAAAAAATTAGTAATGAATCTACGGTATTAGTTACGGCTAAAACCGATAATCCGCATTTACGGTTAGGCGATACCATACAAATGAATGCATGGAATAAAGAACTTCAAAAACATCAGCCTATAGAAAGTTATCGGATTTTTGAAATTGAACACAGCATTTCGGATGAAGGATATAAAAATGATAGCAAAGGATTACCTTTTGAACAAAAAGTAGCTCCTTATTTAAATGAAAGTGCTTATCCTCATATAGATAGTCAATTTGCAATAGTTGTAGACAATGACGATCCGGAGTCCTTAAATAGACTAAAAATTCGGTTCTATTGGCAAAATGATAACGAAAGTACTTTATGGGTGCCCTTGATTCAAGCTCATTCAGGAGAAGGACAAGGAGCACATGTGATCCCAGAAATAGGGCATATCGTATGGGTAAATTTTTTAGGTAATAATGCGGAAGCACCTATCGTAGTAGGAAGTATGTACAGCGGAAATCAAAAAAGCGGGTTTCATACTAAAAATAATGATTTGAAAGTATTTCAAACCCGAAGCGGAACAAAACGCATAGTCAATGATGCTGAAGGCAGCATAAAAGAAGAAGATATGGAAGGAAGCTATATTAAGCTTGAAGGTGATGGTAATGTAACGCTTAATGTGGTAAAAAATCTAAATATTACGGTTGGTGAGAATGTAAGCTTTAATATAGGTAATGATAAAAATATCAGCGTAGGAGGAAATTACAAAGTTAGAATACATGATACAGCCAATTGGATTGTTTCAGGAACGGCTGAATTCGATATACATGGAAATTTGGTGACTCATACTGATAAAGATATGCTTACCTATAGTGAAAGTAAAATAAAATTACAAAGCCAAGATGTTCTTTATAATAATTCTCAAAAACAAGTTAAAAACAAAAGTATAGATTTTACAAATCTTCATTAAAATTTCAAAATATAAATGATATGTTTAAATTCAAAGTCAGAGGAAATGTAATTCGTACGGCTGATGGTAAAATCCTAAATTACGCAAAAGATGATATTGTATTTAGTTCAGCTAAAAAAGTTGATACTGATGCCCCAGAAGTACTATATGGTATAGCAGAGCCTCATCCTCAAAAAGAAATACCATTGGCAATAGCTTGTGTTGAATTCATTCCGGTTGAAATACCGGACATCATAAGCCCTATTACACGAGAGAAGAAAAAAATGAAATATGAAGGGGAATTTGGTTTTGATTTTTTTCGTAAGAAAAATTCAAAATATAGACTTGAAGAGCCTTTTTTTGATGCTCTTAATGACTTTACAAATAATGACAATTCTAAAGATACTATAGAAAATAATTCAATCGATCAACATCATATAAGTCGTAAGGAACAATATGAATCTTTATGTAAAGAATATGATAAACTACCAATTACCTATCGCACAAAGAAAGAGATAAATGAAGGTTGGGAAAGTGAAGAATGGACCTATTATATTCCTTATCTAACCTTATATTCTCAAGAATATGTTGATCGTTTAACAGTTGAGAATAAACCCTCATATGTTGCTTATTTATCCATGATTGTTGAAATTGAAAAAAATCTGGATGAATGGAAGTTTGAGTACGATAAAGATATTTTTAATTTATCGCTGGAATTTCCCTTAGATAAAGAAAAATGTCCTCCAACGAGGCATTCCACTAATCTTAAAATAACATGTCTGAAAGATTTTGATCGAGAAATGGAGATAAAGGTATTTGCCTATCCTAAAGTAAGTGCTAAGATAAGTGAATTAGAGAAAGAAAATATGAAAGAATTAGCAGGTATTATTAAGGTTCTTCCCAATTCAGAGACCTATAGAAAAAATATGAAGGTATTTGTAGTGCAAATTAGAACTGATATAATGGGAAATGGAGTAATACAAGAAGGAATTTTTAATAGGAATGAAATAGAAAAATTTCATTATATCTTTAATCAGGCATACATTGAACCTGAAATCGAATTTTATAAAGCCAATAATGGAGATGAATATTTAGATTTGACCAAAGATATAAATTTAAAGACAGGAAGTAAGTTTATCAATAGTTCAGGATGTATGGATGTATCTGATCAGGAAAGAATGGAACTCCAAAATTATTTAGAAAAATTTATACCTGAAAATAAAAAAGATAGTATAATATTATATTTTTTTGGGATAGAACACGTAGATAATACAATTTTAGGAACTACCATTCTAGATTCAAAAAGATCCTTTATCTATTTTAGTGAACTTTCTAATTTTGGAACCGATATAAATATTAAGTCATGTTCTACGGAATGTCCCACTCATGAGGCTTTACATTCACTAGGCTTAGAACATACATTTTCAATTTCCGGAAAAGACACAAAATATTTTTTTATTAAATATACTACTTGTAATGTAATGGACAATGTTTCGTATAGTTATTATCTTTATAAATGGCAATGGGATCGAATACGAAAAAAAATATAAATGAAGACAATTATGTTTTGATACTTATTATTATTAATTAATAATTTCAGTTTGAGAATTTTGACCATTTAATAGGTAAAATATATTTTGAAATATTTTCATTGAGCCTAGAGAAGTTTCTATAATTCAATGCTATGTATTTATTAAAGTCTTAATTGATAAAAATATATTAATTAAATAGAGGGATAAACTAAATAAATATTACATCATTCATTAAAACCTTTTACGATATAATTAGAAAAAATCAAAAAGTAAATCTTAAAAAGAAAATAAATTTCTTTTGTTGCTAATTCAACCTAATCTTCATAAAATGTAAAGAATATAACAATTATTAAAACAATAGAACTAAGAAATATGAAATAAGGTTAAGCTTTTGATGTAAAATCTAATTTATATACATTAATTAGTTAATTTAAGTTAAATTGTTCAGAATGAGTAAAACCTTATATTAATCAAATAAAAAAGAGCCGGATGGTTTATTATTTTCTTTTTCATTTGAATCATCAAGGTAAATATTGTTTTTTTTAGCATATTCTTTCCAAATTTCTTTTTCTTTTATTATCCATTCTTCCTTAGTATATTTTTTTCCTTCATAAATTTTATAGTCATTTTTTTCATTATAAGATTTGCTGACTTCTTTATCAATTTTATTTGAATCGATCTTTA
Source organism: Apibacter sp. B2966 (assembly GCF_011082485.1). Lineage (NCBI taxonomy): Bacteria > Pseudomonadati > Bacteroidota > Flavobacteriia > Flavobacteriales > Weeksellaceae > Apibacter > Apibacter sp. B2966. The sequence goes on from NZ_CP049714.1 coordinate 204,654, forward strand.
CTTCGCCGGTGTGTATACCTCTAAGGAGCATTTCTTTAGGTGAAAAAAATACTTCTTGTCCATATTTCCACTCATCAATCATTTCTTCTTGACAATATTCATTTAGAAAACAAACGCCATTTCCTATTTTTAACATAGGCTTTGTTTGATAGATATCTAACCCTATGCCGTATTCACCCCATTCTTCAAAATAGGCGGGTGCTTGTTTATCATATTCATTTTCATCATAATCATGATCGATTTCATTTGGATCTCCATCAACTAATTTAACTAATTCCGGAATAAATTTATATCCGGTTTCTTTCCATAAATAAATACCTTTCATTGTGTTGGATGGTAAAGCTTCCCTTTCTTTTTTATTGGTTGGCGTATAAAATTCGGCATCAAGTATTTCAATGACGCAGTGTACTTTTTTTCCAATGTAGTTTTGAATAGGTATGCCGCGTCGTTCTTTAATAATGTAAGACTTTCCCGATTCGGATATGGCAATAATCTGATGGGCAAATATTTTACCGTCTTTTTCTAAAGTAGGAATAGCTTTTTTAATAGTGAGGGCTAAGATATTATATACGGGGGATTCGATACTCATTTTTTAATAATTAAATATCACTGGTTACATATTCGGCATCAGTTAAATGCAATCCTTTTAATTGATTCAAATAGAATAATTCAATTATTTGTTCGGTTATTAATACCGTATAGGGTAATTCAGGGATTCGAAATATGGGACAAGTTATTTTTTGTGGATCAATACAGAGAAAATCATATTCCATAATCTGACCGCCGGGTAGGGCAGTGTATTCTGAATTTTCTTTATCTAAGCAATCGGTAGTATGAATGATATTAAGCAAATAATAATCGCTGTCGTCACTACGTAGTTTTAAAATTTCCACCGTTTCATCTAATAATGGTAAAAGGAGTTCATAAACTCGTTGGTTAACAATATAGACCCCTATATCCATGATATCATAAAAATCCATATCAATTTTAGGTTCTTTTTTTAAAACCATAAATTCTTCCCATTCTTCTTTTACAGATAGGAAATTTGTAATTTTTTCTTCAGCAAGGAACAAGAATTTATCCTGCTCCTCTTGTAAAGGAAATTCTAATTGGGTTGCGTTATTTCCATCAATACTTAATTCGTATATTATCATTTGTTTAAAAAATCATTTAATATACTCTTAAAAGATTCCTTCATATTCTTCAATATTTATAAATTCAACACCGGTTGGATTTAATTTTTTTATCTCATCAATTACTGATTTATGATATAAATAAATTCCTGGGTCTTCTAATAATCTCCATCCCAGACGTTTATTTAACGGTATTTTTTTTAAAACTTCTCTATCTAAGACATATCCATTTATATAGTACATATCGCATTCTTCATCGTATTCGTAATCAGATTTTTCTTTATCTAAGGCTTCGTAGGTATTATCATCAACGTATATGCAGTAATAATCTTCAATATAGCCACCTTTTTGGTCTGACAATTCTATAGGAACAATACGCACTCCTTCCATATTCATAGCCAACATTACATCTGCTATTTTTTTAGTAACAAAATCTTTAGCACCTGTTAAATAATCGGCTAATATAGGACGACGAGGCAAAGGATCTCCCAATTGAGCCTCGATAATTTCTTTACTTTGATCTAAGAGATCAATCATTGGGTATGTTTGATCTTCTTTACTTTTCATAAAATAATATTCAAAATCTTTCATATTTTATTTTTTATCTTATTTAAATCCTTGAAATTTTTCTATTTTTTCTTTTTCTTTGTAAAAATTATAGGTAGTGTGATTCCGATAATGATTTTTCATGATTGTACCAGCAGTACAAGTAAAATCAGCTTTTTCCAAATAATTACATGCTTTTTCTGAAGAATAAAGTACACCCCAAAATTTTTTAGTAGAAGACTCTTCAAAACTCTGCACGCCCTTTAATCTTTTTTTTAAAAATTCTTTTTTTTTAGGCAAACGATCAAATCCACAACAACCAATATTTCCCTTTGAATAACTAAAACCGTCTGAGGTTATAGTCCATTTAAAATCCCTTACTTTTCTAAAAATAAACATGCTAAATCTATCCATAGTAATGATAAATTTCTTGGATGTTTCTATAAAATTATTTTCTACTTTAGGTTTATTATTTTCATTTTCACCACATACTAATTTTATCATATATTTTTCACAAACTTTATTTACTAAATCTTTGACATGTTTTTCATAATTTAATTTAACTAATTCATCTTCTGGATTAAAGACAGGAAAAAGAGGTATTATTTCTTTTTTAATTAATTTTTCATCGATTTTATCATTAGGATTTTTTTCTCTACTAATAATAAACGTAGCTTCATGACCACCTTTATGTAAAGGTACCCCAAAAGTACAGGCAACTTCCATTATCGAAGGTAATAAAACTCCATTATTTCGATGATTAATATTGTAACCTAGCATATAAACTAAACCTTGATATCTTTCATTTTTACTTAATGAATCAGTTGTAATCAAATGATGAGCCTCCATACCATTACGGTTTTTTTTAGATTTTTTTTTTGTAGGATCTGGATAATAGAAGGGATGATTTTCAAATTTACCCCCATAAAATTTATTTTTTCCATTTGTTCTTTTTATAATATGATTTCCTAAATCCACCCCATTTCCTTTAAAAACTCCTGGAGGTATTATATCACGTTTATGATTATCATCATCTAAACTATGACCACACTTAGGACAATTTAATGGTTCTTTTAATTTATTACTGCTCATACTATTGACCTGTTTTTTTTATAGTTATTTTTCCGAATCCTCTTGGACAAATAAGAAAGGAGCTTCCAATAACAACTTCTTTACCTTTAATCGTTTTTTTGGAATACGTACCTTTCCATGGTCCGTTTGGTACAAATGTGCAAAGACACCCCGGAGGAGGAACGGCTTTATAAGGTTTACATGTACCAAATGTTGCAACCGGAGGTATCAAATTGGCATTCGTACAATCATACTCAGTGGCTGTACATTTGTTTTTTATCAATACGGTATTATTAGAAGTTACATTTAATTTAGCTGATACGTCTCCCATAGAGCATTTTATAGTTGCTCCGTCTACAACAAATTCATCATTTTTTCCCATAATTTTAATGATTTTAATTTTCTTTTATTTTTGAACCTTTGATCACGGCTTTGCTTTTACCTTCTACAAAAGCCTCTTTACTTGTCATCATAGTTTTCTTTTTACCGTTAATTTCTATATTATTATCTGACATCATTTGCACTTTCTTTTTTGCCTGTATATGAGCATTTCCTTGTGCATTTAATTTCATGGATGAACTATTTCCGGAAAATAAATCAAGATTTTTCCCACCTTTTGCTGAAAGGCACTTACCTGCAATAAATTGGGTATCTTTAGCAGAGGATAGCACAGATGTTCCGGCAGAAAATAAAGTAGTAGTCACACCGGATTCCCCGGTAATCGTTGCTCCTGCGCTGAAGTTAATAGCTCGTTTTGCTAAAATATTGATATCGGTTGCCACTAAATTTATTGTGGAATTAGCCGAAACATTGATTGAGTTAGTAGCAGTATCAATTTCAAAAATATTATTTTCTTTATCAAATATTTGTATTCTCTCTTTATCATCGGTGTCATCTACTTTTATGGTATTTCCTGATCGGGTTTTAAAAACTTTTAAATAGTTTTTGGGAGTATGTACCCCGCTCATTTGCTTTCCGTTATAAAGAGATCCGGTAACAATAGGCATTTCGGCATTATTGCCTCGAAATGATATTTGTACTTCATGTCCGATTTCCGGGATTACATGAAATCCTTGTTCATTCCCCCCATGTCCTTGTAATAAGCGGATCCAAGGGGTTGTTTCATTATTGTATTTTTGCCAATAAAAACGAACTTTTATACGGTTTTGTTTCAAAGGATCATTGTTGTCTACCACCACCGCACTCTGGTCTTCCGCCTGAGGATAAGCTTGGATATCCCAATAGGGAGCAACTTGCTGTTCTATAGGGATACCTGTAAATTGATTTTTATATCCTTTGGCAGTATAAATATGGTCAATTTGAGTAATTAAATAACTTTCTATGGGGGTACCCGAATTTATTTGTTGCCCATATTCAGGAATATATGCTAACATTTTGGCTATATCTCCCAAACGTAGCCGGGCATGGGTAGTATTGGCGGTAACCAGTACCAGATTTTCCAATGATTTTTGATGTGCTGTCAGTTTTTGTTCCTGGATTAGACTTTGCTCTTCCGATAAAGTATCATAATATACCGATGTAGGTATTTTCGTATAAACTTTATGTGCTTCATTTACGGATTTTTCCTGTAATAGATTTACATGAGAACTAGCCGATTTGCTTTGCTCGGATTGTACTTCTGCAGTTTGAGGATTGTAATTTTCATATATTAAATGCTGAGGAGCAACCCCTACTTCTATATTGTATTCCAAATAATCTCTTCCTTCTTTCAATTCAATCTTTTTTTGATTGCCACGACCGAAAATAAGTTGTGATCCATTCCAGAATAAATATTCTCCGTAACGTTTAGCCATCCTTTGAATAAATTCATAAAGGGTTTCGTTGTAACTGATGGTATAAGGGATTATTTCCGTTTTATTGGGTTGGCAAATAAAATCTACTTTGGAGCCGGTATATTCTTTGAAAGCCTCCTGTAAAATGTCTTTAAGTGTTTTATTATGATACGTACGACAAGCTTTTTGACTATCAAGAAGTGCACTGTAGGATTTTCCACTTATAACGATAAAAGGATATTTATTATTTTTTCGATAATTTACATGAGTTATAAATCCTGAAAAAATACTCTCATTTGCACCTTTTCTTCGAAATTGTATGGTTATCTCTTTTCCTAAAAGTTTAATTGAATTTTTAAGAGGATAAGTAATTTTATCGCTAAAAGCTTCACTGGGGCAATATAACTCAAAAGTTGTATGCTCCAGCATTGATTGATGTATATTAATGGTAAGACCATGCTTTTTGGATATTTCTGTACCGTTTATAGTAACTAAGGCAAAAGTTGAGTTAGATTCTCCGTATCCGCTTCGATGATAAGTCGTCATTAATTTATGGTTTTGTAATTAACTATGATTTTATATAAAATAAAAATTTACATTGTCCAATCGTTTTGATATTCCAAGTGATTAAATGCAAGGGAACGGGCTACCAAGGTAAAAGTGATACGCATGGGCTGATTATCATCAGCATTAAATTTTTCCTTAAATTTTATACAATACGCTTTTTTGAAATTTACTTCCATTAATTTACTTATGGCATCTCTACGAAAAAAAGTAATTGTACCATCTTTTTCTTTATCAGGCGCTATTATCCATTCTAAAAGTCCTGTATTACCACGGCTTTCAATGGTTAATTTAATTTTACCGCCGGTTACTTCTCCTGAAGGTTTAGTAGTAGAATCGGTTGGTTTTTTAAAGTCGTAATCGCACTTTAAAACGGTATACGTTTCACCGTCGAGAGTTAATTTTGCTAAAAATGAAGACATACTAAATGAATTATGATTTACTAATTTATCTGCAAATTAGTTATTTTTTTTCAATAATAATATCAAATATGATAAAATTTATGTTTTAAAATATATTATATATGTATTTGTATGACATTACTGTCTAAAATAGTAATTCGTTTAATATTATATTTATTTGTGATGAATGTGGTTAATTTATTGTAAATAAAAGCTTAACTGTCTTTTAATAAATATAAAATCTTTAAATAATTTTTAAAAAAATAAAATAATTTTTATGATTAATATCAGTTATTGTTTTCTAATTATTTAAAGTATAATAATATATGTTTTAAGTAATACAAAAGATATAAAAAATAATTTAGGTTTGAAAGGTGAATATAATATATTATAAATTACTAAAGAATGTGTTTTTGATATCTTTTAATAAAATAAAATATTAATTTATTTATTATATTCTTTATTTAACCTTATAATATAATATATATATTTATAATATGTATTTGATAATCAAATTAATCAAAATGAATCTTATAATGGAAATCTAACTTCAGATGATTATACATCAATAAAATTATTTAAATTCAAATATTAAAAATTACCTTAATTTATTGACTCAAATTTCCTAAAATTTGATTTGCTTAATTAATTGGCTTTGGAGTTATTAAATAATTTGCATTTTTGAGACAATTAATCCTATCAATAGTTTTTGGTGTAGATAAGATTTATAGGTTATAAATTCAATCTAACTTATTAAAATATTATTTTTATTTATACTGAAGATTACCCTGTTTGTAACAATATCTCAATAAAGAAATATTATTTAAAATTTATAGTTGTCCTCCATTCAAACGGATTTGTTTACTCACTTATATTTTAAAAAATTGAGAATAGAAATTTTATATATAAGATTTATTGATATATGAATTATAAGCTTTTACTAATTAATTTTATATATTTAGTCATTTGAATACTCTTAAAAATTATAAATTAATGAAATGAATGAAGCGTGGCTAATTTTAATTAATAAATTTGGTGAAGCTGGTTCCAGAAGTAAATTTGAGGAAATTTGTGAAAGCCTTTATAGAAGTGAATCTCAATCTGGAAATGTTAGAAAAGTTAAAGTGAACAAAGGGGATGGAGGAATTGATATATTCATTGGTGAGATCGGGATTGAACCGATAGATGTAATTCAATGTAAATTTTTTATCAACGGAGTGGGAGAATCTCAAAAGTCGCAAATACGAGAATCTTTTAAAACTGTAATTAATTCTAAGGAATTTAAAACTAAAAGTTGGACTTTATGTATTATTAACACATTTGATATACAACAAAACAAATGGTGGTGTTCCTGGAAAAGGAGAACTGAAAATGAATATAATTTAACCAATGAATTTATAAAATTAAAAGATGGAAATGAATTGGTCTATCTTCTAAAAAAAAATAATCTTTATAATACTGCTTTTGAGATAGAGGATAGCATTAAAATAGAAGAAATATATAAAGTTGTAAAAAAAAATAGTGTTTCGGAAATTAATATAAAAACTGTATTAAAAAATGCATCTTATGCTTTACGTCAAGTAAAATATTATATTGAAAATAAAACTAGCACACACATACAAAGATCAGAAACAGTATTAATATATGATTGGTTAAATACTGATTTGCATATTAATAAAAAGAATGTTTTAATACTAAAAGGTGAAAAAGGGCTTGGTAAATCAGTAATTCTCAAAGATATTTATGAAAAACTTGAAAACGAAAACTATACGGTATTAGGTATAAAAGCTGATAAGTTTTATTGCAAATCAATTTTTGATCTTGAAACTCAATTATTTAATAGTCAACTGACATTTGATAGAATTATAAAAACTACAAAGGATAAGGGAGAAAAACTAGTTGTAATAATTGACCAAATTGATGCAATGTCTCTTACCTTATCATCCAGTAGAGAATTTATTGAAACTTATATCAGGTTAATTTCTTCTTTAGAAGATAATAAAAACGTTAGAATAATTCTATCTTCAAGATCTTATGATTTAGAATATGATGCTGAATTAAGTATATATAATTCGGATGTTTACAAAAAAATATCAGTTAACCTATTTTCTATAGAAGAAGTTAAAAATTCTCTTTCAAAATTTAATATAAGTTGCTCTTCCACAAAAGTATTAGAGTTATTAAGAACTCCTAATCATTTAGATATCTATTGCAGAATATTTGCAAGTGGAATTAAAAAGGATTTAAACACTATTTCTACATTAAAAGATTTATATGATCAACTGTGGAATAAGTATATCTCTTCAAATAAAAATATGAATCTGAAAAAGTTTATTTATTTATTATCTCAGAAAATGTACAATGAACAGAGGATATCTGTGGGAAATATCTACGAAGATGATTATTTTTCTGAAATTAAGTATTTATGTTCACATAGCTTGTTAAATGAGTGTAATAAAGATTTGCAATTCTTTCATCAAACATTTTATGAATATTGTTTTGCCAGACAGTTTGTAGAAAATCAAGAAAATTTAGAAAGTTATATTATACATAATGAGCAAAGTTTATATGTAAGATCTGTTATAAAAATGGTTTTGGAGTATCTAAGAGAATATAATATAACTATTTATCTTGAGACAGTTAAAAACATAATAAATTCTAAAGATTATAGATTTCATATAAAATCCTTGATTATAAGTGAAATCGGTTTGTTGAGAAACCCCAGTATATCAGAAAAGGAATTTGTTTCAAATATAATATTAAAAAATAAAGAGTATGAAAATGTATTTGTGAGTTCAATATTTTCTGAATCTTGGATACAATTTTTTATCTCGGAAGATATCCCTAGAAAGTATTTTATTATTCAGGAAAATGGAAATAGTAATAATGAATTTAATTATTTAGATACTAAGATAAATTATAATTGGTTATTATTTAGAGATAATATGAATGAATGTCCTCTTTTAATTCTGGGTTATTTTGATAAATTGGATTTTGAAAACAAAAAAAACTTTATATATTATTTACTTATACAAATAGATAATTGGGATGATAAGAGACTACTATATTATTTTAAAAAATACATTCCATATGAAAAAGAATCTGAAAGAAAAAGAGATAATTTTTGGTACTATGAAATCCTTATAAAAATTTTCCCTGTAAATAAAAAATATGTTTATAATAAAATAAAACAGCCTATATTAGATTTTTATGAAGATAATGTAAACAACTATGAGTTTAATTACTCATTAAATGACACCCTTGAAAAATTTTTTAAAGATTCTCCTAAAGATACTTTTGAATATCTTTTTAAACTATATCAACAACTATCAGAAAAAAATAAAATTCCATACTTTAACAATGAAAACATAACTTCTCCTCTTTATAGCAGCTCAATATTTAAAGATTCTTTAACTTATGGAGAAAATAATTTAAAAAAATTTTTATATGAATTTATAGAAAGTTGTGATACTAAGTTTATTACTGAGTTTTATAATAATCACAAGAATACAAATAATGTACTCATAATAAAATTAATAGTAAAGGGGCTAAATACAAGTCCCGAAGAGCATAAAGATATTATAATTGAATTATTAGATATATTAAGTAAGAAAAATGTTTTTTCGGGTTGTGATGATAATTTACAATTGTTACTAAGAAAATTAATTAGTAATGTTTATGAGTATTTAAATGTCAATCAAACAAAATTTATTGATAAAACTCTATTAAGTATAAGATCAACATATGACTACTACATTTGGACGGATAATAATGGTGTAAAAAAATATTCTTTAAGAGAATTTGGAGAGAAAAAATATCTATTTATAAAATCTTTACCTATTGAAAGAATTAGAAAAAATGCATCACTTTATAGAGTATATCAAGAACTTAATAGAAAATTTGGAGAGGTAAATCATAGTATAGCTATACATACTTCAAGAAATGTATTAGATAGATTTGAGGATCCAGTGAATCAATTGGCTTGTGATAAGATGGATATGAAAAATTGGAAAAAAAGTATGATAAAATATGATGAAAACTATCCATATTTAAAAAATCATAAAGAGAATATAATTCGACACTCATTAGCTTTTTCATATAAAGTAAAAGAATGTCCGGATAAATTTTACACTTTTATAAATGAATTATTTGATGATGCTAAAATATCTCCATTTTATATTATTTATGGTATTTTAGGTTTAATTGAAGGAAATTTTAATCCTGATAAAGTTAAAATTCTTTATAAAAAATTTATATCGCTAAATCTAAAAAATGCTTCTTATGTTCTTTTATTAAACCAACAGGCAAAATATTTTATAATAAATAAAAATATAGATTTAGATATAATTAATTTTTTAAAAAATACAATCTTTAATTACCCAAATAGCGAAAATGAATTTGATTCAACAAAATCTTTGTATGATATTATTAATTCAATTAGAAGCTCTGCTTTACATACAATAATGTTTTGCTATAATAATAAAAATTTTGAAGAATTAATATTTTCAACCGTTGAGAATTTTATTCAAAATCCTTTGTGTAATGATACTTTAAAAATTTTAATTTTAAATAATTTAGGTTACCTTAATTATTTAGATATAGAAAGAGCTTTTAAAATATTTGTTGAAATAACAAAAACAGATGATATAAATATACTAAAATCATCTCTTGATATAGCTCAATATTTTAATAAAAAATATCACGATGATATGAATTATTATTTTGATATATTATTGAATACTCCGGAACTTTATAAACAATGTGATATAATGGTATCAAGCTGGTTATTAGGATTAGATCATGATAAAAAATTATATAAAAAATTTATTACTTATGGTAAAAATGCAAAATTGTGTGCTATAAATGTTGCTGAAAAATTTTTAATTAATAAAGAAGATGCTACAATTAATAAAAATGCATTATCAATACTATATGATTTAATAAATGAAGAAGATAAAGATTTAGCTGGTCAATATGCATGTATTTTTTTAAGGAAATTTAAATGTAGTCATTTTGTTTCTCTTTTTGATTTTCTTAAAGAATACTCAAAATCTAAACTGTGTAGATTAGATCCTAAATATTTTCTTAAATATCTGTTAAATTGTTCAAAATATTATCCTAAAGATTGCATGGAATTTTTGGAAAATATGGATTTTAGAACTATTCCTAATATTCAAGAGTGTGGATATTATGATAAAGAACCGGTTCAATTAATTCTTGGTATATATAGTAAACTTGTTTCAGAAATTAATAAAGATAAATACCTTATAAATAAAGCTCTTAATATATTTGACAGTATGCTAAAGCATGTACATTTAAGAAATAGTGCGAATAAGGCTATAGAGGCAATTATTTAAGACCGCCTCAATAACTTGAGGTGGCATCTTTAACTTAATAATTCAATGATTACATTCAAACGTCTAATACAATCGAAAAACTTCTCTTTTCTTTATTTTATATTCCTAAAGAACTATACCTTAAATATTTGCATCTATTTTATCAAAATCAACTAGAGTATATTTAATTTATAATTTTACATATGATCAAAATTTAAGATATGAATTTTTATTAAGTAGAATATAACTTTCTATAGAAATTCTAATTTAAGTAATTGTATTTGGGAAATTGAATTAATTGAAGTAATTAATTATATGAATAAATAATAATACAAAAAAATCCTTACAACTTTGTAAGGATTTTAATTTAATGTGGTCCCACTTGGGCTCGAACCAAGGACCCTCTGATTATGAGTCAGATGCTCTAACCAACTGAGCTATGGGACCGCTGCTGCTTTGCGTTTGCAAATATAGTTAATTAATTTATTACTGCAAATTTTAAATACAAAAAATAAAGGCTATTTATACAATAAATAGCCTTTGTGCTTTAGTATCAGGTAAATAAAAAATTATTTTCCTAAATAAGATTTTAAAATTTTACTTCTACTGGTATGTTTTAATCGGCGAATAGCTTTTTCTTTTATTTGTCTAACCCTTTCACGAGTAAGGTCAAAAGTTTCACCAATTTCTTCTAAGGTCATCGGATGTTGACCGCTTAAACCGAAATATAAACGGATTAAATCGGCTTCTCTTTGAGTTAAGGTAGAAAGAGATCTTTCAATTTCAATCTGAAGAGATTCCAACATCAATTCTTTATCAGGACTTGGAGATTCACCCGAACGTAAAACGTCGTATAAATTAGAATCTTCCCCTTCCACTAAAGGAGCATCCATAGATAAGTGGCGACCTGAATTTTTCATGGATTCTTTAATATCGTCCTCACTCATATCCAATACCTCACTTAATTCGGCAGCAGAGGGAGCCCTTTCATGTTCTTGTTCAAGATGGGCATATGCTTTATTAATCTTATTAATAGAACCGATTTTGTTTAAGGGCAGACGTACAATTCTGGATTGTTCTGCTAATGCTTGAAGTATGGATTGACGAATCCACCAAACAGCATAAGAAATGAATTTGAAACCTCGGGTTTCATCAAAGCGTTTAGCCGCTTTAATTAATCCTAAATTTCCTTCATTAATTAAGTCAGGTAAACTAAGTCCTTGATTTTGGTATTGTTTAGCCACAGAAACAACAAACCTCAGGTTTGCTTTAGTTAATTTTTCCAAAGCCACCCTGTCACCCGCTTTAATACGCTGTGCCAAATCAACTTCTTCATCAGCAGTAATTAGATCCACTTTTCCAATTTCTTGTAAATACTTGTCAAGAGAGGCTGTTTCTCTGTTCGTTACCTGCTTAGTAATCTTTAATTGTCTCATTTAATAGTAACTCTTTTTATCTTAAACAAAAGTAGATGAACTTTTTACTCACCTACAAATTATACTTACTTATTATATATACGAAAATTACTTGTAAAAGGTTACAATACCTGCATTAATTTGTGAATATTTCGAATAATCTTGTTAAATTGCAAAGAATAATTAAATATTATCTTAAATGATAACCTTAATTCAACTGCAATATGTATTAACTGTTGCCGAATATAAAAATTTTACGATAGCAGCAGAAAAAGCTTTCGTAAGTCAGCCTACTTTGAGTATGCAGATACAAAAGCTTGAAAAAACGTTACGAGTTGAGCTTTTCGACAGAACAACCAATCCTATAAAAATAACTCCTATAGGAAAGAAAATTGTAGAACAGGCCAAGATAATTTTATCAGAAGCTAATAAATTATCACAAATTGTAGAAGAAGATAAAAAAAGTATGAACGGAACGGTTGTCATTGGTATTATACCAACAATAACCCCCACCTTAGTGCCACTTTTCTATAAAACTTTCAGGAGTAAATACCCGGAATCCGACTTGGTTATTAAAGAAATGAAAACTGAGGACATTTTAAAAGGCATTAAAGAAGGCTATTTGGATTTTGGAATTGCAAGTACACCTTTACATGACAATCAAATTATTGAAAAGCCTATTTATAAAGAGCCATTAGTAGCTTACGTTTCTCCGCAAGATGCTAAAATGTATAAAGAAACAGTTTTAGATGTTGATAAATTAGACTTTAATTATCTTTTAATGTTGGAAGAAGGCCATTGCTTCCGAGATGTAGTGTTGGATCTTTGCAAGCATAGAGAAGCCATTAATTCTAATATAAAATTAGAAGGAGGAAGTTTTACTACATTGATTAACCTTGTAAATGAAGGGTTCGGATTTACCATTTTACCTTTATTAGAATCTGAAAATTTATCGGAAGAAGAAAAGAAAAATATAAGATATTTTTCATCTTCACCCTCCAGGGAAATATCATTAATTTATTCAACCAATCAAATTAGAACGACTTTTGCAGAGAAATTTGTGGATTTAATTAAAAGTATTTTAAGAGGGAAATTGTTTTTGGAAGATAAAATAGAACATAAGCCCCAATTAAAAGTAATTTAATATTTATTTGGAAATAAGTTATCTGTAAGTTTCAGCATTATTTAAAAATGTTTTATCATTTAGAAGATAAAAAATATATAACTTATTTTACTTAGAAGAAATAGATTTTAAATAAACCTTGTATACATTGTTATTATATAAAAATATTTAGTAAAAAATTATGATTGAAACAGATATTTTGATAATAGGAGCAGGTCCTACAGGACTTTTTGCTGTATTTGAAGCGGGATTATTAAAATTAAGATGTCATATTATTGATGCGCTTCCAAACATTGGAGGGCAATTAACAGAACTCTATCCTAAAAAACCGATCTTTGATATTCCGGGATATCCTTCCATTCAGGCAGGTGAATTAGTTAAAAATTTACATGAGCAAATCAAACAATTTCAACCCGGGTTTACTCTAAATGAAACAGCTAAAACCATTGATAAACAAGCAGACGGAACTTTTATTGTTACTACAGATAAAGGTACTCGACATCATGCAAAAGCCGTGGCGATTGCAGCCGGATTAGGGAGTTTTGAACCTAGAAAACCTTTGATAGATAATATTGCCGATTATGAAGAAAAAGGAGTTGAATACTTTGTAAAAGATCCGGAAAAATATAAGGATAAAAAAATAGTAATTGCCGGAGGAGGTGATTCGGCGTTGGATTGGACCATTGTTTTAGCAGATATCGCTAAAGAAGTAACATTAGTACATCGTAGAAATGAATTTAGAGGCGCTTTGGATTCCGTTGAGAAAGTTCAATCATTAAAAAATCAAGGAAAAGTAAATTTAATCACTCCTGCCGAAATTGTAGGAATTAAGGGGAACGGTAAGGTAGAATCCTTAGTTATTGAAAAAGAAGGGCAAACCTTTGATAAAGAAGTGGATTATTTTATTCCATTATTTGGCCTTATTCCTAAATTAGGACCTATTGCCGATTGGGGATTGGAAATTGAAAAAAATGCTATCAAGGTAAATAATGCGTTGGACTACCAAACCAATATTGAGGGGATTTATGCCATTGGAGATATCAATATATATCCTGGAAAATTAAAATTAATTCTTTGCGGTTTTCATGAGGCCACCTTGATGTGTCAAAGTATTTACAGTAAAATATATCCCGACAGAAAATACGTTTTAAAATATACTACCGTTGGTGGTGTACAAGGATTTGACGGAACAGTAAAAGAAGCAGAAAAACCGGTTGTTAAATCAATTCAGTAATTTTAACAAATTATATGTCAGAAGTAACCATCAATATCACCGATAGGGAAGGAAATAAACATGCGGTTTCAGCGCCGACGGATATGTCCATGAATATCATGGAATTAATACGAGCTTATGAATTAGTGCCTGAAGGAACGATTGGAATTTGTGGAGGTATGGCGATGTGTGCATCATGCCAAATCTATATTTTGAGCAACAATATTCCTTTACCGGAAAAAGGAGATGAGGAAGAGGCCATGCTCTCAGAAGCATTTCATGTTAAAGAAAATAGTCGCTTAGGATGTCAGATTCCAATTACCAATGATCTAAATGGGTTAGAAATTCAAATCGCTCCTTTTAGCTAATTTACATTATTGGGTAAATAATTAACGTGGAAAAAATTCTGAAATTGAAGCCCTTTTTAGATGAAAAGGTAGAACAATATAATACACTCAATTTTATTGAAACAGATCCCATTCAAATTCCTCATCGATTTAGTAAAAAAGAAGATATTGAAATTTCAGGTTTTCTAACAGCAATTATAGCCTGGGGAAACAGGAAGTCTATAATTAAAAATGCAGAAAAAATAATGCATTTTTTAGACCATGCACCCCATGATTTTATCTTAAATCATGCTTTTCAAGATTTAAAAAAGATTGAAGGAAGTATACACAGAACTTTTAATTCTCACGATTTAGTGTTTTTTATCAAATCTCTGCAAAATATTTATAAAAATCACGGAGGACTTGAAAAAGTTTTTTCTGCAGAGAAAGAAGAGGAAGACACTTTCTTAGTAATAGAACGATTTAGAGAACGATTTTTCGAAATAGAACATTTACAGCGAACCCAAAAACATATAAGCAGTCCGGCCAAAAATTCATCAGCTAAGAGAATTAATATGTTTCTTCGATGGATGGTACGAAACGATCCTAATAAAGTTGATTTTGGATTATGGAATTCCATTTCTCCATCCCAATTGGTTTGTCCACTGGATGTACATTCCGGTAATGTGGCAAGATCTTTAAATTTGTTGTCCAGAACTCAAAATGATTGGAAATCGGTTTCCCTTCTCATGAAAAATTTAAAAATGCTGGATGCTAATGATCCCGTGAAATATGATTTTGCCTTATTCGGACTGGGAGTTTTCGAAAAATTTTCAAGTTAAGTGGATAAAGAAATTATTGTAATGGCTGCAAGCGCAAGTACCAATCCCAAATAATTAAGTTTATTCATTTTTTCCTTAAAAACTAATATTCCCACTAAGCTGCCCAATATTATTACTCCTAAATTCATCGAAGCAAAAACAAGAGATGGATTATCTTTAAAAGTTTGATGCGCTTTTAAATAAAAATATACATTTCCGAAATTAAAAATACCTAAAGCAATTCCCCATAAAATTTCTTTAAAAGTAAACCGTATTTTTTGCGCAAAAGTAATAATACAACCAACTATAAAAGAACCAATGAATATAAAAAAGGTGGAAGTCGTAAACGAAAAATTTTGATTTACCGCTATTAACTTATATAAGATGTTAATAATTCCTAATCCGAAAAATATAAGAATAAGGAGGTACAATTTAGTATAAGGAAAAGTTTGATCTCCTTTTTTAGCGTAAAATATAAAGAGTATTGAGATAAATCCAATCAATAAACCCAAGATTTTAAGAGAATTGATAGACTCATTAAAAAATAAAAAAGAAGCGCTCACTGTTAATAGTAAAGACATTCTTTGCGCTATGTCCGTTCGTGCAATTCCCGTATATTTAATAGATTCTGCAATCAATAAAAAAACTACGGGCATTAAAATACTCATCAGAAAATAAATGAGCCACGGAGCCGATGAATAATTTAAAGAAGGTAGATCGGGTTTGAAAAGTATATAGCAAAAAATTGCTGAAAATAAATAATTGTACGTAATCACTAAAGAAACCCCTTTGGATTTCTTATTATATAGTTTTAATAGGATTGAAACAACTATATTGAAAAAAATACTAATTATAATTTCTTTCATAATTTTTTAAATAGTTAACAAAAATACAATTACAAATTCTAATTTTTTTGAAAAGCAAACTATAATTAATAAAATTTATCAGCTATCATGTAAACTTATCAAACATGAATAATTTAAAACTCATATTTCGTATGGAAGAAAAACGAAGAAGCAAATTATTTTATTTCATTCTCTTTTGCAGTTTTTACTAAAAAACTTCTCATATAAACATAAAAAATTCATTTAAAATGCAAAATACTTTATGACATTTAATAAAAAAATTTTAGATTTACATACTTTTAGAAAACATATTTATGAGTTTACAAGATTTAGACCAGAATTGGATTAAACAATTCGAAAAGCCTTTAGTAATTGCGGGGCCGTGCAGTGCAGAAAGTGAAAAGCAAGTTATGGAAATAGCTGAGCGAATGGATCGGAATTATATGCAGGTGTTTCGTGCCGGAATTTGGAAACCTCGTACTAAACCCGGAAGCTTTGAAGGGGTAGGGGCTATAGGTCTTAATTGGCTTAAAAGGGTAAAAGATGAATTTAATATGCCTATAGCTACGGAAGTAGCGAATGCTTCTCATGCTAAATTAGCTTTGGAATTTGATGTGGATTATCTTTGGATCGGAGCTCGTTCAACTGTAAACCCTTTTACCATACAAGAAATAGCAGAATCTTTACGAGATACAGATAAAATTGTTTTAGTTAAAAATCCTGTTAATCCTGATTTAGATTTATGGATCGGGGCATTGGAAAGATTGGCTGCTCAAGGAATTAAAAATTTAGGGGTTATTCATAGAGGTTTTTCTTCACACAATAAATCAAAATATAGAAATAACCCTCAATGGCAGATAGCCTTAGAACTTAAAGACCGATTCCCCAATATTCCTATTTTAGGAGATCCGTCACATATAACAGGAAGAAGAGATTTAATTGCAGAAGTTGCTCAACAAGCTTTTAACTTAGAATATAACGGATTAATGGTTGAAGTTCATAATAATCCGGATGAAGCTTGGAGTGATGCCAAACAACAAATTACGCCTGAAGCCTTGAAGGATATTTTGGTAGATATTATTTTGCGAAAAAAGAATGATAACTCGGATGATTTTTCAGCCAAATTAAACCGATATAGAGGAGAAATAGATGAGTTGGATAATCAATTGTTAGGTTTATTAGCAGCCAGAATGGATGTTGCAATAAAGATCGGAAATCTTAAAAAAGAACATAATGTGGCTATATTTCAACCCGATCGATGGAATGTGTTAAAAAACTTAGCCATTCGCAATGGAGAAAGAATGGGATTATCAGAAGATTTTTTAGAACATCTTTTAGTTTCCATTCATAAAGAATCCGTTGAATTGCAGAATAAAATTATGGAAGAATAATCATAAGTTTTAGATAGTACTAAAAATGCATCAATTTAGGATGCATTTTTTTTATATTTTTGAGTTATGAATGAAGCAATCGTATTAAAATCTACAGGAAGTTGGTATTTGGTAAAAGACATAACTACGGGAAAAGTTTATGATGCTCGAATTCGCGGGAAATTTAAAAAAGATAAAATTAGAAATACCAATCCGTTAGCTGTAGGAGATCGCATACAATACGAATTAGAAGATCATGATATTGCTTGGATAACGAAAATTTATCCTCGAAAAAATTATATTATTCGCAAATCGGTTAATTTATCTAAAGAAACACATATTATAGCATCCAATATAGATTTGGCTTGTATAGTTTTTACTCTAAAACATCCTCAAACTTCTTTAGGTTTTTTAAACAGATGCTTAATCACTTGTGAAGCCTATCAAATTCCTGTTTTGATTGTGTTTAATAAAATCGATTTGTTATCCGAAACGGAGTTAGATGAATTGCAAGAGATTGAAAATATATATCAAAATATTGGATATTCAACTTTACGAATTTCTGCATTGACCAATCTTCATATAGAAGAGTTGAAAAATAAAATCAAAAATAAAATTTCAGTATTTATAGGACATTCAGGAAGTGGAAAATCTTCTACCATCAATGCTTTACAAGAAAATTTAAATTTAAAAGTAGCGACTATATCAAATTATAATGAAAAAGGGAAACACACCACCACATTTGCGCAAATGTATGAGTGGGATTTTGGGGGGGCAATAATTGACATACCCGGAATTAAAGAATTTGAATTAGTAGACATTCATAAAGAAGAATTACAAGATTATTTTCCCGAAATTTTACGCGAAAAGGTTTATTGCAAGTATAATAATTGCTTACATATCAATGAACCGCAATGTGCCGTTATTGAAGCAGTCAAGGAAGGTAGAATATCAGAAAAAAGATACTCACATTATTTAAAGTTAATGCAAGAATTAAAATAATACGTGTGTTTTAGCATACCGGTAATTTACATCATAAAATAAAAAGTCGGATTTTTATAAAATCCGACTTTTTTAATACATTACATCTTTGGTTTAGTTAACACCTCCACCTAAAGCTTTGTAAAGGTTAATTGAAGCTTGTAATTGTTGAAGTTTATCATTTACTTGACTTAGTCTTGCATTTAATAAGTCTCTTTCAGCATTTAAAACTTCTGTATAATTAGCATCGCTGTATATTAATAATTGTTTAGTATAATCAACAGATTTAACTAAAGAATTTATCTGTAAACTTCTGTCGTAGTCTTTACTTTTAGCTTTTTCATAAGCAAATAAAGCATTAGAAACTTCAACACTTGAATTTAAAACCGAATTTTTGAAATTAAGCAAGGCTTCTTCTTGTTGAGCTTGTCTTATTCTCAGTTGGCTTCTTAATTTTCCTTGATTAAAAATAGGTTGTGTTAAACCTCCTACCACACTTGCAAAAAGACTGGAGTGATCAAAGAAATTATCTAAATTCTTTAAGGTAGAATACCCTGCATTACCGGTAATTGTTAAAGAAGGATATAAAGATGCTTTCGCAACATTGGTATCTTCAAATGCAGCACGATACGCAAGTTCATACATCATTACATCAGGTCTTTTAGACAATAATTGAGCAGGCACTCCATAGTCAAATTGACTAGGAACTGTTTGTTGTGCCATTGAAGATCTTTGTATAGGTCCGGGAGTTCTTCCCAATAAATAACAGATGTTGTTTTCCAAAGCTTTGATATTATTTTCCAAATCAGGAACACTCACTTGAGTAGAGTATAATAAAGCTCTGCTTTGTTCAACAGCTGCACCGGTTACTATGTTAGCTTCTTTTAGATCTTCCATAGTTTTCACATTATCTTCTAATAATTTAATGGTGTTTAGCGTTATTTTCAATTGTTCATCTTGAGCAATTAGAGAATAATAATTATTTGCAATATTTGCCACTAAAGAAGTTTGAACTAAACGTCTATACGCATCACTTTGAAGATAAGAAGCTAAAGCTGATCTTTTGGCACTGGAAATTTTTCCCCAAATGTCAAGCTCCCAGCTTGCAGATGCTCCCAATTGGAAAACTTCTGAATGAGTTTTAACTCCGTTTCCTTGAACAGTATTTAATTTACTGTTAGAATAAGAAGCGTCTGCAGACAAACTAGGTAAATAACCTAGTTTGGCAGAACGAAGCGCAGCTTCTGTTTGTTTTATTCTCGTAACAGCAATTTTTAAATCATAACTGTTTTGAATACCTTCATTAATCAAGCTTTGCAAATTAGGATCTTTGAAGTAATCACTCCAAGGAATATCTGCAATAGTAGTACTATCTTTAACAGGCATATCCCTGTACAATTGATTATCGGTTATCTGAGGTTTCTCATATTTAGCGGTAATACATGAACTAAGTACTACGGAAACTAATAATAAGGTTGTATATTGAATTGGTCGAATTTTCATTCTTAATTCTTTTATTTTGTTATACTTATTCATCATCATCATCATCGTTATCGTTTTGTTCTCTTAAAACCACGGAAGGTTTATGCGTTGCCTTTTCCTGTAAAGATTGGAATACAGCAAACAGCATAGGAGTAACTACTAATCCAATTACAGTACCAATTAACATACCACCAATAGCAGCTGTACCGATTGAACGGTTACCAACAGCCCCTGCACCGGTTGCTACCATTAACGGGAATAATCCGAAAATAAATGCAAAGGAGGTCATTAATATAGGTCTTAAACGGGCAACGGCACCTTCAACGGCAGCATCAATGATACTCATTCCATGCTCTCTTCGTTGAACCGCATACTCTACAATCAAAATAGAGTTTTTCGCTAATAATCCGATAAGCATAATTAAACTAATCTGTAAATAAATATTGTTTGTAATTCCGAATAATTTAGCGAATAAGAAAGCCCCTGCTAAACCAATAGGTAAAGAAATGATAATAGCTAAAGGTAAAATGTAGCTTTCATATAAAGCTGATAATAAGAAATATACGAAAATCAAACACAATAAGAATATATAAACAGTTTGTGAACCACTGTTGTTCACTTGCTCTCTGGTCATTCCTGAATATTCGAAAGAATATCCTTGAGGAAGCGTTTGTTTAGCAACTTCTTCAATAGCTCTAACCGCATCACCGGCACTATATCCTGCATTGGGTTGTCCATTTACAGGTATGGATTGGTAAAGGTTAAATCTTTGTAGAGATTGCGGACCGTACACTCTAGTCAAGGTAATAAATCCGGCAATTGGTGCCATTTCACCACTATTGGTCCTTACATACATTCCATTAAGATCTTCCACATTTTTTCTGTATTTAGGATCTGCCTGGATCATAACCTTATATTGTTTACCGAATTCATTGTAATTAGAAGCATATACACCACCAATATATCCTTGTAACGCACCTAAAATATCTGTTACGGCTAAACCGGCTTGTTTAACTTTAGCAACATTTACATTAATTTGGTATTGAGGATAGTTCGGGTTGAATGAAGTAGTTGCATACATGATTTCAGGTCGTTGATTTAACGCTCCTAAGAACTTACCGCTGATTTCAGAGAATTTACGGATATCACCTCCGGTTTTATCTTGAATTTGGAATTCAAATCCGTTACTGATACCGAAACCTTGAAGGGTAGGAGTTCCGAAGAAGATAATCTTACCACCTTGTATTCCTGCTGTTCTAATGAACAGTTGTTTTACTACATCGTTTATTTGGATTTTAGGACGCTCTTTCCACGGTTTTAATTTTACTAATATTACGGAGTAGTTTCCTCCCGCACCACTAATAAAGCTCATACCGTTAATTTGAGCAACATTGGATACTCCTTCAATTCCTTTCGCAACTTCAAATACTTGTTTAGCAATAGCTGTTGATTGCTCAAGTGTTGAAGCCGGAGGAAGACTTATATCCCCGATGATAAATCCACTATCTTCTTGAGGTACAAAGTCGGTAGGAGTTGTTTTCATTAGAAAATATAAAATTCCGCAGAAAACTATAATAATTGCAAATGCAGACCATTTAGCTTTAGAGGTCCAAATTAAAACTTTTTTATATCTGTTGGTTAAACTTTCAAAAGCTCCGTTGAATCCGTCTTTTAATTTTTTAACAACAGAATTTTGTTTTTTGTCATCATGAGGTTTTAATAATAATGCACATAATGCAGGACTCAACGTAAGCGCATTAATCGCAGAAAGTACAATAGAAACCGCTAAGGTTAACCCGAATTGTTTATAGAAAACTCCTGAAGTTCCACCAATAAAACTAACCGGAATAAACACCGCAGACATTACTAATGTGATAGCTACAATTGCTCCCGCTATTTCGTCCATCGCATGTAAAGAAGCTTTTTTAGCATCTTTCATTCCGTCTTCCAATTTAGCATGGACGGCCTCGACGACCACAATCGCGTCATCCACCACGATACCAATTGCCAAAATTAATGCGAATAAGGTTAAAATATTAATGGTAAATCCAAATATTAACAAGAAGAAGAATGTACCTACGATAGCCACGATAACTGAAATGGCAGGAATCAAAGTAGATCGTAAATCTTGTAAGAATACCAAAACAACGATAAATACTAATACGAATGCTTCAAATAAGGTATGAATAACTTTTTCAATGGAAGCATTAAGGAAATCGTTCGCATTCATCATATATACAGTTTCTACTCCCGGAGGATAAGAACTTTTTGCATTATCTAAAACTTTTTCAACTTCGTTGATAATTTGTTGTGCATTAGAACCTGCAGTTTGCGCAATACTGATAATTACAGATGGATTTCCGTCGATGGTAGAAGTAATTTGATAGTTTTCAGAACCAACTTCCACTCTTGCTATATCTTTTAATCGTAAAACATCTCCATTTGGAAGAGATTTTAAAACCATATCACCGAATTGTTCAGTACTTACTAAACGACCGGTGTATTTTAACGTATAGGTAAATGTTTGTGCACTATTTTCACCTAATGCACCGGGAGCTGCTTCTAAGTTTTGCTCTGCTAATAAAGCATTTACGTCAGCAGGAGTAATACCGTAAGTTGCCATTACGTCAGGTTTCAACCATATACGCATGGAATAGGTATTAGCACCTCTCGCTTGAGCATCACCCACTCCGGAGATTCTTTTTATCTGAGGTAATATGTTAATGTTGGCATAGTTTTGTAAAAATTTTTGATCGTAGTTTTTACTTTTACTAACTAAACCGATAAACAAGATATTACTACTTTGTGTTTTTTGTACAATCACCCCGTTTTTGGTTACTTCCGATGGAAGTAAACTGTTGGCACGAGCTGCCAAGTTTTGAACGTTAACGGCAGCAATATCAGGGTTCGCATCTTGTTTAAAATAAACAGTAATGGTTGCACTACCGTCATTGGTTGCACTCGATGTTATATAAGTCATGTTTTCAACTCCATTGATTTGTTCTTCCAATGGAATAATAACACTTTTCATGACCACGTCGGCATTTGCTCCCGGATAGTTTGTAGTTACCTGTACCGTTGGCGGAGCAATTTCGGGATATTGGGCAACCGGTAGAGAAACTACCCCTAAAATACCCAGAATCACAATTATAATGGATATAACTGTGGAAAGAACGGGTCTTTCTATGAATGTTTTAAGCATTGTTTTATTTCTTTTTTATTATTTAAAGTTATAATACTTCTTTTTACTTTAAGAAAATTAAAGTTGAGGTTTGATCTCCATTCCCTCTTTTAAATTCTGGATTCCGTTAACAACTATTTTATCGTTTTCGTTTAATCCTGAATTTACGATAAAGGATTGTCCATCCGGTGTTGGAGTAACTTTTATGGTTACTTGTTTTACTTTATTATCTTTTTGTACCACGAAAACAAAAGTTTGACCTTGAATTTCAAAGGTTGCTTTTTGCGGGATAACCAAAGCATTTTCAACAGTTGTACTGATTCGTATGGATCCGGTTGAACCACTTCTTAAAATACCTTGCGGATTAGGAAAACTAGATCTGAAATTTGCAGAACCTGTAGAAGTGTTTACAATACCGTTGATAGTTTCAATTTTTCCTTTTTCATTGTATTCGGTACCATCAGCTAAAATTAAAGTCACCGGTTCGGATTTTTTGATTTTTTCTGCTTGAGTTGCACCCGGTGTATTTTTAAGGAAATCCAATAACTGTTTTTCGTTTAAAGAAAAATATACATATACATTGGAAGTATTCGCCACAGTGGTTAAGGTAGTGGTACTATTAACTAAACTACCTAAACGATAAGGTATGGAACCAACAATTCCATTAACCGGACTGGTAAGAACGGTATAAGATAAATTAGTGTTTGCAATAGCTAAAGCAGTTTGTGCTTGATTTAAAGCGGCACGTTTAGTCTGTAAAGCATATTGTGCAGATTCTAATTGATATTTACTTACAATTCCTTTTTCAACCAAAGGGGTGATTTTTGTTACATCCATAACTGCATTGTCAACTTGAGCTTTTGCAGTTTTAATGGCAGCTTCTGCATTCAATACATTTTGTTTGTATTGTGGAGCATCCAATGTAAATAAAACTTGTCCTTTTTTAACTACAGAACCTTCGTCTACATTAATTGTTTTAATGAATCCTTCAACCATTGGTCGAATTTCAATGTCTTCTTCACCTTTTATGGTTGCCGGATAATCTGTTTCCAAAACAGCAGTTTGTGAAGTAACTACTTTTACCGGATAGGGTAGCACTTGATTGGCTTGCCCGCCCATAGCAGCCATACCTGCTGCATTTTTCTTATCACCGCCACAAGACACATACAATGTGGATGTTGCAGCAGTGAATAGCAAAGCTATAATTTGTATTTTTCTGAGTTTCATATTTATGATTTTTCTAAATTATTGTTATTATTAAGTACGTATTCTTTACAACAGGTTTGTTTAATTTCATCAGCATAGATGTCATCATCTAAAAGAGTTACCAAATTTTGTTGAAATTGGTTTTGTTGATCTTTTAATGAACTAAAAAATGATGTATTGAATTTTTTTATAACCTTAGTTGCATTTTTAATAATTGTTTTTCCATCTTCTGTTAATGAAATTAGTTTAGTTCTCGAATCTTTTTTATTAAATTTTCTTTTGATCAAGCCTTTTTTTTGTAAAGTTCGTAAAACGGTAGAAGTAGTCATGGGATCAATACCCGCTTTATCTGAAAGACTTTTTTGAGTTACTTCAGTTTGGTTAGTTTCTCCCCATAAAATAGATAAAAGCAATACTAATTGGCTATGTGTCAAATCTAAGTGTTCAAAGTTTTTTTTAAATTCTCTTTGCCAAAGATTATTTACTTTCCAAAGCAGAAATCCTGTTTTGTCGCTATCGGTGATATTTAGGAGAAATCCCTTATAATTAGTTTGCATATTTTTTCGTTAACAAAAATTGAAAGTGCAAATATAATATGTATACTTACTAAAATGCAAATTATTGTTTGTTAAATTTATAAGTTTCCATATAATAAGTGTGCTTATTAATCGTGTTTTACAATATCAAATACTGGGCCAAAATGTATTTGACCTAAATATTTGACGGTGCAAATATATAGTTATTTTAACAATATGAATAAATTTTTAACTTAAATTTTTAAAGACATTCGTAAAATTTTTCAAAATAATTAAGTTAGTTTAAAGGGAAACTAGATTTTTAAAAAGCTAGTTTTAGCTATTAATTATCATTGGCCATATGCACGGTAAGCTGAGGGAATGGTATATTAATTTTGGCATGTGTAAATTTCTCATAAATGTTTTCATTAAGAAAGAAATAAACAGGCCAATAGTTGGATGATTCAACCCAAACCCTAATTACAAAGTCAATAGAGCTGTCATTTAATTTTAATAATCCAATGAAAGGTTCAGGAGACTTAAGTATGGAGGTATTAGATCTGATAATTTCATTAAGAATGTCTTTGACATCTTGAAGTGAAGTTCCATAATCAACCCCTATGGTTATATCTATTCTTCTTTGTGGTTGCGTTGAAAAATTAAGTATGGATCCTGTGGATAATGGTCCGTTAGGGATATATATGGTTTTATTGTCACCGGTGGTTAAAACTGTATATAATATACCAATGGATTGCACCACTCCTTCTTGATTTTGAGCTAAGATGTGATCTCCAATTTTTATAGGTTTGTTAAAAAGAATCATGACTCCTCCGGCAAAATTTCCAAGATTGTCTTTCATTGCCATACCAATAGCCAAACCGGCAGAAGCAATTAATGCAGCAAAGGAGGTGGTTTGAATTCCTAAAATTCCAATTATGGACAAAACCAACAAAATGGTTAGAGTAATATTACATAAACTTCCCAGAAATGACTTGACAGAAGGATCAATTTTTCTCCTTTCTAAAAATTTATGAAATAATTTTTCAATCCATTTTATTAAAAACCTTCCCAGGTAATAAACCACTAAGCAGGTAACAATCTTTATTCCCAGATCATAAACTAAATCAAGTAATTTATTTAGCAATTTTTCAATAGCTGTGGGATTGATTATTTCATTGGAAATTGATTGGTGATTTACTTGGTACAAATTCATTTTTAATTTATTATCTATTAATTATACATTATTATATATATAAGCAAAAATAATACTATTTTATAATTAAATCTTCGAGTTGTTAAGATATTAGTTAAAAACAGTTTATCCGTCTGAAATTTTTATTTGTTGAATGTTTCAAATTTTTCGGATAAATTATAATTTACCGTTTAATTTAATAGGACTTTATTTATTTTGATAATTAATTACTAAAATACATATAGTATATTATAAAAATTCATACGTATAAAATGAAAATTATTAATTACAAATTAATATAAATTATAGATATAATGTAGTGTTAGTAAAATAATTTTAAAAATTAAATAGAAATAAGATTATAAAATTAAAATTTTTGCAGTACTTAAAATTATCTAAATTTGTAAAATAGTTATGGAAAGCAATAGACAAAAGAAAATAAATCAATTATTACAAAAAGAGTTAGCTGAAATTTTTAGGAAACAATCAGCGGAGATGAATTCTAAAATACTAATATCTGTTACCGAAGTAAAAGTTTCTTCAGATTTAGGAGTGGCTAAAGTCTATTTAAGTATTTATCCGCAAGAGTACAGAGAGGCCTTAATGAAGGAAATACAAATTCTTAATCCAAAAATTAGAAAAATTTTAGGTAATAGAATTGCTAAACAGGTAAGGCAAGTTCCCGAATTGATATTTTATCTTGATGTAACCTTAGATACAGTTGAAAAGATAGAGAAAGCTTTAAAAGGCAAAGATGAAAATCCTATTTTGTAATTTGTGAAAAATCTATCCTGGTACATAGCCTTCAGGTATTTTATATCCAAAAAGAGCACTCAAGCTGTAAGTATCATTATGTATACTTCTTTAACGGCCATAGCGATTGCTACCTGTGCAATGTTTGTTATCCTTTCGGTGTTTAGTGGATTAGAGAGTTTTAATATTAAACTTTTTAGTGATGTTAATCCGGATCTAAGAATTTTACCGGCAACAGGCAAAACCTTGCCTGATATTGAAAGGGTTGAAAAAATTCTTTCTTCTCATTCAGAAGTTAAAGCATTTACGAAAGTCATAGAAGAGAAAGTATATGTCTTGTTTTATGAAAAGGATGAAATAGCATATCTTAAAGGGGTGGATGAAAATTTTTTGAAAGTTGTAAAAATCGATACTTGTTTTCAAGCGGGAAAATTTCCTAACACATCTTCCGATAATGAAGCAGCTTTTGGTAATGCTTTAGCCTATCGTCTGGGTGTTCCTATTGATAAAGAATATTACGCTTCTTTATATATGCCTAAGCCGGGGAAAAAATTGATATCTAATACGGATGATGCATTTAAAAAAGCAACGGTGCATATGACGGGGGTATTTGCTTTAAATGATCAATACGAAAATTATATTTTTGTACCCATACAGTTATCACGCAATCTTTTGAATTTACCTCCTAATAGTGCTTTTTCAATTGAATTAAAAGTTAAGAACAATGTAAAATCCTTGCAAAAGCAATTAAAAGACGAACTGGGAAAGAACTATATCATTCAAAATAGACAAGAGCAAGATGCTTCTTTTTTAAAAATGATGAAAGTAGAGCAATTGTTTATTTATTTAATATTTATTTTAGTAATTATAATTGCTTCATTTAATTTAGCGGGGGCTATTATTATTATTATATTGGATAAGAAATATCAATCAAAATCGCTTATTGCTTTAGGATATAGTATTTCAGGATTAAAAAAATTATTTTTTACCATTGGAATTATCATAACCATGTTTGGAGTAGTTATAGGTATAGTATTAGGAACCTTTTTGACTTGGTTACAATCTAATTTCGGACTAGTAATGGCAAATCCTTTTATGCCATTTCCGGTTAAATTCGATCTTACTAACTATCTTATTGTATTGATTACTGTATTATTTATAGGATTTTCTGTATCATTTTTATCGTCGAGAAAATTAAATTTTTAAAATGTTTTTTTATTTAAATAATTAATTTAATATTGTTCATTGAAAGAAATTGAAGTTCATTTTTTCTATATTTGTATAAAATAAAATATGAATTAACAAACATAAATAAATCATTTATATATTTTATTGAACTAGCTATTTTTAACCGTTATTTATAAAATTATGAAAAAAGTAAAAAAGGCCGTTATTCCGGCTGCTGGCTTAGGTACCAGGTTTTTACCAGCTACAAAAGCATTGGCTAAAGAAATGCTTCCTATTGTAGATAAACCTACTATCCAATTCATAGTAGAAGAGGCTATAAACTCCGGTATTGAAGATATCTTAATTGTAACCGGCAAAGGAAAACGACCTATAGAAGATCATTTTGATTCCAATCCTGAATTAGAAGCTAATCTTAGAGAAAAGCATAAAACGGAATTATTAAAACTCGTTGAAGAAACGACTGATATAAATTTACATTTTATTAGACAGTCTCATCCTAGAGGATTAGGACATGCTGTATTACAAGCAAAAGCATTTGTAGGTAATGAGCCTTTTGTGGTAATGTTAGGAGATGATATAATGGAAGATAAAATACCACTAACAAAGCAATTAATTATGGATTTTGAAAAAACCTATGCTTCTACTATTGCTGTAATGAAAGTTCCCCATGAAGAAACTTCAAAATATGGAATTATCGCTCCAGAAAGAGAAATAGAAAAAGGGTTGTATAATGTGCTCAACTTTGTAGAGAAACCTAAGCCCGAAGATGCGCCCAGTGATCTGGCAATTATCGGTAGATATTTATTGACACCTGAGATATTTAGTATTTTGGAAAATCAAGCTCCCGGAGCAGGTGGTGAAATTCAATTAACAGACGCAATTGATACACTTAATAAAATTCAAAGAGTGTTTGCTCGTAATTTTTGCGGTACCCGTTATGATGTAGGAGATAAATTCGGATTTATGAAAACTAGTATTCAATATGGTTTAGTCCATCCACAAATAAAAGATAGTTTGCATGACTACATTATTGAATTGGGCAAAGAACTTGAAAAAAAACAAATTACAGAAAAAGAAAAATTAGCTGTAGTTAGCAAAAAATAATAAAATAAAAAATCTTTCAACTTCATGAAAGATTTTTTTTATTTAAATTTGCTTCCAAATAATTTATACAATCTAAAGTGAAATTTCTTCATTCCAATAAAATACGAATTATCTATCTTTTATTTTCGATAGTATTCGTATTTAAGATATTTTCTATACAGGAATATATTCACTTAGAACAACATAAAGTAAACAAAATTAGTCATGATCATTGCCAACAATGTCATACTATTTTTCATTTAGGAAAATATCAATTATTTGATGTAGCGGAAGACCCAACATTTATACTACCTCATCACTCTGAAATAATTAATCACCCTGAAGATATTTATACCTTTATATTTTATAAAAATATAAATAAATCTAATTATTTCAACAGGCCACCTCCTAAATTTTCATAAAAATAATAATATGATGCGGATTTTTTAATAAAAATTAGAAAAAAAGATCTGTATTTATATCTTTTTTAAAGGATATAACTTTTTTTCAATTAAGTCATACCTTATATTATTTGTTTTATGAAAAAGACAATATACGTTTTTTTTACGTTTCTTATTTTATTGAATATAAAATCGTATGCTCAATGTACCTTGCATATTAAAGGTAAACTTAACGATTTATATTCCACTCGTGGATTAAAAAACGGTTCTATACAGCTCATAGCAACTAATGGAAAAGAATCCATAACAATAACCGATTTATCCGGAGAATATACTATTTCCAATGTTTGTCCAGGAATGTATCGACTTATCTTTTCACATCCTGACTATATTACTCAAACGTTAGATATAACAGTAAAGAATAATTTAAATCAAGATATTTCATTAGAACGTAAAGAAAAAGAATTACAACAAATAGTAACTGTTGGAAAATCTTTAGGAAAAACTAAAACTTCAACAGAAAATAAATTAACCAAAAATCAAATTAATGAATTTTCGGATACAAACTTAGCTAGTGCATTAGCTTCGATTGCGGGAGTGAGTATATTAAAAACGGGAAATAATATAGCTAAACCTATTATTCATGGATTGCATAGCAGCCGTGTGCCCATATTTAATCATGCCATAAGGCAGGAAGATCAACAATGGGGTGTTGAACATGCTCCGGATATTGACCTAAATGTTGCCAATTCCATTTCAATCATTAAAGGAGCGGGAGCATTACAATATGCGGGCGATGCTACCGGGGGTATCGTATTGGTTGAACCAAAAAAATTATATACAAAAGATACTCTTACGGGAAGTCTTATAACTTCCTATGTTTCCAACGGCAAAGGAGGAAATACTACAGCTCAAATTGAAAAAGGATGGAAAAAAGGATGGGCTATGCGCTTACAAGGTACTTATAAAAGATCCGGAGATCTATCAGCGCCTAATTATATTATGTCTAATACGGGGCTTAAAGAAAATGATTTTTCAATTCAAGTAGGTAAAAATCAAAGAAATTACGGCATAGAATTATTCTATAGTTATTTCGGTTCAGACACTGGTATTTTAAAAGCAGCGCATGTAGGTAACCTGGAAAATCTTTTAAATGCCATCAATAATAAACAACCCTTAGTTATTGATGATTTTACGATGAAAATAGATGCGCCCAAACAGAAAATTCAGCATAATTTATTTAAATTCAATACTCATTATAATTTTAATTTCGGTAAATTAAGTTTAGTGTACGGATATCAATTTAATAATCGGAAAGAATATGATATCAGAAGAAGCGAACTTGCCGACAAGGCGTCTCTCAATTTGGATTTAACTACACATACTCTCAATTTAGATTACGAATCGACTGCCTATACTAAACTTAAAACAAAATTAGGAAGCGGCTATTCTTATCAAGAAAATTTTCCAAATGCTGGTACCGGCGTAAGTCCATTAATCCCCTTTTATGAAAAAAATAATTATTCCTTCTATTGGATTGAATATTTTAATATTAGTAAAAAATTACTAATCGAAGGAGGAATACGATTTGATCATCAAAAAATAGATGCTTTAAAATTTTATAAAAAAAGCCGATGGGTATCTTTGGGTTACGATAAAAAATATTCAAAAAAAATACTTAAAGATACCGGTCTCAATTATTTGGTAAATCCGATTCTTACCTATAACGGTTTTGCATCTACTTTAGGCTTAAAATTAAAGTTGGGAAAGTTTGATGAAATTACATTCAATTATTCATTAAGTAGTCGAGCACCCAACCCAAGTGAATTATTTAGCGACGGATTGCATCATTCAGCCGCAGCTATTGAATTGGGAGATTTAGACTTAAAAAATGAGAAGTCTAATAAGTTCATGACGACATATAAAGGGTTTGGATTGGATAATAAGCTAACTTTTGAATTAACGGCTTATTATAATTATATAAACGACTTTATAAACTCTATTCCTGTAAATGCAGAATATACTATTAGAGGAGCATTTCCGGTTTGGCAATATAAACAAACCAATGCTAAAATTTACGGTATCGATGTAATGGCTGATTATCAAATATTGGGACCATTGAAATTTTCTACTAATTTTTCTTATTTGAGAGGAAAAGATATAAAAAATAAAACGTCCTTAATTTCCATGCCTCCTTTGCAATGTATCAATTCAATAGAATATAAAAATAAAAAATGGAGAAATTATTTTGCAAAACTTACTTCCACTTCGGTGTTTAAGCAAACGCACTTTCCTAATTATAATTTTGAAATTGACATAGTGAAAAATGGAGCAGTGGTTTCGGAAACATTAGATATTAGTTCTCCTCCTGCTGCTTATCAGCTCTTTGATTTTATTACCGGTTTTTCATTCGATATTACAACTATACACACGATGAATATTTCATTAGGTGTAAAAAATATTTTTGACACCGCATACAGAGATTATATGAATCGGTTGCGTTATTATACGGACGAAAGCGGAAGAAGCTTTTTATTAAAAATACAATTTAACTTTTAAAAATATACAATACATATATGAAAATTAAAAATTTAATCTTTTGGTTACCGTTAACCTTACTTTTAGTTACTATTTTTTCTTGTTCTTCCCATGACAGAGATGACATTTTAAATTCTCTACCGGAACACGATCACGATGAAATGTCAAAGGTGATATTGCAATTTAGAAATAGTTCAGACCCAAATTTAATTCGAGAATATGTTTACGAAGTACCGGAAGGAAGCACCGAAATACCGATTACGGATATCAGCTTACCCGCAGGAACGTATAATGTTGAAATAAAATTTTATTCACAACATGAAAATCATTTACACGATGTGACCGATGAAATTTTTATTGAAGATGCCGATGACCATTTTGTATTTTATCAGAAGGTTAATTCTAAAGGGTTAAGCATTACCTATGCTGATCATGATAATATTGATACATTAGGCAGAAAGTTAGGACATCATACGGTCTGGACCGTAGAGGATCAAGCTTTTTCAACGGTATATATTTATTTACTTCATCAACCGGCAAAAAAAGACCCTGAAGCCACTTCTGCAGCTTTATTAGGTGGAGAAATTGATTTAGAAGCTCACTTTAAAGTAAAAAATAAAGATATAAAATAAAAAAATTGTTTATATAACAATAAATAACATACAACTTTTGTTTATAATATAAATTTATTTTGATAAGTAAATCTCAATTACTGATTGAGAAATTTATATTTACCGTTACGTACGCTTAAAAACAGGGAAGCAAAAGTTGTATGAAATTTATTTGTATAGTTTTGGCATTTGCAGGTATAAATGTTATTGATGTAAATGGACAAATTAATGCTTGCTGGAAATTAATTTCAGTAAAAAATTATTACAGTTTAGGTATACAAAATAATGGCACCTTATGGGGCTGGGGAAAAAATGATAAACGACAGTTAGGTGACGGCTCCGACCAAAACAAATCCCTTCCTACCGAAGTGGATCCTTCCAAAAAATGGAAATTAGTGTATTCCGGTTACAATCATTCATTAGGTATAAAATCAGATGGTTCCTTATGGGGCTGGGGGCTGAATGAAAACGGTCAGCTGGGTAATAGTACAAATTTTACTAAAATTTATCCGGTTCAAATTGATCATTCCAATTGGAAAAGTGTTTCCGCCGGAGAATATCACTCATTAGCTATAAAAGAAAACGGTTCTTTATGGGCATGGGGAAGCAACGAAGAAGGTCAGTTAGGAGATGGCACCACCGACGATAAAAATAAACCAATTAAAATAGGAAATGCAAGATGGAAGTTTATAACGGCCGGTTTTAATTATAGTATGGGAATACAGGAAGACGGGACATTGTGGGGGTGGGGTAATAATGAAGACGGTCAGTTAGGGACTGACCAATTTAAATATTCTACAATTCCTGTACGAATTGGTTACAGTAAATGGAAATACATTACGTCCGGATTTGACTATACTTTAGGAATTCAAGCAGATGGTAGCCTTTGGGCTTGGGGATATAATGAATTTGGCCAATTAGGTGATAAATCCAATCGGGATAAAGATTTTCCTGTTCGTATCGGTCATTCTAAATGGAAAATGGTTGCTGCAGGAGAATACCATTCCTTAGGCATACAAGAAGACGGTTCACTTTGGGGATGGGGAAAGAATAATAGCGGACAAGTAGGAGACGGAACCCAAGTTAATAAAAATCTCCCTGTATTATTGGATCATTCCCAATGGAAAACAGTTTCCGCCGGTTTTGAGCATAGTATAGGCATCAAAGAAGATGGGAGCTTATGGGGATGGGGGAGGAATGATTACGGAGAACTTGGATTTGGAATTGAATTTAGCAGAAATATTCCTACGCAAATATCCACATGTGCTGTAAAACATTGATTAATAAAAATCTCTCACATGTACCAATACTTCTTCCATCTGTTTCTTTATTTCTCCGGATGGATCTTGGAAATTGTTATTCATAAAGCTAAATATCAATACTTTTCCCGATTTGGTCTCTAAATATCCGCTCAGGTTTGATATTCCTTTCATTCCTCCTGTTTTTGCAAATATATACGGCGGATTCCCTTTATAATTATTTTTTAAAGTTCCACTAACACCTCCTGCCGGAAATAAAGAAATTAATCTTTTATACGGGATTTCTTCATAGAGCTTAGTTAAAACATAAACCATATCTTTAGGAGTAAAATTATTATATCTGGAAAGACCGGATCCATCAACCCATCTGGGTTTTTGTGGCAAATCTTTTAAATAAGAAGACAACATATGATGTATTGCAGAGGAACTGTTAAGTTTATCTGAAATGGAAAGACTTCCCATCAGAAGAATTTGTTCTGCTAAAAAGTTATCACTTACAACCATCATTCTCCTGTATAAACTGTCGCCGGGTATGCTATATAAATAGGAAGGTTTTTCAACAGGAAATTTTTTGGTTAAATAAACGGATTTTTTTAGTTCTCTTTCTAAAAGTATTTTAGTTAACGAATCGGAAGTAATAAAGGGTATCTCCATTTTTTTATTATCGGAGTAATGAAACTTATTTTTTCTTAAATCTCTTACAATTTCTTTATGGTCCAATAGTACATCATTTATAAAATAAGAGGGATATACTTGAGTTGGTGAAGAAATAGTTACTAAATTTCCGTACATAGGAAAAGAAGTGCGTTCAGGTGAAAAATATTCTTTATAATCTTCCCAAGACCAACCAGGGCCGTAGATAGTATCATCAAAATTTTTTGTAAATAAAGCTATAGTTTCTTTTCGATTTTTTAAAAATTCAATTACTTTATTTTGTTTAAAATAGGGTTCCAATAGAGTTGGATCTCCTGTTCCACAAATATAAAGCGTGTCATTTTTGGAAACATATTTTAGGGAAGGTATAGAATCAGAAATTAATTTCAATCCGGTATATAAGGTAAAAATTTTTACATTGGATGCCGGAATAAAATACTTATTACCATTATAATTAAAAATTTCCTTTTTTTGCACAGGATCATATAAATAAAAGCCGGCCCACTGTTTTGCATAAAAATCAGAATCAAAATGTTTAATTAAAAATGTTTTTTGTGAATAAAGAGATAAACTTATCAAAATATAATAAACTATAAAAAATATTTTTTTCATATGATAACTAATTTATAGCATTTCATTCAAATGTACTAATATGAAATCTTATAATCTAATTTTTTATCTTAAATTTAAAATTTTTAAAATTTAAGCTAATCAATCTATGAATATTGAAGAATTTAGAGAGTATTGTTTACAATTTACAGATGTGGAAGAATGTTTTCCTTTTGATGAAAAAACTTTAGTTTTTAAAGTAAAGGGTAAGATGTTTGCATTAACTAATCTATATGATCCGGATTTTAAAATAATTTTAAAATGTGAGGCAGAATATTCATTGGAGTTAAGGGAAAATTATTCGGAAATACAACCCGGATATCACATGAATAAAAAGTATTGGAATACAGTTTTTATGAATGGAAATTTAACGGATGATTTTATAAAAAATCTTATTAAACTATCTTATACAGAGGTGCTTAAAAAAATAATTAAAAAGAGATGAACAAAATTTTAAAATTTTGGTTACTCAAAAATCTTATTATATCTTAGCATAATGATAATTACCAATTATATTTCAAATGATGTATTAACTCTCTATGAAAATGACAGCGTTGCAAGAGCAGAGCAATTAATGATTGATCTGGGAGTTAGCCATTATCCTGTTATAAGTAAAGGAAGAGTAAAAGGAAATATAGGGTTAAATATCATTAGAGATTTAGATAAATCAGAATCATTAAAAGATCATCTTTTAGATTTAGAACAATTCTATCTACTTGATAGTGCTATACTTTTTGATTCCTTACGCGTTTTTAGCGAAAATGAAACTAATATAATCCCAATCTTATCCTACCAAGAAAAATTTTTAGGAGTAGTATTAGAAGAAACAGTTATTGATGAATTGGCCTCCTTTCAGTTTACTACCGAATATGGAGTTTATATGATCATTACGACTCCTATAAAAAAATATTCTACCAGTGAAATAGCAAATATTGTAGAAAGCAATAATGGAAGGATATTAGGGATGTTATTAGTCAATACCGATGAAGACTCAACTCAAATAGTACTTAAAATTAGTGCAGAAAATATAAGTTCCATTGGAGATACTTTTGAGAGATTTGGATATCAAATTTCCAACAAATACTTTGAAGATTCCAAGCAAGAGCTTTTAAAAGAGAGATTTGATCAATTGCAAAAATTTATGGAAGTATAAATTAATTATAATTCAATGATAGTAGGTGTATATGGAAAAGTAGTTCACAAAGAAGATTATGAACTTTATGCGGCTTTTTTTCAACAATTAGAAAAAAAAGGTATAACCATTTATGTATATGAATCCTACGTGAAGGAATTAGAAGAAATGTTAGGATTAAAAAATCCCGGTTTTATTCCTTTCACTAAAAAGAAAGGGCTTCCTAAAGAAACCAAATTATTATTTACCTTTGGCGGTGATGGAACTATTTTGTCTACTGTTGCTTATATTAAAGGATCTAATATTCCGATTGTGGGAATCAATACAGGAAGATTAGGATTTTTAGCCACATTTCAGAAAAATGAATTTTTGAAGGAATTGCCCCATATTTTAGATGGTAATTGCACTATAAGTGAACGTTCCGTATTAGAAGTGAAAAGTAATTTTCATAAATTCTTGCCTTATGCCATAAATGAAGCAGCAGTAATGCGTAAGGATACAACCTCAATGATAACCATAGATGCCTATGTAGATAATATATTTCTGAATACCTTTTGGGCAGATGGTTTAATTATATCAACTCCTACCGGTTCAACGGGCTATTCATTAAGTTGTGGAGGTCCCATCATTTATCCTAAAGCCGATATAGTGGTTATCACTCCAATCTGTCCGCACAATTTAAATGTAAGACCATTAATTTTAAAAGATGATGTAGAAATACGGTTGAAAGTTCATAGTAGATCGGAAAAATATTCTTTATGTCTGGATTCACGGTATAATACGGTAGGAATAGACGATGAAATAATCA
The DNA here is from genome assembly GCF_011082485.1 of Apibacter sp. B2966. Lineage (NCBI taxonomy): Bacteria > Pseudomonadati > Bacteroidota > Flavobacteriia > Flavobacteriales > Weeksellaceae > Apibacter > Apibacter sp. B2966. The sequence continues at coordinate 242,204 of NZ_CP049714.1, forward strand.
TAAAAAAAGCACCATTTAAAATAAAAATAGTCAAGTATAATAATTATTCTTATTTTAAAAATCTTCGGGAAAAATTAAAATGGGGAACTGATTCGAGGAATTAAAAAACTTGTTTTTTCAATTCAAAATAAAATTGTGTGTTTATAACTTCTTAATATCTTTTGAAATTCTCTAGGGGCAAGTATGTTAAATATTTTTAATTTTAAATACATAGTAAGTGCCTAAAACAAAAGAATTAATTAATTGAAAGAAAGTTAATTATAAAAATCATAAGATTATAAAATTTGAATATAAGAGTTTGTATACGTTAAAAATTATACACGAGACCGGCTCTTATAAAGAATTTTCTGTCTTTTAAAAATAAAGTAAAAATTATTAAAAAAAGAAAAATAAATTAAGGATTATGTCAATATTTGATAGAAGAATTAATTACAAGCCTTTTGAATACCCTGAAATTTTACAATTTACAGAGGCAATCAATCATGCCTATTGGGTACACTCAGAAGTAGATTTTACTGCCGATATACAGGATTTTCATTCGCATTTAGAAGACAGAGAGCGAAATTCAATCAAAAACAGTTTATTAGCAATTGCCCAAATTGAGGTCGCTGTAAAAAGTTTTTGGGGAAATATATATCAGCATTTTCCAAAGCCGGAGTTCAATGGATTAGGAAGTACGTTTGCGGAATGTGAATTTAGACATTCAGAAGCTTACTCAAGATTGTTGGAGGTTTTGGGATATAATAATGAATTCGAAAAGTTGTTGGAAATTCCTGTTATCAGGGAAAGAGTGGAATACTTAGATAATGCATTAAAATATGCTAAATCCGATGACCGAAAAAAATACGTAGTATCACTTATTTTATTTACTATTCTTATCGAAAATGTATCTTTATTCAGTCAATTTGCCATAATCTTATCATTTACAAGATTTAAAGGTCTGATGAAAAATGTTAGCAATATCATTGGTTGGACTTCGGTAGATGAGCAAATTCATGCCAATGCGGGAATCTATTTAGTTAATAAAATTAAAGAAGAATATCCCGACTTTTTTGATGAAGATACCATTAAGCACATTCAAGATACCGTTAAGAATTCAATCATCATTGAAGGTAAAATATTAGATTGGATATTTGAGAAAGGAGAAGTAAACTCAATTGAAAAAGAAAATCTTCTAAACTTTATGAAATTCAGGGTAGATGAAAGCTTACAACAAATAGGAATGGAACGGTTGTATCATGTTACACCAGAGCAATATAAACCTATGGCATGGTTTGAAGAGGAAGTATTTGCCAATAGTTTGGACGACTTTTTTGCGAAAAGACCTACCGAATATACCAAATATGATAAAAGTATAACTGAAAACGATTTATTTTAAATGGGAGATTTTTATTTAATTAAAGCCAATTTTATATATCTTGATTTTAATGCAACCATCGAAAGAGAAATTGCTACCAAATTAGAAGACAGAGATCGTCATATAGAAATATGGGAGGAGTTAGTAGAAATAATTTCAGGATATCTTCGAACATTTTCTTTATCTGAAATATATGAAATGCCTTTTATTGATGAAGAAGGAAAAGATAACGGGTATTTTTTAAGAAGAATGGCAGTAAATAATGAAACCGGATTAAAAGGTAAATTAGAATTAATGGTTAAAAGATTAGATTAATATATATTATGAGCGAAAAACTTTGGTGGAAAAATTCGGAAAGTGAACAAATATTAAATAGGGGGTATCTTCTAAAGGGAGAGACGGTTGAAGGAGCAATTGATCGTATTACTTACGCTGCCGCTCAACGATTATACAAACCTGAACTAAAAGAAGCTTTTCAGGAAATGATTGAAAGGGGCTGGATGAGTTTAAGCTCACCTATTTGGGCAAATATGGGAACAGAAAGAGGATTGCCTATATCATGTTTCAATGTTCATATTCCTGACAGTATAGAAGGAATAACTCATAAATTAGGAGAAGTAATCATGCAGACCAAAATTGGCGGAGGTACTTCCGGTTATTTTGGAGCTTTAAGAGAAAGAGGATCAGCGGTTTCGGATAATGGCAAAAGTAGTGGAGCGGTAAGTTTCATGAAATTATTTGACACTGCCATGGATACCATATCTCAAGGGGGAGTGAGAAGGGGAGCTTTTGCTGCTTATTTGGATATTGATCATCCCGATATTGAAGAATTTTTATCCATACGCGATATAGGAAATCCGATTCAAAATTTATTTTTCGGTATATGCGTTCCTGATTATTGGATGCAGGAAATGATTGACGGGGATATTGATAAAAGAAAAATTTGGGCTAAAGTTTTAGAAAGTCGTCAACAAAAAGGTTTACCTTATATATTCTTTACTGATAATATTAATAAAAATAAACCACAAGTATACAAAGATAAAGGAATGGTTATCCATGCTTCTAATCTTTGTTCAGAAATTATGCTTCCTTCCACAGAAGAAGAATCTTTTATATGTTGTCTTTCATCCATGAACTTGGAATTATATGATGAATGGAAAGACACGGAAGCAGTAAAATTAGCCGTATTCTTTTTGGATGCCGTTTTACAGGAATTTATTGTAAAAACAGAAGGTAATTATTACTTGTCACCCGCAAATAAATTTGCTAAAAAGCACAGAGCACTAGGCTTGGGAGTTTTAGGATGGCATTCTTATTTGCAAAAAAACATGATTCCTTTTGAAGGAATGGTTGCTAAACAAAAAACCGTTGAGATTTTTAAATATTTGCAGGATAAATCCAATAAAGCAACTGAAGATTTAGCCAGAATTTACGGAGAACCAGAATTATTAAAAGGTTACGGAAGAAGAAATTCTACTTTATTGGCTATTGCGCCAACCACTTCATCTTCTGCGATCTTAGGTCAAACCTCGCCGGGGATTGAGCCGTTCAGTTCCAATTATTACAAAGCGGGTCTTTCTAAAGGTAATTTCATGCGTAAAAATAAGTATTTGGATATGCTTCTTACGGAGAAAAATATTAATAATGAAGACACTTGGAGAAGTATTATGCTAAATGGTGGAAGTGTACAGCATTTAAAAGATTTATCATACGAAGAAAAACAAGTTTTCAAAACTTTTAAAGAGATCAGTCAATTGGAAATTGTTCAACAAGCCTCTATAAGACAAAAATATGTGGACCAATCCCAGTCTTTGAATTTAAATATACCTGCTGAACTTCCGGTAAAAGAGGTAAACCGATTATTAATAGAAGCTTGGAAATTAGGTATTAAAACTCTTTATTATCAAAGAAGTCAAAGTGTGGCCAAAGAGTTGGTGGTTAATTTAGTTAATTGCAGTAGCTGTGAATCGTAGTGATTATAACTATCTTATATCCTATAAAAAGACTATTTTTAAATAGTCTTTTTTCGTTTAAATGTTTATCAATCGGTGTAAATGTATTTTAAATAGCTTATATTTGTGCCGAATGTTCTTTTTAATACTGGTTGTAGCCTTAAATAATGAAAGATTTTTATACTATATTAGAAGTCGATCCGACTGCATCGCATAAGGAAATTAAAAAATCTTATAGAAGATTAGCTCTAAAATATCATCCGGACAGGAATTTAAATAATAAAGATAATGAAAAGCTTTTTATAGATATTAACGAAGCATATCATATTTTATCTAATGAAGAATTTCGTAAAAATTATGACGTAAGGTACAGAAAAAAAATATCTTCTTATTCTCAACCCATTACACCTTATATTTTTTTAAAAAAGTTTCAGGATATTCGTAAATTTATTTATGATAGAGGCATTAATAAAATAAGTAAAAATGCGTTATATTCAGGGTTGGAAAAATTATTGTCTGATGAAAATATCAACTTCTTACTATTAAAAAGTGATAAAGAAGTTCGTAAGCAAATTATAATTGAAAATTTAAAATGTATAAAGTTTTTATCATCTTTAGATAAAGAAAAAATCATAATCAAGCTTTTAAAATTAGCCGATAATGATCATAATCTTGTAGCTCTTATTAGTTTCTCTACTAATCAGACGGAAAACAAGTATTTTTTTACCTCTATTTTTTCAAAGTTTACTTATAAAATAAAACAAATGTTTGTTCCATAAATTAATGGATTCAAACAATAGGCTAAAACAGACGTTATCGTTTGAAATTGTAATCTTAAAGCCAAAAAAATTAGATATATTGTAAGATACTAAAATAATTATAATGAAAAAAATTGTATTCGTTTTCACTCTACTAATGATTTTAAACAGCGGAGAGCTGTTTTCACAAAATAAAACCAATAGGATAACAACTACTAAATTAAAAAAGAAAAGCCTTATTTTAGGTCCCAAATCTGCGGCTAAAATTAAAGAATTATTTTTTACTGCTAAAGGATTTAAATTACCGCAAAAAATAGAGGCAATCAATACTATAGCTACTTATACGGGTGCAGAACCCATCGAAGGTTCAGGAAACATTTATACTTGGGATTTCACGAATGGTTTTCAAATTAGTGCAATATCAGATGGGGGCGGGCGATTAGGAAGTAATGATAAAATTTCATTGGTTAGTTTCAATTATGGAGGAACCAATTCAGTGGAATTATCAAATTCAATTGTCTTACATCAATCTTCTCTAAGTTCCATTGAAAAAATATATGCTAAGCGTTTAATAAAATTTAAAAATACGAAACAACCTACATATAAAGTAGTGTCAGATAAAATTTATACTACTTTTTACTTTAATGAAAAAAATATTTTAATAAGTTTATCTATCTCTAATTATGATTTAGAATTTTAAATATTTATTTCAAAAAATCGACAAAATTTATTGAGAATGAAATAATCAAGTAATATTAAACTTACTTGATTATTTATATAGATTATTGTTTAATTAAATATTCTTCGGTATCGTATTGACCTGTATTGTCAAGATAGTACAGTTTTTTTTCAAAAGCTTTAAATTTAAAACCAAACTTATCTAAAGCTATCGTTGAATTTTTTCTATCCCAATTGAAATTACCTTGTTCATAAATAATTGATCCTTTAGAATCTTCGTCAGTAAAAAGTTGAATTTTTAACTTATACGTATTACTTTGATCTAAAGTCAGTACCACAAATTCGCAATCATCACATGAAATACTTCCTTGATAAGTACCGATAAATTTCTTAGGTAAAGTATCCCTAATTGAAGAAGATACTGATAAAGAATCAGTTTGGGTAGAAGCTTTTATTGTTTGTTTCTTATCGCAACTGCTCAAAAGGCAACTAAATATAATTAGCAGTATATAATATTGTATTGAATGAATGTTCACAAGCTACAATTAATTTTTTAAATATATTTCAACTTTAAAATTTTGTATTAGAATCAAATTTTTCTAAATAATCAGAAACCTTTTTAGCAAAAGCACCTCCTAAAGCTCCATCTATGACCCTGTGATCATAGGTATGTGAGATAATCATCATATGGCGTATACCTATCATGTCTCCTTGTGGAGTTTCAATAACTGCCGGTTTTTTAACAATCGATCCAACAGCCATAATAGCAACTTGAGGTTGGTTGATGATCGGCGTTCCTGCAAGGTTTCCAAAACTTCCAATATTACTCAAAGTATACGTTCCACAATTGGTATCTTCCGGTTTTAGCTGATTATTTCTTGCACGATTTGCTAAATCATTTATTGATCTTGCAAGCCCGGATAAACTCAACTGATCTGCATTTTTTATAACTGGAACAATTAAATTGCCATTAGGAACAGCAGTTGCTATACCTATATTAATATTTTTCCTTTTTATAATTCTATCCCCATCTACGGAGATATTAATCATAGGAAAATCTTTTATTGCTTTAACAATTGCCTGAATAAACATAGGCATAAAAGTGAGCTTTACTCCTTCATTTTTGAAGAAAGAATCTTTATTTTTATTTCTCCAAAGTACTATATTGGTAACATCTGCTTCAACAAATGAAGTAACATGAGCCGAAATTTGTCTGCTTTGCAGCATATTTTTAGAAATAAGCTTACGCATTCGATCCATTTCTATGATTTCATCACCATCCGATATGGAAGGAGAAGAATTTAATATAGAGGTATCAGATGTATTTTCTGATACTTTAGGGCTATTATGAACCGGTTCCAGTATAGGTGATACTTTTATGGTAGCGGAAAGATTTCTACTTTTTAAATAGGAAAGGATATCTTCTTTTGTAATTCTACCGTTTAATCCAGTACCTTGTAATAAATCTAATTCCGATTGAGAAATATTTTCTTTTTTACAAATAGATCTAATTAAGGGTGAATAATACGTACTTTTAGAAGCATTACTGTTATGTAGTTCAGAATTTGAAACCAAAGGTTTTTCTAATTCAGCTGTTATATTAGGTACATTTATAGATGTATTGATTGTTAAAGTATCATCCTGATTTAAAGATATTTCGGTTTTAGAAACAGCAGATGATTTTTCATCAGCATCTTCAATTTCTAATATAGCAAAAGCTTCTCCAATTTTGCAAATATCATTTACTTCTTTGAGCTTTTTTAGTAGTTTTCCCGAAATGGAGGAAGGGACATCTGAATCGACCTTATCTGTCGCAATTTCAACAATAGTTTCATCCTCTTCTACATAATCTCCTTCATTCTTAACCCATCCGGTAATTGTAGCTTCCATTATACCTTCTCCCATAGGAGGTAATATAAGTTTATATTCAGCCATAGTTAATAATTAGAAAGACAAAACTAGGAAAAAAATATGGAATGAGATTAAATTTTTTATGTTATACTCAGAATCAGTATCAAATTATTAAAAAAAGACAAATTTTATTGATTAAATTGATGAAAAATTATATAATTTTGTATTACTAACTATTCACTTGTTATTATGAATTATAAATTAAGCATAAAACAGTTATTGCTTAGAATCTTGCTCTTAATTTTTTGTTACCAACTCTGTAGAGCAATTTTCTATGTGTTCAATTTTCATTTTTTCAAAAACATAGGATTATCGGAGTTTTTAGGAGGTTTACGATTTGATTTGGCAGCAATTTTTTTAAGTAATATACTCATAATTGTATTAAGTACGATTCCGGGCAACTTCAAGTATAATCGTACCTATCAAAAAAGTTTAAAAATATTATTTTTTTTAATCAATGCTTTTTTTATAGGAGTCAATTTCATTGATATAAAATATTATATATATACTAATAAAAGAAGTACCTATGCATTGATTACCGCTTCCGGTATGGAAGGAGATATACTCAGACTAATTCCTGTATTCTTAGCTCAATATTGGTATATGTTTTTAGGATATTTAGTGGCTATGTTTTGTTTTTGGAGATTTATTCCTGAAACATCATACAGACAAGAAAAAGAAAACGGATGGAAAGGGATCTTCGTGAGCTCATTAGTTTTTTTATTATTTGTCGGCTTAATTATATTATTGGGAAGAGGAGGAATCCAAAGAGCTCCAATTAAAACGGTTGATGCTATAAATTATACCGATTATCCCCAAAATACCGCAGTGGTATTAAACACAACTTTTACAATTTTTAAAACTATAAATAAAAAAGATAATTTAAAAAAGAAGAATTATTTTACCCCTCAACATTTAAAAACTACTTATCAACCAATAGTAGATATCAATTCGGATGGAATTTTTAATAAAAAGAATTTAGTAATTATTATTTTGGAAAGTTTTGGAAAAGAAAATATTTACCAACAATTTGAAGGTAGGAAATTAACACCGTTTTTAGATTCTTTACTTACAGAGGGCAGGTATTATATCAATGCTTTTGCTAATGGATTAAAATCAATTGATGCAGTACCATCAGTAATTACATCAATACCTTGTCTTATGGAAGTTTCTTATATATCTTCACCTTATTCCTTTAATCAAATTGATGGATTTAATGTTGTTTTAAAAAAAGAAGGATATAATACATCTTTTTTTCACGGCGCATTTAATGGAAGTCAAAATTTCAATGAATTTGCCCGAATTTCAGGTTATGATAATTATTATGGTAAAAATGAATATACGGAAAAAGGGGGATATGATGGAGTATGGGGGATTTTTGATGAAGAATTTTTACAGTTTACACTAAAAAAATTTAATACTTTTAAACAACCTTTCTTTTCAACTATTTTTACCGTTTCTTCACATTCTCCTTATACCATTCCAGAACAATATAAAAATAAATTTCCTAGAGGAAACAGAGATATTCACGAGAGTATTGCTTATTCCGATTTTGCTTTAAGAAAATTTTTTGAAAATGCCAAAAAACAAGAATGGTATACTAATACGGTCTTTGTTTTAACTCCCGATCATACAAGTAGAGGAGGGGCAAAACCTGAATATTTTTTAACAGAAATTGGTAATTATTCAATACCTATATTATTATTTGATCCTTCTAATTCTAAATTAAAGGAAACAGAAAATAAATTAATGGGTCAAATTGATATTTACCCTGAAGTTTTGAATTATCTGGGTTATAAAGGACAAATTTTTTCTTTTGGAAATCCCGTTGAAAGTAAAGATCGAGTGGTTGCCAATTTTAATGAAGGTATTTATAGATTTTTAATCAATCAGTATTATGTTACTTTTGACGGTAAAAAGATTTTACGTGTATATGATTATACAACAGACAGTTTATTACAACATTCAATTTCAAATTATCCTAAAGAAAACCTTGAATTAAAAATAAAATCGTATATTCAACAATATAATAACAGGTTGATAGATAATGAATTATCTTTAGTAAAATCAAAGGATTAAGTCGATTACGAATCCCTCATGATTTCTAACATTAAACACAATATTATTATCAAAAAGCAAATATTGACCTTTAACACCTTTTAAAATTCCTTCAAATTCAAAAACCTTTTTAAGGTTTACCGAATTTACTTTATGTGGGTATGCGATTACTGGATATTGAAAGTTAAAAATTTCGTTATCCTCTAAAATATAATTTTCTAATTGTTCGGGTATAAATGTTTTAAGCTCATTTTTTACAATTGATAAATCTATATAGGGAACTGATTCTCTCAACATTTTCCTATAATTGGTTTTATCTGAAACGTGCTTTTTAAGAATGGATTCAATGACTCCTGCTTCATATCTATTTTCAGTTTCTGCTAATTTTATGGCATACTCGGCACCTTGATCGATCCAACGATAAGGTAATTGTGATTTTCTTGTGACACCAACCTTAATTCCACCGGAGTTTGCTAAATAAACTATGTGAGGCTGAAGTTGAGCTTGAGATTCAACACTTAAATCTCTGTCTTCCATGCCTAAATGGGCTTTAGATAATTCAGGTCTTAGTATCCAATCTCCTGCATAGGGAGAAGTAAAATAACAATCCTTACAATATCCCATGGCAAATATTTCTTTATCCAAACCACATCCCAGACATTTATAATGATCAAATCGTATTTTGATTTTTTTATCTAATAGTTGATTTATAATAATTATTTCATCATTAAAATTTAGATAATACTGAATAGGAGAATTATATTCGGTTATCATTTTGGTTAGTTGTCCGGTTAGATGCATAGAGAATAATTTATTTACTTTTAGTCTGTATTATTGTCTTGAATATTACAAATATATAAATATGATAGTATTCAATCCTTACTCATTCATAGTACTTTCAAATAAAAATTTTTGACCCATATAAAGCTTAAGTTATTTTGTGTCAATTAATTCAACAAAATAAAATTAATTTTGAAACTTAAATCTTATTTTTGTTTGAAAAAAAAATATAAAAAAAATAGTTGTTATTGCAGGTTTTTTATATCTTTACCTAATATTTATTATGCTCAAAAAGTTAATTAATCGTACAATACATTCTTAAATATTATGAAAAAAAGTTTATTAGATTTTCATTTAATTTTCTTAGGGTTATTTCCATTATTTTTAATCACTAGCTGTGGAACATCAAAAAAAGCATTAAAAGATTATAACGAAGTTCAAATAAATCAACCGATTGATGAAGTTACTATAAGTACCGATACAATCGATGACGCAGATAATGTAATTACTATAAAAGTAGAGGATCAAGGAACTAATACAACTAAAAAACCTAAGGGCAAACTAGATAAAATAATGGTTTATCTAGGTGATGAGAATGTAGTGAAATGGAGATTAGTTAGATTGAATTCTCAAAATGCTTCTGATTTATACGAAAATTTACCCTTAATGAGATTTGATGAACCTTGGAAACAAATTTACGGAACAACAGGTTGTAACAAATTTACTGCCTACTATACTTGGGAAAATACTATCTTTAATTTATCAAGATTATCTTCAACTGAATTGCCTTGTGATTTTGATGAATCTCAATTTTTAAATGCTATGCAAAGTATTGATGAAATTAGAGAAGGAGATTCAATTTTATCATTTTATAATAATGGACAAGAAATTTTAGTTTTTGAAAGATTCAATTCATGATTTCATAGATAAAAAGTTTTTAAATTTAAACAGTTAATAAAAATTTTTACAAAACGTAGCTTCATGTTAGAATACATGAAGCTATATTTTTATAGTTTCTTTTTATAAAAGGAAACTTCTGTAGTTCTACGGTTTATTCGAGTTAAAACTTCCTTGAAATTTTTAAAATCTCTATTGGTAAAAACTACTTCGTTACGTATTATTTTTTCTGAACTTAAAATAGATCCATTCAAAATTTGATTTTTAATTTGAAAATTAAATTTTATAGGAAAAGCATAACCGTTTTTAATTTTTAAATCTCTGGATTTATATAACACTAATGCTTCCGCACCTAACGGATATATTCTTTGATCTTCAGTGAAATGATCTACCGTTGAAGGATGTCTCTCAAGTATTGCTAATCCACTTATTAGTGCCAGATGGTAAATAATACTGCTGTATATTTCGTATAAGAAGGTTGAATCAGAATTGTGTAACATATGAACGGGATCACCTAAAACTTTCCAAAAAGAAAATACCTGATTGGGTTTAATTACTACATTAGAAAGTGAATTTTGTATCCATAGCATCTGATTAGCTAATCGTTCTAAAGAAACAAAAGGATGGTCCATAATCCTATATGATAAGAGAATTTCATGAGGATAATTTGCTTCATCTTTTTCTACATGTTTAGCATAATTAGTAAATGTAAAGTAGTTTTTTAAACATTTAACTATGTTCATTGTAAAGAAATTAGTAACGTAAATTTAATAAAAAAACATCTGTGGAATTCTATAGAATGTAAGAATTGATTACATTTGCAGAGCTAGAAGACATTATGATAATAACTTATCCATCAAGAATATATATAATTTGTCCTGCAAATATCTCAACCGGTGGACCCGAAGCATTACATCAATTAAGTCATAAATTACGAACTGTTTTTAAATTAGATGCTAAAATGTATTATATACATAAAAAATCTAATGTAAATCCAAAACCGCAAGTTTATAATATCTACGATACATCAGAGATTGAGACTATTGATGATCATCCCAATAATGTTATTATCATTCCGGAATCCCTTACCAATTATATTTTCAAGTTTAAAAAAAGTAAGAAGATCGTTTGGTGGTTAAGTGTTGATTTCTATTCAATTTGTATGAAGAATCGACACAGAGGATTAAAATTTTATATTTCAAAATATTTTAAAGGTCAGCAAGAAGAGCAAGAGTACCATTTTGAAAATCTTCCTGATGTGTTTCATTGGGCGCAATCTTACCGATCCTATATATATTTAATCGAAAATCATATACCTGAAAATAAGATATCTTTTGTGTGTGATTATATAAATCCTCTTTTTTTAGCAAAAAGTAATCAAATTAAAAATTTAGTTAATAAAGAAAATATAATAATCTATAATCCTAAAAAAAATAATAAAGATTTAAAATCCATACAAAAGAAAAGCTCGAAGTATACATGGATACCTATAAAGAACATGACACCGGATCAAGTGGTTGAAACCATGAAAAAAGCAAAACTATATATAGATTTTGGATACAATCCCGGAAGAGACAAAATGTTAAGAGAATCATCAGTAATGAAATGTATAATTATTTCAGGTATGGGTGGTTCTTCAAAATATCAACAAGATTTGAATATTCCAATGGGATATAAGTTTAAATATGCAAAAAATGAGCTTTCAAAAATTATTGATAAAATAGAATATTCTATGACAAATTATAATCATGCCATTTTGGATTTTAATGAGTACAGAAACGAAGTTCTAAATGAAGAATTAGAATTTGAAAATCAATTACAATTATTTTTTAATAAAAATCCGGCTAATAAATGATATCAGTAATAATTCCCGTCTATAATGTAGAAAAATATTTAAGTAGATGTTTAGATTCTGTAATAAATCAAACTTATTCAAATTTGGAAATACTTCTGGTTAATGATGGATCTACTGATTCTAGCGGATTTATTTGTGATGAATATGCAAAAAAAGATTCCAGGATTGTTGTTATTCATAAGGAAAATGAAGGAACATCAATTGCCAGGAATAGAGGTTTAGACAGAGCAAAAGGTGAGTTCATTGGATTTGTAGACCCTGATGATGTTATATCTGTACATTTCTATGAAATTCTATATAATACATTGATTAAGACGAATAGTGATCTCATTTTATGTAATTTTCAAAATTTCACCCATTTCAATGAAATAAAGGAGGAAAACCGTTCTTTATATAATAGCAATGAATACAATGGAAATAATTTTATTAAAAATTTTACTTACAAGAAAGATACCGTTCGTTATGTAGTTATTTGGAATAAGCTTTACAAACGATATTTATGGGATGAATTAAGATTTCCTGAAAATGTAAAAATATGTGAAGATGAATATGTTTGGTATAAAACTATGTTTAAAGCCCATAAAATATGTGAATTGGATCAAGTTCTTTACTATTATTTTAAAAGGGCAAATAGTATTACCAATAAAGTTTATGAACAATTTTCATATAAGAAAGAAATCGCTTTTATCGAAGCATTGAAAGATCGAATAGACTTTTGTAAGAAAAACAAATTAAATCAATTACTAAAAAGAACAGAAGAATATAGAAATAAATTACTAAGGAAAATATACCTTACAACCCCTAAAAATAAAATTCCGGAATATATAAGCGTTGAACTTTTCAATAATATAAAAAACATTCCTTACTCCAAGCGATTAAAAATTTATTTAAAAAAATCTTTTAAATAAAGTTTCTATATGTACACTTATTCTATAATTATTCCACATAAAAATACACCAAAATTATTGCAAAGATGTCTAAATTCAATTCCTTATAGAGATGATATACAAATTATAATTATTGATGACGACAGTGATTCTTCATATGTAGATTTTAAAAAGTTTCCCGGATACAATAGAAAAAATGTCGAAATATATTTTACCAAAGAGGGTAAAGGAGTTGGGTACGCACGTAATATAGGATTACAAAAAGCTAAAGGAAAATGGCTGTTATTTGCAGATTCCGATGATTTTTTTAATCCAAATTTTTTAAATGCACTAGATAAATATAAAGATAGTACTGAAGAAATAATTTATTATTTGGCTACCAGTGTAGAAAGTAATTCGTTACAGAAATTTACTAGACATTTATATTTACTCAAAACAAGAAAAAAATATTACAAAAAGTTGAGATATAATAAAATAAAAGCAAAAGATCAATTAATATATAAAAATTGGGAAGTATGGGCTAAAATGTTTAACAGAAATTTTATCGAAAAAAATAACTTAATTTTTGATGAAGAAAGAATAGGGGAAGAGGCTTTGTTTGTTATCAAAGCAGGTGAGTTATCTAAAAACTATTCCGTTGATGATTTTCCTCTATATTGTATTACCTATAGAAAGGATAGTTTATGCTTTAGTCTTGATAACGAAAATGATTTTGACGAACGATTCATGGCTAAAACTAGGATAAATACTTATTTAAAGAAAGTTAAAAAAGATAAATTTACTATTGATCTAGATAAAGATTTATTAGAGTCCTATAACTACGGGGGAGCAACCAAAATGAAAGAAATAATGAAAATTATTAAAAATAATGGTAATAAAATACGCTTAAAAACTTATATCAAATATTATATAAGGACAGTTTATAATCCGAAAATTAAAATGTACCTTTTTTAATAATTATATTGTGTATAAAATTACACACATAAATATATAAACTAAAAAAGCCTCTTAAATGAGGCTTTTTTATTAAATAATTAGAATATTAAATTATTATAAAACTGAAAATTCAGAGGAAAATTTATTGTAATCTATTTTTTCATCTTGGATAAAGTCTATTTTGCCCATTTTCTCATTCAAAGATAAAACGCTGACTTGAACTTTCATGTCTGCATCTTCAGATTTAAGAAATAGAGAAAATTGTTGATTTACTTCATTTGTATCCAAGAGAAGTCCTATAAATTTTTTAGTATTATTAGTGGAAAATCCATCTCCTTTATGATTGTCGGCATATGCAATATGTAAATAATGCTTTTTACCTTCGAATTCACCACAAGGTATAGTTATTACATCATCATTGACCGCAAGAAGATCTGTAACTGAGCTCCATGTATATAATTTAGGGTTTTCGATAGTTTGAGAAATACGATCGACATATATTCCTACAAAATTTTTACCTTCAGGCGTATTAGATAATCCATTTCCGTTACTTTCATCAGCATAAGCAACATGAACATATTTATTATCAATACAGATAACAGAATTGCCGGGTAAACCTTTAATCGGGAAAGTCACGCCATTTGTACCATTATCTTGGCTTGTAGGTTGAAAAATATAATCATCTGTTTTTCCAAATTCTTTTTTATAATAAAGCTTATAGTTGACATTATCCGTTTTGTTTTCTTGAAGACCTTTAACTATCCTGGAATTATTTATAACACTTGAACGTATATATGCCGTTGAAATGCTATTATTCAAATTAGCATCAATCCCATCTAATAATAGATTTAAAAATGCCTGACCGTTGAATTGATTAAAAGAAAAAGAACATATCTTCGAAAACTCAGAATCATTAATTTCATATTCATGTGAATAAGTAGCCTTAACTATATCAACATATTTTGTTACTCCCACAGTACCTTCATCATCAGAAACAAGCATAAGGCTTGGTTTAAAATCTCGGTTTAAATCCGCATTAGGCGTATACTCATAATTAAGTCTGTGTTTCCCGTTTATTTTAAACCATTTCTCTTTAAAATCTCCGTAAACTAAAGGATCACTTTTAGGATCTTCCGGTCTTTTGGCATCGATCACCAATTTATTAGTTAATTCAAACCTCATCGGCAAGTTGGCATATGCACCAATAACAACACTGGTATTACCATATACTTGATTGTAACCTTTGGTTATACCGGAACCCAAATAGGTGTTATATTCACCGTAATTTAAAAAATCATATCCGCATTGGTGTCCGATAAATGTATTTTCGCGACCATATAGAGTTTTATATGAAGCATATTTACCAATAGAAATATTACCTCCCGAGGTCATGGGTTTACTTTCTGTAGATGATTTATAATCCACTCCTTTATATTTTCCCAATGCAAGATGACCAATAGCAGTATCATCTGTCAATTGTTGAGCGTTGTAAGCCGCTGCTTGTCCAATCAGAACATTGCTGACAGATTTTTTAACATTCGCACCGGTTAAAGCGCCCATAAACGTATCGAAGTTACAAGATTCTAAATTTTGTCCGGCACCGTGTCCTGCAAATAAAGAGTTGGCGCCGTTTCTTAATTTTGTTGCGGAGTTATGGCCAATGCTGGTGATCCAATCGGATTCTGAACCCATACCATCAAACTCCCTCAATGCATGATTTCCGATTGCTAACATATCGGGACAGGTAACATTTTTCGATAATGCTTGACTTCCGATAGCCAGGTTGTTACGCGTCGATTCGATTTTGCTCTTTAATGCATCTGTACCAAATTTAATATTACCATTGCTATCAGCTCCCAGAGAAGCAGAATTTATAAGTAAATCTTTAGTGGTTGAATTGCCCTTTTCGGTAATTTGTTGTAACGTATCGGTATGATTGATTTTATCTTTAACAACCTCGTCAAACATGGATTCGTTTATACCCCCTTTTTTTATTGAGATCTGATTTTCATTATCTATTTCAATCCCCCCGTTTTCAGTCGCTTTATAAATATCCTGCAAATCAGAGATATTTGCAGTAAAAGTTTTTCCGCTTTCAAGAATAAACTTAATTTCTTTATGATAAGGATCATAGGTAATTTCCGATAAAAAATTATCTTTTATAATCAGTTCATGGGATTCACCATTTTGGTATTGAACCAATAATTTGTTGGTCAGATCATTATATTTGATATCGATAACCGCTTCCTTAACACACGTATTAATAATTTCTTGGATCTTATCTATGGAATACGTTTTATCGGAAGCAGAAGATTTACTATCATCGATCAAGCTGTACACATAATTAGATAAATTTTGCACCACCTTTTTATCCGCCTTATGCTCCAATTGTTCCAATACAATACCAAGAGAAGAGGACTCCGCTTTGGTGGAGAGTTTTTGATCAAAAGTTTCAACAATTTGTTGAATTTTATCTATAGAATAGGTCTTATCCGAAGCATGGTTAAGACTGTCATCAATGATTTCCTTAATGGATTTTTTTAAAGAATCCGTAACATCTTTATCTACTTTACCTTCCAGTTGATTTATCAGGCTGTTGACTAAGGAAGTATCAGATTTATTAGCTAGTATATTATTTATATTTTCAATGATCTCAATCGGTAATTTTTCATCCTTATGCCAATAGCTGTCCATCCACTCCGAGAATTGAGACTCGTCGGGTTTTTTGCCATTTTTAAACCACTGTTTTAAGGTATCTTTTGTTGTCATTTTTTAAATTTTATATTCTTTTTCTTTGAAAAAAATTATGTTGTGAAACCGGATTAGATTAACTGAAATTTTAAATTTCTATAATTAATTATGATGAGTTTATTGGGTTTACTTATGTTTATGAAAATGTGTTATTGAGTAAGAATTTGTACATTCCTGCCATAAAAAATTTTATAAGAAATTGTAATTGAAGTATTTCGGTCAATATTTCTTACTATATACTGGTGATAATAAACTCTTACGTATTAGTTAGTCCACAAAAAATGATACCCCCGAAAAGCTTGTCCAATTATTTCCAAAAGCAGAAGCTCTAACTTCACCATTAGGGTCAATCCTAACATTAGTATTTAAATTAGTAGAACTGGTAGCTATAGGTCTAAATACTACAGATGTTGGACGATATTCTTCAGACAAAATTCCGATCAGTGTTTCGTATTGGTCTAAAGCTAAATTTGGTGATATAGGATGAAAAACCCCCTCGATATATACCTTATTGTTAATTTTTCGATAATAGCATTTATTTAAAAATTGCCCGTTTTCTTTATAGTCTTCGAAATCATTGGTAAAAGGGAAATTAATTTTTTCGGAAGGTTTTATCTCTATATCTTTTTGAACAAACATCGCTTTCGAAAATGAGGATTCTTCATTTTGATGTTGAACCGAAAATGTGTTGTTTAGATTACTATATTTATTATCAACGATTGCATCTTTAACACACGTATTAATAATTTCTTGGATCTTATCTATGGAATACGTTTTATCGGAAGCAGAAGATTTACTATCATCGATCAAGCTGTACACATAATTAGATAAATTTTGCACCACCTTTTTATCCGCCTTATGCTCCAATTGTTCCAATACAATGCCAAGAGAAGAGGACTCCGCTTTGGTGCCGAGTTTTTGGTCAAAAGTTTCAACAATTTGTTGAATTTTATCTATAGAATAGGTCTTATCTGAAGAATGGTTAAGACTGTCATCAATGATTTCCCTAATATATTTTTTTAATGATTCCGTAACATCTTTATCTACTTTACCTTCCAGTTGATTTATCAGGCTATTGACTAAAGAAGTATCAGATTTATTTGCTAGTATATTATTTATATTTTCAATGATATCAATCGGTAATTTTTCATCCTTATGCCAAAAGCTGTCAATCCACTCCGAGAATTGAGACTCGTCGGGTTTTTTACCATTTTTAAACCACTGTTTTAAGGTATCTTTTGTTGTCATTTTTTTTATTATTTTGTATTTATATAAAGAATATAAAGGTTTGGTCCGCTGATAAGGTTGGTTAGGTTTACTATAAATTTTATTTAAATAATATAGGGTATATCTAAAAATTTAATAAGTAGTTTTTATATTTCAATACAATTAGTAAGAAACTGAATTATCCAAAAACTGCTTTATTTAATCTGTCAATTTGTTGCTGTAAATAGCTATGAGCAGAAAGATTTTCATGATAAAGTTTACCATGATCATCTTTGGTAACCCTACCATCAATTTGATTTTGAAGGTATTGATGAGCATCCATATTTTCGTTATAAGAATTAGTAAAATCTTTTAAGGTTACTCGACCATCAATTTGTTTTTGTAGGTATTGATGAGCATCCATATTTTCATTGTAAATATTAGCAAAATGTTCTTCGGTCACTCGACCATCAATTTGTGCTTGAAGATATTGATGAGCATCCATATTTTCTTTATAAAAATGGGCATACTGATCGTGAGTAATTCGACCGTCTATCTGTTTTTGAAGATAGGTATGTATATCTTCATTTTTTTTATTGAAGTTATCGAAATCACTTAAGGTTAACCTTCCGTCAATTTGTTCTTGAAGATACGCTTGAACTTCTTTATTCTTGTTATAAAACTCACCGTATTCATTTTTAGTTAATCGTCCGTTGATTTGTTCTTGAAGATGAGCTTGATGTTTTTTGCTTTCATCGAGGTGTTGATCAAAAACTTCATAAGGAACTCTTCCGTCTATTCTCCAATCCAACCGTTTAAAATCTTCAGTAATCAAGCTAAGATCCGGTACTCGTTTAAATTCACTCCAGGAATAGGAGACAGCTCCCGAGCCAAAAGTGGCATGTCTGATAACAATGGTTACCTTTTTTTCACCATTTTCAAATTCATACTCTTTATTTTCTTCAATTATAGTGATGGATTCTTGTTTAGTTCCTTCAGCTAAAATAAAAATTTCATCGTCTATTTGAATGAGCCCTTGGGTTATCTTAGTGCCATATTCTTCACATCCGCAAATTATTGCTCTTCTTCCGGCCATACGTCCTATACCGTTAAGAAATGGTCTGAACATTTGTTGCAAAAACTCTAAAGTGTCTGTTTGCAAGGGAAATCCACCGGTTTGATTAAATTTAATATAATCCATTTTTAGTTACTTATACGTTTATAATTTTTCAATTTTGTATTTTTTATTCGCTAGCTTGTAATAATCAATAATTGCTTTTATTTTATTTATATTATCGATTAACAGCTCATTGGGTACTTTAACTACAAAGTTTATGGAAGTTAGATTATAGTCAGAAGCCTGTCTTAAATACATGGGGCCGCAATCGGTTGATGAGCTGTTTCCCAATTTATAGGGCTTGTTTTCTCCTTCAGTATAAATATAATTTTGTTTATATATTTGAGAATCCGAAATAAGTATTCTTCTTTCTACAGGGTCAAAACGATCATTTAGAGTTTTGCGCAGGTAGCATACTTGTGAATTGTGGTTTAACTTATATATATTTTCATTTCTTAGCAATAACCAATCGTAATGTATACGGGATAACGGCTTTACCAGGCTCAGTAAAAATTTGATTTCTCGGGCTTTTCTAAGCACCGTGGGTAAATGTAAAATTGCCAGTTTTTTTATATTTATATTATACCACATTGTAATCTATTTTTACTAAATTTTCCAACTTATTATCTCCATTGTTTTTTATAGTGGTAAAATATCCGGAATTAGGGATTATACTCATCGTAAAGTCAATTGGATTTCCGTAATTCTTGGTTTCAGGATCGATCCATGAAGACGAAGCTCGGTAAATATTTACGTCTTTAACCCCCGGAGTCAGCTGCAATTTGTCCACCAATTTCGACAACATTAATTCTCCATTAAAAGGTAATTCAAGTAAATATTGACGTATTGTGGTTTCCACCGGTTGTATATTTCCATTTAATGGGGCTATGGCGTTTCCGTGTTCATCCAATACCAATGGATCAATTTTTATTGTAATATTTAAATATAATAAATCAGGCAGATAATTGATGATGGTTAACGGTACACCCGCATCTTTAATTTCTTCCATGTATGCTGTAAAAGAGTTTACTTCACCCGTGGTTAAAGGCACCAATTCACCATTTTTTTCACCGGCCACTTTTACAATAAGTCTGCTTTGAGTGCTGTCCTCAGTTATGGCAGAATATTTTACTACTTTACTTGCTTCTATCTGATCATCGGTATACCCTTCATTATTAAATATATCCGTATCCGGATATAAATCAAATCCATATTGAAAGGCCAATGCTTTATTTCTGTACCATTTTGCCGAATGCGGTTTCAATTCGGCAATTAAGCTGTCTACTTCCTCTTTATGTCGGTCAAACAGCAATTCTAAATTAAATATGGTATAGGCTATTACATATACAAACAATCTCCATATTGAGGTTTTTGAGGTAGAATCCAACGGATCCAATTCACGATATTTTCCTTTTTCGTTTAAAATTTCTTCTGTTATGTCCTTAAGTTTCCTTGCCATATCTTAACTATTTTTTAATGCTTTAGGCTTAAAGTTTATATTTATAATCATCTCTCCAATTTCCAGATCTACCAGATTGTTAATAAAATCATCGGATATGGAGGTAGCGGGTAAAAATCCTTTTCCTTCGTAATACTCAGAAACTATTTTATTATAATATCGTGTATTGGGAATGATCAGTTCTTGCCCTGTTGTAAGATCGTCCGTAATGCTTATATTATTAGCCAAAGCTATCTCAAAGGCAGCTTCAGCTGTTCCTCGATATTGGACGGCTACATCCAATAGGGATTGATTATTACGAATAATTATTTTCATATTACAGTTGTTTTTTCAAGTCTTCAATCCTCCTTTTTAAGGAAATATTTTCTTTTCGCAATATTTTTATCTTATTTTTCAATGCCATTATTTCATCCCTTAAAAGTTGTTCACGACTTTCGTATAATGTTATAATGTTTTTATATTTTTTTTCATAACAGATCCCCAGATCTTCCAATGCCTCTTTATAAATATTAACAGCTCTTGCTCCATGATCTATGGCTGCATTATGATTATTGTTGGAATCTTTTTTTCGATTATAAAACCATCCTCCGAAACCGGCCGTCAGCACGGTTAAAAATTCTCCTACATAGGTTGTAAATAATTCTTTCATATTATCCGTATTCTGCATCTATAATCATATTATCTTTGGACTTAAAAAGTAATTTTTTAACTCTCATTCCATCCGATATAAATTGCTTATGCGCTTCAAATTCGCATTCGTCCATACAGGAATCCAAAATATAATTTTCAATTCCCACGCCCAGCATCGGATCTTCTTTGAATTCTCCCGGATTGGCTAAAAGTATCAACGCTTGATGTTGTAAAGTTGAATTTTCAACTACAAAATCTCCGTTTTCGATTTTAAGCTCACCTTCATTTGTAATTAATATGTCTCTCATTCCAATTTTCCTTTAAAAGTTCCGTTTACCGGTCCGTTGGGAGCAGATAAACCGCCATCATATTTTATAGTAGCTGTTTTTACATAGCTGTCTATCAATTCACTTAATCTCTTTGAAAATTCTTCTATGGATGAATCTTCTCTGGTATGCATGTCAGTTAACAATTTTTTTATGCCTGATTGTAAACTTCCTTTATTTAGTGCCATTTTAACATCTATTTTAAAAGTGATTTAAATCCCGTTTCAAAATCAATTAATTTTTTTTGAGTATCCGGTAAAGGAGTTCCGCTGGCTCCTGTTGATGTAAATACTTTCAATCCCTTGAGAGTATCAGTCAGCAGCTGGAACAGGTCTATTAAACTGCGAGAGTTATTTTTTATACAAACTTTTCCATCAGTACTGTCCAGCAACAAGACCAATCCGTTTTGGTTGATTTCTATTTTTTCAATTTCATCTACCTTGATTATCATCAAATCAGAAAGCTCGCCGCTGATACTCAAGGCCACAACTCTGGAACCTATTTTAGGGTACTGAATCATATAGTTTTCCGAACCACCATAACTAACCTTTAACCTCACATCGGTAATAATCAAATCTTCATCCAATGCCAATGAACAGGTTTCTTTTTGTAATTCCGTAACAGTCCCTATAATTGGGAAATTAGGATTTGCACCAACCAGTTGTTTTATTAATCGTTTTATTTTTTCTCCTTTTTCCATAGTTTAAACTGATAAAAGTATACCCGGTGTAATGGTTCTTTTTCCTCCGGAAGAACTAAAACTGGTTTTAACGCTTACTACGTAATACTTGCTGTTTTTATCCGGATAATCTTCATCTGTTATTTTTGCTGAATAACTAGGCTCAACATAGGGCAGAAGCCAGGTATCAAAAGTACCTTCGTATCCGTCGTATGCATGCTTGGTATATTCATATTTTGCTCGTATTTTAAGTGAAGCCAGCGCTATGCTTGATATTTTAACAGTTTTTTTCTCTCCATCTTCATTGCCGTAAGTCTCGGTAAGCACTTTACCGTTTTTATCTGTTGTTTCAACAGTAATTTGAATTTTTTTGTCTGACGCTTTTTTATATTCTAAAGAGGCTTTTTCTATATTATGTTGCATTGAATATTTGACTTCGCCTTTTTTTTGAGCATAAGGAGGATGAATATGGAGTACTTTATTTTCGGTATCTAAATATATATTTCCTGCGGATTCTTCCTGTAATTTTTTCAATACATCATAAGCCGTTGTTCGAAAGATGACGAATTTTTCATAGTAAAGTTCATAGTCACAGTTCAAAGTATATTCGGGCATGACTTGATTTAGCAGGGTTTGAGCAATTTTGTCAATAGAAGTAGGCTTTAATTCCTCATTTTTTACCGGTTTTCTAAATACATACATATCATCCTCACAAAAAATTTTTAAACAGCTGTCTACATTGGTTATTCTTTGCACGTATCCGCTAAACTCATTGATTAAAACATCGTCGTATCCTAATTTAATTTTTACTTGAGAACCTATCGGAATCTTTTTTTCGAGATTCAAAGGACGATTGGCTATGTATTCAGGCAAGATGATAACAGCGGTGGCTACTAAAGAATCAACAGATTTATTTATTTCACATTCTGCAATTACAGGCAAATTAAATTTTTTAGATTCGTGGCTGAATTCTATGTCCCATGACAACTTATACATATATTTTAGTCATTTAAAAGTTTAAACAAATCGTAGGTAGAATCACTCACTGCTTTAATTTCATATGCCTGTACATTTTCACCTTTGGTGAACGGAAATGTAAAATCTTCAACTACTATTCTGGTAATGTCTAATAATTTCAGCGGTTGACAATCAATTTCAATTCCTTGCGGATTGAGAATAAAGTCTTTAAGCGCTCTAAAATCTTCTTTAGGATAACAATCATCAACAGATCCGGTTTCTAAAGCTCCATATAAGGCACCGGTTATCGTAATTTCGTAATCGTCTTGACTCCAATATTCTTTTATAGTACCGAACAAATTTTTGTCATTTCCTTTTTTAGCTACTTCTCGCTTGATGATATTGTTTTTACCTGAGATTGTAATCATAGGTTCATAAGGCAATAAATACCATTGGCTGTCATTGATATTTCTGATTTTTACGGGAAAAAATTGTTTATCCTCCGGAATTTGTTCCGGCATAACCATGAATTTATCATTCCAATCTACTTCCTGATAAGTAAATCTTGACTTATTTTTAAGAGGTAAAAAAGGTTTTGGTGGCAACACATGTTTAGCTAATTCATTTTCAAGTGCTTCAAACCGTGGTAATTTTTTGGCCACCTTTGAACCTAATAAACCGGCCAATAATAAATTTTTATTATTAATTTTCATACGTTTATTTTTTATCCTACTGAATAATTTGCCATGGCTAATAATCGTAATAGTGCGTCTGCAGTTTGATCAACCATTTTATCCGTTGTTTCGTTGAAATCTTTACCTTGAATATTTAATACTCCGATTAAATCTTTAATGGAAATATTTATTGTGCTGGATTTTTCTCCACCGGTAACAATAGAGCTATTGGTTGCTGCTCCTGTTGCTTTTATCGATGGATTTACAGTTTTTAATGAATTAGCCGATGTTTCATCGGTTAATTTTTTAGGCGGTGCAATTTTATTTTTAGGATTATATTTTTCCAAAGTATCACTGATGAAAGATAATCCGCCTTTGTCGTTAAATAGACTATTGTCCGTAGTGGTTTTGTTGTAACTGTCAGTAAGTAACGAAAAATTTTTATTGATTGCTGTTAAACTCTCAGCTCCGGCATTGTTAGAAGATACCTCAGTAGTATTGTCTAAAATAATCGGACTCTCTTTATCAGAACTGGTTTTAAAAGATAAACTTCCTCCAATTTTTTTAAAGTGATCCCAAGCATTTAACATACTATCAGCCATGTCGTTAATTAATAGCTTACGTTCATCACTACGTTTTTTAGCATTTTCTCTGATTTGTTTTAAATGTTCTTCTGCTGATTTTTTATTCCAAAGCTTAGAAAACGTATACCAAGCAATTTGTAATTGTTCTATACCGGTTAAAAGTATATCTTTAAAATTCAACCACGAAAGTTTCAGATATGAAATTCCTGCATCCCATAATGATTTGACCATTTCCATGGTATGATCCCAAGCATCACCCCAACCTTCCACAGAGTTTATTAGAAGATATATAAAGGTTATTAACCCCACGACACCGGCTATAATAAGTCCGATTGGATTGGCAATCATAACTCCATTGAGGATTGCTTGAGCTACAGCAGCCAAGCCCATAACAAATTTATATGTCATAAATGCAGATGCTAAACTCACTATAATCGCTTTGAGAGTTGTTATTGCACCTTTACCGATGGAAAACTTATTCAATACTTCACTGAAAAAGTCAGTAACATCAAACAAAGTATCGGCTAAAAATAAGGCAGCGTCAATTAAATCCAAAAACATATGAACCATAGGGGCAATGATTTCATATAATCTGAATAATACATTATTTAAATTATTGGTAGTACTTTGTAAATGACCTCCCAACGTATTGGACAATTGATTGGCAACTCCAAAGAATTGGCCCCCTTCTGAGGCCGCTGATTGAAAAGCGTTGGTAACCATTTGGGCAGTAATAGTACCATTCATCATTTCTTCATTAACCTTATCCATGCTTAATCCGGTAGTCCTGCAAATTTCATTCAGAGGATTGAAACCTGCCTCAACCATAGCCAGTAACGAGTCTTCGGTAAGTGTACCCATATTTATTACTTGGGCTAAAGAAGAAGTAAGAGAATCCATGGCATGAGTATCACCCATGGATATGTTACTGATGGCATCCAAATTAGGCACGACCTGATCCGCATTCATTCCACTTTTTAATAGTGTTTGAGCATTGCTTTCCAGAGTGGATTGATCAAAAATCTTTACTTTTTTCGACAGATTTGTAATATCATCCATCATTTTTTTAGCAGAACTCTTTGAACTAAGTAAAACCTCAAACTTTTTTTTGCTTAATTCTTTTTGAATTCCCATATTCAAAAAATCGACAAATGCTTCTTGTGGAAACTTAAAATTTAATTCATTTTCACTGCCATTTGTTTCAGAATCAGAAGTACTGTTTGTACTATTTTTTCCGGATTTTTGATTATTTGAACTCTTTTTAGATATGCCTCTTTTACCAAAATTTTTTACTTTTGATGCAGCTTTAGTAACGGTTTTTTGAACCACGGATCCTAATTTTTTAGAAAATCCAATGGTTTTGCCTAATCTACTATTAGAAACAGTTTTTTGAAGCGCAGATCCAAATCTTTTAGAAAATCCAATGGTTTTACCTATTATATTAGAAACAGATTTATAAATTATAGATCCTAATTTTTTAAAACTATTGGCTGTTTTAAGTATAGTTTTTAGAATAAAAGGAGCTATTTTTTTTGTAAGTCCTGATGAATTAGCTATCTTATTATAAATAGTTTTTAAAATTATAGGTCCTAATTTTTTAAAAATATCTGCTGTTTTAACAAAAGTTTTTTGAATTACAGGTGCTATTTTTTTAAAACTATCCGCAGCTTTAATAAAATTATCGGCAAAGATTTTATGAATTCCGGGTCCAAAATTTTTAAAATATTCTGTTGCTTTAAATAAATTACCTATAACGGAATTCTGAATTTCAATTCCTGATTTATTAGAACTTTCCGTTGTATTAGTAAAATTATAGGAAACGTTATTTTGAGCTCCGGATCCTGAATTATTAGAAAGTTCCACTACATTTTCTAAAGAATTGGAATTGATACTTTTAATAGTATAACCTAATTTTTTAGAATTATTCTCTAATTTTTCTAAAGTATTGGTTACGGATTTTTGAATTTCTGATATTGATCTATTAGAATTTTCCGCTGCTTTAATTAACTTTTTAGATGTCTTGGAAGCTAAATTGCCTAATCTTGCGTGTAAACTTATTGTACTTATATAAACCAATTCTTGCATTTTAAATGATGCAGAATTGTTACCCATACCCATTTTTTGTATGGCTTTTAGAACATTATCGGTTATCTCTTTTGAGTTTTTCACTAGGTATGACATTAATTGGCATTAGTTGAATTTTCTTTAATCCGGATATAATTAAGCTCTTGCATTCTTTCTGCCCATTCTTTATCTGTTAATATATCCGGATCTATATGAAAATAATATCTGAGCATGGCATGGCTCAAACGTATCCATTCTACATTTTCCTCGACGATCTTGGCAGCGGCTAAAGCTTTTCCAATTCCGCTTGTTTTATTTCGATTAGCTCGCTTAATTTAGCGGAAGCACCTAAAAAGTAAGAATCATCGGTTTTTATTTCTTCATCTCCCCCTAACCAACAATTGGTAAGAATAACTTCATTAAACTTCATAGGATTAGTTGAACTTGCAGCAGTTGCGGCAGCTAAGATTTTCCTGTCCGGTTTTTTTAGATAGGCCTCTTTATCTTCAACAATTAATTTAAAAATTTCTTTGTGTTTAGCTTTCCATGCCTCGATTTGTTCTTGGCTGATTGGGTTAGTTTGAGTATTCATAATTTTTTTTAATTTCTAATTAGCATTGAGATATTACATCAAGAGCAATAAACGGAAGGGTAATTTCCATGAATTTGTCTCCTTGTTTAAATTCTTTTCCGGCCTCTGTAAAACGTACACCTGTGATACGATCCATAATTAACATATCTCCATTGGTTGGGTTACCATAGGCACCTACTAAATCTAAACAAAGGTTAAGTATATCTCTGTTTTTAGCAGAAGCTACTAAACTTTCATATTCTGATTGCAGTAATGTAATTTCACCTTCTATGGAAACATTTCCGGATTGAATTGCTCGTGCATTTCTGCCTTTTCCATATACGGCTTCTCTTTCTATTTTTCGGGTATATTTTACACCTCTGATTCCGGTTAAATCTTTACCTCCTAACGTAGCAGTAAAATCTGCCCATTCATATTCTCTACTGTTAAACATTTTTTTATTATTTTTTAGTTATATCAAAGCCTAATAACACATCTACAAATCGGTTATATCCGTGAGGACGAACTCGAGCCACAACATTTATTCGGGATGTTGCCACAACGTTTTGAGACGGATCTACAAATATTTTAACTCCATTATCTCTATTTTCAATGTTAGAAGACAATTCACCGTAGTTTGTCATAAGCGAAACCAAAGCATTTTCAAGATCACCTTCTATACATTTGGCATAAATAGGGTTGATGGTTCCGTCGATTTCCAAATCGATATCATCCAATAAATAGTTGATTAATGTTTGATACGTAATTCGGTATGCTTTGTCAATTACTCTTCTGTTAGTAAGATAATGATAGTCATCACTCACCGGGCTGGCTGTATGGTCGTCTGTAAAATAATAGCCTGATTTTCCAACATGAGTTCTGAAGGAGATAAACCCTTTTTCATTTAAAGCTTCTACATCAAAAGTTTCTGCCGGTTCATTTGCAATGTAAGCATGTAAATTGCTTAAAGCCCCGTCTCTAACTTTTCCAATATTTTGATGTACTTGATTTTTTGCCAATCTGCCGGCTACGATACCGATGGCTGAACCTTTACCTTTTTCTGTATCACCTAAAAGTATGGATACACGGTTGTTGGAATATTCGAATAAGTTTGGTAATTCAATTACATTACCGGTAAATCCGTATCCTTCTAAAACCACAAAGAAAGGTGCATACTTAGATTTTGTGTAGCTTTCTGCTAAGGATTGAGCATTGGTTGCAGTTAGTAACACCTCTTCATCTAATCCGTTAACGATGGTTAAATTCTCATTATCATCAGAACATTTAGTAAAAATACCGGTAAGCTTACCATTGGCAGCATCTAATAATTTTTCAACCGGTGCTTTTCCTGTAACTTCGTCCACTGAAAACCAATTTGAGGTTTTTGTGCTTTTAGGCATACCCAGTAACCATAATTCACGCCCTTCTCCGCTTTCTTTATAAAATTCAGAAAGGGTTTTATATAAATTTTGGTTCGTTGACGATACTATGCCCAATTGAGCTACTTGTTTCATGGATTTAACCATGTAGGGTTTATTCAATTCGAAAAATTCAGTAGCTTCTGCATGTGCCACTAATCCGAATACGCCATCCGAATTGGCTGCTACTGCTCCTAGAACACCATTGTCAAAGTCTATGGTTATTTTTGGTAAATTCATTATTAGTTAATTTTGATTTTTGATTATTGATGTTATTTATCTTATTTGTTTTTTATGATTGATTGTAATACACTTTATTTCTTAATACCCTTTCTAAGTAGATAGATAATGAAAGTACTTATGAATAATAAAGTCACAATTTTACCTGTCCCTAAACAAAAACTTTCCCAGCGTGATAAATTTTTAAATTCGGTATGGGTTATGGTTTCGGTTTTAAATTCTTTTGTGTGATGTTCTTTCCAAGTGGCCACTAATTCTTGCGCACGAGTTTCACAATCCACGGTAAGAATATTATCCTTAATTTGGATTTTAGGGAATTTTAGATGGTTTTTTCCGGATTCTGATTGGATGATCTCTTTAATTACAGCTTTTCCGTTTCTCCATTCAATTAAAGCCTTTAAAGAACTTGTATCGGGTTGGATTTTAAAAATCGAATCTCTGATTACTTCATTATTAGTTATTTTTTTATCTGTGAATCGATCAGGGGTTGCTATTTTATTATTTTCATTACAGCTTATCAAAAGCATAGTAAAGAATACGGGAATAATAAAAATTACGACGATCTTCTTATAATTGTACGATTTCATTTCTTTAAATATTTTTATATTCTTCTATGGCATCAAAACTTGGACAAGTGGTCTTGGCAGATGCAAAATCTCGATGTCCCAGTATTTGAGCATTTGGATATAATTTTCTTAATTCTTTAAGTAATTCAATCAGACTTTTTTTTTGGGCCGGATTTCGTGTGTCTTTAGCTTTCAAGTTTTTGTCAGCTCCTCCTATATAGCAAATACCTATGGCATTTTTATTATGTCCGGCAACTTGGGCAGGTATCCTGTCTACATCCCTTCCCGGTTCAACAGTACCATCTAAATCTATGACGTAATTGTATCCGATTCCGGTCCATCCTCTTTCTTTATGCCAACGATCTATGTCTTTGGCCTTATCGTTCCTTCCTTCGGGAGTCGCGGCACAGTGTATAACCAAATATTTTATGGTTCGTATAGATTTTTTAAGGTTCATATTGCTATTTTATTAAATACTGTCTGCCTGCGATTCATTCGTGAATTTCGTTTTAACGCGTTGGTTAACCTTTTGCTTAGCAGACAATATTTTTTTATTTGGTTTATTTTCTTTGTATGCTTTCAAATGATTTTTTTTAATGACGGATAATTCTTTTACCGTAACTAATCTTTAATCGTTCGAAATTTTATACGGCAAAATTGAATCATAAAAGATTGCAAGTAAAGAAAGTTGTAAAGCTTCTTGACAATCTTGTAAAGTACTTGCACAGAAGTGTCAAGTTTCTTTACAAACTAATAAAAGTTGCGTGTATTTTCTTAGATATTTGTTTAAAACCATAGTACAGGTTACTCTTAGACGCGGGTAATTATGATCTACAGCCGAATTATTTTTCAGCGATGTATCGGTTACTTATTAATTAGTGATTTTAGTAAAGAGTAACCTTTTTTAAGAATATAAGTTTTTATAAGCAATTCATTATTGATAAAATTTTCAACAGGAAAGTATTAGAGAAAGTTCGTTAAATAATACTTTTTATGTTGATGTAAGATATTTATTAACCAAATTTATAATTAATGATCGAAATTTTAGAATCTCTACAGGCGAGAATAGCTGAAATTAAGGAATTTTCATATGTTGGAGAAGATTGGGGACAATTAAATTATGAGGAAATCCCTTACCCTTTATCTTGGCCTTGTGCATTAATTTCTATTAAAGAAGCTACTTTCGAAGATAATGGAAAAAGCAAGTCAATGACTTCCCATCATAAACAACAAGGTTTTATAACGTTAGACATAACGGTTGCTACTTTAAAATTTTCAAGTCAAAACAGTAATTCTGAGGATGTGCAAGCAAATGCTTGGGAAGGTTGGAATTATTTAAAAAAAATACATGAAAAATTGCACGAATGGAGACCGAAAAGTTTTTGCGGGACCTTGAAAAGATCTTCTTGGAAATCTGTCCTAAGAGAGGATGGTATTCAAGAACTTCATGTATTCTATACGATGAGTATATCCAATTGCTAGTTTAAATCGGAATCCGGAGTAAATATGATCGTATATAAGGTTTGTCTGGATATAAAAAACTTGGGATAAATAAATTGTCTGTATATTTGAGTAAGAGGCATACCGTTATTGCGTTTAACTTGTAAACGGTATTCTTCTTTTATGGCTCTGTATCTTAATTTTGTATTATTTCGTAAGTTTTTGGTACTCATTTACACAAAATTATTATTATTGTATGAAATATCCAAATAATGATTTTTTTGTGATTTTTTGGCAGTTAGAATGATGTAACCTCTTATCATTTTATTGTTCGATCGATTGAACATATTCTTTTATACAGCAATTATCGCTCATTGATGACCCTGTTTTTTTTACTAGTAAAATGCACAATCAAAATATTTTTCAACAGGTGGCGTCGGTATTTCTCAATCCATTTTTTTATACTTAAACTTAAGTATTCCTTCTAAGGCCGTTATTAGTTTACTGCATTCTTTTACTGACATTTCTAATAAAGGTTTTCTTACCGGTGATTTTTTACTTGCTATAAATTTTCCCAGAGTATTTAAATCGGCGACTATACGGTTATGTTTTTCATTAAAAATAGTCCAATTTAAATCGTAACATAAACGTAATAGAGTTAAATGCTGTTTATTATTTTTATCAAACTTTCCCCAGTGGGTATATGTTTCTTTGAGAGCAGCAATTAACCTGTTTGCTTCTTCATCGGTAAGATCTTTGGTGCTGGTTACCCTCCCGTGAGTAAAACGAAAAATCAACTGTTGACGCAGGGCAGGGTCTTTTTTTACTTCTTCGGAGAATAAACTGAAAAGTTGCTTGATTTGATAGTCATGTACTTTAGGTGTTTTCATCTTGTTTATGTTTTTCTGGAAGTAAGAATGTTAAATCAAAATCTTTTGGAAAATCCACGGAGGCGATGGAGAGATTTATGGTTACTTTATGACCCAACTCATCGAGGTAATGAGCTTTTATGAAAAAGCTGGAACGGGTTGGCTTATAGGCTTGTTGTATGATACGAACCCCATCGGTGAAAGTTTCGTGATCCAACTTATCGGCTAATGAAATTAATTCAAGCACACGGGAACTTTTTAAATTTCCTTTGGCATCTTTTTTTAATAGTTGATTAATGATGGTTATAGTATGGGCGTCGGCCGCTTTCTTGGCTAGGAACCTTATGTATTCATTTATTTTAGCTATTCCTGAGTTTACCGTGTCATCCCAATTATCGGTAACGTGATAGCCGATGGTTACAGACTCGCCGTTTGCGGTAGTAAATGTATGGGATTGTTGTTCTTCTTTTACTCCGTATATGGAGTATTTTAATTGAATAAGTTTTTTTAAGGCAGAAAAGGTAAATTTTTTGGAAGAGCGAAGTTCTTGGGAAGTTTTAATTAGATGGTGGATGACTTCCGGTATGGTTTCTTCAACTAACTCTTTATAAGCTATCCGGTCCGATTCTTTTTCTTTTTTTTTCTTTTTTAAAGCTTCTAAAAGCTCTTTTTCGGTTACTGTGCTTAGATCTGGTATGGACATGTTATGATTGATTTTAAATTAAAGTTTTTAAAAGCTAGTTAGTTTTTATTTTCACTTTTTGGCCGAAATGATTTTCTTCCCAATGCATCGTAGGGCGTTTCCATTCGGTTCTTCTGATTTCCAAAAGTTTGGTAAATAATTTTTCCTGCAATGAAAGGGGAAAAGAAGGGGGCTGACATCTTGTAATCTTGCCTATGTTTCGATGTATTTCACAGCGCTCTGCTAAGTTTAAAAATTTCTTTTCTTCCGTATCATAGGATAAAAGATCTCGTAATATTTCAATATTTGCCAATAGTTTCATGTTAACATTTATTTTCGTCTCTTCGTATTAATTCTTTTAGTATTCGTGTTCTTTCCATACGGAGTAAAATTCTAAGCAAAATGCTTCCTTGTTGATATTTATCTAATTCACAGCTCAACCGATACACGTGATCTTCTAATTCGGTTTCGCTCCATTCCTTTAGAGGTATTTGATTTAAGGGTAGTGGTTTCATGTTTTTGTATTTTTTCTTTTAAGGCTTTCATTACTAAATTATTAGGGTAAATATGTTGGTAGCTTGATAAGCTGTGCGCCGAGGCAAATGCTTCGTTGAGGGCATCTGTTTCGAGTGAATTTATATGGGTTTCATTTTCAGATATTCCGACTACTCCGAATGCTTCTTGTGTTCGGATATTCCATTGGGTTGACCACCACTTCCAATATTGGGGAAGAGAAAGTAATATTTGTATGTATTCTTCTTTATATTTTTGAGGACAGGTATATCCCAAGTTTTCGGCAAATTCGCATCCCGTTTCAAACAGATTGGTTTGATAGTCTTCTTGTGATGTTTTTGTAAGTCGGCAAAAATTAATTTGTGTATGGGTTGGTTTCATAGTTGTTTATTCATCAGATAAAATAATAGATTCATCATTCATCAGGGTAACCCGGAAAAAAGGATCTATAAATAATTCTTCATTTACTTTAATTGTGTTTAATAGGCCATATTTAAACTCTTCTTTGGTTTGCTCTAGCATTACTTCCATATCGTCAGGTAAATCATTGATTTTTTCTTTTAGTTCTTTTACTGTCATAAATGTTTATTTCGAGTTAGTTTTACCAAGTTTTTGGGATTTCAATTCGTATTGTTATTCATGGAGTGAAAGTTTAACAATTAACTTTTTTTTCTAACTGATTGATTTTCATCTAATGGTTAGATTGTATTGATCGGCACCTTCTTGCCAAATTATATAACTTTCTTTTCCCCCGTATCGACTTACGGCATTTGCTGTATAGCCTTCAACATAAATTTTAACAAAGGCATCGTATCGTACTTTTTTTGCAATTCGTCCTTCCGGATTGCGACCTTCGGCATGTGAGATCCATATAAATAATTTGTTTGAGTATTTTTTAATCAATTCTTTATACGAGGTATAGTTGATTCCTGAATATTGTAAACTGTCAATGAATATTATATCCGGCGATTTGTGCAAGTTTAAGCGATGGTCTAATTCTTCAATGCTGTCTTCAATCAGTACAAATCTTCCTCGGCATTTGTCCATATTATTTCTTTTGCAGGCTTCTGCAAAAGATTCGCTGTTTCCTTCTTCTAATCCGTTATAAGCCACTCTGCCAAACTTTGAGAGATATTTGGCTAATTGTATGGCATATCCGGTTTTTCCGTTTCCTGAATTTCCCCAAATAATCCAACTGCCTTTTAATTCCGGTTTACCTATATGTGCTTCCCATATTCCATCAAATGGTAATACTTTTCTTTTTTTGGTATAAATTTCATGAATGGATATTGCTCGTTTCATTTAATTTCTTTGTTTATTTTTTTTAAGGCATATATTTTTCTTTTCACTCTGCGCAAATCTCCTTCACTATCTTGCCATATTTCTTTAATACGGCTTTTATTTTCAATTCCGTTTGCTATGCAAATGGAAGCGACATCTGATGCCGTAATTCCTCCAAATTCTATAAATCTCCTGCCAATTCGGCTGAAAATTTCTTTATATCCTTTTTTGTTTAATTTTAAACCTCTTTTGATTCTTTTTTCCAAATGATCGGTTGCCATTAAGATAATGGCGCAATGATCCTCTAATTGATTATAGAGGGAAATGAAAAAGTAAAGGACTTGATCGCTTAATTTATCTGCTTCATCCAGGATTATACCGGGCTTTTTATTTTTTTTTAAAATCCGTACTGCTTCAGACATCATCTCGGCAACGGTCAGTCCACCGGAATCTCTTCCCAAGACGTTTAATAATTCAGCTAAAAAGTATTTCCGATTCCAATATTCATTGCATTGTAAGAGATAGGTATTGGGTGTATTTTCAACAAATGCTTTTGCTGTCTCAGTTTTACCGCTACCGGCAAAATTTATTACGGCAAATACTTGTGAGTCGTCAACTGCATCTTGAAACAGGGTACGAAGATTTTTAAAATTCGTTGTTTCTACTACTTTCCAACTTTTTTCGTGAATTTTTAGTTGTGCATTGATAGATTTCCATACGTTGTCTTTGATAACCGGCTTTTCTCCTTTGAGAATCTGAGTGAGTTGATCCTTACTTAGTTTCAAGTTATTGGCGGCTTCTGTTTCACTTCCCAGTTGTTTAACATAGGCTTGAATTTTTTGAACCGTTTGTATTTTTTCTTCATTATCCATATTTTTGTTTGGCTTTTAGTCCCCTAAAGGGGGCATTTTTGTTTTTTAATAAAGTTCTCTTATATCTTCTACGGTTTGTAAACTTTCTTTTTTCTGCCAACTTCCAACATCTTCATGCATCACTTTTTTGCTTTTTCTTCCAATTTTGGAATTTTCCAACCCTTTTAGATTAGGTTTAACTAATCCATAGGACTCCGCGTCCATATTAAAACTTTTAAGGATCTCATCCATTTCATTTCTTCGTTGGATACGCTTATTTTTATTTTCTTTTTTGACCTTTTTAATCCATTCTGCTTCGAATTGGTCTTGTTCTTGTTTTCCTCGGTGTATTTCGGTTTTTAAAACGGCTTCTTTTACAAATCGTAATTGTCCTTGTGGATCTTTCTGATATAAATAAATCATGCTCATATCTTCCGGATCATATTTGACAAAGAATGATTGATTCACGGCTTTTTCGTGAAAATCTAAATCGGGCATACCATCTTCTCGATAAACAAAATAGTCGTAGGTTACTTTTTTTTCCTTAAAAGAAAATCCGAAGGAAGACCATTTTACAGGCTGTTTTCTTTCTACCCAAAAGAAATTGACCATATCCCATAATTCAATCTTAGGGGCTTTTTCATTTTCGCTGTCTAAATACGTTTGAAGTCGGGATTTACCGCTGAACGGATGGGGAGAAAGATTCCATTCTTCTCGTATTTTTTTATAGATTTCTTTTATTTCGGTAAGGGAGGGGAGATTGCCTTTATTAGCTAAGATGAATTCCATATTAGCTTTAGAAATTTCTTTTTTAGCTTGGATATTTTGTCCTGTAAAGAACCAATAACGAGCAAGATGTTGATTTTGCAGACGATAAAATGCATTTTCAATGGTTTTGGATTTTCCGTTGTATGGCTCGGTTTTAATGGGCAAATGGGCTATTTTATTTAAAAAATTCTCCGTTTCAAGTTTTTTATGTCCTCCTTGATTATCAAAACCTATTTGATAGGGTTTATGTCCTGAAAATTGTATGGCCATCCGATATGCTGAATATTGGGCTTGATAGTTTTCTTCTTTACTGATATGATATCCAAGCAAAACCTCGCTGTAAGCATCCATAACTTCATATACAGAAATGGTTTCCATTTTGCCCTCCTCAGTTAGGTAAAAGAAGTTTAATTTGGTTCCGTCGCTATACCAGAGTGAATCTCGTAGTGTTGGTAATTTAGTTTTTTGTTGGTAGTTATATTTTTCTTTGTATTTAAGTTCTCCAAATTTGTGTCCGTACCACAGGGGCATTATTTCTTCATCATATATAAAATTGTATATGGTTTTTTCTTCAACTGTTTTTAATCCTTCGCTCAGGGCATAAAGGTTATATTCTTGATGTAATTGTGATATGCAGACTGTTCTTTGGACTTGATTACTCCATTTGGCTAACAGCCAGAGTTTGGAATTTTCTGTTAGTTTTTGACTGTGGGTATGGCAATAGTTTTTATGTATTAAGATTTGATATCCATGGGTTTGATATACTTTTAATCGTTCTCGTAAACGGCGGTAATTTTCCGGTAAAGAATGCGGCCATTTGTTTTTATCGAGATTTTTTACAATTTCTGCAATATTTTCCCACATTTTTTTTTGACTGCCTCCCAAGACACGACGGCGCATCAGGGTATGATTTATAATTTTTGAAATAGTATTTAGCAGGGATGCATTGCAGGTATATTCTTTTTTTCTGTTTTCAGGCAAGGATTGACCATTTTCCAATAGGTATTCATTGAAAAATTTTTCAGCTTTTTCGTCTTTTTCTATACATTCTATGAAAGTGTATTTTTTTCCTATAGTATAGGGATCTCCGGCTAATTCTAATACCGATTTTTTAATGTCGGATCTCATACTGTCAAATTCTACTAACGCCTTTCTTCCGTTTCCTCCTTTTCGTAAAAGAATTAAATGGTTTCTTTGTGTTAATTGTTTATAAGTACTTTGTTTGAGTAAACCGGATTTTCCAAACAACCAATTGGATAAGACTCCCCATTTATTATTATAGAATTCATAAACTTCCATTTGTATTGATAAAAAATAGTATTCTTATTCTGCGTTAGTTATTTAGACGAGTTTTTAATATACTGATGCATATTTTCTTAGACTATTTTTGATTCATTAATTTGTTTTTAAAATAGTTGAATTTTTTTTCGTAGGATTTTTTAAGTGGTATTCTTGGATAATTTTTTTTCGAGTTTCTATAATAATATCCAGAGCTTCTTTTGCATTTAAATCTCCTCTTTCATACCTCATACGTGCTGCCTGACTGGTACAACCTAACATTTCCGATAGGGTTACAAAATCTCCATATTGTATTTTTTGTGCGTTTTTGTTAACATTCTTACTTCTTTCCATAACTTTGTGTACATGTTTTTACAAATATATAAACAATAGTCTAATAAAACAAAATATTTAGACAATATTTTAATATTTATTATGAAAGCTATACATAGAATCAAGCAATACATTGATTATAAAGGACTTAATAATAGTTCTTTTGAGAAAAAAAATAATCTGTCTAACGGGTATATAGGTACTCAATTGAAGAGAGAATCTGATTTAGGGGAAGGCGTACTTAATAAAATATTAGACAATTGTTTAGATATAAACCCTATATGGCTTTTAACCGGTGACGGCGAAATGTTAAAGAGTAATGATGATTTAACTGACATTGCACTTATAGATGCTATAAGGATGCAAAAAAAACTTAATGTAGCCGAAAAAAAAATAAAAATATTAATTGAACTAAATGAATTTTATAGAGAAGAAATTGAAGAGCTCAAACAAGAGATAAAACAATTGGAAAAAAAAATTAATACTTAGTTTATAACGAATAAATAATATTAAAATATATATTTTAAAAAGATAAATTTTAGGTAGCTATATATAAATATCGTTTCATTTATCCTGTATATTCGTACATTTATAGTTTTACAAAAAAACAAAAAAACTTTACACTACTATTGATAATGGACGAAAATACGCTTATAAGAATAATTACTTATTTAAATAAAAAGGGCACTATTTCTGAAAAAAAATTTAATTGGTTATATAAAAATAAAGATATAATATTGGAATTATTACAGATATATTTTGATTATTTAAAAAATTTCGCATACGATAATGAATATTATATCAAAAAATATAATAAATCTAATTTGATAGATTTTAAAATACTTTGCAAAAAGTATTTAGACAAAAATTTAAATAATTAATAAATAATATATGAAGAATCTTTACTAGAAATCTACTACTTATTTTAATTATAATTTATGCTTTAACGAAATAGATTTTAATTATTTTTTAACCTTATTACCAATTTTTTATATATCCACGCAAAAAATTATATCTTGTCTCAATCGATTGATAATCAATTCATTGTAGGTAAAATATTTTTTTTAGCGTGGAATATATGTATGTTATTATTATTTCTTAGTTATATTTTTTATAGATAATTAGAATTATATATATATCATCGGTATATATTATATTGTTTTTTGTATACCCAACTGTATACCCAATTTTATACCCAACTTTTTACTGAGGTTTAGAATGAATTTTACGAAATAAAAAAAGAATATTTTTTTAATATTTATTTTAATATAAATGCTTGTAAATGATTAATTTAGAAAGTTAATTGGTTATATCGTTTTAGTCGCATCTCTAGTGAATAGAGAATATGCAAAAAGGGGAGATGATCGTAATAATGTACATTTTAAAAATGTTGAGTTATCTTCTTATAACTCTTAATTGCTTAATATAAAAAATAGTATAAGAAATTAAATATTTTGATTTAAGCACATTTTATTTTTACTGTATTATATGCGAAAAATAAAAAAAAAGAGTATAATCTTTTATACTCTTTTAAATATATTGATTTTAAATAATACCCTATTAATGGGAATAATACAGAGTCCTAGCAAATTTTTATTAATTTAACAATTTAAAGTGCATATAATTTATTTATGTAATTAAAAATGTAATATTTGTATATTTCATTTTTATGAAAAAATTTATAAAATTCACTTTAACCTTATATTATCAATATGATTTTTTAGCTTATTTTATATAAATTATACATAATTCAATTTACTCCGTATCCGTATAAATAACAAATTTTTAAAGTCTATATATTTCGATTTTTTTAATATTTAGTTAACTTCATAACATCTATATTTATAGGAAATTTATATTCCGTATTTTCATTTTGCTCAAAATATTTAGATAATTTACTTTCCATACTATTATTTCTTATTCGGAGATAATTTTCTTTAGATATCTTAGCGGGAATACCTGCTAAAATTGATCCTTCTTGGGTATCATATTTTTTATTTAATAATGTATTGGATGCAATTATAGAATAATCAGGTATTTTAGTTCCTTTCATTATAGTTACACGATTACCAATCCAACTATAGCTACCTATGTATACAGGCATATTATTATTTTTCGTACTCTTAGACTTTAAATTAAATAAATAATGGAAATCTGTATCAAATATTTGTGTCTGATGAGCTATATTAACAAATTCTCCAAAAGTTATATTGTTACAACATCCGATAAAATTTTGATTATTCATACGAAAATTTTTTCCAAACACTATTTCTCCCTTATTATAAACTAGAATTTTACAACCACATCCAATATCAGCTTTACCGTTGAATTTAATTATTGAATGGTTAGTTATTTCTGTGCCTCCTCCACTGGAACAAGGAGAATCATTGGATTGACCAATTTTAATCATTCCTTTTTTAACCTCTTTAACATTTAAAATTATTTTTCCTTTAAACGATAAAAACTTTGTTTTGCTATAAATATATATGGGAAATTTGATAGCTTGATTAAAAGGTAAAAATTTAAAATTTATATAAATTGTTAAAAATGGATTTATCCAATTTTTTGTAAATAAAAGTATGTAATAGGAGAGATGGGACCTTGATCTTATAAAATTATAGAGTTTTTTTATCATTTAAAGACAACTTTATTTCAATACTGGTTAAAAAAATATTTTTATTTTATATCAAAACAATTAGTTATAAACATATAATTTAATTTATAAACAATTTTAATAATAATGGCGCTAATTTATAAATTTTTATAATATTAATACTTAAATATTTTTTTAATTATTAAAATATTTAAGTAATTAAAATAAATATATGTAAAAAAAAAATATTTATTAATTTACTAATAGCATAATATTGTTTGATATATACATTATTATATTATAAGATTTGAATAAACTTAAATTGAAATTAATAGTAAACAACTATTGAGAAAAATTTGTTTTTTACTAATAATTATAGGCTAAATGTATGAATTACAAGAGTATTGGTTTATAAAATTATATTTTATCATAATTTTTAGTATATATAAGCCTTGTTTAAAAGTAAGTTTGCGTTGGTCCATATACTATAATGAAATTTTGTCTTATTTAAATTAAAAAATTAAAGTATTTATTATAAATTGTAAAATAACAACAAATAGAATTAAATCAAAAAATAATACTTAAGTATAAAATAGATACTATTTATTTTGATAAGAAAGCAAATTTTTTATGTAATATATAAAATTATATACTATAAATTATGAATTTTTAAAACTATTTTTGACTACATTTTTATTATTAATCAAGCAATTAAGGCAATAAAGAAGATTAGATTATTTATTAATTTTAATTAATAATGATAGTACAACTTGTTAATTATAAATATTTTATATGTATAAAAAATTATATATCATTTAATAATAATTTTTTTCATTCTCAAATTTTTGTAATGCAGAAAATGTAATTATTATTTGAGTTAATTTCTA
This sequence comes from Apibacter sp. B2966, assembly GCF_011082485.1. Lineage (NCBI taxonomy): Bacteria > Pseudomonadati > Bacteroidota > Flavobacteriia > Flavobacteriales > Weeksellaceae > Apibacter > Apibacter sp. B2966. Next base: position 283,010 of record NZ_CP049714.1, read on the forward strand.
TAAATATTTAATTAATTTTTCAGTCAGAAATTTTCTATGAAAATTGGAAATTTTTGCTGAGGGAACATGCGCAGTATTGCTTTTCCAACTTTTAAATTCAGTTAAAATGAATTGTTTTAGATGATCGTGATCGTTATAAGTAAAATGTTTACCGGATTCGGTTTCAATTAAAATTTTCTCAACATCAGCATTTTGTGGTCCTATAGATAAAATGGTTTTACCTGTAGCTAAATATTCAAATAATTTACCCGGAATGATACCTTTGGATTTTTCATTATTAAAATTGGTTAATAGCAATAAATTAGAATTAATCATTTCTTTAATCGATTCAACATGGGGTAAATAGCCTATATTGATCCAATTATTTTTTAAAGCTGAATTATTTAACTCTTCTATAATCGAATCAGAAATTTTTCCCACAAATTTTAAACGGAATTGAGAGGCAAATGTTGGATTCTCTAAAATTAATTCCACTAATACTTTCCATAAATTAGTGGGATTTCGCAGCATCTCGAGCATCCCAACATACGAGATGGTGAATACAGAAGTTGGTTCATCTGCTCTATTTACTTCTGAATCAAAACCATTAGTAATACATTCAACATTTTTAGCTCCTAATTTTTTAAAATTTTCTTTATCTGTATAACTGGTCGAAAGAATCAGATCGGCATTTTGAAAAACTTTTTTTTCCATTTCCTTATGTTTTTGATCTGATCTTTGAGTTAGTTTTAGTTGAGAGTAATAGGAAATTTGAGTCCAAGGATCTCTAAAATCGGCGATCCATTTGATATTGTCTTTTTTTATTTGCTTTAATCCTAATCCTATTAAATGCATACTATGAGGAGGCCCGGTTGTTACTAAAGTATCTATATTGTATTCATCCAAATATTTTTCAAGAAACTTAATAGATGGTTTAATCCAAAACATACGAGCATCGGGAATAAAAAAATTTCCTCTTATGAATACGGAAACCCTGGATAAAATGCCTTGTTTTTTAGAAGATTCAAATTGACCGGCTTTAAAATCTTTATTTTTCTTGGTGAGTTTCTCAGCTAAACGGTACGGTTCCCATATAGGTTTTTTGATAATTTTTATTTTAGGATTTATTTCATCAACCAAGCTTGGGTCTAAAATAGGATAGGAGGGATTTTCGGGAATATAAACATGAGGTTCAATACCGAATTCCGGTAGATATTTTGTAAATTTTAACCATCTTTGTACCCCTGGGCCTCCGGCCGGAGGCCAATAATAGGAAATGATCAAAACCTTTTTACACATGTCTTACAAAGCTTTTGAAATCTCAGCGGATTTACTTCTTTTTTTGTAGTCATATATCAATAAAATAGTGCTTATGATTACAAAAAGAAGACAAGTGCCCAGAGTTATATATTTTCCTTTTTGAATTACGGGAGGATTAAAGGAAAAATTTATAGTATGTTTTCCTGCAGGTATTTTTAAGGCACGTAACGTATAATCGGCTCTATAAATAGGAACTTCTTTTCCATCGATTGAAGCTTTCCAACCATGTGGATAATAAATTTCCGAAAAAACTCCTAATTTTTCCTCTTTACTATTAGAAACATAGGTTAAATTATTCGGTAAATATTCTTTTAATTCTATAGAAGACAAACTATCAGAAGAAGATTGAATAGTAAGGTCTTTTTTATATTTTGAATTTATGACTGCTTTTCTTTTGTTATCAATCTTTCCCAATGCTAATAATTCCTCATCGGCATTGTTGGCAAAAACAATTTCACTTACAAACCAAGCATTTCCATTATTATTAGGATTAGGAATAGGTCTGATTATAGAATCGGCAGTGATGATGTACTTGGTATTTAGCATATCAAGTATAGGTAAATTTAAGCTGTCCGATAAATAAAAATCTATTAAATCTTGATATCTCCTTAATTTAGCTCCATGATATCCACCAATCGATTGATGAAAATAAGAGGTATTAGTTTCATTAAACGGACTTAATAACAAATTGAATACTCTGTAATGAGCATGATCGTTTTGTTTAATTATATCTAATGCATGGTTAATAGGTGCTGCATTGACAATACGAGCCAAGGTTGGATCGGTTTGGGCTTTTTCTAATTGACTTTCTGTTACTTGAGTAGGAAAAGGATTTTTATAAAATTGTTTGTCCACAAAATTATCATCATTTAAATAACGTTTATCCACTCCCCATAAATCAACCAAAGATAATGCGGCAATAGCTAAAACTGCATAACTTGATTTAAAGGACTTAATTTGAGCTGCCCAAAGAAGTACAGAACAAACTAAAACGAAGAAAAAAGTTCGTAAAATATCTGATTGGAAAAGGGCAAAACGATCTTTTCTAATAGCTTCAAGTATTTCAGATTTTATAGAATTACCTTCTAAAGAAGTATGGAAGCTAAATATTTGTAATCCTAATACATATAGAAGTAATAATATAACCAATATAAAACCGGAACTTATATATAAAATTTTAGTTTTGTAAACTTGGGTAAGAGATTCATCCATAAAATATGAATACGTACCCAATAAAGCTAATAAAGGAATAGTAAATTCAGCAATGACGAGAGCGGAAGAAACAGCTCGAAATTTATTATATAATGGGAAATACTGAATCATGAAATCAGTAAAGATCCCAAAATTTTTACCCCAAGCTAAAAAGAAACTTAGAACGGTTGCTGCAACCAACCACCATTTATATCTGCCTTTATAGTAAAATAAAGCTAAAAATGCTAAAAATATGACTACAGATCCTTGATAAGCAGGGCCTACGGTACCCGGTTGCTCTCCCCAATAAGAGCCATTAAAAGCACGTTGAAATTGAGTATATTCTTCTTGTGATCTAATATTTTCCTGTAAAGATGATTCAAGATTAGAGGTTTTAAATCCTTTTTCATTGTTACCACCTCCCATAAAATTAGGAACAAATAAATTTGCCGTCTCTAAAATGCCGTAGCTCCAATGAGTAATATAATCTGTATCTAAACCCTGATTAGAGGAAACGTTATTTTTACTTATAGTTAATTCTGACTTTCCTCGCGTAGTTTCCTTTGAATATTCATAGGTTGATAGTAAACGGGTAGAATTCATTCCCAGCGCCAGTAAAATTGCCAGAAGAAAAAAGCCAGAAGAAATACCAAAAGTTTTTAAAGTTTTCGTTTTAAAGCTGTGAATAAGTTCAATCAAACCAAAAATTCCTAAAGCTAAAAACAGATAATAGGTCATTTGTGGATGATTGGCTGCAATTTGTAACGATAAGAATAAAGTGGTAAGAATAAATCCGGTAACATATTTTTTTTGATACAGTAAATATACACCTGCAATAAATGGCGCAAAATAGGCTATCGTATGAATTTTAGCATTATGACCGGCTCCAATTATGATAAAAAAATAGGTTGAAAAAGAGAACATAATACTTCCCAGCAAAGCATATTTCCAATTTTTTAACCATACCATACCTAACAAGTAAAAACCGGATAACAACAAAAATAAATAACTGGCGGGAGTAGGAAAAGTTCTTAATAAACGATCGATACTTTTAATTATATCTGAAGGATAATTAGCTCCCATTTGGTAGGTGGGCATTCCCCCAAACATGGAATTGCTCCAATAAGTGTCTTCTCCATGAATAGATCGATACTCTTCTAATTCATGCGCGCCGCCTTTATAATGAATGATATCAGGTTGAGAAATATATTTACCTGATAATAATGGACTAAAATACATAAAGGAGAGGATGACAAAAAAAAGCAAACATCCTACAACCGGCAAAAAATAACTATTTTTTTTCATTGTCTTTAGTTTCTACTTCTTCGTAATCAACTGTTTCTGCATCCCATTTAATACCCTTATTCGGAGAAGAATTTTTTCTTTGGTTATTAAATTGATGGGGCTTGGACTTGGAATATTTCTTTTTTGCACGAGTACCCGAGAAAATTTTATTTAAAATATTAAAAACAAAATAAGCAACTGTGGCAAAAAATATAAATTCAATTAATCTTCCCATCGATAAATATATAAATTAATTAGTAACCTATCAATTAATATACGTGTTATTTACAGATTTCTGAACCACCTTTTCAGTTTCATCACCTTTACTGGCTGATTTGGTTTCTGTAACAGTCATAGTAAAATTGGCATTGGAAATCCAACCGGATTTATTATTTATGATAATTTTTCCACTTTGAGTTCCCTTTACAGACAATTTATAAGTTATCCCTTCTACCACTTTAGAATCTGTTTTAGACGGTAAAGTTCCCTGAATACGAACTTCAGTTAAACTGTCACCCACTTTTACTAACTGATTATACCCTTGGTCTTTCAATTCCGGATGAGAATTCCATTTCTCTCCAATTTTTAATCCTTTAGATGGAAATTTCATAATGGAACCTTCAAATTGTGCTTTAAAAGTTTCAGGATTCAGACCCAATTTAAAAGCATTAATAAAATCTTCAAGTTCTTTTCCTTTCAATTCGGATTTTAAGGTTGATTTTGCTTTTTCATAAATGGCATCCATACCCTTTATGTTGGAAGCATTTCCGTAAATATCCATCGTTAATGTAAAAGTAACATTGCTGATTGCCCTATATATTTTCCACAATTTTGCTTGATCGGGATTTTCCGGTTTTTTACCGTTTGTATCAAATACCACTACTTTACCATCCGCTTTAGTAATAACTTTTTTGCCTCCCATGGATACTTGTAAGGTATATATATCATTTTTGATATCTAATACCGTAAAGCTTATTGGATCTATGGATTCTTGCGAAACAGATTGACTTTTATCTCTAAAAGTTACTGTTTGCTTATTAATTTCTCTGGAATTAAAAGAATAGGTTTTACCTTTTTCAAGAATATATCTAAGATGGTAAAGGCTATCCGAATCTTGATAAATTCCGGTTATAATTTCAGGACTACTTTTTTCTTGTTTATGAGTATCATTACTCGGTAAAGAAGATTCCGCGTTCAAAGATATTCCTGAACGGTTTGTTTCATCTTTTTTCGAAATTGAAGTATCTGGTAATTGTTTGGATTTTTCTTCATTTTTGCATGATACAAGACCACCACCCAATAAAATAGATATAAACAAATAAGATACGACTGACAATTTTTTCATTACGTCAAAATTTTCTGCAATTTACTAAAGATAATTAGTAAACGAATGATAAAGCTCGGAAAAACTAAGATTTTTCTCAGTTATTTACAATAATTCTGAAAATTATATATTTTGAAAATTTTGTCAGGCTAATTAATTTGTATTTTAGCGTTAAATATTATTTATTCGAGGATTTTTGAAAAATCGTTTAGAACTTAAGACATACAAAGACCAAGAGCTTTTAGATAAATATAGGGAAACTCAAGATATCGAATATTTTGGTGTATTATATAGCAGGTATATTCCTTTACAATATGGACTTTGCCTTAAATATTTAAAAGATGAACATAAAGCCCAAGATGCAGTAATGCAACTGTTTGAAAATTTACTTCCTAAAATTTTAAATTATAAAATAGATTATTTCAGATCATGGTTATATACAGTTTCCAAAAATTATTGTTTACAACAATTAAGAAGAGAAGGTATAGAAATAAATATAGATCATGCTATGGAAAATGTGCAATCTGAGGATGTTTGGGACTTATTGGATGAAAATAATGATGATAAAAAATATCAAATGTTAGACGATTGTATATCCAGGCTACCTCAACCTCAAAAGACATCCATTGAAATGTTTTTTTTCAAAGATAAATCGTATATGGATATTTGTGATGCTACTCAATACAGCTTGAAAAGTGTTAAAAGTTATATACAGAACGGTAAAAGAAATTTAAAGCTTTGCTTAGAAAAAAATCTTAAATGAAAAAATTACTTAACTATATAGGAGGCAAAAAAAGAGGTAAAGATGCCAGAGATATTGAAAGGCAATCCATGAAGGATGACTTTTTAAGAGAAGCTTTAGAGGGTTATGATGAAGTTCAAGGAGACCCAAATAAGGATATTAAAAAGCTCGAAAGAAAAATTTTAGATAAAACGAATCCTCGAAAGAATATATTTCCAATTTATGTCGTAGCTGCCGGATTAGTTCTTCTAGTCAGTATAAGTATACTATATAAATTAACAAACGGTCAAAGAAAGGAAAGAAATTTAATCGCTTATGAAAAATCAGGAAGTAACGACAAGAATACGAATATTCCCTTTGCAATCAATGAATACAACAATAGTTCAAACAATGAAAAGAAGGATTTTTCCGATACTTTCAAAGTAAAATCACAAAATAAAAGTAAACCTTTGACTATCGTATCTAATCATACATTGAAACAAAAAATTGATCCTAAAGAATTTATTCGAAATATAGAACCGGAATCAATCGAAGAAGATACCGATACCTTTGAAAATAAATTTATTGCACACCGGGATATAAGCGCTGAACTCAGTCAAGAAAAAGTTGAGGAACCGTTATTATCTTTGAAAACAATGAATAGAGATTCCTCTCTTGAACCGGTAAAAAAACTCAACAAAACTGATCGAGAAATAAATCAGACTTATTTAAGAGATTCTTTAGTAAGTGACTCACAATCTAATGGTATTACCCATATAAGTTTAGAATCTGAGCCTACTATAGGAAGGGAAAATTTCAATGTCTATATCTATGAAAACCTGTCGGTTAAAAAAGAAAAATGCGATTCTAAAGAAGTTAAGATAGTTATTGGATTTACTGTAAGTAAAGAAGGCAGACCGAAGAAAATACACATTCTTCAATCCAATTGCGATAAATTAGCCAATAGAATCATTAAATTAATTAAATCGGGAAGCAGTTGGACAGAAGGAGAAGGAATATATCGTTTTGTCAGATAACTTAATTATTTACTAAAATTGATTGGAGTTTCTAAATTTTTATAACTACTTAAATCGGCTTTTAAAGATCCAACGGCTAATTCAGCTTTAATTTGAATTGGAACATGATTTGAGTCATCGGTTACCCACATGGTTACACTTTCTTTCTCTTTAAAAACTCTTCCTGCAAGGACATAGGGTCTGATTTTTAAACATTTTACTTTTCCAAAACTTGAAGAGACTGTTTCTCTATTCAAAATTTTAAGTTTAAAATTTAGAGTTTCACCATCCATAAATATATTAAGATTAATATAATCCCCCGCTGTATAATTATCGGTATTCATATTTCTTAAATAATAAAATGCAGATAACATATCGTGCATTTCTCCCGTATAATTATAGGTTTTGGAAGTATTGGATTTATTATTAGTATAAGTAATATTTTTATTCGTATGATCAATGACCATCGTTTGATCTCTTACATAAGAACCTTCGCGAATTTTACGTATAAATTTAGAAGAAAGCATAGTGGATTTATCTATATAAGTTTCATATAGGTCTTCCACTTTAAAAAATAATTTTACCGCACCGGTAGAATATCCTTTACCAACAACATGATAGTGAGTTTTCTCATTATAAGTTACCACATTTGTGGTAAAAGTAGCATATCCGGCATTTAAAAAACCATAATGAATCCTGTACTTTAAATATTCCCCGTCTTTAAATTGAGTAGGAGAGGGCGTTGAATAATCCGCTGATATAAATATAAAAAAGAATAAGAACGTAACTACTATCGTAAATAATTTTTTCATTCCAAATTTTTGGTTATTAGTTATAGCTCATAACATTTATTAAATAAAAGTAATTAATATAAAAATAGATTAAAATATCATAATTCTATCAAACTTATTGCCAAAAATTAAATAACAAAAGAGCAGGATTAAATTTTTTATTCGCTTATACTTATTACTTCTTCAATTTCGGGTACATGTTTTTTTATAGTTGATTCAATTCCTAATTTTAATGTACTTTGATTAATTGAACAATCAGAGCATGCGCCGGTAAAGCTTACAAAAACCTTATTATCTTTGATTTCTATAAGTTTAACATCGCCGCCATCGGACATTAAAAAAGGACGAATTTCTTCTAATGCTTGATTTATTCTGTCTGTTAATGTATTCATTTGCATGTAAAATAATAAAATTAATTGTTGGAACATCCTGCCATTGTTGTAATTCTTACCGCTTCTGAAGGTGGTAAATCTTCATTTCTTTTGACCAGGCTGCTTATCATATTTTTAGCCAAGTTCATATAAATTCCGGATACCATTTCATCTTCTTGTAATACGGCCGGTCTTCCGTAATCAGAAGCCTCTCTAATGGATTGTATGATAGGAATTTCACCGAGGAAAGGAAGGTCCATAGATTCAGCTAATTTTTTAACACCTTTTTTTCCGAAAATATAATATTTATTATTCGGTAATTCTTTTGGCGTAAAATAAGCCATATTCTCAATTAAACCAAGAACAGGTACATTAATTTCCGGCATTTGGAACATAGCAACCCCCTTTTTTACATCCGTCAGGGCCACATGTTGCGGTGTACTAACGATTACGGATCCGGTTACGGGAACTTCCTGTACGATCGATAGATGTATATCTCCGGTTCCCGGAGGAAGGTCTATAAGAAGGAAATCTAATTCGCCCCAATTGGCATCATGAAGTAATTGGTGGATCGCTTTGGAAGCCATGGCTCCCCTCCAAATAACCGCCTGGTTGGCTCCTGCAAAAAATCCTAAAGAAAGAAGCTTTACTCCATAACTTTCCACAGGTATAATTTTATTATTATCTGATAAAGGCTTTTCATTGGTAACATCAAACATGGTAGGAACCGAAGGCCCGTATATATCAGCGTCCAATAAGCCCACTTTAAATCCCATTTTAACTAACGCTGTTGCCAAGTTGGATGCAACGGTAGATTTTCCGACACCGCCTTTTCCTGAAGCAACTGCTATTATATTTTTAATACCCGGAATAGCATTTCCTCTGGAATCCTTTTTTTCCGGTACTTCTACTGAAATATTCAATTTAAGCTGTACATCTTTTCCAAACTTTTGTTCAAAAGCTGTATGCATAGCTGTTTCCAATCTTTTCTTTTCATGTAGGGCAGGTGAATGAGAAAGCATATCGATGATAACGGTATCACCCATTATTTGTACATTCCTGACTAAGTCATCAACCTCTATTTCCTTCAAAAAGTTTTTAATTTCTTCTTTACTTGCCATCTTGTATTTTCTTAAAATAAAAAAGTATAATTCCTTTTTATTGTCTGTACAAATGTATTAATCTTTATGGATTTATGTATACTTTTTACTAAAGAAAATCTATAGTTGAATAGTTTAAATGAATCAAAGTATATTAAATTTTTAACTTGCCTAGTAAAGGGTATTCGGATTTAATTTGAGTTTAAGCTAAGATAAAAACTTATGTTGAGTAAAAATTTAATTTTTAATAAAAATTAATAGTTAGAAAAAAATGTAACTTTACCGAGGATAACCCATTCACTATGGAACTGAGAAGCGTACACGTTACAAGATACATTACCCCGTTGAGAGAAGGAGGTTCCTTACCTGCCTTGGCAGAAGCTGATGACGGGTTTAATTACGTGATCAAATTCAGGGGAGCAGGACACGGAACTAAGGCTTTAATATCTGAGTTAATTGGAGGGGAAATTGCAAGATTGTTAGGATTGAACATTCCTGAAATAGTATTTATCTATTTAGACGAAGCGTTTGGTCGTACGGAAGCTGATGAAGAAATACAAGATTTACTTAAAGCAAGTAGAGGTTTGAATTTAGGTTTACATTTTTTGTCAGGAGCGTTAACTTATGATCCGGTGGTTACAAAGGTTGATTCCTATCTAGCCTCAAAAATTTTATGGTTAGATGCGTTTTTAACTAATATTGACAGAACGATTAAAAATACGAATATGCTTATTTGGCATAAAGAATTATGGCTGATTGATATGGGAGCTTCCTTATATTTTCATCATTCTTGGATAAACTGGCAACGATTATCGGTTACACCTTTTGCCGAAATTAAAAACCATGTGTTATTACCTTTTGCCTCGCACCTCGAAGAAATTGATCAACAGTGCAAAGAACTAATAAGTTTAGAAAAAATCGGTGAAATAGTAAATTTAATACCCGATGATTGGTTAGATTGGAGAAGTTCCGAAGAATCCACACAGGATATAAAAAATATTTATCTAGAATTCCTTTCTAACAGATTAAATAATTCACAACTATTTATAAAAGAAGCAAATAATGCAAGAAAAACGATTATATGAATATTCCGTCATACGATTGGTGCCGAAAGTTGAAAGAGAAGAATTTATAAATGTGGGAATTATTTTGTTTTCAAAAGAAGCTAAATTTATTAAAGTCGAATATATAGTTGATCAAGAGAAAATAAAATATTTTAGTAAAGATAATACTTTCGACATTGATTGTATTATAAATGCATTGGAAGCATTTAAAAAAATTAGTATAGGAGAATCTACAGGACGAGGCATAGCAGCTATGGGTATTGCAGAAAGATTTCGTTGGCTAACTTCTGAAAGAAGTACTATGATTCAAACATCCAGACCACATCCCGGGTTTTCTTCGGATCTTAATCAAACATTTTTAAAATTATTTAACGAATTGGTAATGTAAAACAAATTGCTTGTTAACACAAAGATCATTTTCATTTATCTTTTCATTTAAAATTATATGTAATTTTTACGCTAAAATTTAGCAATCATAGTAAGATAATTAGTTCTAATACGAATAATTGTTCCTTAGCTTTTTTTTATTGTATTATATAATTTATAGAATATTATATCATATTATCAATTAAGTTTATTGTTTTTTTATCCATGTATAAGATTAATTTTTTAAAAAATTATATACAATCTTTATGGAATTTAGTAATTTAAGCATCTTTATTGTAATAAATTAACAATAGATATTTTATAATTTGAAATAAAATCATATGAAATCGATTTTTTTATTTTTAAGTTTTTGTATAATTCAAATAGGTATGGCACAACTTATCAATTATGATAAAGAATGGAAGGAAATTTATATAGAAATGAAGAATGGAGAGTTTAAATCTTTACTTCCTAAAGTTAATCAACTATACATTCAGGCAAAAAAAGAAAATAATTCTTCGGAAATTATTAATTCCTTGATATATCAATATCTAATCTTATCTCAAACTCAAGAGGATAAAGATAATGATCCGTACAAACTTGTAATCCAAAATTTTGAAAAGGAAATGAATTCTTTTAAGGGGATTACTTTATCCTTAACAAAATCGATGTTAGCAAAAATTTATGAAGATTATTCAATTAGAACTCGTTGGGAAAGAAGAAATATTACAGAAACTGAATTTCATTCCAATGATATTAGCGATTGGTCCACCCATCAACTCATGCAAAAGAGTTTTTCCTTGTATAAAGAATCCATTAAAAATGATCAATTACTTAAGAAAGAAAAAACATTACATTGGAAAAACATTTTAAATTCAGATGAAAATATAGAATTATATCCTACTTTATACGATATTTTAGTGTTTCGATATATCAATGCGTTAGAAAAAAACGACTTATCAAGCGAGTTTATTTTAACGCAGAATACAAAAGATACCAAAGGGTCTTTGGATAAAAAGAATAAAGAAGAAGAAATTAACGATCTTTATAAAGATTTATACGAATTTCATAAAAATGATCCGGATAAATCAGCTTTTCTAAACGGTAAATTAAAACAAATTGAGAATACTATTCATTCTTCTGAAACTTTGGAGAAGAAAGCAGATTTAGTAGAGAATTTAGCAAATTCTTATCCGACTCAAAAATTTTCCGCCTATTTATATTACAAAGCTGCGAGTATGAATATGAATTCAAACAAAGAAAAAGCATATTCAATTTGTAAAAATGTTACCTATACTGAAAATAATCCGTGGACTGTAAATTGTAAAAATCTTATCGAAGAAATTCAAAAAGTATCCCTCAATGCCTCATTGGATGAAGTTCAATTACCTAATGAAAACATCCCGTTGATAATAGAAGCAACCAATATCAATAAAGTTTATTATCGAATTTTTCAGCTAAATACGGATAATAATACGATGTTAAATTCGACTAATTCAGAATTTATATCCAATGGAATTTATTCCATGGTAAATAAAAAACAGATCAGAAATGGTGTGTTGGAATGGAAATCGTTTTCAGATTTTAAGACTCATTCTACGTTAATTAAATTAGATGGCCTTTCCGAAGGAAATTATATGTTGGAATTGTCAACAAATTCATCATTTATACCCAATAAAGAGTTAAATTCAGAGTTCAATGGAACCTTATACTTTATGGTCCATGACTGGAGTATTGTTAAATTAGGAAGATACGTAAATCCATTATTTCAATTATTAAATCGTAAAACGGGAAAGGTTTATCCAACTAAATCTATAACTGTATACAAAAAACAAAATAAAAATATAGATTCAAAAAATTTACTTGAGCCCTATACCATTACAACCGACTCACACGGACTTTTTGATTTATCTAAACTCAGCTCAAAATTTGGAGATACTTATATATATATTCCTTCTTCACATTCCTATATGAAACTTCCTTCAAGCATGTACAATGATGAAAGTGATGTAATTAAAAATGATATTCAAAAGATGAGTGCTTTTTTTACGGACAGATCCATCTATAGACCCGGACAAAAAGTTTTTTTTAAAGTAATACTTTATACTAAAGATAAGGATAAAACCTTAGTAGTAAAACAGCAAAAAGTGACTCTATCATTAAATAATGCGAATGGACAAGAAATTTCAACATTAAATTTAACTACAAATGATTACGGAAGTATATTTGGAGAGTTTATTCTGCCTCAAGAAGGTTTGACAGGAAATTATTATATATCTTCCAATTTCAGTAATGATACTCATTATTTTTCAGTAGAAGAATACAAAAGACCAAAATTTGAAATCACATTTGATGATTTTTCAGGAAATTATAAACTAGATGAACAGGTGGTAAGTAAAGGTAAAGCATTATCATATAACGGATCGCCTGTTTCTGATGCAAAAGTTAATTACAGGGTTGAAAGAAAAGGTTTAGTACCTTTATATAGGATGTATTATCCCATGCCTTATACGGATCAATCCGAAATAATAGCGCATGGAGAAGTAAGTACAGATAAAGAGGGAGCTTTTACAATTTCTTATCTCGCAAAGGCTAAAGATGTTAAAAAGGATAATGAATATAGATATTATACCTATATTTTAACCGTAGATGTTAAAGATAATACCGGAGAAACCCAAACTAAAAAAACTAAAATTTCATTGGGTGATCTCCCTTTGCAACTAACCTTACATACACCGGATGTATCCACTCAAAAAGATTTTACTAAAATAATCATACAATCAACTAATTTAAATGAGGTAAAAGTATATGCTCAAGGGATGGTTAACCTATATAAATTAGAAGGTCCATCCAGAATACTTCTTCCAAATAAATTAGCAATCGTTCCGGAATATCAATTATACGATAAAGAATCATTTGAACGTTATTTTCCACATTTACCTTATGCTAAAGATGAGCAGGATCCGTCGGCGTGGAAAAAAGAAAAAATAAATACCTATAAATTTGATACTCAAATATCAGATACTATTAATCTTTCTTCTCGTGTATCTAAAGGATTTTATTTAGTGGAAGCTGAAACTGTATTGGGTACTGATACCGTTAAAACTCAAAGAATTATTGAAATAAAAGATGATAAAACATTAAAATCATCAGATTATGAATATTTTAGTGTAAATGCTTCTCAATCATCATATCAGGTAGGTGAAAAAATTGAACTCAACTTTTTTTCTGATTTAAAAAATTCAACAGCCGTTTTACATTTGGAAAGTAACGGAAAATGGATAGTACACAAAGAAATACCTTTAGTTAAAGGTAGAGGAACCTATTCCTTTATGGCAACTAAGGATTTTATTAGTAATGGACTATTTGTTTTAACTTATTTGGTTAATGAAAATGGATATCAAGTAAAAAGCTTTCAAATTGAGGTTGTTGAAAAACCTAAAGACTTAAAAATTAAAACTGATGTATTTAGGAATAAGCTAAATCCGGGACAAAAAGAAACCTGGACTTTGACTATTAACGGGAATGATAAAGATAAAATTGCTACAGAAGTACTGGCTACAATGTACGACGAATCTTTAGATCAATTTGCTCCAACTACTTACACATTCACTCCTTGGAAGTATTATACGTATGGGGTATTATATCAATCGGCTTCTACCATTGGTTATAATCTCATTTCAAATAGATTATCAGAAAAGTTACCTAATTTAATTTATAAAAATCCAAAAAATGTTGATTTGAAGGATATATCCATAGGTTCTTTATACGATGGGGAAGTGGTAGCTACTTCTGCAATTGCCATTACTAAAAACGCTGATTATATGCAATCCGATTCTAATTGGGAAAACGGATTATCTGGAAGTAATAATAAGCAAAAGATAATAAATCAAGATGCAGATGTAGAAAAGAATTTTTCTCAATTGAAGTATCGTACGAATTTAGAAGAAACCGCATTCTTTTATCCTAATCTTTATACAGACGAGAAAGGTAACGTTACATTTTCATTTACCACACCTGAGGCTTTAACTCAATGGAAACTTCTTATTTTGGCTCACACTAAGGATTTACACACGGGAACAGCCGAATTTCATACACAAACTCAAAAAGATCTCATGGTAGTTCCTAATCTTCCCAGATTTTTAAGAGAAGGAGATGAACTAACGATACGTACAAAAATTAATAACTTAACCGGAAAAAATATAACCGGAAATGCCCGGCTTTTTCTTTTTGATGCATTTACTCAAAAATCGGTAGATGATACATTTAATAATTTATCCCCTGTTATACCTTTCAAAGCAGAACTTTCTAAAAATACCGAAGTAAGTTGGAAAATTAAAGTTCCAAAAAATATTCAAGCCGTCAGTTTACGCATAGTTGCAAATGCAAGTAATTTTTCGGATGGAGAAGAAAGTGTACTTCCCATACTTTCCGATAGGGTATTAATCACCGAATCTGTACCTATCAACATAAAAGAAAATGAAACAAAAGAATATCATTTAGATAAGCTTAGTACTCATTCTTCAAAGTCGTTATCTCCATTAAGTTTAAATCTGGAGGTTGCTACTAACCCTGTATGGCTGGCTGTATTTACCATTCCTTATTTAAAGGAATATCCCTATGAAAATTCGGAGCAAGTGTTTAGTCGTTTGTATGGGAATGTATTAGCCTCTTTTATAATAAATACCGTTCCGAATATTAAAAATGTATTAAATGATTGGAATTCTAAAGGGATCAACATATCCAATTTAGAAAAGAATCAAGAATTGAAAAATATACTATTAGAAGAAACACCTTGGATACGTACCGGTGAAAATGAAACCGAAGAGAAAAAGAGAATTTCTTTGCTGTTCGATTTAAACCAAATGGCTCAAGAAACTTCTAAAGTTCTAGAGAAACTCAAAAACTTGCAGAATCCTGATGGCGGTTTTGCTTGGTTTGAAGGAGGAAATTCCAATGCATATATAACTGATAATATTATTGCCGGAATTGGTCAACTTAGAAGAATGTTGGGCATTCAGTATTCAACGTATATACCGAATGATCTGGAACAGGTGATTAAAAAAGCTATTGCATATTCCGATCAAAACGCATTGGATTATATCCATAAAAATCAAATGGAAAAAACAGGAGAGGAGGGCGATTTACTACAGTATTATTATGTAAGAAGTTTTTGGAAAGATCGTTATCCATTACCGTTAGAAACAGAAAACTACAGTAAAGAGATTAACAGAAATTTTACAAAATATTTTAAAAAGTTAGATACACAAAATAAAGCGATGTTGGCCGTCACTTTGCATAGATTTGGATATACAACATCAGCGCAAACTGTGCTTCATAATTTGAAAGAAACATCGGTGAAATCAGAAACTACAGGTATGTATTGGAAAGATAATCTAGCCGGATGGTCCAGATACCAAACACCGATCGAATCTCAAACTAAAATTATAGAAGCCTTTGCAGAGGTGACTCCCCGAGATATTAATTCTATAGAAGAAATGAAAATTTGGCTGCTAGTTAATAAACAGACTAATTCTTGGGGCTCTACGAAAGCTACAACTAATGCTTTGTATGCTTTATTGAATTTTGGAAAAGATTGGTCTGAAGGAGAAAAAAATGTGACCATTTTTAGCGGAAACAAGCAAATTTATCCATCATTCGATGCTTCCTTGACTCAAACCACAGGATATTTTAAAAAATCATGGAATTCTGAGCAAATGAAATCGGAAATAGGAGATATAAAAATTGAGAAAACATCTCCCGGTATAGTTTGGGGAGGATTATATTATCAATATATCGAAGATTTAGATAAAATAACTGATGCAGGAAATGCTATTAAAATTCAGAAAAAATTATTTAAAAAAACGGTATCCGATCAAGGTTTTATATTACAGGAAATTACGAGTAAAAATTATATATCCATCGGTGATGTAATTACTATAAGACTGATACTAAAAGCTGATCGTGATATGGATTTTAT
This sequence comes from Apibacter sp. B2966, assembly GCF_011082485.1. Lineage (NCBI taxonomy): Bacteria > Pseudomonadati > Bacteroidota > Flavobacteriia > Flavobacteriales > Weeksellaceae > Apibacter > Apibacter sp. B2966. The sequence continues at coordinate 299,517 of NZ_CP049714.1, forward strand.
TCATATTAAAGATATGAGAGCTTCAGGATTTGAACCTGTGAATATTTTTTCTTCGTATAAATATCAAAACGGATTAAGTTATTATGAAAGTACCCGCGATTCATCTACTAATTTTTTCTTTGAACATATAAGAAAAGGAACGTATGTATTTGAATATGAGGTAAGAGCTACTAATAAAGGAGAATTTTCCAATGGGTTTACTTCAGTGCAATCCGTCTATGCGCCTGAAATGTCCGCTCATAGTGGTGTAGATTATATAACAATCAACTGATTTAAATTGTTTAAATTTTAATTTAAACTTAAAAAAATATAAAAAACACATAAACTATTATTTGTTTTTATATTTGTATCGAAAAATAGATTCTATGAAAAAGTATTTTAGCTTAATCGTTATATATCAATTTTGTTTTGTTTTTTCACAAAGTTATAGTTCATTTACATTTGATTTAAAAGATGGTGATTTACTATTTCAAGAATCCTATGCTAAAAATATGGATAGCGCAATCAAACAGGTTACTTCAGGCATAGATAATTATAATTTCACTCATGTTGGAATGATATATAAAGATTCTATTACAAAATCATTTTATGTAATTGAAGCAACTCATCCCAAAGTACAAATTACACCGCTGAAAGAATTTTTAATTCCAAAAAAATATGAAAATAAACCGCCCATTTCTGTTGTTGGAAGATTGAAAGCACCCTATCAAAAATTGATTCCACAAGCGATAAAAGAAGCTCAAAAATTAGTAGGCAAAGAATACGATGACGCTTTTGATTTAACTAATGATCAATACTATTGTTCAGAGCTTATATATAAAATTTTGTATATATCCAATGACAATAAAGAAGTATTTCCTTTAAATGTAATGACATTTAAATCCTTAGAGACAGGAAAATTTATTCCGTATTGGGAAAGTCATTTTCAAAAATTAGGAATTCCTATTCCGGAAGGAGAATTAGGAATTAATCCGGGAGCTATGTCTAAATCTGATGTCATCGATATCGTTTATTATTATAAACCCTAGATATCAATATGATGTTTTACATACATCATTTATATGTTTTTTTATACCATTAAATTGTCAAATAATATAAATCTAAATTTTACATTAATTAATTAGCCCATTTCTCTTTAAAAATTATTCTAACGCTAGAAATAAAAATTGAATTAAAATTATTGTTATTTAATATTAAACTAATAAATATATTATTATTATTATTATTATTATTATTATAAATGTATTATCAAATATAAAAAATTTATTAATTTAATAGATTGATATATTAATAATTTGATCTAAACACTTAACTTTAAAAAAAGTCTCAGCCCTTTATATTTTTTATAAATCTTAATTATTTTTAATCAAAAATTCATAAATAAAACTATAAATCTATTTTTTTAATTAATGATATAAAATATTGATTATAGTTGTTATAATGATAAATAAAATATATTTATTATAATTCAATATGTTTTAAATTTATTTTAGTTTAATTATTAAATATAAACATAGTATATATAATAAGGATATTGATTATTATTTAATTATATTTTTGAAATTTTCAATTTAAATATAAAATAATTTATTAATGAATTAATATTATTTTATATTTGTATAATATATACTATTTATTATTGTATATAAATATAAACAATTTGTTTATATTTCATATATTTTTATTTAAATAGATATTATTAATTAAATATAATTATTTATGAATAGATTATTATTAGTTCTTATATTTTATCTGTTTTCATTTTCTCTATGTTTTTCACAATCATTGAATGTTAAGCAATTACCTGAAAAAGAATACCAGGCCTTGGTAGATATTTATAACCAGCTTAATGGAGCGAACTGGAAAGGATATGATTGGAAAAAATGGGATATAACGGAGAATAATTTACATGAGATACCATGGAGTGGAGTAACAGTAGAAAATGGACATGTTACCGAACTAAGTTTATATTATTTTTATGATGTAAAAGGCAAACTACCGTCAAGCATAAAAAATTTAGAATACTTAAAAATATTAAATTTATCCTCATATTATATACAAAAAGATTTTCAGGGAACGGATTGGAGTATTTTATCGGGATTAAAGAATTTAGAAGTTTTATATCTGTATGGGAATAAAATAGAAGGATCATTACCGGAGAGTTGGGGAGAATTAAAGAAATTAAAGCATTTAGAAGTAAGGTATAACTCAATAAATCAATTACATTCCACCATAGGAAATATGGAAAATTTAATAAAATTAGAATTAGATGGAAATCAAATACAAGAATTACCTCCGTCAATTTCTAAATGTAAGTTGGAATATTTAGATCTTTCATATAATAATTTCAAAAAAGTACCCAAAGAACTGGAAGAGATCAAAAGCTTAAAGACAGTAAAATTTTATAGTAATCAAATTTCATCCATAGAGGGTTTTTTACCTTATAGCATAACGGATTACAATTTAAGAAAGCAAACCATTACTTTACCTCTAATCACATATAAAGGAGAAGATATTGAAATAAGCTTACCCCAACTATTTTTATATAACAGATCGAAAAACGATTTCAGTCAAAAACCGACCATGATACTCTATTTAAGAGGAGAAAGAGTAAGCGGGAATTTACCAATATCAGAAAAAGGGGTAGTTACGATTCCTAATAATTTAATATCCACAATTAAAAAAGGAGATGATCTATATTTATATCAAGATACATATATACAAAATAATACCTACATGGGAGACAATTATCTACGATTTTCCCAAGTAAATATAGAATTACCGAAAGTACCTGAAAAAGAATACCAAGCTTTAGTAGATATTTATAACCAATTGAACGGCTCTAATTGGAGTGGCTCATATCAATGGAAAAAATGGGATATAACGGAGAATAATTTACATGAGATACCATGGAGTGGAGTAACGGTAGAAAATGGACATGTCACCGGACTTAGTTTATATTATTTTTATAATGTAAAAGGTAAACTTCCGGAAAGTATAAAAAATTTGGAGTACTTAAATTATTTAAGTTTATCCTCATATTATATAGAAAAAGATTTTCGGGGAACGGATTGGAGTATTTTATCGGGATTAAAAAATTTAGAAAGTTTATACTTATATGGAAGCAAAATAGGGGGACCAATCCCTGAAAGTTGGGGAGAATTACAGAAATTAAAATATCTTAATATAGGTTATTCAAGTGTATATCAAATGAATTCTACTATAGGAAATATGGAAAATTTAATAAGATTAGAATTAGATGGAAATCAAATACAAGAATTACCTCCATCAATTTCTAAATGTAAGTTGGAATATTTAGATCTTTCATATAATAATTTCAAAAAAGTACCCAAAGAACTGGAAGAGATCAAAAGCTTAAAGACAGTAAAATTTTATAGTAATCAAATTTCATCCATAGAGGGTTTTTTACCTTATAGCATAAACGACTACAATTTAAGAAAGCAAACCATTACTTTACCTTTATTCACATATAAAGGGGAAGATGTAGAAATAAATTTACCCCAACTATTTTTATATAATAGATTAAAAAACGACTTCAGTCAAAAACCATTACTTCGTATTTATTTAAGAGGTAGTCAAATAGGAGAATACCTGCCGGTATCAGAAAAAGGGGTAGTTACGATTCCTAATAATTTAATATCCACAATTAAAAAAGGAGATGATCTATATTTATATCAAGAAACGTATACACAAAATAATACCTACATGGGAGATAATTATCTACGATTTTCCCAAGTAAATATAGAATTACCGAAAGTACCTGAAAAAGAATACCAAGCCTTAGTAGATATTTATAACCAATTGAACGGTTCGAATTGGAGTGGCTCATATCAATGGAAAAAATGGGATATAACGGAGAATAATTTACATGAAATATCATGGAGTGGAGTAACAGTAGAAAATGGACATGTCACCGGACTTAGTTTATATTATTTTTATAATGTAAAAGGTAAACTTCCGGAAAGTATAAAAAATTTGGAGTACTTAAATTATTTAAGTTTATCCTCATATTATATAGAAAAAGATTTTCGGGGAACGGATTGGAGTATTTTATCGGGATTAAAAAATTTAGAAAGTTTATACTTATATGGAAGCAAAATAGGGGGACCAATCCCTGAAAGTTGGGGAGAATTACAGAAATTAAAATATCTTAATATAGGTTATTCAAGTGTATATCAAATGAATTCTACTATAGGAAATATGGAAAATTTAATAAGATTAGAATTAGATGGAAATCAAATACAAGAATTACCTCCATCAATTTCTAAATGTAAGTTGGAATATTTAGATCTTTCATATAATAATTTCAAAAAAGTACCCAAAGAACTGGAAGAGATCAAAAGCTTAAAGACAGTAAAATTTTATAGTAATCAAATTTCATCCATAGAGGGTTTTTTACCTTATAGCATAAACGACTACAATTTAAGAAAGCAAACCATTACTTTACCTTTATTCACATATAAAGGGGAAGATGTAGAAATAAATTTACCCCAACTATTTTTATATAATAGATTAAAAAACGACTTCAGTCAAAAACCATTACTTCGTATTTATTTAAGAGGTAGTCAAATAGGAGAATACCTGCCGGTATCAGAAAAAGGGGTAGTTACGATTCCTAATAATTTAATATCCACAATTAAAAAAGGAGATGATCTATATTTATATCAAGAAACGTATACACAAAATAATACCTACATGGGAGATAATTATCTACGATTTTCCCAAGTAAATATAGAATTACCGAAAGTACCTGAAAAAGAATACCAAGCCTTAGTAGATATTTATAACCAATTGAACGGTTCGAATTGGAGTGGATCCAATTCATGGAAAAAATGGGATATAACGGAGAATAATTTACATGAAATATCATGGAGTGGAGTAACAGTAGAAAATGGACATGTTACCGGACTTAGTTTATATTATTTTTATAATGTAAAAGGCAAACTGCCGGAAAGTATTATAAACCTTGAATACATAAAAATTTTAAATTTTAATTCCTATTACTTGGATGCTATAGATATAAGCAATTCAAATTTGGAAGTACTATCGAAATTAAAGAATTTAGAATATTTAAATTTATCAAGATGTAAAATACAAGGAGTTTTACCTGAAAGTTGGGGAGAAATGGGGAAATTAAAAACATTGATTATAAGTAAGAATAATATAAGTCAATTATTTTCCACCATAGGAAATATGATCGGTTTAACAACCTTAGAAGTTGATGGAAATCAAATACAAGATATACCAAAATCATTAATTCAAGATCATTGGGCAATTTCAAATTTAAATTTTAAAAATCAAGCTATTAAAATTTCAGAATTAGAAACGGACACTAATGAATTGATTATCCAACTTCCGCAAATTTGTGTTTTCTCCATAAGTAATGGATCTTCAAACCTTAATGGAAAATATATTTTTAATATATATATTAATAATGTAAGAAAGGGTTCAACGTATTCTAATAACGGAATGTTATATTTTAAGGATATAGCTTCGTGGGGGCTAAAATATGGAGATAAGGTAAGAATTGAACAAACGGAAGGATATGCACAAGGCACAAACATATATTATGACAAATTAACTTTCGGTAGACAGGTCGAATCTACTGAATTTGAAATTTTAAAAAAGTTTCATTCATCTACATTAGGATTTCTATGGAAAAATAAATGGGATGTGTCGAAAAATAATCTTCATTTAGAAAATTGGTATGGTGTAGGAATTAAAGACGGACATATAATATCCATTTCTTTACCGAATAATTTGTTGATGGGAACTATTCCTGAGGAAATTTCAGGATTGAAATATCTTGAAGTTCTAAATTTAAACTCAAACGAAATCGAAGGGGAATTACCCATATCATTAGGTAATTTAAAAAAATTAAAGATTTTAAATGTTTTAAGCAATAAAATATCCGGAAACATACCTGCCTCATTGTCGGAATCAAAAGAACTAAAAAAATTGATTTTATCTAATAATAATTTTTCCGGAAATATTCCTTCAATAGTGTTAAATGAATTAAAAGAAATAAATGAGCTTGATTTATCGAATAATTCTTTTACCGATATTGATCATCCATTAACTTTTAACAATGCAGATATACGAAATCAAGAGAGCAGCAAAGATGAATATTTAGAATTAAAAGATGATAAAATTATCGTTAAGCTAAATAAAATTAATTTATACGATACTAAAAATTCTGATTTCAAAGCTAAAAATACATTTTACTTACAGGCTAATAATTTAAATATATCCAAAAGTACAGCTAAAGACAGTTTGATCATTTTCTCAGATATAAATATATCAGAAATACCCGATAGTGCTTCTATAGCCATTTGGCAATCAGACGGTTCTGCGTCAGGTTCACATAACCGATATAAAGGCATTGTACGACAATCTACCACTCCGGTCTTTGACGAAGAATATCGAGCTTTGGTGAAGCTATACCAAAAAACAAACGGTAATCAATGGAAAGAAAAATGGGATATTTCATCGAATAATCTACATATACAATCTTGGAAAGGGATAATTCATAATGAAGGACATATCATTGAAATAAATCTTTCCGACAATAATTTAAACGGAATAATTCCGAAAGAAATAGCAGATTTACCTAAACTTAAATCGATAAATCTTTCTTCTAACCGTATAAATGGTATTGAAAAAATAATTCCATCAAATGTAACAGTCATTTTGGATCGTCAAACTATTGATTTAGGAAAATTACCATTATCTGATCAAACTGTGATAAAAGATACAAGCATAAATCGATACGATCATAAATCACAAAAATTTATTGATCAAAGTTATTCGATCACTATTGGTGATTTTAGTAAGAATATAACTATACCTGAGAAAGGTATAAAATTAGTAGACTTAATTCAACGATGGAATATTCCAACCAATCAAGAGTTAATCTTAAAACAGATATCAGGCACAACAAAATATAGTAATATAAGCTATATTTTGACATATAAAGACGGAGATTCAAATATGGATGGAGTAGTTAATGTTCTCGACATACAAACAATTTTAAATTATTTGCAATCTATTTATCCTAAATATTTTAATTATTCCGCTTCTGATATAAATAAGGATTCTGAAATAAATTTACTGGATGTATTACTATTAGTAAATCAGATTCAGAGCAATACTTTAGAAAAAAATCCTCAAGTTAAAAATGAAGTTACTTCTCGAAACTTGACTAATAATTTAAGTATTGAAAACAATATTTTATATTTAGAAAATTTTGATCAAACGGTTTCAGCTTTTGATATTCGATTAAAAGGTGGATTAAATGAAAATATAATATCCTTACTAAATCCAAAAGATTTTACTTTACATGTTTCTAAGAATCATGAACTAATTAGTATACTATGCTTTAGCACTAAAGATGGACTTAAAGTTGGAAAACATCCCATAGCTCAAATTCCTTCAGGAAGTAATATAGTATCTGGACTATTGTCCAATGAAAAGGCCGAAGAAATTGTGTTCCAAATTAATAGTAAATTATTAAATATTGAGGATACTAATGAAGCTAATGATTTATCGAATAAAGTAACTAATACACCTAATCCTTTTTCAGAGAAAACTTTTATAAAGTATTATCTTCCGGATAATGCATTAGATGTTCAATTAACTTTATATGATCTTCAAGGAAGGGTAGTAAAGGTTGTAAAAAATTTGCCGGTAAACCAAGGAAATTGTGAGTATACTTTATTTAAAAGCAACCTCACGCCAGGTGTATATATCTATTTTTTAGAACAAAAATTTAGAAATTATAAGAAAACATATAAAAGAAAAATCTTAGTAACCGATTAATAAAAATAATGATTATGAAAATAAAAACGCTATTTAAAATCATTTTTACATTATGGATAACTATGTTATCTGCTCAGAATAGTTTACAAATTCCGAGTGTATCAGCAAGTATAGGTGAAAAAACGAAAATAAATATAGATTTAACTAATAGTGATCCTATTATTGGAGTAGAATTTACATTAGTTGTTCCGAAAGGTTTAATTGTATATGATAAAGAAAGTATTTTGAAGCAAGATCGTAAAGGAGAAGATCATGTACTATTTACTAATTTGGATAAAGATGGGAATTATCATTTCATGGTATTTTCCTATACTAATAAAGTCTTTAAAGGAAATAGAGGTACTCTTATTGAAATTCCTATTGAAATACCAATTACTTATAAAGACGGGCAATCTTTTGATATTTTATTAAAAAATGTTATAGTAAGTTCAACTAAAATTCAGGATGTAGGTTCTAACCATCAAGGAGGAAAATTGCTAATTAAAAAAGATTTTTCTCCCGATTTAGAAGTTTCTGAAGTTACAACTTTAGGGTCAGAAGCTGTACCCGATAAAACACTAACAGCTTCGTGGAAAGTTAAAAATTTAGGAAAAAAAATTGCCGTAGGAGGTTGGACAGAACAAGTGTATCTTGTTTCAGAGATAACCGATCAAAAATATTTATTAGGTTCAATTTTTTATAAAAATGATTTAAATCAAAATGATAATATTATAAGGCAAGGAGAATTTAAATTACCTAAAATTATCGGTTTTGATGGAAATTGTAAATTAGAAGTAAATATTATAGCTGAATCATCTGTAAAAGAACCTGATTCAGATAAAGAAAACAATAAAGCACTTTCTGCTAATTCAATATTTTTAAATAAAGTATTATTTATTGAAACTGATAAAAATAAAATTCTTGAAAATTCTGAAGATAAAATTAAAATATTGTTAAACCGAAGCGGAGATATATCAAAAGATCAAACTTTTACTATTCAAAGCTCTATAGAAAATCAGTTTGCACTTCCGGAATCCGTTACCATTAAAAATGGAGCATCTACAGCAGTTATCTATGCGAAACCCATAGATAATACGAATATTGACGGCGATAGAACAGTAAGGATTACATTTTCAGGGAATGATTATAAAGAGACTTTTTTTGATATAACAATTATAGATGATGAAATACCATCATTTAATATAACTGCTTCTTCTAATAATTTAAATCCGGGAGATAAAAGTAAAATTACCTTGCATTTTATGCAAGTTCCTTCTACTGATATTAAAGTTAATTTAGAAACAGATTACAATAAACGATTAAAAATCCCCGATGAACTGTTGGTAAAAGCAGGAATGAAAGAAGTTTCATTTGATGTTGAAGCAATTGAAACCAAAGTTCCAGAAGCCGAACTTTCAGCGAAAATCACAGCCCGTGCAGTTGGTTATAAACAAGAGAGTATTGATATAAAATTAAATAAAGCTAACATTCCAACTTTTGAATTTATCATATCTCCTACAACAATATCTGAAGGAGATGGGACTTACGCAACTACAGCAATTATTAGAAGGTTAGATAATACGGAAAGTAATGCTACCCTTCTAATAAATACAGATATAGCGGATGCTTTACTTATTCCTTCAAAACTAGTTTTTACACCCGGACAAACTCAAAAGAAATTTTCAATAGGAGTAGTAGATAATTCTATAGTTGACAGTACCAGAGTAGTTACCGTTACTGCATCCCTATATATTCCAGGTTGTGGATGTAGTGGTGCATCTAGTGGAATATCGGGGACAGAATATAAAAGTAAAGTAACAATTTTAGATAATGATGGCTTATCCTTAACAGTTAAAGCCAATCCATCTACAGTAAAAGCAGGAATTAAAAAAGCAGCAAAAATTATTATATCTCGAAATACGGTAAGAAATGAAGATCTTACTAAATCACTTTTAATAAAACTTTCATCTGATTCGCCAACAATTTTGGAAATTCCACAAACGGTTGAGATACCTTCAGGAAAACAATCTGTTGAAGTAACAATTAATACATTAATTGACCCAACGATTAAAGGAGATCAAACGATTAGGATACAGGCAGAAGCGCAGGATTATAATTCCGGGTTCGGTTGGATATTAGTTACCGATCAAAATAAGCCTGATGCAATTATAAATTCAATTATTGCCCCGGAAACAGTAGAGGGAGGGCAAGTTACAGAGATATCAATCGAAATTAAAAATCAAGGATTTTCTGTGCTTCCTAAAGGAATGAAAATAGAATACTATTTATCAACAAATACATCGATAAAAGATTTAAAACCTTTTGATGAGGCGGTAATTGAAAATGAAATCAATCCCGGTAAAAGTATAGATTTTAAACATATAATTCAATTACCGGATCGGGCAGGTTCTTTTAACTTAGTGGCAGTTCTAAACTCAGATAAGAATATAGAAGAATTAACATATACTAATAATGAATCCTATAAAGAAATAGAGTTAAAACCTTCTTATACAGCGGATATACAGGTTGATAGAAAAGTTTATAAACCGGGGGAAATCATAACCATGAAAGGTTCGGCAAAATATATTAATGGAAGTTTAGCCGCTAATAAGCCTATTGAAATAAGCATAAATAACGGAGGTTTTGTAAGATCGTTTGCTATAAAAACCAATGCCACAGGAAATTTTGCCTATGATTTTGCTCCTCTCCAAGGAGAAAACGGATTTTATGAAATAGCCGCAGGCTATCCGGGAATGAAAGTTAAGGCACAAGATGATTTCAATTTGTTAGGAGTAGAGTGGGTTAATAAACCGTCGGACTATTTGAAATGGGAGGTCACCGAAGGACAAAGATTGGAAGGAGAGTTTAAATTGAAAAATAATACTCGAACAATACTCACTAATATACAAGTGAAATTACCAACTGCTGCTGATTTTAAACTGGAAACTAAATCACTAAATCTAAATGCCGGTGAGGAAGGCGTTTTAAAATACACCCTTATTCCTAATGCAGCATCGTCAGTAAGAAAATATTATGAAATAAGAGCAGAATTTATTTCAGATGAAGGGGCTAAAACTCCTTTTACCTCTTGGTATTATTGTCATACGGAAAAAGCTAAGCTCATAGTAGATCCTGTAACTATAAACACGAGTATGGTCAAAGGAAAATCGAGATTATATGAAGTAAAAGTTGTAAATATAGGTTCAACCGAAGCTAAAAATATAAAAATAGATGTTCCTAAATTGGAATGGTTAAAATTGAAATCTCCTGAGAAAATTGATAAATTAGGAGCCTCAGATACATTAAACATAGTATTAGAATTAAAACCAACGGATAAGCAACAAATAAATGTACCTTTAAAAGGAAGTATAGCTCTTAATTTATCTAATGGTAATGGGATTAGTATTCCTTTTACTATTGAAACTGTATCAGAAAATAAAGGAACTTTACAAATAGATGTTGTTGATGAGTATACCTACAATACAGAAAAAGCGCCTCATGTGCAAGGAGCTAAAGTGATTGTTCGTCATCCATATACAGGTGTCATAGTTGCACAAGGAATTACCGATAGTACCGGAATATTTTCTGCTGAAAATATTCCGGAAGGTTGGTATTCGGTCTTAGTATCCGCTAATAAGCATGATTCTTATCAAAATAATATTCAGATTGAATCTGGAAGAACTAAAAAGATATCAGCTTTTATAACTTATAAAGCAATATCATATTCATGGAATGTAAGTCCTATAGAATTAGGTGATAAATATCAAATAGATGTTGATGTTCAATTTGAAACTAATGTTCCGAAACCAGTAGTAATAATGAATTTACAAGATAAAATAGTTAATTTAGAAGAAGGACAATGTTTTGCAACTAATATTATTTTAACAAATCATGGATTAATACAGGCTGAAAATATTAAAATTAATGTTCCTGTAAAAAAAGGATATACATTTCAGATTCTTACAAGTTCAATAGATATTCTTAAAGCAAAATCAACAGTAACCATTCCTTTAATTGTTTGTAAAAAGAAACAAAATAATTCCGGTGGTAATGGCGGTAATGGTGGTAATGGTGGCAATGGCGGTAATGGCGGTAATGGCGGTAATGGCGGCAATGGTGGTAATGGCGGTAATGGCGGTAATGGCGGTAATGGTGGTAATAATGGCAATGGTGGAAACGGAAGTACGGAAAATGATGATTGTGTTATAACACTAATCGGAGGAGAATATGAATATAATTGTGATAAATATACAGGAATTAAAGAAGCTATAAATTCAATAAATGTTTTTGAGAAAACTTACCCATGTCCGGATCCTAAAAAAGAAGAATCATTAAATATAGGTGGTCCGAGTGGTAATGATTCTAGTCATTATCCTGGTGGAGGAAATGGAGGAAATTTATTAGAAGGTTTATATCATTATAATCCTTGTACGAATTGTATAAAGGAAATGAAAGAATTCGTAATCACTAGTTCGAAAATATATATTGATATTGTTAAACATATACTACATGTTCCTGATTTAGATGATGAGGATGAATCAATTAATCCACCTGTTTCACCAAATCCACCTGTTTCGCCAAATCCAAATCCACTAAAGAATAAAATTAACTCAGAGAGCTTAACATCAATTTTTAAATGTTTAGTTAATTTTGATAAAAAGGAATTATCAATAAAGTTAAATGTTTGTAATTTAGATGCTTATGAGTGTTTGGTGAAAGAGATCAAACAAACTAAAGGTATAGTTAAATATCTAGAAGTTATAAAAAAAATCCACAAGATTTATGAGAAATTTAGTATTTATAAAGATTGTATGGATTCTAGAATAGTCAAAGATATTACTGAAACTAGCGAAACTTTGAGAGAAATAACTCAAACTGATACTACAGTAATTCAAAAAATATATAAACAATTTGAATTAAAGTTAAAAAATGGTTATGATTTAGCTCAGAATAAAATAACTGAAAAATGTAAAGAACTTAATTTAATTAGAAAATATGCTAATAAATCCGAAGGAGACCCAGGTAATATTGAGTTTGCTGATTTATGGATTAGAAGTATTGAGGCATATTATGAAAATAAATATGTTGATGAAGAACTTATTGATTTTAAAAAGTTGGAAAATACATTGATATCAATAAAAAAACTTTATGAATATGCATATGAAAAAGGTTATGGTGAAAGAGTAGATTTAGACAATCCTAATAATCCCGTAACTCAAATAATTGAAAGTACCTTAAATGAAATATTGAAAGAAAGGGACAAATTAGAAGAACAAAAAAATTCAGTATGCGCAACAATCAGTGTTCGTTTTTCGCAAAAAATGACCATGACCCGAGAAGCATTTGAAGGAACTTTAGAAATAAATAACAGTTCTTCTAAAGAAATAAAAGATATTAATTTAAATTTGGTAATCACTGATGAAAATAACAAAGATGTAACTCATTTATTCCAAATTAATAAGGACGAATTTTTAAACGGATCTGGAATAGTAGGAGCTAATTCAAATGGTATAGGAACAGTTATCTATATTCCGACCAAAGAAGCAGCGCCTACCGTATCAAAATCATATTCGTTTGGTGGAACCTTATCTTATTTGGATCCGGAGACCGGAGAAAAAGTATCAGCAAAATTATTTCCGGTAACCTTAGAAGTAAATCCAAGTCCCGATTTAGTATTGCATTATTTTATGCAACGAGATATTATCGGTGACGATCCATTAACGGAAAAAGTAGAGCCAATGGTGCCGGCAGAAATGTCTTTATTAATTAAAAATGAAGGCTATGGAACCGCAAAAAATGTTCAAGTACAATCCATGCAACCGGAAATAATCGAAAATAGAAAAGGCTTATTGATAGATTTTGAAATGATCGGCAGTAGAATGAACAATCAACCGAAGCAATTAGGATTGTTAAATATCGATTTCGGTTCAATTGCGCCGCAAAAAGCTATGGTTGGTCAATGGTGGTTTACCAGCACTTTATTAGGACATTTTGTAAAATACGATATTAAGGTAAAACATTTAAATAGTTATGGAAATAAAGATTTAAGTTTGATCAAGGAATATCATATACATGAATTAATTAAAAGCGTAAAAGCATACGGCAAAGGTCAAGATGATATTTCTGATTTCTTGGTAAATGATATTCCAGATTTAAATGATACGCCGGATATGATTTATTATTCTAACGGTGAAAGTGAGGAAGTATCTCAAGTTTCTGTCGCTAAAGTAACTAACGAAATATCACCATCGCAAGTTACTACACAGTTAAGCATTACACCTTCTTTCATAGGTTGGAATTATGGAAATATTACCGATCCGGGTAAAGATTTGTATAAGTTAATTAAAGTTATTCGTAATTCAGATAATTTAGAATTACCTATTGAAAATTTCTGGCAAACTTTTGTTACCTTAAGAGACGGAAAAGATCCTAAATATGAAAATAAGCTTCATTTTGTAGATAAAGTAGAGGGAACCACTACCTATACACTATATTATACGCCCATAGACACGAATGTTCCGAAAGTAGTGTCATTTGCGAATATTCCTGAACAAACCACTACACAACCGGTTGAATATGTGGAAGTACATTTTAACAAACCTATACAGAAACAAACATTTAGTTATAAGAATATACGTCTGATACATCAAGGAGAAGAAATTAAATTATCACAAGATAATGTTAAAATAGGTATAACTAATGATTCTGTATTTGTTGTGGATTTAAAAGCATTAACTCGTTCTTCAGGATATTATGAATTAACGGTTCAATGTGCGGGAATTAAAGATCTTAAAGGAAATGAAGGAACAGAAGGAAAATCAGTTTCTTGGACTCAGGTCATCGGAGAATTGGGAATTATGCAGTTTACCTCAGATCAACTTAATTCACAACCTTTAAACAGTGTTGAAATCATTTTCAATAAAAAAATAGCTTCGAAGCAATTTAATAAAGAAAAAATTTCTTTAAATGGAAAACCTTTGGAAAACATTACCATAACTAATGTAGCCGGAGGTATAAAATATACAATAAGTGGTTTGAATGAATATAATGTCGAAAACGGTAATTATGAATTAGAGGTAAATTTACCGGAAATGGTAGCAGAAGACGGATCAAAAGGTTTGATAGTACAAAAATTCTCATGGAAAGTAGATAAAAATCTTCCTGAAATTGATCAATTTGAGCTTCAATATCAAGGTGCTGTACATGCGCAAAATGTAACGGATGTTCTTATAACCCTTAACAAACCGATCACTTCTGAATTTTTGCCTGAATGGGTTCAGTTAATTAAGGGTTCTGAAAATCAAAAAGCATTAATTACGGTAATCAAACAAGATGAATTACATTATTTAATTTCAGGATTAGGTAACTATACTCAGTCTGAAGGATCTTATAAGCTACTAGTAAATCAAGAAGGATTTATAGATGAATTTGGAAATTATGGTTCCGGTTCTGTAAATAAAAATTGGACGGTTCGTTTTGAAAAACCTTTGTCAGTAATTAATATGCACTTAACACCCGATAGAGGTATTTCATCAACAGATAATATTACTTCCGGAGATGATGTTATGTTGCAGATGGAAACCGTTGAAGATCATAGAAAAGTTATTATATATATGGGTACTATATCCGATGAAACCATAATTCAAGAAATAGTTCAAGATAATAAAGGATTGATAGAAATACCCATAGGAAACTTTAAAGGCAAAAATAAATTCAAAGCGATAGTTTACGATTCATATGGAAATGCTAGTAGTCCTGTAGTATTAGATACTTACATTGACGGAAACGAACTATCAGCTAATTTCTTGCAAATTACAAAAAGAACAGTTTCATGTTCAGAGATAGAACATATCAAATTAAATTTTACTGAAGATATAGTAAAATCGGATTTAAATGTTGATGCTTTAATGATCGAATCAGCAGGGATAAAAATATCAGGTAAAGATTTAAAAATAAATTCAATATCTGATAGAGAGTTTGAAATTTCGAATTTGGAAAGTCTAAAAAATAACGGTGATATAAGTTTAGGCGTTAATTTGAATTATCTCCATAAAAAAATTAGCGGATTGCAAGGAAACGGTATAGCATCTATACAATTAGGTGAAATCCAATACTTTGAATCAGAAATTTCCGGTTCTGAAACCTCAACAGTCAATGCGGTTGAAAACTATGTAGCCGCTTCAGACATGAATTCATATAAATGGACAGTTACCGGAGGTGAGATTGTTAATGAAAATAAAAACGTACTATCAGTAAAATGGAAGGAAAAAGGAGATCAAACTATTACGTTGGAATATCAAACACCAACATTCTGCAACAAGTTAACATCAATAAAAGTAAAAGTAGATAATTCTTTATCCATTGATGAAATTGAAATAACTGATACTAAAACGTTAAAATTAGTACCGGTTCCTAATAAAGGGATTTTTACCTTGTTGATGAAAGGTAAAGAAGGAAATTTCAATTTGTCAATTTATGATTTAAGCGGACGAAAAATTTATAGTGAAGAAAAAATAAAAGTAACTGATAACTTTAAGAAACTAATTAATATAAGTCCAATTCAGAGTGGAGTATATTATCTGATTTTACATAATAGTAAAGAAGCATATAAACTTAAATTTACAGTAGAATAATTGATTTAATCTCACAAAAAAGCCCTTTTAAAAAAAGGGCTTTTTTTATAGATTATAAATTATAAAAAATTAAACAGAGATAAAATTATGTGACATATAAAAATGTAAACTTATTGTAATGTTTAACATATTTTTTATAAATGTATTTCCAGTACAAATTTTGTATAATAAAACTATAACTTTACCGAATACAATGTATATATTGAGAGGTTTGTAAAATTATTTTGTGATTTACATAAAAAATGACAGAAAGAAAAGTTTCAAAATATTTACCATGGATAGCTGCAATGGCTATATTTATGCAATTTCTGGATTCAACCATATTAAATACAGCCCTTCCTTCCATAGCAAAAGACTTACATAAATCTCCCCTCGAAATGCAATCGGTATTGATAGCTTATGTATTAACGTTAGCATTACTAATTCCTTTAAGCGGTTGGCTTTCAGATAAATTCGGATCTAAAAATATATTTATTATAGCTATTGCTGTTTTTACCATAGGATCTTTCTTATGTGTAGTTTCTGTATCTCTGAAAATGTTGGTTTGTATGAGAATTGTGCAAGCCATAGGAGGATCTATGATGGTTCCCGTTTCAAGATTAACGTTGATCTATTCCTATCCTAAACATCAACTTTTGAAAGTTATAAATTTTATTACTATTCCCGGATTAATAGGACCGGTTATTGGTCCAACTTTAGGAGGCTGGTTAGTTGAAATTGCTAGTTGGCATTGGATATTTTTAATTAATATCCCTATAGGTATCATAGGAATTTTAGTTGCCTGGAAAGCCTTTCCAAACTATAAAAAAAATACAGGCAAATTTGATTTTTTCGGATTTATTTTATTCAGTTTAGGGTTAGTATTGCTTTCGTTAAGTTTAGAATTTGCCGGAGAAGGAATGACCGATATAATTAATGTTTTGATTTTATTACTCATCGGTATTAGCTTATTAAGTGTATATGTGATGTATTCAAAAAAAATAGTTCGGCCTATTATCGATTTAAACTTATTCAAAATAAGGACGTTAAAAATTGGAATCATTGGAAATTTGATCACTCGATTAGGTATTGGAGGCGTTCCGTTGATGCTTCCACTTATGTTACAAGTCGGATTCGGTAAATCACCCACAGTATCAGGAATGATGCTTATATTTTCTGCTATTTCAACCATTTTTGCTAAATCTTGGGTAATCCCGTTGGTAAAGAAATTTGGATATAGAAATTTATTAATCTCGAATACGATAATTTTAGGTTTATCGATTTCATTATTTTCATTTCCGGATAAAAATACTTCATTGTTTTGGTTGATTCCTATTTTAGTTTTATATGGCTTTTTTAATTCTATTCAAATGACCTCAATGAATAGCATATCTCTGGCTGATTTAACTCCCGCTAATGCAAGTGGAGGTAATACGATACTTTCAGTTACACAACAGCTTTCCGTGAGTTTTGGAATATCCTTAAGTTCTCTAATTTTAAGGGGATTCAATCAATCGGAAATATTTACCGAAGTAAGTTCAAGCTTTAAAGCAACCCTATTCATTTTGGGTATTATAACCATACTTTCATCGTTCACATTTAAATATCTAAATCCCGAAGATGGAGCAGAGATGTCAGGTATAAAAAAATTTAAGTAACTGAACAGTAAAAATTAAAAAAAAACTTATTCATTTTATTTTTGATAGCATTATTTAATATTGTAATAAATTAATTAAATTTTATATTATTATTAATATAGGTTAAATAAATATAATTCATGATAGGATTAATATTTAAATTTTTTTGATATTTATGGATGCAAATGTTTTATATACCCAACTTTTAGCTTAATTTGTTTTTTTAAAAAAACCATGATTATATAAAAATAGGCATAAATATATAAGGTAAATTTGAGGTTATACATATTTGTGTATTTTTGCATTAATAAACATTTTTATATGAAAAAAGTATTTTTAGGTGTAATGGTATGTATACCTATTTTTTTTATGGCACAAAAAAAAACAATTTATTCGCAAAGTGGAATGAGAGTTGATCCTTCTTTAGTTGATGAGAAAGTGGGAGATAGTGTTACTAAAATAAATACCGTTTTTCATTTCAAGAATGATACAAAAAATTACTTCATTAAAATTTTAAATCTAGACGGTAAAACATATGCACAGGGAATAAGTGAATTTATAAAACTTGATTTTAACAGCAGAAAAGGGGGAGATTTACACCGTAAAGTACAAAAATTAACCAATATTAAGATAGAAGACGGTAATTTTATTTCAGATCAGGTCAAAGCATCTTTTATATTTTTAAAAGAAAAGGATAAATCCCATAGTGAAAGTAATTCGAAAATCAAATTAATGGTTTGTACCAAAGATAAAATCGGGAATAGGAATTGTCGTATTAATGATGATGAAGTTATTTTAACCCCTCAAGAATTTCCCGGAAAATATCCACAAACTGCTTTTACTCGTTTAGGTATTGAAGATTTAAAAGATAAAAAACCGAAAGAGTTGGAATTAATGAAAAATGAAATTTACGCTAGATATGGATATCGTTTTTCAAATCCGGATGATGTAAAATATTTTTACAAACAAGATTGGTATGAACCGATTGTTGATAATAAAAATATTGAATTAAATGATTTGGAATCCGATAATGTAGCCATGATTGATTTATTCAAAAAATTGATTACTTATAAAGATATTAATAAGAAAGCGTACAGTCATATTATACCCTTAGAAACTACCAGTAATACTTTATATGATCACAAGGCTCTAAAAAGTATTCAATATATTGTTAAAGACAGTATTTACGGTAAAAAATGTAAATTCACAGAATTCAATAAACAGGGTATTGCCTTGTTTCAGCAAAATTGTGTGGATAAGAAAGATGTATATGTAAATTATTTTTATAATGATTTTCTTATACAGCACATAGATGATTTAAATGATACCTTTTATTATTATAATGAAAATGGTTTACCTTATAAATCTGTGAAACTCGACTATACTAATCAAACTACCGAAGAAGCCTATTTTGATTATGATGCAAATGAGAATATAACTAAAAAGAATATCTATCAAAATAATGATTTTAACAGCTCCGTTTTATATGAATACGATGAGGAAGGAAATCTTAAAAAAGAATATTATAAAGATGATGATGGATCGGAACACATGGTTACAGAATATATTTATGATGACGAAAATTTAATGACGGGATATATTAAGGATAAAGACCTTCATTGTGATTATACTTATAACAAATTTAATGATGTAATTGTGGAAACCAAATGTTATAAAATAGTTGATGATATAGAAAACATCAAACAACGAACGGATGTTAAGGTATTAGTGACTAACAGGGGCAAAGACAATCGATTGCTTTCGGTAATATTTAATGAAAAAGACAGCAGAAATTCATCATTAAATATGATTGAAGTTAAATATAACAACTAGCCGATTACTGCTATTTAATTATAAGGTATAATTATACTATTAATTATATCTTATAATTGGTTTTATAAAAATAAAAAGTATCTGATTATTAAACAGCTACTTCTGCTTTAATATGAGGATGAGGATCATAGCCATCAATGGAAAAATCTTCGTATTGAAAGCTGAAAATATCTTTCCTATCAGGATTGAGTTTCAATGTTGGAAGCGTTCGAGGCTCACGCGTTAATTGAAGATTTACCTGATCAATATGGTTATTATAAATGTGAACGTCCCCGAAGGTATGTATAAATTCTCCCACTTTTAAATTACATACTTGAGCAACCATATGTAACAGCAAACAATAAGAGGCAATATTAAAAGGCACGCCAAGAAAAACATCTGCACTTCTTTGATACAACTGTAAAGATAACTTTCCGTCAGCCACATAAAATTGAAAAAGTGCATGACAAGGTGCAAGGGCCATTTGAGGAATATCTGCTACATTCCAAGCTGAGACAATAATTCTACGAGAATCAGGATTATTTTTAATTTGATCGATGATTTCCGAGATCTGGTCGATATGTTTTCCATTCGGAGCCCCCCAGCTTCTCCATTGATGCCCGTAAACAGGACCTAAATCTCCATTTTCATCTGCCCACTCATTCCATATACGAACTTTATGATCGTTTAAATATTTAATATTGGTATCTCCTTTTAAAAACCAAAGTAATTCGTAAATGATGGATCGTAAATGGAGCTTTTTAGTCGTAACAAGAGGAAATCCTTTTTGTAAATCGAATCGCATTTGATATCCGAAAGTACTGATTGTACCCGTTCCGGTTCGATCTTGTTTACGAGTTCCTTTATCTAATATATGTTGTAAAAGTTCTAAATAGACCTGCATGGAAAATGAATTTAAATTATATTTTTTTTCTTAATCTTGCTACAGGAATATTGAGTTGATCTCTATATTTTGCAATGGTTCTTCTTGCTATATTATATCCTTTATCATTAAGTATTTTCATCAAGTTATCATCGGTAAGAGGTTTTTTAGTGTCTTCATTTTCAATGACTTCTTGTAAGATGGTTTTAATTTCCCGTGTGGAAACTTCATCGCCCTCAGAATTGGTAAGACTTTCAGAAAATAAATCTTTTATAAGCAAAGTTCCATACGGAGTATTCACATATTTACTGTTGGCAACCCTTGAGATAGTGGATATATCTAAACCGGTGATTTCGGCAATATCTTTCAAAATCATTGGTTTAATTTGCTCTTCATCTCCCGTCAAAAAATATTCCTTCTGATAATCCATAATTGATTTCATGGTAACATACAAGGTTTGTTGACGTTGTTTAACTGCATCGATAAACCATTTAGCAGAATCTAACTTTTGTTTAACAAACATTACCGCATCTTTTTGCTCTCTTGATTTGTGTTCGG
Source organism: Apibacter sp. B2966 (assembly GCF_011082485.1). Taxonomy (NCBI): domain Bacteria; kingdom Pseudomonadati; phylum Bacteroidota; class Flavobacteriia; order Flavobacteriales; family Weeksellaceae; genus Apibacter; species Apibacter sp. B2966. The sequence goes on from NZ_CP049714.1 coordinate 320,837, forward strand.
TATTTTTATATGTATCCAACATTTCAGAATATTCTCTGGAAATTTTTAATTCAGGAGCATTCCTACCATTGAGCGTTAATTCCAAATCTCCGTTTACAATTCTGATTGTAAAATCAGGAATAATTTGTTCCGTATTTTTTGAATTATTAGTAAAAGCCTTTCCCGGTTTAGGGTTCAAGCGTTCAATTTCATTCACCGCGCATTTAAGCTTTTCTTCAGAAATGGAAAATTTTTGCTGTATTTTACTGTAATGCTTTTTTGTAAAAGCATCAAACATTTCATTAATAATCTTGTAAGCCAGTTCCGTGGATTCTGAAGGATTTTTTGCTCTGAGTTGCAATAACAGACATTCTCTGAGGTCTCTGGCTCCAATACCGGTAGGATCTAATCTTTGAATATAATTAGTTAACAGTTTTTCAATAGTCGGAACATCAGTATAAATTCCTTGGGTAAAAGCCAAATCATCCACGATGGATGATAAATCTCTTCGTAAATAGCCATCATCGTCTAGATTTCCAACGATAAAATCGGCTATTTCTTCTTCATTTTCCGTTAATCTAAATGTGTGTAATTGAGAGCATATATGTTCTTGAAATGATTCATATTGAGCATAGGGTAACTCTTTATCATCATCGTCATCGCTGTAATTATTGGATTGTACCCGATAGCTGGGTACTTCATCATCACTTAGATAATCATCGATATTTATATCCGGAGCTTCAATAATCTCATTGTCTGCGGAATCATCATATTCTTTTTCGGAATCAAAGGAATCAGCAGAATCATAATAATCTTCATTAGAATTATCTTCCAAGGCAGGATTTTCTTCGATTTCTTGTTTTACTACTTCCTCAAATGCAAGGGTGGGAAGCTGAACTAGTTTCATTAGCTGAATTTGCTGAGGAGATAGTTTTAAAAGTTGTTTTAGTCTTAAATCCTGTTTTAACATAAAATAGTTTCTTTATAAAAGTAGATTAAGTAAGGTTTATAAATTCAAATTTACATTATTAATATGTAAGATACAAATAAAGGCATAATTTTTGTAATGAATTTTTTTTTGCTAAAGTCTTAAATTTTTCAATTTATATTAAATTAAAACTTCAGAATATTTTTTTTGGTTATTTTATTTTTTTTAAAGCAATTTTTACTAGTTATTATATAGTAAACATATAATAAAAATATCGTTATCTAAGAGATGATTTAATTAAATTTTTTAGAAATTTCTTTTCATTTAATGGATTTTAGACTAGTAATGAATATAGTTTATTCATTAATTCTTTAAGTAAATAGTAGAAGAGTTGATAAAATATAAATTTTAAAATGATAATAAATAATAATAAAAAAGATGCTTACATATATATAAGCATCTTTAAAATAATTATTAATCAATTTTAAAATTCAGCGTTTTTAGGGGTTCTAGGAAAAGGTATAACGTCTCTAATATTACTCATACCTGTAACAAATAAAACGAGGCGTTCTAACCCAAGTCCAAATCCTGAATGAGGCACTGTACCGAATTTACGTGTATCTAAATACCACCATAATTCCTTTTCGTCAACATTCATATCTTTCATTTTTTGTTTTAAAATATCAATTCTTTCTTCTCTTTGTGATCCTCCAATAATTTCACCAATACCCGGAAAGAGAACGTCCATAGCACGTACGGTTTTATGATCGTCATTTAAACGCATGTAGAAAGCTTTTATTTTGGCCGGATAATCATATAACACTACCGGACTTTTAAAATGTTTTTCAACTAAATATCTTTCATGTTCAGATTGTAAATCTGCTCCCCATTCATCAATAAGATATTTGAATTTTTTCTTTTGATTCGGTTTCGAATGTTTAAGAATATCAATAGCTTCCGTATAGCTAAGTCTGATAAATTTATTATTTAATACGAAATCTAATTTTTCAAGTAAATTTTGTTCTGATTTTTCTTCTTTCGGCTTTTGCTTTTGCTCTTCTTCAAATCGTTTGTTTAGAAAATCCAAATCTTCTTTACAATTATCAACAGCATATTGGATGCAATATTTTAGAAAATCTTCTGCAAGATCCATATCTTGATCCAAATCATAAAAAGCAACTTCCGGTTCAACCATCCAAAATTCTGCTAAATGTCGAGTAGTATTTGAATTTTCAGCCCGAAAAGTAGGACCGAATGTATAAACTTTTCCTAGACCCATAGCAGCAGTTTCAGCTTCCAATTGTCCTGAAACGGTCAGATTTGTCTTTTTTCCAAAGAAATCTTGAGAAAAATCAGTGTTTCCCTCGTCATTTTTAGGAAGATTATCTAAATTGAAATTGGTAACGGTAAACATTTCTCCCGCGCCTTCAGCATCTGATCCGGTAATTATAGGAGTATTGATATAGCAAAATCCATTTTTATTAAAATATTGGTGAATGGCAAAACTTAAAGCATTTCTAACCCTCATTACCGCAGCAAAGGTATTGGTGCGAAAACGAAGATGTGCTTGCTCTCTCAATTTTTCCAATGAATGTCTTTTTGGCTGTAAGATAGTTTCCTGAACATCTTCAGGATTTGCATATCCGTAAATTTTTATTGTATCGGCAACGACTTCAATCTCTTGTCCCGCTCCTTTGCTTTCAGTAACTTTTCCTTCAACATAAAGAGAAGATGCTGTTGTAATTTGTTTTAAAGTTTCAGTATCAAAATCGTTGTAATTGATTATTATTTGAATATTATTTTGCCCCGAACCATCATTAAGAGCAATAAATTGATTGGAACGAAAAGATCGCACCCATCCTCTAATTACTACTTCTTCCTGTAAAGCTTTTTTTCCTTTAGCTAACAATTCTTTAATACTGTAATCGTTCATTTAATATATTTTAATCGGTAAGCAAATATAAATAAATTTCAACGTATTTTATGGTATTACTCCATCCAAATATACATGGGGTTGACTACTACACTGTTTATAGATAAGTAAATTTAATCGTACTTATACTTATTCATATTTGGTAAAGGATAGTCGCCGAATAGAGGTGCTAATCGAATAGCCGAATAGATCATATTTGAATATTTATTTCCAATGGCTATAATAGTAACTTTCTCATCCACAAGATGAATAAATATGGCATTGCTTCCATGCCACCATCCGGTATGGTAGATTAATTTTTTGCCGTTTTTAAATACCATTAATCGCATACCCAATCCGTAGTTTTTAATGTTCGGTATTTCATTACTGTACGGAGTGTACATTTGATCTAATAAGTCTTTACGTAAAAAGTTTGAGGCAAACATGGCCTGACTTAATCGGAACAGATCTTCAGGAGTGGTATAAACGTTTTTATCTCCGTAAACTAAATCCAGGTGATTGAATTTATAGGGTCTGCCGTCAGGATAATAGGATAGATTAGCTTTTTTTAAATCCTTTTCTTGAAGTATATACGAATGTTTCATTCCCAAAGGGGTAAATATCATTGTATTTATGACTTCCGGAAAAGACATGTTGGTTGTTTTCTCTACGATTAAGGCTAACAGAGCAAAATTAGAATTTGAATATGAAAAATGAGTATTCGGTTTATATTGTAGTAATGGAATATGAGTTGAAAATAAATCTAAAACATCTTCATTGGACATTTTCTTTCTTTTATCCCAAGTGTTAATCAAATCAACCAAATGAGTATATTCCGGAAGACCGCTTCGATGTGTCAATAAATCATGTATGGTTATATCCGAATAGGGAAAATCGGTAAGTATGGTATTTACTTTCTGATCTAAATTTATCTTGTGAGCTTCAACTAATTTCAATACAGCTAAAGAAGTTAAAATTTTGCTTACCGAAGCCACGTGTAGAGAGGTTTGGGCTGAAATTAATGTTTTATCTTCCCAATTGGAATATCCATTATATTTTTCTAACAGTATGGTGTTGCCTCTAGCGACTAAAATACCACCGCTTAAATTTTTTGATTTCCAAACATGAGTGAAATATTTATTCAACTGATATACAATGGTATCGTCTTCCGGAGAATAATTATCCTTTTTAGTAAATATAGAATCAAAATTTATATTGTAATATCCGGGAATTGAAGGTTTTTTATTCTGAACACTTTTATTTACTTCGTAATTTGATTTTTTGCAATTGGTAAAGGTTGTATTAAAAAGGCTTATTAATGATATAATATATATAATTTTTTTATACATTTTTTAATGAATGTTTGAATAATTAGTTCTTCTAAAATGATTTTGCAAGTTAAATTTAATAATCTTAATTATTTCTTAAATAAAATATAAAATGTTATAAAATTAAGTTATATTAAATTGGCAATCTAGATACTTTCTGCCAGCATGCAAATATTTCCTTGTAAAGAACGTGTAAAAATTAAATACTTAGTTCCGCCATCAACAAGCTTATATTTTTTCTTAATTTCTTCAGGTTTTAACGGATAATTTCTACTGATTATATTAAATTGTTTTTGAATAGTTTTTTTAGGATTAAAATTTTTGTCAATAAGTATGAAAGTACGTCCCGGAAAATTTTCAATTTTGCTTTCTGAAGTGTACATATGGGAATTAGAATGTAACTTATCTATAGAAAATTTAATACCTAATTGTTTAAAGGCTCCTGATTTTAATAGGGATGAATTGGGTATATATAGGTACGATTTCGGAATGGAATAGGAGGGAATAGGAGATATTTTTTCCTCTTGCCAAAAATAACAATAATCAGGCTGTCCTGATTCCAGATTGATACAATGTACATAAGGATTGGATAGGTTTAACTTATCCTCAGGATTCAATTGCACTATTAATTCTTTGGTTTCATTTTTAACTGATACAATATAAATTTTTGAAATCGGTAATTGATCTATTGCTCTTTGAAGATCAAGAAGAGGAGAAAGCTTAATAAAAATGGATTTTGAAAATTTGAATAATGTATCTTTTAGGTTTAATATATTGGGGAATAGGTCTTTTAAATCGATTTTTTTATTTTTATTTTCATCACGTCTGGATGGATCTAAATAAACAAAATCGAAATGTGTAGAATTAGTAGAAATAAATTCCTCGGCGGTTTTGTTAATAAAATTCACATTTTTTTTACCAAGTACTGTAAAATTATGTTTTACTATTTCCAGAAGATCAAGATTCGGCTCGACATAATAAAATTCATTGGTTTGCTCCGAGAGAAAAAAACTATCAATACCCGTACCGCCTGTTAAATCAATGCCGGTTTTACCGTTTATAATTGATTGTTTAAATAAAGCCGTACTTTGAGATGAAGCTTGTTCAAGGTTAATATGCGGAGGGTATATGATCTCATTATTCTCATAAAGAAATGGAAATTTTTTTTGAGAAATTTTCTTTCCTTGAATTTGTTGAATTAATTCAAGAGAAGAGATCCCCGTAAAAGGAGATTTTTTAAACCTTAATTCCGATATATTAGAATTAAGATGGTTGGTTATATATTCTTGAACTTCTTTATGTAGTAAATGAATATTTATCACAATTCTTGAATGCTATATATTAGTTACAAAATTACATGATTGTAAATAAGTTAAATATTGATTTATAAAAAGTACTTTATTTAATTTTAAAAAAGATTTTTTACCAAAAGACATTAAGAGAACCTTTGCAAGATTGAAAGTTTTTTAACTACAAATTTTTTGTAATGGCTTGTACAATTTTAAAACGGTTGAAGAAGCTTTTCATAACGACTCTTAATACCGTATAACCGGGAATTGCGAAAGTAACACCGATAGCACCAAATAAAATACCGAAAATTAGCATAACTAAAAAAATTTCCAATGGATGAGATTTGACACTTTTAGCATAAATTAAAGGTTGAAATATCGCATTATCAATTAATTGGGCAATTAAATATAAAATACTGATCCAAAATATGGTAGGTATAATTTGAGTATTAAAGTCCATACCTAAGGAAAACATACTGCTCATGCTGAGCAAATTGATAATAAAAAAACCAAGCAAAGGTCCTAAATAAGGTATAAGGTTACAAAACGCACAAAACATAGCTATAATTACCATATCTTTAATGTTAAAACCGCCCAAAATAGCTAAATAAAGTAAAAACATCGAACATATTTGCAAACACAATCCAAGAAAATACCTGGTTAATAAATCTTTAATATTAGAGAGCACCTGAATGACTTTTTTTATGTCATTGGTTGGAGCAGCACCAATGATCATTCTGTTAAATAAGTCTTTTTCTCTTAAAAAGAAAAAAGTAATAAATGTTACAGAAAATATGGAAATACCTAATTCAGCTAAAATCGAAAATCCACTTTGCAGCGTATCCATATGTATTTTAAAATTAAACTTTGAAGTAAATAATTGCGCGTAATTATCTTCAAATAAATAGATATGCTTGCTACGTAAGGCTTCATCAATTAATTTTACTTGTTCTGTTATTGAATTTTGTAATTTATCTGTATCCAACAAAGATAAATTTCCGGCTTGTTCGATGGCTAAAGGAATTACAAAGCTTAAAAAAGTAAGAAGAGTACCTACCATAATTAATAGAGTGATACAAGCAGAAATGGTATTAGATATTCGAACCTTTTCACTTAGAAAATTCATTAAAGGTCTTCCCATTAAAGAAAAGGCAAATGCAACAAAAATATAACCTAAAACAAATCGAATTTTCCATAATAAAAAAAATAAAAGAACTGTGAGTGCAATAACGGATACAGCGCTAATTATACCTTTACTAATATCTTTGTAATTCATACATTATAAATATCTTTTTCCTTATTAATCTTATTCTTACTATTTATTTATATTATACTAAATTTTTTAATGATTATAAAATATAAGTTGTTTTAAAGCTTATTAATTTTAATTAATTTAATAAAGTAATAACGAAATAAATGTTAAAATATGCATTTTAAATGTATTTATTTTAAAAAGCTAAAAAAATATGTAATTTTTTAATTAATCTAAGATTTAAGGATTAGATTTTGGCGTTATAGAATCATCTTTCGTTACCATTATGAAAATATCTTCATTATTTTTTTTAAAAAAATAATTTTCTCGAGCATATTTTTCTCGAGCTTCTTTATTATTTTTTAAATTTTTATACTGAATATTTTCAGAATCTAGTTTACTTTTATAATATTCTTTTTCATGTTTTAATTTGGAAATTTCATTATTTAATTCTTTATGAGTTAAATAAGAATTTGTATCAAAAAAAAGCATCCAAATAATAAATATAATGGAAAGTATTAAGTAAATACTGGAATACCAATGTTTACCGAAGATAGATTTTTTATCTGACGATTTATTGCCTTTTTTTTCCATTCTTTAGTTAGAACGATTTTTTAAAGTATTTTGTATAACCGTACTTAATACATCAATTGCAACAGTATTTTTTTTCATTGTTGGAATTATAATGTCAGCATAAGCCATAGAAGGCTGTATAAATTCTTCATGCATCGGTTTTAAAGTAGATTGATACCTACTCAATACTTCTTCTAAATCTCTGCCTCTTTCCTGAATATCTCTTCTGATTCTTCTAATTAATCTTTCGTCAGAATCAACATTGACATATACTTTAACATCAAATTCTTTTCTTAATTCAGGATTTGTCAATACTAATATTCCTTCGACAATAAGGATTTCTTTAGGTTGAATAATCGTAACATCTTCCGTTCTGGAATGGGTTATAAAAGAATAAAGAGGCTCTTCAATAGCTTGCCCCGCTTTTAACTTTTTTACATGGTCGATTAATAAATCAAAATCAATAGCTCTCGGATGATCGTAATTTAACAGTTCACGCTCATCAAATGACAACTCAGGATTGTAATGATAATAATTGTCTTGAGTGAGTACATTTACACTGTTGGAATCCAATTGATTAAGGATGTTGTTTACAACGGTTGTTTTTCCGGAACCAGTTCCTCCGGCAATACCAATGGTTAACATTTATTTTATTATATTTTTGAGTTTATTTTTTTAAGCAGAAAATAGTGTACCAAAATTTAGCTAAAGTAAATATTAAAGTTCTTTAAGCATACCTTTAAAATCGGATAATGTAGCGTAATTTTTGGTTTTCATAATTTCTTTTAATTCAGAAGATAATTTGGAAAAAATTTTAGTATCGTCTTTCATTAACTGTGTACCAACCTGAACCATGGAAGCCCCGCATAAGATGTGTTCAAAAACATCTCTACCGGTTTCAACCCCTCCACATCCGATAATAGAAATATCTTTTCTTAATAATTTATAAAACATTCTAACATTAGCTAAAGCAGTAGGTTTTACATAAGCTCCTCCAATTCCTCCAAATCCTCCTTTAGGTTTTATAACAACGGATTCATCTTCAATATACAAGGCATTTCCGATACTATTGATACAAGTTACAAATTGAATCGGGTATTTATTTAAAATATCGGCAACCATTTCAAAATGTACCATATCAAAGTATGGAGGAAGCTTAACCCCTAAAGGTTTTGTATAAAATGAAAATACCTTATTCAAAACTTCTTCAGTTCTTTCAAAATCATAACCCGTTTGTGGTTTTCCCGGTATATTTGGGCAAGATAAATTTAATTCAACCAAACCTTGAAAATCAGACTTTTCAATTTGGTTCAACATTTCTATATTATCTTCTAACGTTAAACCGGCAACTGAAAAAAATAAGTTATCATTTCCTTCTTTGTGTTCATTAAGAACATAATCAAGATAAAATTCAAAACCTAAATTTGGTAATCCCATGGAATTAATGCTTCCTAATTTTAAATCAACATATCTAGGAGACGGGTTACCTTCTCTAGGAGATAGGGTACAACTTTTAGTTATCCAAGTTCCTGATCCTGAGTTTTTCATGTTCGATAGCTCTTCTAACGTCATACATTTTACACCCGATGCATTCATCAAACAGTTACTGAATTTTTTATTGGAAATGGTTGTTTCTAAAGATATCATTACTATATTTTTTGCAAATATCAGAATATTTATGGTGAATAGAAAGTTATTTACTATTCACTCTTTAAAAAAGTTATTACTTGCTTTATAATAGAAGCTTAGAATATTTTATTTATAACTAATATAATCTTTAGGATCATGGTTTAATTAATATAATTTATTTAAATTAACATTCTAAGATTATAAATTTATGATAAAAGGTATAATTTTTGTAATTATTGAGATTAATAAAAAATAATTTTTATTTTAATCATTTTTTTACTAAATATTGATTTACAAATAAGAATATATTTCATAAATTAATAAATATTTAAAATTATTGGTTCAATAGAAAATTATATATGATAAAAAATTTTATTTATGGAAGATCAACATTCAAATTTGCAATATGAAAATTCAGCTGCTTCGACAGTTCCAACTGACGAAAAAAATGATAGATTACCCAATAATCATATGGTATTAGCGATTATTTCTACCATACTTAATATTTTTTCCTTTAGTTTAATAGGAATTATATTTGGTGTTTTATCTATAATATTTGCTAATGAGGTAAAAACTATTTATTATTCCGGAGATCATTTCGGAGCAATGCTAAAATCAAAAGACACTCGAATTTTATCAATAATTTCTTTAATTATCTTTTTTTTCAATATATTAATATACATTTTACTTATTCTCTTTATTATATTTTTTGGAAATATGTTTTATTACCAAGGATGGTTTAAGAATGGTTAAGTTGTTCTTAAACCACTTATAATATTAAAAATAAATTGATAACTATTTCTGTAATTTATGTTAATCAAAATACTTCGAAATAGAGGTTTAGTGTGGTTTAGCTTACTAACTCTTATTACTTTCTTATGTATCTATTATTATGTTATAAATCCCAATAAAACAAATTTAGCATTACCATGTCTTTTTAAATTAATAACTGGACTAAATTGTACGGGTTGTGGCGGGCAGAGAGCTTTTCATTTTTTATTACATGGAGAATTTTTACAAGCGTCACATTATAATATTTTAATATATTTTCTACCTTTTCTTTTATATGTAGTATTTGCATCAATTCAGATGTATATTTTTAATAGTAAAAAGTATGTTATCAAATTTATATTTTCAAATGAAATTGGAATACTGATTTTAATGTTTCTAATTATTTTTACTGTTTTAAGAAATATCCCTTATGAACCATTTATATATTTAGCTCCTCCTAAATAAAGACAATTTAATATAATAGGATAAAAACATAAAAATAAGATAATCCTTTTTTAGTATTTTGTTACTTTGTACCTTTGTTAAAGATTGCATACTGCATTTTTTAAACAAAAAACATAATATTAAATGAGTAGATATACTATAACTACAGCACTTCCCTATGCAAATGGCCCTTTACATATAGGTCATTTAGCAGGAGTATATATACCTGCGGACGTATATGCCCGATTTTTAAGAAGAAATGATCATGATGTTATATTAATAGGGGGGTCAGATGAACACGGAATTCCAATTACGATAAGAGCGAAAAAAGAAGGTGTTACTCCTCAAGATGTGGTAGATAGGTATCATGAATTAATGAAGCAAACATTTACGGAATTAGGAATTTCGTATGATAACTATTCGCGTACTACGGCTTCTATACACATTAAAACAGCTCAAGAATTTTTTTTAAAACTATACGAGGATGGAAAATTCATTGAAGAAGAAACAGAACAATATTTTGATGAAAAAGCAAATGAATTTTTAGCAGATCGATATATTGTAGGAACTTGTCCTAAATGTGGTAATACAAACGCATATGGAGATCAATGCGAAAAATGTGGTTCCACATTGAGTCCGGATGAACTAATCAATCCTCATTCCATGTTAAGTGGTGAGAAACCTATTTTAAAAAAGACGAAGCATTGGTATTTACCCCTTAATGAATATCAAGAATTTATTTCCGATTGGATATTAAAAGGTCATAAAAAAGATTGGAAACCCAATGTTTACGGTCAAGTGAAATCATGGTTGGAAGAGGGACTTAAACCTCGTGCCATGACTCGAGATTTAGACTGGGGAGTACCTGTGCCTTTAGAAGGAGAAAAAGGTAAAGTTCTATATGTTTGGTTTGATGCGCCGATAGGGTATATTTCCTCTACCAAAGAGTGGGCGGAAAGAACAGGAAAAGATTGGAAACCTTATTGGCAAGATAAAGAAACTAAGCTGGTTCATTTTATTGCAAAAGATAATATTGTTTTTCATTGCATAATTTTTCCGGCTATGTTGAAAGCTCATAGGGATTATATTTTGCCGGACAATGTACCGGCTAATGAGTTTTTAAATTTAGAAAACGATAAAATATCAACCTCAAGAAATTGGGCGGTTTGGGCTCATGAATATCTTGCCGATTTTCCGGGAAAACAAGATTCTTTACGATATACTTTACTAGCCAATGCCCCTGAAACAAAAGATAATAATTTTACTTGGAAAGATTTTCAAACTAAAAATAATTCAGAATTAGTAGGAATTTTTGGTAATTTTATAAATAGGGTATCCGTTCTAATTAATAAATATTATGATGGAGAAATACCCGAAGTTGGAAATAACTTTCATTCCGAAGAATTAGAATATCTTTCTAAAATATCCAAAGAAATATCAACTTATTTATCTAATTACGAATTTAGGAACGGTTTAAGTTCTTTAATGAATTTAGCTCGTTTAGGAAATAAATTTTTACAAGAGCAAGAGCCGTGGAAAAAAATTAAAGATGAACCGGAAAAAGTAAAAGAAACTTTATACGTATCAGCTCAAATTGCTGCTTATCTAGGGGAATTATCTGAGCCATTTATACCTTTTTCTTCGCAAAAAATAATGGATGGTTTAAATTTAAATTATCATTCATGGAAAGATCTTGAATCAGGTAAAATCTTGTTACCTTCCGGAAGTAAAATAAATCTTCTACCCCTTCTTTTCGATAAAATTGAAGATAAACAAATTGATAATCAAATTGAAAAATTAGAAAATTCAAAAAAACAAAATGCTTCTCTAAATAATAACCGGGCAGAACCTCAAAAAGATAATATCACATTTGATGAATTTGATAAGATTGATTTAAGAATAGGTACCATATTGGAAGCCAAAAAGGTTGAAAAAGCTGATAAATTACTGCAATTTAAAGTAGATACAGGAATAGATGTTCGAACCATTGTATCGGGAATTGCAGAAAGCTTTACTCCTGAAGAATTAGTTGGTAAGCAGGTTACCGTACTTGTTAATTTAGCTCCCAGAAAAATACGCGGCATTGAAAGTCAAGGGATGTTACTTTTATCAAAGAATGTAGATGGAAAATTTTCATTTATAACCCCTGATGATGTCATTGAAAATGGTGTATCTGTAAAATAATTTTCGAATATTTAAATAATATAAAAACCCCTTTATTTTTGGGGTTTTTGTTTTATAATTAATTAAATTATATGTAAATAAAATAATGATATTTATTTATATATTATAATATACTATTAATTGGTATAGTTTTTGTATTCTTTATTTTAAATTTTAACACTAAAAATTATGGAATACTTATTTAATTCAATTTCTGAATTTATTACCCCTGAAGTAATAACCAATATTTCCAAAATTTCAAAGGAAAAAGAATCAAATATTATTCAAGCCCTTCATACTACAACAGCTAGTTTACTTGAATTAATTTTAGAGAAAGGAGAGCAAAAAAAGCTAGAATCCATGTGTAAAAGTATTGGAAAGATGAATATATTATTTAGTGTTTCAAATTTATTTTTGGATCCAACGAATTTAAAAAAGCAATGTGCAAGTTCTAAATTTTTGATTTTTTTACTTAAAGATCGATTAGAAGAATATTATTCCTTGATTGCCTCTTCTTCTCAAATATCTTTATTAAATTCTAAAATTATAGTAAACAAACTGGGCTTATTAATATCTGCTTTTCTGGGTGAAAAAATAATTTCTAATATTAGTTTTGTTACTATATTAAATCAACTGCAAGATGAAAGAAATGATTTTCAGATATATATACCTTTTGAAATGTCTAAAATTATAGAGGAATATAATTTTAAAGCCTATTTGCAACAAAAATTTTGGATGTCGTTTTTTTGATGATGTAATCTATAAATTAGTTTATTGACTTTTATAAATTTTGATATAATTCTATACATTATATAAGTTTTACATTATCTTATCCAATATCTATAGTGCAAATGCTCTTATTAAGCTTTGTTTAACTGTAAGAATTTAGTTTATGAATTATATATGAACTAAATTACAGCTAAAAGCCTTTTATGTATTAGATAAATTTATAAATATAATTCAGAGAATAATAGTATTAATAATAAGTAAGACCATGGTTATAAAACTTTCAATTGGTTAAGTAAGTAATACAATAAATGAAAAAATACTAACTATTGTTTACGGTTGGGAATAAATATTGCATTATATAATAAATTAATACATTTGATATATAAAAAATATTTATGCATCATACCATTGCATTTTACAATGTTGAAAATTTATATGAATCCGGAAGTAATAAAAATATTGGCGATTTACCTTTTCAAGGTAGTCGTTCCTGGAACATTTCAAGATATAAAAATAAATTAGCTAAAATAGCCAAAACTATTAGTCGTATAGGAGAAGAAGAAACTCAAAAGTTACCAACGTTTTTTGGGTTATGTGAAATTGAAAATAAAAAGGTGATAGATGAACTTCTTGAAGAATTTCCTTTTAAAGCTAATTATGGGTATGTTCATAAAGACTCATTGGATGAAAGAGGTATAGATACTGCTTTTTTTTACAATAAAGAATTCTTTACTATTGAAGATTCAGAATTTATAAGAATTCCTATATATAATAGTGATGGTAGTAGAGATTATACAAGAGATATTACGTATGCAAAGGGAAAGCTAGAAAATATTACCATTCATTTTTTTGTTTTGCATTTACCCTCTAAACGAGAAAATAATATTAATGTATCTAAACGTATTCATATTCTTCACGAATTAAGAAAAAAATTAATGAAATTTTTGATAAAGATATCTTAGCAAATATTATTATAATGGGTGATTTTAATGAAGATCCTACCACCACCTATTTATATCAACAACTTTGGAATAAAAAAACGATACAAGAATTAAAAGAACGCGAATTATATAATCCCTTTGAGAATTTATATAAAAGAGATTTATACAGTACTTTTCATGAAGGAAAAGGGATGCTTTTTGATCAAATTATTTTTTCTAAATCTTTTTTCGATGAAAACAGCAAACTCAGATATTCAAATTCCAATGTATTTAATCCTCCATTTCTTCAAAGTCCGGATAGGGAAAAATTAGGAGCCCCTTGGCGGACCTATACAGGAAGTAGATATTTAGGGGGGTATAGTGACCACTTTCCTGTATATGCTATTATTGAAAATATAAAGTAAAAATAAGATTTTATATCTTAAACTTTAAAATATTTCTTTTTCAACATATAGATAATATCTTTTTGAGTAATGAATATTTCATCAATAAGGGTATCTGACTCATTCATTACCGGTTTGTCTTTAGGAATATCATTCGAATCTAATAACATAGATCCATTACCTGTAAGCAGCCAAGTAGGATTTAATTCCGGAAACGTATGTAAAATTTTTTCAATAGTATCTGTATGTAAACCCGACTTGTTCCTTCTAGCCCTTCCGATAAGTCCAACAGATAAATTTGCTAACTTAGTTAGTTTGTTATCATTTAGGTTTTTATAAACCATAAAATCTAGTAATCTGTCAATAGTAGTTTTATGTTTATTTTCCATAATTTAACGAATAAAATAATGAATATATAAAAAATAAGGTATGTTTATTAATAGTACAAAATTAAAAAAAAAGTTTTATATTGATAATTTTCAAGATTAAATATTTATATTTACAATTAAAATAGTTGTGTAACTGCTTCAATATATGATACAAAAAGATTTTTTAGAGAACATTATCGAAATTTTTAAACAGAATGATAAATTTGAATATGTTGACTTTAAAGTTGATATAAATCAAAATACTATTAAAATTATATATCTAATAGAACCCAAATATTATATTTTATTTAAAGATGAAAATTATTTCATTGAAAAAAAAGATAACGAAAAATACACTATTTCAGGAGAAGCAGTTCCCGGCAGATTTTCAATGCATGAAGATTTCATTATAGATTCAATTGCTAACGTATATATAAAAATAGAAAAATGGTTGGAAGTTATTTGGAATGAAATTTCATTAGCTTCACCATTAGGTCTTTTGGCAGAAGAACAAGAACAAATAGATAAAATTTGTGAAAAATTTGATGAATATGATGATTATTTCAATACGGAAGAAATTATAAGAATTAAACAAAAACTTAAACTCCTTAGAAAAAAGCTTGAAGAAGAAATAACATCTATTGTTGATGACGAAGAGATTAGCAGATTGGAAATTCAAAAAATGAATAAGAATTTTGATACATTGGAACAAATACTTCCTTCACTAAAAAAGAAAGGGTGGGTGAGAAGCTTGACCGGTAGAGTATTCCATAATATGAAAAGGTTATTGGATCTTAGACAAAAATTAATATTGGATTCCTACAATAAGCATAAAGAAGAATAGAAAGTTAATTTATCTATTAGTAATTTTTATAATGCTATTATAAATTTCTATATGGAAAAAAATCTATTAAATAAAGATTCAAGGATAAAATATATAGTTAAAATTTTCTAAAATTTTATACATATAATTTTATAATAATTTTAACATTGCTCATTTTTTGTCTCTTTTTGTTGTATAATTGCTTAATAATCAAATAAATATTTTTTTTTCAGTATTGAAAATATATAGTTTTTTGTCAATAATTGATTAAATGAATTTAAGCGGTTTTGGATATTAGAAAAAAATCTATAACTTTGTAATCAAATAAATGAGGCTAAGGAAAATAAAGATTAATGTAAAGAAATTAAAAATTAAGTAGAATATAACATAATATAATATAAAGATATAAACACTAAAAACTAAAAATTATTAATTTAACACTAAAGCTTAACACACTTTAACACTAATAACTTTATTAGAATTAATTAATTAACGCTTTTAACACTAAAATTATTAATTAACACTAAGACTTAACACACACACACTTTAACACTAAAAGCTTAGAAGAATTATTAATTAATTAACACTAAAACTCAATTTTGAAATTGAAAGATCATAATTGATTGAGTATTTATTAGAAAAGTCATCTTTTTAACACAAAAAGGTGACTTTTTGCTTTGCAATATACATATAATAAATTAAATGATATTTATTTTTTTATAAAATTTATAAAAAAACAGACTATTAAAATAGCCTGTTTAAATATATTATTAAGAATGAGATTAATACATTATATCATTATATATATACTACAATGTTTTAACTTATTTTTTAGCTCCCTTTTCTTCTGATTCTTTTTTCAGTATTTCATCAAACTTTTCTAAAGTAACAGTTTTTTCTTTTTTCTGAATTTTTGAATCAAAAATTTTGAATAATTCTTGTTGAATTAAGTTACCGGACGATTGACGAACATGTTCTTCATTTTTCATTGCATTCGCAACATATTTGTCTAACTCTGAATCAGGAATATCTACATATCCATACATTGCAAATTGTTGTTTCATTTGATTTTTAGTGAATTCAACCAAATCATTATATTGTACGCTTACCTGATTATCTGAAAGAATTTGACCTTCAATTAATTGATAACGTAAAGCTTTTGCAGATTTTTCATATTCTACATCCGCTTCTTCGTCGGTCATTGGTTCTTTGGACTTGCTTTTAATGAATTTTTTCAAAAATTCTGTCGGTAAATCGAATTGTATAGTATCTAATAACCATTCAACAGAATCATTCATGAATTTAGTATCAGATTCCTTTTTATAGTAATTTTCGATTTCTTCTTTAATTTTAGCTCTTAATTCTTCTTCGCTCTTAATTTTATCTTTACCGTAAACTTTATCAAAAAGATCTTGATTTAATTCCGCTTTTGTTCTAATAGAAGTTTTTTCAACAGTAATTTTTAAATTGGCATTAAAGTGATGAGCATCTTCATGGGAAAGCCCAAAGAAATGTTGAAGTTGATGTACATCATTAAATAAATCTTGAGCATTGATAGTAATTACATCACCTTTTTTCTTACCTAAAAAAGAATCTTTATTCTTTAAATCGTCTACCATAAAAGTTATAGTAGTATTTACACCACCTTCTACAGGGTTTCCTTCAGCATCAATTTCTTCTACTTCTCCTACAAAATTTCCACCTTCTTCAATAGCGTCGGCATCTACAACTTCTCCAAATTGAGTTTGCATTCTTGCAACAGTATCATCAATTTCTTTTTCAGTAGCCTCAATTTTATAATAAGGGATTTTAGCTTTTGAAAGATCAACTTTGAATTCAGGAGCTAATCCTAATTCAAATTCAAAGGTCATATCTTGAGCATTGGTATCCAATTCATTATTTTCTTTAGGCAAAGGCTGCCCTAAAATGGATAATTTATTTTCAGAAATGAAGTTACTTAAAGCATCATTTAAAACTTTGTTGATTTCTTCAAAAGTTACCGCACCTTCATATTGTTTTTTAACAATACTCATCGGAGCTTTTCCTTTTCTGAAGCCAGGCATATTCAGCTTTTTACGATAATCATTAAGTGATTTCTCAACGTTGGGTTTATAATCTTCCGGCTTAATGGTGATTTTAACAATAGTATTTAAATCATCTATTTTGTTTTGTGTAACGTTCATTTATATTCTAATTTATAAGCGGGCAAATTTACAAAAACTATTTAAAAAAAGGAAATATTTTAATACTAAGGATAAAATTGAAATCATATTTAATTCTCAATAAATCTGTCATTTATCAAAATTATACTTCCTAGATTTTATGTATTTCTTTAAGTAATTAATAAAAAATGTTTAATATGTTATTGTTTACTATTGTATAAATAAATGGTTCATAAAGACAAACATGAATATTAAATTATACAGTTTTATAAATGGTTTAATCAAATTTATTTAGATTAATAAAAAAAATCTGACCAATCACTTAATTTTAAAAAAGAAAATATAGTTTTACTATCAAAATATACAATTAGTTAATTAAATACCGGTCCATAGACTAATTTCATAAAGTTTATAATGTATATAAAAATTGTGTATGATGTTGATATGATTTATATTTGCTATTCATAATAATAATCAAGCTTTGAAAAAAAGTAAACGATTACATACCTCTAATCCATCATTATCTACTACAGTAAATTTTTTATTTGAAGATAAAAAAACTTCTTATATCATAAATAATGAAAAAAAAATTATACATTATGAAAATTTAGTGAACCAAGTAGATAAAGAAACCTTAACACATAAACTCTTAAAAAATAATTTTTTTAATACCAAGTGTAATTTTTTAGACATTACACTATTAAATGACAAATTTACCCTTATTCCCAATGAATTTTTTGAAGAAAGAACTGCAGAAAAGTTTTTAAATCTTAATGTTCCGCATTTAGAAAATTTAGGAATACGATTTAATTTAATCCCCAATTTTGATTTAGTTTTAGTTTTTTATTATCCCGAAATAATTGAAACTCTCTTTACCTCTTATTCCGAAAAAATAAGAATTTCTCATACGGGATTTAAATTTTTATCAAAAATTAACAAAAACCTTTACAGTAATGGTTTTTTTATACACATTTACGATCATTATTTTGAGATATCCTTCATAGAAAATCAAAAATTAATTTTATATAATATATATCCATACAAAAAAGTTGAGGATATAGAATATTTTTTGAAATTTATTGCAAACACTTTATCCCAAAATCTTTCAACCCATATATTATATTATTACCATATACCGCACCATCTGAATGCAATAAAAAAATTTGAAAAGCTTTTTCAAAAGGTAGTACCCGGTGATGAAAACACTTTTAAAAGAGAAAATTATACACTATTAGATATATGATACGAATTATATCAGGAAAATTAAAGGGAAAGAAGATCTCTGCCCCCAAACATTTTGATGTTAGACCCACAACTGATTTTGCGAAAGAAGCATTATTTAGCATTATTTCCAACAGATATATGATATCGGATATTTTAGTGCTCGATTTATTTTCCGGGATTGGTTCAATAGATTATGAATTTGCTTCGCGTGGTTGTAAAGATATAACCTCGGTAGAACTAAACGGAAAGCATGTTAAATTTATTCAAGATACCATTAAAGTCTTAGGAATAAATGAAGTAAATGTGATAAAACAAAATGTTTTTAGTTTTTTAGATAAAGAAAGCTATAAAAAATATGATCTCATATTTGCAGATCCCCCGTTCGATTTAGAAGATAAACAATACGAAAATTTAATAAAATCTATATTTGAGAATCATTTTTTATCCGAACAAGGGGAATTTATTTTAGAACATAATACAAGAAAAGATTTTTCCGAATTTCCAAATTTTACCGAATCTAGAAAATACGGTAATGTTCGATTTTCTTTTTTTAGTTTATCTCAAGAATAACCAGTAATACATGTTTATACGAATTATCTTAATTATAGAAGATTTAAGTTTTTATAATTAAAAATTTTAAAAATTCATAAAGGATAAATTTGTTTCAATTTCTTTTCTAATCATTTAAAATTTTAAAATGATCTCGTTCTTCTAAAAAATTATACTGAGATCTCCATTTCTTTATTTCATCTAGTGATATAGTGTGACTATAAATTGCATTACGGTTATTTGTTAAATTTAACTTTTTACCAACGGGTGTGTAAATAGATGAATGACCAATGTAATTGAGCCCGGTTGGTTCGGAACCGATTCTGTTTACTCCGCAAACATAACATAAATTTTCAATGGCACGAGCTTTCAATAATGTATCCCAAGTATCTATACGTGAATCCGGCCAATTAGCAACATTTATCAATAAATCATAATACTCCGTATTTCTGAACCAAACCGGAAAACGCAGATCAAAGCAAATCATTGGACAAATTTTCCATCCTCTATAGGAAAAAACAACGCGCTTATTTCCCGATTTATAAGATCGATTTTCTCCTCCGTATGAAAATAAATGTCGCTTATCATAATACGTTACTATTTTTCCTTCAGCAACAAAGATAAATCGGTTATAAAAATTGCCATTATCTTCAATTACTAAACTTCCACAAATAGCGGTGTGTTTTTTTAAAGAAATTTCAATCATCCACTTTATTGTTCTACCGTCCATTTTTTCAGCGATTTTAGTAGGATTAAGACTGAAACCGGAATTAAACATTTCAGGTAAAATAATAAGATCCGATGAAGTTAAATCTTCTAAAAGTAATGATAAAAAAGAAAGATTTTCAGAACAATTTTCCCACTGAGGAGAATATTCGATTAAATTGACAAATAAATCATTAGTAATCATACTATAAATTTTACAAAAACGTATCTTTTTTAATACTAATAAATACTTTAACCCAATTTATAAAATATATTTAACATTAATATTTAAGAATCAAATTAGTAATATTAAAAAATAGTCTAAGCATAACCTAAAAAATTTATTGATCCTATATTCAATTACCGCGAAATTTTAATATCTAACTGCATGGATTATTAGATTTTATTCTTTTATAATACAAATCTACGAATTTATTAATTTTTAAAGATAAATTTAAGTTGTAAGTTGTGAATTAAATTAATAACTTTGAATAAATTTTATTAGTATGAGCACAAAAATTGATTATATCCCTTATAAAGTAAAGGATATCTCACTGGCCGATTGGGGAAGAATGGAAATTGAATTAGCGGAAGCAGAAATGCCCGGATTAATGGCCTTACGTAAAGAATATAAAGACGAACAGCCTTTGAAAGGTGCAAGGATAGCCGGTTGTCTTCATATGACTATACAAACCGCTGTTTTAATTGAAACTTTGCAAGCATTAGGAGCTGAAGTTTCTTGGAGCTCATGTAATATTTTTTCTACTCAAGATCACGCAGCAGCCGCTATAGCAGCTAAAGGAACATCTGTATATGCTTGGAAGGGAATGAATGAAGACGAATTTAACTGGTGTATTGAACAAACACTTTTCTTTGGTGAAGATAAAAAACCGTTAAACATGATTTTAGATGATGGAGGAGATTTAACAAATATGGTTTTAGATAAATATCCCGAGTTAGTACCGGGAATTAAAGGTTTATCAGAAGAAACTACTACAGGGGTACATCGTTTGCACGAAAGAGTAAAAAACGGTACGTTGTTATTACCGGCCATCAATATAAATGATTCCGTTACCAAGTCTAAATTTGATAATAAATACGGATGTAAAGAATCTGCTGTTGATGCAGTACGCAGGGCAACAGATTTAATGATTGCGGGAAAAGTAGTTGTAGTTGCAGGATATGGTGATGTAGGAAAAGGTTCAGCTGCTTCATTTAGAGGAGCAGGAGCCAGAGTAATAGTTACTGAAATCGACCCGATTTGTGCCTTACAAGCCGCAATGGATGGATATGAAGTTAAAAAGATGGATTATGCCATTACCAAAGCTGATATTGTAATTACTTGTACTGGAAATTGCGATATTATTCAAAGTAAGCATTTCGAGAGAATGAAAGATAAAACCGTAGTTTGTAATATAGGACATTTCGATAATGAAATTGATATGGCCTGGTTAAATGCCAACTATGGATCTACAAAGGTTACTATTAAGCCGCAAGTAGATAAATATACGATCAATGGTAAAGATATTATTGTTCTTGCCGAAGGTCGATTAGTAAATTTAGGTTGTGCAACCGGTCATCCAAGTTTTGTGATGAGTAATTCTTTCTGCAATCAAACGCTGGCTCAAATAGAATTATGGCACAATTCAAATAACTATGAAAATAAAGTTTATACCTTGCCTAAACATTTAGACGAAAAAGTTGCCATGCTTCACCTGGCTAAAATAGGGGTTGAATTGGATACTCTTTCAGAAAAACAGGCAAAATATATTGGAGTTCCTGTTAAAGGACCATTTAAATCGGATGAATATAGATATTAATAAATTCATTACTACACTAATTATGATCCGGAATTTTTCCGGATTTTTTTTGCTTTTACTAATTATGTTTAGGGTTTATGTAAAGCATTATTTTAATTTAAACAAGTGCTTATCAATCCTTAAAATTTGAATAAATATTAAATTCTTTAATAAGAATACAAATTGTATTATTTAATTGGATATTTATCATTTTTAATTAAACTCTTTAAATGAATTATCTTTTAAACATACTAATTAGAAATACTAACTTTTATGAAGTAAAAAGATTAAAGTAAGATAAATAATAAAATTATTAATCTACAAGATTCATTTAATTTTTTGCATAAAAATTTAAAAGCTATACTTTTGCATTAAAAATTATAAGGATGTTAATATTAGTTATTAATGCGGGAAGTTCTTCTATTAAATATCAATTGCTTAACATGGATTCAAACTCCGTTATTGCTAAAGGATTGGTAGAAAGAATAGGTACGACTGGCGGAATTATTACACACAAATATCTGAAAAACGGCATTTCAGATAAAAAACAAATTCATCAAGAATTTCCTACACATGTTGAAGGAATGAAACTTATTGTTGAATTGTTAACAGCAAAAGATGTTGGAGTTATTAATGATCCATCAGAAATAAAAGGAGTAGGACACCGAATTGTACAAGGCGGAGGGAAATTTAACGTTCCGGTTTTAATTACTGATGAAGTAAAAAACGAAATTGATGAAATGAGTGCATTAGCACCCTTACATAATCCTGCTAACTTGTTAGGTATTGAAGTTGCGCAAAAATTTTTTCCAAATACCCCTCAAGTAGCTGTATTTGATACAGCATTCCATCTTACTATGCCACCTAAAGCATACAGATATGCAATTCCGAACCATTTTTACACAGATCACAAGATAAGATCTTACGGAGCGCATGGAACAAGTCATAAATACGTAAGAAGGCAGGCCGTAAATTACTTAAATAATCAAGAAGCTAAAATCATAACTATTCATTTAGGAAATGGATCAAGCATTACCGCTATTAATGAAAAAGGGGAAAGTATTGATACCTCAATGGGCTTTACCCCGCTTAATGGTTTAGTTATGGGAACTAGAAGTGGAGATATAGATCCATCCGTTCTTTTTTACATGGTTAGAGAATGCGGAGTAAAATTCGAGGAATTGGATGATCTGCTAAATAAAAAATCTGGAATGTTAGGTCTTACCGGAAAAAGCGATGCAAGAGATGTTGACGAGATGTATTTAAACGGTGATCCTAACGCTATTTTGTGTTTAGACTTGTATTCTTATAGAGTTAAGAAATACATAGGAGCGTATATAGCCGCTCTAAATGGTGTGGATGCGATTGCTTTTACAGCCGGAATCGGTGAAAATGATGCCCAATTGCGTTCATTAATTTGCAAAGATTTAGATTATTTAGGTATTAAATTGGATGAAAACAAGAATGTTGAATTGAGCGGGCCGGAAAAGGTAGAAGAAGTTCAGGCTTCCGATTCAAAAGTTAAAATAATGATAATACCTACTAATGAAGAATTAGAAATAGCTAATGAAACTTTGAACATTTTAAAGAAAATGTAAATAGTAAAGATATAAGATAATAAAACAAAAGCTGCAAATTATTGCAGCTTTTGTTTTTTGTTGAGTATAATTTACCTATTTTGTATAAACAACTTCTACATTTTGTTGTTGAGGAAGAGTTTTAGATCTCACCTCATCAGGAGCTATATGAGCATTTATTTTACCTTTATTTTCTGCAATACCAAAAGTTAACCAATATGGAAGGATACATACTAAAAAAGTAAGACACCAAAAACCTATAAAGGCAATTAATAAAAATAAAATAAATCCTATAAATTTCACAAATGGCCAAGCGCCTATATAAAGCAATGTTACCATAATACAATTATTATATATTGTTTTGCTCAAATGTAATAATTAATTTTAATCAAAACAAAAAATAATTCAGGTTATTATAGCTCAACTTATCAAAAAATTATTTTGAAAGATGAATTGCTCTGTTAGTATCAAGTATGGCCTTATTATTTTTATATTCAATCCATTTTTGCCCCTGTCTTTTTCTCATAAAATTATCGTAATTCCTTTTAATGAAAATATTCAATACAGCATTAGCAAAATTTGCAGGTCTTTTAGCCAAAGATCGTAAACTCATTGAAAAACTCGGAGTTAAGTATTGCATATAGTGCCACCAACCCTCAGGCATGTATAGCATTTCACCATGAGATAAATGAGCCTTATATGGAGTAATGTATTTTAATCCGGGCCATTTATCAAAATCCGGATTATCAAAATCTATGTCTTCTCTGCAAATAGTAGCATATGGTATTTTATACATATACTTCGTATCTTGAGGCTTCATCAATATGCATTGTTTTTCACCTGCAAAATGAAAATGTAAAATATTGGCTAAATCTATATCAAAATGCATAAAAACATTGGAACCCGCACCTCCGAAAAACAACATAGGTAAATTTTTAAATAAATTTAGACCTAAGTCCGGAAACTTAAAATCGTCTTGCATGGCCGGTACTTGTTTCAATATATTAAATAAAAATATTCTTAAATCAGTCGGGCCTTTTTGAAGTAAATCAATATAGTCGGACATTTTCATTCTGGCGTCCGGTTCATTTACTTTTTTGTCAGCACTAACCGGATCATTATTATATAGAGGGACAATTTTATCACCTGCAACTTTTTTTATATAGTCAAAATTCCACTTTTTATAAGCAGGCCAATCTTCAGTCAGTTTTTCAATTACAACCGGTTTTTGTGGTTTATAATATTGATTATAAAAATCTTCTTTGGATATTTTTTCAACTCGATCAATAGGTTTATAAGTAAACATAGGTTAAAGGTTTATAGTTTTTTATAGTATCATGAATTCATAAGATCTTCTAATTCTTCAATTTCGATAGGTATATTTCTCATTAAATTATGAGGATTTCCATTCGATTGAATCACTACATTATCTTCTATTCTAATCCCGAATCCTTCCTCAGGAATATAAATACCCGGTTCAACGGTAAATACCATATTAGGTACAAATGATTCCGTCAGTATACCATAATCGTGTGTATCAAGGCCCAAATGATGTGAGTTTCCATGCATAAAATATTTCTTATAAGCGGGCCATTTCGGGTCTTGATTTCTAACTTCTTCTGTTGTTAAGAGATTTAACTTTAACAATTCTTCCGTCATTATATTGCCCACTTCTTCATGGTAACTGTACCAATTATTACCCGTAATTAAAAGCTTAGTAGATTCATTTTTAACATTTAGTACCGATTGATATACTTCTTTTTGTCGGGGTGTAAATTTTCCGTTCACGGGAAGAGTACGTGTCATATCAGAAGAATAATTGGCATATTCGGCCCCCACGTCCAACAAAACAACATCTCCGTCTTTACATTCTTTATTATTTAATATATAATGCAAAACATTGCTGTTTTTACCGGAAGCTATAATTGGTGTATAAGCCCAGCCTTTAGAACGGTTTTTAATAAATTCATAAATTAACTCCGCTTCAATTTCATATTCCCAAACACCCGGTTTAATAAAAGGAAGAATCCTTCTAAACCCTTTTTCCGTTATATCACAGGCTTGTTGAATAGCGTTTATCTCTTCAGGTTCTTTAATTGAGCGTAGGTGTTGTAAGATGGGATTGCTTCGTAAATAACAATGACCTCTGTATTTATTTTGTAATTTTTTTATGAATCTGTCTTCTCGGGTTTCAACAACTTTTTCGGCTCTATAATGTTCATTTATATTTATATATATATTATCCATTTGAACAATAACCATTTCAAGAATTTTATCAAAATCTTGTAACCAATACACATTTTTAATTCCTGAAACCTCAGTTGCTTGCTCTTTAGAATATTTTTCTCCTTCCCAAATGGCAATATGTTCATTAGTTTCCCGTAAAAAAAGCATTTCTCTATGTTCCTCTAAATAAGCATAGGGACATAATACTAAAATTGATTCTTCTTGATCTATTCCCGAAAGATAAAATAAATCTCGTTGCTGTTGAAAAGGGAGAGTACTGTCTGCACTGATAGGATAAATATCATTACTGTTGAATATTGCAACTGATTTTGGGGCCATTCTTTGGACAAATTTTTTTCTATTTTTAATAAATAAATCTTTGTCTAAAGCATTATATCTGGTATTCATTTAACTAATTTTTATTTATCAAAAATAACAATAATACTTCAACTCTTTATAATTTTAAAAAAGTTAAAAAAGCTTTTTTAGATTATTTACTTTATTGTTATATAGATAAATTTATTATTACAAAAGAGCATATAAATGCATTATTAATAAAATGAAAGGCTATTTTTCTAAATATTATCAATAATCATTGAATAGTCTAATTGTTAATTATTAAAAGTTAAATTAGGTTTTTCTTTTTTTCATGTATTTAAAGGCAAAAAATGTGTGTACAATCATCTTTAAATTTTGTATTATGTCATTTATAATACGATTGGAAGTTGTAAATAAAAAGTGTAAATATTGTTAATTCATTAATTGTTAAATTTACTCTTTGGCTATATTGATCACTTTGGGTACGAATTCATATAATAATTAATGGGTTTAACTTATTTTTATATATCTTTATTATAAATCTTATGATGGTATGCATCATCGGTTGACATCCCTTTGAATCCTTCTATGGTAATAATGTTTACTTACGATGAATAAATATGGCTAAATAAATTTTTCATGAAAATTTATTTTTATGTTTTAGTTTTAATAGTATCATTAATTAGTTAAATAATTTTTAAATTATTACCCTATCTTATTACCTCTAATTCGTCAGAGCCTTCGGGTATATGGAAACGGAATAAATAACTTCGATTTCATCTTATGATTGATAATTTTGCATCTGTTTTTTTTCGATGAAATAAAGCCATTTCAATAAAATTACCCTTCTGTTCCGGCTCTTTAAAATCTAATTGAAATTTAAAACCCGACAGTTCATGAGGTATTCTTAAACCTACCAATTTTCCATCTGCATAAAATACGAGTTCGTAATTATCTAAAGGTACTTTTTTTAAATTTCTTGGTAAATTTTTAAAATAGTCTAATTCCTCTATTTCCTCATCAGATAAGTAAAATGAAGTATTGATTTCTTTTAAGCGTTGTTCTGTTAGCTGAATATATTTTGAACGATCTTGCTTGGTAAATATGTCATAAAAATCGTTATACCATTCATCTAATTCCTTAAGAAGTTTGTTTTTATCTTCTTTTTCTAAACTAACCGAATTTGTCCAACCCTCAAAATGGTATGGTACTTCTGCTTGAAAATATAAAGTTTCTGTTTTAAAGACTGGCAATTGAATATCATTAGTAAAGGTAATATGGGGGAAACTTAAGACAACATGCCGTTTCATGGTTTCTAAAGAAACATCTTTGACAAATACTTTTAGATCAACTTCCGCTTTTGTAGAAATAAACTCTTGACCATCAAAGGGATATACTATAGCTTTTACCGCCTGCTTTCCTTCTTTAGATAATATCCATTGATTAATCGGCCAATCTACCGCCATGCTTCCAGTTTCATAATTTGTAAAGACGAGAATATCGTTAACAAATAAATCAATAGCACATCCACGGGTAGATACTTCTATTTCATAAAAAGGAGAATGCATATTTATTTTATTATTGTTTAAAACATTTTGGATGTTTTGCTGTGTTTTTTCTTTCATTACCTTTTGGTTTTTTATTTCGTGATTATTATTTTGAGCTTGATTACAATTTGCCATAAATATAAGCGGTAGTATAATGATGATTCTAGGTATTAATTTCAATGTATTCACCTTTCTAATTTTTTTTCTCTGTTTTACTATAAACTAATTTTTACGCATATATGCTCCTGTTTGAGCTTTAAGTGATTCATTTTTTGGTTCAATTGGATTTTCTCCCCTAATCCAGCCAACCATAGTATCTCGGTCATCGAAATCGTTAATTTGAATGCTCGTACTTAAGTATCGATCGGGTAAGTGATAGCAGTAATAGTGTAAATCAAATTTTTCTCGATACTCTCTTTCCATTTTCTCACTCATTAAATTATCTTCTAAATATTGGCTGTTTTTTTCGTGAAAATCTTCTATTGCACTTTTAACCCATTTCGTAGGTGCCTTTATTTCTCCTGTATAAGAATAGATAGTACCGTTCAAATCAGTGATGATTATTATCCTATCTAATTTGACATTTTTTTTGTAGAAATAATAATCTTCATCAGCTAATCGAACTAAAATATAAGTATAACCAATCATCTCATCATCATCAGGAGATGTCATTTTTCCTAAAGGTTCTTTGTAGTATTTACCCTTAAACTCAGACAAAAGAGTATCGATAGGGACGGAAAAATCGAGGTGTCTAATATCAAAAGGTTTTCCACTGATGATTTTAGAACTTTGTGGCTGTTGGGCTTGATTGCATCCGATCATTAAAAATACTGACATACAAATAATAAGTTTTTTAAGTAGCTTCAATGTATTCTTTTCCTGAATTATAAATTTCTCTTTCATCAAATAATGTTAATGTGTTTTCTTTATATAAGTTATATGATTTGCTTAATACTAGTTCGTATATTTTAATCGTTATTTTAGCCCCTCCCCAAATAACAGAAGATTCTTTATATTGAGCGCTTTTTTGCCTATCATAGCCGATTTTTTGAGTAAAAACAAAGGAAGTTCCAGCCTCTCCATCTACCATCCATTTTAATTTTACTGGTTGAGTTGAGGTAGCCATTACTGTACCTCTTGGTTTTATACCCACCTTAATTTTTATACCTACTTCGATTTTAGCTTCTTGCTCACCTGCATTGTCAAAACCATCTATAGTATTGTATGACCAACTGCCTTCCCAATTTACCTCCATTGAAGCTTCGAAAGTAATATATATTTCTGATTCTGATAGTTTTTCGACTATGGATTTTATCCATAAGAACACCGTTCCAACATAAGGAATCTTGCCTATAAATGGGATTAAATCAATCCCTATCGCAATACCGATTAACGGTTGTAAAGCTATTCCTCCTTTATAAACTGTTGCCATTTGCCCGCTTTGGCTTTCATCAAATTGCCAACGCAAGGCAAAACCTATATTAGGTGGGTCTATGCTGAAATCTATTTTACTTAATGTTCCTGATTCTAAACCGTAGTTCTTGTAACCTTTTTCAACAGTCGAAGGATTAAGATCTTTAAGACTGAGTGAAACTGAATCGTAGGCATATTTAGCATTTTCAATTATTTTTTCAATGCTTTTTAGCCCGTATTTATGAGGTTTTCCATTTATACTGTAACAAACTGCTAAATCATATTGAAGTTTAGCTGAATCGGTAACCTCAATATTTAACTCTCTTTTTATATATCTAAAACCGAATTTTTGATGATACCAGTTCAAAACTTTTCTTTCTCGTGTAATAGAGCCTTCGATCTGTAATCCTGCTGTTAAAACAAATGCAATTTCCCATTCAATATCGGGGTATACATTAATTTTTACGGGTATGGTGTATCGGCAGGTATCTACCATTACCACATGTTTTTGGACATCTTTTTCGTTTAACCAAAAATAGTTAAAAGGAAAAATATTAACCATACCTAAGGCTTTATGATCACGTATGTATTTATAGGGGATAAGCAAATCAACGGAACTGTAATCGATTTTTTGAATTTTAATGCCTTGTTTTTCTGAAGATAGTTTAGCAGGAAAATAAAATACGCTGTCTGCCCCTTTGGTGTGTTGTTGTGTTTTGCATTCTTCGGTTTTTAGATTAGTACTTAAAGTTAACAGATAAGGATTTACATCTCCTGTTATTAGACCAATTTCAATCGGATCAAATTTTATTCCTTCCTTTTTTTCTTCAAATAAGGTTATCTCTTCGTCTTCTTTATGTGCTTTTATCCATGTATAATGGCAAGGCTCTCCGTTAGGTTGCAAAAGTACATCCCCTGCCTTTTCCACATATTCATCGACTTCTTTATTTTGTATCTCCAGCAAATTTTCCATATCGGTATAACCAATGGTTAAATACCCCTGTTGTATCGGATATAATTTTTTTAAATCTGTATTAGTTGCGCTATATGCTTGATAAATGTGTTTAAGAGTAACAGAGAAGGTACGTTTAGTTTTTTCTTTTTGATCTTCAGGTTTTTTATCTATGGCTAACGGTATCAAAAGTTCTGCTCTTTTAAAATATTGGGAGAGGTATGAGACTAGCTCATAATCAAGATCTTCACTCCAAAAATTATCATTTTCGGGCTTTAATCCGTTTACTTTTTTCTCATAGATTGTTTTGTAACTATCAATTTTAACCCCTAAAAATCCGCTATTAGATCCATGTTGTACTTTTTGATCAATTATAACTGTAAATTCAGCAGATTCAGGAATCAGTAAAGTACAAACATGGGCAGAAATGATGAGGTTTTCTCCGTAGTAAACTACATTTTCGTTTTCTTGTGATTCTTTTTCTGTTTTGGGTAAAGGTATTTGAAGTTTTCTATCGAAAGGAGAATTATTTATTAGAAGATCCGTTCGATAAATTTTTGGTTCTGCAATCGGAACAATAAAAATACCTTTAGGTTTTTTACTGAAATGTAATTCAGGATGAATTAAAAAAGGCTCTACCCATGACAAGGCAGGCGTATCGTACGGTTTGTTGTCAAATTTTATCTGAATGGTTTTTTGTATCGTATAGTTGCCTTGAACATTGTGTAAATCGATTTTCGATATCTGTTCAACGGGTTTGTTATTTACCCATTCTTCGTTTTCATCTTTTTTATTATTTCTGTTGGTATCTGTATACCATCCGTGCCAACTAATTCCTCCTTTCTGTAAATTATATACCTTTCCGTATACCCATTTAATACCGCTGTGTATTTGCTTATTTTTTACTTTATCTTCAACATCTAAAAATACTTTTTCATCCATTTCAACGGATAAGGTAACCCAGTTTCCATTAGCTATCAAACCATATACTTCACAACCATTCAAAAGTTGTGGAAACTTTATAATTTGTCCGTTGCTTATATGTTCATCAGAGATAATGATTCGATTAATACCTTTAGACATTTTATTTGGCTTTTAGCGTTAGTATTCTATGGGTTAGTTTTAATGAGGTCAGGGGATTGATTTGCTCGTGAACTTCCTTCGGGGTATTTTCAAGGTTTTGTTGTGATAATTCGGCTTGTTGACCGTGGTGTACTACACTGATACAATCTTGTCCGCCCAAAGGACAACCTGCTTTGGATTGTTCTGTTAACAGTTTTCCGGCTCCTTCTATTTTTTGCGTGGATTCTTCGCTACTCCATTGAGTTACTTGTACGGAACACGGCGCACGGTGCGGTTTTTTTGCACATCCTCCGAAACAATTCTTTTTAAATGTTGTGCCTACATCGGTTGTAGTAGCTGCTAATTTTTTCGTGCTGTTACTATCATTCAGATAAAGTATATTTTGTGTTTTAACCAACAGTTCATCGGTACTATTGCCATATTTACAGGCACATATAGCACCTTGAACTAAATATTTTATTCCCATTGTTGAAATTTTTGTGTTTTAGTTTTTGTTTTGCATTTGGATTTATAGATTAAATAACTTGCTAATTCAACTACGTTGGCTTTTCATATATTTTTGATAGTTTTCTTCCTCTTTTTGTTCTTTTTCTTTCTGTTTTTGAATGTTGTGAACGTGTTGTAATTGCTTTTCTTTTGAAGAAGACTCTTCTTCTCTTAACTGGTAACAAGTCATTTTATAAAGTACTATTTTGTTATCTTCGATAACGGTTTTCACCTCCGCTAAAATATCTTTAATAGTGTAATCGATATAATCCATATTGTATTCTACATAAAGCTCGTATACTTGCCCCGATAGTGAAGTAGCACTTCCTTGAAAATGGATATAAAACCCTCTCATGCAGTTATAATTTTCATCGATTTTCAACTTACCTGTAAACATTAAAGGATAACTTACATCAGGAACATGTACCATTATGTTACTTTCCAGCTCTCTTGATTGAGGGTATGACTGATAAAGGGGATGAGTATAAAGGGCTAAAAAGAGGTCTTTATGCAGTAGCCGTTGATTAAATAAGTTAGGATCTGCAAGACATCTTTGTATTTCTTGAATATAATTTACAAAATTATTGCCTTTATAATTTCTTTGAATTGTCGGTAATTGTTGTTCGAACTTCTGTTTTATTTCTGCTAAATTGTTAATTCGCTTTATGTTCGTATCATAATTAACAGTTATTCCTATAGGATATAAAATACGGGTGCATTCAATAGCTAACTGATCAATCAATCGGTTAGGCGTTTTGCCGTCTGTAAAGAAGTAGTTTTTTTTATATTTTATAGCAACACTTCGGTTAGAAAGGGGCTTAGTTTTTACCTTTACTTCATATCCCAACGATTGCTTTTCATTTGCAAACCGTAGGTCTACTCGATAGACTCTTGCATTTAGTGGGTGTAAAGGAAGTGAATTTTCAGAATGTAAACGCACTTTTCCTTCGGGTTTATTAACTCTTACATGAATTTCACTAGTTGGTTTATTTGTGGAAAAGTTCTTTTCGTCTAAGAAGAATCCATTAGATTTCATAAGCAAATAATTTTAAATTATCATTTCTTAATCTTCTTTACATTTACATTACTGTTCTATTATATAGCTTTTATTACATAAATTTGGTTGCCTTCCTTATTGGCTGTATGATTCGAAAATCTTTTTTTCTTCCAAAATTTCCGGTAAATATTTTTTACCATATTTGAAGTATAATTTTTTTTCAGTGATTTTTTTAGGTCTCCATTTTTCGTTGAATTCATAATACCGAGCGGTTACGTATAAACCTTTTTTTTCCCCTTCTGTTTCTGAATAACTATTTAATTCAACGTAATCTTCTATCGTTACCTTTCCATTACTTCCGTCTATATAGAAGGTTCGATCTTGAACTATAGCCCCGTCTCGATAAATGGAATCTTTTTCAATTATGGGATAATACACGGTATACAAAGGTTCAATATTTTTCTTTGCCGTAGTATGAGCTTTACTTACTGATATTCCTTCAGTAATAACGTTTAAATCAATGCTGTATAAGGATTTCATTTTTTGGATTAAATCGTCTACCGTAAAAGAATACAGATAGTCATAATTAATACCTTCTTCACGATTACCGTTTTTATCATAAACATCTAAATTTCCGATATTAAAGTCGTAAAATTTTCTAACCGTTGTAAATAATTTTCCATTAGGATAATATCTTCTTACAACGCTATAAGGACTTCCTTCTTGATCAATAACTTCACTGATATAATGATCTGGTTGTACGTGTTGATAAACACAAATATTATTATTTAAATAATAAATATAATTATCACCATCAATGCTTTTTGCTTTGAATGTTTTTAAGTCAAACGTTTTTGTATAAAGGTCAAAATCCTTCATGGATTGAGAGTAGACGGGAGCTGTCATAGATATGATTAAAATTAGGATTATAAGTAACTTTTTCATGATTTTTTATTGAATTTCTTGGCGGATTAAATCCCATTGCCATTTATATAGAAAATTCCTTTTCTTACTATAGTCCATTATATTACGAGTTGATTTTTTTTTAAACATATATCTTTGGTGTTTAAGACTAATATTTTTATTGTCAACTTGATAAAAAGTATGCACTAAATTAAGAGAGTGAAAAGCTTCATGGGCAGGTGTATCACAATATGGTGAGCGATTAGGCAATCCATTTTTAAAATTTTTATCTCTAAAAATAAAGCTTCTTCTTGTTCCCGGAATTGTATCACCTCGTTCATATAGGTGACACAATCCCCAAAAATATAAAATGATATCGTCATTTTTAATTTCTTTGCTAATCAATCTGTCTAAATAATTTTGATAAGCCGATCTAATTTTTGAATTATAAATTACAAAGCCTTTATTATCAATACAATAGGAGTTTAATTTAAATTTTCCATCCTTAGTTAGGTCTAGAAACTTACTGCCATCTGCTGCTGTATAGAATCTGATTTGCGGTTCTATATAGGCTTGATTAAACATATAGTGGAATCGTTGTATTTGATCTTTATAAAATTCTCCTTGTTGTACCACTTTTCCTTGTGTATTATCAACATCCGTTTTTAATTGTACGGCTAAAATGTTTACTTTTTTTCGATGATTGGCTGAATTGGGCAATACCTTAATAACTCCTGCTAATTCTTTCATGCTTTCTAGTTCTAATTTATTTTTTTCATTGCTTCCTTTCGGATAGGCATAGACCCGTATTTCTTGTTCGCTGTCAAAATCTTTCAGACAGGTTATTTTTAAGTTGCAACCGTGTTTAGTGGGTTGGCATTTTTTTATTTCTAAAGGTATTTCAATAGAATGTTTAAAGAGACTGGTATCATATTCAAATTTCCATTGATCAATATCTTTTTTAATTTCAATGATCATGGATAAATAAGCTTCATAAACAGGTTTATATTCGGAATCTATACTTTCCACATATTCTTTCGAATACAAAGTCATATAAGGGATGTAATATGTCCATCCTTCGCTTTCCCATCCCTTAGTTATTTCTTTTTGCGTTCGATAAGCAATGAAATGCTTTTTATATTCCTTACACAAGGCTTCATATTGATCTCTAGCGGATTTATATTGTTTAAAAGCTCCGTTCTCACTGTAATATCCTGTTTCCGTATCAAGAGGGAGACTATCAAAGAAGGACTTTTCATCTTTATATACTGATTTTTTCTTTCGAAAAAAATCAAAGCCGAATTGTCCTTGATATTCCATTTTTTTTGCTTCACCGGTAGTAGAAGGACTTAAGGGATCAGGTCCTTCTCCGGGCAAGAATTCTATGCAAGCCAAAGGTAACGGGATTTCTATATCAGGATGTGGCATTGCCTTGCCAAATTTTATTTCACTTGCATTTGTTATTACTTCATCTGCCGAATCAATTATGTCGTCTTTAGCGAAATTTTTAATTTCTCCATTAGCAGTACGGCGTAGAATTCCACCAACTTTTATATATAGCATAACTTTTGTTTTTGGGATTCAGTTTTTAATGTAAATTAGATTTATTAATACTGTTATTTCTAACCTCTTTTTGTGAATTATTTATAATATTGCCTACGCTTTGGTTTTCTATCTTACTGTAACTGTTAGAAATCATATCTTTATCGGTATGCATGGATAAATCGCCTTGAACATCAATATCGGCAGTTCCGGCAATGTTGTATTGAGTTGAACCTAAAACTTTTGTTTTATGGTTACCGCCTACACTCAAATTATTATTTTTAATTATATTAAAATTAACATTTTCACCAACCGTGATTGTAAGATTTTTTACTACGTTCAAAGTAACGTTACCGTCGCCTTCAAACTTTATAAAACTGCCTTCTTTATCTTCTTCCAAAATACTTCCTTCGGCATCATTGACAATACGTTTAGTTCCGCTTCGGGTTTGAAATACCTTCAAGTCATTATTTTTTGTATGAAACCCGCTTTTCTGACTTCCACTGTATAGACTACCTAGAACTATAGGAGCTTCGGCATTATGACCGAGAAAATCCACCCATACTATATGTCCGATTTCCGGGATAACATGCGCTCCTTGTCCACCTCCCGAATGTCCTTGCATTAAAGGAACCCACAAGGTACTTTCATGTTCTTGTTGCCAATAAAAGCGAATTTTTAGTCGGTTTAAAGATTCGGGGTCGTTATTGTCAACCACAATCGCAATTTGATTATCGATATGCGGATATGCATTTTCATCTAAATAAGGGGCTATTTTTTGCTCAAAAGGAATACCTTTACAATGATTGGTATATCCTTCATCGGTAAAGCTGTGTTCGATTTCTGTGATACGGTAGCTTTCGATGGGTTGAAATTTATTATTTTCTTTAGTCCATGCATTCATTTGCATGGTATCGCCTAAACGGAGATGAGGATTATCGGTTTTAGTTGTGGCTATAATGGTTGATTCGTGACTTAGTTTTTTACGCTGTACGGCTCTTTCTAATTGTTGAGCATCCCCATAGAATAAATCGGGAGCAGAATAACCCGTTTGCGGTTGTATGGAGTATTTTTCAGAGGCTCGAACTGATTTGACATGAAAAAGATTTTTTTGATCGGGATAGAACAGTTGATTTGATTCTTCTTTTATAACCTTATCATTACGTAAATCATATCGTTGACGGATAAAATGTTGAGGTTTACTGATTACGTTTAAGGAATATTCTTGAAAATCTTCTCCTTCGGATATTTCAGTCCTTAGTTGATTACCTTTTCCGAAAACAAAATATTCTCCATTATGATACATATATTCACCGTATCGCTTGGCTAATCGTTTTAAAAATTGAAAATCGGTTTCGTTATAGCATACTGTATAAGGCAGGATTTCCGTAGTTTCGGGAGATATAAGTACCTGTAAGCGATTATCTTTATATTTATCGGTAACCGCTGTTACTATTTCTTTCAGAGATTTGTTAATAAAGGTTTGGCAATTTATGTTTTCATCCATAAGCTGTGTAGTAGCTTCTCCAGTCAAAAGTATATAAGGATATCCATCCTGAAGACGATGCTCAACCCCCGTAATAACACCTTGAAATATCGCCGTAGTTTCTTTAAATCGAATCAAATGTACGGAAAAATAGGAATAGTGCAGATTTTGGCTATTGGTAAGAGGATAACTGTTTTTTTCGCTAAAGGCTTCACTTGGACATAATATTTCAAAATAATTATGGGTTAGTAACTTTTGCTTGATTTTCACTTGAATATGATTTTCTCGTGATATTTCCACTCCATTAACAGTAACTTTTGCATAGGTTTTAAAGGATTCACCTAAAGTAGAGCTACGATATATATTCATGGGATGATTTTTTTGGGGATTAGTTTGACTTTAAATAATTATGAGATCTTCCAGCTTTTTTCATAAGTTGCTTTAGAATTAAACTTTAGTGTACGTGATGATATTGTAAAATCTATTTTCATGGGAGAAGAATTTGTTGAATTAAAGATTTCTTTAAAATCTAGACAGTAAGCTTTTTCAAATTCAATATCATAAAGCTTACTCATTCCATCTCGACGATAAAAAATGATTTTACCGTCTTTAGTTTTGTCTTCCGATAAAACCCATTCAACAAAATCAGTTTTTCCGTTGCTTTCTATACTCAAATTTATTTCTCCACCCGATGTTTCACCTGTAGGTTTTGAAGTACTGTCTGTTTTTTTGTGGAAAAAATAATCGCATTCTAATATTGTATAAGTTATTCCGTCCAATTCTAATTTAGCTAAAAATGCTGACATATTTATAAATTTTAATATTAAAAATTATTTTTATTATATATTAATAATTGTTTTTATACTTTAATAGAAATATTAATATTGAAATATTTAGCTAATATATTAAATTATTTATTAAAAAAATTAAATTATGATAAAATAATATTTAAAATTAGATTTTGATATTAAAAATAAGTTTTTTTTAAAAAATATATTTTCTTACAATATATTAATCAATCATATGTATATTTAAGTAAACTTAAAATTAGTTCAAGATTTAGCTAAAGAAATAGCTGGAAAGTAAAACAGTCATATTATATTTTTAATATTTATAATAATGTTAATTTTGCTTATCTAAATTAATATAT
Organism: Apibacter sp. B2966; assembly: GCF_011082485.1. Taxonomy (NCBI): domain Bacteria; kingdom Pseudomonadati; phylum Bacteroidota; class Flavobacteriia; order Flavobacteriales; family Weeksellaceae; genus Apibacter; species Apibacter sp. B2966. The sequence goes on from NZ_CP049714.1 coordinate 358,468, forward strand.
TAGTTTTTTATGTAAATTATTATTTTAAAAATTAGATAATATGTAATGATATTTTTCAAAAATATTTAATAACAAATGTTAAAACTTAAAACATATTATATTAAAAAAGCGAAATTTGTTCAATAAAAATTCCTCTTAATAAGATAAGATATGAATAACAACACTATTAAGAAATTGAAACCCGAGTCTATATGGAATCATTTTGCAGATTTGAACTCCGTACCAAGACCTTCTAAAAAAGAAGAAAAAGTTATCAAATTTATTAAAGACTTTGGAGCATCTTTACATTTAGAAACTATTGAAGATATCTGTGGAAATGTGGTAATAAAAAAACCGGCAACTCCGGGATATGAAAATAGAAAAAAGGTGGTTTTACAATCCCATTTGGACATGGTCTGCCAAAAAAATAATGATGTAGATTTTGATTTTGAAACCCAAGGAATACAAATGACTTATGAAGGTGATTGGGTTCATGCATTAGGTACAACCTTAGGGGCAGACAACGGAATAGGAGTCGCTGCCATAATGAGTGTTTTATCTTCAAAAGATATTGAACATCCGGCTATAGAAGCTTTATTTACCATTGACGAAGAAACCGGTTTAACCGGAGCATTTGAATTAAGTAAAGATATATTATCAGGAGATATTTTGCTTAATTTGGATACAGAAGAAGATGATGAAATTGACATAGGTTGTGCGGGAGGAATTGATGTTACGGCTAAAGCAAATTATGAAGAAAAAGAAATCAATAAAAATTCTAAAACTTACCAAATTAATTTGTCCGGTTTACATGGAGGTCATTCCGGAATGGAAATTCATAAAGGTTTAGGTAATTCTAATAAGTTATTAAACCGTTTTTTATATGATTTTTTAAAATTTAATATTCAATTGATTTCTGTTGATGGAGGAGGCTTGAGAAATGCTATACCCAGAGAAGCTTCTGCAATATTTTCAATATCCTCTGAATTTGAAAGCAAATTACAAGAACAATTTAATCATCTATATTCAGAGATCAAATCAGAATTTAGTAGTATAGATAGCAATCTGACTATTCATCTTTCTCAGATAGACCATGTAGAAAAAGGATTAAGCATTGAAGACAGTAAAAAATTTATCTCAAGTCTACAAGCTGCTCCTAACGGAGTATTTCGAATGAGCCCGGATATCGAAGGATTAGTAGAAGCCTCAAATAATATTGCAAGAGTAAAATTGGAAAAAGGAAAGGCTGAAATACAATGTTTAACGCGATCATCAGTTGAAAGTTCTAAAATGTGGGTGGCAACGTCACTTGAAGCTGCATTACAGTTAGGAGGAATGAAAGTTGAATTAACCGGTTCATATCCCGGATGGAAGCCAAATCCCTCTTCAGAAATATTAAAACTGGCGGAAAGTATTTATGAAAAAAAATACGGGGAGAAACCTTCTGTTCAGGCTTGTCATGCAGGATTGGAATGTGGAATTATTGGAGAAAAATATCCATCTATGGATATGATTTCATTCGGGCCAACTATTAAAGGTGCCCACTCTCCTAAAGAAAGAGTTAGTATATCATCGGTTCAAAAATTTTGGGATTTCTTACTGGAAATTCTTAAAAACATTACGGTAAAATAAAATTTCTTTTATGAGCTTGTTAAGAAGAAGTGATTTTTTGCAGATATACCATCATTAAATAAATAATGATCCGTAAGATGCTTAAATAAATTAATTTTAATAAGCTCATATTTTAATATATGGTAATAAAATGTCAATTACTTTTTAAGTAAAATAGCAGCTATTAATAATAATCAATTAATTTTGCAAAAAGAGTTGCTATTTTTAAGTAATTTCTATAAAATAATAAAACTATTATAAATTAAACTATATATGTCAACATATGTTGTTGTCGGCTTACAATGGGGCGACGAAGGAAAAGGAAAAATTACAGACGTTTTAGCGGAAAAATCAGATTATGTAGTACGCTATCAAGGAGGAAATAATGCAGGACATACAGTATACGTAGGAGAAGATAAATTTGTATTACATCTTTTGCCTTCCGGAGTTCTTCAATGTAAAGGAAAATGTATCATAGGAAATGGGGTGGTAGTAAATCCTGAAGCTTTTTTCAATGAAATAGAACAAATTGAAAAAAGAGGTTTAAATACCGATCATGTTTTTATCAGCAGCAGGGCTCATATCATTATGCCGTATCATATTTTACTTGATACCTATAGAGAAGAATTTGCAGGAAGTTCTCAAATTGGAACAACCAAAAGAGGGATAGGACCTTGTTATGAAGATAAAATTTCAAGAACAGGGATCAGAGCCATTGATTTATTAAATCCTGAAGTTTTAAAAACTAAAATAAAGGAAAATCTTAACGTTAAAAATGTTTTATTTGAAAAGCTGTTTAACAAAGAACCATTAAAATTTGATGATATTTACACAAAATATCTTGAATTTGGAAAAAAACTTAAAAATCGCATTATAGATTCAGAATACGAAATAAATCATGCAATAAAAGAAGATAAAAATGTTCTGTTTGAAGGTGCTCAGGCACTTATGTTAGATATAGATTTCGGAACCTATCCTTATGTAACTTCGTCGTCTCCAACTACCGGAGGTACAACCGTAGGAGCAGGGGTTCCACCAACCAGTTTAAAAAATTTAATAGGAGTATCTAAAGCTTATTGTACACGAGTTGGTAACGGGGCTTTTCCTACAGAATTGGAAAACGAAACAGGAGAACTTATACGTAAAATAGGTAACGAATATGGGGCATCAACCGGACGCCCACGTCGTTGCGGTTGGTTAGACTTAGTAGCCTTACGCTATTCATGCATGATTAATGGGATTACGCATTTAGTAATAACCAAATTGGATGTATTAAGTGATTTTGATAAAATTAAAGTGGGAACCGCCTATAAAACGCCTGAAGGAACTATAACTGATATTTTCCCGTCTACTATTGAAGAATTAGCAAATTATGAAGTTATTTATCAAGATTTAGACGGTTGGAAAGAAGATATCTCAAAGGTTACCTCTTATGAAGAATTACCTATTTTAGCTAAAAAATATTTAGAATTTATTGAAAATTTTCTTGGAGTTCAGATATATTTAGTTTCTGTAGGTCCTGAAAGATCACAAAATATCATTAAATCTAATTTAAAATAATTCTTATTATTACATTTTTTCAAGTACTCCGTTCAAGCCATTATAAATAAAATTTAAATAATATATTGAACATTGTATTTTATTGAAGAATTAATAATTGAATCATAAATATATTCACTTAATATACCAAAAAGGAGAATGAAATCAAATATTATTGATATCATTCTCCTTTTTATGTTATTTACTTATTTTATTTGATATAGTTATATATTCTATATCAAATATTTAGTTTTTAAAATTTAAAAAAGAATTGTAGCAGTAAAAATCATTTTTATATATTATAAAATTTTGTAAATGATTTTTTTTATATAAAAAATATAAATTGAATATTTATATATTATTAATTTTTCATTTCAAAATGCTAATTATATGACAAATATTATTCTATTTTATGAAAATAAATTGCTATTTATGATAAATTATTGTTTATATTGCAAGGTATTTGAGAGAATAAATCAGTATCCATAAGATTTACTCTAAAACATTACTATTAAAAGCGAGTTTTTATATAAAATGTTTCGAGCGTTTTATATTGCTTTTTAATGTAACACTGATTACTATTATGAAAAAAACTAATATTATATGCGCTTATGAGAGAAAAATTTTTACTTATTATTCTATTGATTTTTAATATTTATATTGCTCAAGAAACTGAAAATAACATTTCGATTGATTCAACTAATATAAAAAGTATAAATCAAGAAGAACGTTTAAAAAATTCAATACCATCTTATAATTTATCAAAAATTGAAAAGTTGATTTCAAAATTATCATCAATCAATGATACTGAATCAAATGAATATAATGATAGGTACTTATCGGAAAAAGATTTTGATAAATTGACAATCAAAGAAAAATTTACCTATACTATGATTTATCCCGAAATTAAATCTTCAAGCGAAGATATGGATTCCCTAGCGATCTATGAGGAAAATAAAATTTTCGGAAAGCTGCCTACTTCGGTTAATGATCCCAAATGGAGTGCAAGACAAAAAAAGTTTTTAAAACAATATCGAAAAAATATTCAAGAATTTATACGTGAAACCTCTTTAAAAAATCAATATATGGGTCTCAACTTTAAAAAAGCTTTATTGGAAATTAATGCTATTGAGTCCATACCATTTCTTGTGGATTTTTATAATTCAACAGATAAAAATGATAAAGATTTATTAACGGTGTTAATGCTATTAGTTAAAAAAGGAAAATATTATCCATTTGTTCGATCCAATGTGTATCGCCAATTATATAATGACAATGTAAATTCTCAAGTCAGCTGCATAGACTATTCGGATATAAATGAGGAATATATATTAAAAACGGCCAATAATTTTTATTTACAAGCGCCAAAAATTAAATAGATTTAATTTTTATATAAAATAATAAAACAGGAAGTATATTCCTGTTTTTTTTATTTTAAAAGTTAAAAATTTATTCTACGATAAGTTTACCTCTCATTGTCGCACTATGCGCGGGAAATGTACATAAATATTCATAAGTTCCTTTTTCATTAATTGTAAAGGTTATCGTATCTTGTTCACCTCCTCCTAACAATTTGGTATGGGCAACAATTGACGGATCATTTTTAGGAATATAATCATCAGCCGCATCCTTAGCTGCTCGATTTGCAAAATCATTAAAATTGGTACCCGGTTTTATAATTACTATATTATGTCCCATATCTTTAACACTAGCTTTGCCCACATGTTTAAGTGTAAGGGTAATGGGTTTTCCTGCTTTTGCTTTTAATTCGTGTATATTAAATTGCATTGCATCATCTCCCTCTACTATAAAAGTATTTTCAGGAAGATTAGCAATCTCTTCCTCTTTGGATTTTTGAATATCTTCTTTTGTCATTGAAGCGGCTGCAGATAAAGGATCAATTTTATGCGATGAATCCTTTTTATTACAAGAAGTATAAATATTTAATGAGGTTATTAAAAATAGTGCTAATAGAATAATCTTTTTTTTCATAAATTCTTAAAATTTTAGGGTTGACTAAAAGTGTTCAGATTTTAAGGAAAAGTAAATGTAAAAGAGTATAAAATTAGTTTCTTCAAAATTAGTAATTTTTTATTAGAATAAAATTTAAAATTAGCTATTTATAATTTATATATCGATAAAAATCAATATTTATATAAAAAATGATATAATAAATAAAGTTAGTTGAGTATTAATTGTTGCATGTATCCAATTATTTTAAAGTTTTATTTGTTTTTTATATTGATATATTAGTATGTTAGAATATTATAAAATAGTAATACAATTTTGTATATTTTTTGATATTATTAATAAACATTATTTTAAATTATAAAAAATCAAACATGAATCTACAAAATATACTGAAACGTTTACCGATTAAGATAACTACTTATAAACCTATTTCGGGAGGAGACACAAATAAGTCATACGTTTTACAATCTGAGGAGGGAAATTTTTTTATGAAAACCAATAGTACAAAAGAATTTCCCGGAATGCTTAGAGAGGAAGCAAAAGGACTAAAATCTATAGAGGAAACCCATACGTTAAGAACCCCTAAGATTATCAAAATAGATGATAGTGGAAATGAGCAATATTTAATTCTCGAATTAATTTCCAAAGGGGAAGCCAATGAAGAAATATGGGAAAATTTTGGAAAATCTCTTGCTTCGATGCATAAAATTCCTCAACCGTTTTTTGGATTCAGTAGCGATAATTATGTGGGACGTTTACCTCAAAAAAATACTAAAGCGTCTACATGGGGTGAATTCTATGCTCAATATCATTTACAACCCTTAATAAAAAAATTGACTGATATGAATGCTTTAACTAATCAAGAAGTACGAGCGGCAGAAAATTTTTATCAACAAATTGATGATATTTTTCCTAAAGAAACTCCTTCACTAGTCCATGGAGATTTATGGAGTGGCAACTTCTTAATATCAGATACCGGTAATCCGGTGGTTTTAGATCCGGCCGTTTATTATGGACATAGAGAAATGGATTTGGGCATGACCCGCCTGTTTGGAGGATTTTCCATCGATTTTTATAAAGGTTACAATTCTAAATACCCATTAGAAAAAGGATGGGAAGAACGTATACCCTTTACCCAATTATACCCTTTGCTGGTTCATTCTATTTTATTCGGCAATTATTATTTAGATGAAGTTAAAAGTATTTTAAGTGATTTTTAGATTATTAGAATCTCAAATGCTTACAATATTTCGTAATTAAGAAGCTTCACTTTTATTTCTTTTGTAAACCAAGGAAGAAACCAATATACTGGCTTCATATAATAAATATAAAGGACAAGAGGCAACGAGCATTGAAGGAATATCACCGGGGGTGATAAATCCGGCAATTATTAAAATAATAACCAAGGCATGTCTTCTGTATTTTTTTAAGAAATTTGGAGTTAAAATACCGATACTGGTAAGAACATATACAATAACAGGCAATAAAAAAATCAAGCCCATTCCTAATACGGTTTGTAATAAAATTCGTATATAACTGGACAGATCAATGTTAACTTTAATGGTTTCGGAAATATTAAAAAAATAACCAAAGTGCATCGTCAGGGGAGTAACAAAAAAATAACCGAAACAACATCCGAGAATAAAGAGAAAATAAGTTGATATAAAAAAAGTCAAAGAATTTTTCTTTTCATTTGGTTTTAGTCCGGGAGAAATAAATTTCCATAATTCATAAATAACATAAGGAAATACTAATATAAAGCCTCCAACAATAGACACATAAAAGGCTGTATTTAATTGCTCAAAAATTTTACGCACTTGGATGGGAAATTCGTCGGGCATGTTAAATACATCACTTGAACCAAAGATCCGACCGAAAAAATTCATAAGTTTAAAGGTCAAAAAATTCTTATGTATCGGACCGAATATAATATGGTCCATTACAAAATGAATTTTATATCCAACGAAACATGCCCCTAAACATATAGCCACTAAAGATCGTAAAATATGCTTTCTTAAAACGCCAATATGAGCAAGAAACGGCATATTCGCATTATCATTCTCTTTTTTTTGAGCCATTGAATTTTTTTAGTTAAATAAAGAAGATTCTAATTTAAATAAAATTATTTAAATCCATTATCCAAAAGAGTATGCAGGTCTATAATACCAACATAATTTTCTCCATCAAGTACAACTAATTGACCTATTTGATTATTTTTAAGCTCTTCAAAAGCAACACTGGCTAATTCATTTTTTTGAATGGTTTTAGGTGTAACAGACATTATATCTTTAGCTGTAATTTGATTGTAATCCACATCTTTAGCTAACGTCCTTCTTACATCTCCATCGGTAATTACTCCTTTAACCTTATGATCCTCAATAACGACAGTTATACCATAAGATGAATACGTTAAGGAATTGATAATTTCTTTAAGATGAGCAGATAATTGAACTTCAGGTTTTCGGTCAGGTTTTACCAATTGTTCCACTTTTAGAAGCAGTTTTTTACCTAAAGCTCCTCCCGGATGATATTTTGCAAAATCGGTAGAAGTGAAATTTTTAGCCTGAAGTAAGGCGACTGCAAGAGCATCCCCCATAGCTAATTGTACTATAGTGGAAGTGGTGGGTGCCAGATTATTAGGATCAGCTTCTTTTTCCACTTGAGTATCTAAAACCACGTCAGCAAGTTCTGCCAACAAGCAATTTTTATTAGAGGTCATGGCTATTAATACCGAAGAATATTCTTTAAGAAAAGGTGCTACTTCTTGAATTTCTGAGGAAGTACCGCTGTTAGAAATGCAGATGACCACATCATTTTTAGAAATAATACCTAAATCGCCATGCTTCGCCTCGGCAGCGTGTAAAAATTGTGATGGTGTTCCGGTAGAATTAAAGGTGGCTACTAATTTATTGGCTATATGTGCACTTTTTCCGACTCCGCACAAAACAAGTTTACCCTTAGAATCAAGTATATAACGTACCGCTTTAACAAAATCATCACCTAAACGATTATATAAGGATTGTAATTCGGTTGTTTCAAATAAAATAGTATCTTTGCCTGCTTTTAAAATCATTTGATCATCCAAAATAAATAATTTTTTTTGTTTAAGAAATTTGTTGTATATTTAATTTAATAAACAGCAAATTTAATAAAAAACTAAAGTTTAAGAATGAAATCTTTGGAAAAAGACTTGCCTAAATTATTAAAAAAATTTTTTGGTTTTAATTCATTTAAGGGGCCGCAAGAAGAAGTAATTACGAATTTGTTGAGCGGCAACGATGTATTTGTATTGATGCCTACAGGTGGCGGAAAGTCCTTGTGTTACCAGTTACCTGCCTTATTATTAGAGGGTACAGCGATTGTTGTCTCTCCCTTAATAGCCTTAATGAAAAATCAGGTTGACGCTGTCAGAGGTATATCCTCAAGTGAAGGAATAGCACATGTCCTTAATTCTTCATTAAATAAAACAGAAATAAAAAGAGTTAAAGATGATATACTATCCGGGACAACCAAATTGCTTTATGTAGCTCCCGAATCTTTAACCAAAGAAGAATATATAGAGTTCTTAAAAACTATAAAATTATCATTTTTTGCGATTGATGAAGCGCATTGTATTTCTGAATGGGGACATGATTTTCGTCCTGAATACAGAAATTTACGATTCATAATTGAAAAAATCGGTAAAACACCTATAATAGCCCTGACGGCTACAGCAACGCCAAAGGTTCAGGATGATATCCAAAAAACCTTAGGAATGACAGATGCTAAAATTTTCAAATCTTCTTTTAACAGGCCGAATTTATATTATGAAATCAGACCTAAAATAAATCCTGAAAAACAAATTATAAAATATATAAAAGACAATCCGGGTAAATCCGGAATTATCTATTGTTTAAGCAGAAAAAAGGTAGAAGAATTAGCTGAATTATTAAAAGTCAATGGAATAAACGCTTTGCCTTATCATGCCGGATTAGACAGTAAATCCAGAGCAGCCCATCAAGACAAATTCTTAATGGAGGAAACGGATGTAATTTGTGCAACCATAGCTTTCGGAATGGGTATTGATAAGCCGGACGTGCGTTTTGTGATTCATTATGATATACCCAAAAGTTTAGAAAGTTATTATCAAGAAACCGGAAGAGCAGGAAGGGATGGAGGAGAAGGTTATTGTCTTGCTTTCTACGATTATAAAGACGTTGAGAAATTAGAAAAGTTTCTAGCTTCCAAGCCTGTTTCCGAAAGAGAAGTAGGCTTACAGCTTTTACAAGAAGTGGTAGGTTATGCGGAAACATCCATGTCCAGACGAAAATATTTACTTCATTATTTTGGAGAAGATTTTGACGAAAAAAATGGCTTGGGAGCAAAAATGGATGATAATTCCATGAATCCGAAAACAACGGTAAATGTTGCGGAAGAAATGAAACAAATCCTTACCGTAGTTGAAAAAACGAAAGAAAAATTAAAATTAAAAGATCTGGTTAATGTAGCTGTTGGAAAAGAAACAGCCATTACCAAATCCTATAAGTTGGGATTTGAAGATTATTTTGGTTTTGGTAAAAATAAATCGGATAATTTTTGGAAATCCATCATCAGACAGGCTATTGTCCATAATTTTCTTACTAAAGATATAGAAACTTACGGACTATTAAAATTATCTGAATTAGGTAAAACATTTATTAATGATCCCAAGGAAATTTTAATAGCCGAGGATGTTGATTTTGAAAAAGAAATGGAAACTCCAATTGTTACTCCTCAAGCGGCGGGTAGCAATGCATTAGATAAAAAATTATTTAATGATTTAAAAGATATCAGAAAAAGAGTTGCCAAGAAAAATGCAATTCCTCCGTTTGCTGTTTTTCAAGATCCAAGCTTGGAAGATATGGCTTTACATTATCCGACCACCCTTTCAGAACTTTCCAATGTGTTTGGTGTAGGAGAGGGTAAAGCAAAGAAATTTGGAAAAGATTTCGTTGAATATATTGCCAAATATGTTGAAGAAAATGAAATTGAACGTCCTGATGATTTAGTCATTAAGCAAGTAGCCAATAAATCGTCCCATAAAGTATTCATAATTCAAAGTACGGATAGGAAATTGGATTTTGAAGATATTGCAAAAGCAAAAGATTTAACAATCAATGATTTACTTAATGAAATGGAAAGTATTGTTTATCAAGGAACTAAACTAAACATTGGTTACTATGTAGATGAATTATTGGATGAAGAGCAACAAGACGAAATAATAGATTTTTTGATGGAGTCTGAAAGTGATAAAATGTCCGTCTTGTTGGATGAATTTGGAGAAGATTATTCAGAAGATGAATTACGAATTATGAGGATTAAATTTATTAGCGAAGTTGCTAACTAAATTTAGTTGGATAAATAGTACAATTATTCACCCTATAAACTATAAATAGTAAATAATTTATTAAAATTATTTACTATTTTTTTTTAAAATTTTAGAGAGTATAATTTTAATCGTATAAAGATGGAAATCTTTTAAAATAAACCGTGAATATTAGCCTCTACTTTATCAATAATTTTTCCTAAATCTTCCTTATTGTCAACAAAATCCATATTATCAACATCGATGATCAATAATTTTCCTTCAGTATAATTTGAAATCCACTCTTCATATTTTTCATTTAATCTTTGAAGATAATCAATGCTAATGGACGTTTCGTATTCTCTTCCTCTTTTTTGAATTTGATTTACTAAAGTAGGAACGGTGGCGCGAAGATAGATCAGAAGATCCGGAGCTTGTATATACTCTTTCATTAAATTAAAAAGATTCAAATAATTGTCATAATCTCGAGTTTGCATCAATCCCATTTCATGAAGATTTGAAGCAAAAATATATACATCTTCATAAATAGTTCTATCCTGGATTGTATTTTTCTTATTTTCTCTAATTTCTTTTATTTGTTTAAAACGAGAACTTAAGAAATAGATTTGCAAATTAAATGACCATTTTGCCATATCATAATAAAAATCGTCTAGATATGGATTTTGTTCGGTGTCTTCAAATTGTGCAATCCAATTGTAATTATTTGATAATAATTTAGTTAATGTAGTTTTTCCTGCGCCGATATTTCCGGTTATAGCAATATGCATTCTTAATAAATTTATTTTTTAGTTTCTAATGTGTAAAGGTACATAACCTTAGATTTCCATAGAAATAAATGTTTATTTAAAATATAATATTTTTCACCTAAATTCGGCAAGGGTATTTGAACGGGTTTGTTTTCAAAATCATAGATATATAAATAACCTTTATGTATCCAATAAAAATTTTGTTCCATCCATCCATAGTCTTCCATTTCGGGTATTAGATAAGTATATATATTTTGATTATTTTGCTTACTAATTTTGTATTGATAAGCTTCGTTGGATTTGTTGTTACTTTTTAAAAGAAGAAATTTTGATTGTTTAGAACTGTAGATATCCTTTAGTTCAAAATTATCTGAAAGTTCTTTAGACAAAGTATTTGAAAAAAGGATTGTATTTTTTGATCTGTAATCGTATTGAATAAAGCTTTGAGAGTTCAACTCATCAAAATATAATAAAGAATGGTTATCTTGTACATAAATTAAGTCAGGATTTATAAGTTGATCGGTTAAAATAGAAACATTATCCTGAGTATTGATCAGCTTATCGTCATAAAATTCAAGAACTTGGTTCATCTTATCAAAAGTTACTAAAAATAAAGGATTTACGATAAACAGCTTTTTGGATGTATTAAAATTTTTAAGTATAAATGTTTTTTGTGAAGTTAGATCGTATTTTAATAAAGTGTTATCTTTTTGAGAAACGAAATATAAAGAATTGAAGATATCTGCTTGTTGAAAATTAAACGATTCGGGAACTTCAATTTTAATACTATCTTGTAAAACCAATTGTTGTCCCAATGAAATATTGATAAATAGTACTAAAAACAGCAAATTGATGAATCGTGACATTGAAATTTCAAAAAATATAAAGTAAAAGTAAAAAAATAATTTTACTTGTTTGATTCCAAAAAATCTTCTCAAAGAAAATAATTTTCAATAATTGGATAGGGATTTTCAGCTATAGATTATCAACCATTAACAAAGCGTAGCTATAATATATAACGTGGATGAATTTTATAGATCCTTAAGAAAATAAGCTATTAATTTTTTAAATTTGCGATACTTAAATGATTCCATGAAATATACAGAATACCATTTCAACGTAAAACCATTAGAACCTTGGAGAGACATTTTAATCGCGTTTTTATCAGAGTTGCCTTTTGAAAGTTTTGTTGAAACCGAACAGGGTTTTTTAACTTATATTAAGGTTGAAGAAGAAGATGAGCAATTAATTAAGGAATTACCTATTATGTCTTCTCCTGAAGTTGAAATATCTTACGAAAAAAAATTATCTCCCGATATCAATTGGAATGAAGAATGGGAAAAAAATTTTCCACCGGTAGTCATTGAAGATCAAATTTATTTACATGCAGATTTTCATCCTGTCAGAAACGATCTTCCTTTTTCTATTAAAATTGATCCGAAGATGTCTTTTGGTACGGGGCATCATGAAACCACTTATAACATGCTTCATGCAATGTTGACAATGAATTTCGAAGGTAAAGATGTTTTAGATATGGGCAGCGGAACCGGAGTCTTGGCAATTTTTGCAAAAAAGAGGGGAGCCCATTATGTTGAAGCTATAGATATTGATGAATGGTCTTACGGTAATGCTCTGGAAAATTCTAAAAAAATGAAGTAGATATAGATATTAAATTGGGAGATGCCGATTTATTAGGAAATCACTCATTTGATATAATTTTAGCCAATATCAATAAAAATATTTTATTGAAAGATATGTCAAAATACGTTGAAAATCTGCGCCCCAATGGATACGTTTTGGTAAGTGGTATCTTTGAACATGATTTTGATGACATTATTGCAGAAGCTACCGGGAATGGCTTAAAATTTGTTCAGAAATTAAGTAAAAATAATTGGATTTCAATATTATTAAACAAAATATGATTTACAATAATCGACCCCATTGGAAAGAGCAGGAGAGTGTTGATACGTTGGTAAAAGAAGCTGCTCCTCATGTAATTGTTTTGCATAACGATGATTTTAATACATTTGATTATGTCATCGATTGCTTAATAGAGATATGTGAACATACTTTAGAACAAGCCCAACAATGTACTTTTTTAGTTCATTACAAAGGAAAATGTGAAGTTAAAACCGGATCTTTAGAAAAACTAACTCCGATCCATCAAGCATTATTGAAAAAAGGGCTTTCTTCACAAATTGTCTAAATTATATACACATTCTTATATTTTTTTATTTTATTTACTTTAATTTCTTAGTAAAAGAAGTAAATAAATAAAAATACTTTATTATTTTTACTTAATTTAGTTACAGGAAAAAATACGTTGATGAAAATATTAGTAGCTATTAGTAGCGTACCGGATACTACATCCAAAATTAATTTTACGAATGATCAAAAAGAATTCGATACTAATGGAATTCAATATATAATTAATCCTCAAGATGAATATTGCTTAAGCAAAGCGTTATATTTTCAAGAAAAACAGAGAGCTGAAGTAACCATTGTTACGGTTGGAGATACTACTGTTGAGCCGGTAATGCGCAAGGCCTTGGCAATCGGTGCTAATAATGCCATTCGGGTAAATATTCGACCTACGGATAGTGAATTAGTGGCTAAAGAAATTGCAGCAGTTGCAAAAGAGGGAGCTTATGATTTGATACTTTTAGGTAAAGAATCGATTGATTATAACGGAGGATTGGTTCCGGGTTTAGTGGCCGCTGAATTAGATTACCCATTTGTTAATGCCGTTACCGGTTTGGAAGTTGAAGGAAAAACCATACAGGTGGTACGGGAAATTGATAATGGAAAAGAAACAATTTCAATTGAATTACCTGCTGTTTTAGCAGGTCAAGAAGGTTTTGTTCCTGAAAATCAATTAAAAATTCCTAATATTAGAGGTATTATGACTGCTAAAAATAAACCCTTTACGGTTGTTGAACCTAAATTTTCCGGAAATAAGGTTATCATTGCAGAATTTGAAAAGCCAAAGACAAGATCTCAAGTGGTTTATGTAGATAAAAATAACTTAGATGAATTGGTTCGCTTGCTTCATGAAGAAGCGAAAGTAATTTAAGTATAAACTTACATCAATTTTGTAATACAAACGTTGAAATAAATGATTTACGCATATATAGAAAACTCTAAAGGAAAATATAAAAAAGAAGCCTACGAATTAATAACATACGCTAAAATTTTGGCAGATGAAATTGGAGATTCAGTAACGGCACTAACTATAAATTCTGAGGATTCTTCAGAACAATTATACAAATTTGGAGCAACTAAAGTTATAAATATTCAAGATGATTCTTTGCAATCTTTTAATCCAAAAGTGTACGCTTCGGTTTTATCAAAAATAATTGACGGTAACTTTATTCTTTTTACACATACTAATGAAAGTGTATCTATAGCTCCTTATATTGTCAAAGAAAAATCTGCGGCTTATATTACACAAGCCATTTCGAAGCCGCTGTCAATAACACCATTTAAAGTTAAAAGATCTGTTTTTTCAGGAAAAGGAATTGCTGTCGTTGAAACTCAAGAATCTACTATAGTTTTAACCCTTTCCGTTAATTCTGTGGGAGCAAAAGAAAATCCCGTTACCGGTACAGAAGAAAAAATTACAGTAACCACAGTTGCAGATCCAACGTATCAAGTAAAACAACAAGAAGTAGCTACAGGGAAGTTAGATGTTAAAGTGGCTGAATTGGTAGTTGGAGCGGGTAGAGGAATGAAAGGACCGGAAAACTGGGAAATAATTGAAGATTTAGCAAATGTACTTGGAGCAGCTACAGCTTGTACTAAACCGGTAGCCGATTTAGGATGGAGACCTCATGCCGAACATGTAGGACAAACAGGGAAAACTATTTCTCCTAAACTATATATAGCAATCGGTATTTCGGGAGCTGTTCAACATGTTGCCGGGATTACTAAAAGTAAAACCATAGTCGTTATAAACAACGATCCGCAAGCACCTTTTTTTAAAACGGCTGATTATGGTGTAATTGGTGATTTATTCGAAGTTGTACCGGAATTGACCACAAAATTAAAAGCTTTTAAAGATGCTCATTAATTGTTCGTCTTTACTCTATACTATAATTATATAGAATCAGTTTAATTACAAAGCTGATTCTTTTTATTTATACTTATTTATCTGTGAGTTTTACTTTTTAATTTTGCTTTATAAAACTGACTGTCTGCTATATAGATTTTTTTCTCTAAATAACAATAAATTTGACCTTCTGAATTGGTAATGTTCATTTGCTTTTTGATAAATATTTCATTATCATTTTTAACCATTTCTTTTATCTTTTCTATTTCTTCTTTTTGAAATTCAAATACAGCTATGGCTTTTTTATTAATCGGTCTTATATAATCAACATAAGCAGATTTATCCCAAACGATATAATTAGTTCCCAGAATATGTATGAGCTGCAACATATAGATAGGATCCGTAGCTGAAAGTATGCTTCCGCCAAACATAGTTCCCGAATAGTTTCGGTTTTTGTACGTAAGAGGAATTTCGACTATTATTTTATGTACATCATCTGAAACATATTTGATATTTCCTGTTGTCCTTATGTAAAGAGGAGAAATGTTAAAAAAATATTTATAAATGGTTGAGGGTTTAAACAAAGTAGTTAGGAGCTTATATATTTTTTTGTACATACCAATTGATGTCTTTAACCCTATAAAAATAGAGTTAAATAATTATTTAAACAAATACGATAGAGAAAGTTTACATTTATTGAGGAAAATAAGGCTTGCCAATTTTAGGTGTAATCTTTTTCTCGTTGTTTTTTCTTGATTTGTAGATAAGAATATTTTTATCGAAAATATTTAAAATCTGAAAGTAATTATTATGATCGTAATAAAACTTTAAATTATGATTTAAATAAGCATACAAAATAAAATCATTGATTTCATTTTTTTTCAAACCTAATTCCTCAAAGTAAGGATCTCCAAAATACTCTCTAACATTTTTGATTATGGTTGACTGCTCTTCAAAAATTGATAAACGCTCTTTACGTTTACCCTCTCCGGATATAAAATCCAAAATACCCTCAATACCAAATTTCATGGAATATAACTTTGAAGCTTCGGAATCAACGTCCGTACTTCCATCCATTTTTTGTGATGGATTTAAACTGCCTAATTTTTTTAAAATCTCGTTGGTTTTATTCATCATTGGAATTCGTTTGACATCCAATTCAAGGCTTCCAAAAGTTTTAAAAGGAGTAACATAAATATCCTCTAATTGCTTTTCTTTAAGATCTAATTGAATTTTCATTTGCAAATGATCAAACATGTCTTGGGTAACCAAAATAGTTCTTTTTTCGATATTGAATGATTGAAAAGTAATGGCATCTCCAATAAGTGCAGGAATAGAAAAATTACCGGTTATATCGGTTAACGTTGTGTAATTGGTTGAAAGATTTTTAACATAAATACCGGAAACCATTTCATGATACTTATCAAGAATATATACTTTTCCTTTAATTTGTTTTCTATCTTGAGAAAAGATGATTATGGTAAATAAAAGTAAAAAATAAGTATAGAAAAGTTTCATGTATTGAAATTACCTAACAAAAATACATTAAATACAACAATTATCTATCAACTCATTAAAAATTAATTATTATTATTGAAAAAATTATATATTTTATTTTTTACCCGTCAAAAAAGATTTAATATTTGTGGATAGTATTTCTTTTATCGGAATAAATTTAAATACACTATTGGCAACGAAAAATATGCATAAAATGAGTAGGGGCTTAGTAATTAAATTAAATAAATTATTAGTAAAATCGGGTATATAATTTACTAGTAAAACACCCATTATTCCGGTTAAAATTATATATATATACTCTTTTGAAAACGGGTGAATGCCGAACTTACGATAGTTAAAGCCTAATTTTATTAAATTAAACAATGTTAAAGATAGGGCCGTTGCTAAAGCAATACCTTCGATACCTAATTTGAAATACGAAATAAAAATAATATTTGAAATTATTGTAAATACCGCTAAAAACAGCATTGCGTAAATATTAAATCTAAAATATTTTGAATAGGAAATAATATTACTGTTAAAACCTGTTGCCAAATCAAATAAGGTGGCTGCTCCTAGAATGTAAATAATAACTTTTGCATCCGATAATTCTTTTCCGTTTTTCATGAATAAGAATAGATAGTCTATTCCGACTAAAATACAAGACAACAGGACCGTACCAAATAAGAATAAAAATTTGGATACTTTTTTATAGAAATCATTTAGTTCATCTAATTTATTATTTTCCAGCTTTTCAACAATTATAGGACCTGATATGGTAAAAATACCCATCAATGGAACGGTAAGAAAACCCACAATAGACGTTAAAATAGAGTAGATCCCGTTTTGTTTAAAATCCAATAGTTCAGGAATCATAAGGTTGTCAATTTGTAGAGCCAATCTATTTCCAATACTTCCAAGAACTGAAAATATACAGAAATTTAGTAAGTTGAGTCTAAAATTTTTATCTTTCAATATATCTATCGATCCGCTCTTACGGTCTTTGTTTAATTTTACAAAATAATATATTAGTCCAATCATAGCAATCACAAAAAATGATACGAATATATATAGAGCATTTTTTTGTGATATTCCTATATATACACAGGAAATAAAAGCCGTAAGAGCTCCCAGTTTAGGAAAAAAATTTTCAAAAATTCCGGGAACTGTTATTCTTTTTAAATTAGAGATATATTTTGAAAGTAATTGAGTTAACGCAAGAGACAAAGCGACCGGCAAAACATACTGTTTCATTTTCCAGGAATCAGATTCTTGAATACTTGGAATCACTCGAGTGATTATCCAATATACTAATGAGATAAAAATAAAATTGAGACACACAAACTTAATTGAAGCATAAAGAAAGTCGACCTGTTGATTTTTTGCTTTAAGTTTTTGATGGAATTTTATGTTTGCATAACTAAGTCCAAAAAGGATGAAGGGACAGATCAGTTCAGCAGATGGCTGAATGAACCTTAATTTACCCAAAAATTCAGGATTGGAAGGATAGATAAAAATGGTTGAAAATGTACCCAGTAGAAAACTTAGATAACTAATTAGACTGTATTTTATCCCTTGACGTGCTACTATTCCCATTTAATATATGCTAAATAAGTTTTCCTTTTGTTGTTTACGATTCAATCGGATCTTTTTAGAGAAAAGCAAATGTATATAGTGAATCCCTAATTTATAAAATAATACGGAAGTATTTTTAATAGATAACATTTTAAAATAATACTTAGGTATTCCCCAAACATTAATAAAAGCTTCAAAATATGCTTTGTAAAGATTATTATTTGGATTTAAAAGTATACAATCCAATTTTATTTTTGATAATCTTTGTATTTTACTAAAATCTGTTGTTTTACCTCTATCATGATTAGCTTTAGCTGTAGTAACAATTCCTATTTTTAAGCCGGAATAAATAACTCGATTACAATAATTTTTATCTTCTCCGTAATGGGTGAAATAAGGATTAAAAACACCCGTCTTTTCCAAGCATTTTTTACTAATTAACCAAAAAGCGGCATTAACGAAATTAGTTTCTAAAATAACTTGATTTTTCTTTTTACTTTTCGCTAAATATTCCTTAAAATTAAAATCCATTTCAGAGAAATCATGATTATAATGTATGGGACTTAGTATACCATACTTTGGATTTTTAATGGAAACATCAGCTAAATATTGTAGACAATTTTTGTCTACCCAAGCATCTTGATTAATGAGAAAATAATGGGTATAGTTTTTTTCTTTATATAATTTTTTTAAAAGGATATTGTTAGCTTGTCCAAACCCTATATTACGTCCACTTTCCATATAAGTTACAGCGGGATAATTTTCGACAATTTTTAAAGTGCTATCGGTCGATCCATTGTCTATAAGGTAAATATCTGTATGTATGCTAGATGCCAATAAAGAATCCAAACATTTTTTTATCCATTTTTCCCCATTATATGTAACAATTACACTTACAATGTTGTACATTTACATGATATAAAACCTATTACAAATATATAAATAATAAAATAGTAGAAACCTTATGATTACTAGAGTTGATGTTTTAAATTATTTAATAAAAGTTTATGATGTTAAAAACTATTTGGAAATCGGTGTAAACAGAGGAAAATGTTTTTTTAATATCAAAGGAGCAAAACAAAGAATTGCAGTGGATCCTTATTTTAATTTTAGCTTTATCAAAAAAATTAGATATTTAGTTAAAAATCCCCATAATTTTAAAAACAAATATTTTGAGATGACCAGTGATCGTTTCTTTGACATGCATCATAAATTTCTTAAAAATAATCCGATAAATCTAACCTTTATCGATGGGTTACACACTTTCAGTCAATCTCTCAAAGATACGCTAAATTCGCTTAAGTATTTGTCTGATCAAGGAATTATAATCTTACATGATTGTAATCCTCAGGATAAAATTGCAGCCTTTCCTGCGAGTAATATTGAAGACGCAAGAATTAAATTTTCATCTCATAAAAGTTGGAAAAATATTTGGAACGGCGATGTATGGAAAACGATCGTTTTTCTTAGAAAAAATCATCCAGAATTAACAGTAAGTGTTTTAGATACCGATCATGGATTAGGTGTAGTCAAAAAAATTCCGACACAAGAAGTTTTACCTCCTGTTTTTGATTCAATATCAAATGAAGATATTCCACAATTGGAATACTCTTTTTTGGCTTCACATAGAAAAGAACTTTTAAATCTAGTACCCATTGAAATTTTTTTAGGAAAGGAATAATAATTTTTCATATAAAATAGTATAAAGGGAAAGTTGAAAAGTTTACCTTTTGAATTTTTTAATCATTTCATTCCATCGAAATTTGCGAATGAAATTCATTTCCTCTTGAGTGATCACTCGTTCTTTTTTTTCTTTTTCTAAAGAAATAAAAGTTTTAAATGAAATTATAAAATGTCGTAAAGATTTTTCTTTCCATGAAGATTTTGCACAGGATATAAAGGCTAATTTTTTGGATAGTCCGATATTGTAAAAATATTCACCCAATTTTCGAGATTTAGTTTCTTGATAAACGTATGCAGTTGGTTTTAAATGTTTTACGAAAAGATTCTTTAAGACTTTAACTTCCCAATGATGCATACGTGCAAGTAATATATCGAGATTATCCCAACCCAATGTCATTCGAAGGCCACCAATATCAATAAAACATTCTTTTCTATAGGTTTTTATGGGACCGCGCACGTGATTTTTATTTGAAATATTTTCATAAACCCACTGATTCCCTTTTTTTATGTAAACCAATCCACCGATAATTCCAATTTTTGGATTGTTATGTAATTCATTTATGATTAGTTCAAAATAATTATCAGGGAGAATTATATCGGCGTCCAGTTTAACTAAAACATTATACTGTTTCCAATTAGCTGAATTTAATCCGGCATAAAACGTTTTAACCACTTTTGCACCCGGTATATGTTCGGAGCTATTAATTAAATTAATAAGGCGAAAAGTAGGTTTATCTTTAATAAATTCTTCAATAATTTCTTTTGAATTATCCGTTGAAGAATCATTGACTAAAATCCAATCAATATTTTTATAGGATTGTTCATAGAAAGATTGTAAACATTTCAATATATGTTTAGACTCATTAAATAACGGTATTACAACTAAAATTTTCAAATAGTATGTTCTTTCAATATGATTTTAATTTACTATAACATTTTCATTCTAACTTTTCAAAACATATTTTTCGAGTTTATCGGCAATAGCTCGATCATTAGACAAACGAGGAAGTTTATTTTGACCTCCTAACTTACCGATTTCTTTCATATATTCATTAAATCCACCTTTTTTGATAATTGAAATTTTTAAAGGTCTTAAGATAACACCCGTAATAAGATCATTATAGTAAGAATTTCTTTTTCTAAGAGCCTGATCTAAATTTGATTCAAATTCATCAATGTTGATCGGCGGTTTTTCAAATTCTATGAACCATTCATGATAGGGCAGCCCTTTTGCAGGATTCACCTGAGGAGCAAGAGTAAATTCTTGAACAATACATCCCGTTACTTCCATGGTTTCTTTAATAGCTTCTTCTACTTCGAATGAAATGACATGTTCACCAAATGCAGAAGTAAAATGTTTAGTTCTTCCGGTGACAAGAATTTTATACGGATCTTTACTGATAAATCGGACTAAATCGCCTATTTCATAAGCCCACAATCCGGCATTCGTTGTCAATAGTATAGCATAATCCGTGTTCAATTGCACTTGTTCCAGAGTAAGACGTCTCGGATTATTTTTACCAATATCTACTGAAGGAATAAATTCATAAAAAATACCATGATTCAACATAAGCAACAATCCTTCATGGTCTACATCATCCTGAAAGGCTATAAATCCTTCCGAAGCCGGATAGGTTTGGATAATATCCAACTTTTTACCAATTAATTCATTTATTTTATCTTCATACGGCTTATAATTTACACCCCCCGTTACTAAAAGCTGTAAATTGGGAAAAATTTTACTTATAGATTTACCCGATTTTGCAATCAATCTTTCAAAATACATAACCAGCCATGGAGGAATGCCGCTGATTAAAGTCATATTCTTATCAACAGTTTCCTCTACAATTTTATCAACTTTTGTTTCCCAATCTTCAATGCAATTGGTTTTCCATGAAGGCATACGATTGTATTGAAGATATTTCGGAACAAAATGGGCGGAAATTCCTGACAGCCTTCCCGTCATGATCCCATTATTATTTTCTAAAACAGGACTTCCTTGTAAAAAAATCATTTTACCATTGATAAAATTAGGATTTTTTCTTTTATATATATAGTGAAGTAAAGCACTTTTAGCTCCTTCTATATGAAAGGGCATGGATTCTTTTGTAATAGGAATGTATTTAGTGCCTGAGGTAGTACCAGAGGTTTTTGCAAAATAAAGGGGCTTATTAGGCCATAAAATATTATCTTGTCCCGATTTAATTTTTTCAATATAAGGTCTTAACGTTTCATAATTCTGTACTGGAACATTTTTTTGAAAATCTGATATAGAACTTATTTTAGAAAAAGAGTAATCAACGCCAAAATTTGTATTTAGAGATTCTTTAATGAGTTTTTCAAACCAATAATTTTGTGTTTCCACCGGATTGTCAATCCATTTTTGCTCTTTTTTATTGTGAAGGGATGCCCACCCTTGTGCCAGTTTCTTTTTTAAAAAACCCATGGTAACTAGTATGAATTTATCACGTAACAAATATCGTAATTTAATTTTAGTATGTTAAAATCTAAAGAATAATAAAACTTATAATTTTTTATAAATAACTTTCTAACAATTAATATAAAAAGAGAATAAAATATAAAATGAAAACTTTTAAAAATAATATTATTAGTATATTCGCAAACAAGAATTAAGGTAAAATGAAGTTAAATTACAATAAATTAAATAACCTTACCGGATGGGGTGTTTTTATTATAGCAGCAATAACTTATTTATTAACTATTGAACCCAATTTCAGTTTTTGGGATTGTGGTGAATATATATCTTCAGCGGTTAAGCTGGAAGTTACTCATTCACCGGGAGCCGTATTTTTTCAAATATTGGGTGCCGTTTGGGCGATCTTAGCCTTTGGCGATCCCACCAAATATTCCATAGTTATAAATGCTATGTCTGCTATTATGAGTGCATTTGCCATATTATTTTTATTCTGGACAATTACTCATATGGTTCGTAAAACTCTATTTTTACAAACCGAACCAAAAGAATTTACTTCCTATCAAATCGCTACCATTTTATTAAGCGGGGCAGTAGGGGCGTTAACTTTTACTTTTACCGATACTTTTTGGTTTTCAGCAGTTGAAGGAGAAGTTTATGCGGCGGCTTCCTGTTTTACTGCTTTGCTGTTGTGGCTTATGTGTAAGTGGGAAAATGATTTATCTGATTCACGATCCAATAAGTGGCTTATTTTAATTTCCCTGCTTATCGGTCTGTCTGTTGGAATCCATTTAATGGTCATACTAGTGGTTCCTACGTTAGGATATATTTATTATGCTAAAAAATATACCTTTACTTGGAAAAGTTTTATATGGGCCAATATTGCTATTGGCGGTGTATTTTTAGCCGTTTTTAAAATTATATTTCCTTTTACTATGTCTTTCTTCGGAAAATGTGAAATATTTTTTGTAAATAATCTACAAATGCCATTTAATACGGGTTCGGTAGTGGCATTCATACTTTTAATTGTTGCTTTTTATTTTGCCTTACGATATACATCCAATCATGGATATAAAACAGGAAATACCATTATTTTATCGATTTTGTTTATGCTTATCGGTTTTTCAAGTTGGGTGGTACTTCCCATACGTGCTAAAGCAAATCCTCCTATTAATTTAAATGATCCCGACAATGCAATAGGTATGTTGGATTATTATAACAGGGCTCAATATGGTGATTGGCCGGTGTTTTACGGAGCTAATTATACTGCATATTTAGATCCTAACGGAATTATTGGAACCGAGGATAATGGCCCTATTTATGAAAAGGATGAAAATTCAGGCAGGTATATTGAAACAGGCAGAAGGATTAATTATAAGTTTAATCCGGAGCAAGTCAGTATATTTCCACGAATGTATAATCCTGATCCTAGTGTTATTGAAAATTACGGATTAATGGAAGGATACCCCGATTTTACTTTAAATTCTAAATATATTGGTAATCCTGAAGCACAAAAGGTTTTTGATGAGTTAGTGAGGAAAAAGAAAACGGGAGAAATATCTGTTCGTGATTATCAAATGGCTAAACAAAATGAACTAATTAATGTTAAAAAACCAACCTTAGGCCAAAACTTGGATTTTATGATGACCTATCAAATGGGATATATGTTTATTCGATATTTTCTATGGAATTTTGCCGGTCGTCAAAATGATTTACAAGGAAATTATGAATCTACCAAAGGAAATTGGATCAGCGGTATTAAATTTTTAGATAATTTACGTTTGGGAGACCAAGACAAATTACCTCAAGCATATGTGAACAAAGCTACCAACAAATATTATTTTTTACCATTATTGTTAGGTTTAGTAGGATTCTTTTTTCAACTAAACAGAGATCCGGGTAGAAACTTTTCTTTAATAGCTTTATTTTTATTAGCCAGCGTGGGTATTATCTTATACACCAGTATAAAAGCATTTGAACCCAGGGAACGAGATTATGCGTTAGTGACTTCCTTTTACACTTTTGCTATTTGGATAGGGATGGGAGTGACAGCAATTATGTTTTTATTAAATAAACTTAAACAAAGGCAAATAGGACTTATTATAGGTTTTCTTGCCTTAGGAGTTCCTGTTTTAGTTGGATTCCAAAATTGGGACGATCATGATAGAAGCAGGAGATATACGGCTTATGATTTTTCAAAAAGCTATTTACAAAGTTTAGATGCAAATCATCCTATACTTTTTGTATATGGAGATAACGATACGTATCCTTTATGGGCATTACAAGAAACCGAAGAATTTAGATCAGATGCCAAAGTGGTTAATTTTACTTTGTTGGGTACTGCATGGTATATTGATCAGGTTCAGAGAAGAACTTATAAAGCACCCGGTATTCCTTCTTCTTTATCTCATGAAGAATTCAGAGATGGCGTTAATGATCAGGTTATTTTATTAAATAGAGATTTTTGGAAGCAAATTTTTGATAATCTTCCGGCAGACAGTATACCTGCGGATATTCTTCCATTTAAGAAATATGCAATTTCAGATACTATATCTGCTAAAGAAGCCATTAATTTTCTTAGAAACAAAAAAGAACAATCTGCTATTAAAGATTTATATACATATGTAACCGAAAGGGATTATAGAGGAACAGATGTTGGATTTATTCCAGTTAACAAAATATCTTTGCCTGTAAACAAGGAGAATGCGTTAAAATATGGAATAGTTAAACCCGAAGATTCTAAATTGATGGTAAACAAGTTAGTACTATCAATAAATAAACAAGCTTTATATAAAGACGGTTTAGCTATGTTGGATTTACTTGCCAATTACAATTGGGATCGTTCCATTTATTTTAGTTCAGGGGGAACCTATTCTCAATCTAATATCATGTTTGCACAAAATTACTTAGAGTATCAAGGTTTAATTTCAAAATTAGTACCTATATACACTCCCGAAACCAACAACGGGGAACAAGGAAGAATAAATCCTAATACGATTTATAACTTAGTTATGAATTATAAATTTGGAAATTTAAAAGATCCGAAAGCTTATTTTGATGAAACTTGTAGAAGTAATATTTTAAATTATAGAATGTCTTGTGGAAGAGCTGCTATCGCTTTAGCTAAAAGTGGAGACAAAAAAAGGGCCAATGATATTTTAGAGTTAATCAATAAAGAGATTCCAATATCTATGTATCCTGCTACGCCTTCTTATAATTCTATCATATCCGGTTATTTTCTTATTGGAAAAGAAAAAGAAGGGTTAAAACTAGCAGAAGCATATAAAGATCAAATTTTTAAGGAATTAAAATATTATTTATCATTACCACTACACGATCAAACGTTTGCTACCGATGATATGAGTAAACTATCCAGTTATTATACACTTATTGTTGATAATATTGTAAATACTTATCTGGAATTAAATCAAAGAGATAAAGCTATAGCATATATCACAGAATCAATGAAACCTTTAGATAAAAGATTAAAAACTTTTGAGATGTTAGGTAAAAATAATGCGAAAGATCAAAAAGTATCTCTTCAGAATTTGATGTATTCCTATGGACAGATGCTTCAAGTTTTGCATCCTATTGATTCTGTATATGAAAAAGAAAAAGCTGAAGAAATTTCAAATATTATTATGAAGTTAGACTAAATTATTAGTATACTTGCAGAAAATATTTTCGGCTACGTAGTTCAACTGGATAGAATATCAGATTTCGGCTCTGAGGGTTGGGGGTTCGAATCCCTCCGTGGTCACAAGGCTAAGTCATTGAAATTTAGCGTTTTACCTACTTCTATTAAACACTAAAACAGATAAGAGTATACGAAATTGTATACAGCAAAAACGTTGAAAAAATATACTCTTCTAAAAATTATTCATAATGAATGTGAAAATTTATAGAAACATTATAGTCATGATTTTATACAAGATTTTAGAAATTTAACCATCATATACACTTTATTAGCTATAATTTCTTATTTTCATTTTATTAAAAATTCCTCTGATACAAATATTTAAGGTAAATTAAATAAACTATTTATTGTATTTATAGTATTTATTAGTGATATTTCTATTGATAATATTTAATAGAGAATTTTTCATTTGTTGTGCTTTTACATAGCAAATATTATATATATTATTGGTATTATTAACCATTTTTTTTTGAAAAAAAAACATTTTTTTAGGGTTAAAACATTCTATTTTAATAAAAGAATAATCTACATTATGGGTGAATATTGTTAAATCTATTTTTGTTATAAATTTAATTTCTTCTTGTTTTTTTCTTGAAGTATTTACTGAAATACCCGCTTTTCTTGAACTTCGTATAGTATTATATGTTTCGCTTTTAATATTATGTGATGGAATTGTAACAGTAACATTTTTAAGATCTTTAAAATCTAAAATAATAGGTGGTAAATTTTCCGATAAAATAGCAATTTTTTTTCGATTTTCATTTATATAAATCGCATAGAAATTTTTATAACCATAAAATGTAGTTGTAGGCAAAAAACATTTTTCAAATTTTAATAATTTTTTTTTATTAATACTATAATTAGATATAACAATTATTCTGTATATAAATACTAGAGTTGCTATTATTATTAATAATATTATGCTTATGCTAATTAATTGTTCATAATTTTTCCAGTCCATTATTGTTAAATTTTAGATAATTATAATTTAATAGTTTTTTTATAATTTAATTTAAAATATTTTACTAATATATATTATTAAAATAAATATTTAGAATTATTTAATTGTTAAGTTAGAGTATTGATAAAGATTTTTATAAAAGTTATTATAGTATTTATTACATTTTATTAAGATCGCTTTTAAAAGATCAATATTTTATTTTAAACTATATTATCGAATATTTATATACTCCTATTAAATATATTCAAACAATACAATTTGAATTAAAGAATTTATATATTACAACTTAAAAAATACATCTCTTTTTAATATATAAATTCTTATTTTTTTTCAAATATATAAATTATTTTATTTATTTAGCTTAATAAAAGAAAAAAATTTTTTTTTTAATACAAATATTTAATGATATCTTAAACATTGCTTTATTCATAAGAGATAAATCATATATTAACTATATTAAAAATTTGATATCTCTTGTATAAATATTTTTTAAACGTTTTATCAAAATACATTGATTAAATTAAAATAATTGGTTATGTAATCATATTTAATAAAAAGGAAGAAAAACTTTGTCTGAACTTAAAAGTAATTTTAGATTTTAATATTCTAACAAATTAAATACAATAAATAAAGAATTAAGATAGCTAAGTTGGGTACATAACATTTTGACTAAAACATGGAATTATATTTGTATAAATATAAATAACACATATTAATTAAAAAATCCTGAGTTTTTATCTCAGGATTTTCTAAAGACTAATCAGATGGTTCTGCAAGTGATATATTTTACATTAAATTCAAATTATATATATAACTCTTACTATTGAAAAATAACTTGTATATGATATTTTTTGAAGTTATAAAAAAATAAAAAGGTTAGATTACGGAATTCCGTAAAATAAAAAATAATTTTTTAGTAAATTAGACTTTTCTTACTATGGAAGTGACATTATTATATGTTATTTATTTTTTAAAACATATTTTTTACTATAAGTCATTTATATTATTAGATAGGATAAATTAATATTATATTACATAGTTAATTTTAAATATTGATAAAATTTTTTTATTAATAAAGTAAGCTTAAAAAGCTGTTAACTAATATTTGTAAAAATCTTCTTTGGGTAGTAGAGGATCAATTTTGTTAAATATATACCTTCACTATTTTAAATTAATACTTAGCATTCTTCACTGCATTTTATCATAAAAAAACTAAATTTTATTTTTAATAATTTTTACAGTTTAAATAAATAAAATAATAATATGAATTATATAAAAAATAATAAATATTTTTTGATTAAATCATAATAAAATTTTATAAGATTTAAATATGATAAATACTATATTTATATAAATAAAATAATTTTATATATTTGTAGTATTAAAATAACAGATAGTTAATTTATTTTAATTTTTATATAACTGAATTTAGTATAAACCTTAAACACTAAACTTTATGAAGCATATTAGACCCTCTATTTCATTACTCACCTTAATTTATTTTATAGCAATGATTTTTGCTGTATATGTTAGTATACGTATTTTAATTAGATAATAAAATAATTATAGATTAATTTTATTTTTTGAGTTTTGTATTATAGCCTCCTATTATAGGAGGCTCTTTTAATTTGTTAAAAAAGGAAATAATTATTCAACAGTTATTTTTTTAATTTTAAAAGCAAACTGTTACTAACCACACTAACGCTGCTTAAAGCCATGGCAGCACCGGCAACCATTGGATTTAATAAAAAGCCATTGATAGGAAATAATATACCCGCAGCGATAGGAATACCTATTATATTATAAATAAATGCCCAAAATAAATTTTGTTTAATAGTTTTAACCGTTTGCTTGGAAAGTTTAATTGCCTCAGGTATTTTTTGAAGATCTCCTGAAATTATAGTCATTTTAGCAACATCAATGGCAATATCAGATCCACGACCCATTGCGATACTAACATCCGCTTGGGCTAGGGCAGCACTATCATTAATACCATCACCAACCATAGCCACAATTTTATTGTTAGGCGAAGCTTGAAGTTTTTTTATATAATCAATTTTATCCTGTGGAGAAACCTCGGCTTTAAATATGTTAATTCCTGTTTCCTTAGCTACATAATTAGCTGTAGTAGGATTATCTCCCG
The DNA here is from genome assembly GCF_011082485.1 of Apibacter sp. B2966. NCBI lineage: Bacteria > Pseudomonadati > Bacteroidota > Flavobacteriia > Flavobacteriales > Weeksellaceae > Apibacter > Apibacter sp. B2966. Next base: position 387,696 of record NZ_CP049714.1, read on the forward strand.
TTAGCATATGAACCTCAATTCCTAACATTTTAATCTGCTTAATAGCAGTTAGAGAAGTAGGTTTAATCTTATCTGAAATGGATATTCCTGCAAGTATAGTATTTTCATTAGCAAATAAAATAGTAGTAGTAGCTTGTTTAAATTTATTATCCAACCAATTTTTAACTTCTTTATCGATAGGAACTGTATTTTTAGATAACAAAGTAAGATTTCCAATAAAATATTTTTGATTATTGTAAATACCAATAATTCCTTGCCCTGATGCATTTGTAATTTCCATATCAGGAATAAAAGTTATGCTTTTATCATTCAAATAACTTACAATAGCTCCGGCTAAGGGATGTTCAGAGGAACGTTCAATACTATATAAAATATTTTTTTCAAGATCATGCATTGAAGTAAACCACTTGAAATCTTCAACCTGAGGTTTACCTTCTGTAATCGTACCGGTTTTATCCAAAACTATCGCATTTATATTTTTGGTATTTTCCAAACTTTCTGCATCTTTAATTAAAATACCTTTTTCCGCACCTTTACCGATACCAACCATAATGGCTGTTGGAGTTGCTAAACCTAAAGCACACGGACAAGCAATAACCAATACGGTTACAAAGCTTTGAAAACCATAAATTATCCCTTGTTTACCACCGAAAATAATCCAAATAATCAACGATAAACAAGCAATAATAAAAACTGTGGGAACAAAAATTCCGGCAATTTTATCAACCAATTTTTGAACGGGAGCTTTACTGCCTTGGGCTTCTTGCACCGTCTGAATAATTTGAGATAAAAGAGTGTCTTTACCCACTTTATCTGCATGGAATTGAAAACTTCCTTTCTGATTAATCGTTCCTGCAAATACTTTTGAACCTTTAACTTTTTCAATTGGAATGGGCTCACCACTGATCATACTTTCATCAACATACGAATTACCCGAAAGAACAGTTCCATCCACCGCAATCTTTTCACCCGGTTTAACTAAAATGGTCATTCCAATAGAAACTGACTTAATGGGAATTTCATTTTGCTCATTTCCTTGAATTACAGTAACTGTTTTAGGTTGTAAACCTATTAACTTCTTGATGGCATATGAAGTATTTCCTTTTGCTTTTTCTTCTAATATTTTACCTAATAAAACGAATGCAATAACTACAGCCGAAGCTTCAAAATATACATGCGGTTGCAATCCGCGTTTAATCCAAAACGAAGGAAATAATGTATTAAAAACGCTAAAAATGTATGCGGTTCCCGTACTTACAGCTACCAGGGTATCCATATTGGCGGATCTATGTTTTGCTTGTTTATAAGCTCCGGTAAAAAATTGTTTTCCAAAAATAAAAACAACCGGAGTAGCTAAGATCCACATGATGTAATTTGCCCAATGTTGATGCATGAGTGAAGGTGTCATTCCTATAATTAATAAAGGAATGGAAAAAATCATGGCACCGATGGTTTTCCTTTTTAGAGCTTTGTAATGATTTTTTTGTATTTCTTCCAATGAATTTTGCGAATCATCATTTTCTTTAATAATCAAATCATAACCGGCTTCTTGGAGAGAGTCTTTCAATTTTTGCGGGTTTATCATTGAAGGTATGTATTCAATGTATGCCATTTCATTTGCATAATTTACCGAGGCGTTTATCACGCCCGGTTGCATTTTAAGAATATTTTGACTGCTATTGGCACAAGATGCGCAACTTAAGTTGATTAAAGGAAAGTTGTTTTTGGTAACCGGAACTTTAACTTGTAATTCTGTGAGAATCGGAACAGCCTTGGCTATGGCTTCATCAGGGTATTTACTGGTTATACGGATCCTATGATTATTTATTTCTAAATTACAGGTATCAATTTCTTTTATAGATTGTAATGCATGGGTAATCTTGGAAATATCAGATTCGTTAATGTCATTATTGAAGGGTATGTAAAAATATACCGGATTATTTTTTTTAGAAGAATTCATAATTTTATTTCAGACTGAATATAAATTTAACTATCTATTTACCTATACAAAAGTAGGTTGAAAAGTATTGGAATATGTTATACAATTATGGAATAAATTTATAGTACAAAATTTCCATAGTTTTTCATATTTTTGCAAAAGATTTTAAAAAAGGCCTCATAGTTCAATGGATAGAACAAAAGTTTCCTAAACTTTAGATGTGAGTTCGATCCTCGCTGGGGCTACTATGAAAAAGACTTAATCTATTGTTTGCAGTATTTTGAGTCTTTTTTTATATACTTGACCTTCACCATTATAATTTATCTATACTACGAAACAATTGAATAAAGAGCAACTTACATATTTCATAAAAGAAAAAGCCAAAGAATATTCTTTTATAGGATGTGGGATCTCTCGTTCAAGATTTTTGGAAGAAGAAGCTCCAAAATTAGAAAAATGGCTTAAAGAAGGTTATCATGGAAACATGAAATATTTAGAAAATAACTTTGATAAAAGGCTTAATCCCGGATTACTTGTAGACGGTGCAAAATCAGTTATTTCCTTCTTATATAATTATTACCCGCAAGAAAAACAAAATACGGAAAGTTACCGTATTGCCAAATATGCATATGGAGAAGATTATCATTTAGTAATACGTAAAAAATTACAAAAATTTGTAGAAGAAATCCAAAATAAAGTTGGTCAATTTTCCTATAGAGTATTCACAGATTCGGCTCCCGTGATGGAAAGAACATGGGCGCAAAAATCCGGCTTAGGTTGGATCGGAAAAAACTCACTCTTATTATCCAAACAAAAAGGTTCATTTTTTTTTCTTGCTGAAATCATTTGCGACCTCGAATTGAACTATGATGAAGCTTTTCCAACCAATCATTGCGGAAGCTGTACCCGTTGCATGGATGCTTGTCCCACCCAAGCCATCATATCCGAAAGGGTCATAGATTCCACAAAATGTATATCCTATTTAACCATAGAATTAAAAGATCAGATCGGAGAGGAGTTTAATGGAAAATTGAAAGATTGGATTTTTGGATGCGATATTTGTCAGGATGTTTGTCCGTGGAATAGATTTTCTACACCGCATACAGAAGATAAATTTAATCCGCATCCCGATTTGTTATCATACACTAAAAATGATTGGAATGATATTAATGAAGAAGCCTTTAAAATACTATTTAAAAATTCAGCTGTTAAACGAACCAAATTTTCAGGTTTTCAAAGAAATATTTTTTTTAACAAAAAAACATAGCCGTATCTACTTAATTATTCTTATATACGGGTTTAAAATAAAAAACTGTAAATATTAAATACTGTATCTTTGTTATTTAAAAAATATATCAATTGGAGTTTGCAAACGTAGTTATTCCACTTTCATTAGAAGGTGTTTTCACCTATCATATACCTAAAGAATTACAAAACCACATTCAAGTCGGGCAACGGGTGGTTGTTTCATTTGGAGAAAAAAAATTATATACGGCTATAGTGGAAAGTCTCCATGATAAGAAGCCGGAACTATATAAAACCAAAGAAATATATACCATCCTTGAAGATTACCCCTTAGCAACACCTAAATTGATTGAATTTTGGAAATGGATTGCTGATTATTATATGTGCTCTTTAGGGGATGTATTTAGAAATGCTTTTCCTTCAGCTTTAAAATTGGAAAGTGAAACATTTATCCGAAAAACATCTCAAAATATAATTTGGGAAGAGTTGGACGAAAAGGAAACGTTCATTATGCAAAATCTCGAAATTAAAACTGCAATTAATTTAAAAGAAATAGAAGCTTTTTTAGCGAAAAAATACATTATTCCTACCATAAAATCTTTATATGATAAAAAATTAATAGAATTAGATGAGCAAATCATTGATAAATATAAACCCAAGAAACTAACTTATATCAAATTAAATCCCTTATTTGAAGATTCAGAACTATTTCAAAAAGCATTGGTCAATATTAATAGGGCGGAAAAACAAAGAGAAGCGTTACTATTATTTATTAAAATGCAACAACAGAGAGCAACATTTATACAAAAAAGAGAGCTGATTGAAATATCATCACCCTCTGTCGTTAAATCTCTGATTGAAAAAAAATATTTAGAAGAATTTCAACTCCAAAAAGATCGTATAGAAGAATATGACGATCATATTGAAAATTCTTATAAACTTTCAAACGCTCAAGATATAGCATTAAGAGAGATTGAAATGCAATTTCAAAAATTTTCGACGGTTTTATTGCATGGCGTCACTTCTTCCGGAAAAACCGAATTATATTTTCAATTGATTGAAAAACAAATTTCTAATTCTCGTAATTCCCTTTTTTTATTACCGGAAATATCCATTACAACTCAACTGGTAAGTAAAATAAAAAAACGTTTTGGCGATGAAGTAGGAGTTTATCATTCTAAACTCAATCAAAATGAACGAGTGGAAGTTTGGAAAAATACTTTAAAAAATAAATATAAAGTAATTATCGGAGCTCGTTCGTCTATTTTTTTACCATTATCTAACATCGGATTGATTATTGTAGATGAAGAACATGACAGCTCATATAAACAAACGGACACAAAACCCTTTTACCAAGCAAGAGATTGTGTTCAAATTTTAGCGCAACAAAATAATTCAAAAGTTCTATTAGGATCTGCTACCCCCTCGATGGAAAGTTTTTATAATCATGAGCAGGGAAAATTCGGTTTAGTAGAGCTTATGGAAAGGTTTGGCAATGTAAAACTTCCTGAAATAGAAATGGTCTCTTTATGTAAACCCACAGTAACCCCCAATATATCGTATCGGTTGCAAGAAGAAATCCATCAATGTTTAATTCAGAAAAAACAAGTTATTCTTTTTCATAACCGACGTGGATTTTCACCTATTTTGGAATGTAATGACTGCGGACATTCACCATCGTGTCCTAATTGTGATGTTACCCTTACGTATCATAAGGTAAGCTCAACCCTTCGTTGTCATTATTGCGGATATACCATGGCATTTCCCCAATCATGCCCAAGCTGCCATTCCCATGCTTTAGAAACGAAGGGAATAGGAACCCAGCAAATCGAAGAAGAGGTAAAACAGCTTTTTCCCGATGCTAATATTGCCCGTATGGATGTTGATACTATGAAACGCAAACATGCCTATGAAATATTATTTGAAAATATGGCTCTTAAAGAAATAGATATCCTTATCGGCACACAAATGGTAACCAAAGGACTTGATTTTGATGACGTTCAGTTGGTAGGAATCATACGTTCGGACTCTTTATTAAATTTACCCAATTTCAGAGCAGAAGAAAAAGCGTTGCAACTCTTGACTCAGGTAAGTGGTAGAGCCGGAAGACGAAAAGAAGGAAAAGTATTAATTCAAACTTTTGACCCGGAAAATCCATTTTATTTATTTATTAAAGAGAATAACTATAATTTGGCAAAAGAAGGTATTTTAAGAGAACGTAAAGAATATTTATATCCTCCTTACTTTAGATTGATTGAATTGACTTTCAAGCATAAAAATAATGAAAAGGTTAAAAAAGCAGCTGCAATGGTAGGAGATTACCTGAAAAATTTTATTCATGAACCGTTCATTTTAGGACCGGAAGAAGGATTGATACCGAGGATAAATAATCAATTTATATATAAAATTCTTTTAAAAATACCATCTATAAAATCTACTAAAAATAGTAAAAAGTTCATAAAAGAAGCTATTTTACAATTACAAAGTCTCTCGTCATTTCGTTCGGTAAAAATTGATGTAGACGTTGATCCTTCTTAATCGATTTGTATATCCTATTTTTGAATTACAATTATAGGGTAAAACAGCAACAAATAGTTGGGGGATTCTAATTATGTGAAAGTAGGAATAGTTAAAATTAGAATTATGGAGCATACCTTTGGATAATCCAATCCATATCTTGTAATGTATAAACAATCCGATCGTGTAGGCGATTAGGTCTGCCTTGCCAAAATTCAATTTGATACGGTTTAACTAAATATCCTCCCCAATGTTCGGGTCTTTTGATTTCATCCTTAGTTTTAGTAGAAAGTTCCAATTCCCTTAATTTATTTTCCAAATAATCTCGGTTAGGTATTACTTCACTTTGTGGAGATACAATTGCACCTAACTGACTACCCAAAGGTCGGGAATGAAAATATCCATCAGATAAATTAGGAGCCAATTTTTCTGCTATTCCATTAATGGTAACTTGTTTTTCAAGACTTTCCCAATAAAAATTCAGGCAAACATTCGGGTTTTTACTTATTGCTCTGCCTTTCCTACTGTGGTAATTAGTATAAAAAATAAATCCTTCCCAAGTATATTGTTTTAATAAAACCCTGCGGGTTCGGGGAATCAAATTATCTTCAACAGTTGAAAGAGCCATAGCATTGACTTCAGAAACTTGATCGCTTTGTTCAGCTAATAAATACCATTCTCTGAATAATTCCATCGGATTGTCTATTATATCCGATTCAGTTAGCGAACCTTGTTTGTATATTTTTCTGCGATCAGATAAGTCTTCCATTAGTAAAAAATATGTAATTTTATGTCTCTAAGTTATAAAAGAAGATAAAAATGGATTACAAAGGTAAATTTTTAATTTCAAAACCTATCAGTTATGATTCTTTTTTTTCTAAAAGTGTAATTTTTATTACTGATTATGATATGTTAAAAGGAACTATAGGTTTCACTCTTACAAAAATATATCATCAAAAACTATCGGAGTTAGTCCCTGATATTGATATAGATATGGATGTTTATGTGGGAGGACCGGTTGATTCAGATCATCTTTTTGTTATCCATTCTCGACCTGATGTAATTGGGGACAGTATCTCAATTAACGATAAATACTATTGGTCCGGAAATTTTGAAGACATTAAAACAGCTTTAAAAGAAAAGCTTATAAAACCGAATGAAATTCGTTTTTTTATCGGATATTCCGGTTGGAAGGCTAATCAATTAGAAAATGAAATTAAAAATGATGATTGGTTGGTAAGCGATAATAAAGAGTTAAATGTTTTAAAATGGGAAGATCATTTATGGAAAAACCAACTGATAAAAGTAGATAAAAAGAATATAATTTGGATAAACTCTCCTAAAAATCCAAAATTAAATTAATATTCTTTAATATAAATGTTTTTTTATAAAACTATGATATGATATAATAAACAAAAATTATTTGTTTAATTTTTAATTTTTTACCAAATAACCTTATTATAATGAAATTTATAATAAAATTATGAATTTTAACAATTTTTTTAATATTTTTGCAGATAAGTTAACATTATCTTATTTAGCTAACCAATATTATCATGAAAATTCACAATTTATTATTAATTTCAATATTGATAATTTTTGCCTGTTTTAATAGAATAAATTATTTCAATGGGCAAACTATTGGTAAGTCATATTCTAATATTTACTTCAATAATTTATATCAAGATAAGAAATCAACAGATTTAAAAATTGATACTGAAAATTTTGTTTCAACCACCTCAAAAAAATTAGCAAGGAATTACGGAATTAAAGATATTTTTCTAAGCTGTTTCAGCGATTTATATAATCAAAATATATTCAACACTTCATCTACCAATAAAGGCATTACAACCCGTGCTTTTAAAGTAAACCCATTCAAAACTCAAATCGTAACTAACTATAAATTATATATAATTGATGTCTTTGAATTATCAGAGACCCACTTTGTTTATTTTTCCAAAATATCATAAACTATTTAAAACCATTGATATCATACAATGGAAATAACAAAGAATGTAAAAGGAGCTATTTTTGTAGCTCCTTTTTAAATTTATATTACAAATATTTAAAACTTTGATTATTTTTTATTGCTTTTAAAGCATTATAAATCATAAGAATAGTGTTTTCAACATCTTTTTTATGCACCATTTCAACTGTTGTATGCATATAACGCAAAGGAAGAGAGATCAAAGCAGAAGGAATACCGCCGTTCGAATAAGCAAAAGCATCAGTATCGGTTCCGGTTACTCTACTGGAAGCTTGTCTCTGAAAAGGGATATTATTTTTTTCTGCACTATCAATTATTAATTCCCTTAAATTATTTTGTACTGCAGGTGCGTAGGAAATTACCGGACCTTTTCCACATTTTACTTCTCCGTGCTTCATCTTATTTATCATGGGAGTAGTAGTGTCATGAGTAACATCCGTAACTATAGCTACATCAGGTTTAATGGTTTGCGTGATCATTTCAGCTCCTCGCAATCCAACTTCCTCCTGAACAGCATTAGTAATATATAAACCATAATCGAGTGTATCTTTATTCTCCTTAATAAGCTTAGCTACTTCTGCAATCATAAATCCGCCAACACGGTTGTCTAGAGCTCTGCCGACAAAGTATGTATCATTTAATATAAAAAATTCATCCGGATATGTGATGATGCATCCTACATGAATCCCTAATTCTTCAACTTCTTCTTTAGTAGTGGCACCACAATCAACCCATATAGTTTCTACTTTAGGCGGTTCTTCAACTCCGGTATAATTTCTGGTATGAATTGCCGGCCAACCAAATACACCGCTTACGATACCTTTTTTAGTATGTATATGAACTTTTTTAGAAGGAGCAATCATATGATCGGATCCCCCATTACGAATAACATAAATTAAGCCGTCATCAGTGATATAATTTACAAACCAAGATATTTCATCTGCGTGAGCTTCTATTACTACCTTATACTTTGATTCGGGATTAATAATTCCGTAAGCAGTTCCGTAATTATCGGTTCTGACTTCGTCCACATAAGGGGTAATATAATCTATCCATAATTTTTGTCCCTTACTTTCGGCTCCGGTGGGTGAAGGAGTATTAATATATTTTTCTAAAAATTTCAACGAATTTTCATTTATAATTGAATTTTTCATATTAACCTGTTTTTTTACAAATGTACAAATTTGGGAATAGTTTTTGACGGGATAAAATTTATGAACTTAAGAATTTTTACTCTTTTATTTATCTTGATTTTCAACATCGTTCTATGTCAAAAAACAGATTCATTAGAAACTACTATTCATTTTAATTCTGATTCAGTAATGCGTAATGAATCATCCCAATACAGCATTACAGAAGACAGTGTATTAATTGACTTAAAAACAATACAAGTAGAAGGTATGCCTAAGTTTAACAACAACTTAGATAAGAATCAGTACAACTGGCTTAAAAAAAGAGTTTTTAGAGTATATCCGTATTTTCTTATTGCACTCAATCAATACAATAATTTACACGATTCCTTAAACTTGAATTTAAATAATGCTGCTTTTCGTAAATATTTAAAAAAAAGGCAAAAGCAACTGTCCGAAGAATATGAAGGTAAACTAAAAGGATTAACCAAAACGGAAGGAAGAATATTTTCCAAATTAATGTATCGTTACACCGGTAAAACCGTTTATGAAATTATTAAAGAATTAAGGAACGGTTGGTCGGCTTTTTGGTGGAATGCAAAAGCGGGAGCTTTTGATATTGATTTAAAAGAACCTTTTGATCCTTATCATATCCGTGATGATGCATTTGTAGAATCGATACTTCAAAGAGCTTTCCAACGAGGAGAGTTGATTCCGCCCAATGAATCACATGATTAAAAAATTAAAAAAATCATGTTTTAACTATTTATTTTATAAACATTTTGATGAAGAGGTAAGTTGATGTATTTTTGGGAGTTTATATAAAATAATATAAAAAAACCAATGAAGAAAATTCTTGACTTGTTGTTTTCTACTAAAACAACAGCGATAATGTTGGTCATTTATGCTCTCTCTATGGCATGGGCAACTTTTGTAGAAAATGATTACGGTACTTCAGTTGCCAAGGCATTAATATACAATTCGAAATGGTTTGAACTGATCATGCTCATTTTAATCTTAAATTTCATAGGAAATATTAAAAAATATAAGCTTTGGTCTTTAAAAAAATGGCCCATTTTAACTTTTCATTTATCTTTTATCTTTATTTTTTTAGGAGGTGCGATCACAAGATATATTAGTTATGAAGGACAAATGCATATTAGAGAAGGAGAGACAAGTAATGAAATAATATCAGATGCAACCTACTTTAAAGTACAAATTTCAAATTTTCAAGGAGAAACCAGAGCATATAAGGATATTCCTTTCACTTTAACCTCAGAAAATATTCCTCTTTTACTTAAACCGTTTCAAAAGAAATTTTCTGCCAATTACAATTTTTTAGGCCAAAAGGTAAAATTAGAATCTGTAAAATTTATTCCAAGAGCTCAAGATTCATTACAAATAACACCTTCAGGTAAAAAAATATTGAAAGTAATTTGTTCAGGATCAAAGGGAAGAGAAACTATTTATATTGAAGAAGGAAATGCCCGACAAGTTCAAAATTCAACCCTAAGTTTCAATAATTATCTTCAAGGAGCCATAAATATTACCACAGTAAATGAAGAAATCTATATTTCTTCGCCCATGATGGGAAGGCGTATGATCATGACAACACAGGAAGAACTTCCGGTAGAAGGAAGCGATAAAAAACAAAAATTACATTTTGCCAGTCTCTATCAATTTCCCAATGTAAGTTTTGTGATACCGATTACTCCTCAATCGGGTAAAATTATTTATTATGAAGGGGATAAAAATAAAAATTCTGAAGATCCCGATCTTATTTACATGAAAGCCTCAACCAATCAACAATCTAAAGAATTTTTATTTTATGGAAAAAAAGGGTTAACCGGGGTTCAAAAACAAGTAGCCCTAGATAATTTGCTCATTTCAATAGGTTATGGTTCTAAAATCTATACTACTTCTCCATTTTCGTTAAAACTGAATAAATTCATTATGGAACATTATCCGGGAAGTAACAGTCCATCTTCGTATGAATCCGATATATCCATTTTAGATAATGGAAAAGAAACACCTTTTAAAATTTATATGAATCACATACTCAATTACAAAGGATACCGATTTTTTCAATCCAGTTTTGATTCAGATCTAAAAGGAACCGTACTTTCCGTTAATCATGATTTCTGGGGGACAACTTTAACCTATATAGGCTATGCATTATTAATAGTGGGAATGTTTATGACTTTATTTTGGAAGGGTACAAGATTTTCTAAACTTAATGTTCAACTTAAAAAAATAGCTGCTCATAAAAAATCATTTCTTTTATTATTTCTTTTATTCAGTCAATATGCTTTTAGTCAAAATCAGGAGAAGAACGATTTGGACACCTTACCTGAATCTTCCGTCCGTAAACCGGAAATTCATGAACATACCCATAGTAAAAATACAACGTATTCAAAAGTAGTAGACGGGGAAACTTTTAGTAAAAGTATACACATTCCAAAATCACATTCAGATAAATTTGGGGCACTTTTGGTTCAATCATCCGAGGGACGAATAGAACCGGTGAATACATTGGCTCTAGAAATTTTGCGAAAATTACATAAAAGCGAAAAATTCTTTGAGTTGGACGCTAATCAATTTTTTATTTCCATATCCACCAATCCTATGCTTTGGGCAAATGTTCCTTTACTCAAAATAGGAAATAAGGGAGGGGACCAATTAAAAAAAATTACTCAAGCAAATACAGAAGGTTATACCTCCTTAATGAATTTATTTACTACCCAACCGGATGGATCTCCCAATTTTATTTTGGAAAATGATTTTAAAAAAGCTTTTAGAAAAAAACCGGCAGAAAGATCAAATTATGATAAAGAAATAATTGAGTTAAATGATAAGCTACAAGTAATGCAAGGATTAATCAGCGGGTATTATTTAAAATTTATTCCGATACCCAACGATAAAAATCATACCTGGACTTCCTGGATTTTACCCGATATGAAAACTGATAGCGTTGCTTTGAACTTGTTGGGAGGGTATTTTAGAGCGATAGTAGTGGCTGAAAAAAATAATAATTGGAATCAAGCGGATGAAGCCCTGGAAAAAATATCCGATTATCAACTCAAATGGGGGAAAGAAATTATACCCTCTCAAGCCAAGATCAATTGGGAATTAAGATATAATAATTGGGATGTATTTTTTAAAATTATGATAATATATGCCGTATTGGGACTTGTATTACTAATATTGGCATTTACTAAGCTATTTACTGAAAACTATAAGCTTTATTCTTGGTTAGAGGGTATTTTGTTAAGCCTAGTTATACTAACTGCTCTTATACATGGAATGGGATTAGGGATTCGATGGTATGTTTCAGGACATGAACCCTGGTCTAATGGATACGAAGCGGTACTGTTCATAAGTTGGATAAGTGTACTAGCTGGTTTTCTCTTATATCGAAACAGAAATGGATTTATCCCTGCGGCAGGTTGCTTAGTTGCAGTTATCTTAATGGGATTTGCTCATGGAGGAGATCAGATGAATCCACAAATTACGCCGCTAGTTCCTGTATTAAAATCGTATTGGCTAATGATCCATGTTGCGGTAATTACATCCAGCTATGGTTTTTTCGGATTAAGTGCCTTAATAGGAACCGTAGTTTTATTTTTGTTTATAATAAACCGTAAAGATATTTCTTATAAAGTTGAAAATTCAATTAAAGAATTAACTATTGTAAATGAACTATCATTGACGATTGGTATTTTTTTATTAACCATCGGAACATTTTTGGGCGGTATTTGGGCAAATGAAAGCTGGGGGCGGTATTGGAGTTGGGATCCTAAAGAAACTTGGGCATTTATCTCCGTAATAGTTTATGCGGTTGTCTTACATCTGCGATTAGTTCCTAATTGGAGGGGTAAATACCTGTTTAATTTTTTATCTTTAGTAGCTTTTTCGACCATTATAATGACATATTTTGGTGTAAATTATTATCTATCGGGTTTACACTCTTACGCACAAGGAGATCCGGTTCCTATACCTTTATGGGTATATATTGTACTATTATTAGTTGCTATATTAGGATTTACTTCATATATAGCCCAAAAAAGAAAATTCAATTCCTAAAAAAGTTAAATAAATAAACAAAATATAAAGTATAGTTATAAATATTCTAAAAAGATAAATTAATAGAGAATCAAGCTTGTTAAAATCAATTACATTCCTAGATAACCTTATTAATTGCATAAAAATAAAATTATTTACATCAATTAATTATTTATTAGTGAAAAAAAAATAACTATATGACAAATAAATACTAAATAAAAGGAAAATATCAAGAATTATGATTACATTTGCAACCTACAAATAGTAGATTTATAATTTACTAAAACTATTGTTCCTTTTAAAAAAAATTTCCGATGACATTATTTATAAGTCGCATAAATGTATATGATTTAGTCAGGAGTTTACAGTTTACTATATAATAAAAACAAAAATATACTTTAAAATACTAAAGTATAAGCTAAATAAATAGAGACTCAGAAATTTTTATGACAAAAATTTCTTTATGGCAATTTGTTTATGTTAATGTAAATTACACGGTCTTATATATAAACCATTAGCTTACCTAATAGGTCGGAAAAAAGGAGTCTTTTCTACAGTAAATTTTACACAAAATAATATTTGTATTATTAATTTTAAAATTAAAATATGGAGTATAATACTCAAAGAAAAAAATTAATTATCCCGGAATATGGAAGACATGTTCAACAATTAGTTGATCATTGTATGACGATCGAGGACGATGATGAAAGAAATAAATTTGCCAAATCAATCATTGATGTTATGGGAGATTTAAATCCTCATTTAAGAGATGTGCCGGATTTTCAACATAAGCTATGGGATCAACTTTTTATAATGGCCAATTTTGAATTAAAAGTAGATTCACCTTACCCGATTCCAACCAAGGCAGAAATGAATACGGCTCCCAAAAAAATGGCTTATCCTTCCAATGAATCTAAATACAGATATTATGGAACGAATGTGAAAAAAATGATTGAAATAGCAAAGTCATGGGAAGAAGGTGATAAGAAAGAAGGATTGAAATATGTGATCGCTAATCAAATGAAAAAAAATTATCTGAAATGGAACAAAGATCAGGTAGAAGATGAAGTAATATTTAATCATTTAGAAGAATTATCTAACGGTTCCTTAAAATTGAGTTCAAAAGAAGCTTTAATGAATGTGCCGGTTCAGACTAATTCAAATACTTCTTATAAAAACAAGAATAGAAACAACAATAGTAACTATAGAAATCAAAAGAAAAATAATTTTTCTAAAAACAAAAATAAATAATGAATACTTTTCAGATTTGCGGTGGAAAGCCTCTTCATGGTGAATTCTTTCCGCAAGGTGCCAAAAACGAAGCTCTTCAAGTTATCTGTGCAACCCTTTTAACATCAAAATCAGTTAGGATAAAAAATATACCCGAAATTCAAGATGTTTTAATACTAATTGAAATTTTAAAAACTGTGGGTGTAAAAGTTACCCGAAACATTAAGGGAGATTATACCTTTTGTTCTGAAGAAATTGATTTTGAATTTTTGAAAAGTAAAGAATTTAGAAAAAACGGAGCTCAGCTAAGGGGTTCCATCATGCTATTAGGTCCTCTTTTAAGTCGATTCGGAGAAGCTTATATTCCCGTTCCCGGCGGTGACAAAATCGGCAGAAGAAGATTAGATACTCACTTTAAAGGATTTATTGATTTAGGAGCTCAATTTGAATATGACGAAGAAGAGAAGTTTTATTCCGTAAAAGCTAAAAAGTTAAATGGTAATTATTTACTTTTAGAAGAAGCTTCCGTAACAGGTACTGCAAACATCATTATGGCTGCAGTTTTGGCTGAAGGAAAAACTCAAATATATAACGCAGCTTGTGAACCCTATATCCAGCAATTATGTAAGATGTTAATTAAAATGGGCGCAAAGATTGAAGGAATTGGCTCTAATTTTTTAACTATTTATGGCGTTTCCGAACTTAACGGTGCCGAACACACTGTACTCCCTGATATGATTGAGATTGGAAGTATCATTGGCTTGGCTGCCATGACTAAATCGGAAATTACCATCAAAGAGGTTAGCTGGGAAAATTTAGGTAATATACCGGATACTTTTAGAAGATTGGGTATTCAAATCGAAAAAAGAGGTGAAGACCTATATATTCCTTCACAAGAACATTATAAAATTCAAAATTTTATAGACGGATCTATATTAACGATTTCCGATGCTCCTTGGCCGGGATTCACTCCCGATTTATTAAGTATTATTTTAGTAGTTGCCACACAAGCTAAAGGAAGTGTTTTAATACATCAAAAAATGTTTGAAAGCAGACTGTTTTTTGTTGATAAACTCATTGACATGGGGGCACAAATAATTCTTTGTGATCCGCACAGAGCAACAGTTATCGGATTAAATCATGAAATTCCTTTACGAGGAACAGTAATGACTTCTCCGGATATCAGAGCCGGCATATCTTTACTGATTGCCGCCATGTCTGCAAAAGGAATCAGCCGAATACATAATATTTATCAAATCGATAGAGGATATGAAAACATCGATGAGAGATTAAGGGCCTTGGGGGCCGATATTGTTCGGATTGACCTATAATCTATAAAACAAAACTATGCATGGAGATTTACATTTAAAAATTTCAATTATTATAGCAGTCTATAATAGAAAAGATGAACTACAGGAATTACTGTTTAGTTTAATTAATCAAACGGATAAAAATTTTGAAATTGTTATTGTAGACGATGGATCTCAAGAAAAGTTAGAACCTATAGTCTCCACTTATGCAGAAGTATTGGATATTAAATATTATTACAAATCAAATTCCGGAGCAGGATTATCAAGAAATTACGGAGCGGAACACGCCTTAGGAAATTATTATATTTTCTTAGATTCAGATTGTATTGCTCCGGTTCATTATATAGAAAATGTGCGTAAAGAATTAAGATTTAATTATGTGGACGCTTTTGGAGGAGCTGATTCAGCCGATAAAAATTTTAATGATTTACAAAAAGCAATTTCATATTCCATGACTTCTTTATTAACCACGGGAGGAATTCGTGGCAATAAAAAAGCGATAAATAAATTCCAGCCTAGAAGTTTTAATATGGGTATATCCAAAGAAGCATTTAAAAGTGTTGGCGGATTTTCGGAACTGAGGGTAGGGGAAGACCCCGATTTAATTCTTACTCTTTGGGAAAAAGGGTTTAAAACTCGATTTTTTCCTGAATGCAAGGTTTTTCATAAAAGAAGAACTTCCCTAAAGAAATTTGCTAATCAAGTATATCATTTCGGAATTGCCCGTCCCATATTGAACCAAAGACATCCTAGCTTTTCAAAAATTACTTTTTGGTTTCCTTCTCTTTTTTTGATATTCACTGTTTTGTCCTTAGTATTATCGATAGTTAATTATAGGTGTATCTTTCCCTTGCTTTTTTATTGCTGTGCTATATTCCTCGATTCAAGCTATAAAAACAGGAGTATCAAAATCGGTCTTACATCTTTACTTACAACATTTATTCAATTTTTTTCCTATGGATTTGGCTTTTTACAATCCTATATAAAATTAAATATCTTAAATAGGGAACCTAAAGAGGCATTTCCATCACACTTTTATTAGTTTTATTTAAAAGAAGCATGATTACTTGTTTTAAGTAATCTTCCTTCTCCCATAATTTCTTTTTTACCATCAAAATAATAGGTATTATAGTATAAAATGTTTTTTTCAATTTTAACAGTCTTTACTTTAATCCCTCCATTTTTATTGATAAATCTTTTAAAACTGTCCTTTTTAGCGTCTCGATTAGAGAAAAATAATATATAATCACAATCATTTAACCATTCAATCCTTTTAAAAGATTCAACTCCATTGGTAACTTCCAGCTGTTTATTGCCATTTCTCACAATAAGAGAACTTAAATTGGAATTTTCGCTAATATTTCTGAATTCACCCCGATTGAAATCAAGACAGGTAAGGTTCTTTTCCTGAGCATAGCAGATAAAAGAAGTATATAAAAATAAAAGTACTGATAGTTTTTTCATGTCTCAAATATAGTAAAATAATATCTCCAAATTTAAGTCCCTGTTAATAACTTTACTACCTAAATGCTGATCTTTTAAAATGTGATTATTTATTATTTTGACTTATTTATTTTTTTAGACAATTCAATCAATAATTGATAATTTTCTATAAATTTTAGTAATAATATCATAAGAAATAATTATGTTGAAAATTAAATTCTTAAATAAAAAAAGGTATGTGAAAATAAAATTATCTTTGTACTAACATATGAAGCTTTATCGAATACATGACCAATAACAGGAAAAAATCCTGTATTCTTACTACCTTAAATTATTGAATATTCAATAATTACGTTACTATTATTAGTATTTCAAGCTTCATATATAACCCTGTATTTGGCGACAATTAAATTTTATGTCTCCAAGTATAAGGTTTTCATCTTACATAAAGTGCAATAGATAAAGTAAACATAAAATGATTCAGACAGTTATTAAAAGAGATGGACGCATTGTCGAGTTTAATAAAAATAAGATTTTTAATGCGATCAGCAAAGCTATGCAAAATACGGAAAATGGAGTGGATTCTTTTTTAATACAAAAAATTACTGAAGATATATCTCAGACAGGCAATGTAGAAATGACGGTTGAAGCCATCCAAGACATGGTGGAAATGGAATTAATGAACAGTCCCCGTAAAGAAGTGGCAAAAAAATATATCTCCTATAGAGATCAAAGAAATGTTGCAAGAAAGGCTAAAACATGCAATATGTTTTTGGAGATTATTGAAACCAAATCCAATGAGGTTACAAGGGAAAATGCCAATATGAATGCTGACACCCCTGCAGGAATGATGATGAAATTTGCCAGTGAAACCACCAAACCCTTTGTAGATGATTATCTTTTAAGTCCTGAAGCCAAAGAAGCTGTCCTTTCCAACTATATACACATTCACGATAAAGACTATTATCCGACTAAAAGTCTAACCTGTGTACAACATCCATTAAATAAAATTTTAGAAAACGGTCTTTTGCAGGACATGGAGAATCAAGACCGGCAAAAAGAATTGAAACCGCCAGCATGTTGGCTTGTATTTCGTTAGAAACCGCTCAAAATGAAATGCACGGAGGACAAGCAATTCCGGCATTTGACTTTTATTTAGCGCCGTTTGTAAGAAAAAGCTATATCGAGGAAATAAAAATTCTTGAAAATATAAACGGTCAAAATTATGAACACCTGTATGACTACGCGATTAAGGATTATGTTAAGGAAGAACTTGATCAAAAACAAGGTGATGAAAGAATTGTACAACATGCCATCAATAGAACCGTAAGCAGAGTTCATCAATCCATGGAAGCATTTATCCACAACATGAATACGATCCATTCTAGGGGAGGAAATCAAGTAGTATTCAGTTCCATTAATTATGGTACGGATACTTCTCCGGAAGGAAGATGTGTGATAAGAGAACTTTTAACAAGTACGGATGAAGGTGTTGGAAACGGTGGAACTGCGATTTTTCCTATCCAAATATGGAAGAAAAAGCGAGGAGTAAGTTATTTACCGGAGGATCCGAATTATGACCTGTATAAATTAGCATGCAAAGTTAGCGCCCGACGTTTTTTTCCAAACTTTTTGAACTTAGATGCTACATTCAATCATCATGAAAAATGGAATGCACAAGATCCTAAAAGATATCAATACGAAACAGCCACTATGGGATGTCGTACGCGTGTGTTTGAAAACAGATTTGGAGAGAAAACATCCATAGGTAGAGGTAATCTATCTTTTACAACAATCAACTTAGTTAGATTGGCATTAGAAACCCGCGAAATAAATGATGAAACTGAAAGAAAACGTCAATATTTCCAAAAGCTGGATCATACGTTACAAATAGCTGCCGAGCAACTGCATCAACGTTTTGAATTTCAAAAAACAGCAGCTCCTAAACAATTTCCTTTATTAATGTCGACATTATGGAATGGATCCGAAGAACTAAAGTCTGAAGAGACAGTAGAAAAAGTAATCAACCAAGGTACTTTGGGAATCGGGTTTATAGGACTTGCCGAAGCATTAGTAGCTTTAATAGGAAAACATCATGCGGAAGATGAGGAGGCTCAAAAATTAGGACTGGAAATAGTTACATTTATGAGGGATAAGTCTTTAACTTTTTCAGAAAATTATAAACATAACTATAGTATTCTAGCCACACCGGCAGAGGGCATAGCAGGTAGGTTTACCAGTAAAGATAAAAAAGACTTTGGAAGCATTAAAGGTATCACGGACAGAGAATACTATACTAATTCTAATCACATACCGGTATATTATAAATGCAGCGCTCACCTAAAAGCAAAAATTGAAGCACCTTATCATGATTTAACTCGCGGTGGACATATTTTCTATGTTGAAATAGATGGAGATGCCACTCACAATCCCGAATCAATCATGACTGTTGTAGATATGATGGATAAATATAACATCGGCTATTCT
The DNA here is from genome assembly GCF_011082485.1 of Apibacter sp. B2966. NCBI lineage: Bacteria > Pseudomonadati > Bacteroidota > Flavobacteriia > Flavobacteriales > Weeksellaceae > Apibacter > Apibacter sp. B2966. The sequence goes on from NZ_CP049714.1 coordinate 407,046, forward strand.
TCTGTGAATCACACTCGAAACAGATGTTTACCCTGCGGGTATGAAAATGCTTCTGCCCATTTAGACGAATGCCCAAAATGTGGAAGCACCCATATTGACCGTTTGCAACGAATTACGGGATATTTAGTAGGAACAACCGATAGATGGAATTATGCTAAGTTAGCGGAATTAAACGACCGTATTATTCATGACTAAACTATCCATACTAGATATTATACAGGATACAACGGTGGACGGACCCGGCTTTAGGACTTCAATTTATGCGGCAGGTTGCATTCATAAATGTGTAGAATGCCACAATCCGGAATCTTGGGATATTGATAATGGAAAACCCTATACGATTAATGAGCTTATTGAGATTATAAAACAATCAGAATTTTCAAATGTAACTTTTACGGGCGGTGACCCGTTAGTACAAGTAAAAGAATTTACCGAACTGGCCAAAGAAATTAAAGCTACTTCGCATAAAAATATTTGGTGTTACACCGGATTTACCTTTGAGCAAATACATAAATCCAAAAAATTATCACAAATTTTACCTTATATAGACGTACTTGTAGACGGTAAATACGTGAATACTTTATACGAAGAAGGACTACCATTTAGAGGAAGTACCAATCAAAGAATAATTGATGTCCAAAAAACACTTTTGCATAAAAGTATAGTAATCAGAGAGAACCAATTTATATAAAAATTTAATAAGTAAATATTCCATTGAGATAAATTCATTTGAATCCAAATTGATATATAAATACGAACTATAATCGCACAAAATCCTTAAAAGGCATGTCTAATTGCGTGTTCGATAAAAATTCATTATCTTTACGGTCTTATATACTAAAGAAAAAATAAACAAGTACACTTATGATAGGAGAAGGGGAAAAATTAATTCCTATTAATATTGAAGATGAAATGAAATCATCTTACATTGATTATTCAATGTCTGTGATAGTTTCCAGGGCTCTACCCGATGTAAGAGATGGTTTGAAACCCGTACATAGAAGGGTTTTATATGGGATGTATGAATTGGGAGTTACTGCCAACAGTTCTTACAAAAAATCTGCAAGAATCGTTGGGGAGGTTATGGGTAAATACCATCCTCATGGAGACTCGTCAGTATATGACACTATGGTAAGGCTTGCTCAGGAATGGTCTATGAGGTATCAGCTGGTAGACGGTCAAGGTAACTACGGTTCCGTAGACGGCGACCCGCCTGCAGCGATGAGGTATACTGAAGCCCGACTAAAAAAGATTTCCGAAGAAATATTATCGGATATAGATAAAGATACGGTTGATACTCAACTTAACTTCGACGATACGTTAGAAGAGCCTAAAGTAATGCCTACCCGTATTCCTATTCTGTTAGTTAACGGTGCATCAGGAATCGCGGTTGGTATGGCTACCAATATGGCTCCTCATAATCTTACTGAATCTATTAGTGCCATTTGTGCGTATATTGATAACAGAAATATTACTATTGATGAATTAATGCAGCACATTAAAGCTCCCGATTTTCCTACCGGTGGTATCATATACGGTTATGAAGGGGTAAAATCTGCGTTTGAAACTGGAAGGGGGAGAATCATTTTACGAGGAAAAGCCAATTTCGAAGAGGTACACGGCAGAGAAGCCATCGTAGTAACAGAAATTCCATATCAAGTAAATAAAGCCGATATGATTGCTCGTACGGCCGAATTAATCAAAGAAGATAAATTACAAGGTATTTCTGAAATCAGAGACGAGTCTGACAGAAATGGAATGAGAGTAGTTTATGAGCTTAAACATGATGCCATCCCGAATGTAGTATTAAATCTTTTATACAAATATACAGCATTACAAACCTCATTTAGTGTTAATAACATTGCACTAGTAAACGGAAGACCCGTTCAGCTTAATTTAAAAGATATCATTCATCATTTTGTTGAGCACAGACATGACGTCGTGGTAAGACGTACTCAATACCTTCTTAAAAAAGCTCAAGAGCGAGCCCATATCTTGGAAGGATTTATGAAAGTTATTGCTACTCAAGATACTTTAGATTTAGCTATTAAAATAATCCGTGAAAGTTCAAGTCCAAGCGAAGCAAAAACGGGCTTAATTCAAGAATTTGAATTAACGGATATACAAGCTCAAGCGATCTTGGATCTTAGATTGGCTCGTTTAACCGGAATGGAGTTGGATAAAATCCGAGATGAGTACAATGCCATTATGAAAGAGATCGAGTACCTTAAGACTATTTTAAATGACGAAGGACTAAGATATTCTATCATTAAAGAAGAATTAGAAGAAATCAAGCAAAAATACGGTGACGAGCGTAGGACTGAAATCAATTTTGCGGGTGGAGAAATGAGCATTGAAGATATTATTCCTGACGAAAAAGTTGTTTTAACTATTTCTAAAATGGGATATATCAAAAGAACTTCTCTTTCAGAATATAAGACCCAATCAAGAGGTGGCGTTGGAAACCGTGCAGCATCTACCAGAGATGAAGATTTCCTTGAATACGTTGTTTCCGCTACTGCACATCAGTATATGCTTTTCTTTACAGAAAAAGGTAAATGTTTCTGGTTACGAGTATTTGAAGTTCCAGAAGGTTCCAAAATAGCTAAAGGACGACCTATTCAGAATTTAATAAATATAGAATCAGACGATAAAATCAAAGCTTATATTTTAACTCATGACTTAAAAAATGAGGAATATATAAATAATACGTTTTTAGTAATGGTTACCCAAAAAGGAACCATTAAAAAAACAACATTGGAAGCTTATTCCAGACCACGTGCCAACGGAATTAATGCTATTAATGTTAGGGAAGGAGATACTTTGGTAAGCGCAAGTTTAACTTCCGGTAACGATGAAATAATGATTGCTACCAAATATGGAAAAGCTATTCGCTTCCCTCAAGAAAAATTAAGACCTATCGGTAGAAATGCTTCAGGTGTACGAGGTATTACTCTTGGCGATGAGGATGACGAAGTAATTGGAATGGTTATTATTTCAGATCCTGAAAATGACACTATTTTAGTTGTATCAGAACAAGGATATGGAAAACGAACTCACGCCGATGCATATCGTATTACTAACAGAGGAGGAAAAGGAGTCATAACTTTAAATATAACTGATAAGACCGGTAATCTGATAGCTATCCAAAAAGTTACCGATGATAACGATTTAATGATTATTAATAAATCCGGTGTTGCCATCAGAATGTCCGTGGAACAACTTAGAGTTATGAGCAGGAATACACAAGGAGTTAAATTAATTAATCTTAAAAAGAACGATGAAATTGCTGCCATAACTAAAATTGAAAAAGAAGAAGGGGTTGATGAAGAAGAATATGATGAAAATGGAAATACTATTAATGGTGAAACCTCGCTAAACGTTACAGAAACAAATGAAAAATTAAATGATTCTGACGATTCAGAAAATGATTTAAATGAATCAAACGAAGAAAATAATTCAGAATCAGAGGATTAAAAATAATCATATGAAAAAAATATCAGTTTCTCTATTTATATTAGTTAGTTTTTTGTCTTTTGGCCAAGAGAAAGAAATAAAAGATGCTTTTAATGCATTAGAGAAAGGAAATAAAACTCAGGCAGAGTCATTAATACAGCAAGTAGAACCAACGGTTAGTTCTAATATATCCGGAATCAATCCCGACGTATATGCTAAATATTTATATGTAAAAGGAAATTCTTTATTGGAACAAGGAAAAACTCTTGAATCTGCTAAAATATTTTCCAAATTAGCCCTTTATGAAAAAGGCCCTATTTATTCTTTAAAAAATAAAAATACTAAAGAAAAGGTTTTTGTTCTTACTAAAGAAGAAGCAGAAAAACTTAAATCCGAAGGTTTTACAGGTTTAAAAGAAACTAAATCAGGTACAAACTATATTCAAAAAATAATTCCGATTTTAGAGCAAAAAAGACAAGAATTATCCGGCCGGGCAACTTCTGAATATAATGCGAAACAATTTTCAAAAGCGGCTGATGACTTTTTAGAATCCTTTTATTTAACTCAAGCAGCGGGAAATGCGGATGAAGTTTTTAAATATTATGCAGCAATTTCTTATCATGCAGCCAATAATAATAAAAAAGCTCTTGAACTGTACTTAGAATTACTAAATGAAGGCTATACCGGTAAGACAACAACGTATACAGCGTTACAAAACGGTAAAAGAGTCGGTTTAAGCGAAGAACAATACAATTTATTCAAATCGGCACCCAATTCCGGATTTTCAGACTTTAAAAAAGAGGAATCACCATCCGTTGAAGCAGATTTATACAATTATGCAATTTCCTTATTAGTTGCAGATAAAAGGTATAATGAAGCTATGACTTTAGCTGAAAAAGGATTGAAAAAATTTCCGAATGATACTAATTTAAATTCTCAAATAGGAGAATTATACTATCAAACCGGTCAAACTGATAAATATATTGCTAAATTAAGAGAAGCTATTGTAAAAAAACCTTATGATTATATTTCTTATTATAACTTAGGAGTATTATACAGCAAAGATCCTAAAGCAGCTGAATTAGCTAAAGAATATTATAATAAGACTATACTTATTAAGCCGGATTATCCGGCAGCATATCTGAATTTGGCAGCTTTATTATTAGCTCCTGATAAAGAAATTGTAGAAAAAATGAAAGCTTTAGGATCTTCTAGAGCTGATCAAGAAAAATATGATGCTTTAGTCGAAAAAAGAAAAGCAATGTTCAAACAGGCCTTACCTTACATGGAGAAAGCATATAGTTATGATCAAAAAGATAAAGGTATTATTCAAGCGTTAATAGAAGCGTATAGAGTTTTACAGATGAAGGATAAAATGGAAGAAATGAAAAAAGCAGAATCTGCTTTATAAAGAAAATAATATAATACAACATATTGTAAGGGAAGTAGTTGAAAACTTCCCTTACTTTTTAGGAATAATATTTGATATTGGATAATATAATTAATTAATCGTAAATATAAATTTAAGTAAAAATTATGAAAAAAGGATGTTTAATCGGAGGTGGTATTATAGGATTAATCGCTATAATTGTAATCGGAGTATTTATGTGGGGGGTAAGCATTAATAATAATATGATTGAACTAAATAACGATGTAAATTTAAAATGGAGTGCTGTAGAAAGTTCATATCAAAGAAGATCAGACTTAGTACCCGGTTTAGTAGCAACCGTTAATAAAGCAACCAATTATGAGAAAGAAACTCTTACTTCTGTAATTGAAGCCAGAGCAAAAGCAACTTCAGTACAGATTGATCCTTCAAATTTATCTCCTGAAAAATTAGCTGAATATCAAAAAGCGCAATCCGGCTTAGGTTCTGCTTTAGGCAGATTATTAGTTACTATTGAAAAATATCCTGATTTAAAAGCCAATCAAAATATTTTAGGACTTCAAAATCAATTGGAAGGAACTGAAAATAGAATTAAAATCGATAGAGATAACTTCAACCAATCTGTTACAACCTATAACAATTATATACAAAAGTTCCCCGCAAGTATTGTAGCTAATTTTAGAAATTTTAAAGAAAAAGGAACATTTAAAGCCGATGCAGGTGCTGAAAAAGCTCCAAATGTTGATCAATTGTTAAACGGTAAATAATTTTAATAACTACTTTTAGAATGTTATTTTCACCCCGGGACGAAGAAGATATTATTGAAGCCATTAGACAAGCCGAAGCGATGTCTACAGGGGAAATTAGGGTACATATAGACCAAAACCTAAAGGGGGATGCATTAGCCACAGCGCAATCCCTCTTTACCAAATTGGGTATGGAAAAAACAAAAGATAGAAATGGTGTCTTATTTTATGTATCCGAAAATAAGAAAAAAATTGCTGTAATTGGAGATGTCAACATTCATAAATATGTGCATCAAAGTTTTTGGGATGGACTTTTAAAGGAAATTACATTTTCATTTAAAAAAGATAATTATAAAGAAGGATTAATCAACGCAATTTTAAAAACCGGAACTAAATTGAAAAAATTTTTTCCAAGAGATGGAAAAAATATAGAAAATGAATTACCCAATGAAATATCCCGTTAAAATTATTTTAGTCCTTTTTGGCGTATTATTTTTAAATAATTTCATTTACGGCCAAACGGAATTTAAAATCCCGGAAAAACCAAATATAATTTATCCCGTTAATGATTATGCTAATATTCTTACGGAAGAGCAACAAAATAAATTAAATAATAAGCTAATATCTTATAGCGATTCAACCTCCACGGAAATAATTGTTTGTATTGTTAAAACATTAAATGGTGACGATATCAATTATGTGGGAGCCAAATGGGGTGAAAAATGGCAAATCGGACAAAAATATAAAAATAATGGTATTTTATTATTAATAGCTTCCGATGATCATAAATTAGCTATACAGAATGGGCGAGGAGTGGAAGATGCCATGACTGACTATACTTCCAGTACTATTATTCATCAATATATGATTCCTTATCTTCAGCAAAATGATTATTATGGTGCTATAAACTCCGGTACGGATCAAATCATAAAGGTTCTTCAAGGGAAATTTAAAGCAGATAACCCGGAGGATACTGATGATACTACTTCAGGGATCATAGTTGCCGTATTTATATTTTTCATTATACTGTTGTATATATTAATGCATAAAAACAATAGAAACAACACATATTATGACCGTAACGGTAAGAGAAGAAATAATGATGATGATTTTTGGGGTGGTTTAGGTGGATTTATCGGCGGAAGTATATTTGGCGGTAGTGGGGGCAGTAGTTCCCGAGGTGGTGGTTTTGGAGGTTTTGGCGGCGGAGGAAGCTTCGGCGGAGGCGGTGCCAGTGGTAGTTGGTAATATTTAAAAAATATAACTATTAGTTATCGATTATTTTCCTCATTATTTATTCGTGTTTATATGGAAATGAATAGGAATATAATAATACTATATAATCGCCGGTCAGACTTATCTAATTAATTATTTTCGTACTTACATTCGACTATTGAAATAACTAATTTACTTAATAATAATTTAGTTTTATCTAAGCATTTTTTGAGCTAAATACATTCCCTCAATTAATTGATCAATATCTTCCTTAGTTGTATAGATAGCAAATGATGCTCGAACAGTACCTTTTATTCCCAAGCGTTGCATAATGGGTTGAGCGCAATGATGTCCGGTCCTTACTGCTATCCCTTGTTTATCTAAAATAAATCCGACATCTGACGAATGAATATTTTCGATATCTAAATTAAAAGAAAGTGCTCCGGAGGTATGTTTTGCATTTTGAGCATAGATGATTATATTATCTAATTGCGAAAGTTTATTTTTAGCATACTTCATAATTTCGTCTTCATGCTTACTAATATTTTTAAAACCTATAGTTTGCACAAAATCTATTGCATTTTTTAAGACAATATTACCGGCAATATTCGGAGTACCTGCTTCAAATTTAAAAGGTAAATCTGCATAGGTCGTCTTTTCAAAAGTAACTTCTTTAATCATTTCTCCACCTCCTTGGTAGGGTTTCATGGATTCTAATATATTTTCTTTACCGTATAAAATACCCACTCCCGTAGGGCCATAAAGTTTATGTGAAGAGAATACATAAAAATCAGCATCTAAATTTTGTACGTCAACTTTTCTATGAGATACGGCTTGCGCTCCATCTATAAGCACATATGAACCCATTTTATGAGCTTTGGAAATTATTTCTTCAATTGGATTAACTACACCCAATGCATTGGAAATATGATTTACAGCTACTATTTTAGTTTTTTCCGAAAGGAGTCGATCATATTCATCCATCATCAAATCTCCGTTGTCATCCACAGGAATAACTTTAATTTTTAGATTTTTTCGTTCGGCTAATAATTGCCAAGGAACGATATTCGAATGATGTTCTAAGTTGGATATAATAATTTCATCGCCTTCGTTAAGTAAGGGTTCAATTCCTGTAGCTACTAAGTTGATACTGTCGGTCGTTCCTTTAGTGAAAATAATTTCGTAATCCTTTTTTGCATTTAAAAATTGTTGCACAGACTTTCGGGATTCTTCCATTTCCACGGTAGCCAATTGACTTAAGGTATGAATTCCTCTATGAACATTAGAGTTTATAGTTTTATAATATTTTTCTTCTGCCTCTATTACGGAAATCGGCTTTTGAGTAGTCGCAGCATTATCAAGATAGACTAAAGGTTTGCCATTTACTAACTGATTCAGTATAGGAAAAATATTTTTTATATCTTTTAAATCTTCGTTCATGGTAAGAAAGTTAAACTTCAAAATTAAATGATTAAATTGAATTAAAAATTATTTTTTTGTTATTATTTAATAAAAGAAGATTTTTCTACAAATGGAATATCCGGATCAGCAATTTCTAAGATCAATCGGGAAACTTCCTCAAATAAAATAGTAGCTTGAGATTCGTTTAAACTTTCAGAAGAATCAATTTTTAAAATCTCCAATCCTCGAAAAGGTTTTTTAAAACTCCAAATTCCCACCTTTACCGATTCTGAAAGTTTTTCATGTAAAATCATATAAGCATAGAAAACAAGCTGAATATAAAATTTAAAATTTTTATCTTCTTGAATTTGATCAAATCTATCTGACTTAAATATAAGAGTATCTATAGATGATGTTTTATAATCTATAATTCGGTCCCGGCCATTAAAACTATCCCAGCGGTCTACAAATCCTTTCAAAAATAAGGTGCCTATTTCAGGTAAATTAATAGTGGAACTAAGTTCTTTTTCAATTTCTTTTAAGAAAATGATATTACCGTTTTTTAGGTCGGTTAAATCTCTTAACAATATTTTTTCAATGGTTTTTTCCGCTAGCAGTTTTTGCAAGTAATTTTGCCCTTTTTTAAATAAGTCGGGATTTAATTCTTTTTCAATATATTTATTTAAATAAACAGAATAATTTTTTAAAGCTGCAAGTAACTCCTTTTCCGTTAGTTTATTTCCTTGCCATGGGGAATAAATAGACTCTAGAGTATGATGAATCAAATTTCCGTAATTTAAAGCAGAAATTTCCTCTTCCATCTCTTGTTGCTCGTTAATCTTTAAAATCTTTTGCAAATAGAAATTGATTGGATTGTAATGATAATTGGTTAAATGAGTTGGCGAAATAGGATTTTTTAGCCAATCTTGAATTGAATTCAATATAGCAGGAGATTTTTCAATGATTAGTTCCTTCGATTGTTTTAAATTTCCTCCATAGGTGGCTACAGATTCTATTATGGTATGTTGAGACTCAAATTCTAATTGATTAATAAATCTGCTTTTTTCTCCTGAGTTAATACCTTCAGTATAATTATTATAAACTAAGGTAATGTTTTGTGCGTGTTGTATTAATCTATAAAAATGATACGCATAGATTGCATCACTTTCAAGAAAAGTATTGATTCCGTAATTTTTCTTAACATCAAAAGGAATAAATGAATTATCATTTTTTCCACCCGGCAAAATTCCTTCATTAACTCCCGTCATTAGTATATTTTTAAAGCTTAGCAATCGAGTTTCCAAAACTCCCATAATTTGAAGTCCCTCTACCGGTTCGCCAATAAAATCAATAGTTTCATTATTGATTACATGCTGATAAAATGTATAAAGAAGAGAAAAATTTTGAATGGAAAGATCTTGCGATAATTGTGTATGTAAAATGGAGAAAAGATTTTTAAATTTTAAATAATTTTCTTTTAACACCTGATGATCAGAATCTGTTTTCCAAAATTGTTCAGTACAAAATTCATAAAGTTTATGTATCAAATCGATAGGATTTGCATATTCTCTAAATATAAAATAATAGTAAGAACTACCTAAACGTTTATATATGAGAGAATCAGTTAAATAGATAAGATTATTCCTTTTTATTTCAGAAATAAATTCAATAACAGATATAGTATTATGTAGTAATGGATTCTGAAGAAGGGATAAGATATCGTTATAGTAATATCCTTTAGATGTATTTTTTTCTCTAAATATGTGTAATTTAAAAATTTGCTTAAATAATGATGCTAAAAATGAATTTTTAAGAGGAAATCCCATAGTTATATTAACTCGGGATATATTTTTAGGTATGCTTTCCAATATTGCCGGTAGAATTGATTCATCGCTTAATACTAATGCGGTATTGTGTAACTCTTCTTCAGGAAGGGTAGATAAGATTGAACTGATATATTTGGCTTGAGCTACGTCTTGAGAAGTACTCACTACATGTATATTTTTTTTTTGGTTGAAATCATCAGTTACCCATTTGAAATCTCGAGTTGCATAATAATTCCAATTTTTATATTTTCTTAAAAAATCTCCGGCTTCTTGATTACTGTTGTTTAAATAGTATTTATCGGCATCCCAATATAAATACGTTTCGGCATGTGATATATAATGTTTAATCAGCTTTTCTTCTTTAGGCGTTAAGGCATTTAATCCGACAAAAACATACTTATCATTTTCAGGAATATGAATACCTGTTAATTGGCTTAACACATGGTTTAGAATCATTCCGTACGTACCCAATCCTTTAGTTTCCAAAGAATCCTTTAATTTATTATATAAAATTATGTTGTTTTCCCAAAATTTTACATTTTTATAATATAATTTTTTTTCACTGGTGGTATCCAGCTTATTCACCCAATTTTCTATTCTTTCAATGGAAGCCATATGCTCTAAAACCCTATGAGGATTATCAGAGAAAATTTCTATATCGTTAAAATCTTTAAGAAGAGTAGGTATCCATTTTAAAAATTCATCAAAAGTTTCCTCTGCATTTACGAATTTTTTCTGTATCTGAAAAGCTTCCAACCAAAGAGGAATATTTTCGATTTTAACTAAATGGGAATGTTTGTATATAAAATCTTCAATGGTATAGAAAGTGGGCAAAAATCCGTTATACCCTTTTTTAATAAGATATCTTTTAAAAAATATGATAGGTCTTCTTCCGGGAATAATGATAGTAAATTTAGATAAATCATTATTTTTTTCCAATAACTCATCAATTACTTTTTCTATAAAATTTGTATGCATAAATATATAAAAAGCGCTTGTTAAAGAATTAATTTATTTAAAAAAATAATAATAGTAATAGGCAAAAAATTCTCTTATTAATGACATATAATGATGCCTTTTACTATAGTGATGAGAACTTGCAGAACCTAAATTATAAAAGCCTAGCTTATAATACATCAGCTTAATACGAGAAATATGATAATATTGTGATATAATAATTAATTTTCTGTAATTATTATCTTTCATTATTTTTAATGAATTTTCCACATTTTCTTCAGTATTTAAGGCTTTATTATCTAAAATAATATCAGATAAAAGCACGCCGTGTTCCAATAAATATTCCTGCATGAGATCAGCTTCACAAAAGTTTTTATTAGCTAAACCTCCGGAAACAATTAATTTTTGAACTTGACCTTCATTGTATAATTTTAAACCAATATTTAGCCTCCGTATTAAAGACATAGGCATAGAACCGTCTGTTTTATTTTTTGTTCCAAAAATAACTCCTACGTCTGCATCCCTGGTATCTTCTTGGTTCCCATCAATAATAATAGCAATGGTATGAAGAATAAACCACAAGAATAAAAGTATAATTCCTGTAATAATATATTTTATTAATTTTCTGTAATAAGACATATTACAATTTACAATTCCGAAAAATAAAACTTATATATATAATTTTATTAAATTTATTATTTTTTTATAAAAAAAGTTTAAAATTAAATACAAATTTTAGTTAAAAAAAGCTTAATTAGTAAATTTTATATTTTATAATAATAAAAGACTGCAACCTCTTATATCGGAATTATCCATTCTTCCCAAAATTTTAAAACCATTCTTACCTTCATCTTTACCAATATCTTGGGTAGATATAAATGAACAACTATGAATATTTGCCAAGTCTATGATGTTGACACCTCCTGATCTGTTTGTCTCAACATATTCAAAAGGATCATCCACATCTCGAATTAAAATCTTCATCCAGGGAGGACATTTATAAACATTATTAGATAAAGAATAAGCTTGAGACAATAATTCCGTCATACTGTATTCTGAATAAATTTTATCGGTTTGAAATGAATTTTTTAATTCTGTTAGCAACTCATCTTTTGTCATTTCTTTTTTTCTTCCCTTCATTCCTCCTGTTTCGATAATTATAGTATTTCTCAGTTGTTGAGGATAAGAATTCGCAAAATCTAACAAAGCATAGGAAACACCAAAAAGAATAACTTTCTTATTCTCTTTTTCCAGTCGATTTATTATAACATGTAAATCATCAAAGTTATGTAGATAATAACCATTTTCCACCTTTCCCGATTGCTCCATTAAATAATTTACCATATATATAAGCGAAGAATTATTTCTCTCCAAATAAGAAGGAAGCAAACCTAAATATATGTATTCGGAAGGGTCTCCGAAAAAAATTGAAAATGAATGTAAAATACTTTGTTTATAAATATTTTCATTTGCTATATAATGCTTGGATAGGTTTTCGGAAGTAGTACCGCTACTTTGAAAATATAAATTCGGTGAGAAATTTTTATCAACTATTGTATTGGTTTTGAAAAATTCAATCGGTAAAAAAGGTATTTGCCGATAATTGAGAATTTTATTACAATCTATAGATAATAAATCAACAAAAGTTCTATAGGGTATATTATTTTTATATTGATACAAAAAAATTTGGATGGAGAGTGAATTAAATTCTTCCTCCGATTTGATTGAAAAAATATCAAAACTTTTCAACATTTGAATATATTTACTTTATATGCAAATTTAATAAGAAGTATTTAAATAATTTTTTAAATATAGGTCGATTTGACAGCATTTTTATTATGGCAATAAAATTGATAAATATCAGTAACCAATAAAGAATTTAACCATGTCAATTCAAAGTGATAACGAAGAAAACGAATTAATTGAAGAAAATAACAATCAAGAAAATTCTAAGGATACTGAAAATATGTCAGAACCTAACAATAATTCTGACTTAACAGAAAAACTTGAAAAAGAAAAAGACAGATATATCCGTTTATTTGCTGAATTTGATAACTATAAAAAACGTGTAATTAAAGAGAGACAGGATCTTCTTAAATACTCGGATAAAGATATTTTAGAATCCTTACTTCCGGTATTGGATGATTTTGATCGAGCTATTACCGAACTTGAAAAAAAGGAGGATGACCTTTCTGTTTTAGAGGGAGTGAAACTTATTTATAATAAGTTGTTCAATACCTTGAAAGATAGAGGATTGACTGTTATTGATGTAAAGGCCGGTGATGATTTTAACATTGATTATCATGAAGCAATTACCCAAGTCCCGTCTCCTGATGAAAGTCTAAAAGGTAAAATTATAGATGTGGTTCAAAAAGGGTATTTATTGCATGAAAAAGTAATTAGATACGCAAAAGTAGTTATTGGAAATTAAGAACTCAAAGAGGTTTATATAAAAAATTATGTCTAAAAGAGATTATTACGAAGTATTGGAGGTTTCTAAGAGTGTAACTGAAGTAGAGTTAAAAAAGGCCTATAGGAAAAAAGCACTCAAATATCACCCGGATAAAAACCCCGGTGATAAAGAAGCTGAAGAAAAATTCAAAGAAGCTGCTGAAGCTTATGAAGTTTTAAGTGATCCTCAAAAAAGAGCAATGTATGATCAATACGGTCATGCCGGAGTAGGAGGGGCTGCCGGTGGTGGCTTTGGAGGGGGAATGAATATGGAAGATATTTTTTCCCATTTTGGTGATATTTTCGGTAGTGCTTTCGGAGGCGGTTTTGGCGGCTTTTCTTCAAGACCTCAACAAGTTCAAGGCTCCAATTTACGTATCCGTTTATCATTAACTCTTAAAGAAATTATTAACGGTGTTGAAAAAACCGTTAAAGTAAAAAGATTTAAATTAGCTCCGGGAGCTACCTCAAAAAATTGTCCTACCTGTAACGGGACCGGTCAAACGAGAAGAATCATGAATACTCCGTTTGGACAAATGCAAACTCAATCAGTATGTAATACTTGTGGAGGTACCGGTAAAGTTGCGGATCATATACCGCCGGGTGCTAATAATCATGGTTTAATTAAAGTTGAAGAGGAAGTATCCATTAAAATTCCTGCCGGTGTTAGAGAAGGAGTTCAGCTGCAAGTTAGAGGTAAAGGAAATGATGCTCCATTTGGAGGAATACCCGGAGATTTAATCGTTGTGATTGAAGAAATTGAGGATGAAAATTTAAAAAGGGAAGGGGATAATCTTCATTATGAACTATATATTTCTGTACCCGAAGCTATTTTAGGTACGAAAAAAGAAATTCCTACGATCACGGGAAAAGTAAAAATTACAGTAGATTCCGGAACTCAATCAGGGAAAATTCTACGATTGAAAGATAAAGGATTGCCTCAAGTTCAAGGATATGGATACGGAGATTTATTTATTCATATCAATGTTTGGACACCTAATCCGAATAAATTAACTAAAGAGCAGAGAGAATTTTTTGAATCTATGTTAGATAATGAACATTTTCATCCTAAACCATCAAAAAATGATAAAACATTTTTTGAAAAGATCAAAGATATGTTCATGTAAAAAGTTAACCGGAATTTATATATAGAAAAAATCTTTGAGTATATTGATACTCAAAGATTTTTTTATAGTTAATATACAAAAAGGTACCAACTTTACATTGATACCTTTTCATTAATAATATTTAAAATTATTTATACTATTCAGCTTTTTTCTTAGCAGGTGTTTTTTTCGTAGATTTTTTAGTTACACCGGCTTCATCTTTTGTATCATCATTTGATACCTCATTAGTAGCTGTTTTTTGTGAAATGTTACAATCTTCTGAATTTTCTTTTTGGCTATCATCCGAAGCTTTAGCTAGATTGTCTTCATAAGCTTTTACGCTTTCTTCAGTTATGATACCATTTTTAACCAATATATTATACCAAGTAAAAAGCTTTTTAAGATCTGAATTATATACTCTGTCTTCTGCATAATCCGGTTGAGCATCTTTCATTAAAGATCTTAACGTATTGGTATCATTTTTATCAAATTCAATTTCTTTAAATTGATGTTTTTTGGAAATTGAAACTAAAACTGAAATTAATGATACTTCAGAATCTTGAGTATAGATTGAAATGTTTTGTAGTAAACTTACTTGACTATTTGCATTAATAGACAATTTCTTTTGAGCAACTAAATCTTTAACAATGAAACCTCCTTTAGTTTGAGATAACAATTCAAATAAACCGGATTTCCCTGTAATTGCAATGATTTTAGTAAGATCCATATCAATAATGTAATTATATTTTTAATTAATTTCTTTAAAATTTAATGAGAAGGAAATTTCATTCGGTATTCAGTCTCCACCTTTCCTTTACTAATATTGGCAAGTTTACCTTTAAGTAATTTTTTCTTAAGCGGAGATAATAAGTCTGTAAAAAGAATTCCTTCAATATGATCGTATTCATGCTGAATAATACGCGCACGAACATCACCAAAATTTTCAGTTTTTTTATTCCAATTTTGATCAAAATATTCAATTGTAATATTTTCCAATCTTTTAATATCTTCTCGAATATCAGGAATACTTAAACAACCCTCGTTAAACTTCCAAAGTTCACCATCTCTTTTAGTTATTTTCGGATTTATGAAAACTTTCTTACAAAGGGCTAACTCGTCTTTTATGTCGACATAATCCTCATCTTCTGCCAATGGAGAAGCATCAATTACAAATAAACGTATGTTCAATCCTACTTGTGGGGCTGCTAAACCAATTCCATGTGCTTTATACATGGTTTCATACATATTTTCAATTAATTGATCTAAATCGGGATAATCTTTACCGATTTCTACTGTTTTTTTTCTTAAAACAGGTTCTCCATAGCCATAAATAGGTAAAATCATAATTTTATTTTTTCTCTAAATAGGTTTGTAAAATTAAAGTAGCACTTACTTCATCCAATAAATGCTTATTTTCTCTATTTTTTTTACTTTTTCCACTCAAACTAATAAAGTGAGAAGCAATTTTTGAAGTAAATCTCTCATCTACTCTTTCAACCGGAATATTTGGAAAAAGAGAGGTAATCTTCTTGATTAATTTTTGAATTGAAATTTCAACATCTGAAAGTTCTCCGTTTAATCGAACAGGTAAACCAATAATTATTTTTTCGACAGAATTTTCAGACATATATTTTTCAAGAAATGGAATCAGATTAGATGTCATAATTCCGGCCAACCCACTGGCAACAATTTGCATATCATCCGTTTCTGCTAATCCGGATCTTTTTTCACCATAATCGATGGCCAGTATTTTTGACATGAAAATAAATGTTAATTTACAGATTAAAAGCTTCTTTAATTTGATCTAAATAATCTAATTTTTCCCAAGTAAATAATTCTACTTCGATTTCTTTTATTTCTGTCTTTCCATTATCACGATTTCTTATAAATTTTTTTGTAACGATTTCGTTCTTTCTTCCCATGTGTCCATAGGCTGCTGTCTCCGTATATATTGGATTTCTTAATTTCAATCTTTTTTCAATAGCATAAGGTCTTAAATCGAATAATTTCTCAACTTTTAATGCTATATCTCCATCGGACAGGTTAACTTTTGAGCTGCCAAAAGTATTAATATAAACACCGCACGGTTCGGTAATACCAATAGCATATGAAACTTGTACTAAAACTTCATCAGCAACCCCTGCCGCAACTAAATTTTTAGCTATGTGTCTTGTAGCATAGGCAGCAGAACGATCCACCTTAGAAGGATCTTTTCCGGAAAATGCGCCACCGCCATGAGCTCCTTTACCACCATAAGTATCAACAATTATTTTTCTTCCGGTTAATCCGGTGTCTCCATGAGGTCCTCCGATTTCAAATTTTCCGGTTGGATTTATATGGTAAGTGATATTATCATCAAATAATGCTTTTATTTCATCTTTTGATTCTGCCTTAACTTCAGGAATAACAATTGAAATAATGTCCTGGGCAATTTTGTCCAATACAACCTTTTCATCCTCATTGAACATATCATGTTGTGTAGAAAGAACTATCGTGTCAATACGTATCGGCTTATTATTATCGTCGTATTCAATAGTTACTTGAGATTTTGCATCAGGACGAAGATAGGTCATAATTTGACCTTCTTTTCTTATTCGAGCTAACACACGTAAGATGCTATGTGAAATATCTAAAGCCAAAGGCATATAATTATCCGTTTCATTGGTGGCATAGCCGAACATCATCCCTTGGTCACCTGCACCCTGTTCTTCTTTATTCTGTTTATCCACTCCGCGGTTTATATCCTGCGATTGTTCATGCAAAGCGGATAAAATACCGCAAGATTCGGCTTCAAATTTATATTCACTTTTCGTATAGCCTATTTTTTTTATAATATCTCTGGTAATATGCTGAACATCAATATATGTGTTGGATTTAATTTCTCCGGCTAATACTACCTGACCGGTAGTAACTAAAGTTTCACAAGCTACCTTAGAATCGGGATCAAATGCTAAAAAATTATCTAATATCGAATCTGAAATCTGATCAGCAACTTTATCTGGATGGCCTTCCGAAACCGATTCGGATGTGAATAAGTAAGGCATATTTTTTGCTTTTATTTTATTATAATCATTGCAAATTTAAGAACATTAATTAATAAATTTACTATATTTCAAAAATTATTATAGAGTTTATGAATTCAAAAAAATGCTTATTATTATCGCTAGTATCTTTATTAACAGTAGCATGTGCAACTAATCCGTTAACTGGAAGGAAATCATTAAATTTTGTATCCAATTCTCAATTATTGCCATCTTCATTTCAGCAATATCAACAAGTTTTATCTTCCAATAAAATTATTACAGGAACTCCTCAAGCAAGGCAAGTGGAAGAAGTGGGTAACAGAATAAAAAAAGCTGCAGAAGATTATTATAGATCCATTGGAAAGTCTTCGGCTTTAAACGGTTATCAATGGCAATTTGTATTAATTGATGATCCAAAAACGGTTAATGCATGGTGTATGCCCGGAGGAAAAGTGGCTGTATATTCAGGAATTTTACCTATTTGTAAAGACGACACCGGTTTAGCCGTTGTTTTGGGACATGAAATTGCCCATGCTCTGGCAGGTCACGGAGCTGAAAAAATTTCACAATCATATATTTCAGAAATCGGTGGACAGGTATTAGGAGGGGTTACCAATAACCAAGCTTTGCGTTCGGCAATTAATCAATATTACCCCGTAGCCAGTGGTATCACTCTTTTACGTTATGGTCGTAAACAAGAATCTGATGCAGATGAAATGGGTTTATATATTATGGCAATGGCAGGATATGATCCCAGACAAGCCCCTTTATTTTGGCAAAGAATGATTGACGCTACCGGAAGTTCCGATACACCTGAATTTCTTTCCACGCACCCGAATCCTCAAAATAGAATTGCAGATATAAATAAAATAATGCCTAAAGCATTACAATACTATCAAGCTTATAAAGCTAATTAATATTAATATGAATTAATCTTTATTGGCATGTAATTTGGCTTTAACTAATGACTTTTAATTTGAAAAGAAGAAACAGATATATTCGAATTGATTACCATATAACCAAAATTTGATCCTAAATCTTTATTTTTGGATATGGTTGTCAATATTTTACCATTCAAAAGGAATTGAATAGAACTTTTGTCTGTTACGATTGAAAAACTATTCTTTTCCTTTTTTTTATATTTTTGAGTTTTTTGTTTAAAATAAATTTGTGATTTTCCTTCTCTTTTGCTCTCGTATGATATAACTACTTCGTTTTCTGCATTAATTCCAAATAGGAGATAATTTTCAGGATATTTTCGATCATCAGCATATAATATTATACCCGCAACGCCCTTAGGATCATAAAAATTATTAATTTGTAATGAAGTAGTATAGGTTATATTTCGATCGGATATTGGAAGGGAGAGTAAAGAATAATTTAAAACATTTTTCAAATCAGCTTTCATCAATAAATGTCCTTCTTCAAGTTTAGTATATAGTGCATCTGTAGATATAGTATCCCAATGATTGGTATTGGTATGAAAATCATCTTTAAACAATAGAGATTCTTTTTTACAGGAATTAAAAATTAATAAACTTAAAATAAATAGTAAGCTTTTTTTATAAAAGTTATTACTAATCATAATCTTACATTTTATATCTAGCGGTAGCTATAGTTTTAAGATCAGAAAATTTATTATGTTCATATTTAATGCTTCCAACCACGGCAATCATGGCTGCATTGTCTGTTGTATATTCGAATTTGGGAATAAAAGTTTTACAATTTTTTTCTAATTCTAATTTTTTTATTTCTCTCCTTAACTCCGAATTCGCCGAAACACCACCGGCAATTGCTACATTTTTAATACCCGTAATATCAATAGCCAACTTTAATTTATCTAACAATGAAGATAGGATTGTTTTTTGGACGGATGCACATATATCTTCAAGATTCTCTTTTATAAAATCCGGGTTTTTCTGTAGTTCTTTTTGTATGAAATAAAGCACGGAAGTCTTTATGCCACTAAAAGAAAATTTGATTCCTTCCAATTTTGGTAAAGGAAATTTAAATTTATCTTTGTCTCCATTTTGAGAAAGTTTATCAATTGTAGGTCCTGCCGGATATTCAAGTCCCAAAATTTTACCTATCTTATCAAAAGCTTCGCCCGCCGCATCATCCAAAGTTTCTCCCAACACTTCCATATTAAAATAATCATTTACCTGAACAATTTGGGTATGTCCACCACTTACCGTGAGACATAAAAATGGAAATGATATATTTTCTTTAGAATCATCCTCAATAAAATGTGCAAATATATGCCCCTGCATGTGATTAACTTCAATAAGAGGAACGTTCAATGACATAGATAATGATTTAGCAAAACTGGTACCTACTAATAAGGAACCTAATAAACCCGGACCACGGGTAAAAGATATCGCATCAATTGCTTTTTTATTTATATTTGCTAATTGAATTGCTTGATGTACAACGGGTATAATATTTTGTAAATGTGCACGAGAGGCTAATTCCGGAACTACACCGCCATAATTTTGGTGTATTTTTTGGGTAGATACTACATTAGATAGTATTTTTTTACCTTGTATTACAGCTGCTGATGTATCATCACATGACGATTCTATTCCTAAAATAATGGGTGTTTTCATTTATGACAAAGTTACTAATTAAAAAAATATTTTTTAAATCATCCAAGGCAATTCTCTATGCTTTTTGCATTTTATTTTTATTACTTCTATCTTTAATTATTGTTATAAATTTACCTTCTGTAAAAGATAAAATAGCAAAAGAGGCACTTTCTTATTTAAACAAAGAATTTAAAACTTCCATTTCTGCTCAAAGAATTGAAGTTGATTATTTTGGAAATCTTACTTTACATAATGTAGTTATTAAAGATCATCATCAGAATAATTTATTAACCGTAAAGGAATTAAAAGGATATTTAAATACCATATCTCTAATTGAAAATTTGGTAATTAAGCATGTTGATGATATCAAAATTGATCAATTGCGCTTACAAGATCCTGTCATCAAAGTAATTACTTATAAAAATGAAAATCATGATAATTTTTCTATTTTCATAGATAATTTTAACTCAGATAAACCATCTCAAAAAAAAGATTTTAAATTAAACGGAAGGGTAGATATAATCAATGGTCGATTTTCAATTGTAAATCAAAATTTACCATTAGAAGATCAAGTCTGGTTAGATACTTCTGAATTAAATTTAAAAGCTTCCAGCGTTGATGTTTTTAATTCGGATGTAAGGGTTTTAGTTGAGCAATTTAATTTCAAAGCTAAAAGGCATAAGGAAAATTATACGGTTTACCAATTTTCATCCGATATTCATTATTCAGAAACAGAGCTTTCTTTCAAAGACCTTCTTTTTGAATCAGATACCTCATTGTTAATAGGTTCTTTATTTTTTAATCACACCAAAGAAAATGGATTGAGCAACTTTTCTGATCAGGTAGCTTGGAATATGGATGTTACCAAAGGAAGTAAAGTATCAGGTAAAGACATACGATATTTTGTAAAAAACTGGGATACTAATTCTATACTTAACATTTCTTCGAAAGTTAATGGTACACTTAATAATTTAACATTAACTAATCCAATCTTATCGGTTAACGGTACTTTTTATTCTTCCCCTAGCTTAGTGTTGAAAAATTTAGTTACTACTGATCCTTCCCAATCTTTTAATATAGAAACCAAAGAAACGCATCTTCAATCTTCATATGCCTCTCTTAATTCATGGTTACCGAAATTTATTTCTAAAGAAATACCCAAAATAGTATCTGAATTTGGAACTATGAATTATATGGGTTCATTTTTAATTGATAAAAAAGACCTTAGTATAAATGGTAAAATGATTAGCTCTTTAGGTACAGTAATAGCGGATGCCCAATTAAAAGATTACGCTTCCCAAAAACCTAGATATAAAGGAAAATTAGAAACATACCAATTAAATTTAGCTTCTTTTATTAAATCAACAACACTAGGTCCCATATCCGCTAAAATTCAATTTGACGGCAGCGGATTTAATCTGGACCATATGGATACTAAATTTGATGCAAAACTGAATAGCTTAGTTATTAATGGTAAAACGATTAATGATATTTCAGCTGTGGGTAATTTAAGAGATAAAATTTTTGAAGGTAAAATTATTTCCGATGATAAATACGCTAATTTTGACTTTAATGGTACAATAAATTTCGCTCAAAAATATATTAAAACCAACTTTGATGTAGATATCCAATCATTAAATTTAGGCTATTTTACTTCTCAAGCCGATAAAAATAAATCATTTAAAGGATTTGTTAAAGCAGATATTGAATTCAGCTCCATTGATGATTTAATTGGACAAATCAACATTAATTCAATTTCTCTAGAAGATAATGGTAAAACTACCAATTATAATGATATTCAAATTAAAACAAGTTTTGAGGAAGAAAATCGAAATTTAGATATTTTTTCTCCGAATATGATTACTGCCAATATTTATGGTAAATACAAATTAGAAGATATTCCTGATATGTTACAGAAAGGAATTGGGAACCTGGTAGCTAATTTTAAAACTAATAAACGATTTGACAATCAAGAGTTTTCATTTATTTTGGATATACAAAAGGATTTATTTGATTTATTAATGATGGATGTTAACTTATCCCCGGGAACGACCATAACAGGAAGGTATGTTGGCAATGGGAATAAGTTACAAGCACAAATGATTTCAGAATATATATATTATAAAAATATCAAACTAACCAATCCGAATATATTTTTAAATACAGAAGATACCTTACGACAATTTATAGGATCTTTATCTTCTCTAAATATAGACAATACGAATATTGAAAAAATCAATTTTTCCGGATATAATAGAAATGATTCCCTTTTTGTTTCCACGAATTTTTATCATGGAAAATATAAAGAAAAACAAACTAATTTTGATTTAAATTTATATCAAACTCAAAAAAATAATGATATTATTATTGGATTTAAACCTTCTAATATTAATTTGGCACAAGCAAAATGGAAACTGAATCCTAATTTTAAATCGGATGAAGCCATTGCGAAATATAATTTACTAACTAACAAATTAGTTTTACAAAAAATTGAATTAACATCTGAAAATTCTGAAATTTTATTGTCCGGAGAATATACCACCAAAAACGAATATACTTTTGATCTGAATTTAAAAGACGTTAAATTAGAAAAAATATTACCTCACAGCTTACTTAAAGATATGTCTTTTGAGGGTGTTGCCAATGGATCTGCCAAAGTACTTAAAAATTCAAGTGAACTTAAACCGCTTGTGGATCTTTATATCGATCAATTGAAATTTAATGGTCAAAATTTAGGGAATTTGGCCATGAGAGCAATCTACGATGCTAAAACCAACCGATATTTACTACAAAGTAAATTAGAAGATTCCGGACAAGATCGTTTTTTAGCTGACGGATATATAGCCAATCAAAATGGTAAGCCTTCTCAATTGAATATAGATTTACAAGCCAATCAAATGAACATTGCTCCTATAGGAACTTTTTTACAAAGTATTTTCTCAAATTTCAGAGGAACTGCCACCGGAAATGTTCAAATTTCAGGAGATATAACTTCGCCTAAATATCAAGGTTCCCTTACAATGTCTAAAGTTGGATTTAAAGTTAACTTTTTAGGGGTTGATTATCAACTTACTAAAGATCAAGATTTACAAATATCTGACGGTATATTTTTATTTGATAATATTGAGTTGATGGATACTCAAAGAAAAACTAAGGGAGTAGTTTTTGGACCTTTAATGACTAAAAATTTTTCTGAATGGGGAATGAACCTAGACTTTACTTCGGATAAACTTTTAGTTTTAAATACTACCATGAAAGAAAATGATCTTTTTTATGGAACTATTTATGCTTCAGGTAATTTTTCCATAACAGGAACAACGGATAAAGGTATTGATATTTCAGCAACTGCCATGGCTCTTGAGGGAAGCAGCCTCACAATAAACAGCAGTAGTACAACTAATGCTACCGACATTCAATTTATCAAATTCATTCCTGAACAACATAAAGAAGGAGATGAAAAAGAAACTAAACCACCTATGGGATTATCCATACGTGCAGACGTTACAGCAGACAATAAATCTGTGGTTAATTTAATTATTAGTCAAGAAACCGGAGATAAAATAGTGGTTCGGGGAGATGCAAAACATCTAAAATTTGATATGTCAAAAGCAGGAGTTATTTCTATGGACGGTACTTACACAATAACCGGTGATAGTAAATATTATTATAATATGTTTGTTAATAAGGATTTTACTATTGTTCCCGGAAGTACTATCCGATGGGAAAATCGTGGTCCTACTGAAGCCGATTTAAATATTCGCGCTTCCTATACCAGATTAGTAAGTAATATTGGCGATTATTTGGGTATATCTACAGTTCCCGCTTCTAATGTAACAGTTTCGGCGTTATTAACCGGATATTTATCTAAACCAAGTTTAACTTTTGATATACAAGCAGATGCTTCTTCTTCGGTTCGTGATCAACTCAATACTAAACTAAATAATAATGAAGGGGAAAAATACAATCAAGTAGCCGGAATTGTTGTTTTTGGAAGCTTTTTATCCGATAAGATGGGAGGTAGCAGTTATGCTTCTTCTGCTTATGATGTAGTATTGAAACAATTAACTTCTGCAATAAATAATATAAGTGGAGTATTTTCTCTGGATGCTAATTTTAATGCCGGTTCAAGAGTCGACGATACAAGTGACCGGATCTCTTTAGACCCTACATTTAAAGTGAATCAAAGGTTATCCATAGTTGGATCAGTTAATATGCCTCTGGAACAAAAAAGTGCTGCCGACGTATGGACCTATGGTGCAAAAATTAATTATGACATATCTAAAAACAATGATAAATCGCTAATTATCAATGGTTTTTCAAAACCTTCCACTTTTGGATTGGAAACATCGGTATTATCCACTACAGGGGCAAATAATCAATCGTATGGCGGGGGGATTGTTTACAAAAAATCTTTTAATAAATTCAGTGATTTATTTAGTAAAAAGAGAAAGAAAAAAGAAATTATAAAGGATAAAAAGGATTCCATTAGTACTAACTAATGGTTTCCAACAATAATTATATCATTCGTTAATTTTTATTTATAGTAATTAAAACCAACCTTTACTATTTAAAATATAGGTCTCATAAAAATCTTTATCGGATTTAGTGAGGTATAGAATTCCTTCAATTAATCCTATAATACCCATTACAATTGCGCCAAAACCACAAGTAAACCATGGAGTTATTAATGTAATAAGTACCATAATTATTCCAGGAGTAATATATCCCAAATAAAATTTATGAACACCAAGACCACCAAGTAAAATACCACAAATTCCGGCTACTATTTTTTTACTATGAGCATTTTTAAGTTGATCCGGTGAAATTTCATATAAATCACTATTAGTTTGATTTGTTTCTTGCATAATACTTTGATTTTAGATTAAATATTTATAAAAAGTAAAATTATAAATTTTTTATATTTATTAACAAAAATTATGCATTTTTTTTGGTTTAAATATATAAATCTTCTTTTTGGAAAAAAAATAGTATTTTTGTCAACAAAATAATCTGTACCATGAATTATGATATTATAGTTATAGGTAGCGGGCCCGGTGGATATGTTGCTGCTATTAGAGCCGCTCAATTAGGTTTTAAAACAGCTGTAGTAGAGCGAGAAAATCTAGGAGGAATTTGTTTAAACTGGGGATGTATACCAACTAAAGCTCTTATTAAAAGTGCTCACGTATATGAAGAAATAAATCATGCTGAAGAATTTGGATTGAATAAAACCGAATCATCTTTTGATTTTTCTAATGTTATTAAACGCAGTAGGGGAGTAGCCGATAAAATGAATAAAGGGGTTGGCTTCCTTATGAAAAAAAATAAAATTGATGTAATTAACGGAAATGCCAAAGTTAAGCCC
Organism: Apibacter sp. B2966; assembly: GCF_011082485.1. Lineage (NCBI taxonomy): Bacteria > Pseudomonadati > Bacteroidota > Flavobacteriia > Flavobacteriales > Weeksellaceae > Apibacter > Apibacter sp. B2966. Next base: position 432,564 of record NZ_CP049714.1, read on the forward strand.
GGAAAAAAAATAGAAGTTACTGATAAAGAGGGTAAAATAACAGAATATTCAGCATCTCACATTATTATTGCTACCGGTGCAAGATCAAGAGTATTACCTAATTTACCTCAAGATGGTAAAAAAATAATCGGTTATAGAGAAGCCCTTACACTTCCAACTATGCCTAAATCTATGATTGTAGTTGGTTCAGGAGCTATAGGTATTGAATTTGCATATTTCTATGCAACCATGGGAGCTAAAGTAACCGTAGTTGAATTTTTACCTAATATTGTCCCTGTTGAAGACGAAGAAGTTTCCAAACATGTTGAAAAATCTATTAAAAAACATGGTATAGAAGTTATGGTTAATTCTTCAGTTGAAAGAGTTGAAACTCAGGGAGACGGAGTTAAAGCTTTTGTTAAAACAGCGAACGGGGAAATAACTTTAGAAGCAGATATTATTTTATCTGCAGTAGGTATTACCGCAAATATTGAAAATATAGGATTAGAAGAAGTAGGAATATCTACAGATAAAGGAAGAATCCTTGTTGACAGTTTTTACAATACAAACATTCCGGGCTATTATGCCATTGGTGATGTTATTCCCGGCCCTGCTTTAGCCCACGTAGCTTCTGCAGAAGGAATTCTTTGTGTTGAAAAAATTAAAGGTATGAATGTTGAACCTATTGATTATGGAAACATTCCGGGATGTACTTATTGTTCTCCTGAAATCGCTTCTGTGGGAATGACAGAGAAAAAAGCCAAAGAAGCAGGTTATGATATTAAAGTGGGTAAATTTCCTTTTGTAGCATCAGGTAAAGCAACAGCTAACGGTGATACTGATGGTTTTATAAAAGTTATTTATGATGCAAAATACGGTGAGTTATTAGGTTGTCATATGGTAGGTAACGGAGTTACTGATATGATTGCGGAAGCTGTAGCTGTGAGAAGATTAGAAGCTACTTCACATGAAATTTTAACCACTGTACATCCACATCCGACTATTTCAGAAGCATTTAAAGGTGCAACAGAGGCGGCATATGGAGAAGCAATCGATTTATAATATTGTTTAGTTATATAGTTCTGTTTAAATAGTGTGAATTCTTATTCTATTTAAATAAATATATAATGGATGCAAAATATAATTTTAAAATAAAAGACTATCTATTCATAAGATAGTCTTTTATTTTTTAACTTATTGATTATCGAATTACAACTATATGAATACATTTAAAATTATTTTAGCTTCTCAATCTCCACGAAGACAAGAACTTTTAAAAAGTTTAAATTACAAATTTGAGACCCTACATTTAAATATAGATGAAAGTTATTCTCCCTTATTAAAAGAAAATCAAATTACCGAATATTTAGCAGAGCAGAAATCGAAACACTATGGAGAAGTAGCTGATCAAACGGTTGTGATCACAGCGGATACCATTGTCTGGATGAAAGATCATGCATTGGAAAAACCTGAAAATTTCGAACAAGCAAAAAAAATGTTGTTTGAATTATCAGGAAATTCACATAAAGTGTATACTTCTGTAGGATTTTCAACCAAAAATGATTTTAAGGTTTTTACGGATTGTACAGAAGTTCATTTTTTACCTATGAATGAAAAAGAAATTGAATTTTACCTATCTCATTTCAAACCCTATGATAAATCGGGTTCTTATGGTATTCAAGACTGGATAGGGTTGGCTAAAATCGATAAAATAAACGGTTCATTTTTTACTATTATGGGTTTACCAACGCATATAGTCTATGAATATCTTGAAAATCTAACCCTTTAACCCATCTTATATATAGTATAGCTGTAAAGTAATTACAATCAAAATATTCCATTATTTAAAGAGTTAAAAATATTTTCAGAGTACTAATTCTTTATATATTTTTGTATCATATAAAATAAGTAAAAGTGAAAAAATCCATAAGTGTTTGTTTATATTTTTTTACCTGTATTGTATTTTCACAATCGGTTTTAATGACCATAAATAATGAAATTATTTATACCAATAATTTTGAAAATAATTATAGAAAAAGTTTAGAACTGCTTGGAACGGACAAAACTATAGACAATTATATTGACTTTAATCTTCTTAAACAATATGCACTTGCAAACAACATAGAAAATTCTATAGGTTTTCAGACAGAATTAGCCAAAGGAGCTGAACAATTAAAAAACAGCTTATTTTATCCTTCTGAATTTCTTGAACCGTTACTGCGTGATTATTATAAAAAAATTCTGGTTGAAAAAAAATTTCAATTGTTGGTTTTTAAAAATGAATTTTTAACCAACAAAAATGAAACTTATAAAAGCAAATTTATAAATTCAATTATAGATACCATCGGTAATGATCCCTTACGCTTTGAAAAAGCCGTATCAAAATATTCAATGCTTTCGGATTTTAAAAAACCTTCTTATTTAAATATATTCGCTTTAAATAAAAAAATGGTGGATGCTATATATAATGCACCGCTTAATCAGGTAACTACATTTGTAGATGAAAATGATAATATATATCTTATTTTGGTTTCCAATGAAAGAAAATACTTAGGTGAAGTATCTTTAGGCCAAATATATATTCCGGATACTTCTCGATTAGGTAAAATTGAGATTGATAAAGTTTATAAAAAACTTAAACAAGGAGAAAGCTTTTCTAAAATTAAAGATGAAATCTTTAAAAATTATAATGTTTTAAATAAAAATAATATTCTTTCTAATGAGGAAGTATATACATATGTGGTTAATCAAATTAAATCCGAACCTAATAATACTTCGGATTATTCTCAGCCCATTAAATTAGAAGATGGTTATGTTATTTGTGAATATTATTTTAATGATAATTATGATTCATATTCAATCGCTAGAAATAAAATATACAACAGCTTAAAAAAATCAGAAGAAATCAAACGGTTAAACGATTTATTAATTTTGAAATTAAAAAAACAACCTTTTTATAAAGAAAATTTTATCCATCTAAGTAATTTTATTTCTTCTTTACCTCAAACTTATAATCAATTTACTGATTTTACTATTCCAAATAATGAGACAATTATTACTATTGGAGATTCCTATACACTTACCTTAAATGATATACTGGTAAATCTTAAAAAATATTTAAATTCTGAAAATTATTTTGAAAGAAATCAATTAATTTTTGATTATTTAAATAAATGGGGGAAAGATAATATTTTGGAGTTTTACACGACACACTTTTTCGAATTCAACACAGCTAAAAAAAATTATGAGAATATTAAAGATCAACTTCTTATTAAATATGCACTTAATTTAATTGCTTACGAAGCTCAAAACGATAAAATCGGTCAAAAAAAATTTTTACATGATCAAGCTGCTCGATTGACCTGGAAGGAAAGAATTGAAGGTACTTTTTATTATTGTCTCAATTCTGATATAGAAACTAAAGTCCTTAACTGGTTAAAAAATAAAAAGTCAATAAACTTTATAAAAAATCAATTTGAAGATAAACGTGAAGAATTAATAATTGAAGAAGGTAGAAAGACTCGAGAATCTCTTAATTTGCCTGTAAATAAAAAATTAACCAAAGGATTATATGTCGTTGACAGTAAAAATAGAAGATTGATAATAAATATTAAAAAAATAATTAAAAATGATAAAATGAGTTTAGATGATCTTCAAAAATATTATTTAAATGAATTCATTGATTATAAAACGTCACAAACAATTAAATTATTGAAAGAGAAAGCTGTTGTCACATTGGATTCAAATCAAGTAAAAAGATTAAAAGATATTTATAAATGATAACGTTAAAAACTAATATAAACACTAATTACTCATAAAAGAATTTTAAATTTGCAGAATATAAAAATTAAAATGAATAGATTATTTATAGTTGTAACCTTTTTTATGGCTACCTTCATTTTTGCGCAAGAAACAAAAATTGATGGAATTGTAGCTGTCGTGGGAAATGAAATTATTACAGAAACTGATGTTAAAGAAGGTGAAAATTACGCTCGATCTGAAGGACAAACCGTAACTGATAGATGCAGCTTTATAGAAAATATGATGAAAGAAAAAATTATTTTATATAAAGCAAAACAAGATACTCTTATAACTGTTAATAAAGATGAAGTAGCCAGAGAGGCTGAATCACGTATTGAAGGATATAGAAATTATTTTGGTTCAGATGTCAATATTCTAACCAATTTCAAATTTAAAACCATGGGTGAGCTAAGAAGTTTACTCGAAACAATGATTAAAAATCAAATGTATACTCAAAGGAAAATGGCTGACATAACCAAAAATGTAGACGTTTCTCCAGAATATTTAAAAGATTTTTACAAAGCTCATGAAACGGAATTTCCTACTTTAAATGAAGAAATCGAATATGGGCAAATCTATATGTACCCTAAATTAACTGAAAGCCATAAACAAGAATTGATTGATCAATTAAAATCTATAAAAAAACAAATTGAAGAAGGAGCCAGTTTTGCTGACATGGCTAAAAAATATTCACAAGATCCGGGTTCAGCTGCTAATGGTGGACAAATTTTAAATGTTAGAAGAGAACAAATGGTAAAAGAGTTCGATGCGGTTGCTTTTGGATTGGAAGAAGGACAAATATCCGAACCATTTGAAACTGAATATGGATTCCATATTGTTTATCTTGAAAAAAAGAAAGGTCAAGTGATTGATTTAAGACATATATTATTAATGTCTGTTCCTAATCAAGAAGAAATTAAAACAGCTATAAAAAAACTGGAAGATATCAGGGAAGATATTAAATCAGAAAAAATAACATTCAATCAAGCTGCTTTAAAATATTCTGACGATAAATATACTAAATACAATGGCGGTTTATTATCAAATTCTCAAACCGGTGATAACAGATTTGAAAAAATAAAACTACCTACTAAAGTGCTTTATAACCTTTCAGGACTTGGAAAAGGAGATTTATCCGAAGTATTTGAAGATAAAGAAAATAACCGAACGGTTGTAAAACTATTGAAAATAACCGATGTTATTCCGGCTCACAAAATGAATTTAGAAATTGATTATAACAGAATCAAAGGCTTTGCTCAGAAAACTAAAGAAAATGAAGTAATTGAAAAATGGGTAGAAGCGCAAATTCCTTCAACCTTTATAACAGTTCAAGATGAATATAAAAAATGTAACTTTTCTATCGATTGGTTACAAAATAAAAATAGATAATTAGTAAACTATTAGTTAAAAAGCCCTGTATTACAGGGCTTTATTTTTTTCTATAAACTTCATTAGTATATGCGAATGTTTTTTATAATTTATCTGAAATCAATAACTATTGATTCATTAATTATTTCGGTTCAACTAATAATTGTACTCAATTACCAATTTCTAAAAAAAGTAATCCTATATTTGAAAAATATTTTAAGAACCCATAAGATCTAATAAAAAAATATTTTAAATAAAATTTAATATATTCCTATTAACACATTTAACTTCATTTTAATTGAAATATTATAATGTTTGCTAATAACGATTCCTTTACGATGCAAGCCAAAACCTTTTATGGTTTAGAAGATATGCTTGTACAAGAACTAAAACAATTAGGTGCTTCTCAAATTGTTAAAAAAAACAGAGCGGTTGAATTCCTTGGTGATTTAGGATTTTTATATAAAGCGAATTATTCTTTAAGAACAGCCCTGAAAATTTTGGTGCCCATACACCATTTTAAAGCTAAAAATGAAACTATTTTTGAAAAGGAAATAAATAAAATTCCTTGGGAAAATTATTTTTTCAATTCGCAATCTTTTGCAATTGATGCAACGGTATATTCCGATTATTTTAAACATTCCCAATACATTATGTTAAAAATGAAAGATGGAATCGTTGATCGTTTCAGAAAAAAATTTGGCAAAAGACCCGATATTGAAAGATTCAATCCGGATATAAAATTCCATCTACATATCAGTAACCAAGAAGTTACTATATCTTTAGACAGCAGTGGAGATCCACTCTTTAAAAGAGGTTATAGAAAATCTCATTTTGAAGCTCCCATAAATGAAGTATTAGCTGCCGGATTATTGAACTTAGCAGGATGGGACGGAAAAGGAAATTTTCTTGACCCAATGTGCGGTTCGGGCACTTTGTTAGTAGAAGCCGCCATGATCGCTTTAAATATGCCTCCGCAATTGCATCGAAAACAATTTGGGTTTATGAATTGGAAAAATTTCGATTTGGAGTTATTTAACAAAATAAAAGATACTCGAATTAACAGGATTAAAGATTTTTCAGGTAAAATAGTCGGATATGATATTTCTGATAAAGCCTTAATTTCTGCAAAGAATAATATTGAAGCAGCAGATTTGTCAGAATTTATAGAATTAAAAAATCAGGATTTTTTTACTTCACAAAAAGAACTATTTCCGTTATTAGTTGTTTTTAATCCTCCTTACGATGAAAGACTATCCATTACTACAGATCATTTTTATAAAAATATCGGCGATACATTAAAAAATAATTATAAAAATACATTAGCTTGGTTCATTACTTCAGATCTAGAAGCCTATAAAAAAATCGGCTTACGTCCCTCAAGAAAAATTAAAATTTATAACGGGAAATTGGAATGTCGTTTTTTTCAATACGATATTTATGAAGGAAGTAAAAAAAATAAGATAATAAGTTAAAAATTAGTGAAAATTGATGATTATAATATAATAATTTAGTACATACAGTTAAATTTGCTATATTTTAATAACTAACAACGGTTATATAATAACAGTAAATTATGAAAATCGCTTTAATATCTTTAGATTATTATAGATATGATAAATATATTATCTCTGCAATGAAAGAACTAGATATAGAAGCAATTCATATTGATATTTATGCAAACAGATATAGGTATCCCAATTTATGGGTTCGATTAAAAAATTTAATTAATAAATCATTTTTTAATACTAATATCAAAAGAACCCATCTGGAAAAATTAATTAAAAATGCTTTATCTAAAAACGATAAATTTGATAAGATCGTTATTATTCATGCAGAATGGTTATCTCCTGAAACTTTAAAATTTTGTAAACATACAAGTAATGAAATGATTGCCTACCATTACGATGGTATTAAGCGTATGCCTTCTATTACAGATACTTTTAAATATTTTGATAAAATTTACAGTTATGATAGAAATGATGCTGAAAAATATAATTTAAAATTTATACCCAATTATATTTATGAGCAAATGGAAGATAGAAATCTTAATGAGCAAAAAATAGCTTTCAATATTTCATCATTAGATAATAGAACTCCCATATTAGAAAAAATTGCAAAAATTTTAGAAAATAAAAATTATCCCTATGAATTTCTGGTTGTAAATCGTAACCATTTTAATTTTTACACTCAAAAATTCAAAACCAAGATTAAATATTTAAATAAAATGGTTTCCAGAGATGAAGTTCTTGAAAAAATTAAAAGATCTAATCTTATGGTTGACATACAAAGGCCTGAACAAATAGGCTTGACATTTCGTGTATTTGAAGCTTTAGGACATCATAAAAAATTGATAACTACCAATAAAGACATTATCAATTACGATTTTTATAATCCTGCGAACATTTTAATTATAGACCCTGAAAATATTGAAATACCGGATGAATTTTTATATTCAAAATACGAGATAGTTCCGGATCATATACTTAATAAATACCATGTTAAAACATGGGTTAAACAAATTTTAGAATTAAATTGATCAAAAAACTATTTGATTGTAATCAATCCTGTACATTTCATAAAAATATAAATAAATTTGCCTTATTAAAAATAACAGCGAATGCGAACAAAATCTGTTGGGAAAAAAAAAATTAACGTTATAACTTTAGGCTGTTCTAAAAATATTTACGATTCTGAAGTTCTCATCAATCAATTAAAAGCCAATAACAAAGAGGTTGTTCATGAACAAAATGGAGACATTGTAGTAATTAATACATGCGGATTTATAGATAATGCCAAAGAAGAAAGTATTAATACAATCTTAGAATGTGTCAAACAAAAAGAAGAAGGAACTATTGAAAAAATATTTGTTACCGGATGCCTTTCGGAAAGATATAAACCCGATTTAGAAAAAGAAATTCCTAATGTCGATCAATATTTCGGTACTCGTGAATTGCCATTATTACTAAAAGCTTTAGGTGCTGATTATAAACATGAATTGGTAGGAGAAAAATTAATTACCACTCCCAGACATTATGCCTATTTAAAAATTTCGGAAGGTTGCGATCGACCATGTAGTTTTTGTGCAATTCCTTTAATCCGTGGAAAGCATATTTCAACTCCCATTGAAGAACTGGTAAAAGAAGCTCAATCGTTGGCTCGAGGTGGAACCAAAGAATTAATTTTAATTGCTCAAGATTTAACCTATTACGGTTTAGACTTATACAAAAAAAGAGCTCTCGCAGATTTATTAAAAGAGCTTATTAAAGTGGAAGGTATTGAGTGGATTCGTCTGCATTATGCTTTCCCTACAGGATTTCCTATGGACGTTCTGGAACTTATGAAAAATGAACCTAAAATTTGCAATTATATTGATATTCCTCTCCAACATATTTCTAGCGATATATTAAAATCCATGAAAAGAGGAACTACCAAAGAAAAAACCAACCGATTGTTGACTGATTTCCGTTCGAAAGTTCCCGACATGGCAATTAGGACAACCTTAATTGTAGGCTATCCGGGAGAAACTCAAGAACATTTTGAAGAATTAAAAAATTGGGTTATAGAACAACGATTTGATCGTTTAGGTTGCTTCTCTTATTCTCATGAGGAAAACACGTCCGCTTATTCATTAGAAGACTCTCTTTCTGAAGAAGAAAAAATGAATCGTGTAAACGAAATCATGGAAATTCAATCTCAAATTTCTTGGGAATTAAATCAAGAAAAGATCGGTAAAACCTATAAGTGTATTATAGATAGAAAAGAAGGAGATTATTATATTGCCCGTACTGAATATGATTCACCGGATGTGGACAATGAAGTTTTAATTTCAGCCCATGATGTATATTTATCCGTAGGAAGTTTTGTATCTGTTAAAATTAATCGTGCAGAAGATTTTGACCTTTATGGCGAATTAGTTTAGTAATCCTATTTATTTAAAATTTTGCCGGTTATCAATAATCGTTTTTATCATCTATTCATTTGATTAAAAAAATTCTTATTTACGCATTTGCTTCTACATATTGGTAAACAATATAAAAATGGGACTGATATATAATTTATATCAGTCCCTTATATAAAGTTACATTTACTTAAATTATATGACAATCAACGGTTGTCACAAATAAGCAAAAAAAAAATAATATAATTGATTGATTTTTCGGCGTTTATTAACTCATATAAAATTACTTAGCAATTTTAACTCATTACAAACCCTATCCAACTATAATTCTTTTAATTCTTATCAATCATTTTATTAAGATTTTCCGGATATCGATCTCCAACAATATTAATTTTAGACAATCCTTCATTGATTCGATTTAAAACTTCAGGACTTAATTTTAGAGAAGTAGCTTCTATGTTTTCTTTCAAACGATTTAATTTAGTAGTACCCGGTATGGGAACAATCCATGGCTTTTGAGCTAATAACCAAGAGATAGCAACTTGGGCAGGTGTTGCATTAAGTTCTGTACCGATAGATTTTATAAAATCAATTAATACAAAGTTTTTTTTCCTGTTTTCAGCCGATAAACGAGGAACTATATTCCTAAAATCATTTTTGTCAAACCGGGTATTTTCATTAATGGTTCCGGTTAAGAAACCTTTGCCAAGTGGACTAAATGTAACAAATCCTATCCCTAACTCTTCCAGTGTAGGAATAATCTCTTTTTCAGGATCTCTGTAAAATAAGGAATATTCACTTTGCAGAGCAGTAACCGGTTGAACGGCATGGGCTTTTCTTATCGTTTGAGGACCTGCTTCCGATAATCCCCAATGTTTAATTTTGCCTTCTTTCATTAAATCTTTGATTGTTCCTGCCACCTCTTCAATCGGTACATTTTTATCAACTCGGTGTTGATAATACAAATCAATATAATCGGTTTTTAATCTTTTAAGTGAGCCTTCCAAAGCTTTTCTGATACTTTCGGGTCTACTGTCGGGAGGATTGGCAGAATTTCCATCTTTAAATCCAAATTTGGAGGCTATTTTTATTTTACTTCTAAAATCTTTTACCGCTTCTCCTAACAGTTCTTCATTCGTAAAGGGGCCATACACTTCAGCTGTATCAAAAAAAGTTATTCCGGAATCGTAAGCAGTTTGTATTACTTTTATTGCTTCTTTTTTTTCAGTGGACGGACCTAAACCAAAACTTAATCCCATACAACCCAAACCTAATTCGGAAACTTCAAGTCCATTTTTTCCTAATATTCTTGTTTTCATTTAAAAATATTTAATAGTAAATTTATATCAACAAAGATACATTTATAAGATAGCTTTAATTTTATATAATTTACTGAAATTGTTATCAATTTTACTGATTATTAATTTCTTATACGAGTAAAAACATGATTTACGTAAATTTGAATGAATCTAATGATCATCTAAAATGGAAAAAATTATTTCTATAGATAGTGTTAAAACCTATAATACCATGCGAGGAGTTGAAACCACTCATCCATTAGTTAACGTACTTGATTTATCAAAAACTAAACCGATAACAGCTCAAACATTCAATTACGGTTTATATGCCATATTTTTAAAAGAATTAAAATGCGGTGAATTAAAATATGGAAGAAATACGTATGATTTCCAAGAAGGCTCTCTCGTTTTTATTTCACCCGGACAAATTATGAAAGTGGAGCCCAATGTAACCACCTATGCACCTAAAGGATGGGGATTATTGTTCCATCCCGACCTATTACTTGGAACTCAATTAGGTAAAGACATAAAAAAATACTCATTTTTTTCTTATGACAGTAACGAAGCATTACATCTATCCGACAAAGAAAAACAAATGATTTTAGAATGTTTTAAGAATATTCAATATGAAATTGAACAACCTATTGATAAACACAGCAATACACTGATTACTACCAATATTGAACTACTACTAAATTATAGTTCTCGTTTTTTTGATCGTCAATTCGATACAAGAAAAGATATTAATAAAGGAATCTTAGAAAAATTTGAAAAACTACTTTATGAATATTTTTCTTCTGATAATTCAAAAAATTTGGGTTTACCTTCGGTAGCCTTTTGCGCTTCACAATTGAATTTATCATCCAACTATTTTGGAGATTTAGTAAAAAAAGAAACCGGAAAATCAGCACAAGAATATATCCAAGAAAAAGTTATTTATTTAGCTAAAGAAAAAATTTTAGATCTGAATAAAAATATTTCTGAAATCGCTTATGAACTTGGATTTAAATATCCTCAACATTTTACCCGATTTTTTAAAAATCAATTGGGTATTACTCCTAATGAATATAGGAATATCAATTAAAAATTTTTATAAGTATTGGGTATTCAGAATTTTTTATCAAATAATTATTAAGATTTCATATTCTCATAAAGCAAATTTAAATTACACTTTCAGATTTTAATTTGATCATTTTAGGTTATTAAATCTTTATAAACGTATTAATTAAAATAAATAGATGATTAGTTAGTGTAAAAATATTTTTTTAATTTTTAGTATTTTATTATCAATTTTGTATTTAAAATATTCGTCATTATTTTCAATTAATTTAACATTGCCATAATGCATTTGTCTGTGATGATTAGCACATATTGTAATTAAATTACTTATACTTAAAACTCCTTTTTTGCGAGTTGATACTTGTTCAACATGATGAGTTTCAATATAAGTTTTTCCATTTAATTTAATAAAAGAATTAGTTTTATTTCCCAAAGCCTCACAAACAGAACATTTAAAATTATTTAATTCTTTTACTTTATTTGAAATAGCCCCCCTTTCTATATATTTTGAAACCCGATCTTTATCTTCTGGTTGTTTATTTTTCATCCATTCTTCAAGTTTTATAACATCTTGAATTGTATCTGCTAAATTAGGAATGATAATGTTTGATAATTTATTTTCAAGAATTTGATTTTCTTCTAATAAATTTTCTTGAAATAAAAAATTATATAAAAAAATATTTAATTTAATATCATTAAAGTTATATTCACTAACAAATTTTATAATATTATGAACATTATCAGAAGTAAGATAATTAAATCTTCTAGCTAATTTTTTATCATTAGGTAATAAATTTTTTTCTGCCGCTATTTTATTTGTTATTGGAACTGAATTTTGAAAATAATAAATATTGTCAGGTAAAGCCTTAATATTGCCCTCACTATATTTTTCAAATTTTTTTTCATTTATCGTTCGTTTATATTTTTCTCCATATAAAGGATAAACATATAAACCAATAATTTTTTTAAGATTCGAATCTTTGTAATCTCTGCTTGCAAAAAAAACTATTTGTACATTTTTCTTAAGTTTATCTAAAAAAGAAGGAGCATAGCCAATATAATAACCATCTTTTTCTGCTTTGAATTTTTCATGACCAAAATTTAAACTTTCGTTCATAAATCTTTTTTTAATTACATATCCAAAATTGGATTTTAATATATCTTCATCGGTTGGATTATCAGACCATTGATTACTATTCCAAGATATGTTGGCAAGTATACCAAAATATTCTGTAGTTGTTTTCTCGATTTTCATGAAGTTTCAATTTTAAAATAATATTATAATTCTTAGCTAAGATAAATAAAATACGTAAAAATCATCTAATTTATATTATGATAATTATATATGAATAAATTATCACCATAAACATAAATTTGATATAAATTTTTATTATAATTAATTGCTTTCTAAAAATGTTTAACTATCATAAAAAAAAATCTAAATATTAAATAAAGCCAATAAATTATGCAGTATTAATTGGGTTTATTTATAAAATAATTAAAATGAACAATTCCAAATTTATAATCATAAAAAAACTCCGGTTACAATAACCGGAGTTTATAATTAAAATTTTTTAAGTAATGAAATTACAATATTTCATAATTAACTTTTATGACTCCTGCATTTAAACTTGTTAATTCTGCAAAAGCAGCTTTACTTAAATCAAATTCTCTTTTAGGTACAAATGGTCCACGATCAGTAATTCGTACAATAACTTCTTTACCGTTTTTTGGATTTATAATTTTAACTTTCGTCCCAAATGGTAATGTTTTATGTGCAGCAGTAAAATCATTCATGTTATATCTTTCTCCGCTTGAAGTCAATCGACCGTGAAACTTTCCTCCATACCAAGAAACACGCCCGGAAAGAGTGGATTTTTCATTACTATCTACCTCTTCTTTGGAAACGTTACTTGTCAAACTGTCATTTTGGTAATTTACTTTAATAGTGTCACCGGATACATGAGAAAGGGAAGGAGCTTTTACCAATTCTTCACTGTGAAAAAATGTAAATGATAAAGACACTAATAAAATAATCATCAATGCTAAAGTTACTTTCTTCATATTTTAGTTTTACTCTTTTGTGCTGCAAAATTACAATCTCATTATCTAAAATATTCTTAAATACATTTCACATATGGTAAGCATACATATGAAAACTTCTATATTTATTTTAAATAAAGGGTTTCAATGAGATAGTTAAAAAAATGTTAAATTATATTGATTTTGTTAATTTTTTTCACTTTTAATCATAAATGAAATTCACTTTATTAAAAACAAATGTTTTATTGATAAATAAATATAAATTAATAGTATTATTTTTGACAACTAAACGTAATTATATAATGAAAAAAATTGTTTCTTATTTTCTTTTATGCCTCGTCTTACTATCGTGTACTTCAATTGAGAAAAAGAAAAATATAAAAAATGTAAAAGAATTTTATAAAATATATGCTCAAAGAAAAGACGCCAAACAACTTATGGGCTTTTATACGGACAACAATCCTAAATGGGTAGATGCCGTTTCGCAATCTTTATTGGAAGGCAAAAATATAATTTTAGATATGTATGAGAACAGTTGGAATGACAAAAATTTAAAAAAACATCAAGATTATCCCGAAAGCGTAACAATTAAAGAAATAGTTTCGAATGATAGCATCGTAGCAGTTAGTGGGCAATATAATCCCTATTATTATAAGGATAAATTAATACATTCCATGAAATTCACTTCATGGTTCTATTTTGATAAAGAGGGAAAGATTAAAAAACAAATCGAGTGGATGCAATACACCATGAATGATTTAAAGGATATCATAAATTTTAAACAAAACGCAGAAATAAATTAATTTTTTTAAACGAAATTTTAAAATTCTTATTTTTGTAGCTCCAAAAACCAAGTAGTAAAAATGACTTCTAAAGAAATACGAAAAACTTTTCTGGATTTTTTTAAATCTAAACAACATAGTATAGTTCCGTCTGCTCCGATTGTTTTAAAAGATGATCCTACACTCATGTTTTCCAATTCCGGAATGACACAGTTTAAGGATTATTTTTTAGGCTATAAAGAACCTAAAAATAAGCGTACGGCCGACACTCAAAAATGTTTACGGGTTTCAGGAAAACATAATGATTTGGATGATGTAGGTAAAGATACCTATCATCACACCATGTTTGAAATGCTTGGAAACTGGAGTTTTGGAGACTATTTTAAAAAAGAAGCTATTGAATGGGCTTGGGAATTGTTAACTGATGTATTTCAAATTTCAAAAGACAGGCTCTATGTTACCATATTTGAAGGAGATGCAGAAGAAGGCTTAGAAAAAGATAGGGAAGCCTACAACTTTTGGAAAGAACATATTTCAGAAGATCGAATACTTCTCGGTAACAAAAAAGACAACTTTTGGGAAATGGGAGAAACAGGACCTTGTGGGCCTTGTTCGGAAATACATGTTGATATCCGTTCGGATGAAGAAAGAAAAAAAATCGATGGTAAAGATTTAGTTAATCATGACCATCCGCAAGTCATTGAAGTTTGGAACCTGGTTTTTATGGAATTTCTCCGTAAAGCGGACGGCAGTTTAGAAAAACTTCCTAAAAAAAATGTAGATACGGGAATGGGATTTGAAAGACTTTGTATGGTATTACAAGGCAAAATTTCTAATTACGATACAGATGTATTTACTCCCTTAATAAAAAAAATAGAAGAAATATCCGAACTAAAATACGGAGAAAACACTAACGTTGATATAGCCATGCGAGTTTTGGCAGATCACGTACGAGCCATCACATTCTCTATAGCCGATGGACAGTTACCTTCTAATTCCGGAGCAGGATATGTAATACGAAGAATTTTAAGACGGGCCATTGGTTATGCATACCGAGTATTGCATATCAAAGAACCTATTTTATACAAGCTGGTTCCGATTTTAAATACTCAAATGGGAGAGTTTTTTCCCGAAATTTCTAAACAAGAAAGTCTTATATCAGAAATTATAAAAGAAGAAGAAATTGGATTTTTAAGAACATTGGATCAAGGATTGGTACGATTGGCTAATTTTATGGAAAACAATCCTAAATTAGAAATCATTCCCGGAGATGTTGTTTTTGAATTATACGATACCTATGGTTTTCCTTCAGATTTATCTAGAATAATTGCCGAGGATCATGGAAAAACCATTGATGAAAATGGATTTAATGAAGAAATGAGCAAACAAAAAGCTCGTTCCAAATCTGCATCCACTTTTAAAAATTATGATTGGGTTATCTTACAAGAAGATGATGTAGAAGAATTTGTAGGTTACGATTTTTTGGAAACTCATGTTAAAATAACAAGATATCGTAAGGTAGAAAATAAAGAAGGAGAATTTTATCAATTAGTATTTCAAATTACCCCGTTTTATGCCGAAAGTGGAGGACAAGTAGGGGATATAGGGTATATTGAAAATTTAAATGAAAAAATAGAAATTCTAAATACTAAAAAGGAAAATAATTTAATTATCCATACGGTAAAAGAACTTCCGAAATACCCTGAATTTCCATTTAATGCAAAGGTAGACAGCAAAAGAAGAGAGGCAATAACCAAAAACCACTCGGCGACCCACCTTTTACATGAAGCATTGAGGGAAGTATTAGGTAAACATGTTGAACAAAAAGGTTCTTATGTAGGACCGGACTATTTACGTTTTGATTTTTCCCATTTCAGCAAAATGAGTCCGGAAGAAATACAAAAAGTTGAAATGTTGGTCAACACCAAAATATATGAAAGAATCGAATTAGACGAAAATAGGGCAGTCCCATTTAAAAAAGCTATTGATATGGGAGCTATGGCTCTTTTTGGTGAAAAATATGGCGATTTAGTACGGGTAATTAAATTTGGAAATTCGGTTGAATTATGTGGAGGAACCCATGTAAAAAATACGCATGAAATCATATTTTTTAAAATTATGAGTGAATCTTCCAGTTCCGCAGGAGTACGAAGAATTGAAGCGATTACCGGCGAAACGGGAATAGCATTTCTAAAAGATCAATTCAGTCAATATGATCGTTTAAAAAGCTTTTTAAAACAGCCGGATGATCCTATTAAGTCCATTGAGAAATTATATTCGGAAAATGATCAACTAAAAAAACAAGTTGAGCAACTCAACAAAGAAAAAGCAAATCATGAAAAAATACTTTGGAAAAATTCAATTACTCAAGTGAATGGAGTAAATTACCTTGGATTACAGACCGACTTAAGTAATGCATCGGTAAAAGATTTAATTTTTCAACTAAAGAATGAAATTTCCAATTTGTTTATTATCATAGGTACTCATACAGATCAAAAACCTACACTTTCCATAGGAATTTCTGAAGATTTAGTTAAAACTAAAAATTTACATGCGGGAACGATCGTAAAAGCTTTATCTAAAGAAATAAAAGGCGGCGGTGGAGGACAACCCTCTTTTGCCACAGCAGGAGGAAGCGATTTATCAGGATTGGCAATTGCTATTAAAAAGTCTTTAGACTATTTACAATAAATAAATAATAATAATTTGTGTTGTGCTCAATTATAAAAATTTATAATTGAGCACAAACTTTTTGTATGAA
This sequence comes from Apibacter sp. B2966, assembly GCF_011082485.1. Classification (NCBI taxonomy): domain Bacteria; kingdom Pseudomonadati; phylum Bacteroidota; class Flavobacteriia; order Flavobacteriales; family Weeksellaceae; genus Apibacter; species Apibacter sp. B2966. The sequence continues at coordinate 449,556 of NZ_CP049714.1, forward strand.
AAGATTGCGACTTCGTCTAAACTTTTTTCTACCACAAACATTATTCTTTAAACTATAATAAAACTATAATAAAGAATCTAAAGCACTATCTAAATCGGGATACTTAAAAGTAAATCCGGCTGCGCGAATTTTCTCCGATGAAATTCTGCTGCCTTCCAATAAAAGTGTAGAAACTTCACCAAATAACCAGCGCAGTATAAAACCGGGCACATTAGGTAAAAAAAGAGGTTTATTTAACTTTCGGGCAATAGCAACAGTTAAATCTTTGTTAGTTGTGTAGGAAGGAGCCACCGCATTGTAAGTACCCTGTAAACCTTCATTTACCAACACATATTTATATATAGAACATAAATCATCAATATGAATCCATGGAATATACTGTTTTCCTGAACCGAGACAGGCGCCTACATAATAGTTTACCATTTTTTTAATTTTATATAAAACGCCTTTTTTATTTTTAGATAAAGATATACCTGTCCTTATTTTTACGACTCTGTCGGCTACGCCTTCCGATAAAAATTCATCAGCTGCTGATTCCCATTGAAAGCATACCTCACTTAAAAAATCATTACCCTTAGAATCTGTTTCTTTATATATCTTGTCTGAAGTGGTATTGCCATAATAGCCGGAAGCCGAACCACTGATAAAGGTGAGTATTTTTTGATTCCTATCCTTTAGAGCTTTTAGAATAAGTTTGGCCGAATCTACACGGCTGGAAAGAATAACTTTTTTTCTTTCATCCGACCATCTTTCATCGGCAATACCTGCACCGGCTAGATGAATAATATGTTTAACTCCCTCCAAAGCGTTGGTATCCAAATATTGCTTTTCAATATCCCATTCATATTCATTCGGTTTGGTTTTTTTTCTGGTAAGATAACGGAGAGAGTAATTTTTTAAGAGTGTCGATAATTGATTGGCAACCGCTCCGTGAGCTCCGGTTATTAGTATAATTTCTTTTTCTTCCATTTTTTAGTATTTAACGGTAATCGTTGTAATTGCGATAACAAAATTATATGCTGCTAGTTATCAAACTATTATATCAAATAACAGGCCGTTGGTTTAATCCCATAATTTATTTTATATATTTAAAAATAATTTCTAATTTTTTGAAATAACATTCCTTTAATAAAGAATATTTTTATTATAATGCATGAAATTATTAATTGAAATTAAACTTTTCTAATTTCTTATTGTCTAAATAATAAGAAATAAAAATGGACGAAACAGAACTTTTACTTCTTTTAGAAAAAGATGTTAACAACGGATTCAGGCTGCTGGTAAAAAGGTATAGTCAACCCATATATTGGCATATACGTAAAATTGTCTATACTCATGCAGATGCAGACGATATAACTCAAAATGTATTTATAAAAGTTTTTCAAAATCTACCCGGATTTAAAAGAAATTCAAGTCTTAAAACCTGGATATACAAAATAGCAACTAATGAATCGTTGAATTTTATTAATAGTGCTGCTCAGAAAAAAAATATAAGAAGCGATGAATTAGTCATTCAGTTGTCTTCTCAACTCAAAGATGATAATTTTTTTGATGGAGATGAAATTCAATTCAAATTGCAACAAGCCATAGCCGAATTACCCGAAAAACAACGAATTGTATTTAATATGAAGTATTTTGACGATATAAAATATGAAGATATGTCTGAAATTCTTGAAACATCTGTAGGGGCTTTGAAGTCTTCCTATCATCATGCTTCTAAAAAAGTTGAACAATTTCTTTTAGCCAATATTGAAAAATAGTTTATTTAAAACCTTATATGAATAACGTCAATAAAAATAAATCTACTCCTTTCCAAACCCCTGAAAATTATTTTGCTCAGTTGGAGAAACGTATTGTTTCCCAATCATTAATTAATAAAACTTCAAAATCTCCCTACAAAATTCCAAATAACTATTTTGAAAATTTAGACAAGAATATTGTATTAAATACGATTGAAAAAATAAATCCTGATAAGCCAAAAATTTTTACTTTATTTTCAAAAAAAATATATTGGATTCCGGCAGCAGCCTGTTTATTTTTCGCTTTAATGGTGGGAATATATAGTACTAAAAATCAATACACTACTGATTCTTCGATAACAAGTGCTAACTTAGAAAATCAAAACCATTTAGCTCTAACAGATAATTTATATGCACCTAAACCGTCGGATTCGTTTATACCATCTTCCGGTTTAACGACCAATATCCATAAAACCACTAATAATATTCCTAAAAGTTCACCTAAAAGAATTTCAAAAAAAATGGAATCTAGTAAAGATAAAATGATTGAACAAGAGATGATTTCTTCTTCAAATGTTATTTACGATTTGTATTTTACCAATGAAGAAACTACCAATTTATACGATGAAGAAACATCACAGGATGGTTTTGTTTTATTTTAGAAAAAGTAAAGTTGTTATTTTTCAATAATTAATGATGGGTATATTCGAAAAAAGCTTCTTCCAAACTTAAATATTTACCTTTAAAATCCTCAATGCTTCTATCTTGAATAATAGATCCTTTATTTAAAAGTATGACTCTTGAACATAAGGCTTCAACCTCTTGCATAATATGAGTAGATAAAATAACGGTTTTCTTTTTACCTAATTCCTGAATTAATTGCCTGATTTCAATAATTTGATTTGGATCCAAGCCATTAGTCGGCTCATCTAAAATTAAAATCTCAGGATCAAAGAGAATTGCTTGAGCCAGTCCCACTCGTTGTTTATATCCTTTAGATAATTGACTGATTTTCTTATTTTGTTCCTTTTGTAGGCCCACCTTTTCAATAATGTCGGAGATCTCGCTTTTGGGAGTATGATGAATATCCGAAACAAAGCTTAAATACTCCTTAACATACATATCTAAATATAATGGATTATTTTCCGGAAGATAACCAATTAACGATTTGGTTTTATATGGAAATTCTTGATTATCCATATCATTGATCCAAATTTTTCCCTTGTCAAAAGATAAAGATCCTGTAATTGACCGCATCATGGTTGTCTTACCTGCTCCATTTGGACCTAATAAGCCGACAATCTCACCTTTTTTTATTTCCAGAGAAATAGCATGTAAAGCAATTTGTCCTTTATAATGTTTAGTTAGATTTTGTATTTTTACAGACATTTTATTTCTAGCTTGAACAAATCTGTTCCATTAAATTTATGTAAATATAATTAATAAAAATAAAAAAAATTGGGTGTTTAGTACCATTAATTTATGAAGTCAATATCAATACAAGGGATTAAAGGATCGTTTCATCATGAAGCCGTAAACCGTTTTTTTCAAAATGAAAAAGTGGAAATAATTGATAGTCCTACATTTAAAACCGTAGTAAGGGATGTAATTAATGGGAAAGCAAACTATGGAATGATGGCTATAGAAAATTCAATAGCGGGAGCTATTTTACCCAATTATAGTTTAATTACCAAACACGGGTTACACATAGTCGGTGAAGTGGTCTTACCGATTAAACATCATTTATTAGCATTACCGGGAGAAACATTAGATTCAATTTCTGAAGTTAGAACCCATCCTATGGCTTTATTACAATGTGAAAATTTTCTTGAAAAATATCCTGATTGGAAATTATTATCTAAAGACGATACCGCAACTTGTGCATACAACATTCACAGTAAAAAAATGAAAGGTATAGCGACTATTGGCTCAATATTGGCAGCAGAAATGTATCAATTACAAGTATTGGCTGAAAATATTCATGATGTTTCTGATAATTACACCCGTTTTTATTTATTATCTCCTCAATCGGAAAAAGTTGAAAATTTTACGAAAGCATCCTTATACTTCACTACAGATCATACGATGGGTAGTTTAGCAAAAGTTTTAAATATTCTTGCAAACCATCAAATGAACATCACTAAAATACAATCCGTGCCTTTATCAGGATCGGTTTTCCAATATTCTTTTCATGCGGATATTATTACTCCCGGAGGAAATGATGACAATTACCGCAGGGCATTGGAAGAGATAAAAAATAATACCAATTTTTTACATATCTTAGGGGAGTATAAGGAAGATAAAATTTAAAAATGAACTATGAATATATTTTATTGGGAGGCACTATAATCGGTGCAATTATAGGATATATTAAAGGCTTTCTAAAACAAATTTCTTCAATCGCAGGACTCACGGTCGGATATTTATTTTCTTCTCTGTTCTTATCTCAAATGCATCGCATTTTATTACAAAATAAAATAATTTCAGAAGAAACATCGACATGGGTTAGCTATGTCTGCGTTTTCATCATTTTATTTATAAGTATTCTATTTTTATCCCGAATTATTGAAAAAATTTTAAAAAAATTAGGTTTAGGTTTTACTAACCAACTAGCAGGAATGGCATTGGGTGCTTTAAAATATTTCTTACTAATAATGATGATTTATTGTTTTTTATACTATTTAAATATTTTAACTGAAGAAAATTGTTCTATTAATTTATTAAATTTTGTATCTTTATTCAAAACTGTTGTTTTTAAATATATATAATGAAAATTAATTTGTTTAGTAAACAATTATGTTTAGCCAATTTTTTTAATTTTTTACTGGTAATTTTTTTAGGGATTAAATATTTAAAATATACCGAAAATTTAAGCGGATTCATTACATATTTTTATATGTTTTCTTCACTTATTTCACATTTTTTTATTCTTAATTGTGTTCCACTGTTACTGAGTCTTTCATTCTTATTTTTTACCAAATCAAAATTACTATCTAAACTTATTTTTAGCTTTCTTTCTATTCTTATTATATTATATCTGCAAATAGATATACTGGTATTTAGCCAATTTAGGTATCATTTATCCCCTATAGTATTTAAATTAGTCTTTGGAAAAAGAGCTACAGATATTTTTCATTTTTCAACTATAAATACTACCATTGCAATACTTTACCTAATAGGACTTATTTTACTTGAGATACTAATACTGTATTTTTCTTCCAAACTATCCAAAAAATTACCTAATTTAAAAATTAAGCTAATCTTAGTGATTATAGGATTTTTATTAGTTGGTACAAACTTTATATATGCTTGGGCTGATGCGAGTCGATACAGGCCTATTGCTCAAATGAAAAATATATATCCTGTTTTCTATCCGTTAACCTCTGAATCACTTTTTCGCAAACTTAATTTAATTAATAAACAAGAAATTGAAAAAAATACTTTACTTAGTCGCTCGTACTCAAAATCATTGATCAATTATCCTTTAAAGCACATTCTATCTGAAAATAGCCAAAAAAAGAATATAATTTTTATCGTTATAGACTCTTGGAGATTTAATTGCATGACCGAAAATATAACTCCGCATATTTTTGAGTTGTCCAAAAGATCACAAGTATTTCAAAACCATAAAAGCGGATCAAATATGACCACAGGAGGTATATTTTCGTTATTTTATGCCATACCTGCTACTTATTATGATAATTTTACAGGATTACAAGTATCTCCGGTTTTTTTCAATGAAATACTTAAACAAGGCTATACATTATCAATTTTGTCCAGCTCAACACTTGAAAATCCTCCTTTTAATAAAAATGTTTTTTCAGGAATTAAAAATTTGAGACTGGAATCGAATGGAAATTCTCCCTCAGAAAGAGATAAAGACATTTATAATGAATGGATAAAATTTATAAACGGCTATGATTCAAAAGAAAATACTCCGTTTTTTAGCTTCTTATTTTTTGATTCTGCCCATGGCTTTGATTATCCTTCAGATTTTCAGGTGAAATTTAAACCGACGTTGGATGAAGTAAATTATATTGCCTTAAACGATGATTACAATCCAATCCCTTTTTATAACAGATATAAAAATTCATTAAATTATATTGATGGTCTCATCGGCAACATATTGAAAAAATTAGAAGAGAAAAAGCTCTTAGAATCTTCAATTGTAGTCATTACAGGAGACCATGGACAAGAATTTAATGACAATAAAAAAGGATATTGGCAACACGGAGGAAATTTTTCAGATTATCAAATTGGCACACCTCTAATTGTATTTGATACTTCCAGACCGGCAAAAACTTATACTCATTTAACTTTACATTATGATATTATTCCCACGCTTATGAATACCGTTTTGGGAGTTACAAATCAATATTACGATTATAGCGTAGGCCAAAATTTATATGATTGCAAGAATAGAAAATGGTTTATCTGCGGGTATAATCAAAAATATGCTATCATTGAAAAAAATATGATAATTAATGTTTATTCCTCGGGAATGTATGATGTTGTCGATAAAAAATTAAATCCGGTAAATGAAAATACCGTTGATTTTAGTGTAATTAAAGATGCGGTAATTGAAAATTCACGTTTTTATCATACATCCAAAAAATAGTAGTTTTATTTGCTAAATAATGGAGTTTTTAACCTCATATAATAGAAAATTAAATAAAGAATTTATATTCAGAATAATTAATTAAACAACTGAACTTCCGGTTTAATCGACTTTCAAAGCATTATTGATTTAAAATACTTACTTGAAACTTTCAAAAGTAATTTTTAAAAAAATATATATAAAAGTAAGAAGCTGAAAATATTCTATCAAAGTTGTACATTTGCAAACTTAAACCATCAGTATATATGTCAGATTTAGTATCAAAATTAGAGGCTATAAAACAAAGATTTGATGAAGTATCAGATTTAATCATTCAACCGGATGTTATTTCAGACCAAAAAAGATATGCTCAACTAAACAAAGAATATAAAGACTTAAATAAAATAGTAGAAATCTATCATCAATACAAATCCTTACTTAATACAGTTTCAGATGCCGATGAAATTATTAAAGAAGGCATTGATCCTGATATGGTTGAATTGGCAAAAGAAGAAAAAAATGATGCCTTAGCCAAAATTCCTGAAATGGAAGAAAACATAAAATATATGTTAATTCCAAAAGATCCTGAAGACGACAAAAATATCACCGTTGAATTAAGAGCCGGAACGGGGGGTGATGAATCGGCTATTTTTGTGGAAGACATTTTCCGAATGTATACCATGTATTGGAGACAAAAGGGTTGGAACTTTGAAGTAGTAGACGCTACGGAAGGTAGCGTTAAAGGATATAAAGAAATGATTATTAATGTTAGTGGAGAAGGAGCTTACGGAACCATGAAATTTGAATCGGGAGTACACCGAGTTCAAAGGGTTCCTGAAACCGAATCACAAGGAAGAGTACATACTTCGGCCATAACTGTAGCTGTTTTACCGGAAGCCGAAGAAGTAGATGTTGAAATTAATCCGGCGGATTTAGAATATCAAACCGCTCGATCTAGTGGAGCAGGAGGACAGAACGTTAATAAAGTAGAAACCAAAGTTCAGCTTACGCATAAGCCCACCGGAATAATGATTCAATGCCAGGTAGCACGTTCACAACATGCCAATAGAGAGATGGCGTTACAAATGCTTCGTAACAAATTATACGATATGAAGTTGCAAGAGCATCTTGATAAAATTTCGGCACACAGAAAAACGATGGTATCCACCGGAGACCGTTCGGCTAAAATTCGTACTTATAATTACCCACAAGGTCGTGTAACGGATCATCGTATTAATAAATCCATCTATAACTTAGATAACTTTATGAATGGAGATATTGATGAAATGATTGAAGCGGTAAAAATTGCCGAAAATGCAGAAAAACTAAAAGGTCAAGAAGACTAAATTCTTACATAATAAGCTTTATATAATTCGTTATTAACTACCATTTTATCTTAAAGAATTATATAAAGTTTATTATTTATAAATCATTTAAAAAAGATACTACTCTATAAAGTTTTATTTATCTGTTAAATAAATCCTTAATGTGTTAAAATTACTATCGGTAAAAATCATTGATATTTTAGAATTTTATAGAATTTACTACTTTAAAATCAATATAAACATTTTTTCAATTAATAATTTTAAGGTTTTTCTTTTTACATTTTGCAACAAGTGTTAACTTCAAATATCTTATATTTGAAAATAAAAACACAGATAACCCTAAAGAATGACCAGTCAAGATTGCGATAAAAAACTATTTCTGATTGATGCCTATGCTCTTATATTCAGAGCTTATTATGCCTTTATAAAAAACCCAAGAATCAATTCAAAAGGGTTAAATACTTCCGCTATTTTCGGATTTACCAATACGCTTTTCGATTTAATGAAAAAAGAAAAGCCATCACATTTGGCTGTAGTTTTTGATGTGGGAGAAACGTTCCGTCATCAGGTCTATAAAGAATACAAAGCCAATCGGCAAGAAACACCGGAAGCTATACGGATAGCTGTTCCTTATATCCATAAACTGATGGAAGCATTACATATTCCTTGTCTTTGGAAAGAAGGGTACGAGGCCGATGATGTGATAGGAACTTTGGCAAAAAAAGCGGAAAAAGAGGGATATACTACCTATATGATGACATCGGATAAAGACTATGCGCAATTAGTTTCCGAAAATATCTTTGTTTTTAAACCGGCATCCAGAGGAAACGATATTGAAATTTGGGATGTAGAATCTGTTAAAGAAAAATTCGAAGTTAAAAATCCGTCTCAAGTTATTGACCTTTTGGGCATGATGGGAGACAGTGTAGACAATATACCCGGAATACCCGGTGTAGGCGAAAAAACGGCTAGACAATTTATTAAAGAATACGGAAGCATTGAAAACTTATTTGCTCATTCTTCTGAATTAAAAGGAAAAATGAGAGAAAAAGTGGAAGCAAATGAGGAATTAGGCCTTTTATCAAAAAAATTGGCAACCATTGATACTCATGTTCCTATCGAATTTAATTATGAAAGTTTAACGGTGGATCAACCGAATGTTGATGAGGTCATTAAAATTTTTGAAGAATTAGAGTTTAGAACTATGATTACAAATTTTCAGAAAACGTATCATATTATTTCTGAAAGTGAATCTAATTTAGAAAAAAATTCTTCGGGTAAAGCTCCGGTAAATGGACAAAGATCGTTGTTTGATACAACCGATCAGGACATTGAAATGAAAGAAAGCGCCAACTGGAAAACTATTGAAAATACTGATCATCTCTATCAACTGACAGAAACTCCTATGGCAGTAAAATTGTTGGTAGATAAGCTTTTAAAGCAAAAAATTGTATGCTTTGATACGGAAACTACCTCAACTGATTCCATGATCGCAGAATTAGTCGGCATTTCATTTTCATATGAAAAGGCAAAAGGGTACTATGTACCTTTTAGTCCTAAGGACAAAGAAAAGACACAAGAATTTATAGAACTGCTCCGACCGGTTTTCGAAGATGAGAATATAGTTAAAGTAGGCCAAAACTTGAAGTATGATTGTAAAGTTTTAAGAAAATATAAGGTAGAAGTTAAAGGGGTACTTTTTGATACCATGATTGCGCATTACTTAATCAACCCCGATGCAAGGCATAATATGGACTTATTGGCTGAAACAGAGCTTAATTACAAGCCTGTTCCCATAGAATCTTTAATCGGAAAAAAAGGAAAAAATCAAAAATTATTTTCTACCGTTCCTATTGAATTGCAAAAAGAATATGCGGTTGAAGATTCTGATATTACCTTACAACTTAAAGACAAATTTGAACCTCAACTCAAACATGATAATCTTAAAAAGCTTTTTGATGACATAGAAATGCCCTTAATGAAGGTGTTGGAAGACATGGAATGGGAAGGTATCAATTTAGATATCAAAGCATTAGGTGAAATGTCTAAAGAATTAGTTGAAGACCTGTCAAAGTTAGAAAAAGAAATATATTCTCTAGCCGGAGAGGAATTTAATATCAGTTCACCCAAACAATTAGGAGATATTATTTTTGATAAATTAAAATTAGGTACTAAGCCCAGAAAAACCAAAACAGGTCAATATGCAACCGGCGAAGATGTTTTATTAAAGCTGGCGCATAAACATAAAATTATAGATTTATTATTAGAATACAGACAGCTGCAAAAATTAAAATCTACCTATGTTGATGCCCTGCCCAATGAGGTAAATCCACTAACGGGAAGAGTACACACAACCTTTGCACAAACTGTAGCAGCTACCGGTCGTTTAGCTTCTAATAATCCCAATCTTCAAAATATTCCTATTAGAACTGAAAGAGGGCAAGAAGTACGTAAAGCCTTTATAGCAAAGGATTCTAAACATAAAATAATTTCTGCCGATTATTCCCAAATTGAATTGAGAATCATTGCAGCCATGAGTAAAGATCCCACCATGATCACTTCCTTTAAAAATGGTGAGGACTTCCATAGGGCTACTGCATCAAAAGTATTTCATGTACCTATGGATCAAGTGACTAAAGAGCAGCGCTCTCAAGCGAAAACAGTTAATTTTGGTATCATTTACGGAGTATCTGCATTTGGATTAAGTGAACAAACCGGATTATCTAGATCCGAATCTAAAAGTTTGATTGATGCCTATTATCAGGCTTATCCCGTTTTAAAAGAATACATTTCGGAACAAGTACAGATAGCACGAAAAAACGGATATGTAGAAACCTTATTGGGAAGAAGAAGATATTTGCCGGATATCCATTCCGGAAACAGCGTAGTGCGTTCTCATGCAGAAAGGAATGCAGTAAATGCGCCTATTCAGGGAACAGCAGCTGATGTAATTAAAATAGCCATGATACACATTCATGAACTGTTGCAGGAAAGAAAATTTCAAACCAAACTTTTGTTACAAGTGCATGATGAATTGGTTTTCGATGCTCCCGATGAAGAAATTAAGGAAGTATCGACACTCATAAAAAATACAATGGAAAACTCCGTACGTATGGAAGTTCCTTTAATCGTAGATGTTGGAGTGGGTCCCAATTGGCTGGAAGCCCATTAAGTATTTATATAGAACATTCTAGAATTGATGAGTTTATAAATATTCTCTTTTAACTATATGAATTTCCTGACATTTGATAATTTATCTACATACAGAGAATTAACCCATTTTACAACTACAATCGAAGGAGGAGTAAGTGTCGGGAAGTATGCATCGTTCAATTTAGGAACAACCTCCGGGGATGATCCGAAAAATGTGATTAAAAACAGAAAAAGACTCTGTAATGAGATAGGTATTTCAACCCATAAATTATTTATACCTGTTCAAACTCACAGCAATCACGCGTTACTTATTGATCGAAATTTTTTAGATTTAACAAGTGATAAACAATCTGAAATTCTTCAAAATAAAGATGCTTTACTGACTCAAGAAAAGGGAATTTGCATAGGAATAACTACAGCCGATTGTGTACCTATAATACTTTATGATCCTTTAACCCAAACTTTGGCAGCCATTCATGCAGGATGGAGAGGAACCGTTAGCAAAATTGCTTTAAATACTCTGTCGGAAATGGTACGTCTTTTTAATTGCAAACCTGAAAATATAAGAGTAGGAATTGGTCCGTGCATTTGCGCGAATTGTTTTGAAGTAGGAGATCATGTCATTGAAGATTTTATTAAAGAAGGTTTTGATAGTAATCTAATTAGTTTTAAAAATAAAGAAACCCGAAAATATCATATTGATCTTAGAAAAGCAAATCAGTTGCTACTGGAACAAGCAGGTTGTCTCGCTAAACATATAGAAATAAAAAATTTATGTACGGTTACTCAACCTCATTTATTTTTTTCGGCAAGAAGGCAAACCATAAATTCCGGTAGAATGGTAACCGGTGGTATTTTACGTTAATTTTTTATGAATTTATTAAAATATTATATAATTTTGTTAATAAATTTATAAAATGGATAAAAATATATCAGATAAACAAAATATAGGAAATACTATTGATAATATCAATAAAAAAGATAATGATCAAAAGAAGAAAAAAAATTCAGGATCCTTAAAGTATTTTTTAGTTACCCTATTAGTGTTAGTCTTAGTAGGTTTAGGATTTTATTATCATATCATCCAAGAGATATTTTACAGTTTTCTTTCTATAATTTTTATTGTAATTGTTTTGGCTTTAGGCTTGGGATGGGAATATTGGGTATTCACTCATTTCACTACCGATGAATTAACGCTCATTAATAAAGAACAAAACAATACTTCTGATTCTTGGAAAAACATGGAAGAAGAATTTAAATTATGGATAGCAAGTTCTGAACAAAAAATAAAGCAAGTAAGACAATTATCATTGCTTAATTATATGACAGCTATTGGATTGTTTATAATTTCCGCCCTTGTTTTATTAGTTAATTGGATCTATGATGTAAACCCATCATCTTCCGCCTATCAACAATTTAATCCCGCTTTTGCATTGACTATTATTTTACTTATTTTTTCAATACTATTTATGCTTCTTCATTGTATCAATCAAAAAGATAGTATAAAAAAACAAGAAAAGCTGGATCATACCATCCAATGGATTCTATCACTTAAAGCAGCCCATACTATAGGTAAAGAGCATATGTTAGAAATTATTAACTCAAATAACCTTAAATCTTAAAATTTTAATATATAACCGCTTACATTTTATATCAAATTTCAGTTAATAAAAAAATTTACAAACTATTTTACAATCTCTTTAAAGGAAATGCATACATAACTATAATTAAAAAGTGTATATATATTTAAATAGTTCATTATAAGACGATTAAACTAAAATATCTGTAATTTTCCCATTAATAGCATCATTTACATTGATGCCTACAAAAAACTAAAGAATTTTATTAAATAAAAATATAAAATAATTTAGTTTTAAATTTGTACCTTACCATTGAGCTTTTTTGTTAGTATAACTCATGAAATTTAAGCTGCTCTATATTTATATAATTATTTTTCCCATTTTGCTTCATGGCCAAGTAGAAAAAAATTTCATCCAGATATATAATAATCAAAAACTTTGGTTTTCAAAAACCTATTCTGAAAATAAAGTAGGTTCAATTTTAGATTCTTTAGTACATCTAGGTTTTTATACCCTAAAACTGGATTCTTTAAAAAAAGATAAAAAAGAAACCTTAGTTTATATTAACAGAGGAAAATTTTACAAAAAAGTATGGGTACAATTAGACTCTCTTTCACAAGTGGCAATTTCTAACAAAAATCATTTTCAAACAGATAATATTGATTCTTTAGCAGGAGTAATTCATTATTATTATATAAAAAAAGGCTATGCATTTAACCAAGTCCACACAAAATTATCCCTTGCAAATGAACCATTAGAAGCATCCATACATGTTGAACTTCATCAAAAAAGACTCATCAATTCATTTGTTTTAAACGGATATACCAAAATCCCTCGCGGAATAATAAAAGAATTAGAATATGAATTTCTTGGTAAAACCTACTCAGACGAGCGACTTAAAGAAATTTCAGCTATGTTACAAGGAACAGCATTTATAGCAGAAGAAAAAAATCCGCAAGTATTATTCACCCCCGATTCTACCAAGATTTATTTATATTTGAAAAAAAGAAAAGCCAGTTCATTGGATGGCATGGTAGGCTTTGGAAATGACGAAAAAGGTAAATTCAAAGTCAACGGTCAACTGCAACTATCTTTAGGTAATGTATTGAATTCATTTGAAACCATTAACTTAAATTGGTTATCCACACCGGATAAATCTCAAAACTTTGAAGTTCAAGTCAACGTACCCTATCTTTTTAAATCTAAATTCGGATCGGAAACATCGTTAACTATACTTAAACAAGACAGCACGTATGCAACCATTCGACTGAATGAACATATATATTATCAATATACCGTAAATCAACGGTTAGGTATAGAAGGGTTATATGAAAACTCACGATATGTATCGGAATTAGATAATAATAACAACTTTTCCAAAACAGGATTAGGCATAAGTTATCAATACAAAGAAAGAAATGAAAACGAAATTTTAGGTCCTAAAAATTTATATTCCATAAAAGGAATTGCATATAGGAATATACCGGAAGATCGAAAAAATTTAACTGAGTATAATGTAAGTGCTTCCATTGAAAAATTAATAAAATTATCTGCTTCTCATTATCTAAAACCGAAAATAAATGCTTCAACCTTACTTTCGGATACGTTGACAGTAAATGAATTATTTAAAATCGGTGGTTTGAAAACTATTCGCGGTTTCAATGAACAATCCATTTATGCCAATGCGTATATCATCGGAAGTTTAGAATACAGATACGTTCCGTTTGAAGAACTGTATTTAAGTTTATTTACAGATGTTGCATGGATTGAGAATAAAAATCAAAATACAAGACCCTTTTTATTGGGAACCGGAGTAGGAATTAGCTTTTTAACGCGTTTCGGGATTTTTTCATTGAACTATGCCGTTGGTAAATACGATTCTGAACCTGTAAATTTTTCAGATTCTAAAATTCATATTGGAATACAAGCTACTTTTTGACAAAAAAGAATCGAATTTTTGTTTACCTTTGTATTAATCTCAAGGTAGCATGAAATCATTAAAAAAAATACTAAAAAAATTTGCCTCTCCCTACAGAAAAGAATTTATATTAGGAATTCTATTTAACGTTCTATATTCTTTATTTTCAATAGTTTCCGTTTTTTCCATTATGCCCATTTTGGAAATGCTTTTAGGAGGAAAAAATCAAATTTTAATTGAACAAACAAAAAAAGAAATGCAAGCCTCAACGGGTATGATGGCTGAGCTGAAATATAAATTTTATGTATTTTTAGATCATTCCCTTGAAGGAACCAATCCTAAAACGATTTTAGCTTATCTTTGTGTTACTGTTATAGTTTTATTTTTATTTAGAAATATTTTCAGATATTTAGCTCAATATTTTATTGTACTGTTACGAAGCGGAGTTTCCAAAGATTTGCGGGTTGCTATGTATGATAAAATCCTTACGCTTCCGGTTTCTTATTTCACTGATCGAAAAAAAGGGGATATAATGATACGACTTTCCGGAGATGTAGGAGAGGTGGAAGGCAATATTTTAACTTCTATTTTAGAGCTTTGGAGAACGCCTTTTTCCATTCTTTTTACTCTTATCGCTTTGATTACCATCAGCCCTTCGTTAACTTTAATAGCATTTATTGTTCTGCCTTTTATGGCGTGGATTATTTCCGCAATTGGAAAAAGTTTGAAAAAAGATGCTAAAAAGGGATTAGCCGAATCGGGTAATGTACTTTCAGTAATTGATGAAACGCTAAACGGAACTAAAATAATCAAAATTTTCAATGCCGAAGAATCTATGAAAAACAGATTTATGAATAGCGTTCTTAATCTCAGAAGGCTATCCATAAATATGATGAAAAAATATGAACTTGCTTCGCCTTCTTCTGAATTTTTAGGTTCTGTTGCCATGATTTTTATAACCTGGTACGGCGGAGTTCTTATTTTAGACGGTGAAGGTTTAAATCTTCCTTCCTTTTTAGTCTATATAGCTCTATTTTTTCAATTATTGGAACCGGCCAAAACCTTATCAACTTCCATCACGAATTTACATAAAGGTACGGCCTCTACAGATCGCTTGGTGGAAACATTAGAAACCAGCATACAGATTTACGAACCGGAACATGCCATAGAATTATCCGAAATAAAAGAAGGAATTCAACTGAAAAATATTAATTTCCAATATGTTGACGGACATCCCATTCTTCAAGATGTAAATTTATTTATACCTAAAGGCAAAACAATAGCAGTAGTGGGACAGAGCGGTAGCGGTAAAACTACTTTAGCCAATTTAATTGCACGATTTTATGACGTAGACAGCGGCGTGATTTATGTGGATGGTCATGATTTAAGAGATTTAAATTTAAAAGTTTACCGTAAATTATTGGGCATGGTTACCCAAGAATCCATATTATTCAATGATACCATTGCCAATAATATTAAATTAAGCAATCCAAATGCATCCATGCATGAAGTTATAGAAGCTGCTAAAGTTGCCAATGCACTGGAATTCATTGAGCAAATGCCGGAAGGTTTCGAAACAACCATTGGTGAAGGAGGCGGAAAATTATCGGGTGGACAAAAACAAAGAATTGCTATTGCCAGAGCTATATTGAAAAATCCACCTATTATGATTTTAGATGAAGCAACCTCTGCCTTAGATACTCAGAGTGAACGATTGGTACAAGATGCTTTAGATAATCTTATGTCTAACAGAACATCCCTGGTTATTGCTCATAGATTATCTACTATTGTAAATGCAGATATGATTGTGGTGATGGATAAAGGAAAAATAATGGAACAAGGAACTCATGCAGAATTATTGGAGAAAAATGGTATTTATAAAAAATTAATTGACATGCAAAATTTTTCTTAACTTTTTAATAATAATATATTTGATAATAATATATATATTATAAAATTAAAAAGAGCTTCTATTAGTAGAAGCTCTTTTTAAATGAAAAAAGAATTGTATAAAAAACTATTTTTCTCTAGGAACGAAATTTTTTACCCTGTTTATGTAAATGCTTTTTATTATGCATATCCTCTTTAATTTTCTTGAGCTTTTGTCTTTGTTCTTCAGTAAAAACTTTATTTATTTCAGATTTTTTATCTTCCTTTAATTGATGGATTTGTTGACGCAATTCTTCTGATTTTTTCCTTAACTCATCCTCACGGCTTTTATATTTATCCTCAATTAAATTAATCTTTTTAATTTGATCTTCCGTTAAATTAAGTTCTTTAGCCATCCTATCCCTCATCTCTTTCACTTTTTCTTCTTTTTTATCATGATCCTTAAGATCCTCACATTTGGATTGTGTAAAAGCAAAAGTAGAGGATAATACTAATGCTCCTACAAAAATTATTTTTTTCATATAACTTTAGATTTACAACTATATTGACAAGGAATATTTTAAAAGGTTTAATTTAAAGTTATACATTTTAAACTATTTTTTAATATATAACAAAAGGCAACCTTTTTAACTTGTATTACTTTTGCGATGAATGTTTAAAACCAAATAAAATTAAAATAAAGTTCAAAGTAAAATAATTAAGTTAGGGAGAAAAAACAGCATAATAATACCAAAAAAATAGTCGATAACCTGCTATAAATCCCTCTAATGTTGATAATTTTTTCTGAATATACCGTTTAAAAATTGTATTTTTACAGCTTGAAATTTTATTATACTGATGGGAAAAATTATTGCTATAGCTAATCAAAAAGGAGGAGTTGGAAAGACCACTACAGCCGTTAATTTGGCTGCGGCCATAGGGGTGCTTGAAAAAAAAGTTTTACTCATCGATGCAGACCCTCAGGCAAATGCCAGTTCCGGATTAGGTATTAATATCGAAGAAGTAGAATATGGTACCTATGAAGTGTTGGAACACAGTGCTTCTGCCAAAGATGCCATACAACCCTCTACCTCCCCAAATGTGGAATTAATACCGGCTCATATAGATCTTGTTGCTGCTGAAATTGAATTGGTTGACAAGGTCAATAGAGAATACATGTTAAAGGAAGCTTTAAAAGATATAAAAGATGAATATGACTTCATAATCATTGATTGTGCCCCGTCATTAGGATTAATTACTTTAAATGCTTTAACTGCTGCCGATTCTGTAATAATTCCCATCCAATGTGAATATTTCGCCTTAGAAGGTTTAGGAAAACTCCTTAATACGATAAACAGCGTGCAAAAACTGCACAATCCGGATCTAACTATTGAAGGGTTATTATTAACTATGTATGATGCCCGTTTACGTTTATCGAACCAAGTGGTAGAAGAAGTCAAAACTCATTTTCCGGATATGGTGTTTGACAGTCTCATACAAAGAAATGTGCGATTAAGTGAAGCTCCGAGTTTTGGCGAATCCATACTAAAATATGACGCAGAAAGCAAAGGTGCTATAAATTATATCTTACTTGCTGAAGAAGTATTAAATAAAAACAAGGCTGAAGTTAAATAAATTATGGCTATAGACAAAAAAAGAGCTATGGGTAGAGGTCTATCCGCAATCTTAAGTGAGAATTCTAAAAAAGTTAATTCTGCCGAAGAAAAAGGAGCAGAAGAATTAGTAGGTAACATTTTGGAGATTTCACTTGATGATATTATAACCAATCCCAATCAACCCAGAACTAATTTTGATCAAAAAGCATTAGATGAATTATCCATTTCTATTAAACAGTTAGGATTAATACAACCAATAACTGTTCGTAAAAATGGAGACAAATTCGATTTAATTTCGGGTGAAAGGAGATATCGCGCTTCCAAACAGGCCGGTTTAAAAAAATTACCTGCATTTGTTCGATTAGCTAACGATCAGGAACTTTTAGAAATGGCTTTAGTTGAAAATATTCAACGAAAAGATCTGGATCCTATCGAAATTGCCTTAAGCTTTGAAAAATTAATTGAAGAAATCAATATAACTCAAGAAAACTTGAGTAACAGAGTAGGGAAGGACAGAAGCACCATAACCAATTATTTAAGACTTTTAAAACTTTCTCCGATTATCCAAACGGGAATCCGAGACGGGATAATTTCCATGGGACATGGAAGGGCGCTCATATCCTTGGAAGAGCAAGAGAAACAATTATTTGTTTATGAAAAAATTGTACGAGAACAATTATCCGTAAGACAAACCGAAAGTTTCATTCGAACCTTTAAAAATCCTAAAAGTAAAAAAGTTTCCAAAGAAAAAGAATTACCCAATCATTTAAAAAAGGGTTTGAAAAATTTTGAGGATTATTTCGAAACGACTATTGAAATAAAGGCTACAGAAAAAGGAAAAGGAAAAATTATCATTAATTTTGATTCCACGGAAGAATTTGAAAGAATTCAGAAATTATTAGAATGATACAAAAGAAAATATTGGTTATACTTTCATTATTTCTTACTTGTTTTATTTTAGCGCAAAATCAAGAAACAAACCATGCCACCATTAGTGATGATGGCGTTATAATGCGCAATATTAATCATACAGATTCTCTAACTCAAACGATGTTAAGAAGCCCTCTGAAAGCTTCTTTATACTCTGCCATACTTCCCGGTTTAGGACAATTGTACAATAAAAAATATATTAAAGCTCCTATTGTGCTAGGGTTATTGGTGCGGGGATTGGTTTTATAAAATATTACGACAATCGATATAATAAATATCACAAAGCCTATTTAGCGGAACTTAGCGGACAAAAGCATCGATTTTCAGATGTAGCTGGGATTAGTCCTAAAGTTTTAGCTAACGCTCAAGATTCGGAAAGGAGAAACAGAGATTATGCGATTGTGCTGACTTCTTTGGCTTATCTTTTAAATATTGTTGATGCCACTGTTGATGCTCATCTTTCAATATTCGACAAAGATAAAGATCTTGCCGTACGACCCGTTATTATGGAAGACGCCGATACCTGGTTTACTAATCAAAAAGTAGGACTTTCATTTTGCTTGTCTTTTTAAAATGATTAATGTTTATAAAAAATAATATATATTCTTATGAAAATAGCTTTAGTAGGTTATGGTAAAATGGGTAAGGCCATTGAAGAAATAGCTAAAAATCATAATCACGAAATTGTAGCCCGATTAGAAGAAAAACCAACTCAAAAAAATTTAAATGGTGCGGATGTAGCTATTGAATTTTCAACTCCTTCTACTGCTTATGAAAATGTAATTGCTTGTTTAGAATTGGGTATACCTGTTGTTTGTGGAACAACTGCCTGGTTAGATAAGCTTCCTCAAGTAAAAGAATATTGCACAAAGCATAACGGGGGATTTATATATTCTTCCAATTATAGTTTAGGCGTTAATTTATTTTTCGAAATAAATAAAAGAGCGGCTGAAATAATGCAGAAGTACCAAGAATATACGGTTCACATTGAAGAAATTCATCATACAGAAAAAAAAGATGCACCCAGTGGTACTGCCATAACGCTTGCCGATGAAATCATACCGATTTATGGTTTTGACGGATGGAATTTATCCTATAAAACCAATAATAATTTATTGGGAATCGAAGCTAAGAGAGTTCATGATGTTCCCGGAACACATACTGTAATTTATAATTCGCCTATAGACGATATTGAACTGAAACATGTAGCACATTCTAGAAAAGGATTTGCTATGGGAGCATTAATCGCAGCCCAATGGCTTATCGGAAAAAAAGGGGTATTCACCATGAAAGATGTATTAGGCTTTTAGATAAAAACTATTTTATTTTAGGCTACTAAATAACTAAATATTAAAAAGATTTAAAGATTATCTCATGCATTATTTAACATATTATTTACTATTCGCTTTACTTTCAAATATATTTTATTTCCTGACTGCTTGGAAATTATTTCAAAAAGCAGGTAGAAAAGCATGGGAATCCTTAGTTCCTTTTTATAATATTTTAGTTACTTTAAAAATTATTCATCGACCTTGGTGGTGGTTTGTTATAGTATTTATCCCGATTGTCGGTCCAATTATGGGAGCCATTATATTAGTAGATTTTATAAGACATTACAATCGTCGTTCGTATTTAGATGCCGTTTTAGTTTTATTCTTCTCATTTATTTTTTTAGCATATATAAACTATTCACCTGAAACACAATACAGTGGTAAACAAGAACGAAAAGAAACATTTATATCTGCCGTATTGTTTGCCGTTATATTTGCCACAGTCATCCATGCATTTGTCATTCAACCGTTTACCATTCCAACAGCTTCAATGGAAAGAACCTTGCTGGTAGGAGATTTCCTTTTTGTCAGTAAGTTGAATTATGGAATAAGAATTCCGATGACTCCGGTAGCGTTGCCTTTTTTACAAAATAAAATTCCGTTGGGAAACAATCAACAACCTCAAAATCAAATAAATTCTTATGTTGATAAAATTCGTTTGCCGTATATGAGACTTCCCGGTTGGACTAAGGTTAACAGATATGATATTGTTGTTTTTAATTATCCTACAGATTCTTTGCATACTGCCATCGATAGGAAAGATCCTTATGTTAAGCGCTGCGTGGGTTTACCGGGAGATAAAA
The DNA here is from genome assembly GCF_011082485.1 of Apibacter sp. B2966. Lineage (NCBI taxonomy): Bacteria > Pseudomonadati > Bacteroidota > Flavobacteriia > Flavobacteriales > Weeksellaceae > Apibacter > Apibacter sp. B2966. The sequence goes on from NZ_CP049714.1 coordinate 470,417, forward strand.
TTCAATTGATTGATGGAAATTTATTTATCAATGGAAAACCCGAAGAAATAAAAAAAGATGAAGAACAACAAAGAGACTATTTAGTATATACAACCCAAGCCGGAATCAGTCAAAGAAAAATTGAAGATCTATTGGGATACGCCACATATCAAGAAGGAATGAACGAACAGGGTAATACTATTTATTATTTCAAAGGGCTTACCCAAGAAAATGCAAACAAAATAAAAAATTTTGATACGGTAGACTCTATTCAGATTTTATATGCAAATAAAGGAGAGGAGGGCATCCATTATAGAGATATAGCAAAAACAAAAATTGATACAACTAATTCCATTTTTCCCCTTCATAGTGGTTGGAACGGCTCTCAATATGGACCTCTCATGATACCTAAAAAAGGGGATATTATTACGTTGACCCGTCAAAATATAGATCAATATAGAAGAATCATTAAAAATTATGAATATAATGATTTGAAGGAAAAGGAAGGCAAATTTTACATAAACGGTAAGGAAACTAACACCTATACCATCCAACAAAATTATTATTGGATGATGGGGGACAACCGAGATAATTCTTTAGACAGCCGTTATTTCGGATATGTACCGGAAGATCACATTATAGGAACTCCTATTTTTACCTGGTTAAGCATTCAAGGTTTATTCGAAAATGATCCTTTCGGGCATCCTGCCAAATTTAAAATAAGATGGGATAGAATGTTTCGTACCGTTAACACAAATGTTCCGCTTAAAGATAAAACTAATTATATACCTGTATTTATCTTATTGTTAGGAGGATATTTTGCATACGATTACTTTAACAAAAAGAAAAAGAAAGCAAACGATAAAAAATAATTATCAAATTATGAAGAAAACCATCTTTTTTGTAATGGCATTATGGATCTTACCTTCAATAAGTTATGCTCAAGATGATTTAATCAATAAAATTAAAGATAATAAGTCAACCCATACCGATTTTCGTTTTACCATCATAAAACAACTGGATAATACTTCCGTAAAAAATCAAGGATCTTCTGGGACTTGCTGGAGTTATGCAGGAAATTCGTTTTTAGAATCTGAAATATATAAAAAACATCATCGGGTATTAGATATAGCAGAAATATACACTGCCAGAAAAACTTACGAGGATAAAGCCAAAAATTATATTTTAATGGACGGTTACGTTAATTATGGTGATGGTGGTTCTTTACACGATGTTATTAATATGTATAAAAAATATGGTATGGTTCCTCAGGAAGCGTATACCGGACTAATTAATGGTGCAATAAAGAATAATTTCAGTAAAATGCAGCAAGAACTTAAAGAGTATCTAGATACGGTAAAATCTCAAAAAGCACCTATTAATACCCAATGGATACAAAATTTTTCATCTATTTTAGATAAATACATTGGAAAAGTTCCTGAAACATTTATTTATAAGGGTAAAGAATATACACCTAAAACATTTGCAGAAGAAATTGTTGATTTAGATCCAAAGGATTATATAGAAATTTCATCTTTTAAAGATTACGAATATTATACACTATTTTATCCGCCATTACCTGATAATTGGAGTGGAGACAAAATGTACAATGTTCCCATGAAGGAATTGACTGAAATTATAGATCATGCTTTATCAACGGGATATACGATTGGATGGGCCAGCGATGTTAGCGAGCCGTATTTCAGTTGGAAAAATGGTATCGCTTATGTTCCCGACACGAATATTTATTCCATTTCTTCCGGAGAAAAAGCAAATTTATTCAGTTCTCCCAAGCCGGAAAAGGTTATAACTGAAGAATTGCGTCAGGAAGCCTTTAACAATAAAACTACAACAGATGATCATGCCATGCATATAGTGGGCTTGGCAAAAGACCAAAACGGAAAGGAATATTATTTAGTTAAAAATTCTTGGGGAATTAGCAATGATTATCAAGGATATTTATACGTCACAAAAAATTACGTTCAATTTAAAACCACCGCAATTTTAGTAAACAAAAAAGCCATTCCTAAAAAAATTTATAAAAAACTTAATCTTAACAATTAATACAATGAATTTTTCAATTCAACCCAATTTAGAAAATGATTGTATACAAATATTACCCTTAGAAATCAACGATTTTGAGGGTTTGTATCAGGTAGCAAAAGATAAAAAAATCTGGGAACAACATCCTTGTCATAATCGTTGGAAAGAAGACGTATTCAAAGTATTTTTTAAAGAAGCAGTTGAAAGTAAAGGAGCTTTTAAAATTATTGATAAAGCAACCGGAGAATTAATCGGAAGTACTCGGTTTTATGATTATTCGGAAAATGACAAAAGCATCGTAATCGGATATACTTTTATAGCAGTGAAATACTGGGGAACAGGTATCAATTCTTCAATTAAAAAATTGATGATTGATTATATTTTCCAATATGTTGACAAAATTTATTTTCATATAGGTTCTACTAACTTTAGATCACAAAAAGCTATAGCTAAAATAAATGCAATCAAAACGTCTAGAGAAATCATAGTTACCGATGGAAACAGTTCCTATATTAATTATTTGTATGAACTTAAAAAAGAAAATTGGAGATAGAATCGATACACTTAAATAACAGTATTAAATATTCTATTTAACATAATATAAATTATAGGAAAATTAAATATTTCTAAATTAAAAATGTTTTCATACATTTTCTATAATGTTATTTTGTGTCTCTGTTAAAGCTTCGAGCTGTGGCTTTAATATTATTTTGTAAATTATTTAAAAAAATCCTAAATCGGCAGATTGTGATTGTATTATTTAGTTTTTTTTCTAACATCTGTGAAAAGAAATATTATTTTTATGTCTTTAATGTCTTTGAATTTATGTATGTGAAAAACTATGATTTCCATACATGAAGAAAAATAAATGTTTGAGCACTAGCGAATTTTTATTTACTAAAATTTTTGATTCTTTTTCAATAAATTATATGGAGTTCAAGTATACAAAGCTTTTGTATCTAGATAAAAGAATATTTTAAAAAGAAAGATTGTTAAACCTCTTTACTATTTCCATTACTTTTTCTTTTTCTATTTAACATAATATATTTACATATTATATATTAGTAATAATTCTTTTTTGGCTGTATTTAATAATTATCTGATCTCCTAGTCTTAATCCCTTGTTTTGCAACCATTTTCCTGTTCAATATATTATTACTATATAGTGTGTATTTTGCTTTTGCTCTTATATTTGAGAACTTACTCATTTCTCCACAAAGAAAGTTCTTTCCTGCCCGAAATTTAATTTTTCAATCTGTTGATTTACAAATAATTTTTTAGCTTATCTTATATTTGTTTTTTTGTAAATTAGCTAAAATATAAATTAATGATTTTGCCTTATGATTTTGAACAATTACAGATCTAAAAAATTACTTCAAAATAAAAATATTAACCCTTTTCGTGAAATATTTGGTATAAAAACAAATGTTTTAGCTTTTGTTATGTGAATATCAAACAAATTTATTGATGTATATTTTTGAATACAATGTATACTCATTAGAGAAAGTAAGGGAGAATTTAAAACTTATTTTATTAATTAAAAATAAGCAGAACATCATATATAAAAATCTTTATTAATAATATTAAAATGTTAGAATTTGAAATCTTAATTGATGACTTTCTTTATAATTTAGATGATGATACAACAGTCGGATATTTTAAAAAGGAAAAAATACTGAGCTTAACAAACGATTTTGAGAATGGAATTTGGAGGTACTCTAAATTTCAGAGTTTTATTTGGGATAACATAGCAGAAACTTCACTATCATATAATGAAAGAGAATCTTTAATTGATAAAAAATTTAATACACTTGTTGAATCGGCAAAAAAATTAAGATTAATTGATTCAAAAAAAAATCAAATTGGACAAGGAAGTGAATTAGCTGAAATTATACTTTATGGTATAATGAAACATTATTATAAAGCACTTCCAGTAGTTCCAAAAATATTTTATAAACAAAATAATCAGGATAATGCTAAAGGTTCAGATAGTGTTCACATAGTAATTGATGGAAATAATGAATTTTCTCTTTGGTTGGGAGAAGCAAAATTTTATAATAGTATTGAAGACGACCGTTTAGATACTATTATAACATCCATTAAGAATTCACTTGAGCTTGAAAAACTAAAGAAGGAAAACAGTATAATAACTAATTTGCCTGATTTAAATAGATTTTTAAATAAAAATTCAAATTTATATGATAATATTATTAAACTATTAGCTAAGGAATCTTCAATAGATGACCTTAAACCAAAGCTACATATACCAATATTGCTTTTATATGAATGTACAATAACTAAAAAATTTAATGAACTTTCTGAAGAATTAAAAAAACAACTCTATGACTATCATTTAGAAAGAGTAAAATCATATTTCTCTAAACAAATAAAAAAACTGAAAGAAAAAATTCATAAATATGATTCTATTCATTTTCATGTAATTATTCTACCGGTTCCTTGTAAAAATAAAATAATTGATAAGTTTGTTGAAAACGTAGAACATTACAAAAATCAATAACTATGGAAATATTTGAAACATGTCATAAGATAAATAATTTACTTATATTAAATAATGAAATTGAAGCAAGAAATGAATTAATTAAACTGTTGGATTTTCATAAAAAAAAACAAATACCATATTCACATTTAATAAATCATTTAATAAGAGAATCTGGGCTTTATCCATATTTAGACCTTGAAACATCAAGCTGGCAAGATAAGTTTGTTTATGAAATATTTAAAGTAAATGTTGGAGAAGCGGAAGAACTTACACTGCACCGCGAACAATCCGCATTATTAAAAAAACTATTGGCAGGAACTAATCTTGCCGTAAGTGCGCCAACAAGCTTTGGAAAAAGTTTTATTATAGACGCATTTATTTCAATTAAAAAACCTAGTAATGTTGTAATAATTGTACCAACACTTGCGCTCACTGATGAAACAAGAAGAAGATTGTTTAAAAAATTTGCAAATGAATACAAAATAATTACAACTACTGAAGTTGAACTTGGAGATAAGAATATTTTTATATTCCCTCAAGAAAGAGCCATAAATTATGTTGATAAAATTGAAAATCTGGATATTTTAATTGTCGATGAATTTTATAAAGCAAGTTCTAATTTCGATAAAAGTAGAGCTCCTACACTAATAAAGGCTATTCTAAAATTAGGAAAAGTAGCAAAACAAAGGTATTTTTTAGCCCCAAATATTAGTAAAATAGAAGACAATCCATTCACCAAAGATATGGAATTCTATCCTTTAGATTTTAATACTGTATATCTGGAACAAAAAAAATTATATGAAGAACTTAAAGGAGATATAGAATTAAAAAATAAAAAGCTTTTAGAGATTATAAAAAGCAAGAATACTAAAACTTTGATTTATGCTGGAACTTATACAAATATTGATAAGCTCTCAACTCTTTTAAATGAAAATTTAGATAATAAGAATGTAAAATTATTAGACAGTTTTTCTGATTGGTTAAGTGTAAATTATGATAATAACTGGGATTTAACAAATCTTGTTAAAAAGGGTATTGGAATACATAATGGAAGATTGCATAGATCATTGAGTCAAATTCAAATAAAACTTTTTGAAGAAGATGAAGCTATTGACAATTTGCTTTCAACATCCTCAATAATTGAAGGCGTTAATACATCCGCTGAAAATGTTATCATTTGGTCTAATAAAAATGGGAAAGAAAATATAAACGACTTTACTTATAAAAATATTATGGGTAGAGGTGGAAGAATGTTTAGACATTTTATCGGAAAAATATATATTTTGGAACAACCTCCATCAGCAGATCAAACTCAATTGGAGATACCTTTACCTGAAGAAATTTTGGGTGATATTGATGAAATTAAATATGAAAAAGAGTTAACTAAAGAGCAGATTACAAAAATTATTCGCTACAAAGAAGAGATGGCTAATCTTTTGGGCAAAGAAGTTTATAAAAAACTACAATCAGAAAATATATTTCAATCTAGTGATTCAGAATTAATTAAAAAGATTGCTAAAGATATGATTGAAAATCCTAAAGAATGGAATGGTTTAAGTTTTTTAAATAGCTCTAATACAAAACATTGGGGTAGTATTTTATTTAAAATTATAAAAATTGTTCCTTCCGGTTGGGATGCAAAATATAGTATCATTGTCGGATTTGTTAAAATTCTAAAAAATAATTGGTCTAGTTCAATCCCAGAGCTTTTAAACGAATTAAAAAAATATAAAACAAAAGTTGGAGTTGATGATTTTTTTAAGTTAGAAAGAAATGTTACATATAAGTTGGCTTCATTAGTTAATGATATTAATATACTACAAAAGGAAATTTTAAAAGATAAAAACTATGACATTTCTAGTTTTGTTAATGGGTGTTCTAATGCTTTTTTACCAAGGAATGTGTTTCAATTAGAGGAATTTGGATTACCAAGAATGATTTCAAAAAAAATCCATAATTCTAAAATATATGACTTTAATAAAGATGATATAAATATTCATCAAGTACTTAATGATCTAAATAATATTTCGCTTACTCGTATATTGGAAATTCCAACTTTAATGGAGTTTGAGAAATATATTTTAGAGTACTTTTTTAATGGAATAAAAGTAAACTGATAACATAATAATTAAATAATTTCATAATCCCCCTTTAAAAATTTAACAGCTCAAAGCTACATAAATGTATCTAATAAAAGAACATTATAAAATACAAAATTAAAAGCCTGATAGTATTAATTATCAGGCTTTTAACTTTAGGTAATATATCTTTAATTTTCTATTTGAGTTCCATCGGCAAAAACAATTTTTTCTATAGTAATTTTAAATTTTAAATTTCGAAAATTGGACTCATTAATATCTTTTTCGTAATCACTATGTCCTTTAGCAATCTCGGTTTCAGCTTGGATAGATTCTTTGGGAGGTATTCTTTTGTCGGTCAAACTAACCGTATTAGATAAACCAATCATTTCCCCTAAAGTATTATAGATTGTGTAAGTAAATTTAACTCCAACAATTTCTTTATTTGTTTTATTTTGAATACCATATTTAAAAACATGATAAGAGGAAAAAAAATTTTCAACATCTTTGGGTTTAAAATAATAACCATAAAACGAAATTGTTATCGCCTTATTAATCTTATCTTCTTTATCTGCCATTTCTTTAGCAGATTTTTCAGCTAATTCTTGTCTTTCTTTTTCCATTTTTCTACCTTCATTTAAAATTTGCTTGTATGTTTTACCAATTGAAGAATTATTACTATATAAAGCCATAACTGCAAGTAATTCTTCATCTTCTTTATCTAATTTTTTACTTTTTATAATAGCTTCATAATCAGCTTCAAATGTTTTGGGATCAAATTTTTTATTTAATGGATTTGAACACGATACCAGAACAATTGATACTAGGCAAGAAATAATGATCTTTTTCATGATTAAATGTTTTTTTTATTTACAAATGTAATAAATTTTTTATATTTTATCCAATATAAGCATAATTTATACATATAGATATAATATGATTTTTATTATTATTTAACTTTTGTTTCGTTACTTTACAAATTTAAGTTCAAGCTGAACGTATTTCAGAAAACGTGCATATTGATGATTTCTTAGGAATTTTTTATTTCAAGGCAAATAAAAGAATTGAGCCTTACAGAATACTAAAATGATCCGTACAACAAAATAAAAAAAGAAATCCCATTATATTTTTACTTGAAAAAAATAAATATCATTCGAACCATACACTTATATCATTAATAGGTTTGAAATAATGATTTTATTAATACCATTAATCCTCAACGAATGAAAAAAATAATCCTGTTACTGGCAATGAACCTAGTTATTTGGGCAGCCGGTCAGCAAAATAAACATCAAGTAGAAATGAATCAGACAAAACAAACCGAACATTACACATTTACGTTAAGCGATAAGGTAACAAGACAGAAAGTTACATTTAAAAATCGCTACGGAATTACTCTTATCGGAGATTTATATATCCCTAAAAAACACACTAATATACCCCTACCCGCACTTGCTGTGTGTGGACCTTTTGGAGCAGTTAAAGAACAAGCTTCGGGATTGTATGCCAATCAAATGGCAGAACGAGGTTTTATTGCTTTGGCTTTTGATCCTTCTTATACAGGAGAAAGCGACGGGGAACCTCGCAATGTAGCATCTCCCGATATTAATACTGAAGATTTTAGTGCAGCCATTGATTTTTTGGGAACTCAAAAAAATGTAGATAAATATAAAATTGGAATTATTGGTATTTGCGGATGGGCAGGATTTGCCCTAAACGCTGTGGCGGTAGACAAAAGAGTAAAAGCTGTTGTCACAACAAGTATGTATGATATGTCCCGGGTGATGTCCAAAGGATATTTTGATAAAATGACTTTAGAAGAACGAACCAACATTTTAAAGCAATTGAGCGAGCAACGATGGAAGGATGCAGAAGATGGCATTTTTCACGCAGGCCCCTTATTAAATCCTGTAAAATTGAATGGCGATGAACCGCAATTTGTAAAAGATTATTACGATTACTACCGAACACCCAGAGGATTTCATGAACGTTCTTTGAATTCAACGGGAGCTTGGAATGCTACCAATCCCCTCTCCTTTATGAATATGCCTATCTTAACCTATATTAAAGAAATATCTCCCCGACCAATATTATTAATTGCCGGAGAAAATGCACATTCACGATATTTCAGTGAAGATGCCTATCAATCGGCTTCAGAACCTAAAGAATTACTACTAATTCCAAATGCTGTTCATGTGGATTTATATGATAACGTAACAATCATACCTTTTGATACATTGGAACGATTTTTTAAAAAGCATTTAAAATAATGCTAAATAAAATTTTTTGTTATTGTAAGATTTTAAATAAATAGTAAAAAATATCTCAGTATTAACCCTATAATTTTATTAATTCGTCATATCTTCATAACTTAGTATCAGAATTAATAATTATTTAAATTTTAAAAATAGAAAATATGGATTTTTTGGAATTAGCAAAAACCAGGTATACTACTAAATTATACGATCCCACTAAAAAAGTATCTGAAGAGAATATTCAAAAATTAAAAGAAATCTTGAGGCTAAGTCCCTCTTCCATCGACAGCCAACCTTGGAAATTCTATTTTATATCAGATCCGTCAATTAAAAATCAATTAGCGGGAGCTTCTGAATTTAATTCACAAAAAATAAAAGATTGCAGCCATATCATAGTTTTTAGTGCCCTGGATAATGTCAAAAAATTTGAAGAGGAAATGCCAAACTATTTACCTGAAGGAAGCATGGTTTACTATAATCAAGTACTGAAACCGCAATCAGAATTTGAAATAAAATCTTGGTTTCAAAAACAAGTATATCTATCCTTAGGATTCTTTTTAAGTGCCTGTGCCGCCTTAGGTATTGACAGTACTCCTATGGAAGGAATTGAACCTAAAAAATATAATGAAATATTGAAACTCAACGATTATACAACCCTTTTTGCTGTAGCCATTGGATATAGAAATCCGGATGACAATAATCAACCTTCTAAAACTCCAAAATCCAGATTGAAAATGGACAAGATTATAAAATCAATGTAATTAGAATAAAAAGTTTAAAAAAAATACTATTTAATGTTTAAATAGTATTTTTTTTTTTATATGCTTCAACGTATTTAATTCAAAATATTTTTAAATAAATGATAATTGATCAAATACGAATATTAAAATTCCAATTTCATCATAAGATCTGTTTGCTTGTCTTCTCCTAATACAAAAAAATGCGTATCAAAAACCTTGAGTCCATTTTTCTGATAAAATTTTATGGCCTTAATGTTTTCCTCCCAAACCCCTAACCAAACATAAGTGCAATTTCTTTTTTTAGCTATGGCAATGGCTTGATTAAATAATTTTTGTCCAATAAATTGTTTTTGAAAATCCCTAAGAACATATATCCGTTCAATTTCCATTCCCTCATTTTCTTTAATTTCCGTTTGAGCTTTTCCAAAATTAATTTTAAAATAACCTACAGGATTCTGATCGATTTCGGCAAAATAAAATTCAGAATTGGAATCAGCTAACTCGGATTTCAATTGATCTGAATTTACATGTTCATCCAAATAACGATCCATATTTTCTTGAGTATTTGAACTTCCAAAAGTTTCAACAAACGTTTTATAACTTATATAAACCAGTGATTCTATATCTCTTTCACTTGTTTTTCGTATCTCTAGCATTTTACCTGAATTCAATTAAATTCAAAATTAAACTAAAATTACTATTCATACACGATCATATAGATTTTTTATCAATTGAAACAATTCCTTACAATAATTTCAAACTATAGATAAGTAAAATCAATTCCTTACAATAAAAAATTACTAATTTCGTAATTGTATATATAAAGCAATACCATGGATTTGCAAGATCAGCTTAAGAAATTATTTCCGAATCATCAGTTTGAAGAACCTGAAGAATCATCTTCCACCCCTGAAAAAGAATTATTTATGCAGGAGGACCCTATTATTTGTAAATATGAAAAAAAAGGAAGAAATGGAAAGCCCGTTACTATCTTGGAAAATTATAACGGAGCAGATGAAGATTTAAAACAACTTGCCAAACAACTAAAATCCCAATTAGGTGTGGGCGGATCTGCCAAAGACGGAATTATTGTTATTCAGGGAAATTATCGAGATAAAATAATGGATATTTTAAAAGAAAAAGGATTTTCCGTAAAACGAGTGGGCGGATAAAATACAGATATCAAATTTAAAAAAAATTAGCTTTACAAACTATGGCTTCTAAATTATCAAATTCAGAATTAGTATTAAATCCCGACGGGAGTATTTATCATTGCAATATTAAACCCGATGAACTGGCAGATACCATTATACTGGTTGGAGATCCGGGACGCGTACCTAAAGTGTCACAATATTTCGATTCCGTTGAAGTTACGTCTCAAAAACGAGAAATTGTTACTCACACGGGAACACTTAACGGAAAAAGGCTTACTGTAATATCCACAGGTATGGGTACCGATAATATTGATATCGTTTTGAATGAGTTGGATGCTCTTGCCAATATTGACTTAGTTAATAAGAAAATTAAATCTACCCCTACCCGACTTACTTTTGTTCGATTAGGAACCTCCGGTTCTTTACAGTCCGATATTCCGGTAGATACGATGGTTGCCTCATCTAAAGGATTAGGATTTGACGGTTTAATGAGCTTTTACGCTAATACTGAAAATTTTTACACTAATGAAATTGCAGAAGCGTTTACATCGCAAACCCACTGGAATAAAAAAAGAGCAGTTCCTTATGTTGTAGACGGCTCTCAAGAATTACTGGACCTTATGTGTGAAAATTCAGCCATCAGAGCCGGTATCACTGCAACCGCTATTGGTTTTTACGGTCCTCAGGGAAGAATTTTACGTTTGGACTTAGATGATGAAAAGATGAACGAAAAACTTAATCGATTCGAATATAAAAATCACAGAATTACCAATTTTGAAATGGAAACATCAGCCATTTACGGTTTATCTCAATTGATGGGTCATCGTGCTTTATCATTAAACACTATTGTAGCTAACCGTTATGCAGGTACTTTTAGTAAAGATCCGTATTCCTCTATAGATAAAATGATACAATATGCTTTAAAAAAGCTTACAAGTTCTAATTAATTTTTTTTTAAATTAATTAGAACCCAAATCTATTTTCTTAATCATTGTATGGTTGAAAATATAATAACCCACTAAATTATGCTGTAAATTCTCCAGAGAAAATAGGCTAAAAATATAATTAATAAAATCCATTTATATTTAGGAAATCTATAGCAGAAATACAGAACAAACAACCATACAGGAATCAGCTCAATAGATAATTCCATACCGGTAAACCACATAATGGGTAAAATTCCAACTAAGAATATCAAACAAATAATATTTCCCAGCGGAAACCATAAAGAAGGAAATTTAGTTTTAAACACTCCTTCTTTATTTTTACTTCTTTTAAAATAAAAATGGGTTAAACTGATGATTATCCAATTGATGATTAGAGAAGAAACTACTAACGACATTAAATAATTGAGAGCTTCTTTCGGCATTACTTTGTTTACAATAACACAAACAGCAGCAAATAAGGCGGAAACCAATATGGCCATTACCGGTACATGATTGGCATTCAGTTTCGATAAAAATTTAGGAGCATTTCCTTGAACGGACAAACCATATAACATCCTGCTGTTACTGTACACGCTGCTATTATAAACAGATAGGGCTGCAGTTAAAACCACCACATTCAGAACATTTGCAATGATGCTTGTAAAATAAAAAGTATGACCTAATAATGTAAAACTAAAACCGTTAAGGGTATCAAAAACGGTTACAAACGGACTGCTTCCTGTTGTTATTTCTCTCCACGGAGAAAGTGAAAATAAGATCAGTAAAGCTCCGGTATAAAAAATAAGGATTCTGTATATTACCTGATTCGTCGCTTTAGGGATAGTTACTTCAGGATTTTCTGCTTCAGAAGCAGTGATCCCGATCAGCTCCAACCCTCCGAAAGAAAACATAATGAAAGCCATTGCGGCAAGTAACCCTTGATAACCTCCTGTTCCATCTGAATTAAATAAGCCCTTAGGAAAAAAACCACCGTCATTCCATAAATTAGTTATGGATGCTTTAGGGCCTCCCGAACCGCTTATCAAAAGATAGCTTCCAAAAACAATCATAGCTATGATTGCAATAACTTTTATGATTGAAAACCAAAATTCTGCTTCTCCGTAAATCTTTACATTAGCCAGGTTAATTAAATTAATAACCACAAAAAAGAATAAACTCGATACCCATAATGGAATTTCCGGCCACCAAAAATGTACATACGTTCCTATGGCGGTTAATTCCGTCATGCTTACTAACGTGTATAACAACCAATAGTTCCAACCGGAAGCAAAACCTGCAAAAGGCCCCCAGTATTTGTTGGCAAAATGACTAAAACTTCCCGATACCGGTTCTTCAACCACCATTTCTCCCAGTTGCCTCATAATCATAAATGCTATAAATCCGGCAATGGTATAACCTAAAATAACGGATGGTCCTGCCATGACAGCAGCCGGTCCGATTCCTAAAAATAATCCGGTACCTATGGAGCCGCCTAAAGCGATAAGTTGTATATGTCGATTAGATAATCCTCTTTTTAATTCTTTCTTTGTTCTATCAGACTTTAAATTCTTCAAAATTAATTCTTTACAGTTAGTAATTTAGTATTAGTATAAAAAATTGTAATTATTTTTGCTCTATTTTCAAATAATACATAATTTCAGATAAAATTTATCTTATTTTATACGGAATTTAAGAAATTTTACAAATATAATGAAATTCGAAAAATAAATGTTTTTTTAATGATATAAATCTGTTAAAATCTTACATTTTCGATAAATCTATTCATAAATTAACAATGATTTTTTAACAAATCACAACTAAAACTAAAGATTCAACACAAAAAAATGTAAATTATCTACTTTGCTGTATAAAATAAACCCTTTGATATATTTTTTAAATGCTTGAGACTATAAATCGATACTGCAATTGATCCATTCTGCATCAAATTTTGCATTATACTTTTTATAAAATTCTATCGCCGTTTCGTTCCATTCCAATACCTGCCATACCATCCCGTTTAATTGTTTATCTTTAGTTTCCTTGATTACAGCCTCAAAAAGTTGACTTCCTATTCCTTTTCCTCTCCAATCGGGGCATACATAAAGATCTTCAAGATACAGGCGTTGTCCCTTCCATGTCGAATATCGCACATAGTATAAAGCAAAACCTATAATGGTTTTAGATTTCTCATCTTCAGCGACCAACGCCCACCAAACGGGATGATCTCCAAATCCGCTTTCTTCAAAATGGGATAGATTTACGGTAACTTCATCCGGTGCTTTTTCAAAATCGGCTAATTCTTGTACTAATTCTATTAATCTTTTACAATCTCCTTTAACTGCTTTTCTTATCATTCTGTTTACACTTAAAATTAAGTTTGTAATAATTTTTAATTTAAACTATTAAAGATAAAAAATTAAAATAAATTTATCTTATTTTAGAAAATAAAAATTGGATAGTATATTGTAAATTCAATAATAAATGCTTTTATAATATTGGAAATAAAAATTATCTAATGCTAATCCGCCTTTTACCTTTGTTTCCCGTCATTTTGTCATAAGATTTTCATTGGTACTTTTTTTGACTTTTGAAAATTAATTTTCATTAATAAATCGTAAAAAATAAAAAAATATATGGCAAAAGGAAATATTAATGTATCGGTTGAAAATATTTTTCCACTGATTAAAAAGTTTTTATATAACGATCACGAAATATTTTTACGTGAGCTGGTATCTAATGCTACCGATGCTACATTAAAACTTAAACATTTATCGAATATTGGAGAAGCTAATGTTGAATACGGCAGTCCAATTATTGAAATTAAAATAAACAAAGAAGATAAAACCCTTCATATTATCGATCAAGGGATCGGTATGACAGAAGAAGAAGTACAAAAATATATTAATGAAGTAGCGTTTTCCGGAGCTGAAGACTTTATTTCTAAACACAAAGATGCTGAAAAAGAAGGTATTATAGGTCATTTCGGTTTAGGCTTCTATTCTGCATTTATGGTTGCCGATAAAGTGGAAATCATAACAAAATCTTATACAGATGCTCCGGCCGTGCAATGGGTTTGCGACGGAAGTCCTCAATTCGATTTAGGTCCTGCGGATAAAAAAGATCGCGGTACTGAAATTATTTTACACATTGCCGAAGATTCTTCTGAATTTTTAGAAGAATACAAAATTCGCGAGTTGCTGTTAAAATACAATCGATTCATGCCTATTCCGATTAAATTCGGAACTAAGGAAGAAATGTTACCGCTACCTGAGGGGGCTGATAAAGATGCCAAACCTGAAAAAGTAATCGTTGATGATATCATCAATAATCCTAATCCGGCATGGACAAAGTCTCCTTCTGAATTGAAAGATGAGGATTACAAAGCATTTTACCATGAGCTGTATCCGATGCAATTTGATGAACCTTTATTTTACATTCATTTGAATGTAGATTATCCGTTTCATTTAACCGGAATTTTATTCTTTCCTAAATTAGCCAATAACCTGAATTTAGATAAAGACAAAATCCAATTATATCAAAATCAAGTTTTTGTTACCGATGAGGTTAAAGGCATTGTTCCCGATTTCTTAATGTTATTGAGAGGGGTTATTGATTCTCCCGATATTCCGTTAAACGTTTCTCGTTCTTATTTACAAGCTGACGGCGCTGTTAAGAAAATTTCTTCTTACATAACTAAAAAAGTAGCTGATAAGATGGTTTCTTTAATTAATGAAAACCGCGAGGATTTTGAAAAGAAATGGAATGATATTAAAATAGTAATAGAATACGGAATGATTTCCGAAGAAAAATTCTATGAAAAATCAGATAAATTCGCGCTTTATCCTACGGTAGATCATGTATATTATACGTTTGACGAGTTAAAAGATAAGATTAAAGATCACCAAACCGACAAAGATGGTAAATTAGTGATCTTATATGCTTCCAATTTAGATGAGCAAGATCAATACATTCAAACGGCTAAACAAAAAGGCTATGAAGTTTTATTATTGGATTCTCCAATAGTTCCTCATTTAATTCAAAAATTGGAAACTTCTAAAGAAAATATTTCTTTTGTTCGAGTAGATGCAGATCATATTAACAATCTTATCAAGAAGGACGAAAACACCGTATCTGTTTTAACCGATGAAGAAAAAGAAACTCTTAAAAAAGAAATTGAGGAAAATGTAGATTCTAAAACGTATACTATTTCGTTAGAAAATTTAAGTAAGGATGACGCTCCTTTTATTTTGACTCAGCCGGAATTTATGAGAAGAATGAAAGATATGCAACAAGTGGGCGGTGGAATGTACGGCATGATGGGTAATTTCCCTGAATCTTATAATCTTGTCGTAAATACCAATAATCCTATTGCTTCCGAGATATTAAAGAAGGAAAACAAAGACGAAAAAGCTTCCATTATTAAACAAGCTTTAGACTTAGCTAAACTTTCTCAAAATATACTAAAAGGTAAGGATCTTACTGATTTTATTAAGAGAAGTTACGAAATGATAAAGTAATAAATTATCTTTGATACATTAAAAGCCATTCTAATCAGAATGGCTTTTTTTAATTTTATTTTAATAAAACTTGTTTTAGTTATCTAATCCTCTATTTTAACCGTTTCTTTATTTTTTCCGGATGACTAAAATTAAGTGATAGATACTGTTTAATTCAAAAATAACTTTCTTTTTAGCTTATTTAACTAACGATTTAATAAGATCTGTAGAAAGATTGGAATTTTTTACTTCATATTCTTCTGCTACTTGAAAAAATCCATTAACAATTTGACTAGTTGCGTACTTAGCAATCGAATTAGCTCCGTTTTCAGTTGTTGAAGCAGGGTTTCCCGTAATCATGGCTAAGGCATTTTGAATTGTTTTGTTGTTTAACGCAGAATTAACCAATGCGGTTACTCCACTGCTGTTTAATTCATTTTCAACCTCGGGTTGTATTGCTTCAAAAAGTTTCGCTTCCGTTTTCTTTTTCAAAAATTGAGTGGCTGCTCCCTTTCCTCCTGCAATAATTTTAGCAGCTTCTAAAGGCGTGATATCTTTAATTGCAGAATTAATGATAGGTTTAAATAAATTAACTGAAGATTGAGCTGCTTTACCGATGTTTTGCTTTTCACTTTCAACTATACTGGATAAGCCTAAGGTTTCGAGTTTCGTATTAATATCCTTAAGTTCATCGGGTAAGGCTTCTTCCATTTTTGTATTGATCAGAAATGAACCTGTATCTTTTAGTACGGAAAAACTTTGATTGGTACTGGCAGTTAAAATTTTTTTTACGGCATGTAAGGCGGCTAAATGATTGGTTGATCTTTTTTGACAGATACATAGTTGAAAACTCAATATAAAAATAAAAAGCAATCCAATTTTAGAATAAAATGTATAATTCATAAATTTTTATAATTAAAAATAACAAGCAAAAATACTATTATCTTTTAATTATAGTAACGATTTTATCCGATTAACTTTTTTATCGAGTTTAAGAGGTTTAATAAAACTTATTTATCCGTTTTAAAATAATTTAGGATTATTGAAGTTCTTTTATCACCAATAAGCTTTTGAATTTCATCTTCGCTAGCCTGTCTTATGGCTGATACGGATTTAAAGTGATTTAAAAGTATTTCAATGGTTTTTTTTCCAATTCCGGGTATTGTTTCCAGTTCAGTCGTGAATGTTTTTTTACTTCTTTTATTTCTGTGCCTGGTTATTCCATACCTGTGTGCCTCATCCCGAACTTTTTGCAACACTTTTAGGGTTTCAGAAGTTTTATCCAAATATAAAGGGATGGAATCATGGGGAAAATAGAGTTCTTCCAACCTTTTGGCGATCCCGATAATAGGTATTTTTCCAGCCAATCCCAGTAATTCCAATGATTTATAGGCAGAGCTTAACTGACCTTTTCCTCCGTCAATTAGTATAAGTTGAGGCAATTCGTTATTTTCTTCTAATTGCCTTTTGTATCTGCGATATATTACCTCCTCCATAGTAGCAAAGTCATTAGGTCCTTCTACTGTTTTAACATTAAAAATACGATACTCTTTTTTACTCGGTCTGCCGTTGCGGAAGACAACACAGGCAGAAACCGGATTGGTTCCTTGTATATTGGAATTATCAAAACCTTCAATTAATCGTGGTTCTTCCGGTAAATGTAAAAGCGTTTTCATTTCAGCCATAATTCGGTTGGAATGTCGTTCGGGATCTACAATTTTAACCTGTTTTAGCATTTCTAACCTATACTCTTTGGCATTTCTTTCAGATAAATCTAATATTTTCTTTTTATCCCCTATTTTAGGAATATATAATTTTACATCCGGTATTTTTATATCTACAGGAAAAGGAATATAAATGATTTTAGATACTGAATTGAATTTTTCTCGTATTTCAATTATACTTTTTTGTAATATTTCTTCATCGGATTCATCCAACTGTTTTTTTATTTCAGTTGTATAGGATTGAATGATTCTACCTTTTACAATTTTAAAATAATTAACATAAGCAGCCGATTCATCGGAAGTAATACCGAATACATCCACATTGGATATAGTGGGTGAAATAACAGTTGATTTCGCTTGATATTTTTCTAAAATATCTAATTTTTCTTTTATTTGCTGTGCTTTTTCGTATTCCATTTTATCAGAATACTGCATCATTTTTTTTCGTAAGGATGCTAAAGGTTCGGATATATTACCTTTGATAATATCCCGTATTTCTTTGATATTTTCTAAATAATCTTCAAGCGTTTGATATTCCTCACAGGGACCTAAACAATTATGGATATGATATTCCAGACAAACGGAAAATTTATGTGATTCAATTTTTTCTTGAGTTAAATCTAAATTACAACTTCGTAAGGGATAGATACTTTTTATTAACTCTAACAGTGCTTTGGCAACTACTACGGAACTATAAGGACCATAGTATTCGGAACCGTCTTTTATTAATTTTCTGGTTAAAAAAACTCTTGGAAAGGGTTCATTTTTAATGCATATACAAGGATAGGTTTTATCATCTTTTAAACGAATATTATATCGCGGCTGAAATTCTTTAATCAGATTATTTTCCAACAATAAGGCATCGTATTCAGTATCAACAATCGTAATTTTTAAATTTTTAATTTTTGAAACTAAAACTTTAGTTTTACCTACATGTTCTTTGTTGAAATAGGATGAAACCCTTTTTTTTAAGTTTTTAGCTTTTCCAACATATAAAATTTTCTGGTTTTCATCAAAAAATTGATAAATTCCCGGTTTGTTAGGTAATGTTTTTAACTGAAGTTCTAATGACATATCTGTTACTGAAATTTCCTATACAAAAATACGTATAACTAAATTAATTAATGATTCAAAAATAGAGACGAACTAAGATTCTTATCTTAGTTGCAACTATTGAATGGCAAGGTTGGAAAAATTAAAATAGGACTATAAGGAAGATTTATTCTATTTTTACTACATCGTTTTTGTCACTGAATTTTAGTCAATTCTGTGATCATATTAAAAATTGTATTTATCCATCCACAAATTTTTAAGATAATCTCTGAGTTTGTTTTCTCTCGGATTATTTCCGGGTTGATAAAAACTTTGATGAGAAGCTTGATCGGGTAAAAATTCTTGATATACAAAATTTCCCGGATAATCATGGGCATATTTATATCCTGAACCGTAATTCAGCTCTTTCATTAATTGAGTGGGTGCATTTCTTATTGGTAGAGGAACGGGCAAATTTCCTGTTTCTTTAACGTATGCAAAGGCTGAATTTATTGCCAAATAGGATGCATTTGATTTAGGAGAGGTTGCTAAATAAATAGCACACTGACTTAATAAAATTCTTGCTTCGGGATTTCCAATGACATTTACCGCTTGAAAGGTATTATTTGCTAATATTAAAGCTGTAGGATTGGCCATACCTATATCTTCTGAAGCGGAAATAACCATCCTTCGGGCTATAAATTTAATGTCTTCTCCCCCATCCAGCATTCGGGCTAACCAATATACGGCTGCATTGGGATCTGAACCTCGAATCGACTTTATAAAGGCGGAAATGATATCGTAATGTTGTTCTCCTCCTTTATCATACAAAGCCATATTTTGTTGAATGACTTTTTTTATTTCTTCATTATTGATATGGATTTCCTCCTGATCACTGAATTGTTGTACTACTAAATCCAAGCTGTTTAACAGTTTTCTGGCATCGCCTCCTGAATATTGCAATAAGGCCTCTTCTTCATCTATGATTATTTTCTTTTGGGACAAAATTTCATCTTCTGTTATAGCTCTGTGCAATAAATTGGACAACGCTTTTTTATCTAAGTGATAAAGGGTATATACCTGACATCGGGATAATAGTGCTGATACAACTTCAAAACTGGGATTTTCCGTGGTTGCTCCGATTAATACGACCCATCCTTTCTCAACGGCTTGTAATAAACTGTCTTGCTGCGACTTGTTGAATCGGTGGATTTCATCAATAAACAAAATAGGACTTTTTCCGGTAAATAAATTTTGATTTTTAGCCTTTTCTATTACTTCTCTTACTTCTTTAACTCCGGAGCTTACCGCACTAAGTGTATAATAGTCTCTTTGAGATTCATGGGCTATTATTTCTGCCAGAGTTGTTTTTCCTGTTCCCGGAGGACCCCAAAAAATCATGGAAGCCAGATTTCCACTTTCCACCATTCGTTTAATGGGACCGTCTTTTCCAATTAAATGATTTTGATATTGATAGTCCTCAAGGGTTTTCGGACGCATTCTTTCTGCTAAAGGTGACTGGATCATCCTCTTATTTATTAATACTGTTTCTAAATGTAATTATTTATTTTCAAATTTTATGGATCAAAGGCAATAAATTTTCACATTTTCTAGTATATATATGCTTTATAGATTTGAACTTAAAACTTTTAAAAATATCCTACTTTATAAAAATAGAGTTACCTAAAGTTTCTGTAGTTTTACCATATAATTTTTCGTAAACTAATATTATTATTGAATTGAAATCCTTATTAGTTATTTTTGTAAAGCGTTTTGCCGTCTTTTTCTAATTCATAGATATCATTAATTTTTTTTACTACCCAATTTCCATTTTTCCATTCAGTATCATTTATCTTTTGTGCGATCACTGAACCGGGTATTTCAGATGAAAATATTTCTATACGATCTTTATCAACAATTATATAAGCTGCTTGAGTAGAGGTTGTGGAAACAGGTTTTAATTTTATTCCTACACTAAACGGTTGAACGCAATCTCTTTTAATTTGCGACCATTGAGAACCGGTAGATCTTTTACACCCGTGTTCGTCTGCATCATTTCCTACAATGACCGAATGGGTGTTATTTTTAGATGAACAGGCAAGTAAGCTTAGAGTAGTTCCTAAAATTAAAAAAAATTGTTTCATTATTAAAGTTTTTAGATTATTTATGGTTTAAGTTCAGCAATGAATCCAAATATTCCCTGTCATTAGCTAAACGGGGTATTTTATTTTGCCCCCCCAATTTACCTCTTTGCTTCATCCAGTCATAGAAAAGATGAGGTCTTGCTGAATGTACTTTGGGCATCGTTAATGTCATATTATTATATCTTTTGGCTTCATAGTCTGAATTTAATTTCTGCAATTCATTATCTAAAATTTCCGTAAATTTTTCCAGAGAATTTGGTTGACGCGCAAATTCTATAATCCACTCATGCGAACCTTTTTCTTTTCCTTTCATAAATATCGGCCCGGCCGTATACTCGGATATTATCGCTTGGGTTTCTTTTTCCGCCTCTTTTAAGGCTTTTTCAGCATTTTCAACCATCAATTCTTCTCCAAATGCATTAATATAAAATTTGGTTCTTCCCGTAACTCTTATTCGATACGGATTTTTAGAAACAAACTTTATCGTATCTCCTATAATGTATCTCCACAATCCGCCATTAGTTGTTATAACCAATGCATAATTGGTGTCTAACTTTACATCTTCAATGGATATAACTGTCGGATTATCCGAATAAAACTCATCCATAGGTATAAACTCATAAAATATACCATAATCGAGCATTAAGAGCATATCTTTACTTTCATTCGTATCTTGCATGGCAAAATACCCTTCGGAAGCATTATAAATTTCATAATAATTAATCGGTTTGGAAAATATGGATGCATACTGCTCAACATAAGGAGTAAAACTTATTCCCCCATGAAAGAAACATTCAACATTCGGCCATACTTCATCAATGTATTTTTTATCAGTAGCTTCTAATACTTTTCTTAATAATACCATCATCCAGGAGGGAACTCCGGTAAAACTTCCCACATCTTGCGTAATGACTTGTTCCACAATTGCAGGTAATTTGATTTCCCAATCTTTTAAAAGAGATACTTCTTTATTTGGAGTGCTTTTCCATTCTGCCCAAAAGGGTAGATTATCTATTAAAACGGCAGATAAATCTCCATATTTCGAATCAAAACCGGCGTAATTTTCTCGGGTTCCTCCCAACCTTAAATTTTTACATTGAAAAATCTTTGTATTTGGATTATGGAAAGCATACATTGAAAATAAATCTTTTCCGGCCTTGTAATGACATTCTTGTAAGCTATCTTCTGTAATTGGAATAAATTTACTTTTAGCATTGGTTGTACCGGATGATTTAGCAAACCATTGAATTATTCCGGGCCATATAACATTTTTTTCGCCTTTTCTTGCTCTCGTTATATAAGGTTCGAAATCTTCATAATGTACTAATGGTAATTGATTTTTGAAATCCTTATATGAAGTTATTTGATTAAACTTATATTTTTTCCCGTATTCGGTATCTTTTGCCTTATATAAAAGAGCTGTTAATACGGCATTTTGGGTATCTTCAGGATGATTGATGAACACTTCCATTTGCTTAACCCTTTTCTTTACATACCACTGGATAAAGGTATTTACAATTCCTGATACCATTTCTTTACTAATTTTAGGATATAAAAGTACATATATTACTAAATCTAGCCAAAAATTAACTAATTTTTGAAATAATTAACATACCTTAATTTCATAAGAATTATATTATTCTTAACTTTACATTTCGAGATTTAGGCTTATCTTATTCTAAATTTCGATAAAAAAAATTATATATGAATTTTTCGCAAATCATACTTGATAATAAAGTATTATCTTCTAAAGTAGCCTTAAATTTTAAAGAAAATCATGAATGGAAATCGTATACTTGGTTAGAGTTTACAAATTTAGTTAAACAGACAGCCAATGCTCTAAAGTCTTTAGGTGCTAAACCTAATGACAAGATTGCCATATATGCTGATAATATGCCGCAATGGATGATTTTAGATTTAGCGATTCTTACTATTGGTGCTGTTACTGTACCGATTTTTGCTACTCTAACTTCTGAACAAGCTGAATACATCATAGATGATGCTAATGTAAAAATTATTCTTGCCGGAAATGAAAAACAATATACGAATTGTTTAAAGATCTATTCTAAAGGAACTTCTCTTGAACATATTTTAGTTGCTAAGAATTTTATTGAATTACAAAGTAAATATTCCTATCATTTTTATGATTTGATTAAAGATCAGTCAACAGACTGTGAAGTGGTTTCTAAAGATAAAGACGATATCGCTTCTATAATATATACTTCCGGAACAACCGGAGAACCTAAAGGCGTAATGCTTTCTCACGGAAATTTTATCGAAGCTTGTAAAGCTCATGAAAGTTTCTTTGGTTTTACTCCTAAAAATGAAAATTCATTAGTGTTTTTACCATTAAGTCATGTATTCGAAAAATGTTGGAGCTCTTTTGTACTGTCAAGTGGTGGACAGCTGAGCTTTTGTGAAAATCCTAGAGAAATATCACAATTTCTTTTAGAAGTGAAACCGACAACCATGTGTTCGGTTCCTCGCCTTTTCCAAAAGATTTACATTTCTGTTAATGAAAAAATCCAAAGCAGTCCCAAATTTTTAAAGAAATTATTTACATCATCTTTAAAAATTGGTCAAAAATACACCCATCTAAAAAGAAACGACAAAAAAATCCCTTGGTTTTTAGCCCTTAAGTATAAAATCGTTGATACACTGTTTTTCAAAAAAGTTAAGAAACAATTGGGAGGTAATCTTAGATTTATTCCTGTGGGAGGAGCTTCGATTAGTCCAGAAATAACAGAATTTTTGGATTGTATTGGAATTCATTTATGCGTGGGATATGGCTTAACTGAAACCACTGCGACTGTGGCAGCTTTTCCGTTGAAAAACTATGAGTATAATTCGGTTGGTAAGCCCATGACAGGAGTACAAATACGTATAGGCGATGAGAATGAAATTTTAATTAAAGGATACGGGGTTTTTAAAGGTTATTATAAGAAAGAAAAAGAGACTAAAGATGCTTTTACTGCCGATGGATGGTTCAAAACCGGTGATGCAGGAAAATTTGACGAAAACGGTAATTTAATTATTATTGATCGCATTAAAGATTTAATGAAAACGTCTAACGGTAAATATATTTGTCCGCAGCCGATTGAAAATCTTTTAACCAATGATAATTATATTGAGAAAGCTGTGGTTGTGGGTGATAATAAACCATATGTAACTGCCTTATTAGTACCTAACTTTGAAGCGTTGAAACATTTTGCAGAAAATTTAAATATTCATTTTAATTCTTTTGAGGAGCTTATATCTCATCAAAAAATAAAAGATTTGTTCACTGCGAGAATCAATCATATTCAGCAACATTTAGCAGGATTTGAAAAAATTAAAAAATTTCAATTGCTTCCTATGGATTTTAACATGGATTCTGGTGAGATTACTCCTACTTTAAAAGTTAGACGTAAAATTGTATTGGAAAAATTTAAATTTCTAATCGATGATATGTATAGTTAATAGTAACTAAATTCTTATTATTATAAAAAAACAACTAAGATAATCTTAGTTGTTTTTTTATTTTATAATTAGTGTAATCAGAAAAAGAGTTTTAATACAATTTGAGTTTTATATCTATATTATTAATTTCTTAATGAAATATAAATTTAAACGTTCATCTCGTTAAATTTAATTTTAATAAAGATTATATTATAGTTGGTTCAATCTAAAAATATTTCTATATTTGCGCTCTACTAAACAGAGAGGTGCTCGAGTGGTTGAAGAGGCTACCCTGGAAAGGTAGTATACGGGTAACCGTATCGTGGGTTCGAATCCCATCCTCTCTGCTAATAAACCCGCTTAAATAGCGGGTTTTCTTGTGTTTACGCGGTTTATAGCCCTTTTTTACGTTTTTTTACCTGTGCCATATTCTGCCATATTCTGCCAATTTTTTGATACCTTTTTTTAAAAAAGTATCAAATTTTTTGATACCTTTAATCAAATTTACAATTACATGGATAGCTTATCATTACGCTTTATATTCGACAGGAAAAATGAAATTAAGAATAAAGGTAAAGAAACAGGGCTATTACACATTGAAGTAAGGCAGAACAAAACCATAAACCGTATATTTATATCTACAGGCATTAGATTAAAACCATCTGAATTTACACCCAAAAACGGATTTACCTGCAAGAATCATCCTAATGCATCTGCCATAACCGCTAAGGCTCATCGGATATTTAGGAATATTGAGGCATTTGTTTTATCGGAAAACTGCAATTCCTTAGAAGATGCCAAAAACTGGAATAAAGAACAATCTTTAACCCATTCAGTAGTTGAATTTATTTATTCTGAATTAAAACGGCGCGACCCCTCTTTATCCGTCTTAGAATATAATAAATCGTTTTTGAGAAGGCTTGAAGACTTTGGAAAAATTAAAGTATTTGCGGATTTAACCTACAAAAATTTATTAGACTTTGATGAGTATTTAAGACAGTTTATTAAATCTTCCCCTACTCTTTACAAACGTCATAGTTTGTTTAAGGGATATATTAATGAGGCGATTAAAAGGGGACTTTGTAAATCTAATCCCTACGATTTATTTAAAATTTCAAAAGGTAAGTCTAAGAAGCCTGTATTTTTAACCCATAAAGAAATTGACTGTATTTATTTATTTGAATTTGATAACCCTAAAATTGACAGAGTCAGAGAGTTATTTTTATTTCAATGTTATACCGGTATGTCCTATGCCGACACTCAACTATTCAATAGTGAATATATCGTTGAACTGGACGGGTATAAAGTTATTCGGTCTAATAGAAAAAAGACCGATGAAAGTTTTATATCATTACTTTTACCGGAAGCCGAAAGAGTGTTAAAAAAATTTGATTATAAACTACCTAAAATAAGCAATCAAAAATATAATGATTATTTAAAAATAGTTGGTGAATATGTCGGACTTACTAAAAAACTTACCAGTCACGTTGCTCGTCATACTTTTGCCACTTATTTACTTAATAAAAGTATTCCTATTGAAACAGTAAGCAGAGCTTTAGGTCATTCTAATTTAAAACAGACACAACACTACGCTAAAATGATGGGTAAAAAAGTGGTTGATGATATGAAAAAATTGATAGAGTGATAAATTAATTAATTACTCACATTTTAAAAGAAGAATATCTTTATTATTTAAAACATTTTTAATTTCTGATACAATTTTTTTATAATTTAACTTTAGACTAGAAAAACCATTTCTAACCAGGAATTTAAAAAAAAGCTTACTAATGAAAATTAAAACGGAAAGATTATAAGTACTTAAGATTGTGAGTTTTTTTGATGTATCATTAAATTGATCATAAGCTTTTAAAAATTCCTTATTTTGGATTTTAATTACTTCATTTATATTCTTTTTATCCTTTGCATACTCTTGATCTTCCAAAGAATTTAGAAAAATAATTAATTTTATTTTAAAGTCTAGAAATTCAGGATTAACAACTATATTTTTAAATATTTTTAAAAATTCAATGTCTTCTTTTTCTAAATTTTTCTTATTTTTTATATAGACAAGTTCCATCTTATCATAATTGGAAGCTAACCTCAAAATTAATACTTCCTTTTTTTGGTTTATATATTGATGGAGCAATACATACATTAATAGTACTTAAGATAGTATTCTTAGTAATATATAAATGATTTAATTTTTTTAAAAAATTCTTTTAAACTTTTAAAAAATAAATAATCTTTCTTTTCAACCTTAACTTCTTGTAATTTATTATAAATAATATATTTTAAATCATTTATTAATTCATCCTTTTCTTGTATCCTTAAATTTATTTGTTTTTTAAAATCTCTATCGGAAATATATTTTTTAAAAAGATATCCTATAGTAAAACCTACAACAAATAAAGCAATAATTAATCCATAATTAGCAAACAGATATTCAATTTGAAACTTTACGCCATCTAGCACATAATTTTTCATAGTACAATTGAAAAGTAATACATTAAAATTAATTTTTATAAAAAATTTTATGTAATAGTAATAATATACGATAAAAGGTTTATGAGACCATAAATTTTATGATTTAAAATTTAAGAATCTATTCACTTTCATAAATATATATTTAAAGCTTTATAAAATTTTAGCTTATACCAACGCCTACGGTTGGTGTCCTTCCGTTTTTAAGGTCGATGCCATAGCCTCCAAAAACATCGATACCAAACGGATGCATTTTATTTTTTTGTCTTTTTCTAACATAACATCAGTCAATAGTAAATCCAATTCTTTCATAGATTATTATAAGAATAAATTTTTAGAAATTAATACTATCTTTATACTAAACAAATCTTAAATATAGATGCGTATTACTTATAAATCCTAGTTAATTAAAAATGATTTTTATTAAATCAATGTTAATCACTGTGTTTTTAAATAAAAATAGAAGTAGGAAATGGATGCACTATTGATTACTTTAAATATTACTTTGGTATTATTCTATAATTGTTAATATATTTACATATATTACAATATACTCTTGAAATTTTGAAACTTTTTATATTATATTTATCTAATGCATACATAAATGCCTATTGTAAATTTATATATTACTATATCAATATAAAATTAAATTTCTAAGTATAAAGTATTTTATAAATATCTAGTTAATAAACTGGGTTTAAATCAACTACTAAATTAGACAAATTACTAAAAATAAATAATTTACTAAAAAAATGACCATATTGAAAAAATAATATATATGATTATCCTATAAAAAAGCACCTATTTGTTATACATTTTAATGATATTTTAAATTATTTTATTTTTTCTTTAAGTTTTTTAATTTTTTCATCTTTTTCTTTTAATTCACGTTCATATAAATTTTTCTGTTGTTCCATTTGTTGAGCAAATGAATTTTTCACATTCTTAAGCTGCTTTTCATAAACCTCTATAAATTTATCTATCGAATGTTAATGAAAAGTAAAATTAATATTTTAAGAATTTGAATTTGCTCCGTTTAGAGTGGCATTATCGTGAAGCGTGTTATAGTAGTTAATTGGTGAATCATCTACCATTTCTTTAATTGTGTTAACTGGTGTATCAAGTATAATTGCTAACTTTTCTAATGTCTCATCATCAATTTCAACTTTATTTTCTAACTTTGAAATATATTGTTGAGTATTTTGAAGCTTTTCAGCAAGATAATCTTGACTTATATTCTTACATAGCCTTATTTTTTTAATATTACGACCAAGATGAGTTTTATTAATATTTACTTTTTCATTTATCATGTGTCAAAATTAACAATATATCAGATATATACGAAATTTTGTTGTATGTAATTTACAACCATTTTTAGTTGTAAAATACAACTTCTATAAGGGATGTAAAATATAATAGACATAAATTATTCAAAAGGATCTTTACCCTATTTGATAAAGTTTTTTAGTAAACTATTAGATAATAATGAATATTTAAGATATACTATAAAACCAGTAGTAATAGTTCATCAATCATAATACATTAATCCTTTATCTCTCCCTTTTTCCCATCATCACCAATTTTATATTCAAATTAAATTTTCCTTATATGAGATATATATGAATATAGCAAACTTATTAAATTTTAATGGCTTTGCCTCAAGCATGAAGCACTTCACTAAACCTCTTGAATCAACCGAAGAGCAATCCGATTTAACCGTAGCATCTTCAGATCCTTTGAATGTCCAAAACCTAAAGGAAGAAAAGGAGAAGGAAAAAAAAGAAAGTAAGAATGAAAATTTTTATGAAATCTTTGAAAAATTATCATCCAAAATTACTAACAAAGGCTGGGTTATATACAGTTTAGAAGGAAAAGGAGAAATTTTTACCGATCAACATGATTATATTAAATTTCATTCGAGCAATACCGAAGAAGAAGCATTATTAGCTACTTTATTATTTGCTAAAGAGAAATTCCATAATAGTTTTGAAATTACGGGTACTGAAGAATTTCAAAAAAAGTTATGGAAACAATGGTTAAAAATCAGATTGAAGTCAATCTAAGTAATCTCATTCAGGCAAAAAAATTTCAACAAATAAAAGATGAAATCAATGGAACACAACCCTTAACGCCTAAAGAGAACTTAGAGGAAATATACGGCAACGTTTTTATACACAGACAATACCCTTCATCAATGAACAAAAAAGCAAAAAAAACAAAAAAAGCAAAAGCTACATTATAACTAATTAAAAATAAGGAGATATTATGAGCGACCAAACAAAAGACGATTTACAACTCATTTTCAGATGTATGACTAAAGATCCGGACACAAAAAAATATCAAGCCATATTAGAATTATTTTTAGATAAAAAAAAAGAAGAAATAAACGTTTTAGATGGGTGGGTTATGAGAGATTCAGAAAGGATTCCCATTAGAGCAACAATACGAGAACCTGAAAGATAAAACAAATTTTTTATCAATTGCGGAAATTAGTTATGCCGGAGACGGTAGCGTAAAATTTGAATGAGAAATAGGTAAAGGTATTTCCGTAAATCATCTTCAACAAGGACGTTATAATATTTAAATTAAATATAAGAAATATAAATTTTACATTGTACAAATAGTAAAAAAAAATCCGCTGATGATTCAACGGATTAAATTTTTAAGTTTCAGACTAATCTTAATATCGTAAATCACTTACAAACAAACGATATATAAAATTTATCTATTATAATTTTCAGTAGCTTTGACATTGGCCCTTCTTGTATAGCTTTTTCTAAATTTTCTCGGATTTTATTAGCTTAATTAAGTGTTTTACAAAACGCTTTTCTGATAAATGTTTTTTGTTAATCAATCTTTAGAGTTAATATAATATTCTTTTTAAACTATGGATATTGAATAGCTGAGGGATTTTTATCGCTACTACTATCTTCTTTACAAACTGTAAAATTATCACCATAGCTCTTTTTATATTTTTTTAACATCTAATTATAATATGTGACATGTTTCAATAATAAATACTTTCTAAGGCGTTGACACTTTTACGCATATTCATATAAAAACCTTTGTCTACTATTACTCCAGCTTTTTATCTTGAGTCTGAAATATTGATTTTCTAATTTCGAAATTATAGGTAAAATAATATAAAGTTCTTTGAAGAATTTCATTTTTGCTTATATACGCTTCAAAAATTTTCAATTCTAACATTTTTGTTATAGTTTAAATTCCATTTACCTTGAATTTCATTAAACATTTCTTTAGCATTTTGTCAAATGACAGCGAGTAAATTATAATAAATAAAATTAAAATATTCTTTTCATTAAATTTATTTTTTGGGCTCTAATTCTATATTATATAGTTTAGTATCATACTTAGTTAAAGAAGGAGTAAACGCATCTACAACCCATCCTACAAAACCAACTATATTTAATATCGAAACAGCGTTAAATTTTTTATCTAATGTTATGTTTCGAGGTTCATAACCTTCTTTTTTTAATTGAATGACTTTGGGCGACATAGATCTTCTTATATCTATAGAGCAAGGCGTAGTGCATTTTTCAACTCCACCTTCATAAACCTTAGCTTTTTCAGGTGTTGTGTTAAATGTTATACGATCTGTACTTCCTGTAAAAATTGTACCACATGACGTTAAAGAAAATGTCAATAAAATAAATAATGAACTTTTAATATTTTTTTTCATAAAGATAAATTTTTGCTTCAAATATATAAAAATTTATTTATTTTATCCCTAATAAGAATATTATTTTACAAATATTACTTATTTGAAAATAAAATTAAAGAAATACATATAATAGCGATTTGGATTTAAATCTTACCAAAATATATAAATGAAATATTATTTGATTAAATTTTAACCACTTCTTACGACTTTACAAATGAGGTAATTTTTGCCTGTGCCATATTCTAAGATTATTTTTGCTACACTTTTTATATTGTTAACAAAATTTTTTTACAAATAAAAATAAGTTCTTAACAATAAAGACTAAATAAAACTTCATTATCTATTACGATATCAAAAAAATTTAATATATTTTTTAAATTTTAAGCATTCATTAGTAATAATTTTAAATTTTAATTAATTTAAATTTTGAAAATCATAAAAAAAGGAATATGATATCATATTCCCTTTATTTTTTTAAGCTTAAAATTTTTATTATCACTTTAAAGTTTTAGCCATATATATATATTTAAAAACTATATTCAACTAAAATTCAAGATAATATCTATATATTATGGTAAATATAATATATTTTTAAGAAGTTGCTATTTTTAACATTTTAGCAAAACAATAAAATAAAGTTAAAGCAATAAACAATAAGGAATTTTCTAAATTAAGAGCGGAAATAATTCTTCTAAATTTCATAAGGTGTTTATTAGTGTTAATTTTACGCAAAAATACTATTATTTTTTAAAAAATCAATATTCCCCTTACTTAATTTTAAACATTATAAATATAAACAATAAAAAACATTTATTTTTATATTAATAAACACATTTATAAATCAACATCTATTTATAAACATAAAATATAAAACTAATCGTATTTAGATTTTTTTTTTAATTAAATTTAATTCAAAAAATTAAATATTATTATTTAATATAAATTTTTAATAACTAATTTAAATATAATAGTTTTAAATTTTTAACTAAATATTATATTATTTAATTATTTTTATGATAATAATTTAAAAATAATAAAATATACTTCTCATAATTAAAAAAATTGTTGTAAAAGCTTTTTATAATAATTTTTTTTTTATAATTTTATACTGTTAAATATTATTTTATAAATTAAAAAATATTTTATGTAAGTTATGGGAAGCTTAATACTTCTATAAGAATTTACATATTAGATTTAAAAAATAATTATTTTAAGCGCATATGAATTAAATATTAAGAAATAAATTAAATTTAAAAAGTTATTTATAAATATTTTTTATTATTTTATTACAAATAAATGATATAAAATACTAATAAATAATCTTTAATTATTACATATATTTTATATTTATTTAATGATATTTTCTAAGATTATTTTCATTTTTATATTTTAAAATAATGATTATATTTGCGCAAATGTTAAATTTTTTATAAAAGTTTATTAATATCTTTAAAATATTTACAAGTTATATTTCATAAAATGATTAAAAATTTACAAATTTTTTATGTAGTAATTTTATTTTTAAGTTTTTCTACATTAAAATCGCAAGTTCAATTTGGTGTAAAAGGGAGCTTGCAATTTACAAATATCAGAAATGTGCATAGACACTCTGAAACGCGTATTTTTGCACCTGCTGTAGGTTTGTTTGCACAAATTCCTTTTAATGACTTCAACGATAGTTGGTTTTTCAAACCGGAAATAGTTTATTCTGAACAAGGAGAAAAAGATGGTAAAGATATTAATGTTAAATTTTATCAGACTTATATCAACATTCCGTTAATGGTTAAGTTCTATTTTGGAGATTTTATATTCCCTCCTTGCTGTAGAGGAAAAGAAACACATGAATTATTTATAGAAGCCGGTCCACAGGTTGGTTATTTAATTCATGAAAAAAATAAACACCGAGACAAAAAATGGTATGGAGGAGCTTCAAAATTTGATATTTCAGCAGGATTAGGAGGTGGAATTAGCTTTGCTCGTAAACATGAAATAGGTATCAGATATAATTGGGGGTTAAATAATATATATGATAATAATAAAGTGTATTCAAAGCATGGAAAATGGTTTAAATCTCATAATACATCTAATTTAGGAGTTTCTTATTTTTACTTTTTCTAATATAAACACACTATTTCTATTGTTATTTAATCATTTTTTATTAGTTAATGATTAATTTAAAAAGATATTTATTTTATTAATACATTATCATAAGTATATTAATAATGCTTACTTATGATACTGTTGTAAAATAATTTTATTTATTAATATTTATAATTTTGTATATAAAGTTATATTTATATACTATAATAAAAGTAAATTATAAGAAATAAATATATAAGCCTAGTTTACAAGCAATTTTAATTATTTTAAAGACTAAAATAATGGTTGAAATTAGTTAATTTTAATTAGTTATTTCACCGGATAAATTTTCCTCAAACTGTTTTTTGAGTATTTTACCATTTAAATTTTGTCCGAGTAAATGCATTAGCTTAGTTGTAGCGGCTTCTACTGTTATATCATAACCACATATTACTCCTAAATCTTTAAATATGAGGCTATTATGATATTTTCCAAAATTTACATTTCCTCTTACACACTGTGTAATAACTATAATTTCTTTTCCTAACTCCTTAGCTTTATGTAAGGCTCTTAATGTTTCTTTGTCGGAAGGAATATTTCCCGAACCAAAGGTTCTTAAGATAATCCCTTCTAGATCATTGTCTGAAACCATTCGATCTAATAAATACTTATTTTTTCCCGGAAAAAATGTGAATATATCAATTTTATTAGCAAGATTTTTATTTACCTTAAAATCTGTATGACCAGGTTTTAAAAGATATTCTTTAAAAACTCCAAGATTAACGCCGGACTCTCCTAATTTAGGATAATTGGGAGAAATATAAGCATCAAAATGTTCTGCTGAGAATTTGGTTGTTCTGTTTGCTCTATATAATTTATATTCAAAATAAATACACACTTCGTTGATAACTGGCTTATCATTCTCATATAAAGAAGCATAATAAATTGAAGTTATCAAATTTTCTTTGGCATCTGTTCGTAATTCACCAATTGGCAATTGAGATCCCGTAAATACTACAGGTTTTTTCAATCCTTGTAACATAAAACTCATCATAGAAGCAGTGTAGGACATCGTATCCGTTCCGTGAAGTATTACAAATCCGTCATACTTTAAATAAGCATTTTCAAGTATATTGCCTAATGTAATCCAATCATGTATATCTATGTCTGAAGAATCAATAGGTTTTTCAAATACGTTGATATCTATATCTGCATCAATTAGTTCTATCTCGGGTATATGCTTTAATAGCGCATTAAAATCAAAAGGTTTTAGTGTTCCGGTACTATACTCTTTGATCATTCCTATAGTTCCTCCTGTATAAATTAATAAAATCTTACGTTTCATCTATATTTCTCGGTTTAAAATTGCAATTTATGAAAATATTAACAGCTTTAATTGTTATTTTTGAAACATGATTTCAAAAGAATTTTTGAATAATTTGGATTTATATAACTATTTAACAGATTTTATATCAAAAGAAAAATTTGAAAAAATAGAAAATTTGGTTAATTACAGGTCAAATTATGTACTTCCGATACTAGAGGATCTGTATCAATATCGTAATGCCGGTGCCATAGTTAGAAGTATGGAAGCTTTTGGGTTTCAATCATTAATCGCCCTGGAAAACAGAAATGAATTTAAGCCGGAAAGTACTGTTGCAAGAGGAGCCGATAAATGGATTGATATATCTTATAAGTCTTCAAATCTGGAATCTTTAAAAGAGATTAAAGAAAATGGGTATCAATTGGTAGCAGTTTCTCCTGAAAAAAATGCTATAGATATTTATGATTTTCAACTAACTCAGCCAACAGCTTTAATTTTCGGTACTGAATTTAAAGGTATAAATGAAGAAACTTTAAATTATGCTGATGCGTGTATTAAAATTCCAATGATAGGTTTTACAGAAAGTCTTAATGTTTCTGTAGCAGCCGGAATATGTTTTTATGAAATGAGAAAGAAATTGGAAGATAGTCATTTAAATTGGCAGTTAACTGAAATTCAAAAACTTAATTTAAAAATAAAATGGGCTATAAAATCGGTTAGTTCAGGTGAGGAAATTGCAGCCCATTATATTAAATCTTTAAAACGATGAATAAAACACCTATTATACTTTTAAGTTTTATCTGTGCTTTTGCACATTCTCAAACTATTGAAGAATCTTCATATACAGAAAAAAACAAGATTATGGAATCCTTAAGTTTTACATTACCAATTTGTAATAAGGAAGTCCTAGTAAATACTTGGAAGAATTTTATCAAAAAACAAGGAGGTAAAGTGAAAGGTGGAATTGTTAATAAAGTGTATGGTTCGGATATTAAATTTTCACCAAATGGTGAAAGCTGGTTAGGAAATTTTGCATATGAATATAATGATGATAAAAGTATGACGATATTCACTTCTTTTCATAATTTATCCAATACTTTCATCAATTCAAATACTACTGAAAAAGAATTAGCAATCCCAATTCTTGAAGAATTTAAGTTAGACATTCAAAAATCTTGTGCAATTGATGATTTAACGAATGCGAAAAGTTTTACCATAAAGCTTACTAAAGAAAAAGTTCGTAATTCCGATAGAATTTTATATTTAGAAAAAATTATTCGTGACGATTACAATAAAATTGACTTAAAAGCCAACTCCAAAATTTCCGACAAAGAA
Organism: Apibacter sp. B2966; assembly: GCF_011082485.1. Lineage (NCBI taxonomy): Bacteria > Pseudomonadati > Bacteroidota > Flavobacteriia > Flavobacteriales > Weeksellaceae > Apibacter > Apibacter sp. B2966. Next base: position 505,827 of record NZ_CP049714.1, read on the forward strand.
CAAGATAATCTAACTAAAATTAAAGAAAGGATAATTTTAAATGAAGCGGAGTTACAAACTTTAAAAAACCGTAATAAAGACATTGATCAAGAATTAAATTCTCAAACATTGGTCATTCAAGGTTTCCAAAACAAATTAGACACTCTAGAAGGTAAAGTTTCTACTGATGATCAGAGTGAAAATACTATTTCAACTGAAAATGAACCGAATACTAATTATAATTATTCTACTACCATTAGTTCTGATAATAATGAAAATTTAAATACAACTGATCAAGATAAAGATTATCATTCTTCAGATTATTTTGATAATCATTAATAAATTTGATCGTTTTGAAATAAATTATATTCAATTTTTTAATAAAAGTGTTTACTCTCAATTTTAAATAAAATTCCATAAATTAATATGAAACTTGAAAAATTAAATCTTTTAGATCAAAATGAAATTACATTTGTCGAAAATAATTATACAAAATCTTTTCCTGTTGAAGAAAGGAGGCCTACGGATCAAATGTTTAAACTTTATGAAGATTATAAAGATAAATTTAAAATCTTATTATGTATAAAAGACAACGAAAGAATCGGTTTCATTACTTACTGGAAATTAAATACTTTTACATTTATTGAACATTTTGCGATTTCTTCTGTTTATAGACAAAAAGGATATGGAAGTAAAATTATGCAACTATTCATAGAAAAAATTTCACAACCTATTGTACTTGAAGTGGAACCTCCAACTTCACATTGGGATATACGTCGAATTAATTTTTATGAACGGCTAGGTTTCAAATTATGGAATGATATTGAATATAAACAACCATCCTATCATCAGGATGGTAAAAGTTACCCAATGAAATTAATGTCTCTTCGTGAAATACAACTAGATAAAGAGGAAATAAATGTTATAAAGTTAATTCATTCTGAAGTGTATCATGTTTAAATTAAATCTTATCAATAAAAAAAGCCTATTTAATAAAAATAGGCTTTTTTATTATATATAAATGTTAAAACATTTTAAGCATCAATATTTGCATAAACAGCATTTTTTTCAATAAATTCTCTACGAGGCGGTACATCATCTCCCATTAACATGGAGAATATACGATCTGCCTCTGATGCATTATTAATAGTAACTTGTCTCAACGTTCTTTTTTCAGGATTCATAGTCGTATCCCAAAGCTGTTCAGCATTCATTTCTCCTAAACCTTTATACCTTTGAACGGTAAAACCTTTACCTTGAGCATTACCTAATTGAGAAGCTATTTCCTCTCTATGTTTATCATCCCAGGCATAATATTCTTTATTTCCTTTTTTCAATAAATATAAAGGAGGGGTTGCAATATAAATATATCCTTTTTCTATCATTTCTTTCATGTAACGGAAGAAAAAGGTTAATATTAAAGTTGTAATGTGAGAACCGTCTACATCCGCATCGGTCATAATTACCACTTTGTGATATCTCAGCTTAGAAAGGTTTAATTCTTTGGAATCTTCTTCTGTACCAACAGATACCCCTAAGGCCGTATAAATATTTTTTATTTCATCACTTTCAAATACTTTATAGCTAACAGCTTTTTCTACATTAAGTATTTTACCTCTCAATGGAAGGATCGCTTGGAAGTTTCTGTCTCTACCTTGTTTGGCTGTCCCCCCTGCTGAATCTCCTTCGACTAAGAATAACTCACTTTCCTCTGCTTTACGTGAAGAACAATCAGCTAATTTTCCCGGCAAACCGCTTCCTCCTAACGGAGATTTTCTTTGTACAAGTTCTCTTGCTTTTTTAGCCGCTTGTCGCGCTTTTGCTGCAAGAAGAACTTTTTGAACAATTTGTTTTGCTTCATTAGGATGTTCTTCCAGATAATTAGTTAACATTTCGGCAACTATTTTATCTACAGCAGAACTAACTTCCGAATTACCTAATTTAGTTTTAGTTTGTCCTTCAAACTGAGGTTCCATGACTTTAACTGAAACAACAGCAGTCAAACCTTCACGAAAATCGTCACCGGTAATTTCAACCTTTTCTTTTGCCAAATTAATATTTTCATCGGCATATTTTTTCAAGGTTCTGGTTAACGCCCTTCTAAACCCGGTTAAATGCGTTCCCCCTTCATGGGTATTAATATTATTTACATACGAATGAATATTTTCCGTATACGAAGTATTATATCTCATAGCAACTTCAACCGGTATTTCATCAATCTCTCCCTCCATATGGATGATTTCATCCATTAAGGGTTCTCTGTTCTCATCTATAAATTCGACAAATTCCTCTAATCCTCTTTCAGAATAAAATTCTTCCGATCTAATGTTGCCTTCTTCATCTACTTCACGTTCATCTGATAAAGTAATAGTAATTCCTTTGTTCAAAAATGAAAGTTCACGAAGACGAGTGGCTAGTGTATCGTAATTATAAATAGTTTCGGTAAAAATTGAACTGTCGGGAATAAATGTTACTGTAGTTCCTGTATGGGTGGAAACTCCAACAATTTCAACAGAAGTTAATGCAACCCCTTTAGAGTATTTTTGCTGGTATTGTTTACCGTCTCTGTTAACGGTAGCAATCAATTCAGTAGATAATGCATTGACACAGGACACTCCCACTCCATGCAATCCACCGGAAACTTTATATGAATCTTTATCAAATTTCCCTCCTGCTCCAATTTTAGTCATAACCAATTCTAAGGCAGACAATCCTGTCTGTTTATTGGTATCTACAGGAATACCTCGACCGTTATCTTTTACCGTTATAGAATTATCTTTTCCTATACTTACATTAATAGTATCGCAATACCCGGCTAAAGCCTCATCAATGGAATTGTCAACTACCTCATATACTAAATGATGTAATCCTCTAACTCCCACATCCCCAATATACATGGAGGGACGCATACGTACATGTTCAATTCCTTCAAGCGCTTGAATACTATCTGCAGTATATTTTTGTTCACTCATTTTTTAATCGTTAATTTATTTCAAGAAATGCTTACAAATATACGTAAAAATATTGATATTTACTAGTATTTAGGGTATTTCATACTCTTTATAACCAAATAAAAAAACAGATTCGAATAAATGAATCTGTTTTTACTAAATCTAATTTTATAATGTAATTAAATTTCTTTGTATGTATTGATTAATGATCCAAAGTCTTTAACATTTAAAGAAGCCCCGCCGATTAATCCACCGTCAACATCCGGTTTTGAGAAAATTTCTTTAGCATTATCCGGTTTCACACTTCCACCATATAGAATGGATACTGAATCAGCTACTTCTTTTCCATATTTATCAGCAATTAAAGAACGGATATATGCATGTATTTCTTGCGCTTGTTCCGGGGTAGCTGTTTCGCCGGTACCAATAGCCCAAACCGGTTCATAGGCAATTACCACTTTAACGATTTCTTCAGCGGATAAGTTAAATAAAGCAATTTCGGTTTGTCTTTTAACTACTTCAAAATGTTTACCTGCTTTTCTTTCTTCTAATAATTCTCCATTACAAAAAATAGGGGTTAAACCATTATCTAAAGCTATTTTAACTTTAGCTCCTATTTGTTCGTCTGTTTCTTTATGATATTGTCTTCTTTCAGAATGGCCAATGATTGAACCGTCTACCTGAATAGAGGTAAGCATTTCTGCGGAAATTTCTCCTGTATATGCTCCCGACTTGTGTTCGGAAATATCTTCAGAAAAAACTTGTACATTTTTATGATTAGCTTTGGCATTTTCTAAATATATAAATGGTATACCTACAACAACTTCACATTTAGGTGAATTAGATTGAATAAATGAGTCAATTTCTGCTAATAAAGCTTTAGCTTCAGGCAATGTTTTATTCATTTTCCAATTTCCGGCTACAATTTTTTTTCTCATATGTATGTTTATTAAGTTTATAATTTTTCTATTTCATTCACGGTTGGAAAATCATTACCATTGTATTTGGCAACAACTATTCCTCTTTTTAATATTAATACCCCGGGATTGCTTCTATTAATTGTTTTTAATGTTGTTTGATCTGTAATGCATGAAGATAAAGGATTCAAATATTGTGGATCATTCGTTAAAATAACAAAATTAAGTTTTTTCTCCTTAAATTGAAAAGTGATTTTTCTCAATTTAGCTCGTTCAATAATACTAAGTTTTTTTGCAAATGGCACAGTAATTATCACTATTTTTTCTTGATCTAAAATATCTTGCGTTATATCATTTCCTAAACATTCTACTGTAAAATCGTGAACAGAAGGTAATTTTGCCTCTTTTAAAATTTTAACCGAAGTATCGTTGATCTTCCACGTTAGGGTGTCTTTCCAAATTCCGGAACTGATATATTCCTCGGAATTCATTTTTTTAAACTCATTAGAGGATGTATTCTTGAGTGTATATATAATTATATTTTGCTCCGGTTCACCGTCATTCATACCTACTTTAAGATTTTTTCCCACAGCATAAGGTCTAAAATCAATGATGGGTAAATGGGCAATCCCTTGATAAACAGTCCATAAGCAGATAGCAAAAGAAACACTTATGATTATCCAATTAATTTTTACAGAAAATACAGAACGGATGTATTTTGAACCGAAAACTAAGATTAAAATCATTACCAAAAGGACAATATCTTTTCCAAATGAAGTCCACGGTGATAATTTAAGCGCATCTCCAAAGCAACCACAATCAGTTACTTTGTGGAAATATGCAGAATAAAAAGTTAAAAATGAAAAGAAAATTATTAATAATAACAAAGAAGAAAGTGTAAATTTTTTCCAAACTCCCAATAAAAGAAATACACCCAACATGACTTCAAAAACTACAAAAAAAATAGACAACGGAAGTGCTAAGTGATGTAAGCTCGGCAGATTAAACACACTTTCTCCAAAATATTCTTCCAATTTATATGAAAATCCAATGGGATCAATAGTTTTAACATAACCGGATATTATAAAAACTACTCCAACAAGTATTCTAAAAAATTGAGTTAAAAATTTCATGTAACAACAATTAATTAATTTCCTGATGAAGAATTAAAGCAAATACAGAATAATTTAGAATATCAAAATAATTGGCGTCTAAACCTTCGGAAACTAATGTTTTACCTTCATTGTTTTCAATTTGTTTTATACGCAATAATTTTTGCAAAATTAAATCTGTAATAGAACTTATTCTCAGATCTCTCCAAGCCTCACCATAGTCATGGTTCTTACGCATCATTAAGTTTTTAGCCTGACTAACCTTTTCATCGTAAAGCTGTACAGCCTCATCTAAATTTAAATCAGGATTTTCTGCAATTCCTTTTTCCAATTGAATCAATGCCATAATAGAATAATTAACTATCGCTAAAAATTCTTCGTCGATTCCCTCTGAAATTTTTTGATTTCCTTTTTCCTGAATAGTTCTAATTCGATTGGCTTTGATATATATTTGATCTGTTAAGGAAGGCAATCGTAATATTCTCCAAGCCGATCCGTAATCAATCATTTTTTTTATAAATAATTCCTTACAAACCGAAATTACTGAATCAAATTGTTCTGATGTTTTTTCCATTATTCCATTAATACCTACAAATGTACTATTTAACTATATATTTTCCTAAAGGTATCTTATCTAAAGTATATAATATGATAATAGAAATTAGTAAAGTGCATAAGGTAGTAATTGGAATAGAAAATAAAGGATTAAAAGAATAAGCGCTTAGGCCGAATTGTTCAACTAAGGCCATAACTAATACATGTATTAAATATATCCCGTAACTGTATTCACTAATAAATGATAATATTTTACTTTTTTTATTAAAAATCGGAACTAAAAAGAAAAGTAGAAAAACAGAAATAGCTTGAAATAAGTCCCAGGGCTTATATTGCTCTATATAAAAATTGTTCATTTTTGACGTTAAATAGGTATCAAAGCAAATTCCTAAATAGGACAATAAGTAAATAGTTGAACATACATAAACATAATATTTAACATTATATTCATATTTTCTTCTTACTAAATAATATCCTAATACTAAATATCCCAAGAATTCGGAATATAATTTTATATAGTTAACTAAATAAACAGTACTAAAGAAAGTATAGAAAATTAAAAATATTATAAAACAAACGACTATAAAATATAATTGTTGTTTGGGATTACTATCTAAAATCCATTGATTAATAATCGGATATAATAGATAAATTCTTATAATCATGTAAATGTACCACATATGATAACTCGCTCCCGAAACCAATTCTAGATAGGTATAATCAATAACAAATCTAAATCCCAGATCCACATGATCTTTATAATGAATACCAAGTATTTTAAAGAAAATATATATTAAACTCCAAAATAAAAACGGTATTAATATTCTCGATAATTTTTTGGTAAAATGTTTAAAAGTGTATTGTTTCCCCAATGATAATAAACCGGTCATCATAACAAAAACCGGTACACCAAATCGGGCTATATTAATATAAAAGTTTGATATCCACCAGCTTTTATTAGGAACACTTCCATAATGATGGCTCATTCTGGCAGCCACATGCAATAAAATAATTCCTATAGCCGAAACAGCCCTAAGATTATCAATCCATATGATATTATTTTTATTCACAGATTTTTTCATTTAATCCTAGTTTTAAGAGCGCAAAAATAAATTAATTTTACTTACTATATCTTTTTATTCATAGATGTTTATTAATTGACTATAATATTAGTTACATGACAGGTAAAATTTAGATACATTCTTTCTCTTTATTTTAAGATTAAATCTTGGAAATTTATTGGTCTATCAATTCAATAAATTGTTACAATATAATTTATTACACTCATTTAATTGTTATAAAAATCATTTTTCATCAACAAAATTATATGTATGATAAAAAATTCTATATTATATAAATTTTGAAATATAAAAATATAAATAATATAAAAACAAAGAATAGTAGGAAGTTAATTCTGTACCATTATTATTTTAAACAATTTTAAAACATTTTTGAAAATATAATTTTCAACTAAATTTCATTAATATAAAAAACGGATGCTATTAAACTGTGTAACTATATTTACTTTAAACTTTATTTATTTTTTTAAATTTACAGCTTCAAATACGATATATGACAATTAATATTAATGGTGATTTAGTCGATTGTAATGAACCTAAAGTAGCAGGAATACTAAACGTTACTCCAGATTCTTTCTTTGATGGTGGTAGGTATTCCACTATTGATAAAGCTTTAAAACAAACAGAAAAATTAATAGATGAAGGCGCAGATTTCATAGATATTGGTGGACAATCCACTCGTCCGGATTCCGAATTTTTATCTGATGAAACAGAACTAAGCATAGTAATTCCTGTAATTAAAGCTATTAAAAAAGAATTTCCTCGGGTGAAATTATCGATCGATACCTTTTGGTCTAAAGTTGCCATTGAAAGTGTCAATGAAGGAGTGGGAATGATAAATGATATTTCGGGAGGTACTTTAGATAATAAAATGTTTGAAACTATGGGAAAACTCAACGTTCCTTATGTTTTAATGCATATGAGAGGAACTCCTCAAACTATGGGAAATTATACAGATTATGAAAATCTAATCACCGATATTAATTATTACTTTTCTAAAAAAATTAGTGAATTACGAAAATTTGGAGTCAATGATATTTTATTAGATCCGGGATTTGGATTCAGTAAGACTTTACAACAAAATTACGATTTGCTGAAAAATATAGATAAATTCAAAATATTTAATCTTCCCTTATATATAGGAATTTCCAGAAAGAGTATGATATATAAATGTTTAGAAACTTCTGCTGAAAATGCATTGATAGGTACTTCCGCATTAAATTTGTACGCCTTACAAAAAGGTGCTCATATTTTGCGTGTTCATGATGTGAAAGAAGCAAAACAAATGATTAAACTGTGGAAAATGTTAAATTAATAATTAAATGATTTAAAAAAATTAATTTTCACATGAAAAATTCATCAGAAATAATTTTAGTCAGCATATCAGGAGTTGATAAACCGGGAATAACAACAGCAATCACTCATATCTTAGGAAAATATAATGCAAAAATACTTGATATTGGTCAAGCCAATATACATCATTCTTTATCCTTAGCTATTATTTTCATGTCTGAAAACGGAAGTTCCGGAAACATTTTAAAAGAAATTTTATTTAAAGCCAACTCATTAGAAATTAATGTTAGATTTTCAGCCTTAACCAAAGAAGAATACAGCAATTGGGTTAAAGTTCAGGGTAAAAACAGATACATAATAAATATTTTAGGTAAAGAAATCAGTGCTAACCAAATTTCTGAAGTTTCTAAAGTTTTATTGGATTTTAAACTTAATATCGAACGGATTATACGTTTAACTCAACGCATACCTTTAGATCGAAATATTGATCGAACTTGCTTTGAATTTGCTGTAAGAGGTAATCTATCTAACCTAAAAGAAATACAAAATAAATTCTTATCCTTATCATCTGATTTAAATATTGATATTGCCTTACAGGAAGAAAACAGGTACCGAAGAATGAGACGCTTGATCTGCTTTGATATGGATTCAACCTTAATTCAAACTGAAGTTATCGATGAACTTGCAGAAAAAGCCGGAGTTGGAAATGAAGTTAGAGCCATCACTGAGTCTGCCATGAACGGAGAAATAGATTTTTCCGAAAGTTTTAAAAGAAGAATAAAGTTATTAAAAGGCTTGAATGAAAATGTTTTAAAAGAGATAGCAGAAAATTTACCTATTACTGAAGGGCTCGAACGACTGATGGGAGTTCTTAAGAAAAGTGGATTTAAAACAGCAATTATATCCGGAGGATTTACCTATTTCGGAGACTATCTCAAAGAAAAATTCGGATTCGATTATGTATTTGCCAATAAGTTGGAAATTATTGATGGAAAGTTAACAGGTAATTATATTGGAGATATTGTGGATGGCAAAAAGAAAGCCGAATATTTAAAATTAATTTCAACTTTTGAAAATATAGATATACAACAAACTGTTGCGGTTGGCGATGGAGCAAATGATTTACCTATGTTATCCATAGCCGGACTCGGAATTGCATTTCATGCGAAGCCAACAGTCAAACAAAATGCGAATCATTCCTTATCTACCATCGGATTAGATGGAATTTTATATTTCTTAGGTTATAAAGATTCTTCCGAAGATATTGAAATGACGTCTATTTCTTAACATTTGATTGTAAAGTTAAATTAAACGTAAACCATTGGTTGATGTGTACTAATTTTAATACTTAAATTAGTAAGCTGCAATGGTTGATCTTACCAGCACATTTCCAAAAGAATCAAGTTTTTCCAGGTAAACTTCTTCTAATTGGTTAATAAGTTTAGGATTATAAGGTTGACTAACGCGTACGTAATTTTCAGTATATCCGTACATCATCCCATTTTTGTTCTCATGCTCCCAAAGAACCGTTTTAACTTTGCCTAATTGAGATTCATAAAATGCATGGCGTTTTTTTTCAGAAAGGATTTTTAACATTTTATTCCTTTTCTTGCGCTCAGAATATGGTACCCTGTCTTCCATATGAACAGCTTCTGTATTATCCCTCTCCGAATAAGTGAAAACATGTAAATAACTAATCGGCAGATTTTGTAAAAAATTATACGTTTCTAAGAACTTTTCTTCCGTTTCTCCTGGAAAACCTACAATTACATCAACTCCTATGCAAGCATCTTTGATTACAGAATGTATCTTATGGATTCTCTCGTCGTATAAATGAGTCAGATATCTTCTCTTCATTTTCTTCAATAAATCATCGCAGCCGGATTGTAAAGGAATATGGAAATGAGGAACGAAAATTTTCGAATCAGCAACATAATCAATAATCTCATCCTTAAGCAAATTTGGTTCAATAGAAGATATTCGTATGCGTTCTATGGCTTCTACCCTATCTAAATTCTGTATTAATTCTAAAAAAGTATGTTGATGTTTTTTATTTCCAAACTCACCTTTTCCATAATCGCCAATATTCACGCCTGTAAGTACAATTTCTTTTATTCCTTTCTCAGAAATTTCTTCGGCTTGTTTAATAATGGTTTCAAGCTCTGCAGAACGTGAAATTCCTCTTGCTAAAGGAATAGTACAATACGTACATTTATAATCACAACCATCCTGTACTTTTAAAAAAGCACGTGTTCTGTCTCCAATTGAATAGGAACCTACAAAAAAATCAGCTTGATCAACCTCACAAGAATGAACTTTTACTTCAGAATCTTTTTTAAGATCCATAATATACTTGTGGATATTAAACTTTTCTTTTGCACCCAAAACTAAATCTACCCCGTCAATCTTACTGATTTCATGCGGTTTTAATTGAGCATAACATCCAATAATACAAATAAGAGCATCAGGATTTAAATGTAACGCTCTTTTAACGATAGTTTTACACTCTTTATCGGCATTATCGGTTACCGAACATGTGTTAATAATATAAACATCTGCTGTTTCTTCAAAAGATACCTTTACAAATCCTTCTTCTATTAATTGTCGGGCAATTGTAGAAGTTTCAGCAAAATTTAATTTACATCCTATGGTATGAAAAGCTACGGATTTCCTGATTTCGTTTAGCATAGTGCAAAATTACGTATTTAATTTATTTACTGAAATTAATATAATTAGTATTAAATAATTTTTATGATTTTATTAAAATTCCCTGATTATTAAAAGTATAATCAGGGAATTTAAGTTATGAGTGTATTTTTTTAATTATTAAATATTTTTCTACCGTTTAAAGGTTGAAGAGGTCTATTGTTTGATTTTGGTAAATGATATTTTATTTCATCAATTTCTTCTTCGCTCATAGTTATTGGATTTTTAAATACGATCCAAGTGACATTTTCTGCACAAGGAGGGGTAGTCAAAGATCCTAAATATGTGTAATAGGATTTATCTTTTGGATATAAATTTTCAGGGTTAAATTTTATAACCGTATTAATTTTTCCTAACCCTTTTAATGTTTTAAAAATTTCGAGTTTTTCAAAATAAGAATTTAAATTGCCCTCTTTTACCATAACACCAATTACCAATACTGAACCATCTTCTGCTTTATGAACAAAATGTAATTCCAACGGGTATCTCACTCTATCAATGGTATGTTCAGATTCTTCATGAGCATGAAATTGAACTAAGGTATAAACTTTTTTGTTGTACGTAATGGTACTTCCCGATTTAAAATCAAATTGAAGAGAATGCCCATTGTCTTCGATATCCTCGATTTCTCCGGATCCGTAATTAAATTGTATAGGCGATAAATCTTTTATATAGTTAGATTTTGAAATGTTAATTGGAGATTGAAATTTACCTATACCACATTGTTTTCCTTCTTCCAATTCTCCCCAATGTTCAGGAGAAGATTCTCCTTCATATCCCCAATGATGATTTTGAGAATAGCTCATACTTGCAGCAAGTATACTTAAAAATAAAAATACTTTTTTCATTGTTTTATCTATTATAATTTAGCACAAAATTATAGAACCACGAAATAATATAAATGTTAAATTTTTGTTAATTAGTTTAATTTAAAACAAAATGTCCTCATTTAAGTGCTTTACATAATATTTTATGATTTTACAAACTTGCGAATTAAATTTGCAGCTAATTTTCAAAAAAAAACAAAATTTTATTCATGACTAACGCTATTGATTCGAAGCCTAACAATCTATCGCCCAAAAGAATCCGTTTGGGGATATTTGCTTTTTATTTTTCACAAGGAATCTGTTTTTCCAGCTGGGCCAGCAGAATTCCCGACATTAAGAATTTTTTAAAATTAGGGGATGCTTCCTGGGGAACTATTTTATTAATGCTGCCGGTTGGTCAAATTTTAGGGATGACCCTATCGGGGTTTTTAATATCTAAAATGGGAAGTAAAAAAATATTGATTGCTTCTTTGCCTTGCTATGCCTTAAGTTTATTATTAATCGGATGTTCACAAACCGAGTTAATGTTAATTCTTACTTTAATTTTGTTTGGCTTTTTTGGTAATTTTTGTAATATTTCCGTTAATACTCAAGGAATACTTGTTGAAAATCTATACAAAAAATCCATCATGTCTTCTTTTCATGGAGGCTGGAGCATAGCCGGATTTACCGGTTCTTTAATAGGTTTAGTAATGGTAAACTTAGGGTTATCGCCTTTTCAACACTATCTGTTTATTCTTTTTACAGTAGGGGTACTTATTTTGTTTAATTTCAAATATCTACAAATAGACGCAAAAAATATTTCTGATAAAAATTCAGAAACAAAAAGTACAAAAGAGAAGCAAAAACCTGAAAAATTTTTATTTCTTCTGGGAATTACTGCTTTTTGTGGTATGGCTTCCGAAGGTGCCATGTTTGATTGGAGTGGAATATATTTTGAAGAAATCGTTAAAGCTTCCAAAAATTGGGCTCCTTTAGGTTTTACCTCGTTTATGATTATGATGGCAAGTGGTCGTTTTATTGCTGATCATGCCATACAAAAATGGGGAAGAAAACGTGTAGTTCAACTAAGTGGTATACTGATATCATTGGGCTTATTTATTTCTGTTGCCTTTCCTAATCTGATTATTACTACTTTGTCTTTTATGATTATCGGTTTAGGGGTATCCAGCATAATACCCACTATTTACAGCTTATCAGGACAGAAAACTAAAATTCCAACCGGCATGGCATTGACTATAGTTTCCAGCATAGGATTTATAGGTTTTTTATTAGGTCCTCCGGTTATAGGTTACATATCCGAAGCTCTTAATCTTAGATTTTCCTTTGCTTTAATAGGTATTTTTGGAATTTGTATTTTTATACTTTCTTCTAATTTAAAAGTTTTCAAAGATTAAAATAAGTAACTTTTCCATAAAAAACAATGCTCATAAATTTGAATAAATTTATGAGCATTGTTTTATAAATATTGTGTTATTTTTTTCTTTGCATGCTAAATATTAATAAAGCTAAATAATATCTTATTTTTAATCCGAACAATATGAAAATATACATTACAAAAGGCTTTTTGAAATATTTTCTTACAAAAATTTCCATAGCATTATAGAAATTTTTGTAATACGATTTATCTATTTTAGTTGCTGCTCCTTTATAATGTATTATAGAAGTTTTCCCGTAATAATAATTTTGATAACCGGCTTTTAAAATAGTATAACTTAGATCGATATCTTCACCATACATAAAATAAGCTTCATCGAAACCTCCTACTTCAGTATAAATTTTTTTGGTGGTAAAGAAAAAGCATCCTGTTAAAATTTCCACTTTTCCAATATCATATTCACCCAATTCCGTATTATAATAGCCTTTAGATTTTTTTGATTTACTGAAAAATAATTGGCTGAATAACTTATCAAATGTATTTTTAGGATTCGGATAATTTCTTTTTGATTCCGGTCGATAATAGTTGTTTTCATCGGTAATTCGAACCCCTAAGGCTCCAAATTTTTTTGCATGTTCAGCAAAAGGTATAATTTTTTCAAAAACATCCGGCTTAACAATAGTATCGGGATTGAGAATTAGTAAATAGTTTCCCTTTGAATACGTTACACCTATATTATTTGCTTTAGAGAAACCTAAATTTGCCGAGTTTTGAATCCATTTAACTTGAGGAAATACTCGCGTTATAAATTCTTTGCTACCGTCATTGGAATTATTGTCTACAATAATAATTTCTGCATCAATTGTTTTTATTGCATGTAAACAACTTTGAATGCAATTTTTTAAAAGATCTTTTACATTATAATTAACAATAATAATTGAAAGTTGTTTCAAATTCATTAATTATTTTTTAATTACTTTAAGAACTACTTAATTCCTTGTTTATAAGGTACTCTGTTTTGTATGGAGCGTATTAAAGTTAACTCATCCGTATATTCAAGTTCATCACCGACTCCTATTCCTCTTGCTATTGCCGTAAATTTTATATGAGAATCATTCAATACCTTATATAAATAAAACATGGTTGTGTCTCCTTCTATAGTAGCACTTAATGCAAATATAATTTCCTCTGTTCCCTGCTCTTTAACTCTTTCAATTAGCGGATTGATACACAAATCGGTTGCGCTGACTCCTTCCATAGGGGAAATTCTTCCCCCCAATACATGATATTTACCATTGAACTGTTGGGTACTTTCTATTGCCATTACATCTCTTACATCTTCAACCACACAGATAATTTTTTCATTTCGATACGGATTTGCACAGATGGTACAGATCTCAGTATCCGATAGATTGTTGCACAGTTTACAGTGTTTTATTTCATGTACTAACTGACTAATTGATTTTGATAAATTATCTGCCTGAATTTCAGGTATATCCAATAAATGCAAGGCTAGACGTAGGGCCGTCCTCCTACCAATACCCGGAAGTTGTGAAATTTCTTCAACTGCTTTTTCTAATATTTTGCTGGGATAATTCATACAATCATCAAGACCTGCTTAAATTTAATGATGATCTAGGGACGATACATATTTTTCTGCATCCAAAGCGGCCATACAACCTGCTCCTGCGGCAGTAATTGCTTGTCTGTATTTTTTATCGGCAACGTCCCCCGCCGCAAATACTCCCGGAATATTTGTTTCTGTACTAAATGGCTTAACATGTAAATATCCGGTTTCGTCCATTTCCAATTTACCTTTAAATATCTCGGTATTGGGTTTATGTCCGATAGCAATAAATATTCCGTCTACATCCAATACTTTTTCTTCGTTGTTTAAATTATCAATAACCACGGCTTGAGAAACCAAGTTATTATCGCCTTTTAAATCTTGCAATTCGGTATTATACATAAGTACAATATTAGTGGTGAGGTCTACACGTTCTTGCATAATTTTAGAAGCTTTTAAATAATCTTTACGTACAAGCATATAAACAGTCTTACATATTTTTGCTAAGTACGTTGCTTCTTCAGCTGCCGTATCTCCGCCTCCTACAACTACCACATTTTTACCTCTGTAAAAAAATCCGTCACAAGTGGCACAAGCAGAAACTCCGCCTCCTCTATAGGTTTTTTCAAAATCTTTACCTAAATATTTTGCACTTGCACCCGTTGAAATGATAATAGTTTTAGTTTTAAATTCTTTTCCCGATATAGTTTTTACAATATGTATGTCTCCTATATTTTTTCCTAATTCAACCTCTGATACGGTATCGATTATAACTTGAGTGCCGAATTTTTCGGCTTGTTTTTGTAACTGAATCATCATTTCAGGACCGGTAATCCCGTCGGGATATCCGGGGAAATTTTCAACTTCGGTGGTAGTCGTTAACTGTCCTCCTAATTCTAAACCGGTGATCATAAGAGGATTCATTTCGGCTCTGGCAGCATAAATTGCAGCCGTAAAACCTGCAGGGCCGGAACCTATAATAATAGTTTCTAATATATCTGTGTTTTCTGTCATCTTTATCATATATAATTAACCGGGCAAAGTTACTAAATTTATCTTTGAGACTGTGTGTAAGCCTATGTAAACTCTATATAATACTATTATGATTTACTATCTAAAAGGCCGGTAAATGTATTATTTAAAGTATTAAGCATTTTTTTTCGCTAATATTAAAAATAAATTATCATGTTTGTATATAATGTTAAGTAACTACTAAGCAAATGAATCCAATTTTTTTCCATTTACAATAATCCACTCATCTAATTTAAAATCAGCCAAGACGCCTATTTTAGGATACTGTATGGCAGAGTCCGCGAAAACGATACATCTACCTTCTGCATCAATTTCTTCATGTCCATACATGAATGAAAGGTCTCCAATGTCTTCTATTTTGGCAATAAATGAAAGTTCATTTTCTCCCTTAGTAATCTTTTCTACATATTGTATACCAATATCAACTGTTTCTTTTTTATCTTCACGTATGCGTACATTACTATATATAATATCAAAAAATGATAATGAATTATTAGGTATTTCATTATATAGTTCATACCCCTTTTGCCATTCATCCTTAACAGAGGCATAATATAGAGCAGTAATCAACGATAATGTAAAATATCGTCGGGTTTTTTGACGATAATAATCTTTGGGAAAATGCCCTCCTTCAAACAATATAGTAGGAATTCCTAATTTTTGAAAATTATCACCGACTGATCTTGGATAAAATTCATCGGTAAACCTTGATATCTTATTAGGTAGAAGTTTTGAAATTTCTTGATAAATATCAGCTATTAATCCCATCGATTTTTTTCGGGTTTCAGTCACCTTTCTGTCAACCGATTCCGATGGCGATAAAAAAGCCAAAGTGGCCGGTTCTTTTTTTCCTTCTACTCCGAATATAGTTCTTTGATCGTGTAGATTAAACGCTAAATCATATTTTTTTTCACTTGCAGTTTTTTTTAATACTTGCATTTCAATTGATGAAGCGGTTAAAAAATCCCGATTAATATCAATTCCTAAACGATTTCTTCGTGTCCAAATTTCAGCTCCATCCGGATTTAACATGAAGATAATATCGAGAGTAAACTTGCTGAGAATTTCATGTGAGCAATTATTTTCATTTTCAAAAAATTTAAGCAAATCTAGACAACTTAAGGTTCCCGTTGTTTCGTTCCCGTGCATTTGGGTCCATAGTAATATATTTTTAGGTCCTTTTCCTAAGGTCAATTTATATATAGGTTTATTAAGTTCCGATCTTCCAATTTCTGTAAGTAAGCTTTTATAATTTTTTATTAAAAAATCGGAAAGCTCCGAAGGGTTTACATATCTATTTTTAAAATTTTCTTCGATACTTAAATTTTCATTTAAATCAAAGATTTTAAACTCTGCAGACATAATTATATTTTTTACAAAGATATTCAATTATACACAGTTTTGTTGATTTACATTTGTAATTTACATTTGTAAAACAATATTATTTTATAATTTATTAGTTCTGATATTGTGTCATATAATTTTAAGTTATTTTATTTAATTTTTTATTAAAAAATATATAAATATATATTTACCAGTATTTTATATATATTTATTTAATGTTTTTATTTAAGTTAACTTTAAGTTATTTTTTGACAGAATCTATGGTATTTTTAGTAACTTTGTATTTATTACTCTATTTCACATATGTAAATAGTTAACATTTGTAAATCATGGAAATTGATAAAAGAATAGCTACACTCATAGAAATATTAGGTTTAACATCAGGAGAATTTGCAGATAAAATAAATGTCCAACGATCGAGCATTTCGCATAT
The DNA here is from genome assembly GCF_011082485.1 of Apibacter sp. B2966. Lineage (NCBI taxonomy): Bacteria > Pseudomonadati > Bacteroidota > Flavobacteriia > Flavobacteriales > Weeksellaceae > Apibacter > Apibacter sp. B2966. Next base: position 523,000 of record NZ_CP049714.1, read on the forward strand.
CACTTCTGCTCGAAATAAACCTTCATTAGATTTTTTAGAAAGAACTCTATCTGTTTTTCCTGAAATAAATTCTGAATGGCTTATTTTAGGAAAAGGAAAACCTTTGAAATCTCAATTGGAAAATAATAAAAAGGAAAGTTTAGATTTAGAAAATAAGACGGTTCAGGAACAACCATCCCCTACACTCTTTTCTTTAGATGAAATGGATCAAAAACAAAAAGATTCTTCACACTCTAATAATGATAATACTATTCAAGCGCCTGAGAATCGCGTAAAAGAAAATTCTCAGACAGAAGATCAAATAATTAAAAATTCAATCCTGCAGAAAACGAAAAATAACAAGAAAAAAATAGAAAAAATCTTATTTATATACGAAGATCATACGTTTGAAGTATTCGAAAATTAATTTTTAAAAGGAAAGTAATAACCAAAAAAAAGAGGAAAATTTAAATTTTCCTCTTTTATTTTAAAATAAATGCTAAAAGTAATATTATTTAACTCTAGCATCTTTAATTCTTGCTTTTTTACCGCGTAGATCTCTAAAATAGTAAATTCTTGCTCTACGTACTTTTCCTCTTCTGTTAACTTCAATATTTTGAAGCGCTGGCATATTAATAGGAAAAACTCTTTCAACCCCTACATCACCGCTCATTTTTCTGATAGTGAATGTTTTGGTTGCTCCGGTTCCTTTAACCTGAATAACTACCCCTTTAAAATACTGGGTTCTTGTTTTATTACCTTCTTTAATTTCGTAATAAACAGTTAGGGTATCCCCGGCTCCAAATTTTGGAAATTCTTTTTTTGCGATGTACTTATCCTGTACGTACTTAATTAATGGTTCCATTTAAAAAATATAACAGTTATAAAATTGAATAACATTCACGTCTTTCGTCAGAGGTTAATCAATTGGGTGCAAAATTAATAATTCTTATTTAATTGTACAAATACTATACGTAAATTTAAAATTCTTTTGAATACTAAAAAGTTTTATAACAAATAGCTGAATAATTTTATAATATATTCAAACACGAGTTCCTTTATATATAATCTATGCTAAATAAAGGAGACGTGTTTTAAAAATATAGTTTAAAACTAAACGATTGACATTAAAATAGCTTAAACATTAAATCGGAAATGAATAATATCTCCATCGTTAACGATATATTCTTTACCTTCAACCGATAATTTTCCGGCTTCTTTAACTTTAGCTTCCGATCCGAAAGTTACAAAATCTTGATAGGAAATAACTTCAGCTCTAATAAATCCTTTTTCAAAATCAGAATGTATTACTCCGGCAGCTTGAGGAGCTGTCCATCCTTTTTCAATTGTCCAAGCTCTAACTTCTTTAACTCCGGCAGTAAAATAAGTTTGTAAATTTAAGAGTTTGTATGCTTGGCGAATCAAGCGATTTACTCCCGGTTCTTCTAAATTTAATTCTTCTAAAAATATTTTACGCTCTTCATAGGTTTCCAATTCAGAAATGTCTGCCTCAATTTGAGCCGCTAATACGATCACTTCCGCCTTTTCGTTTTTTACCTTTTCTTTTACTTTTTCAACAAATTCATTGCCCTCTTTTGCTGATTTTTCATCTACATTACACACATACATAATAGGTTTAAAGGTCAAGAGTTGTAATTCTGCAATAATCGGCTCTGAAATAGAATCTGTTTCGAATTCTCGTGCATTTTTACCTTCTTCAATAAAAGCTCTCAACTTTTCCAACACAGACACAATTTGCTGCTCTTCTTTATTTCCTGCTTTAGCCGCTCTTTTAGATTTATCCAATTTTTTTTCAATGGTTTCCAAATCTTTAAGTTGCAGCTCAATATCAATAATTTCTTTATCTCTAACCGGATCTATAGTTCCTTCAACATGGGTAATATTATCATTTTGAAAACAACGCAACACATGGATTATTGCATGGGTTTCTCTGATATTAGCTAAAAATTGATTTCCCAAACCTTCTCCTTTACTGGCTCCTTTAACTAAACCGGCAATATCTACTATTTCCACTACGGCAGGCACTACCCTTTCCGGCACTACTAATTCTTCAAGTTTATTTAACCTTAAATCAGGCACAGAAACTGTACCTACATTCGGTTCGATGGTACAGAACGGATAATTAGCCGATTGTGCTTTTGCATTAGATAAACAATTAAATAAAGTAGATTTCCCTACATTGGGTAGACCAACAATTCCACATTTCATACTCGAAAAATTTGTGACAAATATATAAAATTATAATTTAGCCTAAGAACTGGCTCTTTAAATCAAAATATGTGTATACGAAAAAACTAGTATCCCACTAAAACATTGATGCAATGAGTATTTTTATTATATAAAAAGAATAAAATTAGACATGATCTTGTGCCAAATTAAAAAAATAAAGATTTGTAATAACTTATGTAAAGAATACTATAGATTTTCGAAAAAATTAAACATTTTTACTGTAAAATCTTTTCCAACAATTCTTCTGAAATGGTTTGGCCTTTATCCTTGTTATAGAATCCTTGAATATCCTTTGCAAAATCATCATGGGTATAGTTTTCAGGATCTGTTTTATATTTTTTTAGGAAAGGAGCACAAGGTTTAGGTCTAGGCCCCCAATGAGCAATTTCTTCGGAAGTTTCCGCATCAATAAAAATTACAATGGGAATTGCCTTTCCTCCATTAGTTAGATATTGATTAATCAATAATTCATCTTGATCTCTAAAAAAAATTCTCATGTCCAGCTTCTCGGATGATTCGCAAATTTTATTGACTACCGGCACTATTTGCGCTGCATCTCCACACCATCCTTCGGATATGACTAATATATGAATTTTACGACTAATTTTCTTCAAGCCCGAACTCACTGATTCATCCAATACGAGCGTTTTATCATTCCTATGGATTCGGCTCAAATTTAAACGGGTGTATTCAGCAAGTTTTATAATATCTTCATTTTTAGAAAGTAAACCTTCTTTTGCTTGAATCTCTATAATATCTTTATATTCAGCGTAAGACACTCCTTTGTCCCAATAGTTTTCTAATTTTATTGAATCCATCGTATATTTATTAGCTGTTACCATTTTATAGTTTGGTAATCTTTATTAATTACAAAAATTACATGTTTTCAAATACATAATTTTATATATTCTTTATTTAACCTATAAATTGAAAATATAGTTATGTATATTCTGGTTAGTTAAACGAAAGATATCTTCAAATAGTATTTCAATCGGTAAAGGATAGTTACTGCCAATTGTATGAAAAGGTTTATTTTAAAGATATAAAATTAAATTTTTCTAACTTTATTCATCAACCAAAAGTCAGCCAAAATAAAAGCTGCAATAGCTTCTACAATAGGAACCGCTCTAGGAACCACACAAGGATCATGTCTTCCCTTCCCTTTAATTGAACATACATTTCCGTTTTCATCTATCGTTTGTTGCTCTTTCATAATGGTAGCAACCGGCTTAAAGGCAACTTTAAAAACAATATCCATACCGTTGGATATTCCCCCTTGTATACCTCCCGAATTATTCGTCAGTGTTTTTCCTCCTTGAGTAAAAATATCATTATGTTCGGAACCTTTTAATCGAGTACCTGCAAAGCCGCTGCCAATTTCAAAACCTTTAGCTGCATTTATACTCATCATTCCTTGAGCCAATCTGGCAGATAATTTATCAAAAATCGGTTCGCCTAAACCCATTGGAACATTTTTAATCATACAGGTTATGACTCCGCCAATAGTATCTCCATCCTTTTTAATTTCAGCTATTTTCTGAATCATTTGTTCAGCAGTTTCCGAATCAGGACATCGGACTATATTAGATTCCGTTTGGCTTAAATCCAGTTCATGGATATTCTTTTTCAAAGTAATTTCCCCTACTGAAGAAACAAATGCATGGATAGATATTGAGGATAGTAATTGTTTAGCTAAAGCTCCGGCAACAACCCAGTTAGCTGTTTCCCTTGCTGAGGTTCTTCCTCCGCCTCGATGGTCTCTGATTCCATATTTTTGAAAATAAGTGAAGTCTGCATGTGAAGGTCTGAAAATACCGGTATTATGATCGTAATCATTGGATTTTTGATTGGTATTTTTAATAACAAATCCAATAGCTTGTCCTGTTGTTTTTCCTTCAAAAATGCCGGAAAGAAATTCTACCTTATCGTCTTCTTTTCGTTGAGTTACAATTTTCGATTGTCCGGGTTTTCTACGATCCAATTCTTTTTGTATTTCATCAAAATTAACGGATAATCCAGCTGGAAAACCATCAATTACGCCTCCCAGTGCCGGTCCATGACTTTCACCAAAGGTAGTAAGCTTAATAAATTTACCGAATTCGTTGAACATATGCTTACAAATGTAAGAAATAAAGTAAATGTATACCTAGCGTTAATTATAAAAACAGAAAATCTAAATTAGATTTTCTGTTTCATTAAGATATTCGGTTGCTTATCCTTTAAATTAAGGATTTTATATGTTTGATATTGCTTTGAATTGTGTCAACCACTTCTTTAATATTTCCTCCAAGCATCATTTTAGTCATGGAAGTTGTCATACCTTTAATTTGGCTCCATTCAATTTTAGGCGGTAAAGCAAGTGAATTGGGATCGGTCATTACATTAACTAAAACCGGACCTTCTGTTGAAAATGCTTCTTTTACAGCTCCTTCAACCTCTTCAGGCTTATTGACATTTATTCCTTTAAAGCCCATAGCCATTGCTATCATGGCAAAATCAGGATTTACCATATCGGTTTCATTGTCAGGGATACCATCCACTTCCATTTCAAGTTTTACCATTCCTAATGATCGATTATTAAACACAAATAATTTGACAGGCAATTTATATTGATATATAGTGGCTAAATCCCCTAAAAGCATTGAAATACCACCATCTCCGCAAAAAGCTATAATTTGTCTGTCAGGATGAGATAACGATGCTCCTATGGACATCGGCATGGCATTGGCCATCGTACCGTGACTAAAAGAACCTAACATTTTTCTTTCTCCTGTGGCATGTATATATCGCGCCCCCCATACACAGCACATACCGGTATCTACGGTAAATATGGCATCTTTAGCTGCTAGATTATTGATAACTGAGGCTACATATTCGGGATGAATTAAATTTTCTTTTCCCGGATCTTTAACATATACATCTAAATCTTCTTTAACTTTATCGTATTTTTTCAGCTGTTTTTTAAGAAAAGAATCATCTTGTTTTTCTTCAATCAAAGGCAATAATACAGATAAAGTATCTTCAATTTTTCCGCATAATCCCATATCTACTTTAGCTCTTCTGCCTAAACGGTCTGCCCTTTCGTCAATCTGAATTATTTTTTTATTGGAAGGCATAAAATTCGCATACGGAAAATCTGTACCCAAAAGTAGTACTACATCCGCTTCGTGCATACTTTGGAATGCAGAAGGCAACCCTAACAATCCGGTCATGCCCACTTCATAAGGATTATCATATTGTATACCCATTTTACCTCTAAAAGAATATCCTACAGGAGCTTTCAATTTACCTGCAAGTTTTACCAAGTCTTTGTGAGCTTTAGAAGCACCGATACCGCAATAAATGGTAACTTTATCATGTTCATTAAGAACATCTGCCAACTCTTGTAGTTCTTTATCGGATGGTCTTAAAATGGGTTCGTTTTGATAAACTTTTAAAGAACTTAAAATATCTTCCGCCGGTTTTGATTCTAAATCACCGGGTAACCCGAAAACGGCTACGCCTTTTTTAGATATAGCATTTTGAATTGCTCTTTGTAACATTCTAGGGGCTTGTTCCGGTAATGTTGCAATTTGGTTGTATACACTGCAATCATCAAATAGTTTGGTTATATTAGTTTCTTGAAAATAATCTGTACCAAATTCTCTTGTTCCACACGTGGAGGCAATAGCGATAACAGGTACATTTGCCCTGTTTGCTTCATACAATCCATTAATTAAATGTACATGCCCGGGTCCGGAACTACCGGCACAACAAGCAATGCCTTCCAATTCAGCTTCGGCTGCGGCAGCAAAGGCTCCGGCTTCTTCATTCCTAACATGGATCCATTGTATTTTTCCGTTTTTTTTAATGGCCCTGTTAAGCTCATTTAAACTATCGCCTGTTACAGCATAAATCCTTTTTATACCGGCATCAACTAGTATTTCAACTAATTGATCTGCTACTTTTTTTTCCATAATAATTTTTAAATTTATAAAGTATATTTAGATACTGAATGCTCAAAATTTGTTCCAGGTAAATATACTTTATTAATAAATTTAAAAATTATTATTTATATGATACATCTACAAATAGTTATAAATTTAGCTTAATTTAAAATTCATATTTAAATTGCTGTAGCATTCGTATATCATTTTCAGTAAACATACGAATGTCGCCAATTTGGTACATCAGCATGACAATTCTTTCGATACCCATACCAAAGGCAAAACCACTGTATTTTTCAGGATTTATATTAACATTTTTTAGAACATTGGGATCAACCATTCCGCATCCTAGAATTTCCAACCAACCCGTTCCTTTAGTGATGCGATAATCGGTTTCTGTCTCCAATCCCCAATATACATCTACTTCTGCACTGGGTTCTGTAAAGGGAAAATATGAAGGTCTCATTCTAATTTCGGATTTACCGAACAATTCTGAAGTAAAATATTGTAAGGTTTGTTTTAAATCTGCAAAGGATACGTCCGTATCAATATATAACCCCTCTATTTGGTGGAACATACAATGAGATCGAGACGATATATCTTCATTCCTGTAAACTCGTCCGGGTGACAATATACGAATGGGAGGCTCATTTTGCTCCATATACCGTATTTGTACAGAAGAAGTGTGAGTTCTCAATACTCTATCCGGATTTTTCTCTATGAAAAAAGTATCTTGCATATCTCTTGCAGGGTGATACTCAGACATATTTAAGGCGGTGAAATTATGCCAATCATCTTCAATTTCAGGACCATCAGCTACTGAAAAACCTATTTTTTTAAATATGTTTATGATTTTATGCTTAACAATGTTAATGGGATGTCTGCTGCCTAAATTCAAGGCTAGTCCCGGACGGGTTAAATCTTCTTGCAAACCGACATTTGCAGACTCGCCGACATTCTCTTTTAACGTATTTATTTTTTGAGCAACCGATTGTTTTAAATTATTGATCAATTGTCCAAATTCTTTTTTATTTTCATTAGGTACTTCTTTAAATTTTTGAAACAGATCGTTCAAAATTCCTTTTTTACCTAAATACTTGATTCTAAACTGTTCAACATCCTCAGTTTTTTGAGAAGTAAAAGATTCTACTTCTTCTAAATATTTTTTGATAGTATTAATCATTAGTTATCTTTAAAATTTTCTATTTTATAAAGATTTTTATCTTCTTGCAAAAATAATAAAACAAAAATACTATTATTAATTTAAATAAAAGATATCATAAATAATTTTAGATCAATTAAACAGAAAGTAAATTCAATAAAAAAGCCTCCTTTTACAGAGGCCAAGGTTTTTAAAGAAATAAAAACTAAATAAACATTAAAATAATGCCTTTTTTAATATAAACTATTTTAGTGTGTTTGTAATCATTGTACTAACAAACAAACACCATACCATTTATCTGGTTTTATCCTATTTTATTATTTTTAATTTTTAAAAATTATTTAATTAAAATATCAATTATATCAATATTACTATAAATTTATAACAATAAATTAATTTTATATTATTATATTTCTATTTTCATATAGCAAAATGTTTATTTTTCTAAACAATTTGTTTTTTTACAGTCAATGACTACATAGAAATTTATCTTATCTATATTGTTTTTCAATTACTTTATGTGTTTAATTGATCGAAAAAAAATATCGTATAAAATAAAATTTGTTAATATAGCCGTTCATATAAATAAATAATATATTGAATTCATGCATATGGCTGAAGAATTTCCGTTCCTATCAACTTTAAAACATAAGATACTAATTAATTTAGTAAATTTGAATTTTCTAAATGACAGTATACATAAGATACATAAAATCGTACTATATTGTTTATTAATACTAACCTTTATAAATTGTAAAACATTGGAAATAGACAAACAAACGTATGACGGGCTGCAAAGCGGTTTATATGCAAATATTAAAACCAATAAAGGAGATATGTTGGTTAAATTTTTTGATCATGAATCTCCGGTAACTGTCGCTAACTTTATAGGATTGGCAGAAGGTAAAATTCCAAATGATGCCAAAAAACCGGGAGAACCCTTCTATGACGGTATTATATTTCACAGAGTCATTAAAGATTTTATGATTCAAACCGGAGATCCTCAGGGAACAGGAATGGGAGGCCCGGGATACAGATTTGAAGACGAGAAAAATGATTTAAAGCATACCGGAACAGGAATTTTATCAATGGCTAATTCCGGTCCTAATACCAACGGAAGCCAGTTTTTTATAACAGAAGTTCCTACCCCGTGGTTGGATGGACGACATACTATTTTTGGAGAAGTTATTAAAGGTTTAGAAACCGTTAACGTCATTGCTAGTGTTAAAACGGGAGCTCAAGATAAACCGATTGATCCTGTAATTATGGAAAAAGTTTCTATAATTACCAAAGGGGATGAATATAAAAATTATGATGCTGCACAATTTTTTAAAGACAATAAAGATTTGATTTCCGAAAGAAATAAAAAATATCTTGAGGAAAAACAAAAACAGATTGCAGCCAAATTGGATGAATTAAAAGCCGATATGACTGAAACGCCTAGTGGATTATTTTATAAAATTAATGAAAAAGGCTCAGGAGCAAAAGCAAAATCGGGTGATACTGTTTCCGTTCATTATGAAGGATCTTTAGCTAATGGAAGTGTATTTGATTCTTCCTTTGCAAGAAATGAACCTATTGAATTTCCTTTGGGCAAAGGAATGGTAATTAAAGGTTGGGAAGAAGGTATTTCATTATTAAATGAAGGCGATAAAGCTACCTTTTTAATTCCACCTTCTTTAGGTTATGGTGCTCAAGGTGCCGGTGGTGGAGTTATTCCTCCGAATGCTTGGCTTATTTTCAAAGTTGAACTTGTGAAAGCTAAATAAAAAAATCTTTTTTTATAAATCAATCCGGTTAGTTCGTAACCGGATTTTTTATTTAAATACAGTATTCTTTTTTCTTGAATTTTTTATATATACACCAAACTTGATTCCATAAAGTTCTTCCTTTAGTTATTGAAACCTGGTAAGGATTAAATATTTCTTCCTAAGTATCACAACCATTACCTCTAAGTAATTAAAAAAAATAGTATATAAAAAATCGTTACCACAGATTTCACAAATCAGATACTTTTATTACTCTCTCAAATTATTAATAAAGCGAAACCGTAAACATTCGTTTACTTTAAAAATTTCGTATCATCAGATATAAAAAAAGAATATAAAATCTTCAACTCATTTATTATACTCATTTTTTCAGGATGGATATCAGTTTAAATAAAAGAATAAAATTATTTAAATATTTAATATTAACATAAATACATACTATAATTATATTTATTACAAATATTTAAACTTAAATTATTTAAATAAATAATAGTATTTCTAAATAATTTTATTATACTGATTATCAGTTATATATATTAATAATAATAAAATAATATAAAATTTTAATTATAAAGATATAATAATATAAAATAAATTTTTTACATTTGACATTATTCCTACCTGTTAAGTAGGAAATATTTTTAGTGTAGTAATTATTTTAATTTTTCATGAAAAAAAAATTAACTAGTAAGACTTTGGTAGCGATTATTAGTATCTTTTATTCGTTTCTATCTGCTCAAACCCTTGTTAAAGGAACGGTACAAAATGATAAAAAAGAAAAAATAAAAGGAGCACAAATTAATGTGGAAGAAATAGGTATGGAAACATCAACCGATGCTCATGGAAAGTATGAAATCACCCTTCCGAACGGTAAATATAAATTTATTATTACCACGCCCGATCATGATGAAATTTCGGAAATAATACCTATCAATAATGAAAAACAAAAAATTGTAGATTTTACCATAAAAACATTTACGATTGAGAATGTTGTGGTAACGGGTACACGCTCTAAACCTAGAACATTATTGGAATCCCCTACTCCTGTGGATATTATTGATGTTAAAAAAATAGCAGAAACCGGAGCACAAGTTAGTGTCAATCAAATATTAAATTATGTAGCACCTTCTTTTACCTCTACCACTCAATCCTTAGGAGGCGGAACGGATATGACAGATCCCATATCCTTACGAGGTTTAACTCCTGATCAGGTGTTAGTTTTAGTAAACGGCAAACGTAGATATAATTCTGCTTTATTAAATGTCAACGGAACTTTTGGTAAGGGTACAGTTGGTACAGACTTAAATTCAATTCCCGTTTCATCAATTGATCGAATCGAAATATTGAGAGACGCAGCTGCTGCTCAATACGGGAGTGATGCCGTAGCGGGAGTGATTAACATTATCCTAAAAACTTCTATTAATAGATTTAGTGCAACAATTACAGGCGGAGAATATATAAGTAAAAATAGCGCTCAAGGTAAAACTTCCAAAGACGGAGAAGCTGTACAGGTGGGTTTAAATTATGGTATTCCATTGAGTGAAAAAGGAGGATATATCAACTTTTCGGCAACATTCGACCGAAGAAACCCGACAAACAGAGGCGGAATGTATCAAGGTAGTATTTATAAAGAGTATACTTCGGGTGCTCCTGTAGATAAAACCGATGAATTTTTAGAAACCACGCATACCAATCGTCGCGATTATAGTTTAATTATTGGCCAATCTAAAGCATTAAACGGGCAAGTTGCTTTTAATGCCTCTTTACCCTTAAATACTCAAACGGAAGTATATTCTTTTGGAATTTTCGGATATAGAAACAGCACTGCTTCTCAATTTTACAGATATCCAAATTCTGAAAATAATGTACCTTCCATATACCCCTTAGGTTTTAGACCCCAAGCAGAAGTAAGCATTTATGACAAATCTGCCACTCTCGGGATAAAAGGAATGTTCATCGGGTGGAAAATGGAAGTAAGCAATACTTTCGGACAAAACACATTTACTAATAAAGCGAAAAACACGTTAAATGCTTCTTTAGGCGAACTGTCTCCAACCTCCTTCCGTGGGGGAAAATTACAATTTACACAAAACGTGGTCAATGTAGATATGTCAAAAAAATTTAATTGGCTTTCCGACGTAGGAATAGCATGGGGAGGTGAATACAGATATGAAAGATACCAAATTATTGCCGGCGAAGAAGCTTCTTATGCCAATTATGCTATGGGCAGAGAAATAGTCAATCCCGATGGCAGTATTTCACTCGTACCCGATAGTAATGGTACTATACCTATGAAGTTCGGACCGGACGGTAAAACACCGATACCGGGAGGAGCACAAGGAAATGCAGGATTTTCTCCGCAAAATGCAACGGACTCTCAAAGAAACTCTCTGGCCGCTTATACAGATGTTGAAATCAATTTCAACCAATCCTTCCTGGTGGACTTGGCCGGAAGATATGAATATTACAATGATTTCGGATCGACCGTTAACGGTAAAATAGCTCTTCGTTACAAAATTTCCAATTCTTTTAATTTCAGAGGTTCGGGAAGTACCGGATTTCGTGCTCCTTCCTTACAACAACGTTACTATTCCAGTACGGGGACTTCATATGTAAACGGAAATATGTATGAGGTAGGAACTTTTACGAATGACAGTAAAGTAGCTCAACTTCTGGGTATACCCAAACTCAAACCGGAAAAATCCAGGAGTTTGAGTGCGGGACTTTCGGCTAAGGTTGGAAGATTCCATTTCAGCCTTGACGGCTATTTTACTCGAATTAATGATAAAATTGTATATACCGATTTGTTTAGCGGAGATCCCAACGGTTCCTCTTCAGAAAAAGAAATCTATCAAATATTGCAACAAGCAGGAGCTCAAAAAGCTCGATTTTTTGCCAATGCTGTTGACACGGAAACTAAAGGTATAGATGCTGTCCTCTCCTATAATACTCTTTTAGGAAATGGAAAACTGTTTATAGATTTAGCCGGAACGATCTCCTATACACAACAAGTGGGTTCGATTCATACTTCCCGTTTATTAAAAGATAAAAAAGATATATATTTCAGCAACTCCAGTAAAGTGTATTTAGAAAATGTAATTCCTAATCAAAAATTTAACATCTCACTTACTTACGCTATCCAAAAATGGAACTTATTTTTACGAAATAATTATTTTGGAGGCGTAACGGAACCTTCTAATATACTTTCAAATCAACAATACTATAATCCAAGATGGATTACGGATGCTTCTATAGCCTATAAATTAACTGATTTTTTAAAACTTACCGTAGGAGCAAATAATTTGTTTAATTGCTACCCCGAAAAAGTAGCCAAAAAAGCCAATAGTAATCAAGGACAATTCGTTTATTCTCGATATGTCAGTCAATTTGGTTTTAATGGTCGTTATATTTTTACTCGATTAAATTTTAATCTATAATTATAATAAAACCATGAAAAAAATTATTTTAACCATTAACTTACTTTTCGGATGGTATATATCCGCACAAGTGAATTCGGTTTTAGAGCCCAAAGATTTTTTACAAAAATTAAAAAATTCAAATAGTATATTGATTGATGTCCGCACACCTGAAGAATTCGAAACCGGACATATCAAAAATGCTATCGACTTAGATTTCAGAAATGCTTCTTTTAGTGATAAAATTCGTAAGCTGGACCCTTCTAAAACATACATGATCTATTGTAGATCAGGAAAACGTTCCGCTTCAACGGTTGACTCTCTAAAAAAATTAGGGTTTACTCATCTATACGACCTTAAAGGGGGAATCAATGCTTGGAAAACTGAAAATCTACCGGTGGTAGGTGAAGCCGAAGACAAAATATCTAAAGAAGAATTTAAAAAAATGATTTCTTCCGATCGCATAGTTTTAATTGATTTTTATGCTCCGTGGTGCGGACCTTGTTTGAAAATGGAACCTATGTTTAAAAATTTAGCTGAAAAATATAAAAACAAAGTGAAAATTATCAAAATTAACAGCGATGAAAATAAAAATTTAGCTAAACCCTATATTAAAGATGGTTTTCCAAAATTAATAGCTTATAAAAACCAAAAAACGCAATGGGAAAAAGTAGGATTGATCGATGAAGAAGATCTTATACAAAGTATTGAAAAATTAATAAATTAAAATCTTACCTATGAAAGAATATTTTCTTATAACTATTTTAATTTTTTCAATGGCAATAGGATCCGGCTGTACTACTGCCGTGATATCCGGTAAAGCCACTCCTGACGGAAGACCTTTATTATATAAAAACAGGGACACGACCACCCTACATAGTCGAATGGTTTATTCCAATCGTGGAAAATATTCTTTTATAGGAATGACTAACCCCGAGGATAAAGAAAATAAAAATATACTGAACGGACATAATAGTGCGGGATTTGCCATCATGAATTCTGACAGCTATAACCTCAATTATCCTGAATTGAAAGAGGATCAAAGACAAGATGGAGAAATAATGAGACTTGCACTGGAAACTTGTTCCACTCTTGAAGATTTTGAAAACTTACTTTCTCATCTTCCTAAGCCCTTGCGCTTAAGTTCCAATTTCGGAGTTATTGACGCACACGGTGGTGCTGCTTATTATGAAACAGGAAATCAGGGATTTGTTAAATACGACGCTAATAATCCTGATGTGGCACCCTTTGGATATCTGATACGTACGAATTATTCTTTTTCAGGCAAACCTGAAGATGGTAAAGGATATAGTAGATTCCTTCGCGCACAGGAATTGTTATATTCGGCCTCTCTTACTAATTCTCTTACTCCGAAATACTTTTTACAAAATGTTTCCAGATCTTTAGTTCATGGTTTGACCAAAGTTGACTTGACCAAATATCCTGAGCAATTTTCAGCTTTCAGAGATTTTATACCTCGTTATTATACTGCATCCGTGGTAGTTATTCAAGGAGTTAAACCTAATGAAACGCCTTTACTTACTACTGCCTGGACTATTTTAGGTTCTTCGCTGGGCTCTGTTAGCATTCCTTTATGGTTAAATTCCAATCAAATATTTCCCAAAGTTTTAATTGCTGATTCAAACAATTCGACATCAATGGATGAATGGGCCACTACAATAAAAAAGAAATTATTTCCCATACAAAAAGGAGAAGGATCAGATTATATTCATGTTCCTACTTTAGTATCGGTTTATCCTAAACTTATATCGCTTGAAAATGAAATATTGGAACAATCGGGCGTACTTCTTAATGAATGGAGAAATGAGGGTAAAATTAATACTAAAGAATTAATTAATTTTTACTCTTGGATTGATAAATACATCCATGATAAATATTATCCGTTAACACGATAAAAACCACTTTTTTTCAATCCGGCTAATTATTTTTTATTACACCTGTTTTAATTTTTAAAAAATTTCATTGAAAAGTTTCTGCAGGTGTATATTTTTTATTCTTTGGAATCTAATCGATTTATAAGCATAAATAAAGGATATTTTTTCGATTATGGCAAAAAACGTTAAATTTGCTTTCATATCGATATGAAAAATAAACCTACGCATTACGGATTATTATTGGCAGCAATTACTCTTATTTTATTTTTTGCTGTATATTTTTATTTTATAGGATTTAATTATTATATAATTAGTATTCAGGTAAATTTTTTTGTTCTTCCTGCTCTTTATACGTTAGCATCGATTCTTTTGCTATATAAACTGACTAATTATGAAAAACTTTCTTTTCTAACGTGTTTACAATATTCATTTACGACGATGTTTATAGGAGGTACTCTTTCCTTCCTTTTTATAGCTTTATTTTTCAATTATATAGATCAAGATGCGCAACAACTTTTGCAAAATCAAGGATTAAATAAAATGTTGGAAAATCTTACTTCCGAATATGCATCCATTGAACACCCAACTGAAGAAATTACGTTAAAATATAAGGAATACGTAAACAATATTCAAACAAGAATAACTGAAAAGGAATCTTTTTTCACGATCAAAAATTCCTGCATTATTTTAAGTGTACTATACTTTTTTTACTTTATAATATCCGTACTTTTGTCAATATTTTTTAGAACCAGAAAACCTAATGCAACTATCTATAGTCATTCCCCTGCTCAATGAAGCAGAATCATTGCAAGAATTATTGAATCGCATACAAGCCGTATGTGAAAAAGAAAACTATACTTATGAAATCATTTTCGTAGATGATGGAAGCACCGACTTATCCTGGAAAATTATTTCAGAATTCAGCCAACAATATGCGGAAGTAAAAGGTATTAAATTTGCTAAAAATTACGGAAAATCTCAAGCTTTAAATGCTGCTTTTAAAGTAGTGAAAGGAGAAGTAATCATAACTATGGATGCCGATTTACAAGATTTTCCCGAAGAAATTCCTGCACTTAGGAAAATGATTGTTGAAGATGGATTTGACCTGGTTTCCGGTTGGAAGAAGAAAAGATACGACAATGTTCTAACAAAAAACCTTCCTTCTAAATTATTTAATAAAGCCGCTCAAATAACTTCAGGGGTCAAATTGCATGATTTTAATAATGGGTTAAAAGCTTATAGAAATGAAGTAGCTAAAGCCATCGACGTACACGGCGATATGCATCGTTACATACCTGTATTAGCGAAAAATGAGGGATTTACTAAAATAACTGAAAAGGAAGTACCTCATCAAGCGCGACTATATGGAAAATCAAAATTTGGTGCCAATCGATTCGTACGCGGATTTTTAGATTTAATTACCGTTTGGTTTATGTCCACCTTTGGAACAAGACCTATGCATTTTTTTGGTTTTATTGGTACTTTAATGTTTATTATCGGTTTTATATCCTCCGCTTGGATAGGCATCAATAAATTGATAAAAGTATGGAAAAAAATTCCTGCTCAACTGGTTACTAATGATCCTTTGTTTTACATAGCTTTAACTATGATGATTTTAGGTACTTTGTTATTTATTGCCGGATTTTTAGGAGAATTAATCGTACAATTAAAACGAGGAAAAAAAGATGATTATACGGTTTCACAATATCTAAATATTAATTAACATGAAAAAATTATTAGTACATTATAGCATTTTATGTATACTATCTATCGTTTTACTTTCTTGTTCTCGTTCTATTAAAGGAGAAGGAGAAGTAACCACCAAAGAACTAAAGATTAGTCCCGTAAAAGAAATTTTAGCCAATGGCTCCTATAGATTGATCTATTTATATGACAGCAATAATCCGAGAATTGTAATAGAATCTTATAAAAACTTAATCGATAATTTAAAAATTGATGATTCCAACGGAAAATTAACTATCTCTGAAATCGATAACGTTAAAGATCCTGACCTCTATAATGTATATGTTTACAATCCTCAGATCGAAACATTTGACATCCATGATCTTGTTAATGTTGACATAAACTCTCAATTACGAGTTTCAAAATTATCCATTAATTTAAATGATGTTTCTAAACTTATAGCCAACACAGTGATTACCGATGAATTAAATGTAAATGTGAGCGATGTTTCCAAGATAAATTTAAAAGGGACTAGTAATACATTACATTTAACTGCCAGTGATACAAGTGACTTTACTGCGCCGTTTTTAGAAGTATCTGAAGCAAATGTTGAGCTTTCCGATGTTGCTACTGCAGAAATTAATGTAAAAAGCAAATTGGTTGGAAGAATATCTGACAATACGAAAATAACAGTAATTGGTAATCCCGCTAAGAACATTCAACAAAAAGATCTCGCGGTTATCAATTTTAAATAATTATAAAATTAACATTATTATTATATGAATTCATTAGAAATTGCAAAAACATGGTTACAACCTCCTTTTGATGAAGAAACTCAAAAGGCTGTACAAAACTTAATTAATTCTAATCCAAAAGAATTGGATGATGCTTTTTATAAAAACCTCGAATTTGGAACGGGAGGAATGCGTGGAATTATGGGTATAGGTACAAATCGGTTGAATAAATATACCTATGGTCAAGCAACCCAAGGTTTGGCTAACTACCTGCATCAGCAATTTCCTGATAAAAAAATTACAGTAGCCATAGCTTTTGACGTGAGACATAACAGCGACACGTTTGCTAAATTGGTAGCTGATGTTCTTACTGCCAATGGTATATATGTTTATTTATATAAAGAATTTCGTCCCACACCGGAACTGTCCTTCACCGTGCGTAATCTAAAATGCGATGCAGGGATTGTATTGACAGCTTCTCATAATCCACCGGAATATAACGGTTATAAAGTATATTGGAATGACGGAGCTCAAATTGTTCCTCCTCATGATTCTGCTATTATAAAAGAGGTTCGTTCGGTTGATTTTGCCGATATTAAATTTGACGGTGATGATTCCAAAATTACCTATTTAGGGGAAGAAGAAGATCAAAAATTTATCCATGCCGCAGTTGAAAATACTTCCTATTTAAAAGGTAAAAAAGACTTAAAAATTGTTTATACTTCCTTACACGGAACTTCCATAAAAATATTGCCTGATGCTTTGGCCGAAGCAGGTTTTGAAAATGTATTTATTGTACCGGAACAAAAAAATCCCGATGGAGATTTTCCTACTGTAAAATCCCCAAATCCGGAAGAACCGGAAGCTTTATCGTTAGCTTTAAAATATGCCGAAGAACAAAATGCTGATATCGTATTCGGTACCGACCCCGATGCAGACCGTTTAGGAGTAGCCGTACGCGGTTTAGACGGTAAATTAGTACTTTTAAACGGGAATCAAACCAACACGGTTATTACTGATTATATTTTAGGAAAATGGAAAGAAAACGGTAAAATAGACGGTAAACAATTTATCGGTTCAACTATTGTTACTTCTGACATATTTTTTCCTTTAGCTAAATATTATGGTGTAGAATGTAAAGTAGGCTTAACCGGTTTTAAATGGATTGCCGATTTGATTAGAAAAGCTGAAGGTAAAGAAAAATTTATTTGCGGCGGTGAGGAAAGTTTTGGTTTTATGCCAAGTGACTATGTTCGTGATAAAGATTCCATTTCATCAATTTTAGTTGCTTGTGAAGCGGCTCAGGAAGCTAAAAATGAAGGTAAAACTTTATTTGATAAACTGATTGAAATATACACCAAAGTAGGATACTATTATGAAGAATTGGTTTCAATCGTTAAAAAAGGTAAAGATGGAGCAGAACAAATCGCTAAAATGATGGAAGAATTTAGAAGTAATCCTCCTAAAGAATTAGTAGGTGAAAAAATTGTTAAACTAGATGATTATCAATCTTCCACTTCTTTAAATTTGATTACTGGTGAAAAAACACCAATTGATATTCCAAAATCAAATGTATTAATTTTCTTTACAGATAAAGGAACTAAATTAGCTTGTCGACCTTCAGGAACTGAACCGAAAATTAAATTCTATTTCTCCGTGCAAGATACGTTATCTTCTAAAGATGAATTTGAAAGCAAACTGAGCCATGCTCAAAATAAAATTCAAAAGATTAAAGAATTTTTAGAAAAATAAAAAATTTAAATAAAAATTCCGATAAGTATTTATCGGAATTTTTTTTGCTTTTATATTTTTGATTAAAAGGTTTTAAAATAAACCTTCTACAGAAAAATATCTTTCTCCGGTATCGTAATTGAATGTTAAAATTTTAGCATTTGAAGGAAGATTCAATTCTTGTATTTTTTTAGCAACAGCAGCCAAAGAAGCTCCGGTAGATATACCACCTAAAATTCCTTCTTTTTTAGCTAAAAGCTTTGCATAATTAAACGCTTCATCTTTTGTAATTTGTATGGAACCGTCAAGAATTTTTGTATCTAAAGTTTCCGGTATAAATCCTGCACCAATTCCTTGAATTGCATGAGGTCCCGGATTTCCTCCTGCAATAACAGGAGATTCAGTAGGTTCTACTGCAAAGATTTTTACAGAAGGAAATTTTTGTTTTAATACTTCGCCTACTCCGGTTATATGTCCTCCGGTTCCCACTCCGGTAATTAGAATATCTATTCCATCCGGAAAATCCTGAACAATTTCTTTAGCGGTTGTTTGTGCATGTATTTTAGGATTGGCTTGATTTTTAAATTGCTGAGGAACAAATGAATTTGGAGTATTTTTTTGTAACTCTTCCGCTTTTTCAATAGCTCCTTTCATTCCTTTTTCTCTGGGAGTCAATACCAATTCAGCGCCATAAGCGGCTGCAAGTCTTCTGCGTTCAATAGACATGGATTCCGGCATAACTAATATAACCTTATACCCTTTAACCGTTCCAACCCATGCTAATCCCACTCCTGTATTTCCCGAAGTCGGTTCTATAATGGTTCCACCGGGTTTAAGAATTCCTCTTTTTTCAGCATCTTCTATCATTGCCAAAGCAATTCTGTCCTTGATGCTTCCTCCGGGGTTTTGTTTTTCCAATTTAATATATACTTCATGATCAGGAAATATTTTGGGTAATCTCACATGGGGAGTATTTCCTATGGCTTCTAAAATACTATTTATTTTCATGACGATATGCTTTTGAAATTTTATGGTTATTATATGTTTTAAATTACGTAATTAATAGGTTCTTTGAAATCCTTCACGGTTTTAATTTTCATTTCCGAAGAATAATACACCAATGTGTAGGGAAGTATGGATTTTGTTATCCATACATTACCTCCAATAATTGAATCATGGCCTATAACTGTATCTCCTCCTAAAATGGTAGCTCCTGCATAAATCACTACATTATCTTCAACGGTAGGATGTCTTTTAACTTTAGACAGATTCTTGGTTACATACAAAGCTCCTAAAGTTACTCCCTGGTATATTTTAACGTTGTTTCCGATAATGGTTGTTTCTCCAATGACTGTTCCCGTACCATGATCTAAAAAAAAACTCTCTCCTATTTGTGCTCCGGGATGTATATCTATACCTACTTTAGCATGTGCATATTCAGAAAAGATACGAGGTATTATAGGAACCTCCAACCTATGAAATTCATGGGCAATACGATAAGCTGCCAACGCAAAAAAACCGGGATATGCTAATACGACTTCTTCCAATGAATCTGCTGCCGGATCATTCTTATAAAAGGCATTTGCATCCTTATATAATGCTTCCTGAATCGAAGGAATTTTATCAAAAAAAGTATTTACTATTGATTCTGCGGCCTTAGTATTGATAATTTTGGAAATATTTTCCAATAAGATATTATAAACGGTTATAAGCTCTTGCTCTATTTTACGTCGATTTTTTCTCTCACAGACCGGAAACATTTTGGAAAATAGTATTTTTACTACCTGCTCTAATTCTTTTTTATTTATAGGTAAACAGATTGGATGAAGTTCTAATCGATCAATAAGTTCATTTATTTTCTTTTTCATGACTATTTTTGGATTGTAGTTGATTTATGAAAGAGAATCTTAAATAAATCTTTGCTATCCTATTATTGCGATAAACAAATCTATAAAAATATTTTAAAACCTATTTTATTTTTTTATAATATTTAATTATTGTCAAATAATAGACCAATATATTTTATAAATAAAATATAAAATAAGATTTAATGTGTAAATATCCACTATATTACGTTTAAAAAATTATTTTCTTTACATTTTTAAACTCTTTCAATTAAAATTTTATCTAAAATAAAAAAAGGCCTATTTCAATTGAAATAGGCCTTTTTATTTAAAAGATATTGGTATCTTATTTTAATAAGTCTTTCATTTTTTGTTGTTCTTCTCCTGCTAAATATTCATCAACAAGAATCTTTCCGCTGTGTTCGTCTAAAATAATTTTTTTTCTGGAAGCAATTTCAACTTGTTTTTGAGGAGGAACGGTAAAGAATGATCCTACTACAGCACCACGATCAATGCTGGTTATAGCTAAACCGTTTTTAGAACTTTTTCTAATACGACGATAGCTATTTAATAATCTTTCGTCAATTTTAGAAGCAAATTCTTCCGATTTTTCCAATAAGAAATTTTCTTCTTTTTCAGTTTCTTTTATCAAATTGGACAATTCGGAATTTTTAAATTTAAGATGTTCTTGGAAATTAGATAATTTGGTACGTTGTTCTTCTATCTGAGTTTTTTTAAACTCAATTTTAGCATTAATTTCTTTTATTTTTTTATTTTGTAATTGAATTTCCAATTCTTGATACTCAATTTCTTTTGTTAATGCTTCAAATTCACGATTGTTACGTACATTATCTTGTTGTACTTTATATTTTTTTATTTGAGCTTCTGAATTTTTGTTTAATTCATTTTTTACTTTAATCTCATTATTCAGATGAACTACTTCATCTTCCATTTTCCCTATTCGTTTCTCCAATCCGGCTATATCGTTTTCTAAATCTTCCACTTCAATAGGTAATTCTCCTCTTAAGTTTCTCAATTCATCCAGGCGGGAATCTATGATTTGTAAATCATATAATGCTCTCAACTTTTCTTCAACAGTAGTATTATCTGCTTTTTTCTTTATCATAGGGTTGATTATAATTATTTTTGGAATTTATGTTTTTATATCTTATTAAAGTTTACAAAGTTACTAAATTTTATAATATGTTTCAATAGCATGAGGTATTTGCTTAACGAACATTCATTGGTTAGTTAAATTATTAATTTATTATTTAATATAGTTACTTTATATTAAAAATATGCTTAAGGAAAAAAATTAGTCTTTTAGCATCTATTATTTACAGTATAGTTGATTAATCCTGTAATATAATATTTTATGATAGATCTAAATTAATAGTCACAATTTTATAAAAAGGAGTTATAAAAATCAACTATTATTTAAAGTAATAGTTTATCGGATTTGTATTTATTTCAGAGAGTAAAATATCGATATTATTTAATTTTTCACGTAAATAATTATGCAATAAATTTTTAGTGAACTGCTCGCTTTCATAATGTCCGATATCTGCCAGAAGAATTTTTCCTTCTGCTTGGAAAAATTCATGATATTTTATGTCTGCCGTCACAAAAACATCTGCTCCGGCATTTAACGCATTTTTTATAGCAAAGCTACCCGCTCCCCCTAGAACTGCTACCTTTTTGACTTGTTTATTTTTTAAATTGGTATGGCGAATACATGAGGTAGGCAAATTTTCTTTAAGATATGATAAGAATTGTTCTTGAGATAATGAGGTTTCCAATTCTCCTATTCTACCCATTCCTAATTCTTGATTTACATTATCTAAAGTGAAAATTTCATAAGCAATTTCTTCGTAAGGATGAGATTTTCGTAATGCTTCTAAAACGGTTGCTTGTTTAAAATCCTCAAATATTACACTAATCAATACCTCTTGTACTTCTTCAATTACGTTTTTTTTGCCAATAAAAGGATTAGAATTTTCTGTTGGTAAAAATGTGCCGGTTCCTTCAACTCTAAAACTGCAATTTTTATAATTCCCTACTTCTCCTGCCCCGGATTTAAATAATGCTTGTTGCACTTGGGTAAAATGTGTCAAAGGAACAAATGTTTGCAGCTTTTTAATGCTTCTAATTTTAGGAATTAACGGTTTACTGTTTTTAATATGTAAACGCTTACATATTTCATAATTAACACCTTCTTTAGCTATATCTAAATTCGTATGAATGGCATAGATTGCTATATCATTTTTGATGGATTTAATAACTGCTTTTTCAACGTAATTTTTACCGGTAATTGATTTCATACCCGAAAAAATTATGGGATGAAAGGTAACAATCATATTGCAATTTTTTTGAATTGCTTCGTCTACTACTTCATCTAAACAATCCAGGGTTATTAAAATGCTTGATATTTCAGCTTGAAGGTCTCCAACTAATAAACCAACATTATCAAAGTTTTCTGCATTGGACTCAGGCGCCAGTTGTTTTAAAAGTTCTGCAACATCTGCTACTTTCATATTTAAATAATTTTTCTTATCAAAGATAAGATAAGAAATAAAATAAGCCAAGAATTTAAGCAATAAAAAAACTGTCAGTTAAACTGACAGTTTTTTTATTGTATTTACTTTTTACAAGTATATTATTCTTCTGCAGCAACTCCATCGGAAACTACATCAAATGAATAGTCATATTCAACGGTTCTGTGTAAACGAATTTTTGCTGTATATTTTCCTAATCTTTTAATAGTATTTCCAGGAATTTTGATGTATTTTTTATCTACATTAACTCCGGCTTTTGCTAATGCTTCTGCTAAGTCAGAATTGTTAATAGAACCGAACAATTTATCTCCGGCACCTACTTTTGCAGGAATAGAAACTACTACTTCTTTTAATTTTGCAACGATATCGTTAGCTGCTTTAACTTGAGCTGCTTCTTCTGCTTCTCTTTCTTTTAAAGTAGCTTCTAATGCTGCTTTATTTTTAGGAGTTGCTAATAAAGCAAATCCTTTAGGTATTAAAAAGTTACGAGCATAACCCGGTTTTACGCTAACCACGTCAAACTCTAGTCCTAAATTTTCAACGTCTTGTTTAAGAATTACTTCCATGATCTCTTTTTTTCTTTAAATTAAGGTTTTAATTGATCTCCAACATATGGCAATAATGCTAAATGTCTTGCTCTTTTAATTGCTTGAGATACTTTTCTTTGAAATTTTAAAGATGTTCCGGTAAGTCTTCTTGGAAGGATTTTACCTTGCTCATTTACAAATTTCAATAAGAAATCAGGATCTTTATAATCAACGTATTTTATACCGTATTTTTTAAAACGGCAATATTTTTTTTCTGTCTTAGTCTCAATATCTAATTGACTTAAGAATTTTACTTCACTGACATTTCCTCCTGCTGCCTGTTTTGCTAATTCATCAATTGCCATGTCTTATTTTTTTAATGATTTAACTTTTTCTTCTCTTTTTCTAGCCCATTCTACCCCGTGCTTGTCTAATTTCACAGTTAAGAATCTTAATACTCTTTCATCTCTCTTGAATGCTAATTCTAATGTATTAACAATTTCTCCGGGAGCTTGAAACTCAATCAGATTGTAAAATCCATTTCTTTTAAGTTGAATTGGATATGCTAATTTTTTTAATCCCCAGTTTTCCTGGTTTACAATAGTTGCATTGTTTTCTTTGAGTAAAGCCTCAAATGATTTAACTGCTTCCTCTACCTGAGAATCAGACAGAACGGGAGTTAAAATGAAAACAGTTTCGTAATGATTCATAGATCAAAATTTTTTAATTATTTTTTTCGAAGTGCAAATATATAGATTTTTATTGGTTTTGCAAAATGAAATCTACATATATGGATTGAAAAAAGTGATACCTATTAGAGTTAGCTAATTTCATTATATTTTCTCAATTGGTTAATTAAACCATATTCAACCTTCTTACTCTATATATAAATAAATTGCCTCTTTAATAAGTTCTTTTTCCACAGAAATATCATAAACTGCTTGTCCTATTTTTTCCAATAAAACAAATTTAATTTCCCGGTTCACATTTTTTTTATCGTTTTGCATGAATGAAAAAATATCATCAAAATAGTCTTTCTTCAGATTTAATTTAGGATACAAGGAGGAAATATATAGCTTAATCTCTTCGTATTCGGGATAAGAAAGAAAGCCTTTTTTCATGGAAATATAACTTTCTACAATCATTCCCATGGCTACCCCTTCTCCATGCAAAATAGGGGTGTTATTTTCTAAAAAGAAACTTTCTACTGCATGACCTACGGTATGACCAAAATTTAATATTTTCCTTAATCCTGATTCGGTAAAATCATTTGAAACTACTTTCTTTTTAATTTCAATACTGGTTTTTATCAATGGTTCTAAATAATTCGGATTTCGATCATCTAAGCGAATTATTTCTTCCCAGTATTTTTTATCTGCAATTAGTCCGTGCTTAATAATTTCTGCAAAACCGCTTAAAATTTGCTCGGTAGGAAGTGTAGTAAGGAAACCAACATCTACATGGACTAATTGAGGTAAAACAAAGTTACCTATTTGATTTTTATGACTGCCTAAATCAACGCCCGTTTTTCCTCCAATGGAGGCATCCACCATTGCTAAAAGTGTGGTTGGAATATTTATGAAAGGAATTCCTCTCTTGTAACAGTTTGCTACAAATCCTCCCATATCCGTAAGTACTCCCCCTCCAACATTTATCAGTAAGGCTTTTCTATCTATTTTGAGTTCTGTTAAAGCCTCCCATAAATTTATACATATATATAAATTTTTATTATGTTCTCCTGAATCAATTTCCAAAATTTCAATTTCAGCAGAACTTTCAATTTCAGTAATAATTTTCGGGTAGCATAGCTCATGCGTATTTTCATCCACCAAAAAAACTATTTTGGAAGGTTGATTGCTTTGAATATACTTATTGATTTCTTTGATTCCTTCGACTCCGTAATATATAGGATTTATAAAATTCATAACTCGTTATGATTGGCTTATTAGTTAGTCATTTCTTCGATTATTTCCTAAAAATATCATGACAAAATAAATTAATTGAGCTAAAGACCCGGCAGCTGATACTAAATAAGTTCTTGCTGCCCATTTCAAAGCATCTTTACATTCATCATATTCACCGGGTTGAACGACATGATTATTTTCTAACCACTTTAATGCTCTGTTACTGGCATCATATTCTACCGGTAAGGTGATAAATGCAAAAAGGGTAGTTATGGCAAATAAACCTATTCCAACTCCTAATACAATCGTATTTCCGGAAAATACCATAATAGCTAACCCTGCTAATAATACCCATTGTAGAAATTTAGAACTAATACTAACTATGGGAACTAGTTGGGAACGTAATTGTAACATGGAATATCCAACGGCATGCTGTACGGCATGTCCGCATTCATGAGCAGCAACCGCTGCTGCGGCTGTAGACCGCTGGTTATAAACACCTTCAGATAAATTAACGGTTTTATTTACCGGATTGTAATGATCTGTTAACATTCCGGGAGTTGATGTAACTTTAACATCGGTTATTCCATTATCTCGTAACATCTTTTCTGCAATTTCTTTTCCGCTCAACCCATTAGATAACCTTGTTTTGGAGTATTTTTCAAATTTTGATTTTAATTGTCCTTGAACAATCGTACTTACTATGAAAATAATTGCTGTTATTAATAAATAAATGGGATCGTTTACCATGATTGTTTAAATTCTTTATAGACTTATTATTCTTGTAAATTTTAAAATTAATTTATACTAAGTATATTTGCTAAAATTATAACTTTTTAGTTGTAAAACCAAAAAGACTTGTAAATCTAACAGTACATGAACAAAATTAGTATTAACGAGGTTGTCACGAAATCAGATTTAAAAAATTTTGTAACATTTCCAACTAAACTCTATAAGAATAATCCTTATTATGTACCGGCGCTAATTTCTGAAGAAATGGCAATTTTCGACGAAACTAAAAATCCTGTTTTTGAATTTTCAACATGTAAAAAATTTCTTGCCTACAGGGATAATGAAATCGTTGGAAGAATTGCTTTGATTATCAATAAAAATGAGGAAAAATTTTCCGGAATAAAGAAACTACGATTTGGTTGGTTTGATGTTATAGATGATCTTGAAGTTACCAAAAGACTTTTAGATAAAGCTTATGAAATGGCTGAGGAAAAGGGTATTCAACGAGTTGAAGGACCAGTTGGTTTTACTAACCTTGATAAGGCGGGATTTTTAAGTAAAGGATATGATAAATTAGCAACTATGATTGGTATTTATAATTTTCCTTATTATCATGATCATTTTAAAAAATTAGGTTTTACTGAAGCTAATGAATGGGTTGAATTTTACATTGAAGTAGTTAAAGAATTACCGGATAAAGTTATTCGGTTCTCCGATTTATTAAAGCAAAAATATAAACTAAAATCTTTACAGTTTAAAACGAAAGATGAATTAATTGAGCGAGCGGATGAAATTTTTAAATTATTAGAAGATACCTACAAGGTTTTACCTACTTATGTTCCCTTTTCAGATAAGCAAATACAATATTATAAGGAAAAATACATTCCATTTATAAATAAGGATTATGTCATCTGTATTGCAGATGAAAGTAATAATTTAGTGGGTTTTGCCATAACCATGCCTTCCTATTCCGTAGCATTACAAAAAGCGAAAGGGAAATTATTTCCCTTCGGATGGTATCATTTGCTTAGAGCTTCCAAAAATAATGAATGGGCTAATTTTTATTTAATAGGCATCCATCCCGATTATCAAAAGAAAGGAATTACTGCTATTGTATTGAAAGAATTCTTTGATTTATTTAACAATAAAGGTGTTAAATATTTGGAAACTAATCCTGAATTAGCAGATAATAAAAGTATTCAATTATTATGGAAGGATTATAATCCTATTAATCATAAAAGAAGGAAAACATACTATAAGGAAATATAATATGTTTGTCTTAATTTGAAATTTTACCAAAGGTAATTCTGAATTATAATAATTATGAAAGATTATTAACGTTTACGGATCAATTAAGCTTGTAAAATATCTTTAATTTTTTTTTGGGATAAATAGTTTTCTTATTAGTAATACTGATACACAATGTTAATATAGTAGATGAGATTATAAAATAAAAAAACAGTTCGAAACGTACGCTTCGAACTGTTAATTATACTTAAAAATATTTGACAATTATTCTGCCTTAATATCATTTACAATACTGGCATGTAGAAATTCTCTGTTCATTCTGGCTATATTTTCAAGAGAAATTCCTTTAGGACACTCAACCTCACAAGCACCTGTATTGGTACAGTTACCAAATCCTTCTTCATCCATTTTTCTAACCATATTTAATACCCTGCGGGTAGCTTCTATTTTACCTTGAGGTAATAATGCATATTGAGAAACTTTAGCAGAAACAAACAACATGGCTGATCCATTTTTACAAGTAGCCACACAAGCTCCACAACCAATGCAAGCGGCTGCAGCAAATGCTTTATCTGCTTTTTCTTTTTCAATTGGTATTGCATTAGCATCAATTGTATTTCCTGAAGTATTCACAGAAACAAATCCTCCGGCATGTTGAATTCTGTCAAATGCAGTTCTATCAACAATTAGATCCTTAATTACAGGAAAAGCTGCTGATCTCCAAGGTTCAATAACAATAGTGTCTCCATCATTAAACATTCTCATGTGTAATTGACAAGTGGTTATTCCTCTATCCGGACCATGAGCCCTTCCATTTATATATAGTGAACACATTCCGCATATTCCTTCACGACAATCATGATCGAATGCAACGGGTTCTTTATCTTGTTCTACTAATTGCTCATTTAGCATATCTAACATTTCTAAAAATGAACTTTCAGTAGATACTCCTTCTAATTTATATTCTTCAAATTTTCCTTTTTGTCCCCTACCTGCTTGTTTCCAAACTTTTAGTGTTAGGTTTAATAATTTTCCTGCCATTTTTTTATTTTTATTTACAGGTTATTTATAATTTCTTGCTGCTATTTTAATGTATTTGTAATTTAGATCTTCCTTATGCAGAATTTCTTTATTTAAATCTTCACCATTATACTCCCAAACGGCTACATAAGAATATTCTTCATCATTACGCAGCGTTTCACCGTCTTCTGTTTGGTATTCAATTCGGAAATGTCCTCCGCATGATTCATTTCTATTTAATGCATCCATGGCCATCAATTGACCTAATTCTAGGAAATCTGCCACTCTACCCGCTTTTTCAAGTTCCATATTAATTGTATTATCGGAACCCGGTACTTTAACATCTCTCCAAAATTCTTTTCTGATTTCTTCTATTTCAGAGATTGCTTCTTTCAATCCTTTTTCATCCCGAGCCATACCTACTTTGTTCCACATGACACGACCTAATTTTTTATGAAAATAATCAACGGTTTTAGTTCCTTTATTGGTTAGAAAATGTTGAATTCTATCTTTGACTTGTTTTTCAGCTTCTACGAATTCCGGTAAGTCTGTTGATATCGGTCCGGTACGTATATCATCGGCTAAATAGTCAGCAATAGTGTACGGCAAAACAAAATACCCATCGGCTAACCCTTGCATTAAGGCTGACGCTCCTAAGCGGTTAGCTCCATGATCAGAGAAATTAGCTTCACCCGTTACAAAACAACCCGGAATGGTACTCATTAGGTTATAATCAACCCAAATTCCTCCCATAGTATAGTGCACTGCAGGATATATTTTCATTGGAGTTTCGTATGGATTATCACCCGTAATTTTTTCATACATGGTAAATAAGTTTCCATATTTTTCTTCAACTACTTTTTTTCCTAATTTAATAATTTCTTCTTGTGATGGATTGTGAATATCCAGCTCATTTGCTTTTTCTTTACCGTATTTTACAAAAGATGAAGAAAAATCCAAATAAACTCCTTCTCCGGTAGCATTATTTTCGATTCCGTATCCTGCATCACATCGTTCTTTTGCCGCACGTGAAGCCACATCTCTTGGAACTAAATTTCCAAATGCCGGATATCTTCTTTCCAAATAGTAATCCCTGTCTTCTTCAGCTATCTCTGTTGGTTTCAATTTTCCTGCACGTATAGCTTGTGAATCTTCAATTTTTTTAGGTACCCAAATTCTTCCGTCATTTCTTAAAGATTCTGACATTAGGGTTAATTTAGATTGTTGATCACCATGTACCGGAATACAAGTCGGGTGAATTTGTGTAAAACAAGGATTACCAAAGGCTGCCCCTTTTTTATGTATTTTCCAAACTGCTGTTCCATTGGATCCCATGGCGTTGGTAGATAAGAAAAATACATTTCCGTATCCTCCCGATCCAATAACAACCGCGTGAGCAGAGTGTCTTTGTATTTCTCCGGTAACCAGATCTCTGGCTATTATTCCACGAGCTTTTCCATCAACCACAACCAGATCGAGCATTTCATGTCTATTAAACATTTGTAAACGCCCTTTACCTATTTGTCTGTTCATTGCGGAATAAGCGCCTAATAATAGTTGCTGTCCGGTTTGTCCTGCTGCATAAAAGGTTCTTTGTACCTGTGTACCCCCGAATGATCGGTTATCTAATAGTCCTCCGTATTCTCGTGCAAAAGGTACTCCTTGTGCCACACACTGGTCTATGATTGAATTGGAAACTTCAGCTAGTCTGTATACGTTTGCTTCTCTCGCTCTGTAATCTCCTCCTTTAATTGTATCATAAAATAATCTGTAAACGCTGTCGCCATCATTTTGATAATTTTTAGCTGCATTGATCCCTCCTTGAGCTGCAATGGAGTGCGCACGTCGCGGGGAATCTTGATAACAGAAAGCTTTTACATTATACCCCATCTCTGCTAACGATGCTGCTGCTGCACCTCCCGCTAATCCTGTACCTATTACAATTATATCTATTTTTCCTCGGTTATTGGGCGCAACCAAACGCATATGATCTTTATGATTTTTCCATTTTTCATGGATATCTCCTTCCGGTATTTTTGATTCTAATTTTATACCCATAATAGTATTTTCTTAAAATAATTTAAATTAAACCATTGCCTTTGAAGTAAAAATAAATTGCAATTGCGGCAAATCCAACTGCGATAAATATAAAATATGCTTTTCCCAGTATTTTAATAACAGGAGTATAAATTTTATGATTAAATCCAACTGACTGGAAAGAAGATGCAAATCCGTGACTTAAATGCAATCCTAAAAATATAAAAGCCAAGACGTATATTAAGGTATATACCGGACTTTTAAATAATTCTGTCACTAATAAATAATCATCTCCTACCGTACCGAATTTAATGGGAACAAAATAATTATAAAGGTGTAATAATAAAAATATTAAAATTAACAACCCTGTATAAATCATAGTTCTTGAATTAAAAGGAGTGTTTGCTGAAAACTGATTTACGGCATAACGTTCTTTTCCTCTTGCTTTTTGATTTCTGGAGGTTAATATAATTCCTAAGAAGATGTGATAGATAAAGCCAAAAGCCAGTACATATTGCATGATCTGGATTAAGGGATTAGTTGCCATAAAATGTGACGCCTGATTAAAAATCACTTCTTCTTTAGGCAATAATTTTCCTTCATTATCTGTATTACCTGCAAATAGAGTTAAATTTATTCCTAAATGCACCAGTAAAAAAATCATGAGAAAAAAGCCTGTTAAAGCCATCATAAACTTTCTTCCTATGGAGGAAGAGTAAAATCTTGTCATAATACTTTAATGTTTAATTTTGGAATACAAATTTAAAAAACGTCTAACCCTGTGTGTTATGACTTATATCACCTTTCGTTCTTTTAGAATGCATCTAAATAATTTATTTCATCCGTATATAATTGTCTATAAAAACAAAAAAACTATCTCTTTCTAAAAGAGATAGTTTTACTATTATTGTAAATAATTATAAAATTATTGTGGCAATCTGAATGCTACGGGTACTCTAAAATAAGATCTTACCGGTTGATTATTTACTTTGGCCGGAGTCCACATTTTACTGGTTTTCTTAATAGCTGCAATAGCTACTTCATCTAACCCGTCACCCAATTTTTTACCGGCAACCTGAACATCGGTTACGCTACCGTCTTTTTCTACCACGAAACGTACGGTTATTTTCCCTTCAGTTCCATTATCTATTGCTCGATCTGTATATTCCATATAACGGGCAATAAATTTACTTACTTCTTTCAATCCTCCTCCTTTAAATTCGGCTTCTTGATCTACTTGAGTAAATACTTTGTTAGGATCTGCTGGAGGGATTGGCGGTGGTGGTGCCGGAGGTACATCATTTTTAGGTCCATGAGATATGGCTGCATCTGTTGTATTTTTTCCCTCTTTATCTTCTAATCCAATTGCCTTGTCTTTGGTATCTTGAACTTTAGGAACGGTTTCTTCTTTAACCACAACCTTTTTAGGTTCAGGGATAACCATTTTTACTTGAGCTACTTCATCTTGCTGCACGGGTGGTGGCGGTGGCGGTTCATCTTTAGGTTCAA
The DNA here is from genome assembly GCF_011082485.1 of Apibacter sp. B2966. Classification (NCBI taxonomy): domain Bacteria; kingdom Pseudomonadati; phylum Bacteroidota; class Flavobacteriia; order Flavobacteriales; family Weeksellaceae; genus Apibacter; species Apibacter sp. B2966. The sequence continues at coordinate 554,921 of NZ_CP049714.1, forward strand.
AGATTTCTTCTTTTTCTTCTTCAGGAGTTTGTATATCCGTTAATTCAATATTTACCGCCTTTTGTACTTCTCCACTGTTAGCTTGCCATCTGTTATAAAAATATAATAACAAAACGAATGCAATAAAGATAGCCGTTCCTATAATAAATGCTCTTGTCAGATATTTTCTTTCTGTATTTCTTATCCAATAGGCTCCATAGTCTTTATTTTTATGTTCAAAAACTATGTCGTCTAAGGACTTCATATTATTTTCTGCCATTCTTTTAATTTTTCGTTAGTTATTAACTTTTTCTTTATATACTGCTTTTTCTTTTGAAGAAAGCTCTTTAATTCCGTATCGATCAGAATTAGTAATTTCCATTTCATCTAATATATCCACCAAGTTCTTATAACTTGAATCATCGGTAGGTTTTATAATCACAGTGAATTTATTTTGATCTGCTTGTTTCTGAGCTCGTAATATTTCTTTACGTATTCCTTCTTTTGAATAGTCGGATTCCATCAGAGTGGAAGCATTTAAATCCTGTTGTTCCTGTTGATGCCAATATATTTTATCGTCTTTTCCTAAAATTATAGTTAACGAATTCTTTGTTTTAATTTCAGGAATATTAGAAGGTGGGATTTCAACCTTGGGTGGCATGTTTAAATGCATGATATTCGGTTTACTGAATGTGGTTGTAAACATGAAAAATGTAATTAAAAGGAAACCTAAATCACACATCGGTGCCATATCCACATTAAGGTTCATTTTTTTAGCCCTTACCTTTCCATCCCCTTTTCCACTATTACTTGTATCTACGCCTGCTGACATATTTTTCTTTTTCGTTAATGGGTTAATTTAATTACATTATTCCGGTTTACTTTCGGCTGACGTAATTAATTGAAATTTATTCATATTCTTCTCCTGTAATCTAGATAAAAGATTTTTAAATACAGGATATTGCGTATTAACATCACCTTTGATCCCTAAGTCTAATGAATCGCCATTTTTCTTAGCTATTTCTCTAGCTTCAAAAACCCAATCGGTAATTTCAGGTTTTGCACTGTCTGCCGGTATTCCCTGAACTTTTACAGATTCTCTTTGTCCTTCCGGAATATTTAAATATTGCTTAAGACCGGTTATTGATACCCCGAAATCCGTTAATTTTTTAAATTCGCTTTTTTCTCTATCCGTAAAATTGATGCCATACTTCTTTCCCATTGCATCGAGCAATTGAACTTTGTATTTTTCCTCATCCATTGAGAAATAGTATTTTCCATCTGAAGTTATAGATATCTTCATCATTCCATGATCTCTGACTTTAATTTGAGATATAGATGAAGGCGGATCAATGGTTACCGTTTCTTTAGGCTTAAATTGTGTTGTCAAGATAAAGAACGTTAACAGCAACCACGCCAAATCACTCATTGGCGTCATATCTATGTGTATCCCGTGTCTTTTTGGTTTAACTCTTGCCATATTATTTTTTAAGTTTTTAAAATAATTTTTAATCTTATCTTTTTAATTTTCTTTACTCATTAAAGAAAATTAGAAACTTAATTAATGGTGAGCAGAAAAAGACTGTTGAATACTTAAACCTATTTCATCAATTTTGAAAGTTAAAGTATCTATTCTTGATGTAAAATAGTTATAAGCAATTATAGCAAGTGCTGAAGTACCAATACCTAATGCAGTATTTACTAAGGCTTCAGATATACCTACTGATAAAGCAGCTGCATCCGGAGACCCACCTCCTTCACCTAATGCAAAGAATGCTTTGATCATACCGATTACGGTTCCCATTAAGGCAACTAATGTACCGATTGATGCTATTGTTGCTAAAATAGTCATATTTTTCTCAAGCATTGGCATTTCCAATGAGGTAGCTTCTTCTAATGTTTTGTTTAATGAAACTAATTTTTGTTCTTTATCTAAAGTTGTATCATTAGCTAATGCTCTATATGAAATTAACCCTTCTTTTACTACATTTCCTATAGAACCTTTTTGTTTATCACATAATGAAATGGCATTATTGATATCGTTTTTATCTAATAATACACGGATATCATTTACAAATTTTGTTAAGCTGTCTGTTCCTTCCGCTTTTCCAATTATAAAAAATCTTTCAATTGAAAATACGATAACCATAAGTAAAAAGGAAATCAAAAAAGGAACAATCACACCCCCTTTATGGATAATACCCATAAATGTTTTAGGGTCGCTATCGGTAGTATCACCTTTAAAATTTGAAGGTGCACCTAGTACAAAGTGATAAATGCATTCTCCTATAGCTATTAAAATAATGATCGTAATAAAAGGATTTAATCCTCCTACTCTAGTCTTTGAATTTGTTTGGGTTAATTGTTGTTTTTCCATCTGATATATAAATTAATTTTTTAACTATTCGTAAAAATATCACGTAAAATAAATACAAAAAAATTAACTAAGCAATAATTTTTATCTAAGTTTTACTAGATATTATTAACATTCCTCCTTCATTAATCGAACTATATTTATTTTAAGAATATTGATTTCACAAAAAATCTTAGCAGCCGTTCTTAGTTATATATTATTTTAATAATAAATTCATATTCTAACTGCTTTTGGCACTAATATTTCATAATCTCCGTTATATCTCATTATTTCTCTTACAATGCTTGAACTTATGAAAGATTTTCCGGATGATGTTAAAAAGAATACGGTTTCTACAGATTTTTTTGCCAATGTGCGATTGGTATGTGCTATTGCTTTTTCAAACTCAAAATCTGCTGGATTTCTAAGACCTCTAATAATATAAGGAGCTTTTCTTTTTGCACAATAATCAATCGTAAGCCCATCAAAAGAGTCAACTTCTACATTAGGAAATATTTTAACTGTCTCACGTATCCATTCCATTCTTTTTTCTAAGGGAAACATATATTGTTTATTGGAATTATTTCCTATGGCAACAATAATTTTATCAAATAATGGGACAGCTCTTTCAATTATATTTGAATGTCCTAAGGTAATTGGATCAAAAGAACCAGGAAATACTGCTACTCTTTCCATGTTTATTTATTTTCAAATCTTTGTAATGCAATTGAAATTTCGTTGTCTAATAATTCCGAAAAATCCAACCCTGCTTGTTTAACTTGTTGTGGAAATATACTGGCCGGTGAGCATCCGGGAGTTGTATTAATTTCTAAGAAATAGGGTGTTCCATTAACTATTATGAAATCTAATCTTGAAAACCCGGTCATATCTAAAGATCTGTATATATGGGCCGCAGCCTCTCTTATTCGTTTATCTTCTTCTTCTGAAATAGGAGCGGGAGTTATTTCTTCTGATGCTCCCAAATATTTGGCTTCGTAATCAAAAAATTCATTTTTTGAAATTATTTCGGTTGTATTTACTACAACCACTTCTCCTTTATTTTTAAATACTCCTACTTGAACTTCTCTACCTTCTAAATAACTTTCTATCAATACGGATTTATCTTCTTTAAATGCAAAATTTAAGGCTGTTAAGAAATCTTCCTTTTTTTTCACTTTTGATACTCCTAAACTAGACCCCGACTGATTGGGTTTTACAAAACAAGGCAAACCTACTTCTTCAATAATAGAATCAACATCTATATGATCTCCTTGATTTAAATAAACTGAGTTGGCTACCGATACATTAAATTTCTTAAGCACGGATAAAGTATCTCTTTTGTTAAATGTTAATGCAGAATTATAAAAAGAGCATCCTGAATAGGGAATATTCAGCAATTCCCAATATGCCTGCATCAATCCGTTTTCACCCGGATTTCCATGTATTGTATTTAACAATACATCAAAATGGATTTTTTTTTCATTTAAGTGAAAACTAAAATCTCCTTTATTTATAGGATATGATTGATCATTTATAATGACATTCCATCCGTCTTTTAAAATGGTTATTTTAAAGACAGTATATTTTGATTTATTTATTTGAGAATAAAAATAATCACCGCTTTTTAAAGAAACGTTACTTTCTTCAGAATAGCCTCCCATTACAATTCCGACTGTCATCATAAAATTTCAATTATTATAATAGTAATTAATTATTTATTGTTATTTAGAGTTAGAACGTACAAAATTAAACATATTTTTAACTAATAAACCATAATATTTTTATTATTTATATATTTGCTTTGTAAAATGTAAGTATGAAATTCTTAAAACTGTTAGGATCTTGGCAATTTTGGGTCAGCATTATTCTAGCTATAGTAATATTTTTTGGACTTTTACAAGGAACCTTTCTATGGTTGAATGCTTACACAAATCACGGTGTTCAAGTGGAAGTTCCTAATTTAAATAATTTAACTCTGGATCAAGCAGTAGTTAAGCTTGAAGATAATGACTTGGAATATGAGATTGATACTTCTAAGTATGATCCTAAATATAAATCATATCAAATTTTAGATATATATCCTCTAATAGGTTCGCATGTTAAAAAAGGCAGAAGAATATTTATCCGAGCCAATGCCAAAACATGGAAACCTGTAACGGTACCTAATGTTATCGGAAAATATAAATATTTAGCTTTCAGCCAATTAGATTTAGTTGGATTAAAAGTTACCGATACTATTTATGAACCAAGTTTGGCAACAAATACGGTTCTAAAATTATTATATAAAGGTAAAGAAGTACAACCGGGTTTAACTTTACCCCGTTTTTCTCCTTTAACTATTGTATTAGCAAAAAGTCTTGCTAAAAATGTTTCCGTACCTAATTTTATTGGTTTAAATGAAGAAACAGCCAAGAAACTGATTACAGAAAACCTGTTTTCAATTGGTAATATAACTTATGATGATCCTGCCAAAACAGAAAACAATCGTGTTTATTATCAAGTGCCTGCTCCTTCATTTATTTATGATCAAGGTCAACCCATAGATTTATATCTTAGTGATAAACCTTTGAATAGTTTACGAGAAAAGATCAGAGAATTGGATCAAACTTTTAACATTCATAAATATTCCGATTCTTTGAACTCTGTTAATTATTCTCATGATATTAGTAATTCTTCTAACCATCATCAAAATATTCCTTCTTCTAACGAAACTACTAACACTACTAATAATAGTTCTAACATTCAAGAAAATTCGGCTCAACCTGTTCATCTTCCAAAAGATGATGCTCCGAAAAAACCTAAGAGAGTAATATTGGAATAGTTAGGATAGATTTATAAATATTATGGAAAAGCAAGATATATTAGATACTGATCAGAATAATGATGCGGATGAATTATATGAACATTTTAAAATCACTGTAGACAAAGGACAAGGTTCCGTACGTATTGATAAATATCTTGTAAATTTAATTGAAAATTCAACAAGAAATAAAATTCAAAAGGCTGCTCTTGCCGGTAATGTTTTAGTTAATAATATACCTGTAAAATCTAACTATAAGGTTAAGCCTAATGATATAGTTTCCATTGTTTTAGCACATCCTCCTCGTGATACGAGTATTGTTCCCCAAAATATTCCTATAGATATTATCTATGAAGATGAAGATTTGTTGGTGGTTAATAAGAAAGCCGGAATGGTGGTACATCCCGGATTTGGAAATTTTGAAGGCACCCTAGTTAATGCTTTGGCTTACCATTTTAGTACTCTTCCCTATTTTCAAACAGACTTAGACAAGCGTCCCGGACTAGTTCACAGGATTGATAAAGATACTTCGGGATTATTGGTAATTGCTAAAAATGAATTTGCGATGAATCATTTAGCTAAGCAATTTTTTAATAAGACTACTAAAAGGGTGTATAATGCATTAGTTTGGGGTAATTTTGAGGAAGATGAAGGAACAATAAACGGTCATATAGGACGCGATTTGAAAGACCGTATGCAAATGGCTGTTTTCCCTGATGGTTCTCATGGTAAACATGCGGTAACCCATTACAAGGTTTTAGAAAGATTCCGTTATGTTACATTGGTTGAATGTCAACTTGAGACCGGAAGAACTCACCAAATTAGGGCCCATATGAAATACTTAGGGCATATTCTTTTTAATGATGAAAGATACGGAGGAAACATTGTTCTAAAAGGAACTACTTTCACAAAATATAAACAATTTGTTGAAAATTGCTTTCAAGTTCTTCCGCGACAGGCTTTGCATGCTCGTACCTTAGGTTTCGTTCATCCAAGAACAAAAAAAGAAATGTTTTTTGAAACTGAATTACCTGATGATATGAAACAGGTTATAGAAAAATGGAGAACTTATATTCATTTCAATACACCGCAATAAATTTTAGGTAAATTGTTAAATTGGTATTTTAAATCAATTTCATAAAAATTATAAGTGTATTTATACAATTTTACGTCTTTTAATTAGTATATATTTTATATAAATAACCATTTTTTATTGGAAAGTAATTTCATTTCAACCTTTTATAATAGTGATCTATCGGTAATTTCTATGGATCATAAATATATAGTAAATTTGTAAAAAAGTTTCCTCATGAAAAACAGCTTATATTCAATTCCTAAAATAAAAAATACAACTACTAATAATTTCACTTTAATTGCAGGACCTTGTATTATTGAAGGTGAGCAAATGGCTATGGATATTGCCGGAAAAATTGTTGAAATTACTGATAAATTAGGTATTCCTTATATCTTTAAAGGTTCTTTCAAAAAGGCAAATCGATCAAGAGTTGACAGCTTCACCACGATTGGAGAACAAAAATCGTTAGAAATATTAAAAAAAGTTGGTGATACGTTTTCAATACCCACCACTACCGATATTCATGAAAACGAACATGCTCAATGGGCTGCAAAATATGTGGATGTATTACAAATTCCTGCTTTTTTGGTTAGACAAACCGATTTGTTAGTTGCGGCTGCAAAAACCGGAAAGTATATTACCTTAAAAAAAGGTCAGTTTTTGTCACCAGAAGCCATGCAATTTGCCGCTCAAAAAATAAAAGATTCAGGAAATTCCAACTATGCAATTATTGATCGAGGAACTTCTTTTGGATATCATGATTTAATTGTAGATTACAGAGGAATACCAACTATGAGGAACTACGCTCCTGTAATATTAGATGTTACGCATTCATTACAACAACCCAATCAAACAACCGGTGTAACGGGAGGAAGACCCGATATGATTGAAACTATTGCTAAAGCAGGTATTGCCGTTGGTGCTGATGGAATTTTCATTGAAACCCATCCGAATCCTGAAATTGCTCTTTCCGATGGTGCAAATATGTTAAAACTGGATTTACTGGAAAACTTGTTGGAAAAATTGGTAAAAATAAGAAAAGCCATCAGTTAGTATTTGGGTAAAAAATGGTTTAAATTTAATTCAATATAAATCAATCATTTCAAATCTTTTATTGATTATTATTGATTTTGACATTGTTTTTTAATTAATTTTTTATCCTGGGTTTACCATCTTAATAAAATTTAAAATAACTTTATTGGTTTGATTTATAAATACATAATTCAAAGTAATTGAATTATGTAAGTCATATATTTTGTTATCAATAAATTTGCAGTAACGAAACGAAATATGCAAAATAATACTCTTATACAAAAATATAATGTACCCGGTCCCAGATATACCAGTTATCCTACGGTACCCTATTGGGATGAAAAAAATTTTTCTTGTGAAAAATGGATTCAAACGCTACAAAAATCTTTTTTAGAAAGTAATAAAAGAGAAGGCATTAGTTTGTATATTCACCTTCCTTTTTGTGAAAGTTTATGTACTTTTTGTGCGTGCAATAAGCGTATTACTAAACAGCATAATGTTGAGTTAGTATATATAGAAACTCTTTTAAAAGAATGGCAGTTGTATCTAGCTTTACTGCCTGAAAAACCCGTTATAAAAGAATTACATTTAGGAGGTGGAACTCCCTCGTTTTTTTCTCCTGAAAATCTAACGTATTTATTAGAAAATATTTTCTCAAAAGCAGAAATTCATTCGGAAAAAGAATTTAGTTTTGAAGGGCATCCGAATAATACCACCCTTGAACATCTTCAATCCTTATACAATCTCGGATTTAGAAGAGTAAGTTTTGGAGTTCAAGATTACGATCCTAAAGTACAACAAGCGATACACCGTATTCAACCCCTTGAAAACGTTAAAAAAGTAACCGATATTGCTCGTGAAATAGGATATGAAAGTATAAGTCATGATTTAGTCTTTGGTTTGCCTTTTCAAGATTTAAATAAAGTGAAGCATACCATAAAGATGACCGAAGTAATGCAACCCGATAGAATTGCATTTTATTCATATGCTCATGTTCCGTGGATTAAAGGTGTAGGACAAAGGGGTTTCAAAGATGGAGATTTGCCAAGCGGTGAGGAAAAAAGAGAATTGTATGAAAAAGGTAAAGAGTTATTGGAAAATATGGGATATTTTGAAATCGGAATGGATCATTTTTCCTTAAAATCAGATTCTTTGTACCAATCCATGCTAAATAGAAAAATACATAGAAATTTTATGGGATATACCTCCTCTTCCACTCAAGTAATGATCGGATTAGGAGTTTCTTCGATTTCAGATAATTGGTATGCATTTGCTCAAAATGTAAAAACTATAGAAGAATACTACCAAAAAGTTAATAATCAAGAACTTCCTGTTTTTAGAGGGCATATCTTAAGCAAGGAAGATTTATTTATTAGAAGACACATACTGAATTTAATGTGTTTGTTGGAAACCCGTTGGGAAGATGGAATTATTCAAAAAAATTATCCTGAAATCATTCAAAGATTACGAGAGTTTGAAGCAGATGGTCTTATTGAATTATCGGAAAATTCTTTAGTTATAAAAGAAAATGGTCGTTCATTTATTCGTAATATTTGTATGGCTTTTGATCTGAGAATGATGAAAAATGCACCTCAAACCAAATTATTTTCTATGACGGTTTAATCTTGAAAATCGTTTGATTTGATTTATTTTACTATCTACGAATTTTAAGTAAATATATATCGCATTCAATATATAGTTAAATTGCGTAAAATTTATTTTTAAAGGGCTCATATATAAGTCCAACATTATACTGTATAGATTAATTGATTGAATTATAATTTGTTCTATACTATAAATTAGCAAATAAAGTATGCAAAAAAATAGCTCACATTAATTGATGTGAGCTTTAACTGTACTATAACTAGTTTCGAAAATTATAAGATTATAGTATCGGAATACTACTAATTATTATTTTATCTATTACTTTTGCCATTATTATTTATGCAAACTAAACCATTAATGAAATTTTGTTATAATCAGATAGTTTCAATATATAAAGGTTTGATTTTTCCTCGTTACTAAGGAAAAATGAATAAATTTTCATTTAATAAATGCAACATTTGCATAATTTATTAATTAGATGACAAAAAAGATAAAGGCAAAATTAACTATTATTTTTTCTTAGTTCTGGGTCTAACCCGATCAGTCTCCCTTACTGTAGTCTTAGGATTTTCTTCAGCATATTTTTTAGTGGTGTAGTGTCCAGTTTCGGCATCTCTGTACCTTACTATTTTTTTTTCTTTAGCCATAGTATTAATTTTTGTGATTTATAGGCAAAGATAAAATAATTTTTAAAAATAAAGTATATATTTTCATTTTTTTATCTTCTATTACTTTTAAAATAAATAAATTTATTTTCACTAAATATAGTATTTGATTTTATTTTTAATATAAAATGAAAAAACTGATTACAAGGATAAATACAGATAGAAACATCTATTTTTTTATGAAGGTATAACTTTGAGGATTATTAATTTGAGCATTAGCAACCTTCTATTTAAATTAAAAGATATAAAATTATGGATTATAAAATGATATTAAATAAAACCATCTTCAGTTATAAATTTAAATCAAAAAATATTATTTAAACTAGAGTTCATCTTTATTGAGAATATATAGCGTGGGTTTAACATGAAAGAGCGAATAATTCATTTCTTCAGCGGTTATATATATTTTGGAATCTGTTACGGCAATACCTTCTGTTTGACCGATAGCAGCAGTTAAACCGATCAAGGTTTGTTTGGATTTACCATTAAAAAAATTATGATCATCGAAATCATAAAATTTCCATACATAGGCTGCTTCTTTGGTATATCCTATCAAATATAATGTATCATGGTGTATGTCTGCTCCGGTTATTAAACATTCCGTATTAAAAGTTTCTATCTTTTTTGCAAATTTAGATTTTGATACAGAAGTTAAATCTATTTCGTAATGAGCGGTAAGAAAATCTCCCCATCTTTTAGTAAATAAATGAAGCTTATTTTTATAATAAATAAACGCTTCGCAATCAAAGTTAGTCTTAAAGTTTCCTTTGTTTTCATAATCTTTTTGATCTTCAAACGTAAATTGAAACTGATCGACTATAGTTATTTCTTTTAAATTTGTTGCATTGGCAGGTAAAACTATTTGATATACAGTTAAATCTTTGCGAATGCCTAAATTATTTCCAAAATCACCAATAAAAAGAGTATCTCCTTTACGTGCCAATTCTTCCCAATCAACATTTTTAACTCCTTTGATTTTTATCGTTTCTACTATTTTTCCATCCAGGGTGCTTAATTTATATATTTCGGCTTCTCCTCCGCTGTCGTTACAGGTATATAGGAAATCATTATAAAACTCAAGTGCAGAAGTTTCCTTGATTTGAGACGACAATATATTTTTTTCGGGATATTCGGATAAGTCTAATATATTTTTTTCTACCTGACTATTTAAAACTATTGAAACTAAACAAAAAATAAGGCTAAGTAGTTTCATCATACGTTCTCAGTATTTAATTGATAGGACTTGTCCTATTTACTTATTAATTCAAATAAATCATTTATAAATGTTTTAATAGTTTTATTTCTTTCTATAAACTAAATTTTATAAAAATAGCTAGTCTTATAACTTTTTTAAGCTCTCTTTTAAAATAGTTAATTTTTCCAGTGTATCAGATTGCTTCTTTCTTTCCATTTCGACTACTTTTTGAGGAGCTCCATTCACAAATTTTTCATTAGACAGTTTTGCATTTACACTTTTTAAAAATCCTTCTAAATAAGATATATCTTCCAATATTTTTGCTTTTTCTGCTTCTGTATCGATTGTTTGTGTAAAAGGTATGGCAAATTCCAATTTACCAACTAAAAAAGTATAAGATGGCTCATTTTCATTCAATTGATCCTTTATTTGTGAAATATTAGCTAATTTTTTTATGGTAGCAATATTTTCCAATTTATCGGATGATTTAACTATAAGCGTTAACGATTCTTTGGGTGAAAGGCCTTTTTCAGAACGGAAATTTCTAATACTTGAAATAATTTCTTTGGTTACTTCAAAATTGGATATAATGGATTCATTATATGCGTTTTCAGAGACTGTGGAAGTGATAATAAGGCTTTCTTGTATTTCTCTTTTTTTAATTGTTTGCCAAATCTCTTCAGAAATAAATGGCATGAATGGATGAAGCAATTTTAACAGGTCTTCTAAAATCGCTATTGTTTCTATATAAGTTTTTTCATCAATATCTTCACCAAATGGGGGTTTAACAGCTTCTAAATACCAAGAGCAATAGTCATCCCAAATGAGTTTATAAATATTCATTAATGCATCGGAAATTCGATATTTTTCAAAATCTCCATTTATTAAAGTAACTGTTTTAGCTATTTTATTTTTTAGCCAAGATATAGCTTCTTTACTTTCAATGGTTTGAGGTTTTGATGAATCTACATTCCAAGATTGTACTAAACGAAAAGAATTCCAAATTTTATTTGAAAAGTTTCTTCCTTGTAAACATAAATCTTCATCAAACATAAGATCATTTCCGGCAGACGAACTTAATAATACCCCTACACGTACACCATCTGCTCCGTATTCTTCAATCAATTTTAAAGGATCCGGAGAATTTCCGAGCTGCTTAGACATTTTCCTTCTTAATTTATCTCGTACAATTCCGGTGAAATAAACGTTAGAAAATGGTTTTTCATTTCTGAAAGCATATCCTGCCATTACCATTCTGGCAACCCAGAAAAATATAATATCCGGTCCGGTAACTAAATCTTGGGTAGGATAATAATAATTAATTTCTTTATTGTCCGGTTCATTGATTCCGTTGAAAACTGAAATAGGCCATAACCAGGAAGAAAACCAGGTATCTAAAACGTCTTCTTCTTGTCGTAAGGTTTCAGATGTGATGGATGAGTTTTTTTCTTGAGCTAACTTTAGAGCCTCTTCTTTTGTTTCTGCAATTACAAAATCGTTTTCGCCTTCTCCATAATAATAAGCAGGTATTCTATGTCCCCACCAAAGCTGACGAGAGATGTTCCAATCATGAATGTCTTCTAACCAATTTTTGTAAGTAGTAACGAACTTATCCGGATACAGTTTAAGCTCTTCATTTAATACTGCATCAAGAGCCGGTTTAGCAAAATCTTTCATTTTCATAAACCACTGTACCGATATTTTAGGCTCAATAACTGCTCCCGTTCGTTCAGAAGTTCCCACTTTGTTTACATAATTTTCTTCTTTTTCAAGAAGGTTTTTTTCTTTAAGCTCTTTGGATATTTCCTTACGAACTATGAATCTGTCTTTTCCTTTATAATGCAATCCATTATCATTTAGAGTTGCATTATCATTAAAAATATCAATGGTAGCTAATTGGTGCTTCTTACCCAAATTATAATCATTCACATCATGAGCAGGCGTTATTTTTAAAACTCCCGTTCCAAACTCCATATCTACATATTCATCCTCAATGACCGGTATTTCTCGGTTACAGATCGGTACTATAACTTTCTTTCCTTTTAAAAATTGATAACGCTCATCATTTGGATTTATACAAAGAGCGGTGTCTCCGAATATAGTTTCCGGCCTTGTAGTAGCTACGATTACATAATGGTCTTCATGAGCTACTTTATATCTCAAAAAATATAGTTTTCCGTTATGTTCTTTATAAATTACTTCTTCATCGGATATATTGGTTTTCGCTTCCGGATCCCAATTAATCATCTTGTTCCCTTTATAAATATACCCTCTATTATAAAGATCCACAAAACATTTAATTACTGAATTATATAGATCGCCGTCAAGGGTGAATTTTGTACGATCCCAATCACAAGAACAACCTAATTTTTTTAATTGTTCTAATATGATTCCACCATGTGTATGAGTCCATTCCCATGCATGTTCTAAAAACTTTTCTCTTCCTATGTCAAATTTACTAATTCCCTGTTCTTTTAGCTTGTTAACTACTTTGGCCTCAGTGGCTATGGAAGCATGATCTGTTCCGGGAACCCAGCAAGCATTATATCCCAACATTCGGGCACGTCTTATTAATACATCCTGAATTGTATTATTAAGCATATGTCCCATGTGTAATACACCGGTTACATTAGGAGGAGGAATTACAATAGTATACGGTTTTTTCTCATTCGGTTCTGAATGAAAAAAGTGGTTATCTATCCAAAATTTATACCATTTATCTTCAACGTTTTTAGGAGAATATTTTGCTGTAATTTCTGACATGTATTGTTATTTTTTGAGAATGACTACAAAGGTAGTATTTTATTAAATTTTTTAAAAAAATTATATTACTAGATATAAAAATAGGATTTTCAAAATTTGAAAATCCCATTGCATTTGCTTTTGTGTCTTATCCCTTATCTGATTTTTTAGATAAAGTCATAATTTCCAAAATTAAACTAATTTATATGACTATTATTCTGTTCGCAAAGCCTCAATCGGTTTTATTTGTACTGCTCTTTGGGCCGGTATAAGTCCAATAAACAAACCTAAACTTACCATTAAAAACAAGGCTGCTAATACATTCCAAATATTTACGGTTGGATTATAGAACGGAAATTTAGGATTGGCATCGCCCATAAATGAACTCATTCCTATTAAAAGTAATACTCCTAATATAAAACCGAGTAGACCGGAAAATACAGTTAAAAACACACTTTCCATAAGTATTTGTGATCTTATCTCACCCGGTTTGGCTCCTAATGCTCTTCGGATACCTATTTCCAGGGTTCTTTCTTTCACCGTTATTAATAAAATATTGGAAATAGCAACCACTCCGGCAAGAATGGTTAATCCTCCCACAAACCAAGTAAGGATTTGCAATCCTTTTAAGAAATTGGTTAATTTTCTGAAGTTCTCAGCAAAATTCCAAGCACCGAAAGCCTTTTCATCTGTAGGGGCTACATCGTATTTTTTTCTTAAAGCTGTTTTAATCTTTTCTTCGACCAAATTAACATTGTATTGTGGTTTAATGGAAATTACCATCCAATTTACTTTATCTCCTTGATTGTAGATTTTCTGATAGGTATTGAAAGGAATATATACCACATCTTCCGGTAAAAACCCTGAATTTGGATTTCTGTAAACTCCTACTACTTGAAAATAAATTCCGTTAATTTTGATATATTCACCTATAGCATTTTCTTTATTATTGAATAATTGTTCATAAACCTCTTTACCGATTATCGCAACCTTTTTTTTCTGAACATCATCTTCTTCATTGAGTAATCTTCCTGTAATCAATTGTTTCTTTTGTACTTTGGATACCGAAGCAAAATCACCAAATACGGTGAAATTTTTACTTTTATTTTTTCTGTTTATAACACTTTGTTCTGAGGAAGCAGCATTTCTAGGTACTACAAAATCAATTTCAGGAACTTGTTTTTTCAAATATTCTACATCATCCAAATGAATGGCTAACTCCCTTCCTCTCGGGTATCCTTTATAGGGTTCACCTGTAGATCCACCCCAAAGAAATATACTGTTGGTTGCATATCCGTCAAATATTTTATAAAAACCATTTTCAGCACCTTTAGCAGCTCCTAAAAGAAATACATACAAAAACATTCCCCATGCCACACCGATCATTGTTAAAATGGTGCGCAACTTATTTTTGCTGAGAGTATGGTAAATTTCAACCCATGTTTCTCTATCTAAAATTTGCATTTATATAAGATATTAAATTTCAATAAATAGTTTAATCTGAACTTAAGGCTTCTATAGGTTTTATTTTTGCAGCTTTTCTTGCCGGAATAAATCCTGCTACCGTACCAAAAGTTATTAAGGATACCGTTGCAAAAATTAATAATTCTTTACTTACCGAAGGATCTACTATAAGATAGGTGGAAAGGTTATTACCTATAAAATAAAGTGCCAGACTACCTAAAATAACCCCTGAAATACCGGAAATAACTGTAATGAAAATAGATTCTTGCAATATAAGCCAAACAATACTGAACGGTTTTGCTCCTAAAGCTTTTCTAATTCCTATTTCTTTTGTCCTTTCTTTTACAATATAAACCATAATATTACTAATACCGATAATTCCGGCCATTATGGTACCAAATCCTATAAACATAACCAAAGAAGAAATCACCGTGAAAAACGAGTAGGTATCTTCCATATTTTGGGCTCTGTTTCGAATAACCAAACCGGTTTTATCTGTAGGTGAAATTTTAAGTTTAGAACGTAAAGTTCTCTCAATCTCATCTCCTAATTTCACAGCTACACTAGGTTTCATATCCGATAGATAAGCCACATCTATCTGGCTTACATGATCTGTACTTTTTTTGAGACTTTGTAAAGTGGATATAGGGATGTAAATTATTCTTTCATCATTATCCCCTCCTTCATCGTAGAATATACCTACCACTTTATAATTGATTCCGCCTATATTTATATATTTACCTAAGGCTTTTTCATTTTTAAAAAGATCTTTTTCTACCAATCGACCTATAACGGCAAATTTAGTTTTGTTTATTATATCTGATTGATTTAAAAAACGTCCTGATGTAACAATTGCTTTCTCAATATATTGCTTATCCGGGTAAGTTGCCTGAACTGTATAGATTCCTGAGGATGTTCTGTAAGTAACATTTTCAGGCTGTGTGATGGTAGCTGTTTTATACTCTAAATTTTCATCAAATTCTTTCTTTACAAGTTCAAGATCTTCATTTTTAAGAGTTACATCCCTGTTTTGTTGTAAACCTAAATATGCTTCGGTTGCTTTTCCAGGAATAATATTAATTGTACTTGAGGAATCCAATATGAAGGCTTGTGAAAAGCCATTTTTTAAACCATTTCCAAAACCGAAAAGTATAATGAAGATAAATAATCCTAATGATATTGTAAAACCCGAAAGAAAAGTTCTTAATTTATTTTGCTTGATGGAATAAAATATTTCCTGCCAGCGATCTATATTAAACATAGTTAATAAATTATACTAAAACTTCTTGATTAATAAATTCATCCCTTTCAATTATACCATCTTTTAAATGAACTACCCTTTTGCATTGTTTTGCCACATCGGGTTCATGTGTAACTATTAAAATAGTTTTTCCTTCGTTATTAATTTTTTGTAAAAATTTTATTACATC
Source organism: Apibacter sp. B2966 (assembly GCF_011082485.1). NCBI lineage: Bacteria > Pseudomonadati > Bacteroidota > Flavobacteriia > Flavobacteriales > Weeksellaceae > Apibacter > Apibacter sp. B2966. Next base: position 571,261 of record NZ_CP049714.1, read on the forward strand.
ATATGTGGTTTGACTGTCAAGCGCTCCTGTAGGTTCATCGGCTAAAATAATTTTAGGATGTGTTACCAACGCGCGAGCAATTGCCACCCTTTGTTTTTGTCCACCCGACAATTCATTAGGCATATGATCTGCTCTATCATCCAATCCTACCCTTTTTAGATATTCCATGGCCCTGGAATTTCTTTGAGAACGTTTTACTTTTTGATAATATAAAGGAAGTGCGACATTTTCCATAGCATTTTTAAAGCTTATCAAGTTAAAGGACTGGAAAACAAAGCCTAAAAATTTATTTCTGTAATCTGCTGCTTTTGATTCGCTTAAATCTTTTTCAATTTTAACCCCATCCAATAGATATTCTCCTTCGTCAGCATAATCCAATATTCCAAGAATATTTAACAAGGTAGATTTACCTGATCCGGAAGATCCCATAATAGCAACCATTTCTCCTTCTCCTATTTCCAGATTAATTCCTTTTAATACATGTAATTTATTATGACCTATGTCATAATATTTATGTATGTTTTTCAATGAAATCATGTCGTTTGCAATTGTAGTTACTAATTTGTATAATTTAACTACTAAATGTTACAGATTACCGCAAAATCGAAACAGTTTATTTAATATATGTTTAACATTCTATATAAACTAAAAATGATCGATAAATTAAATTTAATGTTTAATTCTAGCTTTTCTAAAGCAAATTAATTATATCCGTATAAACCTCTAATGAATTTTTGTTTAATCTGTTTTAAAAATTTTTATAAACATAAATTCTAAATGGTGATATTATATAAAGATTTAAAATCTTTTTGTTTAAAAAAGTTAAAGATTTATCGTTAAAAAATATTCGTCATAAAAAAAGAGATCTTATATAAGATCTCTTTTTTTTATTCTATTAAATTTTTTTAGTTGGAAAGTGAGGAAACTTCAACGGAACTGTCAATTTTTTTAATTAATCCTTGTAAAACCTTTCCGGGACCGGTTTCTGTAAATACCGAACAATTATCCTGTATCATATTACGAATTATTTTTGTCCAGTTTACCGGAGAGGTCAATTGTTTAATAAGATTTTCTTTTATTTCCTCAATATTGGTAACTGCTTTACTGGTATAATTCTGATATATTGGGACACTAGGTGTATTAAATTTAGTTTTAAGAATAACTTCTTCTAATCTTTTCTCGGCACTTTTCATAAGTGGTGAATGGAAAGCCCCGCTAACAGGCAGCAAAATTGCTCTTTTAGCCCCTTTTTCTTTTAAAGTTTCACAAGCTTGTTTAACTGCCTCTGTATGACCTGATATAACCAATTGCCCCGGACAATTATAATTTGCGGGAACTACAATATTATTTTCAGAGGAAATCTCCTGACATACCTTTTCGACAGTTTCATCATCTAAACCTATAACCGCTGCCATCGAAGAAGGATTTTCTTCACAAGCTTCTTGCATCGCCAAGGCTCTTTCGTAAACTAATTTTAAACCGTTATCAAAAGACAGGACTCCATTTCCAACTAATGCAGAAAATTCTCCTAAGGAATGCCCTGCTACCATTTCAATTCGGGCATTTTCATTAACTTTAGCAGAAGCTATGGAATAGATAAAAATTGCAGGTTGAGTTACTTTTGTTTGTTTTAGTTGTTCTTCGGTTCCCTTAAACATGATATCAATGATATTAAACCCTAATATATCATTAGCAGAGTTCATCATTTCTTTAATATCAGCTCTGCTCTCATATATTTCTTTTCCCATGCCTGGGAACTGAGAACCCTGTCCGGGAAATACTAATGAATTCATTAATTTTTTTTAATATTAAGTATTTTATTGTTATATGTAATTTTGTTTGTTCTAAGTTATTTTAATAATTGAATAATTCTAGCTTCTTGATTAACCCAAGCTCCATTTTTATTTATTCTTCTAAAAGAATATTTATTGCTGACTTGTTTGCTTTCAGCTTTCATAATTGCGTTTGATAAATTCCCTTTTTCATCAACACGACTTAAAATATCATAGGTTACATCAAAACCGGTAATAGCATATTTATCCGGCATATGACAATATTTTTTCTTATATAAATTCATCATTTTTTGTTCATTAAATCCAAATTCATTTACATAATTTGTATCTAAATATAACAATCCGAAATTTATAAGTTTTTCTTCATATTTTTTATTATCAAACAATGAAGAATAAAATAAAGAAATAGGTTGTATTTGATTGTTTTCAAAACTAGTTATCGTATCTAAATATTTATTTATTACCGGATCTTGATTTGAAATTAATAGGGCATAAATTTTATTATATTCTTCAGTAACTAAATTCTGATCCGGTTTAATATCTTCTGCATTTTTAGTTAAAATTACTTCCGCATTATTTTTTCTATCTTTAATTAATGATTGAATAAATTGAGCCGTTTTAAAATGTTCCTCATCATATACTATATATATTTTCTCGTTGGAATATTTTTTTAACATTTCTTCAGTTACTTTCTCAGCTAATATTTGATCTTTTGTATTATATAAAATTAAATTTTCGTGTTTATCTAGGTCATCGCTGGAAGAAAATGGAGAAATTATCGGAATTTTTTTAATTTTATCTGCTAGGGTCAATAAGTTCGATTTAAATAAAGGTCCTATTATAAGATTGGTATTCGAAAAATCATAGGTATTTACAATTTCTCTGAATTTATTGTCATTACTTGTGTCAAATATCTTTACATGAACTCTTTTTCCTCTATTGGACAAAGAATCCAGTGCAAGTTTAACTCCTGAATAAAATTGAGTAGCTATACGTCTTTCCGCATTAACGGACGATTCTCCGGTATGGAAAGGTAAAAATAAAACCACATTTACTCCGTCTTTTCTAAATTCACTATCGGCTTGACTTGATGATTGATCTTTAGCATCATTCTGTAAACCATTTTCAGGTAATTTATTCTTACTTAAGATATCTGATTCCTTATCACTCTGATTTTCAATATTTTCTTTTTTATTAGTTTCTATTGGATCATCTTTTGCCGAAGTTAACTCTTTTTTATCTTTTATGTTGATTTCTTCTTTTGAATCTGATTTATTTATTTTTAATTCTTCCTGATCCTTTTTATCATCACTATAAACATGATTATAAGCATTTGAATTTTCCAATGAGGAATTGGCAGGAATTTTTAGAATTTCACCAATTTTGGGACCGTTCTTATCCATAGACGGATTAAGAGCTATTATGCTTTTAATCGAAGTATGATACTTTTTACTTAATCCGTACAACGTTTGTTTAGGCTCAACGGTAATATAAAAATAATCTAAATTTTTTGAATTTTCTATATTTTGTGTGTTATTAGCAGTGTTGGAAGTTAAATATTCATTCGCTTTAGAAGAAGCTTTTTTATCCGGTATATTAAGTATTTCCCCTATCTGAAGTGTACGGCTGTTTAATTGAGGATTTACTTTTTTTAAATCATCAATGGAAACATTGTATTTTTTACTTAACCCATAAAGCGTTTCTTTCGCCATAACAGTATGTTTTTGCTGTTGCGAAAGCATCAAGGAACTTATAAATAATAATAGCAGCGTATTAAATTGCTTTTTCATTTCTAAATAACTTTGTTGCAAATGTAATTAAATTATTTATTTCCCTTTTTCTAAATTAAATACTGTTACAATATTTTGAAATTCATTGATTTCATTATATATTCGAGCTAAAAATTCAGATCCCATTGTGGCATAATAAAATGAAAAATTATAGACCCTTTCCTGCCAACTACCTTCAGGAAATAATTCTTCATATAATTTTTCAAAATTATACACAATTTCTTTATGTTTTAATCTATTTGCTTTATAAAAACGTTTGTTTATTTTTTCCAACCCATTGAGCTGCTTTTTCTTTTGAGCCATAATCATATTTTCCCAACTAGGATCTGTATTAGTAGATTCTTTCAATAAATCATCGAAAATATCTTTTAAACGTCTTTCGTATTTTGTAAAATCAAATATATAGGATGAATTTTGAATTACTAGGGTATTAATTGTTTGTTCTTTTGGAAGAAATAAATGATTGATATTCAAAGAAAGTCTTTTCATTCTTTTTTCTTGATTGTCATTAATCAATAAAAAGGAATTTCTTGGTACCAATATAGGAAAAGGAATATTTTGTTCAGAAAAATAATCTTTAAGTTCCATCCAATATGCAATTTCTGCATTTCCACCAATATAGGCAACGTTAGGCAATATGACTTCCTGATACACCGGTCTCATTAATGCATTGGGACTGAAATTTTCGGGATGTTTATCTATTTCTTCCAGTATTTCAACTTCACTAAAATTTTTACAGCTTCCTAAAATATAATATTTACCATTGGTTTCATCTATACGGTTTCTTTCTTTATTTTTATGATAAAAAAAATTAATTTTTCTTGGATTTACTTGTATTTTATAATGATTCGATTTTAATTTTTCGATTGTTTTTGAAATGATTCGGAAAGATTTTTTTTCCTTGATATCATCTTTAATAAACGGTATAAACAATTTTTTTAAAGATTCTGTATTTCCATCTATAAACAATAGACCATATTCTTTAAACAATTCATGAACTAAAATTCGAGTGGCATCTGAAAGATTATCCGCGGTATAATAGGATTTTTCAATAATCTTTCTTAAATCCTTTCCAAAAGGATAATATTTCAATTCTTCATAAAAATCGGATAGGACAGTTTTTAATCCACCGGTTGAAATTTCACCTACATAATCATGATGTTTCTCATTCCAACTTATAAATTCTCTATTAAAGTTAAAATGATTTATTTCCTCAAAATCATGATCTTCCGTAGCCATCCAGAAAATTGGAATAAATTTAAATTCCTCTTGTCTTTTATTCATCGTATCACATAATTTTATTACCTGTAAAATTTTATAGATGAAATATAATGGACCGGTCATTAAATTTAGTTGATGCCCGGTTGTGATGGTTATTGAATTCGCTAAACTAAGATTTTTTAGATTGATTGTTTGCTTTTCAGACAATTGTAAATTTTTTAGCTGTCTTTGCAATACATCAACTAATTTTTCCCTGTGTTTATAATTGGAAATTTTTTCTCTAGCCTGTAGAAGTAAAGATTCAGGCGATAAATTTCTTTCATAAAGAGATGCTGTTTTTTCCTCCTTAGTTACATAATCTTTAATTAATTGAGAAATTCCGGGAATATCGGCAATGTTAATCTGATTTTTCACAATTCAAATTTACAATAATTTTTGTCAGATAAAAACTACACTTTTGTATCTAAATAATAATGACAAATATTAAGTTTTTAACCTTATTTACTGTAAATAAAATAATTGTGCCAAATAGTTATATTAACAATAGTAACGTATATTAATTACTAATTTAAAATATTTAAAGAAATACAGATTAATTAGTAGAATTAAATCCTATGTTTATGTTGATTTTAAATTAAAGAATCGTATTTACTATTAAAAACTTCATCTCCAATATATTACATTATAAGTTATTATTTCATCTATGTTATAATTATAGTATAGATATTAATAAAAAATTCAAAACTCATAAATCTTCTCTATTATTTAATTTTATTAGCTTTTATAGATATATATTTACTATTTTATGTATTTATTTAAGATATTTTTTAATATTTAATTATTAATAAATAAATAAAATAACTATATTTACTCCATATTTTTTATAAATATTAGTTTTTATTTTTTAACACAATTAAATTACAATCCCATGAATCCTTTGGATAAAAAGAATTCGGTGAATCTTAACACTAAAGATTTGACTAAAAATATAGTTGATTCTTCCGGAATTACCGATAAGGTAAATCAAAAAATTAATTCGTTTACAGCTCCTGTTTCCGATCATTCGGATAAGCTTGATTTGCTTAAAAAAAATATAGTTGCAAGTAGTGATAGATCCATTAAACTTGAAGATGCCATTAAACCTCCTGATTGTTTTAGTGTAACTCCTCCGGATGCTCTGGAAAAGAAAATTAAAGATATGGCTTCTCAATTTTTTGCTAAATATGGAGGGGATTTAGCTTCTCAACTTAAAAATTCTCATATTGTTTATGCAGCTATTTCTATCGATGGTAACGAAGTATTACGAGACAGTCATTTTACTCTTACGCTAAACCAAAAAATGGCGGACCATGACCATTTTGAAATTTCTTGTTATGCGGAGGCTTTCGGTGATAGGGATTCTTATCCGATGACCAATTCTCGTGAGCTTTTAGGTAAGAAAATTTCTATTCAACTCAAACAATACGGACAAACCGCTTATATTTTTTCGGGTATTGTTACCGAGCTTTCCAATAAAAAGGTGGATGGCTATAATAAGCTTTTTATCAAGGGCCATGCTCCTACTATTTTATTGGAAAACGGACTGGATTGCCAAAGTTTTGAAAATCAAAGTTTGGATGCTATCATTCAACAGGCTACTTCGGAATATCAGTCAGATTTGCTTAGCTGGGACTTACGTCCTATGTTAAAAGACCCTCTACTTTATACGGTACAATATCGTGAATCGGATTGGGAGTTTATTAAACGTTTGGCCACAAGGTATGGGGAATGGCTCTATTATAACGGGCAACAAATTGTCTTTGGAGGAGCGGGAGGTAAAACTGTGGAATTGGTAGAAGAAAAAGATGTCTACAGTTATGAGCTGAAAATGAGATTAGTTCCTCAAAAATTCAGCTATGTTGGTTATGATGCGAAAAGGGCTCAAAACCATACGGTAGACTCTGACAGTATTCCTCCTAAATGGAGTATTGTTAATCCTTTTCAACAACATGCTATCACCGCTTCGGAAAAAATATACGCTAAGGTGCCTTTATCCTTATACAATCAATCCTTATTGGAAAAAGGTTCTATTGAGGTAACCCAAGCCGTGGAAAGGCAAAAGCTCAGACGTCAACATGTGCTGTTTTTAGAAGCTAAAACCAATAATCCTAATTTAAGATTGGGAGATATTGTAAAGCTTAAAGGCTGGATGCCTAAAAGCGGGCTTTTTAAAGACGGGGAAGTTCCTTTGGAACGATATAAAATTATAGAAATCACGCATTCTCAAGACATTACCGAAGGATATTATAATGAATTGGTGGGCGTGCCTATGGACAATATGGTTCCTGAATATATGGATGAGGATGCTATTCCTTTATGTGAAGAGCAATCGGCTACGGTTATGGATAATAACGATCCAGAAGGAATGTCTCGAATTCGGGTACAGTTTCCTTGGCAAAAGCCTTTTAACGGTATGACACCCTGGATTCGTTCAATTACCCCATATGCAGGAAAAGGCAAAGGAATGCATGTAGTTCCTGAAATTGGAGAGGAAGTAATCGTGAGTTTTGAGAACGGAAATGCAGAAAAGCCGGTAAGCTTAGGGGCTATGTTTAATGGAGAAGGTAAATCCGGACATGGTGGAGCCGGTAATTATATGAAAGGTTTGCAAACTGCAGCAGGATCAAACCTTACTTTTAACGATCAAAAAGGAGATATGACTTTAGCCGATAAAGGGACAGCATTCTTAGTCATGGATGGTGCCGGTAATACGGATTTAGACTCAAAAGATAAAATTACAATCCAAAGTGGAGAATCCAGTATAGAGCTTCATAAAGACGGTAAAATAATTATTAAAGGTAAAGAAATAAAAATTGAAGGAGAAAAAACAATAGAAACTAAAACAAAATCCCATACTACAACAGGTACGGACATTGTAAAAACAATAAGTAAAACCCTTATTGCTAAAAAAGCCCCTAAAGTAACAATAAATGCTAAAGGACAAGTAGAAATTAAATCAGGGCAAACTATAGATGTAGAATCCACTATATCAAATATTAAAGGATCTGATTCTGTCAATCTTAATTAAGAAATTTATTTTAAGCTAAATTATGAATAACGAACATAATCCGATCGCCATACGATTGAATCGAATTCAACAAAATTGGAAAGATCAAATACAAGGTAAAAATTATAAAGTTGTACGTTTTTTATTAGAAGATGAGGACGATTTACCCCTTATAAATGGCTTTTATAAATTAGAATCTTCCCCACACAGATCAATAGATGAAATACTGGTTGTACTTTTAACTGATTTTGAATCTAAAAAAAATTTTTCTTATCAATTAGCCAAAGATTGGCTTGATGAATATGAAAAAAATTTAATTAAATACCCTAATTTACCTTGGAATGAATTTTCAGAATTTAGGGATAAATTTAAAAAAATCGATCCTGAAATTCTTCATGGTAAGTTTTTGTTAGAACTTTTTATAAGTTACAAAAAATTTCTTCCTAATAAAGAAGAAAAATTAAGGATAGGTTTAATTCCTAGAAAAGTATATAATTATACAGAATTTGCAAAATGGCTTAAAGTATTTGCAGAACAATTACCGGAAGGCATAGGAGTAGTAGTAACCGATTATAAAGAAAATTCCTATTATTCTAATGTAATCAATAATCCTAATTATTCCTCCTTTTCTATACCTGTGAAAAGTCAAAATATGAAAGGTGCTTATGAAGAATTAATTAAAAGTGGTAATCCTTCAGATCCTCAAGTAAAATTTAATGTTTGCATGATGGAAATGGGAAAACAGGCTTCAGCACAAAATAAATCAGGAATCTATCATTGGGGAAAAAAATTACTCGATGTAGGTCAGTCAACAGGTGATAAAGGAATATGGGCATCTGCACATCTCATATTTGCGGGTTTTTTATTCAGTTTTAAAGATAAAAATATACACTCCTTGTTAGATAAAGGTATAACTATTTGTCAATCACAACTAAAAAATAACGATATCTCCTCTTTAGGTATTTTATTTCAATTATATAATTTTAAAGCATCTTATTGTAGTATTGAGGGAAAACATAAAAAAGCCTGGGAGTATTTTGTTAAAAGTACAGACCAAGCCATGAAAACCCAACACTTTATGGAGGCTATCAGCAGCTGTAAAAATGCAATAATTATAGCTGAGAAAAATTTTATGAAATCAGAAATGAACCAATATATGGAAAGTGGAATATTTTGGGAACTATATAAGCAAGAAGATGAATTTATTAAGATAACCGAATTCAATTTTATTGCAAACTATTACCTTTCCAATTCACCCATACTCACCGAAGATGATCATCGTAACATTAGTGATCGCATGGAAAATCTTTTTGGGCAAAAATGGAGACATAAAGCTTATTCAAATTTACAAATGTCACCGTAAAATAATTAAAATTAAAAAAATGTTACTAACAGACAATCATTTTACCCCCGTATTAGGAATAGATATACATTTTACAGCTTTTCCTCCTTTCAATCCTTTTCACCCGTACATAGGCATTGTATTGGATCCTATGGATTATATGCCTTTTGTAGGAACTAACGTACAAATAAAAGGAAAAAAAAGAGGGGTTTCCGATACTAACGGAATTATACTCACTATAAAGCATATACCTCTTTTTACTCCGCCTTGGATTATGGCTCCAATTATAGGACATCAATCCATGAATTTTTTCGCATCTAAAAAAGTATTTGCAGATAGCACACGTTTAAGTCCTAAAGGACATATGCTTATGACTTGTAATGATATAGGAATACCTTTATCACTACAACCGGGAAAGAAAAAATTTTGGAAATTAATACCAACATTGTTTGCACCAACATCCTATTCCCTGCCCATCTCATTTGGACCTAAAGTAAATGTGGGTGGCCCCTTTCCTCCGGATTGGGGTGGAATTATAAGCGGTTTAGTTATGAGTTTTGGTTTTGGTGCTGTTATGAAAGTTGTTGGTAAAGGTGTAGGTAAAGGTATAAAGGGTATTAGAAAGGGACTAAATAAAGCCAAAGCTGGAATTACTAAATTTAATTATAAGTTAAAAGCAAAAAAAGGCCCTAACAAATTAAGTAAATTTTTATGTCATTTGGGTTTCGAACCGGTCAATTTAGTTACCGGAGCAGTTGTTTATGAAGGAACTGATTTTACTATTCCGGGGATTATGCCATTGGAATGGAAAAGAGCTTGGTATTCAGATTCTGATTATGCAGGTCCTTTAGGGCATGGTGTCCATTCGAACTATGATTTGGATGTAGAAATATTTCCCGATGATGAAATAATTCTCGTTCGAGCCGAAGACGGTAGAATTATTGAATTTCCTCTTCTTGAGATAAACGAAAATTATTATTTGAGAGAGGAAAAAATGACCCTAACAAGAAATAAAAACGGCTATGAGTTATTCCTTCACCCCAATCAACTTACCTATTTTTTCGAACATAGAATACATCAATATCAATATAAAATTAGTAGAATACAAAATACAGCCGCTTTTTCTTTACAATTTTATTATTCAGGAGGGGTTCTTTCAGAAATTATTGATACTGCTAACAGAAAGATAAAACTCTATCGGAATGGTGAAAAAATCATTAGAATAGTATTGGTTAGGGATGATGTAAATAAGGAAGAAGATCTTGTGCAATATCAGTATGACCAAATCGGCAATATGATCGGAATTACCGACGGACGAAATCAAACTACTAACATTCACTATAAAGGAACATTGATGGTTAAGAAAACAGACCGTAACGGTCAATCCTTTTATTGGGAATATGATGGAACAGATTATAACGCCAGATGCATTCATACTTGGGGTGATGGAGGTTTACAAGAAGGTCGAATGGAATATTATCCCCAAAAAGGCTTTAACTGCATTATCGATTCACATGGGGCTGAAACTTATTATTATTATACTTCTGACCAACTGGTTACTCAAATAAAAGACCCGTTGGGAAATTCTAAATTTTTCCATTATACGGAATTTATGGAACTATATCGAGAAATAGATGAAGAGGGTAATTGTACCGGCTATAGTTACGACGATAATGGCAATCAAACTGCCATTACCTATCCGGATGGCAGTGAACAAATTTTTATGTATGATCAAAAAAACAGACTTACACTTACCATTTCGCCCGAAGGACAAAAAAAATCTTATGTATATAAAGAAAAAAGCCCTTTATTACATGCTATCATAGAGCCGGATGACAGTATAACGGTATTTGAATATAACGAGAAAAATCTTTTATCCGAAGTTCGGAAAAATGGAAATTCTGTCTTTTTATCCTATGATAATCATAATAATCTTATTTCCTTATCCAATACAAATAAGCTATCCACAGAATGGAGTTATGATTTTCGAGGAAATGTAACTCGTGTAAAAAATGCTCAAGGTATAAACCAACACTTCAAATACGATAAACTTGCAAGAGTTACTTCGATACGCTCCCATAATCAAGAAACTTTTTTCCGATATAATGCCTATGAAGAAATTATTGAAGCCCTAGAAGGCAATAAAAAAATAAATTTTAAATATACTCCTCTGGGAAGTTTGCTAATGAGAGAGCAAAACGGAATAAAAGTACAGTTCAATTATGACAAAATGGAACGCATTAAAGAAATACGAAATCAAAAAAATGAAAAGTACCAATTTTTTAGAAATTCTCGGGGCGATATTAATCGTGAAGTGGGCTTTGATCGTATGGCGGCCGACTATATACGAGATCGAGCGGGAAAAGTAATTAAAATTAGTAAAAGCGGCGGAGCTTGGACAATATATGAATACAACCTTGCAGGACAAGTTATACGACAAGAATATTCGGATGGAACATGGGAAACGTTTGACTATAATAAAAACGGACAACTGGTAGAAGCCCGAAATCAAGATAATTGTGTAAAACTTTTAAGAGACAAGGCAGGACGCGTTATTAAAGAAATACATAACAGTGGATTACCCCAAGATGAAGGCCATCATATTATCAGTACTTTTGATAATAACGGTAACCGCAAGCAACTTAAAAGTTCACTGGGCACAGATATTCAAAATACTTTCGATGAAAACGGTAACCTTCTTACTCTTACAGCCAATATAGTATCAGATCAAAATAGTTCTCAATGGAAAGCCCGAATTACTCGTAATTTGCTGGGACAAGAAATAGAAAAAGAGCTTAACGGACGTATTAAACTTACCACTTCCTATGATGAGCAGGGAAGGATATTTTCCAGCCGGGTACACAGTGGAAGAACTGAAACCTATAACCGTCAATATAGCTGGAGTCCGGGGCATCAGCTAAATCATGTCATAAACGGTTTAACTCAAGGCAAAACCGAATTTTCTTATGATTCCTTCGGAAACTTAGCTAGTGCCGGTTATCAAGACGGAAGCTACGATTACAAACTTCCCGATGAGGTGGGTAATTTGTATTCCGATACACAAAAATCCGATCAAATATATGGGGCATCGGGTAAGATTCTAAAGGATAAAAATTGGAATTATCTTTATGATAAACAGGGAAATCTTATTTTAAAAACTCCGAGAAATTTTAATAATTCTGCCAATAACTTACCAAAAAATTCATCTTTCTTAAGTGAAAATACAAATTCTAAGAACAATTTTTGGATTGAAGAAAATGAATTTGACCGTAAGGCCGAAATACGGAGATATTCAAAATCCGAACTCAAACAATACGATAAAATAAGAAAAAAAAGAACGCTTGAAAATTCTGACCCTCCACAATGGCAACAAGGTGACTGGGAATACCAATGGCAGGGTAACGGAATGTTACAAGCGGTACGCAATCCTCAGGGGAAATGGATCCGTTTTGAATACGACGCGTTAGGAAGAAGAACAGCGAAAATTGCAAATACAAAGATTTATCGTTATCTTTGGGATGGTAATGTATTATTACATGAGTGGTTTTATGAGAGTGAGCGACGACCTAAGGTTGTTTCTGATGAGCTGGGAATGCTTATGTTGGAACAATCCGAACCGATCGAAAACCTGACCACTTGGGTTTATGAGGAAGGAAGTTTAGTACCCACAGCTAAGTTATGCGAGGGCAAGTCCTACTCGATTGTATCGGATTATTTGGGCAGACCCGCTCAGGCCTATGATTATAAAGGTAAGCTGGTTTGGCAGGTGGAATTTGACATCTATGGCAGAATACGGGAAAATTTATTTAACAATAAGTCGTTTATTCCGTTCAGGCAACTGGGGCAGTACGAAGATAAGGAACTAGACGGGCTTTATTACAATCGGTTTAGGTATTACGACAGTAATACGGGAACTTATATAAGCCAAGACCCCATCGGTCTGCAAGGAAATAACCCGAATTTTTATGCCTATGTACACGATACAAACACTTTGATAGACCCTTTCGGTTTAAGTCCTATTCCTATTGATAGATTTCCGTCTTGGATGCCGACAAAGCAAGGGTATCAAAGACATCACATAATACCGTACAGTTTACGGAATCATACTCTATTCCAAAAATCGGGATTGGATATTAATAATGCTACAAATATGAAGTATTTACCAGTAGCCGAAGGAATAGACCCTAATCCAAACAAATCTTTACACGAAGGATTCAATTCCGTACACGCAGATTATAATGATATAATGGGCAAAAGACTTGATGCTCTTGAAAGGGTTGCAACAAAAGAAAAATGGAGTCCAACGAGAATACAAACGGAGATTCACAATTTACAACACCGGACAAGAGCCGAGTTAGATTCAGGTAAATTAAAATGTCATTAGATTATGTTATATGAATTAAGAACAAGTATTTTAAATGAGTTAGCTATTGTTGATTTGTCGAGCATCAAAGAAAAAGATTATGAGGAATATTATAATTATTTCATTGAGGGGCTTAATGATAGAAAGTTCCTTGAACATAAAAAACTTGTTTTTACAGCTCAACAAGGATATAACAGTAATAATATAGAGAAGATTGATTATTTAAAATGTTCTTCGCCTGTTCCTATTTTTTCTCAACAATTTGTTGAAATATTGCAGGACAAGTTAAGGCAGGATATGGAGTTTATTCCCTGTAAAGTTATCTGTGATAATATTTCGTATGATTTTTATGTAGGTAGGATTTTAAATTTCATACAACTAATAGACAAAGAAAAATCAGAATATTATGAGTTATCAGAGGGCGAAAAAATTATGGATATTCCTGTTTTTAGTAGTTCCGTCAATACCGATTTTTATATAGCTCGTGATAGTGAAGAAAAAAATCTATATGCAATTACAGATAAAATGAAAGAGGTAATAATAGAACATAATTTCAATATCAAACTAAAAGAAGTTTAAGACTTTAACCGCTTTCTTCAAAGCGGTTTTTTTATCTCTTTCCGCTCCAAAAGCGGAAGAAAAAGGGGGCAAAAAAGGTGTGGCAAAGCCACGCATTTATAAAAATTGCTCCGCAAAATTTGGCTTTTAGTCTATTTTCTACCCTTAAAATCGCCCAAAATAAAAAAGTTATCCACAATTTGCATTTTTTCATAACACTTTGATTTTCTTTCCTTTACCGTTCTTTTTCGCCTTTTTCCATTTTTGCCCAATCCGCTTTATTTTCAGCGATTTTGGAACGGTATTTTTCGGGTGGTTTTGGTGGTTTTCCTGTTGCGTTTTTGGGGTGTTTTTTTTTCTTTTTTCGGGGCTTTTTCTGTCCGCTGTTGCGGACGGATATTTTTAAATTTTCTCGTGGCTCTGCCACTCCTTTTTTTCGGGGCTTTTTTCTTTTTTTTTATTTTCCTGCGGAGCAGTCTAAAATCGGGGCTTTTTTTGGCGGAAAATCCGCCAGTAATTTTTAATGGCTTTCGCCATTATCAGACTTTTAAAATCGGTTTTTAACCGATGATTTTTTACAAAAATCTGTTTCCTGTTCCGCCATTGGCGGACAATTTTTTTTCGGGGCTTTTTTCACTGCTTCGCAGTGATTTTTTTCGCTTTTTAATCGCTGGAAACGATTAAAAATATTAACATTTCGGACATTTTGTCCGTTGTCGTTTTTCGTTGCTTTCAGTCGCAGAATTGCGACTGTTTTTTGCCGATTTTCGGCAATTTTCAGACTGTTTTTGCTCCAAAATTGGAGCAAATTTCTCGGGGCTTTTTTCTTTTTTCCGCCTTTGGCGGTTCGGGGCTTTTTTCGGACTGTTCCAGTCCGCTATTTTAAAATTTTTGTCGTGCGAAGCACTCCTTTTTCGGGGCTTTTTTTCGCTCTTTCAGAGCGATATTTTTTTGCTTTTGAAGTCTGTTTTGCTTGTCTTTCGTTGTCGGTTTTTGGACTTTTAGCGGTTGTTTTTGTCGGTTTTTCGGGGGCTTTTTTTCTTCTTCTTTTTCTTTGGTTTTTTCGGGGTTTCTTACCGTTCCAAAATCGCTGAAAATAAAGCGGATTGGGCGTTTTCCCTTTCTTCTCTTTGTTGATAACCCGATTTTATTTCTCACATTTTTTTGCTGTTTTTTGTCTGTTATTTAATGCTTTTCAAGATGAAAAATTTACACATTACCAACGCTAATTTTATCACGTACAAAGATGATTTTTTGACCGTTGATATTTTGGGCGGAGTGGATTTGTCGCAGGTAGAAAGATTGGTTTGCACGCTTCGGATTTCTTTTGAAAATTATCCGCCATTCCGCACCACTTTGGATTTATACAACGACAACCAAACGGACAAACTACAAAGAACGCTTTGCGATAAATGGGAACTGAAAATTATTGAAGTAAGCCGAACCTTACACGCTTTGACAATGCAATTAGAAGATTACCGACTGCAACAATTAAAGTTTATCGGCAAAGCTCCGCAACAGCAATTTATCATTTCTGAAAACGATAAAAGGAATGCAATACAGTTTTTAAAACATAGACATTTATTAGGACAACTTATTTTAAAACTCAATACCACAAGGTTTTTGGGGGAAAATGAGAATAAAGTAATAATATTTTTGACGTAGTCTTCCTACAAATTTGAAAATCCTTTTTCGTTTATATGCTTGGTAAAATCAGTTTTCGGCAAAATTTACATTCTGCAGAAGTTAAGCGAATTATACCTAATGGTTTGTACACATTCCATACGCAAAATAAAAATAAATCATAAAATTATTGCATAAATACACAAATTTTCTATTAACCTTATTTTAAGGCATTGATTACTAATTATAAACACACAATCAAAAAGACATAAATAATTATTCCGTTTTTTGTCATTAAATATATATCTTATTTATACTAATTGAATATTTTTTAAGCATGAATTATATAAATTTTTTTATTAGCTATTTTTAGCAAAAAGCTTAATATTTCTTTCATTTACGCATTAAATGAGATTAAAGAATATATAATTTTCGATCATATTATATTTACTTAATAACGTATTAAACGACATTCAAAAGACTTAAAAAATCTATACAAACCTTATTAATTATATGTTTATCCGCGATTTAAGAATATATTAATTTTATGTCCTTTTTTTAAAAGAACACTTAAATTAAATTTAATGCTTAAGAGAAAAGCTATTTAAGCATGACGACTCCCTTTTAATTTAACTTTGGTAAAAGACAGTTTTAGAAAAATTGTATCTAATTATTTATAATAAAAATATTTTAAAAATGAATTTAAATATATTAATGTTTATGATTTTCTTTATAGTAGTTGTATTACTATTTTGGAGAATTCCTGATAAAAAATTAAAATTAATTACTGTTTGTATTAAGTCTTTATTACAAGTATTACCGATAACTCAAGTTATCAAGATGATAATAGAAGTGCGTAATAAAAAATAATAAATATAAATTTTTAAATATATATACTTATATTTCAATTAATATGCTTATATTTATAAAAATATAAAAATTATGGAAGATTCTGATTATACATTGGAGAGAAAAATTAAAATTGGCAAAGAGGAATATACTTGTACTTTTGACTTTGATTTTAGAAGTAATCACTTATTTAAAGATGCAACTAAGGATAAAAATTATTTTGATGATCATTACAGCAATAATTCCGAAACCAGCCATACGCTTTTAAATTTATTTGAATTAGCTAAAGCATTTGAAAGTGGAAAAATTACCTTTATACCAAACGTTTATAAAGATAAAAGATTTTCAATTAATATACCTAATTCACATGATTTTATATATACCTATCGCAGGTCTTTAAATGGAAATGAATCCAGTATATGCGCCCGTAACTGTAGCGGAATTAAATTAGAAGGAACGTATGTTACCGATAAAAAATTGAAATTTTCTCGTTTAGGAAGTATTATTTTATAAAATAAAGCTTATTTTTTATCTTAAAATTTAATTTTTTTATTTCTAAAGCAATAATACATTACATAAAAAATTTACTTGTTTAGGAAGCTATCTCTTTAGCCTTAATCATCCTAAAATTTCCGGATATATCTTGTTTTAATTCCACGTAATTAAAGTATTCCAAAAACAGTTGTCTGGTTTTTTCTCCTAAATCTTGATTAATTTCAACATATATTCTTCCTTGTGGTTTCATGTTTTTTAGTGAAAAATCTATTATACTCCTGTAAAAAACCAATGGATCATCGTCCGGCACAAATAAGGCCTTGGATGGTTCATGATTGACTACCCTACTTTCCATATCTTCTTTTTCATATTCTCTGATATAAGGAGGATTGGATACAATAATATCATACTTTTCAGTATTCTTTATTAGGTGACCCGTATTAAGTAGATCAGCCTGTATAAAATCTACCTGTACTTGATTACTTTCTGCATTTTTGTTAGCCAAATTTATCGCCTTTTCGTCAATTTCAAGAGCAGATACTTTTGCTTTTAAGTTTTTAGCTAATGCAATAGCAATACATCCACTTCCGGAACATAAATCGATGATATTCAACTCATCATTTTTATTTTCAAAGTCATTACAAATCCAAGATACCAATTCTTCTGTTTCCGGTCTGGGAATCAAAACATGGGGATTTACAGAAATTTTACAGCCGTAAAATTCCGTATAACCTACCACATATTGATAAGGCATACCGCTTATTAAATGAAATAAGGCTGTTTGAAAAAGTGTAGGCTTTATTTGAGAATCTTCTTGCATTTCATCCAATCCTAATTTTAAAGTAATTTTATCTTTATGCAAATATGTTTCTGCCAACGCATAAAAAATAATATCTATTTCTTTAAGAGTATATAGCGAAGAAAGATTTTTAATAAACTCGTTCCTAATTTCTGCTAATGATTTCATGCTAAATGCATTAAGGTTATAATTTTTTTATAAAAAACCGGAATAATAAAATATTATTATTCCGGCTCAAATTTCTAATATTTTTTAGAAGTTATTCATCTTCTTGATCTACCAATATCCAACTTCCCTCCTCTATGAGACTTTGCGCTTGTTTAAATTTCAAAGATTTAACTTCTCCGGTTCTCAAATTACGCACATGTACCATTTCATTTCTTCCGATCTTGTTTACACGTAATGGTTCGGAAACCGGTTTTTCTTGAGTCTGTTTATCATCATTTTCAACAAATTCTCTGCTCTCAACCACTTTTTGTTTTACTTCACGAGCTTGTTCTATTTTTGATTCTTCAGGTTCAGATGGTAAACCTCCTTTGAACAAGAAAGAGATAATTTCTTTATTGGTTTTATCTAACATATCCCTAAATAAAGCAAAGGATTCTTGTTTATAAATAACCAACGGATCTTTTTGTTCGTAAACGGCTGATTGTACAGACTTTCTTAATTCATCCATCTCTCTTAAATGTTCTTTCCAATTTTCGTCTATTAATGCTAAAGTAATTCCTTTTTCAAAGTCTTTTAATAAAGCTTTTCCTTCAGAGTTATAAGCATCTTCTAAATTGGTGGTTACATTTAATACTTTTGTGCCGTCAGTAAAAGGAACGGAAATATTTTTAAATGTGTTTCCTCTTGCTAAAAAGACGTTAGATATGATAGGATACAACTGTTGTGCCGTATTTTCTAATTTTTCTTTATAATAAGCTTCTGCTTGTTCAAAAACTTTATCAACAAGTTCTTTTTCAGATAATCTGTTAAATTCTGCTTCATCTACAGGAGTATCCATAGCAAACACTGTTGCTAACTCAAACTCAAAATTTTTATAGTTTTTATCTTGTTTATTGTCTCTTACTAATAAAGCAGCCGTATCATAAATCATGTTAGCGATGTCGATACTTAATTTCTCACCAAAAAGAGCATTTTTACGTCTGCTGTAAATTACTTCCCTTTGTTTATTCATTACATCGTCATATTCCAACAATCTTTTACGAATTCCAAAGTTATTTTCTTCAACTTTTTTCTGAGCTCTTTCAATGGAGTTAGTGATCATAGAATGTTGAATTACATCTCCTTCCTTATGCCCTAATCGATCCATCATTTTAGCTATTCGATCAGAACCGAATAAACGCATTAAGTTATCCTCTAGAGATACATAGAATTGAGAAGATCCCGGATCTCCCTGACGACCGGCACGACCTCTTAACTGTCTGTCTACCCGTCTAGAATCGTGTCTTTCCGTACCAATAATAGCCAACCCTCCTGCGGCTTTAACTTCATCCGTTAACTTAATATCGGTACCCCTTCCGGCCATATTGGTAGCAATAGTTACTACACCCGGATTTCCCGCTTCTGCAACAATGTCTGCTTCTTTTTTATGTAATTTTGCATTCAATACATTATGCGGTATTTTTCTTAATTTTAAAGCTTTGCTTAATAATTCGGAAATTTCTACAGAAGTAGTTCCCACCAATACCGGTCTTTTATCTTCTTGAGATAAACGTATCACCTCATTTAAAACGGCATTGAATTTTTCTCTGTTGGTTTTATAAACTAAATCTTGTTGGTCGTTTCTAATTACAGGTTTGTTGGTAGGAATAACCACTACATCTAATTTATATATTTCCCAAAATTCTCCGGCTTCCGTTTCGGCAGTACCGGTCATACCTGCCAATTTATTATACATTCTGAAGTAATTCTGTAAAGTAATTGTAGCAAATGTTTGTGTTGCTGCTTCGACTTTTACATTTTCTTTAGCTTCTAAAGCTTGATGCAATCCATCAGAATAACGACGCCCTTCCATAATACGTCCGGTCTGCTCGTCAACAATCTTAACTTGTCCGTCAATTACAACATATTCTACATCTTTCTCAAACAAAGTATATGCCTTGAGCAACTGACTTAAAGAATGAATACGTTCGGATTTGATAGCAAAGTATCGTAAGAATTCTTCTTTTTCTTTATGTTCTTCTTCTTTGGATAAGTTTTTATTTTCAATATCGGCAAATACAGTTCCTAAATCTTCTAATACAAAAAAGTTAGGATCGGAATTTCCTTTTGACAAAAATTCAATTCCTTTATCGGTAAGTTCCACCTGATTATTTTTTTCATCAATTGAAAAATATAAATCTTTATCTGCCTCAGGCATCATTCGGTTATTATCCGATATAAAATAAGCTTCAGCTTTTAACAAAATAGCTTTGTTCCCTTCTTCTGAAAGGTATTTAATTAAAGGCTTATGTTTAGGTAATCCTCTATATACTTGATATAATTTATAACCTCCTTCTTTTTTATCTCCAGAAGCTATTAATTGTTTTGCTTCCTGAAATAATTTTGAAATTTCATTTTTTTGAGCCGTAAAAATGGTTTCAACAACCGGTTTTAATTCCTGATATTCTTGTTTATCTCCTTGAGGTACCGGTCCGGATATAATCAATGGCGTACGTGCATCATCTACTAGAACGGAATCTACCTCATCGACAATGGCATAATTAAGTTCTCTTTGAACTAAATCATTTGGAGAATTTGCCATATTGTCACGTAAATAATCGAATCCAAATTCATTATTGGTTCCGTAAGTAATATCAGCAAGATAGGCTTGTCTTCGAGATTCCGAATTGGGTTGATGGTTATCTATACAATCTACTTTTAATCCATGAAATTCAAACAAAGGAGCCATCCATGCGGAGTCCCGTTTTGCTAAATAATCATTAACTGTTACTACATGAACTCCACGTCCCGGTAAAGCATTCAAATACATAGGAAGCGTTCCTACTAAGGTTTTGCCCTCTCCGGTAGCCATTTCAGCAATTTTTCCTTGATGTAATACTGTTCCCCCTATATATTGAACATCATAATGAATCATGTCCCATTTTACTTCTTTACCCGCCGCATTCCAATAATTTCTCCATACGGCTTTATCTCCTTCAATGGTAACATACTCTTTAGTTAATGCCAATGTTTTATCAAACTCGGTGGCTGTAACGGTAATAGTATTGTTTTCAGCAAATCGTCGGGCTGTTTCTTTAATTAAAGCATACGCTTGAGGAAGTATTTCTTCCAATATTCTTTCTTCTACTTCGTAGGATTCCTTCTCAAATTTTTCAATCTCGCTGTATAATCGCTCTTTTTCGTCTATATTATCAACATTTTGAGTATGTTCTTTTAATTCTGCAATTTTATTTTTAAGATCAAAAGTTGCTTGAGATATTTTTTCTTTAAACTCAATGGTTTTAAATCTTAGATCATCAAAAGATAAAGAAGAAATACTTTCTTCTTCCTTTTTAATTTTGTCCAGATATTTATTTAATTGTGCAAGATCTTTTTTATGTTTATCCCCAATAAATAATTTGAGGACTGAATTTAATATATTCATTATATGTAATTAATTTGTACGTACAAATGTACTAAAAAAAAGCTTTTTTAGTATGAACTATGAAAAGTAAAGCCCTAAACGAGCTAGGGCTTATAAATTAGTATTCATCTTCGTTCCAGAGGAAATCATCATCAGTCGGATAATCCGCCCATATTTCTTCAATGCTATCGTAAATCTCGCCCTCATCTTCAATTGCCTGTAGATTTTCAACTACTTCCAAAGGGGCGCCGGTTCTGATGGCATAATCAATTAATTCATCTTTTGTGGCGGGCCACGGCGCATCACTTAAATAAGACGCTAATTCTAAGGTCCAATACATAAGGTAAAATTTATATTATGATTAATTTTTCCTTCCACACATCAAACTTCAAGCCAAATTTTTTAATCCCATTTTTTATTTCTATTTAATACAAATAGTTTCAATTTATAATCTAATTATTATAGTATTTGAGATAATTTGTTCACTTAGTTTATTGGATTATAATCGTCAATAATTTTTATCAAGTTGACTATTATATAGGTCAGACAATATATAAAAGTGATAATTATTGTATTTAAAATATAAATTATTGAACTGTTATAAATAAAAATATTAATATTATTTTTATAAAAAGTGTCCTTTAGTTTAAATAATACATATTTTAAAAATAAATGTTGCAATTTAAAAAAAATAATAGCCGAAAATTTTCTGTCACAAATGTCATATATTATAACTGACAATTTTTCATAGATAAAGCTTAAAGCTGTCGGTATTTTAGATCAAATATTTTAAAAACACAGAGAGTTATAAGCATAAAAAATGGGATTAAACAAAATTAATCCCATGAATATATTTTATTTATATTTCGTTAATCAAAAATATAGGCAAAACCTAAAGCAATTACTGATGTATTTTGTTTTTGGTAAAATTTATCATAAATATCCATAAAACCATAATTATAACGAACGAAAATTTCTGATTTTCTTACAATACTATATCCTAACCCTACTGATATGGATGTATCAAGATTCTTAGGATTGGATCCGTATCGCTTTTTTTCTAAGTCTTTATCTTTTTGGGATATTAATATTCCTAATTGAGGTCCAACTTCTGCAAAAAATTCGCTTTCGGATTCTGATAAATACGCCCTAAAATAAATC
This sequence comes from Apibacter sp. B2966, assembly GCF_011082485.1. Lineage (NCBI taxonomy): Bacteria > Pseudomonadati > Bacteroidota > Flavobacteriia > Flavobacteriales > Weeksellaceae > Apibacter > Apibacter sp. B2966. The sequence continues at coordinate 593,872 of NZ_CP049714.1, forward strand.
GGTATGTTTATATAATTTTGAAAAAATTTAGCTTTCGTTTGATTTCCTGACATCTTAACCTTATCTTTTTCCCCTTGCATGGAATATGATATCTCAGGCTGTATAATAAACCGATTATAATAGTCTAATTGAATTTGAGCTAAAACACCGAAAGATGCTGCATTTCTACTGCTGGATTCTTTATGTATATTGGAAACACTTGTATTTTGAAGTGTTCCTCTTACACCAAATCTTACTTGCGAATAAGACAAAATCGGAATTAATAATAATAAAAGAACGCTTTTTTTCATAAATATATAATTTTTTGGTTTGTTGCTGTGCAAAAAATACCTAAACGAATATTTTGCAAACCGTTTTTCCTATATCAGCAGGAGAGTTGACAACGTGGATACCGCATTCAGCCATAATTTTCATTTTTGATTGTGCTGTATCATTTTCTCCTCCAACAATAGCCCCGGCATGACCCATAGTTCTTCCTTTAGGTGCAGTAATTCCTGCAATAAATCCGACAATAGGCTTGGTTATATTATTTGATTTATACCATAATGCCGCATCCACTTCCAGTTGACCTCCAATTTCCCCTATCATAACTATACATTCTGTATCTTTATCTTCGATAAGTAGTTGCAAGGCATCTTTAATAGATGTTCCTACGATAGGATCTCCACCAATTCCAATTGCGGTTGAAATGCCATACCCGGCTTTAACCACTTGGTCAGCAGCTTCATAGGTTAGCGTACCTGATTTAGAAACTATACCGACTTTTCCTTTTTTAAAAATAAAACCGGGCATGATTCCAACTTTTGCCTCTTCCGCTGAAATAATTCCCGGACAATTGGGGCCTATTAATGTGCAATCGTACGATTTAAGATAATTTTTAACTTGAACCATGTCTTCAACGGGAATACCTTCTGTAATACATATAATAACTTTTATTCCGGCTTGTGCTGCTTCCATTATCGAATCTGAAGCAAACGCAGGGGGAACAAATATGATGGAGGTATTAGCCCCTGTTTGGTCGATGGCTTCCTTAACTGTATTGAAAACAGGTCTATCCAAATGGGTAGTTCCTCCTTTTCCCGGAGTTACTCCTCCAACCACTTGGGTTCCGTATTCAATCATTTGTTCTGCATGAAAAGAACCTTCTTTACCTGTAAATCCTTGAACAATTACTTTGGAATTTTTATCAACCAAAACAGACATATCTATAATTTAAAGATGAATAATTAATTCAATTTTTATTTGGCTAATCTTTTGAGTGTAGCCATTTCTTTTAATTTCTTTTTAGCTTCTTCGGCAGGATAACCAAAATAAGTTTTTCCTGCTTCCAAATTTTTAGAAACTCCCGATTGTGCCAATATCACAGCTTTTTCTCCCACGGTAAGTGATGAGGCAAATCCTGCTTGTCCCCATATGCTCACTTCATCTTGAATATTACAACAACCGGCAATACCTACTTGAGATGCTATTAAACATTTTCTTCCAATAACGGTATCATGTCCCACTTGTATAAGATTATCCAATTTTGAACCTTCACCGATAATGGTAGAAGCTGTAACCCCTCGGTCGATGGTACAATTTGAACCAATTTCAACATTATCTTCTATTATAACATTACCTACAGATTTCAATCGATCATAATAACTTCCGCGGTTTTTATAATAAAAGCCATCACCTCCAAGTACCGTTCCTGATTGTATAACGACATTATTACCTATTTCAGTATAATCATGTATGGTAACATTTGGAAAAATTACACAATCATTGCCAATTTTTACATGTTTACCAATGTAAACTCCCGGTTGTATAACGGTGTTTGTACCAATTTGAACGTCATCGGAAATTAACTTATTTTGAGGCGTAAATTTTACAAAATAATCATTGATTTTATTAAAATCTCTGAAAGGATCATCAGATAAAAGGAGTGCTTTATTTTTCGGACATTCAACCTTTTTATTAATCAAAATTACACTTGCTTCGCTGCGTAATGCTTTGTCATAATATTTGGGATGGTCTACAAAAACTATTTCTCCTTCTTTTACGCGGTGAATTTCGTTAGTTCCATAAATTGGAAAGTCATCTTTTCCAATATATTCACATCCTATAATTGATGCAATGTTTTTTAGTGTAAATGATTTTGGAAATTTCATGATATTAAATAAAAATGATAGGTAAATATACGAATATATTTAATCTTTTCTAATCTTTTACTCTTTCGATATAAGAGCCGTCATCTGTATTAATTTTTATTTTTTCACCGGCCTCAATAAATAGGGGCACTAAAACCTTAGCTCCGGTTTCAATGATTGCATTTTTAAGCGCATTGGTAGCTGTATTTCCTTTAACGCCGGGTTCTGCTTCTATTACTTCCATGATAACACTTGCAGGTAATTCTGCTGACAATGGTGTTTCATCTTCTTCTTTCAGGATAATCATAACCTCCTCTCCTGCTTTCATAAATTGAGCGTTTTCAATCAAATTTTTATCTATATAAATTTGAGAAAAATCGTCGTTGTTCATGAAATGAAAACCATGATCGTCATCATATAAATATTGATATTTGCGAGTAATAACTTTTACATCTTCTATTTTACTACCTGCTGAAAAGGTATTATCAACAACTTTTCCTGATGTTAAAGATTTTAATTTAGTTCTTACAAAAGCAGGGCCTTTACCCGGTTTAACATGTAAAAACTCAATTACTTTATAGATGTCATCATTAAAATTGATACAAAGTCCCTTTTTTATATCTCCCATTCCAGCCATATGTATATAATTTAAATTTTTTTACTACTATTTTTATAATCCTTGAGCGTTAAATCCTCTCATTACCCCCCTCATACTTGATTGTATAAATTGGATGATTTCATCTCTTTCAGGGGTGGCCTCAAATTCAGCTTCTACTACTGATAAGGCCTGTGTGATATTCAATTTGTTTTGAAAAATAACTCGATAAATGTTTTGTATTTCCGCAATTTTATCGGAACTAAAACCTCTCCTTCTTAGTCCTACAGAATTAATACCAACATAGGACAATGGATCCCTTGCTACTTTTACAAAAGGGGGAATATCTTTCCTTACAAGTGATCCTCCGGTTACAAATGCATGATTACCGATAGAACAAAATTGATGTACGGCTGTCATTCCTGCCATAACAACGTAATCTCCTACAGTTATGTGTCCTGCCAAGGTGGTATTATTAGAGAATATACAGTTATTCCCAACTTCGCAATCATGGGCGATATGGGAATAAGCCATTATCAGACAATTTTCACCTATAACTGTTTTCATTTTATCTGAAGTACCTCTACTTACAGTAACGCATTCTCTCAGTACAGTATTATCTCCTATAATCGTTAAAGATTTTTCACCTTTATATTTTAAATCTTGAGGTTCTGCTGAAATTACTGCTCCGGGAAATATTTTACAATTTTTTCCAATTCTAGCTCCCTCCATAATAATGACATTAGAGCCTATCCATGTTCCTTCTCCAATTTCAACATCTTTATAAATAGATGAAAATGGTTCAATAACAACATTCTTTGCAATTTTTGCATCGGAATGTACAAAAGCTAATGGTTGAATCATTTTTCTACTCCTTCTCTTCTTTGGTTTTCGCTACTTGAGCCATCATTTCTGCTTCAACAACCATATGTCCATTACAGTATCCATATCCTTGCATATGTACAATTCCTCTTCGTATAGGTTCTAATAAGTCAATTTTAAAAATTAAGGTATCTCCGGGTATCACCTTTCTTTTGTGCTTCACATTATCTAATTTAATCAAGTAGGTAGAGTAATTTTGAGGATCATCTACATTTTCGAGCACAAAAATACCTCCTGTTTGAGCCATAGCTTCAATTTGTAATACTCCCGGCATAACAGGTTCATTAGGAAAGTGACCTACAAAAAAAGGTTCATTGATAGTTACGTTTTTAACTCCGATTATATGTTTATCATCAACTTCCATTATTTTATCCACCAATAAAAATGGAGGACGATGGGGAAGCATTCTCATGATATCTTTTATATCGTATACCGGTTCTTTTTGCAAATCAATTTCCGGTATATTTTTTCTTTTAAATAATTTATATAATTTATTTAATTTTTTTGCGAACTGTGTATTGCAATGGTGTCCGGGCTTGGTAGCTATGATTTTAGCTTTTAATCGAACCCCTACTAAGGTTAGATCACCAATAACATCTAATAATTTATGTCTGGCTGCTTCGTTAGGATAGTATAAGGTCACGTTATCTAATATTCCGTTAGGTCTTACACTTACTTCCGGCTGATTAAATACAACTTTTAGTTTATCCAGGGTATCCGGTGAAAGTTCTTTATCTACATAAACAATGGCATTATTAATATCTCCGCCTTTTATTAATCCGGAGTCTAATAAAGTTTCCAGTTCATGAAGAAAACTGAAGGTCCTGGCATTGGCAAAATCAGATTTAAAATCTTGAATACTTTTCATGGTAGCATTTTGTGTTCCCAATACTTTCGTACCAAAATCGACCATAGTTGCTACTTCAAAGTGATCGGAAGGTATTGCAGTAATCTCTGAACCTGTTTCCGGATCTGTGTAAGAAATTATTTCTTTTATTGTGAAGTATTCTCTGTTTGCTTCTTGTTCAACTACACCGGCTTCTTCAATAGCTTCTACAAAAAATTTAGATGAACCATCCATAATAGGAGGTTCTGAACTATCCATCTCAATGTATGCATTGTCCAAATCCATTCCGGTTAATGCAGCTAATACATGTTCACAAGTATGTATTTTTACTCCTTTTTTTTCTAAAACGGTACCTCTTTCAGTAGAAGTCACATAGGTTGCATCAGCTTCAATAGTAGGTTGCCCTTCCAAATCCACCCTAACAAAAATAAATCCTGTGTTTACAGGTGCAGGCTTAATTGTCATGACAACTTCTTTACCTGTATGCAAACCTTTTCCTTTTAATGTAAACTCCTGTTTAAGTGTCTTTTGCTTATCTGACATTTTATATAAATTACTAGTTAAAGATTTACTTTTTACCTTTTTCTAACTTCTCTAATCTATTGACTATTTCAGGAAGTTTTTTAAAGTATATAAAACTTTTTTGATATTTTAAATATTGTATTGCAGGAGAACCGAATAGTCTTTGGTCATCTTCTACATCATTAGTTATCCCGCTTTGTGCTTGAACTATAACTCTATTTCCTACATTTAGATGTCCGGAAATTCCCACCTGTCCACCGATCATACTCCATTTTCCTAATTTTGAAGAACCTGCTATACCTGCTTGAGCTGCTATAACTGTATGTTCTCCAATTACTACATTATGTGCTACTTGTATTAAATTATCTAATTTAACTCCTTTTTTGATAATTGTTGATCCTATGGTGGCTCGGTCAATAGAACAATTCGATCCTACTTCTACATTATCTTCAATAATAACATTACCTAATTGAGGTACTTTTTCGTATCCTTCGCTTGTTGGCTGAAATCCAAAACCGTCTCCTCCTATTATAGTTCCTGCATGAATTGAACAATTATTACCAATTACACAATCATCATAAATTTTAACTCCGGGACCTAAGTAACAATTATCTCCAATACTAACATTTTCACCTATAAATACATGAGGGTAAATTTTAGTATTGTTACCTATTTTCACATGATTTGATATATAAGCAAATGCCCCTACATAAACATCTTCCGATAAAGTTGCAGATTGAGATATAAATACAGGACTTTCAATACCCTGTTTTTTTATTTTCATCTCATTATAAATAGTCAATAATTTATTGAAAGCTGAATATGCATTTTCCACAACAATAATAGTTGGTAAATTGGAAATGTCCTTCGGTAATAGTTCTTTTGATATAATAACAATAGAAGCTTTGGTATCTTTTAAATATTCCTGATATTTTTCTCCTCCTAAAAAGGTTATGGTGCCAGGCTTACCATCTTCTATTTTAGATATATAAGATACTTTTTCCTGGGGGTTACCTTTTATAACCCCATTTACTAAATTTGCTACTTGTTCAGCGCTAAATTCCATGATTGGCAAATGTAAACATTTTATTATGATTATAAAAATCTTTATTTAACACCACTAATTTCTCTGGGTATACATAAATGATAACGAGTTATTTTCTTTCTTAAATCTTTAACTAAGACTTGATTATCTGCTTTTTGTAATTCCAAAATTTTCCCATTTTTTAAAAGTAATTTGATCGGGTCTTTGGTATCGTTGTATGCTAATACACTTAACTCTTTTTGGTGTACAAAATACCCTACATCTTGTACGGAATATAATTTTTTAACTTCATTTTTTATTTGTTCTACTTTTTCATTTGAAATAGGTTCTGAAATTATAAGTGATGAGGGTAATTTTCTTTGAATAATGAATTGACTTAATAAACTCAATGTTTTGTCTTCATGAGACTGCCATAATTTCAAGGCTGAAATTACATCAGAATCATCAAGCTGAGCAAATTTCTCCAAGTCCATTTTATTAATTTCAACAAAGTCGGATTTTTCCAAAAAATATTGCAAAACATCGGAAGAAGGAACATTTTTACCTTTTTTTACCAATTGTTTGGCTCTTTTTAAAGCTTCAATTAAATATATTTCGGCAGTTACCGATGTTTTATGGAAATATACCTGCCAATACATAAACATTCTTGATGTCAAGTATTTCTCTATAGAATAGATTCCTTTACCATCAATTACCAACTCATCATTAACTACATTCATCATAGTTATTATCCTTTCTGAATTTACATTCCCTTCAGAAACTCCGGTGAAGAAACTATCTCTTTTTAGATAATCCAATCGATCTAAATCTATTTGACTTGAAATTAATTGATGGAAAAATTTACGAGGATATTTATTTAAAAAAATATCAATTGCTAATGATAATTCATTATTAAACTCCTCATTTAATAATTTCATAAAAGTGATTGAAAGTTTTTCGTGATGTATTCCTTCCAACAATGTTGCTTCTAGTGCATGAGAAAAGGGTCCATGTCCTATATCATGTAATAATATAGCTATTAAAGAGGCTCTTTCTTCTTCTTTTGAAATTTTAACGCCTTTATCTTTAAGGACTTTATGGGTAATTTGCATTAAATTGATACACCCTAAGGCATGTAGGAATCTCGAATGTGTAGAACCGGGATAAACATAATAGCTTAAGCCTGTTTGAGATATCCGTCGTAACCTCTGAAAATAGGGATGTTCAATGATATCAAATAGTAAATCATTGGATATGGAAACAAATCCTAATACCGGATCATTAAAAATTTTCCTCTTATTTATTTTTTCCAATAGGCATATTTTTTGTACATTAATGCAAAATTAATGTAAATAAATAACTATATAGGCATGGGTAAAAAAATATTATGGATTGATGACGAAATAGAACTATTGGAACCTCATATAATTTTTTTAAAAAACAAAGGATATGAGGTTATTTATGTCAACAATGCAGCTGAAGCCTTAGAACTGATTCCCATAAACAATTTTGACGCAGTTCTGCTTGATGAAAATATGCCCGGTATTGGCGGTTTAGAAGCTCTACAAAAGATTAAGGAAATAAAATCGAATTTACCTGTAATTATGGTAACGAAAAATGAAGCTGAAGACATTATGGAAGAAGCCATTGGCGAAAAAATCACAGATTATATCCTTAAGCCTGTTAATCCCAATCAAGTATTGATAAGTTTAAAGAAAATACTTAAAAGCGATGAGATAATCGAGAAAAAAACGGTTCAAAATTATCAACAAGAATTTCGAAAGATTTCAATGGACTTAATGTATGCTCAATCGTATGAAGATTGGATACAACTTTATTTAAAACTTATTCAATGGGATATTAGTTTTGATAAACTTTCCGATGTTGAAATGAGTGCTATTTTAAGTAATCAAAAGGATGAAGCAAACAGTTTGTTTGCAAAGTTTATAGAAAATAATTATCATGATTGGTTGCATTCTGAACAAAAACCGATCATGTCTCATACTGCATTCAATGATGTCGTTAGACCGGTTATTAACAAACATAAAAAGGTTTTGCTTTTAATGATCGATAATTTGCGTTATGATCAATGGAAAATTATTGAACCTTTATTTTCTAAATATTTTAATTCTGTAACAGAGAAATCCTATTTCAGCATTCTTCCTTCGGCTACTCAATATGCAAGAAATTCTTTTTTTGCCGGTTTATTACCTTTAGAGATTGAAAAAAAATTTCCTCAATATTGGATAGGCGAGAATGATGAAGAACATAAAAATCAATATGAGAGTGAATTATTAACTGCTCAGCTTCAGCGTTTAGGTCTAAAAAATATCAGAAATAAATATTTTAAAATTTTAAATGCTGAATTTGAGAAAAAAATTTCTGATGAATTTAAACATCACAGCAGTAATGCAGATTTTATCACTATCGTTTATAACTTTATAGATATTCTTTCTCACGCGAAAACCAACAATAATATTGTCAATGAATTAATCAGGGATGACAAAACGTTCCGATCTTTAACTTATACCTGGTTTGAAAATTCAAGTTTATTAAAAATTATTCAATCCGCCGCTGAGGAAGGATTTAAATTGATCATTACAACCGATCATGGGACCATTTATGTAAAAAAACCTAGTAAAGTAATCGGCGATAAAGAATCATCTACCAATCTTAGGTATAAATTAGGAAAAAACCTACAATACGATGAAAAAGATGTTTTTGCCGTGAGTGATCCGGAGGATTATTTTTTACCAAAAGTTAACTTAAACTCAAAATATATTTTTGCTAAAGAAAACAAGTTTTTCGCTTATCCAAAAAATTATAATCATTATGTTAATTACTATAAAGATACTTACCAGCATGGTGGGATTTCACTTGAGGAAATGATTATTCCTATAGCTGTTTTGGAATAAACAATTATAAAATCTAATCTAAACGCTGTTGCTTGAACTAACAACATTTAACATACGAACAATATATTTAATTATTTATGATAAACTTGTAAGCATTATCTTTTATTTTTCATTTTAATGTTTGATTCTACATAATTAAATATTTAAATATTGTGTTTTATATTATTGTTTTTCGTATATTAAATTTTGTGAAATTATGTTATATTAAATGTTTGAACTATTCTTTTTAAGATAATAGACGGAGATTTGTATATTTACCAAAATTATATTTATATGAAGTTAAAACAATCCCTTATTTTTATATTTATTTTAACTATACTTATAAGTTGTAGAACATCCGATAAAATGATTGTTAATAAAAAGCTAACCGATCCGGAAGGAGAAACCATTTTATTTGGTCAAATAACTAGAGATGCCTTGAAACAATCTGATTTTAATTCATGGTATACAGACGAATATAATTCCTATGTTCCTGATCGTAATGTTATAAATAAAATAAAAAATAAAATAAAAATATATAAAATTGAAATATATTTTGGAACTTGGTGCAGCGACACTCATGAGCAACTTCCTCGATTTTTAAAAATCCTGGATGTAACCAATTATCCTCAAAGAAAATTAAAACTTTATGCTTTAAATCGTAAAAAAGAGAGTTTGTATGGCGAACAAAATCAAAAGAATATAGTTAGTATACCGACTTTTATACTCTATAAAGCCAATCATAACCCGAAACGCAGCGATATAGAAATTGGCAGAATAGTTGAATCTCCAAAAGAATCCCTGGAATTAGATTTATACAAAATTCTTACCGGAAAAGAATTTAAACAATAGTATATTAATATACTATTGTTTAAATCAAATAAAAATCCTACATAAAAATTATTCCATTCACGCCTTAAACTCTTTTTATTTTATTATCTTTTTGCATGATTTATGCACTATTATTAACACTAAAAAATATATAATGATAATCCTTAAATTTTTAAAAAAATATTTTATATCCATAGTATTTTTAATCTTAGGTTTATTACTATTTATATTTATTTTAAGACAATCGGGTAAAGAAAATGTAAAATCTGAAACCAGAATTATAAATCATGAAATTCAGCGTTTGAATAAAATGATTGTTATTGAACAAAATTATTCTTCATTTAAGACTAAAAAGTATAATAATTTTAATCCTAAATATTTTGATTTTCTAAATAAAAATATTGTTTTGTACATTACTGCCATGGCTCAAGTAACGTATGATATGAAAAAGATGAAAATTGAGGTAGACTCAGCTCATAAAACAGTACATATTTTGTCAATACCCGATCCCGAATTACATGTATATCCCGATGTTGAAATTTATAATATGGAAACCGGTTTTTTAAATGATTTTTCAAAATCTGAACTTAATGAAGTAATGGAAGAAGGGAAAAAAGATATAACTAAAGAAGTTCAAAAATCTAATATACAATCTTTAGCTAAAAAACAGTTGATTTCCAATCTGAAAGAATTGTATAACATGGTAAAACTTAATAATTGGAAAATTATTGATGACACCCCTTATGCCGGTCAAATACAATCAATGAAAGATTAATTGGGTTGATAATTACAAAATTTTATCCATCGACTAATGGATATGAATTTTGATTATAATAATTTATTATTATTTATTTCATGTTTACCATGATCAAACCCGTAGGAAATTTAGGTTCAATATAGGTAATTTTATCGGGTAATTTTTCTCCTAATTCCAATACTTTTTGTAAGTCGGAAAATGAAGGAGGATAAAAACCAAATCCTATAGTAAAATCACCCTTATCTACTTCTTCTTTTATTTTTTTTATCCCTTCAATATCGTTGGAACCTTTTATATAAGATACTAAATTCATTTCTTGTGTGGAATCCTTTATATTAAAAATCCTTTCTAAGATAAAGGTATTAAATAAATACGTATCAATAGTACCTAATCCTTCCTTCATTCCCCTAAATTCGTGTTTAATGTATAAACCAAAAAACTCTCCGTCCATGTACATGCTTATATGATGTTTATGTGAGGGAAAATAGGGTTCTTTGCCTTTATAATTAATAGTAAAATGTTCTTCCAGTTTTGAGAAAATATCTTTTTTTGTTAACCCGTTTAGTGATTTTATTAATCTATTATATTCTATGATTTTTAAGTTTTGACCTGAAACTAATAAAGATAATACTTGATGGTTTTGGTCAAATAAGAAATTTTTAGTTTTACTTTTATCTTTAATCTTGTCTGAGTGATTTATAGCTCCCATCAACCGGTAATATCCATCGGCTAAATATAAAGAAGGCAAATTGGAAACAACGTCTTTAAATTGTGATAATTTTAATCGGTTATCTATTCTCCATAACCTATGTGAAACCTCCATTTCATCCTCAAAATGGATAAATGGTTTACTTTTCATTTCTAAATCCATTAATATCTCTATTTTGGAATTGGATTCATAACAAAGTAATATCGGATTAGTTTGCAAATAGGTGGTATCTAAAAATTGGGTAAATCCATTGACTTTCGTTTCATTAGTAGGTGAAGGTACTTTTATATTTTTTCCTTTAAAATCATCCACAGAGATTAATCCTATAACTCCTCTAAAGGTTTCTCCGGATTTTTTTTTCTGTTCATAAATATAAAATGAGGCAGGATCATGATCAAGCAAATTGTCTTTCACATAATCCTCATACCTTTTTCTTATCTTTTTTAAACGATTTTCCAAAGGACTTTCTCCTTTGAAAAAAATCGGTTTAATAAGATCGATATAAGAAGGAGTTTTGCCTCTTAGTTTCATTCTTATTTGCTCATCAGAATATATATCCGGCGAATACATGGGAAAATCTTTGATATCTTCCTCTTTAGCATGTATTCCTTTAAAAGGTTTAAAACTTAACATATAAGACCATTTAAGAACAATGTAAGAACTAAATAAAATTTTTAATGTATATTGTTTACAATACTATTTTTTTGCTAATTCAATAATTTGATCAGCTAATTCCATACCTACCCTTTCTTGAGCTTCTTTGGTATTTCCTCCTATATGTGGAGATAAAGATAGTTTAGGGTTCATTAATAAAGTAATTTCCGGTTTAGGTTCTTTTTCAAAAACATCTAATGCTGCTCCGAATATTTTATCTTCATTTAAGGCATTAATTAAGGCAACTTCATCGATAATACCCCCTCTTGAAGCATTCACAATAATTGCATTAGGCTTCATTTTATTTAGTTCAGCTTCTCCTATTACATATTTATTTTGTTTAGGTATATGTACAGAAATAACATCAGAATTTTTAATGACTTCTTCCATAGGAACTGTGGATATTTCAAAATGAACTTGTTGACCGTCAAAGAAATCCAATGTAATTGTTTTAGTTATGTCATTTACATCAGAAACCAATATTTTCATTCCTAAACTCAATCCTATTTTGATAACTTCCACCCCGATTCGTCCGAAACCGATAACTCCTAAAGTTTTACCTCCAAGCTCCATAGCTCCTGAATAAGACTTTTTTAATGCTGCAAAATTCGTGTCTCCTTCTAAAGGCATGTTACGATTAGAATCTTGCAAATATCTGTATAGGCTAAACATATGTGCAAACACCAATTCTGCGACAGATCTGGAAGATGCAGCCGGAGTATTAATTACATGAATTCCTTTTTCTTTGGCATATTGTACATCTATATTGTCCATGCCTACTCCTCCTCTACCAATAATTTTTATTGACGGACACTGATCTATCAGTTCTTTTCGAACCTGAGTAGCACTTCTAACTAATAATACATCAATGTTGTTCTCATTTATAAAGTTAGCTAATTGTTCTTGAGCAACTTTATGGTTTAAAACTTCATGTCCTTCTTTTTCTAAAAATTCGATCGCAGATAAAGAAATGCCATCGTTAGGTAATATTTTCATTGTAATACTTTTAAATTAATTTTTAAGCGGTTTTTTCAAGTTCTTTCATAACATTAACTAACACTTGCACCCCCTCTAAAGGCATGGCATTGTAAATGCTGGCTCTGTATCCTCCTACTGTTCTGTATCCTCCCACACCTACAATATTTGCATCTTTCCACATTTGATCAAATCGGGCTTTATGTTTTTCTTCATCGTTCAAAAAGAAACATACATTCATAGGCGATCTGTCTTCTTTCACACAAACACCTCTAAATAACGGATTTCGATCGATTTCATTATATAACAATTCCGCCTTTTCTTTATTTTTTTTCTCAATGCCTCCTGTTCCTCCTTGTTTCTCCAACCAGCGTAAATTTAATAAGGTGGTGTACACTGCAAAAACGGGTGGAGTATTAGCCATGCTTTCTTTGGCAATATGAACTTCATAATCTAAATAAGAAGGTAAATTTCTTCCTGTTTTTCCCAATAATCTTTTATCTACAACAACCAGGGTAACTCCTGCCGGACCAAGATTTTTTTGAGCACCTGCATACAATACAGCAAATTTATTGTAATCGATATTCCTGCTTAAAATATCCGATGACATATCACATACTAAAGGTATATCAGTATCAGGAAATGTTTTTATTTCTGTTCCGTAAACCGTATTATTAGTGGTTATATGTAAATAATCAGCATCAGAGGGTACCACATAATCTTTAGGAATATAGGTATATTTATCTTGTTTAGATGAAGCAACAACTTCTATATTACCGATTTTTTCTGCTTCTTTAATTGCCATAGATGCAAAATTTCCGCTGTCAACATAAGCCGCTTTCGACTTAAGCAGATTATAGGGAACCATAGAAAATTGCAAACTGGCTCCTCCTTGTAAATATAAAACTTCATGATTATCATCCAACTTCATTAATTTCTTAGCTAGCGATCTAGCTTCTTCCATGATAGCTATAAAATCTTTACTTCTATGAGATATTTCAATTAAAGAGATCCCGTTATTATTAAAATCCAATACAGCCTGAGAGGCTTGTTGAATAACTTCTTCCGGTAAAGTAGAAGGTCCTGCACTAAAGTTATATTTTTTCATTATTTAATAAATATAATGTTTTTATCTTATTGAGAAATAAAGTAAATGCGTACAACTTCTTTTAAGAAGGATGTAAAAAATCTTTTTTAGCGTGTAGTTCTTCATTACTTTCAACATGAGCATCATCCGGAACACAACAATCGACAGGACATACAGCAGCACACTGGGGTTCTTCATGAAACCCTACGCATTCTGTACATTTGTCAGCAACTATATAATAAATATCGTCAGATATAGGTTTTTGAGGAGCATCCGCATCAATTGAAAGACCACTTTTCGTAACTACCATACCGGTTAAACCTGTTCCTTCAGACAGTTTCCAGTCAACAGCTCCTTCATATATTGCATTATTAGGACATTCCGGCTCACAAGCTCCACAATTTATACATTCATCCGTAATTTTTATAGCCATTATTTAATTTTAATTTACTTTTGTGCAAAATTATACAATTTTTTTCACATTTATCATAAGTAAAAATGAGTTTAAATCAAAGAATAAAGTCGTTAGCTGCCGTAAGAAATATTTTAGATCAATTTCTTACTAAAAACCGGGCGGAATCCCCAACATATTCCGAATTTAAAAATAGTATCTCTCTTGCTGAGATAAAAAACCCTTGGTTTACTGAAAACAGCATTCTTTCGGTTTTAAATTATTGGAATAATGTTCTTACTGAAGAAATACTAACCCAATGGTTATCTAACTATACAATAAAATCCGAAGAATCTAAAAAAATTGGATTGGTATTAGCGGGTAATATACCTATGGTTGGATTTCACGACTGTATCAGTACTTTGCTGGCAGGGCATCAGGCAAAAATAAAATTATCATCTAAAGACGCTGTTCTTATTCCTTTTATACTTAACTTATGGAAAGAATTTTGTGAAGAATTGGAATTTGAATGGGTAGATAAACTTCCTCCTTGTGATGCGGTTATTACTACTGGTACTACCAATACTGCCAGATATTTTGAATATTATTTTAAAGATATTCCGCATATAATACGTAAAAATAGAACTTCAATCGCTGTACTTAATGGGAATGAATCGAAAGAAGATTTGCACGGCCTGGCTGATGATGTATTTTCTTATTTTGGTTTAGGATGCAGAAGTGTTACTCAACTTTTCATTCCTGAGAATTATGATATTAATAAACTCTTCGAAGTTTTTATTTCCTATCAAGATTGTATTAATCATACCAAATATTCGAATAATTACGATTATAATAAAGCGATTTATCTAATGAATCAAGAACTGTTTTGGGATAATAACTTTATACTATTGAAAGAATCACGAAATTTATTTAGTCCTATAGGCACTCTATATTACAGTACATATTCGGATGACTCAGAACTTGAAAAATTTATCTCTCAGCATGCAGATTCTCTACAATGCGTAGTGAGTGCCCAACCTTATCAACAATTTAAAACAGTAGCTCCCGGACAGGCTCAAAATCCTAAAATAGATGATTATGCAGATGGCGTTGATACTTTAGACTTCTTATCAAATTTGTAAGATGCTTATTTTAAAGGCCATAAAATAGTTATATCAATCATTCATTTTTTTACATATTTCAATAATTAATAGTATTTTTACTTTTTATAGTATAAAGACAAAATTGTTACTCTTATGAAATCATTACAAGGATTAGGTGTGGCTTTGATTACACCTTTTTGCGAAGATGGGACGGTTGATTTTCCATCCTTAGAAAAATTAGTAAATTACAATATTGAAGGCGGTACCAATTACCTAGTAATTTTGGGTACTACTGCCGAAAATGCTACTTTAAACTCAGAAGAAAAAAAACAGGTAATTGATTGCGTAAAAAAGAGTAACAACAAGAGATTACCTTTGGTTTTGGGTATAGGGGGAAATAATACGGCAGATATATTACATCAAGTTCGTACAACCGAACTGGAAGATTTTACGGCAATACTTTCCGTTTCTCCTTATTACAATAAACCTTCCCAAGAAGGAATTTACCTTCACTATAAAAGCATAGCAGAAAACAGCAACAAACCTATATTACTATATAATGTTCCCGGGAGAACCGGCTCTAATATTGAAGCTGCAACAACCCTACGATTAGCTCAAGACTGCTCAAATATTTTGGGAATTAAAGAAGCTAGCCCAAACTTTTTACAGTCCACACAGATTATTAAAGATAAACCATCTGATTTTATGGTGATTTCCGGAGATGATGAATTGGCTTTACCTATGGTATTAGCAGGTGGTTTGGGAGTTATATCTGTTTTAGGTCAAGCTCTTCCCCATGAAGTTTCTCAAATGATGCAACTGGCATTGGAAAGGAAAGTCGATGATGCTTATAAAATTCATTATAAAATTAAAAAACTTTTTGAACTTATCTTTGCTGAAGGTAACCCTTCCGGTATAAAAGCATTATTATCTCTTAAAGGAATTTGTAAACCCTATACACGTTTACCATTGACTCCTGCGTCTTCTAATCTCATTGAAAAAATAGAAAAAGAATTAGAAAACCTATCCATCTTAGCTTAAATTTTATTGCAATAAGGGTTTATCGACCTATTTATTAGCTGTTTACTTTTAGGTATCATTTATATCAATAAATGTTATTTATTTGTTTTAAATTATAAAAAGATGTAATTTTGTAGTTAGATGAAAAAAATACCTCTACTAGGTTTGTCATTTCTCCTTTTAATTAGTTGTGAGAGAAGATTAAATCAAGCTTTGAAAAGTACTGATAAAGACTTGATATTAAAGGTTGCTGAAGAATATGAACAAAGAAAAAAATATTCTCAAGCCATTAGCTTATACGAGTATGCAAACAAATTTATAGTAGGAACAGATGAAGCTCCTGAAGTTTCTTATCGAACAGCTTATTTAAACTACCTGGATAAAAACTACAGACTTGCGGCTCATCAGTTTAAAAATTTTGTAATGTCGTATCCTAAAGATTCAAGAGCGGATGAAGCTGCATTTATGGCTGCTTATTGTTATTATGCAGACTCTCCTGATTATAATTTGGATCAAACGAATACTCGTGATGCGTTAAAAGAATTACAACTTTATATCGACACATATCCAAACTCGGATAAGATTGCAGAATGCAACCGAATGATGGACGATTTGACAAGAAAGTTGGAAAAGAAAGCCTTTGAAAATGCTAAAACTTTATATAAAGTAACAGAATATAAAGCCGCAATTATTTCTTTTGATAATGTATTAAGCGATTTTCCGGATACTAAATTGCGTGAAGATATCTTAATTTATTCTTTAAGAGCAAAAACTGAATTAGCAGTTAATTCCATTCATAGATTGCAAAATGAACGGATTAATGATGCGGTTAATTCATATAACAACTTTTGCAAATTATTTCCAAAATCTGAATATTTAGACGAAGCTAAAAGATTGAATAATCGATTGGAAAATGCCAGAATTGTATATCAGAACAAAGAAAAAAGCATTAATGAAGCAAAAGATCAATCGGAAGATAAACTAAAATCAGCAGAAAAAGAGCGAAAAAATAAAATAAGTTAACTAATTATACACCATCAAAATATGAATTTAAAAGAATTAAATGCACCCAACACAACCATTACTTTCAACAGACAACAAATTGAAAGTAAAGTAGGTAACATTTATGAAGCCATAGTAATCATAGGTAAAAGAGCTGAACAAATCAATACCTTTATTAAAAATGATTTAAACCAAAAATTAGATGAATTTGCTTCTAATAGCGATTCTCTAGATGAAGTATTCGAAAACAGAGAACAAATCGAAGTTTCTAAATATTACGAAAGATTGCCTAAACCAACGTTAATTGCCATTCAAGAATGGTTAGATAACGAAGTTTATTTTAGAAAAACAGACGCCTAATATCCATTTTTTCAAATGTCGGTTTTAGAAGGGAAAAAGATCGTTTTAATTATTACAGGTGGCATAGCTGCTTATAAAACTGCTTCCCTTGTAAGGCTTTTCATGAAAAGAGGTTGTGAAGTGCAGGTAATTATGACCCCTAAGGCTCATAATTTTATTACTCCCTTAACTTTATCTACTCTTTCCAAAAAATCGGTATATACTCAATTTTTTGAAGGCAACACCGGAGAATGGAACAACCATGTAGATTTAGCTTTACATGCCGATTATTTGGTGGTAGCACCTGCTACCTCCAATACATTGTCTAAAATGGCCAGTGCCGAAGCTGATAATCTAGCTTTAGCAACATATTTGTCAGCAAAAAACACAGTTTTTTTTGCTCCTGCAATGGATTTGGATATGTATAAAAATCCATACAATCAGGAAAACATTAAGAAACTTCAACAAAAAGGAGATATTTTAATACCTCCAAATAAGGGCGAACTTGCCAGTGGATTGGAAGGTGAAGGAAGAATGGCAGAGCCGGAAGAAATTTTAGACTTTATTGAAAATTATATACGAAAAGATTTAATTTTTTATAAAAAGAAACTATTGATCACTGCCGGTCCTACTTATGAACCTATTGATCCGGTACGTTTTATAGGCAATCATTCTTCAGGTAAAATGGGTTTTGAAATAGCTAAAGCAGCCGAAAAATTAGGGGCTGAAGTTACCTTAGTATCCGGTCCTACTTGTCAAAAACTCTCTCATTATTCTTCTATTAAAAGAATAGATGTTATGTCTTCTGAAGAAATGTATCAAAAAGTAACAGAACATTATCAGAGTACAGATATTGTTATTATGGCCGCAGCTGTAGCTGATTATAGACCAGAAACTGTATCTAAAACTAAAATTAAGAAAAATGAAGAATCATTTTCTTTACCCTTATTAAAAAATAAAGATATACTTTTAGAGTTAGGTAAAACTAAAAGTAACCAATTTTTAGTGGGATTTGCTCTTGAAACGAATAATGAAGAAGAAAATGCTCTTACTAAATTGAACAAAAAGAATTTGAATATGATTGTTTTAAATTCTTTACAGGATAAAGGCGCAGGGTTTTCTTACGATACCAATAAAATAACTATTTTAGATAACAAGGGAGGTATAGAGTATTTTGATCTTCAAACCAAAGAAAAAGTTGCTGAAAATATTTTAAAATCTATTCATGAAAGAATTAAAACCTGATTTATGAAACATATATCTTTAATTACTCTATTGCTGTTTTTACCTTTGTTTGCTACTTGCCAACAATTATTGGCTGATGTTAATATCGATTTCAGTAAAGTTCAAGGATCAAACAATCAAGTTTTTACTACCTTGAAAAAAGATTTAAAAGAATTTATCAACAATACGGACTGGGTTCAGGGTAAAAAATTATCTGTGCAGGAACGAATTAAATGTTCGTTCGGAATTATTATTGAGGAACGAATTTCAACAGATAAATTTAAAGCAACCTTATTAATTCAATCCAGCAGACCGGTTTATAATTCTTCATATATAACACCCGTATTAAATTATCAAGATACCGATTTTACCTTTAATTATCTAGAATCCGAAAATTTAGTATTTAATGAATCCCGATTCAGCGGAAAAAATTTAACTGATGTTATTGCCTATTATATTTATATGATCTTAGGATATGACGCAGACACATTTTCACGATACGGAGGAAATGAATACTTTGATAAAGCTCAAAAAATTGCAGATAATTCCATTAATCAAGGATACAACGGGTGGAATACTTTTGACGGTCCTAGAACCCGAGGATCTCTTATTTCCTATCTAATAAATGATAAAGCAAAAATGTTAAGAAATATTTCTTATAATTATCATCGTTTAGGATTAGATGTAATGTCTTCGAATGAATTACAAGCTAAAACTCACATTGCTACTTATTTAATGAAATTAAATGAATATTCTTCCAATTATCAGTTTTATCCTTTAGATCTTTTCTTAACTGCAAAACGTGAAGAAATAGCCAATATATTTTCTGGCGGGACTCCGGTTACTTCAATGAACATCTCAGAATTGAAAACTCTGTTACAAAAAATCAATCCAATCAACAGTAACGAATACTGGAATAAAATTAAAAATTAAAAATTTATGCTATCTCATTTATCAATTCGTAATTATGCGTTGATAGATATCCTGGATATTGACTTTCCTTCCGGTATGATAACTGTTACAGGCGAAACCGGTGCCGGTAAATCCATAATTCTGGGAGCATTAAAATTAGTTTTAGGCGAGCGGGCAGATTACAAATCTTTGAAAAATGCTGATGAAAAATGCTTTGTTGAAGCGGAATTCACTCTTGATCGCGAACTATTTTCTGACTTTTTTATTCAAAATGAATTGGATTTCGATCCTATTACTATTATTAGAAGAGAAATTTTACCTTCAGGTAAATCTAGAGCTTTCATTAATGATACTCCGGTTACCCTATCTGTATTACATTCGCTAACTGAAAAACTTATTGATATTCATTCTCAATTTGATACTTCGGATCTGATGAATGAAAAATATCAATTACATATATTGGATACTTATTCCGGTGCAACTTTAGATTTGAAAGAGTATCAAAATGTTTATCAAAAATACGTATTTGAAAATTCGAGGCTTACCTCGTTAAAGGATAAATTACTTTTAGGTAATGAAGAAGTTGATTATAAAAACTATTTATTAGAAGAGTTAAATACGGCTCAATTAGATTCCATCAATTTTGTTGAAATGGAAAATGAACTGAATTTACTGAAAAATTCAGAATATTTAGCTCAAATCTTAACTGAAGTTAAACAAATCTTAGATAATGATGAGATAGGGATTTTAAATCAATTACGTGAAGTATCTTCGCGCATGGATAAAGGCTCGCAGTATTCAACGGATTTAATGAAATTATCTGAAAGAATCAGCAGCATTAAGTTGGAATTACAAGATATATCGGCAGAATCCGAGTTTTTCCTTGAAAGATTAGACTTCAATCCGCTGCGTTATGAAGATCTTACTCAAAAAGTTGATTTAATTTATTCTTTATATGCGAAGCATAAAGTAACCACTATAGAGGAATTAAAACAAATTAGAGATTCTTTATCTAAAGATACCTCTGATTTGATGAATTTGGAAAATCAAATCCAAGCCTGTCAAGATACTATAAAAACACTTTCTTTAGAACTTACTAAATGGTCTCAGGATCTTCATACTAAAAGAAAGACACATGTTCCTGAATTAGAAAACAAAATACTCACTATTCTTTCACATTTAGGAATGGAAAAATCTAAAATTGAAATTTCCATACAAAAAACAGATCAATTTACTGCAAACGGTACAGATATCGTCAATATTTTATTTTCCGCTAATGCCGGCATGTCCTTACAGCCTATAGCTAAAGCCATATCGGGAGGTGAACGATCACGCGTAATGTTAGCAATAAAAAAAATTATGTCTGAGAAAGAAGCATTACCTACTTTAATTCTTGATGAAATTGATACAGGGGTTTCAGGACGTATTGCTAATGAAATGGGAAAATTAATGCAGCAAATGGCTTCAACCATGCAATTAATTGCCATTACTCATTTGCCTCAAGTCGCAGCAAAAGGAAACAGTCAATTTAAGGTCGAAAAAACGGAAAAATCGGGGGAAACACAAACTCAAATACGTTTACTGAATCATGAGGAAAGGATTGAGGAAATTGCTCAGTTAATAAGCGGTTCTGATATTACGGAAAACGCAAGAAAACAAGCTATTGAATTATTGAAATAATTTCAAGTTTTTTTAGTCACATTTTGAATTAATCCTTACTTACTAAAAATATAGTCTGATTCCCTTTTTATTCAAAAGTTTAAAATATACACTATTTTAAGTATAATCATTTATACTTCTTTATTTTTCAAATTTCATTTCTTTATATTGGTTAAGTACTAATAATTATTGAAATCTAAATTATTCATCTATTTATTTTTTAGCAAATATTGATTCATAATTATATTAAATTTGATTTTAAATTAATATATTTACAATGATTACAATATATAATTTATAAAAACTATAATCAAATTAAAAAAGATGAAAACATTAATTATTAATGGTCACCCCAATTTAAATCAATCGATAATTCATAAAAGATGGTCAGAAGAATTAAAAAAATATCCGAAAGATTTTACAGTTCATAATCTTTGCTATGAATATCCGGATTATAAAATCGATGTTCAAAAAGAACAAAAGTTAATTGAAAACCATGAAAACTTAATTTTACAATATCCAATATATTGGTTTAATGTACCCGGTTTAATAAAACGTTGGATCGATGAGGTATTTACTTATGGCTGGGCCTATGGATCTAAAGGGGATAAATTAAAAGATAAAAAAATAGCATTAGCATTGTCTGCCGGTATAAGTGAAGACGATCTTAAAGATAATAAAAATCTGAATTTGGAAGATTTAATTTTGCCTATTAAACTCACGGCAGCCTATGTTAGTTCGAATTTTAGGGGATATTATATGTTATATAATTCTTATTATGCAGCTGATAATGGTACTTTGGATAAAAGCATAGACGAATATATATCCTTTATAAAAGGCTTATAAAATTCATCGCATAAAAAAATCTTTCCGAAAAGAAAGATTTTTATGATATAATGTATTTTGTTTTTATTTAAAAATTGAGTCCAAATTTATTCCGCCGTAATTTCCGGAGCTCATCATTAAAAAAATACTGTTATTTTTATCGATTTCTTTTAAATAGTTTTCTAATATAACAGGATCTGTAAAGACTTGTAAATTATTTTTTTCGAAAGAATTTATAATCAGTTCTTTTGAAATTGGTTCCATTCTTTTGATTTTTAAAGCATCTTCACTATAAAAAACAAGTGCTTCATCAGCTTTGTCTAATGTGTTTTTGTATTGTTTTAAAAATTCAGGGTTTAGTGAACTGTATGTATGGAGTTCTAAACAAGCTACCAATCGTTTATTGGAAAAATTTTCTTTAACCGCTTTGACCGTTGCCATTACTTTAGAAGGTGCATGTGCAAAATCTTTATATACTATGTATTCATTTGTATCGTATATTTTTTCCAATCTTCGTGAAGCACCTTTAAATGATAGTATTGCTTCATAAAACGCTTCATTTTGTATACCTATTTGATTACAAACCAATCGTGCACCTTCTAAATTCAAAAGATTATGTCTACCAAATAACGACAATTGTAATTCTCCATCAGAAGTTTGAAGATATACTTTTTCATCTTTAATTACATAATTGGGTGTATGATAAGGAAACTTTTTCAGATAGTTACTAGATTGTTCTGCTACCTCTACAACTTCTTTATCTTCTTCATTATAAATTAAAGCACCTCCTTGACTTATCGTATTTACAAAATTTAGGAAGGGTTGCTTATAAGACTCAAAAGTTGGAAATACATTGATATGATCCCAGGCGATCCCACTGAGTAAAGCTATATTAGGTTGATACAAAAGAAATTTTGAACGTAAATCGATCGGTGAAGATAAATATTCATCCCCTTCTAAAATCATAAATTCATTAGTATCTGTGAGCTTCACCATGGTATCAAATCCTTCCAACTGAGCACCAACCATATAATCAACATCTACCTGATGATAATTAAGTACATGAAGAACCATGGAGGTTATCGTGGTTTTACCGTGAGAACCTGCGATAACTACTCGGGTTTTATTTTTAGATTGTTCGTATAGAAATTCAGGATATGAATAAATTTTTAAATTTAATTCTTTTGCTTTTTGAAGTTCGGGATTATCTGAATGTGCATGCATTCCCAAAATTACTGCATCTATATCCGGAGTAATCTTGTCGGGAAACCACCCCAATGAATTGGGTGCTATACCTTGTTTTTTTAATCTTGAGAGGGAGGGTTCAAAAATTGCATCATCAGAACCTGTAATAGTGTAGCCTTTTTGAGCCAAGGCCAAAGCCAAATTATGCATGGCACTTCCACCTATCGCTATAAAATGTATTTTCATTTACCGATATTTTTCAGAACAAAGATACTTTTTTAAACTAAAAAAGACAGCTAAATACTACTGCCTTTTTTTATCTCTGTAATAAATTATAGTTCAAAAAATGATCGGGTCTTTTCTTCTTCCCTTTCTGCTTCCAGTTCCTCTACCGATTTGACTTTTAAAAAACTTGGATCTTGTTCTATAGCTATCATGATTTTAGCTAAAATTTCATTTGAATCTTCGTTCTCATAATCGATGTCTAAAGGAGCTTTAAATGTCATTTTGGGTTCAACCCCCCTTTTTTTAACAAGTAAGCCTTTACGATCAAAAGCTCTTCTGAATCCATCGATTACAACAGGTATTACAATGGGTTTATTTTTTTTGATAATTTTTGCCGCTCCTCTTCGACCGGGTGACCAAGGAGTTACCGTACCTTGAGGAAAGGTAACTACCCATCCGCTATCCAAGGCTTGCAAAATATTATCTATTTCATTCATATCTACTTTTCGATTGACATCTTTTCCTGCATCTCTCCAAGTTCTTTTAACAGTAATTGCTCCTGCTAAAGAAAATAATTTGGCTAATAATCCCTTATTCATGGTTTCTTTTGCCGCCACATAATATAAATCTACTTTCGGATCTAAAAGATAAACAGGATTTTTAATGGTGTCAATATATCCGTGCTTTACGGCACAAAATACATGATACATGGCAAATACATCCGCAAAATAGGTTTGATGATTGGATACGAACAATACATTGGTATCGGGAAGCTTTAACAGGTTTTCAGTTCCTTTAAGCTTTAATTTATTAAATCCGTTGAATCTATTATACGATATAACCCCAAAGGTGAATATAAGAAATCTTTTTAAGATAAACCAATGGCCAAACGCATCTCTAAATATTCTATTCTTCTTCTTTCCTTTTTCCATTTTTACACCAAGGTTTTAAAATTGTAAATTTATTACTTTTAAATTTATAATTAATTCAATCCGTATTATTAGTACATTAATGATTACACAAAATTATAATTTATATATAGAATTCTTGTTAATTAAATATTAATTAAAACGAAAGTATTTTTAATTAACCCTGTATTTATCTCTATTTTTATTAAAAAAAGAAATATCCTACAATTAAATCATTTAAATACAAATTCTATTCCAAGATAAAATAAAAATTTAAATTTAGTTTCCTATTTATATTTTAATAAATTTATTAGTTACTTCTTTTTAAAAATATAAAATAATTAATTTAATAAACTATAATTAGGTCTAATCCCTATCCACTGATATAAGGAATCGCTCAACTGATTTCTCATCACTTGATCCATGTTTGCGATTCTTGCTGAAGCATGGTTTGCTCCGGGAAGTTCTAATTTAATGGAATTAGTTTTTAAAGAAGGGATAACTTTGGTAGCGCTCCATGTGTCTAATTCCCCATAAATATATATGAAATTAGTACCCTGAGTATCTAACCATTTTTCTAATTTTTTGGTGAGTTTCGGACTATACGTGATTTTTCCTGCTTCTTTAGGAGGAAATGTTGCTAAAGGATTTTCAGTAAAATAGTTTAAATAATTTTTAAATGGTGAAATATCATATCCGTAATATCCCATTTCTAAGGCTGCTTGATAATAATGTGGCGCATATTGCTTAATTTCCTGATCACTAAAAAAACTTATATCAACGGCTTTTATAAGATAATCCACTCCCTTCGCAACCTCGTTTGATTGAGGAATGGAATCACAAGAATATCCCCATTGCCAAAATGAAAAAGGATATTCCAATACTGTATATTCAAAAGCTTTGCCTAGGGATCCCAAATAATTAAAGGTAAGACCTTTTATATCAGAATAGGCTTGTACATATTTTAAGGCTTCCTTTTCATTTTTTAGCATAAACAGTTGAAAATCTTTAATTTTCTTTCTGCAAGTTTCCGATCCCACCGAGTTTAAAAAACTATATATTCGCGAATCTTCCAAAGAATAATTTATCGGAGCCACATATGGAACGGAGACATCTACATCTTCAGGAAAAAAATATCGATAATATATAGTTGTCTGTCCTCCTTTGCTTATACCTGTACTGATCCATTTTTTACCGTATATTTTTTTAAAAATAGTATTTATATGGTGTATATCATGAGCTGCATTATAAAGAGTCAAATATTTCCAGTTAAATATTGACAAATCGGGTATTGAAGTTCCAAAATATCGATGTTCAATATTTAAATCGTTAGAATTTAAGATTTGCTGCAATTCATTTTTAACATCATACATCCCATACCCTTGCGTTTCCATGAGCATAGGCCGATCAAAGCCTGTATGAGTCAAAATGACTTGTTGATTAAAATAACCGGTATGGCTATTCGACCAATCTAAAGGTTGTTTAATTTGTAACTTATATTGTAAAGGTCCTCCTTTATAAGTTTCAATCCTTTCATAGGTTATATCTTGTTGCTTCGAAAGAAATTCTTCCAGTTTTTTTCTGTCTGACTCTTGAGCTGATAAAATATGAAACGAAAATAATAGAGTAAAGACAAAGAGTATTCTTTTCATATTAAAATATTATATGCTTTATTTTATGGATTTATTCTTAGTATAAAAACGTTTTTGGTTCATAAAAAAACCGCTATAAGCGGTTGTATAGATTTTTATAATTCAAATGCTTTATTTATGTTATTATTCATCAATAGTTCCAATGGATTTTCAAGTGCTTCTTTCACAGCCACTAAAAAGCTAACCGATTCTTTACCATCGATAATTCTATGATCATAAGAAAGGGCAACATACATCATGGGAGCAATAACAATTTGTTTATTTTTTGCGATGGGCCGCTCAATTATGTTGTGCATTCCAAGAATTGCACTTTGTGGTGGATTGATGATCGGGGTAGATAACATAGAACCAAAAACTCCTCCATTGGTAATGGTAAATGTTCCTCCGGTCATTTCATCCACGGTAATTCTTCCGTCTCTCACTTTTTCCGCAAGGGTCTTTATATTTTGCTCTACTCCTCTAAATGTCATGGTTTCCGCATTTCTAAGGACAGGAACCATTAATCCTTTAGGTCCGGACACAGCTATGCTTATGTCTTGAAAATCATAGGTTATTTTATTCTCTCCGTCAATCATAGAGTTAACATCAGGAAACAGTTGCAATGCTCTTACAACAGCAAGGGTAAAAAAAGACATAAATCCTAAATTCACATTGTGTTTATTTTTAAATACCTCTTTATATTCATTCCTTATACGATAAATTTCACTCATGTCCACTTCATTAAAAGTAGTTAACATGGCGGTTTGATTTTTAACGGTTACCAATCTTTCGGCTACTTTTCTTCTAAGTGCCGATAATTTAACTGATTGGTACGTTCTGACTCCATTTCCTGTAGAATTACCAAGAGATGGAACTGCTTGTAAGGCATCATTTTTTGTTATTCTTCCATTTTTACCGGTTCCTTGAATATCTTCGGGAGAAATATTTTTTTCTTTAACTATTTTTCTGGCTGCCGGTGAACAAGTTCCTTTTACATATGAATTGGCGGGTCTTTCTTTAGAATTTTCCGTAGTTTGAATAGGAACAGTTGTTTCTGTTTCGTTGGTTACTATTTCTTTTTTATCATGAATTGGATTTACAGCATCCGTGTCAATTAAACATATAATATGTCCTACCTGAACTGTATCTCCCTCTTGAGCTTTCAAAGATATTTTGCCGGAAGCTTCTGCCGGAAGGTCTAAAGTGGCTTTATCGCTGTCTATTTCCGCTATAGCCTGATCTTTTACAACATAATCTCCCTCTTTAACCAACCAGGTTGAAATTTCTACTTCTGTTATTGATTCCCCGGGAGAGGGAACTTTCATTTCAAGTATCATAAGTTCAAATATTTTATTTTTTAATGGTTTATTTTATATTTTCAAACACAGAATTGATTAATTTTTTTTGTATTTTATCGTATCGTTTGTGTGAACCCGGTGAAGGAGAACCGCTTTCGGCTGTATAAATTCCTTCAATATTGAATTTTCTAAATTCTTTGAGTATGTACCACCAAGCTCCCATATTTTCGGGTTCTTCTTGTGCCCAAATTAACTCTTTTTGAAAGGAATATTTTTGTAATATTTGTTGGATTTTATCCCAATGTAAAGGATAGAGTTGTTCAATACGTACCAATGCCACTCGATCCTCTTTTAGTTCTTCTCTTTTCTTATCCAATTCATAGAATAATTTTCCTGAACATAAAACGACACGAGTTATTTTTTCTATCTTAGTTGCTTTTGAATCATCGATAACCTCTTCAAAGGCTCCTTCTGCTAATTCTTCCAGGGTAGACACTACTTGAGGATGTCTTAGTAAACTTTTAGGAGAAAAAACAATCAACGGTTTCCTATAATCAGTTTTCAATTGTCGTCTTAAAGAATGGAATAAATTCGACGGAGTAGTTGCATTTATTACATACATATTTCCATTGGCACAAAGAGATAGGAATCGTTCGATCCTCGCCGAAGAATGTTCTGCTCCTTGTCCTTCAAAACCATGCGGAAGTAACATAACCAATCCGTTTTGCATTTTCCATTTATCTTCAGCAGCAGAAATATATTGATCAATTACAATTTGTGCTCCGTTGGCAAAATCTCCAAATTGGGCTTCCCAAATTGTAAGTGAGAAAGGAGAAGTCATGGCATATCCATATTCAAATCCTAAAACTCCATATTCTGACAGCAAAGAATTATAAACATAGAATTTAGCTTTGGTATTCAAGCTGTTTAATAAGATGATTTCTTCTTCGGTGTCTTCCGTTTTAATCACTGCATGACGGTGTGAAAAAGTTCCTCGTTCAACATCCTCTCCGGATAATCGGACATGATGTCCTTCCGTTAACAGCGAACCGTAAGCCAACAATTCTGCCATCCCCCAATCTATGGTTTGGGTAACATCAATCATATCCCGCCTTTGTTTCAATAAACGTTTGGTTTTATTAAAGAGGTTTTTTCCTTCCGGTATTTCCGTAATTTGATGGGCTATGGTACGCAAGTTTTCCAATGGAAAAGTTGTATCTATGGGTGTTAAAAGCTCGGCAGCTCCTACTCTTTCAAAATCTTTCCATTCTTGCTGCATGAATAATTCAACGGTCGCTTGTTCCATTTCTTTGGAATCTTCCAAATTTTTATCCAGTAACTTCCTGTATTCTTCATCATCGTCAGCCACCATTTTTTGCGTAATGATATCATCTTTCTCAAGTTTTGCTCGATATATTTCTCTGGGATTCGGATGATTTTCAATTATTTTATATAATTGAGGCTGTGTAAAACGAGGTTCATCGCCCTCATTATGTCCATATTTTCTATAACCTAAAAGGTCAATAAAAACATCTTTATTAAAGGTATTCCTGTAATCCGAAGCAAATCGTACTGCATGGATAACTGCTTCTGCATCATCTGCATTTACATGCAATACCGGACATAAAACCGTTTTAGCTATGTCTGTACAGTAGGTGCTGGAACGTGCGTCTAAATAGTTGGTAGTAAATCCTACCTGATTATTAATTACAATATGAATGGTTCCTCCGGTTTTATAGCCATCTAAGTTCATCATTTGAATTACTTCATATACGATTCCTTGAGCGGCAATGGCTGCATCTCCATGGATTAGTATAGGCATGACTTTACCGTAATCTTCTTGATATTCGTGATCTGTTTTTGCTCTCGCAATTCCTTCCACTATGGCATCAACGGTTTCCAAATGCGACGGATTGGGAGCTAAACTTATTTTAACGGTTTTACCTTTTTTAGTTTTATAATTATTACATGATCCTAAATGATATTTTACATCTCCTGAAAAAATAGTTTCTGAATAATCTTTACCCTCAAACTCATTAAATATTTGCGAGTACGATTTATTAAATATGTTGGCTAAAACATTCAATCTTCCTCTATGGGCCATTCCGATAACGATTTCTTCCACTCCCAGTTCTGAGGAATGGTTAATTATTTCATCTAATGCGGGAATTAAAGTTTCTCCTCCTTCTAATGAAAATCTTTTTTGTCCGACAAATTTTGTATGTAAAAAATTTTCAAAGGCAACGGCATGTGAAAGCTTTTTTAATATTCTTTTCTTTTCTTCTACATCTAAAAGGGGCTGATTAAAATTTTGCTTTATCCAATTTTGAATCCAACGGATTTCTTCGGGTTTTCTAATATATATGTATTCAATTCCTATGGAACTGCAATATTCTTTATTAAGTATATCTATTATTTCTTTTAAAGTATATTCTCCTTCTATTCCTATAATTTTACCGTTGACGGGTACAGATAAATCTGACTCGCTAAGTCCGAAATTTTCTATGCTTAAATCGGGGGTATAGGTTCTTCTTTGCCTGACCGGATTGGTTTTAGTAAATAAATGCCCTCTTGTTCGATACCCGTTTATTAAATTTATTATCTTAAATTCTCTTATGATATCTTCAGAAATTCCTTTTTCATTTGAATATTCCTTTTCACTATATTGATTATATTTAGAAGTTTCATTGTAGGATTTTCTGGCAAAATCAAATCCTTGAAAAAAACTTCTCCAGCTGGGTTCTATGCTATCGGGAAATTTCAAATATTTTTGATACAACTCATCTATGTATTCTGAATTGATTGCATTTAAAAATGAAAATTGGTCCATTTTATTTTTTGCTTTAACGGGTATATTTTATTTACTGTATAGGTTCAAATCTACTGATTTTGATAATATCTTCAAAGTAAATATTTTTTATATTATAAATTTATTGGTGGCAAGTGATCAATTATTTTTTGAAAATAAGATTCTTATTTTTAGTTTGTATGTGTGTTGATACATTAATATTCTATATAAATTCCTCATTAACTACCCTATTCATCCAAATTTTAGTTATTCGATAATTTTAACATTTCTAGAATTTATCTATATTTTAGAAATAACTTTAAACTATTTTAAGTATATTAATTTATAGGTTATATATTTAAGCTACTAAAACTTTAAGTGATTGAGGTAATAAGGAAACTGTTAGTTTTTTAGCATTGGTGGGTATAAATTCTCCATCAATTTGTAAATATTTTCCATCAAATTCAATTTCTAATTGATTGGATTTAAAAAATATTTTCTTCTTACTTCCGATATTAGTATTTAATAAATATCCCATACCGATTAAACCAAATGCTCCCCAGGAACATTCAGTTATCAAATTAACATCAAATTTACCGTCCTGCAAAGAAGCTTTTGGCGAAATGGAAAACCCGTATCCTAAGCAATTACTGTTAGAGATATTCAGCATCATGGCTTTTCCCTTGAAGTTTTTCGTTTCTGAATGCATATCAATCTGAATGGGCTTATATTTAAAAACACTTACGATAGCACTTTTAACATATCCTGCTAATTGTCTTTTCTTTTGATGAGCATATTCTTTCACAGTATGAGCATCAAAGCCTATACCTGCATTACTGAAGAAATATATATTATTAATCTTTCCACAATCAATTTTTTTACTAGTATGTTGGGAAGTTTTCAACGATTGTAATGCTTCTTCATAAGTAAGTGGAATATGTAAATGTCTGGCCAATCCATTTCCGGAACCTATCGGAACGATTGCTAAGGGGATTTCTTTATTAAGTAAGGCAGTAGCTACTTCATTAAGTGTTCCGTCACCACCACAACTTACAATAATGTCGGCTCCTTCTTTAATGGATTGCAATGCAAATTTATATCCATCATCTTTTTTTCTTGTTACTTTGATTTCTTTATCATAGTCTGCAAAAAGTTCTTCTATCCTATTTTTTACTTTCTTACCTAATCCTTTACCTGAAATAGGATTAACTATAAAATGAATTTTTTTGTCTTTCATTTTAATGGGTTATGAACTTAGTTGATACTATTTTTTAAATCTTTGATCATTTGTATGGGATCTTTCGCATTGAAAATGCTACTTCCGGCAACCAATACATCAGCTCCAACATCTGTTAGCTTTTTAGCATTTTCGAGACTGACTCCTCCGTCAACTTGTATTAATGCTTGTGAATTTTTTTGAATAATTAGATCCTTACAAGAGGCTATTTTTTTATATGAGTTTTCAATAAATTTTTGTCCTCCAAACCCGGGATTTACAGTCATCACTAACACTAAATCCAAATCTTGGATAGTATCATCCAATAAACTTATATTAGTATGCGGATTTAAAGCCACTCCGGCTTTCATACCTAAATTTTTAATTTCCTGAATAGTCCGGTGTAAATGGATACAGGCTTCATAATGAACCGTAATATAATCTATACCTAAATTTTTAAAAGTTTGAAAATATGGACTCGGATTTACAATCATTAAATGAGCATCTTTGTTTTTTTTAGCTTTTTTATTAACAGCTTCTAAAACCGGAAATCCAAAAGAAATATTAGGGACAAATACTCCATCCATGATATCTATATGAAACCAATCGGCTTCGCTCGAATTGATCATTTCTACATCCTTATCTAAATTTCCAAAGTTTGCCGAAAGGATGGAAGGTGCTAGTAGTGCCATTTTTTTTATACAAATTTATAAAAAACTATTTACTAATCGATATTGAAATTTAGCCGAAAATGAGTGTGACTTACTATCCATCACTTTACAGGAAGAATTTAGGCATTACATTTGTATAAAATTTCATTTATGAATTTATATATTAAAAATATGGTTTGTGATCGCTGTATTTTTGCGGTTGAGGAAATTTTAAAAGAAATTCATATTAAGCCGGTTACTGTTAGGCTTGGGATGGTTATTTTAAATGAGGAATTGAGCAAAGAAAAGGAGCATATTTTTAGTGATAAATTAGAAAAGCTGGGCTTCGAGCTTATAAGTGATTCTAATCAAAAAATAATTGAAAAGATTAAATCTCTGTTAATTTCACAGATTCGAGAACATACAGCACCATCGATAACTTATTCTGAATTTTTATCCCACAAATTAAACAAAGACTATTCTTATTTAAGCAAACTTTTTTCTTCTTCTGAAGGCATTACCATTGAACATTATATCATTCTTCAAAAAATTGAAACCGTAAAAGAATTATTGTCTTATGATGAATTGAATTTATCGGAAATCTCTTATAAACTGGGATACAGCAGTCTAGCTCACCTTTCTGCGCAATTTAAAAAAGTAACCGGACTAACACCCTCTCAATTTAAAGCTCAAAAAATAAAAACAAGAAAAAGTATAGATAAAATAATATAATATTTCCCATTTATTATTATATATTAATTTATTTATTTAAATATTATATTATTTTAGCATATAAATATAAAATGATTTACTAAAGTTTATGTTTATAAGATATTAAATTTATGATATTTATCTATTTTTATTCAATTTCATATAAAATTTTAGGCTTGAAATAAAATTTTTTATAATATACTTATTAATTTGGACTTTTACTATTATATTTATAGTTTTGTCGTCGTTAATTTAATTGCTTTTTAACAATGAACAGGAATAAGACCTTTGACTCTTTGAAATTTATATTAGTTTGTTTTGTAGTATATGCTCATACTACCGAAAACCTTTACAAAGATAGAGGAACAGCAGTTTTAGTTAGCTTTCTCTCTACTTTTACCATGCCTCTTTTTATATTTATATCCGGCTATTTTTCAAAAAACATTACGTGGGATAAATATATCAAATCATTTAAATCTTTAGGACTCACCTACTTAGCAGCACAGCTAACTTATTCCATCCCTTTCATAACTGTACAAGCAGTAACCCTTCCTGCGGATCAATTTAATATTGTTCAAAAAATTATTTCGATTTTCATTCTTCCTTATGGAGGGCTTTGGTATGTGGTTGGTTTATTAGTTTGGAGATTACTTGTTTACTATATTGCTAAGTTAAATTTAAAATTCCCATTAGTGTTTAGTCTTTCACTAATTATACCTTTACTGTTTGGCTTTATAGATATCCAATTAAATGCCTTCAGAGTAATTACCTTCTTTCCGTACTTTGTATTAGGTTATTATTGCAATGAACAAATGTTCAATAAGATCAGAAAAGTTAATCCTATTATACCCGTTGTTATTTTATTAGCCATATTTACCGGCTTATACTTTGCTAAAAACCTTTTTTATTTCGTGATGGCTACTTTTGGGGAAGGATCTTATAAAAGTACTTATCCGACTCTTTTACAGGGATTTTTATATAGAGCATCTTTCTATTTAATTAGTATGATAAGCATTACTTGCGTAATAAATTTAGCAACTGATCGATTTTATAAATTAGGTAAATATTCGTTGGGAATATTTTTGGTGCATCCTTGTGTTATTTTTATAATATCCGGTATCAGGATGTATTTACTTCCTCCTTTAGATATTACCTACCCGATTCTTTTTGATTTTCCACTAGCAATGGTTATAAGCTTTATAAGTTTATACTTATCGGAAATAAAACCGGTCCAATATTGGATGAGTCCAATTATGTTTTTTCAAAAAAAATAAAAAAATTGCCTGTTTAATACAGGCATTTTTTTGTTATACACCTTTTTTTAAAATACTCATATTTTATATAAATTTTTTAGAGATAATTTTTTAATAAGCAATTTACTTGTATATTATTTAATTTGATAAATAATAAGCTTATTTTTTTATTCAAACTACCTACTGTATATTTTCAAAACTTAAGCTAATTTCACTAATAAATAAAATTAAAAAGCTGTAATTTAGCAATCCATTATGATATTAGTTACAGGAGGTACGGGCTTAGTAGGAAGCTATCTTTTATTAAAGTTAGCCGAAAAAGGTAACCAAGTTAAAGCTTTATATAGATCGGAAGATTCTAAACAAGAAGTTTTCAACTTGTTTAAATTATACGAACCGGAAAGATTTAACAAATTATATGATTCTTTACAATGGATTAAAGGGGATATT
Source organism: Apibacter sp. B2966 (assembly GCF_011082485.1). NCBI lineage: Bacteria > Pseudomonadati > Bacteroidota > Flavobacteriia > Flavobacteriales > Weeksellaceae > Apibacter > Apibacter sp. B2966. Next base: position 628,568 of record NZ_CP049714.1, read on the forward strand.
CTTGATATTATTTCCCTGGAAGAAGCTTTTATAGATGTAACAAAAGTATATCATGTTGCCGGAAAGGTTAGTTTTGATGAAAAAGATAAAAAAGAATTACGCAAGATAAATATTGAAGGAACTCAAAATATGGTTAATTTATCTATTAATCATAAAATAGATAAATTTTGTTATATAAGTTCAATCGCCACCTTAGACTCCAACTTTGAAGATTCTTCAATTAATGAAAATGCTGAGTGGAATTTTAAATTCAATCATTCTTCCTATGCTTGCTCAAAATACGGAGCTGAAATGGAAGTGTGGAGAGGTTCTCAAGAAGGATTAAATGTGTTAGTTGTATATCCGGGTATCGTATTAGGTTCCGGAAATTGGAAACGAGGCAATGGATTACTCTATGATCAGGCATATGCAAATCGAGCCTTTTATACTTCGGGGATCACCGGATGTATTGATGCTTCGGATGTCGCCGATATTTGTATACGACTTATGGATGATCCTTCAATAAGTAATGAAAAATTTATTTTAACTGCAGACAACATATCGTATAAAAACCTCATGTGCCTGTTAAGAAAAGAATTGAACAGGAAACCTCCTATTAAAATATCTAATTCATTGTTAAAAAGGTTATCCGTATTGTCTCGATTTTTACCCGGTAAGAAAACTATAAGTAAGCCTGTTTACTTAGCATTGACTTCTCAAAACACCTATTCCAACGACAAGATAAAAAAATTTTTGTCGTATGCATTCATACCTATTCAAGATTCATTAAAATTTCACGCTAAAAATTATCTACAATATAAAAAATTAAATAATGACTGAGGAAAATTTTATTCCATCTGAAACGTATAAAAATATAGAAAATGGAGAAGTGAACGCTAAATGCAGTTCAAACATAGCATTAGTTAAATATTGGGGTAAATATGATTTACAATTACCTGCTAATCCATCCATAAGTTACACACTTACCGAAAGTTTTACGGAAACTTCAATCCAATTTCAAAAATCCGATACCTTTTCGGTAAAAGTATATCTTGAAGACCAAATTCAAGAAAATTTCGCAGCTAAAATTCATACCTATTTTTTATCTATAAAAAAGTATTTACCATTTATTGACCAATACTCATATTCTATACATACAAAAAACTCTTTTCCTCACAGTAGTGGAATTGCTTCATCTGCATCCGGATTTGGTGCTTTGGCCTTATGCCTTATGAATATGAGCGAATTATTGGGAGAGAAAAATTCCGAACAATTTAGGTTAAGAAAAGCTTCTTTTTTGGCTAGATTAGGTTCAGGAAGTGCATGCAGATCAATTTACAAGGGATTGGCTATATGGGGTAAAAGCTCAAATATACCTTCCACTTCCGATTTATATGCTATTCCTTTTCCCTATGAAATAGCTCCTATATTTAAAGAAATTCAAGATACCATTTTATTGGTCCATGAAGGATCTAAACAAGTGAGCAGCTCCGTTGGTCATAATTTAATGAAAGGACATCCCTATGCATCCACACGTTTCCAAGAAGCAAATAAAAATTTATCTGAAGTTTGCGATTTGATTCAATCCGGAGATTGGGAACAATTTGGTAAAATAGTTGAACATGAAGCATTGACACTTCATGCCATGATGATGACTTCTACCCCGCCCTATATTTTGATTAAGCCTAACACTTTGGCGATCATTGATAAAATTTGGAAATTCAGACACGATTCTAACGCTCAATTATATTTTACTTTGGATGCCGGAGCTAATATACATTTGCTTTATCCTGAAAGAGAAAAAGGTCTGATTACCAGTTTTATAAAAAATGATCTTATTAAATATACTGAAAATGGAAATTTAATATTAGATAGGGTTTTATTTTAAACATAAGGTATAAAAAAACAATTTAATTCTTAACAAAAAAATGTAAAGTCTTCTTTGTTAGAACGAAAAAAAGAGGGAATTTGCTTGTTTATATCAAACAAAATATTACCTTTGTTAAATTAAGATAAATAACCTTATTAAAATTAAATCATCATGAACAAATCAGAATTAATTGATGCAATTGCAGCTGATGCTGATATTACTAAAGCAGCAGCAAAAAAAGCTTTAGATTCATTTTTGAATAATGTAACCAAAGCATTAAAAAAAGGAGACAAAGTTACTCTTGTAGGTTTTGGAACTTTTTCTGTTTCTAAAAGAAGTGCAAGAGAAGGAATTAATCCTCAGACAAAAGCTAAAATTAAAATTCCTGCTAAGAAAGTTGCTAAATTTAAAGCAGGTGCAGAATTATCCTCTGCAGTTAACTAGATAAACTAAATTAATTAAGTTTAAAAAAATTAAAGGCTGTTATTATAACAGCCTTTTTATTTATTTTGTAATGGATTTAATATGTATTTAAAATACTACTTTCTAAACTTCGTCATCTTCATTAAAATTTCTCAGAGCTTTAACTTCATTTCTGTTACGTATAGATGATAAAATATTCCTACCTCTAGAAATGACCATAGGAACAACATAAGAAGAAGCCAACATGATCAATTTCCCTGATAAAGATTTCTTATTTACAAACCTTGAAATTACTTTTTCCGTTCCGAAACCTATTCCAAAATTAATTAGCATCTTTAAGAGATTTGAATTAGAAGCAAAGTTTAATGCTTTGTTTCCTACATTATCATTAACTAAACCTAAGGTTTCAGGTAAATGACTTAAGGAGAGTTTATTCTCCATATCAGAAATCTCATCCTTTAATACACGTTTACGTAATAAAAAATCTTCGTACGTATATCTTCCGTTAGTTTTTGTCATTAAGTTCATTTTCTTTTACATTTAAATGTAATTCAATAATTTTCCTCTCAATAAATTTTTTGATTTTCGAATAATTGGAAAGAAGAATCATAAAAATGATGAGATAGATACAAGAAATAATTAAAATGCCTAATCCCATATTATTAAAATGAGTTCCAAGCATTACTCCCAAAGCAATACTGGCTAAAAATAAGAACATCATTCCTAAGCTGAAAACAATAATGATGAAAATTACTATGCTCAACAAACCGGAAATAGTCTCAGTCAATTCCAATTTAAGAAGTTCGATTCTATTATTGATATATTTTTTTACAAAACCTAACATAAGTTATTAAAATATAGTGATAAAATTAAAAAAGAGTCATTAAAACAGACTCTTTTAAATTTTCAGTAATTATTTTTTGGTCAACTCATCGTATTCCTCCGCGAGATGATCAATTGTCTCATCTTTTTTTCTGTTAAACTCTTTTTTGTACTTATCATATCCCTCCTTCAATTCATCTTTATATTTATGATAAGAATCCTTAAGACTTTCCCCTAAATCTTCTGCTTTTCTTTTTATTTTTTTACGGGTGTTTTTACCTTTATCAGGAGCAATTAACACACCGGCAAGAAATCCGGCAACAGCTCCTAATACCATACCGGTTAAAACATTTTGAGCATTTTTATTTCCCATACTAATTACTATTAAATATTATTATAATGTTATTTTTAGAATTTTCGCACTTTACTTAAGACAAGAAAAAACAACTAAGATTATCAATTATTTAGCTAAACATTTAAATAAATTTACTATTTATACAATATGCTTAAACTATAATAATTAAAAATTTAAAACTTATTTTTAATTTTGTTGCCTTAAACAAATTTACTCAATAAATTTGTAATTTCCAAAACAACATAAAAAATTATGCCAAAGTTCTCTTCACGAGGTTTAAATATGCCTGAGTCTCCTATTAGGAAACTAGCTCCTTATGCAGTTAAAGCAAAGGAAAAAGGGTTACATGTATACCATTTGAATATCGGACAGCCGGATATCAAATCCCCGCAAACTTCCATTGATGTTTTAAAAAATATTGATATTGATATTTATGCGTATACTCCTTCTGAAGGAAAATTTGATTATAGAGAAACACTAAAAGATTATTATCACTCGTTAGGATTCAATGACTTAACCAGAGACAATTTTATTATTACCAACGGGGGGTCTGAAGCTCTTTCATTTTCTTTAAGTTGCTTATGCGATCATGGAGATGAAATTATCGTTCCTGAGCCGTTTTATGCAAATTATTATAGTTTTGCAGAATCTATTGGAGTTACTATAGTTCCCATTGTTTCAACTATTGACAACGGATTTTCATTACCCGATATTGAAAAATTCGAAGAAGTAATTACACCCAAAACCCGTGCAATTCTCATTACCAATCCAAGTAATCCCACCGGTTACCTTTATTCAAGAGAGGAATTGCAAAAATTGGCAGATATAGCAATTAAACACGATATATTTCTTATATCCGATGAGGTATACAGAGAATATGTTTACGATGGTTTACCGTTCCATTCTGTATTAGATTTTCCTGAACTTAAAGACAATGTGATAGTTGTAGATTCCGAATCCAAACGTTACAGCCTTTGTGGAATCCGTTGCGGTTTTTTAGTTACCAGAAATACAAAATTTTTGGAAATAGCTTTAAAATTCGCCCAAGCTCGTTTGAGCCCTTCTTTAATTGGACAGATTATTGCCAATGCCGCACATAAACAACCTCTTTCGTACATTGAAAACGTAAGAAAAGAATATTCGGAAAGACGGGACTTATTGGTAAAATTACTTAATGAAATCCCGGGGGTAATTTGTCCCAATCCCAAAGGATCTTTTTATTGCACTGTAGAATTGCCGGTTGATAATGCTGAGGATTTTTGTTTATGGATGTTAAAAGACTTTGAATATGAAAACGGTACGGTTATGCTTACCCCTGCACAAGGTTTTTACTCCAACCATGAACATGGCAAAAAACAGGTTAGACTTGCTTATGTAATCAATAAAGATGACATTGCCCAATCCATAAAAATTATCAAAAAAGGTTTAGAAAAATATAATTCACTTCAATGATAGTTCAGGAGAATAAGGATATAAAAAAATTTACGACTTTTCAAGTACCTGCGCTTTGTAATTTTTTTACGGAAATATCTACACTCGAAGAGCTCAACGAGGCTTTAAATTTTTCTGAGAATCAAAATTTACCTGTATTATTTATAGGAGGAGGAAGCAATATTTTATTTACAAGAGCTTTTAACGGTTTAGTTATAAAAGTTAATTTAAAGGGAATTCAAGAAAGGCCGGGTAACGATGAGAATTATGTATTCGTATCTGCTATGGCCGGAGAAAACTGGGATTCTTTTGTGAGCTATTGTGTAGCTAAAAATTACGGAGGATTGGAAAATTTATCTTTTATTCCCGGAAATGTTGGAACCTCTCCTATACAGAATATCGGAGCATATGGAGTTGAAATGAAAGATTCTTTTTATCAACTGAAAGCTCTTAATCTTAAATCCCGTGAAATAGAGATTTTTTCTTCTGAAGATTGTAAATTCGGATATAGAGAATCTTTTTTTAAGAATGAAGGAAAAAATAAATATGCCATTATTGAAGTTACTTTTCGATTAACCACTAAAAAACATAAACTTAAACTCTCATATGGAGATATAAAAGAAGAACTTATAAAAAATAATATTTCTGAACCCTCTTTGCTGGACGTAAGAAATCAAATTATAGCTACCCGTAAACGTAAACTTCCTGATCCCGCACTTTTGGGAAATGCAGGAAGCTTTTTTAAAAATCCGATTATAACGATCGATCAATTAACTAAAATTCAAGAAAATTACCCGAATATACCTTTTTATACCATTTCCGATACTTGGGTTAAGATTCCTGCTGCTTGGTTAATTGAAAAAGCCGGTTGGAAAGGCCAAAAAATCGGAAACGTGGGTGTACACGAAAAACAACCGTTGGTGTTAGTTAATCTGCATAATGCCGACGGAGAAGAAATTTTATCACTATCAAACTCTATAATTGAAGATGTTAATAAAATTTTTAACATTCAATTAGAACGAGAAGTAAATATCATCTTATAAATTTATATTTTTGCTTCCTTATTAAAATATGAAGATATTCCTTTATCCCTTTGCCGGTCTGTATTGGCTGGTTACTTATATTAGAAATAAATTTTTTGATTGGGGACTTTTACATTCAAAAAGTTATAAAAAACCGATTATTACGGTAGGAAATTTAAGCGTTGGAGGAACGGGTAAATCACCTTTCGTTATATATTTAATCGGATTGTTGAAAGATACTCATCTTATAGGCGTTTTGAGCCGCGGCTATGGCAGGAAATCCAAAGGTTTCCACTTTGCAAATTATACCACCAGTTATGAAGATATTGGTGATGAACCCATGCAATTTTTTTTACGTTTTAAAAACAAAATAATTGTAGGAGTAGACGAAAAAAGAGCCCATGGAATCGACAATCTTATCAAGGATTTTAATCCTGATCTTTTTATTTTAGATGATGCTTTTCAACATCGGTATGTAAAGGCGGGATTGAATATTCTTTTAACAGATTACAGTCATCCCTATTATGACGATCATATTTTACCTGTTGGACGTTTACGTGAAGGCAGATACGGTGCTAGAAGGGCACAAATAGTTGTTGTTACCAAATGTCCCGAAAATTTAGATGATGAAAATAAAAAGACCATTGAAAGAAAATTAAAATTACAACCGTATCAATCATTGTTTTTTTCAACTATCATATATGAAAAACAGGTAATCTCTTCTACTTTAACTTTACCTATTGATGATCTGCTTTCTTATCAGATCCTATTAGTAACTGGAATAGCTAAATATCAGGATATATTGGAATTTGCGGAAAGTAAATTTTCATCGGTTACTCATTTACAATTTAAAGATCATCATAATTTTTCGGAAGCGGATATTGTGGAAATTGAAAAAGCTTATCAAAAATTAGATGGTAAAGCAGTCATTTTAACTACTGAAAAAGACTTTATGCGGTTAAAACATTTTCAACAACTGCAAGATATTCTTTTTTATCTTCCTATTAATATTAAATTAGACAGACCGGAAGAGTTTAAAAAATTACTAACGAAATTCGCAGGATAATGAGAGGTACTCATCTTTGAAATAGATATTTATCTATATTTGAATGGTTTTCCTTATCTTTATCACAAAATTTTAACATTAAATTACCTTTACATGAATAAAAAGATATTATTTTGGGTTTTTCTTATTACGGGAATAATATGGATTTTAGGGGCAAGTTATTGGTATATATGGATTGAAAATCTGGATTTAAGCAAATTAAATTTAAGCAATAATGACCCGAATACCAAGGCTTTTTTTAAAGCTGTTTCTGTGGTATTCGTACCTTTATTGATCACAGCTTTTCTTTTTTATTTTATAGGTTTATTGTTTGGTAAAAAAGAGGAAAAATATTTTACGGATATTGAAAAAGAAAATGAGCAATTAAAAAACGAAATTGCCACGCATATTGATAAAATTGAAACCATGAAGGTTTTATATACCGGTGGAAAAATCAGAAGAAGCCCCATAGAGAAGCTTGAAAACACCTCTACCCTCTCTGCTTCTGAAAACGGTATTGTTGATGAAGAAAATAAAGAAAATACGCCCATTAAAAAAGATGATTTAAAAATTATTGAAGGTATTGGTGAACGTATTGAATTCTTTTTAAATGAAAGCGGCATTTATACTTGGGAACAACTTTCTCAACAATCTGTAGATTCATTAAAAAATATTCTTGAGCTTTATGAAGGTGCTTCTTATCGTATACACAATCCAAGTCATTGGCCGCAACTGGCTGAACTGGCTGCAACAGATCGATGGGATGAGTTTGAGGCTTTGCAAAAGTCCTTGTAGAACAAATTCTGTTTCTTTTTTTTATTTATAAAATATAAAATCGAGAAATTTTAAAATTATATTCTTATTTGATTTATTGACATTTTGATTTTAATTGCAAAGTCTTAAAAATTAAATGCCTCCATCGTTCATTATTGGTAAATACCTAAACGTAATTATAAATCAATCAATAATTTCTACTAAATCTTTTTTAAATAAGTTATGTAACGTTTTCAACTCTTATGTGTATAAAGGGTTGATAGAGTTACTTATAACTCAGCTATTTTTGATGCGGACTATCTTTTTTATCAAGATAAATTCTATTTTAATTGTAAAAAATTCACTTTTTACCTGAAAATTTTTAAATAAAACTTGCATTGTAACAAATTTGTTGTATATTTGCACTCACAAACATCGCGGGATGGAGCAGTAGGTAGCTCGTCGGGCTCATAACCCGAAGGCCACAGGTTCGAGTCCTGTTCCCGCTACCAAGTTTAAAAGAGAATCAAGAATATTGATTCTCTTTTTTTTATTTAGTTAATTATTAGCAAATTCAATTAAAAAAAAATTATACTTTATTAGTTTTAAAATCATTTATCAATAAAAACTAAAAAATTATTATTTATAAATAGCTTTATTGTCCTAAAAAAATCTTAAAAAATCAATACTATATTTATTAATTTGATTCATTAGATCACAATGCTCATTTTAAAAAAAAGTATATAATTGCAAAATATAGCTTAAATTTATCAATATTATTATTGATTAGTTAATATATCCCACAAATAGATTAATATTGTTTATTTTTTATTTTTACTAGGAGGTATTGGTGGGGGATTTTTATAACGAGGCATTGAATTATTATTAGGTTGTTTTCTGTTTTCGTCTTTAGATAAATCTGTTCGTGCTGATCTACTTTTTTTTGCCATAATAATTAATTGTTAATGAAAGTTTGATTAAAATATGAATCAGAATTTTCTTTTGCTTTATCGATTATTTTTTTTGGTTTATTTTTTAAAACATTATTTATAATAGGATTAATAACTAACTCAGTACGTTTTATTTTATAAAATTTATCTGTAGCTTCTTGTTCATTTATAATATTGTTTTCTAAATTATACCATAATTTTTCTAATTTATTATAATAATCCTCATAAAATTCATGAATTTTATCCATATTGATTATTTCCTTTTCAGTAGGTATAAAATGAGGTTTTATTAACTTTAACAATGAAACTAACGAAATAATAATACAAGAAATAAAAGGCATATAATCCCAAAATTTCCACCCCATCACTCCTGCTGATGAAAAAATTAAAGTAAAGATATTGAAAAACTTGATCTTATTGTTTTGATATTCAATATATAAACATATAAATTCTATATTGTGTTTAGATTGTGTCAATTCAGACCATATTCTATTACGCATAAATTGAAAATTATAAATTTAGTAATGAGGCTATTTTCTTTAATAGCCTCATTAATTATCATCTTAATTTTCTTGAATATTTGAATTTAACATTTCTATTAATAAAACTGTTTAATCCTTCACCATTAATAGCTAATTGTTTCATCTGTTCCACATTTTCAATGCCTGTAACTTGATAATTATATTCATAAACAGCTAAATTTGAAAAATGTACAATAATAAAATTATCACCTATTTCATAGGCTCTAACTCCTGAATTACCATTTCTGTTAATATAATACGCCATATTATTTAAGTTTTTTAAGTTGTAGTTAAAAATCTAATTAATAGAGTATTGGCTACTATTATTCACCAATACTTTTTTTTATTAGTTACGCTTTGCGAACTAATATCCAATTTGCTGAATGTCCTCTACCTTTACTACAAGGTGGAAAAGTTTCACCCTTTGAAAGTGGAATTGTATTATCCGGATGCTCAGAACATTTATATACTCCACTTTCTGGACATTTTTGACCTGTTTTATACATAATCAAAAATTTACATTAAACAATATGGAAAGACTTTAAAATAACTTAAATATTAAAATATTTATTAACTTTGTGTTGTACTTTAAACAAGATGTTAATAACATCTTAACAATTTAAGAGCCTTGTAGTCCTTTCCTGTGACTACTTGGCTTTTATTTTTTCTTTTTAATAATTCTTTTCTTTAATTTATAAATAATTAATTCTTCATGATCCATTTTATATATATCAAATATATACGTTTTTGAATCGTCTGTATAATCAATCTTCAAATCTGATAAAAAGTTTTTAGCTTTTATGTAATAATATTCACCCGCTTTACTTATACTAAATGAAAACTCATCTGATTCTTTATTTAATACCATGTATATATTTTCATCGTTTTCTATACCTTCATTAAACGCAAATTTACAATACCTATATTCATCCACATTCATTAATTCAATTGCTGATTTTGAAAAACCTAATTTACCAGATTTATGAACTGTTAATTTAGTTGACCCCTCCCCTTCTCTTGGTATAATAAAATTCAAGTCTAACATTATGTAATTATTTTTAACAAATATAATTATTTTTGAATTTATTTTATATAGTTTTTTATAAAAATTTGCTTAAAAATATTTAATTAAGAATAAGATACAATATGTTCTCATATATTTATTATTATTACTCTTAATAATTTATTTGTTTGTTAATTTGTTTGTTGTAATTAAATTTCTGATTAACAACTTTTATTATTTCCTTGTAATTAAATAATAATATGATTTTACTTGCTTTAAATCATCTAAGATCACATTCTACTTGAAACTAAATTTATTACTCTATTTTTTATGTATAATAAATTTAAAGAATAGCTTTATATTTTCATATTTAATCAATTCTAACGAGTTAATAAAATATAAAATAATAACTGAAAGTTTAATTTATTTTAATTTGTATAATTATGAATAAAAAACTTATGAATTATGTAAAATATACGGATAGAACGGATATTTATATTGAAGAAAATATAAATATCATTCTTATTCAGGAAAAATGGGATTATAAATGGTTAACGGCGGTTACCCCATTGAAGTATAATGAAAAAAAGAAATTCTCAACCATTTTAATGCAGTAAACCTCTAAAAATTAGTTTTAATCCATAGAATTACAAACTATTTACTCAATAATCTCTCAATCAACTCATTTTTTTCTTGAATCATGCGTTCATAGAGCTCTTGTTTTTCTTTATAAAGATCTTCTTTTTCGGTATAAAGTTCTACGATTTTATCAATCGGATTAAAATTGATAGTAAAACCTATAGAAGTATCATGAGTATTGAAAGTATTTGCAATAAAATTCAAAGCGCCTTCATCATTGAAATTTTCAATCGCCTCTACGGGAATTTTAAGAATTTGAGCGATTTTTTCAAGAGTTTCTTTTTCAATTTCTTCTTTGGCTTCCAATTTAGATACTCCTGCTTGTGTTATATGTAATTAAACGGCTAAAGCATCTTGTTTAACGCCTAACATTTCGCGCAATCTCTTTATATTTCTTCCGTGATGTACTTTTTTAGAGCTAATATCAGCATTCATGGTTTATTTCGTTTTATCTGTTTACAAAAATATAAAATTATACGAATTAAATAAGATATTCTTCGCTGGTTGTGCGAATTAACTTTTTATAATTATTTATCTTATCTAGGTGTCGTTACTTTGCTTGTATAAATATAATTAAAATATGAAACACAAGCCTTATAAACACATACAAGATTTGATTGATGATTTAAAGAAAGATCACGCTAAGCACAGTGAATATGCAGGTATCGGAAGTTATAAACATTTAGGGTTTACTATTCTTTCAATGCTAAATAGTTGTCAAACGCATTTGTTTTCTTTGGAAAATCAAGGTTCAAAGGAAGAAGAAGAAATACGGATTGATATTTATAACCTTTTGGAATTAATAAAAAAACTTCTTCCACATCTCGAATTTGAATTTTTAGATAAGGTATTAGTCGAAGACTAACGAAATTGGAATACGAAATTATACTTTAAAAATATCTTGGATTAGTTGTTGCACCCTTTGGGTTGAATAATAATACAAAAACATTTTATAATTAAGCAAATCCATGACCTCAACTTTCCAAATATATTTATTGTACGATTGAATTCTAATCTCCATTGAAGCATCTACAAACAAACCCAAAACGGCATTTTCAATCGAGTTTATTTTAGAAAAAATTTCGAGTACTTGCGATTTTAATGCAGGTAAAGCCTCTTCCCTTTTAATAGAAAGTAATTTAGAACTATTTTCTAAATAAAGTAAAATCAATGGTTAAATTTCTTTTTATCTTTCGTAAGAATATGAAAACGCCATAACAACATAACGGCAGCAAATCCTAGTCCGATACACAAACCGATCCAGGTTCCCACAGCTCCCAATTTTTGTTGGATGCATAAATAGTATCCTATGGGAATAGCTAAGATAATATATGCTATAAAACAAATAAGGGTCGGAATTTTCACATCTCTCATGGCTCGTAAACAGCCTAAGCTCACCACTTGTATTCCGTCAAAAATTTGGAATAAGGCCGTTAAAATCACCAATCGTGAAGCAATAGCAATAACTTCGGTTTTACTTTTATCAAAAAATATTAACGGAAGTTGATCTTTAAAAATGATAAAAAGTATACCGCATATCGTCATAAAACCGACAACCAAATATATATTTGCCATCCCTGCTTTTTTTAGATCCGCCATATTCTTAACACCATAATATCCTGCTACTCTAACGGTTGCTGCCACACCGAAACCGGTACATACTTGAAAGGTTATAGAGGCCAAATTGGATGTTACCGAATGAGCAGAAGTATCTAAATAACTGTGCATTCCTGCAATAAATGCAGCAAGGGCAAACGAACTTATTTCAAATAAAGACTGTAATGAAGAAGGCAACCCTATGGAAATAAGCTTACGAAAATAGGCCGCTTGAAAATTTTTCCATTTTACCCCTTTTAAATAAAATAATGATTTTTTGTTAGAATATAAAACCACTATAATAATACACATCATTAAAATACGCGCTATTAAAGTTGCCGTTGCAGAACCTTGCAATCCCATTTCCGGCAATCCCCAATATCCGTAAATCAATCCGAAATTCAAAATTACATTTACAATATTTGATATAATGGTTGCGATGGTAACTAAAATAGTCATGGAAATACCTTCAGAAAATTGTCTGTAAGATTGAAAAATCATTAAAGGCAATAAACTCCATGCGCTTATATTAAGGAAAGTAATTGCGTCAGGAATTACGGATACATCTTGTCCGGCTTTGTACATCAAAGGAGAGCACAACTCTAGTAAAAGAATGACCCCTAAGGCCAAAGATACATTCAAAACCATTCCGTGAGTAAATATTTTTTTCACTCGGTCAGTGTTTCCATTGGCTACGGAAGAAGATATAAGAGGCGACATGGAATAGGAAAACCCTAACAAAAAAACCAAGAAAATGAAAAACAAACTGGTTGCCAATGAAGATGAGGCCACGGCTCTTTCTCCTAAGTTTGCTATAATAATAATATCAATAAAATTCACGGAAACTTGTCCCAATTGAGTAATTACAACAGGTAATGCTAATTTAATATTTGCTTTAAAATGTCCTTTTAAATCCATTTGATTTTATTAGAGCCTGCAAAGATAGTGAATTAACAGAAATTCAATTGCTAAGCTTTCTGAATCTTTATACTAAAAATCCAAAATAATTTAATTTTATAGAATAAAATCTATTGTATCAATGGCATTTTGTATTATATAGAAGCCAACTTTTAAAATTTCAAGAATAATATCAGTATTAATGAAACAAAAGATGTACCTTTGCACTGCCAGGCATTCGCCATTATAAATGTAATACACTAATACATGAATACCCCTGCAAAAGAAAATTATTTTTTTCAGAAAATTGTGGTTATTGTCGGAACAGCTTTATTTATTATTAAAGTTATTGCCTGGCAGCTTACCCATTCCATAGCGATTTTAACCGATACGTTGGAAAGTATTATTAATGTTGCTGCCGGATTATTTTCTTTATACAGCCTTTACCTATCTTCCAAACCCAAAGACAGAGACCATCCTTACGGACATGGCAAAATTGAATTTATTTCGGCCGGGATTGAAGGAAGTCTTATTACCGTAGCCGGTGTGCTGATTATTTATGAATCGGTACTTAATATTTTCAACGTTCATGAAATACGCAAGCTGGACTTTGGAATTCTTTTAATTGCCGTGACCGGACTGGTGAACTATATTATGGGAGTTGCCGCCATTAAAAAAGGTAAGAAAAATAAATCTTTGGCTTTAATTTCGGGAGGAGAGCATTTAAAATCAGATACGTATTCCACCTTAGGACTTGTACTGGGTCTTTTTGTCATGTATTTTTTTAAAATATATTGGATGGATAGCGTGATAGCCCTGATTTTTGCTTTGATTATTATTTTTACCGGGGTTAAAATTATTCGTAAATCCTATGCGGGAATTATGGATGAAGCCGATGAAGAATTGATCGTTCAATTAGTTGAAACTTTAAATAAGAACAGAAATCCAAATTGGATTGATATTCATAATGTACGGTTTATAAAATACGGAAGCAGCTTACATCTGGACTGTCATTTAACCTTGCCATGGTATTTTAATGTGAGGGAAGCTCATAAAGAATTAGATGCGCTTAAAAAGATAATTATTGATAACTTTGGCAACAGTTTTGAAATGTTTGTTCACGTTGATGATTGCTGTGAATCTATTTCCTGCAAAATTTGTACAAAAACCAATTGCCAGTATCGTAAATATCTTTTTGATAAAGAAGTTTTGTGGACAAAAGAAATTATTGAGATTGACAAACGCCATAAATTAGATAAATAAAATATGAGTAAGAAAAAAAATTATTTACGTATTGAAGAAACTATTTTTAAGTCTTTAGGAAAAATTGGATATATCATTATCTTTACTTTAGTATTTTCTCTCGTAATGGTGTTAGTAGATTTTATACTTCATTGTTTTGTAGATAATCATTATACTTCTAAATTCTTATTCTCAGGGGAAATACCTTTTTCAAATTGGATCAACTTAATGTGGAAAAATTATTCTTTCTCCTTATTTAAAATAGTTTTCTTTGGCGTTATATTTATTATTTTGGGCTTTTATAGAAGCAAAGCTTTAACGAATGAATTTTCTAAATAGATCTAACAATTAAAATTACACTATAATAAAAAGCTGCTTCCTGATTAGAAAGCAGCTTTTCTATTTATAAAAATATATTCTAATTTTATTTTTTAGTTAAAATGCTTGAAACGGCAGATTTTATAATTTCTGCTTTTTTAGCTAATTCTTCATCATTCCACAATAAGGAAATAGGAATGGTTACCGTTTTGCTGATAATATCATCTGATTGTGAATAATCTGCATTCGCATAATTTGGTAACAATTCTTTGTGCTCTTTATAAAGAGGGGCTAACGATTTCAGTAATTTCAAATGATCCCATTTTCTGATATAATGCCAATTGTTATCATACCAATAAGCATTACCAATACCTTTGCTGCTTAATTCAAGCGATACTTTTTTTGCTAATTCTTGGCTAGGTAAAAATATACTTAAAAAAGAAGCATTATCTCCCGCTTCATCCGGTACTCGTCTGAAATTAACACCCTCAACTTCCTTCAATGCATCTTTTAATACTTTTTTATTTTTACGTTGTATGGAAAGTATTTGATCTAATTTTTCAAATTGAGCAAGACCTACAGCGGCGTGTAACTCAGAAATTCTGTAATTTAATCCTAAATACGGATGATTTTCGGCGCCTCTATTATTTCCGATATGATCATGTCCGTGATCCGTATATTGATCGGCATGTACATAGTACTCATCCTTATTGGTTACTACGGCTCCTCCTTCTCCACAAGTTACGGTTTTAACAAAGTCAAATGAAAAGCATCCTAAATCTCCTATAGTTCCCAAATATTTACCTCTATAAGTACCTCCAAATGCTTGACATGCATCTTCAATTAATAATAATTTATATTTTTTTGCCAATTCTTTCAATGCGGAAATATCTGCCATAGCTCCACACATGTGTACGGGCATAATCACTTTGGTTCGGGAAGATATGGCTTTTTCTACAGCTTTGGGATCTAAGGTTAACGTGTCGTCAATGTCAACCAAAACAGGAATTGCTCCCACGCTTAATACCGCCTCGAAACTGGCCACAAAGGTAAAGGTAGGTAGTATCACTTCATCTCCTGCTCCAACTCCTGCAGCATTCAAAGCCGTTAATAAAGCACTTGTACCACTACTGGTAAGTTGTGCATGACTTACATGCATTCTTTTTTGAATGGCCTGTTCAAACTCTTTTGCCTTCCAATGATTATTCCTTGCGGATTCAAAGTTATAACGCATAAGAATACCACTTTCAATAACATCATTCAGGTGTTTTTTTTCTTCTTCACCCCAAAGCTCATATCCTGGCATAATAAAACTATTTTTATATTATTTTTTTTGTTAAAAATGTTAAACAAAGGTAACAAATTGACTGAAAAGAATCTTTATAAAAACAAATAAAAAAAAGTTAATACCTGAACTATTTCACTATAGATTATTTACAAATTTTGGAGCTGAACTCCCGTTTATAAAGGTAAAAAACAGTAATCAAGATTTTATATTTTCCCTATTAGAAATAAAAAATACCTACTATTATATTAACTCATTTTGTAAAATTATAATATACCTAATTTTATTGCATAAAATTTATTAAATATTTAAACATTATTGATTTTTATTCATAATAATTTATTTTATTTGAAAAAATATTTAAAATTATATAAAATTAAATGTTAATAATTGTTAACTTTGTTAAACTAACATTAACATTAAAAAAGTACATGAGCACACAGGCTCCATACCGTTTTTTCATTTTATTATTCTTAGGAATTTTTAATTTAATTCCTGCCCAAATTATGACAACCCCTTCGGTGACGATAAAAGATCATAATGGCCTGAAAAGTCCTGTTACCATTGATTGTAATTATAAATTCAACGAAAACCATAAAATTTTACTGAAGGCTGAATATCCGGAACTAAAAAACACGTCTTCCTATGCTGTAACCTCTATTCCTTTTAATCCGGTGGGAACATTCTCTGAAGGTCAAGAAGTTATCATTGACAGTGATGATAAATGGAGCAACGCACAAGAACTCCCTTTTAATTTTTGTTTTTACGGTAATACTTTTAACTCTATAATTTTAGGTGATAACGGAGTCATCTGTTTTGATACCCAATATGCGGGAACAGAATGTCCTTATGCCATTGCAGGATCTATCCCCGACCCTAATTTAATGCATAATACCATATTCGGGGCTTACCATGATATGACCAATGATAGTGATGTGTTTGGTTGTACTCGTGATTGCGGTAAAATCACCATGTATACGACAGGGATGATTCCTTTCCGAAAAACAATCATAAATTATTATAATATGAATCATTTCGGTTGCGAAAACTCAAAATCGACCGTGCAAATAATACTTTATGAAACTACTAATGTTATCGAAGTCTATGTAAAAGAAAAACCGTTAACTTGTGAAATAGGAAATGAAAAAAGAGCACTCATCGGAATCACTAATTCTGATGGATCTGAAGGAGTTTCACCCGATCAAAGAAATACAGGAATCTGGGAAGCCTATCATGAAGCATGGAGATTTGCTCCGCAAGGTACTCCTACTGTTCCTAAAGTTGAATGGAAAGATGCCGATCAAACCCTTCTTCCTTCACCGGAAGTTAATCCGAAAAATTCAACAACTTATTATGTGAACGTAACCTATGCCGGTTGTACTCCGGTTACCCTCAATGATGAATTCCGAATTATTTTCGCCTCTGACTTTCCAAAAGTGAAAGACTTAGAGGTAAATAAATGTTTTGAAGGTATAACTCCAAATGAAGTTATCAATTTAGAAGAATTGATGAAAGAAGCTTCTGAATCTGCTCCCGATGTCATTACCACTTTACATCAGAATATAGAAGATGCCCATTCAGGTCAACATCCTTTGACGGGTTTAAATTCCTATCCGATTACCTCTAATTCAAATTCCTTTTATTTACGAGCTTCAAAGGGTAAAGATTGTTATTCGACCTCGGTGATTACTATTCACATGAAAAGAAAACCCGGCCTAAAAGAAATGGAACCTATTATTATTTGCGGTAATGGTGATCAAGATTCTGAAATAATATATTTAAACAATTATACGAATCAAATAAATGGATATGAAGAATGGATGAACCTTGATTTTTATGATTCCTATACTAATGCTATAAACGGAAATCATCCCATTAGTACCCTTTCGCTTTCTTCTGCGGTAACCGTTTATGCAAAAGCCAGTAATAAAGACTTTGAAGATTGTTTTTCTATCATTCCTGTAACTTTCAAATTTCAAAAAACGATAGTTTCCAAACCTCAAGAAATTATACTTTGTAACGAAGATTTAAAAGGACGAGAAATTTATAATTTGAGATCCTTTGAAGCCTCGATTACGGGTTATGATAATCTTTCTTTTAGTTATTTTACTTCCGAATCTGATGCTTTACAAAATATAAATCCTATACAAAATCCCGAATCGTATTCGGTTACCAATGAAGAAATTATTTATGTAAGTATATCCGGTCCCGGGTATTGCCCTTCTATAACTACCCTCTCTTTTACTTTCAAAAATACCTTGGTAAATAATATGCATAAATATGTATGCGATAAAAAAACTTCGGGATTACATGAAAATCTTTGGGAATATTATAATGACATGAAGAAAGGGCATGACATTGTGCTGGAAGGAATTTACAATTCCTGGGATGGGGCTGTTTCTAAAGATAGTTCTCAACTTATTTCAGACATGGAAAATTACCCGGTTAATTATCCTTTTTCCATAGTTTATGTACGATTTTTTGACAATAAAACTCAATGTGTACATATACGTGAAATAAAATTAGAAGTTATCGATCAAATTGAAAAAAGGCCGAGTTATAACATATGCGATGTAAATAATTCAGGAGAAAGTAAATTTAACCTAAATACGTTAAGACCTATTTTTCTTGCCGGATATCCACCATCCTCAATTTCATTTTATGAAACATTGGATGACTATACTAATGAAGTTAATCCCATAAAAGAAACGATTGTAAGAGGTAAAAAAACTATTTACGTAAAAGTAAAAGTAAACGATGTGTGTAGATATTTTCATAAAATTGATTTGATTTTAAAACCTTTAGAATTATCCGAATGGCAAAACGTATATCTATGCGATAGGGGAAATGATGGAAATGAAATTTATTATTTGAACGATTTAATCAATTTTTTAGGCTTAACTGATTATAGTTCTGTTCAATTCTACAAATCTGAACACGATGCTTTCAAAGAAATACATCCAATTTCTGCTATAGAACCCTATCCTATAAGTATAAGTAATAATAAAGTATATGTTAGAACTAATTATGAAAACAGTTGTCCAAGTATTATACCTGTAGAAATACGTTTATTGGAATCGGTAACAGTTCCTGATTTGAAAACTATTGAGGTTTGTGATACAGACAATAGCCATAACAAAATCGTAAATTTAATTCCGGTGATTGCAGAAAGCGGAGTTGATACGAAAAAAATTTCCGTAGAGTTTTATTTAACAGCAGAAGGAGCTCAAAATCAAAACAATAATGAAAAAATTTTAGATCCTGCTGCATTCGCCTTATACAACACTACTACACTATATGTTCGTTTTACCAACAAAAAATCAAAATGTTGTGAAATAAAGCCTTTAAAAATAAAGTTAAATCCTTTTCCTATTGTTTTAAAATATAACTTGGATATCTGTGACTTTAGTAATGATAATGAGGAAGAAGTAATATTAAGTGAATTAAACTCTCATATAGTTACCAATCCGCAAAGTTTTACTTTCTCCTATTATTTAAATGAACAAGATGCATTAAACAACATTAATACTATTATAAAACATATTATAAAAAATTCAACGCAACTATATGTTAAAATCTCTTCAGGTAAGGAATGCCAGATCATTCAAAAATTAGGTTTTTCGTTACAATCTTCACCTTTAGTTAAAGATAAAATTGTTGAAATATGTGACAACAATGCCGATGATACGGAAATTGTCGATTTAACCTTATATGAAGAAGATTTAGTAACTGCTTCCCGATCAAATTATCAATACTCATATTACACTTCATATGAAAATGCGTATGCTGATAAATTTAGTATTTCCAATACAAAAGAATACGTCATTCAACCATTTCCTACTACCATTTATGTAAGAATTACGAATTCTTCAGGATGTTTTTCCATTGCAAAGCTCACTTTTAAAAGTGCAGAAAAAGTGTTAGCTCAAAATAAAAAAATACATATTTGCGATGTGGGATCAGATATGCAAGAATATGTTAATTTAACCAACTATATATCTGATGTTTTAATTACCTCGGGCCAAAATTTAACTATTAATTATTACAAAACCGAGGAAGGAGCTAATAATAGAGACAGCCATACGCTCATAAAAAATCCTGAACGTTATTCTGTTACCTTAGCAAAAGATTATGTATGGGTACGGATGGATAATCCTTCTACCGGTTGTTATACGGTTAGATATTTAGAAGTCAATTTAGAACCTCTTCCTAAACTTATAAATGCTAAATATTTAGTTTGTGATTCAGATTTTGACGATATATATAAAGTAGATTTAGATGATCTTCGCTATACCGTAATTTTTAATCCCGACGGGTATACATTTTCCTATTATCATTCTCAGGAAGATGCTGTTAAAGACATCAATAAGATCAAAAATATACATCAATACACAGTAAAAAGCTTTAATGAAAAAATAGTACTGAAGGCAACCAATAAATATGGATGCAGTTCAATCAGAACTGTGACCTTGTACACAAAAGATAAAATTAAGGTATCAACTCAATCCATGGAAATTGAAAGTTGTGATGATGACTTTGATGGATTAACATTTTTCAATATCACTACCTTGAACTCATCCATAACCAAAGATCCTAAGGCTACTTTTGAATATTTCAGCACTTTAAACGATGCTAAAAACCAAACCAATCCTATTGTAGATCCATATAATTATAAAAATATTGTACCTTTTAAGGACCAAGTATACGTCCGAGTTTCATCTCCCGATTACTGTCCGGCTCTAAGTGTAATAAACCTTAAGGTTTTACCGGTTCCTGTAAGTTCATTACAAAAGAACCTAAAAATATGTCCGAATGGAACTCTTGAACTAGTAGCGGATACAAAAAATCCTGAGGATTTTTACGAATGGAATACCGGAGTAAAAGGATATGATAAACATACAATAACCATATATAAAGCAGGTATTTATACGGTTACCATTACCGGTAAAAACGGTTGTAAGTATACTTATACTACTCATGTAACCGAATATGCTAAAACGAGAATTACAGATTTAAAGGAAGGTAATGATTATATAACGGTAATTGCCGAAGGGGATGCTCCTTTGGAATATTCTATGGATAATAAAAATTGGCAATCCCATAATACATTTTATAATCTAAAACCGGGGATATATACTTTCTATGTAAGATCATTGGCAAACGGTTGTTATTCACCTGAAAAGAAAGGAGTTTTATTTAAGATAAATAATGTGATAACTCCCAATGGAGACAATCTTAATGATGCGTGGAGATTATGCGGCTTGGAAAATTTCGACTTACTTCCTTCTCATATCAAAATTTTTGACAGATATGGTAAAGTTGTATTTTCACAAAGTTCTAATTCATGCTTTGTATGGAATGGATATTATTTGGGCAGACCATTACCTACTACTTCCTATTGGTATGTTATTGATATTGCTGACGGAAGACAATTTACCGGATGGATCGTTGTAAGAAACCATAATAATCACGTTGATTAATGAATAAATAGTTCTCATATAAATTTTTATCTTTAAAACACATACAGGCATATACGTATTCAATTTTTTGAGCAGCGATTGTATGTCTGTATTTTTTTATGTTTTAACTTCGTAAATACTTATAAAATTTTTTGAAAAGAGTAAGGAAAACCAAGTTTAGAGTCGAGGGCATTATAAAAATTTTTGAATTGGTAATTTAAAAGTAAGCCATTCTGAATGAATTAAACAATCAGAAGGCTTAGCGGTTGTTAAGATTAAAATTTAAACTATTATCATTTAAATTTTTAAGACTTGGTGTGTGTAATTAATAAAATATAGCAGTTAAAGTGTATTCTTATTTATTATAAACAACTTCTTTAAGAATATTTATTCCGTTTATAGAAGCAGGAAATCCTGCATAGACTGTCATAAGTAGCATTACCTCTTTGATTTGATCAGGAGTTAAACCTATATTCAATGCTCCTTTTATATGAAAATTTAATTGAGATTGTGCATTTCCCAATGTTGCTAAAGCTGCTATGGTGGCAATTTGTCTATATTTTTTATCTAAATTATCTCTTGAAAAAATATCTCCATATCCATATTCAATAACAAAATTAACCAACTCCGGTGAAATGTCTCGATACGTCTTTTTCAGAATATCTTCTTGTTCTTTCTTCAACATGGCTAAATAATGAGCTCCTAACTTATAACGGTCTGTCTCATTTTTAGAAGCCTTTTTACCTTCTTCATCCTTGATTCCTTTTTCTTTTCTTTCTTTAAGGACCTCTCTAAATGCATTCATTCCATTAATACATTTTGGAAATCCACAATATACCGACATTTGCAAAATAACCTCTTTAATTTCATTTATGGAACAACCTACTTGTAAGGCTCCATGTAAATGGACTTTTAATTGAGGTATGGCTCCCTGTGCCATAAGAGACGAGATGGCTGCTATTTCTTTTGATTTATTATCCAGTGCTTTTAAACTATAGACTTCTCCAAATGAATATTCAATAATAAATCTACTTAATTCCGGTGAAATATCTTTTAAACTTTCAACGGTTCTGATTCCGGCTTCTCCATCAATTTCTTTTAATTTTTCCCAACCTTTTTGGTAACGTTCTGATTTTTCCATTTGCGCATAACTATTTAATGTTAATATAAATACCACTAAAACGGTAAGTAATTTTTTCATTTTGTTTTTAAGCAAAGGTACCGGAGATCAGCACTCTACAGATAGGACTTTTATTTCTGTTTTCGGTACTTTTCCAAAAAGGTTGAAGGAGAGAAATCTGTTTTCTTTTTGAAAATACGTGAAAAATAAGAGGGATCTTCAAAACCTAATTTATAAGCTATCTCGTTAACATTATACTCGCTAAATAGTAATAATCGTTTGGCCTCCGTAATTTTAAGATCTATAATATATTGTTTGGAAGAAATGCCTTTGTATTGTTTACAAATTTCATTTAATTCTTGGGTTGTAACTTTCAATTTTTCAGCGTAATATTCAATGGATGATGTTTTAAAATTTTCTTCAAAAATTACCATTTTTAAATCGTCTAAAAGAGTATGATGAAAGTTTGTTTCTTTTTTAAATGATAATCTGTTAAGTATGGAATAGAGATAGGGAATTCCTAATTTTATAGTTGTATCGGCTACTTCATCTTTCATTCCAAATTCATGAATAAGGTTCATAAAACAGCTTTCCATAATTTGTATATATGAAGTTGGAACATCTACAAATGCCCTATGATTATTAATACCCAATTCCAAGCCCAGGCAAGCATCCACCATCAAAATATACCCTTTGCTGTCAGAAGAATACTCCCAATTATGTATCTGTTTAGTATTCACAAGAAAAATACGGTTGGGCTTTATGGGATACTCTTGAAAATCGACAACATAAAATCCGCTTCCATGAGTAAACCAAACCAGAGAATAGAAGGAATGTCGATGAGGCCATTCAATATCCGGATCTTCTGTTCCTTCAAATGTTCCCACAAAATACGAAATGAAATGATTCGGTACCCCTAAGATATTTGCTATTGAATATTCTTTTAACATTTAACAAAGATAAAATATATTGTGAGTGATATAATAGAAATATATTTTTTAAATTTCTGATACTGAACTTAAAAACTAGTTTGAAAACCTATTGATTACCTTTTTTATAATGGAATTATATAATTTATTGACAGTAAAATTTGTATTATTGATTAGTATCAAATATACTTTATATAAAAAGTTTCCATAATTATATAATTTACTTTCATTAATTATAGAGTACATTTGAGATATCAAATAAATTTGAACAATAAATATGAAAAATGAATTAAAATTTAAAACTAATATAGATTGTGGAGGTTGTGTAAAAGCAGTAACCCCATTTTTGTCTAAAGTAGAAGGTATTTCAAAATGGGAAGTTGATACAGCTAATCCGGATAAAATCTTGACTGTAGACTTAGCGGGTGCTACGGAAGAAGAGGTTGTCAATGCAGTAAAAAAAGCCGGATTTACCATTGAGAAAATTTAATTTTTCAATAAAATTGCTAAAGGAACCTTTATTTTTTTAAGGGTTCTTTTTATTGTTATCTTCTTTTTGTTCTTTAATCCTATAATAATATTAATTACCTTTGCATTTTAAAAATTTATATATAAATAAAATATAATTCGGATAGCAATGACTAACTCTGAAAAAGAAAATTCGATCGGTTACCAATTAAGTTATACAGAAAATCTGCACAGGAATCTATTAAATAAAAAATTTTCTATCAATAAGTTAGACATTACTCCCGAACAATTTATTATTTTAGATTTATTAACGGAACATTCTACAGGAATATCCATGCAGAAAATATCAGAAAAAATACACAGAGATAATTCTGCCATCACCCGATCCATTGATATTTTAGAAAAAAAAAATTTGGTAAGAAGAGTCAATGCAGAAAAAGATCGTCGGAAAAAAATTATATTAATTACTGAGCAAGGAATTACACTTTTATATAATGCCAAAGACATAGCAAAGCAATATGCGAAAGAAGTTGCAAAAGGACTAACTGAAAAACAACTTAATGATTTATTTTCTATTCTTAAGATTATCCAGAAAAATATAAATGAATCTAATTTATAGAAATGCTTTATAAACTTTTTATATAAAAAGTTTATTCTTCACCACTATGCTTTTTGAAATTTAAAATTTGCGGTAAAAAAGATATGCGTTTTTAAGTAATAGCTTACTTAAACTATCAATTATAATTTTACTGCCTCAAACATTTGAGTCGGATTTACAATTTCATCTTGTGCTGCTACCAATTGCAATTCATACTCTCCTTGTCTATGAGTTTCCAGCATAACGGCATAAACAGCAGCAGTCGTATGTTCTAATACTTCTTTATAATTTTTCCCCAGTAACATATGGGTCAATAATAAACCGGAAGTAAGATCCCCTACTCCAACCGGTTGACGAACTCCAAAATCTACTAAAGGTCTTGATATATGCCATTTTCCTTCTGAAGTAGACAATAACATCTCAAATTTATCTGAACGATAGCCTGCCCTGCTTAAGTGTTTAACTAATACAGTTTTCACACCTTTACTGTGAATTACATCAACTGCAGAAACTACTTCCGCAACCGAAGTAATAGTTCTATCGGTTAAAATTTCCAACTCTAATAAGTTAGGTGTCATAATGTCACTTACTCCCATCGCTTCATTTTTAAAAAATTCCGACACTCCAGGAGCTACAATACAGCCTTTTTCCGGATGTCCCATAACGGGGTCACAAAAATAAACGGCATTTGGATTTTCATTTTTAACCTTTTTAACTATTTCCAAAATTGATTTTCCTTGTTCGGGAGAACCAATGTATCCGTTTAAAACTGCATCACACTTTTTCAACTGATGGATATTATCGATTCCTTGAACAATATCCAATAAATGTTTGGCTGTCATTACTTCACCCGTCCATTGTCCATATTGTGTATGATTGGAAAATTGTACCGTATTTAATGACCATACTCTAACGCCGCAACGCTGCATGGGAAATTCAGCTGCACTGTTTCCTGCGTGGCCATACACTACATGAGATTGGATGGATAAAATATTTTTCATTAGTTTTACAATTATTAGTTACAAATTTATAAACTTTA
This sequence comes from Apibacter sp. B2966, assembly GCF_011082485.1. Taxonomy (NCBI): domain Bacteria; kingdom Pseudomonadati; phylum Bacteroidota; class Flavobacteriia; order Flavobacteriales; family Weeksellaceae; genus Apibacter; species Apibacter sp. B2966. The sequence goes on from NZ_CP049714.1 coordinate 654,332, forward strand.
TTGGCAATTAGTAGTAATTTATAAAGAATTGTTCAGTATGTTCATTTCTCAATATGAAAAGTGAAATAATTAATAAACCATATAAAAGAAGATTAATTTCTTGTTAAAAACCGTTAAAGCAACAAAATAATTGAAATTTGGTATTACTTTTGAAATAAAAAAATCCAGTATTTATTTAAATTAAATTGTACTATGAAAAAAAATAAGTTTGAAATTAAAAAAATAGGTTCTTATATTTTAGTAGGTGCGATAGGGGGATTAATTTCTGCAGGTGCAGTTACCTCCATATCAAAAAATACGAATTTAAATGATTTTGAAATATTTAAAAATCCTACTCATAACGAAAAAGCTTATTTTACTTCAGCTTCTACTAATAGCGTAGTTGGATTAAATCCTCCCGATTTAACCATCGCAGCAGAAAAAACCGTGAATGCAGTAGTGAGTGTAAAATGTTATTCTTCCTACATGCAGCAGCAACAACGCAGATCCTTAGATCCTTTTGATTTCTTTTTTGGAGATCCTTTTAATTCTCAAGGGCAACAAAGACAACAACAAACTCCAAAAGATTCTCCAAACGGTTTAGGTTCGGGAGTAATTATTTCTAGTGATGGTTATATTGTTACCAATAATCATGTGATTGATGGAGCTGATAAAATAGAAATTACACTTAATAATCAAAAAACATATACAGCCACTTTAGTAGGAACGGATATCAACTCCGATATTGCTCTGTTAAAAATTGATGAAAAAGGGCTAAGCTTTTTAAATTTCTATAATTCCGATAATGTGAGAATTGGAGAATGGGTATTAGCTGTAGGAAATCCATTTGGATTAACTTCAACAGTTACAGCGGGTATCATTTCAGCCAAAGGTCGTAGTTTAGATCTTTTGCGTTCTAATTCCAGAAGTCCTATTGAATCTTTTATTCAAACCGATGCGGCAGTAAATCCCGGGAATAGCGGAGGTGCTTTAGTAAACGCCAATGGTGATTTAATCGGTATTAATACAGCAATTGCTTCTCATTCCGGAACCGGAACATTTGAAGGGTACAGTTTTGCTGTTCCTTCCAACATAGCTAAAAAAGTTGTGGAAGATATTCGCAAATACGGTTTGGTTCAACGGGGTTATTTGGGTATTGGTGCTCTTGACTTGAGTGATGATTCTGCAGTTAAACAATATAATTCTCAAAATAAAACCAATTATAAATCTCAAGAAGGTGTACTTATCACTGATATTCAAAATGACGGAGGAGCAAAAGATGCCGGCTTGAAAAAAGGAGATATTATCAAGCAAATTGACGGAACGAATATTAAGAACTTCCCTACTCTTTCGGGAGTTATTGGTGAGAAAAGACCGGGTGACCAAGTGAAGGTTACCGTTATACGAGATGATTCGTATAAATCTTTCAATGTTAGAATTAAAGATGCTAAAGGGGGGACTTCAGTTAAAACGAAGAACGATTTAAGTGTCGCCGAAAAGTTGGGTGCTGAATTTCAAGAATTGACTGATGACCAAAAGGTTAATTACGGTTTAGAATCCGGTATTGTTGTAACCAGAATCGATTCTAACGGAAAATTGAAATTAGCAGGCATTGGTGAAGGATATATCTTAATGGAAGTAAACGATAAGCCTGTTAATAGTGAAAAAGACATTGAAAAAATATTGAAAAATTATAAAGGAACGGTTTCTGTAAGATATGTAGATCCTTATGGTAGAATTTATCGTAGAGGATTTAAAATGGAATAAGAAATGTAGTTATTGATATATAATTAATTAGTAGTTTGAATTGCAACTTTTTAAATTTATTAAAAAGTTGCAATTCTTTTTATATAATGTTTTTATGATACATAAATTATTACTGATGTAATAATTTCCAAAGTTCGTCTTTTAATTGAGTTAAATTTTCTCCGGTTACGGCAGAAATAAATAATAATTTGAAATTATCAGGAAAAGTTTTCCTTATTTCATCTTCCAATTCTTTATCCAGTAAGTCTGATTTCGAAATAGCAATTACTCGATCTTTATCATTTAATTCCGGATTATATTTATTCAGCTCATTTAACAGAATTTTATATTCTTGGTAATAATCTTTTGCATCTGCCGGAATCAAAAACAATAAAATCGAATTTCTTTCTATATGTCTTAGAAATTTATATCCTAATCCTTTTCCTTCGGATGCTCCTTCAATAATACCCGGAATATCGGCAATAACAAATGATTGAAAATCCCTGTATTTAACGATTCCTAAATTAGGTACTAAGGTGGTAAAAGCATAATCGGCTATTTTCGGTTTTGCAGAGGTTAATGCAGACAATAATGTTGATTTTCCTGCATTGGGAAAACCTACCAATCCCACATCACCTAATAACTTTAATTCCAAAATAAAATTACCTTCCTTACCGGGCAATCCGGGTTGAGCATATCGCGGAGTTTGATTGGTTGATGATTTAAAGTGTGAATTTCCTAACCCTCCTTTTCCTCCTTCAAGTAAAATTATCTCTTCTTTATCTTTAGTTATTTCTCCAACAATAGTTCCGCTTTCATCTTTAGCAATAGTTCCTACGGGAACTTCGATATACAAATCCGCTCCATTAGCTCCGGTTAATTCTTGTTTTCCTCCGGGTTTACCATTATCTGCTTTATTGTGTTTGGAATATTTTAAAGCCAAAAGGGTCCATAGTTGAGCATTACCGCGTAAAATTATATGTCCCCCTCTTCCTCCATCTCCACCATCAGGGCCACCTTTAGGAATATATTTTGCTCTGTGTAGGTGTGCAGAACCGGCGCCTCCATGTCCGCTCTTACAAAAAATTTTAACATAATCAACAAAATTCGACTGCATATATCTTTTATTTTTTTTATAAAAAAAGGATTATTATTTTTCATAACAATCCTTTTATATGTAAGTGTTACATGTATTTTCTATACAAACTTTTCAATTTCTTTAGACAGTTCTGCGGTTATATCTTCAATACTTCCCTCTCCATCTAATTCAACCAGTTTATGTTGTTCTTTATAATAGTTGGAAACAACGGCTGTTTTTTCATAATATTCTTTAATTCTGTTACGAATTATGCTTTCATCTGCATCATCTGAACGACCGCTTTCTTCACTTCTTTTTAAAATTCTTTTGACTAGAATTTCATCTTCTACATAAAGGGCTAACGTTACATCAACTTGGGTTTGAAATATAGAATCCAATAATTCATCAAGGGCTTCTGCTTGGCTTTTAGTTCTTGGATATCCATCTAAGATAAACCCTTTTTTGTTTGAATTTCTTTTAAGTTCATCTATCAACATTTCTGTTGTAAGTTCATCCGGCACTAATTTTCCATGATTTATATAGGTTTGAGCCTCTTGACCTAATTTGGTATTATTCTTTATATTATATCTGAATAAGTCTCCGGTGGAAATGTGTTCTAAGTGAAACTTTTCTGCTAAAATTTTTGCTTGAGTCCCTTTTCCACTCCCGGGAGGGCCAAATAAAACAATTATATTCATATTTGAAATTCTGTTTATTCTCCTTTTAATTGGTATAAGTCTTTAAAATTCCTTCCTAAACCATTATAATCCAACCCATACCCTATAACAAATTTATTAGGTATATTCATTCCTATTAAATCTATATTTAGATCCTTTTTATAAACATCCGGTTTAAAAAACAAAGTTGCAATTTTAATGCTTCTCACCGGTTTTACTTCAAGTAATTTATAAAGGTATTCCAAGGTGTTACCGGTATCAATAATATCTTCAAGTATTACTATATCTCGGTTTGTGATGTCTACAGTCATATCTGTAATTAAATCAACGGTTCCTGAACTTTGCATTCCACTTTTGTATGAAGACAACTGAAGGAAACCTATTTCACAGTTGCCTTTATAATTTTTTAAAAAATCACTGAAAAACATAATAACTCCGTTGAGTACCCCTATAAAAACGGGGACGGTGTCTTTGTACTCTTCATACAAAGTATTGGTCATCCTTTGTATGGAATGGTCTATTTCTTCCGAAGATATAAAAGGGGTAAAAGTTTTATCCAGAATCTTAATTTCTTCCATATATAACTATCTTTACTATGCCGCAAATATAATGATATTGACTAAATATCAAAGTTTGAAGTATATAATTTTTAATGTTAGATAAATGAACCATCATAAAAGATTATTTTTCATGATGATGTTGATGTTGATTGGGAGGAACTATAAGAATGGGTACTTTAGATTTATTAATTACGTTTTTTGAAACACTGCCGAGAATTGCTTCCATAAGTAAACCTCTTCCATGAGAACCCATGATGATGAGATTAGCTTTTCTGGATTCTGCTTCTTTCAATATAATATCTGCCGGTGTTCCTTGTTTTATAACAATTTCAACTTCAACGCCTTGTTCTTTAATTGATTTTTCATATTCTACCAATTGTCTGGTTTCTTCCTTCATACCTGCTTCTTCCAATTCCGGAAGATATTGAAAACCGATATCCCCTATAATAAAACCTAAATCTAAACTGGCAACATGTAAAAGGCACATTTTACTTCCGGTAGCTTTGGCATAGATCACAGCTTCTTTCAAAATATATTTTGTAGTTGCTGAAAAATCTACAGGGACTATCATTGTTTTCATAACCTAATATTTTATTATACAGCTTAAAGTTAATGAATATTTTTATTTTTATCATAAAATTTCAATAGAATAAATTTTCTTACTTTTGCAAACTAAGTTTTATTTTGAATATGCATATATTTATCCAAATTGCCCAGTTATTATTGTGTTTATCTATTTTAGTTGTCTTTCATGAAGCAGGACACTTTTTAGCGGCAAAATATTTTAAGACAAAGGTTGAAAAATTTTATTTATTCTTTGATCCATGGTTTTCTTTATTCAAAAAGAAAATAGGTGATACTGAATATGGTATTGGTTGGTTGCCGTTAGGGGGATATGTTAAAATAGCAGGCATGATTGATGAAAGCATGGATACTGAGCAAATGAAAAGTCCACCTCAGCCTTGGGAATTTCGTTCTAAACCGGCTTGGCAACGTTTAATTATTATGCTTGCCGGAATTTTTGTGAATATCCTATTGGCTATCATTATATATGCCGGAATTTTAATGACTACGGGTGAACAAACTATTAATACGGATCAATTAAAAGACGGATATGCATTTTCTGATGTAGGAAAAAAATTGGGATTTAAAGATGGTGATATTATATTAGAAGTTGATAATAAAGAGATTCCAACTTTTAATTATTTACCTGTTTCTCTTTTATTCGGTGATCATGTAACGGTTAAGCGCGATGGAAAAATTATTAAATTTAACCTTCTCCCTGAAGAAAAAAGGGATGTTTTAAAACAGGAAGGCAGAGGCTTTATTTCTCCGAGAATAATTGCCGATGTTGATTCGATTTTACCTAATTCACTTGCTTCAAAATATCTTAAAAAAGGGGATGTTATAACTAGTTTCAACAAGCAACCTATTAAATATATTGATGAATTTAGATTAGAACTTTCTAAACATAAAAATGACAGTGTAACTTTAGGTATATATCGAAACGGACAAAATATAAATGAAAAACTTTTTGTTCCTGATAGCGCCATTTTAGGTTTTGTTCCTAGTGCTTCGAATTTAAAAAATGCAACTGCATATAAAAAATATAATTTTATAGATGCCTTTAAAAGGGCGCCGGTATTGTCTTGGGAAATGTTATTGGTTCAAATAAAACAATTTAAACTTATTATTAATCCAAAAACAGAAGCTTATAAACAAGTAAGCGGTCCTTTACGATTATATAAAGCATTTTCGCCTGAATGGGATTGGGGACAATTTTGGAGTTTTACCGCTATGTTTTCTATATGGCTTGCGTTTTTAAATCTATTACCGATTCCAGGTTTAGACGGAGGTCATGCTTTATTTACCATTGCTGAAATGATTACCGGTCGTAAATTAAGTGATAAGACAATGGAAAAGGTTCAGATGGTGGGTATATTTATCCTTCTTGGATTAATGATTTTGGTATTTGGAAACGATATATGGAATATTATACAAAGTGTTATAAACAAATAATTGTTTTAATTTACTGCCAAGAATAATATTTCATGTTCTCATTATTAAAACAAATCCAATTCGTAAAATAAATTTAATTAAACTTTACTTATATAAAGGTTGCATACTTTTCAATGCAACCTTTTTTTATTAATAATTTTCAGAATTATTTATATTTAGTCATACTCTATAGTTGTGAATATCCTACTTTAATTAAAAATTAATCTTATCTTCTCAATTCAATTAAGAATTATAAAAATTTATGCTCAATAAATATTTTTAATTCGATTTTATTTGTTGGACATTATATGATACCATAAAAATGGATAAAATTATATTTCGATTTTTTTTTACTCATATTTCTATTTATTAAATCGTAGCTTATAAATCCAAGTAAGTAATTAAAAAAAACAAAGATATCATATAAATCAAACAAAAATTTTATTTTATACCTATTAATTTAAAAAATAAAAAATTTTATTTTTTATTAATCTTTATTATGAAATTAATTTATTTTTTTATTAATTCGTCTTATAAAAATACTTTAATATTATATTTACAAAATATTTATGTTTTTTTACATGAAAAAGATATTTTTAATTCTTTTTTTATCTTTACATTCAGTTTATTTATTATCACAGGAATCTCTGACTAATCAAAAAATTGTTTTTAACGATTTTTGGGATAACTGGTTTTTAAATTTTGGTGGCGGAACTGGTGTATATTTTGGAGGTAAACAACATAAAGAAGCTAACTTTATTGATAGGCTTAACTGGGCAGCTACATTAAATACCGGAAAATGGTTTTCACCTGTAATAGGAGCAAGATTGACATTTCAGGGAGGGAAAAAACATACTTTTAATGTTAATGGTAAACCCGTGTTCGATATTAACGGTGAACCTATTGATTTAAATACTCTTGAGCCCGGTAAATTTCATCACATGACACGCGGATACTATATCACTGTACATGCTGATGCTTTGTTTAATTTTTCAAATTTATTTTACGGGTATAAATACGATAGATTATATAATTTAATTACGTATGCCGGAGCAGGTATTGGTACGGATAGAAACGCCATAGACAATAATTCACCGGTCATTGTTCTTGGTTTGCTTAATACTTTTAAGATTAATGAAAAATTAGCTATAAGTTTCGACATATCCGGTCAAGTGGTCCAATCAAAATTTAATGATGCTCAATATCAAAGAAAATGGGTAAAATCATATAAAAAACAGGACTGGGATTGTATTGGTTCAATAAATGTCGGATTAATCATAGGTTTAAGTCGTAAACAAAAATTTGATAAAATAAATTGCGATACAGTAATTATTAATAAACCTGAAAACAATATTGATGAAATATTATTAAGCAAGTTATCTAAACAAATAGATTCATTAGCCAAGGAGAATAAAAATTTGATTAAAGAATTGGAAATTGCCAGAAATAAGAAACCTGATACTATTTATTCTAAAGAATTTATAATTAAAAACAATCCTTATTCAATACCTTTCGATATTAATAGTAGTTTAATAAAATCTAGACAAGAAGCTGTTATATATGATATCGCTGATTTATTAAAAAAGAATAAAGACTTAAAAGTTGAAATTGTGGGATTAGCCGACAAAAATACCGGTTCACCTAAATTCAATGAAATTTTATCTATTAAGAGAGCAAAAGCGGTTGAAAATAAGCTGATTAAAGATTATGGTATATCACCTAATCGCATCATTACTTTAGGCAAAGGTGATACCGTTCAACCATATCCTAAAAATCAATGGAACCGTGTAGTTATAATAACGCTAGTTGATTCTAATTAGATTTTAATTTTAATTTATTTTAGCTAATCATTAGTAATTAATGATTAGCTTTTCTTATTTCTATCAATTATTTGCCTTTACCTTGAATCATAACAACTATAGTTAAATATATGATTTTTAAATCAAAAAAGAAATTTTCATTTTGTAGGTACAATAAATCATATTTTAAACGTTGTGACATTTCTTCAACTGTTTCGGCATAGCCGAAATATACTTGCCCTATGGACGTTATACCGGGCTTTACTTTATGTAATTTTTTATAATTGGGATTTAATTTTATAATTTTATCTATAAAAAATTTTCTTTCCGGACGAGGACCTACTATGGACATTTCTCCCTTTAATACATTAATAAATTGCGGGAATTCATCAATGCGGTATTTTCTCATGATTTTACCAACAGATGTTATTCTCGGGTCTGAATCTGTAGCCAATTTTGGTCCACTATACTCCGCATCAACATACATTGATCTAAACTTCATTATTTTAAATGGTCTACCATTTAATCCTATTCTTTCTTGTTTGTAAATAATGGGCCCTTTAGATGTAAATTTAATAATTAAGGCTAATATGGGCAATAACCAACTTAATACAAATGTGATAAAAAATAGTGAAAACGCTACGTCAAATAATCTTTTAAAAATTTTATTAAATATATTTGATTTTCTTCTATAAATATATATAGGAAAAGTTCCGTAATAGCTTATGATTGAATTATTATAGAACTCATAGGATATATCCGGAATAATATAAATTAAATATTTACTTTCTGAAAATTTAATAATGGCATCCTCAACTTCTTTACTTAATTCTCCATTCAATGAAAAAAATAAAATGTGTATGTTATGATCTCTTATAAATGTCTCCAATTTATCGAAATCGTATTTATATTGATTTTTTTCTTGGGGAACTTTAACAAATTTTCCATAATTATACATCTTTTCACCATGGAAGAATTGCTTTATAACATTGTTTGTATTATTATTAGAATCTATAAATACAACTCTTGAAAATTTCTTATTTTGAAATTGATCTGCGATTATATGATGTATGGCTATGCATATAAATATTGAAATGTTATACAGTAATGATATATCGTTATTAAATAAATATTTACTTTTTAATTCTGAGACTGTAAATACTATAAGTGTAAATATAATTGCTTGTATTAAGACTTTTCTTATTGATTCTAAAAAATTGCTCTTTTTTAATTTATATAATCCGGTTTTTTCTGAAATAAAATACCAACTTATAATAAATAGCAACAAGGCTTTATAATGGTTTTCAAATAATAATACAATATCCCATTTATCGCCTAGTGTTTCATATTGTATTATTAGAAAACGAAAGAACAAAAAAATAATTATTAGAATATCAATTAGAAATTGAATCACTGGTATAAATGATTTATAGGGATTCATTTTAAGATTTTTTTTGTTGTTATCCTATTAATATTAAATTCAGATAATTAAGAATTTTGAAATTCTTTATATTTTTCTAATACAAATTCTTTTATTTTATTTTTAAATTTCTCTTTTGAAAAATTTAATGAATGATCTCTTATAATTTTATAATTAAATTCTATTGTAGAAAATTTATCTAAAGCAGCCTTTAAACTTTCTGTACTATGATTATTAAAAAATACTCCCGTTACTCCGGGTATGACTGTTTCAAGCGTTCCACCTCTTGCCAGGGCTATGACAGGAGTTCCACACGATTGTGCCTCAACAGGCAGCATACCAAAGTCTTCATCGGCCGCAAATACAAATCCTTTAGCTCTTTGTAGATAAAATCTTAATTTTTCGTTCGAAACAAATCCTTTTAGTTCAATATTAGATTTAGCAAGTTTTTCTATTTTCTTAAAATCCGGACCGTCTCCTATAACAACTAATTTTTTATCCGGCATATTGTTGAATGTTTCCACAATTAAATCCATCTTTTTGTAAGGAACCATTCTTGAAGCAGCTAAATAAAAATCTTCTTTTTTATCGTAATAGCTAAAGTATTCCGTATCAATTGGCGGATAGATAACCTCAGAATCTCTGTTATAGATTTTTTTAATCCTTTTCGCTATATAATTTGAATTGGCTATAAAATGGTCTACTCTGTTTGATGAAATTACATCCCATATTCTGAATTTATGTAGTATATATTTTGCATATAATCCTTTCAAACCATGAGCAAGTCCTGATTCAAATAAATATTGTTGATATAAATCCCAAGCATATCTTGCCGGCGAATGGCAATAACATATATGCAATTGGTTGCTGGATGTAAGCACACCTTTTGCTGAGGAAGATGAAGAACTAATAATCAGATCATATTTACTTACATCTAGCTGTTCAATGGCTTTTGGATAAAGTTGCAAGAATTTTCTATGATTTCTTTTGGCTGTAGGTAACTTTTGTATAAAACTAGTGGTAACCTTTTTGCCATTTAATATTTCTTTCCTTTTGGTTTCATCGAAAGTATCTATTAAAGAAAAAAGATCAAAATCGCTCCATATTTCATTGAGAGCCTTTACTACTATTTCGCCTCCACCTATAGTACAATACCAATCGTGGATCAATGCTTTGTTCATATAAAAACAATGAGTATCTAGTTGTTAGTGTTCGCAATTTATAAAAAAATTATAATAATTGCATAAAAATATTTAAATGTTTTTTAGCCGATATTTCCCATGAATAATTTTTAACTCTTTGATTTCCTTTGGTAATAAGTTCTTTTCTTAAATCTTTAGAAGAATATATTAAACTGATTTTTTCTGAAATATCGTTTATAGATTCCGGATCAAAATATAAAACACTATCTCCGCAAATTTCTTTGACAGGTGGAATATTGGATGCTAACACCGGACAATTCGCTCTCATTGCTTCTAAGAGAGGTAAACCAAATCCTTCATATTTAGATGGAAAAATGAAAGCTAAAGCTTCAGAATATAATTTATTTAATTCTATATCCGAAACAAAGCCTGTAAAAACAACAAATTTATTTAAAACAGGATTATTATCTAGTATTTTTTTTAATCGATCTTGACTTCCGTTTATAAATCCGTCTCGTTTTCCGACTATTTTAAATAATGGCTTATTCGTAATTTCAGAATGTTTTTTTAAAAAAAGAGCATATGCCTCAAGAGCATTTTCCAAATTTTTATGAGGTTTTATATTTCCTACATATAAAATATAAGGAATAGGATTTATACTCACATTATTATATTCATCTGATTTCTTATCTGAAATACCATTATATATTACTTCAATTTTATCTTTATATATTGAATGAGTATACTGTAAGAGCTCTTTCTTAGAAAAATTAGATACTGTGATAATTTTATCTGATATTTTTAATGCTTTATTAATTACTACTTTAGCATATATTTTTTGTACTAGTGTCAGCTTATCATAATAAGCTAAATGATAGGCATCATGAACGGTTGTAATTCTTTTTTCGGAATTTATGGGCAATATGGGGATATTAAAATGTGGAGACCAAAATATCTTTGATCGAGGAATAATTCTTCTATAACTCAATTGTTCTTGTATGGAATAAATTGGAGCATCAAATGGGATGATTTCAGCATCATATTGTTTAAGCTCTTTTTTTCTACCTAATAGCACAACATTATCTCTTAGTTCATCAATTATATAGGGTATTAACGTAGAAATATATCTACCTATTCCTGACATTGAAATCATTCTGCAATCAATGACTATTTTTTTCATTCTTTAATTCTGATTGATTTTTAATACCTAAATAAAAACACAAACCTAAACCAAACCATATATATTGAAAGTACAACTGAACTCCAAAAATTTGAGCAAGAAAAAAAAGTACAATCCCGTGTTTAATAATTTTACTATTGTATTTCCTCCATAAATAGAAAAAGGGTATTAATAAAATTAATAATCCTACAAAACCAGACTCAATAACCGTATTAAAGACCCCACCAAGCCCCGATAAATCCCATCCTACAACCCGCGGCAGGCCTTGTAAATAGTCAAGATTATTTCTTACTAAAGAATAATTTCCCATACCTACTCCTAATATTGGATTATCTTTAATAATATTGGGTGCAATGTGCATAGCTGCAATCCTTCCCATTACTAACGAGGGATCATCATCTCCACGTAAAGAAATATAATATTTTATATTATTGTATTCTGTCCAATATGATAAAATTCTTTGATTAAAATTATAATAATAGTTTATAAATAAGTAAAATAGGCTTCCCATCATTAATAAAATAAATATGTTATATATTTTTAATTTACCTTCAATTAGTAAATAAATAACATAAAAAAATAACATAAATATTATGGCAGCTTTTGACTCTGAGAAAATAATTAAAATAAGAAATAAAATTGTATATCTATCGAACTTTTCAAAAACTAAGTATCGTAAAATTAGATAATAACCAATAAATAATCCAAAAGGCCCCCCTTCAACATAACCTCCTCTCAATCTATGTCCGGAATATATAAATGGTGATTCTATTCCTACCCAACTTAATAAAAATATTAATGCAAAAAAGAATGATATTACTATCATTAATTTATCAATATATGTAAATATTTTTATATCTGAATTTTTTATGCTCGAACTAAAAAATTTAAAAACATAAAATGAAAAGCATACACAACCCGTATATTGCAGATATCTGGATATACTCAAAATTACCGGCTTTTTTAAAAAATTTATATTTGGAGGCAAATAAAATTTAATGTATAACGCAGATATTAAAGAAAAAAGAAATAAAAGAAAAAAAACTAATATTAATTGAAAATAAAATTTTGGTAATTTAGTGTGGGTAATTAAAATAATAAACACAAAAACACAATATAAAGACAATACATCACCAAATTTTATATCTAAAATTTTATAATCTGTTAATTGCATTGCTGCAACTATAAGTATCGATACTATATATTTATACAACTTCATAAATTTTCAATAATAGATTCATATTTATCTAACATTTTATCTACATTTAAAAAAGTTTCAACACTATTTCTACCTTGTTGTGATAATTTTTTAAATAATTTTTTATCATTATATAATTTTAAAATTGCTTTCCCCAAAGAGTCTTCCTGTTCTGGATCTATTAATAAACCATTTACCATATCTATTATTATTTCCGGTATACCTCCACGCAATGAAGCTATTACGGGTATGTTATTTGCAGAGGCTTCATAAGCTACTCCCGGTAGGTTGTCTTCACATATTGAAGGTAGACAAATTATATGTACATTTTTGTAAAATTCCGATGAGTCAGTATATCCTAAGAATTCAATTTTATCATTGGAAAGTTGCTTAAGATATTTTTCGTAATTCAATTCTCCTTTTCCTGCAATTAATAATTTTGCATTAATATTTAATTTGTTAAATTGAGTAATTAACCATTCTATACCTTTTGATTGAGTTAAAGATCCTATATATCCTATTTTAAAAATATCCTTTCCCTCCCATATTTTTACTTTATCTACATAGTTAATATTTTGGGCATTATAAATTATGTGTTTTCTAACCGTAGTAAAATAATTATAATTAGACATTTTTTGTATTACGAATTTACTAACCCCAACTAAAACATCAACCTTTTCTGATTTATACTTATGAATTCTTCTTAATGTCCTACAAATAGTGCATTGCTTTTTACAAGTATGCTCTTTTCTAAACATAGTACTATTTGCACATAATAAATACAAATCATGTAATACTTGAATTACTTTTACATTTCTTTTTTTTATTTCGTCCCAAATCGATATTGAAAACCCGGCTAGATTATGGCATATAATAAGATCCGGATTTTCCATATCTATAATGACATTAATATATTTTTTCATTTCTATATTATACGAATCTCTCAAATGCCAAAGAAGTTTAATCAATTTATTATTGGATTTGTTTTTTCCATAATGCCAATAAAAATTTTTTATACCGGCTCTATATATTTTAATTCCATTTATATATTCTTTAATTAAATTTTCATTTTTTCCGGTTGTCAATACAGCTACATTATATCCTCTTTTTTTTAAACCTTCAACCTGTTGTTGAAAAATTATTTCTGCACCACCACCAATATATGGGTAATATAAAGTATTAATTAATAAAATTTTTTTCATATTTTATTATTTCATTTAGTTTATCAATTAAAACTTGCGAATTCTCATTAAACTTTCTAGCAAATATTTTATTCGAAGTAATCAAATTATTATAATCGCTCATATCTAAAAAAGCAGGTCTGCTACCTCCCCTATAGGTCCAATCTATATATCTTAAATTATCATTAATAATATTTTTTAAATAGGGTGAATTGACTAAAATTGTTTGAAAATATATTTCATCCGGAAGAAGGGTATAGTTTAATCTATTTTTTAGAAAAGAATTATTTTCACTCTCTTTAATAACATATTGTAAAACTTCTCTCGTTAAACTCCACCACATACTACCTCCATATAATTGAGGTAAGTGTTCTTCATAAGATCTCTTTATTTTCAATTTTTTTTGAAGACGAACTAATAGGTTTAATATTTTTCCGTGTCCAAATTTCCGTGCATTGAAGAAATCATTAAAATGATAATAATGTATACGATCAAGTCCCCCATTTCCATCCCAAACTTTTTTAGGCAATTTTTCGAACACTAAATAGTTTTTATTTTCTTTAGCTAAATCATAAAAATAATGCAATGGTTTAATTGGAAAATCTTGTTCACTGATCAAATGAAAATATTTATTACTATCATTCTCTAATGCTTTTTTAACTAAAAATAAGGCAACTTTCATAAAGAAAATTCCTCCCCAATTCACTACATATTTTCTGTAAATATTTATTGATTTATTTTTGATGGTATAAAGTCGTGATAAATCGGCTTTACTTTTTTTATCTATATGTATATAAAATTCAAAGCAATCATCAAAATAATGTATTATTCTAATTATATTATTAATATCTTGATAACCTAATATTAATATTGCTTGTTTCATAGTTAGTTTTTAAAATTAAATTTTTTTAAAAATCTTTTTAATAATGATTTGCCAATACTAAAAATAATTTTATTATTATTTTTTTTTGCTTGAGTTATTGCATTGAAAAATTTATTAAATCCGTAATTCATTGAAATAACTATGTCTTCTCCTAATGGTATTTTATATTTGTTTTGTTGTATATTATGTAAATAATTATTAATTCTAATTTTTGCATTGAATCTTTCATCAAATCTTGTTTCACTGGTAATTGTATAGGTCAGACTATTTGGGCTATAGGTAACACAATAAATAGGATATTTATCTACAGCAATTTTTTTGGCATTTATTCCCGATTCTAAAACAAATAAAGCATCATTACCGACTTTTACTTCTTCAAATAATAAATTCTTTTGTTTTATATATTTATGTTTAAACATCTTACTCCAAGGTGTCCAATTCTTAAAAATTAAATCTTCAAAAGTTTTATACTTTTCTTTATTAAAATTATTTATTACTTTAACTATGTTTTTGTTTCTATTTGCCTTTGCACCTGAATTATTATCTATACTTGTTGCTGAAAAGTAAATTATTTCGTAATCTGAGTTTACATATTTTTCAATGACATCGTAAAATCCATCATTAAAATAATCATCTGCATCAGCAAATAACAGCCATTTACCTTTTGCATGAGATAATCCGATATTTCTTGCATATCCGGCTCCTTTTCCTTCTTTAGTAAAATATACTTCTGTATTTTTTTTATTTAATCCCGGAAAATTACTTATTTCAACAGCATCGCTATTATCGTCAACAATAATAATTTGTATATCATTTTTATCCGGAATAGAATCTAAACATCTTTGTAGATATTTAATGGAGTTTTTATGTGGAATTATTATAGTATAGTTAATCATTTATCGTTAAAACTAAATAAGTTGCAGAATTTTATTAATTTAAATAACAATTTATCTATGTTTACCAGTAACATACGATTATTTACTATTGGTTTATAAAATAAAATATATCTTACCTTATATAAAATATTTACATTTTCACATAAGCTTTTGGCATTATATTCCGAAAATTTCAACTTAGCATATTCAATTAATTCTTGATCATTCTTTTGGTATGATTGACGCCAAATATCTAATAGATATTGTAAAACAAATAACCTAAGCTGTTTTGAGAAAGGATCTAAATTTATCAATCGATCCATTGAATATATTCTATCTTTTAAATTTTTGATGCTGCCTCCGGTCATAGTTGAATTACTTCTATATCTTCTGTGATATCCATAGTAGTCTACATAAGTTATTTTGTTAGTAGATATGATACATCTTAACCAGAATTCAACATCCTCACCATAGATACCTTCAGGAAAATAAATATTATTGTTTTGAATAAATTTTTTAGAATATAATTTTGACCAGGGAGAAATCCAAGGAGCTAAATATTTAATTTGATTCCCTATCTTTATTTCCTTCTTTAGATCTTCTTCATTTATTTCGAAATATTTAGAGGATACAATTTTACCTGATTCGTGTATAAAAGAAACAGCATTAAATATACAAATGTGATTCTTTGAAATTGAATTTACTAAAATTTCTATAGTTTGAGCTTCAATAAAGTCATCTGAATCTAAAAAATAGATATATTCTCCTAAAGAATTATTGATACCGATATTTCTTGCTTTACCTTGTCCACTGTTACTAATTGAAAAAACCTTTATCCTATTATCTTTCTTTTTATATTTGTCTATTACGTCTACACTGCGATCGGTAGATCCATCATTAATAATTATAATTTCAACGTTAGAATACGTTTGTTTAATTACTGAATTCAAACATTCATCCAAATACTCTTCTACATTATAAACCGGAATAATTATTGATACTAATGAATTCATTTTTTTAATTTTAATAAATTAGTACAGTAGAAAATAGCAACCTTTAATTTATCTTTTAAACTAAAATGAATCCATGATTTTTTTATCTCCGATTGTATGGATGGAGTAAGTTTTTCATAGGGTATTAGTTGATAAATATTGTTTAATCTTCTATATCGAAGTTTTAACGTATCATTATATAGCTTTTGCAGATTATTTTTTTTGCTAAATTGTAATCTTAAATTATTTGAGTCTAGAATATCAATAAATTTTTCTAAATAATTATTATTGCTCATTATACTCCCTTCCCTTTGAAGGTAATAGTACATTTTTAAATCAACTTTAGCTATTTTTTGTGATAAAAAAAATATTTCATGACATATAAATTCATCTTCATGAAATTTTCCTATCGGAAATCTTAAAGAATTCCATATTTCTTTTTTGTAAAGTTTATTCCATACTATTACATTTTCAACGAAATTTGATTTATTATAAAAATCATCAAAAATTTTAGTATTTAAAAAAATATCTATAGTATAATTATTTAAATCAATTTTTTTTAATTCATCATAATTATAAAAGCGTTGAAAGCTACAAAATGATAAATCACTATTTGATTCTGCTAATATTTTGAACAATATTTCATAATATTCTAATGCTATAAAATCATCACTATCCAAAAAACCTATAAAATCACCTTTCGAAATATCTAAACCTGCATTTCTTGCGCTGGATAACCCACCATTTTTTTTATGAATTACTTTGATTCTTTCATCCTGCTGAGCATAATTATCACAGATTTCACCACTCGCATCTGTTGATCCATCATTTACCAATAGTATTTCTAAATTTTTATATGTTTGATTTATCACACTGGTAATACACCTATCAAGATAATTCTCAACATTATAAACAGGAATTATTACAGATATAAGATTCTGATTAATTCTTGACATAAAAAATTTTTTTGATTAACTTTTTTATCTTGTTCCGTAATAAATTTTTATTTGAAATGTTAAGTTTAGATTTATCTTTTTTCCAAGATCCGTAAAAATGATGAATTGTATAAGTATTACACGTTAAATTCAAAACAGATGGATCATCCCATTTCTTGGGACTAAAATATTCTAACGGTAAAATATAAACGTTTTCCTGATTATTATCTATTTTGTCAATACTTGGAATTGAAATTAAATTAAAATTAGCTCGTATTACCTTATTCATTATGGAAGGTAATGGTTCAATATCATAAACTCCTGACTCTTTAATAAAATTTCTATGATCATAATAATCCAAACATTTTTTTATCCACACACATCCTTTTTCTACACCTAATATTGCTGATTCAATTCCATATTTTGTGTTTTCTTTTCCAATAAAATAAGGCAAATGAAGTAAATCATTAAATGTTTTTAAAACCTCAACATCTGTATCTAGATATATTCCTCCATAATTATATAATGCATATAATCGCATGTAATCTGTCGCAAAAGCATACATTTTTGAATCACATGCTTGTTTTACCCATAATGATTTTTCAATATCAAATTTTTCTAAATCCCATAAGATAATTTCATATTCCGGCAAATATTTTTTCCAGGAATTAATATATATTTCTAAATTCTCCGGCAATGGTTTTTTACCTAACCAACAGTAATGTATAATTTTTGGTATCATAGTAGAAATAATTTTAATTACTATATTTAACTAAAGTTATTTCAAATTATTATTTAATTTTAATTATAAAGCTATTATTAAAATCAAAATAATTATAAACAACTAATTAAATTATCATAATGATATAAATTTAAATATATTTAAAATATATAAATTATAATATTTTACCATTAATTCATTAATAATTATATTCATTTTAAATCTTATAAATTAATTTATTTTATATTTAAATGTTTTATATTATTTATATTTTATTTTATTAAAATCCTGATACCGCCTTTTAATACTTGAAAATTAAAAAATTAATAATTTTATTTAAATTTAATGATCAAATTCCTTATAATACTTTTAAATTGCTTTTTTTGATTATTAGTTAACATAACTAAACTCATAATTAATAAAACTATAATGGATATAATGATTGAATAAAAAGTTAAAGTACCCCATCCATCAATCTTAATAAAATAATATTTAATGATTAAAAATAGTATTAATAAGCATAGAGAAATTGCTAAATTTTTACATATTATCGGATAAAATGTATTCCATTTTAATTTTAAACATTTTGCTCCATAAATTGGTAAAAAAGTCAATGAACGTAGACCTCCCCATACCAGTCTTGAAATTACAATTGCTAATAGTTTATCATAATCATCTTTTAAAAAATTAACACTTATAAAAATTGTAATAAAAATGAGAATACTAAAAAACAAAAGACTTAAAGATGAAATTTTTATCTTATCCGTTATAGTAAATATATTCCAAAGGCTTTCTTGTGGCATTGCAATCATTAATGAAAAAAGGGAAATACAAGAAAGCTGATATAATTTTTGATGATCTTGATTGGGTAACCATAATTGAAAAAAATCTTCACCAAGAATAATAAATACTAATATAGGTAAAATTGAAATAATACCCATTATTCTAATATTTTTGTGAATCTCGTTTTGTAAATCAAGAATTTTATCTTTAGCATAATATTCGGTTAATTTTGGAGCAAAAATAATAGCTACTGAAGCACACAATGATAAAATAATTGTAGGAATAGTTTTACTTATAGATAATGTTCCCATAGCTAAAGTGCTAATAAAAACATTGGCTAATAATAAATCCATTCCTGTTGAAAGTATATCACTCAATTTATTCAATAAATTCCACCAACCGGATAATAGTATCTTTTTTACTAACTTAAATTCATATAAATTTTTGTTATTTTTAAAATCCGGAAATATTTTTACAGCTATTTTTTTATTACACAAACCTATAAATAAAGTACTAATTAAGGCAGATATTGAATAATACCATAAATGTGGCTTAAATAATGAAAAAGGAACTACTACAAATATAATCCTTAATATATTTGAAATAATATTAAGTACAGATGATATATCTGTTCTATTTTTTATAAAAAGAGGAACAAAATAAATATTAAACATTAATGAAATGGCAGAATTTAAAAAGGTAAGTCCAAATAATAATTTCACTTCCCATTGCTGCTGTATATCTATTTTAATTAAGTTATCTAAGTAAAAAACAACTAAAAACGCTACACATAGTATTATTATAGCTAAAAAAATATTTGAATAATAAACTGAAGAATAATATTTTTTTGCTAAAATTAAATTTCCTTTATGATAACTTACGGTAATAAAACGAGTTGCCATTGAATTTAAAGCTACCGAAATTAGCGATGTATACGATACAAAATTATTTGCTAATCCTATATAACCGTATACATCTGCACCCAATTTTTTAATTACAAAAGGTGTTAAAAAAAAACTAATTACAAAACCAACTATAAATGAACTTAATTGTGCTGCTAAATTTACCAATAAGCGTTTTTTTTCTTCCATGATTAGCAATAAATTTTCAATTTGTAGTTAGTTACCTTTAATTAGTATTTTATTTTCAACGGTGAAAAATTTTACTTCGATTTATTGTGAAATATTTATACCATGCTTTTTTTTCTTGATTATATCCATATGGATTATAACGTTCATATCCGTAACCACCTTTTAAATCCACATTGTTAATCAATATGGCTGTTTTATGTTTATCAAATTTTCCTTCTTCTTGCAACTGAACCAAAATATCTAACATATTCTTCTGTAAATAGTTGACTCTTATTAGATATATAACCAAATCAGCATACTCATTTATCAAAAGTGTATCTGTAACTACGCCTACTGGAGCTGTATCTATGATAACATAATCATAAAAATCCTTACCATATTTAATTATTTCCTTAAATTTTCCATTCATTAATAATTCTGAAGGATTGGGAGCTATTCTACCCGAAGGAAGTATATCTATATTTAAAGAATGTTCGGATTTTTTATTATTAGAATAAGAATTTGAAAATATTATTTTAGATAAATCTGAAACATTCCCGGATAAATATTCTGTAATACCCTCTAAATTATTATTTATACCTAAATTTTCTCTAACTTTAGGTTTGCGAATATCTGCCTCAACCAACAATACTCTTTTATTAGCCAATGCTAAAGTATAAGCTAAATTTAGGGATGTATAAGTTTTTCCTTCTCCACTTATTGTTGAGGTAACATAAATACATTTATTTTTATATACCGATTCAGACAATAAAAAATTTACATTGGTTCGTAAAATTCTAAATGCCTCAGCTGAAGAGGAATTAGCACTTTGGATATCAACCATATCATTTTCTGCTTTTGGAATGTAACCTAAAAATGGAAAATTTGATATAACATTTTCTATCTCTTTTTTAGATTTTACTTTATCATCAAAAAAGAAATTTACATATAAAATCCCCATTGGAATTATTAATCCCATTATGGCTGATATAAATAAAATAATATAGGGCTTAGGATAAACCGGTTGATTGGAATAATATGCTGTATCCACCACTTTAACTACGTTAGGGGTTGAAGAGGTAGCAATTTCTGTTTCTTCTCTTTTTTGAAGTAATAATAAAAATAAAGATTCTATAGTCTGCTGTTTTCTAAAAATATCTTTAAATCCTCTTTCTTTTGCCGGAAGATCTGATATTTTATTTGAAACTTGCCCCATTTGCTTTTGCAAATTACCAATAGCAATGCTAGTTGAATTTTTATAATTTTTTAAACTTTTTCTTAAATTATTATTATAATCACGAATTTGAATATCTAAATTTTTAACAATAGGATTTTCCGGGGTTGAACTTTTTAGTAAATTATCTCTTTCAAGTATTAATTTATTAAATTCTTGTGTAGTAGATACTATAGACGCATCATTAAGTCCAATATTTGAAGGTAATAAAGAATTATTATTAGAACCAATAAAGTTTTCCATATAATCGATTAAGCTCAACTGTATAGAATATTGTTTAAGCTGTTCTTCTATTCTTGAAGATTCTTGTACTTGCTTTCTTCCTTCCGTTTCAACATCAATGATTTTTTTACTCGATTTAAACTTCTCCATATGATCATCTGCATTGCTTAAATCTTTAGATATCAATGATAATCTATCATTTATAAATGATATTGTATTTTGGCCTATTTTGTATTTATCATCAATAATATCCTCTTGAAGTTGTAAAACTAAAAGATCTATAACTTTATTTGCATTTTCTGGTAAAATGCTTTGTAAACCTAAGTTAATAATATTTCCATTTTTAGAAACATTTTCAATTTCAAGAGAATTAATATATTCTAATGTTACATCGATTATGGGATTAAGGGATATAAATAATTGATCTCCAGATTCTGATTTTGGATTACGAACGAAAAGTATATCTCCAAAAGGAAATTTCACTGGTTCATTAAATTTCCCATTAAATACACTGTCTTTTTTTAAATCTTTACATGTAAATTTTTCATTATCATCAATAATGACTTCTAAATTAATGGGTTTATCAATTAAATATTTAGATTTTTCATCAATAAATTTTATCGAAACACCGGCATCTTTTTTATAAATTTGTTTGGTTATAAACCCGTTTTTCTCACTATATTGAACGTTTAAATCTAATTTATCAATTACTTTAGATAATAATCGACGTGATTTTAACATTTCTATCCAATCATCTATATTATTCCTAGTTAAATCCGTAAATTCAGTTATTTCCATCATTCCGGATAAAGCCAAATTATCATGATTACCCGTATTGATAAGAATTTTTGATTCTGATAAATATTTTTTAGGAGTAACATACAAATATAAAAACCCTAAAGAAATTGTGATTATTATAGAAAAGATAATCCATTTCCAATATAATAAATAACGATAAGCCAAATCTTTTATATCTAGATCATCTTCTTCTTTGGAATAAAAATTTTTATTATAATTTTTCATTATATATAATTATTTAACGGGTAATAATTGAAATCACAGATAATATAATACCTGCCAAAGATATAAAGACAGAATTTGTAGCACTATAGGCCGATGAGTTGGTTTTTGCTCCATTCGGATGAACATAAATCACATCATTTTGAGATAAATAATATACCGGTGATCTAAAAATTTCATTTGATGTTAAATCAACATGTGTAAAAGTTTTATTTCCATCCTTATCACGAATCACTATTATATCTTTCCTTTTTCCATAAATTGTTAAATCACCTGCTAAACCTAAGGCTTCTAAAATCGTAATTTTTTCATTGGATAGTGTATAAGTTCCCGGTTTAGATACTTCTCCTAATACTGTAATTCTAAAATTAGATATATGAATATTGACAGAAGGGTCTTTGATATAAACTCTAAGTTTTTCTCTCATAAAATCCATCGCCTGAGATCGAGTTAATCCACCTAATTTTAATTTCCCTAAAACAGGAAAATCTATTTCTCCATTTTCATCTATCAAATAGGTTTTCAATCTTGGGTTGGTAGACGTGATGCTTTCAGAGCCTGCTGCATTAGCATTATAAGGACTCTGTTGATTAAATGGAAGTGTTGATTCCAAATCTAAAGCAGAAATAGTTATAATTAATAAATCATCCGGTTTTAGTGTTGGCACATATTTATACACTTCTTTTAATATAGTTTCATTACCTTGAAAATAATATAGTTTTTTTTTTGAAGCGCAAGATGAAAGGCAAATAAGGAATAATACTACTATTATTGAAACAATATAAGAACTAGTTTTTTTCATTAGTTTATTCATTAGTTTTATACTTAAAAATTTATTTAAAATCTTTTAAATTATAATAATACTATACTATATAATCTTATAATTTAACTAAAAACAACCTTTATATATTAATAATAAATCCTAATTTAGAAATATAAAAAGATCGTCTTTTAGGTTGTATAAAATTTTTCTCTTAATTTTTATTTTAATTCACAAAAATAAACTATTTTATTTTTAATTTCAAAATATAAATTTAATTTAAAATTTAGGTTTACTTTTATCTTTAAATTAGCTAAAAACTATATAATTAATCAATAAATAACTTTGAGGAATTGTTAATATTTAAGAGCTAAATTTTATCATTAATTAACAAAAAAACAGATTGTAAAATGTTTATATAATAAATTATCCAAAAATTATATACTTTTTAATGGTAAAATTTATAATTATAAATATAATTAATAAATAATTTATATCAATAAAAATAAGAACAACTATTAATCTACCTTAATTTATTATTTATTTTCTTATACATTAAATTAATCATGCCATCAGCAGCACCAATTTTTGGAACATGAATTCGTGTGGAATGTGCAAATTTCATGACCGAATTATATATTAATAATGCCGGAACAATTACATCTGCCCTATCCGGTTTCATATTAAATTTTTCAATTCTTTCCTCATAAGAAATGCCTTTATATAGTTCGTACTGATGATGTATATAAGAAGCCGAAAGAAATTTACCTTCTTTTTTTCCTGAATTTTTAAATACAAAATTTATATTTCCTCCTGATCCTATTAAATCCACGGATTTACCTTTTGTTATTTTAGTCACCCAGGGTTTAATGACATTTGTTAGATAATTTTCATCTACCTTTTTATCTAATAATCTAACGGTTCCTATAGGAAAAGATTGACTATGATGAACTTTACCTTTATTTAAAAGGGATATTTCCGTACTGCCCCCTCCAACATCTACGAATAAATAATAATTATCGGAATACAAAAAATTTTTAAGTTCTGAACTAAAAATGATCTTTGCTTCTTCTTCTCCGGAGATAATATCTATTTTAATTCCGCTTTTGTCTTTTATATAATTGATAACATCTTTGGAATTTGAAGCTTCTCGCATAGCAGAGGTTGCAAATGCTCTATACTCATCCACATTATAAACTTTCATCAATAAGCTATAAGCTGTCATTGCATCATTTAACCGCACCATAGTTTTTTTAGATATTTTCTTATCTGTAAAAACATCTTGTCCCAATCTTATAGGTACACGAACTAAGCTGGTCTTATTAAATGTTACAGTTTCTTTAGTTTCATAAATGGTATTTATTAGTAGTCGTACTGCATTAGAACCAATATCTATAGCAGCATAGGTTAATATATTCATCATTTATTTAACTCTTTAATATATTGGTATATAGTTTCTTGAGAACGGTTTTTCTTTTTTCTGTTTTTCTGGTAGGGTTCCTCAAATCCTTCTTGTATCAAACGTCCTTTGACATTATCGTTAAAACCTAGTTCGAAAATTTTCATAATCTCCTGTTTATTTTTTGCGCTGATAATAGGACATGCTACTTCTACTCTATGATCAAGATTTCTTGCCATAATATCCGCCGATGAAATATAAATGAGGTCATCACCTCCATTTTTAAACCAATACACTCGCGGATGCTCTAAAAATTTATCTACAACACTAATTATTTTAATATGATCACTTAAACCGGGAACTTGAGGGATTATAGAACAAATGCCCCGTACGACCATTCGAACTTCCACTCCAATTTTACTGGCTTCATATAAATAATCAATGATTTCTTTATCACATATACTATTAACTTTAATATTAATTTGCGCGGGTAATCCGTTTTTTTTATTGTTTATTTCCCGTTCAATACCTTGTATAATTTTTCGACGTATTCCCCAAGGGCTTACTGCTATATCTTTATAATGTTTAACTAAATAATTGGCATTAAAAAAATCAAAAACTTGGTCCACTTGTTTTACTATAGCTTCATTAGCTGTAAAAAGAGTAAAATCCGTGTACAATCGTGCGGTACCTTCATGAAAATTTCCTGTTGAAATAAATGCATATTTAGTAGCTGCACCTCGTTGTGGTTCTCTTTCGACAATACCAATTTTTGAATGGACTTTTAATCCGGGAACTCCAAAAATTACCTTGACTCCTTCATCTTGTAATTGTTTAGACCATTTAATATTATGAGCTTCATCAAATCTTGCCCTTAATTCTAAAACTGCCGTTACTTCTTTTCCATTCCTTGCAGCATTGAGTATGGCACTTAGAACTTGGGAGTCACTGGCAACCCTGTATATGGTTATTTTTATTTTTTTTACTTTTGGATCGATGGCCGCTCCTCTTAAAAATTTCAAAAAAACAGAATAATCATAATACGGGGCATAAAGTAAAGTGTCTTCTTTGGCAAAAGCCTTAAAATAGTTTTTTTCTCCTTTTAAAATTTTAGGAATAACCGGTTCTATTTTTTTATATTCCAGATCTTGCCGTCCTAAGGTAGGAAATTTCATAAAATCTTTTTTATTATGATATTTTCCTCCGGGCGCTAAACTATCGTATTCATCAAGATCAAACATTTTCTTTAAGAACCTGAGCGTTTTAGGATCAATAGTTTTATCGTATACTAAGCGGACCGGTAATCCTTTTAATCTTTCTTTTAAGGCAACGGCTATGCTATCTACATAACTGACTTGCACATCGTTATCAATGGACAGATCCGCATCTTTCGTTAATTTTATGGATTTACCCTCGATGGTCTCGAATTTAAAAAATTGAAAGATATCTTTTAAATGATATCTAATAATATCTTCAAGAAATATTACATAATGTTTATCATTAATATCAGGTAAGACTAAAAAACGCGAAAATCTGTCCGAAGGAACTTCAATAAGTGCATATTGTTGATTTCCATTTTTTTTAGTCATGGTTACTATTAAATAAAAAACATTATCTCTAAGGTTGATTGTTTTATCTCCCTCTTTCCAATATAATATAGTTAAATTATGACTTAATTTATTTTCAAAAAAATCTTGAACGAAAGGTTTCAAGCTCTCGGGTAAGGTCTTATCATCAACTAATAAGGTTTTTTCTTTAGCCAGCTCCTTAATAATTTGTTCATACAATTTATCATATTTTTCTTGCTGATGAGCAACCGTCATATTAATCTCTTCCAATAAATTTACATCTTCTTGACTCTCAACAATATTATTATATTTTCTGTTGAATTGAACCATTCGAGCTATATAAGCATACCTTACTTTATAAAATTCATCTAAATTGTTAGAATATATTCCTAAAAAACGAAGTCTTTCCAATAAAGGATTTTTTTTATCCATTGCCTCTTGAAGTACTCGAGAGTTGAATTTAAGCCAACTTATTTCCCTATTGATATATCGAAAATTAGATCTATCCATGACTAAAATTTATTATAATTAAATCTAAAAAAATTTATTCTATTTTCAAATGGGTTAAAAAAAAACAATCCATAAAATTTATGGATTGTTTTTACTATTGTTCAATTATTTTTTATTAATAATATCATTTAAAACATTGACAGATTCTCTAAGGTTAAAATCTTTTTTCATTCCTTTGTACCAATCTTCACGTTTTGCTTTAAGAACAGTATCTTCTTTAAACTTGACTAACTCGTAAGCCGGAGCCTCTACTTTTATTTTTGCATCAAAATTAGTTTCCTTTTCATATACTTTACTTTGATCCCTTCTTTTATTCATTTCCTGCATGAACTTATCATACTTTAGCGGAATTTTAGTAATCTTTTCCAATTCTTGTGTCCATTTACCTGCTTTCTCAATTGACGAAACATAGGTACTTCCTTTTAATCTTTCTGCACTTCTTGCTTTAAGATATTCATAATCTATTTTAGGAGTACCATTCCAGGTAGAATAATTTGTTGGATATATCTGATCCCACGGTAAAGCATATTCTTGAGACTTTTCAAAGATATCAGAATAGGAAAAAATACCGGGAATAACTATATCGGAATTTACCCCTTTCAACTGAGTTGAACTTCCGTTTATCCTATAAAATTTTTGAATAGTTACCTTTAAGGCCCCGAACTTATCGTCTTTCATACCAAATCGATCCAAAGGAAAGATGGTTTGTACCGTTCCTTTACCATATGTTTGAGAAGGTCCGACAACCACAGCCCTATGATAATCTTGCATAGCTCCGGCCAGTATTTCTGACGCAGACGCTGAAAGTTCATTGGTCATAAGAATTAAAGGCCCATCCCAAACAATATCTTTTTCTTTGCTGTCTAATACTTTTATTTTTCCGCTGGAATCTTTCACTTGAACTACGGGTCCCTTTCCTACAAATAATCCGGTTATATCAACCACTTCAGACAATGATCCTCCCCCGTTGTTTCTTACGTCCATAATCAAACCGGTAATTCCTTGCTTTTTTAATTCATTAATTTCTCTTTTGATATCATCGGAACAATCTCTGCCTTTACTGTTACTCTCTAGATTCACATAAAATTCTGGCAAATACAATATACCGAATTTATTACCTTTTTCATCCGTTATAATCGCACTTCTAACAAAGGTTTCCTGAATTTCAATTTCTTCTCTTACCAAAGTTACCGTTTTAGTACTTCCGTCCTTTTTCTCTAAAGTTAATACTACCGTAGTTTTTTCTTCACCTCTTATTAATCGGATGGCATCATCTAATAACATTCCTACTACACTTACCGGATTACCATTTTTACCTTGTTGTACTTTAATTATTTTATCTCCTGCCTCAATTTCTTTAGATTTCCAAGCCGGACCACCAATTACTAGTTCCCTGATCGTAGGATACCCTTTAACATCTTGTAATGTTGCACCAATTCCTATAATTTTACCACTTATAGAGCTGTTAAAATTTTCTTTATCTTTAGGTGAAAAGTAGGTAGTGTGAATGTCAAAAACTTCCGTATATGCATTGACAAATATGGAAAATAGATCAGATTTTTTTCTTAATTTTATTTGTCTAAAGTATTCTGACAAGTTTTCTTTAACTTTTTTTACGGCATCTGCTTCTATTTCTTCTTTTGTTTTAGGCTTTTCAATTTTTTTAGTAACTTTTTTACTGATCGAATCCGTTTTTATGGAATCACTAGTATTTATGCTATCTTTTACGTTTTGAGTATTAAATATTTCCTGTAGTATTCTATATTTAATGTAAGATTTCCAATACTGTTTTGCCTGATCTTTATTTTTTGGGAATTTTCTTTTTTTATCATCAGAATAAAAATAATCATCATTAGAGAAGGTAATCGGCTGACTGAAAATATCATTAACATATTGTTCCGTTTCATCAATTCTTTTATACAACCTATCGATAGTTAAATGATAAAATGAAACATCATTATTAATAAACATATCACTCATTTTATCTCTGTATTCAGAAAACTCATCCATATCGGAATCCAGGAAATATCTTTTAAACGGATCTAAGTCTTCCATATATTTTTTAAAAACATCCCTTGAATAAGACACATCTAAATTTTTAGGCGCATAGCTTGTAAAAAGTAGTGTTTCTCTAACTCTTTTAATTATCTCTCTTTCATTGTCGGCATGAGAAGAAGCATTAAAACAAAACACTAACAGGCTCATGGAACATAGCGATAAAAATATCCAGGTCTTTTTTAAATTAAGCATTGGTTTACGTATATTATTTGTAATTTTAAAAAATAAATTCAAAGATACTATATTTTTACAAGGAAAAATCTTAGTTTTGTTATAAATTTTAAATTTCATTGAAATCCTATGGAAAAGCCTTTAATATTAGTTACCAATGACGACGGAATCAATGCTCCGGGAATACGTGAGTTGATTGATATTATGAATGAAATCGGTGAAGTATATGTTGTTGCTCCGGATAAGCCTCAAAGTGGAATGGGACATGCAGTAACCATTCATTCCACTATTCGTGCAGAAAAAATGTATATTGAAAATGATACCCGCAGAGAATGGGCTTGTAGCGGTACTCCTGTGGATTGTGTGAAATTAGCCATTGATCAATTATTACCCCGAAAACCGGATATTTGTGTCTCAGGAATTAATCACGGTTCCAATTCCTCAATTAATGTAATTTATTCCGGAACGATGTCTGCTGCCATTGAAGGAGGTATTGAAGGAATTCCTTCCGTTGGTTTTTCTCTTTGCGATTTTTCGTATACTGCAAATTTCAAAGCAGCCAGAAAACATATAAAATCTATATGTGAAAATATTTTAAAGTATGGATTACCGGAAGGGGTTGTTCTCAACGTAAATATTCCTAAAGCCGAAGAAAAAGATATTCAAGGAATTAAAATTTGCAGACAGGCAAATGCTCATTGGGATGAAGAGTTTGACCGTCGAATTGATCCTAAAGGCAAAACTTATTATTGGATGACGGGTAACTGGTGTAACTCAGATAAGGGAGATGACACGGACGAATGGGCGTTAGAGAATAATTTTATAAGTATAGTTCCCGTTCAATTTGATTTAACTGCTTATCATTTTATGGAAAAAATTAAACAATGGAATTTTGAAATAAAATAATATAATTTTAAATAAACTTTAAATAAGAAATATTTCAAATGTTGGTTGTTATTGGTATATGTATTTTTGCAATTTTGGGGATAATTCTTTTTGCTATATTGAATAATAAAAAATAAATTCAATATTTAAGCTTTTCTCTTCAAAACAATTTAAAATCATATTGATATTAAGGATTATTTTGCAATAGTTTATTAAATTCTTTCTTAAAATCAACTTTTTGAATTTCTTCCTCTACTTTAGGAAATAAGAATATTTTATCGAATATACCTAATCCGATAGTTTTCCATTGATCATGATATAAGATTTGAATGGTAGAAAACAGATAATAATTTTCTCTTCGTATATGAGTATCCATCATGTAAGTAACGATCTTATCACTGATGACGGGAATAATATTCTTACTAAATTCAGCTAAAAATTTAAGATGAGGATCTTTGTTTTCATTTAGTTCATCCTCCATTTTCTGATCCATAATGGACGTTAATTTATCTTTTATAAATGCTTGGTGCATTTCTTTGTCCGGATTAGTAATAAAAAGACTACCATTCAGTAGTATAATAACAAAAATAAATAAATACCTTAATTTCATAATTCTTCAAATTAGCAATTGTAAAGGTAAGCTAAAAATTATATAAAACTATTTTATTGTTCTGAATAACAAATAAGTAATATAAAATTTTATACAAAAAATCAACTTCTTCATTTAAATAAAACTCATATTTTTGTGTAAATATTATTCGGAAATGGGCAATTATAATTTTGATCAAATCATAGATAGAAAAAATACAGATTCACTTAAATTTGGAGTACTTAAAGAAAGATTTGGAAGAGATGATCTTATCCCTCTTTGGGTTGCAGATATGGATTTTCAATCTCCAAAGGAACTTGTTGATGCTATGGTTGAAAGGTCAAAAAACGGAATTTTTGGATATCCTTATGTTTCCAATGAATACTATCAATCAATCTGTAATTGGCAATGGAAACAACATCAATGGAAAGTAAACAAAGAAGAGATTAGTTATTTACCCGGAGTAGTCAAAGGAATTGCTTTTGCTATAGATGTCTTTTCAGAAAAAGGAGACCAAATTATAATTCAACCGCCCGTTTATCATCCTTTTCGCATTATAACCCAATTACATGACAGAGAAGTGGTTACCAACCCCTTACTTTTAGAAGGAGATCAATACAGAATGGATTTTGAGGGTTTGGAAAAATTAATGAATACCAAATGTAAAATTTTATTACTCTCAAATCCCCACAATCCCGGAGGCAGAGTTTGGAATCGAGATGAGTTGAAAAAACTTGCTGAAATTTGCTATAAAAATAAGGTTTTGGTTATCTCGGATGAAATACACTCTGACTTGGTTCTATTTGGAAATAAGCATGTTCCTTTTGCAACAGTTTCAGAAGAAGCAGAACTAAACAGTATTACCCTTAGTGCCCCTTCTAAAACGTTCAATATAGCCGGTTTGGTTACCTCCTATTCCATTATTAAAAACAAAAATTTAAGAGAGCGCTATCATAAATATTTGGTTAGCAATGAATTGAATCAAGGAAGTATATTTGCCTATCTGGCCATACAAATTGCGTATGAAAAAGGGGAAGAATGGATGAATCAATTAAAAAAGTATATCGAAGAAAATACTAAATATGTTGACCAATTCCTAAAATCAAACTGTTCAAAAATCAAAGTAATCATACCGGAAGCATCTTTTTTGATATGGCTGGATTGCAGAGAATTAAAATTATCTCAAAAAGAATTGAATTCGTTTTTTATAGACAAAGCTCGTTTAGCATTAAATGATGGGGCCATGTTTGGTAAGGAAGGTATTGGATTTATGAGGATGAACGTCGGATGTTCTCGATCTGTACTTGAAGTTGCTTTAAAACAATTATCGGATGCTGTAAGTCAATTATAATTAGGTTTATTATTTTAACTAAACATTAACTTATTTATAATTAAAATAAATTAGTAGTTAACTTTTTACTTTTCGATCACATTATCAGCATGTTAGATCCTATTATACATATACATGTCAAAAATCATATAAATAAAAAATGATAAATTATCTAGTTTTATCCTTGAAAAAGGAGTTATATGAAAAACATTTATATTATATTGTTAACTTTCATCTTATTCACGCCAATATTTATTAAATCTCAGAATGTAAGTTTACTTGCAACTGCCTCAACAATTCAGGTATATCAAAAAGTCTCTGCAAATTCTAATGAAATAAAATCAGAGGAAACTAAAAAAGAAACCATTTCTAATTCGAATGCAACGAATCAAAATAACGCCCCTTTAAAATTTATTACACAATTAGGGTTATTATTAATCGTTATTTATTTTGGTATAAAAAAAGGAGGAGTTTCCTTAGGTTTATTAGGGGGATTTGGAGTGGCCATATTAGTTTTATTATTCAGGGATTCTCCCGGATTACCTCCCATTGATGTAATGCTTATAATACTTGCCGTAGTTACTGCTTCTTCAACCTTAGAGGCCACCGGTGCACTCGGTATGTTGGTGAGTTTTGCGGAAAGAATTTTACGTAAAAATCCAAAATATATTGTCTATTTAGCTCCATTATCCACTTTCTTTTTAACCATGCTTGTAGGAACCGGTCATGCTGTATATCCATTATTACCGGTTATTTACGATGTATCTTTTAAACAAAAAATTAGACCCGAACGACCTATGGCGGTAGCTTCCATAGCCAGTCAAATGGGAATTACAGCCAGTCCTATAGCAGCAGCAACAGCAGCTATGATCGGTGTAGCCTATAAAGCCGGAGTTACCATAAACTTAATTGACATTTTATTAGTTACCGCTCCTTCTTGTTTTTTAGGTGTGATGTTAGCTGCAACTTGGAGTTTAAATAGAGGAAAAGATCTCGATAAAGATCCTGCATTTTTAAAGAAAATGGAAGATCCTGATATGAAAGCTTATATAGTAGGTGATTTAGAAAGATCTGAAAGTACTAAACCTTCAAAAGATGCTAAAATATCATTAAGCTTATTCTTTATTGGTATCCTATTTATCATCTTAATTGCTTTATTCCCGGATTCAATTTTACCAAAAAATAACGGTAAAACTATTCCAATGACCAGCGTATTGCAATTTATCATGTTAGGAGTTGGTGCTATTATAGTCTTAATAACCGGAGTTAAAGCTAAATCTATATCGGATACTAAGGTTTTTAATGCGGGAATGATTGCTGTAATTATGATTTTTGGTATAGCTTGGATGAGTGAAACCGTAATAAAAAATAATGAATCTTATTTATTATCTTTAATAAGTGATATGGTGAAAGAACGTCCCTGGACATTTGCCATAGCCATGTTCTGTGTGTCTATGTTTTTAAAAAGTCAAGCAGCCACAATATTAGTTATGATGCCCATTGGATTTATGCTACATATACCTGTATCTATTTTAATCGGATGTATTCCTGCATCTTATGCTTACTTCTTTTTTGCTTTTTATCCATCAGATTTAGCGACCATAAATTTTGATAGAACAGGAACAACCCATATCGGAAAATATATTCTTAACCATAGTTTTATGATACCGGGTTTAATCGGTGTAATTTCAGCTACAGCTATTGCTTTATTTTTATCCTATTATGTGGTTAATTAAATTAATTGCTTAACTTTTTTTTAATTTCAGGAAATTGATAAGATTTTCTATGGATGTAAAACTATATTCATTTTGATTCTTATCAAGAAGATAAAATACGGAATCTTTTTCTAAAATCTGGATGGATGCTTGCTCAGAAATAACAAAATTATTTTTTACCAAAGCTTTTTTTAACCAGTATGCAGATTGTGAATTGGAATCTACTCGTACCGTTTTAGAAGTATCAGATTTGAAAAAATTATATTCATTGGCTTGATAATCAAAACGTATCGTATCGTTTACAAAATAATCATATAAGTTATATCTGTTAGCAATATCTTCTGTAAAACCTGTATGTAACAAATCATCTTTTATAAACCATAATCGGTCTGCTACAGCAAGGCCTAAGGATAAATCATGAGAAGTAAATAAAATAGATTTACCCTGATCGTGGGCGTACATTTTAATTATTTTCATGATTTCTAATTTATTAGCTATATCTAAATGTGAGGTAGGTTCATCTAAAATTAATATTGGACAATTTTGAACTAAAGCTCTGGCAATCATTACCTTTTGAAGATTACCATCCGAAAGTTTAGTTATATTATATTCTCTATATCGGCTAAGATTCAACAGGTGCAGTATATCGTCAATCGCTTCAATTTCTTTTTTTGTAAGACTTTGATACCATTTTTTATAAGGATATCTACCTAAAGCCACTAAATCAAAAACCCGTAGAGAGGGGCTGACAGCGATTTTAGAAAGAACTACCGCAAGATATTTTCCTGTTTCTAGGAGTGAGATTTCAGAAATATTTTTACCCTCAATTTTTATTGAGCCCTCAAGCAGAGGAAGTTCACCATAAATGGATTTTAATAATGTTGTCTTTCCACTTCCGTTTTTTCCAGTCAAAAGTATAATTTCTCCTTTTTTCATGGTAGCATTTATCCCCGAGAGAACTGGCGATTGATAACCTATGGATAGATTATGAAATTCAAGTATAGAATTACTGTTTGTTTCCAAAGGATTAATTTTTAAATCTGTCTTTTAAAATTATAAATAATATTGTTGGTACACCAATTAAAGAGGAAAGTATATTTACAGGTAATTGCGTATAGCTCATAATAAGGCTTACCAATAACATAAATCCGCTGCCTATTAAAATATTTAAGTTAATTTGAGCCCAAAGTGCGGAAGGATTCCAAATTTGTCTGCAAAAATGCGGAATAATAATACCTACAAATACAATCGGCCCAAGCATAGCGGTTGTACTTCCCGTGAGTAAGCAGACGGCTATCAGAATATTAATTTTAAGCTTCGCCATATTCACTCCTAAAACCTTTGCATACTCTTCTCCCATGAGATAACCTATTAATTTTTTTACTGACATAAAAGCCGGAAGTAGTCCCAGGATCGTGCAAATTGTATAAACTGAAATTTGATTTCCGGATAATCCTTCAAATGAACCAAAAGACCAATATACGTATTGTTTCAGAGTTTCAGATTGTGAATAAAATTGTAAAGTACTAATTAATGAACCACAAAAAGAGGATAAAAGGAAACCAATAATAATAAATGTGGAAATATTCTTAATTTCTTTAGATATAAACAATAACAGGAGTGAAGTAAGCAAGGCACCTGTAAAAGCACTTATGATAAGTAACCAACCTTCTAGCCATTGATATTGAAGAAAGAAAAGTCCTCCACCTAAAAAAATAAGCAATGCTACGGCTAAAGCTGAAGCAGATGTAATTCCTAAGACAGAAGGTTCTGCTAAAGGATTTTTAAAAAGTTCTTGAAGTAAAAATCCACTAACGGGTAATGATATCCCTGCTAATACTACAGCTACCGTCCTGTAAAATCGATACGATATAATTAACTTTTTAGTTTCTTCTTGAGTAAAAAAAAGATCGTATAAAGAAATATTTTCAAATCCGGTCAATAAATTAATAAGAAATAAGAATATACAACTTAAAAAAAGTAAAACTATAAGAAGTATAAATCTTTTTGAAAACATAAATACAAATATAAAAACTACTCGACCATTTGTAGTGAATAATCTGGTAAATTCTGTTATCAAATTAGTATTTTTGCATTGAATTTTAACTTTATGCCTGAATATATTGATTTTTTTGTTGAATTATTAGGACCTGAACATTGTTTCTACGATGAACAAAGTCTTGAATTTTATTCTTATGATCATACCGAAAATTTAAGTTTTAAACCTTTGTTGGTTGTTAAACCTGAAAATTCGGAAGAAATTTCTCAAATAGTTAAATTCTGCAATGAAAAGACGATACCTATTACAACTAGATCCGGGGGTACCGGACTAATGGGAGGAGCTTTACCTATACATGGAGGAATTGTTTTATCCATGGAAAGACTTAATAAAATTATTAAAATTGATATTCAGAACTATCAGGCTGTTGTTGAAGCAGGAGTTATCAATTATCAACTTCAACAAGCCTTAGAACCGCACGGTTTATTTTATGGTCCCGATCCTTCGAGTTGGGGCAGTTCCTATATAGGAGGAAATATTGCTACCAATGCAGGAGGATTACGAGCGGTGAAATACGGAGTCACTTCTGCTTCCGTATTGAATTTAGAAGTAGTTCTCCCCAATGGAGAAATTATATGGACAGGTGCTAATACGCTTAAAAATTCAACAGGGTATAATTTAACCCAATTGTTTATTGGTAGTGAAGGTACATTAGGTATAGTTACCAAAGCCGTTTTAAAAGTTCTTACAAAACCAAAAACTGATATAACTTTGCTTATTCCTTTCCACAATTTAGAGGATTCGGCAAAGGCTGTAACGGAAATTTTTAAAAGCGGTTTACTACCCTGTTCACTTGAACTTATGGAAAGAAATGCTTTGGAACAAACCTTATTGCATTTAGATGAAAACTCTATTATTTTACAGGAAAATGTACAAGCTCATCTATTAATAAATTTTGACGGAAATTCTCAAGAAGAGCTATTACCATTACTTGAACAAACCATATCGGTTGTTGAATCGTTTCCGACAGAAGAAATTTACTTTGCTGACAATGAAACAGATAAAAACCGTTTATGGGAATTAAGAAGAAAAGTTGCTGAAATTGTAAAATCAAACGGGTATACTATTGAAGAAGATACGGTTGTACCAAGAGCTGAATTACCTAATTTGATAAAATTTGCTCATCAATTAGCTGAAAAAAATGAATGTAAAGTAGTTTGTTACGGTCACGCAGGAGATGGAAATCTACACATTCGATTCAATCATCCGAAATATAAAAATTCGTATAATAATCCGGTTATCCACGCTATGCTTTTTGAATTATTTGAGTATATTCATTCCCTTGGTGGAACAATTTCAGGAGAACATGGCATTGGATTGCTTCAAAAAACATTCTTGCCTATAGTTTTTTCAAAGACTAATTTGCAAATCCAAAAAAACATAAAAAAAGCCCTTGACCCTAAAAATATTATGAATCCTGGAAAATTAATCCCCGATTAAAATAATCCAAATTCTATTTATGTAACAAAATTTTTAATGTAATTACTTATAATTTAATAACTAAACCTGTGAAAAAAATCGAATTAGAATTTTCGAAATTAATTGAAAAAAATCAGGGAATCATTCATAAAGTTTGCCGAATTTATACAAACAATGAAGAAGATTCTCAAGATTTATTTCAAGAAATTCTATTACAACTTTGGAAATCCTATAAAAGTTTCCAAGGAAATTCTAAATTCACTACTTGGATGTACAGAGTTGCACTAAACACGGCTATCACTCTTTTTAGAAAATCAACTAAAACCATCAATACCCAAGAAATAGATAACACTTTATATAAAATATCTGAAAATGATGATTTTAGTGAAAAGCAAGAACAAATCAACAGGCTTTATGAGGCTATTAAAAAACTTTCTGAAATAGAACGAGCTTTAGTGTTGCTATATTTAGAAGATTTATCTTATAGAGAAATTTCCGAGACTTTGGGTATTACAGAAGTTAATGCTCGGGTAAAGATGAATCGCGTGAAAACCAAATTAAAAGAAATAATGAACAAAAATGAAGAATGAATTGGATATAGACAGTCTAAAAAAATCTTGGCAAAAGCAAAGTGAGACCAATCAATATTCTCAGGCAGAATTAATATTGATGCTTAATAAAAAATCACGTAATAATGTAAAATACATTGTAATCATAAGTGTTATTGAATTTATAATTTTAATGACCTCTCTTCTGTTTACAGCAGCGGATATGAACCTTATTATGCCCAATTTGGGAGGGGAAGCTCTAAAAGTTTACATTCGTAACTACCATATTAGCAGATTGCTCATCTATTTTAATCTTATAACTTCCATTGGATTTATATTTTATTTTTACAGATGCTATAAAAAAATCAATCTCCTGTATTCAACCAAAGATTTAATCAATAATATATTAAGATTTAGAAAAAGCGTTAATTGGTTCATTTGTATTAATATTTTGCTGGGTGTATTAATACTTATTTTAACCGGCTTTTATGAATTTATGTATGGAAAAAGATTGGGACGAGGATTCAATTCTACAGATATTTTAAATATTGATCAAATAAGACTTAATTTCTCTTATCCTGAAAATATATTTGTTTTTATTATCATTTGCATAATTTTATTTTTAATAATTATCGCCTACTATTTATTAATTTATGGAATATTACTAAAAAAATTAAAGAAAAATTTAAACGAAATTAAAAAATTGGAAAAAGACAATCTATAATTTATTTTAAAAATACAAGAGGTAGACCAGTGGTCTACCCTATTACAAAATCATATACAATATACAATTTGTGTATGATTTTTTTTATAAATGAAAAATCGTATTTTTGCACATATTTAGTTGGAAGAAGATGAATCAAAGTACTCAATATACCGAGGATAATATAAAAACTCTCGAATGGCAGGAGCATATTCGTATCCGTCCGGGAATGTATATTGGAAAATTAGGTGACGGATCTTCCCCGGATGATGGTATCTATATTCTCTTAAAAGAAATAATCGATAATTCCATCGATGAATATGTTATGGGAGCAGGAAAAAAAATTGATCTTTCCCTTGATAATACCATAATAAAAATACGAGATTACGGAAGAGGTATTCCTTTAGGAAAAATGGTTGATGCTGTTTCTAAAATGAATACGGGAGGAAAATATGATTCCAGAGCCTTTAAAAAATCCGTTGGATTGAATGGAGTGGGTACAAAAGCCGTAAATGCATTATCCTCCTATTTTAAGGTTAAATCTATACGTGACGGAGTTTCACGATATGCTGAATTTTCAAAAGGTGTACTGACATACGAAAGCCCTGAAACAGAATCCAAAGAAAGAAAAGGTACCGAAATTTCTTTTGAACCTGATTCTTCCATATTCGGAAACTTCAAGTTCAGGAAAGAATATATAGACAAAATGCTTAAAAACTATGTCTATCTTAATCCCGGACTGAAAATTTTCTTTAATGGAGAAGAATACTATTCTGAAAATGGTTTGCAAGACTTACTTCAAGATAATATTGAAGGAGAAACGATTTATCCTATCATCCATTTAAAAGATGAAGATATTGAAGTAGCTTTCACTCACAGCGAACGTTCTCAATCAGAAGCTTATTTTTCCTTTGTAAACGGTCAACATACCACACAAGGAGGAACACATCTCAATGCTTTTAAAGAAGCCTTCGTGAAAACTATACGCGAATTTTATAATAAAAACTACGATGCATCTGATATTAGAAAATCAATAATAGCTGCGGTTTCAATTAAAATTATTGAACCGGTTTTTGAATCGCAAACTAAAACTAAATTGGGAAGTAGTGAAATGGGCCCCGATTTACCCACGATTCGAACTTTTATGAATGACTTTCTTAAAAAACATTTAGATAATTTTTTACATAAAAATCCGGAAGTGGCAGATGCTCTTCAAAGAAAAATTATAATATCTGAAAAAGAAAGGAAAGAACTTTCCGGCATTCAAAAACTGGCAAGAGAAAGAGCAAAAAAAGTAAGTTTACACAATAAAAAATTAAGAGATTGTCGTCAACATTACAATGATCAGAAGTCTCAAAGAAAATTAGAATCTACTATATTTATTACGGAAGGTGATTCAGCCTCCGGATCCATAACTAAAAGTAGAGACGTGGAAACCCAAGCGGTATTCAGCCTTCGTGGAAAACCATTGAACAGCTATGGATTGACCAAAAAAATAGTTTATGAGAACGAAGAATTTAATTTACTTCAATCTGCTTTAAATATTGAAATAAGCTTAGAAGATTTACGTTATAATAATGTAGTTATCGCAACTGATGCCGACGTTGACGGAATGCACATCCGTTTGCTTATGATAACTTTTTTCTTACAATTTTTCCCTGATTTAATAAAGAACGGACATTTATATATTCTCCAAACTCCTTTATTCAGGGTTAGAAATAAAAAAGAAACACGGTATTGTTATACTGATGAAGAGAGAATTAAAGCAATTCAAGAATTAGGAAAAAATCCCGAAATAACTCGTTTTAAAGGGTTGGGAGAAATATCACCTGACGAATTTAAAAATTTTATCGGTAAAGATATAAAATTAGAACCCGTAATGTTAAGTAAAAATACTTCTATTGAAGAACTATTGGACTTTTACATGGGAAAAAATACACAAACCAGGCAAGAATTTATAATTAATAATTTAGTAATAGATACCTTTTAGTGATATAAACAAAATTAAATATGAATAATGACTTAAAAGCTACTATTTTATGAAATTTCAAAATCCAAAAACTAAAAGTAAAATTGCAATTATTAACATTGTAATATTGATCATTTTTTTTACCAGCTTTGTATTTATCTACTTAAATGTGCCTGCATTTGGCAGAGGAGATGAATTTGTTTTATTAATGAGTCTGTTAGTACTTGTTTATTTGGCCTATTTAGGTTGTCCTTTCTTTAGGTATGACAGTGACGGAGAAACATTAATATTTCAAAATGAAAAATCTCTTCCGATTGCTTTTATGGTTAAAGAATCATTATCTGACTTTCCTAAAAGAAAACTTATTAAATTTGTAATTAAAAATAAACCTTTATTCAAAAAAGTTTTAGAAATTTACATATCAAGCAAACGAGTAAGTTCGGGACAATCTAAAGTGAATTTTGATATATCTTATCTAGATTCCCGACAGATTAGAGATATACGAATTTCTCTCAATAAAGTAATTAGCGAAAATAAAAAGGAAATATATCAATAAAATTTTACACAAGCATAAAAAAACACTTTTAAACTAATAATGAACGAAGACAATCAAGAAAACGTAAATAAAAATAATCAAAACACTGAAACTATTCAAAAAATATCTGGTATGTACCAGAATTGGTTTTTAGATTATGCTTCTTATGTCATTCTTGAAAGGGCTATTCCATCCATCTTCGACGGTTTAAAACCGGTTCAAAAAAGAATCCTTCACTCAATGAGGGAATTGGAAGATGGCCGGTATAATAAAGTTGCCAATGTGGTGGGTAATACCATGAAATATCATCCACATGGAGACGCTGCTATTACTGATGCTATCGTTCAAATAGGACAAAAAGAACTATTAATTGATACCCAAGGAAACTGGGGTAATATATACACAGGAGACGGAGCAGCTGCTGCCCGTTATATTGAATCCAGATTAACTCCTTTTGCTTTGGAAGTTGTCTTTAATCCTAAAACTACGGTTTGGAAACCATCTTATGATGGACGGAATAAAGAGCCTGAAAACCTTCCTATAAAATTTCCCTTACTTTTATCTCAAGGAGTGGAAGGTATTGCCGTGGGATTATCAACTAAGATTTTACCACATAATTTTTTAGAATTAATCGATGCTTCTATTGCGATTTTAAAAGGAAAACCATTTACCTTATATCCAGATTTCCAAACAGGAGGTTTAATTGACGTTGCGAATTATAATGACGGAGAACGCGGAGGAAAAATAAGGGCTCGAGCCAGAATTTCAAATCCTGAAAAAGGACTTCTTCTAATAAATGAAATTCCGTATGGAACTAATACAGGTTCTCTTATAGACAGTATCCTTAAAGCCAATGAGAAGGGAAAAATTAAAATAAAAAAAGTTGAAGATAATACCGCATCTGAAGTTGAAATTTTAATACACTTACCTAACGATGTATCTCCGGACAAAATGATTGATGCTTTATATGCATTCACAGATTGCGAAATTTCAATTTCTCCGAATGCATGTGTCATCAATGTAGACAAACCGGAATTTTTAAGTGTTTCTGAAATATTAAGAAGAAATACCAATCATACTGTAAATCTTCTTAAACAAGAATTAGAGATTGAACTCGGCGAATTGCAGGAACAATGGCATTTTGCTTCGTTAGAAAAAATATTTATCGAAAACAGGATCTACCATCAAATTGAAGAACTTGATAAGTGGGAAGATGTGATCTCAACTATCGATGCCGGATTAAAACCTTTTACCGGCCATTTGATTAGAGAAGTTTCCGAAGAGGATATTAATAAGTTAACTGAAATACGCATTAAAAGAATTACCCGATTTGACCTGGATAAAGCAGAGGAAAATATTGCAGCATTAGATGGAAAAATAAAAGAAGTAAAACACCATTTAGATCATTTAATCCAATATGCAATTGAATACTTTACCAATATAAAGAAAAAATACGGGAAAAATAAAGAAAGGAAAACCGAAATTCGAACTTTTGATACAATCGACGCAGCAAAAGTTGCAGTTGCAAATATTAAATTCTATGTCAATCGCGAAGAAGGATTTATTGGATATTCCCTTAAAAAGGATGAATACCTTTTTGACTGTTCGGATATAGATGATATAATTGTGTTTAGAAAAGACGGGGTAATGCTGGTTACCAAAGCAGATGCTAAAACTTTTGTAGGAAAAAACATCATCCATGTAGGAATTTGGAAGAAAAATGATACCCGTACTATTTACAATATGATTTATCGTGAAGGTAAACTAGGTCCTTGGTATATGAAAAGATTTCCGGTTACCTCCATAACCAGAGATAAAGAATACAATTTAGCCTCTACCGCTAAAGGTTCGGAAGTCCAATATTTTACTGCGAATCCCAATGGTGAAGCGGAATCAGTTACCATTTTCCTTAAACCCAGCCAAAGGTTGAAAAAATTAAAGTTTGACATAGATTTTTCAGAATTAGCCATTAAAGGAAGAAGCTCTAAAGGAAATTTGGTATCAAAAAATTATATAAAGAAAATTGAATTAAAAGAATCAGGTATTTCTACTTTAGCCCCTAGAAAAATTTGGTTTGATGAATCGGTACAACGTTTAAACGTTGAAGGCCGCGGCAAATATTTAGGTGCTTTTAAAGGAGCCGATAAAATAGTTACCCTCTCTTCTACCGGAATTGCAAAACTTCATACTTTTGATCTCCTAAATCATTTTGATGATGAATTTTTAGTACTTGAAAAATGGAATCCGGAAAAACCGGTATGTTGTATATATTACGACGGAGATAAATCCATTTATTATATTAAACGCTTCTTATTAGATGATACCTTGAATCCGCAAGTATTTTTTATCTCAGAAAATCCAAGATCTTTTATAGAATGGGTTGGAACCGGATGGAAATTAATTGCTGAAATCAATTTTGGAAAAGATAAAAGTCCGGAAACTATTAATTTAGAAGACTTTATAGCTATTAAAGGCATTAAGGCACAAGGGAATCAAATTTCTAAAGAAAAAATAAAAAAGATAACCATTACAGAAGAACCTTCCGAAGAGGAAAATGAAGCAAATGCCAATGCTGAAACTGAAGACGCCCCAACTGAACCTAAAAATTCTCAAGATGGGAACTCCGGTACAGATGGTGAACAGATAAATCTTTTCTAATAATCTGAATATTTTTTATTTCAATAAAACAATAAATATTTGTTTACATATTAATTTCAAATATCTTTATTAAATAATTTAATGCCTTTACCGCATACTTACTCTTAAATTCACTAGATTTGTTTAATAAATTTAAGTTAAGTTTAATTTTTAATTAAAAAAAAGAATATGGCATTTGAATTACCAAAATTACCGTATGCATACAATGCGCTAGAGCCTTATATCGATGCAAAGACCATGGA
Organism: Apibacter sp. B2966; assembly: GCF_011082485.1. Classification (NCBI taxonomy): domain Bacteria; kingdom Pseudomonadati; phylum Bacteroidota; class Flavobacteriia; order Flavobacteriales; family Weeksellaceae; genus Apibacter; species Apibacter sp. B2966. The sequence continues at coordinate 698,143 of NZ_CP049714.1, forward strand.
AATCCATTATACAAAACATCATGGTACATATACTACAAATTTAAATAATGCAATCGCCGGTACAGAACTTGAAAATCTACCTATAGAACAAATTATAATTAAAGGTTTTGATAAAACCCCTATAAGAAATAATGGCGGTGGTTATTTGAACCATTGTTTATTTTGGGAATGGTTAACCCCTAATGGTAAAGGTAAACCGGAAGGAAATTTAGCTGCAGCAATCAACGAATCTTTTGGATCTTTTGATGCTTTCAAAGAGGAATTTTCAAAAGCAGCAGCCGGAAGATTTGGATCCGGATGGGCTTGGTTGTTATCCAATAATGGAAAATTAAGCATTGGCTCAACGGCAAATCAAGACAATCCTTTAATGCCGGGAGTAGGTGCATCAGGAACTCCTATTCTAGGGTTGGATGTTTGGGAGCATGCTTACTATCTTAACTATCAAAACAGAAGAGCAGACTATATCAGTGCTTTCTTTAACGTGATAAATTGGGATAAAGTTTCTGAATTATTTGAATCAAGTAAATAAATCAGTATAAAGATTTAATAAAAAGCCGTCTAATTTAGATGGCTTTTTATCTTTTAGTGAAGATTGACACCAATGCTAAAAGGAAAATAGCGCCAAGAGTGGACATAGCCAACATAAGAGTTTTATCATTTTCATTAACCGGTATTTGAAGATGTCTAAATAGCCAATTTCCTAAAAAACTACCTAAAATACCAATCATTAAATTTCCAAAACATCCAAAACCTCGACCTTTAATTAAAGTCCCTGCTAAAAAACCGGATGAAATCCCTATAAGTAATGTCCACATTATTTTATGTTCTAATTTTTTAACTTTTGTGAATTAATAATTTTTTTCCAATCTAAATATCCAAAAATTGCGATGATAAATAAAAATATAGTTAAAAGAGAATATAATAAAAGTCCTTTATGAAGTAATAACGGAACGGCTATAAAATTACTAATATTTAAAAAAATCCAATTATCCAGTTTTCTTTTTGCTAATAGCCACATACCGGCCCAAGCAAATGCGCTCACCAATGAGTCCCATACAGGAACATCTGAATTAGTATAATTCGTTAAGAAAAAATACAAAAGAATCCATGAAAATATCACGATGCAACATGCGATTAATCTATCGTTTACAGTACATAAACTTACCGTACTACTATTCTTAGTTTTACTTGTCCATAAAAACCATCCGTATATACTCATTACAAAATAATATACTTGCAATAAAATTTCCGCGTATAAACGAAAATCCCAATAAACATACATGGTTATGAGTATATTAAGTATTCCGCAAGGATACAACCAAACCTTATTATATTTGGCGAATAAAGCTTCCGCTATACCAAAAGCAACTCCTATGGCTTCTAAAAAAGAAATTTGATAAAATTGTTGTTTTAAAATTGTCCACCATTCATGTATTGAAACCATAGTTATACCTTTATTATTTTTTAGTACTTAAACATACATTATATATAGATATTTTATTTTCTTAGAAAGTCATGATTTTAAAATAAATTTTAAAATCAATCCGATTAATTAAAACGTAGTATTCCTGAATTCGTATAGTAAATTATTATTTTACCTGCAAAGATATTAAAAAGACCTACTTTAATTAGTATTCTTTTACAAATAATTAAAATATAGATTATTTCAATAATTTTTATGGCAATAAATTTGATGTGATTTAAGTTTTTAATAAGTAATATAATCCAAAAATTAGTATGATAGCAGGTATGACTAAAGAAAAAGAAAATTCAGATAACCCTATTGACATTCTAAAAAGATGTAAAATTATACGAGAAAAGCATACAAAATCAGCTTATTTAAATATAAATATTTCGGGAGAATGGAAATTATATTCAGGCGATTCAGTTCAAACTATTGATACTAAAAAACCGATCGCGCAAGGTAAAGATTATGGAACTTATCCTTTATATATATTACCATCCAAAAGAAGTTATTTTAAATTAGAGACTTCGGAAGGATCGGCTATACTTGCGGAAACACACCTTCCGATGGAAGGAGGATATAATTTTAGGGATTTAGGAGGTTTAGAGTCTAAAGACGGAAAACGAATTAAATGGGGAAAATTATTTAGAACAGACGATTTATATAATCTAACTCATAATGATTTACTATATTTATCCAGTATTCCTATAATTACTCTGGTTGATTTCAGATGCGAAGAAGAATATAAGGCCTTACCCGACAAAATTCCTGCAGAAGTTAAAAATCATTACTATTTGTGTATTGAACCCGGTCGTTTAAAAGCATATGCTAAAAGTATTCATACGAGTAAAAATGATGTAATAAATGCTATGAAGCATTTATACAAACTTTTAGTTACAGAAGATAAATATTTGAACGCATATGAAGAATTTTTTACCTATATACAAGATCAAAAAAAATTACCGCTCCTTTTTCATTGTTCAGCAGGGAAAGATCGCACCGGATTGGCTACCGCATTGTTGCTATATGCTCTAGATATTCCAAAAGATATTATTTTAAAGGATTATTTAGCATCTAACGATTATCTGGCGGATAAATACCATCCGTTAATTGAACAAAATCCATCCAACAAATATTTATATACGGTCATACCGGATTATTTAGAAAGCGCATTAAACGAAATAGAAAATGAGTATGGATCCATTCAAAATTTTTTGATTAACCGAATGCATTTAAATATTGATAAATTGAAAAATAATTTATTGTATTAATATCTGTTTAAACATTAGAATCAAAAATTAATCGGCAATCAACATATATCGAATTTTAAACAGATAAGTACCTAGTTTACTTACCTGTTTTAATGAAGAATGTATTAAAATTTATTCGTACAAATGGTAGAGAAAATTCTATTTATTTAGGTTGGCTTTTTGTAGACGAACGGCATTTAATATTGCTAAAAGGGCTACACCAACATCGGCAAATACAGCTTCCAATAGATGGATATCACCAAAAATTCCTAAAATCATTACAATAATTTTAATACCAAAAGCTAATATCACATTTTGCCATACAACATGTTTGGTGGCTTTTCCTATTTTAACGGCTAAAGGAATTTTAGAGGTCTGATCGTCTTGAATTATGACATCGGCTACTTCAATCGTCGCATCACTGCCTAAACCTCCCATGGCAATTCCAACATCACTTAAAGCGATCACCGGTGCATCATTAAATCCATCACCTACAAAAGCTACTTTACCAATCACTCTTGATTTTATTTCCTTCATTTTACTTACCTTATCTTCCGGTAAAAGTTCACCATAGGCATGATCTATACCTAATTCCCGGGCAACTTTTTGTACGATTGTATTTTTATCACCGCTAAGAATTGTTGCCCCGATGCCTAAATCATGTATTTTTTTAATATCTTGTTGAGCTCCTGATTTAATTTGATCTGCAATTTCCAAATATCCGGCGAACTTATTATTTACTGCAATTAAAACTACAGTATTTATGATTTCTTTACAAGCATCCGGATAAGAAATAGAATAGGCATCCATTAATTTAAAATTACCTACTAACAATTCATTATCTTCTATTTCCACTTTAATCCCTTTTCCCGGAATATCTTCCATGGAAGTAATTTTTGTTACCTCAGGTTTATGATTAATATAAGCTTGAATTGCGGTGGCAATCGGATGATTACTATGAGATTCGGCTATATTAACCCATTGTAATAATTGAGTCCGATCAAAACCTTGCTCAACATGTACATTTTGAACAGAAAAATTTCCTAGAGTTAAAGTTCCTGTTTTATCAAATACAATTTGTTTGACTTCAGCCAAGATATCCAAAAAGTTGGAACCTTTAACCAAAATACCGTTTCTTGAAGCTAAACCTATGCCTCCAAAATATCCTAAAGGTATTGAGATTACCAAAGCGCATGGACAGGATATAACTAAAAATATTAAGGATCGATATAACCAGGTTTCATATTCATAGTTTGCAACAAAAAAATAAGGTAATATAAACACCAACAAGGCAATAAAGAAAACCGCCGGAGTATAAATCTTCGCAAATTTTCTGATAAACAATTCTGTTTTCGCTTTTTGACCGGTAGCATTTTGAACTAAATCCAATATTTTAGATAGTTTACTGTCTGAGTAAGGAGTAGTTACTTTTACAAGTGATGAAGTATTGAGATTTATCATTCCTGCTAAAATGGTCTCCCCTTTTTCTTTACTTTGCGGAGTACTTTCCCCGGTTAACGCAGAGGTATTGAACGTAGCAGATGAAGAAAGTAATTCTCCATCCAATGCTACTTTATCTCCCGGTTTCAATTGTATAATTTCGCCTACTTGAACCTCTTTAGCTTTTACGACTTTAGTAGTTTGATTTTCAATAATTGTCGCTTCATCGGGTCTTTGATCCAATAAAGCATTAATATTTCTTTTAGCTTTAGCTACTGCCAACGATTGGAAGTTCTCTCCAATGGAATAAAATAACATAACTGCAACCGCTTCCGGATATTCTCCTATATAAAAAGCACCTACCGAAGCTAAAAACATTAACGATAGCTCATTGAAAAAATCCTTATGCTTAAATTCTTCTAACATTTCTTTAAATACAGGATACCCTACAGGCAAATAAGCTAGTATATATGCTCCCAATCTAATCCAAGAATTGAAAAATGAAGTTTTAGAATAATCTAAAATGAGAGCGAGAGCTAAAAGGACAGAACTTATGATGGCCGGTAAAAATAATTGAAAAATATTTATGTTGAAATCTAGTTCGTGATCATGGGTATGTCCATGAGAAGATTCATGATCTCCTTGATTAGTAATATTTTTTCTTTCGTTGTCATTACAGGCACAACCGGGTTTATAAGAAGACATAACTATCTGTATTTTTTAATTATATAACAAAAATAATTCCCCTATGTTGCAATTAGATTGCAAAGAAAGAAATAGTAAAAAAATTAGAATCGTTATTCTTTCCTCTCGCCCAATCCTTGAGTTTAATTTTTTATAAATTTGCATGAAACGTAAATAATAAAAAATGGATAAGGCAGAACTTTTGGCCAAGCTAAATGAATCTTCACCAAATACACTAATGGATACCTTAGGGATCGTATACACTGATTTTACAGGAGATACACTAACTGCAGAAATGGAAGTAAATTCCCGGGTACACCAACCGATAGGATTTTTACATGGTGGAGCCTCATTAGCTCTTGCTGAAACTGTAGGTTCGGTTTTATCTATTACCACGGTTGATCCTTCAAATTATTATGTTTTCGGAACGCAAGTAAACGGCTATCATTTAAAATCTGTTAAAAACGGAAAAATTTCAGCTACAGCCCAATTTATCAACAAAGGTAACACATCCCATGTGGTTGAAATTAATATTTTTTGTACGGATGATGAGGGAAATACCTTTAAAAATTGTTATGTTACCATGACTAACCGCATTGTTCCTAAAAATAATTTTGAATAATGGTACTTTCTGAAACAGTTAAAAATTGCATTAAAAAAAATATTCCTTTTGCTTTTATTCGACTTCCTAAAGACAAAAAAATATTTTTAATTAAAAAGGAAGAGGGCGGCTTATATGAATATTCTTTTCAATCTTTTGATAATTCAAAGAAATATACTTTCCATTTTTCAACATTTACAGAGGTAAAAGATTTATTACCAACAAATGACCTTATATTTCCTCTACCTAACAATGAAAATACAAAGGTTATTTCAGAACATGAATATTTAAATCTTCTTCAACGGACTATTCATTATATTCAACAAAATCAAACAGATAAAATTGTAATTTCTCGCGAAAAATGGATCGATAAGGATAAGATCAACCCTTTCAAATCGTTTTTGTTTTTATGCGAAAAATATCCATCCTCCTTTTGCCAAGTAAGCTATTGGAATCAAAATGAAATTTGGATGGGGGCTACTCCTGAACTCTTAGGTTCTTTTGAAAATTCTTTATTTACAACGATGGCACTTGCCGGAACGTTACCGGATATTGATTCGGTTCAATGGGAAAGCAAAGAAATAGAAGAGCAAAAATATGTCACAGATTATATTTGTGAAAAAATTAAAGCCTATACTTCGAATTTAACGATAAAAGGCCCTGAAACACTTCATTTAGGACTTGTTAAACATTTGATAACCTATCTTACTGCAAAATTAAACACTTCTGATCAACTACCTCAATTGATAGCAGATTTGCATCCTACACCTGCCGTTTGTGGAATTCCGTTAAATAAAAGTAGAAGTTATATTTTGGAGAATGAAGGATATAATCGTGATTTTTATGCAGGATATATAGGATTGGAAACTCAGAAATTTAAAAAGTATTTCGTTAATTTACGATGTGCTAAACTATATGCTAATGGAGCTTTACTTTATGTAGGTGGTGGTATTACAGCGCAAAGTAATCCGCAAAAAGAATGGACGGAAACAGAATTAAAGTCTAAATTTATTGGTGAAAGTCTTTAAATACCTTCTTATGATTAATTGATTAATCAAACAGGCTGAGTTGGTTTTTATCAATTTTTTTAATTACAGATTTATTAGTTTTCTTGCCGGTTTTTTTTATAAGACTGCTGTTTTCAACGGCATCTCCATAGATGGTTTTACCACCGTATTTCCAGGAATTTTTTCTTTCATTTTCAATCCATTCATGAAAATTGTCACTGGGTTTAAAATTCTTTTCAATTTCCATAGATACTTTGGAAAGATTTTTCAATGCTTCCAATTTATCGGTATCTCCTAATTTAGATCGTTGCAATGCTTTATCAAAAATTTCAATGGTTTCATCATATACTCGAGTGGGTACAGGAAAAGGATGTCCATCTTTTCCTCCGTGTGCAAAAGAAAATCGGGCGGGATCTGAAAATCTGGAAGGAGTTCCATGTATTACCTCACTAACTAAGGTCAACGATTGAAGCGTTCTGGGTCCTACTCCATTCAAAAGCAACAGAGACTCCACATCTTGAACATCTGTTTCATGAGCAAGTACCAAAGCAGCGCCCAATCTCTTCAAATTGACGTCTTTTTCGCGTACCTCATGATGAGAAGGCAGTATAAGAGATATTTCTTTCATTAAACGATCCGGATTTTCCTTAGTTAGTTCCAAAATTCCCTGTTTGGTAGTAGAAGCATCTTTATCGGTCAGATTAAGGATTTCTCCTTTGTTTTTACCATAAATAAAAGTATGGGGAGTTTCTGTAAAGGATTGAACTGAGGAAGACAGCCAATGATACCTTCTTGCCAATTTATCGTTGATATTCATTCCTTGCTGTACAACTGTCCAATCCCCATCTGTAGTAACTACAAAAGAATGTAAATATATTTGGAAACCATCTTGAACCGCACAATTATCAACTTTAGCTACCAATCTGCTCTTAGTAATAAGTTCATTTCCATCTAAACCGGTTTTATCGGCAATATGAAGTAATTCTGTTGGAGTATTTCGTGAAGATTTCCCCCTGCCCCCGCATACATAAATACCAAGTTCCGAGGATCTTTGATTTATTGCTTTCTTCAAAGCATTCATAACGGAAGTGGTTATTCCTGAAGAATGCCAATCCATTCCTAAAACACATCCTAAAGATTGAAACCAAAACGGGTCGCTTAATTTTTGTAAGAAAGTTTTTCTTCCGTATTCTTGAACTATAGCCTCCACAATCGCTCCACCTAATAAAGCCATTCTTTTAGCTAACCAGGCGGGAACTGTTCCATAGTGTAAAGGTAAATCTGCATATCCCTTCTTCATATAGTAAATATAGTAAAAATTAAATTAATTAACTCATTTACTGCACTTTTACCTTATAATTAAATGATAGTAATTGCGCGGTAACTTTAATTTAAACAATTTTTGACTAAAAGTTTTTCAGCAATCATATTACTTAAAACTTCTGTTCTATTTTGACCTACAATTTGAACAGTTACACTTCCGTCAAACTCTTCGACTGATTCAATCTGAAATTTAATTCCTAAATTGAAATTTTTAGAATTTAAATACTTTAAAAATTCTTTAGAACTGTGAATGATAGCGGATAATTCCACGATTTCACCAATTTGGTATTCGTTTAACTTTTTAAAGCGTCCCCCTTCAATATTTCCTTGTTTATCCGGTATGGGTGAACCGTGAGGATCGAACTTAGGATAATCTAACAATTCATCCATTTTATTGAAAAATTTTTCTGAATGTATATGTTCGATTTGTTCGGCTACTTCATGAACATCTTCCCAACTAAATCCCATTTTTTCAACCAAATACATTTCTGTTAGACGGTGTTTCCTAAGAATTAAAGCGGCTTCTTTTTTACCTTTTTCTGTCAGTTTTAACGGTTTATAGCTCTGATAGTATACCAATCCTTTTTTCAAGAATTTTTTCATCATGCTGTTCACAGTAGGCATTTTGATATCTAAGGATTGGCTTAACGCCAAAGTAGATACTTCTCCCTTTTCGTCAGACAGATTATATAAGGCTTTTAGATAATTTTCTTCTATAGATGAGAACATTTACAAATATATTTAAAATATTAATTTTTCAAGACCAAATAATTTATTTTTCCAAAATACAATCGTAAAATAAATTTGTTAGACTAATCTAATTTTTTATATTTGCGAGTCTAAAATTAATAATTATGAAAAGAGGATTGACTGTACTTTTTGCATTATCCCTTTGCACACTATATTCCCAAGAAGTTAAAGATTCAATTAAAAACTCTAAAGAAAAATCGATTGACGATGTTGTCGTGACAGGAACCTTGAAGGAAGTTAGAAAATCTGACAGCCCGGTGCCTGTTGAAATTATTACACCAAAACTATTCAAAAAAAATCCTACTCCCAGTCTTTTCGATGCCGTAGGAATGATTAACGGAGTTAAACCTCAAATAAATTGCAGCGTTTGTAATACGGGAGATATTCACATAAACGGTATGGAAGGTCCTTATACTATGATATTAATTGACGGGATGCCTATCGTTAGCGGATTAGCTACTGTTTATGGTTTAAGTGGGATTCCCAATAGTTTGGTAGAAAGAATTGAAGTAGTTAAAGGTCCCGCCTCTTCTTTATACGGCTCAGAAGCTATGGGGGGAATTATAAACGTAATCACTAAAAACCCGCAAAAAGCACCCAAATTTGCAGCGGATATTTTCAGTACAAGCTGGGGAGAATTAAGTACGGATTTATCCTTTAAATTTAATGCCGGTAAAAAAGTAACCAGTTTACTGGGTATCAATCATTTTTATTATGATAATCCTATCGATGCCAATCACGACGGATTTACCGATTTAACTTTACAAAACAGAATATCGGTTTTTAATAAATGGAGTTTTAAACGAAAAGAAAACAGAGTTGCCAGTTTAGGGCTGCGATGGGTCAATGAAGATCGCTGGGGTGGAGAAATGAACTGGAGTAAAAAATATCGAGGAAGTGACGAGGTTTACGGAGAAAGTATATATACGAAACGTGCCGAAGTGATCGGACTTTACCAATTACCTCTACATGAAAAAATATACACCCAATTTTCATATAATTGGCATGATCAAAATTCATGGTATGGGAATACTCCGTATATGGCAACTCAACAAGTAGCCTTTATCCAAAGTTATTGGGATAAAACCATAAAAAATCATAACTTTTTAGCAGGTGCTTCTTTTAGATATACTTACTACGATGACAATACACCTGCGACCGCTTCTCCTGACGGCTCGAAAAACAGACCTTCAGAAACACCGTTACCGGGATTATTTTTACAAGATGAATGGTCTATAAATACTAAAAATAAACTTTTACTTGGGTATAGATACGATAACGATAAACATCATGGAAATGTACATTCTCCCAGAATTGCCTATAAGTTTTCACCCAATTATACGAATACCTTCCGAGCCAGTTTTGGAACCGGTTTTAGAGTTGTAAATATCTTTACGGAAGATCATTCTGCTCTTACGGGAGCCAGAGATGTAGTTATCTTGAATTCTTTAAAGCCTGAACGTTCATATAACGGAAATTTGAACTATGTTAAAAAAATGATGTTCGATGATCTGAATATAAATCTGGATATCACCGGTTTTTATTCTTATTTTACTAATAAAATTATTGGTGATTTCGATTCCGATCCTACTAAAATCATTTATGATAACTTAGACGGACATGCTGTTTCGCAAGGTATATCTTTAAATACGGAATGGTCTTTTTTAATTCCTTTTAAAATTATGGCGGGTGTTACTTATATGGATGTTTACACCAAAGAAAAAGATGACAAGGGTTCTTATTTTAGAACAGATCAGCTTTATGCACCTAAATGGTCCGGAACATTTGTTATGACTTACACATTTCCTAAAAATTATATATTGGACTTTTCAGGACAATGGAACGGAAAAATGAGGTTGCCTATCGAGCCTAATGATTTTAGAAGTGAATATTCCCCGTGGTATTGCATTGCAAATATACAGGTAACCAAGAAATTCCATAATGGAATGGAAATTTACGGAGGAATTAAAAACCTATTTAATTTTACGCCCAAAAACCCGATCATGCGTCCTTTTGACCCATTCAATAAAGAGGTAGATAATCCGATTACCAATCCTAACGGGTACACTTTTGATACTTCTTATAATTATGCGTCCTTGCAAAAATTAAGAGGATTTATGGGTATACGATATAATTTTTTCTAATTAATTTTAAAGACAGAAAAAAAGTAAATTTCATATAAAATAGATCGCATACATATTTTGTTAAAATAAGAAGATCATATTTATTTTTATGGTAAATTAGCACTTTCATAAAAAATAACTATGATCGTCTTACCTTGTTTTTATTTTCCTCCTGTTTCTTATTTTGAAAAATGGATCCATTCGGAAAAGATCTATTTGGAACAGTGGGAAAATTTTCCTAAACAAACTTATCGTAATCGTTGCATTGTTCAAGGAGCTAATGGAAAATTGCCTCTTATTGTTCCTATTGAACATTCAGGAGCCAGAATTATAAAAGATATTAAGATTTCCTATGCGTCTTCATGGCAAAAATTACACATTAAATCATTACAATCAGCATATCAAAGTTCTCCTTACTTTGAATATTACGAAGATAAGCTAATCCAATTATTGGAAAAAAAAGAAACCTTTTTATTAGATTTAAATCTAAACACATTAGAATGGGCATGTTCTATCCTAAAGTTGGAATGTTCGTACGAACTAACGGATGAATATGTAAAAAATCCTCCGTTTACCGATGCGCGAGAAGCATTCAATGCAAAAAAAGAAAGTCCCTATAAAAATAAAAAATATATTCAGGTATTTTCAGACCGTTTCGAGTTTATGAATGATCTTTCCATACTAGATCTTATATGCAATCTTGGCCCGAAATCTGCTACTTACCTTACTAATGTCGAATAAATAAATAATTTTAAATGAAGATAAAACTATTAAGCCTAAGCTTCGCTTTTGCATTCTTTACTGCCAATGCATTTGCTCAAAATAACGTTCCGGCAGTTGATTCCCTTGCTTTAAAAAACTGGTATCATCAAAGTTATGAAAAAACCGGTATTTATGGTGTAGGGACTACTGATGCTATTGAGTTTTTAAAGTCTAAAGGACTCAAGCCCTCTCCTATTATCGTTGGAGTAATTGATAGTGGTGTACAAATTGATCATCCGGATTTGAAAAATAATATTTGGAATAATCCAAAAGAAATCGCTAATAACGGTAAAGATGACGACGGTAATGGATATGCTGACGATGTTCATGGATGGGATTTTATCGGTGGAAAAGATGGAAAAGATGTAGACCACGATACTATGGAATCAACCCGTATTGTTTCTTTATATGAAAAACTATTCGAAACCGGTGATCTGAAAACGAATGAAAAAAATCGGGAAAAGTATCCGAACGAATTCAAAGAATATCAAAGAGCTAAATTTATATATGATAAAGATTTAGGTGAAGCTAAAGATGCCCTATCTAATATTGAAGAGCAAAAAGCTTTGATAAGACAAATGACCACTGAATTACAAAATGCTCTGGGTGACAAACCTTTGACTCTTGAAAATGTAAATGAGGCAACTTTTACTGTTCCTCAATATAAACAAGCTTTCCTTCAGATGATTGCAAATAATAGCGATTTGGAAGGAAAAAATGCAACTCAAATCAATATGTTGGCGGATAGTGAAATGGGTGAAGCAGTTGCTTATTATTCCGGAAAAGTAGATTACATGCTTAATAAAAGTTATGATCCTCGCTACATTGTAGGTGATGATTATACTGATATTAAGGAAAAACATTACGGTAACAATGAAGTGGAAGGCCCGGATGCATTACATGGAACTCATGTTTCCGGTATAATTGCAGCAGTTAGAAATAATAATATAGGTATGGACGGTATTGCCGGTGATGTTGCAAAAATCTTAGTAGTTCGAGCCGTTCCGGATGGTGATGAAAGAGATAAAGATATTGCCAATGCTATATATTATGCCGTTGATAATGGTGCTAAAGTCATCAATATGAGTTTTGGTAAGCCTTTTTCTCCTAATAAAGAGAGAGTATGGGAAGCTATGAAATACGCGGAAAAAAAGGGTGTATTAATGGTTCATGCTGCCGGTAATGATAATAAAAATGTAGATACTGAGTATAATTATCCAACCAATTTTAAGGATAATGAGCATAAATCTTTTGTAAACAATTGGATTACCGTAGGAGCCAGTACTCGATATAATAATGCATTGAAAGCATCTTTTTCTAACTACGGAAAAGAAAAAGTTGATATTTTTGCACCCGGATTAGAAATTTACTCTACCGTTACCAAAGGAAAATATAAATTTTTACAAGGTACCAGTATGGCTTCTCCGGTTGTTGCGGGATGTGCTGCCCTTTTATGGTCTTATTTTCCTCAGTTAACTGCTGAACAAGTGAAAAATATATTATTCATAACAGCAAATAAATCCACTATAGAAGTAACGGCAGGTGGCGAGAGTGAAAACAGTCCTATGATTAAAACAACTTTTGATCAACTTTCAGCAACCGGAGGTGTTGTAGATGTTTTTAGAGCCGTGAAATATGCGTATGATAATTTCAACCCTGAAAAAGGAAGTAAAAAAGGAAAAAAATAAGTTGAATACTCTTTAAATAAAAAAAGCTATTTTAAATAAAATAGCTTTTTTTATGTTTCAAATTTAACGTTATGAAATTTTAGTAACTCCTTCCGTTAAAGCTTTAATTAAATTTTTTAAAGGTTTTTCAACCATGGCAGAAATAAACATATTAAATTTACCATCGAAAGTAAATTGAACTTCACTTGTACTATCTGTAACCTGATCTATCAATAAACTTAAGTCAAAATTCAAAGTTTCTTTAGCTGAACTTAATACAATTTTTGAATAAGGAATTCTTTCTTTCATTTTCAAGGCAATTTCAGGCATTCCTTTTAATGCAAAAACAAATCCATCTTCATCAGCCTCAAACTTATCAATGGTTTCAGGCATGAACTTTTTAAATTCAGAAGGCTGAGATGCTAACGTGTAAATATCTTCTGCCGATTTATTAACCAGTATTTTTTCTCCTTTAATATTCATTTTTGTAATTTTGGTAAAAACAAACACAAATGTACAAAATTTCTGTAAACGAAAGATTTCTTACCCTTGGTAAAAATAAGAGAAAAGGTGCCATTAACCTTCCATACGAAAATTCGAAAACTTTGGTATACGCTCTGGATATTTTGTACCATACGAAAATAAATTCCATTCATGTTTACTCATCTGAAACAAAAAAAGTTTGGAAAAAATTACAAAAAATAGCTACACCCGTGTATGCAGCGGGAGGATTAGTTAATAATAGTAAAGACAATTATTTATTTATTAAAAGAAACGGTTATTGGGATTTACCGAAAGGTCATGTGGAAGAAAATGAAACTTTTAAAAAAGCTGCCAAACGGGAAGTAGAAGAAGAATGTTCTATTTCTAATCTAAAATTAAAAAAATACCTAACGACAACTTATCATGTGTATCAATCTGAAAAAAAATACTTTTTAAAAATAGTTCAATGGTTTGAAATGAAGTATGATGGAAATGAAAAACCTAAACCTCAAAAAAATGAAGGAATTGATAAAGCCCAATGGATTAGAAAAAAGGATATCCCTAAACTTATGAAGAAAACCTATGTAAATATCAGGGAATTAGTCGGCATTTATGTTTTAACTAATTCTCGAATTAAAAAATAATTAATATAAAATTCAATAAAAAAAGGAGTACTATAATTACTCCTTTTTTTCTTTTTAAATCGTATGATTTTTAGAATGTAAATTGCATTCCAAATTTAACTCCGAATTTATTAACATCCGGCATATGTAAGTAATTCCCTCTCCAGTTAAAATCTACTCTAAAGATTCTTAAATTTCCAAACCCTATATTTTCGATACCAAATCCATATTCATAATAGATATCTTTATTAGGCGCTACATATCTGATATTAGAAGCATTCATATTCTTGGAGCCTTCGGATATATCTCCCCAAACACCTCTGAAAATCGCTACTTCTCTTAATTGTAATTTTTTCAATAAAGGAATATAAGAAAATATCCTTCCGTTGAAGTGATGTTCAACATGCAATGCCGTATAAATATCGGTTACGAAATCATAGTAATCCAGCAATGCAAAGGTATTATTTACGATACCGTAAGACTGGTTACCCGGTATAATTCCTAACAAGGATAAGGGCAATTTATTAAACGATTTACCGAATTCAAAAGTAACATTCGATTTACCAATCGGTCCCCAAAGGATCGGATGATTGTATAAAAATTGTATTTTATCATAGTTAAAATCACCATCCAATACTCCATTGAATCCTTTTATATATTTTAAAATTAAGGTTGGAGATAAAGTCGTATGCTCATATCTGTCTAATCCAAAACGAGAATATTTAGCTCCCGGTCTCGCTTGAATACTAAATGTTAAATGAGAATCATACAAATCGTTTTTAATATCTCCTTTTTTGTTGTAATAACCGATATTAAATTTGAAAGGATTCGCCGATTTTATGTATTGATAGGTTCCATCTAATCGCAATTGTACATTTTTCCACGGTTCAATAGACAAAAATGCATTGGTTTGATTGACAGAACTCAAATATTCATTACTTCCTCTGGATATGATGGAAGATGACGCAAAAGAACGGGTCATAATTCCCTCATTTTCTGTAAGCGAAGTCCCTAACTGAGTTATATCCCTTTTTGTTCCAGCACCTATCGTAAAACGATTGTATTTGTTTAACATCAAGCGCCCTTCAAAACCATATTTAAATTGATTATCTTTAAATCCGTATGCCGTATATCCTTCCACTCTCCACATATCATTGGGAGAGAAAAAAGTCCTGGCTCCTAAACGAATTCTGGTTCCTTCAACATCGTTATATCCTAGTGTTTGATACAGATTTCCAATGTCAATGGCATTACCCACATTGACATAACCTGAAGAAAGAATTTGTACAGCATCAACAATATTTCTAAATAATCGGGTTTTAGATACCTTGTCTACCATTTCATATGCCTTTTTATCATCTTCATTAAGACGATCCGGACGATTGTCGGCCCAAAAATCATCTTTCCTGTTATAAGCTCCTTCAGAAATAGGTTCCCATTGTTGATCTAAAAGTTTTTCTACAGTGCCTTGCGGCTCATCGAATTTATAATCATTGTAAGTTATGGTACGTTTTGCAAACATACCTTTTCCTCCTTCTTTTTTAGTTATAAGAGACATATCCAAAACCGTGTAATTTCGTAATGGAATAAAGATTGAATCATTGACATTGTCATAACTCAATTCCATATATATGTCTTTAACGAAGTTTACATTAATACCCGAAGTGGATTGTAAAGTTACTTGCTTTACTGCATAGGTATCTTTAGTAATATATAAATCTCCTTTAAAAGTAAGCTCATTTTCTCTTCGAGGCCTATATTTAATATAATAACAATCAATTCCATCTACGGAAACCGTATCAGCTAATAAATAATCGTATACGGAAAATCCAATAGTAGCTACCGGACTGGTGAATCCTTTATTAAAAAAGTTTAACACATTATCGTATATGTTAACATCTTTATACAAATTTTTAACCGTATTGGCTACAATATCATTATTAGGAATTCCGGAAGCTTTATTTCCTCTTAAAAAGGATTTTTCCCGTTTGGAAGGCGTATTTTGTCCAACTATATCGGAAAGGGATTCGTTAAGAAAAACGGGAATGTACGTTTTTCCTGAGATATCTAATGTATCTATGTCTTTGGCTGAAATGTTTAATTTTTTAAAGATTTTTTTACTTATAAAAGCACTATCAACATTATTTAAATCAAATTCGATTTTCTCATATTCTTTATATTGATAATTCTTAAAATTAGTCAAACCGTTGGTTCTTCTTCTTTTCCATAATTCACGCAGTATGCGGTATGCCGGATTTTCTTTTTTTGGTAAACGTTTTTTCGGAAAACCGGTAACTACTACCTCGTCTATTTCTTTTTCTTTACTTACGGTTCCTTTATCGGTTGATTGGCTACTATTTTTGCTTTTTAATTTGAGATTTACAATTAAGCCTAGATTATCTCCTCTTTGTAAGGGTATATATTTTGTCGGGTATTTATCTGTAATAATTTGTAACGTGTCAATGAATTTATTGGATTGTAATTCAAAATTACCGTCACTGTCGGTAGTGGCGTAAACCTGAGTATTTTTAAGAAAAATATCAGCATCCGTAATTGGCTTTTCTGTATCTTCATCTAGCAATTGACCGGAAACTCTAACGTAATTAACTTGCTGGTTTGAAGATAGTGATATACTATCCGTATCAATTTTAGTTTGATTGGTAATTGATGGAGGAATTGAGGATGTACCAATCTTATCTTTTTCAGAGAATTTAATAATTAAATTTAAGTTTTGTTTTTTATTGACAGGAAATGACTTTTTCT
Source organism: Apibacter sp. B2966 (assembly GCF_011082485.1). NCBI lineage: Bacteria > Pseudomonadati > Bacteroidota > Flavobacteriia > Flavobacteriales > Weeksellaceae > Apibacter > Apibacter sp. B2966. Next base: position 715,084 of record NZ_CP049714.1, read on the forward strand.
TATAATTTACAATCTGAACAACGATAGAATCAAAGTTATTTTTAGATTCGAGTGAAAAATATCCAATATTATTTGAAAGGGTTGAAATCTCGGGAGCTTCAGGAAAAGATATTTTTGCTCCTTCAATAGGACGCTGGGTATCCTGATTTATAATTACCCCCGTAATTTTGATTTGTGCATTATAAGATAAACTAAATAAAAATGCAAACAAAAAAAGTAATTTATTACTCATTGAACGTTATTTAAAAAAACAAAAAACTTTCGTTTGTAGATATCGAACAAACGAAAGTCTTAGTATAAATATTATATTATATGTATGTGGTTCTCAACAAAACAAAGCTTTACCGTTTTTCAAGAACTTCATCAATAAGTCCATATTCTTTAGCTTCTGAAGCAATCATCCAATAGTCCCTATCTGAATCCTTCTCAATTTTTTCAAAAGGTTGACCGGAATGCTCTGCCAAAATTTCATATAATTCTTTTTTCAGCTTCAAGATCTCCTTTAATGTAATTTCCATATCGGAGGCTTGCCCTTGAGCTCCTCCCAATGGTTGATGAATCATAATTCGGGAATGTTTTAATGCTGATCTTTTTCCGGCAGCACCGGCTGTCAATAATACGGCTCCCATAGAAGCAGCCATACCGGTACAAATAGTAGCCACATCGGGCTTAATAATTTGCATAGTATCGTATATACCTAGTCCGGCATACACTCCTCCTCCGGGAGAATTAATATATATTTGAATATCTTTATTGGCATCTGTACTTTCCAAGAACAATAATTGAGCGGTTACAATATTGGCTATTTGATCGTCTATACCTGTTCCCAGGAATATAATTCTATCCATCATCAACCGAGAGAACACATCCATTTGTGCTACATTTAATTTTCGTTCTTCAGTAATATATGGAGTCATTGAATTTACGTACTGATCTACCGCCAGACTATTAATTCCCTGGTGTTTTACTGCATATTTATGGAACTCTTTTCCTAAATCCATTTTTATTAATCTTTTTCTAAAATTTTTTACTTAATTTTCTCACTAAAACTATACCAAACAAGAGTCCCTATAGATAAGACTTTATTTTGTCAGCAATTTCAGTAAATTCTTCCGAACTCAGTGTCAATTTGTTACCAAAATTCATGTCTCCGATAGCGTTTAATGGGATCAGATGAACATGAACATGGGGAACTTCCAATCCTTGTACAGACATTCCTACCCGTAAACATGGAATAGCTTTTCCTACTGCCTGAGCAACCCTATAGGTAAAATCCATTAATTCATCATACTCTTCTTTGGGCAAATCAAACAGTTTATCGGTTTCTTTTTTAGGAATTACTAAGACATGTCCTATAACTACCGGAAATGCATCTAAAAAAGCAAGGTGTTTTTCGCTTTCTGCAACTTTATAACAGGGAATTTCTCCTGCTACGATTTTTGAAAATATACTTGCCATAGGTTGTAAATTTAGCTTATTAATCTAATGAAATTTCTAAAATTTCAAAATTAATTCGATTACCGTTCGGTAAATTTATTTCTGCCGTTTCTCCTACTTCCTTTCCTAAAAGTCCTTTAGCAATGGGTGTATTAACAGAGATTTTTCCGGTTTTTAAATCGGTTTCCGTATCCGGAACCAAGGTATACTTCATCTCCTGTCCATTGGCAGTATTCTTTATTTTAACAGAACATAATATAGCTACTTTAGAAGTATCAACTTGCGATTGATCTATTATTTTAGAATTAGAAATTATATCTTTAAGCTTAGATATACGCATTTCAAGCAGACCTTGTGCTTCTTTAGCCGCATCGTATTCCGCATTTTCAGATAAATCACCCTTATCCCTAGCTTCAGCAATTTGCTGTGTGATTTTAGGTCTTTCAACTTGTTCCAATTGATCAAGTTCCTTACGTAATTTATCTAGACCTTCTTTCGTTACATAATTCATGATACTATTTTTTGTAATTTTGCGTTGTAATTTATAAACATAAAAAAAATAACCCGACTCTTCACGGTCGGATTATCCGTATGCAAATTTAGCAAATTTATTATGATTAAAAAATTAATTCTTTATATATTATTAATTTCACAGTTATTCTTCTTCATCCAATGCGAAAATGGAAACAAAACAATTAGTTGTTTTCCTAATTCTTCTATAAGTTATTCAGCCGATCTCAATTTACCTCAATTCCAAAAATTATCCGGTATTAATGGTTATGCTTATATTGAAGCGGGTCCTTTAACCGGTACTAAGGGCTTAATATTGGTTAGAATTGAGGCTAATAAGTTTTTAGCCTACGACAGAAATGCACCGCATATTTGCCCGGGACCTAATACCCGATTGGAAGTAAAAGACGATTTTTATATCTATTGTCCTGAAGATGGAGCAAAATGGTCTCTTACTTCCGGTCAACCGTTAGAAATAGCTGACCGAGCACCTAAAATTTATCCTGCACAATTGATTGGAAATACGGTTATAATATCGTATTAATTTTATATAATATTTTTTATACTTATCAGTTATAATAATATACTTGTATAGTATACAAAAATTAATGCATTGCCTGAGCAGCTGTGAATTGTTTTCAAATTTATTTAACTACTTATTCACGCCTTTTTTTCAAATAAACTAGTAATGTGGTATAAAATTTTAAATAAATTTGAGATAATGATTCTTATATTCTGATACTATGTTAATTAATATAAATTTTATTTTATGATAGTAATCAGAAGCTTGTTGTGAATTGTTTTAAAATTTTATAAATTATAAATTAATTTGATAGCCTGAATTATTGTTATTAATTTTTTCATTTAGTTATGAATTTTTTTTCAATTAAGCTTTTCTAAACCAATTAGAGGTTTCTTCTTTCTCGTATAAATTACCTGTAAGTTGAATCAATCCTCTCCCTTTATAAAAGGAAGTACCGGATTTATATTTACTCGGTTTTTCTTGTGATAATTTAAAAAATCCCGTCTCTGAATTTACTTGAGCCAAAAAAGTAATCTTTTTGAATACCAATATTTATATTATATCTGAGCCTTTACGTGTACCTTGCTTGAATTATTCGGGAGTCTCCTTATCAGTAAATTGTTCCGCATAATCTACCATTTCTTTTAAATGGGGTAAATTATAGTAGTTGTTTTCTATAAAGGTATTTTTTAAATCATACCAAGGTTCCAAATCTTCTAATGAGGCGTGATATGCACCTAAGATATTTCCGTTTCCCCACCTTACGGTTCTTGATAAATGATATTTCCTAAAAAGCGGATCACAGGTATTGGCCATATACCCTATTATTTTATAACTATATCCTTTTTGCGCTTTAGTTAAATCACTTTTATCCAAATTCCAAAATAAATCTAATGTACTGTCGATTAATTCAATCGCATAGGTGCCTTCATTCTCATTAGTTATATGTTCTATCGTTTTTAATATTCCTTCTCTGATATATAATTTATCATCCGTTTTAAAATTATCTACAAAAATTAAATTTCTAACCTCTTGCCCAAACCTATATCCATCCGATTTATATCGATTATATAAACTATCTAAAACACTTTTATTAATTTTATCTTCCTTGTCAAAATTGAAATTTAATAATAAGTCATGGGCCAATTCTTTTTCCCTTGAAAGTAAATATGTCAAACCGGCTTTATCTCCATACATTAAGTATTTATTTAAGGTTATTACTTTCAAGTTTTGTTTAACCGAATACTCTTTTTTATCGATATTATTTATTTTTATTAAATCCTCCAAAAAAACCATGGGGGTTATTATTTTTCTTTCCTTGTCTATAAACAATTTCCATCCATCCCAGGCAAACGTATATTTATATTCATCAAAGGTTAGATTCGTTGTTTGGGAAAGTATATATTTTATTTCTTTATCTGTATAAGCTACCCCTCTATGATTGGCAAAACGAAGTGGATATAAGGTAACTATCGTTTCTTTGCTTTTATCCAGATCGATTCCAAAAAGATATTTTACACGTTCTCTGAATTCGGCATACTCCGGAAATTTATATCCGCTGTTAAACAGCGTTTTTTCAATTAAGGGTTGTTGCAAGTCTAAATCTTCCCGGGTGGCAACATACTCATTATCCGGAATATGATCTGCTACAAAAACCCGTTTTTGTAATTCAATATGCTCGGCTATTTTTTTTAAATCTATATCATTATTCATAACGGGCTTATTTTCTGTCGGTTTTTCAATAGGTTTTGTTGTTGTTTCTTTATTTTCATTATTAATTTGTATTGCCGTTTTAGTTTCTTGGCCTTGGCAAGAAAATAAAACCAATACTTGTATACATGAGACCAATATCTTTCTCATAATTCTTTATTTTTTTATTATTTTTTCTTTATTTCAAAGGTGTACCCTTGATCTTTCCACCGTATTTTTTTATCTGCCTTACTAAAGTGAACTTTTGGGGTATAAAAACGGCAGGGTGTAAAGCTTTGCCCATTTTTAGTTAGAGGGTGATCGAGCAAATGGTAAGAAATTCTTAACCATTTGAGTTTAATAACCCCTTTCATAAATAATTTCGAACTCATTCCATAAGGAGTTTCAGAAGAACTGATTGCTTCAATGGTGGTGACTATTTCCAGGGTTTCTTCTACTTCTTTTCCTTCTTCATTTTTCTTTTTTATCTTTTTTTCTTCATAATCGATAATTACCCCGGTATGGCCCATTCCTCCGCTTTTATTTTTCCATATAAATATATCTCCCTTTTGAGGTTTGTAATTTATATCATCATGTTTCAGTAAATATTCCGAATAGGTTTCACCAAAGTCGTGCAGTATCCTTGTATTTCCTGCCATTACCTTTTGACTCCATTCTATTTTTTGTAAATATCGGCACACTAATTCCGAACAATCCATCGTATTTTCTCCCGATTCTTCTACTCGGTTTTGATCGTTGGCATATCTTACTTTATACGATTTTCCTGCTTTTGCTTCTTCCTGGCTTATGGCCTTGGTTAATAACCAGTCTATTCCCTGTTGTATCTTTAAATCGCCATCAATATAGTCTAACGGCTTGTCTACCTTTTCACATTCTGCTACCTTAAATAGGACCTTGGTTGAGTTTTCTAAGGCTACGGATAATTTCCCTTCTTTTCCTCCTCTGTACCATACTTTTCTTTTATCCCGAGAATTCGTTTTTTTATTTAGTATATTTACAATCATTTCCACAACCCTATCATCGGAGTATTGACCGGTCTTATCTGCTTCCAAATACATTTTATCTTTATACCAGTCGGCCATTCCGGTTAGGGCTGCCTGATATGGGGTATAGCCTTTATCATTAATTGCCGAGGTAAAAACATTAAAACCACTGTCGGGCGCTTGTTGATCTATTTGCTCTTGAATTTTACCGTAATTCTCTCTTCCGGTTATCTGAAGCAATCCCCGACCTTTAAATCTCCAGCCGTCTTCCCCTCCTTGGTTTCCTAATTCCTTACGATTGCCGTAAGCTATTTCTGCTATTTTTCTTTGATTGGCCGGGTGCTGAGCCGTCCTTCCATATTGATAAGCTAATTCATTAGGAGGGCTTTTTTCATTCAAGGCCGGATTGGCCCGAAAAGCTTTAAAATGTTTGGGTAAATCTTCCGCAGCATAATTTAAACTTTCTCCTTCTAAGGCTCCTTTTAAATCTAAGCCTGATTCTTCGCGAGATTGTGCAAAAAAATGTGCTTTTCGTGCACAAGTGTCTAAGTTAAATTTATCTTTATTTTAAAGTTTATTTAAAAAGGGATTATTATTTTATCGGTTTGGCTCTGGATTCATAATTTAAAGGTTGGGGATCATCATTTAAATAATCTTCATAACCTTCAAATATATTTTCTTCTTTTTTAGCTGTTTCATACCATTCTTTAAATTTGAGTAAACCGTAATAATTATTCTTTTTAAATTCTTTATCATATGTGCCATCATCCATATAATGCCAAAAATGCCCCATAAACATTTGATTATAATCATAGTGTTTATCGTACTTAAATTGTTCTCCCCAAGTTAATAGATAGGCTGCTATTTTTGCTATTTGTGCATCACTTAATTCTTTGTTAGCATTTAGATGTTCTATATTTGAAAGATATTCAGCTACATACATAATATATAAATTTTCATTTGGAGTGGACATTTCTTTTAGAAGATTTAAGGTATTTTGATGTACTCGTATTTCTCCATTACAATCTTTAGTCCATAATAATTTTCCCAACTCCTCCAAATCATTGTCTTTAGCATAAGTATGAAAAAATGGAAGATGGGTATTTTCTAGTGCCCACTTCAATAGTTTTTTATCTTCAGTATAACCAAAAACAGTTATTAAACGCCTCATAAAATAGTCATCTTTAGTAACCAACCATGGAAACTGGCTTTTATCGTCAGTAAATAAATATTTGTTTCGTGAGATTAAACGCTGTTGATTAAAATATCTTTCTTGCGGTAAATTATTTAAATCTTTCCACATCGATACCTCAATTACACCATCTGCAGTATCAATCGTATATGAATTTTCTTCATATTTTGATAATTCAGGGTATATTTTCTGATAATCTATAATTTTAGGGATAGCATCAAAATAAGTTATAAAATGATCTTTTTTATCAACATATAAATATTGTGCATCTGCAGAATATGGATAAAATTCTAACTCTTTATTACATTTAGAATTTTCATAAGCATCTATTTTTAAATACTGATTTTTAGAATTATTATCTATAATTCTTCCAAAAATCATTTTTATTTTTTGATTAAAATCCTCCCTTTCAGGTGTTTTATATCCATTATTTTTTAAAATAGTGTCTTCAATTTGTACTAAGGCATCTAAATCTTCCTTTCCATATGTTTCCCCCCAATATTCTGAACTAGCACCTTCTTTAATTTGTTTTATTAGTACGTCTTTTATTTTAGATGTTTCCATTTTTTTTTCTTCTATTTTTTTGTTTGTCAGACTCACTTCTTTTTTTTCTTGACAATTCATTATTGCAAAAAGGGTGATTGTACTAATTAATAATAATTTGGTTTTCATATATTTTTTATCTTGAACTTTCTCCTTTACTGGTATCTTGAGTTTTTTGGTTTAATTTTTTATTTGCTTCATTGATAGTGGCATATTCATCATTTTTATTCAGTTTATCTTCTTCTTTAATAACGTATCCTTTAGGCTTAAAAAAACCTCTAAGTTTTTTATATATTTTTACTCCTTTTTCGGTATAAGAATAGAATGTGCTACCATCAAATTTATAATTAGGTGAAAGGGTTATCATGTTTCCTTGATTTCCCCCTAAACCAATATAGGTGTTTTTATCTAATAATCTTCCATATACTAAGGTTACATGTCCTGAACCTTTCATTTTTCCATTTGAATAACAATCTGAAAATACAGCTATGGCACCAAAGAACGCCTCACAAGGCTCTAATGTACTGTGATTGAAAAATATACTTGAACTAGCTGAATGAGGTGATTCAAATTTGGGCATTGAATTTTCTAAGCACCAGGATACAAATGAGGCACACCATGCTATCTTACTACCACTACCTGAAAGTCCTCCTGCTTTGTGATATTCTCTTATTCTTTTGTCAATTGCTTTCTCATGTTTACCGCCGTAATTAATTATCTCTTGAATAGCGGTTTCCATCCATGGCGCCCTGCCTTCTGAAAAACTTAAAGGTTCGTCTACTTTCCCACATTCTGCTACTTTAAATAGGACTTTGGTTGAGTTTTCAACGGCTACGGATAATTTCCCTTCTTTTCCTCCTCTGTACCATACTTTTCTTTTATTTTTTGACAATTCTGTAGTTCCAGGATTTAAAATTTCAATAATATTCTCAACTATACCATCATCAGAAAATTTACCGGTTTCATCTGCTTCCAAATACATTTTATCTTTATACCAGTCGGCCATTCCGGTTAGGGCAGCCTGATATGGGGTATAGCCTTTTTCATTAATTGCGGAGGTAAATACATTAAAACCACTGTCGGGCGCTTGTTGATCTATTTGCTCTTGAATTTTACCGTAATTCTCTCTTCCGGTTATCTGAAGAAGTCCCCTTCCTTTAAATCTCCAGCCGTCTTCTCCTCCTTTATTTCCTAATTCCTTACGATTGCCGTAAGCTATTTCTGCTATTTTTCTTTGATTGGCCGGGTGCTGAGCCGTCCTTCCATATTGATAGGCTAATTCATTAGGAGGCCCCTCTAATTTTCCTGTGCTGCTGAAGTTAATAAAATGTTTGGGTAAATCTTGCGCAGCATAATTTAAACTTTCACCTTCTAGGGCTCCTTTTAAATCTAAGCCCGATTCTTCCCGAGATTGTGCAAAAAAATGTGCTTTTCGAGCACATGTGTCTATGTTAAAGTTGTCTTTATTTTAAATTTTATTTAAAAAGGGATTATTATTTTATCGGTCTCGCTTTATGCTTATAATCTAAAGGTTGTGGTTCATCATTTAAATAATCTTCATAACCTTCAAATATATTTTCTTCTTTTTTCGCTGCTTCATACCACTCTTTAAATTTAGGTAAACCATAATAATTATTCTTTTTAAATTCCTTTTCATAATTGCCATTATCAATAATATGCCAGAAATGCCCCATAAACATTTGATTATAATCGTAATGTTTATCGTATTTATATTGCTCTCCCCAATACAACAAATGAGCAGCTATTTTTGCTTTTTGTTCTATTGTCAATTTTTCTTCTTTAATTGCAGAGGATACCAAATAATTTGATAAATACTCAGCTACATACATGATATATAAATTTTTATCCGGTGTAGACATTTCTTTTAGAATATCTAAGGTATTTTGATGAACTCGTATTTCTCCATTACAATCTTTAGTCCATAACAATTTTCCCAATTCTTCTAAATCATTTTTTTTTGCATAAGTATAAAAAAATGGAAGATGGGTGTTTTCAATCACCCATTTCAATAGTTTTTTATCTTCCGTATAACCAAATTCTGTTACTAAACTGCGCATAAAAAATTCATCTTGCGTAACCAACCATGGAAACTGGCTTTTATCGTCAGTAAATAAGTATTTGTTTCGTGAGATTATTTCTTGTGGTAATTTTATTTTATACGAATTATCGGGATTAATTTGGATTAAATCTTTTAGATACGGTATAATTGTCACAAAATGATAATCTTTACTAAAAAAATAGTTTCCCACATCAATAAAAGGGCTAAATTTTATATTGTCAGCTTTTATTACTTCTCCATCTAACACTGTTGAGAATCCATATAATATATAATTATAATTATTATCGTTTAAATAATACCAGTTATAAGCACATTTATCACTATATTTCCTTTCATAATTAAATATTTTTTGCATCTTTAATTTGAAATCATGATCAGTTATATCTTTAAAACCATTGTTCAGTAATCCTATATGTATAACTTTTAAGGCTAATTCTAAGTCTTTTTCGGTATATTCATACGGATCATCAAACTCTAATTCAGCTATTTCTAGTCTTTTTTGTAATTCTATATGCTTTTTAATTTCTTCTATATTCAACATAGTATCCGATTTTTTTAATTTGACGGTATCATCAATAGATTGAATTTCTTTTTTGTTTTTTTGTACGGTTTCGTTTTTCGGGGTTTCCTGACAAGAAATAGTTAAAATATTTCCCAGTAGAAATAATATATTTATTATCTGTTTTTTCATAAGTTATAATTAATTTGTTTTTCCTGTTGATGGTTCTGCTATAATTCCAAATTTTATATTTAATATTTTTGCACTTTCATATATATCATTATCCGTTAATTTGTCTTGATCTTTAATTTCATAGTCTTTTGGAACATAAAATCCATGAATTTTTTTAACATTTCCTATCATCTCTCCATAGGAATCGAATCGTATTGTATCATCTTGATTCCCTCCTAATAAAATATATCTTCCACTTTTTGTCTTACCATAAAGAAAACCAGTATGCCCTTTCCATTCTTTTATATGTTTGTAAACTACTAAACAACCATAAATGGGTTCTGATATTTGTTTATATTTATCTTTTGTTAAATTATGTGTTGGGGCTAATGATGATGCTGATTTTGCATGGTTATATGGCATATTTGTCTTAGGATTTATAGTCTGTCCTATAACCCAATTCATAAAAGCGGCACACCAAGGACCATTTTCCCCATCTGTGGGTTTAGTCTTAAGTCCACAATATTGTAAATACTTTTTAGCATTTGAGTACATGGGCTCTTTACCTTCTTTACAACCTTTCATTTCTTTAGCTATACTTTCTGCAAGTTCCATCCACGGCGCTCTCCCTTTAGTGTTTATAAACTCCAACTCTTTCTCTCCTTTGCAAACAGCTTTGTCGTATTTAAACCATGTTTTTAACTTTCTAAATCCTTCTTTGCGTTTTTCCCAACCATGCGGATCGGGTTTATCTTTATGATCGGGCGAATATCCGTTAAGTATTTTAGATTGCAGCCAAAAGTATTTTTCTTCCTCTGAATTAATATTTTTAAAGATATTATTAGAGATTATTTTTGAATTTTATAATAAACTCTATATTTAAAAAATTGGTTATAACAGCATAAATGTCGTATAGACATAGAATTTTATTTTAATATATATAGTTCAATTTAAACTGTAATGTGTTTTTATTTTATATGATCATCTTCTTTTATACATTGTTTGTTGAATTAAACCTGTTATATTTAAATATATTTTTTATTTTATTGGTTCTGCAATACGCCTGTAATCATAAGGGTTTGGATCATCTTCCATTCCTTCTCCTCCATTAAAATAATCTTTTTCTTTCTTCGCTGCCTCATACCATTCTTTAAATTTAGGTAAACCGTAATAATTATTCTTTTTAAATTCTTTTTCGTAAGCCTCTCTTTCAAAATGATAGTAATAGAATCGGGTCATAAACATTTGATTATAATCATAATGTTTATCGTATTTATATTGCTCTCCCCAATACAATAAATAAGCAGCAATTTTTGCTTTTTGTTCTATTGTCAAATTTTCTTCTTTAATTGCAAAGGATGCCATATAATTTGATAAATACTCTGCTACATACATAATATATAAATCGTCATGTGGGGTAGATAATTCTTTCAGTAAATCCAAGGTATTTTGATGTACTCGTATTTCTCCATTACAATCCTTGGTCCATAATAGTTTTCCCAATTCTTTCAAATGTTTTGTTTCGGCAAACTTTGAAAACAGTGGTAAATCCGTATTTTCAATCACCCATTTCAATAGTTTTTTATCCTCAGTATAACCAAATTCAGTTACCAAACTGCGCATAAAAAATTCATCATGCATAACCAGCCATGGAAACTGACTTTTATCGTCATTAAATAAGTATTTGTTTCGGGAAATTAATAATTGTTGATTTATAAACCTTCTTTTTGCTAAGTCTTTTTCATTTTTCCAAAGATTCAATTTTACATTGTTACCATCTTTAACTATATGAATTTTAATTGAATCTTCAATTTTAGCTAAATTTGGATATTCTTTTTGATAATTTATTAATTCTGGTAGTGCATACAAATCTGTTATAAAATTTATATTCTTTATTATATAATATGATGGTAGATTTGCACTAGCAGTATTTTTATTTCTATAAAAATTGATTACTCTTTCACATTTATCTATTGGAGATAAATATAAATATTTTAAATCTGAGTTAGAATTTATTATTCTTCCAAATAATACTTTAATTCTCGAATTAAAATCTTCATTATTAAGAAATCTAAATCCTGAAATTTCTAATTTTTCCTTTAATATAGGAATTGTCACTTCTAAATCTTTATTTTTATAATTATATGTTTCTCCATCAGCTGTTTCCTCATATAAGCCTGATGAGCCTGACTATAATTGATCTTTCAAAATATTTTCTACAGTTAACATATTTTTTTGAGTTTTTAAATTTTCGGATATTCTTTCGCTTAATTTACTATCTTGACCTTTACAGTTTGGCAATATGATTAGAGATAGAATAATTGTTATTTTTTTCATATATAATATTTAACGAGTACTTGTATAATCTAATGTATAAGCAGAAACATTTAGTTTTGGCAATTGTTTATCTTCATTTGTCGGAGTATAGTTTTTAGGCTTAGATAACCAAAATTCACTATTCATTTTAGACTTGGAAATTTTGCCGATGCAAATTGTTCTTTTTCCAGGACCATCATCATCAGTTTTATCAGATTGATTTCCACCCAAATAATAAATTAATTTTTCATCTTCTGACTGTCCTAATACAAAAGCTACGTGGCTATAACTAAAAATAATTATAGCACCAACAAATATATCTTTTATGTTAAGGATTGCTTCAACATCATTAGATCTTTTACTATGTATCCCTTTATTTGTTTTATGCTCTGATGAAAGCCAATTAAACGCCGTTACTGAATCATATGAATCAAACACATAATTATAATCTGTTGTTTGTGCAAAACACCATCTAACAAATGCTCCGCACCAATACCCTTTTTCATTATCCCAGGTATCTTTAGAAGTTCTAAAATATTCAATTACTCTTTCTTTTAAAGGAGTTCTATTTTGTCTTATACCTCCATACTTTTTAAGTTCTTCTTCAGCAAATAACATCCATGGCGCCCTATTTCCTGTATCTAGTTTCAACTCTTTCTCTCCTTTGCAAACAGCTTTGTCGTACTTAAACCATGTTTTTAACTTTCTAAGCCCTTCTTTGCGTTTTTCCCAACCATGCGGATCAGGTTTATCTTTATGACCGGGCGAATATCCGTTGAGTATTTTAGACTGCAACCAAAAATAATTTTCCTCCTCTCCACTTTCTTCCATAACCAAAGCCAATCGGTTTAAACTTTGATCTAATCCTTTACTAAAACGCTCCCTTTTCCATGCCTTAACTTCTTTTATTTGATTAGAATCTCTTGAATCATATTTCCATGTTGAAACCCTTTTAAAAACCTCCCATTCCCAACCGGCACTGTCTATGGCATAATGTAGATCTTTGGATATCAAATCAGGATCGCTGATAAATATTCCTTCCTCTTCTTTTTTCAGATACCCATTGTCTGCTAAATATTTTCCATACTTTTCATAAGGTCCGGGAACACTATAAGCGGTTCCATCCTTATTTAAATTACCGGTAAGTTGAATCAATCCTCTCCCTTTATAAAAGGAAGTACTGGATTTATATTTACTAGGTTTTTCTTGCGATAATTTAAAAAATCCCGTCTCTGCATTTACTTGAGCCAAAAAAGTAATCTTTTGTATGCAAGAATTAATTCCATATCTGCGAAACATTTGGTTTAATTCCCTAGTCAAGCTTTTTACGCTGTTGTCATTAATCAATCCGTCGGACCACAGTTTCGTATTTCCGTTCATATGGATCAGCAATTGTTCTATTTCTTCTTCGGTAAAATCTCGATGACAATAACAACCTTTTTTCTTTTAAATTTTATATTCACCCTTTAATTTATACTGGAGAATATTAAATTTTTTAAACTATTTTGAAAAAGGCCCTTTCTTATATGTAGCTTTGTATAGATAATCCATAGGTTGTGGATCATCTGATAAGGTTTGATCATTTTCAAACATATCTTTTTCCTGCTCTGCTTCTAAAAACCATTTTTTTAGATTAGGTATGTTGTAGTAATTGTTTTTCTCAAATTCTTTTTTATATTTTTTTTCGATATCTTGATAATGTATGAACTTACCTAAAAACATTTGATTATAACCATATTCTTTGTTATATTTATATTGTTCTCCAAAGGCTAATAATGTGGCTATTAGTTTTGCTTTTTGCGAAAAATCAAGAGGAATATCTTTATCTTCATTAGACAAATAATTTATATATTCTGCTAAATACAATATATTAACTTCATTTCCTGATTGAGAAGAAGGTACTAATAATTTTTTTATTAGGTTTAATGTTGTATCATGAATTTTAATTTCACCATTACATTGTTTTGTCCATAAAAATTTCCCGAAATTTTCCAAGATTTTATCTGATGGATATTTCACATATTTAAAGCCTTGTTTTTTAAAAGCCCATTCTAGTAATCTTTTATCCTCTGTATAGCCGAAAACGGTTACTAAAGATTCCATAAAATATTCATCATGGGTAACCAGCCATGGAAAATGGCTTTTATCATCATTAAATAAATATTTGTTTCTAGAAATTAATAGTTGCTTATTAAAATTTCTATTTTTATGTAAATCATTATCATCTTTCCACTGAGAAGCTTTTACCTGAACTTTTTCAATTTCATCTTTTATTATTATATCTTCTTCCTCATATATTTTAATATCAGGATATAACTTAATATAATCTAAAATTTGAGGTAGAGCGTAAAAATAAGTAATAAAATAATGTTTTTTATCAACATATAGATATTGTGCATCTACTGAATAGGGGTAAAACTTTAACTCTTTATTACATATTAATTCTTCATTTGTATCAATTTTTAAATATTGATTTTCAGAGTTATTATCGATAATTCTTCCAAAAATATTTTTTATTTTATCATTAAAAATCTCTTTTTTAGGAATTTTATACCCATTGTTTTTTAATAAGGTATCTTCAATAGATATTAAAGCGTCTAAATCTTCTTTACCATATTCGCTATAACAACTATATTTTTGATCATTTCCAGCTTCAATTTGTTTTACCAATATTGGAAATATATTTTCTATATTCATATTAATTTGCTTTTTTTCAAAAAATGATTTATTTTCTTTATCTTGACAATTATATAATGATAAGGAAGATAAAAATAAACCGATAAAAAATATTTTGTATTTCATTATAAATTTTTTAATCATCTTTTTCACCAGTTGAAGTTTTAATTAAACCTAATCCGATTTTTTTATTTGCATCATCAACCGTTTTATAATTATCTGAATCTGTTAATAGTTCTTCAGACTTAATAACATAATTTTTTGGTTTAAAGAAACCTCTAAATTTTTTATATACATGTTTTTTTCTTTTTACACTATAATGGCTATAAAATACATTACCACTACAATCGTAAAATGATACTTTTATCATATTATTTTGATTTCCTCCTAATACAGCATATATTTTAGAGCCTGGCAATTTTCCATAAACAAAAGTAACATGCCCTGTACTTTCTATATTGCCATTTTTATCACAATCTGAAAAAGTAGCGATTGCACCAAAGAAAGCTTCACATCTTTCTACAGTCTTGTGATTAATAAATGATGAGGAGGCTGCTGAATGTGGTGTTTGAAATGGTGGTGTGGTGTTTTCTAGACACCAACAGGCAAAAGATGAACACCAAGCGTCTTTTACACCATTGTAGTTAGCTCCCTTTCTATGATATAATGATACTCTTTCTTCAATTAATGATTGTTTCTTTCCTCCATAAACTTTTGCTTCATTAACGACTGTATCCATCCACGGGGCTCTTTCTTTTATACTAAATTCTAGTTCTTTATCTCCTTTGCAAAGTTTATCAAACTCAAAAACCTCATTTTTGAGTATTTTAAATGCTTTTTCCCGAATGTTCCATCCTATAGGATTTGTTTCAAGTTTTTGTCCTTTTGGATATCCATTAAGTAACTTAGCTTGAAGCCAATAATATTTTTCATCTTCTTCCACTAAATGAGATACTTCATTTAAAGGTTTACCTAATGCTTTTGAAAAATGCTTTGCACGGAATTTTATATATTCTTTTTGGGATAATGAAGACCAATTAGGTACAGTTTTTCAGCTTTCTTTATTAGTCCAAAACCACCCGGCAATATCTATAGCATAGTGAATTTGAGTACAAATTAAATCCGGTTGTTCTACTATTTTTTTATTTTCTACAAATTCCGCATATTTTTCATAAGGTCCTGGTTCATTATATAATCCGGTATCATCTTGTTTTCCTGTTAACTGATGGAAACCTCTTCCTTTATATTTAGATTTGCTGGAATTATATTTGCACTATATATAAACTTTCACCTTCCAAGGCTCCTTTCAAATCTAAGCCCGATTCTTCGCGAAATTATGGAAAAAAATGTGCTTTTCGAGCACAAGTGTCTATGTTAAAGTTGTCTTTATTTTAAATTTTATTTAAAAAGGGATTATCGTTTTAATCGATCTGATTTAAATTCATAATCTAATGGTTGTGGTGAATCGGGTATAGTCTGATCATCTAAAAATAAATCTTTTTCATTTTTAGCTATTTCATACCATTCTTTAAATTTGGGTAAACCGTAATAATTGTTCTTTTTAAATTCCTTATCATATGTGCCATCATCCATATAATGCCAAAAATGCCCCATAAACATTTGATTATAATCATAAAGTTCATCGTATTTATATTGTTCTCCCCAATACAATAAATGAGCTGCTATTTTTGCTTTTTGCGCATCACTTAATTCTTCGTTAGCATTTAGGTATTCTATATTTGTAAGATACTCAGCTACATACATGATATATAAATTTTCATCCGGTGTAGACATTTCTTTTAGAATATCTAAGGTATTTTGATGAACTCGTATTTCTCCATTACAATCTTTAGTCCATAATAATTTCCCCAATTCTTCTAAGTCATTTTTTTTTGCATAAGTATAAAAGCGTGGAAGATGGGTATTTTCAATCACCCATTGTAATAGTTTTTTATCTTCCGTATATCCAAAGTCTGTTACCAAACTGCGCATAAAAAACTTATCATGCGTAACCAACCATGGAAACTGGCTTTTATCGTCAGTAAATAAGTATTTGTTTCGTGAGATTAATTCTTGTGGTAATTTTATTTTATACGAATTATCGGGATTAATTTGGATTAAATTTTTTAGATACGGTATAATTGTCACAAAATGATAATCTTTGCTAAAAAAATAGTTTCCTATTTCTATAAAAGATCCAAACTTAAGTCGTTCAGCTGTTAGTATTTCATTATCCAATTTATATGATAATCCATATAATATATAATTATAATTATTATCGTTTAAATAATACCAGTTATAAGCACATTTATCACTATATTTCCTTTCATAATTAAATATTTTTTGCATCTTTAATTTGAAATCATGATCAGTTATATCTTTAAAACCATTGTTCAGTAATCCTATATGTATAACTTTTAAGGCTAATTCTAAGTCTTTTTCGGTATATTCATACGGATCATCAAACTCTAATTCAGCTGTTTCTAGTCTTTTTTGTAATTCTATATGCTTTTTAATTTCTTCTATATTCAACATAGTATCCGATTTTTTTAAAGTAAGGGTATCAATAGATTGAATTTCTTTTTTGTTTTTTTGTACTGTTTCGTTTTTTGGTGTTTCCTGACAAGAAATAGTTAAAATATTTCCCAGTAGAAATAATATATTTATTATCTGTTTTTTCATAAGTTATAATTAATTTGTTTTTCCTGTTGATGGTTCTGCTATAATTCCGAATTTTATATTTAATGCATCTGCACTTTCATATATATCATTATCCGTTAATTTGTCTTGATCTTTTATCTCATAGTCTTTAGGAACATAAAATCCATATAATTTTTTTATTTTACTTTTGCTTGTATATTCTCCATAAGCATCAAAACGTATTGTATCATCTTGATTTCCACCTAATAAAATATATCTTCCATCTTTCGTTTTGCCCATTAAAAATCCCGTATGCCCATTAGAGCCATTGGAATGTTTGTATACAACCAAACAACCATAAATAGGTTCAGATATTTGCTTATAATTATTTTTTGTTGCATCTTTTGTAGGAGCTAAAGAGGCTGCTGATTTTGCATGGTTATATGGCATATTTGTCTTAGGATTTATAGTCTGTCCTATTACCCAATTCATAAAAGCAGCACACCAAGGACCATTTTCCCCATCTGTGGGTTTAGTTTCAAGTCCACAGTATTGTAAATACTTTTTAGCATTTGAGTACATGGGCTCTTTACCTTCTTTACAACCTTTCATTTCTTTAGCTATACTTTCTGCAAGTTCCATCCACGGCGCTCTGCCTTTGGTGTTTATAAACTCCAACTCTTTCTCCCCTCTACAAACAGCCTTGTCGTACTTAAACCATGTTTTTAACTTTCTAAGTCCTTCTTTGCGCTTTTCCCAACCATGCGGATCGGGTTTATCTTTATGATCGGGCGAATATCCGTTAAGTATTTTAGATTGCAACCAAAAATAATTTTCCTCTTCTCCACTTTCTTCCATAACCAAAGCCAATCGGTTTAAACTTTGATCTAATCCTTTACTAAAACGCACCCTTTTCCATGCTTTGATTTGTTTTATTTCAGCTGAATCATCTTTTTTATCTCCCCATGTTGAAACCCTTTTAAAAACCTCCCATTCCCAACCGGCACTGTCTATGGCATAATGTAGATCTTTGGATATCAAATCAGGATCGCTGATAAATATTCCTTCCTCTTCTTTTTCCAGATATCCATTGTCTGCTAAATATTTTCCATACTTTTCATAAGGTCCGGGAACACTATAAGCGGTTCCATCCTTATTTAAATTACCGGTAAGTTGAATCAATCCTCTCCCTTTATAAAAGGAAGTACTGGATTTATATTTACTAGGTTTTTCTTGCGATAATTTAAAAAATCCCGTCTCTGCATTTACTTGAGCCAAAAAAGTAATTTTTTGTATGCAAGTATTAATACCATACCTGCGAAACATTTGATTTAATTCCCTAGTCAAACTTTTTACGCTGTTGTCATTAATCAATCCGTCGGTCCACAGTTTCGTATTCCCGTTCATATGGATCAGCAATTGTTCCATTTCTTCTTCGGTAAAATCTCGATGACAATAACAATTACGTTTTTTCATCAAGTTCTTCCCCCTGGCCACGGTAACCAAAGAAACAGAAGATAAATCTTCAAGATTTCCCAGATCAGAAACATAGAGCGGATTAAAAAAATGAAAAAAACCAGATTCCACCTTTTTTAATTGTTCCGCGGTAGGAGTTTGCCCTTCCTCCAAAGTGGGCATGGCTATGCCCACCTGCGAATACTCCTCATTAAAAACCTTTTCATACGAATCCCTGTTTACCGTTTTCAGCTGAGATTCCAATTCCACCCAAACCGTTGCATCGTTCGTATCCTTTTCCTCCTTAAAAACGGCGATATAGAACACCTGAGGGCTCGGAAAGTTCGAGTCCCTCTCCGGGGTAAAATCCAGCGACAGTAAGCCGTCGGTCCCCACCACCTCTGCCTCATACCTTTTTGCCTGTGTTGCCACCATAAAGGACTTTTGCTTTTCGTTATAAGAATCCGCCCAATCATCCGCCCCCAATTTTTTATACACAACCACCGTCAGTTTTTCCTTAGCCATACCCACGGTATGTACCCAAACCGTATGTTTTATGCCGTACTCAGTAGTCTTTATCTGAACATCATCCGCTGCCTCATTAGAAAAACACAAAGAAGTAATGCGCGCAGGAGCAGGGACTTTCAAATATTCTCTGCGATCCAATACCAAATATAACGTTTTCCCGTCTATATGCACCGTTTCCACTTCTTGACCGTCTGCCCGGTGGATCAAGGATATGCGAGAAAGATCCAACGGTTGTTTTGAGGTAAATTCCACCGTAAAAAAAAGTTTGGTCTGTACTTTAGGGTCGGGATTGATGGTTTGTATCTTTTCTTTACTTTCCCGGTCCACAATAAAGGAAAGTTGACAACTTCCTTTTTTATCCAAGACGGCATCCAGTTCTTTTATCAAACATTCTTGTCGGCGGAAGGTTTCCAATGGTTCAAAGTTGGGATGTTCTGCCCAAATCGTTACTTTAATTCCAACGCTCTCCAGCCCTTTCAAACTAAGGTAGAAATAATTTTCTTCCTCCCAGCCCGTCTCGGTCCTTCTGGTTCCGTTTTTGTAACACCACAAGGCTCTTTCCAGAAAAACCTCTTCCGCTTGTACGGTTTTTTCTACTGAACGATCACTTACTTCCTCTCCCTTCAGTTGGGCCGAAAAAGTAACTTTATCTTTCCTGTCCATTCGTAAAACCGCTTGTTGACGGTCGGAGGACAGACTCCATTTCAACTCGACAGAATGCGGTTCGGTCCATTGTGGCATTTCTCCCGCTTGCAGAGGCATCAAGGGTTGGATCTTATAGACAGCTTCAGCTCCCACGGGTAGTTTTTCAGGACCGCTGATGCTTTCCAAACGGTTCTTGCCCACTTCAATCCATGCCGTATCCGGACCTTTTCCCAAAACAGCTGCCGAGTCTTTATCTTCCCCGAAGGCTCGGAATTTATAAATCCCGTAAAGGTCGGTTACAGGCTGCCCTTGTTTTTTGAATTCTTCGACAAGCGCTGCAACACTGATCTTTAACTCTTCTTTAAGTCCTAACCGTATGGCTTTTCCCCCGTCTTTTTGAACAATCCAAAAAACCCGATTCCCTAATCCGATCATTCCTTCGTAATTATACTTGATTTTCGAGACTTTCAGATGAAAAATGCCGTCTTTTCGTATCTTGTCGCTTCCCAGGTTTACTATATTTTCTGCCGATCGGTTTTTTATTTTTACGGTCAACATGCGCCGATTAAGCAACATTCCCATCGGAACATAATTATGGTCTTCCAACTCTATAACATAAGAGCCGCTGTTGCGAAAAGAAGCCATCAGACTTCCCGAGAGAATCTGCGCTCCCAAAGGACTGTTTTTATGATCGGCAGAAAATCCCGGAGCATTCGTATATAAGATCGTCCCGTTCAAATCTTTGATGCGCCATCGCATGCCTTGCAATATAAAGAACTTGGTTTTTAGCGAATCGGGAAAGGTATAGCGAGGGGTAAAATAGGTGGGAGTATTTTTGGGAAGTTCCACGATTTTCTCTTTGGAAACCTGCTTTGCGTTGACAACGATTTCCTCGAGTTTGTTTGCTTTGCGATGGATGATTATTTTGGTAGAATCTCCTATGGGAACCTTTCCGTAACCGAAGATGGTGGTCTTGCCTTCAGGTAACTCTTCCAGGTTTACTTGGTGTGTGCTTCCGTATTCCAGATAAGTTTTTATTCGGTCTTTTTGAGTATCTCCTTTGTAGTAGGCCCAATTGACCAGACTGGCATCGTCTTTTTCCCTTACCGTGGCCTGAAGGGTGATTGTTTTAACCGCTCCGCCTATTTCAAAGCACACTTCTCGGTGGGAGGGGATTGTTTGCTTGGGAACGCTTGAAGAAACCAAATCTATTTTGCTTACCGAAGGAATGGTATTTCCTAATGAAGCCGCAATCTTCGGACTTATCATAAAAATATCATACGATTCCCTGAGGTGTTTTTTAAAAATTTTAGCCGAGAGTTTGACCCTTTGGCCGTGGTTTTTAATGGTGATTTTCCCCTTATACTTACACTCCCCGTAGGAAGCTTCCGTCAGTGGTTTTTGTTTGCCGAATTCGGCGTTTTGATAATAATCTTTCCATGAAATTTGAGGGGTGCAGGCCGGCTGGGGACTGCTTCGGTTACACAATCCAAAATTCATGTGGTCTTGGTCATCTTCCAGCCAGGTGGCTATTTTCTTTTGGTTGGCCAGGTACTTGTCATCGTCCTTATGCTTTACTTTTAAAATACACTCGGGAATGCTTCCTCGGTTGCAGCTTACGCAAGCTCCTTCTACTACTAAGGCTAAATGATCGGGTTTTTTATCGGGCATGGAGTTAGTTTTTTTAAGGTTGAGTTAGTGGGAGTAAAGCAATTAAAATTCCCTTTACTTTTTTATTTTTTAAGCTTTACAAGCGGAAAAATTCCATAAGAATTAGATTCCGATTTACACTAAATAAACTATACACGAAACAACGAGACGTTATATTCATACGTTAGGCTTTGTGAAAATTATTCGGCTAAGATAAAGATTTTTTTATCAGAATTTATAACTTTTACGGTTATTTTTACTTTAACTTGTTGATCATCAAAAAGATGCTGTTGGGTTGTCTGAACAAAATTATGGGTTGGTTCGGGTCTTATTTTGAAAATAAGTATGGGATATCTTGTTGTAGTTTATGAATTTACAGTGTTGGGGTGTTGTTTTTGTTATGGGTAACCGCCTTAAAAATTACTCATTGAATCTGTATGGATATTTTTTTCTAAAAAAAACTTTATATTATTCAATCCTTGTAAAATCTTTTAATTACACTCCTACTATTTAGCAAAAAATCGAAAAAATTACGGATCGCAATACAAATAATAAGGCATATACCCGAAAAAGCCGTAAATTCGAAAATCGAATTCAAAATAAATTAATAGATATCCGCAGTATGCTTGATAATAAGAACCCATATAAAACTTCAATTTCAGAATATGGTGAATTTGGACTGATCGAACATCTTACTCAAAATTTCAAACCTAAACATCCCTCTACTCTACAAGGAGTTGGAGACGATGCCGCCGTGTTGGATCCAAAAGATAAAAAGGTGTTAGTTTCTACCGATATGCTATTGGAAAATATTCATTTCAATTTGGCTTATACCCCTTTAAAACATCTAGGTTATAAGTCAGTAGTTATCGGACTCAGCGATTTGGTTGCCATGAACGCCGTTCCGGAACAAATACTGATTTCCATAGCCGTATCCAATCGTTTTCCGGTAGAAGCATTGGAAGAAATATACACCGGAATTCACCTGGCGTGTAAACACTATTCTATAGATTTAGTCGGAGGAGATACCACTTCATCCAACCTGGGATTGGTAATAAATATTTCTACCGTGGGATATGCTCATAAAGACGAGATTGTCTACCGAAAAGGAGCAAAACCCAATGATCTTTTGGTTGTCAGCGGTGATTTAGGCGGTGCTTACTTCGGATTACAAGTATTGGAACGTGAAAATTCTGTTTTTAAAGTTAACCCAAACCTTCAACCGGATTTATCGGGGTATAATTATATTTTGGAAAGGCAATTAAAACCTGAAGCACGTACGGAAATTAAAGCGTTACTTAAAGAAATGGACGTACATCCTACGTCTATGATCGATATTTCCGACGGGTTGGCCTCTGAAATCATTCATCTTTCCCAACAAAGTAACGTTGGCTTCTCCATTTATGAAGAAAAAATCCCGATGGACAGCCAGGTAATTACTACAGCGGAAGAATTCGGTATCAATCCCGTAACAGGGGTACTAAACGGGGGAGAAGATTATGAAATTTTATTTACCATCCCTATTGAAGATCATGATAAGATCAAACATAATCCTAACTTCACCATTATCGGTCATGCTACCGAAACGGTTGAAAATGTTTTGATAACTAAAGGAAATACACAGCGCATTCCGTTGAATGCTCAAGGCTGGGATGCTCATTTTTCCAAGAAAAACTAAGAGTATAAAACGATAATTTGTACGCAAAAATTTGCAGCAATAGTAAAACAAGTAGTATATTTGCAAACTTAACTAATAACGGGACGGGATCCCAAAATAAAAAATTATGGCAGTAAAAATTAGATTACAAAGACACGGTAAAAAAGGAAAACCGGTTTTTCACATTGTTGTAGCAGATTCTAGAGCTAAAAGAGATGGTAAAAACATCGAAAAATTAGGAATTTACGTTCCTACGACCAACCCTGCAACCATTGAATTAAATGTTGACAGAGCAGTGAGCTGGTTAGAAAAAGGAGCTCAACCATCAGATACAGCAAAATCTATCCTTTCTTACAAAGGTGCTTTATTAAAAAAGCATTTGAACGGAGGGGTTAAAAAAGGAGCTTTTTCGGCTGAAGAAGCAGAGAAAAAATTCCAAGCTTGGTTGGAAGACAAAGAAAAAGCCATTCAAGCGAAAAAAGACAAATTGGCTTCTTCTAAGCAACAAGCGAAAAAAGAAAAGCTTGAAGCTGAAAGAAAAGTAAATGAAAGCCGTATCGCTGCTCAACAAAAAGCAGAAGAAGCAGAAGCTAACGATGCAGAAGAAGTAGTAGAAGCAATCATCGCAGAAGATGAAGCAGCTACTGATGCTCAGGCTGAAACTAATGAAGAACCTAAAGCCTAATTAGATTCATGCAATTAGAAGATTGTTACTACCTAGGCACAATCACTAAAACTCATGGTCTGAAAGGTCATCTGATTGTTAAACTAGACACAGATGAACCGGAGGCTTACAATAATTTGGAATCGGTATTTATTAATATCAATGAAATGCCGGTTCCTTTTTTTCTAAATGAATGTCAACTCTATAATAAAGATTCATTACGTGTAAAATTTGAAGATACTTCTATCAATTCACAAGACTTAATAGGAACGCAGCTGTACCTTCCTTTAAATACATTACCTAAATTAAAAGGAAAACAATTTTATTATCATGAAGTTATACACTTTTCTTTAGTAGACGAAAACCTACAAAAGATTGGAGAAATTACTGAAATAAACGATAACAGCGCACAAGCTCTTTTTATTATAAAACTATCTAAAAATGATAAATTTATTTACATTCCTATTATTAATGATTGGATTATTGAAGTAAACAGAAATGATCATTACATTTCAATGACTTTACCTGAAGGAATTTTGGATTTATAATTCATTGGAAATTTATTTTTGAAAATACCATTTCTAAGTAGTTTCAAAAATGAGAATTTAATTTGATTTATTTAAAAGTTAGTATATTTAGTCACTAATACTCATAAAATGGAATATTTAGATTTTGAATTGCCTATAAAAGAATTAGAAGACCAGCTTAAAAAATGGATCGAGCTTGGTAAAGAAAGCGGAGTAGATATCAATTCTACTTGCAAAGAAATCGAAAAGAAAATCGAACAAACCAAACATCAAATATACGATAACCTTACCCCTTGGCAAACCGTACAATTATCCAGACATCCCTCTCGTCCTTATTCGTTAGACTATTGCAGTGCCATCACTGATAATACGTTTATTGAATTACACGGAGACCGCAACTATGGCGATGACAAAGCCATGATCGGGGGATTGGGAAGAATTGACGGTAAAACTTTTATGATTATCGGTCAACAAAAAGGTAAAAATACCAAAGAAAGACAATACCGTCGTTTTGGTATGCCCAATCCAGACGGCTACCGAAAAGCGTTACGTTTGATGAGGGTTGCTGAAAAATTTAACATTCCTATTCTAACCTTAATAGATACTCCGGGAGCCTATCCGGGACTTGATGCCGAAGAAAGAGGACAAGGAGAAGCCATCGCGTATAATATCGCTCAGATGTGCCAAATTAAAGTTCCGATTATTTGTGTAGTTATTGGTGAAGGTGCCAGTGGCGGTGCGTTGGGAATCGGTGTAGGAAATAAGGTTTACATGATGGAAAATACTTGGTATTCCGTAATTTCCCCGGAAAGTTGTTCCTCAATTTTATTCAGAAGCTGGGAATACAAAGAAGTTGCTGCCGAAAATCTTCGTTTAACTCCTAAAAATTCTTTGGAATTAGGCATTATTGACGGAATTATTAAGGAGCCGCTTGGCGGCGCTCATTACAACCCGGAAGGAGCCTTTATGTCTCTAAAAAATCAAGTTTTAGAGGCCTATAATGAGCTTTCTAAAATGTCTCCTGATGAGTTGGTGGAACACAGACAAAATAAATTTATAAATATGGGTGTATATAGCGAATAGTTATCTACATACATTTTCCATATTAAAAATAATACAAGCCCCTCTTTTTAAAGGGGCTTTTTTCTTTTTTATTCTTTCATTTCAATACTTTCAATTGAAGTGGAAAAGTCCTATTCAATATCTTTATACCTCTCTAATATAATAAAAGGGCTGTTAAATTTTTGAACTTATATTTATATAATTCTTATTAAAATTCTATATTTAAGCATGGAATTAGACCAATCAATATTAATCATTCGTGGTTATATAAAAAATAAACATTCTTCGGATAAAAGTGGACATGATTATTGGCATATCGAGCGAGTAGTAACCAACGCCCAAAATATTCTCCTTCACGAAAAGGCTGATCGTTCTAAAGTTTTACTGGCAGCCTGGCTTCACGATGTCGGAGATTATAAACTCCATAATGGAACGGACCGTACTGAAGAACTCGTATTTCCATTACTGTCTTCTTTATCATATCCGAAAAGTTTCGTTGAAGATATCATTAAAATTATTAACGAAGTTTCGTATAAGGGCGGACATAATCCCCCTCCTACTTCACTTGAAGCAAAAATTGTTCAAGATGCCGATCGATTGGATGCAATAGGTGCTGTAGGAATAGCCCGAGCATTTGCTTATGGTGGTACCAAAGGTCGAGAATTGTTTGATCCGAACGAAAAACCGATCGAATATACGGAAAGTGCTTCTTATCAAAAAAGTACCTCATGTACGATCAATCATTTTTATGAAAAGCTATTGAAGCTGAAAGACTTGATGAATACCGATATTGCTAAAGAAATGGCTGAAGAAAGGCATTTATTTATGCTGAAATTTTTGGGAGAATTTTATAAAGAAATCGGATATCCTAGATAACAAAACCGAATTAAAAATAAACTCTATACTGAAAAACCACCGGGCACGAAGATCGTTACTTTGCCATATAATCGGCGAATAGAATAAATATTTAGTTTATGTTTAGTTTAAATTAGTTTAAACAATCAGGACTGCCACAGTGGTTAATTCAGTATATATATTTTTAGACTCTAAGATCGGAATTTATTCCTAGTAGATGTTCATATTTTAGTAAAATAGGATTTACTTCCTGATCTAAAAACTCTTCTGTTTGTTCCGGAGCAAATCCGATGAAATTGGATGGATTAATCAATTTCATCAATTTTTCTTTGTCTATATTTATTTTTTCATCTTTGATAATTCGTTCGATTAAATCATTAGGCTTTCCTTCCATTTTTACTTTTTTGGCTGCTTCCATAGAATGTTGACGAATGATTTCATGAAGTTCCTGTCGGTCTCCTCCGTTTTTAACTCCTTCCATAATGATGTATTCGGTTGCCATAAAGGGCAGTTCTTCATTAATATGCTTTTCAATCATTTTAGGATATACGACCAATCCGTCCAAGATATTATTCCAGATTAATAAGATGGCATCTATGGCTAAAAATGCTTGAGGTATGCTCAATCTTTTATTTGCGGAATCGTCTAATGTTCTTTCAAACCATTGAGTGGACGCAACCATTGCAGGAGATGTTGCTAAAGAGATTACAAATTTAGCTAATGAAGCAATTCTTTCAGATCGCATCGGATTACGCTTATAAGCCATGGCGCTGGAACCTATCTGATTCTTTTCAAACGGTTCTTCTATTTCTTTTAAGCTTTGCAACAAGCGCAAATCATTCGTAAACTTATGTGCAGATTGTGCAATATTGGAAAGTACTTCTAGTGCCTGAGCATCTATCTTTCGGTCATAAGTTTGTCCACTTACTTTAAAAACTTTTTTAAAGCCGAAACGTTCTGATAATTTCCGGTCCAATTCCTTGACTTTTGAAAAGTCCCCGTCAAACAATTCTTTAAAACTGGCAGCCGTTCCGGTAGTACCTTTAACTCCTCTGAAACGCAACGTTTCCAAACGATATTCTAAATCTTCCAAATCTAATAAAACCGATTGCAGCCAAAGAGTAGCTCGTTTACCAATCGTTGTTAATTGTGCCGGTTGAAAATGAGTAAACCCTAAGGTAGGATGGTCTTTATACTTAAGTGCAAACGAATGCAATCCTTTAATAACATTAATCAATTTTTTCTTCACCAGTTCGAAACCGTCACGTATTTGGATAAGATCCGTATTATCCCCTACAAAGGCAGAAGTTGCCCCTAAATGAATAATGGGACGTGCTGCCGGTGCTGCATCTCCATATGCATGTACATGGGCCATAACATCATGACGAAATTTTTTTTCATATTCGTCTGCTTTCTTAAAATCTATTTTCGATACTTGCTCTCTAAGCTCTTTTATTTGCTCATCCGAAATATCTAAACCAAGCTCTTTTTGTATTTCTGCCAGGGCTAACCATAATTTTCTCCAAGTAGTAAATTTTTTTTCAGGAGAAAAATTGTACAACATTTCATCACTGCAATAGCGGCTTTCCAACGGATTTTGATACGTATTCATTTTATCTTCTTGGTTAAATGGATTAAATCAGCTCAAAAATAAGGATTTAATTAAGATGCTCCTTTAAAAATTTTAAATTATGAAAGTTTACTAACTCACTTTGCTTTTTGTAATTATTAAAAATATCTTTTTTTGGAAAGATTCTATTGTTAAAAAATGAAAAGGTGAATTACTTAAAATTCACCTTTTCCAGCTAAGTGAATTAGTATTTAAATGATACTAATTTTACTTAACAATAAACAGCTAAAACAAATATGAGTGTAAATTTACTCCTGATTCATGCCGAAAAAAGTTAAGGTAATTTTAGTTCCTTTATTTTCTTCGGATTCTATGGTATATTCTATATGGTTTTTTTCTAAAATACGAAGGGCAATGGAAAGCCCTATCCCCGATCCAGATACTTTTTCAGCATTTGGGGCTCGATAAAACGGACGACTTATTTGGCTTAATTGCATTTTGGGAATTCCAATCCCATGATCTTGTATCAAAAGATGTAATTTTCCTTCACGTTCATACAGTTGAATACGTACTAATTTTCTTTGTGAGAATTTAACCGCATTTTCAATTAAATTGAACAAGGCTATAAATAATTGTGTTTTATCTATATTAATGTAAAGCAACTCTATATTTTCCGAAGTAACATCTAAAGTATAATCTATGATCTCACTGCAGTCGGAATATTTATCTGAAACCCGTTTAATAATTTCAAATATGAGTTCGTCAATACGTATTTGTTCTGATATGTCTGTATTTTTTCGCAAATCGGAAACAATGAGCAAAATATCTAATATTTCTTGAAGCCGTTCTATTTCCTCCATCAATGTTTGGGCTAGGGCTTGATATTCTTCAGGTGAACGGTTTTTCATGGAAAATACCTCCAAATTTCCTTGAATCGCTGCCAAAGGTGTCTTGAACTCATGTGAAACATAGCTCACAAAATTTTGTTGTATTTTAATTGAATCGGAAATTTTTTTTAGCAATTCATTAAAGGTTTCAGTTAGATCGTACAATTCGTCTTTAACTGTATTTCGGCTCGTCTTCAATTCCATGGAATCGCCCGGAGTCATTTGTTTTACTTGGTTAATGGCTTCTCTTATGGGACGATAGGCTATATGGGCTATCCAACGGTTTAGCAATATGGTAGCCAATAACCCGACAATAAAGGCGGATACTAATATTCCTATAAGGGGATTGATGTATTGATACACATCCTGTTTATTTTCCTTAGCAATGATTACGAAATTGCCTTCGTTGTCATTATAATACATTCCATAACATAAAAAGTTATCGGTGGTAAAGGACAATTTTTTTTGATAGCGTATTTCATTAATTACCGATTCGGGAACATCTTGTATATTTCCATATTTTAATTGATTCAGATCGTCGTAAATTTCAAAGTAGGGATTGTTTATTTTTTCGTATTGCTTTTTTATTTTTTGAAATTCTTTTGCACTTATTTCATCTTCTTCAAAAAAGTAATAGCCGATAATTTGAGCGGTCTTTTGTAAATTTCTGTAAACGGAGTTTTCAATGCTCCTTTTGTAGAAGCTGAATATCAGAATCGCTACGGCTATAAAGACAATTCCCCAAAAACCGGAGCTTAGTAAACTTAATCTTGTCTGTATTTTCATTATTCAGCTAATAAAGATTTAATACGATATCCCCTTCCTTTTATGGTTTCTATGATTTTTGTTTCAAACTCGCCATCAATTTTATTTCGTAAGTAAGAAATATATACTTCTACTATATTGGTGTTTATATCATGGTTAATTCCCCAAACACTAGTTAGAATTTGGGTTCTTGAAACAACTTTATTTTTATTTTCCATTAAGAATTTTAATAATTTAAATTCAAGATGGGTTAGAACTATTTCTATATCTCCTCTTAGAATTTTATGCTCATCCAAATACATTTTTAAATCTCCGCAAACCAATACATTGGAAGAAGAATCATAATTCATTTTCCTTCTTCTGTCCAATGCATGAATTCGTGCTACGAGTTCTTTAAAATGAAAAGGCTTGGTCAGATAATCATCGGCACCGTAACTAAGGGCTTTTACTTTATCATCGGGATCTCCTAAAGCACTGATTACTAAAACAGGAGTGGTTATTTTTTTATAGCGGATATACTGCAACAACTCCATTCCGTCAATATCAGGCAGCATAATATCCAATAAGATCATATTCCAATTGGTATCATTTAAACGACTTCTTGCATCCACACCGTTCTCAACCAAAGTGACTGAAAAACCGCTTTCTTCTAATCCTTTGATCATGAACTCACTGATTTTTTTATTATCTTCTACCAATAACAACTCCATATTTTACTTTTTGCTTTATAAAGTTACTATTTTATGATTTAATTTTTCTTTTCTTGCGGTAAGCAAAATAAAAAACTTGCGGTAAAATAGTAAATGATAAAAGCATACAGGTGATTATACCCCCAACTATCATAATTGCCAAAGGCTTTTGAACTTCAGAACCCATTCCATTGGACATAGCGGCCGGTAATAATCCCATCGATCCCATAAGGGCTATCATCAGCACCGGACGTATCCTGCTTTTAACTGCACTATCTATGGCTAATCTTAAATTTCCGGTTGAATTCATCTTTTTCTTCATCAAAGCAATCAACAAAATGCTGTCAATAGCGGTAATTCCAAAGAGTATAATAAATCCTATTCCTGCAGAAATTCCAAAAGTGGTACCGGTTATCCACAGGGAAATAAAACCACCGATAAAGGCATAAGGCATGGCGCTTGCTGCAATTAAAGTGTCTTTGATGGTCCTAAAATTCATATAGAGTAAAAATAAGATCAATAATAAGGCACAAGGAACAATAATCATCAATCGTTGTGTTGCTCTTTGTTGGCTTTCAAATTCTCCTGCCCAAACCATGCGGTTTCCTCGACCTAGTTTGACCTCTTTATTTACTTTTTCTTGGGCTTCTTTGATAGTAGACCCTAAATCACGGTCGCGAACACTAAACCCAACTCCGATGTACCTGCTGCTTCCATCTCGATAGATAAACGTCGGGCCGGTTACAAATTTGATATCGGCAATTTCTTTTAACGGAACATGTTTTCCATCCATGGTAGGTATTAAAATTTCCCCGATCTTATCTTCATTATCTCTGTATTCTTTTTGAAATCGTACTCTGACATCAAATATTTTTTCGCCTTCATAAAACTGGGTGGCAGCTTTACCTCCTATTGCCATTTCCACTACTGCCTGAGCATCTGCCATGGACACCGCATAACGGGCCATACGATC
This sequence comes from Apibacter sp. B2966, assembly GCF_011082485.1. NCBI lineage: Bacteria > Pseudomonadati > Bacteroidota > Flavobacteriia > Flavobacteriales > Weeksellaceae > Apibacter > Apibacter sp. B2966. The sequence goes on from NZ_CP049714.1 coordinate 746,291, forward strand.
TTCGGATAAACGGATTTGTAATTCAGGTAAACCGATGCTTCGGAACACATTCACATCTTCTACTCCTTTCACTTTTTGTATGATAGAAGCTGCATGATCTGCCATTTGTTCCAACTTTTGTAAGTCATCTCCGTATATTTTAATTACTAAGGAACTTTTTACTCCTGCTACATATTCTTCTACATTATCTTGTATGGGTTGGCTAAAGCCGAAAACTGTTCCGGGATAAATATCTAAAGAATCTTTCATTTCTCGGATAAGCTCTTCTTTTTTAACTTTTTTCTTCCATTGATTTTCCGGCTTCAACTGGGCATGGAATTCTATGTTAAAAAACCCGGTTGGATCTGTTCCGTCATTCGGACGTCCGGTCTGTGACAATACAAATTGTACTTCATCAAAACTCCTCAACTTCTTTTTCATTTGTTGAGTGATTTTTACTGATTCGTCCAAATTAATGCTGTTAGGTAAGGTAGCACGTATATAAATTGCTCCTTCGTTCATACTGGGTATAAATTCCGTACCCCAAAAACTAAATCTTACGATGCAAAGCACTAACAGTATACAAAAGGTTATAATACTTCCTTTACGATGTCGGGATGCAAATAGATATATTTTATATAAATGGGAGGAAAAGAATCTGCTGATTGCATTTGATTTTTCTTTAACCGGTTTGGTAAGTAAAATTTTACACATAACAGGCACATAGGTAAGAGATAAAATTAATGATCCCATTAAAGCATATCCTAAAGTAAATGCCAACGGTGAAAACATTTTACCTTCCACTTTTTGAAATGAAAAGATAGGAAATAAGGCAACGACCAAAATAATCTGAGCAAAAAATATGTGGGAAGCAACTCCTCCGGCACTTTTTTTAATTAATCCCCCTTTAGACGATTTTATAAATCGTTCTCCTCCCAACTCTTCCGTTCTCTTTACCATCGAGACAAATATGATTTCAACAATAACCAATGTTCCCTCAAGCAACAATCCAAAGTCTAGCGCTCCCATTGAAATAAGGTTCGCCGGAAGTCCTTGTATTCGAAGCATAATAATGGCAAATAAGAAAGAAAGCGGGATAACCGTAGCCACAATCAAGGTGGTTCTCCAGTTAAACAGGAAAATAAATACTACAATGGAAACCAACACAATACCCTCGATCAGGTTTTTCATTACGGTATGAACAGTAGCATCTACTAAGGTTGTTCGATCTAAAAAAGGTACGATTTTTACGTTTTCCGGTAATATACGATCATTTAAATCGGCTATTTTAACCTTTAAATTTTTAATCACGTCTCCCGGATTTTGTCCTCTCAACATTACCACAATTCCCTGAACGACATCATCTCTATCATCCAACCCTACTTGTCCCAAACGTGGTTTTGAAGAAACAGAAACGTTGGCAACTTGTTTTACTCGTATAGGTGTGCTACCTTTTACTTCAATAAGTATATTTTCAATGTCTTTGATATTGTCCAGTAAGCCAACTCCGCGTACTACATAGGCTTGACTTCCTTTTTGTATGACATCTCCGCCTACATTTATATTACTTTTTGAAATAGCTTCATAAACCTCTAAAGGTGAAAGTCCGTAATTAGCTAATTCTGTAGGATTTACTTTTATTTCATAGCATTTTTCTTCTCCACCGAAACTTACAATACTGGCTACTCCGGGAACCGATAAGAGCTCACGCTCTACTACCCATTCGTTAAGAGCAGATATTTCGCGAACAGGAAGGTCACTTTTAATAGTATAACGGTATATTTCACCGGTAGCACCGGAAGGCGGTTCTATCGATGGATCGGCTCCTTCCGGAAGATCCATATCCTGCATACGATTTGAAGCATATTGCTGAGCAAAGAAATCATCTACTCCATCTTCAAAAATTACGGTTACCACCGAAAGACCAAAAAGAGAAGTAGAACGAACTTCCGTTTTTCTGGGAATGGTATTCATTTCCTTCATTATAGGAAGTGTAACAAATTTTTCAATTTCTTCTGCACTTCTTCCCGGCCATTGGGTTATAATTCGTACTCTTGTGTTGGTTACGTCGGGATAGGCCTCAATAGGTGTGTTTAGATAACATACAATTCCGCCGATAAATAAGAGTACGCTAAGAAATAGTATTAGTATGTGATTCCTTAATGAAAAGGCAATACATTTTTCAACAAACTTATGCATGTTTTGTTATTTGTTTTTTAAAGCTGAATAAATTAGTAATTGATGGTTAACCACAACATTTTCTCCTTCGGAAAGACCGGAAAGGATATATGCGGTTTCTTCGTTGTGACCTTGAAGTTGAACTTCTTTTACTTTGAAATTTTCTTTGGATTCTTCAACGATTACATAGTATTTATCGTCATCGAAAATGAGTGCGTTTACCGGAATTGACACATGGGTATTTTCTGTATTGTTTTTTAGTTTGATGGTCATGGACATTTCGGGCTTAAATTTCAAATCTGCATTTTCCATAACTATTCTTGCTTTCAAAACTCTTTCTTCAGAATCAAAAACTTGAGAGATGGATTGTATGGTTCCGTGAAATATTTCACCCGGATAGGATAAAGAACTCATTTCTACGGGCATTCCTACTTTTACAAATTGTAAATTACTCGCGTATACATTGGCTATCACCCATACTTTACTTAGGTCTGCAACCGTAAATATAGACTCAGCATCCGGAGATATGGTACTGCCTGATGTTATATTTTTGTTTATAATATACCCGGTCATAGGAGAAACGATGGAAGAGCTGCCGCTTCCGTTGGATCCTACCACAGACATATCCGTATGTACCCTTGCTAAAGAGGCCTCAGCTTGTTTTACTTTAGCTCTTGCTTCAACCAATTCGCTTTCGGATAGCATGTTGTCTTTATACATGGATTCCGCACTTTTTAGTTCTCTTCTAGCGACTTCCAATTCAGATTGTAACCCGGATTTTTCGGAATGTAAAGAATTTACTTCTAAACTTCGAACATTTGCCAATACTTGTCCTTGTTTTACTTGGTCTCCTAATGAAAAATAGGTTTTTGTTACCACCCCATTAATTAATGGAACATAATTAACGATCTTATCCGGATCATATTCTACTTTACCTGTAAGTGTTAACTCCTCTTCTTGTGGCTTTAATTCCGCTTTTATGGTTTTTACATGTTTAAAAAACGACCGGTTTATTGCTGCTTCTTCCTGAGTTTTTGATTGGTTATCTTTTACATGGGTGCAAGATAGGGCAAGTGCCAGAACGGAAAGTATGTATATATTTTTTTTCATGGGATTTATCTTATTTCTTTTCCAACAGTATATTGTAACTCTTCAAATTGTGTATAAAGATTTTTTTGGGTATTTAATAGGGTCTCTTTATTGGTTTTATAGGCATCCATGAAATCTATAAATTCCAACATGCTAATGTTTCTTTTCATCAGGTTTCTGGTATAAGCATCTAACATATAGTCCAAATCTTCGGAAATATTTTCTTTTTGTATATCTTTAAACAGGTGGTAGGTGTCTGAATAGTTAGTATAAGCTTCAGTAATTTCATGCTGTGCGGTAGTTACTACTTGTTTTGCTTGATATTTGCTTTGCTCTTTGTTAACTTGGGCTAACTTTATATTTCCTTGATTTCTATTGAAAAAGGGCAAATCAAAGCTTACGCCGAACCCTATAAAATCTTTCCATGGGGCACTTATACGATCATAATTGACAGCAAAGGTTAAATCAGGAACTTTTTGTGCTTTTTCATATAATAAATCTTTATCAAAATAATCAATTTGAAGGTTAGCAATTTTGATATCAGGTCTGCTTTCAGATGCTTCTTCTAAAATTTTTGGTAATAAGATATCATCCGGATTTTTTACTTCATTGTCTCCCTCGAGTATTTCAACCGTATTCAGGGGAGGAATATTCAATAAAGATTTTATAATTTTCTGTTGTTCGTTATAATTATTTTTAACCTCATAAATTTCTCCACTAAGCTCTAGTTGTGAGGATTGCAAACGAATTAAATCTTTTTTTGCTATATTTCCTTCGGCAACCTGATTTTTGTAGGCCGTAATCAGCTTTGAAAGCGCTTCTTGCTGGTGATTTAATATTTTTTGATAGGATTGTAAATAGATGAGCTCTTGCAGCGATTTTCGTACTTCTAGTTTTAAGCCCCGTAATGTCTCCTCAAATTCTTGAACAGCGATTTCTTTCGATACCTTTTCTCTATTTATTAGTTTACCTCTTTTTCTGGCTGTTTTAACCATTTGGCTAAGTTCCATCGTAAACTCCGTATTTTTAGCAAACTTTCCAAAGAGTGCCGGAATTTGCTCTTGTTCTCGCTGAGATTTCGTACTCCATAAATTAACATCACCTAACGAAAAGTTAGGATTGTCCCATAGTTTTGCTTGTACAACAGCAGCTTCGGCAGCATCTATATTCATTTTTTCTGCCAACAGCTGTAAATTTTGTTTGAGAAACAAACCTTCTGCTTGTTCCTTTGTTAATTGAATTACTTCTGCTTTTTGTGCAAAAACCAGACTTGTAAGGAAGGTACAAACCAGTAAAAAAACGTATTTACGCATTATATAAGCATTATTTTTTGTCTTAAGACAAATTTATTTACCAAATATTAGATTGAAATTTGACCTGCGTTATTTTTATATTAAAGGGACATTAGAATTATATTAGAAAAACTATTGAATTTTTAAATAGTAAATTTTAAATTCAGATTAGATGTTTACTTAGCTATACGTACAGCAAACCTATTACTATACTAGGATGTGAATATTAGTTTTAGCATAAAAATAATTTATGCCAACTATCAACTATTTTAAAAAATTATATAATTATTAAAATTATAATGCTAAATTTAAAATAAATATTTACATTTGTATTCAATATTATTATAACATAATAGATACTACTTTCACTAAAAAACTTATGTAAACACTTTTAGAATTATATTTTAAAATAAATTCTAAAATAAATGTTTAACATTATTTAAAATAACCTTATAACAAGTAAGAAATCTTCTAAATACATATTTATTAATATACTAATCATTAAAAACAACTTAATTTATGAAAACTAAGTTTATTTTTTTAGGGATGTTATTAGTTCCCATATTATCATTTAGCCAAATTGGCGTAAATACAAATAATCCACAAGGTACCTTTCATATTGACGGTATGAAAGATAATTCGGAATTAGGTATGCCTACCCCGTTTCAAGGAGCGAACGATTTTATTGTAACTTCGGATGGTAGTGTAGGTGTTGGTACCGCGGATCCAGATGCTTCTTCCATCTTGGAATTAAATGTAGAAGGACTTAGTTCCGGCAGTAAAAAAGGTTTTTTAGGACCACGTGTATCTTTAACATCAAATATAGACACTCTCACAATTCCGGAACCCGCTGTAGGTTTATTAGTTTATAATTTGGGAGATAATCCCAACTTCGTTTTTAATGGATATGTTTTTTGGAATGGAAAACAATGGAAGACATTAGATGGTCGTCCCATTATTCCGGGGATCATCCAAAATTTGACCTGTAATGCCGCTATGGCTGTTCCAAGTTTTTATACTGCTAACGAAAGGTATCATGGAGTTATGACGGTTCCTTATACTGGTGGTGACGGTGGTACCTATCCTGCTCAATCAATTGGACCTGTAAACGGTCTTACAGCAACACTTGATGCCGGACAATTTAATGTTGGAAACGGTGCTTTACGTTATGTGATAGATGGAATTCCAACGGTTTCAAGTCCTCAGACAACAACATTTCCGCTTAGCGTAGCTATGCAAAACTGTGATGCTACCATTGGTGCGGGTTTAGGGCTTGCACCCGGGGAACGTGTTTACTATCAATCTCCGTATGTTAATGCCGGTTTTGGTGATTTAATAACTAATCCATTTAATAATATTCCCGAATATTGGTTAAGCAAATACGTTAGTGATCTACCCATTTTAGGTGGCAAACTGAGATTAGATGCTTATTTATTGAATGGGGCTAATACATTAGCTACTGTTTCCTATAATCCCAGATTAGTAAACATCACCTCTTCCCCTGTTAAATTATGGTTTGGAGCGACAGCTAGTGCAACGTTTAAAAGTAATGCCAACATAATTTTAGCTCCCAGGGGAGGGTATGTGAGTTTAGATGACGGTATTTGGGCTAACTTGGGTGAAAATATGGTCATGGCTAGTGGAGGAAATTTAAGTATTACTCCTAACTATAATCAGACTGAGATATTAACCGCAGATGTTTCTCTGGATGATAAATGGTATAAAATTTATTTTTTTGGATTTATAGATAATATGGATACCAGTACTGTTTCAGATAACCTAAGAAGGTTTTATATTTCAATTCAAAGATTATATTAAATCGTATATGTTGAATTACTAATAATTTTTTACTAAAGATATTTAAAAGTTAAACTTTTATATAGTAGGGAATTCTTTTCAATTTGAAAAGAATTCCTTTTTTTTAACCCTATTAATTATTTCACTGAAGCAGTTTTTTCTTTTCCGGCTTCCCAAATTTTGTATTTCACAATATATCCCTTTGGGGTATAAATTACTATAGGAAGTTTACTGTTATATGTAATAATGATTGATTCAGAAGAAATAAATTTTTCTTTATTTACTATCTGTGGACAAGCCATTCGGGTAGAAATAGTCTTTCCTTCTGAAGAAAACTCGTAAAAGTTATATCCCCAACCTTCCAACACTTTTTCTTCTGTTTTCCCTAGTAAAGTATGTTTATTGCAATCTACTTTCATTATTTTTCCGGGAATAAGTTCTACTTTATAAAATTCTTCATTATTTTTCTTATCTAAAATAATCACATGACGCATCATGCCGGGTTTTGCCTCTGGAAAATTTACTAATTCTTTTCCGGGATCATTTTCTACTTCTTTTTGATGCATTGATTCTCCACTTAATTGAGTAAAAGATACTAAAATACTGCCTAAAATAATTCCTGTTAAAATTTTTCTAATTGTTTTCATTATATTATTTTTCAATTTTTGATTTATTCTTATAGATGTTTTTCTTACTATTTTTCCATAAAAAATTTTAAAATTTTTTTTTAATAAATTATCTAATTAAATTTAAACACTTTATACTTATATAAAATAGTATTCAATCGTATATAAAATAAAAAAATGTAGCCTCAAATACTATTTCAATCTACAATTTTAAGTTAAGTTTTTAGAAAACATTGTTATATTAAATTTAATAAATTTATTAAATAGTAAATTTTAGGTTGCTTTCTCAAAGTTAGATATTTATATTTCTGTTATATTAAAATTCAATCATTTTAAAACCTCTTTAAATTTTTAGATTCCTTCAATATATCTGCTTTATTATTTCATGATTTCTTAGTATTTTTACTTTGTTGGATTTAAATTATATTTCCTCTTTATAAAATTTTATGTAATGAAAAGATTATCTTTATTAGTACTTTTCGAAGCGATAGTATCCGTTTCCATTGGCATATTAATGTCTAAAATGTCTTGGATTGGTCGAATGGGAATTAATTTATTTCGAGGTGAATATAAAATATTAAAAATATGGTGGAAAACCGCTCTTCTTGTTTTTAGTATTTTATTCATACTAATGCTTGTTCAATACCTCATCAAGCGTATATGCCATTTGACGGTCTCTCGGCTTTTCTTTTTTTTATTTTTATTACTCGGTTGTTTAGGACTTGCCTATACATATCATGATTTTTCAACGGTTTATGAACATAAAATCATGAAAGAACGTTTTCATTTAGGTGGTTATTTATTTTGGATCGGTTGGATTGCTTCTAATTTATACTTTCTTGTAACTCCTTATCAAAAATCAGTTCAAGTCAACGAATAATTATATTTATAAATGACTAACTATTCTTCCTAATATTTAACAATTATATTAAATATTTTAATCCGCTATCTATTTCGATTGAAAATTATATACTTAGGCTACAAAAATTTAACTTTACATTGCTTAAGTGTTTTATTTTATTTGATAGCTATTTTTTTATTTAAAATGCTTTGATAGATAGCTATTTTTCGAAAATATGTATTTAATGAAATCTCTCCATGATCTTAAAATAAAACCATTTCATTCCATTTAATTTTACAAATACTTGAAATTATATCTGTTAAAAGGCGAGTAATTTTATAAATTAAACTTTTAAATACATTGCTTTTTTCAATAGGTTTAGGTTCGAATAAAATCTGTAACTTTGTTTCTGCTAAAAATATTTATAGGAGTGATTAAAGATATAAATTCTACTATCTCAGATGCTAATTTAAGCTTCCAGGAATTTAAAAAAGAAGTATTAAATGATTATAGATTGTGCTTAATCAGCCGTTATTCCAGTTTATTGGCAAGAAAGGAAGTTCTTTCGGGAAAAGCAAAGTTTGCCATTTTAGGAGACGGAAAAGAACTTCCGCAACTAGCCATGTCTAAAGTTTTTAAGAATGGAGATTTTCGTTCGGGGTATTATCGCGATCAAACCCTAGCATTTGCAGTAGGTGAAATTACTATTGAAAATTATTTTGCACAGTTATATGCTGATACCGATGACCAAAGAGAACCGGAATCAGGGGGCAGAATGATGAATTGTCACTATGCTACTCATTTAATTGATGAAGAAGGTAATTGGAAAGATCTTACGGAACAAAAAAATAATGCTGCAGATTTATCTCCCACAGCCGGACAAATTCCACGTTTATTCGGATTAGCGTACGCTTCTAAAATTTACAGAAATTGTCCCGGACTTGAAGATAAAATACAATTTTCCCATCAAGGCAATGAAATAGCCTTTGGTACTATCGGAGATGCGAGTACATCAGAAGGACATTTTTGGGAAGCATTAAATGCTGCTTGTGCTTTGCAAATCCCTATGGTTCTTTCCATCTGGGATGACGGTTATGGCATCTCCGTTGAATCGTCAAAACAAAGAGCCAAAGACGATTTTTCTGAGCTTTTGGAAGGATTTAAAAGAACCAAGGAAAAAAATTCCAGAGGATGTGAAATCATTACGGCGCGCGGATGGGATTATGCCGAATTAATTGAAGCTTATGCGTGTGCAGAAAAAATAGCACGTGAAAAACATATCCCCGTTATTATACATGTAAGTGAACTTACTCAACCTCAAGGACATTCCAGTTCGGGGTCCCATGAAAGATATAAATCTGCCGAACGTTTGGAATGGGAAAAAGAACACGATTGTATTAAGAAATTCAGAGAATGGATCATTGATTATGAAGCGTACGACCAAACGAACAATCAAAAGATACAAGTTGCAACCGAAGAAGAATTATTGAGTTTAGAAAAAGAAATTAAACAATTGGTTAAGGAACATCAAAAAAATGAATGGAATAAATTCCGTACAGATATGGATGCTCTAAGTAATCAAACGGTTTCTTTAATCTCCGCCCTAGCTGATGAAAGTGTTAAAAAGGCTTTTATAAATTTGGAAAAAGAAAACTTTCAACAGCTGTCTTTGCCTTATAAAAAAGATATTTTCCATTTTATACGTAAAGTTCTTCGAATAGTCAGAGAAGAAAATACACAGGCCAAAACGAATTTGCTTACTTGGTATAATCAAATTTCTGATAATGAAAGCCTTAATTACAATTCCAAATTATATACAGATACCCGATATTCAGCACTTCATGTTCCGTATATTGCCCCTGTTTATGGTGAAAATCCGGAATCAGTGGATGGAAGAATAGTAATTAGAGACAATTTCGATAAACTTTTTGAAAAATATCCTGAAATAATAGCCTTTGGTGAAGATGTAGGAAAGATTGGCGATGTAAATCAAGGATTTGAAGGATTGCAAGATAAATACGGACCTTATCGAATATCCGATACCGGCATTCGAGAGAGTACTATTATAGGGCAAGGATTGGGAATGGCTATGAGAGGACTGCGTCCCATTGCTGAAATTCAATATCTGGATTATGTGTTGTATGGTATTCAAACTTTAAGCGATGATCTGGCATCTTTAAGTTATCGTACGAAAGGAAGGCAAAAAGCTCCGTTGATTATCCGTACTCGAGGACACAGATTGGAAGGCATTTGGCATTCGGGATCTCCTATGGGCGGAATCATTAATTATATACGGGGTATTTATGTTTTGGTTCCCAGAAATTTTGTGCAGGCAGCCGGATTTTATAACACCATGCTTCAAGCTGATGAACCGTGCCTGATTATTGAATGTTTAAACGGTTACCGATTGAAAGAAAACTTGCCGATTAATTTAGGTGAATTTACAACTCCGGTCGGAAAGATTGAAATTACAAGAGAAGGTAAAGATATCACTGTGGTGACCTATGGAGCAACATGGAAAATTGTTTCGGAAGCTGCCAAAGAATTACAGACATTAGGCATAGATATTGAAATTATTGATATTCAATCTTTAATACCCTTTGACCTAAGCCATGAAATTGTGGAAAGTCTTAAAAAAACTAACCGTTTGGTTATTGCTGATGAAGACGTTTCCGGAGGGGCAAGTTCGTATATTTTGCAAAAAATAATTGAAGAACAAAACGGTTTTCAATATTTAGACTCAGCTCCTAAAACTATCACGGCTAAGGATCATCGACCGGCTTACGGTTCTGACGGAGATTATTTTTCAAAACCTTCTGTGGATGATGTGGTTGAAAAAATATATGAGGTTATGCATGAAGTAAATCCCACCGAATACCCGAAAATAAGTTAATCCGTACATGTATCTTAAAAATCTTAGATTATTTAATTTTAAAAACTTTTATGAAAAAAATTTCACTTTTTCCGAAAAAATAAATTGTTTTGTAGGAAATAACGGAGTTGGAAAAACGAATGTATTAGACGCTATTCATTATCTTTCATTGACTAAAAGTTACTTAAATTATTCAGATCAAAACAATATACGTTTTCATGAAAACTTTTTTTCGGTGGAAGGCAATTTTTCGGATGAAAAAACAGAAGATTCGATCAGGATTGTAGTTCAAGCGGGACAAAAAAAAGTTATTAAAAGGAATTCTAAGACGTACGAAAAGCTTTCCGATCATATTGGTAAATATCCTTGTGTGATGATTTCCCCCTATGATCGAAACTTAATTAGTGAAGGCAGTGAGTTTAGACGAAAATTTATGGATGGAATGATCAGTCAAATTAACCCTGATTATCTCCATCTGATTCTAAGGTATCAAAAAGCTCTAGCCCAAAGAAATGCTTTATTAAAATTATTTTCAGCAAACAATTATTTTGATGCCATCAGCTTAGAAATGTATGATTCCGAATTGATTGAACACGGAACAAAAATATATCAAATCAGAAAAGAATTTATCTCGTCTTATGTGCCTAAATTTTGTAGTTTTTACTCTGCACTTTCCCAAGGTGAAGAAGATGTAACCATTGACTATACATCAGATTTAGAACAAAAAGAATTAGGCAGTCTCTTAAAAGAAAATTTAGACAAAGATCGGGCTACTGCTTATACTACTCGAGGGATACACAAAGATGACCTCATTTTTAAATTATTTCAATACCCTATAAAAAAATTTGGATCTCAAGGGCAACAAAAATCTTTTTTAGTTGCATTAAAATTAGCACAGTTACAAACTATCAAAGAATATTCGTCTAAAAGTCCGGTTTTATTAATGGATGACATATTCGATAAATTGGATGATCATCGAGTGGCGCAATTGGTAAAATTGGCTCATGAAGAACAATTTGGACAAATATTTCTTTCCGATACGCATAAAGACCGAACGGAAAAAATAGTCCGACAAATCAGCTCGGATTATCTGATTTTTGAACTGTAATTTTCTAACCAACAATCCTATATATATGAGTCTTAGAAGAAAAGAGCAAACGAGCAATTCTGCCATTAAAAACCTCATAAAAAAATTAGGAATGGAAGAAAAACTTCTTATTCTTGAAATGGAAGAAAAATGGAGAACGATGATGGGTAACCCTATCGCTAAGCATACTCAACGAATTTTTATAGACAATGAAACTTTATACATACAACTGGACTCGTCTGCTTTACGTCATGAATTAAATTACAGTCAAAACAAAATTCTTTCTGAACTAACTAAAGATTGTTCACAAACTTTTTTTACTAAAATTAAATTTATCTAATCTTTTTATCTTATTTTTCAACTATAACAAGCATCTATACAAACTTTTTAATTTTTTAGAAGTAATATTATAAGGGATCTTTATTTAAAAATTAACAAGTGGTTAGTAGTTATTGTAGAAAATCTTAAAGTTCCAACCTTCACTTTTTTTAAGAACATATAAAATTTCGCCAACGTACTTAATTGATAAGTATTAATACTTTCTTAACTTAACTTATTAAGATAATTAGTTAAATTAGCCGATAGTATTTTTTATCATACTTATAAAACTCCTTTAATGGGATAGAAACATAGGGTTCGAATAAAAATTTAGATTTTTCTTACTGTATGTTTTCTTAATATATAATTAATTTAAATAAATTTTAATGAAAAAAGGTATTATTATTCTGATTTCCATTCTAACCATTGGTTATACTAGAGCTCAGGATTATTCAACGTATCATCCTTCTGCTACTATGGTTAATGATTTAGTTCATACCAAGCTTAAAGTGGGTTTTGACATTCCCAACGAAAAGCTATTCGGTGAAGCCTGGATAACTTTAAAACCTCACTTCTACCCTACCGACTCTTTGACTTTAGATGCAAAAGGTATGGAAATTTCCTCGCTAACCTTGAATGGAACTAAAGCATTAAAGTATACGTATACTAACGATCAGTTAAAAATAAAATTAGACAAAAGTTACACTAAAAACGAAAATTACACGGTCTACATTAAATACGTAGCCATTCCCGGTTCTATTAAACAAAAAGGAAGTGAAGCAATTCAAGATGCCAAAGGTCTGTATTTTATTAATCCGCGAGGAGAAAACAAAGACAAGCCCACACAAATTTGGACACAAGGTGAAACTGAATCCAACAGCTGTTGGTTTCCGACTATAGATAAACCCAATCAGAAAACTTCAGAAGAAATATATATTACGGTTCCTGATAAATATGTGACTTTATCCAATGGAACTTTAAAAAATCAAACCAAAAATGCTGACGGTACTCGTACCGATTATTGGAAATTTGATAAAAAGCATGCCCCTTATTTATTTTTTATGGGTATTGGAGAATTTTCTATTGTTAAAGACAAATGGAAAAATATACCGGTAGACTATTATGTGGATAAAGAATATGAGCCCTATGCAAAGCAAATTTTTGGAGATACTCCTTCGATGATTGAATATTTTTCAACCCTGTTACAATATCCGTATCCGTGGGAAAAATACAGTCAGATGGTGGCAAGAGATTATATAAGCGGTGCCATGGAAAATACCACTTGTACGCTTCATGAGGAAAGTGCCTTACAAAAACCCGGACAGCTTGTAGATAAAAACATCTGGGAACCGGTTATCGCCCACGAATTATTTCATCATTGGTTTGGAGATTTGGCTACTACGGAAAGTTGGTCTAACCTTCCGGTAAATGAATCCTTTGCCAATTATTCGGAATATTTATGGCTGGAACATAAATACGGAAAAGATTATGCGGAAGAACACAGGGATAATGAAAGAGACGGATATATGTATGGTGGTGAAAATTTTGACAAGGATTTAATTCGCTTTAAATATAAAGATCGAGAAGATATGATGGATGCCGTAAGTTATAACAAAGGAGGATTAATTTTACATATGCTGAGAAATTATTTGGGCGATGATGCATTTTTTGCCGGTATGAGCTTATATCTTAAAACCAATGAATACAAGGCAACCGAGGCCCACCAACTCCGTTTGGCATGGGAAGAAGTTAGCGGAAAAGATCTCAACTGGTTTTTCAACCAATGGTTTTTTGGCAATGGACATCCTAAGTTAAAAGCAGCCTATGCGTACAATGAAGCAAAAAAAACCGTAACTGTAACTTTAACTCAAAGTCAAGAACCGAAATTTCAGTTTCCTTTGGATATTGATGTTTATGAAAACGGAAAACCTACCAGGCATCATGTTTGGGCAAAAGCTGCCGAAACTAATTCTTTTGAGCTTCCTTATAAATCTAAACCTCAATTGATAAATATAAATCCTGATAAAATTCTACTTTGCGAATTGAATGACGATAAAACTACAGAACAAAATATAATTCAATATAAATATGCTCCTGAATACAGTTCAAGAAAAGAAGCTGTAAGTAAATTAGCGGATGCTCAAACTTCGAATACTGAAGCGTTGGAAACATTATTGAAAGCGGCTTCTTCTGATAAATTTGAAGGATTGCGAACATTTGCCATTTCAAAATTGGATGAAACTAATCCAACGGTTAAACAAAAGTCGGCATCAGTACTGGAAAAAATTGCAACTTCAGACGCAAAGACATTAGTTCAGGCTAAAGCTATTAAACAATTAGCATCAATTGATGCTTCAAAATATAAGGACTTGTTTATAAAATCTTTTAATAGTCCCTCTTATAGTGTGAAAGCGGCCTCTATACTTGGAGTTTTAAAAGTGGATAAAAACTCGGCATCTGAGTTGGTTTCCAAAATAGATGACAAAAACCCGGGTAGTGATTTATCCCTAGCTATTGCCAAAACAGCAATTGTAACAAAAGATAATTCTAAATTATCCGTTATTTCAAAAAATTTCCTGAATCTTTTGCTTTCGGCTGAGTCTCAAGATGAAGCAGACACTTATTTTGAAGGTCTGCAAACTATTATGATGGGAGATTACCCTAATGAAACACAAACTGTTGTTGATTCGATTTTAAAAATTTACCCGCAAGCTAAAAAATACAGCTTTGGTGAAGTGATGCTTCAAATTATGCAAGGTTCTTTACAAATGAAACAACAGGCTTCGAATGCATCACCTCTTAATAAAAGTCTTAAAGATCAAGTAAACTATATTACCAACGGATTGAATAAAATGAAATAAACAACCATTTTTAAAGTTGCATGAAAAAAGAGTAAAGATTTCACCTTTACTCTTTTTTTTATATATTTAAATTTCATTTAACATCCATTTACATGACAATTATTGCAGCTCTAGATGAAAATAATGCGATAGGAAATAACAATCAATTACTTTGGCATCTTCCCTTGGATTTAAAAAGATTTAAATCACTTACACAAAATCGTGTGATCCTTATGGGTAGGAAGACTTTTGAATCGTTAGGACGGCCTCTTCCCAATCGTCAAAATATGGTAATATCTTCTAAAACAGATTACCAGGTTCCGGATAACGTATATTTGTTTTCTTCTTTACCTGAAGCCATTGAAGCTGCACGTAGTAAAGATTCCAATCCGTATATTATTGGAGGAGGAACGATCTATTCACAAGCTTTAAAATATGCCGATACGTTAGAACTTACGTTAGTACATACACAAATAGATAAGGCCGATACTTATTTTCCTGAAATTGACTTTTCAGAATGGAATAAAACTTTTGATGAATTTCATCCAAAAGATGATAAACACCTGTATGATTTCCGCTTTGTAACTTACCAAAGGAAAATATAAGTTATTTACTTTTAGTAACTATCCAACCTTTATCTTTTTTATAATTTAAATTAAACGTTTTTACTATAAAATCGGTATGAGGATTTTTATCATATCCCAGTATGGAAAAGTCGTTTGCCACCTTTTTAAGAGTAAGTACTGCTTTAGCTGTTTTTTTACCGGTCAATTCGATTCGAGCTTGTTCTTTGTCACCTAATTGATATTCCAAAGACTTTACTTCAACTGTTTCTTTTTTTTGTTTTAGCACAAAAGGACGAGCTTTTTCGGTGAGCTTCACTTCATAGGTAAAGACACTGTCTTTACTGAGAAATTTCTTTTTTTGTTTAACCAAATTCAGGTTTACATATCCTTTCTCTTCTAATTCTTTATAGGCCTTAAGGTCGTTTTTATCTTTTTTAAGACTAAATTTTACTTCCCCTATGTTTATCTCCACTGTTTCATAAATGGGATTGGATTTTAAATAGGCTTCGATTGAATTTAAAGCGACATCTTCTGATAAGCTTGCTTTATCTCCACAAGCCGTAAAACTCAAACTTATTATAAAAAGGAAAGCAGCTTTCCATAATAAATTTTTTAAATTAATATACGTGGTATTCATACTGATTTTAACAATAAAATGAATAATCAATCAAAAATCATGCATTTCACAGTTAGCTTATGTCAATGTTGGAATTTTTGTCCAAAGATATTATAAATAGCCCCCGATAAAATACCGAGCCAAAAGACTATTCCTGCAATAATTGTCCAAATACAAAGAATGCGTGTAATGATGGATGATCGTCTTGCTTTATCATACATTTTTTGTTCCCAATATTGATTAACCCGCAAAGAATAAAATAAGGCAAATATACCCACCGGGGCAAAACAAGCCACAGTACAAATAATAGCAAATGCCAGATAGTTATCCGGAGCATCCTCTTTTAAAACTTCATCCTCTTCTTGGTCTACGGTTTCATTACTCATAACCTATTAATTTTGGCATATAAAATAATCGTGTAAAAAAATTTAATTCTCCCTTTTCTATGCCCAAAATTTTTTCATTCAAATTAAATCTAATTCTATTTTTTACCTTCTATTTGTCTCATCACTTCCAAAGCTACACGTAAAGCCTCTCTACCTTGCATTAAAGTTACCTTGATCGGTTGTTTATTTTCAATGGAATCGGCTAAAGATTCTAATTCATCCAAAATAGAATTATTGCTTTCAATTTCAGGATATTGAAATATAATTTGTTTTTTTTCGCCTTCAGCATTTTCAATAATCATATCAAAAGGTTGTATTTTTTCGGGTACTTCCTTGATTCTTATAATTTCGGATTTTTTCTCTAAAAAATCTATTGAAATGTAGGCATCTTTCTGGAAAAACCTACTTTTCCTCATATTTTTCATGGAAATTCTGCTGGTTGTAACATTGGCTACACATCCATTTTCAAATTCAATCCGGGCATTGGCAATATCCGGTGTATTACTGACCACAGCAACTCCGCTGGCATGAATCTCTTTTACTTTTGATTCAACTATGGATAAAACAATATCTAAGTCATGAATCATTAAGTCTAATACTACCGGAACATCTGTACCCCTCGGATTAAACTCAGCCAAGCGATGTATCTCCAAAAACATGGGATTTACTATATAGGGTTTAGCCGCTGTGAAAGCAGGATTAAAACGTTCCACGTGTCCAACTTGCCCCTGAATATTATGTTCTTGAGCTAACCGAATTATTTCATCTGCTTCTTGTAATGTACCCGCGATAGGCTTTTCAATAAAAAAATGCTTACCTGCTTGTATGGCTTTTTTAGCATATTCAAAATGTGCAAAAGTGGGCGTTACTATATCCAATAAATCAATCTGATGTAATAATTCATCAAAATTTGTAAAAAATTTATATCCAAATTCTTTCTCTAATTTTTTCCCGTTTTCTTCATCATTATCGTAAAAACCAATTAGATTATATTTTTCAGATTGTTGTAATAATTTTAAATGTATTTTTCCTAAATGTCCGGCTCCGACTAAACCTGCTTTTAGCATAATATCTTAGTATTAAATTATCTATTTCTTTTTTCCAACATTATTTACGGATAACTTATTAAATCAATTCATCAGATGATAGGTAAGAATCCGTTATATTAATTTACAATAGTAAAATTGATACATCGTTGTTGTTTAATTTCAACAATCTATTTTTTATAGTTTGCTATTGGAAAATTAAATGATGGAACAACTACAATTATTTTAAAGTTTTTAGTTAAGAAAACTTAGCTGTACTTGTATTCTTTATCATATTTACCTAACAAATGTAGTGTATTTTAATGATAGAATCGACTATTATTTGTAAATCAAAGACTAATTATCTAGAAAAATTGGAAATAATTTTTTATGAAAAAACATGTGAGAAAACAGGAGATTATATTAATAGACTCATCAAGCAACTTTATTTATCTTTATTAAACGTTATTCGGCATTTTAAC
Source organism: Apibacter sp. B2966 (assembly GCF_011082485.1). Lineage (NCBI taxonomy): Bacteria > Pseudomonadati > Bacteroidota > Flavobacteriia > Flavobacteriales > Weeksellaceae > Apibacter > Apibacter sp. B2966. The sequence continues at coordinate 764,285 of NZ_CP049714.1, forward strand.
TATTAATTTCTATTGATTGACTATAACCTTACTAAGATGTAAGCAAAAATGCCGGAAAATCAATTTTATTTAATCGTTTTTAATAAGCTTTTAAAGATCTTTAAAAAAAGGTATTATTGCCATTTCTCAGGTAAATCTCTGATGATTTTCAATGCATTAATTGCAAGCGGAAATCCAATATAAGGCAATGTCTGAATGATAGCTGCTACAATCAGTTCTTTATTATTGCCTTGTTTAAGATTTGCAAAGTAATGAGAAGTAAGTTGATCTTCCGCTCCCAGTGAAACTAACACGCAATAACTTAATAACTCACGTATGGCAAGGTCAAGTCCTTTTCTTGTATAAAAATCTCCAAAATAAACTTCAGTAAGAAATTTGGCAACCTCTTCACCCATACCATCCGGCAAAGCAGACATTAACTCTTTCATATGATTTCCATATAGAGGAATCTGAATTTTTTGTCCTTCTTCGAATCTGGTTTCCTCTTGTACGGTACTTTGTTTTTCTAAAGGGAGAGAGATATTATTTTCGGTAAAAGCTTCATTCATACTAGCAATAGCATTTAGAGTTTTTGGAAAACCAATAATCGGAGCACATTGATAAATAGCTTCTCTTAATTCTATCGGTGTTACCTGAACGTTCAATGCGGCATGTACATGAGATTTTAATTGAGGCAATTGCTGCAACGAGGCAAGAACTACACAAGTTATCAATTCTCGGGTTTTTATATTTAATTTTCCAACCGTAAAAACTTGACCAAAAATGAATTTTTGAAGAATTTCCATCAATTCGGGATCATTGCCTTCGCCATTTAAGGCATTTCCTTTAAACAGCTTTTTAAAGTTATCTTTACAAATTTCTGTTCTATTCATATGATTGATTTTTACTTATCAATTGCCTTAAGTTCTTAGGATAGATGATGTTTCTTTTTAAAATCTAAAATAAATCGTACGGTTTCATGGTCGTTATGTGAAAAGAACAAGGATTTTTCTTGATCTAACGATTCTAACGAATGGATATCCTCCTCTGAAAGTTTAAAATCAAAAACATTAAAATTTTCAATCATACGTTCTTTATGTGTAGACTTTGGAATTACAATGACCTGTTGCTGTATTAAAAATCTGAGTGCAATTTGGGCGGGTGTTTTATTGTATTTTTTACTGATGGAAACTAAAGTTTCATTCGTAAAGAAATTATTTTTTCCTTCTGCGAACGGACCCCAGGATTCAATTTGAGTGCCGTATTCTTTCATCACTTCTTTAGCTATTTTCTGTTGATTGAAAATATGGGTTTCAACCTGATTTACTGCCGGTTTTATTTCTACATGTTCGCAAAGGTCTACCAATCTATCCGGATAAAAATTACTTACCCCGATAGCTTTTGCTTTTCCTGATTTGTACATTTCTTCCAGGGCTCTATACGTACCGTAATAATCTCCAAAAGGTTGATGTATTAACAAAAGGTCCACATATTCAGTTTGCAATTTTTTCAATGATTCTTCAAATGATTTTTTAGCTCTTTCATATCCTGCATTTGAAACCCAAATTTTTGTGGTTATAAAAAATTTAGAGCGATCTATATTACTGGATTTTACCGCCTTACCCACTTCTTCCTCATTATAATAGGCTTGTGCTGTATCTATGGAGCGATACCCCACCTCTATGGCTTCTGAAACTACTCGTTCGCAATCTTGAGGGGGTATTTGATAAACTCCAAACCCTAAGATTGGCATTTCATTTCCGTTGTTTAATTTAATATAATCCATTTGAATATGATTTTTTATTTATATATAAAGTTGTTATTTATTTCAGATTAATTGCTTGTTCAGAGGCTGTATGATATTCTTCGTCTGATACCGGCTTCAACCAAGTATTTTCATTGGTTTGAGGATTACAGGTAATAGCTAAATGAGAAAACCATTCATCAGGAGCTGCACCGTGCCAATGCTTAACATTAGAGTCTATTTCAATAACATCTCCCGGTTTCATTCGTATGGCTTTTTTGCCTTCTTCCTGATATAATCCAACACCACCTACAGCAATTAGTATTTGTCCCCCGGAATGCGTATGCCAATGGTTTCTACAACCGGGTTCAAATGTAACGTTGAATAAGGGAACATTTAATTCCTTATGGTTGGTAAGAGGTTGCAGCCATGATTTTCCGGAAAAATATTGTTGATATTCTTTATTTTCATTTCCAATTGGAAATTCACTGATTTTAGGTATTTCTGAATTATTCATTTATTAACTAGTTATTTTGTTTAAATAATGATTTATTAGCTTGTTCGGTGAAATCAATCATGCTCATACTTCATATAGCGTGTAAAAATTAGTAGGTTTTAATTTGGATAATGAACTACTATAATTCTTTTATATAGAACTAATTATCCGACAAATGATTAACTAAAAAATAATTTTTATTTAAATTTTAGAAAATTTGCAATAAACTAAAATCTTTTGTCGGATAAATAGTTTTAAAAATTAAATTTTTATATTTCTCTGTAATTTTTTATTACAATAAATTAGAGAGATTGCTTAGTAGGACGAACAATAACTTCACTTACAGATACATGTTGTGGAGTATTTATCGCATAAACTACTGCTTCTGCTATATCTTCCGGATTCAAACCGTAACCCTCTGTATCCTGCATTTTGCGTTGATCTTCTAATAATTTTTCATCTTTCATTGTTTTGTACAGGTCTGTACGAACAGCACCCGGAGAAACCATGGATGATTTTATGTTATTTTCTCTCTGCTCTTGACGTAGCCCTTCCATTACAGCACGGATGGCTGATTTAGTAGCACAATATACTACAGACCCCGGATATACATAATGTCCTGCAACGGAATCGGTAGTGATGATATGACCGGATTTTTGTTTTACAAAATGAGGAAGAACCGCAGCTATTCCATGTAAAACGCCCAATACATTTACATGCAGCATATCATGCCAATCTTGAAGTTTACAATCTATAAGATAGGATGAAGGCATGGTTCCGGCATTATTGTAGATAACATCTATTTTTCCAAACTTGCTTATAGCTAAATCTACTACCGCTTTCACTTCTTCGAATTTGGCAACATCGGCTACTTTATACTCAATTTGAGCATTTGGAAGAGAATCTTTTATTGCTTTTAATTTTTCTTCTCTTCTGGCAGAAATAACCAATTTAGCTCCCCTTTCGGCAATTTTCCTTACGGTAGCTTCACCAATTCCACTGGAAGCACCCATCACAACTATTACTTTTTCTTTCATAACTTTTTAAATTAAGATTTTTTAAGTTTATAGTCATTTATAAACAAAGTTAATGCCAGTTCAATATTGGGCTTTTGTCGGGAAGATCAATTTTTTTTGTTCTGAGGAACGGTCACAATTCTTCCGAAGGAGAAAATCCGTATAATTTTTTAAAAGCTGTATAAAAATGAGATATGTTTTTAAAACCTACTTCCCAACAAACATCTTTTACTTTCCACTTTTTTCTGTCTTTCAGCATTTCAAAGGCAACTTCGAGTCGTTTACGTATTAACCATTTTTGGGGAGGTATATCGCTGATTTTTGCAAAGTCTCGTTTGAAAGTTGCTAAACTTCTTCCGGTATAAGCAGCTATTTCATTCATGGAAAGGTCATACATATAATTTTCATTGAGAAAATCAAGAATGTCGATTTTCCAAGGTTCTGTGAAATCAAATAGTATCGAATAAAAATTCTTATTGATGTTTAACAATGCTAGTACGGCTTCTTGTTCTTTTAATTTAATGATTTCATCAGAAGGTTGTAGCGTTGTGTCGAAATAGGGATTTAAGGATTGAAAAAGACTTACAATTTCAGGACGTAAAGGTAAAGTAAAAACATTTTCTTTGGGAAGTCTAACCTCTTCGGGTTTCTCTTTACTTACCTTTGTATAATAAAAATCTCTTAAAAATGAACGTTTCAACGTCATGGTTATTCCTTTATATTGCTGATCGCCGGAATAAAATTTAGTCATTTTTATATTATGATTTCTCCGTACAAATGCACAAGTTCCTGCTTTTAATACTTTTTCTTTTTTTCCTTTTTCTTCAATGATTAATTTCCCTGAATATATATAGATCAAACAGTGGTCTTGAGCGGAATGTACACAACTGGAATTGTTATTGGCATAATAGGTTAGAAAAATTCCTGAATAATTTATCGTTTTCGAAGTGTCCATAGTTGGATATTCATTTTAAGACAGACAAGATAAGAATTTTCTTATGTATTAGTTATTAGTTATCTTAATTTAATTCTTAGGATTATTGATCAATCTTTAGCCATAAGATTAATTTATCATTTCTTGTTACATAATTCTTCTATAAAATAGTGATGAACTTTAACAGAATCCGTTAATTCCGGATGAAAAGATGTAACTAGCATGTTTTTTTCTTGAGCTGCAACTATGTGACCGTTCACACGGGATAAAATTTTAACATTTTCTCCTACTTCTGTTATATAGGGAGCTCGTATAAATGTCATGGGAATAGAACCGATTCCTTCAAAATTTTCTTCAATTGAAAAGCTGCCTAACTGCCGACCATATGCATTTCTTTTTGCGGTAATATCCATAACTCCCAGATGTACTGTACCTTCTTCCACCCGTTTAGCCAGTAAAATTAATCCGGCACACGTCCCGAATACCGGTAATCCTGTTTGTATTTTGTTTCTGATTATCTCGAGTAAGTCTAAATCTCTCAAAAGTTTACCTATGGCGGTACTCTCCCCTCCCGGAATGATTAATCCATCCATAGATTGATCCATGTCTTTTTTTTGTCTTATTTCAAAGGTTTCTACCTTCAATTCTTGTAGTTTTCGAATATGCTCTATAAATGCTCCTTGTACTGCTAATACCCCTATTTTCATACTATTATATTTAGAATTAAAAAAGTCATTTGGAAAGTTTACACTCTCCAAATGACCTTATATTCGTTTGTTTTTTTATAAAAAAATTATTTTCCTCTTTCTGCCATTAGTAATTCAATTTCTGCTTCATTTATTCCAACCATCGCTTCTCCTAAGTCTTCAGATACTTCCAATAAAATAGTAGGATCGTTAAAATTAGTAACTGCTTTAACAATAGCCTGAGCTCTCTTTATCGGATCACCGGATTTGAAAATACCTGATCCAACAAAAACTCCTTCTGCTCCCAATTGCATCATTAATGCCGCATCGGCAGGAGTTGCCACACCTCCGGCCGCAAAATTAACTACCGGTAATTTTCCGTTTTCGTGTACGTATTTTACTAATTCATAAGGCACTCGAAGATCCTTTGCCTCATTGAAAAGTTCATCTTCCTGCATACCTTGTATCTTACGTATGGCTTCATTCATTGCGCGTAAATGTCTTACGGCTTGAACTACATCACCGGTTCCCGGTTCACCTTTGGAGCGAATCATGGATGCCCCTTCTTGGATTCTTCGCAGGGCTTCACCTAAATTCTTAGCCCCACATACAAAAGGAACTTTAAATTTGGTTTTATTTACATGATAGGTATCATCGGCGGGTGTTAAAACTTCGCTTTCATCAATATAATCGATTTCTAAGGCTTCCAGTATTTGTGCTTCCACAAAATGTCCGATTCTGATTTTAGCCATAACCGGTATACTTACTGCCGATTGTATTCCTTTAATCATTTTGGGATCACTCATCCGCGAAACACCTCCTACAGCGCGTATATCAGCTGGAATCCTCTCCAAGGCCATTACTGCAACAGCTCCTGCTGCTTCAGCTATCTCTGCTTGTTGCGGAGTGGAAACATCCATAATGACTCCTCCTTTCAACATTTGCGCTAAATTTTTATTTAATTCGTATCTGTTGTTTTCCATACTCAAATTTTATCTTAATTATAAATACAAAAATAGTATAATATATGGTTACATTCCCTAAGTTTCCTTTTTTATTTTCTACCCTTTTTCATCAAGAAATTGATATATTATTTTCTTATTTTAAAAAATCTAAAATATTTTGCTAAAAAAATTGATACTTCCTCGTGAAAATAGTAAAATTTTAATAAAATGATTAACAATTTTATGATGTAGAAATCGTAATAAACAGTAATTTTGCTGTACATGTAATTTAAATATTAAAAAATGCATAATTCAGAAAATAAAGAGTTTATAGCTCAGAATTTTAATCAAAAAAATTGGAATGAAATAAAAACGCGGGACAGTTGGATGCTTTTTAAACTTATGGCTGAGTTTACCAACGGTTTTGAAACAATGACTAAAATAGGCCCTTGTGTATCCATATTCGGTTCTGCTCGAACTAATCCTGAAAATAAATATTACCAATTAACGGAAGAAATTTCTTATAAGCTTACTAAAATAGGTTTTGGTATTATTACGGGAGGAGGACCCGGAATTATGGAAGCGGGAAATAAAGGAGCACAGGCTGCGGGAGGAAAATCAATTGGTTTAAATATTGAATTACCTTTTGAAACAGGAAGTAATCCGTATGTTGATCATAAATTAAGTATGAATTTCAATTATTTTTTTGTCAGGAAAGTTATGTTTCTCAAATATTCGCAAGGTTTTATTGTTATGCCAGGCGGTTTGGGTACCATGGATGAGCTGTTTGAAGCGTTAACTTTAATTCAAACAAAAAAAACTAGTAAATTCCCGATTGTATTGGTGGGTACGGACTATTGGGCCGGATTATTGGAATGGATGCGAAAGTCTATGCTTGAAGATAATTATATTAAGGAAATTGATTTTAGTTTGTTCCGACTTGTTGATACTGCTGATGAAGCTGTAGGACACATCCATGCTTTTTATAATAAATACAGTATTAAACAAAATTTTTAAAACTATTTGGCATTAAATTTGTTTGCAGTTGCAGAATGAGTGATAATATAATTCAACCTATAATGAAAAAGTTTATTCTTTTTTTTGTTTTATCTTTTATATGTTTAGGTTTCTATAATTTTTATTCTTCGGATTTTTTTACTTCGATAACTAAAGTGGAATATGTTTCCAGCAGCAAAACATTAAAAGTTTCTTCAAAAGTTAACCTTGAACATATTGAACAAACCATTGGTAAAAAAGTAAATTCCAACGATTTTGATATTGCACTTAATAAATATCTTCAAAATAACGTTAAAATAAGTATAGATGATACTCCCGTAAATTTTACTTTTTCTTCTAAAAATCCGGATGGAAATGTAGTTTGGATTTATTATGAGGTATCGGGTATCAATTCGGTTTCATCAATCACTATAAAGAATTCTTTGTTATTGGATAAATTTCCTGATCAGCAGAATTTTATAAATTTTATCGTCAATGGACAAAAGAAATCTTTAGTGTGTAAAAAAGGTTCTGAAAGCGGAAAGCTAACGTTTTAATCGTTTGATTTAACTACGTTTTTTAAATGATAATTATAAATTAAAATAAATTTCTTTTATGAAAAAATTAATGATTTTAGGAATTTTGAGCATGTTTATTTTTTATTCTTGCTCTTCTTCAAATTCTGTTGCTCTGGACAGATCTTCTCAAAGAGATGTAAGAGGTACATGGAATCTTGACCGCGTTTCATATTCTGAAAACATGGTAAAGGTTAAAGCTTTTGATGAATATGATGCTCAATGTTTAAAAAACAGTGTATGGTATTTTATCGCTAATAATAACAGAGGTAATTTTACTTTGCAGGGAGGCAATACTTGCCCGGCTTTAACTCAAAACTTTACATGGTATATCGACAAACAAAATATGCTTGTATTAAAATTGCTTAATGAAGGTGATAAAGCAAGAAAAGTAACCACAGGAACTACGTATTTATATGAAATTCTTTCTGAAAATGAATTTAAATTAAGTCAAGTTATCAGCGGGGTTACTATTACTTATCATTTCAGTAAATTATCATCCGGTAAATTAAAATAATAACTTGAAATACACTATATAATTATAATTATGAAATCAATATTTACAAGATTAACTTTAATCTTATTATCTGTTAGCATTCTAATGTCTTGTAACACCAATGATACCCAAAAAGGTGCCGGATTAGGAGCTGTTGCAGGAGGTGTTTTAGGTGCTGTAATTGGAAATAATGTAGGTAATAAAAACAATGCTGCTTTAGGAGCCGTAATCGGTGCTGCCGTGGGTGGAACCACCGGAGGTTTAATTGGACACAAAATGGATCAACAAGCACGACAAATACAGGAAAGTGTACCGGGTGCTTCAGTTGAACGTGTAGGGGAAGGAATAAAAGTTGTACTTAATGAAAATGCTATTCGTTTTGATTTTGATAAAGCTACTTTAACTCCTACTGCTCAACAAAATTTAGATAAAATTGTATCTGTTTTTAAACAATACCCGGATACTAATATTGGTATTTTCGGATATACTGACGCAAAAGGTGCAGATCAATATAATTTAAATTTATCTGAAAACAGAGCAAAAAGTGTTGCTAATTATTTATCCAGTAACGGTATCAGCTCCAGCCGATTCACCATTAAAGGTTTTGGTAAAGCGGATCCAATTGGAGATAACAGCACTGAAGCCGGTAGAGCTTTAAATAGAAGAGTTGAATTTTCTATTACTGCCAACGAAAAAATGATTCGTGATGCTAAAGCTGAATCCAACTAATTAATATATTTTATACTTTATATAATTTTGAATAGAAAGACAGACGAAAGTTTGTCTTTTTTATTTTAAATATCCAGTAATTTTTCATCCATGAAATATTGGATGATCGCTTTTTTCATAAGCAAAGTTTGCTCATTAGGCTTCAAATCGGGCAGCTTTTCAATTAATTTATAATGCGGCCAATTGTCTTTATCATATCCATCGAGTTTATAATATCCGAAAGGTTCCAATAACCTGCATACGGCTATATGTATCAGGTTCATTTTTTCGTCTTTTTTATACTTTTTATATCCTAGTCCTAATTCTTGCAAACCAATTAAAAATATCATCGTATTTAAATCGGGAATATCCTCATGTGCAAACTTCTCTTTGAAAAATTGTTCAATTTTACTCCAAAGTTGAGCCTCGTTCATTTTCAAGTCAAATTTTTATTCACGTAAATTTATAATAAAATGTATTTATATATTTAATATATTCTTTAAATTAATTAAAAATTCAATAGCAAAAGTGTTATTGTTTAATAATTCTTTTTTAATCAATTCTTAGATTAAGTATAAACAATTCCTTTAAATATAATAAATAACTCTTTTTTGGAAATATGAATTCTATTAATAAATATAAGCTAATACGTACTATTTCTTAATAATTCCAATAATTTTTTAATAGAACATTATTAATAAATGATTTACTCGTCTTTGTATTTAATTATATAATTTTAATATTTTAAAATAAAATATTCGTCTATAAATTGTTTAAAAATCAGTATAAATAATAAAATAATTCAATATAAAGTTATATTAATAAATGTAATTGAAAAAGAATAATATTCTACAACATATTGAAAAAATAAAAATAAATAAATAACAAAAAAATATAGTAAATTATGAATAATTTTAATAACCATTGTCAATTAATTGATATATTAAATAAAATCTATAATAAAGGATTTAAAAAATTCAAAGACCAAAAATTTTCTAGAGATTTTGAGTTTTTAGATATCAATGATATTAATAATGCTGTTTTAATATTTACTGAAGTTTTAAATTTAAATGGAGGATCTTTAGGAAAATATGATTTGTATAAATTGATGCAGGAATATTTAACTAATATAGAGAAAAGAGATGCTATAAATAAAATACTTGAAAAATAATAAATTATTATGAATGGAAAATATATTGCATTATTAAAATAATAAGTTTTATATAGATTTCTGATTTTAGGATTTGAATGTAAATTTTTTATTGTTATAAGCGAAATTATGGTAAAGGTTTAAATAAAAGTTCAAGTTAGTTATAAAGTATAAAAAATATTCAATAGTATTTTTACAAGTATAGAGATAAACTTAGTAATAATATATTTACACATCTTCCCTTGATTACAACCAACCAAAAAATTTATCTAAATTCTAAAATCAGAAATTTGTATAAAATTACTTTTTAATTTAATTAAAGAAATTAAAATTTAAAAATTCGTTTTTACTTTAATCAACTTTTTATCTAATACCTTAAATATATTCATAATAAATAATATGAATAATCAAATTATAACAGTAAATAAAAGATTTCAAAATAAGTACTCACGACCGGATTCGAACCGGCACATCCTATGGACACCACCCCCTCAAGATGGCGTGTCTACCAATTCCACCACGTGAGTTTAAAAGTTGTTTATTTTTAGCTTTGCAAATATACTAATATTAGTATTTCACCTCTAAGATAATTTTAAATTTTTCCACACTTAGATAAGCATTTTTTTTATAGTGTAATCTTTCGATAGTTACTTATCTTCCCGTTTGAAAAAATCTTTTTCGATATTCATTGGGTGTGCAATTTTTAATTTTCTTAAAAATTCTATTGTAATAAGGCACATCCTTGAAACCTGAGTAATAACATACTTCTGCAATGGTCATATTGGTTTTTTGAATCATTTGACAGGAAGATTCCACTCTAAATTCATTTAAGTAAGTCATTAAAGATTTACCCATCATCTTTTTAAAGAAAATACAAAATGACGATTTGTTCATATTTACTAATTGTGACATTTCTTCTAAAGTGATGGTATTTTGATAATTGTTCATTATATAAAGCTGTATTTTTTGTAACCGAAGGATTTGTTTATCTTCCTCTATTCGGTTACCTGCTAATATTCTATGATCGGAATTACCTAGTAATGTTAATATTTGAATGAAAGATGAAATCCTTTCAATCTCCGATTGATCAATCATCTGTTTCAAAATGTTTTGAAGTTTCGCCAGATGAGCTCCTATAAATGATATTGCTTGTTTATAATTTTGTATTTTTTGGATGTATGGGTGCAATTCGTTAAAAGTTAATTTACAATTATCAAGAAATCGATCAGAAAATGTAAGGGTAATGTTCTCTATCTTACCTTCTGCATCATAATCGGATTCTTCAAAAAGCCAACAATGAGGGATATGAGGGGGGATAAGAACGATTTCGTTGCATTGAAAGGGTTCGAGCCGATCCCCCATTTTTCTGGTTCCACTGCCGGTTATTATGTAGGATAATTCCCATGTTTTTTGTTCATGGAAAGTTACCTGTTCATTCCAATATATTTTTACATGATCAAATCGAAAAGATTGATTTTCAAATGTTGGCAAGTGAATGTATTTGATGTTTTTATACACTTACTAATATTACGCATTATTTGTATACAAATATAAGACAATAATAATAGAATATATTTCAATAGTTCAACTAATCATTAGTTTACTTTTGTTATCCGAATAAGAAATCAATATCTTCTAATGATGAAAAATATAACGGATTTAAAAGCTTCCAAGCCACATTATGTAATTCTTGACGGTTTACGAGGAGTTGCAGCTATTATGGTGGTTTTATTCCATGTTCTTGAAATCTATACGGGCGGTGATCATAGCTTACAAATTATAAACCATGGATACTTGGCTGTAGATTTTTTCTTTATGTTATCCGGATTTGTCTTAGGATATGCATACGATGATCGCTGGGGAAGCATGACTTTAAAAGATTTTTTTAAACGCCGTATCATTCGACTTCATCCTATGATTATTGCCGGAATGCTTTTAGGGGCTTTATTATATTATTTCCAGGATGCTCCTGCATTGGGATGGAAAGCAACTTCTGATGTTTCTCTTTTGAAATTAGTTCTATTGATGGTTATCGGCATGTTTTTAATTCCTGTCGGCAAAGACTTAGACATTCGCGGTTGGAATGAAATGTATCCTCTGAACGGTCCTGCCTGGTCTCTATTTCTTGAATATATAGCCAATATCATTTATGCCCTTATTTTACGAAGAATCAGCAAATTAATGCTTTTTATTTTGGTACTTGTTGCTGCCGGAGTTACGATTCAATATGCGTTTACAAATCCGATAGGTGACATCATCGGGGGATGGTCTATTGATGACCCTATTCAGTTAAGAATCGGTTTTACCCGTTTAGCTTTTCCTTTTTTAGCCGGATTATTGTTAGCCAGGATTGGAAAACTTCGTTTTATTAATCATGCTTTTTTGATAACTTCTCTTTTGTTGATCATACTTCTATCCGTACCTCATTTAGGAGGTGAAAATAACTTATGGAATCGCTGGTATGAATGCATATGTTTAATGATTTTCTTTCCTTTGATTATATGGTTGGGCGCAGGAGGAAAAATAAAAAATCCGAAAGCAATGACAGTATGTAAATTTCTGGGAGACATCTCCTACCCTATTTATATTACCCATTTTCCATTTATTAATATTTATATGGCTTATATTGCCAATCATCAACTTTCCTTGGAGCAATCATGGCAATATGGATTGCTGGTAGTTTTAATTTCCATCATTGTTGCTTATTTGTCCATGAAATTTTATGATATGCCGATTCGAGAATGGCTACGTAAACGATTTTTAAATTATAAAAAATAATCAATTAGTATTCCGAAACATAGATATTTTTTATGCAAAAGCATAAACAGTATCATAAAAATGTGTATAAAATAATGCTTTGTTTATATGACTTCGATTTTTTTATCTTTGTATAAAATTTTCTTTTGATATCTTATACCTTTAATGAACTTTTACCTTTTGGTTTTGAAATAAAAAATTTGACTCAGATGAATCAAAGGGCATGTTCTATAACCAGTAAGCCGCATAGAACAAATTTTTATCAAATTATACGGATTACAAGCGGTAAAACAATTCAAAAAGTAGATTTTAGTCCGATTGAAGTCAGGGAAGGACAAATTTTATTTATAGGCAAAGATCAAGTTTTATCTTTTGATGTGGAATCTACCTATACGGGTGAAATTATTTTGTTTACCGATGATTTTTATATTCGTAATGAATACGAAAGGCGCTTAATTAAGCAATCGGAGCTTTTCAACCCTTTTACCAAAAATATTCCTGTTGAAACGCATGAATATTTAGATTCCATTTGGGAATTGATGAAAAAAATCTATTCTCCTGAACAAGATCCTTATATTCCCGATATTTTACATCATTTACTGAGTAGTTTTCTTATTTATTCAAAAAAAATTACTAGTCATTCGTTAAATATTCTTTCTTCTTCGTGTTATTCTGTTACTTTAGAGTTTTCACTCGCTGTAGAAAAAAATTACAAGATCCTGAGAAAAGTAAATAATTATGTCTCCAGTTTGGGTATATCGCCCAAAGCTTTATCAAAAGCTCTTAAAAACACTGTCGGTAAAAGTCCCAAAGAATATATTGATGAACGAATTTTATTAGAAGCAAAAAGACTTTTGGTTTACAGTGAACTCAATATAAAGGAAATTTCATTTGAACTGGGATTTGACGAACCCACCAATTTCAGCAAATTTTTTAGAAAGTGTGTAGGTATTAGCCCTATCGATTTTAAAAAGCAACACCTGTCCTAAATTTATCAGCTTTGGCATACTTTTTATCATTACACTCATAAAATCCACACTTACCTTTACACGAATAAAATTCTTACAACAGTTGAAAAACACTGAATACGCCTGTTTTTATAAACATAAAAAATTAAAAATGCCTATAAGTGAATTGATGAATAATAAATAATAAATTTTTAATAATATGAAAAAAATAAGTTATCTAGCAGCGGTTGTCGGAATAGCTTTGTTAGCAGTTTCTTGCAACCAAACTAAAAAAGAACCTGTTGAAGCTACGGATCAAACGAACACTGAAAAGGTGGAAGATTCTACCGCGGAAAACGAAGAACCCTCTAATAAAGAAAAAGTTAGGGAGTTACTTTCTTCATTTAACACAGGAAATGAAGCACCGTTGAAATACATTAATCCAAATAAGTATATTCAACACAATTTGGGAGCAGCTGACGGCGTTGAAGGTTTTAAGACCCTTGTGAAAAGTTTATCAGCTTCTAAACCGAGTGTTAACATTGTACGTATGTTGAGTGACGGGGATTATGTTGTTGCCCAAACGGAATATGGGTATAAAACTCCAACCGTTGGATTTGATATTTTCCGTTTTGAAAACGGATTAATTGTAGAACATTGGGACAATTTACAAGCTGAACAACCGAAGAATCCAAGCGGACATACGTTAATAGATGGGGATACTACAATCAAAGAAACTGATGAGGCCGGATTGAAAGCAAACAAAGCGGTAGCCGAAGGTTTTGTTACGGATGTCTTGATGGGTAAAAATCCTTCCAACTTGGAAAATTATTTTAACGGAAATAATTACATTCAACACCACCCACTCATTGGTGACGGGTTAGACGGATTAAAAGCCGGCTTAGAGAAATTGAATAAAATGGGACTTACTTTCAAATATACTCAAATTCATAAAATCTTAGGAGAAGGAAATTTTGTATTAGTAGTTTCTGAAGGTATTATGGCCAATAAACCCACTTCATTCTATGATTTATTCAGAATTGAAAATGGTAAAATTGCTGAACATTGGGATATTGTGGAAACCATACCTGCGAATGCTGAACATAAAAATAAAAACGGTAAATTTTAAATTTATTCAATTGAGTAAAAAGGATTTAAAAAAGTAGTTTAAATTATCTATTTTATAGTTTTAAATAATATTTCAAAATAAAAAACCTGCACTTTATGCAGGTTTTTTTACATTTTTAAATTATTTTTTTATGATTTTCTTAGTTATTATACCTTGATCGGTTGTAAGTGTTACTATGTATATTCCCGGAGCCAGGTCTTGCACATTTATTTCGTTGTTTTTAAGAGATGGAAAAGTTTTTACTAACTTTCCGGAATAATTATATACATCAAGCGATAAAGTTTTAAAAGGTGATGTGATCTTTACAATATCAACAACCGGATTAGGATATAGTTTAATTGACTCTACCCAATTCACAGAAGGATTTTCTGATTTAATTTCTTCAATAGCAAACGCATTCGTATTATTTTCAACAAATCTTGCTGAATTGGCTATGGTTACTTCGTACTTTAAAGTTAAATTGGTAATTAAATCATTTTTCATTTCACAAATTAATGTTTTTCCTGCATTTTTTCGACTTGCGTAAAACTTACCTCTACTTCCATTCACTTTTACCTCTTTTTGGGTGGCTTTATCATACCAAACATAGGTTGTTTTCTTTCCTCGGAAATTATATTCAGAAGAAAGATCCAATATGTCTAAGTAACCCTTTGTACCTCCTTGTAGAGTTGATTGAGGAGTAAATCCGATAAATTCTATTTTAGCGAAATCACCTTTAAGAGTTGAAATTTTAAATTGATTATTATTTGCAATTAATACAAATAATTTATTAGCCGTTAAGTCTAATGAGCCTAATTGATTATAGTTACAAGTGAGTATAATTAATTTACTATTTTTAGATGTATTTAAAGAAGTAAGCTTATTTAAACTGCAATCTAATTCTTTTAGCTCTGTACTATTTGATACATCTAAATTAGTTAGTTTATTTTCAGAACAATTTAAATTTTTTAAATTAATAGCATTGGAAACATTTAAAGTTATTAGTTCATTTTTATAACAGAATAAATATTCAAGTTTATTATTCGATACATCTAAAGTATTTAATTTATTTTTAGAACAATTTAATTCTTTTAATTTAAAATTATTTGATAAATCCAATGATGTTAATTGATTATTATCACAGTATAATTCTTCTAATTCCACATTTTTTGATACATCTAAAGTGATAAGTTGATTATTAGAACCAAACAAACTTACTAATTCCACATTTTTTGATACATCTAAAGTGGTAAATTGATTATATGAACAATTCAAACTTACTAATTTAACATTTTGTGATAAGTCCAAATTATTTAGTGAATTCTGGCTACAATCTAAAAATTTTAAATTAATATACTTAGATACATCTAAAGTGGTAAATTGATTATTAGAACAATTCAAACTTACTAAATTCACATTTTGTGATAAATCCAATTTATTTAGTGAATTCTGGCTACAATCTAAAAATTTTAAATTAATATTCTTTGATACATCTAATGAAGTTAAATTATTTTCTCTAGAAACAAATTTTGTTAAATTTAAATTCTTAGATAAATCAATTGAAGTTAATTGTGTTGAATTTATATACAATTCTTTTAAATTTTTAAAATATTTTCCATCAAATTCTCCATAAAATTTATTTTTACTTAAACTATCGTAATTACTCAAATCTAAAAAAGTTAAAACTTTAACTCCATTTTTATCTTCCCACTCAAATCTGCGAAATAATTTTAAAATGACACAGTTAGTCTTACCATTTATGGCATCAACCATATCTTTCCAGGTCAATCCTAACTGCTCATAATTCCATTCGTTATCCTCTTCAGAATATTGCATTAAAAAATTCAAAATTCCTAAAACATCCCTTGGATCATAAACAGAGATTTTTGAAACATCAAAATTACTTACTAAATAATGTCTTTTTTCCAAAACAGGATCTTTAGCCAGCATTGTTGCGCTCAATAAGACGCATAACAACATAAAAAATAAATTTTTTTTCATAATATTATTATTTTATAAATTTTAATATGCTAATATATCAATAATAATTTAAATAATTAGTTATTAAAAATAAAATATTTTTTTTTGTATATTTTAACATGGATCCTGTTTAATTTTGATAATCAATTAATTCCATATTTATCTATAGAATATGGCACAGCTAATTTTTAACAAAAAAACATACGTAATAAGCAGGGAATTATATGAGTAATTGAACTATAAACTTTATTTAAATCGGCCTTTGATGAAGTGTTTTTATTATTAAACGTTTGTATTTTTATCAACTTATAAATAAAAAAAAACCTGCTCTTTTGCAGGTTCTTTAATTATTATAATTTACTTTTTAATAATTTTCTTAGAAAGTATTCCCTGATCAGTTGTAAGATTCACGATATAAATTCCTGCAGGCAAATCCTGTAAATCCAATTCATTATTTATTATCCTTGGATATCTTTTAACTTCTTTTCCTGAATAATTGTAAACACTTGCCGATGTTACATTTGCTGTAGTATTTATTTTTAATATATCTATTACCGGATTAGGAAATAGTTGTATCGATTCTGTTTCATTTTTTTGAGGACCTACCCATACAAATCCTTCCGGTATGATTTCATTTATATTTCTTGAAGCAAATGATACGGTATTTTTTATCTTTACTTCATATTCTAAAACAAAGTTTGGAATTAATTCATTTTTCATCTTACAGATCAAAGTTTTGCCTGCATTTTCCGGACCGGCATAAAATTTACCTTTTAGCGCATAGACGCCTACTTCTTGTTTAGTTGTTTTATCATACCAGGTATAGGTAGTATATTTTCCATCAATACTATATTCTGAAGATAAATCCAACACTTCAAAAATACCTTTAACTCCTCCTTGAAGCGTTGCTTGTGGGCTTAATTTTAAAGATTTAATTGTAAGAAAATTTCCTTTTAAGGCGGATAATTTTAAATTATTATTAATTCCACTTAATTCACTTATCTTATGAACTTTCGGAACTTGCAATTGAGATATCTTATTATCACTAAAATATAAGTATAGTAGATTAACATTTTTAGATACATCCAAAGTGGTTAATTGATTGGAAGAACAATTTAATGTTGTTAAATTAACATTTTTAGATACATCTAAGGTTGTTAATTGATTCAAATTACAATGTAATGTTATTAAATTAACATTTTTAGATACATCCAAAGTTGTTAATTTATTGGAATAACAATTTAAATATGTTAAATTAACATTTTTAGAGATATCCAAGGTTGTTAATTGATTGGAATAACAACCTAAATATATTAAATTAACATTTTTAGAGATATCCAAGGTTGTTAACTGATTGGAACCACAATATAATTTATTCAAATTAACATTATTAGAGACATCAAAAGTTGTTAATTGATTCAAATAACAATATAAATCATTCAAATTAACATTTTTAGAGATATCCAAGGCTGTTAATTGATTGGAAGAACAAGCTAATGTTGTTAAATCAAGATTTTTAGAGACATCCAAGGTTATTAACTGATTGGAAGAACAATATAATGTTGTTAAATTAAGATTTTTGGACACATCTAAGAACGCTAATTGATTGGAATCACAATATAACCCCTTCAAATTAACATTTTTAGAGACATCCAAAGTTGTTAATTGATTCAAATAACAATATAAACCCTTCAAATTAACATTTTTAGTTACATCTATAGTTGTTAATCGATTATTTGAACAATATAAATATTCTAAGTTCTTAAAATATCTTCCATCAAAAACTCCATTAAATTTTTTTGATTCTAAATTTAATTGAGTTAAAACTTTAAAACCACTAATATCTTTCCAAACAAATTTTCCTGATAATTTTGTAAAAATAACCTCCGGATTTCCATTAATAGCCTTAGCCATTTCTTCCCAGGTTAACCCCGCCAGTTCATAATTCCATTTTTTTTCACTTTCCGAATATTGCATAAAAAAATTCAATATTCCATATACATCCATCGCATCATAATTGGTGGAAGTAGATACTACAAAATGTACTCTCAAGTAATTTTCTTGTTTAGAAATATCAACGGTTGCCAACAGTGGTGTGGTTATTAAACACCACAATAAAATAAAAAGTAGATTTTTTTTCATAACATTTTTTAATTATTTATTATTTAAATATGCTAAATTAATATATTTATTTTTATTTGAACCTTATTTAAAAATAAATAGTTAATTATTTATTTTATAAATTATTTTAAATAATTCTATTTTTAATAATAAATTTATCGCTTTCAATATCAAACCCACTATTTTTCACATAAAAAAAACCTGCTAAAAAAGCAGGTTTTTTTACTTTATTTTTGTTTAAATTATTTTTTTATAATTTTTTTGGATAATGTTCCTATTTCGGTATCTATATTTACGATATAAATTCCTGAAGGCAAATCTTGCAAATCCAATTCATTATTTATTACCCTTGGATATCTTTTAACTTCTTTTCCTGCATAATTGTAAACACTCACTGATGTTACTTTTGCTGCTGTATTTATTTTTAATATATCTATTACCGGATTAGGAGTTAGTTGTATTGATTCTGTTTCATTTTCTAACCCTCCTATGAGTTTAAAATTTTCCGGTATGGTACTTATTAAACTTTTGGCTGAAAAAGGTAAAATTTTTTGTATCGTTACTTCATATTCTAATTCAAAAGTCCCGAATCTGGGACCTCCTCTCATCTTACATATCAATGTTTTTCCCGCATTCTTCGAACCCGCTATAAATCGCCCATTATAGGCATACATAGTTACCGGCAAACCGGTTGCTTTATCATACCAGGAATAATAGGTTTGCCCCCCATTTTTAGACTTGAAGTCCGAAGATAAATCTATAATCTCATAAAAACTTTTACTTCCTCCTTGGGTTGTTTCCTGAGGTGATATTTTAAGATATATTAAGCCTTTAGTATTAATATCAAAAGTTGAATACTTCAATAGATTATGAGAACAAGATACTTTTTTTATATTATCCATTGTTACATCTAAACTAGTTAATTTATTATAAGAGCAATTTAAATCTCTTAAACGATAATTATTGAATAAATCTAGTTTAGGCAATTGATTGTTATCACAGCTTAATTCATATAAATTTGAATTATTAGATAAATCCAAAGTTGATATACTATTGTTGGAACAATATAATCTAGATAAATAAAAATTTTTAGATACATCTATTGAAGTTAATTGATTTTCATTACAATTAAGTACACCTAAATTTAAACAATCGGACACATCTAAAGCTTTTAAATTATTTTCGTGACAATATAAATATTCTAATCCTTTTGTGTTTGATAAATTTAAATTAGTAAGTTTATTATTATAGCAGTGTAATGTTGATAAATTTTTATTATTAGATACATCTAAAAATGTAAGTTTATTATTATTACAATCAATATAACTTAGTTTACCATTATTACATACTTTTAACGTATTAATTTGATTATATCCACAATTTAAAACTATAAGAAATGGATTTTTTGATACATCTAAGGAGGTTAATTTATTACCCCCAACAAACAAATACTCTAGATACTTAAAATATTTTCCGTTAAAATCTCCTGTTAATTTCTTTTCTTCATAAACAATATCTATATAAATTTTAGTTACAACTTTATGACCATTGCGCTCTTCCCATATGAATTTTGATGATAATTTATTAATCAAAATTTCAGGTCTACCCATTAAAGTGTTATAAATATCTTTCCAGTTCAACCCTAGTTTCTCATAATTCCATTTTTTTGTTTCTTGAGAATATTGCATTAGAAAATTTAATATTCCATAGACATCTATTGGATTATATTTTGTAACTGAAGAAACCATATTGTTATTTACAATATAATCTTTTTTATCCAAAAATAATTCTTTAGCCGGTATAGTGGCACTTACAAACATGAACGCCAAAATAAATAATAGATTTTTTTTCATAATATTATTAATTTTAATATTTTATGCTAATATAGTATATTTAAATGAATATATAATTTATTAAAAAATAAAATATTATTTTTTTTACAATAAACTATTACAATTATTTAAACATTAAAAAATCTATTTATCCCATGATTATTCATTGAATAAAAATATGAATATTGCATAGTATAGCTGTTAAAGATAGATTCATAAAAAAACTTTCAACTGATTGGAGAAAATTTGAATATAGTTTTTTTTATATAAATGATACTTTTATTCGGACAAAAAAAAACCTGCTCTTTAGCAGGTTCTTTTATTATTTTAATTTACTTTTTAATAATTTTCTTAGAAAGTATTCCCTGATCGGTTGCAAGATTCACTATATAAATTCCCGCAGATAAATCTTGTAAATCCAATTCATTATTTATTACTCTTGGATATCTTTTAACTTCTTTTCCTGCATAATTGTAAACACTTGCCGAGGTTACTTTTGCTGCAGTATTTATTTTTAATATATCTATTACCGGATTTGGTGTTAGTTGTATTGATTCTGTTTCATTTTCTTGCCCTCCTATGAGTTTAAAATTTTCCGGTAGGGTACTTATTAAACTTTTGGCAGAAAAAGGTAAAATTTTTTGTATAGTTACTTCATACTCTAATTCAAAACCTCTGAATCTGGGACCTCCACTCATCTTACAAATCAATGTTTTTCCCGCATTTTTCGAACCCGCTATAAATCGCCCATTATAGGCATACATAGTTACCGGCAAACCGGTTGCTTTATCATACCAGGAATAATAGGTTTGTCCCCCATTTTTAGACTTGAAGTCCGAAGATAAATCTATAATCTCATAAAAACTTTTACTTCCTCCTTGGGTTGTTTCCTGAGGTGATACTCTAAGATATATTAAGCCTTTAGTATTAATATCAAAAGTTGAATACTTCAATAGATTATGAGAACAAATTACACTTGCTATATTATCCATTGTTACATCTAAACTAGCTAATTTATTATAAGAGCATCTTAATTCTCTTAATCTATAATTATTGGATAAATCTAATTTAGGCAATTGATTGTTATCACAGCTTAATTCATATAAATAATAATTTTTAGATAAATCTAGTTTAGACAATTGATTATAATCACAGCTTAATTTATATAAAATTAAATTATTAGATAAATCCAAAGTTGATATACTATTGTTGGAACAATCTAATCTAGTTAATTTTAAATTTTTAGTTACATCTATTGAAGTTAATTGATTTTCATTACAATTAAGTACATCTAAATTTGAACAATCGGATACATCTAAAGCTTTTAAATTATTTCCGTTACAATGTAAAAATCCTAATCTTTTTGTGTTTGATAAATTTAAATTGGTAAGTTGATTATTATCACAGATTAACTTTTGTAAATATATATTATTAGATACATCTAAAAATGTAAGTTTATTATTATTACATTCAATAGACTTTAGTTTACCATTATTAGATATTTTTAATGTATTAATTTGATTATATTCACAATTTAAAACTACAAGAAATGGATTTTTTGATACATCTATGGAGGTTAATTCATTACCCTGAATATACAAATACTCTAAATGTATAAAATATTTTCCGTTAAAATTTCCGGTTAATTTCTTTTCTTCATCAATATTTTTTAATTTAATACTGGTTAAGACTTTAAAACCATTGCGCTCTTCCCATATGAAATTTGATGATAATTTATCAATCAAATTATCGGATCTACCCAATAAAGCGTTATAAATATCATTCCAGTTCAATCCTAGTTTCTCATAATTCCATTTTTTTGTTTCTTGAGAATATTGCATTAGAAAATTTAATATTCCATAGACATCCATTGGATTATATTTTGAAACTGAAGAAACCACATTATAATTTACAATGTAATCTTTTTTATCCAGAATTAATTCTTTAGCCGGCATAGTGGCACTTACAGACATGAACGCCAAAATAAATAATAGATTTTTTTTCATAATATTATTAATTTTTATATTTTATGCTAATATAGTATATTTAAATGAATATATGATTTATTTAAAAATAAAATATTATTTTTTTTACAATAAACTATTACAATTATTTAAACGTTAAAAATCTATTTATCCCATAATTATTCATTGAATCAAAATATGAATATTGCATAGTATAACTGTTAAAGTTAGATTCATAAAAAAAACTTTCAACTGATTGGAGCAAATTTGAATATAGTTTTTTTTATATAAATGATACTTTTATTCGGACAAAAAAAAACCTGCTCTTTAGCAGTTTTTTTTACTTTATTTTAGTTTAAATTATTTTTTTATAATTTTTTTGGATAATGTTCCTATTTCGGTATCTATATTCACGATATAAATTCCTGAAGGCAAATCTTGTAAATCCAATTCATTATTTATTACCCTTGGATATCTTTTAACTTCTTTTCCTGCATAATTGTAAACACTCACTGATGTTACTTTTGCTGCTGTATTTATTTTTAATATATCTATTACCGGATTTGGAAATAGTTGTATTGATTCTGGTTCATTTTTTTGAGGACCTACCCATACAAATCCTTCCGGTATATTTTCTTTTATATTTCTTGAAGCAAATGATACGGTATTTTTTATCTTTACTTCATATTCTAAAACAAAGTTTGGAATTAATTCATTTTTCATTCTACAGATCAAAGTTTTGCCTGCATTTTCCGGACCGGCATAAAATTTACCTTTTAGCGCATAGACGCCGATTTCTTGTTGAGTTGTTTTGTCATACCAGGTATAGGTAGTATATTTTCCATCAATAGCATATTCTGATGATAAATCCAACACTTCAAAAATTCCTTTAACTCCTCCTTGAAGCGTTGCTTGTGGGTTTAAATTTAAAGATTTAATTGTAAGAAAATTCCCTTTTAAAGTGGATAGCTTTAGATTGTTATGATCACCAGTTAATTCACTTATCTTATGAACTTTTGGAATAAGCAATTGAGCTATCTTATTATCACTAAAATATAAGTATATTAAATTAACATTTTTAGAGACATCTAAATTTGTAAATTGATTCGAATAACAATTTAATGTTGTTAAATTAACATTTTTAGATACATCTAAGGTTGTTAATTGATTCAAATTACAATTTAAAATTTTTAAATTAACATTTTTAGATACATCCAAGGTGGTTAATTGGTTGGAATAACAATATAATTCTGTCAAATTAACATTTTTAGAAACATCTAAGGCTTTTAGCTTATTGTAATAACAATCTAAAAATGTTAGTTTACTATTTTTAGATACATCTAAAGTTGTTAATTGATTGGAATTACAATTTAAACTATACAAATTAACATTTTTAAAGACATCCAAGGTGGTTAATTGATTCGAAAAACACTTTAAAACAAATAAATTAACATTTTTAGATACATCCAAGGTGGTTAGTTGATTTGAATAAATATTTAAAAGCATTAAATTAACATTTTTAGATACATCCAAGGACTTTAGCTTATTGGAATAACTATATAATTCTTTCAAATTAACGTTTTTAGATATATCCAAGGTTGTTAACTGATTGGAAGAACAATTTAAATAAATTAAATTAAGATTTTTGGATAGATCTAAGATTTTTAATTGATTCGAATTACAATATAAACCCTTCAAATTAACATTTTTAGTTACATCTATTGTTGTTAATCGATTGCCAGTACAATATAATGTTTCTAAGCTCTTAAAATAATTGCCATTGAAAACTCCATTATAATTTTTGTAGTTTAAATTTAATTGAGTTAAAACTTTTAAACTATTGATATTTTTCCAACCAAATTTTCCGGATAATTTGGTAAAAATAACCTCCGGATTACCATTAATAGCCTTAGCCATTTCTTCCCAGGTTAACCCCGCCAGTTCATAATTCCATTTTTTTTCACTTTCCGAATATTGCATAAAAAAATTCAATATTCCATATACATCCATCGCGTCGTAATTGGTGGTTGTGGATATTACAAAATGTCCTCTCAAGTAATTTTCTTGTTTTGAAATATCAACGGTTGCCAACAGTGGTGTAGTTATGATACACCAAAATAAAATAAAAAGTAGATTTTTTTTCATAACATTTTTAATTATTTTACATTAATTATGCTAATTTAGTATATTTATTTTTATTTTAACCTTATTTAAAAATAAATATTTATTTTATGAATTATTTTACCCTCTATTTTCAATTAAAAAAATTTATCACTTTACAATATCAGATCAACTATTTTTCACATAAAAAAACCTGCTAAATAGCAGTTTTTTTTTATTATTTATTGGATTATTTCACTTGTTCGACTTTTAATTAAAATATATAAATGTCGGAAAGAGTACCGGACCAAGTTTATTATTTCAATAATTTTAGAAAAGTATAATTCCTTTAATATAAAACTTGTGCTGGGTGAACTCTTACATAGTTTTAGTTAATAAATTCTAAAATTTTCATTATAAGGATTTGATTTAACTATTCTTACATCAAATGTCTGTTTAATCTAAAAAATTTTAATTTCAGTGAAAGTGATATAATTAAATCCATTCATCTCAGTTTCTTTATTATCCTTACCTTATTTAAACCAAAAAACCTGCACATCGGCAGGTTTAAATTTTAATTATCTATTATGTTTCTTATTAATCTTTAAAAATTATTTTAGAAATAATGCCCTGATCTGTTTTAAAGGCCAACAAATAGGTTCCCGTTGGTATATCTTGCAAATTCACAGCATTATGGATAAAAGATGGAAATCTCTTAACTTCTTTACCAGAAAAGTTATAAACACTTAATGAATGTATTTTAATTGTAGAATTTATTTTTAATACATCTATAATCGGATTTGGATAAACTTGAATTAAATCAGCTAAATTAGCATCCGGTCCCGTTAATTTAAATTCCGAAGGAATCGTTGAGTCTGGCGCCCCCTCATAATTGATTGAATTGGATATTCTTACTTCATATTCTAACTCTAAAGAAGGAAATAACTCATTTTTCATTTTGCATATCAACGTTTTACCTATATTAGAAGGTCCGGCAATAAATAATCCTCTTAGCCTATACATACTTACTTCTTGATTAGTAGCTTTATCATACCAGGTATAAGTGGTTATTGTATTATTAATATCATATTCTGAAGATAGATTTATTATTTCAACAAAACCTTTTGTACCTCCTTTTATAATTTCTTGAGGATTTAATTTAAAATTTTTTACTGTTCTGAAGTCTTTACCTTTTAATGTTGAAAATTTTAACTGATTATGGTGACACTCTAACAAATACATATTTTGGGTGGTACTTGTTGTTGATACATCTATAGATGTTAATTGATTATTAAATAAACTGACGGTTACTAAGTTGGGCGTATTCGAAATATTCAAGGTGGTTATTTGGTTATTTGCAGAAAATAACCTACCTAACTTAGGTTTATTAGAAACATCTAAAGAAGTTAGTTTATTGTCATGGCAATATAATTGTAATAGTTTAGGATTATTTGACACATTTAATGAAGTTAAATTATTTTTATAACAATATAAATACTCCAAATTAGGATTATTAGAAAATTCTAAAGTGGATAATTTATTATATGCACAGCCCAAATTGTTTAAATTAGGATTATTAGATAAATCTAAAACTTTTAAATTATTATAATCACAACTTAATTTTTCTAATTTATTAAGATTTGACACATCCAATTTTGATAAGGAACATGACCAGCAATATAGTACAATTAAATTAACATTTTTAGAAACATCTAAAAATTTAAGATCATGGTTATTAAAACATTCTAATTTTTTTAAATTTATATTATTGGATACATCTAAACCTTGTAACCAATTACTTGAACAAACTAACTCAACTAAATTTAAATTTTTGGAAACATCAATTTTATGAAAGTTATTTGAGTCAAAACTTATGGATTCTAAATTTTTAAAAAATTTTCCATCAAATTTTTCGTGAAGTTTATTCTTAGTTCCTCTTAATTTACCATTGTAAACTATTTTTGTCAAAACCTGATAACCATCTTTTTCTTTCCATGTAAACATTCCGGGTATTTTGTTTAAAATAGCTTCCGGATTACAAGGAATTGCTTTAACTAAATCTTCCAAGGTTAACCCTACTGCCTCATAATTCCAAATATGTGAATCTTCTGAATATTGCATTAATAAATTCAATATTCCCAGTAAATCCATGGGATCATAATTTAAAGTAGAAGTTGAAACAAAGTTACCATGCACATTTTTTTCGTTTTCCGATACTGATCCCTGTACCCATAAAGGTGTAGATAGCATACACCATAATAAAACATAAAGTAGATTTTTTTTCATATTAGTATTATTTTTTAAATTTAGGCTAATTTAAGATAATTAATACATGTATAAAAATTTATAAGTATAAATCATTAAATTATTTTTTAATTTGAATAATACAATTACTTATTTCTTATAGGGTCCATTATATTAAATGAAATCTAATTACTATATCAATTTTAATTAAACTCAATACAGACACCAACATATTTTTAAAAATTTTTCTTTAAAAAAATAATGACAACAGTTAAATTTTTTAAGGATTTAAGTACTCTTAACAATACATTCCATAATTAACCACCGTTAAAAAGAGGATTAGTCGTTAATCTTAAAATTTAATTTGAAAATTTCTGTTTAATAAGATAATAAGAAATTACTTTTGAAATAAATTAAAATTAAATAAAAATGAAACTTGCTATTGATGTTTATTACTATCCGAACCGAGCAAAAGTTGTGGGTATACTATTTAAAAACTGGGATCAACCCATTCCTAATGACTTAATTACTACTTATATTTATGAAATATCTGAATATGAATCGGGAATGTTTTATAAAAGAGAGCTTCCTTGTATTTTAGAGTTATTGAAACAAATAAATTTAAAAGTTATGAGTCAGATTATAGTTGACGGCTTCGTTTATTTAGATGACACCCATCGGCCGGGATTGGGTAAATACTTATTTGATGCATTGGAAGAGAAAATTCCAATTATAGGGGTAGCTAAAAATCCTTTTTCTACCGGCAAATCTATTGTTCAGGAAATAACAAGAGGAGAAAGTAAAAAGCCCTTATATATTAGTTCTGTCGGAATTTCACTTAATGAAGCTTCTCAATGTATTCAAAATATGCATGGTAATTATAGAATTCCCACCCTCCTTAAATTATTAGATCAAGAAACCAGAAGATAATTCAAACAATAAATTTTTACAATATAAAGTTAAATTTTTAGATAATAGTAAGACAAAAATTTTTGCACAAAAACTTCCAACAATATTTTTAATAACTTATTAGCCGTTAATTTAAAAAAATATTGAAATAGTATAAATGAATAAAATAAATACTAGAACTGAAGTCGAACTTTTTTTTCTGTTGTTGTTTCTAGTTTGTTTACGTATGTGAAATAAAAAGAGCTACAAAAAATTTGTAACTCATTGATTTTTAAGTGACCCCGGAGAGGCTCGAACTCTCGACCCATTGATTAAGAGTCAATTGCTCTACCAACTGAGCTACGGAGTCATAAACAAGAAAAGCTTGAGAATCTCAAGCGCGAATTTTCAAAATGTGACCTGGCTGGGGCTCGAACCCAGGACCCCAACATTAAAAGTGTTGTGCTCTACCAACTGAGCTACCAGGTCTCCCTAAATGTATATATAATCTATTCTTTGAATAGATTGTGACCTGGCTGGGGCTCGAACCCAGGACCCCAACATTAAAAGTGTTGTGCTCTACCAACTGAGCTACCAGGTCTTTATTTAGTGTTTGCTAAGCATTTTCGTTTAGCGAGTGCAAATATAATGACTTTTTTTGGGTATGCAAATATATTTGATAAAAAAATATGATATTTGTAAAAAATCTGATCGTATGATAATTTCTTTATTGGGTTATATGGGAAGTGGTAAATCTACTGTTGGCAAATATCTTGCGAAATCTCTCAACATAACCTTTATTGATTTGGATGAGTATATTTCAGCTCAAGAAAATAAGTCTATTCAAGAAATTTTTTCAATCCATGGAGAAATTTATTTTCGTAAAAAAGAAAATTTTTATCTGAATGAATTATTGAACGGTGACAATTTAGTGTTGAGTTTAGGAGGAGGTACTCCTATTTATCATCGCAACATGGATAAGATCAAAGAAAAAAGCTTCTCGTTCTATTTAAAAATGAATGTCTCAGAATTAGCAAAAAGGTTAAGTAAAGAAAAAGAACACCGCCCTCTTATTGCACATTTAGAAGACGAATCTTTACCGGAATTTATTGCCAAGCATTTATTTGAACGTTCAACATTTTATGAGTCGGCTGCTTATAAGATAGCGGTTAACCAAAAAACTCCGGAAGAAATAAGCAATGAAATCATTGCCGTTCTAAAAAATACTAAATAAACTTGTAGTGTATTTATTCATCTTCCCATTCCAGAGTATAATCGTCTAACTCTCTCCTATCCTTTTTGGTAGGCCTGCCTAATCCTTTTTGCCTGTAATAGTTTTGCGTTTGTGTTCTTGATTTCATCATTTCTATCTGCTCAGGATCTGTCAGATCTTTAATATATAAAGGAACCAATTTTGCTCCTACTCGATTGGGAGGAATTTGTATAACTTGAATCGTATAGTCAATCTGATTTTTTCTAATTTTATACGTTTCACCAACTAATATTTCTTTTGAAGGCTTCAAGGGAGCATCATCTAAAAATACTCGATTTTTCTTACATTCTTCGGTGGCAATTGCCCGCGTTTTATAGAAACGCACACACCATAAAAATTTATCTATTCTCATTGGTTGAAAAAATTGGTCTTTAAAATTAAATTTAATCGTAAATTAGCAACTAAATTAACATATTTTATTTACATGATTAAAAAATCCCTTTTAGCCGCCTGTATCTTTTCACTTTTATTTTTTGTTTCGTGTGGGAGCGATGATAATAACGCCTCAACCTTATCCGTTGATGAGCAAAATACAGCTGATGATATGGCTATTGTTAATTTTTTAAATAACTATTATTTCGATGATCTTGGGAAAGTAACCAAATTTTCTGATACGGTTACTCCAAATGATAAAGAGCCTTTGAGCAAAAATGCAATAAAATCTCCTTTAGGATACTGGGTCGTTAAAAATCCAAAGGCAGATCAGGGCATAAACACCTCCAATATAGCTGATGGTAAAAACAATATACTTATTCATTATTCATTAAAATATTTTGTTGCAACTGAAGGAGGTAATGGATATTCAACCTTGAATACTTCATCAAGCACAATTGATAATTCAGGGGTTGCACAAGAAGACCCTTTCTTTTACAAAAAGCCCAAAAACGATACGATTCAAAGTGAAAATTATTATGTGATTAAAGGTATTGTTGACGGTTTAAAGGATTTCAAGCCGACTAATAAATCTAAAAATGACCTTTACCATGTATTACAAGGTTTAATTATCGTGCCTTCTCGATTGGCATACGGTAGAGAATCCAATTACATAAACAGTAAAGATGCTACGTTCATTTTAAATTTTGAATTGTATAAAGTTTGCCTTCAAGATCAAACTTGTAATTAAATTTATATATTGTTTGAATGTATTGTTCAGACAATCATATAACCATTGCTATCAACAATTATGCTCTGTTAATTATTGGTGGGAGCTAATTTTAAATTTTTTTTATACATCAAATAGATTTACTGGACAAAATCAGTAAAAGGTTCTACAATATAATGCGGAAGGACATAGAAATCAATGACTTTTAATGCGGTGCAATTATCCAGATCATGAGTCTTATTACGATCATCCATAACGTTGATATATGTTATATATCCATCAAAATTACAGGCAATAGTTATAAACAGAATATTCTTGTCGGAATTCTGATTTTACAAATATAATCTGAAAGTTGCTTGATCGTCCCAGCAATATAAGAATTCAAAAAAATATTTTTAATGTCTAAGAATTTAGATAATCTAATTTAATAAATCTTAGGATTATAGTTTTCAGGAAATTTAGCCATCTCCGGTTTATAAAAGTCTTCTATTTGATCAAATATCTCTTCAATCGTTTGATTGCCGATATAAATTAATTTGGAAACACCGGTTACTTTGTTTTTATAATCGGCATAGGCTAGAGCAATAGGAACGTTCGCTTGCTTAGCTATATAGTAAAAACCTTTTTTCCATTGTAAGGCACGGGAGCGAGTGGCTTCCGGAGTATTTATTAAAGCCATCGAATCGGAATTTTTAATTAGTTCCGATGAATATTGAACCAAATTATTCCATTGACTTCGATCGACTCCTAAACATCCAAGTGCTTTGAAAAAGAATCCATACCATGGTTTGGTATAAGCATCTTTAATCATTACTTTATAAGGAATTTTTAAACACCAAAAACTGGCTAAACAATAATATAAATCCCAATTAGAGGTATGGGGAGCACAAATTAATACGCATTTTCTTAATTCATTAACAGGCACTTCATTTTTAAATCTCCATCCCATAACGAACAGCATTAACCTTCCTAGTAATTTTCTCATAATTTGATTACTTATTAAAAATAATTAAAAAGTTCAGTTAATTGACATTAACTGAACTTTTCACATGTATATAATTTTCTAATTAACTTAACATTGACATTATGTAATCCATAATAACTAACACCATCTTAAAGAGAATTTGTACCATGATCTATTTATTTTTTTCTGAATTAATTAAAACACTAAACTAAAAAAAAGTTATATTCAGGTGCTCTACATACTGTTATAAAAACCTGAGCTTTAATTATCAGAATCTCTACTATATATATGAACGCCCTAAATTTTTTGCTAAATTAAAAATTTTCTTTGAATTTAACTCAAATTAATTATAAATATCTTAATGGAATTTTATTTATATTTTTAATTATTCCCATACATTTTTTCGTTGCGGATACCTATAAGTTGACGTAAAACTCACTTCCTAAAATTTTTTATCTTAAAAAAGCCGATTTACACGGTTTAATTAAAAATATTTTACTTTTGTATTTATATATCTTACTTATGACTCCCTTGGTATCGGTTATTATGGCTGCTTACAATGCAGAAAAACATATATCTGCATCAATTGAATCGGTAATCAAACAAACGTATGCTAATTTTGAATTGCTGGTTATTAATGATGGCTCATCCGATAGAACTCAATCAATTATAGAAGAATTTAGTAAAAGAGATTCCCGAATCAAGCTTATTAACAACGATAAAAACTTGTTTGTTATAAAATCCCGTAATATCGGAATTGAAAATGCTAAAGGTAAATATTTGGCTATATTAGATGCTGATGATCTTGCATTACCCAATCGATTGGAAAAACAAGTTGAATTTCTGGAGAATAATCCGGATGTATTTTTAATAGGCAGCAGTGCTCATATAATTGATGAAAACAATACTATTTGTAATAATTTTATAGCTTTAACCGATTATCATGAATTAAAAAGAAATATTCTCAAAAACAATTTATTCTATCATTCTTCTATACTATTAAGAAATGATAAAGTTTTTTATCGAGAAAAAATGATTTATTCGGAAGACTATGATCTCATTTTACGGTTATTTTCAGAAGGTAAAAAAATTGTAAATCTACCTGATACATTAATTTCATACAGACAAACCAATCATTCACTTTCAAAAACCAAAAACAGACTAGTACAATGGTTGTTTATCAATAAAGCCCGTGAATTTTATAAAGAAAGGCTCGGTAATGGTAAAGACAGTTATGATGCGTTTAATCCACAATCATTTATTAATATAGAAGATATTCATTACCCAATTAGTAAAAAAGATTTGTTATATGCCATGAAAATTTGTTTTTACAGAAAAGATGCAAATCAATTAAAATTTTTAGTAAAAAAATATCGTAACTATTATCCTATATCATTAGATTATATACTTTATTCTCTATTTTCAAAAAATAAAAATACTTTTAATCTCATTTGTAAAATTTATTCTAAACTTTAAACTATGGATATTTTAATTAAATCTTTTAACCGCCCCTTTTATTTGGACAGATGCTTAGCCAGTATCCAAAAATTTGTAATGGGTACTTATTCAATTAAAGTTTTAGATGATGGAACTCCTGAAAAATATCTAAATAAAATTAAATTAAAATACCCGTCCATTAAAATTATAAAATCTGAAAATTATATAGAAAAGGAAGAAGCAATTAAAGAAAATTTAAAGTCAGGTAAAGATATTAATGGCTTTAAAATTCCTACTCAACTTTGGGTCAATTCAGTAAAAGAAGCTTCAGATTATTTCATTATAACGGAAGATGATGTTTGGTTTACGAGAAAAATTAATGTGAATGAAATCAATGAAGTAATGGAAAAAGAAAATATATCCTTACTCAAATTAGGTTGGTCGGGAAATAATAATTTTGTTGATCAGTTTAAACATGATAAAATCAATTCCGATATAATTTCCGTATATCCGGATCTTTTTACTGCCCCTCCTTTCATTCTGAAATGTTTTTTTTATAATAAATATAAGTTTTTTAGTATTTTATATAAATTGGGTTTGGTATCTAACACTACTAAAACTAAATATTGGATTTTAATTTCAATACTTATGGGTGTTCATAAAAAAGAATTTTGGCTTAAAACTTGGGAAAATATAAATGGAAAAGTTGATGAAAAAAAACAATTATACAATGCTACCCTGTATTTTAGAAAGCATAAACACAAAAACATGATCGCTCAATTAAATCATGAAGTTCTGAAAACTACGTTTAATTCTTCTGCTACCAATTCCTATCATAATTATGGATTTGATTTTGATGTTAATCAACTTAATTATTTAATTAATGAAAAATGGTATAATGATGCATTTGATCCCATGCAAAATTTTCCTAAGGATTTCTCAGAAGATTACATCCTATCATTTTTGAAAAATGAAAATAATCAAAAAATAAAACCGGAAGAATGGAAAAAATGGTCAGAAAAATTTAAAAATCAATATAGGAACCAGGGGTGTGCTATTGATGATTAAAAAAATATATATCATCATTTATTAAATTAATCCCATCGAATCAAAGAGCAAAAAAATAAGCAGTGATGTACTGCTTACTTTTTTAATATCATAATTTAATCTAAGAAGTCATTACTCCTCTTCATCATCTTCGTATTTTTCGATTTCAGCATCGCAAAAATCGAATGCTTGTTGAATCAATGAATTTACTTCATTAGCAACCTCTTCCTCTTCTCCTTCCAAATCATCAAACCATTCAACCTCCTCTTCTTCTACATTTAAAATAAATCTAGGATACTCTGTATGCACAACAAATAAATCTTCAGGAAAATCTGAATTGTCTGCCATTAAAAACTTAGGTAATTTCATATTGTCTTTATTTAAATTTTTATTCGTCTAATAATTCTTTTAACTTAATTAATTCTGCCTTCACTAACTCTAAACGAGCAATGATTTCAACTTTTTTGGATAAATTTTTTTGTGATTGTAAAACAACTTTTGCTCCTTCTAAGGTATATCCTTTTTCTTTTACTAAATGAAAAATTATTTTAAAATTTTCAATATCTTTTGGGGTAAAAAAACGGTCTCCTTTTTTATTCTTTTTGGGTGAAATACTATCAAATTCTTTTTCCCAAAACCTTATAAGTGAAGTATTAACATTAAAAGCCTGCGCTACTTCGCCTATAGAATAATATAATTTTTCAGGAAGTTGTACGTTCATTATTCAAATCTAATGATTTTTTAATTCAACTTACTATAGTTCGTTTAAAAAATTAATCTTTTTTTAGAATTATTAGTTCGACCCAAATAATCAATACGGATGCCCTAAAAATATTTATTTATATTTGCCTAAATTTGGTGATTGCTATTTACCGGTAAATATGCAATCTTAAAAGGGAATTCGGTGAAAATCCGAAACAGGCCCGCTGCTGTAATCTTCTAGTACGTTTTAAGAGATATACCACTGAGAAGTTGCTTTCTTGGGAAGGTTCTTAAAATGAAGTAAGTCAGAATACCTGCCAAATTTAACCATAGTTTTACAAGCTTTCGTGGAACAAGGCTGAAACATTAAAAGCATTTCATATTCACTTTTCCTGTTTACTTTTCCGGAAACTAGTTTACTATATCTGTAATTTAAGATATTCGACTCCATGATGATGAACATCAATCATAAATATAGTGTATTTGCTTTTTTATTAAGCCTGATGAGTCCATTATCTTATTCCCAAGAAAAAAAAGACAGCATAACTGTAACAGAATTACAGGAAATACTGGCAACGGGAAAAAGAAATGATAAAGGAATAATTCCTTTCCAAGAATTGAAAGGAAAAGAATTAGAAAATCGAAACAGCTCTTCGGTAGCTGATGCCGTACGATTATTTTCAGGAATTCAACTTAAAGATTATGGAGGTGTTGGAGGAATGAAAACAGTTAACATTCGAGGAATGGGAAGCGAACACGTGGGTGTATTTTATGATGGAATAGCCATAGGAAATGCTCAAAATGGTATGGTTGATTTAGGAAAATTTTCCATGGATAATTTAGAATCAATATCAGTATACAACGGACAAAAAAGTCAAATATTCCAACCCGCTAAAGATTTCGGCTCTGCCGGAGGTATCTATTTAACAACCAAACGTCCTGTTTTTACGGGTGAAAAAAAAACTAATATAGGTGCCACCTATCGTTCCGGATCATTTCATTTAATTAACCCCTCCCTCCTATGGGAACAAAAATTATCCTCATTTATTTCATCTTCTCTTACTATGGAATATATTAATTCAGATGGAAAATATAAATTTCAACAAAAGAAAGGTAATTGGGATACGATCGCTGTAAGACAAAATGGTAACATAAGTGCTTTTAGAACAGAAGGAAATTTATTTGGTACCCTACCTCATGGTAAATGGAATCTGAAAGGATATTATTATGATTCAAGCAGAGGAATACCCGGTGCCGTTTTAAAAAATTCTTATAAAAGGTATCAGTTTGCTCAACAATGGGATCGTAATTTCTTTTTGCAGGGATCTTTTGAAAAAATAATCAGCACAAAATACAGAATAGCATTAAATGCTAAATATGCTCATGATTTTACCAATTATAAAAATTTAGAAGTTTTTAATGACTCTATTTGGGGAAATAAATTTTCCAACCGTATTAACAATACTTATAAGCAAGATGAACTATATATTTCATCTTCACAACTGGTTACTTTATTTTCTT
This sequence comes from Apibacter sp. B2966, assembly GCF_011082485.1. Classification (NCBI taxonomy): domain Bacteria; kingdom Pseudomonadati; phylum Bacteroidota; class Flavobacteriia; order Flavobacteriales; family Weeksellaceae; genus Apibacter; species Apibacter sp. B2966. The sequence goes on from NZ_CP049714.1 coordinate 799,996, forward strand.
TTTGGGATATTTCTGTATCTGCAGATTACCAACATAACGGAATGAATGCCGATTTAAAAAATTTCGCTTCTCCTTCGAGAAATACAGAAATGATCGCTTTAGCTACAGCTTTTCATTGGGATAAACTTAAAATTCAAACAAGCGTTTTAGGTACATTTGTGCAAGATAAAACGAAAGACATGAACAGCATGGGTACAGCTTCAGACAAAAATGAATTTACCCCTGCTGTTTTCTTAAATTACCAACCTTTACTTTCTAAAGATATTAGCATTCATGGTTTTTATAAGAGAATTTTTAGAATGCCAACATTTAATGATTTATACTATACGGATTTTGGAAATTCAAATTTAAAACCGGAATATACTAATCAGTTCGATGCGGGTATTCGTATAAATAAAAACTTTACTTCCGGTAGTTTTATTCATTTTGATTTTACTATTGATGCTTATTATAATACGGTCAAAGATAAAATCATAGCTTATCCCAAAGGACAACAATTTCGTTGGACCATGTTAAATTTTGGTAAAGCAAGAATAAAAGGGTTAGACTTATCTTCTAAGACTTCAATATTAGTGAAAAACGTTTTAGTTTCAACCCTGATAACCTATACGTATGAAGATGCACAAAATTTATCTTCTCCTATTTTAAATTATAAAAATCAACTTCCTTATATACCTTGGCACAGTGGGACATTTACTTTAGAAGCTGCTTACAGAGATTGGAATCTAAATTATAGCTTTATGTATACGGGAGAACGGTACAATTCTCCTTCTAATAATACTGAAAATAATGTAAAAGCTTGGTATACTCATGATATACAATTTTCAAGAGAATTATTTTTCACTCATATCAAATGCAAAGCATCTTTACAAATCAATAATATTTTTAATAAATATTACGACATAGTAGCCAATTATCCCATGCCGGGTAGAAACTATACGATCATCATTAAATTAAACATATGAAAAAACTAGAAACTATGGTAGCAAGGAAATTTTTAGTACCAATTTTAATAATTATTACAGGGTTCATTGTTTCTTGTAGTAATGACGATTCATGGTCTGAAGATGATTCAAACATTATATCCCAACCGGATGCCAAAAAAGGGTTATATATTTTGAATGAAGGTAATTATCAACAAAACAACTCTTCTCTATCCTATTTTGATTATGACACAGCTGATTTTTTTAATAACTATTTTACTAAAATCAACCCTGATCAAGGTGGATTGGGCGATACCGGTAATGATTTAAAAATTTATAAGGATAAAATGTATGCCGTAATCAACGGTTCTAATTATGTTGAAATTATGGACGCTAAAACAGCCAAGCATATAGGAAAAATAACTATTCCAAATTGCAGATACATTACATTTAACGGCGACTATGCGTATGTGTCTTCATATGCTGGTTCTACTCCTAACGGACAAGGATATGTTGCCAAAGTTGATCTTGCTAACGGCACCATTGTAAATGAAGTTACTGTCGGACGCAATCCGGAAGAAATGACTATTGTAAATAATAAGCTTTATGTTGCTAATTCAGGAGGATATTATTCTCCGGATTATGACACAACGGTTTCTGTAATTGACATGAACAGTTTTACAAAAATTAACGATATCGAAGTCGGTAAGAACTTACATAGAATACGAAAAGATAAGAATAATCATATTTGGGTTACTTCAAGAGGCGATTATGCTAATTTAAAGCCTTTCGTTGCTGTTATTGATCCATCGACTGATCAAGTCATTAATAAACTGGATATAGCGGTTTCAGACTTCACTTTTTATAAAGAAAAACTTTATTTTTATGGATCGGAATATTCTTCAGGAAAAACTATAAATAATTATGGTATTATAAATATAGATACGCAAAAAGTGATAAGTTCCGAATTAATCAAAGAGAGTTCAAAGTCTGAAATTATGTCCCCATATGGGATAATTGTTGATCCTGAAAATGGCAGCTTTTATATTGGGGATGCTATGGATTTTGTTTCCAATGGAAAAATATATTATTTCTCAAAAAATGGCGACTTACAATGGTGGAAATCAACCGGCGTATCTCCCGGACATTTTGCCTTAGTAAGTAAATAAATTTTTTCAAACTTCTATAGCTTTAAAAAAGTAAAAAGATTGATGAAAAACAATCTTTTTACTTTTTGGTACTATATCTTAATATCCTACCTATTATATAGCATAAAAATATTGTCGGAAAACTGATGAAAAATGGGTAAATAAATAATACTATTACTAAATGTTAAGATAAAATCTATAAATTGGCAAGGCATCTGAAATTTAAAACAACTTATTATATTTCATAAATTTATCAAATATATCGGCGTTATTATAATACGATACTATTTTCATTTTTTAATTTCACAGTTTAATCAAAAATTGTAACTTTGGCAGCAAAACTTTACAAAAAATACTAAAAATATAATGAGCATCATCATCATTATTTTCGCAGCAGCCATTCTGAGTTTATATTCAGGTGTTTTCGGGCAAGGAAAATACTCTCAACCATTTGCAATTTTAGGATTACTTATCGCTTTGATCGTCTCTTTTTACGGAGATAGTCCTTTTTTCACACGATATGCGTCCATGTTTGCTTTTGATCAAACAGCCAAAATATTTACTCAAATATCTATTTTGACCACTTTGCTAATCGTATTCTTAGGAAAATATGCATTTCGTCTCATAGATCATCATCAGGCAGAGGTATATAGCTTAATGCTTTTTGCACTTTGTGGCGGTATAGTCCTTTTCTCCTACCAAAATTTAATTACTTTATTTCTAGGTATTGAAATTTTATCAATTCCTTTATATGTATTAGCAGGAAGCAATAAGAATGACTTACGTTCCAATGAAGCTTCCATCAAATATTTCCTATTAGGAGCATTTGCAACCGGATTTTTACTTTTCGGAATTGCATTAATATACGGTATAACCGGATCTTTTGATTTACAAACTATTCGTTTATACAGCATACAAGCGACTCACTACCCTACTATGTACATAACCGGTATAATTCTATTGTTAGTCGGGTTACTATTTAAAATATCCATAGTTCCTTTTCATTTTTGGGCTCCGGACGTATACGAAGGCTCTCCTTCCCTAATCACGGCTTTTATGGCTTCCGTGGTAAAAATATCAGGTTTTGTTGCTTTATATAAATTAGTTGAAACAGCTTTTATCGGTCAACTAAACCAATGGCAATATATAATTTTCTATGCAGCAATTTTAACATTACTATCTGCCAATATTGTAGGTGTATTGCAAAAAAATGCTAAAAGAATGTTGGCATATTCCAGTATTTCGCATGCCGGTTATTTATTGCTAATTTATTTTAATACAGATGCTAATTCTATCTATACATTAGCATTCTATTTATTAGCTTATTCACTTTCAACTATAGGTGCTTTTATCAGCCTTATTTACATCGAAAGAATTTCAAATGGTATTACCGATATAAATGCTTTCAACGGATTGGCTAAGAAACAACCCATCTTAGCTTTGGTAACTACAATTTCTCTATTATCTATGGCAGGTATTCCGTTAACTTCCGGATTCATTGCTAAATTTACGTTGTTTTCACAAGCATTATATACTCAACCGATATTAGTCATTATAGCTATTATAGGATCTGCAATCAGTATTGGATACTATCTTAAGCTTATCAATGCCATGTATTTTAAACCGGGTTATAAAGAATTAAATGAAGCTAAAAAAGCTCCAATTATTTACAATGTTATAGCTGTTATATTGGTAATTTTAATAATCCTTTTGGGAGTTTATCCTGAACCTGTTTTTTCTTGTTTAGCTTTGGCTAATTAAGAAATAAACAGTTTTTAATGTTGAGCATTTTAAGATTAGTTCAACAATATCATTTAAAAAAGATACGCATAATTATATCATACAAATAATTAAAGTCGCAATATAATTGCGACTTTATTATTTACTTTAATTTGCTAAAAACTAGTATTTTTATCTCTCCATTTGTAAATTACAAAGTGTTCTTTGTTTCAGATGATTTGGTTTGAAATTAAATCGTTAAAGAGATCCATTCCACTTTTTTAATTGATATCTATTAAATCGCCGGTTCCTGTTGACTCAAACAATGGAAACTACCTAATCCCCAAATGATATCAGTGGAATCTATTCCTATTACATTTCTATTCGGAAAACATTTTTTTATGATATCCAACGCTCGTTTATCATTTTCACCATTAAAAATAGGTACGATCACTGATTTATTAGCTATGTAAAAATTTGCGTAAGAAGCAGGTAAACGACATCCATCATAGTATACCGGTTCGGGCATAGGTAATTCTATAACTTGTAAAGGAGAACCATCGGGAAGCTTCATAGCTTTTAATTGTTTAAGATTATGTTGTAATATATGATAGTTTTCATCATTTTTATTATCTTCTACCACAGCAAGTACGGTATTTTCATTTATAAAACGTACGGTATCATCTATATGACCATCTGTATCATCGCCAACAATTCCCTCATCGATCCAAAGGACTTGATTTACTCCATAATAATTTTTCAGATATTCTTCGATTTGACTTTGATTTAAATGAGGATTTCTGTTTTTATTAAGTAGACATGACTTAGATGTTAGTACCGTTCCTTTACCGTTAAACTCAACGGAACCACCTTCCATCACTATGCCCGGATTAAAAACAGGTAATCTTTTTTCTTTGGCTATATGAAGAGGTATTTTATTATCCAAATCATAGGGAGGATATTTATCACCCCAGGCATTATAATTCCAACTTACAATGGCTTTTTTATGTTCTAATGAATGGGGATTAATTACAAACGCGGGACCATGGTCGCGACACCAAGCATCATTAGTCGGATGAATATAAAAATTGATCATATCCAAATTAGCATTTGTTTTTTCTATATAACTCATGGCAAAGTCTTTCATCTCAACACTAACCACATTTATATTAACTTCTTCCCCTTTAGATACTTCTGCTATAAATTGAGCATACGGGGCATAGATTTTTTCAATTTTACCCGGCCATGATAATTCTTTGTGCGGCCAAGATAACCAAGTAGATTTATGAGGATAAAATTCAGCCGGAAAAAAGAATCCCAATTCTTTAGGAGTTTTATTTAAAAATTCTTGCGGAGTATATTTCATATAATCTTTGCTTGACATATTCAGTCTATGTTTTAAATTATTATTTATTTAATCCAAAATTACAGAAATAAAAAAAATTAATCTATTTTTGTAAAAATTTTTAATAATTTCTATTAAGTGATCACTTCCATAAATAAGCACAAAAAACAATTAGTTTTGTTTTTTCTAGCAGGAGCCTTAAGTGCCGTAATTGAAATTTTTTGTATGAAATTACTAAGCTTGCCTAATATGCTGCCTCATTTTTTTTCCTTCGAAAACAAGTCCAACGCCTACCCATTATCCAATCTTTTATCTACCGGAGCGGGTATTTTGAGCAATTATTTTTTTAGCATTCGCTATGTTTTTGAACGAGGTAAACATTCCAGAAGAAAGGAATTTGTATTATTTTTTAGCCTTTCTATAATTACTATGTTTATGAGTTGGGGAGCATTTGCGTTTTTTCATTTCTTCGTTAACAAACCCATTAATTTTTACTTTTATACTATAGGAGACATAGTATTTTGTAAAGCTGCCGCTATTTTCGCAGTATCTATAATCAATTATATCGCAAAAAAGAAAATAGTATTCTCTAATTAATCGTAATTTATAACCTTATAATCTAAATACAGTATAATATTTTTACTGTATTTAGGATTTTCATGCTTTGAGGTTAGTTTTAAGCTTACAGATGGTACTCCCTTTAAATATATTGAAAAAAAGATCTTAATTCGATTGATATATTTATTTTCTATAAACTATATCTATTTATTACATTGTATTTCTAAGAAAAACCTTATCATTTTGTATATCTAGAATTATGTTTCCTCCCATCATTAAGGCGCGTGTATCGAAAATATGTCCCCCGGGAAAACCAAATGCCATGGGAATATTGTATTTTTGAAATCGTAAAGCAATAATTTTATAGGCTTCTTGATCAAACGGTTCATCATAGAATTTGTTTTCATCTTTTGAATCCATTTTCGTAAAAGCTCCTACCAGTAATCCTTTAATTTTATTAAGTACTCCCGCTCTTTTCAATCCGATCAGCATTCGATCAATATGATAATAATTTTCATACCAATCCTCCATAAATATAATTTTATCTTCCCAATGATCTAAGGATCTACTTCCTAACAGACTGTATAAAATCGATAGGTTGCCTCCTGTCAAAATTCCTTCAACTTTTCCTGGTTTATTAAAAGAAGTGCTTTCTATTTCATATTCAAGTTTTCTATTCTCTAAGGCATCCACAAGGGTTGTATAGGTTTCATTTGACTGTCCTTGCGGTAATGATTTACAAACGGTTGCATGTAAAGTAGGAATTCCTCTTCTATTAAAATGCTGATGAAAAACCGTATTATCCGAATATCCGATTAACCATTTAGGATGTTCTTTAAATTTATTCAATTTTAAAAAATCCACTAGTTGTACACCTCCATAGCCGCCTCGGGCAAACCATATAGCCTTAGCACGGGGATGATCTAATGCCCATTGCAAATCTTCCAACCTTTCTTTTACTGTTCCCGAATAATTATATCCGAAATAATAATGATTGAATGTATTTTTACCTGTTTCATACTTCCAGCCTTGTTTTGTAATTATATCTATCGCCGGTTGAATGTCCTCTTTTTTAACTGCTCCTGCCGGTGCTACAATTAAAATAGTATCTCCTTTTTTAATAGGTTTCATAAAATTATGATATAAACTCATTACTATCCTGTTCTGTTGATTGATTTAATTTTCCTTTTACATTTTCCATCTAACAGGTATCTACAAAATGTATGCATTTTTAATTTTTTATGCTACATTGTGTCTGAAACCAATTGAGTAAAAGGATATAATCTTTTTCCGATAAATTCGCCTCTTTGTGCATCCAAAGATAACTGTTGAGGGGCATGGTTTTATTTTCAATTACTCGGTATAGGGATGATTTAATATGTTCTTTCTGATAACGATTATATTTTCCATATTCTGAAAAATTAACATATTCTTTTCCTTGATTTACATGTTCTTTAATAAACCAAGATATAGGAGCAATGGAAGAATACCATGGATAATTTACTTCATTAGAATGACAATCGTAGCAGGCTTTTTTTAAAATTTTTTGTATTTCCGGAGTTGCATGTGTTACCCGGTTATAGTCTATTTTTTTGTTAACCGATGGATTTTCTTTATCTATTTGAATTAATTGGAAAGATAAAAAAATGATAATTCCATAAAGCAATATTTTTTTCATCAGTAATGAATTATCGTTTATAGTTTAAATATGGATACTGAATTTATAAAATCCAAACTTCATTAATATCCCATAAGGGCCTGACATCGATAACATTGGGATATAAATAGGTAGGTTCTGCCGGTTTGAAATTTTCCAGATCTGCCGAATCCCAAATTCCGTTATTATTTTGATCTACCAATATACGAATCAAATATTTTCCCGGTTTCATGTTTTGAAATACAAAAGTATCTTGTGATCCATAAATATTTTCCAATACTTCGTATTTTTCATTTACCAGTTGAAAGAAAAATTTTGAATCAGGCTTATTTTGTAATCTGATACTTAAATTTCCAAATTCATTCTGCTTTTTGGTTTTAATCACATATGATAACGTATCTTTATTAGTTTGATTTAAAAAATCTTTAAATGATTGATCTTTAATGGTAACCTTGTATTCCGTATCATAAGCTACAGGAAATTTAATAGCAATATTTTTAGCATTTAAAGAATCTATTTCCGCATTAAAATTTATGGGTTCATTATTTTTACTTACTTCTATTCTGTTTTTGTCAATCCGATCAATATAATTGGAAGCTTTTAACATAAAACAGGTAGTGGGTGAAACTTCTTTTTCGATGGGTGTAATTGACAACTCTGACTTTAAGGTATTATCATATAATAAATTAAGCGTATCAACTTTTTGAAGGTATTTTAAAAGTAATTTTAATCTAAATTTCTTCTCTGTTTTTTTGAATTCTGCATTGTTAAAATATACATATAAACTGTCGGCAAAGGGCTGATGTTCTATTTTATAAGAAGGAAAATCACGATCAACAGGAGTTATACTTAATTTATCGGGGTGTCCTTTAAATTTAACTTTTATTATGCCCTGACCCTCTTGTTCTGCTTTTAAAAATTTGTACGATTGCTTTACAGGAGACAATACTAATGAATAAGTTTCCGGATACAAGGGATTAATATCTTTTGCTGCAAATCCTACCATTTCTTTATCCGTGTCAGGAATTAAATTTGAATTTAGATCATTAAATGCCAATAATCTATACTTTCCTTCATGCAAATGTTTTAATTTGAAATTTCCTGCAGAATCTACTCTTGAAATGTAATAGGGTTTATTTTTTAAATTTACGGAATCTTTACCTGATTTATCTTTTTCAATCTTATACAAGGATACGATCGTCGGGTTTGCCAATTCTTTTTTTAAACTTTGCCTAACCGTACCATTAACTTGTAGACTATCAATTGTATTTCCCGTAGAAAATGTATAGGAAAAATTGTTTAATTTATTTCCTTCGTTATTATCTTGAATGCTCGATCCAAAATTGATAGTATAGGTAGTATTCGGAAGTAACGGTTCATAAAAACGAACGGTTACGTATTTCCTTGCTGTACCAACCGGAGAAATGGTTGGGGTAATTGCGGGAGGTGGTGAAATGATGACCTGCTGTGCTATGTCTCTCAAAATCACATATTCGTCAAAATTTAATACAATTTCCTTAGTATTAGGATTAACATTTGTAGCTAATGTATCCGGTTTAGAGCCTAAAAATTTAGGAGGTGTAATATCTTTAGGACCTCCGCTTGGACTCCCAACTCGTGCACATGAAATTATTAGGCTGCTTACTACAAGAATTTTAATTATTTTATACATATACAAAGTTTAGTATAGTGTTTACAAATATACTTATTGTGTCCCATTGTCAAGTATTTAATTCTTAATTTATCTTCATCGATGTAAATTTTTGTTTTATACTTGAAAATACCTGATTTTATTGATTCAATAAATCAGGATAATCTGATGTATGACCGGTCAATAAAGTAAAGGGATGAACCGGATATGATTCAACTATAACCGGTTGATTATATACAAATTTTATGAGTTTAGTGAAGATAAAAATTTATATAACTATAAACTATTGCTTCTCTTAATTTTTATTTTACTGAACTAAAGGGTTTTCTTTTAAAAACAAGGAGGGATATTGTTTTTTGTAATAGCTGACAATCATTTGAGATACAAGATTATAAGCAATAATTCCTTCTTTTTGCGAATTTGATTTAAGGTATACATTATTCATATAAGAAAATACATCTGATCCTAACCCTGACATTCCCAGATAATATTTTTTTTCTTTTTCTCGATCCAATTTCATTCCTTCCGAATAATTTCTTAAAAGTAAATGCACAAATGCAGAATCATTTACATAGATTTCTCGCAATAGATAATTTAAAGCTTTATATTTAACACTATATTGGAAATCTTTATTGGGTGAAGATTCTCCCATATAAAAGGAATAAAAGTTTGCTTCATCTTCTCTCGCCACTCCTACCTGATGTCCCATTTCATGTGCTATGGTAAAGGGGATCGATGTATCGGGAATTCCTTTAGCAACTTGAGCTTCTCCTGTAAATGGATTATAATATCCCAGTATTCCCAATTTAATTAAAATGGGATTAAAGATTGATTTTTTAACGTTTTCACTTTGCCTCGGAATACCATAAAAAGCACTTTGTTCTTGATTAATTATTTGAATCATCTTTTCACGGTTGACCGTAAATTCTCCTTTTTTATTGTTGGAAACTTCTTCCTTTAGTTTAACACATTCATTTAACAAATGTCCCGCAACAATTTTATAATCAATTAGAAATAATTTTTCTTGAGAATTTTCATATTGGGAGAAATTTCTATAGTTGTATAAAAGCCCAAACGACAACATAAACCATCCGTATAAAATGTTTAAAAGAAGTAAGATCTTTATAAAACATGCTGTTATTTTTTCTTTCTTCTTTTTTATAAAAAAAATGAATGCTTGTATCAAACATGATAAGATAAATACGGCTAAAATTATATAAAATATATCTCCTATTGAAATTGAAATATTTCCAAATACTGAATTTAAAAAAAACTTTACTTTTATTACAAAACGATAATACCAACTATCCGTCGGATTTAAACTCAATTTTATAACTTGAAATATGAAAAATTGCAACAAAAGTGAAGATAATAAACCGCTTATACTTACTTTTATTTTCTTCTTATTTAACATATTTATTGAAATTTTATAGCTTTTATAGGAGATATTTTAGTTATTAAATAAGAAGGTAAAAGTAATACTATCCCGCTAATAACTAAAGAAACCAAAGATATAATAAAAATATAAAAGAAATTTATGTAAACCGGTACTGAACTTACATAGTAATTATCCGGATTCAATTTTATAACCTCAAAATACTTTTGAATATATAACAATGCAATAGCAATACAATTTCCCACCAACAATCCCGGAATCATTATGAAAAGAGTATAATTAATAAAAATTTTTCTTATTTGTTTATTTGATGCTCCCAACGTTTTTAACATTCCTATTGAATTGGTTCGCTCAATTATCAGTATAAGAAGCACCATGATAATATTTATGACAACTACAACCATCATAATCGACATGATTATGAAAATATTGGTATCAAAAATACGTATCCAATCATTGATTTGTGAAAATGTTGTTGTTGCCTTTTCTGCATAATTATTAAATCCGGCACATTCTTCAATTTTAGGGAAAACCGTGTCTAAATCTTCAATATCTTTTATAAAAATATCATATCCTCCTATATCATCTCCGTTCCAATGATTTAATTTTTGGATATGTTGTATATCTCCTATCAAAAAGACATCATCAATTTGTTTTATATCTGTCCTGAAAATTCCCTTCAATGTAAATCGTCTGTAAATAGGTGTTTGATTTTCTCTTACAAAAAACATGACAAAGGTTGAATCAATATCCAGCTTCATTTCCTTGGCAATTTTTTCGGACAAAATCACCTCATTACTTATCGAATTTTTAGAATAGTTGGGAATTTCCCCTTTAATCATGAACTCTTTAAATCGTTGGCGGTCAAAATCTTCCGAAACTCCTTTTAAAATAACTCCGGCAAAACTTATATTTGTTCTAATTACGCCGCTTCGGGTAGCATATTCTTGAATATTGGAAACCTCAGGATTATTTTTTATTTTTTCAAGCTGTACATTTTTTCTATTTAGTTTAGAACTATTGAATGAATTGTTACTGTCGTAACTTCTAATGGTGATATGACCGTTGAAATCGGCCATTTTTTGTTTAATGGCTTTTTTAGATCCAAGCCCTATAGCCATAGTTAAAACAGACACTACGATACCTATTGCAATAGCCGTTTGACCGATACGAATGATGGTTTGCGAAAGATTATTTTTATTACTTTTTGATAAAGCTATTTTTTTGGATATAAACCAGGTAAAATTCAACTCGGAAATTTTTTTCAAATATAAATAATTGTTTACTATTTTAATCTTTTTTAGCCTATTTCGTTATATAATCGAGGATTTTAAATTTATGTGTATAGATATTTTCTATAAATTGAATCGTTCCATATTATTTTTAGTAGTATTTTTTGTAATCATTAATGATTTAAAGGTTTAATCGTAGCTTAACTAAAATATAGATAATACACTTAATTTTAGAAACATTCCATTAGATAAAAACAATTTAACAGATTAATTCTTATAAAATTTACACTATCCGACTTGAACGCCAAAAAGATGTCCAACGAAGGCTGCTAAACCCATCGAAAGAGTACCCCAAAAAGCAATTTTGAACATACCTTTTAGCATGCTATACCCTCCGGTCTTTGCAGATATGGCTCCAAGTATAATAAGAAAGATAATTGAAAACAAATATTGCATTAATACCATATGATTGAGAGGTGCAAAAATCGAAAGAAGTAATGGTAAAATTCCACCCGATAAAAAAGAAAATAAGGATGCTAAAGCTGCTTGCAAAGGACGAGCTTTAGATATTTCATTAATTCCCAACTCATCCCTTGCATGGGCTGCTAACGCATTATGATTCGTAAGTTGTTCGGCTACTTTAATTGATAGTTCCTTATCTAATCCCCGTTTTTGATAAATTTTAGCTAGTTCTTGTAATTCTACCTCAGGTGTCGCATCTAATTCTCTTTGCTCTCTGATTAAATCCGATTTTTCAATGTCCTCCTGGGAACTTACTGAAACATATTCTCCTGAAGCCATAGACATGGCTCCGGCAATTATCCCCGATACGGCAGATAAAATAATAAATTCTCTATTGGTACTAGCTGCTGCAACTCCTATTACTAAACTGGTTGTAGAAAGTATACCGTCATTTGCTCCTAAAACTGCTGCACGCAACCAACCGATCTTATGAACATAATGTTTTTCTGAGGTATAAGATTTTTTTTCCATCATAATGAAGTAATCATCAATCATTATACCTTAATTAGATTTATTCGTGGGCAAATTCTTCTAAAAATTCATAAATCGGATGCATAATTTTATATAGATTCGTAGTATATTCTATAAAGCTATTAGTAAATAATTTTTCTTGGGCGAAGGGTTTGGTTACATAAAATCGTTTTAACTTCAAATATTCAACTGCCGGGCTTTCTATATCAAATCCTGCAGGTACTCTTTTTAAAACATCGGAATCTCTGGATAAATCGCCTATTTCTTTTTTGAATTTGCTTTCAGATAGAATCGATTTAAATTCTTCAAAATTCTCTTCAATACCTTTTCGAACGTTCTTTACTTGTTTCGAAGTTAAGTCATAAAATCCGCAGCTTAGAAAATTATTATTCGGTTGTATGTGTATATAAAATCCTGATCCTTTTTTTTCATTGAATACCGCTCCAAAATGAGTTTTATAAGGAGTTTTGTCTTTTGAAAATCGTATATCTCTATAAATTCTGAATATACATTTTTTAGGATTTAAATATCTAGTTTGGATATCAAATTGAGAAATTGATTGAAGCAGCTCAGTCACTAATTGCTCAAAATCTTTACGTGAATTTTCATACCGGTCTTTATTTTCAGTAAACCATTCTCTATTATTATTTTTAGTTAATTCTGATAAGAAATTTATAGATTCTTTATACAACATGCCATTTTATTTACTATATACAAATATATCAATAAACATTATATTTAATTACAAAAATATGAACATTTAGTTATCTTGTCCACTTATTCATGAAATGTTAAAATAAAAAACGTCCTGAATTGAATTAATTCAGGACGTTTTTTTATATATATTATTTTATTATTCCCATTCAATAGTAGCCGGTGGTTTAGAAGAAATATCATAGGCCACGCGATTTATACCTTTAACTTCATTGATAATACGATTAGAAACCAATTCTAAAAATTCGTAAGGGAATTTTGACCAAGTAGCCGTCATAAAGTCAACAGTATTGGCTGAGCGTATCACTGCTGTATACTCATAAGTCCTTTCATCCCCCATAACCCCAACCGATTTCACGGGCAAAAGAACTACAAATGCCTGACTTACTTTATCATATAAATCGTGTTTATTTAATTCCTCAATAAATATATCATCTGCTTCCTGTAAAATTTTTACTTTTTCTTCATCAACTTCACCTATCACGCGTATTCCCAAACCGGGTCCGGGGAATGGATGACGGTATACCAATTCTTTTGGAATGCCTAATTCAATACCCACTTTTCTAACTTCATCTTTAAATAATTCTCGCAAAGGTTCTAATAATTGGAGATTAAGTTCATCAGGTAATCCGCCTACATTATGATGTGACTTGATTACTGCTGAAGGTCCTTTTATAGATTTGGATTCTATTACATCGGGATATATAGTTCCTTGAGCAAGGAAATCTATATTTTCCATTTTAAAAGCTTCTTCTTCAAAAACTCGTATAAATTCATTACCAATAATTTTTCTTTTTCTTTCCGGCTCATCTACACCTTTAAGTTTAAAGAAAAACCTTTCTTCTGCATTTACTCTTTTTATATTCATATGGAAATGCTCTCCGTACACTTTCATCACTTTGTCTCCTTCATTTTTACGCAATAAGCCCGTATCAACGAAAATACAGGTAAGCTGATTTCCTATGGCTTTATGTATTAAAACAGCTGCAACAGAAGAATCTACCCCTCCGGAAAGTCCGAGCATTACTTTTTTGCTGCCAACTTTCTCTCTGATCTTTCTGACTTCTGTTTCTATAAAATCAGAAATCTCCCAGTTTTTACTGCATTGACAAATATCAAAAACAAAATTTCTTAATATTTGCTCTCCATAGTCACTGTGGGAAACCTCAGGATGAAATTGAACAGCATATATTTTTTTATTTTCATGAGCAATACATGCTATAGAATTAGTGGATGTTCCAATAAGTTCAAAACCTTCAGGTAATTTAGTTACTTCATCAAAATGGCTCATCCATACTGTAGAGTTTTCAGGTAAATTAGTCAGTAACGGAGTATTCTTAACAATTTTAAAATCAGACTTCCCATACTCTCCTTTTATTCCTTCCGATACTTCGCCTCCTAAAATTTTAGCCGTAACCTGCATACCGTAGCAAATTCCCAAAACGGGTATATTTTGCTCGTATAGTTCCTTTTCAACCAGATGAGCATCCTTTGAATTAACGGACGAAGGTCCTCCGGAAAGTATAATTCCTTTAGGCTGGTGTGATAATATTTCTTCTAATGGAGTATAGTAGGGTAAAATTTCAGAGTATACACCAAATTCGCGGATTCGACGTCCAATCAATTGATTATATTGGGAACCGAAATCCAAAATGATAATTCCATTTTTCATTAAGTATCGTATAAATATATTTTTAATGCCACCGATGAACTTTATTTAAATTAAAAACCTTATGATATGTATATGTACTTAAAATCAGTTTTTACTAAACTGAAATTAATGTATATATTTTTGAATCATTGGTTTAAATATTTCAAAATGAGTTCCGGCTGAATTTTAAATTAAACAGAGTTTTATTTTTAAAATTTTGCAAATTTAAAAAATTTATAATAGATCTCTACATTCAGCATTTACGGCTTTATAACATATTTACTCCATATAATAAACATATGTTAAATTATGGTAAAATGCACTTAATTTATAGCACTATTGACTACAATTAATTAAAACCAAATAATTATTTAAAACAACATAAATAATTCAATATTTAGCCCTATTAAATATATTTATATGAATATATTTTAATTTATATTATACAATTTAAAATTAGTAAAAGAAAATAAAATTATAGATTTTATAAAATAAAAGTCTTTTTAGCTTGATTAGTATTAACAAAAATTTATAACATCTTGTTTAGTGATTGTATCTCCGCCCAAAATAATTAATCTCTCCACAACATTCCTTAATTCTCGGATATTTCCGGTCCATTCAAAAGTTTTTAATAATTCAATAGCTTCTTTATCAAACTTTTTAACTTTAGAACCCTGTTCTTCTGCAATAATTCCTGAAAAATGTTCAATTAACAGAGGGATGTCTTCAATTCTGTCTTTCAATGCCGGAACTTTTAGTTCAATAACAGACAATCTATGATATAAATCTTCTCTGAATCTTCCTTGTTTAATTTCTTCTTTTAAATTTTTGTTCGTTGCAGCAATTACACGTACATCTACAGAAATTTCATTATCACTACCGACTCTGCTAACTTTTCCCTCTTGTAAAGCTCTTAAAACTTTTGCCTGAGCTGATAAACTCATATCACCTATTTCATCTAAAAACAGGGTTCCTTTGTCAGCTAATTCAAATTTACCTTGCTTATCTTTTACTGCTCCCGTAAAAGATCCTTTCATATGACCGAAAAGCTCGCTTTCAATTAATTCAGAAGGGATAGCAGCGCAATTTACTTCAACGATAGTCATTGCGGCTCGATCACTTTTTTCATGTATGGAATGAGCTACCAATTCTTTACCTGTACCATTGGGACCGGTAATTAATACCTTGGCATCTTTTGCAGCTATTTTATCAATTATTTCTTTAATTTCGTTTAGCTTTTTAGAAATTCCGATCATTTCATACTTCTTGCTTACTTTCTTCTTTAGTATTTTATTCTGAGAAAATAGCTTTTGGTTTTCAGTGATCAAATTTTTCTTATCCAATGCGTTTCTTACTGCACTTAATAACCTGCCTAAATCCGGGGGTTTAGGAATATAATCAAAAGCCCCTTTTTTAATACAATCAACTGCAATTTCAATAGTACCGTGTCCCGAAATCATAATAAAGGGCAATAAAGGTTTTTCTTTCATGACCTGACATAATAATTCCTCACCGTCCATCTTTGGCATTTTGATATCACAAATTACAAGGTCATATTCATTCTTGTCAATTAATTGCTTAGCTTCCAATCCATCTTTAGCCTCATCAATCTCAAATTTTTTATTTTCTTCAAGCAGTATGTTTTTTAAAACTCTTCGTATAGTTTCCTCATCCTCAACAATTAAAATTTTTGTCATAAATTAATTTATTTGTACATACAAAGATACTGCTTTTAGGTTAAAAATTGATTGCTATATAGTTACTCATTTAGATTTATCCTAAATAATGTTAATAAATACTCTCAATTTCACATATCAATAATTGTATTAATTTTGCTATTTGTAAATAATGAAGATGAAAAGACAAGCGGAAGCTAATTTACCCACCGAATGGGGAGAATTCGAAATAATAGCATATTCGGAAAATGAAAACGATTGGATGCCTCATCTGGCAATGATCAGTAAAAATACGGATTTAAGTAAAACCGTAAATATTCGTATACATTCTGAATGCATTACAGGGGACTTATTTCATTCGAAACGATGTGATTGTGGAAAGCAATTAGATGCAGCCATGAAATATATCCATGAAAATGGTGGGGTTCTCCTTTATTTAAGACAGGAAGGTAGAAATATCGGAATTATTAACAAACTTAAAGCATACAATCTTCAAGACAAAGGTCTCAATACTGCTGAAGCTAATATTGAATTAGGATTTCCTGCCGATGCAAGAGATTTTAAAATTGCCGTGGAAATTTTGGAGGACTTGGGTATCCAATCTGTAAATTTATTAACTAATAATCCGGAAAAGATATCGTTTATAAAAGATAGTTCGATTAAATTAAACCATAGAATCCCTCTTGAAATTAATCCGGAAAAAGAAAATTTAGAATATTTAAAAACTAAAAAGGATTTCTTCGGTCATTTTCTGAATAATATTTCTTAAAAAAATATATTTACTCCATTAAAGGAAAATTATTTACAACGTGAGTATTTATTTTATTTTTTATATTTTATACTAAATTTTAGGGAATATGGGTTTTCATTCAAATTGAAATCCAAAGATTTTAATTAAAAATGTAACTAATTAAATTATTTAATTCCATTAGACCCAATAAAAAGTTTAGAGTTCATCTATATCATTTATTAAATCTTTTAATAACAAATATATTTTTTTATAAATTTGATGAAATTATCACTATCTATTAAATAATGTCAACAAATTTAACCTCACATTGGGAAGATAAACTTCTTAATCGTTTTTTAAAATATGTTAGCTTTCATTCTACCAGCGAAGCAGGTATAGAAAAAATACCCAGTACTGAAAGACAATGGAATATAGCCAACTACATTTTCAATGAATTAAAATCCATAGGATTGGAAAATGTTTCCATTGATGAAAACGGTTATGTTATGGGTTTTATTCCTTCAAACAGTTCTCAAGAAATACCAACCGTGGGATTTATATCTCATTATGATACTTCACCTGATTTTTCAGGAGAAAACGTAAAACCTAAAATTTGGAAGAATTTTGATGGTAATGATTTACTTTTAAATGAAGTCACCGGTTTTACATTAAAAGTTACTGAATTTCCTGAGCTTAAAGATCATATGGGAGAAACTTTGATAACTACCGATGGAACCACCTTACTAGGAGCTGACGATAAAGCCGGAATTGCAGAAATAGTAACCGCTGCGGAATATTTATTACAGCATCCCGAAATTAAACATGGAAGAATAGCCATTGGATTTACTCCCGATGAAGAAGTTGGAAAGGGTGCCGATTTGTTCGATGTAAAAAAATTTGGTGCTAAATGGGCATATACTGTAGATGGCGGTGAAGTTGGCGAGCTGGAATTTGAAAATTTTAATGCCGGAGGAGCTGTCATATCAATTACCGGTAAAAGTGTTCATCCCGGATCTGCTAAAGGAAAAATGATTAACGCGGGCTTACTGGCTGTTGAATTTGCAAGTGCCATGCCTTCAGATGAAACACCGGCAAATACCGATGGCTATGAAGGATTTTATCATTTGACGAAAATTACCGGTAACGTTGAAAAAGCTCAATTGCAATATATCATTCGAGATCATGATTTCAAAAAATATGAATCAAGAAAAGCCTTTATGAAGGATGTTAGCACGAAACTTAATTCCAAATACGGCGAGGGAACTTTTAAGATTGAAATAGAAGATCAATATTTCAATATGAAGGAAAAAATTGAAGATAAAATGTACATCATTGACATTGCAAAAACCGCAATGGAAAAGGTTGGAGTTACCCCTAACATTAAAGCAATCAGAGGAGGCACGGATGGTTCGAAACTTTCCTATATGGGATTGCCTTGTCCGAATATATTTGCCGGAGGTCTTAATTTTCACGGACCTTATGAATTTGTACCTTTAGAATCTATGATTAAAGCAACTCAAGTAATAATAGAGATTTCTCAAAATATAAAGTAAAAATTAAAATTCACTCCGTATGAAAAAAAAATATGCTGTTCTTTTTTACCTTTTTTCTCTACTTTTTATAAATGCTCAAACAGGTAACAAAATTATTGTTAAGCTGAAAGATAGTTCTCATGGAGAATTGAATCGCGCGAATAAAGTATCCGGCATAAATAGATTATTTTCGTCGGGTAAAGCAGAGAAAATCGTACTGAGCGAAAAAGACCATAATACCATTTACACCGTAGAATTTCCGGAACATTCTGATTTAAAAAAAATTATTGAAGAATATTATAAAACCGGAGAAATTGAATACGCCGAACCGGACTATATTTACACTACTCAAGTTCAATCTGCAACTGTTCACCCAAATGATCCGTATTATAAATATCAATGGGGATTACATAATGACGGATCGATTTCAACCGCTATAAATAATTACCCTTCCAAAATAGGAGCGGATATAAATATGGAAAAAGCCTGGGAAATAGAAAAAGGGAGCGATTCTATAATTGTGGCAATAATTGATACAGGATTAAATGTAAATCATCCGGAACTTAAAAACCGATTCTGGTCTAATATAGGTAAAAATTTTATCGAGAATCAAAACCCAAACGACTTATCTTCCACCAATGACCATGCAACCAATATAGCAGGTATTATCGCAGCAAATGCTAATGATGGTATGGGGTTTGCCGGAATTGATTGGTATTGTAAGCTTATGATTCTAAAAACTTTGGATAACGACGGTTCCGGGTATACAACTGCTATTGCCAATGCAATACATTACGCCGTTGATAATGGCGCAAGAGTAATTAATTTGTCATTAGGAAGTAGAAATTATTCCCAATTAATGAGTACAGCAATTGAAAAAGCCATAAAAAATAATGTGGTCGTAGTAGCAGCTATGGGAAATGAAAATAGCATTCAGGAGAATTATCCCGCAGCCTATCCCGGTGTTATTGCGGTTGGATCTATAAATGCTGAATCTAATCGTTCTAATCCATTTTTTCGCACATTAAATTCCGGAAGTAATTATGGAAATCATATTTCTGTAGTAGCTCCCGGAGATGTTATTTGCAGTATATATGATAATTCAATATTTAATCTAAATAATTGCTTAAGTGGCACTTCACAGGCTACTCCTCATGTTGTGGGATTAGCTTCTCTACTTTTGGCTCAAGATTCACGAAGAACTCCCGCCGATATTAAAGCTATTATTGAAAAAACAGCTGACGATCAAATGGGCAATCCTTTAGAGGATACCCCCGGTTGGGATAAGTATTACGGATATGGAAGAATCAATGCTTATCGTGCTCTTTCTGAAAAAATTATCGATGAAAATAATGATTTAAATAAAAAAAGCGTAAAAATATATCCCAATCCGGCTAAATATAAATTTACTTGTGATTTTCCTTCAAATACTACACAAATTACCATTTTTACTAATTTGGGACAGATTATTCAATCTAAAACTATTAACGGATTGACTAGTGATAGCTTTTATATCTCCCAACCGGGAATATATTTTATACATTTTCAATTAGATGACGGTAAAAAAATTTCCAAGAAAATAAGTATTATAAAATAAAATCCTAAGAGATAATGGATTTAAAAACAACTTTCGGAAGATCTCTGAAAGTTGTTTTTTTATTCTATCGGCAAGAAAAAACGAGCCGGATTTTTTATAAATAATTTTAATGCAGAATAAAGTATTTTTCCCATTTCTTTAGTCGGCACATTAACGGATTTCATAGCAACCCATAATGATAACGAAAAGCTTACCAGAAAGTTAAATAATCCTATCCCGAAAATTCCTATAAATCCTAAAATAAAGTCTCCGCATGAAATATCAAAGTTAAAAAATGATAAGGCCATTGCATAATTACCTCCTGAAAATGTAATATGGCGAATATCGAAAGGTACGCCTAAAAAGTTACCGATCAGAAATGCGCTGCCCAAACAAAAACCTAAAAAAACATTTCCCGAAATACCTCCTATTTTTTTATTATACCAATTGGCCCAGCTCCTTCTTCTTTTTTCTTTGACAAAACGTTTTAGTAAAGGATGATTATAAAGCCTTTCCGGTATATTGTGATAACGGGTATAATTTTCTGTGATTCCTGATATTAAGCCGGATATAAACAAAAATAGTCCGGCAATGGAAGCAAACCAAAAAATTCTAAAATCAAGGTGAACTACTTCATCTCTAAAATCGGTTGCTTTATGCAAGTTCAATAACTGAATTCCTGTAAAATACGACAAAAAGTAATATAAACCTACGCCAACAATAAAAGCTGCAAAAACATTACCTATAAAAGCGATAAATTGGCTTCTGAATATTCTTGAAAATAACAATCCGAACTCTGTATAATCATTGGCAGATTTTTCATCTTGATTTAAAGCATGAGCCAATGTAGCCGCTGTCATGGCGGGTTGTTTGGTTGCTAAGGTCCAATGAATTAAGTATATAGAAACAAATCCCCAGGAATAATTTAGACTGTAAAATAAGGCTTGGATAAAAGGCGTATAAGTACGCATACCTATTTGAGCTTTTATAAAACACAAGATAGCCACCAAAAAACCTCCTCCCATTGCAGAATAAAGCATTTGGATGTATTCTTTTGATGTATTGGTTATGTATTTTTTACCCGCTTGTCTATTGTGCCATGTTACTAAAGAAGCGACTACATAAAGTGTACTTTGAAATGAGTTCGTAACACTACTTTTTGTTGAGTATATACCCAATAATTTTTTAGTAATGTTAGCCATTGCAAGGGATAAAGATTTATTATCCAGTAGATAGAGAGCATTTAAAAGTATAAGTATACGATCCAATTGTTGTCTTAAACAAGTTACTTTAATCGTAATCGGTAAAGATATACCTTTACTTTCTTTTTGATCAATGATATTATCTAAGTAAATTTTACATAATTTGATTTGATCGGATAAAGTATCTATTTTTTCTTGATTTATAATTTCATGATCTTGTAATATCTTTATAAGACTGCTTGTTAATTTTTGAAATGGGTTTTCTTCAATATTTCTTATGTAACTCATTTTAAAAACTTCAGTATCCGCAGCTCCTCCTATAACCCTGTCAATTAATATGAGTGCTCCTTCTCTGATTTGTTTAATTACATATCCCCTATTACAAATAATTACATCATCGTTAAATAAAACTTCATAAAATTTTTCCCATCGGTCCAGCGGAATCAATTTCATGAAATTATGGTTTACATTAGAATAAAGAACTTCATTAGCTAATGAGAGCAGCGTTTGGTCATCAGAAATTTGAGGTAAAATTTTATTACCTATTTGTCTGAAAAATAATGATATCAGTTTATCATTAGTAAATATTCCAAAATCCGTTAAAAATTTCTGCATGTATATATTCCTGAATAAAGGAATAAGACGCCCGATAAATTTTTCTTTTATAGAATCATTAGTATGTAATAAGTTGGTAATATAGTCTATAAAATCAATAGAGTTATCAAAATTTTTCCTACCGTATTTTAGCAAACTCAGTAAAAAATTACGCTCTTCTCTATTATTTAAAATCTTAATTAATTTTTCTTCCATCTTTATTTTCCGACTAACTTTAACATCTCATTTTATATATTATATTTTTATCTGTAAACTCTATGAACAAGTGCATATCGTCATAAATTAATTATACGATATACAAGTAAAAATAAATATATTGAATCTATAAAGTTAATATATCTTTTCCAATAAAGCGGATATTTCTTTTAAACCTTGAATTTTTGCATGAATGGCCGGAGTATTTCCTCTTAAATCTGCGATCGATGGATCTGCCCCACTTTCTAATAATAATTTAACTATAGAAGGCCGATTAAACGATGCAGCATATATTAATGCAGTAGCTCCGCTGTAATTAGTTTCATTAACGTTTGCGCCAGCATTTATTAATTTATCTGCAATGGTATCAAACCCCTTAAAACATACTCCCATTAATGCGGTATTACCCGAAGCATCTTTTTCATCTACCCTAGAATCAAATTCCAATAAATAATCAACGATTTCCTCATGACCATAATAAGTAGCTAAAAGTAAAGGATTATAACCGCGTCTGTCTTTATAAGTTAATAGAGATAAATCTTTTTTCAAAATTTCAGTTACAAGATCTAAATTGTTATCTCTTATTGCTTGAAATAATACTTCTGGATTTCCCATATAAAAAATATTAAAGAAAATCTGCCGAATAGTATTTCGGCAGAGTAAAAGTTTATTAGTGAATATTAATTTTTAGTGTATTTTTTTAAATTCCAAGTGCTTTTCTAACACCATTTCCGTATTCAGGATCTGCTTGATCAAATAATTTTAATTGTCTTTCGATTATTTCTCTGGATACTCCTTGCATAGCATCTTTGATATTATTAAAAAGCCTCTGTTTTTCTTCATCCGTAAATAATCTAAATAAGTCTCCGGGTTGCTTAAAATCACCATAAGTATCATTTTCCTCGAAACGATTTATATCACCATGGATTTTATAAGGCGGTTCTTGAAACGAGCGATCTTCAACCGGTCCATTTTTAGAATTTGGCTCATAATAGGCATCCGGATTTTCGTTTAAATTTTCAAAAAAACGCATTTGTCCGTCTTTATAATAGGGATTGTTCTCTGATAAAGGATGATTTGCCGGTAAAAACTCATAATGAGTTCCTAATCTATAACGGTGCGCATCAGCATAAGAGAATATTCTGGCTTGTAAAACTTTGTCCGGTGAAAAGGATATTCCGGGAACTATATTAGATGGTGAAAATGCTGCATTTTCAATGTATTGAAAATAATTGCTCGGATTTTCATTTAATTCCATAACTCCAATTTCAATTAAAGGATAGTCTGAATGAGGCCATACTTTTGTTAAATCAAAAGGATTATAAGGAGTTTTTAAGGCATCTTCTTCCGGCATGATTTGAGCATAAACGGTCCATCTGGGAAAATCTCCTTTTTCGATTGCCCCGAATAATTGTTCTTGATAATATTCTCTGGTTTTACCGGTAATATCTTGTGCTTCTTGATTGGTTAAGTTTTGTATCTCTTGTTGAGTTTTGAAATGAAGTTTAAACCAAAAACGTTCTCCATTATTATTCCAAAACGAAAAAGTATGTGAACTGAATCCATGCATATGCATCGGGCTTTTAGGTATACCTCGGTCTGACATCAATATGGTAACTTGATGTAAGCTTTCCGGAGTCAATGACCAGAAGTCCCACATGGCTTCACTTGATCTTAAATTTGTTTTAGGGTGTCTTTTTTGTGTGTGTATAAAATCAGGAAATTTATAACCGTCTCTAATAAAGAATACCGGTGTATTATTTCCAACCATATCCCAATTTCCTTCTTCTGTATAAAATTTAAGTGCGAAACCTCTAACATCCCTATCTAAGTCTGATGCTCCTGATTCACCTGCAACCACAGAAAAACGTGCCAACATTCTGGTCTTTTTCCCGATTTCTGAAAAGATTTTTGCCCGTGTGTAGCGGGTAATGTCATGAGTCACCGTAAAGGTCCCGAAAGCCCCCCAACCTTTAGCGTGAACTACTCGCTCCGGTATACGTTCTCTATTTTGATTGGCTAATTTTTCAATTAGTTGATAATCTTGTATTAGAACCGGACCTCTTAAGCCTGCCGTCAATGATTTTTGATTATTAGCTATCGGATTTCCAGCAGTAGTAGTCAACTTCTCGTTGCTCATTTGAATTGCTCTTTAAGTGTTAATAAAGTTTTTTTTGAGTGTTTAATAAACCTTTACATCAAATCAATTGATTGATTTTAATATAGTATAAATATTCCTCATATTATAATATTTATATGCAATATAGCTATTACTATGCCAAATTACAAATTATTATCCAATATTATTTTCACTTTTAAATTTTAACATTGTGTATATAAAAAAATATTAACAGTATAATTAACATATTAAAACACATATAACAAATATTATATTGATTATAATAATAAAACATGATATTATAGTAATTAATAAAAATTATATGATTTTTGTTAGTAATATAAAATTTTAACGTTTAAATAAATCAATTTTTCAATTTCCTTTAAAAATTAAAAAAATAATTTTTACAATCTTACCCATTTTTATATTAGATATTTCATTTTTAATATTTTATAAAGACATAAGAATAGGTAATTTGAATTATTTAGATATTAAATTTTAAAATTAGGTAAGTCAACATTCATAGATATTTTATTGAAATCCGCAACTTTAAATAAAGTGAAAATAATTCAAAACGATTAAACAAAAAAAAACGGTTTTATCAACCGTTTTCTTTAACTACATATTATTATTAATTTTTCTTTCTTTATGGTGTGAATTTTTTTTGCAAAAAGATTAAATATATTTTTGAAAATAGTTATTTATTCTAAAACCTTGAGTTTAGCAAATTTTAACAATAATTTTTTATCTCCCTCATTTTCAAAATTTATAAGTGCTTTAGCATTTTCGGGATCCCCTTCAATTGATACTACAGTACCTTTTCCGAAACGGTCATGCAAGACATGATCTCCTATCTTTAAATTGGCAACCGAACCTCCTACCGGATTTGCTAATTTTGCATTAGATATGGGCTTTAAGTTTTGTGGTGATTTAATCGGATCTTTCGACTTCTGATAAACAGGACTGGGTCCTTTAGGATATCTAGGTGCGAAATCATCGGCAAAGATATCCGAGTTCAATCCCGAATTATTTCTTATCGAATTCGTAAAACTGATATTTAAAACTTCCAAATGCTTTTCACTGATTTCTTCCAAAAATCTACTCGGCTCTCCATCCACTATTTTACCCCATCTGAAACGTGTGGTAGCGTACGTGAAATAGGCTTTTTCTTCAGCTCTGGTTAATGCTACATAAAATAATCTTCTTTCTTCTTCTAATTCCTGACGGGTGTTTAATGACATTTGAGAAGGAAATAAATTTTCTTCTAAACCAACTATAAAAACCACCGGAAATTCCAACCCTTTGGCTAAATGGATCGTCATTAATGAAACTTTATCATCATCTTCTTCACCTGAATCTAAATCTGAAGCTAAAGCTATATTTTCCAGGAAAAAATTTAAACTAGGATCTCCTTCATCCAGCTGTCTTTGTTCATCTACAAATCCTTGTAAACTGTTTAATAATTCTTGTATATTTTCTACTCTTGAAATTCCTTCAGGTGTGTCGTCTTCTTTTAATGTTTTTAGAATTCCTGAGGTAACGGCAACTTTCATGGCAACTTCATATACGTCTTCCGTCTTCAGTAAAACCTGAAAACTTTTAATCATAGTCCAAAAGTTGACTAATTTATCAATGGTTGGCTTGTTTAATCCTAAAGAATTTCCTAAAAACTCAATCTGTTCCAGAATTTCATCCAAAGACTTTTGCTGTTGATCTGCTCCTACAATTAGCTTATTGACAGTTGTATCTCCTATACCTCTGGCAGGATAATTTATAATTCTTAATAGGGCCTCCTGATCTTTTGGATTCACTAATATTCTTAAATAGGCTAAGAGATCCTTAATTTCTTTTCTTTGATAAAAAGAAAGTCCTCCAAATACTTTATACGATATATTTTTCTTTCGTAAGGCTTCTTCTATAGCTCTTGATTGGGCATTGGTGCGATAAAGTACGGCAAAATTTTTATTTTTTTTCTGTTGAGACATTTTTAATGAAAATATCTCTGATGCTACATAATTTGCTTCATCTGCATCCGAGAGAGCTCTATAAACTGGAATTTTATCTCCAGAAGGATTTTGCGTCCATACATTTTTTTCAAGTTGATCCCTATTTTTGGCAATCACCTCATTCGCTGCTTCCACAATAATTTGTGTGGATCGATAATTTTGTTCCAGAGGAATTATTTTGGCATCCGGATAATCTTTTTTGAAATTTAGGATATTTCTAATATTTGCTCCCCTAAATGCATATATAGATTGCGCATCATCTCCAACCACACATATATTTTCAAATCTGGATGCGAGTGCTTTTACAATTAAATATTGTGAATGATTCGTATCTTGATACTCATCCACCATAATATAGCGAAAACGGTCTTGGTATTTGGCTAAGGATTCCGGAAAACGGGTAAGCAATTCATTGGTTCGAAGCAAAAGGTCATCAAAATCCATCGCTCCCGATTTGAAACAACGATCTACATAGGCTTGATATATGTGACCAATTTTTGGTCGCATAGCGGCAGTATCTGCTTCAATTAATTCCGGGTTATTAAAATATGCACGAACCGTGATTAAATTATTTTTGTAACTTGATATGCGTCCTAAAACCTGTTTGGGTTTATATATATCAGTATCAAGCTGTAGTTCATTTATTATTTTTTTTATAACATTAAGACAATCCTGTTGATCATAAATAGTAAAATTAGAAGGAAACCCTAATTTATTTGCTTCTGCACGTAAAATTCTCGCAAAAACGGAATGAAATGTTCCCATCCATAAATTTTTAGCTTCAGTTCCTCCAATTAATGCAGCTATTCTTTCTTTCATTTCTCGTGCTGCTTTATTCGTAAATGTAAGCGCAAGAATATTAAAGGAATCTACTCCTTTATCTATTAAATGGGCAATTCTGTAAGTTAAAACCCTGGTCTTACCTGAACCTGCACCTGCTATTATCATTAAGGGGCCTTCTGTTGTACTAACTGCCTGTTTTTGAACTTCGTTTAAATCTGCAAATAAATCTTTCATACGAAGTCAAAGTTAGGAATTATTCATTAAATTTCTATATAGTGATTTTGATGGTAAATTAAATTTCAAAGTTTTTCAATTTATAGTGTTAACAATTTTAATTCAAAAAAAATTCTCTGATTTTAACTAATCAGAGAATTTAATAATGTGATTATGTTTGTTATTTATAATTTCGGTCCTGCTGCTACTAATTTTTTACCTTCTTCAGTATCCGTATATTGCTTAAAGTTTGCAATATATTTAGCTGCTAAGTCTTTAGCTTTTGTTTCCCATTCTGATACATTAGAATAGGTAGTTCTTGGGTCTAATATATCGGATACGTTTGGTAATTTAGTAGGGAAAGTCAGATTTAAATATGGGATTTTGTTAGTAGCTGCTTTCTCAATAGATCCATCGATTATGGCATCTACAATAGCACGAGTATCTTTTAAAGATATACGTTTTCCAGTTCCGTTCCATCCGGTATTTACTAAATATGCTTTAGCTCCATGTTTTTTCATTTTAGAAACCAATGTTTTTGAATACATGGTTGGGTGTAACGAAAGGAATGCTTCACCAAAAGCCGGTGAGAAAGATGGTAGAGGTTCTGTAATTCCTCTTTCAGTTCCTGCTAATTTGGAAGTATATCCACATAGGAAGTGATATTGTGCTTGTTCTTCATCTAAAATGGAAACCGGAGGCAATACTCCAAAAGCATCTGCTGATAAATAAATTATTTTTTTAGCATGTCCGGCTTTAGATGGAAGAACAATTTTATTTATATAGTATATAGGATAAGATACACGAGTATTTTCTGTAATAGATTTATCTTTGAAATCTACTTCTCCATTTGATTTTACAACTACATTTTCTAATAAAGCATCTCGTCTGATAGCTCTCCAAATATCCGGTTCTTTTTCCTCGGAAAGGTCAATTACTTTTGCATAGCAACCTCCTTCATAGTTAAATACTCCGTTATCATCCCATCCGTGCTCATCATCACCGATTAGATAACGTTTCGGATCAGCAGATAGAGTAGTTTTTCCTGTACCTGATAAACCAAAGTAAATGGCTACATCTCCGGCTTCTCCAACGTTTGCTGAACAGTGCATAGAGGCCATTCCTTTTAAAGGTAAATAGTAATTCATCATGGAGAACATACCTTTTTTCATCTCTCCTCCATACCAAGTTCCTCCAATAATTTGAACTTTTTGGGTAAGGTTAAACATAACAAAGTTTTCTGAATTCAGCCCTTGTTCTTTCCAGTTTGGATTGGTAACCTTAGATCCGTTCATAATAAAGAAATCAGGCTCTCCATAGTGTTCAAGTTCGTATTGAGATGGACGTATAAACATATTGGTAACAAAATGTGCCTGCCATGCAACTTCCATAACAAATCTGACTTTCATTCTTGTATCTTTATTGGTTCCACAATAAGTATCAACCACGTACAATTTTTTATTAGATAGTTGTTTGGCTACTAAACCTTTTAGATTATCGAAAGTTTGTGGAGTTGTTGGTACATTAATTTTACCATCCCACCATATAGTATTTTCGGTTACTGAATCTTTTACAATATATCGGTCTTTTGGCGAACGTCCGGTGAAAACTCCTGTTTTAACGGCTACGGCTCCTGAAGTAGTTAATTCTCCTTTTTCATACCCCTCATTTTTAGGATCCATTTCCGCTTGATATAGTTGTTCATAGGTTGGATTGTGAACAATTTCTTTAATACCTGAGATCCCATGTTTCTCTAGTGATTTTATTAAGTTTTCCATAATTTAAAATAAATTAATTTCTTTTTTTTCGTATATACAAATCTAACAATATAAATCTACATATTTTTTTCTCTTATATATGATATAACTCACTAGTCGAAAAAATGTAATTATTAAAAAATTAAAATTTATGGCAAATTATCAGAATATTAAAATAACAGATCCCTGCTTAATTTGAGTATTATGTTCTAAAGTGGCTTATTTTTATCTTATTTGCTTAAATTCACATAAGCTAATCTTTTTAATGTTAACGCAGCAATTACGAAATAAATCAGACACATGATCCACATTTGCAACCACAGTTCTTTTATTTCTATAAGTGAAGCTCCCGATTGGGTTATTTCCAAAAATCCTTTTACGGCTAACGTTGTCGGAAATATATAGGATATTACTTTTATCCATTCAGGAAATGCCAATGTTGGCCAAGATACCCCGCAAAGAAATAATGAGGGGATGGAAAATATAGTGACGATCATAATGGCATCTTCTCGTTTTTTAAAAAAGTTCATTAAGAATATTCCTAAAAATGTAACGGAAAAGAGAAAGGGAATTAAAAATACAAAAACCTCAAAAGGATTACCCCGTTGTGGAAATTTAAAAAGTCCCATAACCAATCCTACTTGAATTACCATCAAGATCATTGATATTAACAAATAAGCACCTGATCTACCCAACAATATCGGAATAGTTCCCAAT
The DNA here is from genome assembly GCF_011082485.1 of Apibacter sp. B2966. Taxonomy (NCBI): domain Bacteria; kingdom Pseudomonadati; phylum Bacteroidota; class Flavobacteriia; order Flavobacteriales; family Weeksellaceae; genus Apibacter; species Apibacter sp. B2966. Next base: position 830,104 of record NZ_CP049714.1, read on the forward strand.
GGCTTTTTAATAAAAGGGTATAATTTCGTATATGATTTTCGTTCTCTTTGTGTTCCTCCCAAAACTCCCATAGCAGAAATTTGCAGCGTTTGTATGGCAATTAAAAATACAACCGGCATAACAAAAGTTGCATACCCTGAATCTATGTTAAATAACGGAACAGATACCGTATCAATAGGTCTTCTTGAGGCAACTGCTTGTTTTTGAGGCGTTCCACCCGCCATCAATTTATTAACTTCAATTTGAGCACTATAAGTTCCTATAGAAGCGGTTACAGAAGTTAAAAACTGTTTGTAATAAAGCATGTATGATGCATCACAATATACAGAAATGGAAGGTACTTCTCCTCTTTGTAATTTTCTGGTAAAATCTTTAGGTAAAAGAATAATACCTTTAACCTTTCCTAAATTAAAAAGATTTTCAGCTTCTAATAAGCTGGTAGCAGAATGATCTATTTTTACCTGTTGAGATGAATTTACCATTCGTGTAATGGTATGAGTCATCTGTGACTGGTCCTGGTCTACAACAGCTATAGGTATTTTAGTAACTATTTCATTAGAATAAATATATGAATATAAAAAGCCAACTATTATGGGACTAATAAGATAGGATGATTTTACGGCTGCATCTGAAAATATAAGACGAATTTCTTTTACAAATGTTTTGCCTATTACCGATATATATTCTACTAAATCTTTAAACATAATATCCTCCTTTTTTTAATAATCGATTATAGCCGGGCATGGACGCAAATCCTATCAGACAAAATATCATAAAAGCTATTATATAACCGAAGTTAAGACTACCTATCGCAATTCCTCTAACGGCATAATCAATAATAAACCGCAAATAAGAAGTAAATGGAAAAGTATAACTTAAATATTGTATCACATCCGGTAAGCCTTCCTTAGGAAAAGTATATCCGGTAAATGAAAATGCTATGGCTGAATAGGAACCGCCTAAAGTCAAGGCCGAACGCAAATCTTTATTAAAGCTGACGTAAAATAATCCAAATAATTGACAAACGATTACAAATACTATAAAATAAATATTCACAATAAGAAAATTACCTCTTAAAGGAATTCCTATTTTATAGTACAATAAACTATTCATAAAAAAACCGATTAAAGAAAACAAAAGGGTATACGGTAAAGTTTTGGCCCAAAATGAAACCCATACATTTCCTCTACTTTTTACATATAGTTCTCTGCCTTTTCGGTCTTTCAGTACTGATCCTAACACATAGATTGATACTACCATGACTATTATTTGCAAGGCCATAGGCATTAAAGCAATAGTAAGATAATAGGAATAGTTTGTGTAAGGATTAAACAGTATATGTTGGTTTGAATTTATGGGAGATGTAGCTGCTAAAGCTTGTTTTTGAGTTAGTCCTTTTTGTGTTAAGCCACTGATGTGAGCTCCGGCAGCAAAAGATCCTACCGTTGATTGAAAGGCTTTATTAATCAATCCTCCGGCTAAGAGATAGTTATTATTGTAATAACAAGCTACCTGAGTATCGATGTTTCTATAAATATCATTTTCAAAATTTGTCGGAATAATTATTAAGGCAAAAGCCTTATCCGTTCGTATCATTTTCTCCCCATCTTGTTGATTCTCCACTTCAGCCACGATATCCATAGAAGATGTTGCATTCAGCATCCTTCCCAATTCTCTGGATGTATTCGATTTGTCTTGATCTAATAAAACAACGGGAAATTTTCGAGGTACTCCTTCCTGTAAAAGACTAGCATAATATAAAAACAATCCACAAGGCAAAATTACAGCCAAAAACATTAATCTTGGACTGGTTAAAAGCCTTTGAACCTCATTTAAAAATATGGAAAAAAAGCCTTTTTGCATTAATCTTTTTTCAATGATTTTTCATCAACTAATGCACTCATACCGGGTCTTAAGCCCTCCACTTTTTCCATGGGATATGCTTTAATCTCAAAGGTTTTCATATCAAAATCGCCTTGAGTTTTGGTAGCACTCCATGTAGCAAAGTCTCCTTGAGCTGCAATATAACGAACTTGTAATTTAATTTTTTTATTGTTTAACGCGGGAATTTGTGCTTCGAAAGTGGAACCTTTTTTAAAACTTGACATTAAATTCTCTTTGATGTTAAACACCACCCAAACATCATTTAAATCAACCAGATTTACAATTGGATATCCCGCACTCACAACCTCTCCTCTATTCGGAATTATTTTTAATACTTCGGCATTTGAAGGTGAAAGTACTTTAGCTTCTTTTTTATAAGCTAATACCTCTTCTATTGCTCCTTGTGCCTGATTAACTTGTGCAGATGCTGCTTCTTTATCCTCACTTCTTGACCCATTTATTGCCATTTTATAATTTGCATAGGCTGCTTTCTCTAATTCTCTGGAAGCCTTACTTTGAGTGTACGCTTCATCTCTTTTTTGCGCAGATATTACTTTATCGTTATATAAATTCTGCATTCTTTCATAAGTCTTATCTGCAAGCTCTGCTGATGCTTTTGCTTGTTGCCATTGATTGTAAGCTCCTTGTATTTGTTCTGTTCGAGTTCCTTTTTTAGCTTTTTTGTCTTGTGCTTCTGCTGCAGCTTTTGCAGATTCTGCTTGTATTAATTTAGCATCTAATTCCGGCGTACTTAACACAGCCAACAAATCACCTTCTTTTACCATATCTCCTTCTTTGATTAATACCTGTTCGAGTCTTCCTGCAATTTTAGGTGATACATTAATTTGGGTAGCATCTACTTGACCTTGAATGGTTACTTGGGTCGGTTTATTCATAAACCATATAGAAAGGCCTATTATGGCTACAATTATTATGATACTTATGATGGAACTTATAAGTTTACTTTTCATATAAAATGATTATTGATTCGTATATTTTATAAAATCTTGACTTAATCCGCTATATTCTAATAAAGATGCTAAATCGACCACATAATTATAACTGGCTTGTATTTTTTGCAACTTTATACCCGATAAATTAACTTCAGCATCGACCACATCTGTTGAGGTTTGAACCCCTTCTGAAAATCCTTTTACTCTCACTCGAAGTAATTCTTCTGCTTGAACTATTTGAACATCTAAGTTTTGTATTTGTTCTTCTTGTTTTTGTATGTCTTGAAATATTTTTTCAATCAGAGTCCGAATGTCTTTTTTAGCTTTATCTTGAGAATATAATACACTTTCTTTGGTTGCTTTTGCTGATTTTATTTCATTTTTGTATTGCAGACCGTTAAAAATAGTATAGGTCATTCCCACTCCCAAAGACCAGGGTTTTCTATTTTTTTTCATACCCCCTATCGGGTTATTATGAATTAAAATTGAATTTCCTAAGGCTGATATGGTTGGATAATAGGTTGATTTTTTGGATTTAATTGATTGTTCGGTTAATTCAACTTGAAGTTGAAGCTTTTGTAATTCCGGATAATTTTCAACGGCGAAATCCTGATAATAATCTAACGGATGTAAATAAGGAACAATAAAAAATGGAGTTGTTAATTCTTCATTAACTTGATCTATTCCTAAGGTATTTGCCAATGCTACCCTTGCCAATTCAGCATCTTTTTGAGCGGCAAGATATTGTCGATTAGCTTCTGATACGGCAACATCTGCTTGAAGTTTTTCAACAGGTGCTATCAACCCTTGTTGTTCCATTTTAGTTGCATTATACAAATGTTGATTCATTCCGTCCAACACTTGTTTTCTTACTAAAAGTGCATCTTCAGCTAATTTAACTTGAAAATATCTTTCGGCTAATTCCGAAATCAGCTTATTTTTAGTACTTACTAACTCTTTATTTCCTATTTCTGCCTTTAATTTTGAAGCTTCAATTGCGGCATTAATTTTTCCTCCTGTGAACAATGGCCAAGTAAATTTAACTCCTCCTAAGGCTATATCTCTTTTGAGGAGATTTACATCCCAATTTCCTAATTCCTCAGGATCAGAAATATTTAAAGCATCCGCAACTTCTGATCTGGCACCATTTAAATTGGTTCCAATTTTTTTATCTCGGTATATACCGGCTCCAAAAATGTCTAATTGAGGAAAACGTAATCCTTTGTAAGATTTTAAGTCAAATTGATAGGCTTCTTCTTGCTTCTCGGCTGCTTTAATCAGATTATTTTCTTTATACATAATAATCTGAGATTCTGAAAATGATAGTGATTGAGAACAGAGTCTTAAAGATATGCTAAAAGCTAACACTAATGTCAAGGAATTTCTGATATATCCTATCATACTTTTATAAATATTATAATTACAAAAATATAATATTTTTTAATATAATTTATTTTTAATTGGGGTATCCATTGTAAAGTTATTAACTTTGATTTGTATATATTTTAAAAACAACATCATAGTTATTATATATTATCTAAAAAAACAATAAAAACCTAAAAATAGTATGTCAAAATTATTTAAACCTTTACCTTTAGAAGGTAACACGCTAAAAAACAGGATCATAATGTCTCCCATGTGTCAATACACTGCTCATGATGGTTTTGCCAATAATTGGCACTTAATACACTATGGAACCCGTGCGGTGGGAGGAGTTGCGGCAATTATTCAAGAGGCCACTGCCGTTTCCCCTCAAGGTAGAATTACCTATAAAGATTTGGGTATCTGGAAAGACGAACATATTCTTAAATTAAGTGAAATTGTACAATCAATTCACGATAATAACTGTTTAGCGGGTATCCAATTAGCTCATGCAGGACGAAAGGCCAGCACTCCTATTCCTTGGCTTCCTAATGAAAAACTGGATGAAGGATATAAGAAATGGGCTATAGTAGCGCCTTCTCCTGTTCCTTTCGACGGTAATTCCCAAAAACCAAGAGAACTATCTATTGATGAAATAAATATCATTATCAATGATTTTAAAGAAGGAGCAGAAAGAGCTGTGAAAGCAGGTTATGATATTATTGAAATACACGCTGCTCATGGATATCTCATTCATGAATTTTTATCTCCTCTTAGTAATGTAAGAAAAGATGATTATGGAGGTAATTTTCAAAATAGAATTCGATTGTTGGTTAGAATTATAGAAGCAATTAAACAAATACTTCCTAAAAGAATTTCTCTATGGGTTAGAATTTCTGCCACCGATTGGATAGAAGGCGGTTGGAGTGTAGATGAATCTGTAGAATTGGCCGAAATAGTAAAAAATTTAGGTGTAGAGGTTTTAGATGTCTCATCCGGTGGTTTAACTCCCCATGCTAAAATACCCAATAAACCTAATTACCAAGTGCCTTTTGCCAATAAAATAAAAAATAATTCTGCCATAATAACCGGAACGGTTGGATTGATAACCCAAGCTGTTCAAGCAGAAGAAATACTCGAAAATAACGAAGCTGATTTAATTTTCCTGGGTAGAGAGCTGTTACGTAATCCATACTTTGCTTTAGAAGCCGCCCATATTTTAGAAAAAAACACCTTATGGCCCCTACCCTATGAAAGAGCTAAATTTAGATAAGACCTTCTGTTTATGATTTCAAAAAATTCATTTTTATTACCAATTATATTATTAGATGGTATTATTTTTGAAAATAAAACTAAGCTAAAGTGAATTTAAAATTTTATATCTTTACAAGTATGAAAAAAACTGCTATATTAGTTTTTCTCCTATTTTTAGGAAGTTTCATTTCCGCTCAATCTATAACATTCAGTCAAGATCAAATAGATTATGGAATAATTAAAAAAAATTCTGACGGTAATCAAATTTTCAAATTTACCAATACAGGTGACAAACCTTTGATTATTTCCAATGTTAAATCATCATGTGATTGTTCTGTACCCTCATGGACCAGAACTCCTATTTTACCGGGTAAATCAGGTGAGATAAACGTTAAGTATAATACAAAGAATCTTGGTAAATTTTCCAAATCAATTGAGGTATTCAGTAATGATCCAAAAATTTCAAGAAAGCTTTTAAAAATTAAAGGGGAAGTTCAATAGTTAAAAAAATAGTTAAATATATATCAAACATGAAAAAGTTCGTTTTAAGTTCGGCATTCCTATTGGGAGCATTCATTTTCAGCAATGCTCAGGAAATTAAAATTACCAATTATGAAAATAATACGGTAGATTATGGGAATGTAAACAAAGGATCTAATGGCAAAAGAATTATAAAAATTCAAAATGTGGGAGATAAACCGTTAATTATTTCCAATATAAACACTTCTTGCGGATGTACGGTACCTCAATGGACTACAGAACCTATCGCTCCCGGAAAAAAAGGAGAAATTACGGTTACCTACAATACTTCTAATGTAGGAAGATTCAGCAGAACCATTACCATATCTTCTAATGATGAGAAAAAACCAAATTTACCGGTAAGAATAGAAGGTGTTGTTTTAGCTCCTGAAACCAATCCTGGCACCGATAAATAATTTTAATAATTTATAATACTTAAAGTAAGGACATTGCATAGTTCAGTGTCCTTTCTTTTTAAAATTAATAGTCTTTTTATACGTCTGTATATATGTTTTTTGTAGCTTTGTGTTTTCACACTAAATTCATTATTTACGTCTAATAACTTCTTATTTACATGAAAAAGATTGTTAATATTTTTCTTTTTTTAGTTTTTTTGATAATTGTTGCCGGATGCATAATGCCATCTTTTCTTCCCAAAAAAATAGAAATTATAGCTACTAAAGAATTTAACAATCCAATCAGTGAAGTCTTTGCGGAATTTAATGATCTTGAAAATTACGCTTCTTGGGGGTTATTAATTAATGAAGATTCTGTTAATACTCGGATAAATTACTTTGCCCCTTATAAAGGTACAGGAAGCAGTTTAACTTGGAATAATGCTAAGGACCATTCCATAGGTAAAGGAGAATATAAAATTTTAAAAAGCAAAGTAAACAACACCATAAAATCTCAAATAATTTTTGTTGAAAACGGTGTAGTTTGTATCGAGGATATAGATTTTCAATCAAATGGAGGAGTGACCGATGTAACCATCCACCTCACAACAGAAAATTTTACTTATTTTACTCGCATTTTTGCTTATTTATATTCTCATAAATTGGAAGAAAGCTTAATTAAAAGTCTTGATAAACTTTCTATACTATTACAGAATGGGCGATCCAATAAACAACTCCACGAAGGTGATGCTGAATATATTGATTTTAAAGGAATTCAAATGATAGCCATTAAAAATGAAACTTCCACAAATGCCGAGGAAGTTTATAAAGCTATGTATAAGTCTTTACATGAAATATCAAATTATTTAACAGATAGTTTAAAATATTCTTATAAAGATATTGAAAATCCTATTATTTATTACAGTACTTTTGACACATTGGCTAAAAGTACCATTTTTTATACAGGTTATCCCGTGGAATCTAATATAAACCCTCCTAATTCTGTTATGAGCTTGATAACTCTACCTGCCGGAAAAGCAATCACTACTCCTATAAATGAAAACGTTCATAACCTTTTTAAAACCCGTTACACTTTAGATAAATATGCTAAAGAAAATGGAGTTAAACTTAAAAATAGTTACTGGGAAGAATATCAGGATATCCCTCAATCTGTAGATGATGATGTAAAAGGAAAAGCCTTTTATTTAATTACCGAATAAATGTAAAATCATAGTAATGAAAAGAGCTTTAATAAGTGTTTCAGACAAAACCAATATAATTGATTTTTCAATTTTTTTACAATCTCAAGGGTATGAAATTATTTCAACCGGTGGAACTTATAAGCATCTTAAAACCAATGGCCTTAATGTCACCGAAGTTAGTGAATATACCGGTTTTCCTGAAATATTGGATGGAAGAGTTAAAACATTACATCCTTCTATTCATGGGGGTATACTGGCTTCCAGGACAAAAGAAGAACATTTACAATCCATTCATGATCTTAAAATAAAAACTATAGATCTGGTTATTGTGAACCTATATCCGTTTTTCGATAAACTAAATAAAGGATTATCAGAGCAGGAAATGATAGAATTTATTGATATAGGCGGACCTACTATGCTACGATCAGCTGCAAAAAATTTTCACTCTGTAACGGTTATATCTCAAATTGAAGATTATAGTTTAGTAATAGAAGAGTTAAAAAAAGATGGAGATACTTCTTTAGCTACACGAAAGAAATTGGCCGGTAAAGTGTTTAACCTGACATCTTCTTATGATGCAGCCATATCCGGATATCTTTTGCAGGATGATTATCCTCAGTATTTGAACACTTCTTTTGAAAAAGTCGAAAATTTAAGGTATGGAGAAAATCCGCATCAAAAAGCAGCCTTTTATATAGATAAATCCAAAAACGGAGCTATGAAGGACTTTGAACAATTACAAGGTAAAGAACTTTCATTTAATAATTTCCGAGATATGGATATGGCGTATAAAGTTGTTAATGAATTTTCAGAAATTTCCTGTTGTGCGGTAAAACATTCTACTCCCTGTGGAGTAGCTCTGGGAAATACTATAGTTGAAGCTTATCAAAAAGCATTTGAATGTGATCCAATTTCAATTTTTGGAGGGATCATCGCTTTTAATCGAACTGTTGATGAGGAAACAGCTCGTTTATTGGTAACCGTTTTTTTAGAAATAGTTATTGCTCCATCATTTACGGGTGAAGCTTTACAAGTATTATCTTCTAAAAAAAGTTTGCGCGTTATAAAAGTAAACAACCCAGTTTCGGATTCAGTTGAATTCGTTAAGGTCGATGGCGGTTTATTAGTTCAAGACGTGGATCATGCTTCAGCTACTAATTTTACACAAGTAACAAATTCAGCTCCTGACAAAAAACAATTGGAAGATTTGATTTTTGCTCAAAAAATAGTTAAACATGCCAAATCCAATGCTATTGTGGTTGCTTCTGATTTCCAAGCCCTGGGTATTGGTTCAGGACAAACTAATAGAATATGGGCGGCTCAAGAAGCAATTGAACGCGCCAAAGAAAAAAGAACCGATCATTTGGTTTTAGCTTCTGATGCATTCTTTCCCTTTCGAGATGTAGTAGATACCGCCGCAAAGAATGGTATAACTGCTATTATTCAGCCCGGAGGTTCCATACGTGATAAAGAAAGCATTGAGGCTTGTAATGAATACAATATTCCTATGATATTTACGGGAATACGTCATTTTAAGCATTAGTATCATTGATTTTTATATCATGCAATTAATTTCAACCGGCCAATCCAAATAATTTTTTTATCTTTACTTGATGAAATTAATTCAGTCTATACTTTTGATTTGCTTGGTTTTATTTGCAAATCTTAATCTCTTCATATACCAAAATTGGTGTCACGGAGAAAATATTGGCTATACCATTAATTTCAAAAAATTTTCCAACGAATTAAAACATTCTGAAAAAAAGGATTATCCTTCTTTTGAAAGAGATTTTTGCTGTAAGGACGTTCTAATAAAATCGAACGAAAACAGCTTTTTTTCATTTGATTCCAATTTTCAACATTTAATTTTTACATTTTTAGGAATTATTCCCAATGTAAATTGGAATCTATTTAATTGGGCATCTTCTCAACAAGAGGGTATAGCACAACTTTATTGTAACCCTCCTCCCCCTGTTTATCAATTATATAAATTTTATTGTCGTTATACCTACTACGGATAATGTATATTTTTTCATGGTTCAGCTTATTCTATTTTATATAAGATAGGATAAGATGCATTATTGTATGTAATCGATGTTCAGTAATGCCGGTTTAAAAATCAATTTTTTATAACTAAATAACAAAAAATGAAAAAATATATAAGTATGTTTTTACTGGTTTATGGCCTATTGGCTGTAGCCCAGCATAAAACATTAAAAGGTCGTATACTAACTACTTTGGAAAACGGAGAAAATATACCCGTTCGGGGAGCTGATGTAAATTGGAAAGAACACCCGATTATGAAAACTGTTACCGACAGCTTAGGCAATTTTGAGCTGATGTACCACGACGGTCTCTATACTATTGAAGCTGCAAAGGACGGCTTTATTTCTCAAGAAATTAAAATTGATGATGTCGATCATCCCATAGATATTTTTTTAGAACCCAAACCTTCTTCTTCAGAGAAAGTATTGGATGAGGTTGTTGTCCGACAAAGAGCCAAGGCGGTAAGTATAAAAGCCAATTCTGCTGCTCTTACCTATACAATTAATAAAACGGAATTGTTGAAAGCCGCCTGTTGTAATTTGGCTGAAAGTTTTGAAACAAATCCTACTGTGGATATTTCTACAACCAATGCAGTAACGGGTTCAAAACAAATTAAAATGTTAGGACTAGATCAGAAATATACTTCCTTAACTGTTGATAATATGCCGGAGGTAAGAGGATTGTCCACCGCCAGTGGTATAAATTTTATACCCGGCACATGGATAAACAGTATTCAACTTACTAAAGGAGGCAGCACTGTTACTAATGGCTACGAGGCTATAACCGGTCAAATAAATACTGAATTGATGAAGTATAAAGATAAAAATTTTACCACTATCAATTTTTTTGCAAATCAAAATGCTCGTTTGGAATTTAATGTTGTCAATGCGTCTTCTATTTCCAATAATTGGAGTAATACCACATTAACTCATTTGAGCGGAAGGTTTGCTAAAGAAGATATGAATCATGACGGATATCTTGATAGTCCTCTTTCCAAACAACTAAATGTAATGGATATCATCCATTATGACGGTATTAAAAAAAACGGATGGGGTTCTCAAATAGGTATTCAGGCGCTTTATGATAAACAGATCGGAGGTCAAAAAAAATTTAGAGAATCAACTGACCGTTTGACTCAAAATCATTATGGACTAGGTATAGAAAATACACATTTTGAAATCTGGAATAAAACCGGATTTGTCTTTCTTACTAAACCTTATCAAAGCATAGGTTTACAAACTAAATTTATCCATCATACTATTGATAGTTATTTCGGTCAAAGAATATATAATGGTAATGAAAATTCATTTTTCACTAATTTATTATTTGAAAGTATCATTGGTAACACGAATCACAAATATACCTTAGGTGCAAGTTATCTTCATGATGCTTTCAATGAGGATTTTGAAAATTCCAATTATAAAAGAACTGAAAATGTACCCGGGATTTTTGCCGAATATACCACTACCGCAATTAAAAATATAACTTTAGTGTTGGGCGCCAGAACTGATTTTCATAATTTGGCGGGAAACCAAGTATTACCAAGAATTAATATTAAGTATTCTTTCTTGCCTAAAACAACCCTTCGATTAGCTGCGGGAAAAGGTATGAGAACAGCCAATATATTTGCAGAAAATATGCAGTATTTTGCTTCGTCTCGTAAGGTATATATTCAATCAAACCATGGCGATATTTATGGTTTAAAACCTGAAATTGCATGGAACTATGGAGGTAGTTTAATTCAGGATTTTAAAATTGGAGCTATCAAAAATACATTTACAATCGATTTTTACCGAACGGATTTTAAAAAACAAGTTCTTATAGACTTGGATCGATCGTCTCAAGCGCTTTGGTTTTATAATTTAGATGGAAAATCTTTTTCAAATACTTTTCAGGCAGTATGGGATATTATTCCTATTTCCAATCTGGAATTGCATTTTGCTTATAAATGGTATGATATTAAAGCCGATTATGTGGATGGCAGGCGACAAGTTCCCTTTACTTCTAAAAACAGAGGCTTATTTTCTATATCATATTCTACTCTAGAAACTGAAAACAAAAGTAAATGGGCATTGGACTTTACATTGCAATATATAGGAAAACAAAGACTTCCGGACACCTCTAAAAATCCGATAGAATATCAGCGAAAATCGTTTTCGCCTAATTATACTTTAATGAATGCTCAACTATCCAGATATTTTACAGATAAGTTTAGATCTTATCTAGGAGTTGAAAATTTGGGAGGCTATAAACAAAGAAATCCAATTATAAATCCGGAAAACCCTTTTGGTTCTTATTTCGATACTTCTTTAATTTATGCCCCTATTGTATCTTCAATGTTTTATTTGGGATTTGATTTTAAACTATAAAAATCATTTACATTGATCTGTAAATAAAAAACGACTGAATAGAATTCAGTCGTTTTTTATTTTACTTATTAATTAGTAACCCATAATTAATAACTTCTTCTAAAGTTATTTCTTGGTTTTTCATCTCTTGGTCTAGCTTCTGAGACATTAATAACTTTACCGTCAAATTCTTTTTGATTTAATTCCTGAATAGCCGTTTTAGCTTCTGCATCTGCCATTTCAACAAATCCAAAACCTCTGGATCTTCCGGTTTCACGATCTTGTATTATTTTTGCTGATTCAACTTCTCCGTACTCTGAAAATAAGTCATGTAAATCTTCGTTGGTCAACCTGTAATTCAGGTTTGAAATAAAAATGTTCATATAAAAATTTTAAAAAATTGGTAAAAAATTAATTGAGAAGAAATCAGACTAAAAACTAGCTATTCAAATTAAAAAGTAGAAGGAAGTATAATAACAATCTCAACGTGCTAATTTACACAATTTTATCAATAAACTCTAATTTTATTTTTTATTTTTTATAAGAATAAAAAAATGCTTTTCATACTTAGTTTTTACACTTATCTTAAATTTTAAGAGTATTTTATTATAAAATTTAAATGCAAAATATTTTTATTTTATCTAATTTAGAAGTAAATCTGCGATATGTTGCGAACGGGTGTATTTTTAAATTTCTAAAATTTCTTTTGATTTATGAAATTTTAACTTTGATTGAAATTATATTTTCGAATAATCATTGATTTCAAGTAAAAAAATAGCTTATAATATTTCAATCATTTTTTTTGCCATATAATAACCAACTATACAACCTATAAAATCCGCCACCATATCAGAATATTCAAAGGTTCTTCCCAATTTCATATATTCTTGTAAAAATTCAATCAAAATTCCATAGAGAGTACCTATTCCTATTATTAGCAATTGATTTTTTTTAGGAAATGAAATTTTAGCTAAAAAAGCTAATCCTAAAAATGTTAGGGTATGGATTAATTTATCACTGAAATGAGGAAAATAGTTTAATAAATTTTTATTTCCTTGAGGGGCTCGTAACAATAACCATGTCAATATCCCAAAATATAAGAAAAGTATAATACGTACTTTTTTATACTGTTTAAGTAAGCAGTTTTTTATAGTCTTCAGCATTCAATAGTTGATCTAGTAAAGTATTATTTTGTATTTGAACTTTTATAATCCAACCTTTTCCATAAGGATCGGTGTTTACTAATGTCGGCAAATTTTCAAGCTCAAGATTCATTTCAAGCACTTTTCCATCAAGAGGCATAAAAAGGTCTGAAACGGTCTTTATAGCTTCCACAGTTCCAAAAATTTCATCCAACTTTAGTTGATTACCGAGGCTATTTATATCTATATAAATAACATCTCCCAATTGTTGTTGCGCGTAATCTGTTATACCGATAAGTGCTGTGTTACCTTCAATTTTTATCCAAACATGTTTAGAACTATAAAGTAAATCCGATGGAGTCTTCATATGAATGTTTTATCTTTACATATATAATTAATTTCCAAAGGTAAATGTAGCACTTAATCCCGCTCTTATCGTTGAAAGTGGATATGCAGTTGAAACCTTATATTTAGTAATCATTTGCTCATAGAAGAATTTAAGATTAAAATTCTTAGTAAAGTTATAATCTGTTGAAAATTTCAATGAAACTAAGTTTTGCCCACCCGTTACTTGAGAATCCAACTCTACCAACCGTCTAATGGTAGTTTTGTTATCTCTAATAGATATATCTCCTCTAATATTTAAATCGCCCGTTACCGGTTTTGTAGCCCCTCGATAACGCAATTTTAACTTAACATCTTTTACAATATATCCCAGACCGAAAACTACTTCATTGCCATAATCCTCTTGTAGAGTGTAATTTGTTAATCCTAAAGAATAGATTCTATCTTTATTGTAAGCTATTCTAATTTGGATATTATTTCTCATAGTGACATCTACTCCTGCAAGTGGACTGAACCCTTCTGACATGACTACTGTTCCGTAGGTGTAATAGTTGTATCTGTTCCCGTTTAAATCTCGTTCAGGTGCTGTCGAATCGTTTTGTGCTAAATAATAATCGGGATTGGTTTGTACCCCATTAACGGTATAGTTTGAAATATAACTATGATTAATTCTAAATTCTTTGAACCAATAATTAATAAATGGAATATTTTTTAATCCTCCATAGGTAATTTTCCAATTTGGAACCGGCATACTGCGTTTATAACCTAACTTTTGACTTCCTGCACTTCTTCCTGAAAATGCAGATACAAATGAAGGTAATAAAACTTCTGAATTGGTTAACCCATAACCATCAACATATCCGTCATTATTAGTATCGACTAAAGGTTGCCCTTGTTTCGCAGCCACTCTTTGTGATAAAATCATTGAATTGCTAATCATTTTATTATATACATAATCTCCTGATTTGAATGCAGTCGCAAAAGATATAACTGAAGAACTGAACATAGCAGATCGATTGACGAATGTATTAGCAATTTGTCCTGTTAATGGATCTATAGAATTAAACCCTGAATGAGATAATGTCTTTTGATGATTACGCATGATATTTAAATCAATTTGTAAATGGTTAATCGGTTCTAATTGCAGGGTAGCTGACAATTGCGAATTATTTGTTTTTACATATGGACTGGTCATATATTCGTTTAACGAAACCCAACCTTCTGTTACTGCTTTATTCCTTAAATCGAATTGAGAACCAAATAAAAATCCGAATGTAGGACCACTTGTTGATCCGGCATATCTACCAACTCCAAAAAAACTCGGTTCAGGCAAGAATCCCGGCAAAATTGTTCCTTTATTTTCGTTTACCTGAATTTGACCTCTTTTAAAACTACTTGCAATCATCCATAAATAATCTGTAGCCTTATACTTATTTTTAATAGTATATTTTTTAAAGGATTTAGGTTTTTTTAAGGCAAAATTTGTTTCATAAGCCCTATTTAAAGAATCTATTTCTCTTTGTCTCTTACGTTTTTTTTCTTCAAATTTTTTATAGTTTGAGAAATAATTATAGAATTTACTGAAATCAACATTTCCTATGACTGTTATAGTTTGTGCATTTTGTGCAGTATTTCCCAAACTTCTTTTTCTTGGATCGGCATTTGCAGGATCGTATGATGTTTGGAAATTAGAACCGGCCTGCCAATCGTATTGACCTGTATATCCAACTTCCATAGAAGTGAAATCTAAATAAGGAAGTAAATGTATAGGTACTCTATAATTTAATTGGAATCTTTGATTAAAATTGATAGGTCTTCCTGCAGTAAACAATCCATTCCAGATCATTCCGTCATCCGGTACTCCGTTTCCTATATCATCTAATATGGTTCTTGTTCCTGAAGAGAAATCTAATTTAAGCGAACGTGTTAGATTAAATCCTATATTGTATTGCCAACCGAACAAGAAATTATTGGCAAAAATAGGAGTATAACTGTTAGGATTATTATTGAGATAAGCATTGATATCTCTGTATTGGAATTCATTATAAGTTCTCGCAATATCAGCTTTAAAAGATAAACGAGAAGGAACCGGATTAAAGTTAACTTCTTTTAACCATTTTAAATATTTAGCAAATCGGCTGGTATCTTGCACCGCTCTCATTTTTTTAAATGGTTGATAATAAACACCTTTAGGCGAGAAGTTATAATCAATATAGGCTTGTAAATTTTGGTATATATTATAAGTTGTATATATATCTCTAAAATAATCCGTGGAATAAGAAAAAGAAGCCGATAAGTTTTCTACATCATAAAATCTAGGCGTTTTACTTGTGGTTCTGTCTTTTCTTAAATTCGAAATAGAAATATTTTTTTGTGAGGAATAGCTTCTCACCACTTTTTTAAGTTCATTTTTTCTTGGATCATTTTTTAACTTCACATCATTATCCAACGGATTATATTTTGGATCTATAAATGTTTCAGACATACTAATGCTAACCGGTATTTTCATTCCCCATTTATCCGGAAGAACTCTATCTACATTTACGGCAGCACTTACCATATATTGTTTGGTTTCGTCTTGGCTTCTTTCACTCGGTTTACTATCGATTGCTCCAAAACCAACCGATTGATACGTTCCGGATGCGGATACTTGAGCAAAATCAGCCAAATTAAAATTAATACTTGCATTGGCTGCATATCCTCCTTCGTTATCAATATCAGATAAACGAAGTTCATCCAGCCATAAAACAACATGCTTGTCTATGCTGGAAGTATTTCGTACCCCCATCATTATGGAATTAACATTTCCTATGGAAGGTCTACCTTTAACATAGATGATTTTATCATCACTACCGGTTACATAACTACGATATCGAACAGTACTATTATATAAGTTATTCTTATCTTTTTCATTTTTTGCAGCTACTAAATCTTTTAATTTTAATTCAATCGTATTTTCAATCGGCCATATATCAATAGCAGACGTAGCAGTATTCGGAGTGTATTTTAATGGGAATTCGTATTCGTAATAATTATCTGACAAATCACTACCGATACGGATGAAAAACTTAGCTTCTTTATCTACAATATTACTTGAGGCATCTTGCATATTTTCAGCGTGTACAAACATTTTTAATGTTTTGTAACGTCTCATGTCTAATGCAATATTTTTATAAATACCTCTAGGTTCTGAATTTTTTAAATCTTTTATTTCTAACTTTAATGAGGATTCATTTTGCATTTGCGTTCCGGTAGTATTACCTAAAATTTCTCTGCTTATTCCCGGAGGCA
Source organism: Apibacter sp. B2966 (assembly GCF_011082485.1). NCBI lineage: Bacteria > Pseudomonadati > Bacteroidota > Flavobacteriia > Flavobacteriales > Weeksellaceae > Apibacter > Apibacter sp. B2966. Next base: position 846,845 of record NZ_CP049714.1, read on the forward strand.
ATACATACGGTGGACGCGATGTAGAATTTTCTTCTAAGTTAACAGCGCTGATAATGACATTTGATACAGGTAAAAGGGTTGCATTTCCTTCGTCTGTATCTTGTTTGCTTTCTCCACTAACTGAGGAAATATTTTTTTCGTATTTTCTCCAATCACTTCTAACTAAATCCAGAGTTGCAAAACGTAACGTTGCAGTATTGGAAAATCCTTTCATTAACATACGTATATATCGTACGTTATTTAAAATTTCAGCGGAACCCGATTCATATGCACTCACGGGAATTCGAACCAAATACCAAGTTGTATTTCCTTTTTTTCCGTTGGGTAATGATACTTCAACCTCTTTTTTATCAACAACCAATGGATTTTGATTATTTCTTAAATCGGAATCTAGTAAAGAAAGACGATATTGTGTATAATTTTCTGTTTCATCTAAGTTAAAATCTTTATTCAAGTCTTCTGTATCCGGAGACGCTGAAGAAGCATCCATAGAATTTGAAGGTGAGTTGCCTTCTAAATTCCTGTAATATTTATATCTTCCTATGATTGAATTTTTTTCATTGGAAGAATCCCATGCGCCATGTAAATAAAATACGTAATCGTCTGCAGACGGGTCAACTTCACCCGTTATAGGATTTACATAATTGGCGTTACTACCTATATCGTATCCTTTATTTTTATAGTAATCTGCTTCTTCTAAACTTGTTAATCCGTCATATCCAACGTCTTGTTTTCTTCTGGCCTCTCCTTCTGTATCAAAAGCATATACTAACGGATAATTTTTAGGTTGTTTCCCAAGATTAGTGGTTGTCATTTGACTTATATCGTCACTGATACCATTTTCATATTGCATAAAGCCGTCTTTTAATACATCTTCAGACACATTTCCTAACTGAAGAATTAATTCAGGCTTACTACCCAATGGATTAGATCCCGGTGTTTTACTGTCAGCATACGGGTCCATCATCCAAAATTCAAGATATTCAATATTCGCTTCAGCGAAATTTGTTACCGATATGGGTCTCATTAAACCTCCCCATCGTTCTGATTCAGGGTCTTCATTACTTGTATTAAAATTATACGGTCCTCTTTCTTTGGGATAAAAAGATACATCAAACGTATTCATGTATAATTGTTCTCCGGCAATGTAATCTCTATCCGTGAATATTTCTTGATATTTAACTCTTCGTTGTAAGTGTAAGGATAATGCATTATTATCTATACCCGCCGGTTGACCTCCACCAATTCCAAAAAATCTAGGGTCAATATTATACCAACTAATCAATGCCCTTCCATCGCCATTTCTTATATCATTCATATAAGTATTACCAAATCCACCTTTTTCGGGTTTACTTGCGATTCCCCAATAGCCGGGTTCTTTGAGACTTATTTTTGATGCAGTTGTTTCAAAATCATCAATGTAAGAATTATCATTGATTGTTTTATTCTCACCCGGTAATAAAGCTGCTCCTTCTACTTTAAAACTTACATTGGATTCTGCTTCCGTTTTAATTCCCGGAATCCAGTTGGTAAGCTTTGTTAAAAAAGGAAATTCTTTATTCAGCATCATGTTAAATCCGATCATTGAATTATTAACCGGTTCAGAACCAAATTGTACTTTTTGCGTTAACGGTCTTTCTTTATAATTAAGAAAGGTTGCTCCCACTATAAATTCATCACTGAATTTATGTTCCACATTTAATCCCATGAACCTTTTTTTCTGCATATTGAATGCAAATTGATTCTCCAAGCTTATATTGATTGGAACTCCTGAATTTTTGTAGGTTTCATTAATAATGGTTACCATTCCCATTTGGTAGTCCACTACATAATCAATTCCTTCATTTAATGTTTGACCGTTTGCCGTAACTTTAACTGACCCTCTCGGAACGTTAAATGCTCCCAGGGATATGCCGTTTCCTATACTTCCTTTGAATCTACCTTCAATAGTGTATCGATTGGCTAGAGGATCTGATGTGACTATATTACCTCCTTTTAGATTTTTGTATAAATTTTCAAATATAAATTTTTCGTCTACTGATTTATTTTTTAAGAATTCCCCGAATGGTTCTACTTTAGTAAATATCAGTTTACCTTTCTCTGAGTTTATGGTAATTCCTTCTACAAAGTCAAATATACCATCTCCTTTACCTGTATTGGTAGCATCGTTATTTTGATTTAACCTGTCCCAATTTAATAATTGCAATAACTGTAAATTTCTTACATGGGGATCCGGTAAATAATTGATTTTTCCTTGAGAGGCGTCTTGGTACATAACATTAACCATAAAACCATCAGGAGAAATTTGAGATGCATCCATTGAATAGATATTTTTCATCATCAAATCCCACATAGGTGATTCAGGAGAAACGATTTGATTAGGTTTTAGCAATTTTAAGATCAATACTCCGGTCACTTCATTGGAAAATTCCCCAACTTTATATATTTTGCCCGGATTTTTGGAATCTGTATATTGAAATGCTACCGCTAAAAGTTGATCATTATTTAGTTTTTGATTTAATGATATATATCCTAATTGTGGATTATAAGTATATTCAGATTCAGAAAGTTTTTTTACTCTTTTATGAACAACAAATTCTTTTCCACTTTCATAATTCTTCATAGTTGCTGAAGAAGTTGAGGTGGGTACAACCGGTAAAGAAACACCATTCACGCTATTGTATGCTGTGGAAGCGTCCCTGATTCCCGATAGATTTGAAATGGTACTATATAAATTTAAATTTGAATTATCGGGAAGTTGTCCCGTGGTACTTTCTCCTAAGTCTCTTAATGCTATAACGGGATGCTGCTCTTGAAGGTTTGAATTTCCTAAATCGATTCTCCACACTTCCATCTTAGTGATGTTAATGGTTGAACCTATTACCGGATAATTCTCCAGAGCTTTATCGTAATTGTTTCTGAAATAGTGCGTTAAGAAATAATGTTGATTTTCATCGTAATCAATTGCTTTTATTTTAAATGTATTGATTACTCCTCCTCCTTGAACTGTTATATTTCGTGCTTCGGATTGTTGTTCTGAAAATACGGTAGTCAAAAATGTTCTCCCGAATTGAAATTCCCCTTTGATTCCAAAAAGTGATTCAGCGCCTGTAATTAAACTGGTGCTTAGGGGCATATTTACATTACCAAATTCGATTTTCTTAATTATATTATCCTCTCCACCGCTTGTCCCATTGGGTAAGTTCGCCCCACTTCCCGAGCCCGGAATCCATGCTAAATTTAATTTATTTTCGAAGTTGAAACCTGCCTGAGTATCATAGTTTACCCCTAAATGTACATTATTACCAACATTTCCTATAAGACTCATTTGTATTCTTTGCCTTAAATCGATGGTAAAGTTCTTTCTGTTTTGTGGTAAAATTTGTGGATTGTCAATTTTTTGATGCAATATTCCTAAATCAAAGGATGCAAATCCTGAAGGTTTTAGTTCAATTTTATTACCTCCGAATATTTGCTCAAATAATTTGGATTTAACCGTAATTCCCGGAATAAAACCTTTTTTTTCTACTTCTCTTCCTTCTTTTTTTGCTCTTCCTATTTCATCTTGTAAACGTGAACGTTCTTTGTAATATTCATCAAACTTTTGTTGCATTACATATTTAGTATAGTCCTCGGCTGTCATAGTTATCGGAGTACCGACAACTACACCTCCCAGCTTGGGATATAATATGTAATTTCCACTTTTATAATCATAATACGCCTCATATTTTACAGGGTCATCCAATTGCAAAACTTGTTCATCATCATTTTCCTGAGCAAATAAAACACTACCACTTAAACAAAATATGGTTGCCAATAGCAAATAGTCACGAATATACCTTAACACTTTCAACGTTTATAGTTTTTTTAAAGTATCCTTGATAAGCTCTTCTACTTCGATATCCGGATTATCCTTTAAAATTTTATCAATTATTTTTTCGGTAATTTTTTTAGAAATACCTAACACCTCCAATGCACTTAACGCTTCAGATTTGTTTTTATTGCCTAAATTATAATCTAATATTTCAGACGTTTCAAATATAGAAATTTTATCCCGCAAATCAACTATTATTCTTTGAGCGGTTTTAGCTCCTATTCCTTTAATTTTTTGAAGTGCCAGGTTGTTGCCGCCGGAAATAGCGGAGGTTATTTCCGATACAGACATTGAGGACAACATCATAATGGAGGAAGCCGGACCTACTCCATTAACACTTATTAAAAGATTAAATAAGGATCGCTCAGTTTTAGTTGAAAAGCCATATAACGAATGGGAATCTTCCCGTATAATTTCTTGAATATATACTAGGGCTTTTTTTTCGTTTTGAATGTCTTTATAGGTTTGTAAACTTATAGTGGCAAAATACCCCACTCCATTGCAGTCTATAACTACACTGGAAGGGGATATTTCAAAAATAATTCCTGACAAATGGGTTATCATTTTTGTTTATTTTACGGAAATAGTAATTATTTTTTTTCTTGAGCAGCAAGGGCAGCAAGGGTTGCCAGATTTACTATATCTTCTACCTTAGAATTTTCTGTAATTATTTGAATAGATTTATCTAATCCTAATAGAACCGGACCAATAGATTTTATTGACCCAATACCTTTTGCTAAACTTGCACTTAAATTAGCCGAAGTTATGTCAGGAAATATTAAAACATTTGCCGATTTACCTCCTAACTTGCTAAAAGGAAATTCACTGATTAATTGATCATTTAATGCATATTCGGGCTGAATTTCTCCGTCAATCAGCAAATCAGGATTTGTTTGGTTAAGTTTCCTAACCACTGCATCAGCACTTTTAGATGCTACTGAATTTCCAGCAAAATTTTCATTAGATACCATAGCTATTCTAGGTTCAATACCCATTTTCTTTACGAAATCGGCTGTAATTTGAACTATTAAATCTAAGTCATTACTACAAGGATTTCTGCTTAATGAAGTGTCCGAAATAAATATCGGTCCATTTTTAGAAAGAAGAACCATAGCAGATGCTACTGTTATATTTGATGATTCAGAATAATCTACAACTTTTATAATTTGATTTAAAGCTTCCGTATAATCTTTAGTAAATCCGGTTAAAAATGAATCTGCTTCACCCATTTCAACAGCAATGGCTCCTAAATATTCGCTGTTATTCAATAATTGAGCAGCTTGTTGTTGAGAGGTTATTCCTTTTCCATTTTTTTGTTTTAGATCATAAAGATACTCTACATATTTGTCAAATTTATGAGTAGACGAAACTGTATCAATATCCAATATTTCTGCCTCAATTTCTAAATTATAGTATTGCTTTGTTTTTTCTATGAGATCTTTTTTACCTAACAAAATTGGTTGAGCGATCTTTTCCTCAGCAATGATTTGCGCAGCTTTTAATACATTGTACTCTTCAGCATTGTCGAAAATTATTCTTTTTGGATTACTTTTAGCCTTTGCCTTAAATTGTCTTATAATTTTTTCATCGTTACTTCCCATTCGATCTAATAATTCTTCTTCATAAGCATTCCAATCAGTAATAATGTGTTGTGCTACCCCGCTATCAATTGCAGCTTTAGCCACTGCCATCGAAACTTTAGTTATTAATCGCTTATCAAATGGTTTAGGGATGATATAATCTCTTCCAAACTTCATATTTTTAACATTGTAGGCTTGTATCACCTGCTCAGGAACGTTTTGTTTAGCCAAATCAGCTAAGGCTTTTACTGCAGCTAATTGCATTTCTTGATTTATGTCAGTTGCTCTAACATCTAATGCTCCTCTGAAAATATATGGGAAACCTAAAACATTGTTTACCTGATTAGGATAATCACTTCTACCGGTAGCCATAATAACATCTTTTCTTGTTTCAACCGCCAAATTATAATCAATTTCGGGAGTTGGATTAGCCATGGCAAAAACAATCGGATTTTCATTCATAGACAAAAGCATTTCAGGAGAAACCAAGTTTCCTTTAGATAATCCAATAAATACATCGCTGTTTTTCATAGCATCTTCCAAAGTTCTATCCGGAGTATCTACAGCAAACTCAAGCTTTTCTTCATTCAATCCGGTTCGTCCTTTATATATCACCCCTTTACTGTCGCACATTAATATATTTTGTGGGCTGGCTCCTAAAGCTTTATATAATCGGGTACAAGAAATGGCCGCTGCACCCGCGCCACTGACTACAATTTTTACCTCTGCTATATTTTTTTTGGAAATTTCCAATGCATTTAATAAGGCAGCGGCTGATATAATTGCTGTTCCATGCTGGTCATCATGCATTACCGGAATATTTAATTCCGCTTTTAATCGTTTTTCGATTTCAAAAGCTTCAGGAGCTTTTATATCTTCTAAATTAATACCTCCAAAGGTTGGAGCTAACGATTTAACTATTTCAATAAATTTGCCCGGATCTTTTTCATTTACTTCAATATCAAAAACATTTATTCCGGCAAAAATTTTAAATAATAAACCTTTACCTTCCATAACCGGTTTAGAGGCATCTGCACCAATATCTCCCAACCCTAACACGGCGGTTCCGTTGGAAATTACTGCTACCAAATTTCCTTTTGAGGTGTATTTGTAACTATCTGCACTATTTTTTTGTATTTCTAAACAGGGTTCCGCCACTCCCGGAGAATAGGCTAATGATAAATCTGTTTGAGTTGAATGTGGTTTGGTAGGTATAACTTCTATTTTACCTTCTGGTTTGGAACTATGATATTCTAAAGCAGCTTCTCTTAAATTTTTTTCTCGTGACATTGTTTTAATAATATTTTGACATACAAAAGTAAATATTTTTATTTTATAACATAGATACTATTTTTCACCTATAGTTTATATGATAAAAATATATAGGGTTAATAATTTATTAACTTATAGACAATCACTTAATTAGTATATTTTTAAATTAAATGTTACAGATCCATAAATTTATATTTTTTTAAAATATATAATCCTATTAATTATATCGTAATAATATAGTTACTTAGCTTTTCCAATGGTTTTTATATTTTATTTTTCAGATGTTTATTTTTAACGGGCTTACCCTTACGAAATGCGCCTAAATATATATATTATAGGTAATATTTGTTTAATTTTGTAAGCTAATAAATTATTTATGAATAGTACTCTACAAAGTAAATTAGATAAATTAAAGGAGAATGGTTATAATTTATCTGTTAATCAAGTAATTATGGATGGGTTTACCGCTTGGAAAAATATTATTTTTTATGGAGTATTTAGTATTTTGTTTACCTATATTTTTACTAACTTAATTAATAATTTATTGGGTCGTTATCTAGGAACTAATATAATTGATCTGGAATTTATTAAAGCGATTAATAAATTAAATAATCCTCAAGCGTTCAACAAAATTATCCCATTAGTTCAAAACTATATATCTAATCCTTTAATAATTGTAAAAAATTTATTGTCTTCAGTTATTGGCATTCTTTTATATCCATTAACTGCAGGCGTTGTTTATTGTGCTTATCAAACAGATAGAAACGGAAAAGCAAGTTTTAAAGAGTTTATAAGTGGCTATCAAGGTACTAAGTTTTTTAAACTTATTGGATTAGCTTTCATTGTACTAATTTTGCATTTCATTAGTACTTTCTTTTTGTTTATTCCTTCTCTTTATTTTACACCAGCTTTTATTTTAGCCGGAGCTTTAATAATTATTGATGATGTCCCCTTAATTCAAGCTATTACTTATAGTTTTAGAATTGTAAATAAGAAATTTGGAAAAGTATTATTATTATTAGTAATTTCATGTTTGGTTAGTAAAGTTTTAGGAATTTTTTTGTGTGTTGTAGGTATTATTTTCACGTATTCTTTTTCTCAAGCCATGGTTTATTCTTTGTATAAAAATACTGTTGGCTCAATAGATGTTGATGATGAAATAAATGAAAATTAATCAATCTATTATAAAAAAATATTTTGAGTCCTATTGGGATTCAATTAAAAAATTACGAGTAAAATATAACATCGTAATACGAAAATTCAGGAATCAAAATCCTCAAGCATTTATTTATTTAGCAAGTACATTAATTGGAATAATTGGAGGAATAAGTGCGGTAATTTTAAAAAATTTAGTTAGTTTAACTGAAGAATTGATTTATCATAATAAAAATTTTAATTTCAATTATTGGACTATTTTTTTCCCTACCATCGGTATTATTTTGACCGTTATTTTTATTAAATATTGGGTTAAGATGGATATAAGTCATGGAGTTGAAAAAGTCTTATTTGCTATTTCCAAGAAACGTAGTATAATAGATAAAAAAAATACATACAGTTCGATTATAGCCAGTTGTTTAACCATCGGTTTTGGAGGATCTGTAGGTACCGAAGCTCCCATTGTGTATACAGGAGCAGCCATTGGATCTAATATAGCCCAGGAATTTAAACTTAACTTAAAATTAAGAACTTTATTCATTGCTTGTGGATGTTCCGCAGCCATTGCTGGTATTTTTAAGGCTCCGATAGCTGCCATTATTTTTTCGCTTGAAGTTATTATGATCGATTTAAGTATGTGGTCATTAATACCTATTTTAATTTCTTCAACCACAGGGGCTTTAATTTCTTATTTTTTATTAGGTGATAATATATCGTTTTATTTTGCGATTTTTGAGCCATTCGATAAATCAAAAATTCCTTACTATATAATTTTAGGTGTTATTTGTGGTTTTTTTTCATTGTATTTTATAAAAATCGGTCGTTTAATTGAGAAGAAGTTTTCTACCAGTAAAAGCATCTATTTAAAAGCTATTTTGGGCGGTTTAGCAGTAGGTATCCTTATCTTTATTTTTCCTCCGCTTTTTGGTGAAGGGTATATCGGGCTGCAACATTTAATGAGTTCTCACCCAGAAAGTATAGCAAAAAATTCTTTCTTTTATATATTGAGAGAAAATGATTATTTTCTTATTCTTTTTTTAGTAGGCATTTTGTTTATAAAAGTGGTTGCCAGTAGCTTTACTACTTCGTCCGGGGGTATTGGAGGGGTATTCGCTCCTGCTCTTTTTACCGGTGGAATTTTAGGTTTTGTATTTACAAAAATTATTAATCTTACTAGCTTCACCAAGCTTTCTGAACATAACTTTACTTTAGTGGGAATGGCGGGTGTAATGGCAGGTATCATGCATGCTCCCATGACCTCGATTTTCCTTATTGCTGAAATTACAGGCGGATATAGTTTATTATTTCCTTTAATTATTACTTCTACCATTGCTTATCTTGTGAAATATCATTTTGATAAACATTCTGTGTATACTTATAATTTAAAAAGAAATAATGAGATGATTACTCATAATAAAGACAAAGAGGCTATTCGTAGAATGAATATTAAAAATCTTATAGAAAAGAATTTCGTTAAAATTTCTTTATCTTTATCCTTTTCTGAGTTTATAAATGAGGTAATTCCTTCTTCAAGTAAAAAGTTTTTTATCGTTGAAGATTCTGATCAGAAATTTAAAGGATATATCATTTTGGATGATCTTATTAATATTTTGCTCCATAAGGAACGTTATGAAAGTTTACATATTGTTGATCTTATAACCCAGCCGTCTGAGTGTATTTCTTTACTTGATGATAATGAAACTATTTTTAGAGTTTTCGATAAGTCAAAATCTTTGTATTTACCGGTTGTTGAAAATGATCAATTTATTGGAATGCTTTCTAAATCTAAATTATTGGATAAATACCGAAAATTAATCGTAGATTTTTCAGAAGATTAAGTTATTTATTTAATAATACATTACCGGAATTAAAAACTATTGGAATAATAGATTTCTTATGTCGCTAAGTATTAAGTGTAATGCCGGTAATGTTTACTAAAAAATTATGTTTATTTGTGTTTACTTATTTAATTCCAAGAAAACATCGGAAAGACACTGTATAATACTTTGAGCTGTCATAGCTTCTTGAGAAAATTTCTCTGAGGCATAATCCCCTGCTTTACCATGAATGTAAACTCCTAAAATAGCTGCCAATTTCGAGTCATAACCTTGTGCCAATAATCCGGTGATAATACCTGTTAATACGTCTCCACTTCCCCCTTTTGCCATTCCGGCATTACCTGTAGCATTATAATAACAAAGACCATCCGGTAATAAAATTGCTGTGTTATGTCCTTTAATGACTATAACAATTTCATGCTCTTTTGCTTTTTTCCTGGCAAGTTCGCATTGCTCTAAAGTAGAGTTAGTTTTACCAAACAATCGCTCAAATTCTTTAGGGTGTGGAGTGATAATAGAATTTTTAGGAACTAAATTTAATAAATCTTTGCTTTCTGAAATTATATTGAGTGCGTCAGCATCCAAAACCATCGGATTTTTTTCATTTTGCAGCATTTTTTCAAATGCCATTTTTGTTAATACCTCCGTACCTAGCCCCGGACCTATACCTATGGTATAATTTTTAAATGGAATTTGTATATCTTCTATGTATTTATCTCCGCATGAGAAAAACATAGCTTCGGGAGCAACGGTTTGAAGTACTAAACTGCCGTATTCAGGAGCTCCGGTAAATACTAATCCGGTACCCACGCGTAAGGCTGACAATGTAGAAAAGGTAATAGATCCCATTCTTCCATAGCTCCCACCTATTATAATGGCTTTTCCGAAAGTTCCTTTATTACTGAACGGACTTCTTCTTTTATAATTTTTTTCAAAAAAATCATTTTCTATAAGGTAATTATCGGTTTGTTCATTTTCAATGAATTTTTTATCCAAACCTATATCCAGTACATGTATTTTACCGGCATATTGTGCTGCTTCAGGATGTAAAAAAGATCTTTTATAAAATTCAAAAGTCAAGGTTTCATCTGCCCTAAACACCGTTTGGTTTTCTTCGGGAAGTGAATCTGTAAATAATCCTGAAGGTATATCAATTGAAATTTTTATAGCATTGATTTCATTTAATTTTGAAACTATTTTTTCAGCTTCTCCTTTCAATTTGTTATTTAATCCTATACCAAATAAAGCATCAATAATAATCGCTTTTTCTTCATTAACTTCAAAATCGTCTCCTTCAATAAAATCTACTGATTTTGGAAATTTATCAAAATTGATCTGAGTATCTTCTGTAAAGTCAGAAGAGGATTGTATAATAAAAGCTTCAACATTATAATTTTCATTATTCAACAATCTAGCTAAAGCTAAACCATCTCCTCCATTATTTCCTTTTCCACAAAAAATGTAATAGGTATATTCGTTCGAGTATCTGCTTTTTAGCCAATCAAAACAAGCTAAAGCTGATTTTTCCATTAAATCTAAAGATGTTGTCATTTCACTTTCGATGAATTGACTTGCACATTCTTTTATTTGCGTTGATGTTAATATCTTCATAAGTATTGTTAGTTTCAAGTTATTATAAATCTCCAAAGTTTATTCTTCCAAATTTCTCCTGCATAGTCTATTCCTACTCGTACGGTGGTAATAAAATTTGGTTTAATTTGAGAATCTTCAACCCAAATTTTTTTAGAAGAAGCTAAATCTTCTCCATAAAAATCTTTATTTAACTGTAATAATTTGCCAACTCGTCCCGGGCCGGAACATTCCTCAACGCCTCTTATTAATACTGCTTGAGGTTCGTTCTTTTTACCCGTAACAAAGTTTAGCATCCAATATATTCCATATATCAGATAAACATATACTTTTCCTCCTTCATGGTACATAATCTCTGTTCTTTTGGTTCTACCTTTACTTGCATGACAGGCTAAATCTTCTTCTCCTCCGTATGCTTCTGTTTCCGTAATAGTATATTTTACTATTTCTCCGGAATCATAAGCTCTTACGATTTTTTTCCCTAATAATTCCTGCGCTACAAAAAATGCTTCTTTTTGAAAAAATTTAGTATCGATTCTCATTTTATCTTCACATCGGTAAAAATAAGTACTTTTTTTGAATTATAAGTTATTAAAATAAAATTTGATTAATAAAAATAACATTTTATTTTATTTATCTAAAATCACCTGATAAAATCACGTTTTTTTTATTTATATATCAAACATTTATTAAATTATTTATAATTTTAAAAAAAATACTTAAAATATATTTTATTTTATAAAGAAATATAATATATATTGAATTTATTTTTTACTCTTTAGGAAGTTGAAATTCGATTTTATTTCCTTTTAAGCTTTCAAAAATGAAAATAAAGTTTCGCTACTTATACTAATTCTGCCGCTTTATTTTCAATACTGTTGTTATTGCTTAACTGTCTTAAGTTATCTAATGTTACTAATGCTATTTGTGTTAATGCTTCTTCTGTGAAAAATGCCTGATGCGCCGTTACTAAAACGTTAGGGAACGAAAGTAATAATTGTATTTTGTCATCTTCAATGATGGTTTCAGATAAATCCCTAAAGAATAATTTATCTTCTTGTTCATAAACATCAATTCCTAATGCACCAATTTTTTTAGATTTTAATCCGTCAATAATATCTTGTGTATTAATTAAACCTCCTCTACTGGTATTAATTAAATACACGCCGTTTTTCATTAAACTTATCGTATGTTTGTTTATTATGTGATGTGTTTCAGGGGTTAAAGGGCAATGTAAAGAAATTATATCGGATTGTTTTAGTAACTCTTCTAAGGTAACGTATTGAAATCCTTCTTTTTTTAGTTCTTCATTGGGATAGACATCGTAAGCTAATACGTTTGTCCCTAAGGCTTTTATTGTTTTACAAAATACTTTACCAATATTACCTGTTCCTATAACACCCACCGTTTTTTTATAGATGTTGGTACCCAATAATCCATTAAGGGAAAAATTTTGCTCTCTAACTCTATTGTATGCCTTATGTGTTTTTCTGTTTAAGGTTAAAAGCATCGCCAATGTATGCTCTGCTACTGCTTGAGGAGAATATGCAGGAACTCTGCATACTTTTATTTCATATTTTTTTGCAGCTTCTAAATCTACATTGTTGAATCCTGCATTTCTTAATGCTATATATTTAATTCCTCTTTTTTTTAGTTTTTTAATTACCCCTTCGTTTAATTTATCATTTACAAAAACGCAAATGGCATCGGTTCCTTCTTCAATTATATTGACTGTATGTTCATCCAAATTGGGTTCAAAATATTCTAAATCAAAATTAAAATTTTTGTTACATTCATTAAAGAATTTTATATCATAGGGCTGTGTTGAAAAAAATGATACCTTCATATTTAAACTTTTATCATTAAACTTAATTTTTATATAATTACAAATATTGTACAAAATTATATATAAATTTTTTCCGGTATAAAGTTTATTTTTTTAAAGATAAAATATAAAGTGGCGGTATAATAGGTAATAAATTTATATTCAATAAGTTAATCTAAATAACAAATTTACATATTGGTTATATTAAATAAAAAAAGAACCGTAAATAAATACGGTTCTTTATGAATTATTTTAGGAAATGGTTTTATTATAAGGATTATTGTCCTTCTTCCATTTTTCTTTTTAATTCTTGTAATTCGTCTAAATCACCTAAAGTAGATTTTTCAACAGTTTGATTTTGTGATTTAACTTGTTTTTCTGTTTCTTCTCTATTTTCTTCTTCACGGAAAGTTCCTGTATGAGAAACTACAATTCTTTTGAATTCTTTATTAAATTCAATTACTTTGAATTCAGTTTCATCACCTTTTTTAATTTTGGAACCGTCTTCTTTTTCTAATAATCTAGATGGACAGAAACCTTCTACTTCAGCGTCTTCAAATTGAACAGTAGCTCCTTTGTCGAATAGCTGAACTACTTTACCTGTGTGTACAGTTCCTTCAGCATATTTAACTTCGTATTTTTCCCAAGGGTTTTCTGTTAATTGTTTGTGACCTAAGCTCAATCTTCTAGCATCAGTATCTAATTCTAATACTACTACATCTAGTACGTCACCAACTGAACAGAATTCGGAAGGATGTTTAATTTTCTTAGTCCAAGATAGATCTGAAATGTAAATTAACCCATCTACTCCAGCTTCTAATTCAACAAATACTCCAAAATTGGTAAAGTTTCTTACTGTTCCTTTGTGTTTAGAACCAATTGGATATTTTGCTGTTATATCAGTCCATGGATCCGGAGTTAATTGTTTCATACCTAAAGACATTTTTCTTTCTTCTTTATCTAAGGTAAGAATAACACATTCTACTTCATCTCCGATTTTAACAAAATCTTGAGCTGATCTTAAATGAGTAGACCAAGACATTTCAGAAACATGTATTAATCCTTCTACTCCCGGTGCAACTTCTACAAAAGCTCCATAGTCTGCTAAAACAACTACTTTACCTTTGATTTTATCTCCAACTTGTAAGTTTGGATCTAATGCATCCCAAGGGTGTGGTTCTAATTGTTTCATTCCTAATTGGATTCTAGATTTTTGATCATCAAAATCAAGAATTACCACATTAACTTTTTGATCTAATTGAACTACTTCAGATGGATGATTTATTCTGCTCCAAGATAGGTCTGTAATGTGGATTAATCCATCTACACCTCCTAAATCAATAAATACTCCGTAAGAAGTTATATTTTTAACAACTCCTTCTAATACCTGACCTTTTTCAAGTTGTCCGATAATTTCTTTTTTCTGATCTTCAATATCTGCTTCGATCAATGCTTTATGAGAAACAACTACATTTTTAAATTCGTGGTTAATTTTAACGATTTTAAATTCCATAGTTTTTCCTACGTATTGATCGTAATCGCGGATTGGTTTTACATCAATTTGTGAACCCGGTAAGAAAGCTTCGATGCCAAATACATCTACAATCATACCTCCTTTAGTTCTTGATTTTACATAACCTTCAACGATTTCGCCGGTCTCATGAAGCTCATTAACTCTATCCCATGCTTTAAGCATTCTTGCTTTTCTATGAGAAAGTTGTAATTGACCGGTTTTATCTTCTCTTTGAGCAACCATAACTTCAACCTCATCTCCAACTTTAAGATTTGGATTGTAACGGAACTCATTCAAAGAGATAACTCCTTCTGATTTAAAGTTTATATCAACGATTGCTTCTTTGTCAGTAATACGAACAACTTTACCTTTGAAAACTTGATTTTCGTCAAGCTCTCTCAAAGAAGTATCATACATTTTTTCTAACTCAGACTTTTCTTTTCTATCCTCAGCATTTAATCCGGATTCAAAAGAATCCCAGTCAAATTGCTCAGGAGCAACATTTGCATTTTTAAGAGTTTCTTGCTCTTCTACTAAATTTTTAGTCTCTTCGGACATATTTTTATAAACATTGTATTCCTTTGCTTTTCAATGTAAGATAAAGGCGAAATTGATGCTTAGGAAGTGGTTATACTTGATGTTATTACGATTTTCTTACTTTCGCCAAATCGAGGCGCAAATATACTGAAAAAATTTTAATTAAACTTAATTTTTATCTTCTTTTTTACTGATTTACTTTAAGTTAATCAATATTTATTAAAAATTAGTCCCTTTTAGCTCATAGAAATATAAATAATTAAAAAAATAGTTTATTATACCTTTATTTAATTTATTAACCATCTAAATTTCAAAAGACTACTCTATAAAAAACTAATTTTCTTTACAAAAATACTAAGTAAAAAATACTAACCATTAAAATAAAAATCAAATGATAATTCCAAATAAGTTTTTGTAAACTCATGAATTCGAGTATACTGAACACAAAGCCATATAAATTTATATACCCGGTTTAATTATTAAATTAAATTATAATACAATTTATACTAGATATACTATAATGATCTTTTGGTTTTAAAATTAAAATAAGTTAAAATAAGACTTATCTATTATAAATAAAAAATCTTACTAATTCTAGGAATAATGTTATTAATAGGTAAAAAAATTGTATTAAATTTGAGGTATGGATTGGTTTGCAGAATGGTTTAATACTCCTTATTATCATATATTATATAAAAATCGTGATGATCAGGAAGCTCAAGAATTTATAACGAATTTATTAAAATATCTTGCCTTACGTAAGGAAAGTAAAATTTTAGATTTGGCTTGTGGTAAAGGTAGACATAGTATTTTTTTAAATAAATTGGGATACGATGTTATCGGCGTTGACCTTGCACCGGAAAGCATTGCTTATGCAAAGAGTTTTGAAAATGAACATCTTAAATTCTTTGTTGCAGATATGAGAAGAAGTAATTTCCCAAACCATTTTAATGCCATTTTCAATTTATTTACCAGTTTTGGCTATTTTAGTGATGATGAAGATAATTTAAAAGTTTTTCAATCTGTTTTTGAACAATTGTTAAGTAAAGGAATATTTGTGATGGATTTTATGAATGTTTCCTTAGCAATGGATACACTAGTTAAACAAGAGGACAAAGAAGTAGACGGTATTTTATTTCATCTGCAGAGGAAAATTGAAGATGGTTTTATTATAAAAGATATTACATTTCAAGATAAAGGTAAAAATTTTCATTTTCAAGAAAGAGTAAGAACTTTTAAACTGAATTATTTTGAAAGTCTGGCCAAAAAAGTAGGATTTACTTTAAAAAATGTATTCGGTGATTATCATCTCCTCCCATTTGATGAAAAAAATTCCCCCCGTCTAATTTTAATTTTTGAAAAATAAATGGATTATATCGTATTGATTTCTGCTGTAATCATCGGAGCAGGAATAGCTTATTTTTTCCAAAATAATTCAAAATTTAATAAACAACTTTTAATGTTTAGTGCGGGATTGCTTTTAGCAATAACTGTATTAGACATGTTTCCTTCCTTGTATATAGATGGAGGAATTAATGCAGGAATATGGATTATTATCGGGGTTTCCATACAATTAATCTTAGAAGGATTATCTAAGGGAATCGAACACGGTCACTTACACAGCTCGGAACATCATGCGGACAGCGTTATTCCGATTAGTGTAATGCTGGGTTTGTTTATTCATTCATTTTTAGAAGGAACTCCATTGGAAGTTCATCATATACATAATCATGGTGCTCATGATCATTCCATGCATTCATCAAATATTTTATGGGCGCTAAGCATCCATAAAGTTTCAGAATCCATTGTTTTATCTACTTTTTTATTTTCTTTACCTATTAAAAGGATATATTCTTTCTCTATTCTCGTTTTGTTTGCCGTTTCAGCTCCTATTGGGGCTTTCTTTGGTTCATTCTTAGATCCTCATATTTATCCTAAATTATTGGGTATCGTAGCCGGAATTTTTTTACATATTTCTTCTGTGATTATATTTGAAAGTAATGAGAAGCATTCCTTAAATTGGCAAAAATTACTTTTAGTATTTAGTGGAATGTTCGTAGGTTTTTTAATTTCTGTAGTTTAAAATATGTGGTTTTACCTATAAAAAAATTCCCCTAAAATGTTAGGGGAATAGATCTTTATATAAAAATATGATTAGTTGACGGGTATATCTTTATTTACATTTTTACTTCCGATTAATGCATAATAAAGGATATAAGCAAATTCTATGATAATTAACCAATAACTGGATAAAAAGCCGAATAAATCAGCAAAATAATTTTGTATGAGGGGCAAAATTCCTCCTCCACATACCATCATCATAAAAATTCCGGATGCTGCTGATGTGTATTTTCCTAATCCTTCTACCGCTAAATTAAATATACCTCCCCACATTACGGAAGTACACAAACCACACAATACAAAAAATACGATGGTAATAGGTAATTCTGCAAAACCTATAGATATATCCGATTTAAATACTGGCATACTTACCGTAGAAGAAATAGGACTAATAATTGCTAAAATTATGAATATTAAACCGAGAAGTGAGGTAAAGGCCAACATAGCCTTACTGGATATACGAGCTCCTAATGATGCTCCTATTAATCGACCAATGAGCATTAAAAACCAATAGGTTCCTACCACCGTTCCAGCCACAGTTGTATCAATACCTAAACCTCCTTTGTCTGGTGCAGAAGTCATAAATAAATTGGCGGTATTGGGAATTCCTACTTCAATACCTACATATATAAATATGGCTACTACTCCTAAACAAAAATGTCTAAATGAAAATGCGCTATATTTTCCTTCAATTTTTTCTTTTTTATCTAAAAAAGGTTCCGGTATATTTACTAACAACAACACGATAAAGGCAAGGACAAATATCCCCATAGCCAAGAAAAGAGCGGGATTTGCTTCTTTTATGGTTGCTCGTGATGCATTTCCGATTAAATATCCTACCAACACAGGTACAATAGTTGCTCCCATTGAATTTATTGAACCGCCTAATTGTAGCAAAATATTCCCTTTTTTACCTCCTCCTCCTAACGTATTTAACATAGGATTTACAACGGTATTAAGCATACACATAGAGAAACCGGAAACAAAAGCTCCGATTAAATAGGCAACAAAACTTTCCATTCCTCCGGATAAGTATTGAATTCCAACGCCTAAAAATCCAACCACAATGGCTACTAAGGCTGTTTTTTTATATCCTATTTTTTGTAACAGCATACCCGCCGGAATACCCATAAATGCATAGGCTATAAAGTTTGCGGCATTACCTAGTTGAGACATAAAGTTGGATGCCCCAAATTGATTTTTGACAATTATTCCCATCGGATTTTGTAAGCCTGTTACAAATGAAATCATAAAAAACAGGGCAAACATCATTGCTATAGGTAATGCGTAATTTTTTTCTTTATTAGTCATATTCAGTATTATTTTTAATTATTATTATAGGTTAAAAAGAGTATTTAAGACCAAACTCAACTGTAAAAGGACGGATGTAAGTTCCTGAAAGAATAGTTCCTTCCTTCTTTTTAGCTTCTTCGGAAGTTAAGATCAAATCAGAATCCCCCATATCTCCTTTAGCTCCCCTTTGATTGAATAAATTTATCACAGTTGAAGAGAAACTTAAGTTTTTGGTAATAGCATATTGTAAACCGGCAAAAGTTTCCCAACGACTTGCAAAATATATTGTATTCGGTCTATTGGCATATTGTTTACTAAAATATCTTGCACTCGCCCAAATCCTTAAATCTTTCCAAACATAGCTCGGATCAATCTCTAATAAAACTTTAGAAATACCCGTTACATATTTATCTGTGAAATCGTATTTAGCTGCTGCACCGTCTTTAAATTTAACTTCTCCGACAAAATTTTTATATTTTGGACTTTGTAAAGTGATCAAAAAGTGTAATTCAAAGTTTTTTATGGGTTTTGATATGATATCTGTAGTCCATCCTATGGTTTCAATATCATAATTAGTAGTTTCTCTTTTCACTTCTCCCGGATTATTGGGATTGGAAAAATTTACTGTTGAACGATATTCATTACGGGTGATATAGGTTGCCTTAGAAACTATACTTGCTAACGGATGATTGAAATATACTCCAAACCCTGCAGTTGGTATTTTAGATTTTTTGATTTTAGGATCAACTCCTATGTTATAATATTCTAGGTGTCCGGCTTGTTCATTGTAATTAACCTCACCTAGTAAACCAAATTTAGTGGTCATTTTATATACTGCATTTAACATGTAGGATTGATTAACCCAATCTTTATTTATATCAGTTTTAGGCCCTGTTAATGTTTGCAATCCTAAATTTCTGTCTTGATAATCTCCCCGTAATGCTTGATATTCAATACGTCCACCCAAATTTAATTCTAATTTATCGGCCAGCAACCATTTATCTAATATATATAATGCTAATTTATTTTCATTCCCATTATGATATTCTAGTCCTTGATTTAAATTAAAATCTCCATTGGCATTTGCCGTACCTCCTACTTGAATTAATTTTCTTGGATTCGGTGCCACCTCTTGAAAATACATAGCAGATTCTGTAGCATATTTATCCACTTTATAATGCCATTCGTTTAAACCAACTTTCAAATCGTGGTTTCCTATCTTTTTACCTAATTCAACGGTACCCGTTATAGATTTAACAGGAGTTTTTCTGGTTGCTAATATTAATACTCCTTGTGCGTTATTTCCCATATAAGCTTCTCCCGTATCAGCATATACATACTCTCCCGGTTTTGCTTCGGAAACTCCTGCCATAATAGGTATGTAAATTCCCACTTTGGATGAATGGTAACGAACCATATAATTTAAATAAAATCCATTATCAAATTTGTTATTACCCAGTAGATCAACTGTATGGGATTCTGTTCCGAAATCGTCTAATATATCTTTTTCTACCAAATTTCCGGTAAAAGCATCCATTAATGTTATTTTTCCGGATCTTTCATGATACGATTTCCGCCCAATTTTAAATCCCGATATTTCACTTACATCCCCATCTTTTCCATACATAAAAGGACTGTAATTATACGTTAGATTTTTAACATTAACATATTTATATAATACTGAAACAGAGCCTTCTCCTCCTCTGTATTTATAGTCTTGAGTTAAGGCCATTTTATACATTTGAGTTTTATCGGCATAATATTTATCTATAATTGATGGTTTAAAAGTACCCGGGTCAAAGCTCAGATAAGCACCGGCTGAATATTTAAGTCCCTTAGTATTTATAGGTCCGCTCACATTTGCACTTCCTCTCATTAATCCAAAATGATTGGATTCCAGGTTAATTATACCTTGAAGCTTATCTGTGCCTAGATTATCAAACGTATTTAAGGAAAAACCTACATCTCCAATATTGATAAAGGTTTGTCCTAAGTCAAACAAACCCGTACGATTAAGCGTAACATCGGATCTCCATGCTTTAGTAGGTAGTTCCGGCCAATAGTGGAATACTACCGGAAGACCATTCTCAAGAATAGTAGTACCTCCTACTGAAGCGGGTAGACCGATATTTACATCTCTGGGACCGGTACTATTTGCTGCATTTAACATGACATTCCTATCATTTTTCTGTTCTATGTCTACTTTTATCGTATCATTTTTCGTTTGATTTTGACTATATATTTCATTGGTACTTATCACTAATAAAAGTACTGACAATGAATATATACTTTTTTTATTTCTCATCTTTTATAAATTTTATTTCAGTGGTTTCGTGCTCTGCTCTTTTTTATATACACAGAGTTTTATGTTCTTTGAAATTGATGAATTATAACAGTATCAAACACTAAAAATTTTTAAGCCGACTTAATGATAGTTTTTTCATGAAAACCATATATTACAAATAAATTAAAGTATTTATACTATTATGTAAATGCGGATGCGTATAAAACATCTTATTCAATTATTTAGAATGCAGTAAATTTTAATTGATCTTTAACTTCTTATTTGATTTATTTTTATTTGCCTAATACCTTTTTTCCTTTTTCCACATAACTCATATCTCCAAAAGATTCAATCGTAAACTTTCCGTCTTTGTAAATTACCTTGGAAACTGCTGCATTTCCCATATGTGTACCTGTTATTTTTTTACCGCTACTGTCTAAATCTGAAAGAAAAACGCTAATTGCCATTCCATGAGCGACTAATAATATGTTTCCTCCTCCTGATAAAGCCTCTTTTTCTGCTATTTCACGAATGGCTTTCTGTCCTCTCGCTTTAACATCTTCATAATTTTCTCCTATTCCTAAGGTTTCTAACGTTTTAAATGTGTTCATGGCTTTCTTTAATATTTCAGGATTTTTTGCCATATCGGCAAAAAGTTCTTTTGATGATTTATAGTGTAAGTAGAGAGCCGCATCCCCCCACATTTTCGAGTTTAAATCACCTTCGTAGCTACCAAAATTGGTTTCCCTTAGTTGAGGTACTTCTGTTATTGCTAATTTTTCTTGACCTTTAGTATCTAAGACTATACGAGCTGTTTGTCTGGCCCGTCCTAAGTCACTGGAATAAGCTGCTTTAAAATTTACATCTTTAATTCCTTCCCCTAGAAACTTAGCCACTTCCACTCCTTCGGGTGTTAAAGGGGTGTCTGCCCAACCTTGCACTCTATCCATGGTATTCAATATAGTCTTACCATGGCGGGTAACATATAAGATTACCGTCTTATCTTGTTTCGATGCTTTTTTATTTTGCCCATAAACTTGTGGGTTAATTGATACGGTCAATAGCATGAAAACTATCAACTTAACGTTTAGTAGTACAGAGTTTTTCATTTATTTACATTTTATTTATTTAATTATTAAAATACAACACCACCGGATAATGATCTGAATAGAGATCAGTAAATTCATCTTTGATTACATCACATTTTATAAGATCTTTTTTCATATTTCCGCTAACATAGAGATAATCATATCTTACCGGAGATTTAGATTGATCATAAAATAATTTTGTTGGCGCGGTCGCTTCAAATTCAGGATGGAATAAACGAAGTGCATCTATAAATCCAAAATCAAGTATTTTTTGCTGGATAGTATAATCTAACTCGTTGTCTTTACCTAAATTCAAATTATACGGTCTTTTCTTTCTGTCTTCCCGTATAAAATTTCTGAGTTTATTATCTTTATATGCACTTTTATCCAATGGAGAAACTGAATTTAAATCCCCCATAAACAACCATTTATCATTAGATGGTTTGGATTGGATGGTAGCTAAAATTTGATCCACTTCATAACCTCTTTTCTCAGATGAAAATGGGTGAAAATGAGTAACTATAAAATGATATCCTTCAATTTCAGCTTCTATACATCCATGAATATTATTATCTAATACCCGATGAACATTTACAATCGGATATTTTGAAGTTATAGCCACCGGAAAAGTTACAGAGCCATCGGTAGAAGGTTCTCTGACAATAACACAATAAGGGTGACCATAACTTTCAGCTAATTTTCTTAAATTTTTTGGATTCGCTCCTTCAGGGGCAAACTCATAAATTCCTGCAGTAAATCCATTCATTTCCTGCAAGGCCAAAATATCCGGATCTTGTTTACGAATCCATTCAGCAAATTTGGATTTATCTTTGGTTGAGTCCTGTTTCATTCCCCAGTATACATTATAGCTAATCAACTTTATTATTTTCTTTTTGGTAATGCCTTGTGCATGAATATGGCCTAAAGGAATTAGAAGAAATAAAAAGAAAACCAACCTATATTTAAAATAAATCCAATACTTGCTCATTTTTTATTTTTTAAAATTTAAACTTAGTTTTAAATTCCAGGGTAAAAGGTCGGATGTAAGTTCCTGCTACCGGTTTATTATAGTAAGGAGTGGGATCTATAGCTGTATTAGTTCCAGATATAGAGCCTTGTGCTCCACTTTGATTTAATAAGTTAACCGCACTAACTCCAAAACTCAGGTTACTGTTGTATTTAAAATCTATACCCGCAAATGTTTCCCATCTTCCTGCAAAAAACAATGAATTGGTATAATTTGCATATTCTTTACTGAAATATCGCGCACTTCCCCAAAATTTAAATTTCTTCCAATTATAGCTTGGATCTAATTCTATTATGGTTTTTGATACGCTTCTTGCTATATTCCCATCGTAATCATATTTTACATCATACGCTTCAAATTTGTAATTTTTGTATTCGGGATTTTGTAGGGTAAGTAACATATGAAATTGAAAATTTTTAAATGGTGTAACCAAAGCATCGGTTGTCCATCCTATGGTTTTAACATCATAGCTAATAGTTTTTTTCATGTAATCGGTTGGATCTTTTGGATTGGTAAAAGTGGAATTATTTGTAAAATTACTTCTCTGAATGTAAGTAACTTTAGATACTACTCTTACCAAAGCATGGTTAAAGTATACTCCTAAAGAAGCTCCGGGTATTTTTGACTTTTTAATTCCCGGGTCGTCTGCACCTGCATAACTACTTAACTTTCCACCTAATTCACCATAGGTTGCTTCTCCTTGAAGTCCAAATGAAGGGATGATTTTCCATAGTGCATTGACTGTAAAAGTTTTATTAATCCAATCTTTTTTAACTTTTGTTTTATTTCCTGATACCCAATTTGTTCCGGCTAATTTTCTATCTTCTCCTTTATACCATTCTCCGTTAATATTTTGCCATTCTAATCTCACACCTCCTCCCACTTGTATTTTATCGGAAGGCGTCCATTTTTCAGTACCATACACAGCCATTTTGTTTTCTCCACCGGTATAGTATTGCATAGCGCCGTTATGATTATATCCTCCGAATTCGTCTGAACCTTTTCTTGGCGTCCAAGTGCCAGTAAGTGGATCGTAATTTTCTTGAATTAACAGTGACGGATTTGGAGTCACTTCATGGTAATAGGAATAAGAAGCTGTATTATAATTGTTTATGTGGTAATACCATTCATTAAATCCGATATTCCAATTGTGTTTAGACGTTTTTTTGCTTAATTCCACGCGACTCATATAAGTATTGAATGGAGCTCGGGGGGTGAAAAGCATTAAAACCGATTGTACTTTTCCATTATAAATGTTATCGGAACCTACATAACGGAAACGTGTCTTACCTTCAACCGGATTACTTATGGATGAATAGTACGGATTAAAATATCCGGATTCAGCATATTGATATCTAAAAATATAATCCAGCTTCATCCCATTTGTAAGGCTATTTTTTCCGATGATATCGAAAATATGATTTTCTCCTCCACTTCCTTTCATTATATCTCGAGTAGCATATTCTCCTGAAAGCGGATCTATATAATGCACCAATCCGGATTTTTCCAGATAGGAATCTCTGCCTAATTTGAATCCTTCTACTGCATCTACTTTTCCATTGGAACGATAGTAATAAGGATTTTGTTTAGTTGTTATTGCTTGTGAGCTGATAAATTTATATTGTACTCCAATTTCACCTTTTCCGTCATTATATTTTTTATTTATAAATACTTTATAAATTTGAGTTTTATCTAAAAATTGAGAAAAGGCTGATGTAAATGTTCCGGGATCCATATTAGCATAAGCACTAACCGAATAATAAAATCCGTTTTTCATCGGTCCGCTTACATTAAAGCTTCCTCTTAATAATCCGTAAGAATTGGTGACAAATTCACCTTTACCTTGTAATTTATCTGTTCCTTTATTGGTATAAGTATTTACTGATACTCCTACATCCCCTACGCTTATAGCGGTCTTTGCAACATCTAATACGTCCATCTTTTCAAAACTGGAATCTGACCTCCAGGCCCTCACGGGCATTTGTACGACGTAGTCCATCACAACCGGTAACCCATTTTCTAAAATAGTAGTACCTCCCACACTTGCCGGTAAACCAATGTTTACATTTCTTGGCCCGTTATCGGCTGAGGCATTTAACATCACGGATGTGTTCTGATCTTTTTTCAAATCTGTTTTAGTTTTTAAACTATCAGATTTATTCTCTTGTGCCTGTATCAAATTCATAGTAGAAACAATCATAATAGCACTAAGAGACTTAACTGCTCTTCTCATACTTAATTAATCTTTTTGTGGTTTTAGTTTAATTATGACTTTATATTTTATATCATTATAATTTTGTTTTTTTATTTATAGCATATCATTAATCAAAACTTATATTTATTTTTTTATACCGTATTTTGCGGTCCTAGAATCTTTGATAACACCTTTCCAATCTAAACCAAAACCAAAATTATAGACATTCCCTTCGCTGTCTTGATGACATTCCATATCAAAAGGAATATCTTCTTTCTGTTTTTCAACCGTGTTCATATTTGCAGGCATTTGAAGGGGTAATAATCCGGAGGGTTCGTATTTCCCGGAAATAATATCCATTATGGCTTGTTCTCCAATTCCAAATCTTGCTATTATCCCATCCACTCTAGATTCAAATTCATTAAAAATCATAGGACGATTGATATTTACTACTACTATGACCGGTTTATTTCCCATTTGACTTTTAGTAGTTAATATGGTAGATAGATCGGATGAATTGGAAACGGTCACTGTTTTATCTTTATAACTTCGATCTTTAATTGAAGGGTCTATTACGGGGTCTCCTGCGGCTATACTGTGCTCACGCGCATTTGTAGCTGTATAGCTGTTATATTGTAAGGAGATGGGAACGTATCCATTCCCTCCATTATTTCTATCGGCTATATCATATCCCCCTCCATCGTTGTTAGTTTGAGGGCTTGAAACAAAGACTATGGAAAAATCTGCTTTTTCAGGATCTTCTGTAACATGATAATATTTCTTAACTAACTCGATATTAACCGAATAATCTAATTTTGGTTCAGACCATTTTCCCCACCAATCTTTTATGGAAGGTTGATAGTTTTTTGGTATATATACCGTTTTTTTATCTTTTATAGGTAGTATATGTTTTTTATTTTTAAGCAATACCACTGATTTTATTTGTGCTTCATAACCCGCTTGCATAAATTCAGGATTTCCAACTGTTTTAACGCTTTGCTCAACGTTTAAATACGGATTTTCAAACAATCCCAGCCTGAAAATATTTTTTAATAATCGAATTCCTGATTGCTCAAAACGATTTCTCATATATTTATTCCCGTATTCCTTTACTCCCATTTTGTAGGCTTCTAATATGGGTTGCATAATATTGTTGCCTCCAAATTGATCCATTCCGGCCATTAAGGCAATATAATGTCTTTGAGCTATCGTTTTATTTTCCACTCCCCAAGGCTTACCTTTAAATTCATCCGGAGTTTTACCCTCATTGGCTGTTATCAGCCAATCTGTACATAATACCCCATCATACCCAAATTTATCTCTAAGTAAATCGGTAATGATATATTTATTGAAGCCATTTGCATAATTACTTCCGTCTTTTGATTGATTATATGAAATGGTGTAATAAGGCATAACTGCTGAAGCTTTGGAAGTTTTTCCATTGAGTTTAAAGGCTCCGTTAACAAAAGGGCTCATGTGTGTATCAAAATTATTTCCGGGATATACCGCATATTTTCCAAACGCCCAATGCGCATCTCTTCCGCCCTCTTCCGGTCCTCCACCCGGCCAGTGTTTAACCATTGTATTAACACTTTTATATCCCCATCCGTCTGCAATTTCATCTTTACCAAAAGAAGTTTGGAAACCATCTATATAGGCCCTGGCCATATCTGTAGTTAGTTCCGGGCTTTCTCCAAATGTCATGTAGATTCTATACCATCGGGGTTCTGTACCTAAATCTATTTGAGGAGATAAAGCTGTAGTTATTCCTAAAGCTCTATATTCTTGTGCAGCTATATTACCAAATTTTTGTACAAGTGACGGATCAAATGTTGCTCCTAAGCCTAACCCATCCGGCCAAAGTGATATGGCGCCTCCTGCTCCTGCATTAAATTCAGATTTTATATTTCCGGTAACTTGGTCAGAATGTCGGGGATCTGAACTTGTATTTCCCGGAATTCCTAATCCCAACCCCTCCACGTATGCTTGCATTTGATTATTCCATCGTGCTGCAACTTCAGGGCTTTGAACCGAAGTTATTAATATATGTCTTAAATTATCCTTTTGCAGAAATTTTTTCTGTGCGTCTGATAGTTCCCAAGGTTGTGCTCCACTGGCAGAAAAGATTTTTCCATTATAGGTTCCAGATGCAAATCCACTATCGTTTGAAGGTATAGCTTGATGATTACTATAAAGCATTAATCCTGCGATCTGTTCCAAGGACATTTTTTGAACTAAATCTTTAGCCCTTTCATCTGCGGATAATCTCCAATCTTCATATTTATCAAGTTTTCCGTTTCTATTAAGGTCTTTGAATTTCAAACCGTCAACAGTTATAATTTTTACACCTGATAATGGGGAATATCCTAAATTGACTCCATTTCCATTATCGATTAAAATAAATTCTTTTTGCTGCGCTTTTGAAAAAAAAAGAGACAAGATTGTTAAAGTAGTAAAAATCTTTCTTCTCATATATGTAGTTTTTAATTTATTTTTTATAAAAATTACTATAAACATGTAAGTTTAACGTGTTTATACAAATATAAATTAAATATCCTATTATAGTATAAATTATCAAAGAGACGTAAGCTCACCTTAAATAATTATACATTTAAATATATCATTATCATATAATTAACAATATTGTAATTGATTAATATCATATTTAGAAATGACTAATTTTATCTAATATTAAGGTTAAAATGGTGTTTTTGATCCTTGGAAACCTTACCATTTCATTTACTTATTTGAAGTAAATGTTAATTTTTTAACAAAATTTTAATTTCTCTTTATTTTAATGACTGAACAGGGTATCCATAAATTTAATACATATAAAATTAAATTTATTTTATTTTTTATACCTAATCGTATGATTTAAATCAACTATTGATAAATATTTACTGTTTCAATGATATCTTTTATTAATTTTAGTCTGTAAAGAGATAGTTAAACTATTTCAAACATTAGTATATATATTTATCAGTTGTAATAAATTGAACACTTTAACCATTACTAATAAGATAATTTTACCAACATTTATTGAATATTTATTTTTATTATAAATATTTTTATTTTGTACTTTTGAAACATAACTAAAATTAAAAACAAAAAATATGATTCTTCTAGCAGATTCAGGTGCTACTAAAGCCGATTGGATAGCCATTGATAATAATGGCAATCGTATATTCTCAACACAAACTAAAGGTTTAAGTCCCGAAGCCATAAATAAAGAGGAAATGATCAAAAGATTAAATGAACGTTTTGACATTTACCAAAATAAACCCGCTGTAAAAAAAATATTTTTTTATGGGGCAGGATGTGGAACTGATAATATGAAAGATATTGTAAGAAATGCTTTAACAGAATCTTTTCCTAATGCTGAAGAAATTGTGGTTGAAGAAGATACCTATGGAGCCGTTTATGCAACCACGCCTCCGGGAACTCAAGCCATAGTATGTATCTTAGGTACCGGATCCAATTGCAGTTATTATGACGGTGAACTTTTACATCAAAAAGTTTTATCTCTAGGATATCTTTTAATGGATGATTGCAGCGGTAATAAATTAGGAGCAGATTTGATTCGTGCCTATAATTTCAAAACTCTTCCTCATGAATTATCAATAAAATTGTCGAAAGAATATAATATGGATATAGATTTTATAAAAGAAAATCTATACAAAAAACCTAATCCCAATGCATATCTAGCCACATTTGCTAAATTTATTATTCAAAACAAAGATCATGAATTTATCCAGCAAATCATTGATAAACAAATTCAAACCTTTATCGATTTATATATAAAACAATACGATAATTGTACTCAAGTCCCAATCAATTTTAATGGTTCTATCGGTTTTTATTTGAAAGATGAATTAGAGAAAAAATTATCTGAAAATGGAATGAAATTAGGTATAGCTTTACGAAGACCTATTGATGGTCTGATTGACTATATCTGTACTCATAGACTTACTTAAAATTTGAATTTTAATTGGTTTAAAAGGAATGAGTATGTCATTCCTTTTTTCTTTTTGGGTAGCTAGAT
Source organism: Apibacter sp. B2966 (assembly GCF_011082485.1). Lineage (NCBI taxonomy): Bacteria > Pseudomonadati > Bacteroidota > Flavobacteriia > Flavobacteriales > Weeksellaceae > Apibacter > Apibacter sp. B2966. Next base: position 876,078 of record NZ_CP049714.1, read on the forward strand.
TTTAAAATTAATTTTATTTTTGTTTAGTATTAAACTATAAAAATGTCTAAAACAATTATAATTACAGGAACCTCATCCGGCGTGGGATTGGCATTGGGAAATTATTTATTTCAGAAGGGTTACAACGTATACGGTTTGAGTCGTTCAATACCTAAAAATGCTAAATTTACTACTATTCCAACTGATATAACTAATGAAAAAGAAGTTGATGATGCATTAGATCAAATTCTTGCTAAAAATTCAACCATTGATCTGTTAATCAATAATGCAGGAAAAGGTATGGTCGGGCCTGTTGAAAACGCTAAAAAAAATGAAATTATAGATTTATTTACCCTAAATATTGTAGCACCCTCTTATCTGATTTCAAAGGTTTTACCAATTATGCGTAAAAGTAATAAAGGTAAAATTTTTAATATATCATCGATTGGAAGTGAAATGGGTTTACCATTCAGAGGTTTTTACTCCGGTTCTAAATCTGCATTAGACATGATTACAGAATCGTTACGTTATGAATTAAAAAATTCGGGTATTGAAGTTTGTACAGTAAATTTAGGTGATATACGAACAGATATAGCAGCTCATAGGATTAAAAGTGATATTTCGGTTGACTATGTTAAAGTTTTTGATAAGGTATATGATCATATGAATGCGGATGTTTCAAATGGTCTAGCCCCCGAAACTATTGCTCCCTTTATTGAAAAATTATTTACTCAAAAAAATAAATTAAAACCCCATTATTATTTTGGTACAACTATCCAAAAATTATCTATTTGGGTTAAAACCATAATTCCACAATTGTGGTTTGAAAAAATTATAGCTAAATATTCGGGTTTATAACAAAAAAAACCTCTTTAAAAGAGGTTTTTTGTACTCAATTTATAATTATTTAGCTGAAGCACGTAGCATCCATGCCATAGATTCGTGCTGTTCCATAACTCCGGTTAAAAAATCACTGGTTCCATCATCTTTATTTTTGTCAGCAGTTGGTATGAATTCTGCTCGGATCAAACGGATGATCGTTTCATGATCCTGACATAATTCTACCAATATAGTCTTTTCGTCATCTACTTCTTCCCCGTCATGTTCCAGTAAGTCTACCACTGCACTGAATTGTTTAAATGATCCCAGCGCATAATGACCTAATTTCCTTATCCTTTCTGCCACTTCGTCAATAATTTCCGCAATTTCTTTATATTGCTCTTCTAATAATAAATGTATAGATCTGAAATGTGGACCTTCTACATTCCAATGAAATTTTCTGGTTTTCGTATAAAGAAAATATTCATTGGCTAACAATCTGTTTAGTGCATCGGACACTAATTGTTTATTTTCTTCACTAAGCCCTATGTTGGCTTCTATGTGCCTTACTTTTTCAGACACAGGTTTTTTGGTTTTTGTTTTCAAAATAAATTTATGTTATATAGGTTTTTCGTACTCTATAATAAATAATTGATTATTGTAACCTTTTCAATCTAAACAATAATTGTTGAATGGCTTCTTGATAATCATCAAAAATGGATAATGCATAGTCATCAACAAATAATTCTCTACCGTCTTGTAGTAACAGATAAAAATTCTCACAATGTTTAATAATATCTTTAGGCGTAGGAGTTTCTTTGATAGTTACTTCAATATCTCCAAATTGAGCATAGGCTGTTTCAACCAAGCGGTCAATTACATCTAAAACTGAATCAATAGCCTGATCTAAAGCAATATGTGTTGCATAACTTCCTTTGCCGGTTACTTGCCAATGATATAGTTTTAAACTGCTGTTATATGAAAAAATTTCACCAAAAAATTTACCTAATTTTTTGTTTTTTGAAGAGTCGTTGTAAGTGCTTTTCACTACGTTTTGTTCTTTGATCATAATTTTAAATTTTTAGTCTTCTATTTATTAATATTTGATTTGTACTTATAAAATGCAAATATCAGACCTAAAGCGTTTAACTCTATATTATTTTAAAATCCTATGATAAAGCTGTAATTTGTTTTTTATAGTAAACTGTAAACTTTTGAATTTTATGAATAAAAAAAGATCGTCTGATGAGACGATCTTTTTTTTATTTAAACAGATATAAAATTATCTCATTTTTTTATAGGCATTTATCAGCCCATTAGTTGATGAATCATGTGTGGTTATTTCTTGATCTCCTGATAATTCAGGCAGCACTTTGTTAGCCAATTGTTTGCCTAATTCTACGCCCCATTGATCGAAACTGAAAATATTCCAGATAACTCCTTGTACAAATATTTTTTGCTCATATATAGCAATTAATTTTCCTAGTAATTTAGGTGTTAGAATTTTATACAAAAAGGAATTGGTTGGACGATTTCCTTCAAATATTTTATATGGTTTTAATTTATTAATTTCCTCTTCATTTTTTCCCTGATCTTTTAATTCTTTATAAACTACTTCTTCTGTTTTACCAAAAGCTAAAGCTTCTGTTTGAGCGAAAAAGTTGGATATAAGTTTTTCATGATGATCTGAGACTTTATTTAGTGTTTGGGCACCTGCAAAAAAATCACAAGGAATAAGTTTTGTTCCTTGATGTATCAATTGATAAAATGCATGTTGTCCATTGGTTCCCGGTTCTCCGAAAATTATTGGTCCGGTCTGATAATCAACTTTTTTACCGCTTCGGTCTATATATTTACCATTGGATTCCATATCTCCTTGTTGAAAATAGGCTGCAAACCGGTGTAAATATTGTTCATAGGGAAGTAAAGCAACATCTTCCGCGCCAAAAAAGTTATTATACCAAATACCTAATAGGGCTAAAATTACCGGTATGTTTTTATTTAGTTCCGTATTTCTAAAATGTAAATCAATTTCATTTCCTCCTTCTAATAATTCGGTAAAATTGTCATATCCGACAGCTAAACATATGCTCAGTCCAATAGCTGACCAAATAGAATATCTTCCACCTACCCAATCCCAAAATTCAAACATATTGTCTTGGTTGATTCCAAATTTTGTTACGGCTTCTTGATTGGTTGATAGGGCGACAAAATGTTTAGCTACTTCAGATTCTAATTTTGCTGATTTTAAAAACCAATCCTTTGCTGTTTGAGCATTGGTCATAGTTTCTTGAGTAGTAAATGTTTTAGATGCCACAATAAACATTGTTGTTTCCGGATTTAACGGTTTCAATGTTTCTACTATGTGAGTTCCATCAATATTGGATACAAAATGTAAATTGAGTCTGGTTTTATAATATTTTAGCCCTTCTACAACCATTAAAGGTCCTAAGTCAGAACCACCAATACCAATATTAACCACATCAGTAATTGCTTTTCCTGAATATCCTTTCCATTCGCCCGAAATTACTGATTCAGAAAATTTTTGCATTTGCGAAAGGACTTTGTTTATCTTAGGCATTACATCTTCTCCATCAACTATAACCGGTGTATTTTTTCGATTTCTTAATGCTGTGTGTAAAACTGCTCTATTTTCTGTCTCATTAATTTTATCGCCACTAAACTGCTTTTCAATAGCTTCTTTAACTTGGGTTTCCTCAGCCAGTTGAATTAATAATTTCAATGTTTTTTCTTCTATTCTGTTTTTAGAATAATCAAAAAGAATATCATTAAATTGTATTGAAAATTTATCAAATCTTTGAGGATCTTCTTTAAACCATTGACGAAGGTGTTTATCTTTTATTTGGTCGTAATGTTCTTTTAATAATTGCCATGCGCGGGTTTCTGTTGGATTAATCTTAGATAATGCCATAATACTTTTATTAATTAGTAAATACTAGCAAATTTACTTATTTATCACATGTAATCAACAAAAAAACCTCTGAAATAAATCAGAGGTTTTTATATTATTTTTTTTAATTTATAAAATTAAAAACTGAATTTTTTAGTAACACCTACGTGAATTGATTTTCCAAAAGTTAAGTCAAAATCTTTGCTTTTGTTATAATTTTTATAATCAAATTTCACGTTTTCTTTTGTGTCGCTCCATTCAACTCCTCCAAAAGAAACATTTAAACCAAAATTATTTTTAAAGTTTATAAATAAAGCTGGGGCAAAATCGATGTAATATCCATAACCTCTAACTCTATTAGCCAGGATCATTTCAGACTCATTATAAATTGCATTTTTTGGAGCTAATCTGCTATCAGAACGATATTGTTGATATCCGGCCCCTAAATCTGCATATATACCAAAAGTTTCATTAAAAGGTTTATAATAACGAACAAATCCACCAATTCTACTTTCGTATGATTTATCTTGGATTTTTGTAATATGATTTCCATCATTGTAGGTATGTTTATCATAAGATAAACTGGTTTTAGCCCCTACAAACCAATTTTCAGCTACTTCATAAGCAATTATGGGAGTAAATGTTACATTATTGGTTTTTTCGTTATCAAAACCTGTTACTCTTTTAAAGCTAAAATCTGTACCCAAAAGGATAGAATTCTTTTGAGCTTGAGCTGACAACACGCTAAAAAGAGTAAGGGTTGCTATTATAATTTTTTTCATGCTTTTTCTTTTTAATTAGTTAGATAACTTGCATTAAATAATTTTCTATAATTATTTAATTATAGAGAAAAGTTTTTAGAAATACCAATATTGAAAGCATTTCCAAAAGTTATATCAACCCCGTTTGATTTGTATTTAGTTCCTTTTTGTTTTAAGTGGTTGTACTCAACTCCACCAATGCTAAAGTTCAATCCAAAATTATTTTTGAAGTTAATGAATAATGCCGGGTTGAATCCGATGTAAAATCCATTTGATTTATCTTCAAATTTTGATATAGCATTGTGTCCTTTGGTTTTTTGCTCTTGCCAACCTGCACCTAAATCAGCATAAACTGCAAAGGTTTCACTTAATGGTTGTGAGTAACGTATAAAACCTCCGATTCTTGAAGTTTTAGTATCTCCATCAAGTAGTTGTAATGCTTTAAGTGTTTCACTATCTAAATCCGCTTTTGTAAAAGCTACTTTTGCACCAATAGTTAAATTATCAGTAAATTGATATCCTAAATAAGGAGCCCATTCGTAAGTGTCCAATTTTTGTTTTCCTGAAGTTCCTCCAGTTTTGTTTTCGGTATGATTGTAACCTACATTACCTCCTAATAAAATACTGTTTTTTTGTGCATTCATAGTTGATAATCCAAAAACTACTGCTGCAAACAACACTAACTTTTTCATAATTTTCTTTTTTGTAAAATAATTTAATTCAAAAATTTATTTAATTTTCATTCTTCCACTTAAAACGTAGTAGAATCTAAATTTATCTAATTTCGTGTTAAAATTATACTAAATACCGTGCCAAAGTTAATATTATGTTAAAATAACATCTTTTTTTCTATTGATTTATGTCGGATCAATATACAAATAAATTAACTTTGCATAATTATTCGGTTATATTTTTATAAACGATATCTAAATTTAGCATGCAAATATAAATAAATACTCACTTATAAAGTAATTTGATACTTAATTTATTTTTTTTTTCATGCAAATTTTATGATTTCTTTTAAAAAAATCTTAATTTTTTAATTAAAAATATTAATAAATAAAAATTCAAATTAATTTTTTTAACAAATACTACCACCTTATTCATTGATTATATATCAAATTCAAATTTTAACATTTTTTTTTATTTATTTGATTGATTTAATAATAAACAGGTTTTAATTACTTTGATAATTTATATTCTTAACTTCTCATACCTTTTATTTACTATCAGTTTATTTTATAATCATTAATTTTTAAGAATTCTTTCGAAATTATATACAATCTTATAACTATTCAATTTTTTTAAACGTACAATAAGCTAAAATAACATACCATATTATTAGTTAGATAACACAAATTAGCATTCAATTCACGTAACTGCTATGTGAACTATCAGTTTAATCTAAACCTATTCGTTCATAAATATAAGTAATAGTTAAGCACGTTGAGACTCATAAATTTTGTTTTTTTATATATTTTTTATTTGGCTTATTAAATAAATCTATAATTTAATCTAACATTTCTAATGATTCATTAATTATAAGGCTATTGATTAAAATAATTTGCATTTAACTAAATAAAGGCATATGCATGCCATGAGTCTAGGCATATGGATCTTAGTACGTTTTAATCTTGGATATAATTTTAATAGTAAGGTATTAGTGAACTTTAAAATTACATTTTCTACGTGATCAATAAAATGTTCGGTATATAAAATATTATTTATATCAATAATTTCATTAGTAATATAGAGATTGGTATATATGCTTAATTAAATGAATCTTCTTGAATTAAAATTTCATTTGGAATAAGAATAAGATTTATATACATTTTCTAATAAAAAAACCTCAGAATTTTAATTCTGAGGTTTTCCAATTATACTGTGTATTATTTTTATTTCACTTCTTCGAAATCTACATCTTCAACATTATCTCCTCCTTGATTGGAACCACTTGATGATCCTTCTCCTCCGCCTTGAGCTCCCGGATTTGCTCCTTCAGCTGCTTGACCGGATTTATATAAATCTTCTGAAGCGGAAGCCCATACAGCATTAATTTTTTCCATTGCTGTTTCAATTGCCGGAATGTCTTTGCTTTCATGTGCTTTTCTCAAGTCTGCCAACGCATCTTCAATTGGTTGTTTTTTCTCTGCCGGTAATTTTTCTCCAAATTCTTTTAATTGCTTTTCTGTTTGGAAAATCATTGCATCCGCAGAATTTAATTTCTCAACTTCTTCTTTTCTCTTTTTATCTGCTTCAGCGTTAGCTTCTGCTTCTTTCTTCATTTTTTCAATTTCTGCTTCACTTAATCCGGAAGATGCTTGAATTTTTATTGATTGTTCTTTTCCGGTTCCTTTATCTTTAGCCGATACGCTTAAAATACCGTTAGCATCAATATCGAAGGTTACTTCAATTTGTGGAACTCCTCTTGGTGCCGGTGGTATATCCACTAAATCGAATTTTCCGATTTCTTTATTATCGTTGAACATAGGTCTTTCTCCTTGCCCTACTCTAATAGTAACTGCCGGTTGATTATCTGCTGCAGTTGAAAACGTTTCAGATTTTTTAGTTGGAATAGTGGTATTAGCATCAATTAATTTAGTAAATACTCCTCCGTAAGTTTCAATTCCTAAGGAAAGCGGAGTAACATCTAATAATAAAACATCTTTTACATCTCCTGTTAATACACCTCCTTGAATTGCAGCTCCAATAGCAACCACTTCATCAGGATTCACTCCTTTGGAAGGTTTTTTACCGAAAAATTTTTCAACTTCTTCTTGGATCACCGGTATACGTGTTGAACCTCCGACTAATAATACTTCATCAATATCTGAAGTTTTTAATCCTGCATCTTCTAATGCTTTTTTACAAGGTTCCATAGATCTTTTAACTAGATCGGCTGCTAATTGTTCAAATTTTGCTCTGGTTAACGTTTTTACCAAGTGTTTTGGACCGGAAGCTGTAGCGGTTATATAAGGTAAATTAATCTCTGTTTGAGTAGATGAAGATAATTCTACTTTCGCTTTTTCAGCGGCTTCTTTCAATCTTTGTAATGCAATTGGATCTGCTTTTAAATCAACACCTTCTGCAGATTTGAATTCTTCTGCCAACCAATTAATTATTACATCATCAAAATCATCTCCTCCTAAGTGTGTATCTCCATTAGTTGATAATACTTCAAATACTCCGTCTCCTAAGTCAAGAATAGAAATATCAAAAGTACCTCCTCCTAGGTCATATACTGCAACTTTTTGGTCTTTATGAGCTTTATCTAATCCGTAAGCCAAGGCTGCCGCTGTAGGCTCATTTATAATTCTTTCTACTTTTAAACCGGCAATTTCACCTGCTTCTTTCGTTGCTTGTCTTTGCGCATCATTAAAATAAGCAGGAACTGTAATTACTGCTCGATCTACAGTTTCTCCTAAGAAATCTTCTGCTGTTTTCTTCATTTTTTGAAGAATCATAGCTGAAATTTCTTGCGGAGTATATAATCTTCCGTTAATATCTACTCTTGGAGTATCGGAATCACCTTTTACTACTTTATAAGGAACTCTTGAAATTTCACCAGCATCTGATGAAAATCTAGTACCCATAAATCTTTTTATGGAATATACGGTATTGTGTGGATTGGTTACTGCTTGTCTTTTAGCAGGGTCCCCCACTTTAATTTCTCCATCTTCCATAAAAGCAACTACGGATGGAGTAGTTCTTTTTCCTTCAGCATTAGTAATAACGGTAGGATCGCTACCTTCCATTACGGCTACACAAGAATTCGTTGTTCCTAAATCAATTCCTATAATTTTACTCATGTTTATATTTTTTCTTTAATTACTTATGGTTATTAATTATACTAAATACTACTATTACTTATATAATTGCTTATGCAATTTCAATGATTATGCCATGAAGCATTATATAAACATTTGTCATAATTAATTTTTTGCAAGCTGACATATTGTCTAAGCATTTTTACTTCACCTTAGGATTTCATCTAATTTCATCTATAATGATAATTAAAAAGGTAAAACTTTAATACTCTACCTTAACCACTTAATCTATTTAATCTATAAATTGGTTTATTCTTTATCTTTTAGATAAATGTTTTACTGCATTTAATAAAACATTAGCACCGGCACTCATCCATTCCGGTCTAATTTCTTCCTTTTCATTATGACTTATTCCTTTAATACAAGGTATAAAAATCATGGAAGTCGGGGCTATTTTAGAAATATTACACGAGTCATGTCCGGCTCCTGAAACCATTGTTCTATGGGGATAATTTAAATTCTGAGCTACTTTGCGTACCACTTCAATGCAGGTTTTATCAAAAGGTAAGGGAGGAAAGGATAATATAGGGCGGATGCTATAGGTTAGATTTAATTTCTCAGCTATTTGATGTACTTTTTCAGACAATTGTTGATCCATCCTTTGTAGTCCTTTTTCTGAAGGATGTCTAAATTCAACTGAAAACCAAGCTTTATCGGAAATTACATTTCTTGAATTGGGTGTAATTTTTACCATTCCAACAGTTGCCCTGCCCTCCGGTTTTTCATTTTTTCCTATTGTGTTGACTTCAAGCACTGCCTCGGCGAGACCTAGTAAGGCATCTTGGCGTACTTCCATAGGGGTTGTTCCGGCATGAGAGGCCATCCCTGTGAATTCAACATCGTACCATTTTTGACCTGAAGCTCCGGTAACTATTCCTATTAATTCATTATGGTTTTCTAATATCGGACCTTGCTCAATATGCAGTTCCAGTGAAGCATGGATTTTATAATTTGAAAAATTATCATTTCCAGCATATCCAATTCTTTCTAATTCTTGTTTAATAGTATTACCTTCACTATCTCTACACGACCAACCATCTTGTAAAGTAGTTAACCCTGAAAAAACGGCCGAACCTATCATGGCCGGAGCAAAACGTGAACCTTCTTCATTGGTCCAGCTTACAACATCTATGGGGCGATCAGTCTTTATATTATGGTCATTCAATGAGTAAACAACTTCCAGGGCTGCTAAAACCCCATAGATCCCGTCGTACTTACCTCCTAAGGGCTGACTATCTATGTGAGAACCTATAAGTACAGGACTCAAACGGTTATCTTCACCGGGTCGTCTGGCGAAAATGTTTCCCATTGCATCTATTTTTATTGAACACCCGGCTTTCTTCGCCAGAGATACAAACAAATCACGAGCTTGTTTATCTAAATCTGTGAGCGTTAAACGATGTACCCCTCCATTTGGCGTACCTCCTATGGTAGCAAAATCGGCTAACCACGTTTGTAGTCTCTTTGAATTTATATGTAAATTATCATTCATTGGAAATATCTGTTTTCCCTTTTTCTAGTTTATAATGAAAATCACAATAACCGTCTCCATTCATTATAGTATGTGGACGGGTTAATTTTACGTTTGGAGCATATCCTTCGATAAATTTAGCATCTCTGTTGCAGGAGAGTAAAAATCCAATTTCGCCCAATCCCATTTCATGATACATTTCTGCATATCGACATCTTTTCACGTTATAATCATATTGGTTCTCATTATTAACAACCACTTCTGTTTCAAGTGCATCATCTTTTTCCCATAAATATTGGAGAGCTACAAAACTTTGTACTGAGGTTGGCCCATCTTCTTTTTGGGCAAAATCTTTTCCGGCTTGAATGGCTGCATTAGCTACGGCTTCTTCAATAATCGATTTTGCCTGTTCAAGTCCATATTCTCTTTTTAAAATATCGTATATAGGTTTTATTATTTCTGCTTCAATTTTTCGTCTTTGTAAAATACCTATTTCTTCTTTTTGATTCTTCATACTTGTATTTACTTATGTTTATTTTAAATAGTATAATCGATGGGAGCAACATTTCCAATGAATTTTAGTAATCTTTCATCCTTGGATTTTTTCATTTGTTGAGGTTCTTCATTGTATAAAATTTTTCCTGATTCCATAAAAACAATTCTATCTGATACTTCAAATGCGAATTTCATTTCATGAGTAACAATTATCATAGTCATGCCTTCAGTAGATAATTCTTTTATAACTTTCAATACTTCTTGAACTAATTCGGGATCTAAAGCGGAAGTAGGTTCATCAAATAACATAATGTCGGGCTGTATAACCAATGCTCTTGCTATGGCTACCCGCTGTTGCTGCCCTCCTGATAATTGGTGAGGGTATTTATTGGCATGAACCAACATACCTACTTTATCTAACATTGCCAATGCATACATACGCAGCAGCTGTTTATCTTTGTTTTTTTTATGATATAAAGGAGCCAACATTACATTTTCTAATACCGTTTTGTGTGGAAAAAGATTATACGATTGAAAAACCATACCTATCCTCATTTCCTGAAGTTTCTTTTTTGATTTATGAAATTTACTTTTATTTTTAGATATAAGAGAAACTTCTCCCATTTCAATATTTCCTTCATCTATTGTTTCTAAACCGTTTATGGATCTTATTAAGGTACTTTTCCCGGATCCTGATGGACCTATAATACTGATTACTTTTCCCCAAGGAACGCTTAAACATATATTATTTAATACCAATGTTGTTCCAAATGTTTTTGTTATATTTTTTAATTCTAAAGCGGTTGAACCCTTATTCGTATTTTTTACGTTCGAATATTCTCTTAATTTTTCAAAATCAACTTGTATTGAACTATCAATGTCAGTGCTTTTTTTATGGACATCAAATTTTGCTTCAAATTTGTTAATAATCCATGTTACCAAAGTAACTATTAGTATGTAATAAATAGCAACTGCTAACAGAGTTTCCATAACCAGAAAGTTACGTGTATACAATTGCTGTCCAACCATCAATATTTCGGTCAAGGAAATCACCGATACCAGTGAGGTTAACTTAACTATGGTTACGTATTGATTAGCGAGTGACGGTAAGGCTATCCTAAATGTTTGCGGGGCAACAATCAATCTCATGATTCCCCAGTAGGATAACCCCAGCGCTTTTCCCGCCTCATATTGTCCTTTGGGTATCGCTTGTAATGCTCCTCTATGTATTTCCGCTATATAGGCTGTTTCACTTAAAACTAAAGCTATTAAACCGGATATGAAGGGATTAGATAATACTATTGAGCTTTTAGGCCAAATTTGAGGTAAATTATATATAAATATTAATAATACCAATAAAGGTAAACTCCTGAAAAACCAAATATAACCTTTGGAAATAGTTCTTATAAATGAATGAGAACTCTGTACCATTAATGCTACTAAAAAGCCTAAAACTACTCCTATACACCAAGTTAATGTACTTAACTCGATTACAGTTAAACAAGCTTTCCAAAAATCTGTGTTAATAAATTGATTTTTAAAATATTTCCAATTGAAAATTGTATTCTTTTTTTGAGATGAAATCGATTCTTCTTCTATTTTATATTTATGTACTAATTCTTGACTTGGATAAGCCAAATTATATTTATCCAATAACTGTTGATATTCTCCCGATTTTCTTAGTTCTTGGATAACTTGTGCGATTTTATTTTTTAAGGCTATGTTTTCATTTTTAAATGCTAAACCTATTAATACGGGATCTATCATTTCGTGTGTAGAAATTACCAATTTATCTCCTAATCTATCAATTAACATTTTAGCAACTGCCGCATCTTCATATTGTACATCCACTCCTTTGGATAATAGCGCATGTGAAGCCTCTGGAGCACTGGGGTATTCTTTAACTTCAATTGCTTGTTTATTATTCTTAAAACAGAAATTCTTGGTAACATCATTTAATTTAGGAATCCATGCCGCCCCTTTCATGGAAGAAATTTTCTTTCCGCATAAGTCTTGTAAGGATATCGGTCGGTAGGATTCGTCTTTTCTAACAACTAATACACCTCCGGTTTGCAGATAGGGTAAAAATGAAACTTGTTGAGCTCGTTGCGGATTAATATACAATGCAGATGCTATAAGATCATAATGTCCTGCATTTAAGCCCATAATTATATTTTCTATTCTGGTATCTTTAAAGACTACTTTAAGATTTAATTTTTCTCCTATTAATCTCATTAAGTCAGGGTCAAAACCACTGGGAATTCCTTCTAAATAGGCATAGGGAGCATAAGTTAGGTCAATACCAACCGCTAATTCGCCTTTTTTTAGAGTTTGTGAATGATAAATCGTTGTACTAAATAGAAAGATTAGCACGTATACATATTTAGAAAACAAAGTGTAAAATCGAAGATCTATTTTAAATAATTGGTTATTCACAAGCAATATTATTTTATTCAATATAAAAAACAACAAAGTTTAATTCCTATTAAACTGATAGGCAAACTTACTTATTATTTGAATTATAATAAACTTATTTTTTTATCTTTTTTATAAAATATAAATAATTAAATTTTTATTAAACTTCTGCTTTTTGCAGTATTTAAAATTTTATAAAAGACAATTGGTTAATCAAATATAATTACCATATAATAATTTAAAAAATACAATTATATCACATAATCATAATATTATATACACTTTGAATTATAATTCAGAATATAAAATTAAATATTTTTTCCTATATTTGATAAATTTATAAATGTTATGATTATGAAAAATTTTACTTTTTTTTTACTATTATTTTCATCTGCTTTTCTGGTTTCTTGTAATGAGGAATCATTAACTTCAGACATTTATCCTGAAAACAAATCTTCAGAAAATGAAAAATTTTGTGTGGATGCCTTTTTACCAGGAGATAATTTTCAGACCTCAGAATTGGATAAAGAAGTTTCCGGTTATGGTGTAACCACCATTATAAAAAAATGGAATCCCGGAGATACCATTAAAATCAAATTTTTAAATGGTTCATCGTATTTGCAAGATAAAGTCAGAACATATGCAAGTGAATGGCTTCAATTCGCTAATTTAACATTCAAATATGTTACTGCGGATCAATATGCCGATATTAAAATTAATTTTGATAACAGCGGAAAATCATGGTCTTATGTGGGCACCGATTCAAAATACATTTCTCAACAAAGTCCTTCTTTGAACTTTGGTTGGTTTACGGATTTTACTCCTGAAAATGAATTATCTAAAACAATTCTTCATGAATTCGGTCATGTTCTTGGATTACATCATGAACATCAAAACCCTACTTCAAATATAAAATGGAATAAACCGGTAGTATATGCTTATTTTGAAGGTGCACCTAATTATTGGAATAAGGACCAAGTGGATTTTAAAATTTTTTATAAATACAGCAAGGCATTAACTAATTATTCGGCATTTGATAAACATTCTATCATGCTTATTTCATTTCCTGCTTCATTCACCCTAAATCATTGGCATAGTCAACCCAATTATAAATTATCTTCTACTGACAAGAAATTTATTGCTAAGCAATATCCAAAAAGTAAATAATTGTTAAAATCACTTTATATAACTTTAAGTATTTTATATAAAGTAATATTCTCAAACATTTATCCTGGATTTATAAAACCTTAAAAAATCTTAAATATGAAAAAATTTACGTATTTATTTTTATTAATTGTAAGCCTATTGGTATATATGGTTTCCTGTACTGAAGATTCATTAAATTCTGATATTGTACCGGACAAAAGTACAGCTCAAAAAGAACATTTTTGTTTAGATGCTTACTTACCTGATGACATTATTCAACCCCAAGATTCAACTCAAGAAGTTATTGCTAATGGAGTAATTAATAAATTTAATAAATGGAATACAGGACAAACTATAAAAATTAAATTTTTAAACGGAAACTCTTATTTACAGAATAAAGTAAAACAATTTGCCGGTGAATGGTTGAAATATGCTAATTTAAACTTTGAATATGTTCCTGCTTATCAATATGCTGATATAAAAATAAATTTTGATAATAGTGGTCAGTCTTGGTCTTATATTGGAACTGATGCTAGATCTATTACTCAACGTATTCCTACCATGAATTTCGGGTGGTTTACAGATTCAACCCCTGATTACGAGTTTTCAAGGACAATAATTCACGAATTCGGACATGCACTTGGTTTACAACATGAGCATCAAAGCCCCGCTGCTAATATTCAGTGGAATAGACAGAAAGTATATGAATATTATGCCGGAGAACCTAATTATTGGAACCAAGCGTATGTTGATAGTAATGTTTTAAATAAATATAATTCAACTACAACTAATTATTCTTCCTTTGACAGTCAATCAATCATGCTTTATTCTATTCCTGCATCTTTAACTTTAAATGGGTGGTCAAGCGGTTGGAATACCGCACTTTCCGAAATGGATAAAAGATTTATATCTGAACAATATCCCGGCAGGTATGCATATGTGGAAACAAAAAATTTCTACAGATATAATATAAACGGACAGCATTTTTATACATCAAATTATAATGAATTAGGAAATAAACATTTTGAGGGGATATTAGGAAAAATTTATGCTAATCAAGTGGAAGGATCTTATCCTATATACAGATATTATAATTTTTTAAACGGTGATCGTTTATCTACACTTGATTGGAACGAATTAAAAAACGGTGGACAAGGAGGATGGATTTTTGAAGGCATATCCGGTTATGCATTCAATACTCAAAAACCTAATACAATTCCGGTTTATCGTTTTTACAAATCATATAAAAAGAAATCGGATCATTTGCTCACCACCAACAAAAATGAACTTAAAATATGGATATCCGAAGATGGTTCGTTAGTTTTAGGTAAAGGTAAAAGTTATATTCCCATTAATATCTATAGATATGAAGGCATAGCATTTTATATTTTAAGATAATAGTAACAGATACTATTGTTCGTTAAAAAAAGAGAGCTAAATTTTTTTTAGCTCTCTTTTACAATGTTTTTTATATATTTTACCTAAAATTCATTCGTAAAATGAAGTTTTACCGATGGAAATTTTTCTTGAGTCATGGTTATACTAAATGCTGAATCAGCTAAGAAGACTAATTGCCCAAACTTATCTTTAGCTAAGAATTTTTGTTTCACCCGCTTAAATTCTAAAAATTCCGATGATTTTTCATCCTCTGTTTCCACCCAACATGCTTTATGTATATGAATTGGTTCATAACTGCATTTTGCTGAATATTCATGTTCTAAACGATATTGTATTACTTCAAATTGCAGCGCACCCACTGTTCCTATGATTTTCCTATTATTCATTTCCAACGTGAATAATTGTGCAACTCCTTCATCCATTAATTGATCAATACCTTTTGCCAACTGCTTGGTTTTCATAGGATCTTCATTATTTATATAACGGAAATGTTCCGGTGAAAACGATGGAATTCCCTTGAAATTTAATTTTTCTCCTTCTGTTAAGGTGTCACCGATCCTGAAATTACCGGTATCGTGCAAACCAACAATATCTCCGGGAAAACTTTCTTCCACAACTTCTTTTTTATCGGCAAAAAAAGCTGCAGGACTGCTAAATTTCATGGTTTTATTTTGACGTACATGCAGGTAATTGGTATTTCGTTTAAAAGTTCCGGATACAATTTTTACAAAAGCTAAACGATCCCGATGTTTAGGATCCATATTGGCATGAATTTTAAATACAAATCCCGTAAAACTCGTTTCTTCCGGTTTAACTAATCGTATATCGCTCATTTTAGGTAGCGGATTGGGTGCAATTTCAACGAATGCATCTAATAATTCCTGAACTCCAAAATTATTTAATGCGGAACCGAAAAATACCGGCTGTAAGGTTCCGTTCAAATATTCTTCTTTTGAAAATTTTGGGTAAACCGAGTGTATTAATTCTTGTTCATTCCTTAGATTTTCTGCTGCTTGGTCGCCAATAAGCTCATTTACTATTGGATCATTTATATCTTTAATCTCAATACTCTCTCCTACTTTTTGTTTTTTTTCTTCGGTGAAGAATTTAAAATTATTCTCCCACATATTAAAGATTCCTTGAAAATCTAATCCCATACCGATGGGCCAAGATAATGGTGTAACCCTTAATTGTAACTTTTGTTCAACTTCATCTAATAAATCAAATGCATCTTTACCCTCGCGATCGAGTTTATTGATAAATACCAACATAGGAATATTCCTCATTCTACAAACTTGAACCAATTTTTCGGTTTGTTCTTCAACTCCTTTGGCTACATCTATAACTACAATTACTGAATCTACGGCAGTTAGTGTTCTATAGGTATCTTCGGCAAAATCTTTATGCCCGGGTGTATCTAATATGTTTATTTTTTTTCCTTTATATTCAAAGGCTAATACGGAAGTAGCAACCGAAATACCTCTTTGTCTTTCAATCTCCATAAAATCTGAGGTTGCTCCTTTTTTGATTTTATTGCTTTTTACAGCTCCTGCTTCTTGAATCGCTCCACCAAATAAAAGTAATTTTTCTGTTAAGGTTGTTTTACCAGCATCCGGATGGGATATAATTCCAAAAGTTTTCCTTCTTTTAATTTCTTTTTCTAGAGTGGTTCCCATATTTTATTAAATGTTTGCAAATATAAACTATTTAAAATTTCTAATTTTAATGTAACTGATTAGTTTTTTGTAGAATTTCTGTAATGAATAAGATAAATAATTAATAAAAATCCAATTCAAATTTTTTAGAAGAATATTAAAGTTTATTCATAAATATTTTTATTTAAAATAGTTTTAACTGAATTCTAAAAATATATTGATATCATTTTAAATGAATATAAGATTTTTAGATTTTGGATTTCACTAATTTATTTTAGAACAAGGAGTTTGTTTTGAGTAAATTACATTATTTCATTAATCAAAATAAATTAGTAATGAATATTATTTACTGATATTTTTAAATGAATTACTTTTGTAATTCTTATCAGGCAAATTTATGACGATTAATTTAAAACATGCTGTAATTTCCAAATTAACTTTACAATTTTCCGGTAATAAACTACGTGAAGAAAAAAACATTTATGCCGGTGATTTATTTCATTTAAATGAAAAAGAGGAAGAGGCTATGCAACCCTATTTCCTTTCACCTTTTAAAAAAAATTTGGAATACTATGAATTTACTCATTATACCCAAGACATAAATTTTAATATTTTATATTCTTTATGTAAAGATGTTTTTGAAGATGCCATCGATTTTGTAAGTTTTTCAGACAAAGTTTTAGATCATCTTTATGAAAGATCCAATCACCCACAAATTAAAAAAGGCGAAATTTTTATTGCTTTATTCAATGATATTGATATTGGACAGGAGTCTAAAATTTCCGGCATCGGAATATTCAAATTAGAAAATAAAAACAAATTTCTTCGATTTAAACATTCTGACATTGTTGAATGCGCCATACAGAAAGGTTTTCGATTAGATTCATCCATTGATAAGAGTTGTTTAATACTTAATACACATAAAGAAAGTGGTTATAAAATATTGGTACATGATGATGCTCATGTAGAATCCGAATATTGGAAAAAGTCATTTCTGGAAGTAGATTATATTAAAGATGATTCGTATCAGACTAAAAATTACATTAATTTATTATCTGATTTTTCACAACAAGTAATTTTTGAGGAAAAAGGAAAAAAAATTCAAACTGAATTTATCAGTAATTGTCTTCAAGTATTCAATGAAAACGAAACGATAACTGAAGAAATTTTAGAGAAGGAATTATTGGAAAATTATGATATGGTTGATGAATTCAAATCATATAAAAAAGATTATTCAGAAAATTCAGGGGTTCAATTTTCGGAAATTTTTGATGTTTCCACCAATGCTTTAGCAAGGGAAAAAAGAAAAATTAAAACTGATATCAAATTAGATACATATATTCAAATTAAATTGGATATTAACAGACCCGAAGCTTCCGAAGATTTTCTAGAGCAAGGGTATGATGAAGAAAAGAAAATGTTTTATTACAAAGTATTTTACAATTCAGAGTTATAAGAGAATTATTATAATTTTATATATTTACTTACTAATCTATTTAAATTATCTTAAATGCCTATTGTAGATTTTATTATACCTGATTATTTTACGAGAATAGTTACTTGGAAAGTCAGTGAAACTAATGAAGAATTGTTACGGATATTAAAATTAGATAACATAAGACAAGGTAAATATGATTCTTTAACACCTAAAAGAAAACGAGAATATTTGGGATTACGAGCTTGTTTAATGGCTTTAGGTTTAGATAGTACTGTAAAATACACTAAAGAAGGTAAACCCTATGTTGAAGGAACTTACAATATTTCCGTATCTCATTCACACGGAGTAGTCTGTGTTGGTGCTTCGTCTTTTAATATTGGAGTTGATATTGAATTGGAAAGAGATGAAAAAATTAATACCATAAAATACAAGTTTATTCGAAAGGATGAATTTGAATTCATACCAAAAGGTGAAGAAAAGGACTATTATCATATTTTATGGGGATTAAAAGAAGCCCTGTATAAAATACACCATGGAAACTTATGGTCTTTTTTAAATCACTATAGAGTAGAACCCTTTCAATTGAAAAGTGATAAACCTATTGTATGTTGGATTATTGATGAAAAAGCGAGTGTTAAATATTATGCCTACTATAAGAAAATAAATAATTATTATATGACCTATGTTCTTAATTATGAATGATTTTTTTTCTAATTTTGCCGAACTATTTTATTAAATATTATATTTTTGAAGAAAGCATTAATTATACAAAACAAATTTATCGGGGATGTTTTAGTAGCCAGTGTACTTGCTAAAAATTTAAAAAAAATATTTCCAACTATCGAAGTTCATTTTTTTTGTTACAACAATGCTATATATATCCTTCAAAACAATCCTTATATAGACAAAATAATTGAGTTTGATGATATTGAGTTAAAAAAGCTTTCTGTTTTATGGAAGTATACAAAATATATTAAAAATGAGAAATATGATATACTTTTAGATCCTTACGCTAAATTACAAAGTCGTTTCATAACGTTGTTTTCTAAAGCTAAAAGGAGAATTAGTTTTGATAAACCTTTTTTTAAATATTTTTATACGGATGTGTTTGTAGAGGAAAAATTTCCAAAATTTATCCATTGTACTTCCATTGAAAATAGATGCCTTTTACTTTCTCCTTTTATAAATAATATTACTAAAATTGATTTTCAAACTGAAATATTTTTAACCGAGCAAGAAATTAATAATGCTAAAAAATTAATGATCAGCTCCGGAGTCAGTTTTACTAAACCGGTCCTAATGGTTGGTATATTGGGAAGCAGTTTAAAAAAATCTTGGCCTCTATCGTATATGGCGGAGTTAATCAATTACTTATTAAAACATTATGATATAGATATTTTATTCAATTATATTCCTAAGCAACAAAAAGAAGCGGATGATCTTTTAAAAGAAATTGTACATAAAGAAAAAATATTTACTTCCATTCTTGGAAATAATATTCGAGAATTTGCTTCCATACTATCTAATTGCAATGCACTGATAGCCAATGAGGGAGGAGCTGTTAATATTGCAAAGGCTATACAAAAGCCCACATTTTCAATTTTTTCCCCGCACAAGTTCAGAAAAGATTGGGGATGCTATGAAAATTTACTTATTCATAAAAGTTTTCATCTTATGGATATATATCCTGAAATTTATACGGAATATCCTCTTAAAGAAATCTTACGTAAGCCTGAACCATTTTATAAACTAATGAAACCGAAAATGTTACTTAGTAAAATTGATCATTATTTACAAAATATTTTAAGTATAGATAAAACGAATTCTGATTTACCTCAAGATATTGAATGCAAAAAACCAAAAATTACCGCTTTATGTATTACCTATAATGAAGAAGATAATGTAGATCGTTTTATGAAAGATATTTCTTTTGCCGATGAGATAATTGTAGTGGATTCATTTAGCACAGATAAAACTAAGGAACTTTTCAAAAAATATCCTAATGTAATTTTCATTGAAAGAGTATTTGATAATTTCACTAATCAAAAGAATTTTGCCATTGAACGCGCAACACATGAATGGATTGTCTTTTTTGATTTAGACGAACATATCCCCACTCCTTTAATTAATGAAATTTTAAATACTGTAAATTCCCCTAACCCTAAAGACGCCTATTGGATAAAAAGAAATTTTTACTTTAAAGACAAACTCCTGAAACATAGCGGATGGAAGAATGATAAAGTAATACGTTTATTTAAAAAAGATAAATCCCTATATAAAAGCAGTAAACTTGTTCATGAAGAAATAGAATGTAAAACCGAACCGGGATATTTAAAAAACAGATTGGACCATTATTCTTTTAATTCTGAAAAAAAATATTTAGATAAGTTAGATAAATATTCTCGACTAAAGGCAAAAGAATTATTTGAAAAGGGTAAAAAATCAAATTTTCTACATCACCATATTAAACCTATATATCGTTTTCTCCATCATTATATTATTCAATTTGGTTTTTTAGATGGAAAAGAGGGATATATTATTTCTAAAATGTATTCTCAATATGTTTCCGACAGATATAAATATTTAGATCAACTTTGGAAAGCTAAAAAGAATAAAAATTAACTTCAAAAATTTGTATTTTTTTATAATTTACAAATGATATATTCAATTAAATTGTTTATTACATCCTATGGGACAAGAAATTGAAAGGAAATATTTAATTACAGGAGAATTTAAATCGAAGGCTATAAAAAGTTTACAAATTAAACAAGGATATCTATCTTCAATACCTGAAAGAACTGTACGTGTTAGAATCCAAGACAATCAAGGTTTTTTAACCATTAAAGGTTCAAATAAAAAAAATAGTATAAGCAGATTTGAATGGGAAAAGGAAATCACAAAAGAAGAAGCTAATGAACTTATACAATTATGTGAAGTAGGTATTATAGATAAAAAAAGATATATTGTTCCCTTTGGAAACAAAATAATTGAAGTAGATGAATTTTACGGGGAGAATGAAGGACTAATCCTTGCAGAAATTGAATTAGATGATGAAAATGAAACTATTGAGAAACCGGATTGGTTAGGAAAAGAAGTCACAGACGATCCCAGATATTACAATTCAATGCTTATGAAAAATCCTTATAAAAATTGGGATAATAAATAATTTTTATTTTAAAATAATCTTACAATTAAATTTATTAACCTAAATTTTAAATTATTTAATAATTTATCAATCACCATAGAAATTGCTAATAATACAAGAATATTTAAAGTGTGTTTATTTAATATTTTAATTGTTACTCTTAATATAATTATTTAATTAAAAACTTAAATAAAAATTATATTCAGAAATAGTATATTGAATCATAGAAACATAATAAATATATTATACTGATTTATATAGAATGACAATTAATAGTTGCCTTTTACAATTTAAACTCACCCGAATTTATATTATATTAAGTATTTATAATGGTATAATGGCATAAATTTTGTCTAATATATCTAACCAAAACATTATCAAATTTGTACCATATTCCAGTGTTGTGGGAGGAAATAGTCATTCTGTTATTGCTGGTGAAAAGAAAGTACTTTCCAATGTAATTAATGAAATGTTGCAGCAAAGTTTGATATAATTCTACTAAAGGTTAATTGGGATAAGCTATTTGATCCATCGCCAACCTTTAGATATCAATTACCTCACGAGATTAATTTGCAAACATCAGTGATACAATGGTTAGTTTTTTATCTTGTAATCAATTAATTAGAGTCTCTAAATTAATAGTTTAATAATTAATCGCCACCAAATCGAATGGTCGGCACAGTTCGAAAATGAGAGGTTCTAGAAGATGCTATTTCTTTTATACAAAATGTAGCTTGGAAATCAATTCATAAATATATTGCCTTACATATAATGGATTCAAATAATGAAAGTTCCGGCATTATTAACTTATCAGGTAGAAAAACATTAAGATTAACAGTACATGAAAAACGAGATTAAAAGATAAACCAACTATTTATATTAAGGCCTAGTGTCTCAACATATTTTGTTGGATTGTCTTCAATCCAAAGATATTATTTATGAAATCTATGCAGAGTTTAATATAGGTAATAATGTTGTTCCTGTTCAGCTTAAGTCAGGTGAATCATATTTTTATTTGATTGGTTAGTTGGTTCACAACAGCCATTATGTATGGTTGAGCCGGGAGTTATACCAACTGAAGAGTTAATAAATGAAGCTTTAAATAATATACATAATTGAATAAAAATAATCAATTTATTAAATCAATTTTATATAAAAGGAGTAAATATTATGCATCTACCATCGAAAGATATTATTGTGTTGGCTGTGGGTCAGGCATTAACTACAACTGTTGTTTCGATGCTAACAACCGTCTCAAGCCTTTCCGGTTCATATTTATCACCGAATCCTTCACTTAGCACACTTCCAGTAACTGCTACAGTTATTGGTACTTTATTGATGATATATCCTGCTTCATGGTTGATGGGAATACTCGGTCGTAAAGGTGGTTTTATGTTTAAAGCCGGTGTAGGAATCTTAGGTGGAATAATATGCTGTATAGCTTTGTTGTTGAATCATTTTTATGTACTCGTCTTAGGAGCTTTGTTATTAGGTATTTTTAGTGCTTTTGGTCAATATTATCGGTTTGCTGCAATCGATGCTGCTAAAAACCCGAAGGAGCATGCTTCTGCGATATCTGTTGTAATGGGGGCCGGAGTAATAGGTGGTATTGCCGGTCCTTTTCTCAGTAGTCACTTTTCCGAGTTATTTTCACCGGTACCCTATGCTGGTTCTTTTGTAGCTATCATTGCTGTTTGTGTTTGTTTAGCCTTATCACAGTTATTCCTTTCCAGTGATTTAGGACGTACGGTTAACCCTACTTCAGAGATAGTTAAAACACCAGATCACATTCATAACTTATTAAGCTCGAATTTTATTCAGATTAGTATTATTTGTACTATTGCTTTTGCTGTAATGACTCTAACCATGAATGCCGCACCATTATCATTGCATAAATCTTGCTTTGCTTTAACGACTTCATCCATTGTCTTGCAGGTACATTTTATTATGATGTATTTGCCGTCCTTTTTTAATCCTAGCTTAGTGAAAATCATTGGGCTTAAGGGGCTAGTTACCATCGGAGTTTTAAGTAGTGCATTAGGTTGCTTATTAACTTTATTACCTAACCAAACTCTTGAAATTTATATGATTGAACTCGGATTATCCGGTATAGGATGGAATTTTATGTTCAATGGCGGAACACTTCTATTGACCAAAACATACAGTCCAGCCATGAAAACAAAAGCTCAAGGATTAAACTCATTGTTTGTATATACAGGTAATATTGTTGCTTCATTTTCAGCCGGCGCTTTAATGTACCTATATGGCTGGCAACTAGTTAATTTAATATGTATTCCATTACTAGGTATATCCATATTTATCTTATGGAAAACAAGAATTAGTAACATTACTTAATTAGTATTCGCTTCAAACCCTCTTTTAGTGAACAGCTGAAATAAGTTACTTTTTCAATTTTTATTGTTTACAAAATAAATCAAGTTACGTATAAGCAAAATGAAGGCAATATCTATTCTCCTGACTATAATTTCTGGGAAATAGTATTAATATCTAGATATAAAAGACGATCCGGATGGATTTTTACTTGCTGTTGATAATATACTACGGCCTTACCCTCGGCTGCTCGATGATAACGACCATTAGATATTAATCAGTTTTTAGTGGGTTTATAGTGCTATTTTAATAAACTGGCAGCAATATCCAAATGGGTATACGGCTCAAGTAATTGGCAAGTAGATTTAACTCGTTGTCCAAAATAGCCAATATTCAGTTGCCCAAGTCCTGCATCAATGCGTTTAGGTACTGTTTCTTTAGTGT
Organism: Apibacter sp. B2966; assembly: GCF_011082485.1. NCBI lineage: Bacteria > Pseudomonadati > Bacteroidota > Flavobacteriia > Flavobacteriales > Weeksellaceae > Apibacter > Apibacter sp. B2966. The sequence continues at coordinate 900,313 of NZ_CP049714.1, forward strand.
TTGGAGAAGTTTTTGGCAGGCTTTTGCTTCAATTTTTAAATCAATAGGCTTTACCTGCACTATTGAGTGCGCAAGTCCAATGTTCATAAGACAGTGAATTTTTGTTGTAGTTAGTTTTAAGCCCTTTAATTTTAATAGGACTTTTTTTATTTAATACAAAACATTAATTCTATATTTTAACAATACTCATCATTCAATTATAATTTTTTAAGGATATTTTAAACCTTATATTTAAAATATTTAATTTACTTGCGCAACTAAATGGCACAAATATTGTTTTATTATAAATGTTCATAAGGCAGTGAATTTTCGTAGTAGTTAGTTTTAAACCCCATTAATTATGGGGTTTTTTTATTTATATATTTAAAATATTGATAGTATTTATTTTACAAAACACCTTATGATATAATTATTACTATTTTCATAGTAGTAAACATTAAATTTTAAAATTTATAAATTACTTGCACAACTCAATGGCACAAATATTGTTTTACTATAAATGTTCATAAGGCAGTGAATTTTCGTAGTAGTTAGTTTTAAGCCCTGTTATTATTAATAGGGCTTTTTTATTATCTTAATCAAAATTTTATCTTATATAATTATATCATGCCAAACATTTTATACCATTAAATTATTCTAAAATAAATATTATATACAAATAATAATTTCATGAAATTATGGCATGAATTTTGTTTTAAAATAATTGTTCATAAGGCAGTGAATTTTCATAGTAGTTAGTTTTAAGTCCCGCATTCATTTGCGGGACTTTTTTTTATTTAATACATTTTATCAATATATTATTTTAATTATATAATAATATTAGTAAAATTATAATATATTACTACTATATGATTTTATATTATGGCATGAAATTTGTTTTTAAATAATTATTCATAAGGCAGTGAATTTTCATAGTAGTTAGTTTTAAGTCTCACTTTAAGTAGTGAGACTTTTTTTATTTAAAGTAATCAATAAGATATATTATTTCATAACGTATAAAATTTTACCATATTTATAATATATAAATAAATTAAATATAACTATTATGGCATAGAATTTGCCTTTAAACAATTGTTCATAAGGCAGTGAATTTTCATAGTAGTTAGTTTTAAGTCCCACTATCATTTGTGGGACTTTCTATATTTAGCACTTTATTCAAACAATATTATTTCAATTACAAATTTATTATCAATAGATTATTACAATTAAATAAATTAAACACAAATATTATGGCATGAATTTTGTTTTTATATAAATGTTCATAAGGCAGTGAATTTTCATAGTAGTTAGTTTTAAGTCCCACTATCATTAGTGGGACTTTCTTTATTTAGTACTTTATTTAAACTATATTATTTCAATTACAAATTTATTATCAATAAATTATTACAATTAAATAAACAAAACACATATATTATGGCATGAAATTTGTCTTAATATAAATGTTCATAAGGCAGTGAATTTTCATAGTAGTTAGTTTTAAGCCCCGTATTACGGGGCTTTTTTATTACCAGAAAAATTATTTTTAACTAAATTCATTATCAAATTAATCAGCTAAAAAAATACATTTGAATAATAAGTTTGATTTAAGATAAGTTTTTTTAAATCCCGTTCTTTTTAATTTGAGAACAACTTTATTAATAAATTAAATACAGAATATTACTATTTTTCCAATATATGCTTCATATTATTCTTTTAAATAAATATTTGTTGAAATAATTTAAAATGGAAAATTTTATAACATATTAGATCAAAAAACGTTAATTCATATTTATTTTTAAAAAGAAAAATAATGTATTCACTAAAAATTATCTTAAAAGTCATATAAAAACATATAATTTATAATAATTTAACTAGTTGAAATTTTATGGCATGGAATTTGTCTTACTATAAATGTTCATAAGGCAGTGAATTTTCATAGTAGTTAGTTTTAACCCCGTTCTATAACGGGGTTTTTTATTATGATTAAATAAAACAATAAAATCAATAGTATATATACTTATACTAGTATTTAATTTAAAAATAACTCTAAAAATATTATTGTTATATTTTTTCTATAATATTACCTCCACTTTGTATAAAATTTCTTTTAATATTTTCAAAATTTGATACATCAATAGCTTTTGTAGCATTTTCAATAATAGTGGATGTAAATCCTAATTCCAGAGCATCTTTGGCTGTAAAGTATACACAATAATCAGCCGCTAATCCACAGACAAAAATTTCTTTCACCCCTCTCCCCTTTAAAAAATCTCCTAAACCTGTACATTTTAATTTTCCATTATCATAAAAACCACTATAACTGTCAATAGTAGTATTCATTCCTTTTCTAAAGATCGCTTCTATTTTATTTTGATTCAGTTCCGAAGATATTTCGGCTCCAAAAGTGCCTTGAACGCAATGATCCGGCCATAGAACCTGCTCTATACCATTTAAATCAATTTTGTCATACACGCTTTTATTACTATGTTGCGAAGCAAAACTTTTATGTCCTTTGGGATGCCAATCTTGAGTAGCAACGACCAAATCAAATTTTTCCTGAATGAAATTAATAATGGGAATTATTTCATTACCCCCTTGTACGGCTAAGCTTCCTCCTTGAAGAAAATCGTTTTGAATATCAACTACTATTAATGCTTTCATTTTAACCCTATATTGTTTTTGATCCGATAAATATAATCTTTTTATTTTTATCTTATATTCGATAAAAACAAAAGGTTTTATTAATTAAATGGCTTATTAATAATAGTTTTAATCATAAAAATTGTAACTTTGACAAATACCTTTTTAGAAAACATATTTTAATTATGATAATTAAGCATTTTACAGACAACGATTTATATAAATTTTCAGTAATGCATGCCATTCAAAAATTATATCCTTGGGCATATGTTAGATATGACTTTATAAATCGAGGAAAAGATGATTTTCCAAAAGGTTTTGCAGAAAGACTGAAAGAAGAAATAAATAAAATGATTAGTTTGAAATTAACTAATGATGAAAAAAATTTTATTTTAAAAAGATGCTATTTTTTAGATCCGTTTTTTGTAGATTTTTTAGAAGGGTACAGATACAATCCTGATGAAGTTCATATTTCCCAAGAAGGCGGTAAATTAAACTTGTATGTTGAAGGATATTGGTATAGAACTGTCTTATGGGAAGTTCCGCTTATGGCTATGATATCGGAATTGTATTTTGAAATGATCGGCACAAAGCCAAAAGATATTGAAATTAAAGCTAAAGAAAAAGCGATTGGACTTAAAAATTTAAAAGCCGATTATTCTGAATTTGGTACTCGTAGAAGATATTCATTCGACGTTCAAGATAAAGTTGTAGGAGTATTAAAGGAAAATTCCGATAAATATTTTAAAGGGACCAGCAATGTATATCTTGCCATGAAATATAATACAACTCCAATAGGCACTATGCCTCATGAATGGTTTATGTACCATGGAGCTTTATTCGGTTATCGCTCAGCTAACATTAAAGCTCTAGAAGCTTGGGTGGATGTTTTCCAGGGAAGTCTGGGTATTACCTTAACAGATACGTATACATCACAATCATTTTTTAAATCTTTTAATTTAAAACTGGCAAAATTATTTGACGGAGTGCGTTGTGACAGTGGAGATCCATTAGAGTTTACAGAAAAAACTATCGATTTTTATAAGAAAAATAGAATCGATCCTTCTTCAAAAACTATAGTATTTAGTGATTCATTAAATTTAAATGAGGTTAAAAAAATAAAAGAACATGTCAAAGACAGAATCCATGACACTTATGGCATCGGAACATACTTATCTAATGACGTGGGTGTTAAGCCTCTTAATATGGTAATTAAATTAACTCATGTAAAAGAAAAACCTTCTGATGATTATTTAAATGCTGTAAAGCTATCTGATGTTTTAGGTAAAAATACAGGAGATGAGAATGAAATCAATTTCAGCAAATTATCCTTAGGTTTAAATGAAAATATATGATTGTAATTTCTATCTAATTAAAACTTATATATTATTAAATTATATTTTATATAGGGTATAAATATAATTACCATTGGTTTATATTTGAGAAATTAATACATTTAAAATTCAATTACAATAATAGAGAATTGAGTAATTGATTCTTAAAAGCCTCAAAAAAGATTAATATATCAATTCCTAACTTAGGATTTATCGAATACGCCGGACAAATAAATAAAAAATAATCCTACCACGATCACAGTCATACCAATTATAGATGATATCCACTCTTTTTTGGTTTTTCTTTCTTCATTAAAATAAACTCCTGCAATTACTGAGACAATAATGGATGCTTGACCAACCGGATAGGCTACTGATAATCCTAATTTCATTTGAGAAATCAATATAGCTAAATTACCTATAGCCCACACCACCCCTACAACACTATTTTTCAAAGAATTAAGATTATAGGGATTTACTTTGAAATATAAAAATGCTATAATATTAATACCAAGTAGTTGGCCTATAGATTGAGGTAAAAGACTCGACCAACTATCAATATTATAGTATTTTAAAATACCAACATACAATGTAAAACCTAAGGAAGATAATAAATTAACTGAAATTCCTTTACTCCAATTTATTTTTTTAGCATCATCATTTTCGATTACTTCCTTATATGAAGTAAAAATAATTCCTAAAATAATTAACGCTAAAGCACTAAAACCAAATATTTTTGAATTAAGAGTAGACCAATCTCCTAAAAATACGCCTAAAATAGAAGTACCAATGATCTGAGTTCCATTGGATATGGGCATTGACTTTGAAACTCCCAAATATTTCAATCCCATAAATTGACCTACCGATCCGATTGTCCAAAATAATCCGGATACGATTCCAATTCCTATAATATGAAGATTTAAAGCAGGATGTTTAATGGCATATATAATGCAAGCAAATATAAAACTCCCTATTGCAATACCAAATGATTGTTCTATAACCTTTCCACCTATAAGGGTAGCTATAACGGGAACAAAACCCCAAGATAAAATAGGAATACAGGCTATTAAAAAGTCTGTAATATTCATATTTTAAAGATATATTGTAAAATCACTTAGGCATTTTGCCCTAAAATTGACAATGCTCCATCTACTGTATAAGTTGAACCCGTAACGTAAGAACTTGCATCGGAAGCTAAAAATAAGGCTACATTAGCAACTTCTTCCGGTGTACCGCCTCTTTTCATAGGAATAATATCTTCTTTTTCTTTTAATAACTTCGCTTCATCCGTAAATTGTTTGTTGATAGGAGTAAGTATCATTCCCGGAGCAATATTATTAACCGTTAATTCTCTTGATGCCAATTCAATAGCCAAAGTTCTGGCCAAATTCCTCATTCCGGCTTTAGCTGTATTATAATCAGCATCTCCCGGTCTGCAAATATATTCATGTATAGAAGTCACATTAATAATTCTTGATCCTTTATATGAATTGTTTTTTTTCTTAAGTTTTAAAAATTCTTTAATACAATAGAACGGTCCATATAAATTGGTTTTTATAGTTCTATCCCAATCTTCCAAGTTCATATCCTCCACATATGTATTTTTACCATTTATTCCCGCATTGTTAACTAAAATGTCTATATCGGTAAAATCTTGATTAACCAAATTAAAAAAACTTTGAGTTTCATTATAGTCTGAAACATTCACCTGATATGCTTTAACTTTTACGTTCAATCCTGATAATTCTTGCACCAAATTTTCTGCTCTTTCCTTTCCCGAATGGTAAGTTATAATAACATTAGCGCCTTCATGCGCAAATTTTTCCGCAATCGACTTTCCAATACCTGAACTTGAACCTGTAACTAATGCTGTTTTATTTTGTAAAATTCCCATGTCTTATTGTTTAAATTATTTTATTTATAAATTGATAACTTTATTTATTATTTTATTATATGATTCATTTATCACATTACTATTTTATATTATTAACTAAGTAAAGTAATAAATGAAATTTTTAAATTCTTTGTTTTCCCTTTTTGTTCATTAAATAAATTCTATTTATTTATAGTTTAATTATTTATAGTTTAAATAGCACTTATTTAGATTTCTTTGCCAAAAATTATATAGTAGTAAGTAATTGTTGTAGAGTAGTTAAGTTATAATATATAAAAACAAAATTTTTATGTCTTAATTTCGAAAAAACCCAAAAAAAAGAAGCTATAAAATATATGTTTTTTAATGGTATATCAAATATTGTACTTAACTAAAAAAAACAGAAATAAATATTCATTATATGAAACAGGATATTATATATATTATAAAGCATTTATACTTTATTTATATTTCAAAATTTTAAAAATAAAAATAATTTTATATAAATATTTTTTAATAATTTTAAATAATTATTTTAATACTAAAAAACAAAATGAAATTTTATTTAGTTATAGGTACTTATACTGATGGAGAAAGCAACGGTATCTATATATATGATTTTGATTCAGAAACCGGAAGTACTACATTTATTGATAATGTTTCAGTTAATAATCCATCCTATTTGGTTATAAACCATAAAAAAAATCATATATATTCAGTTAGTGAAAATGATGATAAAGAAAGTTCCATAGTAAATTCCTTTTTATTTGATAAAGCTTCCGGAAAAATTTCCTTTCAAAACTCACAGGCAGCCTATGGCGCTGCACCTTGTTATATTACTATTGAATATCAAGATAAATACATAGTTACGGCTAATTATATAGGAGGAAGTATTTCTGTTTTTAAAACTGAACCTGACGGAAGTTTAAGTCCCATGATTCAACAGGTTAATTTTTCGGGGAGCAGCGTACACGATGTGCGGCAAAATCAATCGCATCTTCATTGCGTGGTGTTCTCTCCCGATTATAAATATCTTTTTGCTACGGATTTAGGAAGTGATAGAATTTATAAGTTCAATGTAAATTATTCTACTGAAAAGAATTTTCTTACGTTTTTTGATCCGGCTTATATAAATGTTGCACCCGGTTCAGGTCCTCGACACCTCGTATTTCATCAAAATAAAAAATTTGCTTATCTAATTAATGAATTGGGTGGAACTGTAGTTGTTTTTAAATATGAGGATGGAAATTTAGAAGAAATTCAGACGACTGTTTCCGATGAATACAAGGCCGAAGGAAGTGCAGATATTCATATACATCCTAATGGCAAGTTTTTATATTCTTCCAACAGATTAAAAAAGGATGGAATATCAATTTTCAGTATCGATCAGAATACAGGTAAATTAACTCCCATTGATTATGAAAGAACTAATATCAATCCCAGAAATTTCGTTATATCTCCTAATGGTAAATTTTTGATAGTAGCTAATCAAGATAGTGATACCATTCAAATATTTTCCATTGATCAAATTACAGGATTTTTACAAGACACCAATCAAAATATAAAAATTGATATGCCGGTCTGTTTAAAATTTATTTCTCCATAAATAATTTTATATTTTATAGCATCAACAATACAATAAAAAATAAACTTTTCATATCCTCTATATATTAATAAATGAGTATTTTTGTATAAAATTTTAACAAACAAATTTTATAATATTATGAGTCTAATAGCACAAATTCATGCAAGACAAATCTTGGATTCCAGAGGAAATCCAACAGTTGAAGTTGATGTAATCACCGAATACGGTACTTTGGGTAGAGCAGCTGTTCCATCTGGAGCATCAACCGGTGAATATGAAGCTGTTGAATTAAGAGATGGAGGAAAAGAATATTTAGGTAAAGGAGTTTTAAAAGCTGTTGAAAATGTAAATGATGTTATTGCACCTGAATTAGTTGGAGTTGATGTCTTTGAACAAGCTTTAATAGATAAAACAATGATTGACCTGGATGGTACACCTAATAAAGGTAAATTAGGTGCTAATGCTATTTTAGGCGTATCTTTAGCTGTTGCTCAAGCTGCTGCTAAAGAATTAGGATTACCATTATATCGATACGTTGGAGGTGTAAACGGTAAAGTTCTACCTGTTCCAATGATGAATATTATCAACGCAGGTGCTCATTCCGATGCTCCTATTGCGTTTCAGGAATTTATGATTATGCCGGTTGCTGCAGATTGTTATTCTACTGCTATTCGTATGGGAACTGAAATTTTCCACTCTCTTAAAAAAGTTTTACATGACAGAGGTTTAAGTACTGCTGTAGGTGATGAAGGTGGTTTTGCTCCTAACTTTAAAAATATTGAAGATGCTTTAGATACCATTTTAGATGCTACCAAAAAAGCAGGATACACTCCGGGGCAAGATGTTATGCTAGCTCTAGATTGTGCTTCATCTGAATTCTTCAAAGACAATAAATATGATTATTCTATTTTTGAAGGTCAAGGAGGAAAAGTAAGAACCAGTGAAGAACAGGCTTCTTATTTAGCTGAATTAACTGAAAAATATCCAATTATTTCTATTGAAGACGGTATGGATCAAAACGATTGGGAAGGTTGGAAAATACTTACTGATAAAATCGGTAAAAGAGTTCAATTAGTAGGTGATGATTTATTTGTTACCAATGTTAAAAGACTGGAAGACGGTATTAAACAAGGAGTGGGTAACTCAATCTTAATTAAAGTTAATCAAATCGGAACTCTTACTGAAACTATTGATGCTGTACAAATGGCTCAAAATGCCGGATATACTGCAGTAATGTCTCACCGTTCCGGTGAAACAGAAGATAATACGATTGCAGATCTTGCCGTTGCATTGAACTGTGGTCAAATTAAAACAGGTTCTGCTTCTAGATCAGATCGTATGGCTAAATACAATCAATTATTAAGAATTGAAGAAAACTTAGGAGAAGTTGCTGTTTATCCTCAATTCAAAGCTTTTAAAGTTAAAAGATAATTTATTTTATAAATAAAGATAAACGGAAAGATTAGTTAACTCTTTCCGTTTTTTTATTGCATAAATTCTCGACTGCATTATATCCATTAAAAATTATTAACTTATATGGAAAGAATAAGAATTTTTTGTGATTTCCCCCCTATTTGATAAGTACACTTATCCATACATCCAAAAAATTATAAAAATACTCGATATTTATTTTAACTTTTTCTTCTAATTTACTGTTTTTGAATGTTTTTTTTCAATATTTCTTTTATAATTTTTTTTCTACTAATTTTAATTTCATATATTCAAAGCATAAAACAACTAATAAAATAAGAAAGAACATAATATGTCAGACACAGTAAAATTATCCTATGAAGGCAAAGAATATGAATATCCCATTGTTGAGAGTGTTATTGGCGACAGAGGCATAAATATATCCAAATTACGAGATGAAACCGGACTAATTACTTTAGATGTCGGCTTCAAGAATACAGGTTCTACAAAGAGTAAAATTACATATCTTGATGGAGATTTAGGTCAATTATATTATCGAGGATATCCCATTGAACAAATTGCTAAAAAATCAACCTTCACCGAGGTTATGTATTTATTGTTAGAAGGTGAACTACCTACTCTGGAACAATTAAACAGATTTGAGGCAGATATAAAAAAGAATAGTTTGGTAAGTGAAGAAATGAAACAAATTTTAAAAGCATTTCCTCGTTCTGCTCATCCAATGGGTGTTTTGTCTACCCTTACCAGTTCCTTAACTGCTTTCAATCCTCATGCTGTTAATGTTAAATCTGAAAGAGATCTATATAACGCATATACCTTATTATTGGGTAAATTTCCTGTATTATGCGCTTGGACATACCGATTAAAATTGGGTTTACCTTTGAATTATTCTAATAACAGGCTGGATTATCCTCACAACTTTTATCAAATGATGTTCAGAATGCCAACTGAGGATCTAGAAATTGATGAAGTAGTTGTTGATGCCATCAACAAATTGCTTATACTTCATGCTGATCATGAACAAAATTGTTCTGCGTCGACTGTCCGAATGGTAGGTTCAGCTCAGACCGGACTATTTGCTTCTATATCTGCAGGAGTTTCAGCCCTTTGGGGACCTTTACACGGAGGAGCTAATCAAGCAGTAATCGAAATGCTCGAAATGATTAAAAATGACGGAGGTGATCTTCAAAAATGGATTGATAAAGCAAAATCAAAAGATGATAGTTTTCGTCTTATGGGATTTGGACATCGGGTATATAGAAATTTTGACCCTAGAGCTAAGGTTATAAAAAAGGTGGCAGACGATGTATTCAATAGATTAGGTGTTGAAGATGAAACCCTTGAAATTGCTAAGAAATTAGAAGAGGTAGCTTTAAATGATCCTTATTTTATTGAGAAAAAGCTTTATCCTAATGTCGATTTTTATTCCGGAATTATCTACAGAGCTCTAGGCATTCCTACAGAAATGTTTACAATTATGTTTGCTTTAGGAAGATTGCCCGGGTGGATTGCTCAATGGAAAGAAATGAGAATGAATAATGAGCCTATTAACAGACCAAGACAAATATATATCGGTAGTCCTAAAAGAGATTATATCGATATAGATAAAAGATAAAAATATCAATTCATTGTAGAAAAAGTTTTAGTAATTAACTAAAACTTTTTTTATTTTTATTAAATTTATCTTATTAATTACCTGAATAAGACTAAATTATGAAAGAAAAGTTACTGCATTATATTTGGCAATTTAAAAAATTTAACACTTTAGATCTATATACTAATGATGGCAAAAAAGTTGAAATAATTCAAGCGGGAACTTATAATACGAATGAAGGCCCGGATTTTATTTTTGCTAAGCTAAAAATAGATGATATTGAATGGAACGGTAATGTTGAAATTCATGTAAAATCATCGGATTGGTTTAAGCATAAACATGATCTCAATAATTATTACAAAAATATAATTCTTCACGTTGTATACGAAATTGATGATAATAACGATAGAATCCGAAATTTATCTTTTCCTGTTCTTGAATTGAAATCCTATATTTCCAATGAGATTTATAATAATTATGAATTTTTGGATCATCAAACATTCAAATTTATCCCTTGCGAAAATTTAATTGACAACTCATTAATTTGTGATATTTTTTCTTTCTCAGAAAATTTATACTTGGACAAATTAAAAAATAAATGTGAACGTATCTATGAAATTTTGAAAAGAAAAAAGAATGATTGGGAAGCCACCCTAACTACTGTTTTAGGGTACACATTAGGTCTCAAAATAAATGCTTATGCATTTGAATATATATTTTTATATTTAGATTATGGGATTATTAGAAAAATTTCTAAAAATCTATTTCAAACCGAATCTTTATTATTTGGAACAACTCATAAACTGGAAAATAGCGTTGATAAGTATCCTCAAGATTTATATAAAGAATTTAAATTCTTGCAATCAAAATTTAACCTACCGGAAAAAATTACTGACGTAAAATATTTGAGATTAAGGCCTTCAAATTTTCCTACCATTAGATTATCCCAACTTGCAAACATTATCTCTACTTATCAAAATTTATTTTCTTATATCATAGGTATCAAATCTGTAAATCAGTATTATCGGCTATTAGATGATGTCAAAGCATCCGGCTATTGGAATGATCATTATGTTTTTGATAAAAAAACATCATCAACCTTTGAAAAAAAATTATCTAATTCACAAAAAGATTTGCTAATTCTAAATGCATTTCTTCCCATAAAATATGCTTATTCTTTAAGTATCGGAAAACCTATGGAAGAAGAAAATTTTGAAATACTTTCTGAAATTAAAGCTGAAAATAATGCGATTATAAAAAGTTATAATCAATTAGGTATTAAAATTAATTCTGCTTTAGACTCTCAAGCATTTCTATATTTATATAAAAATAAATGTTTAAAAAAACAATGTTTAAGCTGTAAAATAGGATATAAGATTTTAAAGTAAATAAGTAATTGTTTGTATGATCATTTTTAACCAATTAAGTTATATCTTAAATTTTAATTATAATACAATCACTATTACTTAAAATAAAAATCATTTATAAATTATAGTTGATTAAAAGTGCTTATTCTTTGCGTTTATTAACAATTAAGTAAATTAAATATGCGATAGGAATTAGCATTAATAATAAATAAATGGGTCTAAAATTAGTAAAAGGATAATAGGGATATTCACTAACAAATAAGAGTCCGCAAAGAATACCAAAAAGAGCTCCTCCTAAATGAGCATCATGTCCAATATTACCCAATTGAGTCTTCATCCCATATAAAGAATAGGTTAAATAAACAACACCAAAAATCCATCCCGGAATAGAAAATGGTAAAGGAAAAATTCCTATTGAAATTTCTGAATTTATAATAATTGTAGCAAATAAGATCCCGGATACACCGCCTGAAGCTCCTATTGCACTATATTGTGGATTATTTTTATGCATCCATAATGCCAATAAATTACCGCTAATAATGGATCCAAAGTATGTTATAAGAAAAAACAGATTTCCATAATTTAGTAAAAAGACTGAAAAAAAATAAAAGGTATACATATTGAAAAACAAATGAGCAATATCTCCGTGTAAAAATGCTGAAGTAATCATCCTTTCCCATTGTTTTCCTTTTAAAATAGCATCAATATTAAACTTATAACGGTTAAAAAAATTCTGATCTTTAAACCCTTTGAAACTAAGTACACTGGTAATTATAATAATACCTATTACAATAATATTTGAATTTTCCATTTTATAAACTAAATCTATTAATATTTACTTCTGACATTAATTCTTTTCCATTTTCCATATAATCAAATAACTCTTCTGCCATAATAGGGGCTAACATAACTCCCCTACTGCCCAAACCATTAAATATAAACATATTTTTATGTTCAGAATGCTCTCCTAACAAAGGTCGACGATCAACAACTGTAGGTCGTATTCCTGCAAATTTTTTAATAATTTTATAATCATTAGTTAAAAATTTATTCAAATTATTAATTAGTTCGCTCTGTCCTTCTTCAGATATTTCATCATTTACTTCACGATAATGATAAGTAGCTCCTATATAATAATAGTCTTTTTCCATAGGCATAATAAAAACCTTAGCTTTTACGATATCAGTAAGGCCTAATCCATTGGCATGAATTACCATGGTTTCCCCTTTAACACCTTCCATAGGAAGATAGCTAAAAAAAGGGTTATACTTTAAAGCATAACCATCACAAAATACGACTTTTTTAGCTTTGATTCCTTTATATTCATAATGATTTATCTCATTAGTTAATTGATTAAAATCAAATATATCGTCAATTATCCTATTTTCATTAAGTAAAAATTTTCTAAATTCCCTTAAAAGTTCTCTAACAAATATCTTCCCTGCCTTATAAACTCTTCCCATTCCAAATTTTGCTATAATATTTGGATTGATCGAATCATAAATTTCAGGATCTAAAAAAGGTTTTAAATTTTCATTCCTTACAGACTTTTTTTTCCAAGTTTTAACTTCGTCCTCATTTGCAAAAATTCTGTATAAATTTGAATTATAAACTAGTTTTACCTGTAATAAATCTTCAAATTCTGTAAATTCTTTACGTAATTTATCAATTTCAATTTCTGCGTTCCAAACAGGCGTAAATCGTTTTAATACCACGGGATTATACATTCCCGATGAAACAAATGAAGCCGAATTGGAAACTATATCTATTATTTTAAATGATTTGTTTTCTTTATATAATTTATGAGCCAAACAGGAACCAGCCAATCCTTGACCTATAATAAGATAATCTAGCATACTTTTTTATATTATCGGAAGTAGTCGTATTTTATTTGTAAAGTTAAAAAAAAAGTCCTGAATCAATTTGTGTGATTCAGGACTGTATTTTATTAAAATTCATTTAATTAATAATTCCACATATTGTTTTCTTTCTGTAGAATTTCATTTTTAATTCTATTACTTTCTTCAAGCTGAGATTTTGCATCTCCGGGTATATAATTTGATATCAACCCGTCACCATATTCAGATTGTGATTTATAAATAATGGAACTGAATCGTCTTGCGTTAAGTACATCATCATAGGTAATTGATGATGAACCGTTTTTAGGATTATACACTGTACAACTGGATAAAACCTCTCGGGCTCCAGGATAAAATATCCAAAATAAGTCGATCAACTCTTCATCTCCTTGATATCCAAGCATAGCAGCTTCTGAAAGCCCCATGACTTGAGGATCCGGTCCCATAGGTGCAATTCCCAACAAACGATATTTCATTTGACCTAATCGTTTATCTATATACCACATTCCTTTAATCTTAATTAATTTCACGCTACGTGTATCCGTTTTAAAATGATCTACTCCTTCAACCAAATCTTGAGCAGTAATTTCTTCCCCGGAAGCTCTTTTATCTTGAAGCCACTCGGATTCTCTTATTGCTTGGATTTTATTTTGAAGATTTTCGGGTGAAATTCTTGATGTAAAGTTATCATCATCATAAACTTCAGTTATATTTCCTGAATCAATACCCTTAAAAAGAGCATCGTATAGGGAGACATAAGTAGCTGAAACATCCTCATAAGAATAGTAATAAGGTTGATTTAATTTTTCATTTAAATCTATAATCTCCCATACTACTTTAGACCATAAAATATCTTTATCTTCAATATACCCATAGGGTAAGACAGTCGGAGCAGTAGAAATTGTATCTGTTCCATTTACAATATCATACCTCTCTTCTCTCATTTCTCTTAATTCAACAGGGGACTTTGCATTTAAGATATTTTGTGCAAATGCTCCTGAACTTATTAAGACTGTTAAGCTAAGTAATAAAGATTTCATGTTAAAAATAGTATTATTAATTTCTTTTTTATTGAACATTTATAAGAATAGGTGAAATACTTTGTTGAGATATTCCGGATGCTGTAGCAGAAATATCAAATATTAATACTTGATCACCTGATTTTAATCCTTTTAAATAATCTGCAGCCGGTCTTAGCGAATTTCCGGAATAAGGTCTTGCTGCAGCTCCCGGTCTCTTCAATTTAAATCCGGTAACATTAAAGGTAACAGGGAATTCAAAATCCGGTATAGCTGCTGATACTGTTTGATTAGATACGGAGCTAGGCGGCATACTTACTACATTCGCACCTCGTATGGTACCTTGTGCTTTTGGTACATTCTTAATTCTAAATGCAACAGTTGTAGAAACAGTTTTTCCAGAAGAAGTTTTTCCAGAAATTGTAAAGTTTGTAGTTGTTCCTGAACCTGCTTTATATATCCAACCTTTTCCTGATCTTGAAAGACTACCGTTTGAAGTAATCATACTGATAGTAGATGCATCAACTCCTGTAACCGATCCACTCATAGGGTTATCTACACCTCTATATACTACATTCATTTTATCTGCTACGACAGTTCCTCCGGTTGGTAAATCCTTAACAACATCTTGTACAACTTCGTATGTTTCGTCGAACGATTCTGTTTTAATACCATTTGCTGTTTGGTATGATATATTACCTGATAAACGTTGTTTTCCTACTCCGGAAGCAACCATATTAACTATAGCTTTTCCTTCAGATAAAGGAATATTTCTTCCGTTCAAAGTTATAGATCCTTTTAATGTGTTATCGTATGCACCGAAACCAATTGTAACATTAAATTTCTCTCCTGCTCTAACAAATTTTGGTGCAGAAACAATTGGAACAAAGGCTTTCAATTCGATTTCATCTTGCAGTTTGTTAGCTAATAAATCTCTAACTCTGTTCCCTTCTTCAGTTCTAATATTTGATTGTAATCTTGTTAAGTTAGTTAGAGCTGAAATCATAGGTTGATCATAAAATTGATTAACAATCCACGGTTTATTTTGTTTATCTGTAAAATCAAATAATTGATCAATTCTTTTCTTTGCATTCTCATTCGCTCCTTGCAAAATAAATTGGGTAAATGTTTTAACCTTTGCAATCATATCTTGCACATCTTTTGTAGCTGTGTTATCATTTGCAAAGAACACTTTATTAACTACATCTGTATTTTGAAGCGAGTTGTAATTAGTTTCTTCACCTGCTGAAGGAGGAGTATATTCTGCAGCTGTCGCTAAACGATTTTTTACTTCTTCAATCGCATCTACAGCTGTCTGCGCTTGTCTTTTAACTTCATCTGATTTTTTTGCTATCTCTACATACCCTTCATTTCCATCGGCTTTTTTAGCATCGATTTGTTCATAAAAGGTCTTATTGTTTTCATCCGTCAATTGTGTGGATAATTGTAAAGATTCATTTATACCTTCGAAAGAACGTAAAACCTCTCTGTCTACATTCATTGCCAACATAGCAATAAACACTAAATACATTAGGTTTATCATCTTCTGGCGTGGTGTCTGTTTTCCTGCTGCCATTTTTACTTATTTAATTTTTAAATTTAAAATTATTAAGCTTTCATGGCATTAAGCATACCACCATATACCTTATTTAAGTTGTTTAGATTTGCTGTTAATTCAGCCAATTGTTTTTGGAATGTATGAGAATACTCTCCTGCTTTGGATAAATCATCCACAAATTTTTGATTTGCTTCTGAATATTTTTTACCATTGTCTAATTGCAATTGGTATAAAGCATTTAAATTTTCTAAATGAGAGGAAGCTATACTTAATTGGTTTTTATATTTTTCTGTTACAGAACTAGCTTCTACGGTTTTGTTAATTCCTTCAACTGCTTGTCCAAAGTTTTCTATACCACCTCGTAATCTTTCCAACAATCCTGCATCTAATTTAGCTTGAGAAAGCATTTGGTCTAATTTAGTTGACAAAGATATTTCAGCTTCTTGTATGGATGAGTCCTGTATTTGAGATTTTGATTTTCTCTGTGCTGATGAACCGTCTAATAATTCCGGATATGCTTTTTCCCATTCATATTCAGCAGGAGGTGGATCAAACGCAAATACCACAAATATAAAAGCTTCAACAATTAAACCTATTGCTAATATGGTACTACCGGTTATAGGACCTAATCCCCAGTGATTAATTTTAAATAAAGCACCAATGATAACTACTGCTGCACCTAAAGAGTACACCATATTTAACACTTTATCCTTTGATTTCGTTTGATTTGCCATTTTTCTAAATTTTCTAAATTATTATCTATGTATTATTTAATTATCAATACTAATTATCTTACCGGAGCATGTTTTTTAACAGCCGGATATTTACCCTTAGACCCTTCAGGTATGGTTTGAACACGTCTAAAACCGATAAAACTTCTTGCTGAATCTTTATGTTCCCAGTCTCTTTCACTCACCATAAGCATGTAACCTATGTCTTTCCATGATCCTCCTTTTATAACTTTTCGAGGGTCTTCAATTCTATTTCCTAAATAAGGATTTAAGGTGGATGATATTATATAAGAACTATTATTATATGCGGAAACAGTCCATTCAGAAACATTACCGGCCATATCATATAATCCAAACCCGTTTTTACGGAAAGATTTAACTGGGGCTGTGTATAAATAACCATTTTCATTTTCCATGTAATCCCCTCTTTTAGGTTTAAAATTGGCTAAATAACAACCTCTATCATCTATTAGATAAGGTCCTCCCCATGGATAAGGAGCATTTTCTAAACCTCCTCGTGCAGCATATTCCCATTCAACTTCTGAAGGTAATCTATACGGAAATACTTTATCTATTTTTCTTTTTCGGCTTTGGTTATAATCGTTTTTGGATTTTGTACTATAAGCACAAAAAGCTCTTGCTTGATCCCAGGTTACCCCTACTACAGGATATTTAGAATAAGCTTTATGCCAAAAATACTGTTCAAATAAAGGCTCATTAAAAGAATAATTAAAATCTCTCAGCCATACAGTCGTATCCGGATAAATAGCTATTTCTTCTCTTCTAAGAAAATCTTTACCTCTACCTTTATTTTTAACTGCCTCCAGTTGATCAATCCATGTGAATTGGTAAATTAATTTTCTAGCATCTATAACTCTTTCATTGTTGAATCTTTCTTCCGGCGGGTAATATAATGATTCTAATACTTCTGCATAAGCAACATCAGGGTATCTGGAAGTATTCCATTCTAAAGGCACCGACCAATCTAACTTTTTAGATTCGTCATATCCTTCTCTCCCCCCCTGTTCTTCCAACATTTGCTGATATGCAGTCTGTTCTTTTTCTGATTTTTTGTTTAAATAAGAATATCTTCCTATTCCTTCACCTCCTTCTTCTCCTCCTCTTTCTGCTAATAGGGAACGAACAATTGAATCTTTAACATAGTTTACAAATACTCTATATTCAGCATTGGTTACTTCAGTATCATCCATATAAAATGCTGATACGGTAACAGTAGTTAAAGGGGCTTTTGTGTTTGTGCCGGTGAAATCCATGTCAGATTGCCCTAAAACAAAAGCTCCACCTGGAATAGGAACCATACCATACGGTTTTTTGTTATTCCATTGCTGACTCTTTTGCGTAACTACAATCTCTCCTTGTGATCCCGGTTTTCCTGCTCTTCCTTTTTTGGATGAATTACAAGAAATTATTGTTGACGTTGCCAATAAGAGTAATAATACTTTTCTCATTATAACCAAAGTTTCTTTTAAAAATTGTAAAACTACTATTTTTTTATTTTATTTAAAAATTTTTTTATTCTTCTATTAAAATCAGCGTTAATTTTATCTGTGGCCGTTTATAAAAACTTTTTGAAAGTTTTCCAATATCGCTCGGGAACATTTCCTTCTAAAGCATCTTTGTAATCATTTAATGAGCAAGGAACTAAGAAAGGAAGATTTTCATTGTCCTCAAAATCGATAGCCAACCACCACCTATCGACATATTTATCTTTTAAAAAGACCAACTCTTTATCTTCATGTAAGACAGTATATTTTATGTATTCATCATTTTCATAATATTCTTGCTGATTTTTACCTTCTATCAGATACCACAAAATTTGAGAAACTAATTTTTCATTCATTTTATTGTATGAATATCCTAAAAAATTATAGATCCCTATTATTTTTACCTGTTTAGACAAACCTATATACCTTGATAAACCACAAATTTCACGATTGGTGAATCCGTTTACCGTACTTCCGGTTGAGAGAGTCCCGTCATAAGACTCTACAGAGTCTAAATTGATCCCTACAAAATCAGAGCTTCTGAATATAGGCTCTGAATCTTTTATATTTGTTGTTATATTCCCTAAACGTATGCCTTCAAAATCTAAGGTGTTAAATTTTTTTAATGTTGATTGAGGTACGTAGTAACTTTGATATCCTATATTGGTAAAATTGAAAAGCAAATTAAAATCTTCAACTATCATCTTGGAAAGATAATTTTTATCCGTTAGCTTTCCTTCTGTATTTCCAATTTCAATTTTCGTATCAACTGCGGTATAATTTAAAGGCTTTTTTAGTATAGAAAGTGCTTTATAGGCAGTATAATTCAATCCCATATTTCCACCTAAGATAATGGGTTGTACCTTCATTTCCAATAATTCTTCCAATACTTTTTTGAGAGCAAAATCTGTATCCTCCCATTCATTTCCAGGAATTATATCTCCCAAATCATACAACTTTAAATTCCAATCATTCCATACTAATTGATAGAATTCTTCACGGATCAACCTTAAATTGGAAAACTCTTTTTTATGGCCGGTACCTCTTAAATCGGGACAACCAATAATTACAACACTATTCTCTTTAAGTTTTTTATCCCAGTAAAATTGTATCTTGCTTCCTACTGAATCCGGTTGTGCATATATCAAAGATTCATCTACCGGATGCAAAAAATCTCGCAATGCTTCCACTTATTTCTTTTTTGATTTGGTTTTGGATTTAGGCTTGGTTTTACTACCTGATTCCGAGATTAATTTTTTGACATCTTCGAGAGTTAATTTATCGGCTTCCGTGTCTTTAGGGATTTTATAATTTTCTTTTCCTTGTTTAATATAAGGCCCCCATCTTCCATTTAAAATTTCAATAATTGGATCTTCTGATTCAAATGCTTTAATAAATTTATTTCTGTCTGCTTCCCTTTTCGCTTCTATTAATTCGATAGCTCTTTCTAAAGTAATAGTTGAAATTTCATCTCCTTCTTTAGGTTTCAAAGAAAAAAACTTGCTGTTATGTTTTACATAAGGACCAAATCTTCCTGTATTTACTTCAACTTTTTTATCTTCATAATCTCCTAAATACTTAGGCAATTCAAATAATTTAAGCGCTTCTTCTAAAGTTATTGAATTTATGTGTTGCCCTTTCATTAAACCGGCGAATTTTGGCTTTTCTTCATCTTCGGTTTCACCCATTTGAATCATTGGACCGAATCTGCCTATGCGAGCATAAATATTTTTACCGCTTATAGGATCTTGACCTAATAATCTTTCTCCTGTAGCTCTTTCTGCCGTTTCTTTTACTTCTTCTACATGGGGGTGAAAATCATCATAAAAACCGGTCAACATTTCTTTCCAGTTTTCATTTCCTCCGGCTATATTGTCAAAGTCTTCTTCAACCTTTGCTGTGAAGCCATAATCTAATATGGTTGGAAAATGTTCCGTTAAAAATTCATTTACAACTAATCCTATATCTGTCGGCATTAATTTTCTTCGATCCGCTCCATAATTTTCAATTTCAACACCTTCTTTTATAGTATCATCTTTTAAAAGAATTTTCTTAACCTCCCTTTGTTTGGGATCTAAATCTCTGATTTCCACATATTGTCTTTTTTGAATTGTAGAAATAGTAGGAGCATATGTGGAAGGACGCCCGATTCCTAATTCTTCTAATTTCCTTACTAAAGAGGCTTCATTATATCTAGCTGCCGGCCTACTGAATTTTTCTTCGCCAATAATTTGAGATAGTTGTACTTCTTCTCCTTTTTCTACGACAGGTAAGAGTCCTTCATTATTGTCTTCATCGGCTGAATCTTCTTCTTTTTGAATTTGGTATACTTTTAAAAATCCATCAAAGACAATAACTTCTCCTTTTGTTACGAACTTCTCTTTTAATTCCGGATTTGATATATCGACAATTGTTCTTTCTAATTTAGCATCGGCCATTTGTGAGGCCAAAGTTCTTCTCCAAATTAAATGATATAGTTTCTTTTGTGAATCATCTGCCCCTGCTTCTTGTACGGATAAATTGGTTGGACGAATTGCTTCGTGAGCTTCTTGAGCAGACTTATTTTTTGTGGTATATTGTCGTGTGTTTAAATATTCTTTTCCATATTGTCCAATAATTACATCTTTTGCAGAATTCAACGCTTCTTCTGATAAATTGACGCTATCGGTTCTCATGTAGGTAATGTACCCCGATTCGTAGAGTTGTTGAGCTAACATCATTGTTCTACTAACTGAAAATCCTAATTTGGCAGCTTCTTGTTGTAAAGTAGATGTAGTGAAAGGGGCTGATGGACTTCTTTTACTAGGACGAGTCTCAACATTGGATATTGTGAATCTTTTCCCTTGGGCTCTTTGTATAAAATCTAATGCCTTAGAATAGTCTTGAAAATCAGTATTTAATTTACTTTTTAATAAATTATGAGATTTATTGTAAAAATCTGCTTCAACTTTATACGTAGGAACCGGAATAAATTTTTCAATTTCCTTTTCTCTTTCACAGATCAAACGTACAGCCACAGATTGTACTCTTCCTGCAGATAATCCGGCTTTTATTTTAGACCAAAGAATAGGTGACATTTCAAATCCTACCAATCGGTCCAACACTCTTCGGGCCTGTTGTGCATTAACCAGATTAATATCTATATTTCTGGGGTTTTGAATGGCTTTTTGTATGGCATTTTTGGTTATTTCATGAAAAACAATTCTTTTAGTATTTTCTGATTTAAGTTGTAATTCATTAAATAAATGCCAAGCAATAGCTTCCCCTTCACGATCTTCATCGGAAGCCAACCATACAGTATCTGCTTTTTTTGCTAATGATTTTAGTTTTTTAACGACTTCTTTTTTATCTGAGGAGACTTGATATATGGGCTCTAGAGTTTTCATATCTATACCCATGTCTTTTTTTGCCAAATCAGTTATATGACCATAACTAGATTCAACTTCAAAGTCATTTCCTAAAAATTTTTTTATTGTTTTGGCCTTTGCGGGCGATTCAACAATTACCAAATTCATGCTAAGATTTTTTTGCGAAATTAGAAATTTTTTATCAATATTATAGTTCAACTTTGATTTTTTATTTTCTAATAAACAAATTTATCCAGATATAAATAATTAATACTCATAGCATTGTATTTTTCTTACAGTACCGTAACCGTAAAATTCATTTCCTTTATTTTATTTCATCTGTTCAAGTTTATTTAATGTTTTTTTAGGGTAAATTTTATATTACTTGCACTTATTTTTAGTAGGTATTTTAAAGTAAAAATTAGTAGTTATAGATTCTAATATTGAAAAAATATAATTATCTTACATGTTATCTATTTTCAAAAATCAATTAGAATCATTACATCGATAAAATTGCATTTACAATTTAGATTTACAGCATAATTACGATATAAAAAATACCTTTAAGTAATTAACTTAAAGGTAATTTGAGTAATGATATATTTATTATTTAAATTTAACTAAATTATCTTATATTTTTAATATCCAAAAAGAGTTGTATTCAAAGCTTGTAATGCTTCTTTTTTACTTTTGCTGTCAATTACTACAGATATATTATGCTCACTTCCTCCATAAGATATCATATGCAGAGGAATATTTTTAAGAGCTTCCAAAATTTTAACAGCATAACCTGATTCATTTTTTGCAATATTTCCTACGATGGCAATAATGGTTTGATCTTTTTCATATTCTACATTGGCTATTTCTCTTAATTCCTTTAATATATATTCTAAATTAGAAGGATTGTCAATGGTTAATGATACAGCAACCTCTGAAGTGGTAATCATATCTATAGAGGTTTTATATTTATCGAAAATTTCAAAAATTGTCTTTAGAAATCCATACGCCAATAGCATTCTACCACTTTTTATGGTTATGGCGTAAATACCGTCCTTTGCTGCTACGGCACGAATTCCTTCCGGAGTATTAATATTTCCTATTAAAGTACCTTTAGCTTCAGGTTGCATTGTATTTTTCAAAGCTACGGGTATTCCTCTTTTCTGTGCAGGTAGAATACAGGTTGGATGTAAAATCTTTGCTCCGAAATAGGCTAATTCTGCAGCTTCATCAAAACTTAATTCATTTATGGGATGAGTTTTGTTAACAAATCTAGGATCGTTATTATGCATCCCGTCGATATCGGTCCATATTTGTATTTCTTCAGCATCAATTACGGCACCAATTATACAAGCTGTATAATCACTTCCCCCTCTTTGCAAATTGTCTATGTCTCCTTGAGCATTTTTACAAATATATCCTTGAGTAATAAAAAAATCTATATCAGGATACTTTTTAATTTCTTCTTTAATACGTTCTTCTATATAAGGAAAATCCGGTTCACCGTCTTTGTTTATTCTCATAAACTTCAATGCCGGAAGTAATATCGTTTTTTCTCCGATTTCACTCATGTAAAAATGGAACATATGAGTACTCAAAAGTTCACCTTGAGCCAAAATTATTTTTTCTTCTTTGGAAGTAAATATAGGTAAATCCAAGAATGATGCTATATAATTGAAATAATCATCCAAAAGTTCGTTCCCTTTCTTGGCAATGGTTTCATTCTTGTACAGATCTTTTATTTCCTTTCTGTATTTATCTTCTAGAGATTGTATTAATTCTTTTGCCTTAGATGTATTTTTTTCATAAAGAGCTTGGGATATTTCTACTAAGGCATTAGTTGTTCCACTCATGGCAGACAAAACAACAATCTTCGGTTTTTGACCTTTAGTTAATTCAGCTAAATTTTTTATACGTTCTGCACTTCCTACGCTGGTGCCTCCAAATTTTAATACTAACATTTTTATCCTATTATAGAAGAGATACAAAAATACATATTTTATGGTTTATCAACTATTTTTATATTAAAAACATTAGTAATTTTTTATCATGAATTTAAAACAAATAATAGGTTTTTAAACTAGATTTCAATTTCAGTCCTAATTAAATTAATTCATTAAAAATCTTTCTTATTTTTATAGCCGAAATACTAATTTCTAAATCAAAAAATGATTTTTTTAAATAAAAAAAGAAGCTTAATTGATAAGCTTCTTGCACAAATTTATATAAGTTAAAAACTTAATCTATTCTTTTTTAGATGCATCTCTAATTTTTCGTTTCGCATCTGTGGTTAAATCCTCTACCTTATCTCCTATTTTATCACCCCAATCTTCTGCCTTATTGGATATTTTACTAAAAAAATTAGATACTGAATCTTTAAAATGTTCGTATTTCCCTTTAAAGAATTTTTCCCAATCAACATGTAAATCTTCTTTATCCATATATTCTTTTATTACATTTAAAGATTTCACCGCTTGATCTTCACTGAGACCTACTTCTTTTTGAAGTTTTTCAATAATATTTTCCATACACTATGTTTTTTTATTGTTTTAGTAAAATAAAAAATCAAAAATTAGACCTAATAAATGATTTGCTTATAAATATTTTATATGTAATACATGTAAAATTTCAGGCTGTTAAGTTATATTTTCATTCAGTTTAAATGGAAACCAATCTTTCTTTACCCTGTAATTTTTTTAATGTAAAAATTCACTCTATTTTATTCAATTCCAATATCTTTCAAAGTTATTTTTAAGAAATGAAATATTGAAGGAACTTAAGATTTAAAAGTTACATTCATAAAGAAATCCCTAACTTTGTATTATGAAATTCCTAGTTTTTGATACTGAAACCACAGGTCTTCCTGCCAATGCAAATGCACCTGTTTCCGATTCAGACAATTGGCCTAGAATGGTTCAAATTGCCTGGCAGTTACATGATGAAAATGGTGATTTAATTGAAAACTATGACTATATAATTAAACCCGAAGGATACGACATCCCTTTCAATGCTCAAAAAATTCACGGTATAAGTACCGAAAAAGCATTAGCGGAAGGTCATGATCTTAAAACCGTATTGGATCAATTTAATGCGGTACTGGCAGATAATCCGATTTTAGTCGGACAAAATATAGCATTCGACATCCCGATTGTTGGAGCTGAATTTTATCGAAAATCAATAGAAAACCATATTGCGGATCTTCCGTTAATAGATACAGCCCGTGAGGGAACTAATTTTTGTGCTTTGCCCGGAGGTATGGGAGGTGGATTTAAATTTCCTAAACTTTCCGAATTATATGAAAAATTATTTGGGCATGGTTTTGATGAGGCACACAATGCTGCGGCAGACGTTAATGCTACTGCTCAGGCATTTTGGGAGTTGGTTAGACGAAACCAAATAAGTGCAAATAAGCTGAATTTTACAGAAGAAGAATTAAGTGCTTTTGTTGAAACTCATCCTGAACCTTTTCAACCTTTTGATATTGTTATTCGTGAACAGGTCAAAGATTTTAATAAACAACTAAAAGGGAAATCAGAAAGTACTAAAAAATCTGTAGATGAAATAAATTATTCATCTTTTTTCCACTTTCACAATCATTCGGTTTATTCAATACTTACTTCTACCAGTAAACATTCTGATTTAATAAAAAAAACCTTAGAATATAACATGCCCGCTTTAGGTGTAACGGATACGGGCAACTTGATGGGTGCATTTGCTTTTCTCAATGAAATAAAAAAAGCTAATGGATCTATTAAAGATCATAATGCTAAAATTTTAGAAGGCGATGGTTCTGAACCTTTAAAAAATGAGATTTTACCAATTATCGGTTGTGAACTGTATATATCTGAAACTTATTTACAAAATAAATTTACAAAAGATAATCCGGATCGTAGATATACTCAGATATTACTTGCTAAAAATCATGAAGGATTTAAAAATCTTTCTAAATTATCAACTTTAGGATATAAACTAGGTTTGTATGCAGGCTATCCCAGAATTGGAAAAGAACTTATTGAACAATATAAAGAAAATTTAATTGCAACTACCGGAAGTTTATCTTCAGAAATTCCCAGTCTAATTTTAAATGTGGGAGAAAAGCAGGCAGAAGAGGCCTTTATCTATTGGCATGGATTATTTGGTGATGATTTTTATGTAGAGTTATTAAGACACCATTTAGATGAAGAGGAACACCTCAACAAAGTTTTAATAAAATTTGCCAAAAAATACGGAGTCAAGGTTTTAGCTCAAAACGATACATTTTATATTAGTAAAAAAGAAGCAGAAACCCAGGATATCCTTTTATGTATAAAAGACGGAGAAAAACAATCTACCCCTAAGGGCAGAGGTTTTGGAAGAAGATACGGTCTTCCTAATGATGAATATAATTTTAAATCTCAAACAGAAATGGCTCAATTGTTTGCAGATATACCGGAAGCAATTGAAAATTTTGAAGATTTTATCAAAAAATTTGAACCTTATCAATTAACCCGAGATGTTTTACTTCC
This sequence comes from Apibacter sp. B2966, assembly GCF_011082485.1. Lineage (NCBI taxonomy): Bacteria > Pseudomonadati > Bacteroidota > Flavobacteriia > Flavobacteriales > Weeksellaceae > Apibacter > Apibacter sp. B2966. The sequence goes on from NZ_CP049714.1 coordinate 926,637, forward strand.
TAAATTTGATATACCTGATGAATTTAAAGACCCTCAAGATGAAGTGGACGGAGGTAAGCGAGGAGAAAATGCCTACTTAGCATATCTAACTTGGGAAGGAGCTAAAAAAAGATATGGTGACCAATTATCCGAAGATACTAAAGATCGTTTACAATTTGAGTTGGAAACCATAGCCAAAACGGGATATCCCGGCTATTTTCTCATTGTACAGGATTTCACCTCACAAGCGCGTAAAATGGGTGTATCTGTTGGTCCGGGTCGAGGTTCTGCAGCCGGATCAGCCGTTGCTTATTGCATAGGGATTACTAATATAGATCCTATTAAATATGATTTACTTTTTGAGCGTTTCTTAAATCCGGATCGGGTATCCTTACCCGATATAGACATCGATTTTGACGATAGAGGACGTGAAAAAATCATTCAATGGGTGGTAGATAAATACGGAGAAAATCAGGTTGCTCAAATAATTACTTACGGTACGTTAGCCGGACGTTCCGCGATAAGGGATGCAGGAAGAGTGCTTGAATTGCCCTTAAGCGATACAGACCGCTTATCAAAAAACCTACCCTCTACCTTAAATTTAACCAAGCTAAAAAATAAAACAGAAAGTGAGTTAATTAAAGATTTCGGTAAAGAGGAGTCTGTTCCTGTGCTTCAACTAAAACAAAAATTTAATGAATATGACCTGGAAGGGCGGGTAATACAAAATGCTTACCAACTGGAAGGTAGCTTACGGAACACGGGAGTTCATGCGTGTGGAGTAATTATTACTCCGGAAGATATTACTAATTTAATACCGGTTGCCGTTGCTAAAGATTCCTCTTTGTTGGTATCCCAATTTGATAACTCCGTGGTAGAAAGTGCCGGATTGTTAAAAATGGATTTTCTAGGTTTACGTACCTTGACGATTATTGCCGATACCATTGAAATTATTAGAAAAAGGACCGGAGAAGTTTTAAATCCCGATGATTTTCCTTTGGATGATGATAAAACCTATGAGATATTCAAAAATGGAAATACAGTAGGGATATTCCAATACGAGTCCCCCGGAATGCAAAAGCACCTCAAAGCTTTGCAACCCGATAAGTTTGAGGACTTGATTGCCATGAATGCCTTGTATCGTCCCGGACCTTTACAATATATTCCCAACTTTATCAATCGTAAACATGGAAAGGAAGAAATATCTTACGATTTAGAGGATATGGAAGAGTATCTTGCGGATACTTACGGTATTACTGTTTATCAAGAACAAGTAATGCTTCTTTCTCAAAAATTAGCCGGATTTAGTAAAGGTGATGCGGATGTGCTAAGAAAAGCTATGGGTAAGAAGCAAATTCAAGTCTTAAATAAAATGGAAGCTCGTTTTCTTGAGGGAGCTATCGAAAGAGGTCATCCAGAAGATAAATTAAAAAAAATATGGGAAGACTGGAAAGCTTTTGCTCAATATGCTTTTAACAAATCTCACTCCACTTGTTATGCTTTTATTGCCTTTCAAACCGCTTATTTAAAAGCTCATTTTCCTGCAGAATTTATGGCCGCATTGCTCAGCAATAATCTTAACAATCTTTCCACTTTGAGTTTCTTTATGGAAGAATGTAAAAATATGGGATTGGAAGTGCTCGGACCTGATGTTAATGAAAGTGATTATGAATTCACTGTAAATGAAAAAGGTGCTATCCGTTTTGGAATGGGAGCTATTAAGGGAATCGGTGAAAATGCTGTTGAAGCTGTAGTAAGTGAAAGACAAACTAAGGGAAAATATAAAAATCTGTTTGAATTTTTTGAAAGGACAGATTTAAAAAATATAAATAAAAAAGTTCTGGAAAATTTAGTATTGGCAGGAGCTTTTGATGGATTAGCCAATAATAATCGTGCTCAATTTTTTAAAGAAGAAAATGGTACCAGCACTATTGAAAAGCTGGTAAGATACGGGATTGCCTATCAGGATAATAAGAATTCTGCTCAAAATTCTTTATTTGGAGACTTGGGGGATGAAGGATTTGATGTTATGAAACCGGTAATTCCTGAAACGGAAGAATGGAGTACCATGTATAAATTGGGCAGAGAAAAAGAAGTAGTAGGTATCTATATATCCGCTCATCCAATGGATAATTACAAATACGAAATTGCTTTGATTAAACCTGTTGATATTTCCGAAATTAATGAAAATAAAGAAAATTATATTAATAAGGAAGTGTATATCGCCGGTATGATCTCACGTTTTGAGCACAAGGAAATAAACGACGGCAGAACAAGAATCGCCTATTTTGATTTGGAAGATAAAACAGGTACTATTTCTCTTAAGCTTAAAAAGAATTATCTGGATTTGCAAAAATATCTTATTCCTAATTTATTTGTTTTAGTAAAAATCACGGTAGGAATGATTAAAGATAACGGCTTTGTATATATAAACGTGCTGAATATTGAAGAACTTAGCGATGTGATCGGAAAACATGCTAAAAAATTAACCATTAAGATAAACTTGGAAAATTTAGATGAAAATACCATTACTACTTTAAATAAAGTATGTGATGAAAATGCAGGTTCAAAAGATATACACTTTGAAATTATCGATAAAAAGAACAATGTATATTTAGAATCACAATCAATGAACCGAAGAGTAAATATAAATAAACAAATTTTAGATGTATTAAGAAACGATCTGTATTTAGATTTCAGGTTGAATTAATAAAAATTCCGACTTTAAAATAGAGTCGGAATTTTATTTTAGGTTTTATTATTGTAGATAAACCTTCAAATCTTTAAAATATCCTTCAGTGCCTACATCAACAAAGAGTCCGATAGCTCCTGTCGCATTTCCTCCTAATTTTAAATCATTTACGATGAGTGAGGGTTGTTTATTATCATTTATATACAATTGAGCTTTTTGCCCCTGAACTTCAATTCTTAACTGAATCCATTCGTTTAGTGCCATATCTGCATAGGACTCGTATTTATTTTGAAATTCATTTCTCAATCGTTGATACTTATAATTCGGATAAGAAAAATATTGTATGGTCCTGTTTCTATGTTCCTGATTCTCGGATCTTCCGTTTAAAGGGCGAACATATATACTTTCAAACTTAGAGTTTGAATCATTTATATGAAAGGCTATACCAATAAATCCTCGGGCAAAATTCGGAGCATCATCCAAAATTCGACTTAACACTTTTACTTCTATGATCCCATTGGCAAAATTTACATTATTGATTCGTACATAAGTAGGTTCATCAAATTTCTTGATTGATGGATCCTTAATGACTCTTACTACTTTATCGCCATCCATTTTTTCAAATGTCATAAATGTATTTATCGCTTTCAAATGAGTCTCCGTTAAATCTATAACTTTTTGTGCTTTTATTTCAGAAATGTTTATAATCACAACAAAAAGTAGAAAATATGCATTTTCTATAATATTTATTTTCATCGATTTTCAATTTACTTGATTTATATATGTTTTATTACATGATACAATTTAATCTATATACTTAAAAGTTGAATTCCATTTATTATATAAAATACCTTGAGCTACATATAATTGTCCCATATACTCTAATGCTCGTGAAGATTCTAGTTTACCTGCATCATAGGTATTCCAACCTAAAGATTTAATTATTGTAGAAATTGTATTTTTAACCTCTTCATTATTTCCGGCAATAAATGCGGTACCGTTTTCTTTCAGTGAGGGCTGATACATAAGATGCGCACCTATGGTATTCATTCCTTTAACAACATGCGATAATGGCAAAAGCTTTTGTACACTTTCTGACAGAGATTCTTCCGGAGGTGAAATTAATTTTATTACTCCATTAGTCGGAGCTTCCGATGAAAATGCATTTGTAATATCCCAAAGTATTTTACCTTCAAAATTTTTAATTCCAATATCCTTTATGGTTTCTATAAGCGCAAATCCGGGAATTGAAAGAAGTATAATTTCACTTAATGCAACAGCCTCTTGGTAGGAAACAATGGATAGGGTTTTATTAACTTGTTTTAGTTTTTCTATATTTTCACTTCCTTTTTCGAAATTTCTTGAACCAACTACCACATTATACTTTTCATTAATTAATCCGTTAATTAACGCTTGTGCAACATTTCCTGTTCCTAGTATTGATATTTTCATTTTTATATATATTTAAATAAGTTTATGATTCGAATTTAGCCCGAACAACTTATGTTCACAAGCAGGCTCGTAACGAACCGCTAAAGTTAGAATTATTGATTATCAGCTAATTATATGTTTAATTTTAACATTTATTTAACTATAAATTATTACTTTATTATTTATAGTTGTACTCTATTGGAGAGTAATATGTATATTTGATAGAAAAATGAAAGCTCATAAACTCGATTTAAAATATCCCATCTGTCCCATAAGAAATATATTAAGCCGATTTAGCGATAAATGGTCTTTATTATTATTAGCTGTTTTATATTCCGGCAAAACGATGCGTTACGGAGAAATAAAAAATGAACTTCCTGATATTTCTCAAAAGATGCTTACCAACACGCTAAAAAATTTGGAAAAATATAACTTAATTAAAAGAAAAGCCTATGCTGAAATCCCGCCTAGGGTTGAATATAGTCTTACGGAAACAGGTATCAGTTTAATGCCTTCCATTCAGATGATGATCACTTGGGCTGAAAATCATTTTGAAGAAGTTTTAAAAAATAATAAAAACCACTAATTCTAAAAGATCAGTATTAGTTTTTACTTTTTAAAAATCGAATATGCAATAAACTTAAACTCATAATTAATATGGCCGATACTCCTCCAATCGAGGTGGCAATTAATCTGTCCATAGCTATTTCATTACCCGATGACCCATTAATTGCAAACATTAATACGGTTGTAATCGTTAAAAAGGTTGACAAAATTGCATATCTGTGGTTGGCAAATACATAGCAAACATATAAAGATATCAGAATTTCCAATGCCATGATATATCTTGATGGAAACCACCATATTAAAAAAGTAGCTATGACAATACCCAGAAGTGTTCCCATCAACCTTATACTTGCTTTTTTCAGGGTATCAATAAAATCAGGTTTCAAAATAACTAAGGCAGTCATAACAGCCCAGTAATAATATTTGATATCGAAAACAGTTATAAAGAAAAAGCAAACTAAAATGGTTAATGCGGTATAGATGATGGTCATATGGAAGCGTATTTTTTTATCAATATCTTCATATATGTTTTTAAAAATGATCAGAAGCTCCTCAGGGTTACTAATATTTCTTTCAAATGATGATTTCTCAATGAGAAAAATAATACAAATAGATTGAAATAAACCTCCTGCAAGAATTAAAACACCTCTATGCAGAGCGGCATAAATATCTCCCACATAATAGCCTCCTACAAAAAAAGCAATAGACCATTGTAAAACAATCCACCAAGCATTTTGATCGATAGTTCCCACACAGGTTGCTAAACAGGCCAATAATACACAACAGACTATATACCAAAAATAGAAATGTCCTATTAATGAACCCAATGCAGCACATATACTCATTCCTAGAACGGCTATGATCATGGGCGCAAAAGGATATTTTAATATTTTTTTATTTGCTCCATATCCCGCCGTCACAGCACCTCCTGCAGCTATACTTGCAAAAATGATATTATTGAAGATAAATCCGAAACTATAGATTATTAATATACCCGGTAAGGAATATAGCGCTATAATTAGGTCTTTTTTGTAATCTTTCAACATTTAAAATTAAAATTTTAAATTTTTTAAAATAAGTTGTTTCCGATTGTTATGATCTATTTTATTTAAACTTTCTAAAGTATTTAATTAGTAACTGAACCTAATGTACTCTTCTTTAAATTAATTTTTTTTCTAATTAAATAAGCATGAAAAAAACTCGGTACGTCATGCATCCAATGAGGTAATAGTATAAGTATAAGTAAAACATCAACATAGGAAATATATCCCACAATTATAGTCAGATATAAAAAGAATCCACCGTAATTAAAACCCAGTATTGATATAAGTGCTAAAAATAACGTTATTCCCCAAAATTTTGAAGAATACGCATGGGTACTTGCTTCTTTTCCGAATCGCAATAAACTAATTAGCGCACTTATTACTTCTAATATTACTAAACCTACAATAAATATCAAATTGGCTTCTATGATCCCAGGTCGAACTATTCCTGTTGATATTGCAAGAGATAGCCAAAATATAATATCTATAAAACTATCCATTCTTCTTAAATTTTCAGTTGCTACCTGATACTTTCTGGCAATACTTCCATCCAATATATCAGAAGTCAACCCCAGGCATAGTATTAAAACAAGCATAGGAACACATCTTTCTCCATAGTGATAAGATAAAATAATGCTTAGAGGAGCCAGTAAGAGTCTGAATATCATAAGAATTTTAGGGACAGTACGCATATGTCTAATATTAATCTTATGTAAACTCAAAAATAATGCAAATGCTAACTTTATTGATTTTGGATCTTTTTATTTTTAGATTTTAAATAACCGTTAAAACAGATGGCAGCAATCATGACAGCTGTTGAAATATAAAATACAGGACTCATTTTTTCCGAATCTTTCCAAATTAAAAAGGCTATTAAAATAGCATATACAGGCTCTAGGTTTATGGAAAGCATAAGTGTAAAAGGCGTAATGTGTTTCATCAGCTTCATGGTCATAACTAAAGGAAAACTGGTTAAAAGTCCGCCCAATACTAAAAGCCATAGGATATCCCAAGCTTTTATGGTAGCTATGGCTTCCCAATCATTGAACAAAAACATAAAAACCGTCAAGGTTACAAAAGCTCCTGCCATTTCATAGAAAGTTATTATTTCTGGACTTTCTTTTGAATGCATTATTCCGTTTACTACTGAAAACAAGGCCGACAAGAATGCACATCCGATACCAAGTAGTATACCTTTCCAATAACTCATTTCTGTATTAAAGATAAAAAGTATACATATTATAATAACTAAGCTTAAAATTATTTCAGAAATTTTGATTTTTCGTTTGAAAAAAAAGGGCTCTAAAAAAGCCACAAATAAAGTTCCTGTTGATAGGGTTGAAGTGGCAATAGAAATGTTGGATATTTTAATGGATCCATAAAACAATGACCAATGAGTACCTACAATTACTCCACACCCCAAAAGTTGGAACATCAGCTTTTTGGAAATTTTAAAATTTTTTCCTTTTGAAAAATATAAATAACAAAATAAAATAAAAGCTGCAACTAAGGTCCTACCCCATACCAAAGGTATAGCATTAAGAGAGATAAGCTTACCAATTACACCGGTAAATCCCCAAATAAATACGATAATATGCAATTGAACTATTGCCGGTAATTTCATGAATAATTAATTTGTTAAATAGTGGATGCAAATTTAATCATCTTTGTTTAAATTCTAAAAAAAAGAGTCATTTAATAAATAATTTGTAATTTTTATATATAAATATTCTAAAAAATTACATTATTCGCATTTCACCATCCATCATTTTACCCATAAATTGATCGTATTAGGGGAAAGAATAATCGGATATTTTATTTAGTCGTTGAAGTTAAATTGGCATTAAAATTTATATTATCCATAAAGCAAGAATAAAAAAAGGATGTGTAGTGTAAGTAAACATCCTTTTTAATAATCAATTACTATGTAACTATATTTCGTAATCGATAGCTACTCTTTGTTCAACCACTGTTTTTATAAACTCCACGACTTTAAGATGTTCCGGATGATTTGCATACAAAGTAAGATCTTCAAAATTTTTAAATCGGGAATCTAACAGTATATCAAAATTTGACTGTGGAGCAATCTCCATATTGGTATTTACTTGGATATACTGTAACTCCTTAATTCGATCTTTTAAGGCTTCTAAATCATTTTTTATTTTTAAAGCATTATTTTTTTTATCGCTTTCTTTAAGCTTCCACATTACAATATGATGTATCATTTTTATTATTTTTTAAATTATTTTGAATTTTTTTTATATAGATTTTAATTTATTCAATCCAATAGTAATTGCCAAAATTCAACATCTATCAATTGATTAAATTTTTTTCCTGATTCTTTAAAATTTCCTATCAGATTAAATCCTGTTTTCCGATGCAATTTTCTACTGGGCTCATTCGGTAAAGATATTACTCCTATAATGGAATGTATATCTATCTTTTTCGATTCTTCAATCAGGGCTGTAAGCAATTCATTACCTATTCCTTGATGGGTTTGATTATAATCCAGGTAAATACTGTTTTCTAATGTTATATCATAAGCCGAACGTTCTCGCCAAGTATTCAAATACGCATATCCTAGTATGATTCCTTCTTTTTCATATACTATATAAGGATAACCTTTTGCCGATATTTTTTGAATTCTGTTTTCAATTTCCCGAGCACTAACTTTTTTTTCTTCAAAGGTAATGACCGTATTTTCTATATAATAATTATAAATTTCAGCTATTCTTAATGCATCGGATAGTTGAACATTTCTTATCATAATTTATTATTATTTTCTTTGTTCAAATTAATAATAATTTTTCAAAAAATTACATTTATTTACACCATCCTTCCCGATCAAGACTACGATATTGTATAGCTTCTCCAATATGGTGAGCTTGGATAACTTCAGATTTATCTAAATCTGCTATCGTTCTGCCCACTCTTAAGATTCGATCATAGGCTCGGGCAGATAAACCCAATTTTTCAATGGCAGATTTTAGTAAATTTTTAGAGATGTCATCCAACAAACAAAATTCATCTAATTGTTTAGGACCTATTTGAGCATTATAATGGATTCCTTCCGCTCTTTTATATCTTTGAGTTTGAATTTTCCTTGCTTCAACCACTCTTGCCCTTATTTCTGAACTTGACTCTCCTTTCCTTTTATCCGACAAATCATCAAAAGGAACGGGTGAAACTTCCACATGAATATCGATTCGATCGAGTAACGGCCCGGATATTTTATTCATATATCTTTGCATTTCTTGTATAGTGCTCGTATTTTTAGGGTCATTTGGAAAATATCCGGAAGGAGAAGGATTCATGGAAGCAATCAACATAAAACTGGCCGGATAGGTGATCGTAAATTTTGCTCTTGAGATAGTTACAATCCTGTCTTCTAAAGGTTGTCTCATGACTTCCAATACTTGGCGATTAAATTCAGGCAGTTCATCCAGAAAAAGTACGCCGTTATGAGAAAGAGAAATTTCTCCGGGTTGCGGATAGCTTCCTCCTCCAACTAATGCTACTCCTGATATGGTATGATGAGGATTACGATAAGGTCTTACTGTCATTAAAGAAGATTCTGATCCTAATTTTCCGGCAACGGAATGTATTTTGGTTGTCTCTAGTGCTTCCGATAAGGTCAATGGAGGTAAGATGGAGGGAATTCTTTTTGCCAACATGGTTTTTCCACTTCCCGGCGGGCCGATTAAAAGTACATTGTGTCCTCCGGCAGCAGCAATTTCCAAAGCTCTTTTTACATTTTCCTGACCTTTGACTTCTGAAAAATCAAATTGAAATTTATTATTATTCTCAAAAAACTCTTCTCTTGTATTTACTATGGTTGGATTTAATTGAATGTTTTTATCAAAAAAATCAATGACTTCTTTTATATTGTCAATTCCATAAACTTCGAGATCATTGACTATAGCAGCTTCTTTAGCGTTTTGTTTAGGAAGAAAAAAGCCTTTAAAATCATCTTCTCTTGCTTGTATTGCAATAGGTAAAACACCTTTTATGGGTTGTAAAGAACCATCTAAAGATAATTCGCCCATAATTAAATATTGATCGAGATGATCTCCTTTTATTTGCTCGGATGCCGCCAATATTCCCATAGCAATTGTTAAATCATAAGCTGATCCTTCTTTCCTTAGATCTGCAGGTGCCATGTTTACTGTGATTTTTTTACCCGGCATTTTATATCCACAGTTTTTTAAGGCAGCCGAAATTCGATGTGCACTTTCTTTTATTGCCATATCCGGCATACCTACTAACTGATACCCTACTCCTTTATCTACATTTACTTCAACGGTTATTAATTGAGCATTGACTCCATAGACAGAACTTCCATATGTTTTAATTAGCATAAAAAATAGTTTTATCCGTATAAAGATAAAACTATTTTAGTTTATTTTAGATAATGTATAATTATGAATATCTGTTTTATACTTAAAATACTACTTTCATTATTTTTTAATACGTTTAAAGACGATAAAAAATAGAAGGTATTATTTAGATGCTGCATCGACTAATTGCATATACCAATTTCTAAGAATTTTTTGTTGTTCGGTATCTAATTTTTTTAAGACCCTTTTGTAATTTTCATCTATATCATTAGCTTTAAGTTGCAATTCTAAAATTTTACTATCATTACCTGCTTGAGTAGCTTCTGCTATTTGCTCAAAATATAATTTAGTTTCCTGAACAAAGTTGTCCACCTCTTTATTTTCAAATTTCGGAACTTTTTTAATTGGAGATAAACTTATCGTATCTAATGACTTAGACTGTACCACTGGAGTACTATCTTTAGATTGGGTCGTATTTGGGGCCTTCTCTGATTTTTTAGAATTCATACATGAACTTATGCTTAAAGCAATACCTAAAAAAAATACGATATAAGATATTTTCATTTTCTTATTTTTAAATACTAATCAAAAGTACAATTAAATTATTCATTTTAATAGTGTTTTTAAGTTTCTATTAATAAAACCTTAAATTATGAATAATACTATGCTTTTATTTACTAACACAAAACCATATATTTAGCAATAATATCTTACATTTGCACCTGAATTTTAATATCATATATGCAATCAATTAGAAATATAGCAATTATTGCTCATGTCGATCATGGAAAAACAACATTAGTAGATAAAATTATTCAGTCTTGTAATGTTGTTGAAAAAAATGACGGGGATTTGATTCTGGATAATAATGATCTGGAACGTGAAAGAGGAATAACCATTTTATCCAAGAATGTATCGGTTAACTATAAAGGTGTCAAAATTAATATTATTGACACTCCCGGACACGCGGATTTTGGAGGAGAGGTTGAACGTGTTCTTAAAATGGCTGACGGTGTATTATTGCTTGTGGATGCGTTTGAGGGACCAATGCCTCAAACACGCTTTGTTCTTAGTAAAGCGATTGAATTGGGATTGAAGCCCATCGTAGTAATCAATAAAGTTGATAAAGAAAACTGCCAACCGGAACATGTACATGATCAGGTATTTGAATTGATGTTTAATTTAGACGCTACTGAAGAACAATTGGATTTTGAAACGGTATACGGTTCTTCTAAACAAGGTTGGATGTCCGGAGATTATAAACAACCTACTGATAACATTACATATTTATTAGATAAAATTATTGAATTAATACCGGAAGCACCTTATGTAGAAGGAACACCTCAAATGCAAATTACCTCTCTTGATTTCTCAAGTTTTGTGGGAAAAATTGCCATAGGTCGTGTGTATCGTGGAGATTTAATTTCCGGAAAAGATTATACTCTTTGCCAGGAAGACGGTAAAAATAAAAAAATACGCATAAAAGAATTACAAGTCTTTGAAGGTTTAGGAAGAAAACCTGTTGAATCTGTTAGAAGCGGTGATTTATGTGCTGTAATCGGTATCGATGATTTTGAAATTGGAGATACCATTGCTGACTTGAACGAACCGGAAGCTTTGCCTCGTATTGCGGTTGATGAGCCTACGATGAGTATGTTGTTTACTATCAATACTTCACCGTTTTTCGGTAAAGAAGGAAAATACGTTACTTCAAGACACCTTAGAGATCGATTAATGAAGGAAACTGAAATCAACTTAGCCCTTCGAGTGGAAGAAACTGATTCCGAAGATAAGTTCAATGTTTTTGGTAGAGGTATTCTTCACTTATCTGTCCTTATCGAAACTATGAGACGTGAAGGATATGAATTGCAAGTTGGTAGACCAAAAGTAACTATTAAAGAGATTGACGGTGTTAAACATGAGCCCTATGAACATTTAGTAATTGATGTTCCCGATGCTGTATCCGGCAAAGCTATAGAATTGGTGACTCAAAGAAAAGGAGAATTAAAAGTGATGGAACCTAAAGGTGATTTACAACATTTGGAATTTGATATTTCTTCTCGAGGTCTTATCGGATTACGTAACCTTCTTCTAACAGCAACTTCCGGAGAAGCCATTATTAATCATCGTTTTAAAGATTTTGAACCGGTAAAAGACATTATTCCACAAAGACAAAACGGATCTATGATTTCATCTGAAACGGGACAGGCTTTGGCTTATGCAATCGACCGACTTCAGGATAGAGGTAAATTTTTTGTTGAACCGGGAGATCAAATATATAAAGGTCAAGTAGTCGGAGAACATAGCCGTGATAATGATTTGGAAGTTAATCTTATAAAAGGTAAAAAGTTAACCAACGTGAGAGCTTCCGGATCTGACCAAGCTGCTAAAATTTTCCCTAAAGTTGAATTTTCATTAGAAGAAGCTATGGAATATATTAAAGATGACGAATATCTTGAAATAACACCTAAGAGCTTACGTATGCGTAAAATTTAATTTATACTTTTAAATAGCATTTTATATAAATAAAAATATCCTGAATATTTCAGGATATTTTTATTTTCATCATTTAATTGGATTAATCCAATAATGCATTCATTTTTTCTGCTAGCTTTTCTTTTGGCTGAACCCCTACTACTTTGTCAACAACTTGTCCGTTTTTAAAGAATAAAAGTGTAGGAATATTTCTGATTCCATATTCTACTGAAACTTCTTGATTGGCATCAATATCAATTTTAGCAACTTTTACTTTTCCTTTAAATTCTTCAGACAATTCATCAACTATAGGTTTTAAACTTCTGCATGGTCCACACCATTCAGCCCAAAAATCAACCAAAACCGGTTCTTTGGAACTTAATACCTCATCTTTGAATGTTTGATCACTAATTTCTAAACTCATATTTGTATTATTTATATCTATATCTTCACTAATTTTTAAAGCAAAATTAATTTAAAAATTTCATTTTGCACTAGTAAAGAAATTGCATTTTTAATGATTTATGTGAATAAAAAATTAATATATATTAATTCTTGAAAATAAAATGAGCGCAAATTATTTTTTTACCTCAAACTTTAGCCTTAACATTATAGTAACAAGTTTAAACGTTTTATTAACAATTTTTACTTAAATCTATTAAATAATTTTGTATTTAAGAAAAATGATGTATATTTGCATCAATAATTAGTTGTTCTTTAATAAAGTTTTTTAGTGTTAATGAACCCTTTCATAGTTTCTATTGAAAGGGTTTTACATATAATAATGTTACATTAATGTTAAAATTTTTTTCCTTATCCCAATCCCCTGCTATATTTTAACAATTTATTAATCTTAATATTTCATTTATAACATATATAAATATTATCTTTTTTATATTTATACAATTATTTTAGCTTAATGAATAAAATCCAAAATAAAAAAGTAATATATAAAGATTTACTTCATGCTGATTATCTTAAAACTTGGAAGTTGCAAGAAAAATTACTCCAATATATTGTTTCAATCAAATTAAAAAACAAAAAATCAATAACTAACGAAATAAATCTTACTCCCAATTATTTTTTATTTGTTTCTCATCCGCATATATTTACCTTAGGTAAAAATGGTAATTTAGACCATCTTCTTATCAGCAATATCAAACTTCAAGAAATTAATGCTCAGTTCATTAAAACCAATCGAGGCGGAGATATTACGTATCATGGTCCCGGACAAATTGTTGGATATCCTATATTTGATCTTGATAATTTTTTTAATGATATCCACAAATACATGCGCTTGTTGGAAGAAGTAATTATAAAAACCATAAATTTTTATGGAATTAAAGGAGAAAGATCTAACGGGGAAACAGGCGTATGGATTGATGTAAATAAACCTATGGCCAGAAAAATATGTGCTATTGGCGTAAAGGCCTCCCAATGGGTCACTATGCACGGTTTTGCTCTTAATCTATCCCCAAACCTTTCCTATTTTGACTATATAGTTCCTTGCGGTATACAAAACAAATATGTTACTTCTTTAGAAAAAGAATTGGGTATATCCGTAAACCCGGATGAGGTGAAAAAAGTTATTAAAAAATACTTTTCTGAAATATTTGATCTTGAATGGATTTAATATTTATATTCTATAATTTTTAATTATAATTACTATTTCATCTTCCATAAATTAAATTCTTCACCAATTTAATTCTTCATCTTCTTCATCTTAAAATTCGATATAGTAAAAAAAGATAAAAATTTTTATTATTAATTTTTACATTGTGCTTTATATCTTTAAGAATTTGTTAATATAATTTTTAGATTTTAAATATTTAAAAACTAAAAAAATTTAATTTCTACTTTATTTAACACTTTTTGTGATTTATTTAACTCTAATATTTTTTTTTGATTTATTTATTTAACAACATAAAAATCATGTTTTTTTGAATATTTAATCCATTTACATTTTATTATCACTTATATAGCACATTTGCAATATTTTTTATATTTTTGTTTGGAAAAATATCAAAAATATGGGTACTGAATCGGATAACCTGCATAATGCAGAAGGAAATGAAAAAAAGGTTGAATCAACTCAAAATTTAGAATCAACATATAATAAAAATTCTTCTAAGGAAGATTCTATTGATGAGCTAAATTCTGAAAACAACAAGGAGGATCAATCCGTTGAAGAAACAACCATTCCTGAAAAAGATTATGAATCTTTTTCATTAGAAAAACTCATTGATGAGCTTAAATATCTTCACAATCATTATCCAGTTCAATTAATTGGAGAAAATATTAATTCCATAAGGGATATATTTTTAAAAAAATTTGATGAACATGAAACGGAACGAAAACAAAAGTTCCTTAATGAAGGTGGAGACGAGCTAAGTTATCAACCCGATCAATTCTTAAAAAATAAATTCAATTCAGCCTACCACGACTATAAAACAAAACTAAACTCATATTATAAAGAACAAGAACAAAACGAGCAAAATAATCTCAATAAAAGACTTCAGATAATTGAAGAATTAAAAGAGCTGTATACAACCCCTATGGAATCGATCAGTTCTTTTTTTAAAAAATTCAGAGATATAAAAGAAAGATGGCATAATGCAGGTAAGATTCCTAAATCAAGAGCCGGTGATGTTTTCAGAACCTATTTTCATCATTTAGATAATACACATGAATTCATCAAATTAAATAAGGAACTTGAAGAATTGGACTATGCTCATAATTTGGAACAAAGAAGGGCTATTATTAGCAGAGCCGAAGAATTGACAACTGAGCCTAGTGTGCAAAAAGCATTAAATGAACTGCAATATTTGCACAAGCTATGGAAAGAACAAGCAGAACCTGTGGCGGAAGAGTTTAGAGAAAGTACTTGGCAAGAATTTAAAGCTATAACCCAAAAAATTCACGAACGCAAATCTGAATTATTTGAAAAAATTAAAGAAGAACAACAAGCGAATTTGGAGAAAAAACAAGCCATTATTTCTCAACTTGAAACTATAGCATCCGCTGAAAATCCCGATCATTCCTTCTGGCAAAATAATGTTAAGAAAATAGAAAATTTAAGAGAAGCTTTCTTTACTACAGGAAGAATTCCTAAAGAAACCAGTAGTGATACTTGGAGTAAATTTAAAAGTTTGCTTCATGAAATCAACAATAAGAAAAATACATTTTATAAAGATTTAAAAAAGATCCAACAAGAAAATCTTAAAAAGAAAAACGACTTATTGGAAATCGCTAAAGCAAATAAAGACAGCGAAGATTGGGAAGTTGCTTTAAATCTTTATAAAAAGATTCAGAATGAATGGAAAAATATTGGTCATGTTCCAAGAAAATATTCTGATAAACTTTGGGATGAATTTAGAGAAAATTGCAATTATTTCTTTAACCGATATAAATTAAGAAATAATAAAGTTAATGAAGAATGGATCGAAAATTTAAAAAGAAAGCAAAGTCTTTTGGAAGAAATATCCTCCATTTCTGCTACTGATAAAGAAGATGCCCTTGCTAAAATCAATGATTACAGCATTCAATGGAATTCTATAGGAAAAGTTCCCAGAGAGAATATGAACATCAATAAAGAATTTAATTCAGCTATTAAAAATCTTATTAAAAAATTCGATATTGATAAAAACATCATTGATGAAATTCAATTAAATATTAAAGTAGAAAATTATAAGCAATCTAAAGATGATAAAAAGCTGGATGAAGATCTACGAAAAATGAGAAAGCAAATCCAAGATTTGGGACATGAAATTGTTCAATTGGAGAATAATTTATCATACTTTTCAAATGCCAATCAAGACAATCCTCTATTACAGAATACATTAAACAATATTGAATCTAAAAAAACTAAATTGGATGAATTAAAACAAACTTATTCAAAACTGGTTAATTTAAATTTGTCTGAAAGCGATTCAAATTATGAAGATGGTGAAGATATTTCTGAAGAAACTGAGGAAGAATAATCTATTTCACCGCTTATAAAAAGTATTTATGGGTAATACTGTCGATGAAATCTACATGCGGCGTTGTATAGATCTTGCTCAAAATGGTTTGGGAACCACTTATCCTAATCCTTTAGTAGGTTCTGTTATAGTTTACAACAATACAATAATTGGAGAAGGCTGGCATAGAAAATCCGGTGAAGCTCATGCTGAAATTAATGCCATTTCTTCGGTTAAAGATCAAAGTTTACTTAAAGAAAGTACCATTTATGTTTCCTTAGAGCCTTGCGCTCATTACGGAAAAACTCCTCCTTGCGCTTTAAAAATTAAGGATTTAAAGTTTAAAAAAGTGGTGATCGGTACTCAGGATCCAACGAGTAAAGTTAACGGGAAAGGAATTGAAATAATTCGCAATTCGGGTATAGAAGTAGTTACCAATGTTTTGGAAAAAGAATGTAAAAGATTAAATAAAAGATTTTTTACTTATCATTTGAAAAAACGACCGTATATTATTTTAAAATGGGCAGAAACTTTAAATAAGAAAATAGATAACGGCAGAGATAGAAACCATCCGTTCTGGATCAGCAATCCGTTTTCAATACAAAAAACACATGTGTTAAGAAATGAAGAACAATCTATATTAGTCGGAAAAAATACTGCTTTAATAGACAATCCTAGTTTAACTACCCGATCTGTTTATGGTAATAACCCAATAAGATTACTCATCGATAAAAATTTAGAAATTCCCCTCAGTCATTCTATTTTCGATGACCAAGCTGAGACTTTTATCTTTACGGAAAAAAAATCTCAATCAACTACCCATTTAAACTATTTTCAATTAGATTTTGACAAGGATTTAGTTCCCCAAATTATAAATGTGTTATACGACAAAAATATTCAATCGGTAATCATCGAAGGCGGTAAACAAACCTTACAACATTTTATTGATAAAGGAATGTGGGACGAAGCAATGATCATCACGTCTCCAAATATATTAAAAAATGGCACTAGTGCCCCTATTCTTTTCGGTGATATTAGTTATCAAGAATTGGTGGGAGACAATCTTATTTCATATCTTAAAAATCCTTCAACGTTATATTAATCAATTATCTACAAATCAATATCTTAAATTTACATGGATGATAAATTTATTTATAAAACTGTTGATACTGAAATAACGGATGCTCTTTTAAAAATTAAAGGAAGTAAATTTTACGGGCTAATATTTAATGTCAATAATGAACAAGAAGTAAAAGATTATCTAAAATTTAGTGAAACACTATATCCCAATGCAACGCATTATTGTTATGCTTTTCGAATGGGCATTTCGGAAGAGCTATACAGAGCCAATGATGATGGAGAACCTTCGGGTACAGCCGGATTACCAATCTATAATCAATTGCTTTCTTCAGGACTAACCAATGTACTTTTAATTGTAGTACGATATTTTGGAGGAACTAAACTTGGGGTTGGGAGATTGATAAAAGCTTATAAAGAAAGTGCTCAATATACTATTGAATGCGCAAAAATCATTTTTAAGGAATTAAGTGAGAACTATGAGCTGTTATTTGATTATGCGTATCAATCTTCTGTTATGACTCTTTTAAAAAAATTATCGATTGAAATAGTATCAAGCACTTTTTCCGATAAATGTTATCTTGTAGTTGAAGTTCCCATGAAAAATAAAGAATTATTTTTTGAAAAATTCGATTCTTATTTGGCTCAAAATTTTATTGCCATAAAAAAAATTTTATAGCTCACTTATCGTACTGAGCAACAAATTTTCTACCGATTTATTAATCCAAAATAACACTAATTTTCCTTCATTAAAAGCCATAAAAAATCATCTTGTTTTTTTGATTTCACAGACCTAAAATATACCTATTTCTTTAGAAAAATGATGGATATTAAAATAAATAATTTGTTCAACAACATTTCGATTCTATTTTTGCCTATTTGATGAATAAATTGTTTTTCACAACTATTGGCTCATATTCTGCAATCCCTTTATTGGCCCTATATAGATCGAATTTATACAATCCAAATTATTATTAATAATCAATATTTTTAAACTATTGTTTTTTATCCAATATATCCTATCTTATTCTTATTTTTACGCTTTATTTCATCCAAGATAGAATATATATTTACTTACTAATAAATTTCTAAAAATACAACAGGTAATCCTCTTTTTTTTTCTAAAATAAATTAACAATTTTGTGATCTAAAAGGTGGGTAAAATTTTATCCTTTATTTTTTATACAAATTTAAAAAAATGTTAAATTCTGCGATTTCAATATGGGAAGCCTGTCTACAATATATCAAAGATAATATCTCTGAGAAATCCTATTTTACATGGTTCCAACCTATCAAGGCCGTAAAGCTTCAAGATAAAATATTAACCATACAGGTACCCAGTAAGTTTTACTATGAATATCTTGAAGAAAATTACATAAAGATAATAAAAAGTGCCTTAACCAAAAATTTGGGAAAAGATGCCAAATTGGTTTATTCCATTATGATGGAAAAAAACCAACAATCTGAAAATTCCTATACCGTTAACATTCCAAGTTCCCAAAAAGCACAAATAAAGGTTCAGGAAGTGGAAGCTCCCCTATTTATTGAAAGAGGAGTTAAAAATCCATTTATTATTCCCGGATTACAAAAATTAAAGATTGATAGTCAACTCAATACAAATTATACATTTGATAATTTTATTGAAGGAGATTCTAATCGTCTTGCCCGTTCTGCGGGAAAACAAATTGCTAAAAGACCCGGCGGTACTTCTTTTAATCCTTTATTTATTTATAGTAGTGTAGGTTTAGGAAAAACCCATTTGGCTCATGCTATCGGCTTAGAAGTTAAAAGAATTCAATCTGAAAAAACCGTCTTGTATGTTTCCATGGAAAAATTTTGTCAACAATTCCAGGAAGCTACTAAATCAAACAATAGAAATGATTTTATTCATTTTTATCAAATGATTGATGTGTTGATCGTCGATGATATTCATTTCATATCGGGTAAAAAAGGTACACAAGAAGTATTTTTCCATATTTTTAATCATTTACATCAAAACGGAAAACAGATTATATTAACCTCGGATAAATCGCCGGTAGACATTCAAGATGTTGAGCAGCGATTAATCTCTCGATTCAAATGGGGGCTTTCAACTGAAATACAATCCCCTGATTATACTACGAGGTTAGCAATTCTTCAACAAAAAATGGAATTTGATGGTATTGCGCTTTCTGATGAAGTTTTAGGATATATTGCTAAAAATATTAAAACCAATATTAGAGAACTGGAAGGATCTCTAAATTCCATAATTGCTCAGGCAACTTTCAATAAAAAGGAAATAACCTTAGATCTTGTTGAAAAAACACTATCTAATCTTATTACTAATTCCAAAAAAGATATTACCATAGATTATATTCAAAACTTGGTTTGCGATTATTTTAAAGTATCAATTGATGCTTTACAATCAAAAACCAGAAAAAGAGATATTGTTCAGGCGAGACAATTAGCTATGTATTTCGCTAAAAAATATACCAATGCCTCTCTTTCTTCTATTGGTATTCAAATTGGTAAAAGAGATCACGCAACTGTATTACATGCTTGTAAAACGGTTGACAACTTATTTGAAACAGATAAGTTATTCAAATCTTATGTTGACGATTTAAATAAAAAATTGACTTCTGATATATGAAAATATTAATGGTTTGTTTAGGTAATGTTTGTCGTTCCCCTATGGCAGAAGGAATTTTACGTTCAAAACTTCCTGATAGTTTTACTGTAGATAGTGCCGGGATAACCGATTATCACGTAAATGAAAAACCTGATAAACGTGCGATTCAGGTTTGTAAAAAAAACAATATTGATATTTCTCAGCTAAGAGGCAGAAAATTTATTACTTCTGATTTCGACGAGTTTGATGCTATATATGTTATGGATCATGCCAACTACAGCGATATAATCTTCAAAGCAAAAAAAGAAGCAGATAAGAAAAAGGTTAAACTAATTATGTCTGAATCTCCTACTGCTGTTAAACAAAGTGTTCCGGACCCTTATTACGGTGATATAGAAGATTTTGAAAATGTTTTCAACCTATTGAATGAAGCTTGTACTTGTATTGCTGAAAAACTTTCAAAGGATTAATGGATAAGTTATTTACCCATTAATCGCTTCTACTGCTTCAATTTCATTAGGTAACATTTGTTTTAAAAGTTCCTCAATTCCATTTTTTAAAGTAAATGTTGAGGATGGACAACCATTGCATGCGCCTTGTAAAAGCATTTTAGCTACCTTCGTTTCTTCATCGAAAGAAATAAGTTCTATATTACCTCCGTCTCCGGCAATTGCAGGTAACACATATTCATCCAAAATATTTTTAATTTTAATTTCAATTTCTGAAAATTCTCTTTCCGTATGATCTGTAGTTTTATAGGTGGAAAAATTTTTTATGTTGCTGATCTCTTTTTCTTCTCTTAAATATTCAGAAATAGTATACCTTAGTTCCATAGAGATATCTTCCCATTTATAATCATCGGCTTTAGTTATGGAAACGAAATTATCCGATATAAACACTTCTTTTACATAAGGAAAACTAAATAAATATTGTGCTAAAGGTACTTCTTTAGCTTCGCTCTCATTTTTTAATTCAATTATTCCTTCAACTAAAATTTTGTTGGTAACAAATTTCATCACAGAGGCATTAGGCGTCATTTCAACATACACAGATATGGGAGTATTACGCGGCTGTAAAACAACTGAAGGATTCGCCAGTAATTCGTCTTCAATTAGTTCTTTTACTTCATCTAAGACCATATCCCATTCTACCATATCATTTTTTTGAACAGCAATAAAATTTGCTGTAATAAAAATATGAGTAACAAATGGCAATTGAAGTAATTCTTGTGCTATAGGAATATCACCTGCTTTTTTTATATCCGATATTTCATAACTGCCTTCTACTAATGTTGAGGGGGCAACGAATTTAACTATATTTTTATTGGGAGTTTTTTCAATTTTTAATTTCATGTCATTTAGTTTAATTCTTCAAAATTACATAACTTGCTAGTATCTATAAATAGATTATTATAATATTATTTAAAAATATGGCGCTACTTAAAAAAGTATTAGATAAATTTCCCTCAATTGAAAATGATTGTTATTTATCAGAAACATGCGTAATCATCGGAGATGTGACTATAGGAAGCCAAAGTTCTGTTTGGTTTAATGCTGTAATCCGTGGTGATGTTAATTTTATAAAAATTGGCAGCAGAGTTAATATTCAAGACAATGCAGTCATTCATTGTACCTATATGAAACATCCTACCCTTATTGGAAATAACGTATCTATAGGTCATAATGCAATTGTCCATGGATGTTCCATTCACGATGATGTTCTGGTTGGTATGGGAGCTATAGTCATGGATGAGGTAACCGTAGAAAGTAATGCAATTATTGCTGCCGGAGCTGTAGTCACTCAAGGTACGTTTATATCACGTGGTGAAATTTGGGCAGGAATTCCGGCA
Source organism: Apibacter sp. B2966 (assembly GCF_011082485.1). Taxonomy (NCBI): domain Bacteria; kingdom Pseudomonadati; phylum Bacteroidota; class Flavobacteriia; order Flavobacteriales; family Weeksellaceae; genus Apibacter; species Apibacter sp. B2966. Next base: position 948,654 of record NZ_CP049714.1, read on the forward strand.
AAAAAAATAGGAATGGTTTCAGAAGATTTAATGAAAAATAAAATACACCAGACGGCTTCCAATTATATTAAATACAGCAAATGGTATAGTAATGAAGAAGATGATGATGACAACGGCATTTAAGGATTCGATGCAAGAAATTTATTAACTTGATTACACTTTTTGTCAATAGTAAAGATTTAGATAAAGATAATTTTATTTTATGATTTATAATATTTTTTTAGTAGGATTAGGTGGATCTATAGGTTCAATCATTCGTTATCTATTATCTCTTTATATCCAAAAATATTATGGAGGAATATTTCCTTTAGCTACTTTTCTTATAAATTGTAGCGGATGTATTGTCATCGGATTATTTTTGGGATTATCAGAACGATTTAATTTTATAAACAATGAAATAAAATTACTATTAATAACCGGTTTTTGTGGTGGATATACTACTTTTTCAACTTTTTCAACTGAAAATTTGCAATTATATCAAAATCATCAATTCTTCACTTTAGCTTTATATATAGGTATCAGCATCTTGATAGGAATTTTGGGTGTTTGGATAGGAAATTTTATTTCTAAAATCTGATATACCAATAAATTTTAGAGTAAAAGTCGAACTATGATTATTGTTTCTAAGAATGTTAAGAAACCAGATATTTAAGCTCAGATCTACTATTCAATTAAATTTCTCTCCTCAAAAAGAAGGATAGAAAGAGTGTGTAATGAATGAAAAATAAGTATAGAGTTTAATTTGAAAATTTATAGATGACTTCCTTCTCTTCGTTTTGTATTTGAAATTCAAGATATTTAAAGCTGTCTCTAGGAATTACCCTAATCCATCTTTTGTAATTTAGAAACCATTCATTACGTATGCTTTTAATACCTTTAGTTAAATATGCCGCAACAAATGGATGTGTATGCAAATACAATTTGCCTTTATTTGAAACTATGGCATTTAAGATTTGTTGTTGAATTTTATCTACTAATACAATAGGAGATTCTACTTTTCCATTAATATTAGGATTTTCCTCTGTTGTATTCAACTGTTTTTGAGGACGTACTCTTTGTCTGGTGATTTGAACTATTCCAAATTTACTTGGAGGTAAGATTTTATGTTTTGCTTTATCATCTTTCATTACCTTTTTTAGATACTCATAAAGATCTTTTTTGTGCTGAGATGAAGTAAGATCAATAAAATCTATAACGATGATCCCTCCGATATCCCGTAAACGCAATTGACGAGCAATTTCTGCTGCAGCTAATTTGTTGATATGTAAGGCTGCATCTTCTTGGGATTTTTGATTGGCTGTAACGTTCCCTGAATTAACATCTATAACATGCATGGCTTCAGTATGTTCAATTATCAAATACGCGCCTTTCGATTGATAAATATTAACATGCTTACCAAACAATTGTTTTATTTGCTTATCTATATTGTAATATTCAAAGATGGGAATATGGGAATCGTAATATTTAACTAACTTAGATTTTTCGGGAGCAATAATATTAAGGTATTCTTTCATCTCTCCGGCCAATTCCTCATTATCACAAACGATACTAACAAAATCTTCATTTAAATTATCCCTAAGAATTGATGAAGCTTTATCTAATTCTCCCAAAATTTTGGCAGGTGCTTTGCTTTTTTTAATATTACGAAAACACACATTGTTCCATTTATTTAAAAGATTAGTTAATTCCGATTGTAATTCTTGAGCGGATTTACCTTCAGCTACCGTTCTAATAATAAGTCCGAAACCATTAGGGCGTATTTGTTCTCCGATTTGTTTCAACCTGTCTTTTTCTTCAGCAGTAGAGACATTTCTTGAAACTGATGTCTTGGATGCAAAAGGTATCAATACAAGATACCTTCCGGCTAAAGAAATTTCGGAAGATAATCGAGGACCTTTAGTTGAAATGGGCTCTTTGGTAATTTGTACGAGTATATCCTGATTAGGAGTTAGAACATCTTGTATAACTCCATCCTTGTTTATATCTTCTTCAAAAGGGAACGAAGTTAATTTGGGTGAATTTATTTTACCGGAAGATACTCCTTTACAATATTTTAATGAAGATTTAATTTGTGGACCTAAATCAAGATAATGTAAAAAAGCATCTTTTTCGTATCCGATGTTTACGAAACAAGCATTAAGACTTGGAGCAAGTTTTTTTACTTTGCCCATAATAATATCTCCAACCGTAAAATTATTTCCTATTTCTTCTTCATGAAGTTCTTGAATCCTCCCTCCTTCTAATATTATAATTCTAACCTTTGAATGTTCGTACGATACTATTAATTCTTTACTCATCTTTTACATTAATTATCCACCCTTATACACATTCATTTTTGAACAAAAACATTCTTTACCTATTGTTTTTGAGTTTAAACTTTGGTAAAGAATGTACAAATATCTTAAGTAAAAAAACCTTAGTTTTATGTTAGAAGAAAATTATTTATTTTTCTTTTTATGACGGTTTAATCTTCTTCTTTTTTTACGTTTATGGGTCGCTACCTTATGACGTTTTCTTTTTTTTCCGCTTGGCATAGTGTTCTTTTATTTATTAATTATTACTAATTTTTGACTTTAACATTTGTTTTTACGTCTTCAACAAAAGACTTAGCTGGTTTAAAAGCAGGTACATTGTGAGCCGGAATCTTAATAGTTGTATTTTTAGAAATGTTTCTTCCTGTTTTAGCTGCTCTTTTTTTAATTAAAAAAGTTCCAAAACCTCTTAAATAAACATTATCACCCTTAGCCATAGCAGTTTTAATCTCATCCATAAAAACCTCCACGACTTTTTGAGTTTCAACTTTTTCAAGACCCAGTTTACTTGAAATCGAATTTACGATATCTGCTTTTGTCATACTTTTAATATTATATTATTATACTTCTAATTAAATTTTGAGTTTGCAAATATAATATTATTTTTGGAAAGTAAAACTTATAAACATTTAAAAGTGTGAATTTTATTAGTCTTTTACAGAAATGGTATAAAATCAATAAACGCTTACTGCCATGGAGGGAAACTCTTTCTCCTTATAACATTTGGATTTCGGAAATTATTTTTCAGCAAACTCGTATTAATCAAGGATATGAATATTATTTAAATTTTATTCAACGGTTTCCAAATGTTGAAGTTCTGGCAAATGCCTCCGAAGATGAAGTATTAAATTCCTGGCAGGGATTGGGGTATTATTCTAGAGCGCATAATTTACACTTTACCGCAAAATACATTGTAAATGAATTAAATGGTATTTTTCCTAATTCTTATCGTGAAATAATTAAACTTAAAGGAATTGGAAAATATACTGCCGCTGCCATAGCTTCAATATCTTTTAATGAAAAAGTGCCCGCTCTTGACGGTAATGCATTTCGAGTATATTCCAGAGTTTTTGGCTCAGAAAAGGATATAAGTAAAAGTAGCACTTTTACCTACTTTTTTGATTTAATTAAATCTTTAATGCCCGAAAATCCGGGAGATTTCAATCAAGCGATCATGGATTTCGGTTCGATGGTCTGCACACCGTTACATCCAAAATGCGATCAATGTATTATTCAGGAGGAATGTTTGGCCTATACTAATAATTTACAAAATGTTCTTCCAATTAAATCTTCCTCGGTTAAAATTAAAGAAGAAAATATACATTATGCCTATCTTTTTTGTAAAGACTTAACATTAATAAAAAAAAGAAATAACAATTCGATTTGGAAAGGGTTATATGAATTCCCCTTATTTGACCAAAATTTCAAGAATTACCAAATTATCCATAACCATCAGATCAAACATAAGCTTAGTCATAGATTATTAACTATTACCATTTCAGAAATTGAAATTGATGAAAATGATTTTTATCAAGTCGCCCATAAAATAAATGCTATAATTTTGAATAAAAACAACTTAAAAAGCTACGCTTTTCCAAAACCCATGGAAAATTTTTTATTTTATAATTAAATTTTTTATTATTTTTGCTCATCAATGCGATCAATTTATATATAAAAATGAGTACATCTATTAATAAAGTAATTTTAGTTGGGAATTTAGGTACTGACGTAAAATCTTATAGGTTTAGTGATGGAAATATTGTTGTTAACTTTCCGGTTGCCACATCTGAAAGTTATATGAATAAAGAAACCGGAGAAAAAGTAGATGTAACTGATTGGCATAATATAACTGCAAGAAATAAACTGGCAGAACTTTGTGAAAAATTTTTGAAAAAAGGAAGTAAAGTTTACATTGAAGGAAAACTTAAAACTCGTAAATTTGATGATAACGGTATTACTAAACATATTACCGAAGTTATTGCAGATAATATTTTATTTTTATCCAACTTATTGGGTAAACAACCTGAAAATGAAGACATAATTCAGCATGATTTTTAAACTTCAAAAATACTTATAATAAAATTTCAATTTATATGGACGAGCCCGGGCCCACGAGTATTTCATTAATTTATATCCTCTTATTTTATAATTTTCTCTTCTCCTATTGTTTTAAGAGAAAAACTTTCTTTAAATTATTTAGCAAAAATCTACAGGTATGTGCATTGACTGCTTTTGCATATACTTTATCCCCTCAAAAATATTTTTATTACAAGATAAAATATTTATATAAAAAGTTTCTATTCATAGGTAATAGATGGGATAATATACGTATTGTATCTAAAAATTCGTTATATATATTATTTAATTAAATACTAAATTTATTTATTTAGATGAGTAAATCATTAAAAAAATTATATATTTTATATTTTATTATTCTATTTTCTATGTTATTACTTAGTTGTAAGAAAGAAGAATATTTACCTAAGCCAATCGGCCAGGTAAGATTAGAATACCCTGCACCCAATTACATACTTTTTAAAAAAGAAAAATGTCCTTTTGAATTTCAGTATTCGAACCTCACTAAAGTAAAGGATAAATACAAAAATTGTTGGTACAATTTTAGTTATCCATTCATGAAAGCAACTCTATATTTAACTTATTCTGAGGTAAACGGAAATTTAAATTCGCTATTAAAAGAAGCTCAGAGACTTGTATATGAACATACCATAAAAGCCAATTCTATAAAAACCAAATCATTTTCTTATCCGGAAAAAAAGGTATTTGGAAATCTTTATCGATTGGGAGGCGAATCTGCTTCAAATATTCAATTTTATGTAACAGATAGTATTAAACATTTCCTTTCAGGAAATTTATATTTTAAAGTTCAGCCTCGGCCTGATTCTTTACAACCTGCTGTTGAATATATTGAAAAAGATATTATTAAAATGATTGAAACAACTACCTGGGAATAAACTTAATTTTTTTATATTAAAATGTTAGAAATAGGAATTCTTTTATTATTAACTCTTTTAAATGCCTTTTTCGCTATATCTGAGATTGCCTTAGTATCAGTTAAGAGGCAAAAAATTGAAAACAAAGTTAAAAAAGGAAATAAAAAGGCTAAAATAGTACTCAATCTTTTAGAAAAACCGGAAGATTTTTTATCTTCTATTCAAGTGGGTATAACTTTGATCGGTATTGTATCGGGTGCTTATGGAGGCGCTACCTTAGTAAAATACGTTACTCCATTTTTTGAGCATTTCTCATTGACAGCAACCCATGCTAATGAACTGTCTTATATGGTAATTATAGCATTGATTACTTATGTGTCCATAGTTTTGGGAGAGTTAATTCCTAAGACTTTCGGCATGAGAAATCCTGAAAAAATAGCTTTGACTGTTGCTCCAATTATCAAAGTTTTTTCAATGGCTTTGTATCCGTTTGTTAAAATCCTTTCATTTTCAACCCATATATTTAATAAGATATTTAAAATTTCAAATGTGGAAGGTGAAAAAATTTCTGAGGACGAACTAATTTATATGCTTAAGACAGCAAGTTTACAAGGGGTTTTAGAAAAAGAGGAAAGTGAATTGCATCAGAATGTTTTTGCTTTTTCAGAACAAAAAGCTAAAAGTTTAATGACATACCGCAAAAGAGTTGAATGGATTAATTTAAAAGATAGTTTCGAAGAAATTGAAAAGCAAATTAAAGACAGCAATTTTACCAAATTTCCCGTGTGTGACGGTAATTTAGATGAAGCTAATGCCTATTTGGCTATAAAAGAATTTTATGAAAATATAAACACGCCAAATTTTGATATCAAATCCATTTTAAAAACTCCGATCTTCATTCATGAAAATATGCATTCTGTTGATATTTTACAGGAATTCCGAAAAAATAAACAGCATATGGGTTTTGTTGTGGATGAATATGGTACTTTTCAAGGTATTATCACTTTGCAAGACCTTATTGAAGGTATTGTTGGTGACATGCCTGAGAGCGATGAAGAGGAGACAGAAATTGTGCAACGTGAAGATGGTTCATATTTAGTTAACGGTAATATAGGAATTAGAGATTTAAATTCCTTTTTTGATGATACCATTATAGAATTAGACGATGATGAATATGTTACGTTAGCCGGATTTATTATTTATCACATGGAGTATATTCCTGAAGTTGCCGAAAAATTCAATTATAACGGATTTTCATTTGAAATTGTAGATAAAGATGCAAATAGAATAGATAAAGTATTAATGGAAAAACTTAATTCTACGGAAGAAAACGAGGAGAGTTCCGCTGAAGATGAAATTACTGATTAATACTATTTTTTATGATTTACTTTATTTATAGTTTGCTCTTTATTGGATTTATTATTATTTCATTTATGCTTTATCGGTTTTTACTAAAAACTACCGATATAATGAAGTATATGTTTTTCATTATTTTATACATAGTCGGTATATTACTATTTTTTCAGGCAGCAGAAATGATTATTATCTATTGGTATGATCCCATACCTGCTAAGTATTTAAATTTTATGTTCTTAACCTATCTTTTTGCTACAATGATTGGATTTATAAGTATTTCAATTATTACCATTAAAAAGTTGAAAAAGAAATGAGTTATTCATTTGATTTATAGACTTTAACATAAAAATTTTCATCAACATAAAATTTATTGATTAAATTCTTAGGTTTGACGGATTTCCAATTTTCTGTAGGTTTGATTTTACCTATGGACGTGTTTATTTCCATTGAAAAGCCTTTAAAAACGTTTGACCATTTATAAAATAAGGTATTATCTTTTATATAATAATTTAATACGGGTATATCTACAGTTCTTAAATATTGGTCAAAAATTTTAGAAAAATTAATTCCTGATTTTTCTGATATATAATTTTCTATTTGACTCGAAGTAACAGTTTGATGATAAAAATCTTGGTTTAAACCTCTGAGTATATTTCTGAATAGTTCATCATTTCCGATAATTTGTCTTATGGTATGTATCATATTGGCTCCTTTATCATACATATCTATACTCCCTTTTTTATTTTTAGAATACGTTCCTATAATGGGAAAATCATTTTTAATATTCTTTCTTTGTCCTATTATATACCTATTTGCTTTTTCCTTTCCATAAAAATATTCAACAAATAACGTTTCCGAATAGGTAGTGAATGCTTCATGTATCCACATGTCCGCAATATCCGCATTAGAAATATTGTTGCCAAACCATTCGTGTCCGGATTCGTGAACTATAATAAAATCCCACTCCAACCCTATACCCGTGTCACTTCTGTCTTGACCTAAATAGCCATTTTTATAATTATTGCCATAAGCAATTGCACTTTGATGTTCCATGCCCAAATAAGGCGCTTCAACGATCTTATAACCATCCTCATAAAAAGGATACGGGCCGAACCAATATTCAAACGCTTCAAGCATCTTTTTTACTTGTGAAAACTGGAATTTTGCTTTATTTAAATTTTCAGGCATAACCCAATAACTTAATTCTAAATTTCCTTTTTCTCCCTTATATTCATCTTTAAAATTTACATAATCTCCTATATAGGGAATTATATTGTAAGAATTTATAGGATTAATCACCTGCCATTTAAAATAGTTTTTTTGTGATTCATTCCAGTTACCTATTAGTTTCCCATTGCCTATACCTTTTAAGTGGTTATTGGTAACAATAGTTAAGGTCATTCCTTCATCCGGCTCATCTCCCAAATAGCCCTTGCATGGAAACCACATACTAGCTCCAATGCCTTCACAAGCAACGGTCATCCAAACTTTACCATTTCTATCTTTAGAAAATATCCAACCTCCATCCCAGGGAGCATTTTCTGCAATTTTGGGTTTTCCGCTAAAATAAATAATGAGTTCCTGATCAACATTTTCTTTCTTTGCATTGCGACTTATGTCTAAATAATAATAATTTCCTTTTTTTACATATGGTACACGGTTATTTTTTACAGTCAAAATACTATCAATATTCATTGGATTTTGTAAATCAATTTGAATAATGTCAGATCCTTTATTTAGGAATTTAATTTTGTTTGATCCTTTTAGAAATTTTGCTTTAAAGTCCGGTTCAATGATTAGATCATAATGTTTTACATCCCAATGTTCTATATACTTATTTTTATTACTCTCTATCGAATCTTTAAATATAAATAAAGCTCTTTCTTGAGCAACAAAAATTAGTGGTAAGAATAAAAATATAACGTGTTGAAATTTAAAAGATTTCATAAAGAATACTTTAACGATGGATCTATTTGCTAAAATTAATTATATAAAAGAACGTATAGGATATAAGTATCTTGTACTTTATTTTAATTATTGTAAAAATAGTATTAAAACAATGGAAAGTTTATTATACATATTGGTAAAAAAATTTTAGACACTAATGAACCTCACTCTAATTTAATTGTATTTCACATTTGAAGTCAAATTACTTACCATGTAGTTAATTTCTTTTAGTAAATCCCTATTAACTATTTTGATGAAATTTGATTAAGCTTTATACATTAATTAAAATTGTTAAAATTCTAATTTCAATAAAAAAAGTCATTAAAAACAAGCTATTTAACTCGTTTAAAATGACTTACTATAGTGACCGCGGAAGGAGTCGAACCCTCAACCTTCAGAGCCGTAATCTGACGCTCTATCCAATTGAGCTACGCGGCCATTTATTTTGCGTGCAAAGCTAATAAAATTTTTTTTTCTATTAAAATCTTTTTGAATTTTTCAATGAATTTTTATTATTCTTTCAATTCTTTTTATTTAATAATACTTTTTTTAAAACTCTAGTTATAGGGGTTTCTAAATATTTATAGCTTAGTAATGAAAAAATGCAAGCTAATGAAGCAATAAGTAAAGGTATGAAAAGTATTTCCTTTCCTAAAAAATCATAGATACTATTTATGGCAGCAACTCCAATATGATAGTGAATTAAATATAAAGAATATGAGGCAACGCCCAATCTACAAACCCATTTATTATTTAAAAAAGAAAGATATTTTGGAAAATAAACGAAAATTAAAAACAATAACAAAATGGAAAGGTAAATAAACAATAGCTTTATATCTTTCCCCCAAATTGTTAAAATAACTATCAATATAATCATTATGCTTAAGTTCTTATATTCTTTTTTATTGTTGTATAATTTATATAAAAAAAGCCCTACAAGAAACCATAAACATTCATGAAAAAAAATAAATCCTCTACTGACAAATTTATAGTATTTAATTTTTTCCGGGGATATAAAATTTTTCAAAATTTCATGTCCCATTTCACTTGAAAATAAAAGAAAAATCGGTATGCCTATTATACAAGTCAATATATAATTTCTTATCATTTTTTTAGGCGACAGAAAATATAAAAATCCTATTAAAAAATAAAAATTCACCTCAACCCATAAGCTCCAATATGCATTATCTATATAGTAATATTTGGTATAACCGACGAATATATCTACGAAATTTGGATCTATAAATGTATTAGCTATGTAATAATTAATTATATTTTTAGAACTGTAATATCCTTCGCCTGTATATATATAACTAAAAAATAAGAAAGTACATGTTGAACAAATAAACATCCCCGGAGCTAACCGAATATATCTTTTTTTTAAGAATTGTAGATAATTTTTAGAATTTTCCAATGATATAGAAATAACAAAACCGGATATAATGAAAAAGATTTGAACCCCTAAATATCCTTGATAAGCTAAAAATTTAACTATTTCATTTTTTGAAAAATTATAATAATGTCCTAAAACAACCATTCCTATAGCTAACACTCTAAGTCCATCTAATATAGGCACTCTTGAATTTTTCATAATTTAATTTACTTATGGCAGTTAGATTTTAATTATTTTTTACCAACCTTAAAATTTCTTCAGGTCTTTTTACTATGTATTCGGCTCCATATTTTTTAAGTTCTTCTTCAGATCTAAATCCCCATAGAACCCCTATACTTGTTATGCCTGCATTTACAGCTGTTTGCATATCTGTTCCGGTATCTCCAACATAAATTATTTCTTCTTTATTTGTTATACCTAATTCATTCATAATATCGTAAACAATCTGTGGATTCGGCTTCATGGGAACGTTAGTTCTTTGTCCAAAAACAGATGAAAATTTTATTTCACTAAAATATTTTTTTACTAATTCTTGAGCACCTTCCATAAATTTATTGGATGCTACTGCCAGTTTTATATTCATGGAACTCAGTGATTTTAACATTTCAATTACTCCGTCATAGGGTGCTGTCTTTATAGCTGAATGCTTAGTATAGTATTCAATGAATTCATCTTTAATTTTTTCAATTACCTCAAGATCACTTTTTAATTCGGATGGCAAAGCTCTTTCAATCAATTGAGTCATTCCATTACCTACAAAATTTTTGTATGAATCTAAAGCATGTACCGGTAAATGATTTTTTTCTAAAATATAATTACATGAATCAGCTAAATCATTTAGCGTGTTAAGTAAAGTTCCGTCTAAATCAAAAATAGCTAACTTAATCATAATTTTATTTTTTTTTATTTTACAAATATAGTTTTAAACATATAGTTAAAATCTCCCTTTAAAGACCAATTTTTCACATAATCTTTATTTATATTAATTTTATCCTTCCAAATGATCGTATCATTGTATAATTGTGGATCTTCAACTTTAGATAAAATTTCCTCTTCATTTCTGTATTTTAGTTGAGCCGGACCTGTAATCCCCGGCTTTACGGAAAGTATAATTTTATCTTCCCCTTCTAATTTGTCCGCATAACCCGGAACATCGGGCCTGGGACCCACCCAAGACATATCACCCATAATAATATTTAAAATTTGGGGTAATTCATCCAATTTATATTTTCTTAAAAATTTACCTAATTGGGTGATTTGCATTTTATCTGTAGTGACCGTTGATGTATATACACCCTTCATCGTTCTAAATTTGAACAAATTGAAATGTTTACCATTTTTACCTATTCTATTTTGAGTAAAGATTCCAATCATACCTGTGTCAAATGTAACCGCAATAAATATAATTATCATGGGTACAAGAAAAATAATAAAGCATATTAATGCTAATAAATAATCTGCTATAATTTTATTTTTCTTCATACTATTTATTATACAAAATTATAAAAGAAAAAGGATTTCTTACGAAATCCTTTTCCTATTAAGCACCTTTTAAAATAAACATTGAATAAATATTCTAATAACTATTAATAAACTTTTTCACCGTGTTGTGATATATCTAAACCTAATTCTTCTTTATCAGGGTCAACTCTTAATGGAATAATTTTATTTACAATAAATAATAATAATAACGTTCCAAAAAAAACAAATATGGAAACGGCAATCATTGCTATAAAGTGATTAACAAACAATGTGATCTCTCCAAAAAACAATCCGTTTGAAGGAATATCTTCATTTATAGACTTATCCGCGAAAACTCCGGTTAAGAGCATTCCTACCATACCTCCCACTCCATGACAAGGAAAAACGTCTAAGGTATCATCTACACCGTTAGTATGGAAAAATTTAACCATGTAAAAACTAATCACGCTGGCAATTAATCCGATAAACAACGAATGCCCTAAAGAAACAAATCCTGCGCCCGGGGTTATAGCTACTAAACCCACTACTGCTCCTACACAAACTCCTACTGAAGATAATTTTTTTCCATTAATTTTTTCTAAAAATCCCCAGGTTAGAGCACTTAAAGCAGAGGCTGCCGTTGTATTTGCAAAAGCTAGTACACCTAACTCATTAGCCGCAAACGATGATCCCGCATTAAATCCAAACCAACCAATCCAAAGCAAACTGGCGCCTAAAATTACATAAGGTATTTGTGCAGCTGCTAGAGTTGTATCTCTTCTTTTTTTCAAAAAAATAGCTCCTGCTAAAGCAGCCCAACCGGAACTCATATGAACCACCGTGCCTCCGGCAAAATCCAATATTCCTGCCTTTGCCAATATTCCTTCCGGATGCCATGTAGCATGTGCCAGGGGGGAGTAAATAAAAATTGAAAACATAACTATAAATAATAAATAACCCCAGAATTTTATACGCTCTGCTACACCTCCCGAAATTAATGCGGGAGTTATAATGGCAAATTTTAATTGAAAGAGGGCAAATAAAAGTATGGGTATGGTAGGAGCTCCTACCCAGGCAGAAGTTGTTCCAATTCCTTGCATAAACATATGAGGTAATGGATTTCCTATGATACCCCCTATATCCGGTCCGAATGCCAATCCAAACTCAAAGATAAACCATAAAACGGTTATTGTCACCATAGCTATAAAGCTCTGAAATATAGTGCTTATTATATTTTTACTGTTAACCATTCCTCCATAAAAAAAACCTACTCCGGGAGTCATTAAAAAAACAAGCACTGAAGCTACTAACATCCAAGCTACATCAGCAGAATTAAAATTTATGCCTTCTGCAACTGCTTTTGAAGACTCTGCTGAAAATAATGTATTTGAAAAAAGGCTTACTAAACCTACAAATATTAAAATTAGAATTAAAATATATTTACGCATACCCAATATTTTATACAGCAAAAATATAATTTTTTAATTAAAAACAAAATAAACATATGTTTTTTAACGGGTATAAATTATAAATATTAATAAATTATAAGATATACCCCTATTTTTTTTAATACCACAATTTATTTTTATTGCATTTAATTTATATATTATATTGGATAAAAATTTAAACTAAACATTTGATTATTTAAATCGTTTAATATATTTATCTCTTATTTAAAGAACTCTTCGTGTACTTTCTTAAAAGAAAGTAATTCGTTACACAATGAATTATTCAACTTATAAAAACTATAAAAATATATTTATAAACATCTGTAAGTACTCAAATTAAATTTATTTTATATAATTTTTTTAAAAAATTTTTATAATATTTGCGATTCATTCAATAGTATTTTAAAAATAAAACCCACAAGTTCTTTTCAAACTTGACTTGCAAAATTCTTTTAAAAATGTACTTAGTATTAAACATTTCTTATGCAAACACCAATTCTATAAAAATTATTACATATAAACTACTATATAATTATACGTTAAAAGTATTTAGATAAATATTAATGTATTTTATTTCTATATATTAAAAAATAATATATATTTATCCGAAATTATAAACTATATTAATGGAAATTATAAACAACTGATTTTAAATGAATTACTAATTTTTTAATAACAATTTTTATGAAAAAAATTCTTTTAACACTTAGCACTATTTTAGCGCTATATTCATGTAATAATGAAGACTTACATGATGGTTCATCCCCCTCTCATTCTTTGAATGATAAGAAAATTATCAATCAGTCCGGCTCTATACAAGGAGTTACCTATTCATTTGATAATGTGGAAGTAAATCCTAATTTAGTAACCTTGAATACAGAAAATAGTTCTATTCTTAGTACTAAAGAGGAGTTATCAAGAGGATTTATTAGTTTACAAAACATATCTGAAAAAATCGGTAAAGAATTAATCCCGGGTAATACCGTTTATTTAATTACCCAAGATTCGACTTATATAAGAAATATAACCTCAATTAATCATAAAAATGATATTTATAATTTAGAAACAACGGATGCCAATATAGGCGATGTTTTTGAAAACGGTACTTTAAGCTTATCTTTAAATATTGATGATACTAATAAGAATAGTTCTTTACTTGCGCTTAAAAATGCATACGATAAAGAATACGTTTTTCATCCTTTGATATTTAATAAAGAATTTCGTGTAAAAGGGCTAATTTTTAATCCTGACAGTAAATTAACTCCTTCTATAGCTGTAAAATTAGGTTTTGATAAATCACGCATTATACCTAGCGTAATTGAGATGTATTATAACAGCCATACAGAATATAATCCAACTTTAACATTAGATAAAGACTTTAAGGGTAAATTTTCTCATGATTTTATCGATAATGTTCCACAAATCTTGATCGATTATTTAAAAAAATATAGTGTAGAAATTAAAATTCCTACCGGCAAATATTTAGGAGACGTTCCGGTTAAAATAAGTGTAAACCAAATTAATTTTCCAACTGAAATTGAAGCAAACGTTTACAGAGGATCTAGCGTGAGCTTTAAAGCCGAAGGTAATATAAAATTAGGTGTTAAATTTACACTTGATAATAATCCGGATTATATCTATGAAAATGGAATTCAAAAAATAGACGGATTTAATAACAATTTATACGGAGAAGTTTTAACCGATATGAAATTTATCATCATACCTCAAGTTCAAGTTTTCCAATCTAAACTAATTGATGTTAAAGGTAAAATAACTGTAGGACTTAAAACTTCTAATATAGGTAATGGAACTTCTTCAGATGACTCTAAAAGTTTTTCACAAGGAACAGTTTATACTTCTGCGGCATTCACTTTTTCAAGTTTAGGTTTACCTGCCTTTACCACCGATATTTTCAAAAAATCAATAAATATATGGAAAAAAGGAGAATATATTAATTCTGTTTCTTTTTCAAATTTTAAAGTGGGTAAAGCTACCATTGTACCATGCAGCGGTTTGACCTCTTTTGGATATGATGTGTTGTTAGATTATAAATACAGCTTACCAGGTAAAACAATTTCCGGTGATTTAGAAATAACTTATGATGTATATGCTGATAATGGTACTCTTCTTGAGTCCAATAAAACAGTTAAAGTGTTGCCATATAATGTAACTTCTAACTCATTTAAATTCAACATGTGTATTCCTTTCAGAAAAATCAATTTCTTCAATATATCTAAAATTAGTTATGTTAAAAATATAACTATTAAAGATGCTAACGGTTATATAGCGAATGGAATATTAGACCCATTGACCGGAAGCCCGGTTACTGAAATTGCATTTGTAAGGTAATTTTTCTTAGTAATATATTAGTAAAGGTAGACGCTCATTGTCTACCTTTTTTTATTGAACTAGTATTTCCTCAAAAAAAATCAAAATGTATAACATTAAAATTATCAATTTTTAAATTTTTCTTAAGATGTATAAGATATCGTGAAGAATTTTTAAAAAGAATAGTAAATAAATACGGTAAACATTTTAAAGGACTTACAGATTATTACTAAATTTGCACGATAAAATTGTTATTATGCAACTTTCAGAACAAGAACTAATTCGAAGAGAAAAATTACAAAAACTTAAGGATGCGGGTATCGATCCATATCCCGCTGCAGAATATAAAGTTACGCATACTGCTCAAGAAATAAAAGATCAATTTAAAGAAGGAGAAAAGGTTGTGATTGCCGGAAGACTTATGTCTAATCGTATTCAGGGAAAAGCGGGTTTTTCTGAGCTGCAAGATACCACCGGGCGTATTCAGCTGTATTTTAACAGAGATGTAATTTGTCCCGACGATGATAAATTTAAATATAACGATTTTTATAAAAAATTGCTCGATTTAGGTGATTTCATAGGAGTTGAAGGAGAATTATTTGTTACTAAAATGGGCGAAAAAACCGTAATGGTTAACGATTTTAAACTTCTTTCAAAGGTATTGCGACCACTTCCTCTACCTAAAGTTGATGAAGAAGGAAAAGTCCATGATGCATTTAATGATCCTGAATTAAGATATAGAATGAGATATGTTGACTTAGTAGTCAATCCTCATATAAAAGAAATTTTTATTAAACGAACTCGTCTGTTTAATGCAATGAGATCCTTTTTTAATGATAAAGGATATTTTGAGGTTGAAACCCCTATACTTCAATCCATTCCCGGAGGAGCTGCGGCTCGACCGTTTATAACTCATCATAACGCCTTAAATATTCCATTATATTTACGAATTGCAAATGAATTATATTTAAAACGTCTTATTGTTGCCGGTTTTGAAGGTGTTTACGAATTCTCTAAAAACTTCAGAAATGAAGGAATGGACAGAACGCATAATCCTGAATTTACTGCAATGGAAATTTACGTTGCTTATAAGGATTATAATTGGATGATGAAGTTTACTGAACAATTATTGGAACATTGCGCCCTAGCAGTAAACGGAACAACCCGAGCAACATTTGGAGAGCATGAAATTGATTTTAAAGCTCCATATGCCCGAATTTCCATGACCGATGCTATTAAAAAATTTACGGGATTTGATATAACAGGAAAATCTGAGGAGGAATTGAGAAATGCAGCAAAAGAAATGGGTGTTGAGGTGGATGAAACTATGGGTAAAGGAAAAATCATCGATGAAATATTCGGAGAAAAATGTGAAGGTAATTTTATACAACCAACCTTTATTACTGATTATCCCAAAGAAATGTCTCCATTAACTAAACAGCACCGAGATAATCCTGAATTAACCGAACGTTTTGAATTAATGGTTTGCGGAAAAGAAATTGCTAATTCTTATTCAGAATTAAATGATCCCATAGATCAAAGAGAACGTTTTGAAGAACAATTAAAATTGTCTGAAAAAGGAGATGATGAAGCGATGTTTATTGATCAGGATTTTTTACGTGCATTGGAGTTCGGTATGCCTCCTACTGCAGGTTTAGGTATAGGAATGGATCGATTAATCATGTTCCTTACTAATAATCCGTCTATACAAGAAGTATTATTTTTCCCGCAAATGAAACCCGAGCAAAAAGCATCTTCTATTGAACATTCTGAGGAAGAAAAGATTATCATCAAATTATTACAAGATAATAATTCTTCTATGGAATTAAGTGAATTAAAATCTTTGACCGGAATAAGTGGAAAAAAATGGGACAAAGCCATGAAATCGCTTTCTAAACATTCATTGATTACTGTTACTGTTACAAATGAAAATAAAACAGTTGAATTAATTTCTTAAAATAAAATTTTTAAAAAATACAATATTTAAGGCTATCTTTTTTAGATAGCCTTTTTAAATTAAAATTAAATTTAAAAATGAACTAAAAAAATGTTTTTATTATCTACTAAATCTATAGGGATTGGATGATATTAAATTCATATTTATTATCTTTGTTTAAAATCAAAATAAATAAATGATTATGGAAACCATATTTAAAAATAAAAGTCAAGAATTACTTAGCAGTATTGAAAATCTAAAATTAAGTAATTCTGATTACGAACAAGTTGCATCAGAATTATTTAAATATAATTTTAATGATTACGATGCAGCTTTTTCTATTAATAAAGTAAATGTTCCGGAAGGCAGTTATGTTCGTTTACCTATTTATGCTAATAAATGCTGTGCAATTTTAATGCTTTGGGGGATAAATAATAAAACTGCCATTCATGACCACTTAAACTATGACGGATTAATAAAAGTTTTAAAAGGAAATCTTACAGAAGTTAGTTACATTGAAGATAAAAATTTCATAGTATACGAAGGAGAAGGCGTAGCTCCTGAAGGTGCTATTTTTCCTGAAGATTTAGGAGGTATTCATTCGGTAGTTAATAATTCTTCGGAAATATCTGTTAGCTTACATATCTATCACACTCCTCAAACCTCTTTAAAAGGTGTTAGAATTTTTGATATTGAAAATAGAAAAATAGCCATCTTAAATGATAAGGCTACATCCTGTTCATGGAATTTACCTGAAGATAATTACGAGAAAATCACTCAATTATAACTAGTATAATCTAGTATAATTTTAAAATATTTAAATTCTAACTCAGATTGAGTTAGAATTTTTTAATTAAATATTAATTCATATTCGTCAATTTTAAAGCCTAACCAGGAAATCAATTTCTACCTTTCAGATATTAATTCTAATCTTATATTTTTATTTTTTTGAACTTTACAACTTATAAAGTTTAGCAATAAAAAAAGCTATTCCTTTTAAATGAAATAGCTGTTTAATCTTATTAATTGTAAAAATTATTGTAAAAGTTTTTGAAGATTTAAAGCATCTGCATTTTGAGGATCCACAGATAATGTTTTGTTCAAATAAGTTTCTGCTTTATCTTTATTTCCTTCATGAAATTCTTTATAAGCGAAAAATGTATAGGCAATAGCTAAATAGGCTTTTTCATTGGCTGAATATTCTTTCTTCGGTTCAACCATATCAATATATTTTTGGAAGGCTTGAGCTGTAAGACCGCTTTTATCACTCGAATCATACGCGTATAATGCCATACCTTTTCCGGCATAAGCTACTTCCCAGGTAGGAATTAGAGAAATCAATTGGTCCCATGATGCAACAGAGCCTAAATAATCTTTAGCTTCGTATTGTTCTAAAGCTAAATTATACCATGAAGTTGTATCGTTAGCATCAGCCGCTACCGATTTTTTCAAAGCCTCAATTTTAGGATTAGTTATAGATGCTTCTGTTTTAGCTCCCGGTTGTAAGGATAAAAGAATAGATTGATAATCATAGGTTTTATCTCCTTGACCGATGGCTTTGGTTAAATTCAGTATCGCGGTTTTGGTTAATTCCTCTTTTTCTTGACCGTTTGCAGTTTTAAGTAATGAGGCTTGTATTTTTCCTAAAACTCCATAATCTGAACCTTCTCTTTTTGATTCAGGAATGGTTTGTAAATATTGATTTATATTTTTATAGGCTTCGGAAAAATCTGAATTTTCAATTAAATCCAATGCTTTTAACTTAAATTTTAACGGATCGGATATATCATTCCAATTTTTAGTCAGTAAATCTAAAGACTTTGCATAATCTTTAATAAAATAGGAAACTTTAGCTAATTCAAATTGAGTCTCGGCATCGTTGTTCCCTGACAAAGAAATATATTTTTGTAAGTTTTTAAAAGCTTCATTATAATTACCGCTTCTCACATTAAAGTCTGACAAATATTTGTATGTTAATGGATAATTAGGATTAGCTGCTATGGCCTTGTCAAAATTTTCTGAAGCTAATTTTCCTTGTCCATTGGTTCGCCCCCATATGTTTCCTATTAATGCATAAGGTATGGATTTATCTTCGGCAATTCCTAAAGCTTTAGTATAATTGGAAACCGCCTTACCCGGATCTTTTTTTTCAAAATAGGCATTTCCTAAAACTATATAGTATTCGGACTTATCTTTATTTTTAACCAAGTCTAATAACTTTTGGCCATATTCGATACTTTTATCATAATCTGTACTTTCCGGCTTATTGGTAAATAATTGATAGGCTTTTGATATTTGAAATAATACATCCGCATTTTTGTACTTAGATCCTTTGGCGATGGATTCAAATTCTGCATTTGCTTCCGATTTTTTTCCTTGATATAATTTTATTATCGCCAATCCGATTTTGTTTAAATCAGATTTTGGATCTAAAGCCAATCCTTTATTAAAAATTTGTGAAGCCTGTTCTAGATCAGGTTTAGAAATTGATAAATAATATGCTCCTAAATAATAATAATTGTCTGCTGATGGTGATTGAGCTGCTAATTTTTCAAAAGTATTTTTGGCCTTGCTATATTGATCATTTCCTAAATACTTAATACCTTCTTGAATACTTTGTGCATTCATAAATCCTGATAACATCAAAGCAGAGATTACAAATGTTGCACCTATTTCATTTTTCGCGTAATTCATTCTAAATTTTTATTTATTTTTCTTTTTA
Source organism: Apibacter sp. B2966 (assembly GCF_011082485.1). Taxonomy (NCBI): domain Bacteria; kingdom Pseudomonadati; phylum Bacteroidota; class Flavobacteriia; order Flavobacteriales; family Weeksellaceae; genus Apibacter; species Apibacter sp. B2966. The sequence goes on from NZ_CP049714.1 coordinate 968,508, forward strand.
TTTTATTTTTAACTATTATTTGTATTCTAATAGTATTAAAATTATTTATTTTTTAAAATTTATCTTCCATGAAGCTCAATCCTTCTTTCATACAAATAATAGGGTTGAAGTCCTGCCCTTTTAACAATAAGCTGTCCTCTCTGAGAGCCACAAAATCTTGAAAAACTGCTCCCTATTTTAAAACTGTTTTCAGCATTTAATAGAAAAACTCTTTTGGTGAAAGGGTATATACCTTCACGCAAATTAGGCACCGTCGGATTTATTAAATTACCATCCGCTTTTCTTATAGGCAATATTCTCACTTTTGAAAGGAACTCCTTAACTTCATTACTATTTTCTTCACTTAATACATCCAAACCAATAATTCCTATATGAGAGCTATTTTTACTAATAAATTGGATTACCTCTTTTCCATTTGAAAATGAGTTAATTTTTTGATTTTTAGTAAGTTTAAACCCTAATTTTTTTTTAAATTATTAAAATTACTTGAATTTCCTCCATCAAATACAAATTTACTATCATTTGAAATAATATTTGATTTTAAAGAAGTTTGGTCAATTTCTTTAATGGAACTTTCTTTTGACACAACAAAAATGGTTGCATCACACGCTATTTGTGTTGAAATATAAGTAACATTGGTATGATTATATAAAATTCCGGCTTCTTCTGAAGATAAATCCCTGGTAGTCATTGCTATGGAAACCTTACCGTTCAAAAGATCAGCGATCACTAAATCTTCAACTTCCGGCTTGAATAAAATTTTTGTTTCGGGATAAGAGGATTGAAAAACTTCAACTAAAGCAGAGCCTAAATTCATAAGTGACGGATCAATAGCTAAAGTTATATTCCCTTGCCTATATGCTTGTTTCTTTTTTATATCTTCTTGGCACGAAATACATATAATTAAAAAAGCTAAAAATACTATGGGGCTGATAATTAATCTATTGTTCATTTTGTCTAATATATTTAGTCGCTCGGTAAGCTCTAAAAAATCCGTAAACTATTAATAATCCCCCTAAAATCCAAGTATATTCAGGTTCTAATTCAATAAAAAACTTTTTATAAACAATAATTAATATTCCTATTATAAAATACCCAATTCCAATAAATATGGAAAGTGATTTATAACTTAGCTTCATACTTCTTTTTTTGAAGAATTCTAAATAACAAATATAAAAATATTTATTTACTTATTTTTGCAGTTATTATTCTTATAATCTTTTTAAAAAATAAATTTTATGGATTATGTTATCAATACATTTTCAGACTTAGAAGATGTTGCTAAAGAAATAATTTCAAATTCAAAATATAAAATTTTTACACTTAAGGGAAATCTAGGTGCCGGAAAAACCACTTTAGTAAAATATTTATGCAAAACACTTGAATGCCATGATACCATAACCAGTCCAACTTTTTCATTAGTAAATGAATACCTGTGTCCTGCAGGTAGAATTTATCACTTTGATTTATATCGAATTAAATATATGGAAGAATTAATAAATATTGGTTTTTATGAATACATAGATTCCGATAATTATTGTTTTATAGAATGGCCGGATATATGTGAAAATGAATTACCTGAACATCATAAAATTTTATTAAATTTGATGGATCAAACCAGGCACTTAACATTTAACTAATATGGGTATTTATACACCTTTTTCCGAAGAAGAGCTGATTCCCCTGGAGGAACGAATTGAAGTGATAAAAAAAGGAGGAAAATGCAGTATTGGTATTCCTAAAGAAGATCATTTGATTGAAAGCAGGATTGCTCTCACTCCTGATGCTGTATCGGTTCTGAGCTCTAATGGTATTGAAATCATAATGGAAAGTGGAGCCGGTTTAGGGGCTCATTATTCCGATGCTTTATATTCCGAGGCAGGGGCAAAAATTTCATACGACCCTAAAGAGGTTCTGTCTCAACCCATCATTTTAAAAGTTGAACCTTTATCCATAGATCAAATAAAGCACTTGCAGCCAAATTCCTATTTGATTTCTGCTGTACAAATAAATACTCAATGCAAAGAATATTTCGAAGAACTTTCTAAAAAAAAGATTACGGCTTTAGGATTTGAATATATACGAGACAGCCATAATGAATTATCCATTGTACGACTTATTGGTGAAATAGCCGGAGTTTCCAGCATACTTATTGCCGCTGAATTACTGTCTTCTACTCATGGGGGAAATGGTCTTTTACTAGGAGGAATAACCGGTGTTAGACCGTCCAACGTAGTAATTATAGGAGCAGGAAATGTGGGAGAAAGCGCCGCACGTTCGGCATTAGGGTTAGGAGCCACCGTAAAAGTGTTTGACAATTCTATTACTCGACTTAGAAGATTTCAAGAATTACTGGGACGACGGTTGTATACATCTACGATAGACCCGAAAGAGCTCAGCAAAGCGTTAATTCGCTGTGATGTTGCCATTGGTTGCTTAAAGGGAGAACTTAGGGCGCCGATTATTGTACCTGAAAATACTGTTAAAAGAATGAAACCGGGATCTGTTGTCATTGATATAAGCATTGATAACGGAGGCGTTTTTGAAACTTCAGAAATAAATGCTAAAAATGAAGCTTTTATTAAACATGAAGTCCTACATTATTGTGTTCCCAACATCACTTCTAAATTTGCAAGAACCGCTTCTAAAGCTTTAAGTAATTTCTTTTTAAGTTATTTTCTTAATCTGAACAATCAAGGAGGATTTGAAGCTATGTTTAGAAAAAACCGTGGAATTTGTCAGGGCATTTATATGTACAAAGGCAGAATTACTAATAGACAGATAGCTTCTTGGTACGACCTGCCGTATCAAGACATTCATTTACTAATTATTTAAGCATGTCATTTTCTAAAAGATTAAGACTCTATCTTACGGGTTTTTTTATGGGTCTTATATTTATATTATTTGTATTTGGTAATAAGATATTTTCTTGGTCATATTTGCCCAATGACAGGGTTTTAGCTGAAATACAAACCATACCTTTAAAATTTTCAAATCAAAGTCTGGAAAGTCTTAAACTAAAAAAAATATCTCTCAATTTTATAAAAGATACAGTTCTTAGTAAAGGTAAAATAAATTTTAAGATGAGTAATGCTCAAGCATTGCCTTGCCCTCATTATGTCCTTCATTATGAAAGCTTAAAAGTTACATTTACTAAATGCAAAGACACGGTAGTCATAAACACGATTGATTAATCCTATTAAGGATTTTTTAACATAAAATTCCGTTTGTACAATTTTTTCCTATATTTACAATCTAAATGTAAAACAGAATATATGAGATGGTTTACTAGACAGAAAAAAAACATCAGTACTGACATTAGCGAAAAGAGGGAGGTTCCTGAGGGATTATACTATAAAACTCCATCCGGGAAAATTATTGAAACTGATCAATTAACAGCTAATTTCTATGTAAGTCCGGAAGATGATTTTCATGTTAGAATTGGTAGTTCCCAATATTTCCAAATTTTATTTGATAATGGTAAATTTAAAGAACTTGACGTAAAAGTTCACAGCAAAGATTCATTAAATTTCGTCGATTCAAAACCGTATAAAGATCGATTAAAGGAAGCACAATCTAAAACTAATTTAACTGAAGCCATAAGAAATGCCGTAGGTAAAGTAAATGGAAAAGAAATTTATATTTCTTGTATGGACTTTAGTTTCATCGGAGGGTCTGTGGGATCTGCGGTTGGAGAAAAAATTAGAAGAGCCATCGATTACTGTATTAAAAATAAATTACCATATGTAATTATAAGTCAATCCGGAGGTGCTAGAATGCAAGAAGCAGGGCTATCTTTGATGCAATTGGCAAAGGTTGAAGCTAAATTAGCTCAATTAAGTGATGCCGGACTTCCTTATATATCTGTATTAACAGATCCAACCTTTGGAGGAATAACCGCTTCATATGGTTCTACCGGTGATATTATAATTGCTGAACCCGGCGCATTAATCGGATTTGCAGGACCAAGAGTAATTAAAGAAACAATCGGAAAAGATTTACCTCCTGGTTTCCAATCTTCTGAATTCCTTTTAGAAAAAGGCTTTATAGACATTATCGCACACAGAAAAGATTTAAAAAATACCATTTCACATTGTGTTGACATGTTAATGAATAAAGAAGTTAAATAAAATATAAATAACAAAGAAAAAGCTAATAATTATTAGCTTTTCTTTTTTTAATCCATTACCTAAAAATTTATAATCTCCTCAAATAAATGACCCTTAATTATATTTGGATTGCCTTTATTATCTTATCTTTCTTTGTAGGATTTCTTAAGTTCCTGTTTTTAGGAGATACGGTAATCTTTAAACATATGGTTGACGGGTTGTTTAGTACTACCAAAGTTGCAGTAATGGATATAGCTTTGCCTTTAGCAGGAATGATGACTTTCTGGTTAGGAATAATGAAAATTGGTGAAAATGCAGGTGCTATACGTTTTCTCTCTAAACTGGTTTCTCCTTTTTTTTCCAAATTATTTCCCTCCATTCCCAAAGGTCATCCTGCAATAGGAAATATGATGATGAATTTTAGTGCCAATCTTCTTGGACTGGATAATGCCGCCACTCCTTTAGGGTTAAAAGCAATGGACAGTTTGCAAACACTGAATACTAAAAAAGATACTGCAACGGATGCACAGATCATGTTTTTAGTTTTGCATACCTCGGGACTAACATTAATCCCGACTTCCATTATGCTCTACCGTTATTTAAATGGCGCACAAGATCCCACCGATATATTCGTACCGTGTATTGTTGGAACTTTTTGCACTACTTTATTTGGTATAATTATAGTAGGAATTAAACAACGCTTAAACCTATTTAGTCGCCAAATATTGATTGGTTTATTAGGGGCTCTTGTAATGATTTTTGGTCTTTCCTACTTCATTAAATATTCCACAGATTCTCGAACAAAATATGCTGTTGAGTATGTATCTCATATCACCTCTCAAACTGTATCCGGTGAAAATGTGACTACAGAAGATTTCGTTAAATTATATCCTGATTCATTTCAGAAGGAGATTAACATAAAAGATAAAAAAATAACTCCTGAGTTGATCCGTAAAACTAACCAAGAATATATAAATTTTGAGCGTGGTACAGCCTCTCGAGTGATTAGCAACGTACTTTTATTACTAATTCCCGTTGTATTTATTATAGGCGCTTTTATAAAAAAAATAAATGTTTTTGATAGTTTTATTGATGGTGCTAAAGAAGGTTTCGGAGTATCTGTAAAAATAATTCCTTATTTAGTTGCCATGTTGGCTGCTATCAGTTTATTGAGAACCAGCGGGATAATGGATTATCTAATTAATTCTATTTCTTATTGCTTTTCCTCGTTACATATCAATACCGATTTTTTACCTGCACTCCCTACTGCTTTAATGAAGCCCCTTAGTGGGAGTGGTAGCCGTGCATTGATGATTGAGGCCATGCAAAATTATGGTGCTGATTCTTTTGTAGGAAGACTTACCTGTATATTTCAGGGAAGTGCAGATACTACTTTCTATATAGTTGCTCTTTATTTTGGAAGTGTAGGTATTAAAAGAATTAGATATTCTCTTACTGCAGGTTTGCTGACCGATTTATTAGGCGTAATCACAGCCATTTTTATTACCTATTATTTCTTTGGGTAGCCATTAACTATAAATATGTTAATTTTTTTAACACATCATTGAACTCCTATAACAATATTTTTCTTAATTAAATATTAATATCTTTGCACCTGTTAATATTTAATTTTTCTTTGTTCCTATGAATGATTTTAGTTGGGGCCAATTAGTCAATCCGGAGTTTTATATAAAGTTAGGCGGTATTTATTTAGTTTTATTTATAGTTTTTGCTGAAACAGGTCTCTTTGCCGGATTTTTCCTTCCCGGAGATAGTTTATTATTCCTCTCAGGTATATACAGTAAGGAGTTAATTCGAGAAATTTTTTATATTGAATCAGATTTTTTAAGTGTTTTTTTATTATCGTGCTTAATTTCAATTGCCGGTATAATTGGCAACGAAATAGGTTATTGGTTTGGAAAAAAAAGCGGAACTTATCTTTATAATAAAAAAGATACCTTTTTATTCAAAAAAAAATATCTTTTCCAAGCAAAAGAATTTTATGAAAAACATGGAGGAAGAGCAATTATTCTTGCTCGGTTTTTACCTATTTTAAGAACATTTGCACCTATAATTGCCGGAATTGTTCAAATGAATAAGGGTAAATACTTATTTTATAATGTTTTAGGATCAACGGCTTGGTCTTTTTCCTTATTATTTGCAGGACATTACCTTTATCAAATATTCCTTAAGGAATTTAATTTCGATTTGAAACGTCATATTGAAACAATTGTATTAGTAATGGTAATAGTAACCACCGCCCCTGTAGTAGTTAAGTTATTTTTCCAAAAAAATAATGATATTTCAGAAAATTAATGTAAAAAACTAATAGATATATATAATTTTTGAAATTATATATATCTACCAGCTGCTTTTAATTGCAATAAATTATTGACTGTTTAATTTTACTTAATTCAATAATTTTTATACTTTTTGAAAAGTTTAAAATTAAATTTATAGTATATTCGGAAGGACCTCTCCTTTCATTTGACAAATTAATAGATTTTTTGTACATTGAATATTGTTCTTTACTAGTTATTATAGTATAGATAACGATATTAAATTAAATTTTATTATTATAAATGAATGTTAAATTTTTGGTCTCAATTAGTTTTCTTAGATTTAAAATTGCATATCTCATTCTACCTAATGCTGTATTAATTCCGACATTTGTTTCTTCTGCAATTTCTTTGAAGCTTAAACCTTTATAAAAGCGTAATTCTAAAACTTCTTTTTGATCTTCAGACAGCTCATTTATAAGTCTTTTAAGATCCAGGTTAATTTGCTCATTTATTATTAAATCCTCTATGGAAAGTTCGGATACTTTTACAAAATCAAATATATTATAATCCTCATTCTGTCCACTGGATTCATTAATTATTTTCGTTTTATTCGAAACCCTAAAATGATCGATAATTAAATTATGTGAAATTCTCAAAACCCATGGTAGAAACTTCCCCTCTTCGTTATATTTTTTCTCCTTAAGAGTTAATATAACTTTTATAAAAACATCTTGAAATAGATCTTCAGCTAACTCCGGGTTATTAACCTTTCGATTGATATAATTATATATCTTTAACTTATGCCTATCCAACAATGTTTTAAGAGCATTTTCATTTCCATTAATATAAGAATGAACTAATTCACAGTCAGTTCTTTTTATCATTACTTATGATATTTGTTAGTTAATAGAGTAAAATTTTATTCTATATATCTAATAATTTCAATTTTCTAACAAGACAACTTCTTAGGGAACAAATGTATATATAAAATTTTAAAAAAACCTAAAAAATGTTAATGAAATTATAATATTTTATTCATGCAACATAAAATTGATTTATTTTTTTCTTATTTATACTGCAAAATTCTACTATTACTATCAAAACTTAAATACCATGAAATAAAATCAAAACTTTTTCATTAAGCAATATAATTTTTAAAATATAGAACAAATTTATATATTGCAACTTGAAATCTAAATATTAATATGAATAAGATAAAATACCAATTAGAATTTGCTATGAAATGTTCCACTACTCTTTTGTTTGAATATATTGGAACTTCTTCAGGTATGAGTGAATGGTTAGCAGATGACGTAATTGAAAGAGGAGATAAATTTACTTTTGTTTGGGGTGATCAAGAAGAATCAGCCAACTTAATACGATATAAAGAAGAATCTTTTGTGCGTTTCAGATGGGAAGAAGATGAAGGAACGAAATATTTTTGGGAACTTGCCATACATGTTGATGATGTAACCAGTGACGTTGCTCTTGTAATTACTGATTTTGCCGAAGAAAGCGATTTAGAACACTCAAAATTATATTGGGAAAATTTAATTGAAGACCTAAAAAAGATTATAGGTTCTTAAATAATATAATTACTCCCCGTATTAGGGCCAATAAAAAAAACCACTAACACAAAAAATACTAATGATTTAGTATGAAAATTATTTTCAATCAAAATTGTATTGAAGAAAATCAATTAGTAATCAATTACACTGAAAACAATTATTTTTCCGGGGATTTTGTAAACGGTTTCTGTTGGCTATTTCAAAATAAACTCCTCTATTGGGAATATGTATATTTCCAATTGATGGCATCCATGAGAAAAATGAGGATAGATATACCTCTAGCTTTTACTCCGGAATTATTTGAAGATCAAATTAAAATACTCTCTGAGAAATTAAACACCACAGAAGGTAGAGTAAAAATAACAATCTATAGAAATATCCAAAATCATCCCCCTTCATTTATAATACAAATTTTACCCCATAAAAATTTCTTTGTAACTACTGAAAATGAAGTTGATGTTTATAAAGAAATTCTTATATATCCCAATTTATTGTCAGATTTATTAATTTATCAGCCTCTTAATAGCATAGCAGAACAATATGCAAGAGAAAATGAGTTACAGGACGTTATTTTGCTGAATAGTGAAAAAAGAATAGCTAGATCTGTATTAGGCAATATATTTTTAATTCAAGATAATATAATTGTTTCCCCTCCTTCTACTGAGGGAGCCATCCAATCTGTTTTAAAGAAAAATTACATCCTTTTTCTACGAGAAAAAACAAATTACATCTTTAAAGAAGCACCAATATCTCCTTTCGAAGTTCAATCTGCAGATGAATTTTTTATACTTAGTGATGAAAATGGATTACTGCCCGTTACCCGGTTGAGAAAAAAAGTTTTTAAGAAAGATCAGACCCGTTTATTGACAAAAAAATTTATCGGTTATTCTTCAGAATAGTTGGTAACTCAAAACATCTGTTTTTGTTTTAAATAAAAAAAGGTCGCATAAGCGACCTCAAACTAAAACCACAAAAAAATGAGAAAGCGATTACATTTAAGTAATCATGTCTTGAAAGATCATTAAAAATCTTTTTAAAGATATCTCTTACTTTCTTGATGCAAAAATAATCTAATTATGGTTCTATAAAGGGTTTTATCAATAAAATTATTTTATAGTGTAAATAGTACGTTTTTTATTACCCCTCAATTTTAGATAGATAAACACGCTAAAGTGTAAAATAAAATTTAAGCTTGTACTATAAAAATGGTGGGTTCTTTGTGAAAATTTGGTTTTTTAGCTTTCCAATCTTTGCAATATAAAGTTTTAATAGATTCGTTGGGAAGAGTAACATTCGTAGCAATACATAAAGAAGTTTTTGGATTTAAGTATTTAATCAAGTCATCAAATAACGCTTGATTTCGATACGGAGTTTCCATAAATATTTGCGCTGATCCTTGATTTCTGCTCACCTTTTCAAGATTTACTATTGTCTTTTTCCTTTCATTAGAATCTATGGGAAGATAACCGTTAAAAGCAAAATTTTGACCATTTAAGCCACTGGCTATTAAGGCTAATATGATGGAAGAAGGACCTGTAATAGGAACTACTCGAATATCGTGTCTGTGACACCAAGAAACTAAAATATTACCCGGATCTGCTATGCAAGGTAATCCCGCTTCTGAAATTAATCCAACATCCTCCCCGTTTTTCAAAGGCTGTGAAAGATAATCCAATTCCTCTTCCGTGGTTCTTTTATCTAATATTGAAATACTTAATTCGCTTTGGATTATATCCGGACATAAAAATTTAATAAATTTTCTGGCCGATTTTTGATTTTCAGCAACAAAAAATTTTAACGTATGTAATAATTCGATTTCTCTCGGAGAAAATATATCTTTGGGTGAAGTTTCACCTAAATAGGCAGGAAGTAAATATAATACAGCCATAATTATTTTTTACTAAACTTTTTTCTTCTTACTAATATAAACGAACCTCCTACGATACTGATTAAAACGATAGGAACCCCTAAATTTAACCATTGCCAATACGATTTTTCCTGAACAATTAGAGGCTTATTCAACATTCTCATTTGTACCGTCCTGTTTCTTAAAAGCATTAAACCGTGATCATCTAATAAATAGTCCAGGGCGTTTATTAAAAATTCTTCGTTTCCATAAGTAATACCTGTTGAATAATCAAAACCTAAAGGCAAAGGTTGACCTTTTATCACCTGATTTCTTGCTATGTCACCATCGGATATAACGATCATCTTATTATTGTTTGACCGGTCCACAAAATTTTTAATTCCACTAGACTCTATCCTATCCTTGTATGCAGAGTTAAATTTCCCTTCAAGCAAAACTGCCAATATTTTAGGCCCTTTATTGTATTCGTTCCAATTTACATTTTCTCTTTCAAATAACTTTGCTTCCTCAAGTGATATATAAGAGGGTACTCCTTGAAGCGCGGTATAGGAAGAACTTTGATAGAGAATTGTTTTTTTAACTCCGGGAGTATCTAAGGTATCTATGGAAGTAGGAAACTGAAAGGATACCGGATTAATATTTTTGGTTATCGGATGATTATTCAAGGAAAATCCCATAGGAAAATATACCCAAGGTACTCTTGCATTTTGTGCATTTCCTTGTATTTCTCCAACCTGTAAATTTATATAGGTAGGATTTTTTATATCCTTAACAATTCCGGAATTTATCCTTACTCCGTAAGAAAATAATAAATCAGTTAAATTAAGATCATACGGATAAGCCAATATTTTACTGGACTTAATCAAAGTATCCATTTCGGCATTAACTTGATCAATTGCCCATAGTGTTTTACCTCCACTCATGATATATTGGTCAATCGTTAATTTTTCCTTATCAGTAAAAGCTTTTCTTGGTTTGGCAATCAGTATGGCGTCAAATTTCTTAAGAGTTGGTAAATCCTGAAGTGACAGTGTCTGACTATCTTTAGGAAAAATAGGTCCGAAGTCATAACTTTGATGAATCCTGTTAGCCAGGCTGAACATTTCCAATCGATTCAGTTCTTTTTGATTAACTAAAATGCCTACACTTTTCAAACGTTTATTGGATAACTTATCAATAGCACTTATAAAACCGTATTCCAGATTTTCGATAGATTTAGCCATTTGCTCATCTCCTGTTATTCCTGCCTGAGAAATTATTAACGGTACTGTTTGCCCATTGCCTTTATATTTTATAGTTGCATAAGGAAATAAAATTAGTTGAGATGATGCTCCATCTTTTTCAACCCGCAAAGCCGAAGGAGCCATACCCATAGCTTCTAATGTCTCTTGTGATAATTTTTCCTTTATTGGATCTATTAATTTAAAATTAATATTGGAATTTAACCTTTTAAATTCATCCAGCAGACTGAGGGTTTCAGACTGCAGTTGTTTAAAATCTGCAGGAAAATCTCCTTCTAAATATACATCAATCTGCATGGGCTCATCAATTTTTTTTAATACTTGACGAGTACTTTCAGTTAACGTATATCGTTTATCCGAAGTTAAGTCAAACCTTTTATAAAAAAAACCACTAGCCAATATAAAACCTGCAATAAGTAGGAATACTAAGCTAATATTTATCTTTTTTAAATATCTCATTACTTTTTGCTGTTGATTATTCGAATCGATAATAAAAGAAATCCAACTATTAAAAAGATAAAATAACCTATATCTCTTGTATCTACGATCCCTTTGGTAAAACTGGTATAATGTTGAAAAAATCCTATTTTTTGCAGGGTATAATCTAAATTCCCTAACAGATTATACGATGCCAAATTTTCAAATCCATAAAAACAAATAAAACAAAAAAAGACACCCGTTACAAACGCTAATACCTGATTTTTTACTAAGGAAGAACAAAAAATACCAATTGAAGCAAAGGTCATAGACAAAAAGAGTAATCCGATATATCCGCTAACAATAATTCCTGAATCTACATTTCCTTTCGGTAAACTTAAATAATTAATCGTATAAACAAAGGTAAAAGTAGGAAGTAAAGAAAATAAGACTAGAATTAGAATCGCCCAATATTTACCTAAAACAATAGATGAAACAGACAATGGTTGAGAAAATAACCAGATCAAAGTACCGTTTTGCTCTTCTTCCGCAATGCTTTTCATTGTCAAAGCAGGTAATAGGAACATCAATATCCAGGGAGCAAGTATAAAAAAGTTATTTAATGTAGCCAATCCTACATTGAAAACATTAAAATCATTATCGAAAAACCATAAAAATAACGAACAGATTAACAAGAAAGCAGCCGAAACAATATAAGCGCCTAATGTTCCAAAATATGCCCAAAGTTCTTTTTTAAAAATTGAAAACATACGATTCTTACTTTTTCTTTTTTCTGTTAACTAATTTTACAACCAACATAATTACAAGAACTAGAGCAATAAAACTGATCAATAAGCTTAGCCACATTCCCATAAAATATTGTTTAAAAATAACTATAAATATTACGGCAAATAAAATAATAGTAGCAACTTCATTCATCATACGAAGCTTAATAGAAGTCGTATTGAATTTTCCGGCCTTTATTCTCCTAATACACCTCCAACTCCAGTAATGATATAGAGCTAACGCTCCAACAAATACCAGTTTGATATGGAACCAAGGTTCTCTTAAAATGTAAAAAGTAATATCCCCGCGGGTATTAATCATCATTAATGTTCCGGTTATAAGCATTATAATTCCTGCCGGAACCGTTATGATATCCCATAAACGAGAAATCATATATATGTATTGCTTTCTAAGAATCTCACGTTCAAGCTCCGGTTTTTCATTGGTATCTATAAAATAAACAAATAAACGTATTAAGTAAAAAATCCCCGCAAAATAGCTTACCATAAAAATAATGTGAATCGCTTTTAAGGCAAAATAACTGGGAATATCAGGAATATGCATTATACAATCAATTTTGAATGCGAATTTAATAAATTTAATATTATCAATACTTTAATATATAACCCTGTGAACAGGTTATATATACACACCATATATATTTAAGCTAAAATTATAGTTCTTTGAATGTTTGAATAATTGATATAACTTTTGGTAATAAAAAAATAAGTAAATATTGCTTAACCATCCTATCAATTTCATAAATAAAATTAGTATTATACTGAATAAATGTAAAATTTTAGGCATTTTTTTTGAAAATAACTTTAAACAAATGTATTTAGATAGCATACATTAGTATCAAAAAATTGTGTTATTATTTCAATTAATTAATCATTTATATAATTCTGTTTATGAAAAATACTTTACATCCTAAGAAAAATGTTGCCGTATGGGTAGGAATCATTTCAGGAATCATTTCAGGTTTTATCAAATTCGGTTGGGAAGTTCCTTTTCCTCCCCGTACTCCCGAAAGAGATATGACCAATCCACCACAACACCTCCTGGAACAACTGGGAATGTCTCATGACCTCTCCCATCTCATGTATTATTTTAATGATAATCCGCGACCGATCATGAGCTTTATTATTCATTTTTCCTTCTCAATTATCTGTGCAATATTCTATTGCTTAGTTGCAGAATATTATCCTAAAATTAAATTATGGCAGGGAACTGCCTATGGAATATTTATTTTCATAATGTTCCATATTATTATAATGCCAATACTGGGAACGGTACCTGCCCCGTGGGATCAGCCTTTTGCAGAACATTTCTCTGAATTTTTCGGACATGCGTTCTGGACCTGGATAATTGAAATTACGCGTAGAGATTTACGAAACCGAATTACGAAACAACCGGATTCTGAAATCCCTCTTACCTCTCCTTTCAGGTAAAAATTTTATATTTCAATATACATGTAAAAAGGAGCATATTTTTATGCTCTTTTTTTTGCCTTATTTACCTAAAAAAAAATCAAAACATTTCTATACCTTTGTTTTAAAAATAAGACATAAAGAAATGAAACCCGGAATTCCTAAAGGCACCAGAGATTTTACCGCTAAAGAATTACAAAAGAGAAGATACATAATTACTAAGTTACAATCCAATTTTGAAAAATTTTGCTTTCAACCGTTGGAAACTCCTTCTTTTGAAAATTTAGATACATTAACCGGTAAATATGGAGAAGAAGGAGATCGTTTAATTTTTAAAATATTAAACAGCGGTGATTTTCTAGCTGAAGCGAAAAAAAAGAATCCGGATATGTCTCAATGGAGTTCCAAAAATATAATCGGTTCCATTTCGGAAAAAGCTTTGCGGTATGATCTTACCGTACCTTTTGCGCGTTACGTCGCTATGAATCACGGGCAACTTCCCCTACCTTTCAAACGATATCAAATTCAACCGGTGTGGAGAGCAGATCGACCTCAAAAAGGACGATATCGTGAATTTTATCAATGCGATGCCGATATCGTTGGTTCAGCCAGTTTATGGCATGAAGTAAATCTTACTTTATTATACGATTCGGCTTTTTCGGATTTACATATCCCTATTGAAATTCATGTAAACAACCGAAAGTTATTGGCAGCTATTGCTCAATATGCATCTATCGAAAATCAATTAATCGATTTTACCGTTGCTTTGGATAAATTGGACAAAATTGGTTTAGATAAAGTTTTAGAAGAAATGTCAACTAAAGGTATTGGACAAGATTCTTTACAAAAACTTATTCCGATTATTGAACTTTCAGGAACTTTTGAAGAAAAAATTTCGCAACTAAAAGATATACTCACAGATATTGAAATAGGGCAAGAAGGTATTCAAGAGATGGAATTTATTTACAATCGGGTAAAAGAAATTGGTCTTACCTCTGCGGAATTGGTTTTCAACTTGACCCTAGCGCGAGGTTTGGATTATTATACCGGAACTATTTATGAAGTGAAAGCTAAAAATATCTCCATGGGATCAATTGGCGGAGGTGGACGATATGACAACCTCACCGAAATATTCGGCGTTAAAAACATGCCGGGAGTAGGTATTTCTTTCGGATTAGACCGAATATATTTGGTTATGGAAGAACTTAATCTTTTCCCTGAGGCTACATTACATCAAAAACAAATTCTCTTTTTCAATTTCGGTGAAAATGAATGTCTTCAAGCATTGAAACTAATTAAAGAACTTAGAAGTAAAAACATTGCTTGTGATTTATATCCTGAAAAATCTAAACTTCAAAAACAATTTACCTACGCAGAAAAAAAGGAAATATCTTTTGTAGCCTTTTATGGAGAAGATGAAATTAATACGAATACAGTAACACTTAAAAATATAAAAACAGGCGATCAGAAAAATTTATCTATTGATGAAATTGAAGAATTTTTATCTTAACTTTAATGGATTTTATCTCAAATGATTCGCGAAATTACAGTTATTTAACTAGTAATTAATCACATAAAAGCTTTTAAAATTGGCATATTTTTAGATTGGTTTTTCTTTGTTAATTAATTTAATAAAACCAAAATAATAATGAACAAGTTTTTAACTTTAGCATTTCTAGTAATGCTGTCCACATCTGCCTTTGCTCAATCCGGAAGAAAAGAAATGAATAAAGAATACGGCAGACAATATAAAGAGATAGGCAAAAATCAAAATTTATCCGGATATGAAAAAGCACAAAAAAAACGTGAACTTTCACTTCAACAAAAACAAGATAATTTAAATTACTCGAACTCTCATGACCATGCATACGATCACCACTCAGAGCTTGCCGACAAAAAGAAAAAAGAATTAGACGCTAAAATTGATCAATTAGAAGAAAGATATAAAAGAGATAAAGAAAGAATTGAAAATAACCGTCAATTAAGCAAAAATGAAATAAAAATTCAAAAAAACGAACTTGAAAGAACATATAAAGATAAAAAAAATGCATTAGTTAGAGAAAAGAAAGCAATTAAGAAATAAATTTTATTAATGAAATAAAAAATAATTTCTTTATTTAAAAAATTGCATTTAACTTTATCTTATGAAATATTTTAAATTACTATTTTTTCTTTCAATGCCTTTTTGTGTTCTACAAGCGCAAATGCAAAGTTTAGAAAAAAAAATTCATTCCATTACTAAGAATAAGAAAGCCACTGTGGGAGTGGCCGTAATTTTCGACGGAAAAGATACCTTAACAGTCAATAACGATATGGAGTATCCGGCGATGAGCGTTTTTAAATTTCATCAAGCACTTGCTTTGTTGGACTACATGAACAAAAATTTACTTTCTTTGGAATCTAATTTATATCTGAAAAAATCAGACATAAAAAAAGATACTTACAGTCCTTTAGCAAAAGAGTACCCGGAAGGTAATTTTACTATTCCTATTGGCGATTTGTTAAATTATACGGTTTCCAAAAGTGACAACAACGCCTCTGATGCTTTATATTATTATATGAGTGGTACTAAAATGACAGATCTGTATTTACGTACACTAGGAAGTAAAAATTTTTCCATTCAAGCAACCGAAGAGGAAATGAGCAAAGATTTTAATAACCAATATATAAATTGGACGACTCCGTTAGAAGCTGCCCGTTTATTGGATATTTTTATAAATAAAGATATCTTTTGTAAAAACTATAAAGATTTCTTATTCCAAGCAATGACAGAATCTGAAACAGGTTCGGATAAGTTAAAAGCTCTTTTACCTAAAAAAGTTTTAATTGGACATAAATCCGGCAGTTCTTCCCGAAATTTGGAAGGTTTAAAAGCCGCCGATAACGACATCGGTTTTGTTTATTTACCCAATGGGAAACAATATTCTATTGCAGTATTTATTAAAGATTCCAAAGAAGACGACAAAACCAATGCTCGAATGATTGCCGATATTTCTCAGGTAGTATATAACTTTTATAAAAATAAATAATTTTTCATTTTGAAATGTTACATATATCAAACCGGAATGATTTTTAAAAATCATTCCGGTTTTTTAAAACTAACAATAACTAGATATTACGCTATTTCCTTTCTAATTTCATCCAAAAATTCCAATTCAGAACGTGGAATTAATTTTTTAGCTATATCCAATAGATTATATATATCTGTACGCACCTCTTCTTCTAATTTTTCTTCTCTAAAAAACAACGATTTTTGTGAAATATGAATAATGGAGTAAAGCAAAGCTCCCAACTGCACATAATTTTCAAACGCAACTCCCGATCCAAGATCCTCTGTTGCCGGAGCAGATTGTAAATAATGACGTGCTTTATCAAGCCAAAAATCTTTAGTATTTGTCATTCTCATTTGTTATTATATTGTCAAAATTAGCTCATTATTGAGATGGTATTTTACAAGTACTTACTTGTATAATACAATTATTGAGATGTATTTCACAAATACATTATTTTTAGCCGTATTTTTAGTATTTTTGTATACATAAATAAATAGTAACAAAGAATGAAATTAGATATTGCTCCTCAAAAAACACATCATGGTAGAAATATCAAACGATTGCGCGAAATGTTAGGAATAAAACAAGAGGCGATCGCTATTGATTTGGATATTACCCAACAATCCGTTTCTGAACTTGAGCAAAAAGAATTTATCGATGATTCTACACTAAAAAAAGTAGCCAAAACTCTTAATGTTCCGATTGATGCTATTAAAAACATGAATGATGAAGCAACTTTTAATTATATCAACACTTTTAATGATATAGTAGAAAGTTCATTTTTAAATAATCCAATAAATTGTACTTTCAATCCTATTGATAAAATTGTAGAGCTCTATAATGAAAAGGAGGCTTTATATGAGCGCATGCTGAAAGAAAAAGATGAATTATTGGAAAAGTTATTGAATAAATAACGGATTTCAATTTAGATAATAGTTTAAAGAGGTTTTAGTGTTAAAATCTCTTTTTTTATTTTACTGATTTTTTTCAAATCATATGTTTTATTTAACTGAATTGATTAAAAATAAAAAAACACTCTCAAATATTGAAAGTGTTTTTTTTAATCTAATGTTATAACTATTTTAACTGTGAATTGCTCTTTTTTCGGTAGCTTCTAAGGCAGCCTCTTTTATGGCTTCAGCATACGTAGGATGTGCATGGCTCATTCTAGCTATATCTTCAGCAGATGCTCGATATTCTAATAAAGTCACGGCATCCGCAATTAAATCGGCGGCACGAGCGGCTATCATATGAATTCCCAATACTTCATCGGTTGCCTCATCAGCCAATATTTTTACAAATCCGTCCGTATCGCCACTGGCTCGAGCCCTTCCTAAAGCACGAATGGGAAATTGTCCTATTTTGTAACTACGCCCCTCCTCTAATAATTGATCTTCAGTTTTTCCTACTCCTGCAACTTCCGGCCAGGTATATACCACAGCGGGTATAAGATTATAATCTATATGAGGTTTTTGTCCTGCTAACTGTTCGGCAACTAAAACTCCTTCTTCTTCCGCCTTGTGTGCCAACATAGGTCCACGAACCACATCTCCTATAGCATAAATATTCGGAATATTCGTTTGCAAATGTTCATTTACTTTTATTCTTCCTTGATCATCCAATTCAATACCTGCCTTTTCCAATCCAAGATTTTCAGTATAGGGTTTTCTTCCGACAGCGACTAAACAATAATCACCCTCAAACCTGATTTCCTTACCGTTCTTTTCCACTGCTTGAACAAATATTTTATCTCCCTTACGTTCTATCTTGGTAACTTGAGTGGATAAAGAAAATTTCATTCCTTGTTTTTTTAACACTTTAAGTAATTCCTTAGATAAACCTCCATCCATAGTAGGAATTAACCGGTCTAAAAATTCTATGACGGTCACTTCTGCTCCCAACCTTTTGTATACAGATCCTAGTTCTAACCCGATAACTCCTCCCCCGATAACCAATAAATGTTTAGGTATTTCTTTTAGATTTAATGCCTCTGTTGAAGTGATCAAACGTTCTTTATCTGCGGGAGCAAACGGAAGGTTTGCAGGTTTAGAACCGGTGGCTATAATGAAATATCGAGCTTCCAGGTTTTTTATATTTCCTTTCTCATCTTTAACTTCCAATTGATTGGAAGACTTAAAAGTACCCATACCATGAAAAACCGTAATCTTATTTTTATCCATTAAATAATCGATTCCTTTACCTGTTTGTTCAACGACTTCATTTTTCCGTTGAATCATTCTGCTAAAATCAATCGTTGGCTTAGTAATTTCAATTCCGAAGTCTTTAAATTGGTGTAAAGCTTTATCATAAAGCTCGGAAGCATCTAACAAGGATTTGGAAGGAATACATCCCACATGTAAACAGGTGCCTCCTAAATGGGAATATTTTTCTACCAATGCGGTTTTAAATCCTAATTGTGCACAACGAATGGCTGAGACATACCCCCCGGGCCCCGATCCAATGATTACTATATCGAAATTACTCATGATTTATTTTTCTACTAGGTTGGAATTCAAAGATAAAAAATATACGTTCAATTTATACATCTCACCTAAACAATTTTATAAATTTAAAATTACTTAGCCTATACCTTTACATAATGTATTAACCATAGTTAAACAGTAAAAGGTCTTAATCGAAATTATTTCCATTTCCAATCCAACATTCTTTTATACGGAATCGATTTTGATTCTGCTAAATCAGTAAGATTTTTAGTAAGTGAGTCTTTAGCCTCTATTTGAGATTTTGGAATAATAATATTTCTTCCCCTATCTAATTTTATAAAAAAATGCGAGGGAATTTCATAGATTAGTTCTATATTGGAAATAGGAATTTTTCCTTCATTTTCACCGTTGGAAAGGATTATATCATCCGTTGAAAAAGTAAGTCCAATGGTCTCTAATTGCGTTTTATTAAAATTTCGATAAACAAAACGTTTATAAAATCTTTTATATATCCAGCGGGAATAAATCGGATAAACAAATATAAACCCAATTCCAAATACTCCAAAATAAGCGGCTAATGCATAGTTCTTTAAAAAAACAAAAATTACAGCAAGTACAAAAAAGGCAGAAGTCCATAAAAGTAGCCCTTTTTTCCTTTGTTGTTTTACTATTTCATTCATCGAAGCACTAAAAAGCTGATGAGTAAGATAATCATCTGCTGAAATTTTATAAGTATATGTATAATCTTTCATAATTGTAAATGTATGAAATCCGTCGAATTTATGTTAGTGATTTAATAAGTAAGAATTAGATATGTGATAAATAAATATTCCTATCTCCCTATATTATAAAATTAATTTATAATTGTAACTAGTAAAGATAGGAATAAGTATATGCCCCGTTAGTAACAGAAGCATATTTTGGTTATATTTTCTTTAAAAGAGATTTTAATTCAACATTCTCTCCTAAAATAGTGCGTAAGGAATCTACTGAAACTCTTTCCTGTTTCATAGTATCTCTGTTTCTTATAGTAACCGTATGATCGGAAAGCGTGTCATGGTCTATGGTAATACAGTAAGGAGTACCGATAGCATCTTGTCTTCTATATCGTTTACCAATGGCATCTTTATCTTCATACATTACATTATAATCAAATTTCAAATCATTGAAAATCTTTTCTGCATATTCCGGCAATCCATCTTTTTTAAGTAATGGAAATATAGCAACTTTATTAGGTGCTAAAGCCGGAGGCAAACTTAAAACGACTCTTGATGAGCCATCTTCCAATGTTTCGTCTTTTAAACATTTAGATAAAAGAGCTAAAAACATTCGGTCTAATCCAATAGATGTTTCCACTACATAAGGAACATAACTTTTATTTTGTTCCGGATCGAAATATTGAAGTTTTTTACCGGAATATTTTTCGTGTGCCGATAAATCAAAATCGGTTCTGGAATGGATTCCTTCCAATTCTTTAAATCCGAATGGAAAATTAAATTCAATATCGGTGGCAGCGTTTGCGTAATGCGCTAACTTTTCATGATCGTGAAATCTATAGTTATCTTTTCCCAATCCTAAAGCTAAATGCCAATTTAAACGTTTTTCTTTCCATTCTTTAAAATAAGACAATTCTGTGCCCGGAGGAACAAAAAATTGCATTTCCATCTGTTCAAACTCTCTCATCCTAAAAATGAATTGTCTTGCCACAATTTCATTTCTAAACGCTTTACCAATTTGTGCAATTCCAAAAGGTAATTTTTTTCTTCCTGTCTTTTGAACATTTAGGTAATTTACAAAAATTCCTTGTGCCGTTTCAGGTCTTAAATATAAATCGGTAGCAGAATCAGCAGTAGAGCCTAATTTTGTCCCAAACATTAAATTAAACTGACGAACTTCTGTCCAGTTTTTGGAACCTGTTTCGGGATCACCAATTTCCAGTTCTTCGATTAAAGCTTTAGTATCTGCTAAATTAGTTTCCAAAGATTTAGCTAATCTTTGTAAGATATCTGCTTTTTGCTTTCTATATTCTAAAACTTTAGGATTAGTAGTCTCAAACTGTTCCAAATCAAAAGCTTCTCCAAATCGTTTTCTTGCCTTTTCAATTTCTTTTTTTGCTTTATCTTCAAACTTCTCCGCAAAATCTTCCACTAAAACATCCGCACGAAATCTCTTTTTACTGTCTTTATTGTCAATTAACGGATCATTAAACGCATCAACATGCCCGGAAGCCTTCCAAATAGTAGGATGCATAAATATAGCAGAATCCAATCCCAAAATATTTTCATTCAACTGCACCATTGCTTTCCACCAATACTGTTTAATATTGTTTTTTAATTCAACACCATTTTGACCGTAATCGTAAATGGCTGATAATCCGTCATAAACTTCACTGGAAGGAAAAACAAACCCATATTCCTTGGCATGGGCAACTACCTTTTTTAAAACATCTTCTTGAGATTTCATATATATACTTGGTTAGATATTTATATTCAACGTTCAAATTTACTATAAAAAATGAGATATTACCCTATAACTGTTATATACCTCTATCAGGGAAAACAAAATATATCCAATAATTCAACCGAATCTTTCGTTGATATTAAAAATAAATTTGCGTTTGCAAATTATCTTCATATATTTGCACTTCGAAAATAAATGAAGAACAAAAAAGAGATGTTATTATGTTAATTATTCCAGTAAAAGATGGAGAGTCTATTGATAAAGCTCTAAAAAAATATAAAAGAAAATACGATAAAACCGGTGTTGTTAAAGAATTAAGAAAAAGACAACAATTTATTAAACCTTCTGTCACTAAAAGACAACAGGTTATTAGAGCAGCTTACAAACAAAGATTGCAAAGTCAAGAAGAAGCATAAGAAACTTTTTCTATAAAATATTAGCCTATTTTTCGAAATTATTTTTAATTTTGAAAAGTAGGCTTTTTATATGTTACAAAAATTTCTTGAATACCTTACCTTAGAGAAACATTATTCTCCTCTTACCATACAAAGTTATGAAAGAGATTTGCTGGATCTTCAAAGCTTTCTTTTAGAATCTGAAAGCATTTCTGATGCAGAACATGCTACTGCCAAACAACTAAGGAATTTCATTATTTATCTATCCAATAAAAATTTATCGGAAAAATCCATCAATAGAAAAATTTCTTCTATAAGAAGCTTTTTTAAATTTTTGCTTAAAATTGGTTATTTGGATATAAATCCAACCATACACTTAAAAAATCTTAAACAAAAGAGAAAAGTTCTACTCCCTTACACTGAAGATGAAATTTATTCCATCGAAACTTATATAAATTCTTGTGAGGCAGGAAAAGATAACTCGGATTCCTATGAAACTCTTAGAAACCATCTCATTTTTGAGATATTTTATCAAACAGGTATCAGAAGAATGGAACTTCTGCAACTTAAAACTTCAAAAATCGATTTAAAAAATCACACGATTAGAGTTACAGGAAAAAGAAATAAAGAAAGATTAATTCCTATAACTCAAAAATTATCAGAGCAAATAAATACATTTCTAGCCTATAAAATCAATTTTGGTATACCTTATGAATATTTATTTACCAATAAAAACGGTAAAATTTTAAGTGAAAAGTATGTATATAACCTGATTCATAGATATGTTAGCATGGTAACTACTAAGGATAAAAAAAGTCCTCATATGCTCCGTCATACCTTTGCAAGTCATCTCTTACACAACGGAGCTGAAATCAATTCCATAAAAGAATTATTGGGTCACAGTAGTTTAGCAGCTACACAGGTTTATACACATAATACAATAGAAGATTTAAAAAAAGTATTCAACCGGTCCCATCCTTTTGGGCTTAAAAATAAAAAAGATGAAAATTAACGTACAAGCAGTAAATTTTAATGCACAAGACACCCTATTGGCATTTTTAAATAAAAAAGTTTTAAAATTAGATCAATATTACGACAAAATTATCAATGCTAATATATTCCTAAAATTGGAAAACGTTGGAAATAAAGAAAATAAGACTACGGAAATCGTTTTAGAAGTTCCCGGTGATGAATTAGTAGCTAAAAAAACGTCCCCAACATTTGAAGAAAGTATTGATTTAGCCTGTGAAGCCGCTAAAAAGATGATACTCAAAAGGAAAGAAAAAATGTAGGTAAAAAATCATATTTTTTTTTCATAAAAATTTGGAAATATTAAAAATTTATCTACCTTTGCAATCCGTTAGACGAAGATAATGATCTTAGAAAAATAACGAAATATTTTCTTTGAAATAAAAAATTTAACGCCGGTATAGCTCAGTTGGCCAGAGCACGTGATTTGTAATCTCGGGGTCGTGGGTTCGAATCCCTCTACCGGCTCGTTTTTGAAGGGGAGATACTCAAGCGGCCAACGAGGACAGACTGTAAATCTGTTGGTTTTTACCTTCGGAGGTTCGAATCCTCCTCTCCCCACAAAAAAATTAAAAAAAAATTTTGTAATTCAAAAAAAATTTCTACCTTTGCAACCGAATTACAAAGGTAATCAAAAAATAAGCGGAAGTAGCTCAGTTGGTAGAGCGTCAGCCTTCCAAGCTGAATGTCGCGAGTTCGACCCTCGTCTTCCGCTCATTTTTTTAACAGCCGATGTAGCTCAGGGGTAGAGCGCTTCCTTGGTAAGGACGAGGTCACGGGTTCAATTCCCGTCATTGGCTCTCAATTATCCAAACATACAATCACAAATTTTATTAATAAGCCTAAACTTTCTTAAAGACATATTTTACAAAACAGTTGTTTATAAAAAAGTATTTATTTTTTATAAGCTATTGTTATTTAAAAAAAATTGAGTATATTTGCACTCATTTTTGGAAATATAAACAAACATATTTATCATGGCAAAAGAAACTTTTCAGCGTACCAAACCACATCTTAATATAGGTACAATCGGTCACGTAGACCACGGAAAAACGACTTTAACAGCTGCTATTACAAAAGTATTAGCAGAAAAAGGGTTAGCAGAAAAAAGAGATTTCTCTCAAATTGATGCAGCTCCTGAAGAAAAAGAAAGAGGGATCACAATCAATACTGCACACGTAGAATATCAAACAGAAAACCGTCACTATGCACACGTTGACTGTCCGGGGCATGCTGACTATGTAAAAAACATGGTTACCGGTGCTGCTCAAATGGACGGAGCTATTCTAGTAGTTGCTGCAACAGATGGACCTATGCCTCAAACAAGAGAGCACATCTTGTTATGTCGTCAGGTAAACGTACCTAAAATCGTTGTATTCATGAACAAAGTGGATATGGTTGACGATCCTGAATTATTAGACTTAGTTGAAATGGAAGTAAGAGAATTATTATCTTCTTACGATTATGACGGAGATAACACTCCTGTTATCCAAGGTTCTGCTTTAGGTGCACTTAACGGAGATCCAAAATGGGTTGCTACTGTTGATGAATTAATGGCCGCAGTTGATAACTGGATTGATTTACCGGTACGTGACCAAGATAAACCATTCTTAATGCCAATCGAAGACGTTTTCTCTATTACAGGTCGTGGAACTGTAGCTACAGGACGTATTGAAGCCGGAGTTATTAACTCAGGTGAAGCTGTAGATATCGTTGGTATGGGAGATGAAAAATTAACATCTACTGTAACCGGAGTTGAAATGTTTAGAAAAATATTAGACAGAGGTGAAGCCGGAGATAATGTTGGATTATTATTAAGAGGTATTGAAAAAACTGATATCCGTCGTGGTATGGTTATCGCTAAACCGGGTTCAATCACTCCTCACAAAAAATTCAAAGCAGAGGTTTATATCTTAACTAAAGAAGAAGGTGGACGTCACACTCCATTCCACAATAACTACCGTCCTCAATTCTACGTTAGAACTACTGACGTAACCGGTACAATTACTTTACCGGAAGGAACTGAAATGGTAATGCCTGGTGATAACTTGACTATTACAGTTGAATTACACCAACCAATCGCACTTAACAACGGTTTAAGATTCGCTATCCGTGAAGGTGGTAGAACTGTTGGTGCAGGTCAGGTAACTGAGATTTTAGATTAATTTAAATAAAATCATAACAAAAGAAAGAACTTAAAGTTCTTTCTTTTTTAAGCGGGTGTAGCTCAGCTGGTAGAGCAGTGGTCTCCAAAACCAAAGGTCGTGAGTTCGAATCTTTCCGCCCGCGCAAAATAATAATAAATGAACGGACTCATTAAGTATTTAAAGGGCGCAATAGAAGAATTTAAAGATCACGTCGAGTGGCCTAAATGGTCCGATCTGCAATCCTCAACAACTGTTGTAGCGATTACATCGATCATTTTGGCTATGTTCTGCTTTGGTGTAGATTGGATTTTTGCTAAAGCGCTTCAGAATATTTATTCTATATTAATAGGATTAAAATCTTAATATTAGGAAGCGATGGATGAAATGAAATGGTATGTACTGAAAACGATCAGTGGGCAAGAATCTAAGGTGAAAATGTATATTGAAAATGAAGTTTTAAGATACGAACATCTTAAAAAAAATCTTGGCCAAGTAGTGGTACCTATGGAAAAAGTAGTACAAATTAGAAACGGAAAAAAAATTCGTAAAGAAAAAGTTTATTATCCCGGCTATGTTATGGTTGAAGCTAATTTAATTGGTGAATTACCACATACTATAAAGAATATTCCCGGTGTAATTAGTTTTTTAAGTGCTACTAAAGGAGGAGATCCACTTCCAATGAGACGAAGCGAAGTGAGTAGAATGTTCGGTAAAATGGATGAATTATCAGAATCTGAAGATACCGTAAACATTCCTTTTGTATTTGGTGAAACCGTGAAAGTTATTGATGGACCATTTAATGGTTTTAATGGAACCATCGAAAAAATAAATGAAGAGAAAAGAAAATTAGATGTGATGGTGTTGATTTTCGGAAGAAAAACCCCCATTGAATTAAGTTTCTCTCAAGTAGAAAAAATATAGGCTGCTTCCACAGATATAAATAAAACATTTTTAAGTAAAAATTAAAATGGCAAAAAAAATTTTTAAAATGGTAAAACTCCAGGTGAAAGGAGGTCAAGCAAATCCTTCACCACCAGTAGGACCTGCATTAGGTGCTGCCGGGGTTAACATTATGGAGTTTTGTAAACAATTTAATGCCCGAACACAAGAAAAGCAAGGACAAGTATTACCGGTTATCATTACTGTTTATGAGGATAAATCTTTTGATTTTGTAGTTAAAACTCCTCCTGTAACCGTTCAACTTTTAGCAGCTTCTAAAGCTAAAAAAGGTTCCGGCGAACCAAACAGAGATAAGGTAGCATCCGTTACTTGGAGTCAAGTACAACAAATTGCTGAAGATAAAATGGTAGATTTAAATTGCTTTACTATAGAATCAGCAGTTAGTATGGTTGCAGGTACAGCAAGATCTATGGGTATTAGAGTAACTGGGCAAAATCCCTTTAATAATTAATTGTAGGAATCATGGCAGTTTTAACGAAAAAACAAAAAGCAGTAGTTGCTAAAGTAGATAAATCAAAACTTTATACATTAGAGGAAGCTTCCAATTTAGTTAAAGAAGTTAATTATACTAAATTTGATGCATCCGTTGATATAGCTGTACGTTTAGGAGTAGATCCACGTAAGGCTAATCAAATGGTGCGTGGAGTTGTATCTTTACCTCATGGTACAGGTAAAGAAACTCGTGTTTTAGCTTTAGTTACTCCCGATAAGGAAGAAGAAGCTAAAAACGCAGGTGCTGATTATGTAGGTTTGGATGATTATCTACAAAAAATAAAAGATGGATGGACAGATGTTGATGTAATTGTTACTCAACCTCAAGTAATGGGTAAATTAGGTCCTTTAGGAAGAGTTTTAGGTCCACGTGGATTAATGCCCAATCCTAAAACCGGAACAGTTACCACTGAAATAGGAAAAGCAATTTCAGAAGTGAAAGCAGGTAAAATAGATTTTAAAGTAGATAAATACGGAATTGTACATGCTGCAATAGGTAAAGTATCTTTCGATGCAAAAAATATTCAAGAGAATGCACAAGAAATTATTTCTACTTTAATAAAATTAAAACCTCAGGCAGCAAAAGGAGTTTATGTGAAAAGTATATACCTATCCTCTACTATGAGTCCGGGTATTGCTATTGATCCTAAAGGTATTAACTAATTTTAATTTTACCAAAACATGACAAAACAAGAAAAAACAGAGGTAATTAAAGAATTACAGGAAGTACTTGAAAGTACAAATGTATTATATATAGCTGATACTGATGGATTAAATGCACAACAAACTTCAGAACTAAGAAGAGCTTGTTTCAAAGGTGAAATTTCAATGAAAGTTGTTAAAAACACCCTTCTTAGAAAAGCAATGGAAAATGTAGAAGATAAAGATTTTTCAGGTGTTTTTGAAAGTCTAAAAGGAAACTCTACTATTTTCATTTCAGAAAAAGGAAATGCTCCGGCTAAATTAATACAAAATTTCAGAAAGAAAACCGAAAAACCATTATTAAAAGCTGCTTGGATTGATTCTGCAGTGTTTGTAGGAGATGCTCAATTAGAAACATTGGCAAATCTTAAATCCAGAGAAGAGCTTATTGGAGAAATTATTGGATTACTTCAATCTCCAATTAAAAATGTTGTTTCTGCCCTTAAATCCGGTGGGAATACCATTGCCGGTTTGGTTAAAACCTTATCTGAAAAAGAAGAATAATTTCACACTCATAATAAATAGTTGTTAAACAAAAATTAAAACAAAATTAAAAATGGCAGATTTAAAACAATTAGCTGAAACTCTAGTAAATTTAACAGTAAAAGAAGTTAATGAATTAGCTGAAATATTAAAAGAAGAATACGGTATTGAACCTGCTGCTGCTGCTGTAGCTATGGCTGCACCTGTTGCTGGTGCTGATGCTGGTGCTGCTGAAGAAAAAACAGAATTCGATGTTATTCTTAAAGCTGCAGGAGCTAACAAATTAGCTGTTGTTAAATTAGTTAAAGATCTTACAGGTAAAGGTCTAAAAGAAGCTAAAGATGCTGTAGATGGAGCTCCTACTCCAATTAAAGAAGGAGTAGCTAAAGACGAAGCAGAAAGTCTTAAAAAACAGCTTGAAGAAGCTGGAGCTGAAGTTGAATTGAAATAATTCATTCTACCTAAAAATAAAGGTTTAGGCCTCCAATTTAACATTGGTAAGGTCTAAGCCTATTTGTGTTTTAAAGATTTTAATATATCATATGAGTAAATCATTGGCGTCAAAAACTCAAAACCCTAAGAGATTTAGTTTCTCTCACTCTAAAGGACAAATTGAATTTCCTGATTTCCTGGATATACAGGTTAAATCATTTCAGGATTTTTTTCAATTAGAAACCCGTCCTGATCAAAGAAAAAACGAAGGACTTTTTAAAACGTTTACTGAAAATTTCCCTATTTCCGATACTAGGAATCAGTTCGTTTTAGAATTTTTAGATTATTTTGTTGATCCTCCAAAATACTCTATTGAAGAATGCATTGAAAGAGGATTAACTTATAGTGTACCACTTAAAGCACGTCTTAAATTATATTGTACCGACCCCGAACATGAAGATTTTGAAACAGTAGTTCAAGATGTATATTTAGGGCCTATTCCTTATATGACACCAAGCGGTTCGTTTATTATAAACGGTGCTGAAAGAGTTATGGTATCCCAATTACATCGTTCACCTGGTGTATTTTTTGGACAATCTTATCATGCCAACGGTGCTAAATTATATTCTTCCAGAATTATTCCATTTAAAGGATCTTGGATGGAATTTGCTACCGATATCAATGGCGTGATGTATGCTTACATTGACAGAAAGAAAAAACTTCCGATGACAACCTTGCTTCGTGCAATCGGTTATCAAAGTGATAAAGATATATTAGAAATATTTGATCTTGCAGAAGAAGTAAAAGTAAATAAATCCAACCTAAAAAAGATGTTAGGAAGGACTCTAGCTGCAAGGGTTTTAAATACTTGGTTCGAGGACTTTGTTGATGAAGACACCGGTGAGGTGGTTTCTATTGAAAGAAATGAAATTATCCTTGACCGTGAAACTGTTTTAGAAAAGGAACATCTTGATTTAATCATAGATTCCGGAATTAAAACTATTTTAGTTCATAAAGAAAACAGTAATGAATTCTCAATAATTCACAACACATTACAAAAAGACTCTACCAATTCCGAAAAAGAAGCTGTAGAATATATCTATCGTCAATTACGTAATGCTGAACCACCTGATGAAGAAACGGCTAGAGGAATTATCGATAAATTATTCTTCTCTGATGCTCGATATTCTTTAGGTGAAGTAGGTCGTTATCGTATTAATAAAAAGTTAGGATTAAATATATCAGAAGATATTCAAGTTTTAACAAAAGACGATATTATCGCAATTGTTAAATATTTAATTGAATTAATCAACTCAAAAGCTGAAGTTGATGATATCGATCACTTATCAAACCGTCGTGTTAAAACTGTTGGTGAACAATTAGCCGGTCAATTTGGTGTAGGTTTAGCTCGTATGGCTCGAACCATTAAAGAAAGAATGAACGTTCGTGATAACGAAGTGTTCACTCCTATTGACTTGATCAATGCTAAAACCTTAACTTCAGTTATCAACTCTTTCTTTGGAACTAATCAGTTATCTCAATTCATGGATCAAACCAATCCATTATCTGAGGTTACGCATAAAAGACGTATGTCTGCATTAGGTCCAGGTGGTTTATCAAGAGAAAGAGCCGGATTTGAAGTGCGAGACGTACACTACACTCACTACGGTAGAATTTGTCCTATCGAAACTCCGGAAGGACCGAACATCGGTTTGATATCTTCTTTAGGCTGTTACGCTAGAATCAATGACTTAGGATTTATGGAAACTCCATACAGAAAAGTTGTTGACGGTAAAGTAGATTTAGAATCCGAGCCTCAATATTTAACTGCGGAAGAGGAAGAAGGAAAAATTATTGCTCAAGCGAACATCAATATGGACAGCGACGGTAAAATTCTTGATGAGAGAATCGTTGCCAGAGAGGAAGCTGATTATCCGGTTGTTGAGCCTGATAAGGTGGATTTGATGGACGTTGCACCTAATCAAATTACAGGTATTTCCGCTTCATTAATTCCTTTCCTTGAGCACGATGATGCGAACCGTGCTTTGATGGGTTCAAACATGATGCGTCAAGCAGTACCCTTATTGAAACCTCAAGCTCCAATTGTAGGAACCGGTTTAGAATTTCAAGTTGCCAAAGATTCGCGTATCTTAATTAATGCAGAAGGTGAAGGAGTAGTAGAATATGTGGATGCTAACATTATTACTATTAAATACGACAGAACCGAAGAAGAAGAATTAGTTAGCTTTGATTCTGCAAGTAAAACATATAAATTAACGAAATTCAGAAAAACCAATCAAAGTACTTCTATAACGCTTAAACCAATCGTTAAAGCAGGTGATAGAGTTTCTAAAGGTCAAGTTTTAACTGAAGGTTATGCTACCGAAGATGGAGAACTTGCTTTAGGTAGAAACCTTCTAGTAGCTTTCATGCCTTGGAAAGGATATAACTTTGAGGATGCGATTGTTATTAATCAAAGAGCAGTTAGCGAAGACTGGTTTACTTCTATTCACGTAGACGAATATTCTTTAGAAGTTCGTGATACCAAATTAGGTATGGAAGAACTTACACCGGATATTCCAAACGTAAGTGAAGAAGCTACTAAAGACCTTGATGAAAACGGGATGATCCGTATTGGAGCAGAAGTTAAACCCGGAGATATTTTAGTAGGAAAAATTACTCCTAAAGGAGAATCTGACCCAACTTCAGAAGAAAAATTACTTCGTGCCATATTCGGGGATAAAGCCGGAGATGTAAAAGATGCTTCTCTAAAAGCAGAACCTTCTTTAAAAGGTGTGGTAATTAATAAAAAATTATTTACACGTAACATTAAAGACAAACGTAAAAGAGGAGACGAAAAATTAAAAATTGAACAATTAGAAGCTGAATTTAAAGTAAAGCTTAATGATTTAAAAAATCAACTATTAGAGAAATTATATGTCCTTCTAAATGGTAAAACTTCTCAAGGAATCTATAATGATTTAAATGAAGAAGTAATACCAAAAGGAGTAAAATTCACTCAAAAGCTTTTATCTAGTATTGATGACTATTTTAATTTAGCCGGAGAAAATTGGACTTTAGATGATAACAAAAACAATTCTATTAAAGAATTGCTTCACAACTATAAAATAAAACATAACGATTTACTAGGTTCTCTAAATAGAGAAAGACATACTATTTCTGTTGGAGATGAATTACCGGCCGGTATCGTTAAATTGGCAAAAGTTTATATTGCTAAAAAACGTAAACTAAATGTTGGAGATAAAATGGCAGGTCGTCACGGTAACAAAGGTATTGTTGCTAGAATTGTACGTGATGAAGATATGCCATTCCTAGAAGACGGAACACCGGTAGATATTGTCCTTAACCCATTAGGGGTACCTTCCCGTATGAACATTGGACAGATTTATGAAACTATCTTAGGATGGTGCGGTAAAAAATTAGGTAAAAAATTCGCAACTCCTATCTTCGATGGAGCTACTTCCGAGCAAATCGATGAACTTACAAAAGAAGCAGGAGTACCACAATGGGGAACTACTTATTTATATGATGGAGGAACCGGAGAACGTTTTGAGCAAAAAGCAACTGTGGGAGTTATCTATATGTTGAAATTAGGACATATGGTTGATGACAAAATGCACGCACGTTCAATCGGACCATACTCATTAATTACTCAGCAACCATTAGGAGGTAAAGCTCAATTTGGAGGTCAGAGATTCGGAGAAATGGAGGTTTGGGCTTTAGAAGCTTTCGGAGCATCAAACATTCTAAGAGAAATTATAACAATTAAATCTGATGATGTAATAGGTAGAGCTAAAGCCTATGAATCAATTGTTAAAGGTGAACCAATGCCTGAACCGGGTATACCTGAATCATTTAATGTATTCTTACATGAATTACAAGGTTTAGGGTTGGATGTAAGATTGGAAGAATAAATATTTCTTTCTTAACTCTTAATAAATTTAAATTTTTTTCAATTTAATTGATTACAAAATAATGGCAGTTAAACAAAGAACTAGCAAATTTAGTAAAATTATAATCGGATTAGCTTCTCCGGAAAGTATATTACAACAATCTAGAGGAGAGGTTTTAAAACCTGAAACAATCAATTATCGGACTCATAAACCTGAACGAGACGGTTTGTTTTGTGAAAGAATATTCGGTCCGGTAAAGGACTACGAATGTGCTTGTGGAAAATATAAAAGAATACGTTACAAAGGAATTGTTTGTGATCGATGTGGAGTTGAAGTAACGGAAAAAAAAGTTAGACGTGAAAGAATCGGACATATCAACTTGGTAGTGCCTGTGGCACATATCTGGTATTTCCGTTCTTTACCCAATAAAATTGGATATTTATTAGGTATTCCATCCAAAAAACTGGATATGATTATCTACAACGAACGTTTTGTAGTAATTCAAGCCGGAATAGCTAAAAAATTAAATGGTGAAGAATTAGAACATCTTGAATTTTTAACGGAAGAAGAATATTTAGATATATTAGAAACTCTTCCTATTGAAAATCAATATTTAGATGATTCTGATCCGAATAAATTTGTTGCCAAAATGGGAGCAGAATGTTTGGAAGAACTTTTAAAGAGAACAGATTTAGATGCTTTATCTTATGAATTAAGACATAAAGCCAATAATGAATCTTCCAAACAAAGAAGAACAGAAGCGTTAAAACGATTACAAGTAGTTGAATCTTTCAGAGATGCTAATTCCAATGGTCGCATTAACAGACCGGAATGGATGATCATGAGAGTGATACCTGTAATTCCACCGGACTTACGTCCGTTAGTTCCCTTAGATGGAGGGCGTTTTGCTACTTCTGACTTAAATGATTTATATCGTAGGGTTATTATCAGAAACAATCGTTTAAAACGATTAATTGAAATTAAAGCCCCTGAAGTAATTTTACGTAATGAGAAGCGTATGCTTCAGGAAGCTGTTGATTCTTTATTTGATAATACCAGAAAATCATCTGCGGTTAAATCTGAATCTAACAGACCTTTAAAATCTCTGTCTGATTCCTTAAAAGGAAAACAAGGACGTTTCCGTCAAAACTTATTAGGTAAACGTGTGGATTATTCTGCTCGTTCAGTAATTGTTGTAGGTCCTTCCCTTCAACTTCATGAGTGCGGACTTCCTAAAGATATGGCTGCAGAGCTTTATAAACCTTTTATCATTCGTAAATTAATTGAAAGAGGAATTGTAAAAACTGTAAAATCCGCCAAGAGAATTATTGAAAGAAAAGAGCCGGTAGTTTACGATATCCTGGAAAATGTAATGAAAGGACATCCGGTATTGTTGAACCGTGCCCCTACTCTTCACCGTTTAGGTATTCAAGCATTTCAACCTAGAATGATTGAAGGAAAAGCTATTCGTCTTCACCCGTTAGTTTGTACTGCGTTTAATGCAGACTTTGACGGTGACCAAATGGCGGTGCATTTACCTTTAGGACCGGAAGCTATTTTGGAAGCTCAATTATTGATGTTGGCTTCTCAAAACATTTTAAATCCGGCTAACGGATCTCCTATTCAAGTACCTTCACAAGACATGGTTTTAGGATTATATTATATGACTAAACCATTAACACCTACGGACGAAATTAAAGTTAAAGGACACGGATCTATTTTCTATTCTTCTGAAGAGGTAGACATTGCTTATAATGAAAAAGCAGTAGATTTAAATGCTATCATTAAAGTAAAAGCAACAGTTGTAGAAGGTGAAGAATTAGTTGAAAAAATGATTGAAACTACTGTAGGACGTGTGTTATTTAACAAAATCGTACCTAAAAAAGTAGGTTTCATCAATGAAGTATTGACTAAAAAATCATTACGTAACATTATCGGTACCATATTACAAAGAACCGATTTCCCTACTACAGCTAAGTTTTTGGATGATATGAAAACTTTAGGATATGCTACTGCATTTAAAGGTGGATTATCATTTAGCTTAGGTGATATTAAAACTCCTGAAGAAAAGAAAATCATGATTCAGGAAGCGAATGAACAAGTGGATGGGATCAGAGCTAACTATAATATGGGATTAATTACCAATAATGAAAGATATAATCAGGTAATTGATGTTTGGACTAATACCAATGCACGATTAACAGATTTAATCATGCAACGAATGAAAACCGATAAAGGTGGATTCAACTCTGTATATATGATGCTTGACTCCGGTGCACGGGGTTCTAAAGAACAGATTCGTCAGTTAGCAGGTATGCGTGGATTGATGGCAAAACCTCAAAAAGCAGGATCTTCCGGAGGTGAAATTATTGAAAACCCTATTATCTCTAATTTCCGTGAAGGACTTTCCATCCTTGAGTACTTTATTTCTACTCACGGGGCTCGTAAAGGTCTTGCAGATACTGCATTAAAAACCGCTGACGCAGGTTATTTGACTCGTCGTTTAGTGGATGTGGCTCAAGATGTTATTATTAATGAGCAAGATTGTGGAACTTTAAGAGGTATCGAAATTTCTCCGTTGAAGAAAAATGACGAAATTGTTGAACCATTATCTGAAAGAATTTTAGGACGTGTATCTCTTCATGATGTATACCATCCTGATACAGATGAGCTATTAATTGAAGCAGATCAAATGATAACTTCCGAAATAGCTAAATTAATTCAACAATCCGGAATTGAATCTGTAGAAGTTCGTTCGCCTTTAACTTGTGAATCTAAAAAAGGTATTTGTGCTAAATGTTATGGTGTAAACCTTTCAACCAATAAGTTAATCAACAAAGGAGAAGCGGTTGGAGTTATTGCAGCTCAATCTATCGGTGAACCGGGTACACAGCTTACCTTAAGAACTTTCCACGTGGGAGGTACTGCAGGAAACGTTGCAGAAGTTAGCAGCATTGTTGCTAAAAGAGACGGAAAAGTTGAATTTGATGATATTAGAACTGTTGAAAGTGAAGACGAAAACGGAAATAAAGTTTCAATCGTTGTTTCTCGTTCTACAGAATTTAAATTATTAAATGCGGAAGGAAACATTCAAATGCTTACCAACATTCCGTATGGTTCTACTTTATTAGTTGAATCTGGTGATGAAGTTAAGAAAGGAGATATCATTTGTAAATGGGATCCGTATAATGCAATTATACTTTCTGAAACTGCCGGTAAGATCGAATACGAACAAATTGAGCAAGGTTCCACTTATCAACTAGAAATAGACGAACAAACCGGATTTGAAGAAAAAGTAATTTCAGAATCTAGAAATAAAAAATTAATTCCTACCTTAAAAATATTAGATACTAAAGGGAATGAGTTAAAATCAATTAACTTACCGGTTGGTGCACACCTTATCGTAAATGATGGTGAAAAAATTAAGGCAGGTAGAATCTTAGTAAAGATACCAAGAAGATCAGCTAAAGCCGGGGATATTACAGGTGGTTTACCACGTGTTACCGAGCTGTTTGAAGCACGAAATCCTTCCAATCCGGCTGTTGTTTCAGAAATTGACGGTGTAGTTAGTTACGGTAAAATTAAGAGAGGTAATCGAGAAATAGTTATAGAGTCTAAAACCGGTGAAATTAAAAGATATTTGGTTAAATTATCTAATCAGATTCTTGTACAGGAAAATGACTTCGTTCATGCTGGAGATGCCTTATCTGACGGTGCTATAACTCCTAACGATATTCTTAACATCAAAGGGCCTACTGCCGTTCAGGAATATTTAGTAAATGAAATTCAAGAAGTATACCGATTACAAGGGGTAAAAATCGATGATAAACATTTCGAAATTATTGTTCGTCAAATGATGACTAAAGTAGAAATTGTTGATTGCGGTGATACTAAATTCTTAGAAGGTAATCTTGAACATAAAATTGACTTTATTGAGGAAAATGATCGTATTTTCGGAATGAAAGTTATTACTGATCCCGGAGACAGTTTGGAATTAAAAGCCGGACAAATTATTACTTCAAGGGAACTTCGAGATGAAAATTCTAAATTGAAACGTGAAGATAAGAAATTGGTTGAAGCTAGAGAAGCGCTTCCGGCTACTGCCAGTCCTGTACTACAAGGTATTACAAGAGCCTCTTTACAAACCAAATCATTTATCTCTGCAGCATCTTTCCAAGAAACAACTAAAGTTTTAAATGAAGCTGCTGTTGCCGGTAAAGTTGATTATCTAAACGGATTGAAAGAAAATGTTATCGTAGGACACAGAATCCCTGCCGGTACCGGTTTAACTGAATATCAACACGTAGTTGTAGGTTCGAATAAGGAATTTGAGGAAATGATAACCGAAAAAATTTAACTAAAAACTAATTCGAAATGGAAAATCAAAATCAGAATCAACAAGACTTAAATATTGAATTGACGGATGAAGTAGCTTCCGGGGTATTTTCAAATTTGGCATTAATAAATCATTCTCCGACTGAGTTCGTAGTAGATTTTATACAAATAATGCCGGGGGTCCCTAAGGCTAAAGTTAAATCAAGAATCATTTTAACTCCTGAACATGCGAAACGATTATTAACAGCTTTAACTGATAATATTCAAAAATTCGAACAACAATTTGGTGCAGTTAAAGATGATACCTACCATTTAAATTTTGGTCCTAAAGGTCAAGCTTAAATAGTCTAAAAGTCAACAAATTATTTATAATAATAATGAAGCCGAGGTAAACCCTCGGCTTTTTTTATTAATGGTTTAATAGTTTACATCATAAAAGGCCGATATTTTTATAATATAGACAACTAAATAAAGGAATTAATTTGTGAATTATGTAATTATTTAACAATTATTTTACGATAATTAAAAAATATATTATATATTTGAAACGATAAATTAATGTATTAGATATGAGAGTAAACCGAATTTTCTTAGGATTTTCGTTTATCTTCTTGGGTTCGGCTTTTGCCTGGGCTCAGATGAAAACGATTAGCGGGAAAGTTCTTGGGAGTGACGGTCAGCCACAAGCTGATGTTTCTGTTACGATACAAGGATCTACCAAAAAAACGTATACTGACGACTCAGGAAATTTTTCAATTGATGCTGAACCCGGACAAACCATCGAAATTTTATCATTTGATGACGAAACTGCAAGTTTTATTGTTAATGATCAAAGTTTCTATGATGTGGTTCTACAGTCTCCAGTTACAGAAAGCAAAGAACCTGCTGAAAAAAAGGAAACAGTAATTGAAGGAGTCGTAGTAACTGCTTTAGGTATCACAAGAGAAAAAAAGTCGTTGGGTTATGCGACTCAATCAGTAAATGGCGACGATCTTTCCGTTACCAGGGAAAGTAATCCAATTAATTCACTTTCGGGAAAAGTATCGGGATTGCAAATCGTTAATAATAGTGGGACCATGGGAGGTTCAACACAAATCAGATTAAGAGGAATGAGGTCTCTATCTCAATCCAACAAACCTCTTATTGTTGTAGACGGTATTCCTTTAATTGATCAAAATATCAATGATAAAAACACTGAACGAGGAGCCGGTGGTATTGATTATGGTGATTCATTCGGTGACATTAATCCCGACGATATAGCAAATATTTCCGTACTTAAAGGAGCTACTGCCGCGGCATTATACGGATCCAGAGCCATGAATGGAGCTATAATGATTACCACAAAAAAAGCAAAAAGAGGTAAAACTGAGATTGTCTTTAATTCAGGTGTTGTATTTGACAAAGTTTATAAAATGCCTCATCAGCAAAAATTATATGGTGGTGGCGGAAGCAAAACATTTGCAACAAAAAATATTAATGGTGTGGATTATCTGGTGGTTGACTATAGAACCGATGAATCTTGGGGGCCAAAATACGATCCGAATGTTAAAGTCTTACAT
This sequence comes from Apibacter sp. B2966, assembly GCF_011082485.1. Classification (NCBI taxonomy): domain Bacteria; kingdom Pseudomonadati; phylum Bacteroidota; class Flavobacteriia; order Flavobacteriales; family Weeksellaceae; genus Apibacter; species Apibacter sp. B2966. The sequence goes on from NZ_CP049714.1 coordinate 1,006,613, forward strand.
TGGAATGCATTCGATCCAGAATTTCCAAATGATTATTTAGTTGCAAAACCGTGGATATATCCTAAAAATGATTACAAGAAATTTTTCAAAACCGCTGTAACATACAATAATGGTATTTCTTTTAGCAGAAGTGTTGAAAATACTAATATCAGAGTGGGATATAATAATACTAAATCATCCGGAATAACCCCAAATTCAGACTTAACCAAAAATTCATTATCCATGAATCTGAATTCTAAATTATCTGATGATTTAAAAATAAATGCTTCTGCAGCTTATACTTCTACAAGAGGTTTCAACAGACCTGAAGTGGGATATGACAATAACAACATTATTCAAAAAATGTTTCATTTTGGTCAAACCTCATTAGACTATAATGATCTACAAAAATATGAGTTAGCAGACGGTACTCAAAGAACTTGGAATAGAGAATCTTGGGATAATCCAAAACCCGCTTATTCAGATAATCCCTATTGGACAATAAACAAAAATACCAATAAAGACAATAGAGATCGTTTATATGGTACTGCCGGATTAATTTATAACATAACAAAAGATATGTATGTTAATGGAAAGGTAATGCTTGATACCTATACTCTTCATACAGAAAACAGAACAGCTGTTGGATCACATGCTCTTTCTCAATTTAAAATTTCAGAGAGAAAATATACTGATCTAAATTATGAAGCAACTTTACATTATGACAAAAATATAGGGAACTTTTCACTTAACTCTTTTGCCGGAACTAACCGAAGGGAATATACATATAGAAGAATGAATGGAAAAACTAAAGGAGGGCTAATTATAAGAGACTGGTATAATCTAAATAATTCATTAGAGCCGTCTTTAGTTATGAATGAAAAAGAGAAGAAAAGAGTAAACAGTTTGTTTTATTCATTTAGCTTAGGATATGACAATTTTGTATTCTTAGAAACTACCGGTAGAAATGACTGGTCTTCTTCATTACCTTCTAAAAACAATTCTTTTTTCTATCCATCAGTAGCAACCAGTTTTGTAGTTACTAGATATCTTACCAGCAATTGGTTGGAATTTTTAAAAATTAGAGGGGGATATTCTGAAGTTAGAAATGATACTGATCCTTATCAACTCATCAATACATTTTACAATATAGATGAGGATGAGGATCCGAATTATGGCAGCTTGTATTTAAAAGATCCTTGGTTTTGGTTAACAACTGTTGCTAAAACAGATAAATTAAAACCCGAAAAATTGGAATCTTTTGAATTAGGGGTTGAGTTTCAAATGTTCCAAAGAAGATTAAATGGGGATATTTCATTATATCAAACTACCACCAAAGACTTAATAACTAAAGTACCTTTAGACGGTTCTGCTGGTTTCAAATATGCAATGATGAATGCCGGAAAATTAGTTAATAAAGGAATAGAAGTTTCATTGAATATAGTTCCAATTAGACAAGAGAATTTTAGATGGGATTTTAATTATAATTTTTCAAAATCTGATAATGAAATCAAATCTTTGAGTGAGGATTTAAGTTCACTAACCATAGCTAAAGCTCCATTTAATGCTTTTGTCGTTGCACTACCCGGGTATAGATACGGACAAATTTACGGGACAGACTTTGTTTATAAAGATGGAAAAAAAGTAGTGGGTAGTAATGGGTTATATCTGAAAACCGATAAAAACGTACCCTTAGGATCAATACTTCCCGATTTTAACATGAGCTTTAGAAATTCCTTCACTTACAAAAATTGGAATTTAGGATTTCAAATTGATTGGCAAAAAGGCGGTAAATATTTTTCAACTACTCATATGTGGGGTATGAGCTCCGGAATATTACCTGAAACTGCTGCAAATGGAATTAGAGAAAACGGTATTATCGTAGACGGCGTTAAAGAAAATGGAAAACCTAATGATATTAGAGTTTCGGCAACAGAATATTCTAAGCATTTTTTTAGTGGACCTAGTGCACAAAATGTATTCGACGCGGATTACATCAAACTGCGCGAATTGTCAATAGCTTATTCTCTTCCCTCTCAATATTTAGGAGATTTTATTAATTCCATAACATTTTCTGCCTTTACAAGAAATTTATTTGTATGGGGATTAGATTGGAAATCCATGGATCCTGAGGTTGCTAATTATGGTAGTGGAAATGCTTCAGGAATTGAAGGGGGATCGATGCCTACTACCAGATCATTTGGAGTTAATGTGCAAGTTAAGTTCTAAATTAAAATATTCAATATGAAAAAAATAACCATTTATATAGCTTCTCTAATTTTTCTATCTGCCACCGTTTCTTGCGACAATGATTTTGAAAACATCAATACCAATCCCAACAATCCGGAGAAGGTTCCCGGTTATACTACTTTTAGATACGGTAGCCGATATTTTATTGATAACACTCGAGATGAATGGGGATCCGGAAGAATGGTTCTTCCTTGGATACAGTATTGGTGTCAGGTAAATTATACGGAAGAAGATCGATATCAGTATAGAGACGGAGCTAATCAAAACTTATGGAAAGATTATTATCGCGCTGCAGAAAATCTTAAAACCTCCATTGAATTAGTAGAAGCCGATCCGATAAGCAATGTGCAATTTGGTGCTATAAGTAATCAAATAGCTGTCGCAAGAATAATGTTAAGTTATTTATTTATGCAACTTACAGATACCTACGGAAATGTTCCTTATTGGTCTTACGGAGGGCAATCCAATCCGGATTTTCAGGCTTTACAGGTTGAAAAATATAAAACTCCAAAATTTGCTTCACAAATAACCATATATAAAGACATTTTAAAAGAATTAAAAGAAGCTTCCGGCCAACTTGATCTTTCTGAAAAAGTCACTACAGGAGATCACATGTATGAAGGTAATGCGATAAAATGGAAAAAATTTGCCAATTCTTTACGTCTAAGATTAGCTAATCGTTTAAAAAGCGTTTTACCTGAAGCATTAGCCGAAGCTAATGATGCGATTTCAATGGGTGTATTTACATCTAATGATGATAATGCAGTATTTGCGTATGGAAATACTACATCAGATGCTAATCCAATGTGGATGGCTTATTTTGTTAAAAATAGAACTGATTTTGCAGTAACCAATACTTTTATTGAATTATTAAAAGGAAAAACAGGTAATTTTTCTTCTGATCCAAGACTTTATAAATTCTCTTCTCCTAAAAAAGCAAGTATTGACGATGTAAAAAATAATACGTATATATCATCCACTAATTTAGATGATTATGAGGGGATGCCTTATGGTGTTAAAAGCGAAATGGCATCTGAAGTGTTCACCTCCAGCACTATTTCTTTCCCTAGTTATGACGTTTTACATATTAACAGAGGTGAAGTACTTATGGAATACGCTGAAGTTGAATTTATATTATCCGAATTAAATAATTGGGATCAAGCACATTATGAAAGTGGTGTAAAAGCTTCGTTTGATAAGTGGAATGTATCTGCTGCAGAACAAACAGCCTTTTTAAGCACTTTGCCGCCGGCAAATGAAGAAAATGTACTAACACAGAAATATATTGCACTTTATATGCAACCTCATGAGGCATGGGCAGAATATAGAAGAACAGGGTTTCCTAAAACTTTATTATTACCTAATCAATCGCATACTCTTCCGGCGTATAATAAAACTCCCGAAGGAACTACGTATACTTTTATGCCTTTAGTCAATAATATGACTGATCTACCGACTCGTATTCCTTATCCTTCTCATCTTTCTACACAGAATTCAAAAAATTATTATGAAGCTGTTAAAGGATTGGGAGGACCTGATGATATGAAAACAAAATTAGTTTGGGATGTAAATTGATACTTAGTTAAAATTTCATATATAAATAACGCTCTGTTTAATTATAAACAGAGCGTTGTTATATTTATAAAGCAATTTTTAAAATTTAATATTCTACCAATAATTGAATATCCTGTGTATACTTTTTTAACTCGTCTAGACCTCCTAAAAAGGAAAGTCCCAATATAAAGCTAAATTGAGAGACTACTGCATCACAATTTTGTACTAATTTAGCACATGCAGTAGCTGTTCCTCCTGTTGCTAGAACGTCATCATGAATTAAAATTCTTTGTCCCGGCTTAATGTGTCCTTTTTTAACTTCAATAATTGCTGAACCATATTCTAAATCATATTCTTGGGAAATTATCGGAGGAGGCAATTTTCCTGCTTTACGTACCAATATAAACGGCAAACCAAGCTCTCTGGCAATTTGAACTCCAAATAAATACCCCCTACTCTCAATACCACAAACTGCATCAATTTTACCTCTACTTAAATCAGCAAAAGCTTTTACAATTTTGGTACACAAATCTGCATTTAAAAATATGGGAGAAATATCTTTATATTGAATGCCTTCTTTTGGAAAATCTTGAACTCTATCAATATGTAAATCTATTTCTTGGCTTAAACTTAATTCTTTCATTCAATTCATTTTTAATTTTACTTAAAATATCTTATTTCCAAGTATCTTCTTTTATTTCTTTAGTTTCTGTATTTGTTATTAACCAATTATCTTTAACTTTTTTTAGTATAAAATTTTGATTTAAAGTTTTTATTTTTCCATTAATGTCTTTGATCTGATATTGTACATTAACAGTTTGTTTATCATCATTCTTTTCTTCTAATTGTGCGTTTATTAAGTTAGTAGCAGCAATAGTTCCAAATCCATTGGTAGTAGACGAAAATTGATCTAAAGAAGTCCATTTAGGATTCTGTGCTAAATTATAAGCTTCGGAATATTGCTTATCACCAATTAATTGTATAAATTTTTTAACATTGTCCAACGCAACTTGTTTATTTATTTCATCCTCTATAGGAGTGGATGCATCTCTTGTTTTGGATAAATCTATAGGAATACCTGACAGTTTACCGTATAGGTATTTATCTTCGGCATTAATCTTTATTTCAACATCCAGGGAGGATGTCGCCAATTTTTTGTTATCAAACATGAAAAAAGGAATTTTAATACCTTTATTTAATGAGGGATCTCCCACTGCCGAAGAATTAATTTCTCTTTGGATTACATATACTATGGTACCATTGTTTATAAATGATATGGATAAAGTCAATGGTAAATCAGCATAAAAAATTTCTGATCCTGAATCATCAATTAATTCGGGGTATAAATAAAATCCATCATTGATGGTTTCATCTTTGCTAATCGGAGAATAACGAATATTGATCCGTGTTGCTTTTTCTATTTGTTTAAGTTTTTGCTCAGCTTCAGTTAATGGCTTTAAATCATTATCGAAAACAGAAGGATCTACTGAGTTCATGGAAGTGCTGGACCAAGGAATCTTGTTTTTCTTTGCTATATCCTCTGCAATATCGAAAATTTGTTCGGCATTTTTACCATTAAGTAATGTATAGAGTTGTTCCCATCTCTTATTTTCATCGGATCCTTCTGTTTTAAACTTATAAATCAGTTTAACCGCTTCTTGAATTTTATCCTGTTGTAGGATAGTCAATTTGGACGATATAGATTTTACACTTTTAGTAAAGGTTTCCTTTGATGTCCCGTCAATTACCTTATATTCTTTTTCACAAGAAGAACATAAGAAAATAAAGGTGAGCCCTATCAAAAATATTTTTCTCATAAAAGTATGTTTGTCACAGGTAAAAATACATTAATTATTTTTAACGATATAACCCGATATTTTTAATGATGAAAGATTTTTATAAGTAATTAGTGCTTTGGTTTCATAATCTATGATATTCAATCCGGCATATTTAGCAATGGCGTGTCCACCGGCAATATCCCAAAAATTAATGGGACTTAATCGTGCATATTCGTTTGCTTTTCCTTCTGCTACCAGGCCAATTTTAATGGCGCTGCCCATCTGTATAACAACAATTTCTGAATGTTGTAATTTTAAGTTTTTTATATACTCTTCATCCACATGACTATAATGGGAACGACTTGTTAAAACGGTATATTTTTTTAAATCGGGTTTAAAAGGTAATGTAACGGATTGTTCCAGTAGTTTGTCCGTAAGATCATCTTCATTCAGTAACGCATATAAATCTTCATACTTTCCATTCCATTTATAACTACCTAATCCTTCCGCAGCAAAATAAAACAATCCCATAGAGGGAGCAGCTAAAACTCCGAGCAAAGAAGTTTCGGGAGTCAGTAAGCCAATTGAAATACAATATTCTCCGGTTTTATTCACATATTCTTTAGTTCCGTCAATTGGATCTACACACCAATATTTTTCCCAACTTTCCATTACCTTTTCCGATTCGTGCTCGGTTTCTTCACTTAAAATAGGAATTGATGTTTGTTTTAAATAAGTGGTAATAATTTCATTTGACTTAAGATCACCCGTTGTTACGGGTGATTGGTCTTTTTTTAAGGAAACTGAAAAGCCATCCTCATATATTTTATGGACTTCTTGAGAAGCTTCTATAGCAGCTTTTAGCGCTATATTAATTAGTTTTTTCATTAGTATGAATCATTTGTATTACCTTTTTGAGATAAGGCTTTTGCCGAAGAAGTTCCTATTCTTTTTACTCCCATTTCAATCATTTTCACTGCTTCATCGTAGGTTCTAACTCCACCAGCTGCTTTTACCGGCAAGGGTTGAGAATATTTAAGCATAATTTCCATTGCATGGAACGTCGCTCCATTTGGTTTTCCCTCTTCTGCTTGGTAAAAACCGGTGGAAGATTTCACAAAAATGTTACCAAATTCATTCTTTTCAAAGTTTTCTTGAGCCCAGGTGGAAAAATAAGAGCAAATGGATTGGATTTGTTCGTCAGTTAATGCCGCAATCTCAATAATCCATTTAACCACTTTAGATGCTTTTAAACCTAATGACGTTCCGGTAATAAATTCTTGTTTAATTAAATCGATATCTCCCTTTTTAAAAGCCTCATAGTTGATTACATAATCCAACTCATCCACTCCATCTTCAATAGCTTTCTGTGCCTCTGCAATTTTTTCAGTTAATGAATAGGTACCTTCATGAAACCCAATGACGGTTCCTACTTTTACCTCAGAATCAACTTTTTGAATCATTTCTTTCACTTTTTTAATGTATTCGGGACGAATCATTACTAAATAAAAATGATTTTCAATTGCTTCTTCAGTAAGTTTTTTAACTTCTTCCCAAGTTTGTTCTTCGGTTAATCCACTTTGAGAAGGTAGCTTAAGGTAAGTTGAATCTAAATACTTTGTTATATCCATTTATCTTATAATTTTTAATTGTGTTTTTAGGGTATAATTTGTCGTGAAATACTTTGTTCTAAAGAAATAATGGTTTCAGTCCTTTCTATTCCCTTTATATTTTGTATCTCATTTCTTAAAACCGACATGAGATGATCATTATCTTTACATAATATTTTGATGAAAATAGCATAATTTCCTGTTGTAAAATGTGCTTCGATAATTTCAGGAATTTGCATCATGCTTTTAATGGCTTCTTTGTATTGGGCCGATTTTTCAAGAAAAATACCGACATAAGCGGTAGTTTTATATCCTAATAATTTATAATTTAAAGGGGTAACCGGATCTTCTATGATTTTTGCTGCTTCCAGTTTCTTAATTCGTTGATGAATTGCTGTGGATGAAACTCCTACCTGTTTTGCTATTGTTGAAACCGGTATTTTCGAATTCTCCATTAATGCTTTTAAAATGATTTTATCGATACCGTCTAATTCTACTGTATGTATATCTGATATTCTCATTTTTCGGTAAAATTACAAATACTAAATTAATATTATACAATTTTATATTTTATCTTTTATATTTTTAACAATTTCTACAAGATTTAAATTATTTTTACTTTTTGTCCTTGTATTTAAAAATAAGTACCTTTGGGATTAATAATTTTAAATAGCTGTACATGCAGGACAATATGCTTAATCATCCCGGATTAATTACCATATTCGCGGTTTCGATTATTATTATGCTACTTCTTGACTTAGGAATTCTCAATAAAAAATCTCATGCTGTTTCTAATAAGGAAGCTGCGATATGGTCGGTAGTTTGGATATCATTAGCCATGATTTTCAGTGGAATTATTTATTTTGTTTTTAAGGGAGCTGATGGATCAAAATTCGCTCTTGAAAAATTTTCTCAATTTCAATCTGCTTATTGGATAGAAAAAGCACTATCCGTTGACAATCTTTTTGTATTTATAATGGTTTTTGGATTTTTTAAAATTCCAAAAGAATATCAACATAAAATTTTATTTTGGGGTATTATTGGTGCCTTGGCTTTCCGCGCCGTATTTATTTTCTTAGGTGTAGAAATGATTAATAAAACCTATCTTCCTCCTTTTTCCATCGGAAATTTTCATTTTATTTTAGACCAACAAAGTGCGGAACATGCCGATTATAGTCAAATGCTGTTTTTCAGGCCTAATATAATTTTAACTATTTTTGGATTCTTCCTTATTTATGCCGGTATCCATTCTTGGAAATCCAAAGATGATGACAACTCCGACAAAAAAAATCTAAATGAGAGTTTCGGTGCTCGTTTTGTAAAACGATTTTTTAAAGTATCTGATGAATTAGACGGAAGTAAATTTTTTACAGTTAAAAATGGGATTAAAATGGCAACCCCTTTATTTACTGCTCTAGTTATCATTGAATTTACTGATTTAATTTTTGCCGTGGACTCCATACCTGCTATCTTCGCTATTGCACCTAATGACCCGTTTATTTTATATACTTCTAATATATTTGCCATTTTAGGTTTGCGATCTCTTTACTTTTTACTGGCTAATTTTATGTATATGTTCAGTAAATTAAAATATGGATTGGCTGTGATCTTAAGTTTTATAGGAGTTAAAATGTTGGTAGCTCCTTTTATACATATTTCATCCATAGTTTCTTTAGGAGTTGTGGCAGGAGTACTTGTAATTTCAGTATTGCTTTCATTAACTTTTCCTGAAAAAAAAGAAAAAAATGTTTAATAATTTAAAATAAAAATTAGAATTTACAATGAATAAACCTATTTCGGAATTTATTGAAAAATATTTTTTACATTTCAATTCTGCAACCTTAGTAGATGCTGCTAAAGGTTATGTAGCTCATCTTAAAGATGGGGGTAAGATGATGATTACTATGGGAGGTGCCATGAGTACCGCTGAATTAGGAAAAATTTTGGCTGAGATGATTCGCCAAGATAAGGTATCCATTATTTCTTGTACGGGAGCTAATTTAGAGGAAGACATCATGAATTTGGTGGCTCATTCCCACTACAAGAGAATTCCTGAATATCGCGACCTAACTCCTCAACAAGAATGGGAATTACTTGAAAATCATTTAAATCGCGTTACAGATACGTGTATTCCGGAAGAAGAAGCTTTTCGACGTATCCAACAACATATTGAAAAAATATGGAAAGATGCAGACGATAAAGGTGAAAGATATTTCCCTCATGAATATATGTATCAAATGCTTCGTTCGGGAGTATTGGAACAATATTACGAAATAGACCCTAAAGACAGTTGGATGTTGGCCGCTGCTGAAAAAAATTTACCTATTGTAGTTCCGGGTTGGGAAGACAGTACTATGGGTAATATTTTTGCTGCTAATGTTATTAAAGGAAATTTGAAAGCTTCAACCATGAAAAGCGGTATTGAATATATGATATATTTAACCGAATGGTACCGAAACAATTCGGAAGGTAAAGGTGTAGGATTTTTCCAAATAGCCGGAGGAATATCCGGAGATTTTCCTATTTGTGTAGTTCCTATGATGTATCAAGATTTAGAGTGGGAAGATGTTCCGTTCTGGAGCTATTTCTGTCAGATATCCGACTCAACCACCAGTTATGGCTCTTATTCGGGGGCTGTTCCCAATGAAAAAATAACCTGGGGTAAATTAGATATTGATACTCCTAAATTTATTATTGAGAGTGATGCAACTATTGTAGCTCCGTTAGTTTTTGCTTATATTCTAGAAATGTAGTAAGATAAAATTATTAATTTACACTATAAAAAAGTTCGGAACTAAAATTCCGAACTTTTTTTTATATTATCTTAAAAGATTACGATACCATTCCCAAAGAACTATTCCGGCACAAACGCTTACATTTAAAGAGTGTTTTGTTCCTGATTGAGGGATCTCAATAAAAATATCAATTAAATGGAGAATAGAATCACTGATCCCTTCAACTTCATTTCCGAAAATTAAAACATACTTTTGTTCCTTGTTTATTGGATAATCTTGTAATAAAATGCTTCCTTTCACTTGTTCAACTCCTACAATACTATACCCTTCGTTTTTTAAGTTAGTTATTAATTCACTTATATTTTCCTGATGCTCCCATTCAACGCTTTCCGTAGCTCCCAAGGCTGTTTTTTGGATTTCACGATGAGGAGGGCACGGCGTAATTCCGCATAAATAAATTTTTTCTATAGCAAAAGCATCTGAGGTTCTGAAAACTGATCCTACATTATGCATGGAACGAACTTGATCCAGCAATACTATCACGGGAATTTTCTCACTTTCTTTATAATCTTCAAGGGATTTTCTGTTTAACGATTCTAATTTTAATTTCTCTACTCTTTCCTGTTGCTGCATATTTTCAGTAATGTTAATTGATTTTTAGAAATAACATATATTTTTTTACCTTTTCCTTACTACCGGTAAAATTTCATTTTTCGATAATGCGTATTTTTTCATTTCACTTTCGGGTAAAGTTTCATAATACTTTACTTGCTCTACTTGAAACCCTGCGTTTTCTAAACGTTCAAAATAATCCAACCCATACCATCTCACATGATCATATTGTCCGAAATGTTTTTTTCTTTCTTCTTTGTCTGTGATGGAGAAATCTTCGTATGTTTTGTTAGATCCATATCTCATAGGCACTTGAAAAATTCCCCATCCTCCAGGTTTCATCACCCTGTATAATTCTGACATTGCTTTACGATCATCTTCTATATGTTCCAAAACATGATTGCAAAAAATAACATCAAATTCGTTATCTTTAAAAGGCAGGTTCAAAATATCCGCTTTAACATCTACAATAGGAGAATAAAGATCAGCTGTTGTATAGTCTAAATTTTTTAATTTTTTAAACCTTTTTAGGAAGCATTGCTCGGGAGCAATACTTAAAACTTTTAAATTAGCTGAAAAAAAATCAGTATCTTTTAGCAAATACAACCACATTAACCTATGTCTTTCAAGAGATAATGTCCCCGGTGCTAAAGCATTATTTCTAGGTTTACCGTAACCGTACGGCAAAAATTTTCGGTATTTTTTACCGTCTATTGGGTCTACAAATTGATCTCCTTTGTAAAACCACGCAAAAAAAGGAGCAAAGAAATAGCTGAATTTAATAAGAATCGGTCTGGGTATTAAATTCAAAAAAAACTTAAATACTTGCTTCATTAACTAAATTAATCCTGCGCGGGTTGGTATAAAAATTCATCTTCTTCATTGGAAGTAATGCCTAAAGCATCATATATGTATTTATAAGTAGAAAGTAGTTTTGGCTCTCCATTTACTACTGCAACATCATGTTCAAAATGACAAGAGGGTTTGTTATCCCGCGTGGTTACAGTCCATCCGTCGTTATGGAATTTAACTTTATATGTACCTAAATTGACCATCGGTTCAATTGCTATTACTAACCCTTCTTCTATTTTCGGACCATTGCCTTTTCTTCCATAATTAGGAACTTGCGGATCTTCATGCATTTCTTTACCCAAACCATGACCTACTAATTCGCGTACTACTCCATATCCTGCATTTTCACAAATTAATTGTATCGCAAAACTTATGTCCCCTATTCTATTTCCTGCTTTGCATTTTTTTATTCCTGCATATAAACTTTGTTTAGTAATTCGCATCATTTTATCAACTTCAGGATCAATGCTTCCTACAGAGAATGTATACGCTTGATCTCCGTAAAATCCATTTTTTAATGCTCCACAATCAATGGAAATTATATCTCCATCTTCGAGCGGTTTATTATTAGGTATACCGTGAACCACTTGTTCATTAGGAGACATACATAAAGTATTAGGAAAGTCATACAATCCTAAAAAACCGGGAATAGCACCGTGATCTCGTATATATTCTTCAGCAATTTTATCTAAATGTAAGGTAGTCACTCCGGGTTTAACTTCTTTAGCCAGTACTCCCAAAGTTTTAGAAACCAATTGAGCGCTTTCGTACATCAATTCAATTTCTTCTTTTGTTTTTAATTGTATCATAATTTAAAAATTCTTGAAAAAAAACCTCTCTTATTTTTATGTTTTCTTTTTGAATAAGCCAACACTTGTCTCCCCTCTACGCCAAATTCTATCTTTTCCTTTATAATTTCATAAACTTCTCCCCATCCGGGAAATCCACCTAAATTCCTGTCATCAATGAAATAATCGGCATTTATTTTTCTACTTTGGGTCTCTCTATCAAATATTTCCCCTTCAAAACTTGAATTCACTGCATAAAATTCAATTCCGTTTTTATAACAAAATTCTACGGCTTCTTCTAATCTCTTACCATGTCTATAAGTCCAAAGGATTAAACGAAAACCTCTGCTCTGAAGTCTTTTCATAGTTTCAAAAGCAAAAATCATCGGTTTACCAATTTCCGGATATTTATCTTCTACAATTGTCCCATCAAAATCAATAGCTATTATCTTATTATTCATATAATTATACTACAAGTTAGTTCTGTTTACTCTTTTAAGTTTAGTGTTCAAATTAGTGTTCTAAATTGTCATTAATTTTCCAAATTTACAAGTTTTTAATCAATAAATTTTTTGTTATCCACTTGGATATTAGCCTGAAATAATTTAAGAAATCATTTATATCAAATTCGGTTATAATTTTTATAATTTTTGGTATAATATTAGATGAGAAAATTTTTAGTTCTGAAATATTAATTAAAAAAATAAAGGTCTATGAAATTAAAACTTTTAGTTATGACTGCTTTTTGCATCTTACTTTCCAGTTGTGCATTAACTACTTCCTATGATTTTGACAAAACGGTTGATTTTTCAAATTATAAATCTTTTACCATTTATCAACAGGGTATCGATAAATTAAAATTGAATGATATTGACAAAAGTCGTATCATCCGTGCTTTAGAGGATCAATTAAAAAGCAAGGGATTAACCGAAAGTGCCGACGGAGATTTGATCGTAAATGTTCTTGCTTCATCAAAAAAAGTAATTAATGTTGATAATGATCCATATTGGAACGGCCCGTGGGGATGGGGATATTATTGGGCTCCTTCCAGCACAGTTTATGAAACTCGTGAAGGAAAACTAACGTTTCATTTAGTGGATTCTAAAAAAAATATTCTAGTTTGGGAGGGTATGGTTGATGGTTTTGATGTTGGTAATATCAAAAATAAAGAGGAACAAATAAATAAAGCTATTCAAAAAATATTTAATTATTATCCGCCTAAAAAGAAAAATAACTCATATTATTAAAAAAAATAAATACATCTAAAGCCTCAAAATTTAAATTTTGAGGTTTTAATTTATCTAATCTAAACTTTTTTTTACTAATAATTTATGTTTTTTGAGATCTTTATCCAGATATTAACATCCATTGCTAAACGAGATCATCTTCTTAAATCTGATGCAAAAAAATTTTTCCTCTAAATTTATTAATGAGACTTTTTGGTAATTTAATCCATAAAACTTTTGTAAGAAATTAAGTACCCATATAAATTTCCCAAAAAGTCTTTACTCTTTCAAGTTTTTAAATATTTACCCTATCTGCCAAGGTGACATGATGAATAAAAAAAAGGGTTTATCTAAGTCAATAGGGATATGAAAACTTCTTACTATAAGTAAGAACGCTACTCTTTTTGCCTCAAAATTTAGTACAATATTGATGCTTTACGGTAACAATTGTAAAACTTCTTCCAAAGTATCGACTCATTATTTGTTCATAATAACTTTAAAAAAAATACACTTCTGAGGATTTACTATGTGTTTCATTTACTATTTATTTTAATAATAAATGAGATAATTTTAAACTAGCTAAATCATTATTTTTTTATGAACATTTGTAAAAACTTTTCAATATTTAAACAAGAATTAAAAGATATTTATACTTTTGCACTTGATATCATTTCCCTTATTTAAAAATTCAAAAAAGCCGGAATGAATTTTAACACATTTTTTCGTAAAAAAAATATTTCTGATTTACAGGATACAACACAAAAATCTGAATTAAACAGAGTATTAACTGTAAAGGATTTAACTTTTTTTGGAATTGCTGCGATTATAGGCGCCGGCATTTTCAGTACCATCGGAAGAGCTTCTTATGAAGGAGGACCCGCCATTTCATTACTCTTTATCTTAGTGGCTGTTGCTTGTATTTTTACCGCATTATGTTATGCGCAATTTGCTTCTATGATTCCGGTGAGCGGCAGCGCTTATACTTATGCTTATGTTTCTTTAGGTGAAATATTTGCTTGGACTATCGGGTGGGCTTTAATACTTGAATATGCTGTATCAAACATGGTGATCGCAATCTCTTGGTCGGGATATTTTGTCTCTATGTTGCAAGGTTTTGGCATTCATTGGCCTGATTGGCTTTCCATTGATTATTGGAATGCTCACAGAGCTTATCTTGAATATCTTGCACATCCTCAAAGTCTATCCCAAAATGATCTTAGATTATCGGAAATATATCAATCTGCTCCGGAAATTGCCAACATAAAAATAATATTTAATTTACCGGCGGGATTAATTACCTTATTAGTTACCACCCTGGCGTACGTAGGAATTAAAGAATCTACCCGTGTAAGTAATGCTTTAGTTTGGATTAAATTATCTGTAATCATAGGCATTATTTTAATTGGTGTATTTTATATAAAACCGGATAATTGGTCGCCTTTCTTTCCTAATGGTTTAGGAGGAGTTATGGGAGGAGTGGCTGCCGTATTTTTTTCTTTTATCGGGTTTGATTCTATATCGACTACAGCTGAAGAAGCTAAAAATCCACAAAGGGATTTGCCTCGCGCCATGCTATATTGTATTATAATTTGTACCGTTTTATATGCTTCAATTGCATTAATATTGACCGGTATGGTTAATTATAAAGAATTACGTGTTGATGACCCGTTGGCGTATGTTTTCAATAAAATAGGAATAAATTTTATAGCCGGAATCATTTCCGTGAGTGCAGTAATCGCCATGACAGGAGCCATTCTTGTTTACCAGATCGGACAACCGAGAATATGGATGACCATGAGTCGAGACGGTTTATTATGGAAGCCTTTTGGTACTATTCATAAAAAATATCATACCCCCGGATTTGCAACTATTATTGCCGGTTTCTTTGTGGGAATACCTGCTATGTTCCTGGATATGCAGTTGGTTGTGGATTTGACAAGTGTGGGAACTTTTTTTGCTTTTATTTTAGTTTGTTCCGGAGTTTTATATTTAGATAACAAAGGTCTTTCTCATCAAGCCAAATTTAAATTAATTTATATCAACGGTCAATATTTAATTCCTTTGTCTTTTTGTATGGCTATCATTTTGTTCTTAACCCAAACCAATTATAAGGAAATCCTTGCAGATAAACCTTTATTAGCTATTTTTTGGATTATCTGGTTCGGTTTATCTTTAGGTGCATTCAAATATAAATTTTCGCTAATACCTATTCTCGGTATTTTGTTTAATTTATATTTAATGACGGAATTAGGATGGTCTAATTGGGGAATGTTTATATTATGGCTATTGATCGGATTATCAATTTACTTCTTATATGGAAGGAAAAACAGTAAACTCGAAAAATTAATTCAAACTTCTCATAATCATTAATTATTTTAAATTATTTATACTATAGTAATTTTATCTTCAAATAATTTTGTATTAAATAAATTACATTAATCTTAAATATTTTCACTTTCATAAAATTTTGCGTCTTTCCAATATAAATTTTGGATACAAACAATTAAAATATGCTAAAAGATATTTTTGTTACAATTAACTATATATAATTATCCATCAATACTTTAGAAAATAAAGTTTCTTTTAATTTCAATATTTATTTTATTTCTTTCATATGAATCTAAAAATAATCATGACGAAAAAAAATAAACTTATTATCTTTGCAAACGCTAATTAGCTTGAAAGTAAATTTTTTCTTGCTCAATAAATATAATTAAGTATTATGAATCAGAACTTAATAAATTTTTTTCCAAAAGAAAATGAAATTCCTGAACATTTTCGACTTCAAAACGAAATCTCTCAGAAAAGAGTATTGATCGATGGAGAATTTATTGAATGGGAAGGTCCATTTCAAGAAGTTTATTCTCCTATTTATACCCGTTCAAACTCTACAGATGAGTTAGTACAAACTAAATTAGGGAGCTATCCAATCTGTACTTCTAAAGAAGCTGAAAAAGCCTTACAGGCTGCTTTAAAAGCTTTTAACGGAGGAAGAGGAGAATGGCCGTCTATGTCTGTTTCTCAAAGAATCTCTGCGATGGAAAATTTCATCGTTAAAATGGTTGAGCAAAGAGAAAAAGTAGTAAAATTACTAGTTTGGGAAATTTGTAAAAGCTATAAAGACTCCGAAAAAGAATTCGACAGAACGGTTGATGCGATAAAATGTTCTATTGAAGCTCTGAAAGAATTAGATATAAATTCATCTCGTACAAAAACAGATGAAGGGGTGGTTGCTCAGGTTAAAAAATCTCCTTACGGAGTTGTCCTTTGTATGGGCCCTTACAATTATCCTTTAAATGAGACTTTTGCGACTTTGATACCTGCTTTATTAATGGGTAACACCGTATTGTTCAAACCACCGCGTCGTGGGACATTATTGTTTGAACCTTTATTAAATGCATTTAAAGAATGTTTTCCTGCAGGGGTTATCAATACTTTATACGGTAGAGGTAAAGATGTTATACCTACTTTAATGCAATCAGGTAAAATTAATGTATTAGCATTTATCGGATCCAGTAAGGTAGTAAATGGAATGATTAAAGAACATCCTAATGCAAACAGTCTTCATTCCGTATTAGGATTAGACGCCAAAAATGCGGCTATTATCGACAAAACTGCTGATATCGATTTGGCAGTTAAAGAAGCTATTTTGGGTACTTTTTCTTTCAACGGACAAAGATGTACGGCTTTAAAAATACTATTTGTACATTCTTCAATTGCTGATGAATTCAATAAAAAATTCACTGAGGAAATATCTAAATTGAAAGTGGGAATGCCATGGGAAGATAATGTAACCATTACTCCGTTAGCTGAACCGGACAAACCTCAATATGTTCAAAAATGTATTGATGAAGCTTTAGAAAACAACGGTGAAATTATCAATAAAGAAAATGGAGGAGGACAAATTTTAAATTCATTAGTTAGCCCAACTGTAATTTATCCGGCTAATGAGAAAATGAATCTATTATATAATAATGAGCAATTTGCTCCTATCATTCCGATAGTTCCTTTTGACGATCTTGAATCTCCGATTAGCTATATTACCAATTCAACTAAAGGACAACAAGCAGCCATCTTCAGTAATGATGAAGATACTGTATCTTATCTTGTTGATGCCCTATGTTGTCAAGTAGGTAGAATCAATATTAATGCTCAATGTCAACGTGGACCTGATACGCTTCCTTTTAACGGTAGAAAAAATTCAGCTTTAGGTACTTTATCAACCATTGACGCATTATATGCCCTATCTATCGACTCTGTTGTAGCTACCAAGGATACTAAATCAAATGACAATTTGATTGACTCTGTTATAAAGAGTGGTAAATCTTCAAGATTAAGCTAATTTGAGGTTTTTTATCTTATAATATCAATTATTTTATAAAATGGAACCATCTATCTTCGTATAGATGGTTTTATTTTTTTTAAATATGCTAAGCTTTATTAAAAAGGAAAAATCATACATTCAAAAATTTATATCATTAATCGATCATTTCCTCTTACCTCTTATTTATCTTTTCAAATGCGGGACTCCGTTTTAGTTAACAATATTTTTTATTCTGTTAGATTTATAATAAGTTTAGTAAAAGTTTTCAATAGTGAAGTTAAACTGCATATATCAGATAAATATATGACAAAGTGTACTTTGGTTTAGAATTTGTACCGATACATTATACACGAAATATCCACGAATATAAAAAATTTGACTTACACTATATGGCATATATTGATTATTATAAAGTTTTAGGATTAAGTAAAAATGCTTCTCAGGATGATATCAAAAAGGCATACCGAAAATTAGCCCGAAAGTACCATCCGGATTTAAATCCTAATGATAAAGAAGCTAATGTAAAATTTCAGCAGATTAATGAAGCTAATGAAGTTTTGGGCGATCCCGAAAAACGTAAGAAGTATGATCAATACGGCGAAAATTGGAAACATGCAGAACAATTTGAACAAGCACGTCAACAACAAGGAGGCGGTGGCGGTCAATACTATTATGACAATTCCGGTAACCCTTTTGAAGGTTTTTCCCAAGGTTTTGGTACGGAAGGTTTTTCTGATTTTTTTAGTGATCTTTTTGGTGGAAGAACCGGTAGAACCCATCGAAGAAGTTCTCAATTTAAAGGGCAAGATTATACGACAGAATTACGTCTTTCCTTGCGAGACGCAGCCAACACACATAAACAGACTCTTAACGTCAACGGTAAACAAATACGTATTACCATTCCTGCAGGCATCTCTAATGGTCAGCAAATAAAATTGAAAGGTCAAGGGGGCCCGGGTGCAAACGGAGGTCCCAACGGTGATTTATATATTACTTTCAATCTTTTGGAAGATCCTAAATTTAAAAGATTACATAATGATTTAACCACTACTGCAGAAGTAGACCTTTATACAGCTGTTTTAGGGGGAGAAATAACCGTTGATACTCTGGATGGTAAAGTTAAACTCAAAGTGAGTCCGGGTACACAAAATGGAACTAAAGTGCGATTGAAAGGTAAAGGATTTCCTGTGTATAAAAAAGAAGGAGAACATGGAGATTTATTCGTGATTTACCAAGTAAAAATACCTACTCATCTTTCTGAAAAGCAAAAAAATTTATTTAAACAATTAGCAGAATCATAAAATTATCTGATACATGAAAAATGATTTGATAACTATAGAAGAATATTCCATACATTATAATGTAGATGTATCATTTATTGAGGATTTAGAAAATTTGGGTATTATCCATACCGTTCAAAAGGAGGAAATAAAATACATTCCTTTTGATATTCTTTCCGATTTGGAATCTTATTCCAGAATGTTTTATGATATGGATATAAACCTTGCAGGAATTGATGCTGTAAAAAATTTACTTTTTAAAATACGTAAACTCCAACTTGAGATGACCGAACTTAAAAACAGGCTTAAATTCTATGAATAAATAAAAATTTTCTGTTATTTAAAAATTAAATTTAGCAATGAAAATATAATAGCCATACATCTTAAAAATGTATGGCTATTAACATATATGTACAAACTTTATAAAAAATTCTTAAAAACTACTCCTCCTTGTATCCATCTTCCCGGCATGGGTACCAAATTTGATTCTGTATATTTAGTATTGAAAATATTGGTCATTTGGATGTATAACTGTAAGTGATTGGTTTGATACATAAGACGATCATCCAATAAATGGTAATCATCTAAGTTTACTCTGTCATTGTATCTATAAATTATTTGATTGGATATATTCTTGAGAAGTTTATGCTCTACTTTTACTACTAACTGATGTCTTAAATTATCTAATGAATATCTAGAGTACGCTCGGTCAGAATATTTTAAATTTTTATCCAAATAGGTATAACCTAAATTAATTGATTTTATGAAGAGTGCCGTAAAAGAATAATTAAAATCAACTTCTACACCATCCGTATTTATTCTTGAAATATTTTCGGGTTTCCATTTACCTTCTTCACTATCTTTTGTCCAATCTATACTTTTTTTTGATTCTCTTCTAAAAAGGCTGATGGTAGTTTTTATGTTTTTATGATTCAATCGATATCCCAATTCATATGACAAAGCATTCTCCGGTTTTAAATTAGTATTTCCTTCGGTGACCGGATCTGTATAATTAAGATCTGTATACGTAGGAACTCTATAGGTTTTTCCTAAATTAGCAAATAATTTATTTTGTTGGTTTATACTGTATCCAATATCAATTCCCGGATACCAAAAATTCCCAAAATCCGAATAGTCGGAAAAGCTAATTCCCGGAGTAATATCCAATCTGTTTTTAAAAAACATAAATCGATGTTCCAAAAATGCAAAATAAACTGTCCGATGATTTTTTCCTAAATTATTTGAAGATAAATATTCCTTTCTAAAGTCCAACCCAACGCCGGTGATTCCTAAAGAAGATGAATAGTTTGTATTGGCTTCGATTCCTGCATTATTACCTATATGAAGGTTTCTATATTTTGAGGGATTATGTCTTTCGAAAATATATTCGTCTTGAGACCTTCTCCAATATGCATTGGATTCCCATTTGAATTTACCTGATTTTTGATTCCAACCAATGCTAACCAAAGAAGTTTGAATTGCTTCGTATTGATCTTTTGCTAAAGGGGAGGAATAAAATCCGTTAGCTCCAAATTTTTTATCAATAAATCCTCCTTGTAAACGAAGTTCTCCCCCGTTTAATTTATACTGATTCTGATACCATACATTTTTAACTTGATAGTCTGTATTATAACGATATCCATCAGATTGTGAAGTTTCCGCTTGAATAAACTGAGAAAACTTTTTTCCTGAAACATTTAATGATGCACCTAAAGATGTCGTATTAAAATCACCTAAAGATCCTGAAATTGTTAAATCATTCTTGGTAGACGGACGAGTAACAATATTAATAGCACCGGCATATGCATTTTGTCCAAAACGACGAGCTGCAGGACCTTTAATTATTTCAATTCGTTCAATGGATGCTAAATCTAACGGAAGATTCATGGTATTATGTCCGGTTTGGCTATCATTCATGCGTATTCCATTGATAAGAATTAATACTTGTTCAAAAGAACTTCCTCTTATACTTACATCGGCTTGTACTCCATGCGCTCCTCTTTGTCTTATATCTATTCCTGAATAATAAGAAAGAACTTCTTCAATACTGGAGGCAGGCATAGCTTTGATTTGTTCTTTCGTAATTATCTGAACATTTTGTGAAGTTTTGTTAAAAGGTAAGGAAAGTGTTTTCCCTTGAATTACAACTCCTTCAAGTTCCTTACTCTCCTGCGCAACCAGTACTAAACATATAAACAAGGCAATAATTGAATAAAATAGTTTCATATTCTATTGTTCACAGCAAATTTTCGCAGTAATTAGTTAAAATTTATTTTTATACTAGTTAGTTTATACAAAAGTAGTAACTTTCCGGATGATTAAACTATACCAGTTTTATTATTATGACTAGTCCGGATTTACTACCTTATTATAGCTTGATACATATCGACCGAAACGCTAAAGTTTCTGTATATCTTCAAATTACCACTCAGATCATCAATGCTATTCAAAGAGGTTATTTAAGTATCGGTACGAAACTTCCCGGAACGCGTATTTTAAGTAATCTTATTCAAGTAAATCGCAACACGATCGTTAAAGTATATGATGAATTGCATGCACAAGGATGGATTGAAGTTCATCCCAATAAGGGCAGTTTTATCATTCAAAAAGACAATGTGACTAATAAAAAAATTAAATCCATATCTAAAGATTCTCTGACTCATTATCCTTCTAAAACGGGATTTTCATATAGAACTTCCAATTTATTGGATAACCCTTTTGAATCTTCAACTTGCTCATGGATGTTAAACGATGGTGGACCCGATACTCGACTTTTACAAATGAATACCTTATCAAGCCTCTATTCATCAAACCTTAAAAGAAAAAGACATTTTACCAAAGGAAATAATGAAGTTCCTGAAAAAAGTGAATATCTAAAAAAAAACTTATCTAATTTTTTAAATCTATCTCGGGGATTACATATTTCACCAAAAAATCTACTTATCACGCGAAGCATCGAAATGGGAGGTTATATCGCGGCAGAATTACTTATTACCCCAAAAGATATTGTATTGGTCGGAGAACCTAGTTATTTTTTGATCAATATGATTCTGCAAAAAGTTGGTGCAGATATAATAACCATTCCTGTTGATGATGAAGGTATATCTCCGGATGCTGTTAAAAAAATTTGTCAAAAAAGAAAGATTCGTATGTTATATATAACTCCGCACCATCATTATCCAACAACGGTTTCTTTAAGTGTAAAACGTCGTATGGAATTGTTGGAATTATCTCAACAGTATGGATTCATTATTTTAGAGGATGATTATGATTATGATTTTCATTACGAAAACAATCGGATTCTGCCTCTTGCTAGTGCAGATACCTCGGGAATGGTCGTTTATATCGGTTCGTTTGGAAGATCTTTAGCCCCGGGATTCCGTAAAGGCTTTGTGATCGCTCCTGAGAATTTAATTTTAGAAATGCAAAAATTATCAAACATGCTTGACAGGCAAGGAGATATTTTTATGGAATATGCTTTGGGCGAACTTATTGAAGAAGGCGAATTTAACAGACACCTGAGACGAACCTCTGCTATTTATAAAGAAAGAAGAAATTTTCTGGCATCTTTATTAAACACTCATTTGAAGGATTATTTAAATTTTTCTTTGCCAACCGGTGGATTAGCTTTTTGGACACAATGGAATTCATCGGTAAATTTGATGAAATTACGAGAGTATTGTCTAAAGGAAGATTTGCTCATTCCTAAGTCCTTGCTTTATCAAACGCACAATTTATCTGCTATGAGATTGGGATTTGGAAGTTTTACCACAGAAGAAATGGAGGAAATCATCTATAAAATCAAATCAGCTTTATCACGTTTAGAAAAAAAATAGATCCATTATCCACTATTAATCAATCATTTATTAAAATATTTATAAAAATTATATTTGAACGTAACGATATTTTTCAACGTTACTACTTTTCGTTTTGAAATTTTAAAACCGACAGTCTATAAGTAAAATTTGAAGTTTTTAAGTTGATTTTTGAATCAATTAGATAATAGTACAATTACTCAGTTACTCAGCTTGGCTCTGAAATGGGTGTAATATATAAACACTAGAAACCCAATGAATGTTAATACAACACCCGGCAAAGCACTATATTCATAGGGATAATTTTTACTGATAGGAATACCTCCTAAATAAGCGCCTAAAGCATTTCCTATGTTAAAAGCTACCTGTGCCATTGCAGAACCTAACATCTCTCCTCCTCTTGAGTTATGCAACAATAAAATTTGTTGAGGAGCTGATACGGCAAAAAGACAACCTGTGCAAAGGAACATAAGTAGTAACGAAAGGATTTGAGATTTGCTGAAAAAAAAGAAAAATAATAAAGATAGCATTGCCAACCCTTGGGTAACTGTAGCTACCTTTTGCGGAGAATATTTATCCGATAATTTTCCACTCAACAGATTTCCAACTACCATTCCCAAACCTGCAAACATCATTACTCCTGTCATAGATTCTTCTGAAAAGCCAACCGAATGGGTCATAATTGGATTTATATAACTATACCAACAAAATATACCTCCGTTTCCTACAATGGTTGTTACGACAATCAGCCACGGATTCAAGTTCTTCAAAAAATGAAATTGATCTTTAAATCTTGTATAGGGAAGCGGTTTCAATTCAGGAACAAATTTTTTAATGGATATGAAAATTATGATTCCTAATAAAGCTATAAGAAAGTATGTAATTTTCCACGAAAAATGATGGCTTATGAATGTACCCAAGGGAACCCCTAAGAGGTTAGCAATCGTCATTCCTGAAATCATTCCCGAAACGACAGAAGTTCCTTTTCCCTTAGGTGCCAGTTTACTGGCAACAATGGAACCGACACCAAAATAAGCGCCATGTGGAAGACCTGAAATAAATCTGAACAATACATTCAATTCATAATACGAAATCAAAGAAAAAAATAAATTACCTAATATGAAGATTAAAATAAGAATTAACAATATTCTTTTTAAGGGAAGTTTACCGGATATTAAAACCAATAAGGGGGCTCCGATAGCTACCCCGAGAGCATATGCCGATATAAAATGCCCTGCTTTTGGTATGCTTATAGACATATCTCTTGCAATATCCGGAAGTATGCCCATCATGCCAAATTCAGACATTCCTAATCCTAAAGTACCTAAAGCTAACGCTATGGTAGATTTTTTCATATTTTTTAACTGCCTTTTTACTAAACAAAATTATAGGAAATTATTCCTTATTCCGCAGTTTCCGGCAAAAAAATATTTATCGTATATTTGATTAAATTATAATACAGGAATCATGAATATAACAGATATTTCAGGAACAACTACTCTTTCCAACGGTGTAAAAATGCCTTATTTGGGTTTAGGCGTGTATAAAGCTGACGGAGGACAAGAAGTAATCACTGCTATACATGATGCCTTAGATGCAGGATATCGTCATATTGATACGGCTGCTTATTATTATAATGAAGAAGGAGTTGGAAAAGCCATCCAATCTGCTTCAATTCCTCGTGAAGAAATTTTTGTAACTACCAAAATATGGTTCAGCAGACAAAGATATGAGGACACTTTTAAAGCATTTGATGAATCTATGGAAAAACTTAGTCTTGATTATCTTGATCTATATTTAATCCATTGGCCTCATCCGGATTTCTATTTGGAAGCAT
This sequence comes from Apibacter sp. B2966, assembly GCF_011082485.1. Classification (NCBI taxonomy): domain Bacteria; kingdom Pseudomonadati; phylum Bacteroidota; class Flavobacteriia; order Flavobacteriales; family Weeksellaceae; genus Apibacter; species Apibacter sp. B2966. The sequence goes on from NZ_CP049714.1 coordinate 1,031,253, forward strand.
GGAAAGCAATGGAAGAATTATATAAGGCGGGTAGAATACGTGCAATAGGTTTATGTAATTCTTTGCAGCATCATATCCAAAAAATCATAGATTTGGGACAAACCGTTCCTATGGTTAATCAAATGGAATTCCACCCCAATTTAGTGCAACAGGATTTATTGGATTTTTGCAAAAAAAATCAAATTCAATACGAAGCTTGGTCTCCTTTAAAAAGAGGGGCTTTGTTTAACGATCCTTTACTTTTAGAATTAACTCATAAGTATAATAAAAATGTAGCACAAATTATTATTCGATGGGATTTGCAAAAAGGGGTAGTTACTATTCCAAAAAGTACAAAAAAAGAAAGAATTATTTCCAATGCTGATGTTTTCGATTTTCATTTAAGCGATGAAGATGTAAAAAAAATAGATTCTTTAGATTCCAATGATCGAACCGGCGCTCATCCCGATCATTTTTTAGAATATTTTGCTAAAAAGGGAATCAAATAATCCAACTATCATATAACTCATTTTTTAAAGAACGATTCATTTAAACTCTAAAAAGTATATCAATTTTTTTGGATTTTAATTAAACATATTGAAATATTTATTAATTCTTTTTTATAAATACTATTTCTTATAACCTTAAATTTACTCTATAGACAAAAAGGATATACTTAATGTAAATGTAAGAGTAAACTTTCCTAAGTTAAAATTCAACTAATTACAGCTAAAAAATATTTACATAATATTGTAAAAATTTTTTAGACGTTATCGTAATTAAAAACCAATTCCTAAATGAAAATTGCATACTGTATAGGTAACATTCATAATTCCGGAGGAATAGAACGTGTGATTTCAATTAAGGCCAATTATTTGGTTGACAAAGACTATGAAGTTCATATTGTGGTTATATATCCATCTTCTCAAAAGCCTTTTTTCAACTTTGATTCCCGTATTAAATTTCATTATTTGAATTTGGATTTTGAAAAAGATAGGGGATTGAAAAAACATATTAATTTTAAAAAAAATAAAAAAATTTTTCTTCAAACAATCGGAAATCTTTTTCAGGAAATTAAGCCCGATATAGCTATTTCCACTTTTTGTAAGTATTCGAAATATATTTTTGAGTTAAATGATGGAAGTAAAAAAATTATTGAACGACATTTCGCTAAATACAAACGTGCGCAATATTATTCAAAATTGGATAATTATTTTCTAGGAAGAATCATAACGTATTTATACCGTAAAACAGATTATGATATTGGTAAGAATTTTGACCGATTTATAGTTTTAACGAATGAGGATAGAGAATCCTGGGGAAATACTCTTCCCAACCTTGAAGTAATTGAAAATCCACTTACTATATTACCTAAAACTCATGCATCTCTTGAAAATAAAATAGTAATTAGCTTAGGCCGATTAAACCAGCAAAAACAGTTTGATCATCTTATTGAAATATGGAACACTATTGTTCAAAAACATCCGGATTGGAAATTGTTACTATATGGTAATGGTGAGAAAAAAAGAGAGCTAGAAGAAATGATTGATCGATTAAATTTAAATTCCAACATTGAATTACATCCGGCGACTTCAGATATAAGTTCAGTTTTGCTAAATAGTTCCATTTATGCTATGACCTCTAAATATGAAGGATTTCCATTAACATTAATTGAATCTATGGTTCATGGAGTCCCTCCTGTTTCCTATACCTGCAAATGCGGACCTAAAGAAATTATCCATGATGAAGTAGACGGATTATTAGTTCCTTTTAATGATAAAGAAATTTTTGCTCAAAAACTCTCCTACTTAATAGAAAATGAAACTATTAGAAAACAAATGGGAAAAGCGGCTTCTGAAAATATTCTGCGTTATTCACAGGATATAATCATGCAAAAATGGATGAATTTGTTTCAACGTTTAGTAGAAAGTTAAAGTCGGGTTGCAGACTTTATTTTTTTATTATAAAATTCGACTTTTGTTTTAAAATACTTTGATTTACGGATTTTCCCCTTATCTGTAATAATGAGGCAAATATAATCCGGATATTGGTTAATGAGTTTGCGTCCGGCTTTTACTCCCAGTACCATTATTGAGGTACTGAATCCATTGGCCGTTTCTGCATTCGGACCTATCACACTAACACTTTTAATTCCTTTTACGGGATATCCCGTGCGAGGATCGATAATATGAGAATATTTTTTTCCTTCTAATTCGACATATTTTTCATAAGAACCGGATGTTGTGACGCATTCATCTTTAAGTGTAAAAAAACCTGTAATATCCGAAGGCTCAAAGGGATTAATTATTCCAATGTTCCAATATTCTCCATTAATTTTATGCCCCCAAACACTTATATCTCCTGAAGCATTGATTATCCCCGCTTTTACATTATTCTTCACCATTAGTTCTTTTGCTTTATCAGCTGCATATCCTTTTCCTATGGATCCAAATCCGATTTTCATTCCGGGAAGCTTTAAAAAGAGAGTAGAGTGTAAAGTATCTATAATGATATTTTTATAGCCTATTTTTTTTATGGATTCTTTGATTTGCTCCTCTGAGGGCACTTTTTTCATTGAACCGTCAAATTTCCAAATTTTATCCATAGCTGCAAAACTTATATCAAATGCTCCTTCTGTAATCTCTGAAATTTTAATTGCTCTCCGGGTAAGTTCCAATACTTCTCGATCTACTTTTACGGGTTGTATACCTGCATTTTGGTTAACCTTTGAAACTTGCGAATCAGGCTTCCAATCCGATATTAAATTTTCAATCCGTACTATTTCATCGATAGCCTTATCTATGTATTTTTCTGCTTGTAGGGAATCTTCTGCTAGTATTGAAAAATCAAACTTACAACCCATTAAAGTTGCTGTGCGGTTTCGTTGTACTTGCGAATTAATGTTTATGTAAGATAATACAAATAATGCTGCCAATAGTACATACTTCCCTCTCATATATTTACTATTTTTCTTGAAATTCATTAATAACAATCGGTTACAATTTGACCTTTTCTTTTGTAATCATTACATTTTTTTAGGCTATCTACAAAAACTACCTCATCCAAGACTTTTTCTACCTCCAGTTGCATTTGCAAAGCTCCACAAATCATGATTACTCCTCCCTCTTCCAATAAATTAACAAAAAAATTTCTGTCATTTTGAATTAAATCCATCACATATTTATTTTCTGTATCTGATGAATACGAAAAATTATATTGTTCTAAATATCCTTTATTCATTTGTTCCTTCAAAAAACAAATATATTGATCTACCATTTCACTTCGCTGTCTGAATCCGCAATACAAATAAGTTTTAACTTTGCTTAAATTTTGATCGATCATTCCTAAAAAGGGACCTATTCCTGTTCCATTGGCAATCATAACTACTTTATTTGCTTTTTCGGGAAAATGAAAAGAAGTGTTAGTTAAGATTTTCCCGTATATGGTATCTCCTTTTTTCCGATTTATTAAATATTCTGACGCCAAGCCGCTCGGATAATATTTTATTGATAACTGTATGTTATGATTGACTTTAGCTATGGAATAATATCTTTCCTTATTGTCTTTACAGGGATAAACAGCAAGGATATCTCCTGAAGTAAATTTTTGTTTACCGGGATGTATTTGTACTATAAAAGTTTCTTTAGAATCATTAGGTATGTAAACCTCCTCTATCTTCATTTTTATACGATTTTTGGGTTTACTTGTATAAAATTTGGCATCAGCATATAGTTTGATACCCGTTTTATTATTCCATTCTTTTATCCATGTTGTAAACTCATCTATTGATTGGTCGTTTACTGTGTGTAAATCTACTATCGGTTCGCTCCATGCCTCTTTTTTGATTTGTTCGTCTACAGTTTTAGCAAACAAACAGTAATCTTCATAGGATTTTGATCCAAACCCAACTACACTGAACTTAACGTTTTGGTTTTGTGGATTTTCTTTTAGAAGTGTTTCGAATTTACGCGCATTTGAAGGAGCATCTCCCAGTCCATAGGTTGAAGTTAAAATTAGTATATATTCCGCTTTTGGAAATACTTGGTACTTATTAAGCTCTGTTAGATAGGATCGATAATTTTGCGAAACCATTTGTTGATGAATTGAATGAGCCATGTTGAACGTACTTCCATTTTCTGATCCTACCAAAAGTATAATTTGACTATCTTCAGGTAGGTATTTATTTTTAAAATTACGTTTTCCTCTTTTCCAAGTTATTGTAAATCCTGAAACTATAAAAAACAATATATATACACCGGCTATAAAAAGAATGACAGCCCAAACTACATGAGTTCTGCCGGTATGAAGGTCTAAACTTAGAGTTGCTAATTTTTTTGAAATCGGATCATTAACTTGAGAGACAACCTCACCTGTTAAAGGACTGATGGTTAATTCTTTATCTTTTAATTTTATAATAAAATATTCGTCGGGATCATAGGAAAACGGAAATTCTATTTTACGAACTTCTGAAAGTTTAATTCGTGAAAAAAGAGGGATATCTTTATATAATAGTTTCTTTGTTGTAGTTTGATCTTGAGGGGAACGATAAATAATTTTCTCACCTTCTTTGGAAAAAAAATGAAACCTTTCTAAACATAGATAACTTCCGGTTAATGAAATTATACCAATAGGTATAAGCAGTAAACGTCCAAACAAAGTATGGTAATATTGAGAAAAAGATGCTTTTTTTATTTTTGAAAAAAAGTTGCTGAATTTTTTCTGTCTTTTTATTATAAGTATGCTTCCCGAAGTTGCTATTAAAAAAAGTAAAAATGAATTGATACCCACAAGTATGCGTCCGGTTTCATGCATAAACAGGGATCTATGTAATGAGGTAACCCACAAGATAAAAGAATTGTTTTTTTGAGGTTTTCCTATGATAGTTCCCGTTTTAGGGTTTATGTATCCTACTACCTCCTCCCCATTCGTATCGGTACCTTGTAATTTTACAAACGATTTTTCATTAATTTCCAATTCAGAAATTTCCTGAACAGTAGATTGTAATGCTGAAAGAGTCTGCGCGATACTAATACGATTTAAATCATGAATGCAATATGGTGACGTATTTTCTTCAATGGCATAAAAAGCAAGTATGGATCCCGTTATGGAAGCCATACTCAAAAATATGAAAGAAACTAATGCTAAAGTTAAGTGAGCATATCTCCAAATGGAAAGCGTCATTGAATTATTGAATCTTACTTAGTCTCACATAATTTATATATCCCGTTCCGGATATTTTACCCGTAAAGGCTTGAGAATTTAAAGGAATTTCCAGATCTTTTACATAATAATTTTGATCTTCAACAGCGGTTTCAAATCGGAGTTTATATCCCTTATCAATTTTAGAATCTTCAATTTCCAACGTGGTTATGCTACGGTCTCCGCCGGTTACGGATGCTCCGGTTTTAGCATCTATAGTTTTCTTTTTTGAATTGTATTTATGCCATTCTTTTAAGGTATTATACCATCTTTTATCTTCTCCCATTATATATAATGTCTTTTCATATTGACCTTGCGGAGAAATTAATGATACTACTATGTAGGCACCTTCTCCTATATAATTATTCATTTGAAGTAGACATTTATATTTATGAGTCTGTGCATGGCCCATAAAAGGCAACAACATTAGAAGTAAACTGTAAGCTGCTATTTTAATATTCATCTTCATAATAGATTATTTTAAGAAATCAACGGATACTTTATTTTGAGTTAAGATTTTGTTTTCTTTTGCTAAATCATAGGCTGTTTCTCCAAACTCTGTTTTTAGGTCTTTTTTTGCACCTAAAGATAGCAGATATTTCAAAATAGTATCGTCTTTAGCAATCATTGCGGCTCTTTGTAAAGGAGTTATCCCCTCGTTATTAGCTGTATTAACATCTACTTTTAATCCCGAAATTTTTTTAATCAAATTGATATCATTTTTACCGACTGCTAAATGATAGAGGGTATTGCCTTCTTCTTGTTTTGCATTAAAATCTACTCCTTTATCTTTTAGTAATTCTAAATTTGCATCAAAATCTTTATTTCTAGGATGATAGGATTGGATAAGATAATAAACCAAACTGTTTCCTTTGTTATCTTTCTGAATTATATTAGCTCCATTAGCAAGTAACAAAGCAATCATTTCCGGTGTACTAGATTTTACTGCTAACATTAGAGCACTTTCTCCCTTATTGTTAACTTCATTGATATTTTTAACTAAAGGTAAAAATACTTGTGTATTTTTAATATCTTTTCCTGAAGCACTTTTTATAAATGCTGTATTTCCTTCTTTATCTTTTTTTTGTGGATCAACCTTTTTAGAAATAAAATAGTTGATAATTTCTGCCTGATCAGGTTTTGTTGCAACTATATGAAGTACGGTTTGTAGATCGTCATTAACGACTAAAGGATTTAATTTTATATCTTCTACCAAATATTTAAAAACATCTAAGGTATTGGCTGTTCTCCGTGTAGCTTCTGCTGCCAGTAAAAGAGCATTGTTGGTGCTTTTTACCCCTCTTGTTTTCAATTTTTTTAGTAATTCTATATCGCCTTTTCTGGCCGCATAATCAAATGCTGTGCTTCCTTTATCGTCTGTGTCCAATAAAGAAAGACCTTTGGATTGTAAATAATCGGAAAGGTGAAGATCAGAATCATAGGGAATAGCTAAAAGCAAGATGGTTGCCCCGTTTTTATATTTTTGCTTAGGATTTAATCCGGCATCAAAAAACAAGCGATAGATTTCAACATCGGTTTGTCCTGCATTTGCTGCAAATACTAAAGGAGTGAGCCCGTGGGAATCTTCTAAATTGATATTGCTCTTTTTATCGATTAAATATTTTATTAATTCTGTATTTCCTTTTAAAGCTGCCCAATGTAAATAAATTCTGTTATCATGAGTTAATTTATTTATGTCATTTCCTTTTTGTTTTAACAGGTATTTAATAGTTTCTAAAGGGGCTTCATTTAGTATGGCAACTGTAACAGCGTCAAATTTGTTATCATTAAACTCATTCGGACTGTTACCTTTTTTAATTTCTGTTTCAACTGCTTGTAAATCGGGTTTATTTTTCCAAAAGTTATTATCTAACAAGGTATTATTTATTTGAGCATTCATCCAAATGGATGCCATGCAAAGGAGAGTTATGAAACTTCTTTTCATTTTTTTTATATTTTAAATGAGAGTACTATAATAGTAATTTTTTTTCAATAATACTTATATAGACTAAATAAAAACAAAATAGTTTAAAGCAGCTGAATAAATCAACTGCTTTTATTAAAAAATTATCTGAGTAAAATTAATTAATTTTTCAAGAAAGTGACCGCTCTAATATGCTCCTTATCATTGGAAAGTTCAAATCCTTTATTGGCTGTTGCCGTTACCGGATCTATGGCATATATGGCTGAATTTCCGCTAACCGGATTTAATGGTAAATATATTTTACCTTTATGTGCTAACGGCCATCCGTTACTTGACACTTGGGTATAGTCCGGAATTCCTTCTACCCATTTAAAAGATTTAGATTCCATTTTAACGACTGCAAAACGTGTTGCTTTGGAACCGTTTCCGGAACTTGTTGTTTCATTGTAAAATTCAAGTAAATAGTAATCTTTAGTAATCGGAAAAACTTTTCTGAATTTATATCCTCCTGAAGCAGTTTCAATATCAAAATAATAATTTGAATCGAATGTTTGAGAACCTTTATTAATTTTTAAAGCTCCTGCTTTTTTAGCAGTGGTATTTCCGGATCCAGCTCCTGAAAATACGTATACGTTGCCTGAACCATCCGACCAAATTTGAGAATATACAGCACCTTTCCATTGGCCTCCTGAAAAGCTTAGACGCGAATCGCTAATGACTGATTTAATAGTCATGTTATAATCCATCAAGGCTACATAAACATTATCTGAATTTGTATATTTAAATGCAGCAGCTATTTCGTTATTTCCTCTGTCTGCAATTCCTGTAATGGTGGGCTTCTTATCTTCTATCATATGTGAAGAAAGGTCGATCGGTTTATCTATCATTGATATATTATCTCCATTTCTTTCATACAGGAAGCTGTTGTCTTTATTGGATATGGCATAAATATATTTTCCAAAATTTCCTGTAACTGAAAATCTACCAATAATTATCGGACTTCCTTGTAATTCTTTCATTTTATCATCTGTGTCATATTTAAATGCTCTGCATCCCGATTTTCCTTGCCCTAAATCTGATCCGTTGGGATAAATAAATCCAACCAAGGTGCTTGCATTGTTTACTACGATCTGTGTAAAAGAACTGGTTGTTTTCACTGAATTAGAATTTCCTGAAATACTATCTTTACCGCTATCTAAATGATTGACAGTCAAAAAATAAGTTCCTGTACCTAATTTTCCACTCCCGGGAGCAGCAGCTATTACAAACTTATCTGCTTTAGTAGGAATGGGTTGTGTGGCTACCGTATTATCATCATCGCTACTACATGATATAGTCATGCATCCGGCCAAAAAGCTTACTAATACTTTTTGGATAAAATTTGTTTTTTTCATACTATATTTTATTTAAGAGTTTATTGAAATTTATTGTTTTTTTAATAGGGATAATCCCGTAATGCCATCTGCTTCAACCACTAATCCTGCTTTAGCTGAAGTAGTTTTAGGATCGATCACGTATACGGTAGGCTGCTCATTGGATGTGGTAACCGGCAGATATATTTTACCGTCATAACTTAATGGCCATCCCGTTGCCGTAATTTGTTCTTTAGATGGGAAACCATCTCTTAACCAATTAAAATTTTTGGTGCTCATTTTTAGAATTGCATATTGAGAGGCAGGGCTTATAATGTTATAGTCCAATTCGTTATAAAATTCTAACAGAAAATAGTCTTCCGTTATATGAAATACTTTACGAAATCGGTAGCCCCCTGATGCTTGTTCAATATTAAAATAGTAATCTTTATCGAAGGCAGTACTTCCTTTTTTTATACATAACGCACCCGCTGGTTTTGTGGTAGCGCTTTCGTATGAACCTGAAAATACATAGGTATTTCCGTTATCATCTTTTCCTATTTGAGAATACATGGCTGATCGCCATCTTCCTGCAGAATAACTGATTCTATCATCCGAATAAATTCGTTTAATATTTAAATTTGCGTCTAAAGCTAACACATGCACTTTATCGGGATCATTGGGACTAACGGCTGAGGTAAGAAATTCTCCATTTTCGGTATCAACAATTCCGCTAATCGTTGGATTATAACCGTTTCCAACTATATTATCGGTATGTAATGTTTTTTGGGTTATAGACATATTTGTTCCTTCTTGTTCTATAAAACTGAAGATGGCTCCTGTCGTTCCGTCTGCTAAAGCCTGTGATCCTCGTGCAGAAATCATATAATTTCCGAAATTTCCAACGGTATTATAACTGTTTACTTGAAATCCCATATCCTGATCTCCTTTTAATTTTTGAATTTTGCCGTTTGGAGCCAAAATGAAACAATATCCAACGTATGCCCCTCCTTGTCCGTATACCAGCCCTACTAATGATTTATAGTGGTTATTTATAAAATGTGTAAATACTCTTCCTACTTCCACGCCATTTCCCGATAGCGAGGTTCTGCCTATATCCAGATTATCGGAAGTTAACATATAGCTGGAACTGCCCATAGTTGCAGCAATAACAAATTTTTGTGTAGAAGAATCTGTTCCCGGATTTTCTGATAGGTTATCATTGTCATCGCTTCCACATCCCACTATGAAAACTGATAGTGCTGCTATTAAAAGGAATTTTCTTTTAAATGATCTATTTCTCATATTATTGATTTAATTTACTTTTTATGTGATTTTGAAAATGAATATCTTAGCTTGATATAGTAAGCCCTACCGGGCTTTTGTAAACTGTAGTTGTCATAAAGAAATTCATTGGTGATATTTTTAAGTTCCAATGAAACACTCAATGCACTTTCGTAGAGGGTGTAATTTATAATTAGATCATGTGATAGTTGTCGGGGTAAAGTGTATTTCGATTTTTTATTTCCCAAACTTTCCCAATTAAGATAAAATTTTTCAATAAAGTTGAATGTATAACCAATACTTAAATTATTTCTTCTTTTTACCAGATCGTTAATAAAATATGCTGCATCAATTGCGCCGAAAAAATAAGGTACATTGGGTATCCTGTCATTATAGGTAATATCTTTCCTGTTTCCACTTACGGAAGAATATCGCTCTTTATTCCTTAAATTTTGGTAAGTTACATTTCCTCCTAACGAAAATTTATTTCTGTAATAGAATTTTATTTCAGCATCTATTCCAATATTTTTTACTTTTCCGTGGTTGACATATGTTGCTGTTCCATAATGTTGTTCAATAATTCTTCGGATATAATCTTTAGTATCTCTTATATAACCACTGACATCAAAGTAGATAACATTATTATTTTTAAATTGTTTATTTAAAAGGATTCCTAAATTGTAATTCATGGAATTTTCAGCTTTTAAAACTGAATTTCCCAATTCTAATACTTCATCTCCAAAGAGTTCATTATCTGTGGGCAGACGGTATGCCTTTTCTAATGATCCCTTAAACTGAAAATCTTTCAAAAAATAAGTGACGGCTAAGCCATACCCGTTGGTGTTAAATTTTTCCGTGTTCTCAATATATTTTGTACTATTGGTTATGGTTGAAATATTTTTAGGACCTTTCACTTTTTGATAGTAATATTTACCAAAAACATTCGCATTCCATATATTTTTATAATTAAAACTATAAGAACCTCCTAAAATATTTTTCAAATTGGTTCTTCTCATAGTATCGCGCACGGAACCGATTTCCACTATAGAAACCCGATCGGATTTCTTTCTTTTGTAGCCGGAAAGAACATCATTTATAGCAAAGGAATGCATATCATTCCATCGATAAGTTAAATTTGCTGTTGAGGAATAGTTATCATTATAAAATTTTGAAAGAGAATAAATGCCTTCTCCTCTGGTTTTTTTGGGTACATAGTCTCCTAACCAATTGTATTGTCTGGCTGCCGTGTCCGTATTTTTATTATAATTTCTATTATAATTTGCTGTAAGTTTAAGATTTAATTTATTGATCAAAAAATTATTTTTTCCGTAAACTAAAGAAGGCATAACAGTTGTACCCATTCTTTTTTTCATTCCGTAAACAATTTCCATTAAATTGGCATTTTGTATATCGGAAAATTCTTGTCCTAATGTAATCCCTATTAGAAATTTGTCTGCCCATCGTTTCTTAATAAAGCCTAATTTTAAAATACCTGTTTCATTATGATATTTTCCATGAAATCTTTTGACCCAAAATTTTTCGGATGAAAAGACATTTGTTTTCAAATCCAATATAGAAGTCTTTACTTTGTAATTATTATCTGAATAATTTTGAAAAGCATTAAGTTGAATCGTAAATCCTGATTTTGAGGTATGGCCCATATTTAAATCGGTTCGGTAGGTATTAAATGAGCCGGAAGAATACGATAAATCCATATAGGTTTTAGTACTTTGAGCCGTCACAATGTTGATCACTCCACCTATTGCATCAGTGCCAAATTCAATAGGCACCACTCCTTTATATATCTCGATCCGATCCGCTATATTTACCGGAATATTGTTTAATTGAAAAGCAGAACCGAAACCCTGCATAGGAACACCATCCATGAATATTTTAACATGTTTTCCCGTAAAACCATTTAAAGAAATTGACAGATCCGAACCTACTCCTCCGGCTTCTCTTATTTTTACTCCGGGTGCTTTCTCAAGCATATGAGCTAAATCTAATGAGCTATTATAAAATGATTTAGCATCTAAAACTGTTACATTATACGGGGTTTCTTTTGTTTTTTGTAAGGCTGATTTTCCGATAATTACAACGTTATCGATATCGGTATAGGTGATAGGTTTAAGTTTAATGGATATATTTTTCTTTTCTCCTTTTTTTAAATAAACAGGAATACGTTGGGTTTCAAATTTAGGATTTGAAAACGTTAACCCATAGTTTCCCTCAGGAAGAATTATCTTATAATATCCTTTTTGATCGGTTTTAGTTATATAATCTATATTGTCTACCTGAACAGAACAATTTTCCAACACTTGGGTTTTAGAGGCAACTATTCCTTCTACTACTGCCATTTGAGAGTATAAACAGGTTGAAAATGAGCATATAATTAGAATATTAATAATTACTTTCATGGAGCAGTAAGTTTAAGACCTCAATAATTTTTTATTTCTTATTTTTGTTTAGACTAAATAAATATTATTTGCGAAAGTATAATTTTAGAACCATATAATAATATCATATTTGGTATAAAAAATAATATAAACAGTATCATGAATATTTATTCGGAAATAAATCAAGATCTTTTACTGACTATTGAATTGGAAGACAGATTAAATATTAATTCACCTATAATTACTAAGAAAAACCTTTTTAAAAGACATTTTGCCAGTGGTATTCAAAAAAGTATATATACCGGTGGCTTATGTATTCTTATTCAAAAATTTACTGTAGCGCATAATTGTATTCAAACATTAAATATTGAAAAGGATTACATTCAAGTATCATTATTATTACAAGGAAAAGCAACTATTGAATCTTCTAAAAATAAAACCATTTATGGTATTAAGCCCGGTATTTTACAAATGACTTATCAAAATAAAAATAATATAAAAATTAAGATAGATTCTTATGAAAAGATATTTTATTCTATTAGTATTTTCATATCTAAACCTTTTATTTTTTCTGTCTTAAAAAATGAAAAATGGTTTTTGGATAGTATTTTTTGTAAAGATATTCAAAGGAATACTTATTCTGATTTCAACAAAATAGTTTTACCGATAGATTTCAATATGCTTACCGTTATAAATGAATTAATTGAAATTAAAGATACGGGAGTATTTGGTCACAGTTATTATCAAATTAAGTTAAAAGAGTTATTTTTAAAAATCTTTATAAAATTATCAACCAACAAGAAAGAAATAAAGTCTATAAAAGAGGAAGATTTCAAAAAAATTGAACTAGCTAATGCCTATCTAACTACCCATTACGAAGAACCGCCTACCATTAACCGGCTATCTAAAATTATTCATTTAAATGAACTAAAATTAAAAACGGGATTTAAACAGGCTTATAGTTGTACTATTCATTATTATATTATACAATTACGGATGAAAAAGGCACTTCAAATGTTGAATAACCATTACCCAATAAACGAAATTGCACTGGCAACAGGTTATAAAAGCACTTCTCATTTTATAACCTCCTTCAAAAAAATGTTTGGAAAAACACCTAAACAGTATATCCTTGATGAGTCACTTTAGATTTTAAATAAATCGATCGTTTCTTATTTGAAAAGCTTTTTCGTACTTTTTCCATCTTATTAATTCTTTAAATGATTTTTATTAATCAGATATTTTTTTAATGTCTGAACGTATATTTAACTGAGCTTTTCTATTCCTTATTAGATATTTATTTTTTTACACTAAATTTGCCATTTAAAGTTTACATTCATATGTTACAGGTTGCATATATTAAAGATAATAAAGAAAAGGTCTTAGCCGGATTAAAAAAAAGAAATTTCGGCAAATTAGAGCTTATCGATGAAATTATTTCACTGGATGAATCCAGAAAAAAGATACAATTTGATTTGGATTCCCAGCTTTCGGAAATGAATAAAATTTCAAAAGATATCGGAGTTCTAATGAAAGAAGGTAAAAAAGATGAAGCCGAAAAAGCTAAATCACAAACTCTTTCTTTAAAAGAATCCACTAAAAAATTGCAACAAAATTTATCTGAAACAGAGGAAAAGTTAAAATTAACTTTATATGAAGTACCCAATATTCCAAACGATTTAGTTCCTGTAGGAACAAATGAAGAGGATAATCTAGAGGTATTTAAGCATACTGCACATGAAAATATTATAAACAATGCTTTACCTCATTGGGAGCTTACTAAAAAATACGATTTAATAGATTTTGAATTAGGAGTAAAAATAACCGGTGCCGGTTTTCCCGTTTATAAAGGAAAAGGAGCTCGATTGCAACGCTCTTTGGTTCAATATTTTCTAGACAAAAATACTGAAGCCGGTTATATGGAAATTGTTCCGCCATTTGTAGTAAATGAAGCTTCCGGATACGGCACCGGACAACTTCCTGACAAAGAAGGTCAAATGTATTATATTAATGAAGACAAATTATATTTGATTCCTACCTCAGAAGTTCCTGTAACCAATATGTACAGGGATGTATTGCTAAACGAAAATCAACTACCAATTAAATTAACTGCTTATTCTCCTTGTTTTAGAAGAGAAGCCGGTTCTTATGGTAAAGATGTTAGAGGGCTTAACAGATTACATCAATTTGAAAAAGTTGAAATCGTTCGAATTGAAAAATCAGAAAATTCTTATGAGGCATTGGATGAAATGGTTGAACATGTAAAATCTTTATTGGAGTCACTACAACTCACTTACCGAATACTACGACTATGTGGCGGGGATTTAGGCTTTACCTCAGCAATTACTTATGATTTTGAAGTTTGGTCGGCTGCTCAAGAAAGATGGTTGGAAGTTAGCTCAGTATCAAATTTTGAAACCTTTCAAGCTAATCGATTAAAATTACGATATAGATCAGAAGGAAAAAATCAGCTTTGCCATACACTTAATGGTTCATCTCTTGCATTACCTAGAGTTTTAGCCGCTTTACTTGAAAATCACCAATCGGAAGAAGGAATTAAAATTCCGAATGTATTAGTTCCTTATACCGGTTTCGACTTAATTAATTAAATATTTTTTCCATGACAATTTCTGAAATACAACAAGGACTTATAAATGAATTTAATTTATTTGACTCTTGGGAACAACGGTATGAATATGTTATAGAATTAGGTAAATCACTGCCCGAAATGCCTGAAAAAGACAAAACTCAAGATAAATTAATCAAAGGATGTCAGTCACAGGTTTGGCTAACTACTCGTTCGGAAAATGGTAAATTATTTTTTGAAGCAGATTCTGACGCCATTTTACCGAGAGGAATAGCTGCCATGTTAGTACGCATCTATTCAGGACAACCCATTGAAGACATTTTAAAATCGGATGAAAATTTTATTGAAGAAATAGGTCTTCAAGAATTTTTAACTCCTACTCGAGCTAATGGGTTATTGGCAATGATTAAACAAATTAAATACTACGCAATTGCTTACTCTGCAAAAAAATAATTAGTAAAAAAAGTGAGTAAGATCAAAGAAAAAATTTTAGTCTTTCGTTTTTCTGCAATGGGAGATGTCGCAATGACTGTACCCGTTATAAGAGAATTTATCGAGCAAAATAAAGATGTTGAGTTGCTGATAGTTACCCGCCATTTTTTTGCTCCCTTTTTTCAATCAATTCCTAATATAACTTTTATAGGTGTAGATATCGAAAACTATAATGGAATTTTAGGTTTAAAAAAACTTGCCGATGAATTAAAGGTTTACGAACCTACTATGGTAGCTGATTTACACAATGTCTTAAGAACTAAAATTTTAAAATTATTTTTATCTAAACATGTAAAAAAAATTGCTACCCTTGATAAAAATCGTAAAGAAAAAAAATTATTAACTCGAAGAAAAAATAAAAAACTTTATCCACTTCGCCCTGTATCCGAATATTACGCCGATGTTTTCAGAAGATTGGGATTTGATTTAAAATTATCTCATAAATTATCATCAAACCCTATAAAGAAGAAAAACTCCATAGGCGTTGCACCTTTTGCAAATTACAAGGAAAAAATGTTACCTTTAGATAAAATGAAAGATATTTGCATACATCTTGCAAAAGATGATTTCCAAATATATTTATTTGGAGGCGGAAAGGAAGAAACTGAAATTCTTGATTCTTGGCAGAAAATGCATCCAAATATTCATTCTTTATCAGGGCAAATTACCTTAAAGGAACAAATGAATTTAATTAGCCAATTGCCTTTAATGATAACTATGGATTCTGCCAATATGCACATATCTTCTTTAGTGGGAACCAAAGTTATTTCCATTTGGGGAGCTACTCACCCTTTTGCCGGTTTTTTAGGTTATGGTCAACAATTAAATGATGTGATACAAATAAATGATCTTTCTTGCCGACCTTGCTCGATTTTTGGAAATAAACCTTGTTATAGAAATGATTGGGCATGTACAAGAAATTTGGAATGTTCCTATATCTTAAATAAAATAAAAAGTCAAACTATTTTATAATTAGTATTTTTTTACTGTCTATATACCTAAAATTATTTCATAATAACAACAACTCTAATTACTTAGATTAAAAACTTACAGTATATCAAAAATTGATAACGTTCGATAAATTAACATATTAACAATATAAAATACTACCAAAACCTATAGTCAATTTATTTTATATAAAATTATTTCTTAATTTTTATACAAATTTTCTTTTCTTTTTAAACATAAAAGAATTTGATTGTTCAAAAAATTTGTACTTTTGCCGTAATAATTTTAAGTACAATGAAGGAAGTTCAATTTAGACAAGCAATTTGTGAAGCTATGAGCGAAGAAATGAGAAGAGATCCTTCCATTTATCTGATTGGCGAAGAAGTTGCTAATTATAATGGAGCTTATAAAGCTTCCAAAGGAATGGTAGACGAATTCGGTGCCAAAAGAGTCATTGATTCCCCTATTGCAGAAAGTGGTTTTACCGGAATTAGTGTTGGCGCAGCCATGAATGGATGCCGTCCTATTGTAGAATTTATGACATTTAATTTTTCCTTGGTTGCAATCGACCAAATCATAAATAATGCAGCTAAAATTTATCAAATGACCGGTGGTCAATGGAATGTACCAATCGTATTTCGTGGTCCAACCGCTTCAGCCGGACAATTAGGAGCTACTCACTCTCAAGCTTTTGAAAGTTGGTTTGCCAATTGTCCCGGATTAAAGGTTATCGTACCCTCTAATCCTTATGATGCCAAAGGATTATTGAAATCCGCTATTAGAGATAATGACCCTGTTATTTTCATGGAATCTGAGCAAATGTATGGCGACAAAATGGAGATTCCTGAAGATGAATATCTTATCCCTATAGGTGTTGCAGACATCAAGAAACCAGGATCCGATGTTACTATTGTCTCTTTTGGTAAAATAATGAAAGTTGCTTTACAAGCTGCTGCTGAACTTGAAAAAGAGGGCATTAATGCAGAAGTTATAGATTTAAGAACTGTTCGACCTTTAGATTATGACACCGTTATTAATTCTGTTAAGAAAACCAATCGTTTGGTATTATTAATTGAAGAATGGCCTTTTGCATCTGTTGCTAGTGAAATTGCTTATATGGTACAACAAAAAGCTTTTGATTATTTGGATGCACCTATAAAAAGAATTACAACTGCTGATACTTCAGCCCCTTATTCTTCTTCTTTATTTTCTAAATGGTATCCGAATGTGAACCAAGTAATAACCGCAGTTAAAAATACTTTATATAAAAAGTAATCGTAGTTATTTTCTTTAATAATATAAACTAAAAAATATTTTTTCAGGTTTCAATTTTAATTAATAAATTAATTTTGAAACCTGAATTTTAAATTAATATCAGCTTTATTAAAGCTTATGGAACAAAAATGTACTTTTTGCGGAAGAAAAAAATCTGAAGTTCAACTATTAATTGCCGGACTTCACGGACATATATGCAATGATTGTATTGAACAAGCACATAACATTGTTGTACAGGAAGAAAATTTTAAAGACGACAGCCATTTTGAATTGCAAGTAAAAAAACCTAAAGAAATAAAAGAATTTTTAGATCAATACGTAATAGGTCAAGAAAACGCAAAAAAAACGTTATCTGTTGCTGTTTACAATCATTATAAAAGGTTAGCACATTCTTTAGAAGTTGACAGGGAGGTTGAAATTGAAAAATCCAATATATTGATGGTTGGTGAAACAGGAACCGGAAAAACTTTAATAGCCAAATCAATTGCTAAACTTTTGGATGTTCCTTTTACTATAGTTGATGCAACTGTTTTAACAGAAGCCGGATACGTGGGTGAAGATGTTGAAAGTATATTAAGTCGATTATTACAAGCTGCTGATTATAACGTTGAAAAGGCTGAACAAGGTATAGTCTTTATAGATGAAATAGATAAAATTAGTCGAAAAAGTGATAATCCCAGTATAACCCGCGACGTTTCCGGGGAAGGAGTGCAACAAGCTTTATTAAAACTTTTGGAAGGCAGTATTATTAATGTTCCTCCTCAAGGAGGCAGAAAACACCCCGATCAAAAATACATTCAAGTAAATACACAAAATATTTTATTTATTGCAGGAGGAGCTTTTTCAGGTATTGATAAAATTATTTCAAACAGACTAAATAAAAACACGATAGGTTTCAGTAAAACAGATGAAAAGACACTTGAAGAAGAACACATTTTATCTCAGGTAAATGCTACCGATTTAAAAACTTTCGGACTTATTCCCGAACTATTAGGAAGATTTCCTGTAATAACTAATTTAGAGCCATTGGATGATGAGGCTATGTTACAAATTCTTACTAAGCCTAAAAATGCAATAATTAAACAATATCAGGCACTATTTAAATTAGATGGAATCAACCTTTCTATTACCGATGATGTATTAAAAGAAATTGTAAAAGAAACCAGAATTTTAGGTTTAGGGGCAAGAGGGTTGCGAAGTATCTCTGAAAACCTATTTTCTAAAATTAGTTATGATATTGACAATTATAACGGAGATTTACTTATAGATATGGATAAATTTGTTGCGTTAACGAAACACAAATCAATAAAATAAAAAAAAAAGACTTGCGAATAATATTTTTATTTATATTTGCACTACTAGTATATATTATATTTAATAAATAAATTTAACTAATAAATGCTTAATAAATGAAAATGAAATTTATACCCTTGCTTTTTGTACTGGGTTGTATTGCAAGCAATTCACAAATAACCACCACTAACGGTGCTAAGTTCTTTGTGAGTCCAGGTACGACTTTATTTAGTACTGGAGATATAACCATAGACAACAGTTCTGATGTATTTACTAATAAAGGTAATGTTAAAATATCAGAAGGTACTCTAAAAAATAATGGAAGTCCAAATAAGTTTGTTATAACTTATGACGATGAAAAAAACTATGGTCAATTAATAATCGTAAACAATAAAAGTACTGTTGGAGGTGTTACTATGCAAAAACATCTATATGATTATGGTTCCGGAGAGGTTCTTTTTGGTGTACCTTTTATCAAATATACTTATGATAATTTCTCAGGTGATTTAACTAGCAATAGACTAAGACCAGAGCTTATTTGTACTCTATTTTCAGAAGGTAATAATTGTAGAAATAGCTCTAGATGGAATCGTCATCCATTATTTACATGGAGAGAAGATCGATTTAGATACGATCCATTTCAAAAAAATGAAAATTTTGTTCCCGGAAAATATTACTCTTTCAGAAAAGAAATGTATAATACCGGATCAAATTTTGATGGTATAATTTCATTTCAAGGAACTCCTTATGTTGCGGGCACTAAACCTACTGACGGAAGTACAGCTTCTGCAGCAGACTTATCTATACCTGTAGCTAGTAGAGTTGCTTCAGGCTATAATATTGGGAATAATGCTAAAAATGGTTATGGATTATATTACTGGACTTATTTGGATGATCCATTTGCTGCTACTATTAAATTTACTAAAACTACTACCAATGAAGTGTTAAATTCAAACCGATATTGGGATAGGATGTTACGTATGGTAAATCCTTATACTTCGAATATTGACTTAACTATATTACTTAAAGATCAAATTCCAAATATAATAGGAGGCGCAAGTGATGGACCAATCACTAATAAAATTGTGGATGGAACTACCCGATATGAAGGAAAAACACAAATGTTTACATTTGATAATGATGGAAAATTAATTGGTGATGATATAAGAATTATCCCTCCAATGACTAATTTTTTCATCAAAGCTAAAAGTGACTACGTAAAAGTTGATTTATATAAAGATAGTAAACCTCAAACATTTGAACAATCCAAATATGAATTTAATAAGGGGAAAGTATGGGGTACACGATCAAAATCTAATTCACAAGATCTATATCAATTAAATCTTGAATTAGTTTCCGGTAAAACTTTCTATGGTAATACATATCTTGCCGCCGGTCCAAATTTGATCACCGGAGAATTAAATGAATTTGAAGCCAAAATCAAATCCAATACAGAAAATGATAATGATGTAACTACCAATATCTATACCATACCGGAATCTATAAATGGCGGAAAATACCCCGGATATGAAGATACTGAATTATATATTAATGTAATTAACTCGGATAATTCTTCTAAAGTTGCTGTTCCAGTAGGAGTAACTGTAAATACTATGGATAAAGGAAAAGAATTTACCTTTAAATCAGAACTTAAGTATAACATGAACCCTATAAAAGAAGAAGGAAAAAATAACTTTGATAATCCTAATGCAAAATTTTATTTTCATGATAAACAATTAAAAGTTATTAAAGAAATTGATTCTAATTTTTCCTATTCTGTAACTCTTAATGAATCAACTAACGACAGATTTGAAATTTTCTGGAAAGAGCCTGGAACTTTAGGAAATGAAGACATTACTACTTTAAATAGTTTAACAACTATTTATAAGACCGGAAATGAATATAAAATTCACTTTGATCAAAATTGGAAAAAAGCAGAAGTAACTATATTTAACGTTTTAGGTCAGTTAATTTCCACAGAAACAAACATCGATACCCAAAATGATTATTTGCTACCTATTCATACTACATCGTCATCTTTGTACGTTATAGTAGTGACTAATCAAATTACTGGTGAGAAAGTAACTAAAAAAATAGTTAAATAATAAAGTAAAATTGAAATGAAAAAATTGTTTTCCATAATATTTATAGCTTTAGTTTATAGTCAATCTTTTGCTTACAATATTTTGCAAGTTGTAGTTGAAACGGAAGAAGTACCTCCGATTCCAAACGCCGAAGGTGAGGTAGTCGCTTATGGTGGTGGGATAGGTATAATGGAACCAAACTCAACTCCAATTAATTTTATAGTGCCTTTTTTATTAATAAGTGCTATTTTTATAATGTTTTATATCTTTAAAAAGAAAAGAATTAAATCTATATAAAGATTTAAATTTCATAAATTAGCCTTGTTAAATAAATAACAAGGCTTTTTTTATGAAAAAAATTTCAATTACATTCTTATTAGTTCTAATAAGCTTAATAGCTCAAGCTCAATTTACTTTTAAAGGTACTATTGCCAATTATTCTAATAAAAGAATATTAGTAAAAATAGATAGAGCATTTGATGATATTTTAATAGGAAACATAACTACAAATTCAAATGGATCTTTTTCAATTCCTGTTAAAGATAACTATTCCGGTATAATTGAAATTTCATTACTGGATGCCAAGAAGAATTACATATTCATTTCTGATAATACCGATATAGATTTTAGCGCATCAATTACTACAAATGATGAATTTATTATAAATATACCGGGTAATCAAATTAATGAACGTTATCAAAATTATTTAAACTATGACATTAAAAAAAATTCTATTCTTCCTCAATTACAAAATATAAATTTTTATTATAATTCTAAAGATGATTTTTATTTACCCTTAAAAAATGAAATTCAAAGAATATCTGAAATGAATGAACCTGATATTTCAGAATTTCCATTTTTATCCTATTATTTAAAAACTTCAGATCTAATTAAAAACACTGAAATAGGAAACGGCGATGCTATTTCTAATAAAAATTTAATTTTAGATCATTTTAAAAATGCCGGACAACAATTTGAAACTTCCGGTGTTGGTAAATCTCTTTTATATAATTATTTTAAACTGTCTGCAATGGGAGCCACTTCTCAAAAAGATTGGGAAAATAAAATTGATAAAGCTATTGAAGTTTTATTGGATGAAGTTGGTGAAGAAACAAGCAGGGGACAAGAGATATTATCCGCAACTATAAATTTTCTAAATGGATATGGTTTAGTAAATCTTACTGATAAATATATGAAAAGAGCTGAATCTCTAACATGCGAAATAAGTGCGGAACTTAAAAAAACAATTCAAGACAATAATTCTATAAAGGAAGGAAAAATAATTCCAAACATAAAATTTACGCATAAATTAAACGATAAGTATACGTATTTATATGACATTAAAACTAAATATAAATTAATTATGGTATGGGCTTCTTGGTGTAGTCATTGCCAACAAGAAATGCCATATGTTAAACAGTTTTACGAAAATTTTAAAAAATCGGGTGGAGAAATTATAGCCCTTTCTGTTGATTATAACAAAGAGGATTGGCAAAATGCTATTAAAGAAACTTCATGGTTAAACGATTCAGATTTGATATACTGGGATAGTAAATTTGTAAAAGAACTAAATATAACCGGTACCCCTACTCTAATTTTAGTAGATCAAAAAAATAAAATTTTAAAAATTACTTCAAAAATATCTGATATCAATAATTTAATTAAATAAGATACCCAAATATATACTTTCACATAAGAAGGGAATAATTCCCTTCTTATGTGTTTTCTTTAAATAGTAAATTTCAATTAATTTATATCTCTATTGCTAGTTATAGTTAGATCAGTTTCTTAATTTTGTAATATGAGTGCATTATATCTTCAATCTTCTATTGAATATGTTAAAGGTATAGGAACTGAAAAAGCGAACTTATTAAAAAAGCAGCTTAATATACACTCATGTGAGGATTTACTTAATTATTTTCCTTTTAGATATGTGGATAAAAGTAAAATTTATAAAGTAAATCAACTAGGCTCTTCTTCAGCAGAAATTCAATTAAGAGGTAAAATAATATCTTTAAAAGAAACTACTTTTAACAAGAAAAGCAGATTAACCGCTATATTTGAAGATAGTACCGGAAAATTAGAACTTATATGGTTCAATGTAACGAATTGGTTAGTAAAAAGCATTCCCTTACATGAAGAAGTTTTAATATTTGGTAAAGTAAATGCTTTTAATGGAAAATTAACCCTTGCGCATCCGGAAATTGAAAAAATGAATGATGCAAAACTAGCTCCTATAGTTTTAGAACCAATTTATTCAAACTCGGAAAAATTACAAAAAAGAGGGATCAATCAACGTTTTTTTAAAAAATCAATTAGGGAAATTTTAGTCGCTATTGATGATCAAATAGAGGAAAATTTATCGCAAGAAATTTTAGTAAATTATAAGTTAATTTCTCGTAAAAAAGCTTATCAACAAATTCATTTTCCAAATTCTTACGTTGAATTACAACAGGCCGAATACAGGTTTAAATTTGAAGAAATGTTTTTTTTTCAACTTGGTTTTGGATTACAAAAAATTCATAGACAACGTATAAATTTAGGAAATCCTTTTTCTAATGTCGGACATCACTTTAATAAATTCTATAATTTTCATCTTCCGTTCCAATTAACAAATGCTCAAAAAAAAGTAATTAAAGAAATTCGTAAAGACCTTAGCCGAAATATTCAAATGAATAGATTATTGCAAGGCGATGTAGGCAGTGGAAAGACGATGGTCGCTCTCTTATCCATGCTTTTAGCTATTGATAATGGTTTTCAAGCTTGTATGATTGCTCCCACCGAAATTTTAGCCGTTCAACATTATAAAAGCATTTGTGAATTGGTTGATGAAATGAATATTTCTGTCCATCTATTAACGGGATCAACTTCGACCTCGGAAAGAAAACTAATTCATCAAGAATTACTGTCGGGAAAAATAAATATATTGGTGGGTACACATGCTTTACTTGAAGAAAAAGTACAATTTAAAAATTTAGGTTTAGCTATAATTGATGAACAACATCGGTTTGGAGTTGAACAACGCTCTCGATTGTGGGGAAAAAATTCGATACCTCCTCATATATTAGTGATGACAGCTACTCCTATACCGAGAACATTGGCCATGAGTTATTATAGTGATTTGGATGTATCTATAATTGATGAATTACCAAGTGGCAGGAAAGAAATTAAAACCTATCATAGAACAGATTCAAACAGGCTATCCGTTTTTGGTTTTCTTAAAAATGAAATTAAAAAAGGCAGACAAGTATATATTGTATATCCCCTTATAGAAGAAAGTGAAAGTCTTGATTATAAAGATCTTATGGATGGATATGAAAGTATAGTCAGAGATTTCCCAATGCCTGATTATCAAATAAGCATCGTACACGGGAAAATGAAAGCAGCGGATAAAGAATATGAAATGCAACGATTTGTCAATAATCAGACGCAAATTATGATTGCCACTACTGTTATTGAGGTGGGCGTAAATGTTCCGAATGCAAGTGTCATGGTTATTGAAAGTGCAGAGAAATTCGGATTATCTCAATTGCATCAATTAAGAGGAAGAGTGGGTAGAGGTGCTGAACAATCATATTGTATTTTGATGACCAAATCAGAGTTATCGAATGATGCACAGAAAAGGATTAAAACAATGTGTGAAACAAACGACGGATTTAGAATATCTGAAGTGGATTTGGAATTAAGAGGGCCCGGTAATATTTTAGGAACTCAGCAAAGCGGTACCATTGATTTTAAAAAAACAGATTTGATTCATGATAAGGTAATAGTATCATTATCTAAATCCTGTGTAGATCATTTATTACAAGATGATCCTGATCTTACCAAGGAAAAAAATCAAGCTATAAGAAAATTCTTCTTAAAATATCATAAGAATAAAATTAAATGGTCAAAAATTAGTTAATACTAAACGGTATCTAGATAAGACTATTTTTGTCAGAATAATTCAAGCGCAAAAATATAAAAATAAATAAAGAAAATCCTAATAGTGAACTACCACCATAACTAAAGAAAGGTAATGGAATCCCTACGGTTGGAAACAATCCTATGACCATTCCTATATTAATTAAAAAATGCATAAATAATATGGAAGCTAATGAATATCCCATAACTCTGGAAAATGCGCTTTTCTGTGTTTCTGCCAAATAATATATTCTTGCTATTAAACAAGTATATAGCCCGATCAATAGGGTACATCCTACAAATCCCCATTCTTCGCCCACTGTACAAAATATATAGTCAGTCTGTTGCTCCGGTACGAATTTACCTGCTGTAACACTACCTTGTTTATATCCTTTACCCCAGAAACCTCCCGATCCTATGGCTGTTTTAGAATAAAGTAAATTATATCCTGCGGTATCTCTGTACTTTTTTTCTCCTTCGTATAGTACTAATATTCTTTCTTTTTGATGCTTTGGTAAATGCTCGAATATAAACGGTGAGGATAAACTTATAACACTTGATATTAGAACAAATACTATGATAAATAAAATGTTAAAGTGTTGATTCCATTTAATTTTCTTTCTAAGCAAGAATAATAATAGAAACAGTAAAAGTGTTAATATTAAAATAACGATCCATGATGGAACCCAGATGGAAGTCAGAAATAAAATCGCAAAATAAAAACCAATGATAAACAACCATCCCGTCATTCCTTCTCTATATAATGCGATAAAATAAGCAGTAAACACTAAAATGGATCCAACATCGGGTTGCAGCAAAATTAATACTATGGGAATAAATATAATTAGAAATGCAATTCCTAATGATTGATTATTTTTAATATTAAAATTAGGAGAATCTACGTAATTAGCTAACATTAATGCTGTGGAAATTTTAGCTAATTCTACCGGTTGTAAACTGAAACCTCCAATTCGATACCAGGCTTTAGCTCCGTTAACATAGCTTCCAAACAATAAAACACCGGTAAGTAGACATAAGCCAAATAAGTAAAATAAGCCCGCAAAATTCTCAAAAAATTTAGGACGAACAAGAAAGGTTGAAGTTCCTACTGTTAAAGATATTAACAGCCAGATGAATTGTTTAGTACCACTAGAACTATCAACGCTGTATATATTTGCGATACCAAATAAGGCTATAAGCAAATATAAAAATAACATTAAACCATCTACTCCCCTAAAAATTTTATTCATTTTTAATCACCAATAAAATTATCTAATTTTTTTGCTGCTTCTCCCTGATTAATTATATGTTGTATTAATCGTTGCTTTTCTTTTAAGGATAGTTTTTTATTCGAATTAATCTTATTTATACTATCTTTTAAAGCTTGAGGTAAATTATTTGGAACATATTTTCCTGTTCTTTTTAAATAATCGTTCCATTGTCTCAAATATTCATTACTGAAATCAGATTTTATGATGCTTTCCTCCATTGATTTTCTTTCAATGGTTCCGGTAAGATATTTTTCAGCAAGTAGAGAGGCCATGGGTCCGGCATAAGTTGCTCCAAAACCTCCATTTTCAACGACTACAGCAATTGCTATTTTTGGTTTATCTACGGGAGCTATTAAAACAAATATGGAATGATCTTTTCCATGAGGATTTTGCGAGGTACCTGTTTTTCCTTCCTGACTAAATGTATTGGTAAAAATCCTATGACCCGTACCCGACAAAATTACCATACTCATTCCCTTATTAACAATATCAAAATATTTTTTCTCAACTTTTACTTGTTTGGGTACAGTAAATTGAGGATCTGTTATCGGTTTTCCATCTATAGCTTTTACAATATGAGGGGTGTAAAAAAATCCTCTGTTGGCAATAACAGCCGTATAATTTGCGATTTGTAAAGGAGTTGCCAAAACTTCACCTTGCCCTATTGAATTAGAAATTATAGTATAGATATTCCATTTATCCTTTCCGTAACGCCTATTATAATAATTTGCATCCGGAATGTTTCCTCTACTTCCCACTGCTAAATCATTATGCATAAATTCGCCGACGGCAAAACTTTTAACTATATCACTCCATTCATCAATACTTTTTTCAATGTTACCCGGATACTTGTTAAGTATTCTTACGTAAGCCTCTGCAAAGAAATTATTACATGATTTTTGAATAGCTTTATCCATAGCAATAGGAGTGTAAAAATACCCACAGTGGCAACCTATCTTCCTGTTTCCATAATGAAAACCATGTTTACATATAAAGGTTGTTTTTTCATCTATTACTCCCATTTGTAAAGCAGCTAAACCATTTATCAATTTAAAAGTAGATCCTGGAGGATATGCTGCTTGAGCCGCTCGATCAAACATTGGCTTATTCATTGAATCCATTTGAAGAGCATATATATGTTTATTCTTATCTCTTCCTACAAATACTGACGGATCAATAACAGGAGCTGAGGCCATAACCAATATTTCTCCATTATTGGGATCTAAAGCTACGATACCGCCTCTTTTATTAACTAACAATTTTTCTGCCAGATTTTGTAAATCATAGTCAATTGAGAGTGTTATATCTTTACCACTATGCATTTGCTGGTCATACTCTCCATCCTTATATGAGCCTATACTTCTTAATCTTCTGTCTTTTTGTATATATTTAATTCCTTTTATTCCTCGTAAATATTTTTCATACGATTTTTCTACTCCTGTCATACCAGCTAAATTACCGGGCATGTAATAGGACGAATCAGATTTTATATACTTTTCATTAACTTCATTAATATAACCCAATATGTTTCCTGCAGAATGGACCAAGTAATTTCTTTCTGGGGTTCGAACAATTGAAAATGCATTATATTTAAAAAGTTTTTCTTGTATTCTGGCTAAATCTTCACTAGTCAGACCTTTCATAAAGGTCATAGGAACCAGGTTATTGTAAATTTTCTTATTTGATTTAATACTTTTGATTTTTTTTATAAAATCAGCTTTCGAAATATTAACTAATTTGCAAAAACCTAAGGTATCAAAATTTTTTTCCATCTGGGATTGGGTAAAAGTCAACTCATAGGAAGGAGTATTTCCTACTAATATTTTACTGTTTCTGTCCATTATATATCCCCGTAATGGAATTTGATATTCTGCTTTTATTGAAGTATTTGCTGCGTTAAGCTTATATTTTTCTGTAAATAATTGTAGGTAGGATATACGCGCGATAAACAGTAACGCTAAGAAAATCAACACCCCTATTATAATCTGAAATTTTTTCACTATCCAATCTTATTTTTAAAGAAAGCGTAAATTATAATGATAAATAAAAATGAAAATACTGATGTTATAAGAGCGTCTTCTACTACATCTAATATCATAGATATTTTAAAACTTTCTAAAATAAAAAGACTTAAATGATGAATTAATATAATTATTATTATATACGGTAGTAATTGAAGGAAATTTAAATCTGAAAAGTTTAATATTTTCATTTCCCGATCTAAATCTGAGATATATCGAAGTACTGTATTTCTTATATAAGAAATTAATACGGATGAGAAAGCATTAACGCCTCCGGTGTCCATAAAACAATCAATTCCAAATCCCAAAAGGAATGAAAAAATTAGAAACAGATAATTAAAAGATTTGTCATATGGATAAAAAATGATCCAAATAATATATATGATAGGATTATATTTATGGAAAAAATAGATGTTATTAAATACAAAAACTTGCAATAATAGTAAGATGGGAATTAAGATGAGATTTATTAATGTGTATCTGTTAAGCATTATTAATTTATAGAATCTTTCAAACTTTTAATTTCTTCTCTATCCAGTTTATCCACTACATATACTTTTTGTATATTTCCCATATCTTGAAATAATTCAACTGAAATATTCCAATTACCGGTCTCCTCATCTATGGATTTACTGCTCACTCTTCCAATTAATATACCTTCAGGATATATTTTAGATTTTCCATCCGTTTCAATAGTATCTCCTATCTTTACACCTACATATTTAGGTATATCTGATAAATGCATGATTCTGGGATCTTCTCCCTGCCATAATAATGTACCGTAATATTTACTTGATTTTAATCTGGCATTTATCCTGGTATTCCTATTAAGAATGGAAATAACTTTGGAATAATTTTTCGTACAATTGATAATCATTCCTACAACTCCGGTTGAGGTAACAACGCCCATTTCCGGACTCACACCTTGATCCGTCCCTCGATCTATAATTAAATAATTATTTGACCTTGTAATTGAGTTTGATATTATATCAGCAGTTGTATAATAATATTTTTGCTTATATTTTGTAGAATCTAACATAGCAAAAAACTCAGGCTTAATTTTTCCCGTTTTTCCTAGAAATTTATTTCTATATTCTTTATTCTCTTCTATTAGACGTTCATTTTCCTTTTTGAGATTTATATAGTACGTTAAATAAGATATTTTAGAATCTACATAACCGGTGAATGAAATTATTTTTTCTTCTAGTATCGAATTATGATAAACATTTCTGTTAAACGTAAAAAAAAGAGCTAATATCTGCAAAAATAGAAATAGCAGAAATCTACTATTTTTTGATAGAAAATTTATCAATACAGACATTAATAAGTTTTATCTTAAGAATAATTTATTATTTGATTAAAAAATTCTCAAATTTTTCAATATTTTTTAGTGCAATTCCAGTACCTCTCACAACTGCTCTCAATGGATCGTCAGCTATGAAAACAGGTAATCCTGTTTTCCTTCCTATTCTTTGATCGAGACCTCTAAGTAAAGCCCCTCCTCCTGCTAAATATATACCGGTATTATAGATATCTGCAGACAATTCAGGAGGTGTTCTTGATAAAGTTTCCATGATAGCATCTTCGATTCTTAAAATAGATTTATCTAGAGCTCTGGCCATTTCTTTATAATTAACCATAATTTCTTTAGGTTTACCGGTAATTAAATCTCTACCTTGAACTGGTAGATCTTCAGGCGGATTATCCAGTTCTTCAAGTCCTGAACCAACCTCCATTTTAATGTGTTCTGCTGTTTTTTCTCCGATAAACAAATTATGATGAGTTCTTAAATAATATAAGATATCATTATTAAATACGTCTCCTGCAATTTTAATAGAGTTATCACAAACAATTCCTCCCAAAGCTATAACTGCTATTTCAGTAGTTCCTCCCCCTATGTCTATAATCATATTACCTTTAGGCTGTGTAACATCAATACCAACCCCTATGGCTGCAGCCATAGGCTCATAAATTAATTTTACATCCTTAGCATTTACTTTAGCTGCAGAATCTTTTACTGCTCTTTTTTCAACTTCTGTAATACCTGAAGGAATACAAATAACCATCCTCAATGAAGGATTAAAAATTTTTCCTTTTATTCCCGGAATTTGTTTTATAAATTCCCTGATCATATGCTCGGACGCGCCAAAATCAGCTATTACACCATCTTTTAGAGGTCTAATAGTTTTTATATCATCATGCGTTTTCCCCTGCATTTGCTTAGCTATCTCTCCGACTGCAATAGGCTTCATGGTCCTTCTATCTATAGCTACTATAGAAGGACTGTCTACTACTACTTTATTATTATGAATGATTAGGGTATTTGCTGTACCCAAATCAATTGCTATTTCTTGTGTAAGAAAATCAAATAATCCCATTTAACTTTTAAATAATTGTACTATTTGGTTGAATAAATTCTCGAAAAAATTATAAAAATACTTTTCTCAAACTTTTAAGTTTTGCAAAGATATAACAACTTTATTGAAAATGATATATTAGTTAGAATATTTTTATTCAAGACTTTTTATCCGTTATTTAATTTCTACATCATACGGCATTAAGTACATTATTCCTTGATTACTTTCTATATTTTTTATTTTTTGATATAATTTATAATGATCCTTACCTAATTCATATTTAATAAGGTTTTCTATTATACCCGATTGATTCAAATCATTGTCATCAGAGGTAAACATATTTACTATAAGATCCCAATTGGTTTTTTCTTCGGGATAGGAAACTAAATTATAGGATGTTACCCCTGCTTTTTTTGCAGCATATTCAATTGCCTCATTGAATCCGCCAATTTCATCTACCAAACCCTTTTCTAATGCATCCCTTCCGCTCCATATTCTACCTTGTCCCACCGAATCTACTTGAGCATAGGTCATATGTCTACCCTTCATTACTTCATTAACAAATTTATTATATGTTATATTAATCCCCTTATTCATTATTTCTTTAAATCCTTGAGATGTTCCCTGAGTAATTGAGTAATATTTTGAGTTTGTATTTGTTGAAACATAGTCTGAAGTAATGCCAATAGTATTGGCTAATTTTTTAACATCCGGGATCATGCCTAAAACGCCTATGGATCCTGTTAGTGTGTTATCTTGGGCATAAATTTTATCAGCAGCCATAGAAATATAATATCCTCCGGAGGCTGCTATATCACTAAATGATACTATTAAAGGTTTTTTCTTTTTTAGCTCATATAATTCATACAAAATTTCAGCAGAAGCATTAGCGCTTCCACCAGGTGAATTTACTCGTAAAACCACTGCTTTAATATTATCATCATTTTTTATTTCATTAATAAGGTTGATAAACGTTTTGGAGTAAACCTCTGTGTCTCCTTTACCTGTATATATTTGCCCTGATGCATATAATATGGCTATTTTATCATTAATAAATGAAACATCTTCAGTAAATTCTTTATATTGTTCCAAAGATATTTTATTAATGGAATCTTCATCTGACAAACCTAATCTCTTCTTAATTAAATTATCATATTGGGATTCATAGATCAACCTATCTACTAATCTATTTTTATAAGCTAATTCTGGAATAAAACCATATAAACTATCTACAGAATTATTTAAACTCTCGTTAGTAATTTTTCTTGAAGAGATTATATCAGATGATATTTTATTCCAAAAATTCTGTAACAAATTTTTTAACTGATATCTATTTTCTTCTGAAAGATTATCTCTAAGATACGGTTCAACGGCTGATTTATATTTACCGTGTCTTATAACTTCAAAATTTACTCCAAACTTTTGTCCTAAATTTTTATAAAATAAAACTTCTGCAGATAAACCTGCCAACTCTATACTTGCATTTGGATTAACGTATAGAGAATCGGCCACAGAAGATAAATAATATGATCTTTGATCACATTCATTACTATATGAGTATATAAATTTTTTACTTTCTTTAAAATTTAGCAAGGCTTGACGAATTTCTGCTATTTGTGAGTATCCGGCATTTATATTGGATAATTTAAGACTTATTCCTTCTATTTTATCATCTGTTTTAGCATGATTTATTACATCTAAAATATCTTTTAAATAAACATGCTTAACATTATTTAATAGTGAAATTGGTACTTCTCGATCATTTGAGGATTCCAAAATGGAATTGTTTAGATTTATTTCTAAAATTGATTTATCTTTAACAACAAATTTAGATGGAATAAATGCTATAATATTTATTAAAATCAAGCTAAATACAACTATACTGGTTAACAACACAATACCAACAACGGTTGCCAATACTTGAATGATAAATTTTTTCATTTCTTTCTATTAACAAATAATTAATTAGTAGATGAATAAGGTTACTTTGTTACTAGGCAGCAATTTAGGAAATAAAAAAAATAATATATCATCAGCTATAAATTTAATAGATTCCAAAATTGGTTCAATTTTGAAAAAAACCAAATTAATTGAATCTGAACCTGAAGATTATTATTCGTCAAATACTTATCTAAATATTGGAATTATCGTTAGTACCGATTTGTCCCCTATTAAACTTTTAAAATCTATTAAAGAAATTGAAAGATCATTAGGTAGAATTAATGACAGTTATTTTAGCGGAAAATATGAGGATAGAACTATAGATATTGATATAATATATTTTAATTCTATAACATATTACTCCGTCTCCTTAAATATACCTCATATTAATCATATTTCAAAAAGAAATTTTTCTAAAAAAATTTTATATGAACTGGTTTAATATATTTTTTTATTTAAAAAATTTTGATAATTTTACAACCTTCAATCATTTTGTATAGGAGAAGACTTAATATACTTACTAATTAATTATAGTTATGAATAAAAAATGTATTCTATTTTTACTTGCAGTTATTTGTACATGCTTAAATGTACAAGCTCAAAATGTAGATAGTAGTAATTTCACTGATGATTATGTAAAATTTACTAATGATCAAAAGCAATTTAATGACTGGTCTGTATCTATATATGGAGGTGTTCCGTGGTTAATTACATCTGACTTTACCTCTATAGATAACGGGGCATCTAGCAAATGGAGAGTTGGATATGATTTTCAAGCTTCGATAAATAAACAAATTTCACATGTCTTTGGATTAAGTTTATTAGGTCAGTTTGGTGAAACTAAGCAAGGATATGGTTCAAATAAAGTAGATGCTAAAACTAATTATTTCGCATTAAGCGTTTTAGGAGATTTAAACGTTTCTTCTTTATTTAGAAGAATTGATAACAGATCTCCTTACAGATGGGCTCTACATACATATGCCGGTTTAGGAACAATACAATATAAAGCTAAAACTAAATTTATTGAAAAAGGTTCAACCGTTTATGAAACTATGGCTGATGAAGATATGGGACTTAAGTCTATATTTGCTCAGGTAGGTACCGGATTAACATATAAAATTAATAAAAGATGGGATGCATCTTTAAGAGCTATGTATGTAATCACCGGTGATGAACTATTTGATGGGTCCGGTAATAACGGACACTATGCCGAATTGCATAAAGGTGGTAAATCCGATAATTTTTTAACAACATCTTTAGGTGTTACCTATAAAATAGGAAAACATAATGAATATTTAGGTTGGGTTGATCCATTACGTGAAATGTTTACAAAAATCAATGATGTAGCAAGTCAACAACAATTAGAAGTTTGCGTATTTGGTGATAAAGATGATGACGGTGTTTGTGATGATTGGGATAGAGAATTAGACACTCCTAAAGGTGCTCGTGTTGATGGTTCCGGTAGAGCATTAGACGTAGATATGGATGGCATTATAGACTTATATGATAAATGTCCTACTTTCCCTGGTCCTGCATCAAACGATGGATGTCCTGAACCGCAAAAACTTGCTGAGGATGCTATTAATCCACTAATTGCTACTATGGGAGGTATCCAATTTAATCTTGATTCAGACAAAATTCTTTTGGAATCGCAACCTATTTTAGATCAAGTAGCTGATATTATAATTAAATACGGTCAAGGTACAAGATTTTTAGTTGAAGGACACACTGATGCTAGAGGAACAGATGCTTACAATCTTAATCTATCAAAAAGAAGAGTAACTTCTGTGATTAAATATTTAGTTTCTAAAGGTGTGCCTCCTTATCAATTAACAGGTAAAGGTATGGGATTCACTAACCCTAAATATCCTGAATGTAAACCTGCTTCTAAATGTCCTGAATGGAAAAATAAAGAAAACAGAAGAGTGGTTTTCAAATTACTTGATTCTGCAGAATAAAAAAACTAATGATATAAAAAAAGCCTCTTATATAAGAGGCTTTTTTTATTTAATAATATTTAAAACGTACCACTTCAAAGTTATATTTGATTTACTATTTATATAAAATAATTAGTTGTTTTTAAGTATTTAAAACAATTTTTAAAACTTTAAAAACCACATATAAAGCATGATTTTATTATTTATAAGTGAAACTATTTAAATAAATAAAAATATTACATTAAACATTCAGTTTGGACCTGCATAGAGTATTTTATTTTAATAAAATTTAATTTATTATTAATGTAAAAGACCTTTTAATCTATTTTATTGAAATACTGTCATATTTAAACGTTTATAAATAATAATATAGTTTCAATTAATTATTTTATCTATTATATATAAGTCTTTAATGAATAGATACTAATATGTTGATCTATAATTAGTCGATTTGTAAATCTATGTAAGTAAAAAGCGATAAGTATAAAATAAAAAAGCAGGTTTAAAAACCTGCTTTTTTTTAAATTGAATTTATTTTTTATTCTTTTGTTTCATCTGATTTATTCTCAGATTCAACTTCACTAGTTTCATTAACTACAGCTTCAGATGTTGATTCTGCAGAATCCGCCTTTTTAGTTGAACGACGACTTCTTCTAGTTACTTTTTTATTAGATTCTCCTGAATTATAGGTTTCATTAAAATCCACTAATTCAATAAGAGCTGTATCTGCACCATCTCCTAGCCTAAAACCAGTTTTAATTATTCTACAATACCCACCATTTCTAGAAGAAATTTTGGTTGCTACTGTTCTAAATAATTCAGTAACCGCCTCTTTACTCTGAAGATAACTAAAAACCGTTCTTCTATTATGAGTAGTGTCTTCTTTAGATTTAGTTAATAATGGTTCTATATACGTTCTTAATGCTTTAGCTTTAGCAACAGTTGTGTTAATTCTTTTATGAAGAATAAGGGAAGTAGCCATATTGGAAAGCATAGCTTTACGATGTGATGCAGTTCTCCCTAAATGATTAAACTTTTTTCCGTGTCTCATGATTTCTTATTATTCTGCTTCTAATTTATACTTTGAAACATCCAAACCAAAAGTCAGATTCTTAGAATAAACTAAATCTTCCAATTCGGTCAGAGATTTTTTACCAAAATTCCTAAACTTCATTAAATCTGATTTTGTAAAGGAAACTAATTCTCCCAAAGTTTCAACTTCTGCAGCCTTAAGACAATTAAGAGCTCTAACAGATAAATCCATATCAACTAGTTTAGTTTTTAATAACTGTCTCATATGAAGAGCTTCTTCGTCATAAGTGTCTGCGGATGAAACAACATCTGCTTCTAATGTTATTCTCTCATCAGAAAATAACATAAAATGATGAATTAATATTTTAGCTGCTTCTGTTAAAGCTTCTTGAGGAGTTATTGAACCATCTGTTTGAATATCTAAAATAAGCTTTTCATAATCAGTTCTCTGTTCTACACGATAATCTTCAATGCTATAACTAACATTTCTAATTGGAGTATAAATAGAGTCAATTGCTATAGTTCCTATTGGAGCGTGATTAGATTTATTTTGTTCTGCAGGTACGTACCCTCTTCCTTTATCTATATTAAAAGTTATATTAAATTTAACTGATTTATCCATATGACAAATCACTAAATCAGGATTTAAAACTTGATAAGAAGAAATAAATTTACCTAAATCTCCGGCTGTCAATTCTGATTTTCCGGATATTTGAGCTGTTACAATTTCATTTCCACCTTTATTGATTTGATTTTTAAATCTAACTTTTTTAAGATTCAATATGATTTCAGTCACATCTTCTATTACACCCGGAATAGTTGAAAATTCATGTTCAACTCCTTCAATTCTTATTGATGTAATAGCATACCCTTCCAACGAAGATAATAAAACTCTTCTTAAAGCATTTCCAACGGTTAATCCAAATCCAGGCTCTAAGGGTCTGAATTCAAATTGACCTTTAAAATCATCTGATTCAACTAAAATTACCTTATCAGGTTTTATAAAGTTTAAAATTGCCATATAAATCTTAGCTAATTTTTTGTTTTATTTAGAATATAATTCGACTATCAATTGTTCTTTGATATCTTCAGGAATTTGAATTCTTTCAGGAACTACTTTAAAATCTCCTGATAGTTTTTCATCATTCCATACTAACCATTCATAAGTTTTATGAGAATTATTAGCTAAAGCATCTTTAATTACTTGTAATGATTTAGATTTTTCTCTAACTCCAATCACATCACCCGGTTTTAAAAGATAAGAAGGTATATTTACAATCTCTCCATTAACTGTGATATGTTTGTGTGATACTAATTGACGAGATCCTGCTCTAGTATTAGACAAACCGAATCTATAAACTACGTTATCTAGTCTTGATTCACATAATTGTAATAATACTTCACCGGTAATCCCTTTACTTCTTTGTGCCTTGTCAAACAAATTTGCAAATTGTCTTTCTAATATACCATAAGTATATTTTGCTTTTTGTTTTTCAGCCAACTGAACTGCATATTCAGATTTTTTAGCACCTCTTCTCTTGTTCGGACCGTGTTGTCCTGGAGGGTATTTTCTTCTTTCAAAATACTTATCTTCCCCATAAATAGCTTGTCCGAATTTTCTAGCTATTTTCGTTTTTGGACCAATATATCTTGCCATTATAAAATTTGAATGATATTAATAGTATTAAACTCTTCTTCTTTTTGGTGGTCTACATCCATTATGTGGTATAGGAGTTACATCAATGATTTCACTAACTTCAATACCAGCATTATGAATAGTTCGAATAGCGGATTCTCTTCCAGCTCCCGGACCTTTCACAAAAACTTTTACCCTTCTTAATCCTAATTCATACGCAACTTGCGCACAATTTTCAGCTGCCATTTGTGCTGCATAAGGGGTATTTTTTTTAGAGCCTTTAAAACCCATTTTTCCAGCAGATGCCCATGATATTACTTCTCCGTTTTTATTAGTTAAAGAGATAATAATATTATTAAATGAGGCTTGGATATGAGCTTCTCCTACTGCTTCAATTTTAACTTTTCTTTTTTTAGCTGTTTTTGATGCTGTTTTTGCCATGTTTCTATTTATTATTTAGTGGCTTTTTTCTTATTAGCTACAGTTTTTCTTTTACCTTTTCTTGTACGAGAATTATTTTTGGTTCTTTGACCTCTAAGTGGTAAACCTAGACGATGTCTGATACCTCTCTGACATCCAATATCCATTAAACGTTTAATATTTAATTGAATTTCAGAACGTAATTCTCCTTCTACTTTAACGTTTTCGGAAATGAATTTTCTGATAGCATTAACTTCATCGTCATTCCATTCAGAAACTTTTTTATCCTCACTAATTCCTGCATCTTTTAAAACTTTAGCTGCAGTACTTTTACCAACACCGTAAATATAGGTAAGGCCTATAACTCCTCTTTTATTTTTTGGTAAATCTACACCGGAAATTCTAGCCATAGTATTAACCTTGTCTTTGTTTAAATTTAGGATTTTTTTTGTTTATAATGTATAGACGACCTTTACGTCTTACAACAATATCATCTGAACTTCTTTTTTTAAGTGATGCTCTAATTTTCATTTTTCTTTCTATTTTAATATCTGAAAGTTATTCTTCCTTTTGATAAATCATAGGGTGACATTTCTAACCGTACTTTATCTCCAGGTAATAGTTTAATATAATGCATCCTCATTTTACCAGAAATATGTGCGGTTAAAATGTGGCCATTTTCTAATTCTACTCTGAACATTGCATTAGACAATGCTTCAATAATAGTTCCGTCTTGTTCTATATGTTTTTGTTTTGCCATATATTAATTCGGATTTCTACTTAATCTTGACTGCATTAAACCATCATAATGGTGGTTTAATAAATAAGTATTAATTTGTTGTACAGTATCTAATAATACACCTACCATAATTAATAAAGAAGTTCCACCAAAAAATAAAGCAAATTTATCGGTTGCGGTGAGACCGATAATTTTAACTATTGCAGGAAGAACTGCTATAAGAGCTAAATATATAGCTCCAGGTAGTGTAATTTTAGATAAAACATCATCTAAATAATCAGCTGTTTCTTTACCTGGTTTTACACGTGGAATTAATCCTCCATTTCTTTTTAAATCATCAGCCATTTGATTTATAGGAATTGTAATAGCTGTGTAGAAAAAGGTAAAGACAATTATTAATAGGGCAAATAATAAATTATATTGCCAACTAAACACTTGACTAAATCCTGCCCAAAAAGTATTAGTAGTTGTTTCAGAACGTACCAATAAACCCGGTATGAACATTAGTGCTTGTGCAAAAATGATAGGCATTACACCGGCTGCATTAACTTTTAATGGTATATATTGCCTAGCCGCATTTGTTATGGAACGTAATGATCCAGATTTTGTTCTACTCACGTATTGTACAGGAACTTTTCTTACGGCTACAGTCAACATAATACATAATATGATAACTAACAACCAAGCAATTACTTCTATAAACATCATGATAAGTCCTTTTCCGGTATCTCCCATTTGTACACCAACTTCTTGAACAAATGCTGTTGGAAAACCTGCTAAAATACCAACCATAATTAAAATAGATATCCCATTACCGATTCCTTTGTCAGTTATCTTTTCCCCCATCCACATAGCAAAAATTGTGCCTGAAATTAAGATTATAATACTTGGCACCCAAAATAAGAAAATATTATTGGGATCTACTAAATAGGCTGTTCTAAATTGCTCAATAGGTAGAAAGACTTGTGTAATAGATGTCAAATAAGCAGGAGCTTGTATTAAACATATTAAAATTGTCAACCACCTAGTAATCTGATTAACCGTCTTACGACCGCTTTCTCCCTCTTTTTGTAGTTTTTGTATATAAGGTATAGCTAATCCCATTAATTGCACCACAATAGAAGCAGATATATACGGCATAATACCTAAAGCAAAAATTGATGCTTTACTGAATGCACCTCCCGTAAATGAAGATAATAACCCTAACAGGCCGGTAGCCTGTTGGTTTCCACCATTGTTTTTGTAGATTTCAAGAATATTATCTACTTCTACCATATTGATAGCAGGAAGTGAAACATGCGTACCAAATCTGTATACCAACACTAGAACAAAAGTGAAAATAAGTTTATCTCTTAACTCTTTTATACTCCAGATATTCTTTAATGTCTGTATAAATCCTTTCATGCTATTTTATAAGATGTTAGCTTTCCCTCCGGCTTTTTCTATAGCCTCTTTTGCTGATTTAGTATATTTATCAACAGTTATATTAACGGTTGATTTTAATTCTCCTCTACCAAGAATTTTAACTAAATCATTTTTAGAAATTAATCCGTTTTGGATTAAAGTTTCTTTGGTGATTTCAGTAGAAATTTTATTACTATCAATTAAACCTTGAATTGTGTCTAAATTAATACCCACATATTCTTTTCTATTGATATTCTTAAAGCCAAATTTAGGAATCCTTCTTTGTAAAGGCATTTGACCTCCTTCAAATCCTACTTTATCTTTATGTCCTGAACGAGATTTATCTCCTTTGTGACCTTTAGTAGAAGTACCTCCTTTACCACTTCCTTGACCTCTACCTAGTCTCTTGCTATTATGTGTTGAACCTTGTGCAGGTTTTAAAGTATGTAAATTCATATCTTATTATTCTTCAACAGTTACTAAATGTTTTACTACTGCAACCATACCTAATATTTGTGGGGTTGCTTCATGTTCAACGGTCTTATTCAATTTAGTTAAACCTAATGCTTCTAAAGTAAGCTTTTGATTTTTCGGTCTTTTAATTGAACTTCTTTTTAAAGTTATTTTTATCGTTGCCATGTTCTTATCCTTTAAATACTTTAGAAAGTGAAACTCCTCTTTGTTGTGCAATAGTTTCAGCACTTCTTAAGTTTAATAGTGCTTTTACTGTTGCTTTTACTACGTTATGTGGATTTGAAGA
This sequence comes from Apibacter sp. B2966, assembly GCF_011082485.1. Lineage (NCBI taxonomy): Bacteria > Pseudomonadati > Bacteroidota > Flavobacteriia > Flavobacteriales > Weeksellaceae > Apibacter > Apibacter sp. B2966. Next base: position 1,071,487 of record NZ_CP049714.1, read on the forward strand.
TCCTTTAGATTTTGAAAGTACATCTTTAACTCCTGCAGATTCCAATACGGCACGAACTGCTCCCCCAGCAATCAAACCTGTACCATGAGATGCCGGACGTATAAATACATCAGCACCGCCATATTTTGCAGATTGTTCATGTGGAAGTGAACCGTTTAATATCGGTACTCTAACTAAATTTTTCTTAGCATCTTCTACAGCTTTTGAAATAGCGCTAGCCACTTCTTTTGATTTACCTAAACCAAATCCTACAACTCCTTTTTCATCACCTACAACCACAATAGCTGAAAATCCGAATGCTCTACCACCTTTGGTTACTTTTGTTACTCTTTGTACACCTACTAAACGATCTACAAGTTCTAACCCACCTGGTTTTACTCTTTCAATATTATTTATTCCTAACATAATTTTTTAATGTATTAAAATTTTAAACCTCCTTCTCTAGCACCATCAGCTAAGGCTTTCACTCTTCCGTGATATATGAAGCCATTTCTATCAAAAACTACAGTTTCAATACCGGCTACTTTAGCATTTTCAGCTAATTTCTTACCTACTAAAGCAGAAATTTCAGTTTTAGTTCCTTTTTCTCCGGCAATTTCTTTTTGACGCGAAGATGCGTAAGCTAAAGTTTTGCCAGAATTATCATCTATAAGTTGAGCGTAAATTTCTTTATTACTTCTAAAAACTGACAAACGAGGTTTTTCAGCTGTACCGAATATATTTTTACGTACTCTCCTTTTAACTCTTATTCTTTTTTCTCTTTTAGTTAATGCCATAACTTAATTTTTTATGCAGATTTACCTGCTTTTCTTCTGATTTGTTCTCCTACAAATTTAACTCCTTTACCTTTATAAGGTTCAGGTTTACGAAGTGATCTTATTTTTGCACAAACCATCCCTAATAAATGTTTATCAAACGAAGATAAAGTAATTATTGGATTTTTACCTTTTTCAGTTAAAGTTTCCACTTTTACTTCCTGAGGTAACTCTATAACTACTAAATGCGAAAATCCTAAAGCCAATTCTAATTTTTGGCCTTGATTAGATGCTCTATAACCTACCCCCGCTAATTCCAATTTTTTGGTGAATCCTTCAGATACACCAACTATCATGTTATTAATAAGGGCTCTGTATAATCCATGCAAAGATTTATGTTCTTTACTGTCGGATGGACGTTGAACTGCTAATTCAGAATTTTCAATATTTATAGTTATTCCTCCGGTAAGTTCTTGTTTTAACTCACCGTTTTTTCCTTTAACTGTAACTACATTATCTTTATAATCAATGGTAGTACCTGTTGGAATATTTATTATTGCTTTTCCTATTCTTGACATTTCTTCAATTTTTTAATAAACATAACAAATTACCTCTCCACCAACATTTTCTTGTCTAGCTTTCTTATCTGTCATTACTCCTTTTGAAGTTGAGATAATAGCGATACCTAATCCATTTAAAACTCTTGGAAGTTCTTTACAACCGGAATATTTTCTTAAGCCCGGTTTAGATGCTCTTTGAATTTTTTTGATAGCCGGAAGATTAGTTGCTTTATCGTATTTTAAAGCAATTTTAATAACTCCTTGTACACTACCTTCTTCAAATTTGTAGTTAAGGATATATCCTTGATCGAAGAGAATTTTAGTAATCTCTTTTTTAATTTTTGATGCAGGAATTTCAACAACTTTGTGTCCTGCTCTCATGGCATTTCTTACTCTTGTTAAGTAATCTGCAATTGGGTCTGTAACCATATTTATTTAATTTTAGAGTATAGAATTTAAATTCTACTTTTAAAATCTGTTATTTTTTAATTTTTACCAACTAGCTTTTTTAACTCCCGGTATTAATCCTTCGTTAGCCATTTCTCTAAAAGTTACTCTGGAAATTCCAAAAACTCTCATATATCCTCTTGGTCTTCCTGTAAGCTTACATCTATTGTGTAATCTTACCGGAGAAGAGTTTTTAGGAAGCTTTTGAAGTGCTTCGTAGTCTCCGGCTTCTTTTAAAGCTTTTCTTTTAGCGGCATATTTAGCTGAAAGTGCTTCTCTTTTGCGCTCACGCGCTTTCATTGATTCTTTAGCCATACTATTAATTAATTCTTTTTAAATGGTAATCCAAAGTGGGTTAATAATGCTTTTGCTTCCTTATCGGTTTTTGCATTAGTTACAAAGGTAATATCCATACCTTGAATTTTCTTCACTTTATCAATATTTATTTCTGGAAATATGATTTGTTCAGTAATTCCTAATGTATAGTTACCTCTACCGTCAAAACCATCTGATTTTATTCCATTAAAATCTCTAACACGAGGTAAAGCAGCAGTAATTAATCTATCTAAAAACTCATACATTCTATCACCACGTAAGGTAACCATTGCGCCGATTGGCATTCCTTTTCTTAGTTTGAAACCGGCTTCATCTTTTTTAGATAGGCATGGTATTGCTTTTTGTCCTGCAATTAAAGAAATTTCTTCAACTGCATAATCAACAATTTTTTTATCTGCTGTTGCTGCCCCTAATCCTTGGCTTATCACAATCTTTTCTAGTTTTGGAACTTGCATTACAGATGTATAACCAAATTCCTCTTTTAGAGCAGAGATGATTTTATCTTTATATAATTGTTTCGGTCTTGCTATGTATTGCATAATCTTTCAAATTTAATTAAATCACTTCTCCTGATTTGGTTGCAACTCTAACTTTTTTCTCACCATCCATTTTATAACTTACTCTTGTTGGTTTTCCGGATTTTGGATCCAATAGAGCTAAGTTAGAAATATGTATAGAAGCTTCTTTTTCAATAATACTTCCTTGAGGATTTTCTGCTGAAGGTTTTCTATGTTTTTTAACTATATTAACACCTTCAACTATCGCTCTGTTTTTTTCAGGATAAATTACTAAAACTTGTCCTTGCTTTCCTCTGTAAGATCCGGCAAGAACTTGAACTTTATCTCCTTTTTTTATTTTAACTTTTGCCATTTTTTTTAATTTACCTTATAATACCTCAGGAGCTAATGATATAATTTTCATATACTCTTTATCACGTAATTCTCTGGCTACCGGTCCAAAAACACGAGTTCCTCTCATTTCTCCTGCTGCATTTAACAATACACATGCATTATCTTCAAAACTAATATAAGAACCATCTTTCCTTCTTACAGGTTTTTTAGTTCTAACCACTACTGCTTTGGATACTTGACCTTTTTTAGCGTTTCCTGATGGAGTAGCATCTTTAATAGTAACAACTATTTTATCACCTACAGATGCATATCTTCTTTTTGAACCTCCTAACACTCTGATAACTAAAGCCTCTTTTGCTCCAGTATTATCTGCAACTTTTAATCTTGATTCTGTTTGTAGCATCTCTAAATTATTTAGCTCTTTCTAATATTTCTACTAATCTCCATCTTTTACTCTTACTCAGTGGACGAGTTTCCATAATGCGAACGGTATCTCCTTCATTGCATTCGTTTTTCTCATCGTGAGCAGTATATTTTTTAGTTTTTAAAACGAATTTCCCATACATGGGATGTTTCATTCTGCTTGTCTCACTAACAACGATAGTTTTATCCATCTTATTGCTAGATACTACTCCGATTCTTTCTTTTCTTAAATTTCTTTCCATAATTGAAATTAAATTCTTTTTCGGATTTTAAATTACTTTAAGGCTGTTAACAACCTTGCTATTGTTTTTCTCATCTCTCTTAATTGAATCGGATTTCCAATTGGAGACACTTTATGTGATAATCTTAGTTTAGCATACTCAGCTTTTGTTTCAGCTAATTTTGCTTTAACTTCTTCTTGACTTAAATTTCTTATATCAACTGCTTTCATCGATTTTATTATTTATGATTGCACAAAATCGTTAGCAACAACAAATTTAGTTTTCACCGGTAATTTTTGAGCTGCAAGTCGTAATGCTTCTTTTGCAACATCATAAGGAACTCCCCCTATTTCAAATAAAATTCTTCCCGGTGATACTCTTGCTACCCAATATTCCACAGCACCTTTTCCTTTACCCATACGAACCTCAGCAGGTTTTTTGGTAATAGGTTTATCCGGGAATATTTTAATCCATAATTGTCCTTCTCTTTTCATATATCGAGTGGCAGCAATACGTGCAGCTTCTATCTGTCTTGCAGTAATAAATACTGAATCTAACGCTTTAATTCCAAAAGTACCGTATGCTAATTTACTTCCTCTGTAAGAAAGACCTTTCATACGTCCTTTTTGCTGTTTACGGAATTTTGTTCTTTTTGGTTGTAACATAATTACCTAAGATATTTTTTTATCTTCTTTCTTTAACTTTTCTTTTCTGAGTCTTTTTCTGAAGACCTACTAACGGAGATAACTCTCTTTTACCATACACTTCGCCTTTCATAATCCATACTTTTACCCCTAAGCGACCATAAGTTGTATGAGCTTCAGCAATATAATAATCGATATCAGCACGGAAAGTTGACAAAGGAATTCTTCCTTCTTTAAAAGATTCTGATCTTGCCATTTCAGCACCGTTTAAACGTCCGGAAATCATAATTTTAATTCCTTCAGCGTTCATTCTCATTGTAGATGCGATAGCCATTTTAACAGCTCTTCTATATGAGATACGGCTTTCAATTTGACGAGCTACACTTTCTGCAACTAATTTTGCATCCAGTTCAGGTCTTTTAATTTCAAAAATATTTATTTGAATTTCCTTTTTAGTAATCTTTTTTAACTCTTCTTTTAATTTATCTACTTCCTGACCACCTTTTCCTATGATAATTCCAGGTCTTGCTGTGGTGATGGTAATAGTAACTAATTTCAAAGTTCTTTCGATGTAAATTCTGGAAACACCTGCTTTGGATAATCTTGCTTCTAAATATCTTCTGATTTTGTAATCTTCTGCTATTTTATCTCCAAAGTTTTTTCCACCATACCAATTAGAATCCCATCCTCGAATGATTCCTAATCTATTACCTATTGGATTTGTTTTCTGTCCCATACTTAATTTACTTCGTTTTTGTTTCCTAGAATAATTGTTACATGATTAGATCTTTTTCTAATCCTATATCCTCTCCCTTGAGGAGCAGGACGTAATCTTTTTAACATAGATCCACCGTCAACAAAAATTTCTTTTACATAAAGTTTAGCTTCTTCGATGTCTTTACCTTCATTTTTAACTTGCCAATTAGCTATAGCACTTAATAAAAGTTTTTCTAATCTGATTGAAGCTTCTTTTTTTGAATATTTTAATATGTATAATGCTTTATCAACATCAACGCCTCTAATGATATCTGCTACTAATCTCATCTTTCTAGGCGAGGTAGGACAATTATTCAAGCGAGCAATTGCTAAATTTTTCTTAGCTTCTTTACGTGCTGTTGCACTATTTTGTTTTCTGTTACCCATTGCTTATTATCTGTTACCTTTATTTTTATTTCCTGCATGACCTCTAAACACACGAGTAGGTGAAAATTCTCCTAGCTTATGTCCAACCATATTTTCAGTTACATATACCGGTACAAATTGTTTTCCGTTATGTACTGCAAACGTTTGACCAACGAAATCCGGAGATATCATTGATGCTCTAGACCATGTTTTAATCACGACTTTTTTTCCTGACTCTATATTTGCTTGAACTTTCTTGTTTAATTTATAGTGAATATAAGGTCCTTTTTTTAACGAACGTGCCATACTAGATTATTTTCTTTTTTGTAAAATATAACGATTCGATTCTTTCTTCTTTGAACGAGTCTTGTATCCTTTTGCAGGCATACCTTTTCTAGATCTTGGATGTCCTCCGGTTGATCTACCTTCACCACCTCCCATTGGGTGATCTACAGGGTTCATTGCTACCGGCCTTGTTCTTGGTCTTCTTCCTAACCATCTGCTTCTACCTGCTTTACCAGATACGATTAGCTGATGATCTGAATTGGAAACTGAACCAATTGTTGCCATACATTCAACTAAAATCATACGAGTTTCTCCGGAAGGCATTTTAAGAACAGCATATTTACCGTCTCTGGCTATAAGTTGTGCGCTGGTTCCGGCACTTCTTGCCATTTTTGCTCCTTGTCCGGGACGTAACTCAATACATGAAATAACAGTACCTAAAGGTATGCTTTTTAATTTCATTGCGTTTCCAATTTCAGGAGCAACACTCTCTCCTGAAACGACTTTTTGTCCTACCTTAATACCGTGAGGAGACACAATGTAGCGTTTTTCACCGTCTGCATAAACCAATAATGCGATAAATGCAGTTCTGTTTGGATCATATTCTACTGATTTTACAGTAGCCGGAATGCCAAACTTATTTCTCTTGAAATCGATCTCTCTGTATCGTTTCTTGTGTCCACCTCCGGTATAACGCATGGTCATTTTTCCGGAATTATTTCTACCTCCTGATTTAGAAATTCCTCTTAGTAAGGATTTTTCTGGTTTTGAAGTAGTGATTTCTTCAAAATTGTTAACAATTCTGAATCTTTGTCCGGGGGTGATAGGTTTTAATTTTCTTACCGACATGATTCTTTATAAATTATATATTTCCAAATACATCAATGGTTTGACCTTCTTTTATGTCAACCATTGCTTTTTTCAATTTATTAGTTTTTCCAACTTGAAGACCTGTTTTTGTATATTTTGATTTAACAACAGGTGCAGAAATTAATGTTCTTACTGCAACTACATTAACTCCGTAAGCTTGTTCTACAGCATATTTAATCTCTGACTTATTTGCTTTAGTATTTACTAAAAAAGTATAACGATTTCTTTTTTCAGCGATTTCGTTAGCTTTTTCTGATATAATAGGTTTTATGAGTACAGACATAATTCTATTTTCTTAAATTTTCTTGTATTTTTTCTACTGAGCTTTCAAACAAAACCACTTCATTCGCTTTTAAGATATCATAACTACTTATCTCGTTATATCCTAATACTTTAGCGTCTTGTAAATTTCGTGATGACAAGTATACATTTTTATTAGACTGCCCTAAAATAAACAAAGCTTTTTTGTTAGCTAGTCCTAAATCTTGTAAAACTTTAGTAAAATCTTTTGTTTTAGGTGCTTCAAAATTTAAGTCTTCAACTACTTTTAAGTTGTTTTCTTTTAATTTTTGGCTAAAAACTGATTTTTTTGCTATTCTTTTTAATGATTTATTTAATTTGAACCTGTAATCTCTTGGTCTAGGTCCAAATACTCTTGCTCCACCTCTGAACAAAGGGTTATTGATATCTCCTTTTCGGGAACCTCCTGTTCCTTTTTGACGATGAAGTTTACGAGTTGATCCACTTAATTCAGATCTTTCTTTAGATTTATGGGTTCCTTGTCTCTGTGATGCCAAATATTGCTTTACTTCTAAGTAAACAGCATGTGTATTTGGTTCAACTCCAAATATTGTTTCGTCTAAAGTAACCTTTCTTCCGGTTTCTTTTCCGCTTCTATCTAGTACTACTAATTCCATCTTCTTACAATTACATATGAATTTTTAGGACCCGGAACTGCACCTTTTACAATTAAAAGATTTTTTTCATTGTCCACTTTTATAACCTGTAAATTTTGCACTGTCACCTGATTTCCACCCATTCTTCCAGCCATTCTCATTCCTTTAAATACTCTGGATGGATCTGATCCTGCTCCAATAGAACCCGGAGCTCTTAATCTGTTATGCTGACCGTGTGTTGCTTGCATAACCCCTCCAAAGCCGTGTCTTTTAACCACCCCTTGGAATCCTTTACCTTTTGAAGTTCCAGTAACGTCAACATATTCTCCTTCTGAAAATAAATCAACTTTTACTTCTTCTCCAATTTTCAATCCGTCAAACCCATGACGAAACTCCACCATTTTTCTTTTTGGTGTTGAACCTGCTTTTTTGAAGTGACCTAAAAGGGCTTTGCCGACATTTTTTTCACTTCTGTCATCGAAACCTAGCTGAACTGCATAATAGCCGTCCTTTTCTTCGGTTCTGACCTGTAAAACTGTACATGGACCCGCTTCTATAACAGTACAAGGAATGTTTTTACCTTCCTCGTCAAACAAGCTGGTCATGCCAATTTTTTTTCCAATAATACCTGACATTTGTTCTATTTATATATTTTTTCGGACTGCAAAATTAAAAAATTTTTTTCACAATTTAACATTCTGATTCAAAATTTTTTATAATTAGTTTTTATTTTGATTTTAATGAATTTAACTTGATTAAAATTTTAATTTAAAATTTATCATTATTCCATCCAATTTTTGGTAAATTAATTCAGAACAAAATACTTATAACTTTATTGTGTTTTTAAGTTTTTCACATATCACGTAATTCCTTTTTTTCTCAATATTAGGTAAGCTCCAATTCTTTTAATTTAAATTAATCTATATTTTGCATAATTTGATTGAATGTAATTTTTCTATTTTTTAAATCATTTAATTATAAAATTTTTTTTAAAACTCTATTGATTTTACTATATATATTACTTATAATAATCTTTCTATAAAAAATAAGGGATTGCTATAAAATAAAGCAATCCCTCGGGGTTATTTTTGGTTTTTTGTATTTATTTTAACTCTTTAATTCCGAAATTTTTAAAAGCAAAAGCAAATTTATCTGCAGTTTCTTCAATAAGTAAATCAATAGGTTTTCCGGCTCCATGTCCGGCCCTGGTTTCAATTCTTATTAAAACCGGATTTTTGCAATTTTGTTTTTCTTGCAATTCTGCAGCAAATTTATAGGAATGAGAAGGAACTACTCGGTCATCATGATCTCCGGTTGTAATTAATGTTGCAGGATAGCAAATTCCTTTTTTAACATTATGTACCGGAGAATAGGATTTAAGATAAGTAAACATTTCTTTATTATCTTCTGCTGTTCCATAATCATACGCCCACCCGGCTCCGGCGGTAAACGTATGATATCGTAACATATCAAGAACACCCACAGCCGGTAAGGCAACTTTGGCTAAATTTGGCCGCATGGTCATTACTGCTCCTACTAACAATCCTCCATTGGATCCTCCCGATAAGGCTAAGTATTCTGTAGATGTATATTTGTTTGATATTAAATATTCACCGGCGGCTATAAAATCTTCAAATACATTTTTTTTCTTTAATTGAGTTCCTGCGTCATGCCACTTTCTACCGTATTCCCCTCCTCCTCTAAGGTTAGCAACTGCATAGACTCCTCCATTTTGTAACCACACGGCAGTCGCTACAGAAAATACGGGAAGCAGACTAATTTCGAATCCACCATATCCATATAAAAGGGTTGGATTTTTCCCATTGAACTGTGTCCCTTTTTTATAAGTAATTGTCATCGGTATTTTCGTTCCGTCTGATGAAGTATAAAAAATTTGTTTACTCTCAAATTGATTTGGATCAAAGTTTATCTCAGGTTTTTTGTACAGCTCTGATTTTCCGTTTTCCGTATCTAACTTAAAAACGGTTGATGGATATATGTAGCTGGTAAAGGAATAATATATTTCTTTTTGATGAGATTTTCCTGTAAAGCCTGTTGCCTGACCTAATCCGGGTAATGGTAAGGTTCGTATTAAGTTACCATTTAAATCGAATTGCTTCACTTCAGAATGTACATCAACAATATAGTTAGCAAAAAAATATTTATTAGCACCGGTCACATGTAAGACTGATTCAGACTCCGGTATGATCGTTTCCCATTTCGGCTCTTTCTGCCCTAATTGTGTTACATTCAATCTTACCAATTTTTTATTGGCTGCCTGTTCATTGGTTTCAATATATAACCAATCTCCTTCGGTAGTGATTACTTCGTAATTATTGGTAAAACCGGTTACGATGGGTTGTATTTTATTCTTATTTTGGGTGTCCAAAATATAGAGTTCATTACCCGATGTTGAATTTGCTGCCGTAATAATTACATATCGTTGATCTTCGGAAACCTTTGCATTGATATATCTTCTTGGTGTTTTTTCTCCCCCGAAAATTATCGGGTCTTTGGATTGAGATTCCTTTAAGGAATGAAAATACAAGATATGATGTTCTGTTTTCCCCGATAATTGACTTCCTTCTTTCGGCTTTTGATAACTCGAATAATAAAATCCTTCATTGGCTTTCCAAGCTATGTTTGAAAATTTAACGTGAGTTAAAGTATCTCCAATCTGTTTTTTAGTTTGGGTTTCAATTACTACTACTTTCCTCCAATCTGAACCACCTTCGGATATTTGATAAGCGGCTAGGCTTCCGTCTTTACTGAAATCAATACCACCCAAAGAAGATGTACCGTCTTTAGAAAAGGTATTGGGATCTAAAAATACCTCTTCTTTTCCTCCGGAAGTTAATTTTCTATAAAGCACCGACTGAGGCTGCAATCCATTATTTTTATAATAATAGGTATAATTTCCTTCCTCAAAAGGTGCTGAAATTCTTTCGTAATTCCACAGCTTTTTAAGCTGGTCTTTTAGTTGATTTCTAAACGGTATGTTATGTAAATATTCAAATGTCAACTCATTTTGAGTTTTTATCCATTGTTGAGTTTTAGGAGATTGATCATCTTCCAACCATCTATAAGGAGCCGGAACTTTTTCTCCAAAATATTCGTCAAACACCGATTGTTTTTCTGTACTAGGATATTTCATGTGTTGTGCATTTACGGTTAAGCATGAGACTAAACTTAACGTAATTATTTTTGGTTTTATCATAAAAACTAATTAATAATTATAAAATTAAAAAAAACCTTTAATTAACAAATTAAAGGTTAGATAAAATTATGGATGTTAAAAATATTAAAAGCTGTAATTATATTCGGTCAAATTTTTGAATTCATTTAGTCTATTTTCATATTCCATGGAAGATAACTCTTGCAATTTCTCTGTACCGAATTTTTCAACCGTGAAAGAAGCTAATGCACTTCCCACGATAATGGCTTTTTTCATGTTTTCATAGGATAAATCTGCCGTTTGGGTTATATAGCCTGCAAATCCCCCTGCAAAAGTATCTCCGGCACCCGTTGGATCAAAAACATCTTCTAAAGGCAGAGCGGGAGCAAAAAATATTTTATTTTCATTAAATAATAAGGCACCATGTTCACCTTTTTTTATAATCACTACCTTAGGACCCATGCTTTGAATTTTTTTTGCTGCTTTAACTAAGCTGTATTCCCCCGATAATTGTCGGGCTTCTGCATCGTTTACTGTTAATACATCTACTTTGGAAATAATTTGAAGTAATGAATCCCAAGCGGTATTCATCCAGAAATCCATAGTATCTAAGATTACCAATTTTGGTTTATCAGTCGTTTGTTCTAAAACAGATAATTGTATGGCGGGATGTAAATTTCCTAACATTACAATTTCAGAATTTTTCTGAGATTCGGGTATTTTGGGCTCAAAATTTTCCAACACATTTAATTCGGTGATTAATGTATCTCGATTATTCATATCTATATGATATTTTCCTGACCAAAAAAAAGTTTTTCCGTCTTCTATTTTTTTTACTCCTTCAATACCTATGGAATTTTTATGAAATACCTCTATATATTCAGGTTTAAAATCACCGCCAATTACAGAAACAAGGTTAACTTCTGCTCCCAGCTTGGAAGCAGCCAAACCTATATAAGTGGCAGCTCCGCCTAAAATTTTATCAGTTTTCCCAAATGGGGTTTCTATGGCATCGTATGCTACGGTACCCACTGCTAGTAATTTCATTTATTTTAATTAAAATTGTGTGTCTACAAAGATAAACCTATTGTAAAAGATAAGAAAAGTTTTACCGAAAAATATATCCTGTTTTATAAAAAATTTTTTACTTAAATACCTATACTTCAATATTTATTAAATATATGTTTAAATTCATTCAGGTTGATTTTTATTTTCGACAACTAATTCTATTCTCCTTACGGCTATTTATTTTTTGACTTAAATCCGTAGGATAAGCCTATACCAAATGTTTGTCTTGTTTGAACTCTTTCTATTTGATCGTGATCATAAATTAAGTCAAAGGTTAGTTTCGTGGATATGTGGTTATTGACTTTCATATCTATAACACTTCCAAAATTCACATCAACCCTTTCGGTATGAGATAAGTAATTGGTAAATAAAGACAAAGCATTATCCCAAACAACATTTTTCATGATTTCAACTTTATATTTAGCGGTAACCATTGCCCCAAGTTCCATAAACATACAGTCTCCGTCATGTTTTAATCCGTAATTATCTTTTTTCTGCAACTTTCTGTCCAGAACAAATGTATTTTTAGAGGTTATGGGTAATAATGATAATTGAAAATTTCCATCCGGCTTATATTCAAAACCAACCCCCAACGTTAAATAGCCCGGAGACATAAAAGAGGAAATTCTGTCTTTGGAAGTGTAATCCGGATGGGCAGAATAATCATATCCGTTAAACATTTGTGTTTTAAAAGACATATCTATACTTGCATACCAATTCTTTGATATGCTCCTTCCATACATCGACTCAAGTAACAAAATATCATCTGTTTTTCTCATCTTATCGTTTTTGTTGTTAACTTGACCATAACCGATAGTTATTGTATTTTTAAAAATATTTTTTCCTTTTTTGTAATCTAAGGAATATTTTATTCTTGCTGATCCTCCAAAAGAATTTGTTCCTCCGGCTATCCAATGTGAAAATGAACTTTGATTTACTATAAGTGAATGGTCTCCACTAATTTTCCAATTTTTAGTTTTTTTGGGAACAGTTACCGTATCTGTAACAGGATTTTCTGTACCTAATTGTTGAGCATAAATAAAATGTGAAAGGATGGATACAAATAAAAATAATAAAATTTTCTTCATCATTCTTGATCGATTTATTGGTTTTAAAAAAAGTTAAATATAGCAAGTATTCAATTTACGCATTAGTTTACTTTTATTTATCAATTAAAGGATTGAATTGATATTGTTTTTTTTGTATTATGTAAGTTTCTTGTTTAATGAAATAAATAATATACGAATATATTCGTATATTATCTAAATTCAAAATTAAATATGCGTATTGTTGATTACCTTACTAATTATTTTTTAAAAAATGAGAATTTTTAAGTATTTATTGGTCGCAAAATATTCCATAGAAATATTAATGGAGAGTGTTTTATAGTGAGGTAAAATCAAAATGAACATGAATGCAAAAAAAATAAAAATAACTATAAGAGCAATATCATATATAGCTGTTGTTATTATTCAGCTATATATGATGTAACTAATTTATATTAACTAAAAGATAAATTTTATTTTTTGCTTTTATAAAGAACCGGATTTAATTCGTCATCATTGTACATCTTCATTTGTTTATATACTTTCATATACTTTTTCCCGGCTGAGTAGTCTTCTAAAAGTTCTTCTATTGCAGTAGACAAATCCACATACTGTTGTTGTAAAACATCTAATTTTTTCTGACAGCTTTCTTTGTGTTCTTGGCCCGCATCCGGACGTTCAACCTCAGCTTTCATATGATATATCTTTAAAGATAAAATCGATAAACGATCTATCGCCCAAGCCGGACTTTCCGTATTTATTTTTGCATCGGGAAGAATTTGAACGTCTTTATATTTATTTAAAAACCAGCTGTCCAAATTTTCTACCCGATCAGTCCTTTCTTGATTAGATTTATCAATCCACCTTTTTAATCGTAAGGCTTCAATCGGATCAATATTTTCATCTCTAATTAGGTCTTCCAAATGCCATTGAACGGTATCAATCCAATTTTTTAAATACAATAAATGTTCAAGGCTATCTTGAGGATATGGGTTGTTAATTTTCTGGTTTACATCATCTTTTACATGATAATCCTGAATACTTTGGTTAAATATTTCCCAGGCTTTTTCTGTAAATTTCATGTTGTTATTTATTATTTTACTAATAATTAATTTGTGATTAGTTTTCGTCTTTAGAATTGGATGATGATTGAGAATCTTTTTTCTTTTCATCATCTGACTTAGTAGCATCTTTAAACTCCTTCAAACCTGTTCCCAAACCTCTCATCAATTCAGGAATTTTTTTCCCACCAAACAATAATAATACTACAATCAATATTATTACTATAGACATAGGATGTTCAAATAATCTCATAATTTTTTTGATTTGTTTCAAAGTTAATGAATTTTTGAAAATTCTTAACTTCAATAATACATTTTCTATAAATAACTTACATACCGGATAACCAGTTGGATGGATTTTGAGGAACAGTACCTTTCCATACCTGGAACCCTAAAAGGGTGGTATTCGTATCGTCTGTGTAAATTTTACCTAACGCTTGACCTGTTTTTACTTTGTCTCCTACGGAAACAATAACAGTTGAAAGGTTTGAATATAAGGTAAAATAATTTCCATGACTGATCAATACTGCCTTACCTCCGCCGGGAACTATTAAAATTCTACTTACCGATCCGTTAAATACGGATTTAGCTAAACTACCCGGTGCAGCAGCTATCTCAACGCCTTGATGCTCTACATAAATATTCGGTACTACCGGATGTGGCGTTCTACCAAATCCGGAAACCACTGTTCCTGCAACCGGCCAAGGTAGTGAGTTTTTATTGGCTTCAAAATTTCTAGACAGTGTTTCTGAAGCACTCGTATTTATGTTAGGAATATCTAAGGACTTTTTCTTTGCAACTGCTTTTTCTTCTGCAATTTTTGCATCTTGTGCTTTTTGGGATGCTAATTTTTCGGCTGCCGACTTTTCAGCAGCTGCCTTTTCAGCAGCTTTTCTAGCGTCGTCCGCCCTTTTTGCGGCTGCTTTATCATTAGCCTCTTTTTCAGCGGCTAATTTAGCGGCTAAAGCTTGTTCTGCTGCTTTTTTAGCTGCAGCCGCTTTTTGCGCAGCCATTTTTTCTGCCGCCATATGAGCCTCCATTGCTTTTTTAGCTCGTTCTTCTTCTATTGTTTTTTTTCGTAATCTTTCCGCTTCTTCTGCCTTTCTTCTTTCTTCAGCCTCTTTTGCCTTAACAACTCTAAGCTCTTCTGCAATAATCGCTTGAACCTGTCTTTCCAAAGCCTTTCTTTGTGATTGCTTTTGCTTTATTTTTTCGGCTAAATCACCTTGCTCCTTCATATATCGCTCAACTAAAATTTCTTTTTCTTTCTTTTCTGTGTTTAGTTGATTGATTTGGGCTTGTTGTTGAGCCAAAACCTCTAATTTTTCTTTTTTTGCGGCTTCTCTTAATTCGATGGTATGCAAAATTTGCTGTTGTTTTTCATTAATTTCAGCAACTTTTTCATCTTGAAATTCCGAATATTTCTGTAAATATTTTATACGTCGAAAAGCTTGGGATATGTTTTCTGACGATAATATGAATAAAATCTTATTTTGAACGGATTTATTTTTATAGGATCGTATCAATACATCTGCATAATCTTCTCTCAGCTTTTTTAATTCTCTTCGTAATTTATTAACCGCTAATTGATTTAAATATATTTCTTCATCTAATACTCTGGCTTCTTTCCGTGTGGTGTTGATCAATTTTGCCCGTACGCTGATTTTTTTATTAAGATTCGCAATATATGTAATAGATGTTTTCGATTCATTTTTACTTGAAATCAAAGCCTTGTTTAGTTCGGCAATCTCTTGTTTTAACTGAGCACTCTGTTTTTGAAGGTCTTCTTTCTTATAGGGTAACTGACTATAGATAAATATAGTTAGTAAAAGAAAGAAAAATGTATATATTTTTTTATTAATAGCCATTAATTAATTTTTCTTTGCGAATATCCCTTTGGAATTTCAAAAGGCGTTTCCATATTAACGAACTCAAATTTATTATAATTCAATGTAATTTTAATCTCTTTTTCTCCTTTTATGAAAATTTTAATATTTCTTGGCAAAATTTTATTCTCAATATTTATATAATCATCATAATCTATCTGTAAATACGTATTTTTTGATGGATCATCCATACGTATCTGTCTCAAATTAAAATTGGAATCGAAGGTAAGTCTTCTTGAAAAATTTCTTGCATCTTTACCGCTGCCTACTTTCATAGTTTTTTTGGAAGTAAGTATGTAGTAATTATTCTCAATTGAAAAATTAAAATCGTTGATATCTAAAGGAAAAAATAATTTACCTATCAATAAATCTTCAATATTTTTATAGGTTAAAAAATCTACTTTTAAAAGATTATTTAGATAATCAAAATTTGAATCAACATATGTTTTTCCTAATCTTTCATACATCTTAAATCCTCCCGGATAAATGGAAGCTCTTGCTAAAGGAAGAATTAAAGATGCGTTAGCCCAAATTTGATTTCCTTTATCGATATATAGGGTTAAGGCTACCGAAGGATATGAATTCTCCGATTCTATATCTGCATTGGCTTTTATCTTTAAAGTAGTAAAATCGACAGGTTGAGCAATAGTTTTAACTAAATTTTCAACACTTGCATTTTCATACTTAATTTCTTTTTCATTGATGGATATTCCTTTTTGGGTTTTACATGAAAATATCAATGCAGAAGCCAAGAATAGAATCAGTAATTTTTTCATATCTTTTATTTAGTTTCCAATACACTAAAGTCACCTAAGCTTAATGATCGAGAGACCCCAATATACTTAGCCGAATTACCAATCATTGAATTGGTAAGATTTCCGTGACTGATTTGAGTGTTTTCTTGTATCAACGAATTTTCTATATTACTTTTATTAATTTTAGTTCCATTGCCTAAAGAAACATTGGGACCTATTTTTGAGTTAATTATTTCTACATTTTCACCGATGAAACACGGTGGAATAATTAAACTGTTTTCAATTTTAGCACTTTCAGGATATAAAGCTAATTCATCTTTTTCATAATTTAAAATTTTAGAATTAGTTTCTACCGTTACATCCTTGTTTCCACAATCCATCCAGTCATCTACTTTTCCAAGTGTAAATTTAGCACCTTTATCTCTTAGAATATCTAAAGCATTGGTCAGCTGATATTCATTAGCTACTTTAATATCGTTATCAATCAGATAATTTATTTCATTCATTAATTTATCTGCATCCTTGAAATAATAAATACCTATAATTGCTAAATCGGAGACAAACTCTTTGGGTTTTTCAACGATTCCTTTTATAATACCGTATTCATCTAATTTCACCACTCCAAAAGCACTCGGATCTTCCACTTTTTTAACCCATATTACTCCATCTGAATTTTTATCTAATTGAAAATCTGCTTTAAATAAAGTATCCGCAAATGCAATTATAATGGGTCCTTTCATACTTTCTTTCGCACAATGAATGGCATGTGCCGTTCCTAAGGGACATAATTGATGATAGATAGTACCTTTAGCTCCTAATTTTTCAGCAATATCTATCAATTGATTTTCCGTTTCTTGTCCAAAATCGCCTATTATAAATGCTATTTCTTCTATTTTATCATCCACTACTTTAGCGATGTCTTCAACTAATCTTTGAACGATGGGTTTTCCTGCAATAGGTATCAACGGTTTTGGAATAGTCAATGTATGCGGCCTCAACCTTGACCCTTTACCGGCCATTGGAACAATAATTCTCATAATTTATCTAATTAAAATGTTCTTAAAAAGTTTTTTTAGTATTACTAATTTTATTTGATTCCTGAACTTCCATATCCCCCTGCACCTCTCACCGTTTCACTCAATTCTTCCACTTCTTCCCAAACTATTGTTTCATGTTTTGCTATCACTAATTGCGCTATCCTCTCTCCATCATTTATAGTAAAATCTTCTTTAGAAAGATTTACTAAAATTACCCCTAATTCACCTCTATAGTCAGCATCTATAGTTCCGGGAGAATTAGGACAACCAATTCCGTGTTTAATGGCTAATCCACTTCTTGGACGGATTTGCCCTTCATATCCGGGAGGTATTTCAATGTATAGTCCTGTAGGTATTATTTTTCTTTCCAAAGGCTTTAATAATACAGAAGCTTCCAAGTTTGCTCTTAGATCCATTCCTGCGGAAAAGGCAGTTTTGTATTCGGGCAGCTCATGCTTTGATTTATTTATAATTTTAATTTTCATTTGCAATGGTATATTTTTAAATAAATAATTTATTAGTATAAATTATCATAGGATTTATTCCAGATAAAATTAACTCTACTTGGCAGATCTCTTTTATTAAATTCTTTTAATGATCTTATTAAATATTGTAAATCTTTTGGATCATTACTTATACAATATACTGAAACTTCAGAATTGGCCACTACTGAACAACAATTATTTAATTTCCAAGAGCCTATTTCTATGTAATCTTTGTATACATTTGGGTCAAACCAATGTTTATAAATAAAAATAACATTTACATTTTTTTTCTCTAATTCTGTTCTTATTACTTTAGCAAGATATTCTTCACTTACTTTCTTACTTAGTGCAATATTCTTATTTCCTAAACCAAACATATCAACAATATAAGAATTAGATAAAAACGAAGGATACCCAATATCATTGATTCCTACGCTCTGATTTTCATAATATTTCTTTATAAACTTCGCTGTTTGATACTGTTGATAATAAATTTCTTCAGCACCTCTTTTTATGCAAATATAATTAAAAACTGATCTTTTTGTAAGGTTAATTAAAGGATATAGTAAAAATAAACCTATAAATGAAGACAGAATGATCTTTTTAAGAGTTATTTTTTTAGTTAAGAATGGATATAATTGATAAGCTGAGTAAAAAAATAATGACAACACCATGGGAAATAAAAAAGCCTCATATCGATATATCCATCCGAATTTAGCAAATGATATATAGAGAAGAAGATTTATAAAAAAAGCAAAAATTACATAAATTACTCCATCAATTTTTTTCTTTTTAAACATTATTATAAATTGTGTAAAAAGAGAAAATGCAATCAAAATAATAAAACATATCAGATAAATTCTCGATCCTTTTTTCCATATAAAATTTTCTAAAATTGATTTAAAAGGAATAATTTTCGCCCAAAAGTTTTGTTCTGCCAAATTTGATTTAACTATTACGGAATATGGAAAAAAAGTCCCTCCATTATAAATGAAATAAATTCCAAAGATGGAAACAGATAAACCCGCAGCTATAAAACCTAAAAGACTTAATTTGTATTTATGTTTAAACAGAAGAATTATCCCTCCTGCTATTATAAGAAAAAGCCCCTCATATCTTGAAATGGGCAGAAAAAAAGAAATAATTACATAACTGATTATATTTTTTTTCTCACATTCACCGGAAGTAATTTTCCATAAAATAAAAATATACAATAGAGATAAAAGAGCATGCAATATATGTTCCATTGCAATTATACTCATATTGGGTAAAGGTGTAAATATTATAATAGAGGATAATAAAAAGAATACTGTTAGATTTGAAATTTTATTCTTAAAAAAATCCCAAACAAAGTACATTAAAAATAGTGAAATAATAATATTAATAATTAAAGGGGCTAGTTCATTAACTCCAAATAAAAAAAAGTATAGTGCTAAAAGTAAAGTAAATAATGGAGAAGATGAAGCAGAACTAAATTCATGAGGATTAATCCCCCATGTACCGTATTTTACTAAATTTTTGGAAATCGCCATATGAATATAAGTATCATCTAATGGGTAAGTGAATTTTCCCAGCGATTCAACTATAGAATAGCATATTTCCCCCAAAATAATAAAATAAAAAACAAAAGATAATAAAAGTAATAGTATTTTTTTAAACATATATATATTAAAATTATAATTTGCTAAACAAATATATAAAAAAACGACAATTTATCTTATTGAAATAAAATACTTTGTTTTTATTATTTTGATTTTACAATAAACTTTAAACTATTTGAAAAAATTTAGCCCATGATTAATTATAAGCTGTTTATTTTTAGAAGGTTAAATACCAAAATTAAAATTTAAAAATATTGTTTTTAAGATATAAATATAGCTTACTAACTAATATTTAATATTATATTTGTTTTTAAATTATTAATCATATTTAATGGATAACCTGTTTATTAAAGACCTTACTTCTCGATATAATTATAAGGGAGAAAAAATAATGCTTGGAAAAGCCATGTTAGATGGCCAAATAGTACCGGAAGTTGAAATATCGGTTCCTTTAAAAATGATAAACAGACATGGTTTAATTGCGGGTGCTACGGGTACCGGAAAAACCAAAACACTTCAGGTATTGGCCGAGCAACTTTCTCTTAAAGGTGTTCCAACCTTATTAATGGATATTAAGGGTGATTTAAGTGGAATTGCAAAAGCCGGTGATCCAAATAACCCAAAAATACTGGAACGTTATAAAAAATTAGGTTTATCTTACCATACACAAGGATTCCCGGTGGAATTATTAACTATTTCACAAGAAAAGGGAGTCAGACTCAGAGCTACGATTACTGAATTTGGACCTATATTATTAAGTAAAATCCTTGAACTTAATGATGTTCAAACCAGTATCATGTCAATACTTTTTAAATATTGTGATGATAAAAAACTTCCCTTACTTGATCTTGACGATTTACGAAAAGTTTTACAATTTGTAACCGACAATGATCAAGGCAAATCGGAATTGGCTCAAAACTACGGTTCAATTGCTCCCAGCTCTTTAGGTTCAATTTTAAGAAAGATTGTTTCTTTGGAACAACAAGGCGCCGGTCGTTTTTTTGGAGAACCCAGCTTTAATACAGATGATTTATTGGAAGTTAGAAACGGGTTGGGAGTTGTGAGTATTATTCGTTTAACAGATATTCAAAATCAACCCCAATTTTTTTCAACTTTTATGTTGAGCTTATTGTCTGAAATATATCAGACCTTTCCTGAGGTAGGTGATCTTGACAAACCTAAACTTGCCATTTTTATAGATGAGGCCCATCTTATATTTAATGAGGCTTCTAAAGCTTTACTTAATCAGATTGAAACTATGGTTAAGCTTATACGTTCCAAAGGTATAGGATTATATTTCTGTACCCAGGTTCCGGGAGATGTTCCCGAAGGTGTTTTAAGTCAGTTAGGATTAAAGATACAACATGCATTGCGAGGCTTTACCGCAAAGGACAAAAAAGAGATAAACAAAGCGGTTGAAAATTATCCGACTTCTACCTATTATAAGGCTAATGACCTGATACAACAATTAGGTATAGGAGAAGCATTTGTAACTTCATTAGATGAAAAAGGAATCCCTACTCCTTTGGCAGATACATTCATGATCTCACCGAGTTCTCGTATGGATGTACTTACTTCCGATGAAATTGATGAGATTGTAAATAATTCAGACTTGGTTAAAAAATATGCGGAAGATATTAATAAAGAAAGTGCTTATGAAATTCTTAGTGAAAGAATGAATGCCGTTTCTGATGATAAAAATTCTACAACTACAGAAACTCAAACGAACAAAAAAGGAAACACAACTACTCAAAAATCCGAACCCTCTTTATTTGAAAAAATAATGAATTCACCATTTGTTAGAGATATTGGAAAAACATTTGTACGAGAAGGATCAAAAATGTTTTTCGGAGCTTTAGGGGTTAAAAAAAATACAAGAAGAAAAAATTAATTTTTGACGAGTATAGATATTTTTATATGGACTATGCAATTTTAGATGTGGAAACCAGCGGTGGTAAATTTAATGAAGAAAGTTTAATTGAAATCGCCATATATAGATTCGATGGAGAAAAAATTACAGATTCTTTTAGCTCTTTAGTCAACCCTGAAAAGGAAATACATTTTTATGTTCAAAAGCTCACGGGCATTACGCAAAAAATGGTAAAAACTTCACCCAAATTTTATGAATTGGCAAAGCGAATTGTTGAAATCACGGATGATGCCATTCTTGTTGGACATAATATTAGTTTCGATTATCGTGTAATACGCAGTGAATTTTCTCGTTTAGGATATGACTATCAACGACCCACCCTGGATACTATCACATTAAGCCGAAATCTAATTCCGGGTATGACCTCCTATTCTTTAGGTAAACTTTGTGATTCGTTGGGAATTCCTGTAAGTGATAGACATAGAGCTCATGGAGATGCTCGCGCTACCGTTAAATTGTTTCAGCTTTTATTAGCTAAAGATTTACATAAAAATATTATTGGATCATCCATAAAACATAGCAACTACCAATCTTTAAATAAAAAAATACTTTCTTTTTTAGAAAAGCTTCCCCTTGAAACCGGAGTTTTTTATTTTCATGATGAAAATGACAAAATTATATACATCGATAAAGGTTTAGATATTTCTACTAAAGCCAGACAGATTTTAACTTCAAAAAGTAAAAGGTCAAGAATTTTACAAGTTAAAACCAAAGAAATCAGTTTTGAGCTTACCGGAAATGAAATTATTGCGAACATAAAGGCTTTAAATGAAATTAAAATTAATCGCCCCCTTTATAAGCCTACTAAAGAAAATTATACTACTATATTCGGTATTTTCTTTACGCCACCCACTTTAAGCATTGATTTTATCAATTCTAAAAATAAAAAATATGCTTTATTCGCTTTTGAAACCTTAGATAAAGCTGAAGATGCATTACTTTCTTTACAAAAAAAAATAGACAATGGTGTAAATATACTTTCAGAAATAAATTTTCAAGAAGATACGTATATTTTATTAACAGATAAGGGAAGAACATTCGGTGAAAAATCTTTTTTGTTTTTTGAAAACGGTCATTTTAAAGGATACGGTTTTTATTCCCTGCACACACAAATAAAAAATGTAGAACAGATAAAAAAAATAATGGTTCCATCCACCATAAATGTTGAAATTTTACTTCAAATACGTAATAAATTTTTCATTTCAAATAAGTTACAAAAAATTATTATTTCAGAACCCAACCTTTTCAGTTAAATTCAATTTAAACATTTTTTTTAAAAAGTATATCATTCTATTTTTCTATTGTGTATTACGAATTAATTAATTATTTTATAATATAATCAGTTCTTATTATGAGAAAAAGAAATTTTTTACCAATAGATTCTTATTTTTGTAATTATATATACTAAAAAAAGATGAAAGGGATACTTTTGGTCAATCTGGGATCACCAAAAACTCCATCAGAACAAGATGTTCGAGTTTATTTGCGTGAGTTCCTAATGGACAAACGGGTAATTGATGCGCCGTGGTTAATTCGTAAATTCATTGTGGAATGCATGATCTTACCTAAAAGACCTAAAGAATCTGCTCATGCCTATCAAAATATTTGGTGGAAGGAAGGCTCTCCTTTAGTTGTAATTTCAAAAAGAATTACTCAACTATTGCAAAAAAAATTAAAACATCCTATCGCATTAGCGAT
This sequence comes from Apibacter sp. B2966, assembly GCF_011082485.1. Lineage (NCBI taxonomy): Bacteria > Pseudomonadati > Bacteroidota > Flavobacteriia > Flavobacteriales > Weeksellaceae > Apibacter > Apibacter sp. B2966. The sequence continues at coordinate 1,094,639 of NZ_CP049714.1, forward strand.
GAGATATCAAGAACCCTCCATTCAAAATGGTCTGCTCGAATTAAAAAATCAAGGAGTTTCAGAAGTTTTGGTTATTCCATTATACCCTCAATATGCAATGAGCACAACTGAAACTGTAGTAGAAAAGACTAAAGAAATTCAAAAAAAGTATTACCCGGATATATCAATAAGCTTTCTACCTCCTTTTTATAATGATGAAGAATATTTAGAGGTTTTAAGCAATTCTATAAAAAAACAGCTGCCCGAATCCTACGATTTGATTTTATTCAGTTATCACGGACTTCCAGAACGTCATATTTACAAAACCGATCCGACTAAGCAGTGCCGAATTGACGATACTTGTTGTTTCGAAAAAGGATTGGCATCTCATCCCTACTGCTACCGACATCAATGCTATTACGTTACCGAAAAAGTTCGCCAAAAATTAGGTTTAGATACATCTAAAATCAGGCAAACTTTTCAATCCAGATTAGGCAGAGATCCCTGGCTAAAACCTTATACTGATAAAACTTTGGAATCTCTTCCTTCTGAAGGGGTATCTAAAATAGCGGTTGTGGCACCTGCTTTTGTATCCGATTGTCTTGAAACTTTGGAAGAACTTGCGATAACGGATAAAAAATTATTTATGGATTGCGGTGGCAAAGAATTTCATTATATAAAATGCCTGAATGAAGATGAGAATTGGATTAATTGGTTACAAGAAAAAATTAACAGTTTTTTATATCAATCTTAATCAATGGTTTATCCAATAGAAAATTTAAATTATAAAATTCTTTACTACTTTTGTTTTAATATTCAATTGTTTTGAAAAGGTTAATTAAGAATATATTACTTCAGATATCCAAAGTATCTTTTCCCGTTCTATATGGTATCTCAACATTTTTATATTTTATCATTTATTATATCATTGGTTATAGAAAAAAAATTGTCAGAAATAATCTCTTAATTGCTTTTCCTGATAAAACCAAGGAAGAAAGATTGAAAATTCAAAAACAGTTTTACAGAAATTTTATGGATTTTATGGTTGAACTGATTAAAACATTTTCGATGAAGGAGGAAGATTATGATGAGAGAATCAAATTTGTAAATTTGGAAGTTTCGCAACAATGCCATAAAGAAAAAAAAGATATCATTATGCTTATCGGACATATGTTCAATTGGGAGTGGTTAACAGGAATTTCCATGGATTTAAGTCAGAAGCATTCGTATGCTGTATATAAAAAAGTGGCAAATAATTTTTTTGATCAGGAAGTACATGAATCTCGCGCCAGGTTTGGAACTGTTCCTCTTTCGGTTAAAGAGGTGGTAAGATCCATGATTAAATTGCCTAATGACGGTTCTCATGTATTTTTGTTTGTTGCGGATCAAAGCCCATTTAAAAGTAGAATTCATTATGAATTAAATTTTTTTAATCGAATAACTCCCGCTTTTAATGGATATGATAAAATTGCTCGAAAAAAAGATTATGCGATTGTGTATGTTGATATGGTTAAGGTGAAAAGAGGAAAATATGAAGCTCATTTGAAACGTATTCTTCCTGATGGCGACCAATTCAGGGAAAACGAAATTGTCGAAAAATTTTACTCTGAATTAGAACAAAATATAAAATCCAATCCAAGTCTTTGGCTTTGGTCTCATAAAAGATGGAAATACACAAGCGGAATAGATTATCAACTTTAGCAATTGCTATACTTAACTATAACGGAATTGGCTGGTTTGAGAAATTTTTACAAAAGGTAATCGATTACAGTCCGGGCTCATCTATATATGTAATTGATAATGCCTCAACGGATGATTCTATATATTACTTGCAAAAAAATTTTCCGTCGGTAAAAATCATACAAAACAATAAAAATTATGGTTATGCGGGTGGATATAATGAAGGTTTAAAATTTATTTCGGAAGATATTTATTGTTTATTAAATTCTGATGTGCAAGTTACTGAAAACTGGACAGTACCCATTTTAAAATTATTTCAAGACAATTCGAATATTTCAGCTATTCAGCCTAAAATTAGAAGTTATAAGGAAAAAGATTATTTTGAATTTGCAGGAGCTGCAGGTGGTTTTATAGATAATTTAGGTTATCTGTTTTGTCGCGGTAGAGTTTTTTTCAGTCTCGAAAAAGATACGGGACAATATAATGACAACTGCGAAATATTTTGGGCAACCGGAGCTTGTTTATTTATAAGAAAGGTGGATTTTTGGGAAAATGAAGGATTCGATTCCGATTTTTTTGCTCATATGGAAGAGATTGATATTTGCTGGAGATTAAAAAATAAAGGTAAAATTATTTATTATTGTTCTGAGTCTACGGTATATCATGTGGGTGGTGGCACTTTGGATGTTTACAATCCTGAAAAGACTTATCTTAATTTCAGGAATAATCTTTTGATGCTTATTAAGAATTTACCGTCCGATCAAGTAGTATGGATTATTTTATTCCGCTTGTTATTAGATGGATTGGCCGGAATTAGATTTCTTTTTTCAAATGGTTGGAAACATTGTTGGGCCATCGTTCGGGCTCATTTTGCTGTTTATCGAATGTTGCCTAAATTTTTAAAAAAACGTAAAGCCGGAATTAAAAAATATTATAACAAAAAATACATTATATTTCAATACTTTGTTGAAAAAAGGAATACATACACGCGCTTAAAATAAATTCTTATTAATTTATTTAGCTATCTACTTTTTTATAACTTTACAAACTGTTTATATTTATAAAACTATGGAATTAGCAAGAATACAACAACTTGAAAATTTAGCCAAAGAATTTGGCACTCCTCTTTATGTTTATGATGCCGATATAATTAAAAATCAATATAACAGGCTAGTTAAAGCATTTAAAAGCGTTAAAAAAGTCAAGTTAAATTATGCGTGTAAAGCTAATACCAATCTTAATATTTTAAAATTCATTAAAAGTATTGGTTCCGGATTGGACACTGTATCCATACAAGAAGTTCAGTTGGGTTTAAGAGCCGGATTCGAACCAAAAGAAATTATTTACACTCCCAACGGGGTTTCTTTTCAAGAGATTAAACAAGCCGTTCAGTTAGGCGTTCGTATCAATATTGATAATCTTTCAATTTTAGAAACTTTTGGTCATGAAATAAAAAATTATCCTGTTTGCATTCGAATTAATCCTCACATCATGGCAGGCGGCAACACTAAAATTTCAACTGGCCATATTGATTCGAAATTTGGAATTTCCATTCATCAGCTTCCTCATGTTTTGCGAATCGTAAATAATACGGGAATCAAAGTGGAAGGAGTACACATGCACACAGGTTCCGATATTCTTGATGTGGAAGTTTTCCTTAAAGGAGCTGAAATACTTTTTAATGTAGCTAAGGAATTTCATGATCTAGATTATATTGATTTCGGAAGCGGATTTAAAGTTGCTTATAAGGAAGGAGATCATGAAACCGATATTAATTATTTGGGTAAAAAATTGGGAGAGCGTTTTAATGAGTTTCAAAAAACATATCCGCATGAATTGACCCTTATGTTTGAGCCGGGTAAATTTTTAGTTAGTCAATCCGGTTTTTTTATTGTTTCTGTAAATGTAATCAAGCAAACCACTTCAACTGTTTTTGCTGAAGTTGACAGCGGGTTTAATCATTTGATACGCCCTATGTTTTATAATGCTCACCATACCATAACTAATCTTTCCAATCCTGAAGGAAGACACCGATTTTATACTGTGGTAGGCTATATTTGTGAAACCGATACTTTTGGAACGAATCGAAAGATAAGCGAAATACACGAAGGTGATTTGCTTTGTTTCCAAAATGCAGGGGCTTATTGTTTCTCCATGTCCTCCAATTATAACTCAAGATTGAAACCTGCTGAGGTTTTATTAATAAACGGTAAACCTCACTTAATCAGACGAAGAGAAAATTTAGACGATTTATTAACTACTACGGAGGAAATTTCTTTTTAAAAAATTTGGAAAAAGAAAAAAGGTTTGTATATTTGCAACCGTTAAAAATAACCTACCTATAAGGTAGCCGGAGAGATGGCAGAGTGGTCGATTGCGGCGGTCTTGAAAACCGTTGACTGTAACAGGTCCGGGGGTTCGAATCCCTCTCTCTCCGCTAATAAACCCGCTTATATAGCGGGTTTTCTTGTATTTACGCGGTTTATAGCCCTTTTTTACGTTTTTTTACCTGTGCCATATTCTGCCATATTTTACCAATTTTTTGATACCTTTTTAAAGAAAGTATCAAATCTTTTGATACTTTTTGAATATAAAATAGATTTAACTCATATTAGTTACAATAAATGGCATTTACAGAGTTATATTTTCCTTTTAAAGCGCTAAAAACTATTTCTATCCATTTAGTAACACTATTAAAGTCAGTCATAAATCCTTAAATATATTAGCTTTATACTAGTAAGATTTTCAACCAAAAGTATATTATTATCTAAATTTTACGGGTTTATTTTACAATAAAATATATTTTTAAATAAATTATTTTAATGCATAAGATTATTCCATCATAAAACAATCGTTACATTAATTTTAAATGAAATTAAAAATATATACTATTGATATGTTTATTCTTGATTTTTCTTATTTATTTTCTTATTCAACAGTAGTCTTTTACATGTAAAACCTATTACAATAACTATTATAGATATAATTATTCCATAATTTGAGAATACATATTGTATATGTTCCCCTCGTTGTGAATTAACCTGTTTAACTTTAGTTTCTTTTATTGGTTTACTTTTTTCGACATATGCATAATCTGCCTCATAAATTTGATCAGCGGAGTCATTCGGATCATCGGGTTGATAACTTTCTTTGAATTTATTTTTTTTTCTTTTCAAATAATTGGTTAGCCCGGTAGCAGCAGCAAAGGCATCGTAATCAATTCCTGCTTTTTTACCTCCAATATATTTATAAACACGTTTATTATACTCCGGATCAGTTGAGATTTCTTTCCTAAATCTTTTTAAATCGTAACCTTTTTGGGGACCATTTAAATAAATGTATAAATCGAATATATATTTATCATTCATTTTATTTTCTTTGAATTGATAATTATTTAATTTAAAAAATCTCAATACATTTATATCTAAACTTATTTAATTCAAATTTTAAAATATAAAAATATTGAGATTTAAAAATCAAGTACCTTTTTTATAATTTTAGATTTGGAAATATCACAATAAAAATTTTCTTATTAATCTATTGATTTCTTATTTTTCCAATGTAAATATCTTAACGGTGTGACCAACAATAATAGCTTCCTTGTTGTGCACAATTTCGGCATTGGTACCCGTCTTTTTTTATTTTAATACATTGACCGTACTGGCAATTTCTTTCTTGTGATACCTTTTCTGAATTTGTAAATGAAGTTAGAAAGCTCACAGCTGTTAAAGTAAAAGATGTAATAATTAATAATTTTTTCATGATTATAGTTATTTAAGGACTTCAAACTCAAAAGTCAATTTTTTTAATAAAAATAAGCTGTGAGTTTGTAGTCTCTTAATTGCAATCTGAAAGAACCTAAAATAAATGAACAAGTATTTTTCCTCCATTGGATATTTGCCATCGTTTCTACTTATTATCATATATATTTAAATTTGGTAGAATTCAGATAACAAAATAAAAAGCTAACAGCTTAATCTTAACCTATAAACTTACTCAAAATTACAAATAAAATAAAATGTGTAATTATAATTACTTTTAATTAACTGAATAAATAATTAATTATTATCATCAAGTGAAATTTATTAAATAATAAATATAAATATTGATCTAACATATGTTAATATTATTAATATCACACATTATCGCACGATTCCTAGTGAACATCTATGGAAACATCAGATGTGATTAAAAACTACTCTTAAAATTGTTGAAATTGCAAACTTAGAATCAAAAGTAAAAGTACCCTAAAGAGTAATTATCTAATTTAAGAATTATATTAATTTTCTTTTAAATCAGAATTTCTTTCTAAATTTTAATTTTTTATTAAGTTTGAATACATAAAACTATTACAATAATTCAGTAACCTTTTACTAAAAATATTATTTTAGTTAATCAAACGGAAACTTAAAAAACTATAATGTTTTACATGGTTTCAAACAATTTATTTTCTCGACTGAGAATTAATTCCGTTGGTTTGAGCTGTTTCAATAGCCCAAGCAATTGCATTTGCGGTAAAAATTGAATTATATATAGTATGAATAGGCCCTCCTATATTAACATTTCCATAATTAGGCTTGGGTATTGGATAATAAGGATATGTATAATCGTTAATTGTAACTTTATCTATTAACATAGGATATTTATAAGAACTTGCATCATTTCCATTCATTTTATTAGGATAATTAGTAAGTGACGAATTAAATCCTCCATCTCCAACAAAGATTAAATTATATTTTTTATGTTTAAATGCAGAAATTCTTCCATCTTCAGTTCCTGAAAATATTTCAAGATCTTCTATAGGCAATGATTCTAAAACTGCTGTTTGACTAGTATCATCTCCCCATTTTTTTCCTCGTATGTCTCCAAAAGGACCATTTAAAACAGAACTATCCGCATCTGTAAAATCCCATACAATACCATTTCCTTTTTGATCAGTATACAATGAGCCTTTGATCGGCAAATCAGGATATAAAGCTTTAAAAAAACGTTCTACACGATTTTGATCTTCTATAAAAAGAAGCACAATCCCTTTTCTTTTAAGATACTCTACATAAATTGGAGCTGATTTAAGCGTGATTTCAGATGTTTGCCCGGTAATAAGTATATCCGGTGGATTATCCCCCAGCAACAAATTTTCTAACTCTGTTTCTTTGGGAGAATCTAATATATTTTTATTATCAATCCATCCTTTAAATTTAACTATACTGTTTGGTGAAGGACCAAAATTTTCGGAACTGTTTACCATTAAAGATAAATTACCACCATATGGACCGGTTGACAAAGCATTATATACTCCCGCACCGGTAGCATATAATTTCACATAATCATAATAATAAGTCATGGGTACCGATGCTGAACAACTGGTTGATAATTCACTGTTAGAATATATAGTTAACTCTTTGGGTGAATAACCTTCCGGAATTCCATATCCTTGCAGCTTTACCGTTTGAGTTATTATATTATTATTGTTCTGCTGATCTCCTTCTAATGTTAAATTTTCAGTCTTAAAACCAATACCATCAACAATATTTGTATATAAAGATAATGGAGCTCCAATGTTAATCGGATTAAAACTTATAGTTACTTCAATATAATTATTTGGCGATAATTGAGATCCACTTGTATAAGATCCCTTAACGGATATAGAAGAACAATCTAAATTATATGCCGATTTCATTACCCGCTGTTTTACAACGACATTAAATTTACATGAATTAACTTCATTTATTTCCTGAGTTGTTAAAGTAAATTCATCTCCTGAATTATTTTCAGGGGTAAAATCTATAGGAGTACCATATCCCGGAATTTCAATTGTGTAAGTCCCTGTTGAAAGAAATTCTCCTGATTTAGAAAAAAAATACCTGTTATCCGGAGAAGAAACAGCATTAATTGTATAGGGCCCCGGTTTAGTAACATGCACCGTTACAGCGATTTTATTTTCCGAGGTAAGAGCTTCATCGTTAACATAATTTCCTAATACTTTAATAGTGGAACAATCTATGCTGAAATCAGCACTTAACTTATTACCGCAAATACTAATCCATCTCGCTTCGATCTTATTCCAGTAATTAAAGCAGTTTTCAGTTGTATTAAATATCAACAAACCATTTTTGCTAACAGCGGTTTCAATAGAATCTCTTTGTTTCTGACTTAGTCTTGGTATTAAAATTCCCTTGTTATTTTCAGGGGAAGAGATATCTAACATCGTTTGTGGATCCGGAAATTCATTTCCAATTCCTACTTGCGCATTAAGTGTGTAAATAAATAATAAGAAAATAATCAAATAGTTAGGCTTGCTCATAATCAAATTTTAGTAGTTATAGTATTATTATTAATTGTATTTTTTAAAATTATAAAATTTTTCACAATTAATTAGCCTTTTATACATAAAATTTTGAAGATTTATTAAAATTCTTATATAAAAATTATAAATTATTAATTAGGTTCGTAAAAATTTTTACCCTTTACTTCTTGATAGCTAAAACGTTAAATATTTAAATAAGAACCATAAAATAATTTATGTAATTAAAATTTATAAAGAACAAAAAAGAACAAAAATGTGTAATTAATAATCAATAGACTATTTATCGATTATTTAAAATCGATGAATTTTTTTAAATCTACTCTATATAATATACCTATTAGATTTAGTCGGAAATTTTTTAAAACTTATCATCTATTGATTTCAATTTGCAGAATATATTATGTTTTTTTTAAGCATTATATGATTTAATATAAAAAATTCTAATTCTAATTTAGTATACATCAAGCTAAACCCGGATAAACTGCTACTAAATTTAAAATAGTTTGTATTTTTTATACCAAGTAAAAAGGATATTTTTAAACAGATGGAAGAACAATAATTTATTTTTCCATTAAGAAATTACAAATTTTATCAAATGTATAGGTAAAACATTCATCAACTTCATCTGAGATTTCTTTTCCACAAGGAAATGGGTCTTCGTGAATATATGTGTATGGATAATCCATTAATTCAATTTTTACAGGAATATCTCTAGCCGTTCCTTGCAATGTATTCATAATTTCGTATGAAGGGATCACTTCATCTTTAGCCAAAGTGATTACATAAAACTGATCGCTGATTTTTCTAAATGTTTCTTCCCTTTCTTTAATTAGGTTTTTATAACAAAGCATACTCCTGAAATTAGGCCCCTCCGGTTCAGTATACATATAGTGTCGAAGAATCTCGTCTCTTTTCATATGACTTTCCATATGTTCAACAATAAAGGAATATAACCCAACTCCGGCTTCACTATCCAAAATAAATTTGGAGACGGGTGTTAATCGGTTAAATACGGCACCTCCACAAAAAATGGCACATTTGGTATCTGAAAAATAACCGTTTCTGTTGCTCATTTTTAAAACTTCAGCTAAAAAAGCACCAATGGAATAGGCAAAAAAGTCAATTTTAGCATCTTTATCAATTGCCGGATGTAGATCTTCTTTAATATCTTCAACAAAATCTATAACATCGTAATAGGATTGTAAACCCGACCAAATAAACCGTTGAGGTTTATTATTTATACGTGTACTTATTGCTACATTTGAAAGGCTGGAACATATAAGTATGGGAATTCTTTTTTTTCGTTCCTCACTTACCCGATACATTTCTCTGGAATTACTCCACAACAAGGGAGCCCTATTCATATGAAATGCCATTGGAAATAAAACAATAGCTTTTCCGGTTTTTTCTGCTAAATAGGTTGCCCAGGGTAAATACTTACTCCAATACTTTTCATTAAACCCATGAAATAGAATAATTATTTCTTTTGCCTTTTTTTCTTTTTTAGGCATTATTATATGATAACGAAACTCAATATTCTCGGATATATCTGCATCTTTTTTATTAAGCATCTTTTGTATGACATCCGGATCAAGATCGTTAATTGGATTACTTAAGAACTCATAATCATCATTATTACCTAAACCACCTGGAAGTATAAATCGATAATTTGATTTAAATGAAAAGTTTCTAATAACCAAATTCTCGTCTATTTCAATTTCATCCGCTGTATAATTTTCAATTTTCTTTAAATAATTAAACAAGTCTAAATATTTCATTTATATGTTAAAATTTGTAGTTAGGTATTGACTCACAAATAATTATACTATTATTAGGTATTTTAGGCTACAATTATAATAATTTTTCCGAATATATATAGGATATAAACCCATATTTTTTCGCAATAATAAAGATAATTTAATCTTATTATTAAAAAAAATATTCGCATATGATTCAATATTTTCTTAAAAACAAAAAATACATTATAAATATAAATTTAACCAATTAGTTAAATTATAATCATTTTTTTTGAATTAATTTTACAAATAATTTGCAATGGCATAAAATTTGATGTTAAATTACCCTTAATAATATGTTAATATATGCGTTCTTTTAATAAAACTCAGCTAAATAAATTAAAAAATAACTTATTAGAAGACTATATTTGCAAAAATTTTAATAATTAAATATTTTAAAATGTTTATAAATTCTAAAGGATGTTATATACCTACTAAGAGAGTTACTAATAGTTATTTTGCAAAACTTAATGATTTATCAGAAGATTGGTATTTTAAGAGGACCGGGATTTTGACCCGAGCCAGAGCTTCAGAAGAAGAAACTATAGACTACATGAGCATTAAAGCCGTTGAAGATGGTGTTAAAAATTTGCCTTACGACATTAGTGAAGTAGATTTAATTGTATTTGCTTCTTATACACCCAATGATACGGTGGGGACTACTGCTCATATTATTCAAAAAGAGTTTAACATAAACAATGCCAAAGCTTTTTATATATCTTCTGCTTGTTCTTCTGCCATCAATGGTATGGAAATTATTAATTCTTTTTTTAAAAGCAAAATATCTTCAAAAGCATTATTAATAAGTGCTGATAGAAACTCCAGCTATTCAGATGACAAAGACATTCAATCCGGACATCTATGGGGGGATGCTGCCGTTGCTCTATTTTTTTCCTCAGAACCTATGCGTCCAAATGAAGCTGAAGTTTTAGATATTAATACACTTGGTCTTGGTAATATAGGCTATGGACCTAAAGCGGTTACTATGGAGCCTAAAAATGGTTTACATATGCCTTATGGTAAAGATGTATTTACTCAAGCGTGTATATATTTAACAAAGCTAACAGATGCTATAATCAAGAAAAATGGTTATACGATATCTGATCTAACTTATTTTATCGGTCATCAAGCAAATAAAAGAATTTTAAATAATGTATGTCATGAATTAGGGTTAGCTGAAAATAAATCGCTTACAAATGTGGAAGAATTAGGCAATACAGGGTGTGCAAGTGCCCCTTTGGTTTTTGCTCAGAATTATGATATTTTTAAAGAAGGTGATCTTGTATGTCTTTCCGTTTTTGGAGGCGGCTATTCTTGCGGTACATGCTTAATTAAATTTAATTAAAAACTAACTGATATTAATTTTAAGTTCTTACCATTTCAAATTTCATTGCTATAAGAATCATAAAATTTTAATATCTTGTTTATTCAGAATGTATTATAATACATTCTTAAAATTTTATTTTGCTAATTTTTAACTATACAAAATGTAAATTATTGTATAGCCGGGTATTGTTTTTTATAATTTTAAAGTGTTGTTCTTTATTAATAAACAGTTCTATGAATTCTAGTAAGAAATAATTTTAAAACACATATCTATTATAAACATAATGTAGTTTATAAATCCGTTTTAGAAACTTTTAGTAATCATGCTAAAAGATTTACAAAACTTATAGAGATATTTTTATAGATTTTAAATAATTATCTTTTGTTAACTACTTCATAAGTAAGATTAACTAATCATATGTATACTTTTATAAAAGACAGTTAACATTTATATGTGTATTTTCAATTAAATAGTATACTAATATTGATAAATTTTAAACAAGATCTTTATTGGACGATAATGCAAATATTTATTTTTAATAAAATTCTATGAAGCTAGTATAAATATTAATTTTTACTGTTTGGATTTTTCAAATGCTTCACAAATTACTTGATGAATTAAAGGCATATACTCAGCCATATGAGAAATGGCATGTAAATCATCCAACTCCAACACCTTTAATGACTCACCAAATACTTTTTTATAATATTCCGGATAAAGAACTTCATCATTTTTAGAGATAATAAGATGTATATTTTTGTTTAAAATATTTTCAGAAGTAGCCGAAAATATTTTTTCTTTCATTTCGGGAGGAATTCGTTTTTGATCTTTAATTTGTTCCGAAGAGAAAACAGGATTAGTCATAACATAATGAATATCTTTAAAGAAATTTACCAAATTCCAAGCAAGATTTGCCCCCATACTGTCTGCCATAATAATTTTATCTCCTTTATCTTCCTCGAAAATTTTAGCTTTTTCTTCTAAAAATTTGGGAATGTCCATAAATTCATCCCATTCCCAATATATAAGGCTAAATTCTTTACTATTGCGATAAAAATTTTGTAAGCAATTGAATTTTTTTCCTGAAGTTTGATATCCGTGAAGAAAATATATTTTTTTCATTTGTAAATTTAGCTTGTCTAGTAGCTATTTAGATAATTATATTTATATAGGCCTATGCAGTATCAATTGCGAACTTAATAATCTTATAAACCTCTCTGTTAGTTCATTATAAATTTCATTAAGCTTTTACCCTATTTTAAAATTGACATCTGTAAACCTAATCAAATTTATTAAATTTGTCAATAATATAAAATTAAAAATTATATTATTACATTTATCGTAACTGAAACAGAAATTATTTAAAAAGAACTCATTGTATAAGAAGTTATTTAGTCAGACATTAATATATGGATTAAGCAATGTTTTAGTCCGAGTATTTCCATTTATCCTTACTCCAATGTTAGTGCGAGCTTTCGGTCCGTCTAAATATTCAATATATGCTGATTTTTATTCAGCCGCGGGTATACTTTCTGTTTTACTTACCCACGGAATGGAAACTACTTTCTTTCGTTTTTTTCAAAAATTTAAAGACAACGAAAAAAGACAAAATGCAGTTTATTTTACTTCATTTTCCTCTGTTTGCATTGTTTCTCTCTTATTCTTAGTGTTTGGCATACTTGCCAGACACCCGTTAGCCTCAGCATTTAAACACCCTGATGAGGTAATTTTTTTAGTATGGTTTCTATTTATTCTTGCTGCTGATGCTATTTCAGCTGTTCCTTTTGCAAAACTCAGGATTCAAAACAGATCTTTATATTTTGCTTCTTTAAAAATACTGAATTCAGTAACCATGTTTTTTTCCACAATTATATTAATATTTTGGATTCCTAAACAAATTGAAAATGGTGGAATTGGCGCTGTTTTTTTTAGTAAGATTTACAATTTTGATTATGGAATAGGTTATGCTTTTGCTGCAAACTTATTTGCAAGTATTATTACATTCCTTGCTTTAATTCCTACCATGCTTGATGGCAAATATGCTTTTGAATTTTCTTTATGGAAAAAGATGTTAAAATATGCGTGGCCAATTACCATTGCCGGTCTAGCCGGGATTGTTAATGAAACCATGGATCGACAATTTATTAAATATCTCCTTCCGGAAGGTATTGCCGAAGTTCAAATGGGTATTTACAGCGCTGTATACAAAATTGCTACTTTTATAACGTTGTTTAAGACTGCTTACCTGTTGGGGGTTGAGCCTTTCTTTTTTTCTCACGCTGACGACAAAAATTCAGGAAAAACGTATGCTACTTTAATGAAGTATTATGCTATATTTAGTGCCTTCATTTTATTATTCTTAGTAGCCAACTTAGATTGGATCGGTCGTCTTTATATTAGAAACACCGACTACTGGAGCGGCTTCCAGGTTGTGCCTGTTTTATTAATAGGCTCTACGTTTCTGGGAATATATCTCAATTTATCCATTTGGTATAAATTATCTGACAATACTCATTATGGTGCTATTATATCAGGAATTGGCGCATTCATAACTGTTGTTTTAAATTTTATTGGATTGAAATATACAGACCTTGGCTATTGGGCGTGTGCGATTGCAACTTTTGTGTCATATTTAACCATGATGCTTATATCCTATTTTTGGGGACAAAAAGAATATCCTATACCCTACAATTACCGAAAACTGATTTTTTATATAGGCGGAAGTTCTTTGTTAAGCTTTATTGCCTATTATTGCAGCAATCGAATTGCCGTGAGAATTGGAGTTGGTAATATCTTATTTTTTATTTTCTTATACCTGACATTAAAAATTGAATATAAGGATGTCCAAATTTTTAGAAAAAAACTCGTACAACTAAAAAAACGCAAAAAGAACTAATTTTCAGTAGTATTTACTACATTCAATTTTTTTCTATCATAATAGATATCTTCGTTATTAAACATTTATCATTCTATAGCCTTACTATCTCTTACATATAATCAAGAACAAGCTTAATTGTTAATGATACTTTTTTAAAAGACAAACAATTTTAAAGTAAAAAATTCAATTTTATTATTTTATATCATTATGATTGATAATTAAAATTTTATAAAATAAATATATAATTTACATTTATTGTTTAACCGCTTGTTTAACGTACTTTAACCATAGAATATTTAAATAAATATATTTATTTATTCTATTAATTATAATAATTAAATATATAAATAAATATTTATAATAGCATATTAAAATAAATTTACTATATTTGCATTAATATTTATTTTATCTTATAATTATAATTTTGAGCATTCACAGATAGATATTCTTTCTATGCTGTGAAAACAAATAAAGCGGTCATTGTATGGCCGCTTTAAATTTTTAAAAAGTTTAATGCTGTACTCAATTGTAATAAATTATGTGTATTATAATAAGATCTAATCAAAATTAAATTTCCTTACCAGGTCATCAATGGTAAAAGTTAAATTTTTTCTTTGTACTAATAGTCTTACTTGATCATCAATATTTGGAAATTCAAAGGGAATTAATCCTAAATATGTTTTTCTTATTTTAAGAATCCATTCAGCAATAGAACTTATATCATTATTCAATTTACCCGAAATCATTTATTTTGAATTATTTTTTATTTATTATCTTTATTGTATAACAAATAAATATAGCATGGTACTATCAAGACAAAGTTTATTTCGCAAAATAGATAATTCACCATTGATTGTATTCCGTATACTATTTGGATTTTTGCTATTGGCGGAAACTTGGGGAGCAATTTTAACAGGTTGGGTAAACATCAATTTAATTACTCCTAAAGTCTTTTTCCCGTTTATTGGTTTTACATGGCTCCACCCTCTACCGGGATATGGTATGTATCTTTATTTTATTTGTTTAGGTATATTGGGACTTTTGGTTATGGTAGGTTATAGATATCGTTTAAGTCTTTTATGTTTTACTATATTATGGACGGCTCAATATTTAATGCAAAAAACAGCTTATAATAATCATTATTATTTTTTAATTCTAATATGTATTATTATGCTCTTTTTACCTGCGAATGCTTATTATTCTTTGGACTCAAGAAGAAATAAAAATATAAGATCTTTGACCATGCCTCAATGGTGCTCATTCGTTTTATTATTTCAAATATCCATTTTATATTTTTTTGCGTGTGTTGCTAAACTTTATCCTGATTGGTTAGATGGAACTTTTACGCGTTTATTATATTCCAATAAAACTAATATCCCTTTGATCGGCACATTTTTCACCCAAAAATGGTTTTATATTTCTATAGCTTATCTTGGAATTTTATTTGACGGATTGGTTGTTCCTTTAATGCTTTGGAAAAAAACCCGAACGTTAGCTTTTATTGCCTGTTTAATTTTTCATCTTGCTAATTCGTTTATTCTGAACGTAGGAATTTTCCCCTATTTTGCCTTAAGCTTTACCATTTTTTTCTATCCTCCGGAAACCATCCGTAAAATATTTTTCAAAAAGCGCCCAAATCTTTCTTTCGAAGAAAATAAATATGATTACTCTAATAAAAAAACGGTGTATTTTCTCTTAGTAATTTATTTCACTATTCAACTGATTTTACCTATACGTCATTATTTCATTAAAGGAAATGTATTTTGGACTGAAGAGGGGCATCGGTTAAGTTGGAGAATGATGCTGAGACAGCGTAATGGGTCAACACATTTTACTGTTATTGATAAAAAAACTAAAAAAATTCTGCCGTTTCGTATGCAGGATATATTTACTGATAAACAAATACTTAGAATCAATTGTTACCCTGACTTTATATGGCAAGCGGCTCAATATATAAAAGAGGATTTCAAATTGCGTCATAAAGATGTAGAAATTTATGCCGATACTCAAGTATCCGTAAATGCTCATCCCTATAAGAGGTTTATTGACCCAAAAATTGATTTAGCAGATGTAAGCTGGGATTATTTTAAACATTCCGATTGGATTCTTTTATATGATGATTACAGAAAATAGATTTTTTATTAAATTTAACAGATAAGTGATAAATTAAATTGATGCTGCTACTTGTATTGTTTAATATAGTAAGAATAAATTAAATCATATCATTACTTTTTTTGAGATACTATAATCCCAAAAACACCCATTATTATGAGGAGAATACCAACTAACATCATTGAGGAAAAGGGTTCTGAAAACACTACTACTCCTATAATAACAGCGGTAATGGGCTCAAATGCGCCTAAAACTGAGGTAAGAGTAGATCCTATTCTTCTAACCGCCTCAACTAAAGTTATAATTGATACTATGGTGGGAATTAAAGCTAATAATGTTATATTTAGAACACATGAAGTATCTTTTACCGGAAACCATTGAAAAGAACCAGTCAATAAACAGAATATAAGAAGATAAACCACGCCAATAACTTGAATATAAAAGGTATATCTAAGCACCGGCATATCTTTTACGGTTGATTTAACGGATAATACCAGAAAAAATGCATAAAATATTGCTGCTGAAAGAGCAAACACAATTCCTTTGAAATTGATGTGACCTATTCCTTCCCCCAAAGATAAAAGGGCAACACCAACAACAGCCAATAGTATTGATATAAAACCTTTAACGGAAATTTTTTCACGAAAAAAGATTCCCATAATGATGGTAACAAAAACAGGATATAAAAAATGGACGGTAGTGGTAACTCCTCCTCCTAAATACGTATAGGATAGAAAGAAAAAGAGTGAACAAGTATTGCAAAGTAAACTTAGAACTGTTAATGCTTTAAATTCTTTCAAGGAAACTGAAAAATGTACTTTTTTTATTTTCATCAGTATTGCGACAGCAATACATGCCAATAAAAATCGATAAAACAACACCGTATCAAAATTCAATCCTTTTTTCATTAAAGGAATGCTAAATAAAGGAATTAATCCATAGGTCATGGATGAAATAATTGCGCTCAATGATCCTTTAAAAAAGGATCCTTTTCCATATTTTCCAACCAGTGCTTTTGACTTTCTTGGTAAGCGTAATAATATATACCTTGCTGCCCTCATTTTTAGTGCAAAATTTGCTGCAAATGTATTTCTTATATTTCACAAAAAAAACTAGATTATTCAAAAAATAATCTAGTTTACATATGTTTTAATTTTTTTAGACTATCAAATGCCGATTAAATAATTATTCGACTAATGGACAAAGCATTGGATCGTATTTAGCATCAAAATTATCTGTTATCGTAAGTATTGATATATTCTCTTGACTTTTTGAATGATTATTATTTATTCCTATTAAAAATTTATTTTTTTCAATAGGTTTTAATATATCTAAACTTGTAAATTTATCTATGTCTAATTGCGTACTCCATAAAAATCTACCTTGATCATCAATTCTAAATAAGTATCCATAGCTTAAACCTCTAGTTCCGATTTTAAAAAATTTTCCTCCAATAATATATCCTCCATTTTCTGCTTCAATAAGTGTATTTACTATTTCATACAACTTTATTGATTTAGAATAGTAATCTCCTTTCATTAATCCATATATCTTACTAAAAACTAAATTCCCTTGTTCATCCCATTTAGTTATTCTATAATCAGAACTTGTTTCATATGTTTCATCACTTGCTATAATATAATTTCCAAATTTATCCTGAATAAGTATCTGATTATATCTTGACTTTGAAAAAATCTCGGGAGATAGTTCTTTTTCCCATGTTATACTACCTCCATCTTTAAATTTAACGAGGTAAAATTTATTATTTCCCTTATCATCTTTTCTGTTATCTAACAAAATAAATTGATTATCAATTGTCCTTATGAGATTAGTTATATTTTTTATTTTATATTGATCTTGAGAAATCTTCCATTGGATTTCTCCTGCATCTGACAATTTATAAAGCCATACTTTACCCCCTTCAAAACTTCCACTGACTATATAACCTCCATCGTCTGATGATATTAATTTTGATACTTCACCCACATTTTTTTCCCAAATTTTGTTTCCAAAATAGTCAACTTTAATCAATTGGGATCCATTGATCAGAATTAAAAAACCTGATTCACCTTCCGCAATGAATTGTCCGGATTGTTCAGACTTTCCATCTGATAAAAATTTTGTCCATAAAAGATCACCTTCTTTATCTAATTTCGTTATATAAACTGCTTTACATGGCATGAAAATAACCCCAGTCAAAGAATCTTTCAGATATAAATCTTTAGAATAGCCTGTAAACATAAAATTTCCATCCTTAGTTTTTATCATAGATGACATTTGATAAGTATTTAAAGTTTTTTTCAATTCCACAGTTGGATCTTGTGCAGACAGGGTTGCATAAATCAAAATTCCTATTAATATAATTATATTTTTCATTATCTATTTATTATGTTTATGAATTAATTAACTAAAAATATTTTTACTTAGTTTTTAAGTATTTTTTGAACATATACTTCTGACTCACTCTCTATTTTTAGTATATAAATTCCCGGTATAAACATAGACATATCTATTTTATCCAGATATTTGTATTCTTGTAAAATAATTTTTCCTGTGATATCTGTAATAAATATTTTCTTTACTTTTTGATCAGTAGGTATTTTTATATTTAGATAAGCATCTACCGGATTTGGATATAAAATAATTTGCTCTTCTTTATTAGTCTGATTTTCAATTCCTAAAAATTTACTATCTTTTATTTTACTAATTTTATATTTATTTACTAATATATATTCATTACTTCCCAAATCTTTGATGAATGAAATTGTATTATTATCATCATTAGTAAAAGTTTTTTTCCAAATAATTTTCTTTTGCTTATTAATTTTAGTTAAAGTTGTGTTTTCCGACAATAAATAAAAACCGTCTGCTGTTTCAAGTGAATTTAAAATCGATTTATCGTTATTTTCACCAATAAAAGTTAAATTAGAAATCTTTTCCCCCTCTTCATTTATTTCAATTATATTCAACTTATTATTTGCAATTTTATAGGAATATAATAATTTTTTACTTTTATTTCTTACATAATTTATTTCAGATAAAGCATTATACATTTCCTTGATTTCTTTATTTTCAATGTTAATGCCGTCTTTATTTACCTTCAATAAATAGGAACTACCGAATTTGCCTGACATATATTCCTCATATTGTGTTA
This sequence comes from Apibacter sp. B2966, assembly GCF_011082485.1. Lineage (NCBI taxonomy): Bacteria > Pseudomonadati > Bacteroidota > Flavobacteriia > Flavobacteriales > Weeksellaceae > Apibacter > Apibacter sp. B2966. The sequence continues at coordinate 1,113,872 of NZ_CP049714.1, forward strand.
TAAAAATATAGTTTTGATCGAGATCTTCCCTAATAGCTATACAATACCCACCCAATGATTTATCTAAAATAGTACGCCATTGTTCTTCTCCGGATTTATTAACTTTAATTATTATTCCTTCATATTTATCTATGTGTGGGTCTGTTTTTTTTACCGTAATAAGATAACCATCACTAACTGGTAGTACAGACATAATTTGCAAATCTTTGAAACTGTAAGAAATTAATTTATTTCTTCTATCCAATCTCTGATTAAAATCTATAAATTTTGTTGAAATCTCATATCCGTTACAATCGGTTTTCATTATCCATACACCATTTTCTCCTTTTTTAGGAAAATCAAAATAATCATATTTGTCTATTCCAAAAATAATATAACCGTCTTTTTCTCCCATTAACCGATATACTTCTCTGTCTACTCCATAAATATCTTCACTTAAATGCATTTCTTTACCAACTTTTCCATCTATATCAGTAAAAATTAACTTTGAACTTGTTCTATTCCTTCCATAAAAGTATATTTCTTCATTAACAGCTAAAGCATACCCGGATAATGTTTTAGCGACATCAGCAATAGAATAGTTTAAATTATTTTCCCAAAGTACCTCTGCACTTTGCGCATTGCTTTCTTGCAAGGTAAGAACACTTGCCCATAGAACTAGTAAAATTTTTTTCATAAATCACTTTTATTTTTTAGTGCATAAAAGTAGTAATCTTGGATAAAATACTCTACGGGATTTTAATATTTATTATAAAAAAGTATTATCCGACTATGAACAAATGGAAACTATGTTGTTTGGAATAATAAATTTTTCTTTAATTTTTATATTTCATAAAAAAACTAGATTATTTTTCAAATAATCTAGCTTTATAATTAATAAAATTTTAAATCACTTTTTTTAATCTTTAATCTTCTGCCGGACACAACAACGGATTAAATTTAGAATTTAAATTATCTGTAATTTTAAAAATATTTGTTTCTGAAAAATAATTCATTGGATTAAACTCTGAGTATATAGATACCATATAGGTATTTTTACCCATTGGAATTAAAGAATCAATAAAATTAGCCTTATTAAGATGAAAAGATTCATACCATTGTACATTTCCATTCTCATCAATCTTAAATATACTACTATCAAAATAAGTTGTTGTATTAAATTTCTCCTCACAGATAAAAAGATATCCTCCTTCTTCCGATTCAATAATTTTTCCTAAATAGGTTGAATAAAAGTCATTACCTATTGCAAAACCATATAATTTATTAAATATTACATTAAAATCTTTATCTAATTTCACTAATCTGATATCTTCTGAACTTAAATTATATTTGACTTCATGATCAGAAGTATCTTCTGTACTGAAAACTAAATAATTACCGGACCTGTCTTGATAAAAATCTAGATTTTTATTAGATTGATAAATGATATGATTAGGTATTTGTTTTTCTGATATTATTTCACCATAATCAGTAAATTCCATTATATAGAAATTTGAAGCATCTGATTTATCTTTCTTTTTTACTAACGCCAAATAATTTCCGTTTAAAGATTTTTGTCTTATTGAAACATATACTGCCTTATACTGATCTTTAGTTATTTCCCATTCTATTTCACCTTCTGAATTTAACTTATATATCCATATATCCTCTTTTTTATTAAAAGTGTTTGAAAGAAAAAAACCTCCTTTACTTGATGCCAATATATTTCGAGGCATTATAATACCTGTTTTCTTTCTAAAATAAATAATTCCTGAATTATCAATTTTGATCAATTGACCATCCTCAGTAAAAATTGAATACCCTTTATCATTCTCTATTAAAAAAATACCTTTTTCACTTGTATTTACCTTTTCTAATTTTCTTGACCATATAACCTTGCCTTCATCAGTTAATTCCTTTATTATTATGGAATAAACATCTTCAAATTCAGGCTCAAAATACCATGTATTTTCTAACAGCACATAATTGCCTTTCGTATTCTTTATAATAGTTTTTACTTGATTCGAACCTTCAAAAGTATTTAAGGTATTAATCTTAGGGTTTTGCGCATATATAACTGTAAAAAATAGTATGCTTAGTAGTATAATTATATTTTTCATTGTCTCTATTATTTGGTGAATTATTAAATAAAAAATAATTTTTTACTTTTTAAGTATTTTTTGAACATATACTTTATATTCGGTTTCAATTTTTAAAAAGTATACACCAGGCAGACACATTGAAACATCTAATTTATCCTGATATGTATTGTGTTCAAACACCTTTTTCCCACTAATATCGGTTACCAATATTTTTTTGATTTTTTCTCCTTTTGGAACATTTATATATAAATAGCTCTCAACCGGATTAGGATATAAAAATACGTTCTCTCTTTTTTCAGAAACATCATCTATTCCTAAGAATGGCTGCTGATCCTTAAGTTTTAAAATATTAAAATTATTAAAAGCTATATATTCATTATTTCCTAAATTAAATAGATTATTATAACCGTAATTATTATTTACTTTTTCTTTCCATAAGATTTCTCCTTTTTTATTTATTTTAACAAATTCATTTCCTCCAATAAGATAGCAATCATCATCAGTTTCCATCCAAGTGGAATCATTTTCCATAACCATATCATAGATAATCTTAGATATCACTTTTCCATCTTCATTTAGCTCAACTACCATAAATTTATTTTCTTCATTTTTAACTGAAAATAAGAGCTTATTTTTATTATTTGTGATGGGTTTCATTTTAAAATCACCCAACTCAACTATTTCATGTTGAGTCAAAATCTTTCCTTCCTTGTCTAACTTGACATAAAAATTTTTATTGGATGATCTATAACTTTCTTTAATATACCCTATTATACAGTACTCGTTATGAACTGTTTCTTTTAAAACCTCAAGATTTTCAAAACTTAACTTTTCATCAAAATTAACTTCCCATAAAACTTGACCATTCTTATCAAGTTTGTAAACAACTTTAACAAATTGATTGTTTTTATCGTATATTTTTGCTGTAAGTAAGTAGCCGTCACTAATTGTTTTAACGGATAGAATTTCAATCGTTCCATATCCACTATTATTCTTATCAAAAGATTTCTTACTCCAAATAATTTTTGTTTCTATTACACCACCATTGCAATCGGTCTGCATCATCCATAAATTATCCAATTTATTTTTTGATTTATCTGAAAATTTCTTTTCATCTATACCAAAAATAACATAACCGTCAGAATTGGGAATTATCTTATTAGCTATTCTGATTCCACCATTTAAATCAGTATCTAAGAAATTTTCCTTGATTAATTCACCGTTTGGGTTTAGAAAAAATATTTTAGATAATATCCCTAATCTTAATGAACAATCTCCAATTAGCGCAACTCCCCTAGATCGGGTTTTGGCCATATCATTAATGCCAGGATAACAAAGATTTCCCTCATCTAATTTTTTCTCCCAAACTGCTTTTGAATTTTGCGCATTAAAATTTTGTAAAGTAAGAACACTTACCCATAAAACTAATAAAATTTTTTTCATAGATCATCTTTTTAATTATTAATGGGTTAAAGATAGTAATATTGGATAAAATATTATCTAGGATTTAAATTTTTTCAAAATTAAAATTCTCTTATCATTTACTTTTCCAACCCAATAATTCACTTTTATTTTTATTTTATTATTCTTGGATTTATTTTTTATATATATTTGATAAAAAAGAATCCAATTGTATGAAATGGAAAAAAATTTCATTAGGATTAATTTTTCTCTTTATTCTGGGGGGTGTATTTAACTTCGGAATTAATAGTTGGATTAAAAACAGTTTACCTGATTTCATTTCTAAAAGAAATGATACACCATATAAATTTAATTATTCTGATGTTACGTATTCGCTCCTCCAGGGAGAAATGAACATAAGTGATATCAATATTGCTCCCAAGTCCAACAAAAAGGGCATTTATACCATCAAAGTAAAAAAAATAGTAATACACGGGGTAAAATTTATACGATTTTTATTATTTAAAGATTTAGCTGCAGATCTTATCGAAATTGACCAACCGGATATCATTTGTAAACAATATGCCGATTCATTAAATCACAAAAATGATTTAGTAAAATACAAGCTGGGAAATTCAATTCAAATTGGAAAATTTGAAATTAATAAAGGAAATTTAGCTCTTTACGACAAGGCATACGGAGCTAAAAGAGCTTCTTTACGAAATCTAAACCTTCACCTTTCCGGGGTATTATGGGATATGGTGGATAATGAAAAACGTATACCGCTTACTTACGATAAAGTAAAATTGGATGTGTCAGATATATTTTATCAGCTCGATGAAATTCATCATTTACAATTAAAAAAGTTTAAGTTTACCAACGGATTTCTTGAAACCAATCAAATACTTTTATATCCGAATATATCCGAAGAGAATTTTAAAACCGGAAATTATTTTCAAAAAACCTTACTTTCTATAGAGGTCCCAACCGCAAAGGTCAAAAATTTAGATTGGGGATATGATAAAAACGGTTACTTTTATCTTAAAACCTCTAAAATTGAAGTTGATTCTACTAATATTGCAATCATTGAAAAAAATTCAAAACCTAAAAACATTACGGAGCATATAGACCGAATAATTCCTTTTAATTTGAGTATTGATACCATCCAAATAATTAAATCGAAATTAAATTTCAATAATCATTTAACAAGCAATAATGTTAATATCGAAATTCTAAAAATAATCAACAAGGTTAATGATAAAATCACCCTGGAACGTTTAAAATTATATGATAATTCTTTAATTATAAAACAACCTTATGAAACTAAATCAGCTAAAAACAATTCAGGTAAATTTACCTATTTATTCGACGATGTTCTTGAAATAAAAAATTTTATCATAGCTAATTCACATATTCAATACTTCAATCCGGCTAATAACTCATTATTGGAAATGGGAAACATTAATTATTCGATTCATGATATTAATATCAATACGATATTTACTAATACAAAAAAATATATTCCTTTCTCCTACTCAAATTTTCAATTGGAAGCAAACCATATATTTTATACAGGATTTAAATTTTATAATTTCAAAATAGATAAAATGATTTTATCTGATAATAAATTTGAAGCAAAGAATTTAAACATTATTCCTACTATATCTCCACAAAAATTTGCAGCACAAAAAGTAAACAAGAACCTCTATAAAATCCATATGGATCATATACTACTCCCGAAGATAAAGTGGGATTTGAATAACAATAAATTCAGTTTACAAGCTTCTTCTCTGATTATAAATGAAATGAAAGCTTCAATATTTCAAAATCCAAAAGTTAAAGTCAAATCAAAAAATATACATTTCAACACGTATGACCTGGATACAGAAATTCGTTTAGATACATTTTTAATCGGCAAATCCTCCATCCATCAATATAATGCGGCTAATACAACACTCACTACATCAATAAAAGATTTAAAGCTTTCACTATACGACATTAAGGTAAAAGACTCATCCGATACCCATACCTTCGGTTTCCCTTTTTCTTTTTCAAAATTCAATATAACAGGTAAAAATATTTACCATGATATGGGATCTCATACGTTACAAATGAACCATCTGTTACTTTCCCATACTTCCCTATATGCAAACACTATAAATATACGGCCCAAAAAAAGTCAATTGAATTTTATGAAAAAAAAGGGTATTGATGCTTATACGGTGAATCTTTCCAAAATTGCAATACCCAAATTAAATTGGGGTTCATTAGATAATCAAATAGATTTTATTGCTCCTAAAGTCATCGTTGAAAATATGCAAACCACTATCCATCAATACGACATTCCTGACAATGTTTACAAACCAGTTTACAAACCTTTTTTCAGCGAAAAACTTAGAAAATTAAAATTTAAGTTAAATATTAAAGAAGTCCATTTTTATAATTCTTCCTTAACGTATGAAGAAGAATCCCTTACTAACAATATTGGAAAAATTTTCTTTACCAATATCAATGCAAAAATTAAAAATATTTCCGGTGGATATGATGTTTCTCATTTACCCGATGTAGTCATAGATTTTAAAAGTACTTTCATGAAATCCGGAAAACTATCTGCCAGTTGGAAATTTAATACATTAAATAAATCGGATAATTTTACCGTTAAAGGAAATTTATACGGACTTCCTGCCGAAAAATTGAATCCATTTATAAAACCTTATTTACATATATCGGCAAATGGAAACATCCAAAAAGTTTCATTTAATTTTGATGGCGATAATACAGTTGGAAACGGTACATTCGGTATGAATTATAAAAATTTAAAAATTACCCTATATAAAAAGGATGGTGAAAGAGAAAAAAAATTCCTTTCTTCTCTTGCAAATCTTGCCTTAATAAAAAATTCAAAAGACTCCCTAAAAATGTCGAAAATTAAAAAAGTAGAAAGAAGTAAAGACAAATCATTTTTTAATTTTCTATGGAAACTCACATTCAGTGGACTTAAAGAAACTTTATTGATTTTTTAATAAAAAATAAGATTTACAAGAATAACATACATTAAATTAAACAATGTTTTCTTCATAAAATAAGTAATAACGAATAGCATAAAACATTCAACAAGATAAGTTACAAAAATCGTAACTTTGTTAATTCTTTGAATTACCCCATGCAGAATACATTAAAATTATCAGGATTAGAAGTTTTTACTGTTTACCCTGGAAGCAATTTTATAAACATCGGTGAAAGGACCAATGTTACCGGATCGCGTAAATTTTTAAATCTGATAAAAAATGAAAAATTCGATGAAGCTCTTTCAATTGCCCGAGATCAAGTGGAAGGAGGAGCTCAGATCATTGATATTTGCATGGATGAAGGCTTAATTGACGGCGTGAAAGCTATGACTACCTTTTTACGTTTGATTGCTTCTGAACCCGATATAGCACGAGTTCCTATCGTTATCGATTCTTCAAATTGGGAAGTCATTGAAGCCGGATTAAAAAACATTCAAGGAAAAGGAATAGTTAATTCCATCAGCCTAAAAGAAGGAGAAGAAGAATTTATAAAAAAAGCCAAAATTATCAAACGATACGGAGCGGCTATGATTGTTATGGCATTTGATGAAGAAGGACAAGCCGATAATTTGGAAAAACGAAAAATTATATCCCAACGCTCCTATGATATTTTGGTTCATCAATTAAAAATTAACCCTTCTGATATCATCTTCGACCTCAATATTTTCCCGGTAGGTACCGGAATGAAAGAACACCGAAGAAATGCACTAGATTTTTTTGAAGGAACTCAATGGGTGAAAGAAAATCTTCCGGGGTGTTTCGTTTCGGGAGGAGTAAGTAATGTATCCTTTTCGTTTAGAGGAAATAATAAAGTTCGGGAATCGATTAATGCTGCATTTCTATATCATGCCATCCAATACGGATTGGATATGGGAATTGTCAATCCCACCCAACTGGCCATATATCAAGATATTGAACCGCAATTGCTTAAAAAAATTGAAGACGTCTTATTTGATAGAGATAAAGAAGCTACCGAAAGGCTTATAGAATATGCAGAAACTATTGTTGAAAATAAGGATACAAAAGAGCAAAAAATAGAAGAATGGAGGTCGTGGCCGATTGAAAAAAGATTGGAATTTGCTTTGATAAAGGGCAATGCGGACTACATTGAACAAGATGTTGAAGAAGCCCGTTTACAAGCCAATAAACCTTTGGATGTAATTGAAGGCCCTTTAATGGATGGAATGAATACGGTTGGCGAGTTATTTGGAGCGGGTAAAATGTTTCTTCCTCAAGTGGTTAAAACTGCTCGAGTAATGAAAAAGGCCGTTGCATACTTGCAACCTTTCATTGAAGCAGAAAAAAACGGAGAATCTCAATCTAACGGTAAAATACTAATGGCTACCGTTAAAGGTGATGTTCATGATATCGGTAAAAATATAGTCGGAGTCGTATTGGCTTGTAATAACTATGAAATTATAGATTTAGGAGTTATGGTTCCTAAGGAAACAATTATCGAAACCGCCATCCGTGAGAAGGTGGATTTGATTGGACTTAGTGGTTTAATTACTCCTTCTTTAGATGAAATGATCCACGTGGTTGAAGAACTCGAAAGAAGAAATCTTTCATTTCCGGTCATGATTGGAGGAGCTACTACTTCAAAAATCCATACCGCCTTAAAAATTGCCCCTAAATATAGTCATACGGTTGTTCATGTCTTAGATGCCTCTAAATCTGTTACCGTTGCATCTTCTTTACTCTCTTCACAAAGCGAGGATTTTAAGAAAAAAATATCAGAAGAATATGCCCATTTAAGAGAAGGCTATTTAAATAGAAGTACTGAAAAAGAATATCTTACGCTAGAACAAGCTCGTAAAAATAAACTAACTATTGATTGGAATCAATACATTCCCTGTAAACCCAAACAGCTAGGTGTACAGGTATTTTCTTCCATACACCTGGAAGATCTAACGGAATATATCGATTGGCAACCTTTCTTTAGAACTTGGCAACTGACAGGAAAATATCCCGACTTGCTTTCAGATGAAGTAACCGGCGAAGAAGCCACAAAATTATATCATGATGCGTTACAAATGATTGAAAAAGTAATTGCTGAAAAACTATTGCAACCCAAAGCCGTAATTGGATTATTTAAAGCCAATTCCAATGAACAAGACGATATTGAAATTTACTCGAATGACAATAAACTAATTCATACATTTCGAACCTTACGGCAGCAATCTGTAAAGTCAGAAGGAAAACCAAACTTAGCCCTATCCGACTTTATTTTACCTAAAAACAAAGAAAATTTACACGACTATATAGGATGTTTCGCTGTTTCTATTTTTGGAGCAGAAGCCTTGGCCAAACATTACGAAACAAACCATGACGATTATTCGGCTATTATGATAAAAGCTGTTTCGGATAGATTTGTGGAAGCCTTGGCTGAATACATGCATCATAAGGTAAGAAAAGAAATTTGGGGATATGCTCCCGATGAAATCTTGGATAATCAATCACTATTTAAAGAAAAATATCAAGGCATACGTCCCGCTCCCGGTTATCCTGCTTGTCCGGATCATTTAGAAAAGCTCACTATTTGGGAATTGTTGGATGTTACGGATCATATTGGAGTACAATTGACTGAGAGTCTTGCAATGTATCCGGCTTCTTCAATTTCGGGATATTATTTTGCAAATCCACAATCTAACTATTTCGGATTAGGGAAAATTACGCAAGAACAAGTTAAAGATTATGCTAAACGTAAAGAAATAAAACTTGAAGACGCACAATATTGGCTTAAACCTAATTTAGCCTAAGAATCTTACTATCTCACTTTTATTCTTGTTTTTAAAAGGAATAAATTAAATATTTATAAAAGCTAAACTAAGATACTACTTTTCTTTATAGAGAACATTACTAAGCCAATAATTCCTTATCTAATATAAAAAGAAAAGGTACATTTGCAATTATGAATATTCTATTAGTTGAAGACGATTTAAGAGTTTCGGAACTGATAAAAAAGGGTCTTAAGGAACAAGGATTTACTGCAACCTTAGCTTATGACGGTTTATCGGCAAAAGATTTGTTTCTCAGCCATGATTTTGACCTGATAATTACGGATATTATATTGCCTGAAATTAATGGAATAGCTCTTTGTAAAGAAATAAGAATGTTAAAACCGGAACTTCCCGTTATCATGTTAACCGCATTGGGAACTACCGACGATAAAATTGACGGTTTTGATGCCGGAGCAGACGATTATCTAGTCAAGCCTTTTGAAATGAGAGAATTGAAAGCAAGAATAAAAGCTCTGTTAAAAAGATCATCCAAAAATAAATTAGGATTTATCTTAAAATTTTGTGATCTGGAAATGAATTTGCAGACGAAAATTGTGAAAAGAAGCAATAAAGAATTAAATCTTACCCTAAAAGAATTTAAACTCCTGGAATTTTTATTGCAAAATCAAGGCAGAATTATTTCCAGAACGGAAATTGCCGAAAAAGTATGGAACACTCATTTTGATACGGGAACTAATTTTATAGATGTGTATATTAACTACTTACGAAAAAAAGTAGATAAAGATTTTGAAAAAAAACTTATTCATACTCGCTCCGGTATGGGATTTATATTAAAATCCGATACATGAAAATTCGTACTCAGATCACCCTATTATTTTCTTTGATTACAGCATCCATATTGCTGATATTTGCCACTATTATTTATATTTCAGCCAAACAAAACAGAGACAATGAATTTTATTCTTTATTAAAAAAAGAAGCCATAACCAAAGCAAATCTTTATTTTAAAGCGAAAGTACCCTCACAAACCCTTCAACAAATTTATCATAACAATTATCAAACAATTCAAGAAGTTGAAGTAGCTGTATATGATAAAGAATTTCATCTTCTCTATCATGATGCGGTAGATATTGATTTTGTGAAAGAAACTCCTGAAATGATTCATGAAATTTATTCCAAAGGAGAGATCAAATTTCATCAGGGCGACTGGCAAGTAATAGGACTTATCTATTCCTATAATAACAATAAATACATAATCACTGCGGCTGCCTATGACCAATACGGATACAATGAACTCAAGTCCTTATTGAGAAATTCATGTATTATCTTTATATTTTCCATACTTTTTATCATCCTTGTCGGATATTATTTTTCTAAAAAAGTATTCCAACCGATTAAAAATCTAACCACGGAAATGAAAAAAATATCAGCCAATCATTTAACGGTTAGATTGAAAACCAAACCTGAAAAGGATGAGCTTTCCGAATTGGCAATTACATTTAATCAAATGCTGAATCGGTTGGAAAATTCTTTTGAAACGCAAAAACATTTTGTTTCCAATATTTCCCATGAATTACGAACCCCGTTAGCAGCCATTATTGCTGAACTGGAACTTTCTTTACATCATCAAAAAACATCGGAAGAATATCAAAGGATTTTGAAAAACGCCTTATCAGATGCTAAAAAAATCACTAAATTATCTAATAATTTGCTTGATCTGGCAAAAGCCAGTTATGATCCCTCTAAAATAACATTTAAGCCAACAAGGATCGATGAAATCCTTATAGATGCCTGCAGTCAAATACAACAAGCAAATGCTGCCTATCAAACAAAATTATCTTTTGAAGATGATTTCATTCTCGATAATGAAACAGTACTAATGGGCAACGAATATTTGTTAAAAGTAGCCTTTATCAATCTTATTGAAAACGGATGTAAGTTTTCCGAAGATCACCTGTGCCATATATCCATTTCAACTAGTAATTCAAAACTTCAACTGAAATTTTCAGACCGTGGTATTGGAATTCCAACGGAAGATATCACCAAAATTTTCACTCCTTTTTACAGAGGAAAAAATAAAAGCTTTACCTACGGAAACGGAATCGGCCTTTCTCTTACTAAAAAAATTATTGAACTGCATTCCGGAACTATCAACGTAACCAGTCAATTGCATCAAGGTACTACCCTTATCATTCTATTATAACCTTTGTATTGCATTCTTTTCTAATAAAATTCTAATTTTTTTTTAAATCTTTTTTAATATTCATTAACAATTAGTTACCTTATTTTTGTATACAAAAAAAATTAAGAATTTTTAAAAAAGGCGGAAAATATGAAAACTATAAAAATCCGAAACATCAACTTACTAATTTTAGGATTATGCTTTATAACTTTTTCATGCCATAAACAAAATACAGAAGAAGAAAGACCGGAATTTACTGTTAGTGGAAACACAATTATTTTACCGGATAATTCTAACATAAATAATCACTTAAAAATAGAACCCGTAAAAAGTGAATGGTTAAGCCCCGACTTAGCAACCGTAGGAGTCGTCAGAGCCATACCAACCGGTTATGCGGAAATAGTACCTCCGTTTGCAGGCAGAATTACTCAATCCTTTGTAAAGCTGGGACAAAAGGTAGAGGTGGGTTCTCCTCTTTTCGCCATCAGCTCTCCCGAATATTTCAACGCTCAAAAAGATTATTTTGAAGCGCAACAAGAATATTCCTTATCAAATTTAAATCTTAAAAGACAAAAAGACCTATTAGAGCATGGAGTAGGAATACAACGAGTGGTAGAAGAAGCTAAAACCGATTACGAAACCAAAAGATCCGCACTTGAAAATGCAAAAGCTGCTTTAAAAGTTTTTAATATAAATCCCGGCAGTTTAAAATTAGGTCAACCCTTAGTTGTTACCTCTCCAATCAAAGGGGAAATTATTACCAGCAAAATAGTTATCGGTCAATATATCAAAGAAGAAGCTGAACCTATAGCCACCATAGCAGAATTAAATAAAGTATGGATTGCCGGACAAATAAAAGAAAAAGACTTAGGATTCATTAATAAACTAAAAGAAGTTACCATACAGGCAGACGCTTTTCCCGATAAAAATATAACCGGCAAAATATTCCACGTCAATGAAATGGTGGATGAAGACACCCGAAGTGTTGAAGTTTTGGTTGAATGCGACAATTCGGACAGAGCCCTGAAACCGGGAATGTATGTAAACGTTCATTTTAAAAATGAACCGGAAGAAACTTTAACAGTTCCTACCCGAGCAATCTATCAAGTAAACGATGATCAATTTGTATTTGTACAAGTAGATAAAAATAAATTCATCAAGAAAAAGGTTGAAACCAAAGATATTTCAAAAGACAAAACCGAAATAAAAAAGGGAATTAAAGCAGGAGAAAATATAGTGACCGAAGGAGGAATATATTTACTGGAAGCCCAATAAAACAAAAAGAAAAACATGAATAAACTTATTCAAACAACTATACACAAACGTTGGGTACTGGTTGCCCTTTTTGTTATGCTTGCCCTATTCGGGTATTATTCCTGGAAGCACCTTTCCATTGAAGCCTATCCGGATATTGCCGATGTAACGTCTCAAGTGGTTACCCAAGTTCCCGGATTAGCGGCGGAAGAAATAGAACAACAAATAACTATTCCGGTGGAACGGGCCCTAAACGGTCTTCCGGGAATGCATGTAATGCGCAGTAAAAGCACCTTCGGACTTTCCATTATTACCATCGTTTTTGAAGACGGTGTAGATGATTATTGGGCGAGGATGAGAATACAAGAACGATTAAATGATGTAGAATTACCTTATGAAGCAACTCCCGAATTAGACCCATTAACTTCACCTATTGGAGAAATTTATCGATACATTATTGAAAGTAAAACGCACGATTTACGCGAATTGACCGATCTGCAAAATTTCGTAATTATTCCACGAATTAAGCAAGTAGCAGGAGTTGCCGATGTAACAAATTTCGGCGGAATTACTACCCAGTTTCAAATTGAGCTGGATCCCAAAAAACTCGATCAGTATCAATTATCGTTAGGAGAAGTCATTAAAACCATTGAAAATAACAATGTTAATGCAGGTGGAAGTATTTTGCCTCATGGAGATTTAGGATATGTTATTCGTGGAATCGGATTAGTTAAAAACCTGGAAGATATCGGTAAAATAGTAGTCAAATCGGAAAATGGAGTTCCTATTTTATTAAATGACATAGGAAAGCTTAAATACGGAAACATTGAACGAAAAGGAATTTTAGGTTATACAGATAAAAAAAGAAACTATTCTGAGAGTATTGAAGGAATCGTACTTTTATTAAAAGGACAAAATCCATCTAAGGTTTTAGAAGGAGTTCATGAAGCAGTAAACGATTTGAATACTCAAATCTTACCGGAAGGCGTAAAAATACATCCGTTTTTAGACAGAACCGAATTGGTGAACACCACCTTGAATACTGTTTCGCACACCCTGTTTGAAGGGATGTCATTGGTTATTGTCGTACTAATTGTTTTTTTAGGAAGTTGGAGAGGTGCTTTATTGGTTGCCGTAACCATTCCTCTTTCCCTTCTTATTGCTTTCATCTTGATGTACTTCACACATATTCCGGCAAATTTGCTTTCTTTGGGAGCTATAGATTTCGGCATCATTGTAGACGGTGCCATCGTTATGATGGAAACCATATTGCGGAAACGAGAAGAAGAACCTAATGAAGAATTGCAAGAAAAAACGATTGCACAAAGGGCTGCCGAGGTTGCAAAACCTATTTTATTTTCTACCATCATCATTATAACTGCTTATCTGCCTCTTTTTGCCTTCGAAAGAGTTGAAAAAAAATTATTTACTCCGATGGCTTTTACAGTCAGCTATGCTTTATTTGGTGCCCTGCTCGTTGCCTTATTATTGATTCCCGGATTGGCCTATTTTATATACAAAAAACCCCAAAAACTCTATCATAATAAATGGCTGGAAAAGCTGACCGATCGCTATTTTATAAACATACAAAGGATTATGAAAGCTCCGAAAAAAATATTTCTTCCTTTAGGTATTTTACTGGGAGTTACTTTTCTACTGGCTTTTTATGTTGGAAAAGATTTTCTGCCTCCTTTGGATGAGGGGTCTATATGGCTTCAAGTTCAACTGCCGCCCGGTATTTCCGTTGAAAAGTCTAAAGAATTAAGTGACACGCTACGCGCACGTACCATGAAATATGATGAAGTAACTTATATCACGGTACAAGCCGGTAGAAATGACGACGGTACCGACCCATGGACGGCATCTCATTTTGAGGTTTCTATTGGATTAAAGCCTTACAAGGAATGGAAAAAAGGAAAAACCAAATACGACCTTATTGCTGAACTTGAAAAAGAATATTCAAAACTTCCCGGTTTTACCGTCGGGTTTTCTCAACCTATGATTGATGGGGTAATGGATAAAATATCCGGAGCTCATAGTGAGCTGGTAGTAAAAATTTACGGAGATGATTTCGGGGAAACCCGAAGAATTGCCGAGGATGTTATGAAAACTTTAAAAACTGTTAAAGGAGCAGTAGATTTAGCTATCGATCAAGAACCGCCCCTACCTCAACTTCAAATAATTGCAAACAGGGACAAAATTGCTCAATATGGTTTAAATGTAGCAGATGTTGCAGAACTTATTGAAGTAGCCATTGGCGGGAAAGCCATTTCTCAAATTTTTATAGGAAATAAAGTTTACGATATTATCTGTCGTTACGATGAAAACAGCAGAAATACGCCTGATAAAATTTCAAATTTGATGCTTACTTCTGAAACAGGAGCCAAAATACCACTATCACAAGTTTGCGATATCAAGTTAAGTACCGGAGAAAGTACCATTACGAGAGAAATGAATAAAAGGCATTTAACGGTAAAAATTAATTTGCGAGATCGAGACTTAGGTAAATTCTTAGTAGAAGCACAACATAAAATAGAAAAAGAAGTAAAATATAATCACGAAAAATACCATATCAAATGGGGAGGGCAATTTGAGAACCAAAACAGGGCTTATGCTCGTTTGGCCTTTATCATTCCTTTGTCTTTGGGAATTATGTTTATCTTATTATATAGTGCCTTCGGAAATTTCAGACAAGCCGGTTTGCTGATGAGCATTGTTCCTTTGGCTTTATTTGGCGGAATGTTAGCATTAAATGTAAGGGGCATGACTTTAAATGTTTCTTCAGCAGTTGGATTTATTGCTTTATCGGGAGTAGCTATACAAAATGGCGTAATTATGATTTCGCATATAAACTTTTTACGAAAACAAGGACAAACACTTCTCCGGGCGGTACTATTGGGTGCAAAAGATCGATTCAGACCGGTACTAATGACCGCAACAGTGGCTATTTTAGGTTTGCTCCCGGCTTCTTTAGCTACGGGTATTGGTTCGGATGTACAACGACCTTTGGCTACCGTAATTGTTTATGGACTATTATTTTCAACTGTTATTACCCTGTTTGCCTTACCGGCTCTATATTATATTATTGAAAACAAATGGGGAAAAGATGAACAAACAGAAGAAATTTAAAATCTGAAATTTATGAAATCAAAGTATACGATTCTATCGATATTCATCTGCCTCCTGTTTATACCGTTAATAGTACCGGCTCAAGTTGTCGATACCACCTTTGCTAAAAAACAACTGAACTATATTGATTTTATTCAGCAGGTTAAGAATAACAATTTGGAATATGCTGCACAAAAATATACGGTAAATCTCGCTGAAGCAGAGGTTGAAAATGCGAAAATTATTCCTGATGTGGAATGGAACATAGAAGGAAACAGCAACCAAAAACATATGGGTAACAATTTGGAAACCGGCTTAGGATGGACTATAGAGCTGGGAGGAAAACGAAAAGCCCGTATCGACTTAGCTAAAAGTCAAGTTGATTTAAATCGCTATTTGTTACAAGATTATTTGCGAAATTTATATGCGGATGCTTCTTTGCAGTTTTTGGAATGTATTCAAAATAAAAACCTGTTGGATGTACAACTCAATTCTTATAAAACGTTATCCAATTTAGCCGCATCCGACAGCATTCGATATAAATTAGGAGATATTACTCTAACAGATTCTAAACAAAGTAAGTTGGAAGCTCAATTTATGCTCAATGAAGTCTTTAAAGCCGAGTCGGAATGGAAAAACTCTTTATATGCCTTAAATTTAGTAATGGGTAAATCTCAAAAAGATACTTTATATACGGCTAACAGCAATTTTACCGACTTTAACAGAGATTTTGATTTAGCTGATTTGATAACAACCGCACAAAATAATCGTGCCGATCTACAAGCTGCTTTACAAAATAAAGAAGTTTCACAAAAAATGCTGAAGTTAGCGAAAGCCAATCGGGTAATGGATTTAGGAATTAATGCCGGAATGCAATTTAACGGAAAAGCTACCAATGAAGAAGCGCCTTCTCCGTATCATACGGGTGTAACAGCCGGACTTTCCATACCTCTTCGTTTTTTAAACAACCGAAAAGGGGAAGTGCAAACAGCACATTATACCATTCAACAAGCAGATTTAGAATATAAGCAAGTAGAACTTCAAATTCAAACAGAAGTTACTCAGGCGTATCAAAATTATGTAAATACCAAAAAACAAATGCAGCAGTTTTCCAATGGTTTGCTTTCCGAGTCCAAGGCCATTCTTGAAGGTAAAATTTACTCCTATAAAAGAGGTAATACGTCTCTTCTTGAAGTCTTAGACGCACAAAGAACGTATAATGATGTACAGGAAAATTATTATCAAACCTTATATAATTTCTGTTCTGCACTAGTAAGATTGGAAAGAACTGTAGGTATTTGGGATATAAATTTTTAATTTTCAACCCGATAATCTTTTCATACCCTTGTATTTTTTACAGACCTTAGGTATTTTAAATGGCAGATTATATCTTTGCAAAAATTTTAAATAATTGGTTAAAATAGGAAACATAGAATTACCAGACTTTCCCTTTATTTTGGCACCTATGGAAGATGTTAGCGACCCACCCTTCCGTCGTTTGTGTAAAATGCATGGAGCAGATCTCATGTATTCCGAATTTATTTCCTCAGAGGGTCTGATACGAGATGCCATAAAAAGTAAGAAAAAGCTTGATATATTCGATTACGAACGTCCTATAGGAATACAAATATTTGGCGGAGACGAAGAGGCTATGTCTCTATCTTCCAAAATAGTTGAAACTGTACAACCTGATTTAGTTGACATTAATTTTGGGTGTCCGGTTAAAAAAGTTGCCTGCAAAGGAGCAGGTGCGGGAGTGCTGAAAGACATTGATTTGATGGTTCGTTTAACTCGAGCTGTTGTACGAAGTACTCATCTTCCGGTAACCGTAAAAACCCGTTTAGGTTGGGATGAATCTTCCATTACTATTGATGAAATTGCTGAACGTTTGCAAGACGAAGGAATACAAGCACTGACTATTCATGCACGAACACGATCTCAAATGTATAAAGGGCACTCCGATTGGTCTCATATTGCGCGGGTTAAAAATAATCCAAGAATTAAAATTCCTATTTTTGGCAATGGTGATATCAACTCTGCTAAAAAAGCGAAGGAATATAAAGAGACCTATGGAGTTGACGGTATCATGATTGGAAGAGCTGCTATTGGAAATCCTTGGATATTCAGCCAAATTAAACATTATCTGAAAAACGGAGAAGAGCTTCCACCGCCCGATTTGCAACAACGTATTGAAGCTGTTAAAAATCATGCTACATGGTCAGTGGAATGGAAAGGTGAACGCACCGGCCTTTTAGAAATGCGTCAACATTATTCTAATTATTTTAGGGGAATTCCTAATTTTAAAATCTATAAAACTCAATTGCTTTCAGCTCTAACATTAGAAGAATTGAACCAAATATTTGACGACCTCCTTGCTGATCAAGCAATTTAATTCCTATTTGAATTGATGGTTTACCTGATTGTGTAAATTTTTATTATTACTAAAATCTGATGATAAGGTTGAATTTTTAATTTAATTTATAAAAATATAGCCGTCACATTTTCCATAAATTCTTTTACATCGATATTTTTTCTTTATCTTTATCAAGACTATTGATAAAGCTATCTACTAATGAATCAGGAAATTGTACATCTTATTGCCTTACGAATATGTCCTCTTATCGGCGATATGACGATTAAGAAATTAATAAGCCATTTCGGAAGCGCACAAAATGTTTGGTCTGCAACTTCTCAAGAATTGCTTTCTGTGTATCATATAGGTCATAAAACCATTCAACATTTAGGTAATCAATCGCTTTTAGATCAAGCTTATAAAGAGTTTGAATATTGCATTACTAATAATATTCAAATAGTGCATTTATGGGATGATTCCTACCCTACTTTATTAAAGGAATGTTCGGACGCTCCTGTAATGCTCTATTATAAAGGTGTTATAAATTGGAAGCTACCCGCAGTAAGCATAGTAGGGACTCGTAAAATGACCTCTTACGGCGAAAATTTTACAAAAAAATTAGTAGAAAGCTTTCAAAACAAAAAAATCAATATTGTCAGCGGATTGGCTTTAGGAGTGGATGGATGCGCTCATAAGAAAGCTAATGAACTTGCCATTCCCACTCTGGGAGTACTTGCTCACGGCCTATCTACTCTTTATCCACCACAGCACAAAGGATTAGCGGAAAGAATGGTACAAAACGGAGGAATCCTTAGTGAATTTGCACCTAATACTAAACCCGAAAGAGCTAATTTTATACAGCGTAACCGTATCATTGCCGGGTTGTCTTCTGTAACGGTCATTATAGAATCAGGATACGGAGGCGGAGCCATTTCCACTGTAAAATTTGCTAATTCGTATCATCGTGAGGTATTTGCTTTGCCCGGAAAAGTTACTGATGCTTGCAGCCAGGGATGCAACCAGCTTATCAGAAACTTAGAAGCACAAATACTCACCCGACCTGAAGATGTGGTATCCTTATTTGGAGAAGCTCCTATAAAAAATTTACAACAAGAATTATGGATTGATCTCACAGATCAAGAATTAAAAATTATTGAATTGTTAAAACGTAAAGGAAAATTGCAAATTGATGCCTTATCTTTAGAATTAAGTTTACCTACGTTTCAACTCATGCCGATTTTGTTACAATTAGAACTTAAAAACATCATTGAAACCCTACCCGGAAAATATTTTTCTTTACTTTGATCTCCTACTTATTTTTAAAAAATATCAGTAATAAATAGTGCCCATCCCCGAAAAATTTAAAAAAAATCAAAAGAGAAAATAAGGTCTAATCACTTATTATCATTGTAAATGTTTTCGGAATCTTAAATTATTTATTTATTACATCCTAAACAACTACTTTGGAAAAATGATAAAAAATTTCTACTAATTTCTTTTCAAGAAATCGATTAAAAAATAATAACCATTATCCTTATCATTTATTTATATATGGTACAGTATATGTTTTAAATATATCTGATCTATAAGTATCAATAGTTAAAAGATTATTCATTACTAATAAAAAAAGGTAACATGAAAACAAAATGGTTAACTGATCCCGCTCACTCCGAGATCTTCTTTAAAGTAAAGCACATGGTAATATCAACCGTAACCGGAGAATTTACCAAATTTCAAGGTTCCATAGAATCTGAAAGTGATGATTTCTCAAATGCAAAATTTGATTTTTCCATCGATGTAGATTCTATCAATACAAAAATTGCTGATAGAGATACACATTTAAAATCAGAAGATTTCTTTGACGTTTCTCACTACCCTAAATTGACTTTTACAAGTAATTCGGGTGTTAAAGACAATAAAATCACGGGCATCCTTACTATCAGAGACGTAAGTAAAGAAATTACTTTAGATGCAGATTTTGGAGGAATCATCAAAGATCCATGGAATAATCAACGAGCCGGATTTGAATTTACAGGAAAATTAAATCGTAAAGATTTCGGTTTAAACTGGAGTCAAATGACTGAAGCCGGAGGTTTGGTAGTGAGCAATGAAGTTAAATTGCAAATAAATTTAGAGTTTATCGCTCAATAAATATAATAGTAAAAAACAGACTGAATTTAAATTCAGTCTGTTTTTTTTGCTCATATACTACTCTTGATATTCTTATTTCGATCCTTTTTATTTATTCAATTGTATTTATCTGTTTAATTACAAGTGTATACACAAAGCGTTTATAAGAATTCTAATTTTAAGAAACTTATAATGTTTTATGTACTTTTGTATGCAGGTAACTTGTAACATGAAAATAGAAGAACTCATTAAACATAAGATTCTAATCTTAGACGGAGCCATGGGAACCATGATTCAACGTTATAAATTAAATGAAGAAGATTATAGAGGCACTAGATTTAGGGATTGGAAAACAGATTTAAAGGGAAATAATGATTTGTTGTCCATTACACAACCGGATATTATTAAAAATATTCATTTGGAATATTTTGAGGCAGGAGCTGATATTATCGAAACGAATACATTTAATTCGAACCGAATTTCCATGACTGACTATGATATGCAGGATTGGGTACATGAGCTTAATTTTGCTTCTGTTCAAGTGGCTAAACAGGCCCGAGAGGAATATTGGAACAAAAATGGCACAAAACCTCTTTTTATTGCCGGTTCCATGGGCCCGACCTCAAAAACCGCTTCTATTTCTCCTGATGTTAATGACCCTGCTTACCGTGAGGTAGATTTTGATTATTTAGCGGAAATTTATAAAGAACAAGCAGTATCTCTTATTCAAGCCGGAGCGGATATTCTTTTAGTTGAAACTATCTTTGATACTTTAAATGCTAAGGCTGCTTTTTTTGGTATTGAGGAAGCTTTCGATAAAACCGGTAAAAAACTTCCCCTAATGGCTTCAGGCACAATTACTGATGCGGCGGGAAGGACATTATCCGGACAAACGACGGAAGCCTTTTTAGTTTCTTTATCACATTTACCTTTATTGTCCATTGGATTAAACTGTGCTTTGGGTGCTGAACAACTTTTTCAATATTTGGAAATATTGGCTAATAAAGCACCTTTTTACCTTAGCGCCTATCCTAATGCCGGATTACCCAATCCTTTAGGCGGATATGATGAAACGCCGGAAATGATGGCTGAAAAAGTTCAATTATATTTGGAAAATCAGCTGGTGAATATTTTGGGTGGATGTTGTGGAACGACTCCTGAACATATTAAGCTTTTTAGTGAATTGGCTTCAAACTATACACCTCGAATAATACCTCTTACCAAATAATGGGTTTTTATGAGTTTTGTTTATATAGATTTATTTCCGCGCTACAACCCATAAAAAAGGAGCTAAAGCATAAAAACTTTAACCCCTTTAACTAACTATAAATATTGATAGGTAAATATATAAGTAAAATTTTATTTTACTTCAATTTGTTTAGGTGCAATTTCTGTTTGTTCTTTCTTAGGTAAAACCAATTTTAAAACTCCATCATGATAGGTAGCATGTATTTTGGCTGCATCTATATTACTGTCATCTAAAGTAAAACTACGTTTAAAACTGGATTGGTAATATTCAGTTCTGTGAGATTTTTTATTATGCGTTTCAGCTTTTTTATCATAACTAATCGTTAGTAATCCTTTTTCTAAATTAACTTTAAAATCTTCTTTTTTCAATCCCGGAGCGTATAAATCCACTTCAAAATTGGCTTTATCTTCAGAAATATTTACAGGTGGAAATTTTACTTCTGCTCTATTCCATGCAGGAGCATTTGAGAAAAATTCATCTAATAAATTTCCGAAACTTTTGTTGTTGCTTTTAATTAAATCTGCCATAACTTTTATTTATTTTTTTAAGATTTTTTATGTTTTATGATTTTCAAATTACAGACCAAATACTTAAAAAAAATTGTAATTTATTAAAACAAAACCTTTTAGATAAAAAGCAAATTTTTAAATAATGTCATTTTGTCTTATTTTTGAATTAAATAATATTTTTTAACGACATTTTGTCATTACGAAAAAAGAATTATGGTAAAGTGTTTTATTTTTTATTTCATTTAACTTCCCTGATCGTTTTTACTATATTTGCAATCTTAATTTAAAAATTTTACTATTTTTTATTAGTTTTTATTAAAATAACCAGTATCAATATTATTCATGGAAACTTTACACTATTTAGTTGATTTTATTCTTCATATAAATGTTCATTTAGATGAATTAATGCGCAACTACGGAAATTGGGTTTATGCCATTCTTTTTTTAATCATTTTTTGTGAAACCGGACTAGTAATTACTCCTTTCTTACCCGGTGATTCTTTATTATTTTCCGCTGGAGCTCTTGCTGCTTCCAGTGATGAATTTAGCATCTTTTTATTAGCCCTATTATTTGTGGTTGGAGCTATTATTGGAGATACGGTTAATTTTGAGATAGGAAAATATTTTGGACATAAACTATTCAGTAATCCCAATTCTAAAATATTTAAGCAAAGCTATCTTCAAAAGACTCATGAATTTTATGAAAAACACGGAGGCAAAACCATTATATTAGCTCGTTTTGTTCCTATTGTTAGAACCTTTGCTCCTTTTGTTGCCGGAATGGGACGTATGAGTTATAAATACTTTATTTCCTATAATATTATAGGAGGCGTTGTATGGGTGTTTATTTTCTTATTCTTGGGATATTTTGTAGGCAACATTGGATGGGTTAAAAATAATTTACCTCTATTAATGATTTTAATTATTGTAGTATCTATTTTGCCTGCCATTTTAGAAATTTTACGTAATAAATTTATTGTTAAAAAGGATAAATAAAATGCTAATATTCATGTAAGAGTTTTTATAAAAAATTTTATTTTAATATATTTGTTAAATTATTATCTATAAATGGGTAATAATTTCGTAAAATTTTATAAAAAATCATAAACTTACATGAATATATCTCGTTTTTTTAATATACTCCCTTTTATTTTTATTACTATTACAGGCGCACTGTACCTGATCAACTACTTTTTTGGAGTTATTCCGGAAAATCTTTTTTTCGCTTGTCGTTGGTTATTTATGATTTCAATAATCATCTTTGCATTTAAAAAGAAAAATTTAACCATATGGATTTTTGTAGCGTTACTAGTTGGTGCTTGTTTAGGGTATGATTTTCCGGGAGTTAGCGGAAAACTCGATATATTAAGTAAAGTATTTCTTAAGCTGATTAAAACTATTATTGCGCCTTTGATATTTGCAACCCTAGTTCATGGTATAGCCAGTCATTCAGATATTAAACAAGTAGGTAGAATGGGTTGGAAATCTCTGGTTTATTTTGAGATCGTTACTACCTTTGCGCTTTTTATCGGATTAGCAGCCATCAACCTCACTCAAGCAGGAGTAGGAACGAAAAAAATAAATATAGCCCATGAACAATTACCACAAGTAGCATCTCAATCTTGGGAGGATATTATACTGCATATTTTCCCTGAAAATATAGCAAAGTCTGTCGCAGAAGGGCAAGTATTACAAATCGTCATATTTAGTATCTTATTTGGAGTAGCCCTTATAATGGTAACCAAAGAAAAGCGAATGTATTTAGTAAATTTTACAGACAGTCTTGCCGATACGATGTTTAAATTTACTAATATCATCATGTATTTTGCTCCTTTCGGTGTCTTGGGCGCTATGGCTTATACTATTGCACATATGGGACTGGATGCCTTAATCCCACTTATTAAGTTGTTATTAACTCTATATGGTGCTCTCATCGTATTTGTTCTCATCGTATTCCTTCCGATAGCTTTACTTATAAAAATGCCTATAAAACGATTCATTAAAGAAATCAAAGATGTGGCATTTTTAGCTTTTTCAACGGCTAGTTCTGAAGCTGCTCTACCCAAAGCCATGATTGCGATGGAAAGACTCGGCGTTCCTCGAAAAGTGATTGCTTTTGTAATGCCGACCGGGTATAGCTTTAATTTAGATGGAACTACTTTATATTTATCTTTAGCTATTATATTTGTAGCACAAGCAACGGGGGTTCATGTATCCTTTACTACCCAATTAATTATGATACTTACCTTAATCGTAACCAGCAAAGGTGTAGCCGGAGTACCTCGTGCTTCTTTAGTTATCTTAATGGGTACGGCAAGTACTTTTAATCTGCAAGAATGGCCCATTTTAATGATATTAGGAATTGATACGTTAATGGATATGGCTCGTGCTACGGTAAATGTTATTGGAAATTGTTTAGCTACTGCTGTAATTGCCCGATGGGAAGGAGAGTTTGATCCTGAAGGAGCAGAAAAAAAGTTGTTGGAAGAAGAAAATGTTCAGAAAGCCTAAGTTATAAGTAAGCTATAACCTATTATTTTTTATTTAAATTTATCAAAAACGTTAAATATATAAATTTAGTTTTTGACAATCAACCGATTAATGTCTCATTATTTATAATATATTGAATATTATTATCCATTTTCAATGAATGTAGGATAAATTATTGTTAATACCGAAAAAAGTATGATCGGCATAAAAATGAGTGAATTTTTTTAAATATTAATTAATCATTTTTTATTACAGCTTTTTTAGGTCCTACTGTTTTTAAGTAATCAATTTTATATTCTTTTAAAGCTTGAACTAAAATAATTCACAACCTTATAATAATTAAGAAATTCTTGGAAGTATTAAATTACATATAAGGCATAAAAGCTTTTATGACTTCGGGAGGAATATCCAATAAACGGTAATCTTTAGGAGAAACAAATATTAATTGTTGTTTTCCTTTACCCAATAAATTTCCGGCGGAATCGAAAACTTGATGTTCCAAAGTGGCAATCTTTCGATTATATTCCGAAGCTCGTATTTTTACGCTTATCCGTTCGAATTCTCTAGTTTCAGTAATGTATTTGTGTTCAAAAGATCGTGTTAATATTAAATAGGTAGTATCTTTTAAATTAAAATCGGGTAATACATAATTAAAAAATAATTCGCGCGTCTTTCCAACCCAAAGAGCATAAACTCCAAAATAAACATTTCCAACTGAGTTGGTATCTGCATAGGTTGCCATAAAGGAATGCACAAACCATTTACCTTCAAAATGACTTCCCGTGCTAACTTCCAAGGTTTTCCCATTAATAGCTGTATGAGTTGCTTTAGATAAATTTTTTAATACAGGAATTTCTGACGCAGCATCTATCACTTCTTCAACTTTCTCTTTCACGACTCGTAGTAAATCAGTATTTAAAACCAACCAAAACACATAGAGTATTGGAAGTATTGAGCCTATGATCATCAATACGGCCATTTGCATAAAATAACCTCCTGCAAATACCACTAATGAAAGTGCTCCAATCGAAAAAAGTTTCACTTGAGGTAAAGAATGCTGTGAATTGGGTACAAAACAACGCGCTATACCTAATGAGGCATAAGCCACAAAAAAAGTGGCATAAAATACCATAAAATATTCCAATTCAAAATTTGCCAATACAGAGAATATCGTAATTAAACCCGCCAAAATATAGGTAGGGATGGGAGAATCTGCAATTCCTTTAGGTATTATGGACAAAACAGGACTATTACTGGATTTGGAAACTTCTTTCACAAACCACCGAGTAGAAACATATCCGCTATCTAAAGTTGTTAATACTGCGAATACTATAAATAAATAATAGGACAGCGGAACCCATTCGGGAAGTGTAGATTGAAAGTGGATCATATAATTTACAATTTGCTCATGACCGTATTTTATACCTCCCAATCCAACCGATGTCATACTCGGATTAAACCAATTACTGTTAAAAACAAAACTTGCCATTAATCCATGAAAAATAAGCAGGAAAAAAAATATAACGGATCCGAAAAAATATCCGGTACATATATTGGTTTCTTCTTTTCTCATTTGTATAGCTCGCTGCCATTGTTGTAAATCCAGCCAAGGCCCTACAAAAAAACCAACAAAAATGGCAACCATATAGCCTATGAAAATAGGTTTTTGAGTTTCACTTTTTACCCATGCTTGATAATTGTATATTTCTTTAGGTTGTAAATAAGATAATAAGGAAACAATTATGACTAATAAAACTGCTCCAATTAATAGATGCCAGTATTTAATAGATTTAATCGAAAATTCTTCACCCAGTAAACAGGAAGCAGAAATAACCAATGAAACCACAAGTAATAAAGAAAAAATTTGTAATATACTTCCCCCATCATCCCAGCCCGGCCAATAAGAAGTAAGCAAAGGAATAAACAAATATTTTACAGTAGCAAAAACGGTTAAAGTAATTGCCAATAACTGATATAAATATAAACTGAGGCGAAACGGCTTATACCATTTTTTATAAAAACGTTCTAATGATTCTTGTCCTTTATCCCGATTGGCAATCTTTTGAGTACCGTAACCAAATAAAAATAATCCGATTGAGTTTAACAAAGCAAAACCCAATAGACCTGTTAAACCGAATAAATAAGTTATTTGCACGGAAAAAAACAGTCCTAATCCCCACAACCAGGAAAGAGCAACCGAATTTCCCCAAAAAAAAGAATTTATGATTTTAGATTTCATTACTTTTAGTTTAAAGTATATGTTGTTTCATTAATTTATTAATGTCAAAAATAATGCTTAAGAAACTTATAAAGAACATGTTCTATGCCTTTAAATAACTCTTTCAGACTCTCAATTTGTTTTTTTGTAGCTTACAATTGCACCTACATTCAACACTACAGCAAAGATAATAATTATATATAATTGATGAGAGATATCAGCCAAGGTACTTCCTTTCATATAAACCAGCCTCATCACTTCAATAAAATAACGTACCGGATTAAACATGGTAACGATTTGCGCCCATCTGGGCATACTGCTTATCGGAGTATAAAGTCCGCCCAATAAGAAAAATATAATTATTATAAAAAACAACACAAACATGGCCTGTTGTTGCGTAGATGAAAAATTTGAAATTATTAACCCAAATCCGGTAAATGCAATAAGGTAGAAAAAACAAAATATATAAATTATTAGGGCATGACCGGCCGGAACTAACCCATATACCAACCAGGCTATTAGCATACCAACAGTTAGTATAAACATTCCCATAACCCAAAAAGGAATCAATTTTCCTATAATAAAAATATATTTTGGAATAGGTGTAACATTGATTTGCTCAATGGTTCCTGCTTCTTTTTCTTTAACAATATTCAAGGAAGAAAGCGCCCCGCCTATAATACTGAGTAGCATAACCAAAATACCCGGCACCATAAAATTTCGATAATTCATTTCTGTATTATACATATAATAGGGCTTAACAATAATTTGTCCCGAACTTTGAGACTGACTAACCAGTTCCCGATTGTAAGCTGCTAAGATTTGTCCTAAATATGAAGATCCCAATCCTGCTTTTTGTCCGTTTATGGCATTTACCGATAGCATAACATCGGTTGATTTTTCTCTTATAAAGTTATTTTCAAAATTATGGGGAATTTCTAAAATCAAGTCTGCTTCATTTTTTTCGACGACCTTTAATGCGTCTGAATAAGACGTTGAATAATTGGCCAATTTAAAATATCCGGATGAAATTACTTTTTGTATCAATTCTCTGGAAGCCGAACTGTGATCGTTATCTATTATGCTTAATAAGATATTTTTCTGTTCAAAAGTGGCTGCCCATGGCAATACTAATAATTGAAAAACAGGCATAAAAAATACCAATCTCAAAATAGTTTTATTCCTGAATATCTGAAGAAATTCTTTTTCTAATAAAAATTTTAATGTTCTCATAACCTGTTTTTAAACATTTTAATACTTACCACTAATAAGAAAAGAGTCATACCAATAAGTATCAGACACTCTTGCCAGATAGCAAAAAAACCAAGCCCTTTAATCATTACATCTTTAACGGCAGTAATAAACCAGGTAGCGGGTAAAATGGTTGATATTATTCTAAGCGGCAAGGGCATATTTTCTACGGGAAATATTAACCCTGAAAGCAACAATGTGGGAAGCAATAATCCCATACCCGAAATTAACATGGCAGCTTGTTGGGTTTCCGTTATGGATGAAATTAAAATCCCTAACGATAAGGTGGATAGAATGAAAATTGTACATAGAAAAAGAAGTAAAAGTAAATTTCCTTCGATAGGCACTTCCAAGATGGTAACAGATATAATTAATATAGAAAAAACGTCAATAATGGAGATCAGGAAATAAGGAACCACTTTCGCTAATACAATGCTTATGGGTTTTAGCGGAGAAACTAATAATATCTCCATAGTTCCTTGTTCTTTTTCTTTTACAATGGAAATAGATGTCATCATTGAACAAATTAACATAAGAACCAATCCCATAATTCCCGGCACAAAATTATACGCACTTTTTAATTGTGGATTATAAAGCATTTTAACCTGACTTTTAATTACATAAGATCCTGAACTCGCTTTATTCATTTGTTGTTTTTGATATTCCGATATAATTTGTTGCAAGTAGCTAACTATGGTAGATGCTTCATTAGGATCTGATGCATCTACAATAAGTTGAACTTCACTAGTTCCTTGGTGATACAAGTCTTTATCAAATCCTTGAGGAATAACCACCGCCAATTTAGCTTTTCCTAGGCGAAAACGTTGTTCAACCTGTTCTAATTTGTCCAGGTAGCCTGTAAGGTCAAAATATTTACTGGCATTTATTTGTTCTATAAGTTGTATGGATTGGATGGTTTTAGAATTATCTAATACAATGAAAGAGGTATTTTTAATTTCTGTCGTAATAGCAAACCCAAATATCATAAGAAGTGCTATAGGCATAATTAAAAGCATAAGCATAGTTCTAAAATCACGGGTGATGTGAAAGATTTCTTTCTTTATAAAACTAAAAAATTGATTCATGCCCTATTCTTATTTTTTCCTTTATTTAGTTAAAATCTATTCTCTTTTTGCTCCTCTTGCCAATATTTGAAAAACTTCATCCATAGTTTCCGCATGATATTTATGACGAAGTCCCGCAGGCGTATCCAATGCTTCAATTTTACCATCCACCATAATTGAAACCCGATTACAATATTCTGCTTCATCCATATAATGAGTTGTAACAAAAATGGTTATCCCGTTATTGGAAGCCTGATAAATCATTTCCCAAAAAGTACGTCTTGCTATGGGGTCTACTCCTCCGGTGGGTTCATCCAAAAAAACAATTTCAGGAGAATGAAAGGTCGACACTGCAAAAGAAACTTTTTGCTTAATTCCTAAGGGTAAGGATTTAACCAAAACATCCCTTTCTGTTTCTAAGGAAAGTTCCTCTAAACATTGTTCCGTTTTTACTTTAATATCCTTAGTGCTCATTCCATAAATACCACCAAATAATCGCATATTTTCTTTAATGGTTAAATCTTCATATAACGAAAATTTTTGGCTCATATATCCGATATTTTTTTTAATCTTATCCGACTCTTTGTAAATATCGTATCCTGCAACAATTCCTTCCCCTGAGGTGGGAGATAACAATCCACATAGCATTCGTATGGCTGTTGTTTTTCCAGCACCGTTTGCTCCCAAAAAACCAAAAATTTCACCTTTGGATACTTCAAAGCTTATATGATTGACTGCAATAAAATCGCCAAATTTTTTAGTTAACCCTTTCGTTACTATGGTTTTCATTTTTATTCATTAAATAAATAAAACAATCTTCGATTCCCGGTTCAATTTCTTTTACTTCAGCTCCCTCTATCGTAACCTTTTCATTTTTAAATGTCACGTGCAAATATTCTCCGAATATATAACAGCTGTTTATTTCTTTTTGTTTGCGTAATTGCTGAAGAAGTTTATAATTATTATCAGATCGCACCGAATATAATTTATACGGATATTCTTGCGTAATCTGCTTAGGAGTATTGACAGAAAGTATGTTCCCTTCTTGAATTAGCGCAATCTTATCACATAAACTTGCTTCATCCATATAAGGTGTAGAAACCATTATAGTAATTCCCTGTTGTTTAAGTCGGGTTAACATATCCCAAAATTCTTTCCTGGATACGGGATCTACTCCTGTGGTCGGCTCATCTAAAAATAAAACCGAAGGCTTATGTATTAAGGCACAACATAGGGCTAGTTTTTGTTTCATTCCTCCCGAAAGTTTACCTGCTCTTCTCTTCTTGAAGGGTTCGATTTGAACATATATATCTTTAATTAAATCATAATTTTTTTCTACCGTTGTATTGAATACTCGAGCAAAAAAATTAAGATTTTCTTCAATACTTAAATCTTGATAAAGCGAAAATTTACCGGGCATATACCCGACTCTTTCCCGTATTTGTAAAAAGTTTTTCTTTACATCAAACCCATCTACAAATGCCTCTCCTTTATCCGCCACCAACAAAGTGGTTAATATTCTAAATAGAGTGGTCTTTCCTGCTCCATCGGGACCTATTAATCCAAATAATTCTCCTTTATTAATTTCAATAGATATATCTTGTAAAGCTTCAACCGGAACTTTGCCCGTATAGGTTTTTGAAATATTTTGTATGGAAATAACACTCATTATCTTTATTATATCTTCACTAAAATTTAGTCTTGTTTACTGTTAGAAAATGAATTTAGAACTTATCAGAAATCCACATCACCATACATACCTATTTTAATAAGCCCGTCAGTATTTGTTACTGCGATTTTTACCGCATACACTAAATTTTGACGCTCATCTTGGGTCTGAATAGTTTTTGGAGTGAACTCGGCTTTATCGGATATCCATGTAATAGTGCCCGGATAGGATTTTTGTTTATCCTCAGAAATATTTATAAACACTTTTACTTTCTGTCCTATTTTAATTTTTTCTAATTGTTCTGAAACTATATAGGCTCGTAAAAATAAATTTTTAGTATCTGCAATTTTATAGAGTGCTTTACCTTGAGTAACAACTTCTTTTTCTTCTACAAATTTGTTTAAAACAGTACCCTGAATTGGATTAATAATTTTACATTTTTTTAATTGATCTTCTATTTGGGATACTTGAACTGTATTGGTGTTACTTTCTTCATTGAGACTGTTAACCGATGTTGAAAGTGAATTTACTTGCGCATTTAAAGATTTTTTAAGAACTTCAATTTGTGAATTTGCATCATCCAGTTGTTTTTGAGTAGCTGCATTATCTGCCAATAATCTTTGAATTCTTCTTTTTTCAAATTCAGCTTTCGCAATTTGTTCTTTTATGGAAGAAACTTGGACGGATATGTCCGGTTTTTTAACCTGTATGGCTTTATTGGTAGCTAATAATTGTCTTTTCTTTAAATACAGCTGAATGCTGTCAACATATCCAACGTATTGTCCTTTGGCCAATTGATCTCCTTCCGTTAATTGAAAAGATTCCAATTTACCGTTAGCTTCCGATGAAACAATTACTTCAGTTGCTTCAAACGTTCCCGACGCATCATGCTCAAATTTATTTCGATTACAAGATAACAGGAACATAAACGTTCCCAGGGTAAATATTATTAACTGTCTCATAGTTCTAATTTCCTTGTGTATATTTATAATTATAGATACTTTGTAAATATTGCATTTCATGTATAGACTGTGTTACTCGTGCCTGATTTTCTGCATTAATATCTCCGATTAAATCATTCATATTGTAAATTCCATTTTTATACTTACTCTCTCCGGCCTTTTTAACACTATTCCTCAACCGAATAATTTCATCATCTTTTACCATCAATTGTTCATATTTATTTATTTCATTCTGAATTTGGGTAAGCTGAACATGGGTGTTAAATAAAAAGGTTTCTTTTTGAGATTGAAGTGAATTCCTATCGTTTTTTAGTAATCGATATTCGTTTTTCTTTGTGTATAAGTTTCCAAAATTCCAACTTAAACGCACCCCGCCAATAGCGTACGTTTTAAAATCTGAGTTCAACATATTTAAACCGGGTTTTCCATATCCTCCTTGAGCAAAAAGTGAAAATTTAGGCATATTTTTAGCTTTTATTGTACTTTCTTTAGCTTCATATACTAAATTTTGCTTATCATACATCCTTAATTCGGGACGAGAAATCTCTTGATCAAAATTGATACTATTGTCCGGAAGTTTCAGTTCAACTCCTTGACTTATTTCTTCATGTATAAATAAAGAAAGCATTTTTATATAAGCCATTCGTAAAGTGGTAAGTTCAATTTTTTTTTGATCGGTGTTTAATAATTCCACTTTAACCAAATCTAAATCAGATACCATGGCAACGCCATTTTTTAGCATGGCACTAACCAGGTTATAATTGGTTTGTAAATCGGAGTTTAAAATATCCAATTGATTCAATTGCTTGTCAATCGTTAGAATTCCAAAATACAATTGATTAATTTTTTCCCTTACAGTATATAAGTTTACTTCAAGCTTTTGCTTTTCAAAATCTGAATTCGCTTGGGTAATTTTTTTTTGAGATCGCGTTGCTCCTCCATCCCATAGCAATTGTGTAACATCTAAAGTTATTTTGTATTGATCTTTGTCCATTTCGGGAATATTGTAACCCGGAATTTTTATGGGTATTTTAGTTACTTGAGTTTGATAAGAAGCCTGTCCACCGAGAGAAATTTGCGGTAAGTAATTTTTTGCCAAATTATCCAAAGTATAGTCTTCGGCTAGAGAAATTAAATCGTACTGTTTAATTAACGGATAATTTTCTCTTGCTTTTTCCTGACATTCTTCCAGGCTTATTACCGATAACTGTGAAAACAATAGACAAGGAAGTAAACATAATTGTAAAAAAATATACGTTTTAGTTTTCATAATCTCATTATTATACTAGCTTTAACATTGACTTTAACCAGATTGGAACTAAAGTTTTTCGTTGTTCGATGAAATCTGTAAAACTTTTTTCATCCATTTTAGTTACATATTTTATAAAGGGTTGCCCTATTATCGGAAAAATAGACATGGAAACTAGATTTATAAAAAAATGTATAGCTGTAAAATTCAACTTTTCTTTATTTATTTGCTCATTGATCTGTTTGAACATATAAGTATCTTGGATAAAACCTTCGGGAATTTTAACCCTATCAAAAAGATGTTGAGGATTAGCCTGTAATTCACTGAATAAAAAAAGAGGCAAATTTGAATTTTTGGACATTCCTTCTATATATCTTAAGACTCCTGCATCTATTTTCTCGGTCAAGGTTGTTTGCTTATTATTCATTATATGTTCCAGATAAGAAAACATTTCTTCTATGCTCTCCTGCATCACTATTTCAAATAAATTTTCTTTACTTCTGTAATAATAATTTAGCAGAGCCAAATTGATACCCGCCTCTTTTGCTATATCTCGGGTACGAGTTAAACCAAAACCTTTTTTTTGAAAAACGCGCTTTGCAGCCTCCTTAATTTTTTGCTCTGTTGACACATCTCTGACCATATCCTGATTTTCATTTCCAATTTTATAACTTATTCATTGCAATCGTATTGCATTTTTTATACCACTAAATATATTTTAATGCAAATATATTTAAATTTTTGATTTAATCAAATGATTAAATTTTATTTAATGAATAGTTTTTTCATAACTATAACTTCTATAATAATTCTTTTAGATGATCAGATATATATCGAAATGAAATTTAATGAATTGAAAAATTAGACAAATAATATTTCTACCAAATAAAAATAAAACAAACAATAATATGAGTAAATTATTATACTCGATTATTAAATCAACATTAAATAAAAATAAATAATTACTTATATAAATAATTTAATATAAATAATCATGATATAAGTATTTAAACTTATAAAATCTAAATTTTGTTAGTTCATAGTATTTGATGTAAATTTGCGTGTCAAATTGTACAAGGATGAAAGAATTTAGTAAAGAAGTATACCTCAAGTGGTTTGAGGATATGACTATGTGGAGAAGATTTGAGGACAAAGCTCGTTCTCTATATTTAAAAGATAAAATCAGAGGTTTTTTGCATTTATATAATGGCCAAGAGGCAATTGCAGCAGGTTTTACTCATGCAATGGATATAACCAAAGACAAGATTATAACCTCTTATCGTTGTCATGCTCATGCATTAGCCATGGGGCTGGATCCTAAAGTAGCCATGTCTGAATTATGCGGTAAAGCCACCGGTTCATCTCAAGGATTGGGTGGATCTATGCACCTTTTCAGCCGTGAGCACAATGTATACGGTGGACATGGTATTGTAGGTGGTCATATCCCGTTAGGTGCCGGTATAGCCTTCGCAGATAAATATTTTGAACGCGACGCGGTTACTATTTGCTACATGGGTGACGGTGCAGTAAGACAAGGTACTCTACATGAAACTTTCAACATGGCTATGAACTGGAAATTACCGGTAGTATTTGTTTGTGAAAACAATCAATATGCTATGGGTACATCAGTTGAAAGAACTACTAATAATTTGGATATTTACCAATTAGGACTAGGGTATGAAATGCCATGCGCTCCGGTGGATGCAATGAATCCTGAGACAGTTGCAGAAGCAGCTTACGAAGCTATTGAAAGAGCAAGAAGAGGAGATGGTCCTACGTTCCTTGAAGCAAGAACGTATCGTTTTAGAGGACACTCTATGTCTGATGCTGAGCCTTACAGAACGAAAGAAGAGGTGGAAGAACACAAAAAAGAAGACCCGATTCTATTCGTAAAACATAAAATTTTATCTAATAATTGGGCAAGCATCGAAGAATTAGATGAAATAGATAAAAGAATAAAGGATGAAATGAATGAAGTTGGTAAGTTTGCAGAAGATGCTCCTTACGCTGATGATGACGTATTATATAAATATATATACTCAGAGCCAAATTATCCTTTTTTAGATAAATTAGAAAACCAATAAAAACACGAATCAAAACCAAATTATGGCTGAAGTTATAAAAATGCCTCGTCTGAGTGATACCATGACTGAGGGAAAAGTATCTAAATGGAACCTAAAAGTAGGAGATCCTGTAAAAGAAGGCGATATCTTAGCAGAAATTGAAACAGATAAAGCTGTTCAGGATTTTGATTATGATGGTGATGATGGTATCCTTTTATATCAAGGAGTTAAAGAAGGTGATGCTGCACCGGTGGATTCTCTGTTAGCTATTGTCGGAAAAGCAGGGGAAGACATCAGCGCATTAATTGGAGGTGCTAACAGCAATTCTTCATCTTCTGAACCAACAACTAATAACGACTCTAGCAATACGAATACAACTTCTACCCCTTCTGCTTCTGTAGAAATCCCTAAAGATGTGGAAATTATCAAAGTTCCCAGACTTAGTGATACCATGACTGAAGGTAAAGTTTCTAAATGGAATGTTAAGGTTGGTGATACCATTAAAGAAGGCGATGTTAT
The DNA here is from genome assembly GCF_011082485.1 of Apibacter sp. B2966. NCBI lineage: Bacteria > Pseudomonadati > Bacteroidota > Flavobacteriia > Flavobacteriales > Weeksellaceae > Apibacter > Apibacter sp. B2966. The sequence continues at coordinate 1,149,433 of NZ_CP049714.1, forward strand.
TGCTGAAATAGAAACAGATAAAGCGGTTCAAGATTTTGAATACGATGGTAACGGCGGAGTTTTATTATACCAAGGAGTAAAAGAAGGAGATTCTGCTCCAATTGAATCTTTATTGGCTATCGTAGGACCTGCAGGTACGGATGTTAGCGGAATTATTGCCGGAGGCACTGCTGCTTCTACTGCAACTTCTAAACCTGCTGCTTCTGAGCCGACAGCTGTCGCATCCAATGACTCTAAACCTTCTTCTGAAGCTAATACAGTTTCATCCGGCAACGGTAAAATATTTGCTTCTCCTTTAGCAAAGAAAATTGCTAAAGAAAAAGGAATTAGCCTAGATCAAATTAAAGGAAGTGGAGACAATGGAAGAATTACTAGAAAAGATGTTGAAAATTTTGTTCCATCAGCTTCCACAACTACAGCTTCTGCCTCTTCAGCTAAATCTACGCCGGTTGCTCCGCAAATAACTCCGGGTGTAGACACTGAAACACCAAATTCTTCCATGAGAAATGCTATTGCTAAAAGTCTTAGCCACAGTTTATTTACTGCTCCTCATTACAATTTGGTATTTGAAATCAATATGGATAATGCTATGGAAGCTAGAAAAGCTATCAATAGCCTTCCTGATACCAAAGTATCTTTTAACGATATTGTAATTAAAGCCGTTGCAATTGCTTTAAGAAAACATCCGCAAATTAACAGTACTTGGTCCGATACTAAAATTATCCACCGCGGAAACATTAATGTAGGAGTTGCAGTAGCAGTTGAAGATGGATTAGTAGTTCCGGTAATTAAAAACACCGATTACTTATCTTTAACTCAAATTTCATCAGCAGTAAAAGACTTAGCCGGAAGAGCTAGAGATAAAAAATTAAAAGCTAATGAAATGGACGGATCTACTTTCACTATTTCTAACTTAGGAATGTTTGGAGTGGAATCTTTCAATTCAATTATTAATCAACCGAATTCATGTATTTTATCCGTGGGAGCTATCATACAAAAACCGGTAGTGAAAAACGGACAAATTGTGGTTGGTAACACAATGCAAATATCATTGGCATGTGATCACCGTGTAGTAGATGGTGCTACCGGAGCTCAGTTTTTACAAACTCTTAAAATGTATCTTGAAAATCCGGTATCATTATTGGCTTAAGAGATTAAAATATTTAATTAAAAAACACTCAATTCTGTAAAGAATTGAGTGTTTTTTTTTAACTTTATTTTATTATTACTTAGCTTAACTTTTTTAAATATATATTTTTATGTCCAATTTTACTCTTACTATGATAAAACCCGATGCTGTTTCTAAAGGTCTAACGGGAACTATTTTAAAAGATATTACTGAAGCCGGTTTTAGTATCATTGCTTTAAAACTAACCTCCCTCACCTTAGCAGATGCCCAAAGATTCTATTCAGTACATCAAGGCAAACCTTTTTTTGAGGACTTAGTGAATTTTATGACCTCCGGACCTATAATTGCAGCTGTTTTAAAAAAGGAAAATGCTGTGGAAAATTTTAGAAAGTTAATCGGTGCTACCAATCCCGATCAGGCAGAAGAAGGTACTATCCGAAAAAAATATGCGGAAAGCACACAACGAAATGCTATTCATGGATCAGACAGCGACGAAAATGCAGCGATTGAAACTCATTTTCATTTTGCAGAAAGAGAAATCTTTTCTTTCTTATAAAAATCTGTTTTATAGGTTTTTTGTTTTAGCAAATACTTTATACATGGTAATTATTTTACCCATTTTTATAATTTATTAGTAACTTAGGTGCATATAATAAGTATTAAATATGATTAAAGTCTTAGATCTAAAATATGAAGAGTATTCCCAATGGGAAGATCTTTCCGACCAAGACTTAGTAGTAATTAATAAGGCTAAAGAAGCCCGTAATTCTGCTTATGCCAATTATTCTAATTTTAAAGTTGGAGCCGCCTTATTATTAGATAATGGTAAAATCTTAACAGGTAACAATCAAGAGAATGCCGCTTATCCCAGTGGTTTATGTGCAGAAAGGACCGCTATTTTTTATACTATAGCAAATTATCCGTCTGCTAAAATAATAAAAATGGCTGTAGTTGCCGGAAAAGATGATAACAGTTCCATTCCTGTCTCTCCTTGCGGAGCCTGTAGACAAGTACTTATTGAATATGAATTCAGACAAAAAATGCCTATTGAATTTCTTTTTACCGGTTTGAAAGGAAAAGTAATTAAATTTAACCAATGTGCTGATTTACTACCCTTTTCTTTTAATGAAAGTGCTTTATAATTATAATGAATAAACTATAAATGATAATAATAACAACTAAAAATATTTTTCATCTCCCAATAAAATGGCCTGTTTTGAACAAAAATAATTAATATGAAAGTTACAGAACATATTTCCAATGCAAAGGGAAAAACTTTATTTTCCTTCGAAATACTCCCGCCTAAAAAAGGAGAAGATTTACAAAATATATTTTCCAATATTGATCCTTTAATGGAATTTAATCCTCCTTTCATTGATGTAACCTATCATAGAGAAGAATACGAATATAGAGAGTTACCTAATGGATTGATACAAAAAATTGTTACAAGAAAACGTCCCGGTACAGTGGGTATATGTGCTGCAATTCAACAAAAGTATAAAGTTGACGCAGTGCCTCATTTAATATGTGGTGGGTTTAATAAAGAAGAAACTGAAAATATTCTTATCGATTTTAATTTTCTAGGTATTGATAATATTTTAGTTCTACGAGGAGACCCCATTAAAAGTGAGGGTATATTTAAACCACACTCTCAAGGACATTCATATGCTAATGAACTGGTGTCTCAAGTTCAAAACATGAATTCAGGTAAATATCTTCATGAAGAATACGCTCATGGAGCTACTGATTTTTGTATTGGCATAGCCGGATATCCTGAAAAACATTTTGAAAGCCCTAATTTAGATACGGATTTAAATTATTTAAAGCAAAAAATTGATGCCGGAGCTGATTACATTGTTACTCAACTGTTTTATGATAATACTAAATATTTTGAGTTTGTAAAGAAGTGTAGGAATATCGGAATTACTGTACCGATCATACCCGGCATAAAGCCTGTATCTATAAAAAAACATCTGACTATTCTTCCAAACATTTTTCACATAGATATGCCTCAAGAATTAGTTATGGCCGTAGAAAAATGTAAGGATAACAAAGCAGTGTATGAGGTGGGTATAGAATGGACGGTTAATCAATGCAAGGAATTAATGAAGCAAGGAGTACCCGTACTTCACTTTTATTCAATGGGAAGATCTGAAAATATAAGAAAAATTGCTAAACAACTATTTTAAATGCAAAAAATAAAATTAAAAAATATAAAAATTTACGCCTATCATGGATGCTTAGAAGAAGAAGCTAAAATTGGTTCCTTTTATATAGTTAATGTGACAATACGGTTAAACTTAGAAAAATCAGGAAGATCTGATGAGCTTAATGATACTGTTAATTACGGAATTGTTGCACAAATAGTTAAAGATCAGATGGCTGTTCGCTCCAATCTTTTAGAACATGTTGCCTATCGAATTATAAGAGAAATAAAATTTCAATGTAAAAAGGTAAAAGCTGTAAAAGTCTCTGTTGCAAAGGTAAACCCGCCTGTACATGTAAATTTAGATCAGGTAAAAGTAACTTTTAAAAAGAAATTTTATTAGATTTTAATTTTAATTCAAAAAAAATTGTAGATTTGCAATCCAACAAAACGGCTTCGTGGCCGAGTGGCTAGGCAGAGGTCTGCAAAACCTTGTACAGCGGTTCGAATCCGCTCGAAGCCTCAATAAAAACCATCTCAAATGAGATGGTTTTTTTATTATTCCTTATTTTGTTTAACTCTTGCCCAATTGGCGATCAATCGATCCGGAGTCTTACAAGCTCTTTTTTTAAGTACAAAACAATTTCTTTTTACAGAAAAAGAATTTCGGTCGTAAAGCATATCTTCTTTCATCTCTTCTAATTCTTTCTTTCTACATTCGGCTGCTTTTTCCGGATTAAAAGGTTTTTTCGAGGCTTTTTTATTTACTTCTTCTGCTTTTTTAGCTTCTACCCATAACCATTCATTGAAATTGATTATTTCTCTGGGACCTATAGAATCAATTAATCCGATTTCCAATGCCCGGGTTACACTTACGGGTAAACATTCTTCGGTTAATTTTCTAGCTTGTTGCTCTCCCACCCGTTTAGGCAAAGTATATGTCCAATATTCTGAACCGTATAATCCCATCGTGGCATAATGAGGATTAAGTATTATTCCATCTCTGGCAGCTACAAAATCAGCTGTTAAAGCTAACATTACTCCTCCCGCTCCGGCACTACCTGTCACACCGGCAATTACCCATTGTTTCGTATCTAAAAGTTCTAAACATACATCGTCTATAGCATGTATATTTTTCCAGGCCTCTTCTGCCGGATTTTCTGCTGCTTCTATCGTATTAAGGTGTACACCATTGGAAAAAGCATTGTATCCTCCTTTAATTATCAACACATTCGTTTCCTGTTCTTTAGCAAATTGAATAGCTTTTATCATCCTTTCACATTGTTGGGTACTCATGGCACCATTATAAAAATTAAAGGTTAACTCTCCTATTTTTCCTTTTTGGGAATAATGTATTGTACTGTACTCCTCTTTAGATAAAACCGTATCGTACAATGAAAGTGTTAAATTTTTTAGACTTTCTGCTTTTTCTTTTAAAACTTGTACAGCCGGTAGTTTAAAGGGCAATTGGTCTTTAGCTGCTCTTTTTAACGAACCAATCCATAGGCTTTTTTCTCCTGTTCCAATTAAAACTGCATCTTCACGGCGGGCTAAAAGTTTTCCCGCTTCACCTTCACGATGATCCAAATATGCATCATATATATAAAATTTTTCACCTTCTATTTCTGCTAATACACCGGGTATTCCTTCTGCTGAATTTACTATATTTAAAATATCTTTTGCCGAACTAGTCCATTCAAAATGACGATCCGATTGTTTCATATTAGGTTCTAGCCTTCCCTTTACATTTTCGCTATTATAATCTAACGGGATGGGTTTTTCTTTATTTATAAATTTATCAATAACCTCAAAAATACATTTTATAGCGGCATCACTTACAAAATTGTTATAAAGCTCTGATTTTCTTATTAAAGCAGGTTTTTTAAATTCATAACTTGCCCAAATAGGTCCGGCGTCCATTTCTTCTACGGCTTGTAATGCAGTTACTCCCCATGTGTCAAGATTTTTTAAAATTGCCCAGTCTAAAGAAGAGGCTCCTCTATCTCCTCTAATACCCGGATGGATAATTATGATAGGTCTTGTCTCATTTTTCCAAAGAACCTCAGGCACTCTATCTTTCAAAAAAGGACAAATAACAAGGTCCGGATGGGCAGTTTCGATTGAATCTATAACCTCTTGTTCTGTGGTAAAAAGTAAAAAACTAACCTGATATCCTGCTTCTTTCAATGAAAGCCAGACTCTTTGAGTTAATCCGTTAAAGGCAGACGAAAGCAAGATAATATTTAATGTATTCTTCATGATTTATAATATTATTTAATTCAAAATATAATTTTTGTTTATATAACAAATATATATAAATCAACCAAATATTATTAGAATATTAATATAATTTAAATTTATATTATATTAAATAGTTTACAGACTCTTCAAACTTATTAATTGAATTGATAATAAAAAAGGCAGATTTTTCAAATCTGCCTTTTTTATTATATTTTATAAAAGTTTATATATTTTCAAGTATAATTGCACTGGCTCCTCCTCCTCCATTACAGATTGCTGCCGCTCCATACTTTGCATTATTTTGTTTTAACACATGGATTAAAGTAACTATAATTCTCGAACCGCTATTACCTAAAGGATGCCCTAAAGAAACAGCGCCACCATTTAGATTTACTTTTGAACTATCTATGTTTAGTATTTTAGCATTCGCTAATCCAACTACGGAAAATGCTTCATTGAACTCAAAAAAATCAATATCATCTAAAGATAAATTTGCTTTTTTTAGGGCTTTGGGAAGAGCTAAGGAAGGTGCTATGGTGAATTTTTCAGGCTCACAAGCAGCATCTGCATAGGAAATAATTTTTACTAACGGTTGTAAACCTAATTCTTTAGCTTTCTCAGCTGTCATTAGTATTAGTGCTGATGCTCCATCATTTAAAGTGGACGCATTGGCTGCAGTTACAGTTCCTTCTTTCTGGAAAACAGGGGATAATTGTTTCAGCTTATCGAAATTTACATTTTTAAATTCTTCATCTTCTGAAATGATTATGGGATCTTTTTTTCTCTGAGGAACAGTCACAGGCACAACTTCATCTTTAAATTTACCGGATTTCCATGCTAATTCCGAACGTGTATACGATTGTATGGCGAAAGCATCTTGCTCTTCTCTGGAAATATTATACTCTTCTGCACAAGCATCTGCGCATATTCCCATGTGATTGCGATCGTATACATTTATCAACCCGTCTTTTAGTAAACCATCAACTAACTTTTGATCTCCCAACTTGTTTCCAATTCTTCCTTTTGTTAGATAATAAGGTACTTGCGACATGGATTCCATTCCTCCTGCCACTACTATTTCATTATCTCCTGCTTGAATGGATTGTGCGCCAATAATTACCGCTTTCATTCCTGAAGCACATACTTTGTTTATGGTAGTACAAGGGACGTTATTCGGTATTCCGGCTCCCAATGAAGCTTGTTTAGCCGGTGCCTGTCCTACATTGGCCTGTAAAACATTACCCATAAAAACCTCATTGATTAAAGTTTTTTCCAATTTAATTTTATTCAGTGCCCCTTCAATGGCTGCTGATCCTAATTGCACCGCTGAAAGGCTTGATAGACTGCCTAAAAAACTTCCTATGGGTGTTCTCGCAGCAGAAACAATAACTAGTTCTTTCATTTTTTAATGGTAGTATATTTTTAATCTTTAATTTTTTACTGTTGACTTGTGGTAAATATACTTATTTTTACTTTAACATATAGTATTTTGCTTCTATTCCTATCGTTTAAGAAAGATGAAAATTAATATAGTACACACAAGAATGTTTTAAAAAATTTTTATGCTTCGTCTAAATTAATGGTTAATGTTTTTGTTTTAGGATGAGCCATACAGGTTAGTATTTTACCTTTGTTTAGATCATTTTCTGTTAAGACTAAGTTTTCATCTAAATATACTTCCCCTTCAGTTTTAGTACAAATACATGCTCCACAAACTCCTCCTTTACAAGAATAAGGAGCCTCTACTCCACTATCCAGTAAAGCAGTAAGTAAGGAAGAACCGTTATTTATCCAATTCATCGTTTTTGTGATTTTCCGAAATGTATAGGTAACTTTTACTTCTTTTACTGTAGAACGTTTGACTTTATCATCAAAAAAAACTTTTTCAACCGGCTCATACAATTCGTAATGTATATTTTTTTTAGGGATACCTTGCTCATAAATAGCATTAGCCAGGGTAACGATCATATCTTTTGGACCGCAAATTAGCGCTTCGTCCAATTCATCCCAATCCATAATTTGATTGATGATTAATTTAATTTTGTGAGCATCCAATTTTCCCTCAAAAAATTTATCTTGCATTTCTTGTCGGGTATAAAAAAAATAAGGAAAAAAATTAGTAGGATTTTGTTTTTGTAATTCAGTCAATTCATCTTTAAAAATTGCTTCATTTTCATTTGTATTACCATAAAAAAGATAGAATTGAACGTTAGGCTCATGATATAAGGTATCTTTGATAATGCTTACAATCGGGGCTATACCGCTACCGGAGGCAAATGCTGCCAAAGTTCTTTTTTCATTGGGTCGCGAGGGAATTCCAAAAGTTCCCATCGGAGCAGAAATCGATACAAGATCTCCTTCCTTCACATGGTTTTGCACAAATTCAGATACAAATGCATTTTTAGCCTTTTTTACAGCAAAAGACAGATATCCTTCATACGGTGCAGTGCATATCGAATATTCTCTTTCAAAGATTTCTCCATTGATCTCAAATTGAAAGCGAATAAACTGTCCCGCTTTCCAACGGAATATAGATTTTAATTCTTCAGGAATTGACAGATCTAATCGAACACTTCCAGAAGTAAGCGGTATCACTTTTTGTACATGTAAGGAATAAAATCGCATTATTTTATTATTTAAGTCTGCAAAAATACCGGATTTAAATTAAAAAAATCTTAAATCATTTTGAAGGTTTATCCGAAAAATAATGTGATTATTTGAAAAAACAGATTTAAACACAACTTTTACGGTATGGTTTCCGCATGGTTTTGTGAAGAAATTATACTGTCAACAATATATTTAGTATATCCTCTCCAAGGTAATGCTCCGAAATATTCTTTATAGTGCAAGATAACATCCTTTCCGGTAAGCTTCATTAATTGATGTGCCAATTCTTCATTATCCACAGAAAATTCAAATTCATTGGATTGCATACCTCCGGTGGTTCTTGATTTAAATCCGGTTTGAATTAATTTTCCTTCATAAGTTTTAAAAATAATCCCTTTATGCATGATATAATTTAATTGCCCGGACTTTACACTGCTGTCTCCATAAGGTACATAATAATACACATAAAATATTGCAACCCCTAAAACGCTGATAATTAAGAATAGGATTATTATTGTTTTTTTCCATGAACCTGATTTATTTTCCATATCGAACTTATGTATTTTTCTGAATTAATTGTTTTCATTTTCATTTTTGTCCCATTAAGTGAATTACCATAGTTCGATACTTATAATCATCGTAAAAATTAGTTTATCAACTTTTTATAATCCAAATTTATTCCAATTCGTACAATTGGTAATATATTTGCAGTTATTTTTTTCACCATACCTGTAACTATGGAAAAATCATCTCAACCAACCGGTACTGCATTCACCTTGTTGTCGTTATTAGCACTATCTCATATGTTTAATGACACATTGCAATCGGTTATACCTGCCATATATCCGCTTTTAAAAAATTCATTGGCTCTAACGTTTACTCAAATAGGTTTGATAACCCTTGTTTATCAAATGTCCTCCTCCTTATTCCAACCCATAATCGGAATTTTTACCGACAAGCACCCTCAACCCTATTCTTTACCCGTTGGAATGACTTTCAGCATGATGGGCGTTATATCTCTGGCCCTTGCCACTAATTTCACTCATGTGCTAGTAGCTGTTTTTTTACAGGATTAGGATCGTCCATATTTCATCCGGAAGCTTCTCGTCTTGCCTATCTGGCTTCGGGAGGTAAGCACGGTCTGGCTCAATCCATCTTTCAAGTGGGCGGAAATTTCGGGAGTTCCATAGGTCCTTTAATTGCGTTATGGATCATAACTCCTTATGGACAAAAAAATGTGGGATGGCTAGCCATCATCGCTTTATTGGGTATTGGAATAATGCTTGTAATCAGCAAATGGTACAAAAAAAATTTAGTTCTTTTAAAAACCAAAAAAGAATCCGAAAAAAATATCGGAGATCAAAATTCCATAAATAATATTTCATTGCCTCGACCTAAGGTAGTTTTAGCTATAGGTATTTTATTACTACTGGTTTTTTCAAAATATGTTTATATGGCAAGTCTTACCAGTTATTATACTTTTTATCTTATTAATAAATTTGGTGTTAGTATTGATGAAGCTCAAATCTATCTTTTCGCTTTTTTATTTGCTATTGCAGCAGGTACAATTATTGGCGGCCCTGTAGGTGATCGAATAGGTCGAAAATATGTAATTTGGATTTCCATTCTCGGAACTGCTCCTTTTGCTCTCTTAATGCCTTATGCAAATCTTACTTGGACATGCATTTTAAGTATTTTCATAGGATTGATTTTGTCATCAGCCTTTTCGGCCATTCTCATCTATGCTCAAGAATTAGTACCCGGAAAGGTGGGACTTATAAGTGGACTTTTTTTTGGTTTGGCTTTTGGAATAGCCGGAATAGCTTCTGCTATTCTAGGTAAAATTGCCGATAAGACGGGTATTCAATACGTATACTATCTTTGCTCCTTTTTGCCTTTATTGGGATTGGTAGCATCTTTTCTACCCGAAACTAAGAAAAGAAATAAATAAGCTCCTAATTTTTTAATTTAATTATTTTTTTTGTTTTAAAGTTGTTAAAATTATTAGGACCAATCAAAATCGGCAACAATTTTATACTGATTATAAACAGGGTCGTAACTGAAATACAAGTGTTTAAATCCATTGGTTAATAAAATATATTTGGATTTAATTTGCGTATTATATCGAGCGGCCTGTTCAAAGGTAGTTTGAGTAATAGGTATTTCAGGAGCTTTACATTCAACCAATAATCTGGGTTCTGATTTTTTATACAGTAAGATATCCAAACGTTTGGATTGTTGATTGAGGTTTATTTTTTTTTCGATTATAAATGCTGATTGAGGAATTTTTTTTTCGGTTTTTAAATAAAAAATAATATGTTGCCTTACCCATTCTTCAGGTGTTAGAATTAACCATTTTTTTCTAACTTCGTCAAAAATATACCAAAGAGATTTTTCCTCCTTTATTTGAAAATTATATTTTTTGGGGAAATTTAAAACCGGAAGCTCCATTATTCTAATTATGAAAGAATATAATAATTTAGTCAAAGATATTAAAAATAAAAAGTTTCTTCCTGTATATTTTTTACAGGGTGATGAGCCTTTTTACATCGATAAACTTACCGAATTACTGGAAGAAAATGTCCTAAAGGAAGAAGAAAAGGCTTTTAACCAAAATATTATTTACGGTACAGAATCTGATTTGGATCAAATTATATCTTTGGCAAAGCAATTTCCAATGGGAGCCGATAAACAGCTTATAATAATTAAAGAAGCAAAGGGATTGCCTTTTGACAAATCCGAAGCCTTTGATAATTATATAAAAAATCCTCAGCCTTCAACTATATTAGTCATCAATTATAAATACAAATCTTTAGATAAAAGAAAGTCGGTGACTAAATTACTCAGTAAACAAGGATATATTTTTACAAGCGAAAAGCTATATGACAACCAAGTACCCACTTGGATCGGTTCATTATGTCAATCAAACGGTTTGGAAATTGACGAAAAATCCAGGATTTTACTTGCCGAATTTTTAGGCACTGAACTTTCCCGTATTGATAATGAAATTCAAAAACTTAAATTAATTGTAGGTAATTCCAAAAAGATAACTCCTGAAATCATTGAACGAAATATTGGAATCAGCAAAGAGTACAACAATTTCGAATTAAGAAAGGCCATCGTTGAGAAAAATACGAAACAGGCTTATAAAATAATAGACTATTTTGAAAAAAACCCAAAAGCAAATCCTATTGTTTTGACTTTTGGAACATTAATAAGTTTATTTTCCAATATTCTTATCGTACACACTTTACCGATAAAAACTCCTCAAAATATAGCTAAAGAACTTCGTATTAATCCTTTCTTTGCTAATGAGTATTTAACCGCCATTAAAAATTATTCTTTAAAAAAAACTACTGCATGTATTGCTTATTTGCGAGATGCAGACATGAAATCCAAGGGAGTGGATGTTTCATCTCATGCAACTTCTAAAGATATCTTAATGGAAATGTTATATAAAATACTTCATTAATCAAAACATATTCATTACATACTATTAAAATTTATTTAAACAACATATATAGGGTTTTAATTATATTAATTACTTTTGACATATTAAATTATTTATACCATGTCAGAATTAAAAATAATTGCAACCATACAAGTAAAACCTGACTATCTTGATGATGTTAAAAAAATAGTGTATTCCTTAGCAGATGGCTCCCGCAAAGAAGAAGGTAATATATCTTACGATTTACACGAAAGCATAAAAGATCCTTCAAAACTTTCTATAATTGAAGTATGGAAATCCCAAGAGGCTATTAATATCCATAATAATACCAAGCTATTTAAAGATTTTATAAAATTCATTGATGGCAAATATGATGAGTTAGATATTGATGTCATAAAACAAATTTACTAGACATATAAGATTATGTTATTAATTTATATAGTAAACCCTTCATTTATATAGGATAATATAATTGTAATTTATTATTAGTGCTTTATTATATTTTTTATAAATTTGTACCAATCAATATAAACAAAAATGATTCAAACATATATACATCATCATCATTATTTACACACTTACAATCAGGTGAGGTAAGTAATTTTGTTATGCAAAATGTCAAAATAAATAATAGCCGCCTGAGTTTTCGGGCGGTTTTTTTTTAGGATCACTTCAATAGAAAAAAATTTAAAAACTATGGCTAATGAGTAAACTGAAAATTGCTATCCAAAAAAACGGACGGCTAAGTCAAAAATCACTGGAATTATTGAGTGAATGCGGAATAAAAATTCCAAATGGTAATCAAAAATTGAAAACTGTATCTACCAATTTTCCTATTGAAATCTTATTTCTTAGAGATGATGATATCCCACAATATGTAGAACAAAATGTAGCCGATATTGGAATCTTAGGTGAAAACGAAGTTTGGGAAAAAGACCGAAATGTAGAAATCATAAAGAAATTAGGTTTCGGGAATTGCCGAATGTGTTTAGCTATACCGAAAGAAGAAACATATACCGGAATTGCTTATTTTAACAATAAAAGAATTGCAACTAGTTATCCTAAAATTTTAAAGAAATTTTGCAAAAAAAACAATGTAAAGGTTGAAATTGAAGAAATCGGCGGAAGCGTTGAAATAGCACCGGGAATAGGTTTGGCTAATTGCATTTTCGATATTGTCAGCACCGGAAGTACACTTCTCATGAACGGACTAAAAGAAGTGGAAACCGTTACTAAAAGTGAAGCAGCCCTTATAAAATCAAAAAAACTCTCTCAGGACAAACAAGAAATTCTAGATAAATTATTGTTCAGGATACAATCGGTACTATATTCACGAGAAAATAAATACATCTTGTTGAATGCTCCTAATGAAAACCTGAAAGATATTATTTCTTTATTACCCGGAGTCAAAAGTCCTACTATTTTACCCCTGGCAAAAGAAGGATGGAGCAGCATACATTCTGTAATTAAAGAAGATAAGTTTTGGGACATCATTGAACAATTAAAAGAATTTGGAGCGCAAGGAATTTTAGTCATTCCTATTCAAAAAATGATTCTTTAAATTTTTATAATAAAAGGAATAACCCATTCAGTTTACTTAACAATCAACCATTTTATCTATTAATAGAGCTCAAAAATGAACATTATAAAATATCCTCCTGTAAATGATTGGCACCATTTAGTCAAAAGACCTGAAAATGAAAAAGTTTCATTGTATGAAACCGTAAAAAATGTATTTACCGATGTAAAAAATGAAGGCGACGCAGCCTTAAAAAAATATACTCTTCAATTTGATGATGTGTCTTTAACTAGCTTTACTGTTTCCAAACAAGAACTTTTTGAGGCGGAATCATTAGTTTCCGATGAATTGAAACAAGCCATCTTACAAGCTAAATCCAACATTGAAAAATTCCATCTTTCTCAAAAAGAAAAGAAGAAAATTATTGAAATACAACCCGGTATCGAATGTTGGAGGGAATCCAGAGCTATAGAAAAAGTTGGATTATATATTCCCGGAGGGTCTGCACCGCTTTTTTCGACCGTTTTAATGTTGGGAGTACCCGCTAGAATTGCAGAATGTAAAGAAATTGTATTATGCACCCCTCCCAATAAAGAAGGCAAAATACATCCGGCCATTTTATATGCAGCAAAAACGATAGGTATCAAAAATATATACAAGGTAGGAGGTGTTCAAGCCATCGCAGCGATGACTGTAGGTACAGAATCCATTTCACCTGTCTATAAAATTTTCGGTCCGGGAAACCAATATGTAACCGCGGCTAAACAATACGCCCAAGAATTTAAAGTCAGCATAGATTTACCTGCAGGGCCCAGTGAGGTATTAGTAGTGGCCGATTCGTCCGCTAATCCTGCGTATGTTGCTTCCGATTTGCTCTCACAAGCAGAGCATGGCCCTGACAGTCAAGTTGTTTTCCTAACCACGGATTCAGAAATTTTAAATCAGACCCTAGCCGAGATCAATACTCAACTTGAAAGTCTTCCTCGAAAAGAAATTGCTAAAAAAGCTTTACGTAATAGTCTAGGTGTTTTATTGAATTCCTTAGAAGAATGTTTTCAATTGAGTAATCTTTATGCTCCGGAACATCTGATCTTGGCTATTGATCATGCTAAAAACTATACACACTCTATTGAAAATGCAGGATCTGTATTTCTAGGCAATTACAGCTGTGAAAGTGCCGGAGATTATGCAAGCGGAACGAACCACACATTGCCTACTAATGGCTATGCACGAAATTACAGCGGGGTTTCTCTGGATAGTTTTTACAAAAAAATCACTTTTCAAGAACTAACCAAAGAGGGATTGCAAAAGATCGGAAATACTATAGAATTAATGGCTGAAGCTGAAGAGCTGCAAGCTCATAAAAATGCGGTGAGCATACGTTTACGATCCAATTAAACTAATTTATATATTTTATTTAAAAATAAATAGGGTAGAATGAACGCTTTTAATTCAATAAAAATAATAACCATGAAAAATATAAATCAACTGGCCCGTCCCAATGTGCTTGCCATGCATCCGTATTCTTCCGCAAGAGATGAATCCGGAGGAATAGAAGGTATTTTTTTAGACGCCAACGAAAACCCTTTTGGAAACAATAACCGTTATCCGGATCCCTACCAAAAAGATTTAAAACAAAAATTAAGTGAAATTAAAAATATTGCCACGGAAAAAATTTTTATTGGGAACGGAAGTGATGAAATAATAGATCATATTTATCGGGTATTTTGCAATCCCGGTAAAGACAAAGTTATGTTTTTCAGTCCAACTTTCGGAATGTACCAGGTAGCAGCAGAGTTGAACGATGTTACGATTGTTGATATTCCTCTAACATCCGATTTTCAAATCAATATCGAAGAAGCTCAAAAATATTTCAACGATGATAATTTAAAAGTAATTGTTATTTGTACTCCCAACAATCCGACCGGCAATGCGATTAATCCAAAAGATATTGATTTTATACTAAAAAATTTTAATGGAATTGTTGCAATCGATGAAGCATATATAGAATTTACCAACCAACCTTCCTATATGGAAAAAATGGATCAATACCCAAATCTTGTACTGTTCCAAACGCTCAGTAAGGCTTGGGGTATTGCGGGAGTACGTATTGGTATGGCCTATGCTCAACCTGAAATTATTCATTTACTTAACAAAGTAAAGCATCCATATAACATCAGCGAATTGAATCAAAAGGCAGCTTTGGAAGCGCTGAATCAAAGCAGTGAATTTGAAAAAAGAAAAAAAATTATTCTTGAAGAAAAAGAAAAATTGCGTTCTGCTTTGGAAAAGCTATCGCTAGTAACGAAAATTTACCCTTCAGATACGAACTTCTTGCTCGTTGAATTCTCCGATTCCAATCAAGTTTTCCACCAATTAATGCAAGAAGGTATCATTGTACGAGATCAATCCTCCAAAATTAACAACAGTCTTCGTATTACGGTTGGATCTCCGGAAGAAAATTTAAAATTAATTAATTCATTATCTAGGCTAAACGATACCTTATGAAAAAAGTATTATTTATAGACCGTGACGGCACTTTAGTTAAAGAGCCTCCGATAGATTACCAATTGGACAGCTTGGAAAAATTGGAATTTTATCCCCTGGTTTTCCAAAGCCTTTCCAAAATATCCCGTGAAATGGATTACGAATTGGTTATGGTAACCAATCAAGATGGATTGGGTACCGAATCCTTTCCTGAAGAAACTTTTTGGCCTTCACAAAATAAAATCATCAAAGCTTTTGAAAATGAAGGAATAACGTTTTCTGAAATTCTGATAGACAGAAGTTTTGAACATGAAAATCTCCCTACACGAAAACCCGGAACGGGAATGTTAACTCATTATGTAAAAGGAAAGTATGATCTCTCCCATTCGTATGTAATTGGCGATCGATTAACCGATGTACAATTAGCAAAAAATTTAGGCTGTCGCTCTATATATATGGGAACGGAAGAAAATTCCGGTGCAGAATTACAAACGCAAAGTTGGGAAGAAATTTATCACTATTTAAAAAAGCAACCCCGAAAAGCTAAAGTGATTCGTAATACTAAAGAAACCAAAATTTCCGTGGAAATAAATTTGGACGGTTCGGGAAAAAGTTCCATATCCACAGGCTTGGGCTTTTTTGATCATATGTTGGAACAAATAGCTAAACATGGTTCAATGGATTTATATATTAAAGTAGACGGAGATTTGAATGTAGATGAACATCACACTATAGAAGATACGGGAATTGTTTTAGGTGAAGCTATTTTACAAGCGCTTGGAAGTAAAAAAGGAATTGAAAGATATGGATTTCTATTACCGATGGATGATTGCTTGGCTCAAGTAGGCATCGATTTCGGGGGGCGTCCGTGGATCGTTTGGGAGGCAGAATTTAAAAGAGAAAAGATCGGAGAAATGCCAACCGAAATGTTTTATCATTTTTTTAAATCTTTTAGCGATAATTCGAAATCTAACTTAAATATAAAAGCGGAAGGAAGTAATGAACATCATAAAATAGAAGCTATTTTTAAGGCCTTTGCAAAAGCTATCAAAATGGCTGTTAAACAAACCGATGATAATTTTGCCATTCCAAGCACAAAAGGCAGTTTATAATACAAAAACTTATTTTTTACTTTTTACCGTTTATTTCTAAAGTTTTAAATAATAAAGTAATTCAAAAACTTATGAAAAATTCATACTTTCAAAAATTATAAAAAAGGCTTGTGAAAAATGATAGCAATTATAAAATACAATGCAGGTAATATTAAATCAGTACAAAACGCACTAACACGCTTGGGGGTTGAATCTGTTGTGACCGATGATCCCAACACGATAATACATGCCGATAAAGTAATTTTTCCGGGAGTAGGCGAAGCCGGAAGTGCTATGTCATATTTGCAGGAAAGAGGTATGGATATTTTAATAAAATCGATTACACGTCCTTTTTTGGGGATTTGTTTAGGACAGCAGTTAATGTGTTCTCATTCGGAAGAAGGCAACACTCATTGTCTGAATATTTTCGATGTTAACGTTCGAAAATTTCCTTCTACCGATATTGTGCCTCATATGGGTTGGAATACAATCTATGATTTAAAGGGAGAAATTTTAAAAAAAAATACTGACCATGATGATGTATACTTTTTGCATAGTTACTATGCGGATTTATGTGCAGAAACTTCTGCTACCTGTACTTATATTTTACCGTTTAGTGCTGCTTTACAAAAAGACAATTTTTTTGCTACTCAATTTCATCCCGAAAAATCGGCAGATGTGGGAGATCAAATATTAAAAAGTTTTATTGAGCTGTAAGCTTCTGCTTAGATAAAAAGTTATCATTCAATCAACGGTATGTTACGAGAAAACCCTCGTAACTTTAACAAAAAATAATAAAGCTGAAATAAAAAAATGAGAATTATACCCGCCATAGATATTATTAACGGAAAATGTGTACGTTTAACTAAAGGAGATTATTCTACGGAAAAAATTTATCGGGAAGATCCTTTGGATGCCGCTAAAGAATATGAGGATATCGGAATTCAATATTTGCATGTGGTTGATTTAGACGGCGCAAAATCCAACCGAATCATCAATTATAAAACACTCTATAAAATAGCTTCCCAAACAAATTTAAAAATTGATTTTGGAGGGGGCTTAAAAAGCGATGATGATTTGAAAATTGCATTTGAAAATGGAGCTTCACAAATTACGGGCGGAAGTATTGCCGTAAAAAATCCTGAATTATTTCTTTCTTGGCTTTCAACTTTTGGAAATGATAAAATTATTTTAGGGGCAGATTGTAATCATCGAATGATAGCCACCCAAGGTTGGACAGAATCTTCCTCTTTAGATGTAGTTGATTTTATTAAAGAATATGAGAAAAAAGGCATTCGTTATGTAATTTGCACAGATATTTCCAAAGACGGAACTTTAGAAGGCCCATCAAATCAATTGTATGAAGAAATCCTTCAATCGACTTCCATACATTTAATAGCCAGTGGGGGGGTGTCTTCGCTGGAAGATTTGCTTAAACTAAAGGAACTAGGTTGTGAAGGCGCTATTATCGGAAAGGCTATTTATGAAGGAAGAATCAAATTGAAGGAACTTAAGCAATTTTTATAAAACGGGTAAAGCAATTTTATAGAAACTTTGTATAATAACTAAACTATCGCTTTAGACTTTCCATGCAAATTTTAATTTTTTAAAAAAAATATAAAAAGAAGTGCTAAAAAAACGTATAATTCCTTGTTTGGATATAAAAAACGGCAGAACTGTTAAAGGAGTAAATTTTGTGAGTCTCACCGATGCCGGTGATCCGGTAGAATTGGCTAAAGCTTATGTGCAACAAGGAGCGGATGAATTAGTTTTCCTGGATATAACCGCAACTATTGAAAACCGTTCCACCTTACTTCACTTAGTAGAAAAAATTGCTAATGAAATTAACATTCCATTTACGGTAGGAGGAGGAATAAATTCTGTGGAAGATGTATTTTCTTTAACTCAAGCAGGTGCAGATAAAGTTAGCATAAATTCTTCAGCTGTAAGAAGACCTGAATTGATTTCAGAAATTGCTTCCCGTTTCGGAAGTCAATGCGTGGTAGTTGCTGTGGATACCAAAAAAGAAAATACAGGTTGGAAAGTGTATACTCACGGGGGAAGAACCCCGACTACGATTTTAACATTAGATTGGGTAAAAAAGGCGGAACAACTGGGAGCTGGTGAAATTTTACTTACTTCCATGAATAGTGACGGCACAAAAAACGGATTTTCTCTTGATATTACGCATGATGTTGCATCTAGCGTAAATATTCCCGTTATTGCTTCAGGAGGAGCCGGTACTAAAGAGCATTTTTCGGATGTATTTTTAAACACTAAAGCATCGGCGGCTCTGGCTGCCAGTGTATTTCATTTTAATGAGATTCCCATCCCCGAATTAAAAAGATTTTTAAAAACTAAAAATATTCCTATACGATGAAATTAGATTTTGATAAAAGTAACGGATTGATTCCTGTAATTATTCAGGATGAACTTACCCTGCAAATACTCATGCTGGGTTATATGAATGAAGAAGCCTTTGAAAAAACAAAAAGGGAAGGAAAAGTGACTTTTTTCAGCCGCTCCAAAAATCGATTATGGACGAAAGGTGAAACCTCCCATAATTATTTATGGGTAAAAAAAATTGATATAGATTGTGATCACGATACTCTTTTAATTAAAGTTTCTCCAGAAGGACCTACCTGTCATACGGGAAGTTATTCTTGTTTTGAGGAACAAAATGCAAAAGGATTTGTATATAAATTACAAAATATAATCAGTCAACGAATTGACGAAAAAGTAAACGGGTCGTATACTTATCAACTTTATCAAAAAGGAATTAACAAAGTAGCACAAAAGGTAGGTGAAGAGGCTGTTGAAGTTGTTATTGAGGCAAAGGATACGGATGATGTTTTGTTTAAGAATGAAGCAGCAGATCTGCTATACCATTACCTTATCCTTTTGAAAGCAAAGGGTTTTCAATTGGAAGATATTGAAAAAGTATTATTTGATCGAAACCATTAAATATAGGAACTGCAATCAAAAATTGCAGTTCATACTCTAATTTTATCCATTTGTTCTAACGAGTTGACTCATTTTCTTTCGGGTTTATGCCTTCTTTTCAAATAAGTCTAGAAATTGATATTCATCTAATATATGTACTGTTCCCAATTGTTCAGCCTTTTTAAGTTTCGATCCGGCTTTTTCTCCTACTACCAAATAATCTAAATTTTTACTCACGGATGAAATATTTTTTCCTCCATTTTTTTCTACCAATTCTTCGGCATGTTCTCTTGTGAAAGCGGTTAATTTCCCTGTAAATAAAAAAGTTTTTCCTTCTAAAATATGGGAGATTTCTTCCTGAGAATCTTCTGTTTCGAAATGTAAACCTGCTTTTTTTAATCTGTCAATGAGTGCCAAATGTTCGGGTTTGGCAAAATATTCTTGTATGCTTATGGCTATTTTATTTCCTACATCAGCCGTATTTTCCAGTTCTTCTAACGTTGCATTTTGTAACCCCTCAATTGATTTAAATCTTTTAGCCAGTTTCTTAGCCATGGTTTCTCCTATATGACGAATTCCCAACGCATATAAAACCTTCTCAAAAGGGATTTGTTTTGAATTTTCGATACCGTCAATTATATTTTGAGCCGATTTATCAGCCATTCTATCAAGTCCGATTAATTGTTCTTTTTTTAAGGTATAGAAATCCGAGATATCTTTGATCAATCCATTTTCATAAAGCATTGAAACCGTCTCTGCTCCTACGCTGTCTATGTTCATGGCCTTTCTGGAAACAAAATGTTCCATTCTTCCCATCACTTGTGGCGGACAAGACTTTTCATTAGGACAAAAATGAGCAGCTTCTCCCGGTTCCCGAACTAAAGGTGTACCACAAGCCGGACAATTCTTAATAAATTCCAGCTTAATCGTGCCCGGTTCTCTTTTATCATAATTCACATCCACAATCTTGGGGATAATTTCTCCTCCTTTTTCTACAAAAACCATATCATTGATTCGTAAATCCATATTAGCGATAAAATCTTGATTGTGAAGAGAGGCTCTTTTTACTGTGGTTCCTGCAACTAACACCGGTTTCAAATTGGCTACCGGAGTTATTGCTCCCGTTCTTCCTACTTGATAGTCAACACTTAATAATTGTGTTTCTACTTTTTCGGCCTTGAATTTATAAGCAATGGCCCATCGAGGAGATTTAGCCGTATAACCTAGTTCTTCTTGTTCTGAAATGGAATTTACTTTTATTACGACTCCGTCAATCTCAAAGGGAAGATGATATCTTTCCGTATTCCAATGTTCAATAAATGCCGTTACCTCTTCTAGATTGGTACACAATCGGGCATAATTTCCTACTTTAAATCCCATGTCTTTAGCATGTTGCAAAGAATCCCATTGGGTACTGTATCCTCTTTCATCAGTAAGTACATAATATAAATAGCAATCAAGGCCCCTTTTTGCTACCGCCTCGCTATCCTGAAGCTTTAAACTTCCACTAGCCGTATTTCTTGGATTGGCATAGGGTTCTAATCCTTCTTTTTTTCTTTCTTCATTGAGTTTATCCAAAGATTTTTTGGGCATGATAATCTCTCCTCTTATATAAAAACGTTGCGGATATTTACCTCTGAGATGAAGCGGAACAGATCGTATAGTTCTCACATTATGGGTAACATCATCCCCTTGAAAGCCGTCACCTCGGGTAACTGCTTGAACTAGCTGTCCGTTTTCATATAATATACTGATGGATAATCCGTCGTATTTTAATTCACATACATATTCTACTTTTTCATCTATAGATTTGGCTACTCTTGTTGCCCAATCTTTGATATCGTCAAATGAGTAACTATTATCGAGTGAATACATCCTTCTTTCATGTCTTACGGTAGGAAAAATCTTAGTTATTTGCCCTCCTACTCTATGGGTAGGTGAACCGGGACTGTCTAATTCCGGATTTTCTTTTTCTAATTGCTTCAGCTCATTCATCATCTGATCAAACTCATAATCCGAAACATCAGATTGATCTAATACATAGTATTTGTAATTTAAATCCGTTAGTTCCTTCCTTAAAAATTCAATTCTGTCTTTAGTATTACTCATATTTAGAATATTTATTCAAATTTATAAACAATGGTTGATATGTTAAATACTAATGGATACTATTTAGTATACTAAGTATTTTTTATCTATATTTTTATAAAAAATCGATGCATTTTAGATTAAATTATACCAAAATACACAAATCATGCTCAATTTTCATTTATAAGGGATTATGCAAAATACATCGTATAATTTCTTTAGTTTTTATGAATTGATTTATTAATCGGGTTAGATACTAAACTTTTCGGTTACATATAAAAATATTTACATAAATTTGTTCTGTTAACATTTTTAAATAAATACTATGTCTCACGGATTATTAAAGGGGAAAAAGGGAATTATTTTCGGGGCGTTAGATTCTAACTCCATTGCATGGAAAGTTGCAGAACAAGCTCATGCAGAAGGAGCTGAATTTATCCTTACTAATTCCCCAGTCGCTCTTAGAAAAGGGGAACTTAACGCATTGGCTGAAAAAACCGGCTCTGATACGGTTCCTGCTGATGCCACTTCAATGGAAGATTTGAATAAACTTTTCGATCATGCTCTTGAAAAATTCGGAAAGCTTGATTTTATTTTACATTCTATAGGAATGTCTATTAATGTCAGAAAAAATAAAGATTATACTGATATAAATTACGAATGGTTAACTAAAGGCTGGGATATTTCTGCCGTTTCTTTCCATAAAGTTATGAAAACTGCTTGGGATAAAGACGCTATGAATGAATGGGGTAGTATTTTAGCTCTTTCTTATATTGCCGCTCAAAGAACTTTTCCTGGCTATAATGATATGGCTGATAATAAAGCTTATTTGGAAAGTATTGCAAGAAGTTTCGGTTACGAATGGGGAATCCGTAACAAAGTTAGAGTTAATACAATTTCTCAATCGCCTACTCCTACTACTGCAGGAAACGGGGTAAAAGGTTTTGGTGGATTTATTGAATTTGCTGAAGAAATTTCTCCGCTTGGTAATGCTACCGCTGAGGAATGTGCAAATTATTGTATTACGTTATTTTCCGACCTAACCAGAAAAGTAACTCTTCAAAATCTTTTCCATGATGGAGGTTTCTCCAATGTTGGAGTTAGTGAAAGAGTTATGAAACGTTTTGAAAAATAATTGGTTAATAAAATTCTATAAAAAAAAGAGGCTTATTTTAAAGCCTCTTTTTTATAGAAATACTTTTATTTCAGTTTCGGTTGTAATTTAATTACTTGGTCATCATTAATATGATAGTATTTAATTACAGCGTTATAATCTTTGTAATCAATAGGCATTTTACTACTAAATGCATTACCGGAAGAGCTTCCCGGGATAATAACAATTCTAAAAACTTGTTTATTAATTAATCCAGGAGTTAAAGTCAAATCATAACTTCCACCGGCATAAATATTAAAATCTTCAATACTAAAATCATAATCATAAGAAAATTCGCTTTCAGTAATCCCATCATTATTCAAATCAACATAAAAAGTTCGAGGTATAAGTTGCCATACATCTTTACCGGAAGCATTTTCAGCAGAAAGCCTATATATTAATAAATGATCACCGTTTATAATGGCCGGTCTAAGCTCTCCGTTGATCACCCAACCCAATTGACTGTCAAATCTAAAAGAACTTTCAATTTCAAATACTCTTGAAATTGTATCCGTGTTAACTACAACACTTCCTTTGTCATCATCGTCACTGCAACTAGTTAAAAATACAGTAAAGCATAATGTTAGTACTACTATTGATACTATTTTTTTCATAAAATTATATTAAAAAACTAATTTACATATTTTTCTTATAACAAAGACAAAAATGAAGGAATTAAGTTTAAAATCGTATCTTTGCATGTTCAAAATTTAACAAGAAAATGATATTAGTCCAGAATCTAGGTTTACATTTTGCAGGATCTTATCTATTTGAAAATGTAAATTTTAGAATTAATAAAAATGATCGTATTGGATTAGCGGGTAAAAATGGTGCAGGTAAATCAACTTTATTAAAAATTTTGTCCGGTGAGCAACCTTCAACTGAAGGAAATGTTGAAAAAGAAGGAGAAGTTCGCATTGGATTCTTAAAACAAGATTTAGATTTTGAGAAAGGAAGAACCGTATGGGATGAGGCAAAACTGGCTTTCAAAGAATTAAATATAATCAATGAAAAAATTGATACAATCAATCATGCTCTTGCTACAAGGACCGACTATGAATCTGAGGAATATCACAAGCTTATTCATGATTTAACCGATCTAACCGATCGATTTTCTCATTTAGGCGGCTACAATATTGATGGAGAAATTGAAAAAATTTTAAAAGGTTTAGGTTTTAAAGAATCCGATTTTAATAGGCTTACTGATGATTTTTCAGGAGGATGGAGAATGAGAATTGAGTTAGCTAAACTCTTATTGGAAGAAAATGATGTGCTTCTTCTTGACGAGCCTACCAACCATTTAGATATTGAATCCATCATTTGGTTGGAAAGTTTTTTAATTACTTATAGCGGAGCGGTGGTGCTGGTATCACACGATAAACAATTTTTAACCAATGTTACCAATCGAACCATTGAAATTTCCAATAAATCCATTCAAGACTATAAGGCTAATTATACCAAATACCTTATTTTAAGACAAGAAAGAAAGGAAAAACTTCTTCAGCAACAAAAAAATCAAGAACAAGAGATTAAGCGTACAGAACAATTAATCAATAAGTTCCGTGCAAAAGCTAGTAAAGCTTCTTTTGCTCAATCTCTTATGAAGAAATTAGATAAGGTAGAACGCATTGAGGTGGAAGATGAAGACATAACTCGTTTTAATATTCGTTTCGAACCGAGTATCACTCCCGGAAAAATAATTTTTAAAGCTGAAAATTTAGGTAAATCTTTCGATACACATACTATTTTCGAAAATGCCAATTTTTATATCGAACGTGGAGAGAAAATAGCTTTCATCGGTCAAAACGGTCAGGGAAAAACTACTATGGCTAGAATTATGGATGGCTTATTATCTTATCAGGGTAAACTTGAAATAGGCCACAACGTTCAAATTGGATATTTTGCTCAAAACCAATCCGAAGAGCTAAATGCTTCTAAAACTATCTTAGAAGAAGCTGAAGATTCTGCTACAGAAGAATCTCGTCCTAAAGTTCGAGACTTGTTAGGGTCATTTCTTTTTCAAGGAGATGATGTACATAAAAAAGTGTCTGTACTTTCCGGAGGGGAAAGAAATCGATTGGCTTTATGTAAATTACTTCTTCGACCTTTCAATACGTTGATAATGGACGAGCCTACGAATCACTTGGATATACAATCTAAAGCGATATTAAAACACGCCTTAAAGAATTTTACGGGGACACTGATTTTAGTATCTCATGATCGTGAATTCTTAGATGACTTAGCCGACAAGATTTTTGAATTCAGAAATGGAGAAGTAAAAGAATTTTTAGGTAATATCAATGAATATTTAGAGTATCGTAAAAAAGAAAATATGAGAGAAGTTGATATCGAAAAATCAACTACCCGTAAAGTGACTTCAGAAAATACACCTACTAAAGCTTCTCAGGAAAAGCAATTTAAATCGAAAGAACAAAAATCGTTAGAAAATAAATTGTCTAAACTTGAAAATGACATTGAAAAAACAGAACAAAAAATTTCTGCTTTTGAAGATTTATTTAGTAAGGAAAATCCAAAAGAGGAAGATATTAAGGAGTATTCTGAATTAAAGGAAAAGCTTACCCGATTTACTCATGAGTGGGAGAACATGTTTTCTCAATTAAACGGATAGGTATGGTATGATTTCCTTTTAAAGGATAGTTACCTATTATAAATGAAAGTATTTATATTTTGCAATTAACCCTTTGTTCATCAGTATTATAAAACTCTATGTAAAGGGTTGTTTTTTTACCTTAATTTTTCAATTATTGGACTATAGAATTAAATTTAAATTAATAGTAACAGATTAAAGTAGGAATCTTTAAATTTGTTACTTAATTTCTTAATTTTAATTCATTTTGACTATAATAACTTTTACAATTATTCTATTTTTTGGAGCAATTGCAGCGGGTACTCTGGGTTCTCTTACCGGACTTGGCGGCGGAGTAGTCATAATTCCTCTATTAACTCTGGGTTTTGGTGTTGATATTAAATATGCTGTTGGAACCGCATTGGTTACTTCGATAGCTACTTCTTCGGGGGCTGCAGCTGCTTATATTAAAGAAGGAATGACTAATGTGCGTATTGGAATGTTTCTTGAGATTGCTACCACCCTGGGAGCAGTTTTAGGTGCCTTACTTGCTGTTTTTCTACCTACTTCCGCAATTTATATAATTTTAGGTTTCACTCTTATCTTTTCATCTGTCATGACTTTAAGAAAGAAAAATGCATCTATAGATTATACTGCTCCGGGGAGTAAATTAGCTACTACATTGAAATTAAACGGAACGTATCCTACTCCTGACGGAATTAAAAAATATAATGTTCGAAATATTGGTGCGGGTTTTTCTCTAATGACTATTGCCGGTGTGCTTTCCGGTATCTTAGGTATTGGATCGGGAGCGCTTAAAGTATTAGCTATGGACACGGCTATGAAAATACCTTTTAAAGTTTCGACTACTACTTCTAATTTTATGGTAGGGGTTACTGCAGCCGCCAGTGCAGTTATTTACTTTCAAAGAGGTCAAATTGATCCCTTTCTTGCCATGCCTATAGTGGTAGGGGTTTTGTTTGGAGCTTTTCTAGGTTCAAAAATATTGATGGCTATAAACGTTCAGCTGTTACGTAAAATTTTCAGTTTGGTTATTGCTATTCTTGCAATTCAAATGATCTATAGAGGATTGGAACCTTCATTGATTAAATGGTTTCCAGATATCAATTTTCCTAAACTTTAAGCTGAGTGTGTTATGAGTAATTTATTTTCGAGAAAATTTTGGGAAGAACGTGATGTAGAGCTTTATATTGGTAAGTTGCTTCGTTACGGAGTTATTCTTTCTTCTATTATTACTATTACCGGCGGAGTAATTTATATATCTCAACATCCGGATCAACAACTCAATTTTAAAACATTTGTAGGGGCCCCAAATTATTTGAGGGAATTATCTACTTTATTACCCGCTGTTTTAAAATTGGACGGGTTAGCAATTATACAGCTGGGAGTTGCCGTTTTGATCGCCACTCCTATTCTACGGGTTGCTTTTTCAATAGTGGCTTTTGCTATTGAAAAAGATCGAATGTATATTGTTATTACCTGTATTGTTTTAGCTATTATCTTATCAAATATGATTTTTGGTTTGGAAGGATAAAAACTAACCGGAAATTCTAATTTACTAATCACTGCTTACAGATTTTCATGCAGCAAAAAATTAAACATATAGTCTCCGAAAGTACCTTTTTTATTTTTGGTTTTTATTTTAGTCGTGGCTTACGTATTGCTCTTGCTATTGTAATCCCCCTACTCGCCGGATGGTTTTTTAAGAGACCCGATATCGGTATAGTTGCTTCTTCCGGAGCTCTTGTAGCCGGACTGGGAGATAATCCCGGATCTATTCGTGTTAAATTTTATACTCAATCTATTGCCGCTTTATTTTACTTTTTAGTGGTTTTTGTGTGTCAGTTGTTGATATCACATGAAATTATTTTCGGTATTTGGATTACTTTGTGCGGCTTTTTCTTTTCCATGTTTTTTATTTACGGCTCTCGTGCGGTTAGTGTTAGCACCTCTTCTTTATTATGTGTGGTCTATGCATGTAGTTTTGAAGCTAATCACATTATAACTAATACGTTGGGAATGATGATGGGTATTGTATGGTATGGATTTATTTCATTGGTTTTATGGAGAATTCAACCGTATAGGGTGATTGAACAAAAAATTAGTGAAAATATTAAACTTTTAAATGAGTATACTGAGCTAATACATGAGTACTTTTTGTTAAAAATTAAAAATCCTGCTAATAGTCAAAAACAAACAGAGATTTTAAATAAGCTTTTTGAAAAACAAACAAAAATACACAGTACTCACGAGGATATCCGAGAAAATCTTTTTAAACTGCGGATTAATGCAAAAAGTTTTTCTGCAAAGGGCAGAAAAATGACTTTAATTTTCAGCGCATTAATCGATCTGTATGAACAACTTTTATCATTAAATTGTCAAGATGACAAGTTGATTCAATCTCTGGTTAAAAGTGGGCTAAAAAGGGATTTTGAGTATCATTTATCCAATATGGAAAAAATCCTCTATGAATTAAGTTGGTCTATAAACTTCCATAAAAAGGTCACTGTAACTATTGATACCGCTCCACTGGATCGTTTTAAAGATAAAATACTTTCGATTGAAGAAAAGGAAAAAAATAATGAGAAATCCGTTATTGATATCAATGCTTTAAAACATGTTCGTTTTATTTTTAAATCATTTTATAAACAAACCGGTTTTATTAAATCACTTATCAACGGAGAGTTTAGATCGGAGAGAAAACAATATGAGGATTTGGATTTGGAAAAGTTCACCAGACAATATAATTATAGCTTTTCTACATTTAAAGCTAATTTAAATCTTAAATCCAACATTTTTAAACATGCTTTACGAGTAAGTGTAGCCATATCGGTTTCTTATATAATTTGTACTTTACTTAAAATTGAGTATTTTGCTTGGGTTTATTTAACCATCATTTTAATTTTAAAACCTTTTTATGGAAATACGAAAAACTCTTCTATTCAAAGGTTGCAAGGTACTCTAATCGGGGGAGTATTAACGTTGGGTCTCCTTCTTGTTACGCATAACATTTATGTGATTTCAATAGTAACTTTTATTTGTATTGTGGGCGCTTATAGTTTTATACCAATCAGTTATAGAACGGGGGTTGCTTTTGTTACCATATTTGTTATACTCCTGATTTTTCTGGAACACAGCGGAAGTGATGGTTGGACAAATATTTATCATCGTTTGGGAGGAACAACAATTGCCGTTGTGATCAGTTTTATTTTAAGTTTTTCTTTTCTTCCTACTTGGGAATATAAAAATCTTCCTGTATTGATTGAAAAGTTATTGAAATATAATTTAGATTATTTTACAAAAATAACTTATAATTTATTGAATGTTGAAAAGCTTTCTGATACCGATATAAAACTGTCCAGAAAGGATGTTTTGTTGGGAACTTCCAATTTATCAAGTACTTTTCAAAGAATTGTATCAGAACCTAAAATTTCAAAAAATTACAAATCCGATATATATAATATTCAAACTTTTATAAACCTACTTTCTACAAGAATATCATCCCTTAGATCCTATATTAATGAAAACAGTAAAGCATCTGATATAGATAAACAGTTGATCTCATCTATTGAAAATACTTTAAATAAATGTTTACTAAATATCAAAGGGTCTTCCTTTGATTGCGATACGGAATGTCAAGAAAAAGAGGAAGAATTAAATATTTTGGCGGACGATCAATCATTAATTTCTTACCAGCTTCGGGAAATTAATCTTTTATCACAGCAAATTTATTCCTATATAAATAAGCTTAATAATTTTCAGGAGTGGAAAGATTCTAAAAGGGATTTTTCTATTTAATGAAATTTGCAAAACCTTTATAAGCATACATAATTAAAAGGTAACGAAATAGTTTACCGGCTAACATGGACAGGGATACGATATAGACATTGGATCTCATATATCCTAAGGCTACAGGTATGATATCTCCAATAATGGGTAAAAAAGAAAAAAAGGAAATATATGCTCCTTTTTTATTTAATTTTTGAGTGGCTTTATCAATTTTTGTTTTATTTATTTTTAAATATTTTTCAATCCATTCAATTTTACCCAGCCTTCCCAGGTAGTAACCGGTCATTCCTCCTAACCAGTTTCCAATGGTAGCTATCAGAATACTTAACCATGGATTCCCGCCCATAATGAGTATTCCTGTAAGAACTGCTTCGGAGCTAAAGGGTAAAATGGTTGCTGCGAGATAAGAAGCAATAAATAATCCTATATATCCATAGTCAACTAATCCGTCTAACATATAAAATTACTTATTTTACATTTATAAAATCTATCTTATCATCTTTTATCCTTTCATAAATTAAGTGATAGGCTTTTTCTTTGAGTGATTCTTTCGTTTCTCCATTCGGATACAATATTTTTACACGCTCTACTTTAACTTTACCCGGATATCCTAAATTAAATACAAATGGAAACATATTTTTTAGATTATGAAATGCATATACAACAATAGGACTATTACAATAAATTGAAGCTATAAATGCTCCATCTTTAAATTTTTCCAATTTTATTTTTCTCTTGGGAACCCCTCCTTCAGGAAAGATAACCACATTTTTATTTTGTTGGGTTAATTCTTTTTTTACGGCAGAAAAAACTGCTTGTTTGCTTTGTCTACTGGATCTATCTACCAGGATGGATACTTTTTTATAAATTCTTCCGAATACGGGATATTTTTCCAACTCTTTTTTTCCTACAAATATGATCGGATGATGAGGGTGAAGTACATACATTAAGACCACGTCTATTAAGGAAGTGTGATTGGCAATAAATATGTAATTTTCTTTAGGATCTAAATTTACTTCCGATAGTAATGAATAGGTAAATCCCGATCCATAGAAAAGCACCCATCCCCACATTCGCATAAAGAAGTAGGTTAGCTTATTATTTTTCTGATAAGTCATCAGATAAATTACCACACCAATGGTAAGTGTGCAAAGGGCAGCTAAAATATAAAACCAGATTCTCCAAAGTATGGTAGCTACAGTCCTAAGATATTTCATATTTAATCTATATGAACTTCTAAGAGTTTTGTTTGTACAAAGGGTTTTACTTCAACATTCTCAACTTCCGCAGGAAGCAACACCGTATCCCCTTTTTTAAGGGTTACGGGTAAGGTCTTATTCAATAGGGTGCATTCTCCTTCTAAGCAAATCAGTATACGAAATGAATTGGACAAGTTATTTAAAATTTTATTTTCTGTAATTTCCATCGATGAAACCGTAAAATATGGAGATGCTAATAGTGTTGTCTCTCTTGCATCTTTATCATAATGTGAAAATGGATCTTCAACAAAAGAATAATCCATTACCTCTTTAGCTTGATCAAGATGTAATTCTCTTTTTTTTCCGTCTTTATCAATTCGATCATAATCATAGATTCTATACGTCACATCTGAATTTTGTTGGATTTCAACTACTGAAATTCCTTTTCCCATGGCATGAACTCTACCGGACGGTATATATATAACACTTCCTTTGTCAGGGTGTATTTTTCTGAGGATTGTATCTAAAGTATTTTTTTCAATATTTTCCGTGAAAATAGTCTTATTTGTTCCTTTTTCAAATCCTAGTATAATCTCTGAATTGGGCTCTGAATCCAATACATACCACATTTCCGTTTTCCCGAAAGAATGATGGTGAACTGCTGCATACTCATCATTGGGATGAACTTGAACAGATAAGGGTTGAGCTGCATCTAAGAATTTAATGAGTAAGGGAAATTTATCACCATATTTCTGATATACTTTTTTCCCTACTAAACGGTCTTTATACTCTTTAATTAAATTGTCTAAATTTTTACCCTTTAGGCTTCCGTTGCTTACTATACTAACATATCCCGGAACTGTTGAAATTTCCCAGCTTTCTCCCAGTTTTTCTTCCTTACTTTCTTTACCGAATTGTTTTAGTTTATTTCCCCCCCATATTCTGTAATGGTAGGAAGGTTGAAATACCAATGGATATAGTGACATACTTATGTTAATTTATATGCAAAAATACAATTTTAAAATTGTATTTATCTTATTTTTAATTTAACTTAATGTAAATAGAAAGTCAAAATCTTCTTCAGAGCCCAGTTCTTTAATGGGTTGATTGTATTTAAAAATTCTTGCCGTTTTTTCTCCTATCAACTTTAACTTTTCATTTTCATAATGCAACATAGTACCTTCTCTTAATCCTACTACATATAAATTATGATTTAAGGTTATAAACTCTCTAATTCTTTGTTCACGGGTTTCTCCACCAAAATCGTCAGGATGTGTATCTATATAATGAGGATTAATTTGAAAAGGGATCAAATTTAAGGTTTGGAAATTTTCCGGTTCAACTATTGGCATATCATTAGTTGTTCTCAAGCTGGGGCATGCAATATTGGATCCTGCACTCCAACCTATATAGGGTATTCCTTCTTTAACTCTATCTTGGATAAGCGAAAGTAATTTTTCTTGTTGTAATTTTTTTACCAAATTCCAGGTATTTCCCCCTCCTACGACAATTGCGTCTGCCCTTTTTATCGCTTCTTTAGGATCTGAAAAATGATGTATACTTTTCACTTCTATACCTATTTCTTTCCAGGCTTCATTAACTTTATTTTCGTATTCTTCATACGAGAAGGTTACTGCTGCAAAAGGTATAAATATAATAGTTATTTTTTCAGTACCCAGGAATGATTGTACTTGTTTTTTTGAAAATTCAAGATATTTTTCTCCAACATTAGTGGAATTACTGAGTAATAAAAGCTTCATTTTTTTACTATTATCAATCATTATTAAAATAAATAATTTTTCTTTATTTATCACATAAAATTAATCATTATGAAAACGTTATTAGCTATAACTAATGTTATAATTCAAGTAATAAATTGTTACATTTTAAAGTCAAATATAACTAGAAATTAACTCAAATTCCATTTTATGAATTGAATAAATAAATTTGAAGTAGAAGATGGTTATTTCAATTCGTTAAATTTTTATTACTGTTGGTTACAAATATCATTTTATCAATTTAATTTTATATATAATTTTGAAAAAAATTATTTAAATGAATACTATTAATTCTTTGGCAGAGCGATTATTGGGTAGAAAATTAACTAAAAGTGACGGAGTTAAGTCCTCGGAACTCGATAAAGTTGAAAGTAAATTGGGTTTCGCACTGCCTGATATTATACGTGATCTTTATTTGATGACCGGAAAAAATGGAATGTTGATGGAATCATTCAATCGTTTTGCTTTACCTACGCAACTTCAAAGAGATGATAATAAAATAGTTTTTTTAGAAGAAAATCAAAATATATGCTATTGGGGATTTGAAATTGATCCGGAAAATACTAATCCAAAAGTATATCAATTGTTAAATGAAAATGAATGGTATGAGGAACAAATTCCGCTGATTGAATTTTTAAAAGTAATGTTGTATTATCAATGCGCTCAAGGTGGTTATGAATATTTAGGAATTTCCAACATTTCAGAAGAAGATTTTGAAATTTTCATCCATACGGAATGGGAAGATGTTGTAAGGTATAACGGTTTACAAATTTATTGGAAACCGGATTGTTTACTTTGGTATGTTTACAATAAAGAGAATATAAGAATCGAGGATATTTATTTTTCTGCAAGATCTGAAGAAGCATTCCTTACGCATGCACAAAAATATGAATTGGAAATTATTTAATACGATTTGCTACGCAAGTGGTTTACTAGACCTATGATTTATTAAAACAAATCTATTGTCCACAAATACGTAATAAATTTCATATAAATCTGTTTTTCAAATTACCAAAAATTAAGATAAATGTAAATAATGTATTTTAGTTTTATCTATTTAGTAATTTATTTTATAAAATTCTTTTAAAATTGCAATGATTTAATTTATTTTTTGAATATTCTTATTTCTAAAAGTAGTACTTTTACAAAAAAGGTATTTAATGGCAGTAAAAATAATTAATCAGTCCAATTATGAATGGATAGACCTACTCAATCCTACGAAAGAAGAAATGCAAAAAATTGCGGAAAAATGCAATCTTAATTTCTATAATCTTGCAGATAGTTTAGAGCCTAATCATTTACCAAAATTTGAAACTGAAAATGGCATTAACTTCCTAATATTAAGAGTAGTACATAAAGGCGATAAAAAAGACACCAATATTGAAAGTCTTTCCAACAAAATTGCCGTTTTTTTTAATGATTCTTTACTCATTACTATACACCGTATTGAAATGCCCTTTATTGATGATATTGCCAACAAATGTCAAAGTATGGGACAGACTTTCTCAACAAATATGGTGATTATAAAAATTTTAAAAAGCGTATTACAAACTTATAAT
The DNA here is from genome assembly GCF_011082485.1 of Apibacter sp. B2966. NCBI lineage: Bacteria > Pseudomonadati > Bacteroidota > Flavobacteriia > Flavobacteriales > Weeksellaceae > Apibacter > Apibacter sp. B2966. The sequence goes on from NZ_CP049714.1 coordinate 1,183,221, forward strand.
GATTCCATATTACACATTATTAATAGATTGGAATCTTATGAAAATAAACTTTTTTTAAAAGATCCCTCTTCCAAAGTTTTGCAAAGCATTTATTCTTTAAAAAGAAAAACCAATCTTTGTACTAAACTTTTAATTCTTTCGGATGAGGTGATTAATTCTATTAAACCCTCTAAGCAAGAAAAGGCTGCCCATCAAGATGCTAAGGATTTATATCTAAAGTTAACAACTCTTTATGAGCAAGTTATAGACGACCTCAATAATTTACTCAATTTATATATTTCTCTATCTTCACAAAAGACCAATGAGATAATGAAAACTCTTACCATTTTCTCAATATTCTTTATGCCCTTGACATTTATTGCGGGTATTTACGGGATGAATTTTCATTATATGCCTGAACTGGAATTTAAATTGGGGTATCCGATCATATTAATGATTATGTTTATTATTACTCTGATTATTTATTATTGGTTGAAGAAAAAAAAATGGCTTTAAAACTTTTTCAAAAAATTTCAATTAATTTGACTTAAATACTACGATCTCAAAACAATTTTCAATTCGTGAAATTTTACTTTTAACTCTTTTTTTATAATCATTTAAGGTTTTTAAATATTTTTTTATCTATAAGATAAAATAATACAAGAGGATTTTTAATGCTGACGACTCAAATAACTATTAACTATGATTAGTTATTCTTTTAATTTTCTATAGGTTAAATCTAAACTAATTATTTTTATAGTAAAAAATTGAAAAAACTACTGAATCAAAAAATAATTGTTGATAAATCTAGTACCTTTTAAAATTTACATTAACGTAAAATTTCTAATTCCTATTCAATAGATTATAATTATTTTTGTATAAAAATTGTCAACATGTATAGAACCAACACCTGCGGAGAACTTAATGAATCAAATATAGGACAAAAAGTAATTCTTGCCGGATGGATCCAAACTATTCGTGATAAAGGATTCCTTACCTGGATAGATTTACGCGATCGATATGGAATCACTCAACTTGTTTTTGATGAACAACGAACCGATAAGGATTTAATTGATAAAGCAAAAAAATTAGGTCGTGAATTTGTTATTCAAGCCTCAGGAACAGTAATTGAAAGATCCAGCAAAAATCCTAATTTGCCTACAGGTGCTATTGAAATTTTAGTTGAAGAATTATCCATACTTAATCCATCGTTGGTTCCACCATTTACAATTGAAGATGAGACGGACGGAGGCGAAGAATTACGTATGAAATACAGATATTTGGATATAAGACGTAATCCGGTGAAAGAAAAATTAATTTTCAGAAGTAAGGTTGCTCAACTGGTAAGAAATTATTTATCTCAAGAAGGTTTTATTGAAGTGGAAACCCCTGTCTTAATAAAGTCTACACCTGAAGGAGCAAGAGACTTCGTGGTTCCGTCTCGTATGAATCCCGGACAATTTTATGCCTTACCCCAATCGCCTCAAACTTTTAAACAATTACTTATGGTTGGAGGCCTAGATAAATATTTTCAATTAGTTAAGTGTTTTCGTGATGAAGATTTACGTGCTGACCGCCAACCCGAATTCACTCAAATTGATTGCGAAATGTCTTTTGTTGAACAAGAAGATATTCTCAGAACATTTGAAGGTCTGACCAAACATCTTTTAAAAGAGCTGAAAAATCTTTCTTTTGATAAATTCCCTAGAATGACTTATGCGGAAGCAATGAAGAAATACGGTAATGATAAGCCGGACATTCGATTTGGAATGAAATTTATTGAATTCAATGAAGAATTACAGAACAGCGGTTTTAAAGTATTTGATGAAGCGGAATTAGTGGTTGGTATTAATGTTGAAAAATGTGCTGTTTATACTAGAAAACAACTGGACGAATTGACCGATTGGGTAAAAAGACCTCAAATAGGTGCATCGGGATTGGTTTATATACGTTACAATCAAGACGGAAGTATTAAATCTTCTGTAGATAAGTTTTATTCTGAAGAAAAACTAAAAGCAGTCATACAAAAAGCAAATGCTCAACCCGGTGATTTGATCTTAATTTTATCGGGGTCTGCTCACAAAGTACGCCCTCAATTAAGCGCGCTACGTATGGAATTGGCTGAACGTTTAGGCTTACGAAATCCTGAGGTTTATGCTCCTTTATGGGTTGTCGATTTTCCGTTACTTGAATGGGAAGAGGAAGAAAACAGGTATGTTGCCATGCATCATCCGTTTACCTCTCCAAAACCTGAAGATATTCCTCTTTTGGATACCAACCCAGGAGAAGTTAGAGCCAATGCTTATGACCTCGTTTTAAACGGTAATGAAATTGGAGGAGGTTCTGTTCGTATCTATAATAAAGAATTACAAGGAAAAATGCTTTCTTTATTAGGATTTTCTCAAGAAGAGGCCGAAGCTCAATTTGGTTTTTTAATGAATGCTTTTAAATTTGGTGCTCCTCCTCATGGCGGTATTGCTTTTGGCTTTGATCGTTTTGTAGCTATTTTAGGAGGACAAGAAGTAATCCGAGATTATATTGCTTTTCCAAAAAATAATTCGGGAAGAGATGTTATGATAGATGCTCCTTCCTATATTCATGAGCAACAATTAGAGGAATTAAACTTAAAAATAACCAAAGAATAAATCAATTCTTATAATATCCCTAGTAAAAAATAAAAAGCAAAATTTTTGTAACCAAAAATTTTGCTTTATAAACTAAATAAAATAAAACCAATTTTGTGAGAACACACAGTGAAAATTACTCCTTTACTTTATTTATATAAAGTAAATTTTTCATTTATCAATTCAAAGTTATGTTTTTTATTTAGAATGATTTTAAATAATTATATGATTTAAATCATATAATCTAATAGATAGCATTTAGTTAGCTAAATTCAACTTTTTAAAAATTATACTTACTAAGTTAAGCGAACCCATTTAATCTTTACTATCAATATCCACATCATTGTTTTGCCAATTTTCCAGTGTAGGCAAATTCATTGAATTTGTTTCTGATACCGGGACATTAGCTTTGATTTCATGATCATTGGCTTTTACAGATTTTTTGTTGCTTTCCTTTTCTTTATCTTTAAAGAATTTTAATAAATCTGCAGCTTTCTTTCCCTCTTCTTTATCTTTATATAAGACAGCAATATGTTCTAACGATTGTTCAAACTCTTCTTTATTTCCTAATTTTGCATCACAAAAAGCGGAAAGTAAGGCAAATTTAGCTATTATCTCATCTTTGGGATATTTGGAAAGTGCCTGACTTGCCATGTCTTTTACTTCTGAATAGTTACCGTTTTTATATTTTTGATAGGCATTTTCATAAAACAAGATTGCCTCTGATGAATTAGATTTTAACTCATTAACTTGAGGATGCAAAATAGCGTAAGCATATTTAGTATCAGGATATTGGGTAGTTATTATATCTGAGTATTTTTTTGCTAATACTTGATTTTCTCCTTGATTAAATCGATACAAGTTATACATTGCCAAAACTTTTATTTCCTCATTGTAAGGTTGAGTTGATAATAAATGTTCTAAAGTGGAGGTAGCTGATTTTACATCATGTAACTGATCGTAATATAAAATTCCTAATGATAATTCCACAGAATCTCTCTGATTTTTTAAAACATCTATTTCTGATTGACTTTTAGGTAAATTTTCTGTATAATATTCAACCTCAAATCGTCTAGGATTCTTAGAATCCGATTGACCGGATAATTGCGTTTTAACATCATCTAAATTTGAAATCTTATTGCTTATTCGCCAGTTATCCTCCAACATTCTATCCCCCCATTGTTTTCTAAATTCTGATTGACCTACTTGCTTCAGGTTATTATTATAAAAATACCATTTTCCTTTGGTATTGGGTGTAATCATCGTAAATGCAGATGTTGTATTTTCAAAAGATTCGGTAGCAAACTCGGTATTATTTTCTCTTCTTTGATTCTTTTCTTGTTGTAATCTTTCTTTTTCTTCTTTTTCTTTTAGTTGATTTATATATTTTTGATAATAATTATTTCTTTGCTCAGGTAACATTTTAGCAACCGTTATAATACTATCATTCTTTTTTACTAAGTAATATTTTTTGGTTACTTCTCCTAAAACTTTATTTTTAGCTGTTAATTTTCTTTTCATTGCCGGATCAACAAATCTTGAAATTGCGCTATCATAATAGGCACTTGCATAGACATAGTCAGGTTTTGAAAAATAATTATCTCCTATTTCTTGATAAACTAATGCTCGTATTTGAGGATCACTCTCTTCCTCTTTTAAAGAGGCAAAAAAATAGTTCATCGCATCTTTATTTCTTTCTTCTTTTAGGGAAGTTAGACCCATTGCATAGTATATTTCATTTTTTCTGGATTGGTACAATCCTTTTTTGGTTAACCCTTTTAAAAATTTAATTCTATTAGCATAGGCTAAGCTATCCTCTTTTTTATACAATCTAGATAAAGCTATTTGTGATTTGATCTCCAATTCAGGAGTAGATTTTTTCTTAAAAGCTAAATTATAATAGTTTCTTGCCAAATCCTTTTCGTTCAATTTTTCTGATAATTGACCTTGAATAAAACTAAAACGAGCTTGGGTTGTACTGCATTTATTATATTTTTTTGCAACGTCTAAAGCTTTTACAGCTTCTGAATATCTTTTTTCATCAATTAAAAATTGAGAATATATTTTAGAGATAAATTTTGCATCTCTTTTTTTTAATTTTTGATTGATGAGTTTTTCATAAATCTCATTCGCTTGAAAAGAATTTCCTGATTGTGCTTGTGCTAAAGCCATATAACCTTCAACTTGAGCTTTTTTAGTATTTTTTACTAAGGTTGAATTCATATAATTCAAATAGTTAAGAGATTCAAACGGATCTCTTTTATAATAATAAGCTCTGGCTAATAAAAGATAAGCCTCACTCATCATGGAATTATATTCTTTTCCTTTTATAAGCATTGAATGTTTTTCAATGGCTTTCTTTCCTTTTTCTATAGCTTTGTCATAACCTTGCGCTTTTGAATCATTACCCGCACCTAACATCTTCCCAAAAGCGTCAGATAAGGAATTTATGGCTCCTTGGGCATCTAAATTTTTTAAATTATCTTTTAGTTCTCCTGATAGATTTGCAGTGTTATTATCTGAACTTGCTAAGAAATTATCAAGAGAATTTTCTTTTTCCTCCACAAAAGGATTACCCGGTTCTACCGGTAAAATGGCAGAAAAATTATCCCTGTATCTTGAGTTTCTTGATTTCAATTCTTCATTTAATGCTTCTTGGCCGTTGAATAAAGTATTGTTCCATGTGGTAATCCGATGATATGTACGATGAGTTATCCCGTTTTTTTTGGTTGAACAGCCTCCCAAAAGGCTTAAAATCAGAATTGAATATATAATTTTCTTCATTTATTTCTTATAATTGACAAAGCTAATAAAAAAACGAAAATTTATTAAATTTGTTGTTTTTAAATGCCTACTATTTCACTTATTATCTCTTATCTTATAAAACCTTAAATATAAGCTAAATTTGTTATTAAAAATAATTATAATTTTTATATTAAATGCGCAAATACATTCTAAACAAAAAATATCAGGAAAGCAAAGATGAATTATTAAACATTATCAATAATTTTGATAGTTATGATGAAATTCTTGGAAACCCGGAAAGAAATGTTATAAAAAAAGTTCCTTTTAAGGGAGATTATATTACGATTAAAAGTTTTAAAAAACCTCACTTAATAAATAAATTTGTATACCGATATTTTAGAAAATCCAAAGCTAGAAGATCTTTTGAACACGGAACAAAACTTTTGGAATTAGATATATTAAATCCTGAACCTTTGGCTTATATTGAAAATTTTGATATCATGGGTTTAACTTCCAGTTATTACATATCAAAATATGTTTCTTATGATTTTACCTTGCGTGAATTATACGATCAACCGGATGGTTTTGAATGTGTGAAAGCCTTTGCTCGGTTTTCCTACTATGTTCATACTAAAGGGGTTTATATTAAAGATAATACACCCGGAAATACTCTTATTATCCGTAAAAATAATGATTACGAAATGTATTTGGTAGATTTAAACAGAATGGAATTTCATGAAGAGTTATCTTTTGATATTAAGATGAAAAGTTTATCAAATAATATTAAGGAGCAACCCTATTTAGACTTATTAATTGAAGAATATTCTAAAGTTTCCGGATATCCTTTACATGAAGTAAAATCTAAAATTGCTCATTATCAGAAAGAATTTAATCGTAAAATTGAATCCAAAGCAAAATTTAAACGTTTTTTAAAAAAAATATTTAAATAGTTATTATTTATTCTTGATTAGGATTTGATTTTTTATAAATAATTAGGAAGTCACGAGCTAATCTTTCTTTGTATGATTTGCCGGAAGGAGCCACAGTATTTAAATCAACATAAGAAACTTTTTTAACGTTATAAATTGAGCTTAATTCTTTTATTAAATTTTCCGTATCTTTTTGAAAGCAAAGGACTCCGACATAATTTTTATTTTTTAATACCAATTGATCTCTAATACCTACCTTGTCAATAGATGGAATCTTATCTTCGTAATCCCAAACAATTTCGGGTGACATGTATTTATAATCATACAAGGTCATTTTATTTGCAGTAAATCTATGCAAATCTTTTACAGACTTATAATTAGGATTATATAAAAAACTCTTGGCTAGAGGGAAAACAAAAATGATAACCACACATTGTAATAGTATAATTGAATTAAATACACGGTGCCAAGATTTTTTAATAAGGAAATACATAATACTAATTCCTACTATAAATAAAACCAGGGATGAGTATAAAGCCCAATCGGATTGTCGCGTAATTTTTTCTTTAAAAAATAAATATAGTACCAAAGGATAAACTATACCTACTAAACCTAATAACCCAAAGTTTATCTTAATCAACGCAGAATCTTTTTTATTTTTAATTCCCTTAAGAATGAATTCTATATAGAATCCTGTATTCAAAGCAAGAGGAATTAAGGTGGGTAAAATATACCGTACTTTTTTTTCCGGAATTACACTGAGTAAAAGCAAGGAAAATAGTGTCCACAGTAAGGTAAATTGATAGGCTTTAAGGTTGGAAACCTTATTTTTCATATAAGGATAAAAGAGAGCTACTAAGGAAGATATCGTCCATACTCCGGATTGAGTAAAAAAGCTCCAATAATAAAAAAAGGATTTGGAGTTATAGTCATTAATCCATCGGGCTGTTTCTTTTTTTGCCATTGAATTCAAATGTTCAGGATCCATCCAATGTACATAAGCCGACCAAGAAAGGCCTCCTATAAGACCAATAAGTATATAAATACATAGTGGTTTTAAAATCTTTTTATTTTTAAAATTAAATTTATAAATAAACCCATAAGAAATTAAAAACGGTAGCAGCAATGCATATAATGAAACAGGACCTTTACTAAGCATAGAAAAGGCAAGAAAAATTCCTCCCGGTATTGAATTTTTTATTGCACCGTTTTTCAAACGTAATAAATTCCATAGATAAAATATTGAAACAATCATAAAGCTGTGACAGTAAATATCCCATTGGTTATCTCTACCTGCAAAATAAACGTAAAAAGAAGTTAATAGAATTAATCCGTTTTGAAAACCGGTTTGTCCCGTAAGCCCTAATTTCAGTGAAAATTTATAGATATAAAATACGAGGAGCATGGTCACAAGAACTACGGATATACGTAAAATTGCCACCGAATGAAATCCGAACAAATACCCAAAAAAAGCAGTCATCCAAGTTGGAAGAGGTGGTTTTTCATACCTTGGTTCTCCGTTTAATGTAGTTAAAAACCAATGCCCGTCTTGTACCATTTCTCTTGCAGTGATAAAGTTTCGTGCCTCCATTATATTAACAGGCATGACTCCTAAGTTTATCCCTAATATAATCAGAGAAGTGCAAAACAATATTGTTATATGCTTAGTGTTATTATTTTTCATGCATATTTTATTTTATTTAAAATGATATTTTTAAATAAAAAATTTTCATTACTATATAATCGAAAAATAGTCAAATATATTTTATAAACTATCTTTTATTTAACTATCACTTTTCTTCAGGATAATTATGTTTCTTGTATAAACAATAATTCCTATAATATGCCCGGCAAATAATACAGGGTCTTTTCTGATAATTGAATAAATAAAGATCATCAATGATCCGGTAAGGCTTAAAATCCAAAAGCCCATAGGTAATTCCGATTTCTTAATTTTTTCCGAATAAATCCATTGATAGATAAATCGCATAGTAAACAAAACTTGTCCGAGGCTACCCCATATAAGTAACCATAAGGGTATATTTTCCCTGCTAAAAAGTTTATGTAAATCAAAAGCACTGTTCCAAAGGCTAAATATAATTGCCACTACAGGAAATAAATATAAGATATATCTAAAAACTACATGATATTTCATCCAGGCATCATGAAGCTGAATATTCCTAATGTATATGTAATAAGTTATCAATTGCCCTAACATGATTGAAAAATCATGTCTCAAATATCCGTAAACGAATAAAAAGAATGAAGCAACTAGACTTACCTGCCAAAAGATAAGATCAGAAGTAACCTTTTTATTTTTTTCTGCTGAAATCCATTGAATTATCATTCTACTTGAAAAAAGTATTTGTGCAAGAAAACCTAAACTTAAGGTAAAATACTTTGCAAATAGATCATTAAAAAAAAGATTCTCAGCTAAGATATTTTTCATATTTTTCTCTCAGCTACTTTATAATTGATATATTTATTTTTCATCCAAATGTAAGCAAAGCAATCACTTAGAGGCCCAATCAGACGATTCCATAAATGAAATTTGGATTTACCGGCTATTCTTTCGAAGTGCTGAACCGGAAGTTGTTTAATTTTTCCGTTTTGAAGTAATATCATTGCCGGTAGAAAACGATGCAATCCTTTAAACATCGGAATTTTTTTCGCATATTCAGTTTGAATAATTTTTAATGGACACCCCGTATCATCCATCCCGTCATGAGTAAAAGCACGTCGGATTCCATTCGCAATTTTCGATGAAAGATTTTTAACTTTACTGTCTTTCCTGTTGGATCGAACTCCTGTAACCAATTGGTATTGATCCGCATAATCTAAAAGAATGTTGAAATCCATCGGAGATGTTTGAAGATCTGCATCAATATATCCGACCCATTGTGTATCGGCATAATCAAATCCGGCCTTTATTGCGGCACTTAACCCATAATTTTTATCGAATGATATATAAAAGAATTCTTGATTTTCGTTGCAAATTTTTTGAATTACCGAAAGACTTGAATCTTTAGAACCATCGTTAACAAAAAGTACTTTTGACTTTTTCTTAGCAGCATGTAGAAATGCAAACATTTCTTCTTTAACTCGTTCAAGATTATCTTCTTCATTAAAAACCGGTATAATTACCGTTAATTCATATTCCATGTATGTGGGATGTAAAATAATTATCAAATTTATTAAAAAAATAGTGAATTTAAAATTGGAGAGTTATGTTTTAAAAGATGATAAACGACATTTTATTATAATTAAACTTATTATACCTTTGAGAAGATTATTAACAATAAATTAAGTATAAAAATATGAAAGTAACTGTAGTAGGCGCCGGAGCCGTAGGGGCTACTTGTGCTGATAACATTGCAAGGAAAGAAATAGTTGACGAACTAGTAATCGTTGATATAAAAGAAGGTTTTGCCGAAGGTAAAGCTTTAGATTTAACACAAACCACATCACTTTTAGGATTTGACACTACTATTACGGGAAGTACTAACGATTATTCTAAAACTGCCGGATCTCACGTTGCCGTGATTACTTCAGGTATTCCCAGAAAACCGGGAATGAGTCGTGAAGATCTTATTGGTACTAATGCTGGAATTGTTAAAGACGTTGCAACTAACATATTAAAATATTCTCCGGAAGCTATATTGGTAATTATTTCGAATCCTATGGATACTATGACCTATTTAGCTCTTAAATCTTTAGGATTACCTAAATCTAGAGTTATTGGTATGGGAGGAGCATTGGATTCATCTCGATTCAAAACCTACTTATCTTTAGCTAGTGGAGCTTCTCAAAACGATATTCAAGCTACTGTTATAGGAGGACACGGAGATACAACGATGATTCCTTTAATTCGTTTTGCTTCTTGCCAAGGGGTACCTTTTTCAAAAATATTATCTGCAGATAAATTAGAAAAAGTTGCTTCCGATACAATGGTTGGTGGTGCTACATTAACTAAACTATTAGGAACTTCAGCATGGTATGCTCCCGGAGCTGCCGGAGCTGCAGTGGTTGAATCTATTATTAGAGACGAGAAAAAAGTAATTCCTTGTTCCGTTTACCTAGACGGTGAATATGGTGAAACCGATATTTGTATTGGAGTACCTGTAGTTTTAGGTAAAAACGGTATTGAAAAAATTGTTGAACTGGAACTCAATGACACTGAAAAAGCTAAATTTAAAGCTTCAGCTGATGCGGTAAGGAATATGAATAATGTTTTATACGAAATGAAGGTTCTATAAAGTTGTAAAAACTAAATAAATTTGAAACAGCTTATTAGTAAGCTGTTTTTTTTATCATATAAATTTAACATCTATATTATAATCAGATTCTCTGCTACAAATCAGAAGAAATAATTTCAATCTAATTAACCGTTCTTTAACTTCATAAATTTATTTATTTGAATTTTTTGATTTTTTTAAATAAAACATATATCAAAAACGACTTTTATTTGTTCTGACTATATTTATATGATTGAATTATTAAAGATTGATTATTGATCTATGTAGCTAACAATTATTTATTTTTGTATAGTAAATTTCAAAGTAAACCAGGAAGATTATATATGACAATTATTGAATTATATTCCATTTTTTTGCAATCTTCAGGAATTGCAACGGACACCAGAAAAATTGAAAAAGGCAATTTATTTTTTGCTTTAAAAGGAAATAATTTTGATGGAAATAGATTTGCTGAACAAGCAATAAAGAATGGCGCTTTAGCTGCCGTTGTACATGATATTGATGTATCAAATCCTGAAAAAGGCATTTTCTATTTTGAAAATTCTTTAGTTGCTTTACAAAATTTAGCAAGATATCACAGAAATCAAATAAACATTCCTGTTATTGGTCTAACTGGAAGTAATGGTAAAACTACTTCTAAAGAACTAATAGCTTCCGTTTTAAGTGAAAAATTTAATGTTTTATACACACAGGGTAATCTAAATAACCATATTGGAGTGCCGCTTACCATCTTATCTTTAAATCCCGAGCATGAAATTGCTATCATTGAAATGGGGGCCAATCATCTTAAAGAAATTGAATTATTAAGCGGTATTTCACAACCAACTATCGGCTATATAACAAATTTTGGTAAAGCTCATTTAGAAGGCTTTGGAGGCAAAGAAGGAGTAATTAAAGGAAAATCAGAACTTTATGCTTTCTTGAGAGAGTATAAAAAAACGGCTCTGATAAATACCGATGATCCTTTACAAGTTTCCTTGAGTCAAGGAATAGAAAAAATAACTTTCGGTTCTCATGGCTCATATACATTCTCTCTATTAGAAAATAACCATCGGGTTAGTATACAATATAAAGACCTTGTAATTAATTCTCAACTTACCGGTCAATACAATTTTACAAATATTTGCGCTGCTTTTTCCTTAGGGCTTTATTTTGGCATAGATACGAATACGATTAAAAAAGGAATAGAAAATTATACTCCTCAAAATCAACGTTCACAAGTTGTGGAAAAGGAAAACGTAGTTTTAGTATTAGACACCTATAATGCTAACCCGAGCAGTATGGAAGTCTCCTTAGAAAATTTTTCTCATTTCAAAGGAACTAAATCTATAATTATTGGAGATATGTATGAATTGGGCAGCGAATCGGTTTTAGAACATCAAAAGATTGTAAATCTTGCAGAAAAGTTAAATTTTGATTTTATTTATTTAGTTGGTGAAAATTTTTATTCTACCAAGACAACGATGACTAGGGTTCAAAAATTTCATACAACTAATGATATGAGAGAATATCTTAAAAACCATATCCTACCAACGCAAAATATTTTATTGAAAGGTTCTCGCGCCATGGCTTTAGAAAGACTAATCGATTTTTTACCTTAAAATTATTTAGGAGTAATTTCTTGGGTAAATTATTATCATATAAGGTGTTTATTACATCATAAATTCTTTACCATAAATGTTAAAGTTTTAATCTAATTTTTTGTTTTTATATATAAAAAAAGAGGCTTAATAGCCTCTTTTATTTTGTTCTATCTTAATTCTTATTTTATTCCTAATTTAGCTTTAACATCATTTAGAATATTTGGTCCTTCAGCATATAAAAGAGATGGTTGAGAAGTATCAAAAACATAAAGGTAACCTTTAGCTTTAGCAACACTATCAATTGCATCTTGTGCTTTTTTCATGATAGGCTCATATAAATCTGCTTGTTTTTTATCTAAGGCTTTCGCTGCTTCTTCTCGTAAAGCTACTAGACTTTGTTGATCTTTTTGGAAATCTTCTTCGTATTTTTGAAGTTGATCTTTCATTTTTTCAAGATCAGCTTGTGATTTTCCTTGCAAATCTTTTTGAATTTTTTCATACTTAGCAGAAAAACTGTCTTCTTGTTTTTTAATTTCTGCCTTTTTTTGGTCTGCTAATGTTTTTAATTGATCATCAGCTGCTTTTTTTTCAGGCATCAGGCTTAATAATTCCATTGAATTAACATGAGCTATATTTTGAGCTTTAACTAATTGAAAAGCTCCAACAAATGCAGTTAAGAGGAATACTAATGTGATTTTCTTCATTTTTATTCTAATTTTATTATTTACTTGTTTTATCATTAGTTTGATTATTATTTTGAGTTTTTTTCTTAGGTATATATTTACTACCATATCCTGATTTTGGTTGCGATTTAATGGTAGTTTTAGATTCTTTATTATTTACTGTTTTACTTTCTTTATTCTTAGGAGCCGGTGCAGTTATTTCATGTACATCTTTCTCCTTAGGATAATCTATACTTTTTACGTTATTTATATTTTTTTCCTCTGAAACTTCATCTACTTTTTCAGAAGAAACTTCATTTACTTCCTCTTTTTGAATTTGTTCCTTTTTAGTTTGTTTGTTTTTAGGAACATACTTTCTTCCCCATCCTGATTTTTGTTGCTTTTTAGTAGATTCTTTATCTTTTTTATCTATTGCAGTTGCATCAGAATTCTTAGCATTTTTAATTTTAACTTCTTTGTCATCAACTTCATCTGAATTGGATATCATAGAAGATGATTTACCATTTTTATCCTCTTTCTTTTTGGTTGCAATTCCTAATTGTTTCAACACTTTATCTGTGATGTCATATTTGGAATCTGTATAAACCATAATTAAATCTGACGATTTGTCTAAAATTAAATTATACTTATCTTTTATAGCTATGGCATTTATTGCATTCCAAATTTGATCTTGTATAGGTTTAACCAAATTAATTCTTAGATTGACTGATTCTCCTTTTGATCCGAATTTTTTTTCAATAAATTCATGGAGCGCCTTATCTGTACTATCAATTGACATCAACCTTGACTTTTGCTGATCCTCTGTTAATAAAACTTTTTCATTCTCATACTCAATACGAAGTTTTTCTAACATGGATTGTCTATTAACAATCTCTTCCTGCCATTTTTTAACTTCATGGTCAAGTCTTTGTTCTGATTGTTGATATTGCGGCAATTGTTTTAAAATATACTGCGTATCTACGTAAGCCATTTTTTGAGCAATGCCAAAACTAAAAAGCAAGAGCAGAGCATATGTCAATGTTTTCTTCATGGTAACTATATATAAGGCTTTTCTAAAATCATACCAAGTTTTTATAAACTTTATTTTGCTATAAATATATTATTATAATTCAATATAAGCAAAAATCATCTAAAATTGTTGACCAAATATGAAATGGGTTTCCCATCCGTTGGCACTGTTTGAATTAATGGTTGAATCAAATCCTTTAGCAAAATCAAAACCTAACATTCCGAATTGTGGCATAAAAATTCTAATACCAAAACCGGCAGATCTTTTTAGCTCAAACGGATTAAATGATTTATTATTGCTCCAAGTATTTCCTCCTTCCGCAAATGTTAACGCGTAAATTTTCGTAGCTCCTCCTAATAATACCGGATAACGCAATTCCAACATAAACCTTGAATATGAGGTACCCCCTCCTAATGGGGTAATGTCTTCACCCGAAACTCCTCCGAAGGATGTAGCATCTCTATACCCACGTAAAGGGATAATTTCTCTACCATCAAATCTATTTCCATATAGCCCGGTTCCTCCTAAATAGAATCTTTCAAAAGGAGGAATTCCTACTTTAGAATTATAATTACTTAAAAATCCGAATTCTCCTCCTGCTTTTAAAACAAATTTACCTACTAATTCCTGATACCAATAGGCTTTCATCTTTATTTTATAATATTCCAGCCATTTGTATTTTTCCTTATCGGTTTTTTTGCTGTAATCTTCATTGTTAAATGCGGAATATGGGGGAGTAAATTTCACTGAAAGCTCAAATTCAGAACCCATTGTCGGAAATATAGGATCAAATCCTGCTGAATATCTACCTAAACTTGCATAAAAACTGAAATTGTTACTTTCTCCATTATCCCATGTTGTATATCCTAAGGCATTTTCATCTGCTATATTAAACGGATAATTTCTAAAAGAGTATAATTGATAATTGATACCATAGGAAAGCCTGAAATAATTATCCGGCCAATTCAAACGAGTGGTTAATCCCACTTGACCTCCATATATATTTAGTTTGTTTCTTCCTTCTGCATAATAGTTATTGTAATTCAATATCGTGCTGTAAAGAGAAACAGTCATGGAAGTAGGCCTTTTACCTGTAATCCATGGCTCTGTGAATGAAATGCTGTAATTCTGATAATTACTTCCTGCTTGGGCTCTTAAAGATATACTTTGTCCATCGCCGGATGGAATAGGTTTCCAAGCTTTTTTCTTGAAAAAATCATTAAATGAGAAATTACCAAAAGTTAAACCTAAAGTTCCAATAAAACGATTTCCTCCATAACCTCCTTGTAATTCTATTTGACTGTTTGTTCCCTTTTCTTCTAATTTATAATTAACGTCTACCGTACGAGTTTCAACATTCGGTGTAATATCAGGACGCAAAGTCTGTGCTTCAAAGTATCCCATTTGGGCTAATTCCATAATGGTTCTTTGTATATCTTCTTTTGAGAAAAGATCTCCGGGTCTTGTGCTCAATGAGCGTTGGATCACATGATCGTGAGTTTTGGTATTTCCTGAGAAAGTAACTTTGTCCCAATAAGCCTGTTCTCCTTCTCTTATTTTAATTTCTATATCTATCGTATCATTTCTAACTGCTTTTTCAATGGGAACTACATTGGCAAAAACATACCCGTTATTATAATATAGTGTTGAAATATCATCGTTTTTTTCTGATCCTGATACTTTTTTATTGAAACCTACTGCATCATAGGGTTCTCCTTTTTTATATCCGATAACTTTTGAAAGTGTCTCACTAGAATATGCAGAATTTCCTGAGAAAGTTACATTTCCCAGATAATATCTTTTTCCTTCTGATACATGAACATCTATATCAAAATTCTTTTTATTGGCTCTGAGTACAGTATCTGAAGTTATTTTTGCATCTCTAAAACCATACGATTGAAAAGTTTCAACAACTCTATTTAAATCTTCCAGGTATTTTTCAGGAACATATTTTGATTTCTTCCAAAAGCGATAAAATCTTTTTTGTTTAGTATTTTTGAAAGCTCGTGATCTGACGGTTGAAGCTTTTAATACTTTAGTTCCTTCTATTTTAATTGTTTTAACTTTAACTCTAGGACCTTTATCTATGGTTACATTCCAATTGACTAAGTTAGGATCTGTTGGATTGGTCGATTCTTTAATTATTGCTTTGGCATCCGGAAATCCTTTATCTGTATATTCATTTCTTATGGAGTTTTGAAGTTTAGAACGCAGATCATCGGTAATTTTAGCCTTTGTTTTAAGACCATTGTCTTTTATTAACTTTTCGCCTTTAGATTTACTGATTCCATGAAATTTTACAGTACCTAAATCCGGAAGTGCTACCAAATTTATACGAAGGTACACCTCATTGTTGATTACTTTAGTTAAAAAAATTTCTACGTTAGCGAAAAGCTTAGAATCCCAAAGTTTTTTGACTGCCGTGTTAATTTGCATTCCCGGTATTTCCACAAAATCTCCTTCATACAACCCCGTATACCTCATGATTTGATTCTTAGAATATTTATCGGTTCCGGTAATTTTGATTTCTTTAATACGTAAAGCAGAATCGTCTTTTTTAATAGGGTCTATATCTTTTTGAACATCAGCCTTTGGTTCTTGTGGTGATATTTGAACACTGTCTGCAACCTGACCAAATATAAATATGTTTACTGAGAATAAAACGGCCGCTAATAATTTCTTCATGTACACTTTTTACTTCTTTTACTTTACTTTTAATTGTTCACTTATTTTCCCGAATCTTCTTTCTCTGCTCTGATAAAAATCTAATGCTTTTAAAAATTCTTCTTTATTAAAATCAGGCCATAATGTATCTGTAAAATATAATTCCGCATATGCTATTTGCCAAAGTAAAAAATTACTTATTCTTTGCTCTCCACTCGTTCTAATGAGAAGATCTACATCCGGTAGATCGTTTGTATATAAATATTGATTAAAGGTAACTTCATTTAATTGTTCCAAAGATATTTCGTTATTTGAATAATCCAGAGCAATTTTTTTGGCAGCATCGAGAATTTCATTTTTAGCACCATAACTTAATGCCAATGTCAATGTGCCCCTTTGATTATTGCATGTATCTTTGGTAAGCAGGATTAATTCCTCTCGGACGTTAGTTGGAAATTTATCAATATTGCCGATAACTTTAACTCTAATACCTTTTTCTTTTAATTTTTTTGTTTCTTTTTTTATAGTGTTAATCAATAGACTCATCAAAGAATTCACTTCTAAAATAGGTCTATTCCAATTTTCTGTTGAAAAAGCATATAAGGTAAGATAGGGAATATTTGCATCATCACAAAATTCAATCGCCTCTCGAACTGCTTTAATAGCATTTTGATGGCCAAGACTACGAATCATACCTCTTTTTTTAGCCCATCTTCCATTACCATCCATAATAATGGCAACGTGTTTAGGCATTTTATTTTCTTCTATAAATATATCTTTTTTAGACATTAATAATTATAATTTAATAACAATAACATGGAGGTCTTCCAAATGTGTAAGTAAGATTTATCCCCCATATTAAATACCAATCGTTACTTTTATATGTATTACCTGTTTGATGTTTTCCTATGATTTTAGCATTTCTTCTGTTTATCTCATCTTTAAGTTTAGGGTCTACAGTACTTATATTGTTTAATTGAGGATCTATGTTTATAGTTATATTTTTGTTTTTTATAGAACTATAATCAAGATTATCCTGGAATGTATATCTTGCTCCTATTTCAAGAGATAATAACCAATCGTATTTAATTTTAAATTTATATCCCACGCCAAAAGGAATATTAAAATCGAATTTCATAGATTTCTTATAATTTTCTTCTGTTACAAAATCCTGAAAATTTAAAGGATCCCTGTAAGAACCATCATAATTTTTAGCTCTCGTATGATTGATTGTATATTTCCTGTCATAAAACCCATATCCGCCTACTCCGGCAAATATATATGGAGAAGAACCTGAATATTTTATATCATTGATATCAAAGAAATAATATTCAAATAAAACTGAGGTTTCAAAAATGGTATTACTTCCTGATATTTTTCTTTTAAATCTATAATCTTCACTTGCTTTCTCATCGTCAAAATAGACTCTGTTATAAATTAAATTTAAACGTAAACTTTGTCTATTATCTAAATTATACCTATAAAGCACTCCTAGAGAAATTGGAATTCTATACCTATCCATAGGAAATATTTCAATATAATCGGTTTTACCTATATCACCAATTATATTGGCTCTTCCAATAGATATCCCTACTTCATTACGTTGAGCTTTTATATGCATTAAACAACAAGTACAAATCAGAATAACCAGTAAGAAAACTTTTTTCATTTTAATTTAATATTATTTCACGTAATTGCATAATTGCTTTAAACGTGAAATAAAGTCATTTTGTTGCATTATCCTCTGCAATATTATGTATCTTCTCAAGCAACAAAGATAATAATTCTTTTTATGTTTATACTCTTTATTTTGTTATTAACTTATTTTTAGTATATAACCTTTATTTTAATTATCTTTTTACCCCTTCTTTATAAAATAAAATGGAAATTTCAAATTAAAATATGTAAAATTTGATTATTTTTGAAACCTAATGTCCAAAGTTACTGAACAAATTAAAATTCCAATAGCTGATGAAATGAAGCTTTTCGAAAAAAGGTTCTATGAATCCATGAAAAGTAAAGTTCCCTTATTGGATAGAATCACCCAATTTATAGTTAGAAGAAAAGGTAAGCAAATGCGCCCTATGTTTGTTTTTTTAACTGCTAAGCTTACCGGTACTGTAACGGATAAAACATATCGAGCAGCTTCATTGATCGAACTTATCCATACAGCCACACTTGTTCATGACGATGTAGTAGATGAAAGCTACATGAGACGAGGTTTTTTTTCAATAAATGCTTTATGGAAAAATAAAATTGCTGTTTTGGTAGGCGATTATCTTCTATCTAAAAGTGTATTATTAGCTACTGATAATCAAGATTTTGATTTATTATCTATTATTTCCAGAACTATACGAGAAATGTCTGAGGGAGAACTGCTGCAATTGGAAAAAAGTAGAAAACTTGATATTACGGAAGAGGTCTATTTCGAAATTATACGTCAAAAAACAGCTGTATTAATATCTGCGTGTTGTGAATCCGGGGCACGTTCTACCTATGCTTCAGATGAAAATGCTGAAAAACTTCGCCTTTTTGGTGAATATACCGGAATAGCGTTTCAAATAAAAGATGATTTGTTTGATTATACAAGTACTAATATAATCGGGAAACCGGTCGGTATTGATATTCAAGAAAGAAAAATGACGCTTCCATTAATTTATGTGCTTAACAACGCAAGTAAAGAGAATAAAAAATGGTTGATAAATTCCATTAAAAATCACAATAAAGATAAAAAAAGAGTTGCTGAAATAATCAAATTTGTAAAGGAAAACGGGGGGATTAATTATACGATTGATAAGATGAATGAATATAAGCAAAAAGCGCTCGATATTTTAGTTAATTTTCCAAAAAATGAAAATAGAGATTCGTTGGAATTGATGCTTAAATACGTTATTGAAAGAAAACACTAAATTACCTCAACTTATTTCTACAATTTGCAATTATTTTCATACTAGTAAAATCCAAAAAATTATTTATTATTTATTTTTTACCTATAAGTAAACTTATATTTACCACTCGCCTATATATAAATATCTATAAAAAATTATATTGGTATTAAGGTAAGGAAATTTAAAAAATAATTAAATCATTTTTCAAATTTCCTAAAGTCATTTACTAGTTTAATTTATTTTCTAAATATAAATAAAAGGCATATTCTAAGGCTACTTCTTTTAAGGATTCAAAACGTCCGCTAGATCCTCCATGCCCTGCATCCATATTAGTTTGAAGTAATAAAAGGTTAGAATCTGTTTTCATATCCCTGAGTTTAGCCACCCATTTGGCCGGTTCCCAGTATTGTACCTGAGAATCATGTAAGCCGGTTGTTACCAACATATTGGGATATTCTTTATTTTCAACATTATCATAGGGTGAATACGATTTCATATAATTATAGTATTCTAGTTGATTCGGATTACCCCATTCATCGTATTCTCCCGTCGTTAAAGGAATACTGTCATCTAACATAGTTGTAACTACATCTACAAACGGTACATCTGCCACTACTCCATGAAATAGTTTGGGGGCATAGTTAATAACTGCTCCTATTAATAATCCACCGGCACTACCTCCATTGGCATATAAATGATTAGACGATGTATATTCTTTTTTGATTAAATATTCAGCACAGTCTATAAAATCGTAAAATGTGTTTTTCTTTTTTAACATTTTTCCATTTTCATACCAAGGCCTTCCTAAATCTTCTCCTCCTCTCACGTGGGCAATTACATAAATAAAGCCTCGATCTAACAAGGATAACCGTATGGAGCTAAATGTTGCATCCATTGAATATCCATAGGATCCATAAGCATACAATAACAAAGAGGTATTTTTAGATGGCTGAGTGTCTTTCTTCATTACTAAAGATAAAGGGATTTGTACTCCGTCTCGTGCTTGAGCCCAAATTCTTTTAGTAACATAGTTATCTTTATTAAAATTACCCAATACTTCTTGCTCTTTTAAAACCTTTTTTTCTTTGGTGCGCATATTAAAATCAATATCGCTCCATGGGGTGGTCATTGAAGTATAACGATATCTGATAATATCCGTATTGAAATCTCTGTTTACAGAAGTTCCTACTGTATAAACTTCTTCTTCGAAAGGTATCTCATAATTAATTGAATTATCCCAACTCTTAATTTTTATATGAGTCAACCCTTTTTCTCTTTCTTCGGTTACTAAATAATTTTTGAATAGTTCAAACCCCTCCAATAAAATTTCCTTATTGTGTGGTATTACTTCAATCCAATTATCAATTGAAGTATCCGATATAGGGGTCTTCATTAATTTGAAATTAGTTGCCCCGTCTTTGTTCGTAAGTATATAAAAAAATCCTTCATAATGATCAAAGGAATATTCCAATCCCCTAATCCTTTCTTGAAATATTTTCCATTCAGCTTCGGGATTATCGGCAGGAATAAATCTATATTCATCTGTTAAGGTACTTCCGGAGGCTATTACAATATATTGTAAGGATTTAGTTTTGGTGACATAGACATTAAATGTTTCGTCATGTTCTTCAAAGACCAATAGGTCTTCCTTTTGAGAAGTTCCTAAAATATGTTTATATATTTTAGATGAACGTAAAGTTTTAGAATCTTGTACGGAATAAAAAATGGTTCGGTTATCATTGGCCCACACTACATTTCCTGTGGTATCTTTTAATTCATCGGAAAGTATTTCGCCGGTTACCAAATTTTTTATTTGAATGGTATATATTCTTCGACTCACTGTATCAACTGAATAACAAGCCATGGTATTATCCGGACTAACGCTAACACTTCCAATTTGGTAAAATTTATGTCCTTTGGCCATCTCATTGACATCAAACATGATTTCTTCTTTGGCTTCTAAAGAGTCCTTTTTTCTTATATAGAGAGGATATTCTCCTCCTTTTATGTATTTGGTGGTATACCAATATTGATTAAATTTATAGGGAACGGACTCATCATCTTCTTTTATCCTGGACTTCATTTCCTCAAATAATTTTTTTTGCAATAAATCGGTAGATTTCATCTGCTCTTTTGTATAAGCATTTTCTTCCTCCAAATATTTTATTACTTCAGGGTTTTCTCTATCATTAAGCCAATAATAATTATCAATTCGAATATCGTTATGAGTAATTAATTTTTTAGGAATTTTTTTTGCTACCGGTGCCTTCATAGATACTTTATTTATATAAACATCAAAAATAAGGGTAATACTATAGAAAATCAATTATATTAGTCTTTTTATTTAAAAGCGTTTTTTTAATTGAAATATATCTATTGTATTCATAACTAATTGTCATTAATTTAACAATCAACTTATCTCATTTGGCTAGAAATTTTTTCTAAACTTCATACGTATAAATTGTTAATTTATGTGACTATGCATTCAAATTATAAGAATATATTTATATTTACTTTTTTATCATTTAAATTTAATAATCAATGATTTTAACTACAACTAACTCTATTGAAGGATCTTCAATCAAAGAGTACAAAGGAATTGTAACCGGAGAAACTATAATTGGTGCTAATTTTATTAAGGATTTTAAGGCTAATCTTACAGATTTTTTCGGTGGCCGATCTAACGCTTATGAAAAAGTATTGGTTGAAGCTAAACAAACCGCATTGAAAGAATTGGAAGAAAAAGCAATTCTTTTAGGAGCTAATGCTGTAATCGGTATTCATATTGATTATGAAGCCTTAGGAGCTAAAGGCAGCATGTTGATGGTTTCGATCTGTGGCACTGCAGTTATTATTTAAAATCCTATTATTTATGAAGGTTATTTTACTATTTTTTCTTTTATGGAGCGTTTATAGTTATTCCCAAATGGAAATAGATCAAGAAAATGTTACTGTACTGTTTGAAATAAAAAAAGATACCAGCGGAAAATATATTAAAAGAAGTTTTAAGGATCTTACTTCAGGGACAGTCTTTGAAATGGAAGCTAATCCCGATCAATTTAATTATGAGGTACGTGAAGATGTTTTACAATATTTTAAAAAAAGAACTCAGAAAAAATTTAAAATAAAAGATTTACACGGAGCCTGGATTTTAAAATCTGTTTCGGATTTTTCGGGAAAAAATTTCGAAGAATGGGAAAAATATGAAATTAATGAAACATTAGAGTTCAACTATTTTACTCATTTATTTATAAAAAAGCCTGTATCTTCTACAAGTACATATACAGGATGTTTTAACTTAAATAAAAAAAGTGGAATTCTAACTACTGAATCTGTTTCTGAACCATCCGAAATAACTTTTCCGAAAAATAAAACGGATAAATTTTTAAAAAAATGTATAAATTCTCAATATAACCCGATTCAAGATAGCTTTTATTTATATAAATTAGATTCTGAACATATGATTATTTATAAGTTTGTACCTCTTGATGAAAATAATGAATTATATCGAACGCTGTTTATAAATTACATGAAAATTCATTTTTGATTATCCACTATTTTAAGAATTTTCATTTTCTAAGTATTATTGCACTTTTACCAAAGAAATTTGCCATATTTTTGTTATAAAAATGGTCATTAGTTTCCTTTAAATCACTTCTAAAAATAGTTTCTGGTTTAATCTTAATAGGCTTAACGTAGATTGTATCTTCTTTAGAATTGCGTATAAATACATACCTTTCCTCCATTTCTTTTTTATATTTTATCATATCACCGCTTACTATGTCTTTATAAGAATGATATAGATTATTTGTTAAATCATAAACTTTCTTATCTTGAACAGCAAATACATAACTAAAAATAGTTACAAATAAGATTACTACTAAAAAATAGGGTGAAATTTTAATAGTATCGAAATACGGCATTATAACTATTTTATGTGCTATAATCATGGAGAAGATTAACATTTCAAAGAAAATCACATTTACCGTTCGCAAAGGCGGAAAAAAACCTACGGACCATAAACTTGGAAAAGAACCTAAAAATAAAACAGCTAGTAAAAGAAATATAAAAAATGCTATTGAATGTTTTAAATATGGAAAATTTCTTTTTTTTAGCCATTCCCTTATATTAAACAATACTAAAAGTTGAATTATAAAAACTAATATGAAATACCTTACTATGATCGTCATAGACTTTTTTATAGTTTTTAAAATACATTGAGACAGAGACAAATGATGAGCAATTGTTGATGAAGACCTAAGTTGGTTTCCGGGCGATGCAAAAATGAGCAATGTTAATGCCCCCGCAAAAATAAACAATGACAAATATAATACATCGATTTTCTTATTATTAAAATATGAATAGACGAACAATAGGAAAATAAAAACATCTATATAGATCATGGATATTTCATTGCATCCAATAATTAAAAATACTAATACAAAAACAATGATCTTATAAAAATAATTATCGCATTTTTTTGCCTTTATTATGCTTCCTATAAAAAATAAAGAAAGAATGTTACCTAAATTATAAGTAGCTGAACCCGCCAACCAGTAAAAAGCCGAGGTTATATCTGGTAACATAAAAAAATAGGTAAAGCAAAATGTAGCCATTAAAACCACTGTGATTTTTTTATTTCTTGAAATCTGATAAAACATAAAATATGATCCCAAGACAAATAAAAATATCATTAAGAATGAAAGTACATGATATCCCCCAAACCATCCAAAATAGATTGGATTAGTAATTAATATTCCGGTCGCTGTATACCTACTACCCCAATACATATATTCATAAACTTGTACGTCAAAAAAAGATCTCGATAAAAGTTTAATGGCATATACATAATCATCAAGGATCGGTTCTGAATAAAAACTTAAAAGTAATAAGGGAAATAAAGTTGCTAAAAATAATATTATAATACTCCAATTAAAAAATTTGTAGGGGAAGGTTGATTTCATAAATTATGCTTACACGCTATATACCCCGCAAAATTATTAAATTTAAACTAAAAATAAATAAATTTGTCCCATATTGAAATATATATAAAAATTAATTAGTATTTATATTATAATAAAATATTAGTAAAAATTAAATTACTATTAACCCATAAAAACAAACATTTAATATCTATTAAGCTATAATTCAATAAATATTATTACACATAATGTTATTATTTTTTATTAACAAAGTATCTTCGAGCAATTATTAAAATTATAATTATAAAACATTAAATTACAATGTCAATTATTTCAAAATAAAAAAACTCTCATTTTTGAGAGTTTTTTTATTTATATTAATTCAATTTTGTATTGAGTAATTTTTATGCATCCAGTTCACCCGCAATTACGTTTAAACTTCCTAACGTAATAATAGCATCAGACAGCATTTGGTCTTTGATCAATTCCGGATAGGCTTGATAGTAAATAAAGCAAGGTCTTCTAAAATGCAATCTATAAGGACTTCTCCCTCCGTCACTAACCATATAAAATCCTAATTCACCATTACCTCCTTCAACTGAATGGAAAACTTCACCGGTAGGAATATCTGTTTCTCCCATGATAATTTTAAAATGATAGATAAGAGCCTCCATACTGGTATAAACATCCGGCTTATCCGGTAGATAATATTCGGGAACTTCTACATGATAATTTCCTTCAGGTAAATTTTCATAAGCATTTTTAACCAATTTGAAACTTTCCCTCATTTCTTGCAAACGAACCATAAATCGATCGTAAGCATCTCCAGATGTCCCAATAGGAATAATAAAATCAAAGTCATCATAAGAAGAATAAGGGCTCATGACTCTCACATCATAGTCTACCCCTGCTGCACGTAAGTTCGGACCGGTAAATCCATAATTTAAAGCTCTTTCAGCGGAAATACCTCCTACCCCGATCGTACGGTCCATAAAGATTCGATTTCTTTCCAATAATTTAGCGAATTCTTCCAATCTTTTTGGAAATTCTGCAATAAATTCTTTTATTAATTGATGGAATTTTGGACTAAAATCACGCTCAAACCCTCCAATTCTTCCAATATTGGTAGTCATTCGAGCTCCGCAAACCTGTTCATAGAGGTCATATATCTTTTCTCTATCCTGAAATACATAAGTAAATCCGGTTAAGGCACCTGTATCAACTCCCATTACTGAATCGCAAACCAAATGGTCTGCAATTCTTGCCAACTCCATAATAATGATACGCATATAATCAATCTTTTTGGATACTTTCACGCCCAAAAATTTTTCCATGGTCATATGCCATCCCATATTATTTATGGGAGAAGAGCAATAATTAAGTCTATCGGTTAAGGTGGTTATTTGAGAATATGTTCTTCTTTCAGAGATTTTTTCAAATGCACGGTGAATATATCCAACGGTTGATTTTGCTGAAACAATCCTTTCCCCATCCATTAATATTTTATTTTCAAAAATACCATGGGTAGATGGGTGTGTTGGTCCTAAATTTATTTTTTGTAATTCTCCATCGACTTGTTCCTTCACAATGTATTTGTCCACCGTATTGGATAAATCGACCAAATCACTTATATTTTTTTGTTTAGACATTTTTTAATTCTAACTTTTTTAATTTACTAATTATCTGCCGAACATGGCATCATTCTTATCCGTACGGGTAGTATCTTCCAGCGTATATTGTTTTAAAAGCGGATGATAGTCCATATCATCCCTGTTTAAAATCCTTGTTAAATTAGGATGACCTTTAAATACTATTCCGTAAAAATCAAAAGTTTCTCTTTCCTGCCAGTTAGCTGCAGAATAAATTGAGGTAACCGAATCAATTTCAGGATTCTCAATAGAAAAGAATGCTTTAATTCGTATTCTAAAGTTGTTTATGAAACTATGTAGATGGTAAATAACCCCTAATTCCGATCCTTTATTATTGGGATAATGTATTCCGCACACATCAGTTAAAAAATCAATTTTTATCTCATGATTTTTAATAAATGTTAGTAAGGAAAGTACAATATCTTTTTTTATTTCAATGGTTAAAATCCCATCCGGCTCATATGCTCTTATAATACCATCACCAAACTCATCAGATATGAGTTGTAATACCAATTGATTATCTATAATTTTTCCTTCCATGATTACGATATTTCATAGGATTTTAACAACTCTTTATATTCAGCAGATTCTCTTCTTCGTAAGCTTTCATTTCTAGCTATTTCTTGTATCTGCATAAAACCTTCTATAATTTGTTCGGGTCTTGGAGGACAACCGGGTACGTATACATCAACAGGTATAACTTTATCTATTCCTTGCAATACAGAATAGGTATCAAAAATTCCACCGCTGGAAGCACAAGCTCCAACAGCCATTACCCATTTAGGTTCTGCCATTTGAGTGTATACTCGTTTTAAAACCGGAGCTAATTTTTTGGATATCGTTCCGCAAACCATTAAAAGGTCTGCCTGTCTTGGCGAAAAACACATGTTTTCTGCTCCAAAACGCGATAAATCATAATTGGCAGCTTGTATAGCCATAAACTCAATTCCACAACAAGAGGTAGCAAACGGTAACGGCCATAAAGAATATGACCTTGCCAATCCTATAATTTTATCAAAACTTCCGGCAAAATATCCGGGCCCACTTACTCCTTCAGGAGCATCAACAATCTTAACTTTTTTTTCTGCCATGTCTTTTTTAAAAAATATTTAAAATAGATATTTTATTCCTATTTTTCCCAATCTAACGCTCCTTTTTTAACTACATATACGAATCCTAAAAGAAAAACCGAGATAAAGGTTAATACTGCTAAAAAGCCTTCAACTCCAAAATCTCTGATATTCAACGCATAAGGATAAAAGAAAATAATCTCAATATCAAATAGTACAAATAATATTGCTGTTAAAAAATATTTAACTGAAAAAGGCGAACGGGCATCACCTTCATAAGCAATCCCGCATTCAAAGGTATCATCCTTAACTTTACCGTGTACTCTCGAACCTAACATTGCTGAACCGACCAGTGCTATCACACTGAAACCCAAAGCAACTGCAACCTGTATAAGTACCGGAACATAATCTATAGGTAAACTCATCCTTTCTAATTTATTATACTTTCTAATTTAGATTGCAAAGTTAATATATTTTTTAGAGTTGATCTCTATTTAAACCTGTAAACATCACCTAATTAGTCCTTATTTTATTCATATTAAAAAAACCGTTCAAAAAACACATATCTTATTATATTTCAATTGTTTATAAAAAAAGATAATATAAAACAACCTTTTTATTTGTAATTGGTCTAAATTAAAATTATATTTGCCTAAAAATAAAAATTATTATGAAAAAAACATACATAGCTTTTGTTCTTTTATGTTTAGGGCAGCTTCTATTAGCGCAATACACATCAGGGATCAAAGGATATTTATTTGATGTAGAAGACAAACCGATAAAAAAAGCAACTTTCTACATTGACGGTGAAAAAATTTCTGAGATCGACAATCAAACCGGTTTTTTTGAAATATCGGGATTAAGTGATGGATTTCATAAATTGACCATTTCTTCTCCTAAATTCAATGATTATAACGAATCCGTTATTCTCAATCCTGATGAGGTAAAAGAAATTAATATAACATTATACGGTAAAGGTGATATTGATGATGTTACCATATACGGAACTAAACAAATACATGGTTTAGACATGATTACTCGTTTGCCGGTTGCTCCCAGAGAATTACCACAAAATATATCCGTAATTTCCAGCGAAATTATCAACGAACAGGGCGCTCTTACTATAACCGATGCGGTTAGAAATGTTCCGGGGGTTAACTTATTCGGTACTTATGGAGGTTCTTCGGAAAGTATGTCTATCAGAGGATATCGTGGGACTCCTGTGTTGAAAAACGGAGTTCAGGTTGATTCTGATTTTCGTTCTGCGTCTTTGTTGACAGATATGCAAGGGGTATCAAGCATCCAAGTTTTACGTGGTTCAGCGGCTATAACTCAAGGTATTGGTAACGGATTAGGAAGTCCGGGAGGTGTAATTAATGTAGTTACCAAGACACCATTATTTTTAACCGGAGGAAATGTTGCTATTGAAACCGGAAGCTGGGGGTTATTTCGACCAACTTTTGATTATCAAACCATTTTGGACAAAAAAGGTACTGCTGCATTCCGTTTAAATGGTGCATATCAAAGAGCGGACAGCTATAAACCAAGAGTTGACAATAATAGAGTTTATATAAATCCTTCTTTTGAATGGAGACCGGATGATAGAACGACTGTTACATTGGAAATGGATTATATTAATAACAATATAACTCCAGACAGAGGTACTGTAAATTCAACTGATGCCGATAAAAATAATTTATTAGATGCTACGCATAAATTTTTTGGCTGGGCAACGGATAATCAGAATACTAGGACTACTACCTATAGCGCCAAAATTGTACGAAAATTAAATGAAATATTAAGTCTACGTGCCTTATACGCGGCATCAATAAACAACGAAGAAACCTATGGATTAGGTTCTTTAGCTAGTCCTTATACTTTTACTGATAAAGCTACCGGTAAAAAAGTTTCGGATTTTTTAAGACGTACAAGAAATCTAACTTGGTCTGAAAGTGAAGATAAAAACAAAGTGATTCAGATTGATTTAATTGGAAAAAATTTATATACCGGCAAGGTAAAACATACTTTTCAGACAGGATTTGATTATAAGATCAATAATACGAATTCTACCACTCACGGAAAATACAGAAAAGATAAAGACGGAAAAGTTATCTTAGATCCAAAAACCGGTTTGCCTCTTATTGACAGATCCATTGAAGTAGATGTTATTAATATATTTGACAAAATACCTAACGTATTACCTAAGGGAATCAATAAATCATCTTTTGATGCCATAGCTTCTACCAGCTCCAGCGAATCTGAAGTTTATGGTATTATGATTCAAGATGCTGTGGAAATCAATGAATATATAAGAGCCAATGTTGGATTACGTTATAGTCAAGATGCTAAAAAACCCAATATAGGTGCTGCTAATGAAGCATGGGATCCTTTTGTAGGAATCATGGTTAGTCCGGTAAAAAATATAAGTCTTTTTGGTAATTATGCTACTACAACCAATTTGCGTTCAGCAAGTAATCCTACTAAAGATGGAGGGACTATTGGATCTTCAGTTACCAACCAATTTGAAGTTGGAGTAAAATCTGATTGGTTTAATAAAAAATTGGATTTCAATGTAACCTATTACTTTATCAAAAATAATGATATTTCATATCAGATATACGAAAATGGAGTGGGAACAGGCTTTTACTCTAAAGCAGGTGATTTACGAAGAAACGGTGTTGAAATTGAGGCAAACGGGCACATTTTGGAAAATTTACAAGTAATTTTAGGATATTCTTATTCGGATGTTCAATATAAAAACAGCGTTGCTTATGTAAACGGTTCCAGACCAATGAATGCTCCTTATTCTACCGCTAACGGATGGGTACAATATTTATTTAACCGAGGAACATTAAAAAATCTTGTTTTGGGTGTAGGTGTTTATTATGTGGGAGATCGCCCAATTAATGACTACAGTTCAAACTTAAGAGCAGATGGACACGGTTCAACACCGGGCATTAAACCTTTCAACATGCCGGATTATACAACTGTTAATGCTCAATTGGGATACACGTATAAAAAAGTTGGTTTGAAATTCTTCTTTAATAATATATTCGACAAAATTGGTTATACTTCATATTATAGAGGAGGTTATATTAATCAAATCGATCCTAGAAATTTTAAACTTCAACTTTCATATAATTTCTAATTTTTTCATAAAATAATTTTTAATTACACTATAAAAACTACCTGCAAAACAGGTAGTTTTTTGTTTAAAAAAGATTTTTACTTCTTGATAATTCAATATGATATAAATGGGATTGATAATTTTTGAAAATTAACTTATGACTTATACAACTTTTGCCAGATTTAAAATTCTGTATGTATTGCCTTTTTTTCATCTGTCTATTAAAAACATGTTTTCATTTTCTGAAACAAAATTTAATATATGAGTTATTCTTCAAAATAGATGACCTAAGAAATTAGAGTTCAAATACCTTTTTATATTTATTGCATTTCTGTGAGATATTTCCAATACCTTTTAGGCATATGTTGTTTTTGTAGTTTCAAATTAATTCTTTCTTTTATAGATAAAGCTTGAAAGTATTTTTTCCACGATTCTTGAAATAAAATTTCTTTTGAATCTAATAATTTTTCGTTAGGTTGATCTGAATTAAAATATTCATTATCATTTTCCAAAGTCATTTCAATCACTACTTTTCCATCATAATAAAATCCATAATTGCGGTTTAAATCATAAATAATCCAAGACTGTGAAGAAAATCGATCTTTAAAATGAGGAATCGCCAATGGTAAACTATTAAAAATTGGATATACCGGAGCAAAATAAATTCCGTCTTTCGACTTTTTAAATCTTACAAATTGTTTCCAATTATAGCCTTCTTTGTATACTTTTTTAGCCAAATTGTGAATGTTAATAATGTCTTCATCCCCAAAATCAGTATGTCCTGTAAATTTTGTATCAATGGCTTTTTTAATAAATTTATATAATAGCCAATCTCTATCGTCTTGTTCTGACAACCATACAGCTTGCATTATATTAAGAGATTCTTTAGACATCTTTTTCTCTAAATATGCCCAAGTTTTACAAACAATTTCATCTTGTGTTTGTATTTCAAGTAATTGATCAACGAACAACGGGGGTATTTCTCCCGATTGAATTAATAGTTCAGGAAAAATTTTTCTTTCGTATGCTTCATAAATTACACATAAAAGCCCATCCAACGATTTATCGTAAGAGAATACAATCATAATTTTAATAGCTTTTTTAAGGGAAAATCAAAGATATTTGATTGGTGTTTTGGGAAGTATGTTTTTTGTTTACAAGTATTTTTTTTACGAATTCAGGCTTTATTTCATTAATTGTTGTTCCTGACGAATCTCTACAAGTAATAAAATATTGGGCTCTTTTTATGATAACACCTATTTTTTTTAATTGATACCTATCTAATTTACCAAATTTACGGGAAGCTATAATCAATTTAGCCGATTTAATTCCGATGCCGGGCACTCGTACTATTTGCCTGTATTCTGCTGTATTTACATCAACAGGAAACATTTCGGGATGACGAAGAGCCCAGGATAATTTTGGATCTACTTCCAAATCAAGGTTTGGGTTTGTATCATCAATTATTTCATCAGCCGTGAAATGATAAAATCTCATTAACCAATCTGCCTGATATAATCGATTTTCTCTTACTAGAGGCGCTTGTTGTAAAGCAGGAAGTCTATTATCGTGAGGATTGACCGGTATGAATCCCGAATAATACACTCTTCTCATGCTTGATTGCATATATAAAAGTGAAGAAACTTTCAATATATCTTGATCGGTTTCATTGGTTGCTCCAATAATCATTTGTGTACTCTGCCCGGCTGGGGTGAATTTAGGAGTAGATTTATATTTTTTCTTTTCTTCTTTATATTCTAATACCCCGTTTTGAATGTACTTCATAGGTGCAAAGACACTTTTATGGTCTTTTTCGGGAGCTAAAAATTTGAGATTTTTTTCTGTGGGTATTTCAATATTTACGCTGAGCCTGTCTGCATACAATCCGGCTTGTGTAACTAATTCTTTACTGGCGCCAGGGATGCTTTTCATATGGATATATCCATTGTATTTATGAACCGTTCGGAGTTCTTTAATTACCCGCACCATTCTTTCCATTGTATGATCCGGACTTTTAACCACTCCTGAACTTAAGAATAAGCCTTCTATGTAATTCCTTTTATAAAATTCTAGGGTTAATTCCACCAATTCCTTAACGCTAAACGAGGCTCTTTTTATATCATTGCTTTTACGACTAATGCAGTAGGCACAATCGTACATGCAATAATTGGTCATCATAATTTTTAATAAGGAAACACATCGTCCATCTTCAGTAAATGTATGACAAATTCCTGAAGATGAAGTTGAGCCTATACCTCCGACTTTACTCTTTCTTCCAACTCCACTTGAGGAACAAGAAACATCATATTTAGCTGATTCTGCTAAAGTTGCGAGTTTATTGATAATTTGTTCATTCATATATAACAAAATTACAAATACTGCTATTTTTAAGGAAATATTAAATCATAAAAGAAACTTAAATATTTAATTAACAACTACTTAAGATAAATTTTTATTTAGTTTTTTTTTAATTTATCCATTGAAAAAAACTATTTTCATAATTGGATGTTATTGATCATTTATTTATGCCAAGTTGTGTTTATTAACTTGCCATAACCAAATGATTGATTTTTATTATTTATTCAATAAGTTTAGTAATTTTTTAATCAGTGATTATGTCCGGATTCCATTTCTCCGGATTGTAGATAATAAACCCCTGAAATTACAAGTTCTTGATGAGGATCTAAATTAGTCACCTCCACAAAATTATTATTTGAATTGCCAATTAGTATTTCTTTTTGTTCTATTTGTTTATTTTTTCTAATAAATACATAATTTTTATCTTCTTCTTCATATACTGCCTCTTTAGGTACAGTTAGCACTTCTTTACTTTTATTAATTATATATGCATTTATAAATCGATTTTCATAAAAATTTGTGTCAGGCAATTTTGTTTGAATATCTGCATGAACCTGTATGGTGTTGTTTTCGGTACTTGTTACTTTTCCTATGATGTGAATAGTACCTTGTAAGGTATCTTTGATTTCAGGTAATGTGAATTCAATTTTTTGTCCTACAAAGAGGGTTGAAGCATATTTTGCGGGAACATTTAATTCTACATGTAGTTTTTCCTGATTTATTATTAAGAATAATTCTTCTGTGGTAGTGATTTGTTTACCGGGAGAAATTTCCTTTGCTTGAATAAATCCGCTTAAAGGACTTATAATTTTTAATTCCGGATTAATTTTTCCTGTTTTAATTATAGTAGCAGGAGAAAATCCCAGTAATTGTAATTCAGATTTCAGACTTTCATATTCTGCAGTTGATACTTGATATGTTGCTAAAGATTGTTCATACGATTTTCTGCTAATTGCATCACTTTCTATTAGGGCATATTTTCGCTGATAATCTTTATATGCCAAGTTCATTGTATAATAACTCTCTAAAAATTGTTTTTGTAAAGAGATAAATGAAGGGTTATTTACCGTTGCCAATTCTTGCCCCTTACGAACAAAATCTCCGGTTATGAAGTTTATTTTTCCAATAAATCCATCTACTTTACTATGTATAGATGCCTTATTTTGAGGCAAGGCATGTATAACGCCGGTAACCATAATTTTGGATTCAATGGGACGTAATTCTGCAGTACCGAATTTTATATCATTGGTTTTAATCTGTTCTTCGCTCAAGGTAATTCCTGAATGTACACGGGATTCTTTTTCGATAGAGTTTTCTTTATTTTTGGATGAACAGGAATAACCAAGCAATATTGAAATAAAAAGTAGGATTATATGAGTTATTGTTTTCATGATGGATAAATTAATTGGATTGTGTTAAATAGTTTAGCTCAATTAAGGTTTGATTGTAGTTGTTCAATAAATCTAAATAGGTGGTTTGAGCATCTATAGAAGATTTTAATATACTGCAATATTGCAAATAGTCTATTTCTCCGTATTGGTATTTAATCGTCGCTATTTTTATCATTTTTTGTAGTTCTTCTGAATGTGAAGTTCCAAATATGCTTAATTCCTTATCTAAATATTTTTGCTGCTTTTTTAATTGCCTGATTCTTAAATTTAAATTTCGTGTTATCTCCTTTTTTTTAAATTCAACATTGTTATTTTCAAGAAGAGTCTGTTCTTTAATTTTTTTATAAACATTGTTAAATAAGGGAATGCTTATATTAACCACACCCGCAAAATAACTGGTTTTGTGTTCAATGCTTTGCATTAATCCGCCAATTGAAAATTCAGGTAATTTTTTGGCTTTTTCCAGAATCAATGTTTTGTTATTAACATGCAGCTCTTTATCTAATTCATCCAAGTATAGATTATTCAAACTATCCGTCAAGGGATTTTTTTCTAATTTTTTAAATGATTCAAGAGGTACTATATTTTCATCTGCACTTATTCCACATAATGAATATATCTTATTTTCAACTTCCATATTTTCTTGCTCATTTATAGTTTTTTGCTGAATTACTTGTTCTAATTCTGCCTTAAAAAATTGTTTTTCCATATAATCCGTCTCTCCTTTTACATATTTTAATTCAGCTTTCTTTAATCCTTCTCTATATATGGAATCTATTTGGATAAATAAATTATTCTTTTCCAAAATGTAAATCCATTTATTATATAATTGTTCTAAATGATAGGTTATTATATGTTTTTGTAAGTTAGATTTAGCCGTCAACCATTCTAACTGACTATCAATGAGGCTCTTTTTTTTGGTTTGTGAAAATAGATTTCCTAAATCTTGTGACACTTCCCATTGATAATCAGCATCTTTATTGTTAAATTGTCCAAAACCGATAGTCATTGAAGTAGAATTGATTGTATAGGCATATTTTTTTTCAATCTTTTCTTTCTGTATTTGCAATTGACTAGATTTAAGCTCTCTATTTTCTTTATAAGCTCTTTCTACAAGGTAGGAAAGAGAAACTTTTTTTTGAGCACTCACTGAGCCAATACTGCCTAAAAAAATTAGTATGATTAGCATCTTTTTTACATTTATATTCTTTTGAAAATTTTTATTTTCAAAAACATAATATAAAGCCGGAATAACGAGTAAGGTTAATAAAGTTGAGGTAACCAGTCCTCCAATAACTACAGTAGCCAAAGGTCTCTGTACCTCTGCTCCGTTTGATGTTGACATAGCCATTGGAATAAAGCCTAAGGTTGCAACCATTGCCGTTATAACCACCGGACGCAGACGGTTTAGTCCTCCTTTTTTAATTATTTCTTTGAGAGAAATATAGTTGCCTGAATTTTTCAGTCTATTTAATTCACTTACTAACACGATTCCATTTAAGACAGCAACTCCAAAAAGGGCGATAAAACCTATTCCTGCTGAAATGCTGAATGGCAATTCACGTATCCATAAAGCTATAATTCCTCCTATGGAAGCCAGGGGTACGGATGTAAAAATTAATATTGCATCTTTAAAGCTTTTAAAGGTTGCATATAGTAATATAAGTATGATTACTAAAGCTATGGGAATTGCAATGCTCAGTCTCGAAGTTGCTTCTTGTAAATTTTTAAATGCTCCACCATATTCAATTGAATATCCCGGTGGTAATTTGATGTTTTCTTCTACTCTTGATTGAATTTTTTGTACTAGGGAATTTATATCGGAATTACGCACATTTACTCCTATATTAATTTTTCTTTGCGCTTGTTCCCTTGAAATCATCATAGGTCCGGATTCATAATTCACGGTTGCCACTTCGGAAACGGGAATTAAATTTTGGGTAGCCGTACGTATTGGTAATTGATCTAAATTTAAATCTTTTCTATATTTTTCATCCAGTCGCATTATTAAATCAAAACGTCGTTCTCCTTCCATTATAACTCCTGATTTTACTCCTGCTACCCAAGATCGGATAACTTCATTTAAGGTAGTTATATCCAATCCATATTGTGCTAATTTATTTCTATCATAACTTATTTTCATTTGTTTTAACCCTTCGGTTTGTTCTACTTTTACATCGGCTGCTCCTTCTATTTTATTTATAATCTGAGCCGTTTGATCTGCCAACTTTTTTAATTCTCTTGCATCTTCTCCATAAATTTTAATTACTATGTCTGATTTTGCTCCTGTCATAAGCTCATTAAATCTTAATTGTATTGGTTGAGAAAATTCAAAAGAAGCTCCTAATATTGTCGACAGCTTTTCTTTTATTTTTTCCACTAATTCATCTTGTGTTTTGGCTGAAACCCATTGTTTTTTTTCTTTTAAAACAATCATAATATCTGAATCTTCTATACCCATTGGATCCGTTGGTATTTCGGCCGTTCCTATTTTTGAAATTACATGTACTACCTCCGGAAAATTGTCTTTAATTATCTTTTCAACTTTTGAAGTAGTACGTATACTCTCTTCTAATGAACTTCCGGGCTGTATGCTCATTTGCATCGCTATATTTCCTTCTTGTAGGGTGGGAACAAATTCGGCTCCCATATTGGAAAAAACAAAGAGAAAAAAAAGCCAGATTACAAAAATGCAACCTATGAGAATATAGGGTATTTGCAACACTTTATCTAAAACAGGCAAATAAATTGATTTTAATTTATTCATGATTTTATCTGCGAAGGTTACTTTGTTTTCAATATTTTTTTCAAGGACAAATGTTGACAATACAGGCACATAGGTTAATGATAATATAAAAGCTCCAATTATAGCAAAACTAACAGTGAAGGCCATGGGCCTAAACATTTTACCCTCTATTCCCTGTAAAGTCATAATGGGAATAAACACTAAAATGATAATAATGATTCCGAAAGCTGCTGATTTATATATTTCTCCTGCTGTTTTAGATACTACGTTATCTAATTCTTTTTGAGTAAGCTTTTTTCCTAAATAGTTTGCATGTAAAACTGAAATGACCGATTCTATAATTATAATTGCCCCGTCTACAACTATTCCAAAATCTATAGCTCCTAAGGAAATTAAATTTGCAGAAACTCCGAATAAATTCATCAGTATCAGAGCAAATAATAATGAAAGTGGAATAATGGATGCTACTATTAGCCCCGCTCTTATATCGCCTATTAAGATAATTACAACTAACATTACTATTATTCCACCTTCTAGTAAATTTTTTTTAACTGTTGAAATAGTCTTTTCTATAAGATTTGCTCTATCTAAATAAATATAAAGATCTAAGCCTTCAGGTAATGTTTTTTTAATTTGATTGATTCTTTCTTTTACCTTGTTAACTGTTTTATAAGAGTTTTCTCCTTTTAACATCAACGTGATTCCTCCAACCACTTCTCCCTTTCCATCCATTGTCATGGCTCCAAATCTTTGGGCAGAAGCATATTTTACTATCGCTATATCTGAAATTTTAATGGGTACTTGATCTTTTACTGTTATAACCGTATTTTCAATATCTTGAAAATTTTTTAGTCTCCCTTCTGTTCGTATGTAGAACAAATTATGCTTTTGTTGAATGTAACCGGATCCGGAATTTTGATTATTTTTCTCTAGTGCATTATTAACTTCTTCTAAAGTGATATTGTAACTTTGTAATAAGATGGGATCTATAGCTACTTCATATTCTTTTACTTTTCCTCCAAAACTTGAGATTTCTATTATTCCTTCGATTCCGTTGAGTTGCTTTTTAATTATCCACTCTTGAATGGTCCTTAACTCTTCAAGATTATAAGTAGATTCATATCCGGGATTAACTTTAATTATATATTGGCAAATTTCTCCTAATCCTGTTGTAATAGGCATTAATTGCGGTTCTCTTATTCCATCGGGTATTTCACTTTTAGCGATATCTATTTGTTCTTTAACCAGCTGTCTGGCTTGTATTATGGGAATGTCTTCTTTAAATACAACGGTAATTATGGATAAACCAAATCTTGAAATAGATCGTACTTCTATTGCTCCGGGAATATTTCTTAATTCTGATTCAAGAGGTATGGTTAATAATTGTTCCACTTCTTGTGGGGCTAAGGTAGGTGAGGTAGTTACTACCTGCACTTGATTATTGGTTATGTCAGGGGTAGCATCTATGGGTATATTTTTAAGAGAATAAAGTCCCCATACCATTAATGCTACTACTCCCAATGCAACCAATAATTTATATTTTATTGATAAATCAATTATGGTTTGAAACATGATTAAATTGTTTGAATTATGTATTGAAATGGATCATTATTCTCATTATTTAAACAATAGTTTAAATAATAAGTTGTAATTCATCAATATTATTTTTTATATAAAAATTAACTGTTACTTAATTTTTTGAATAGAAACTTTAGTTACGGAGAATAAGAATCAATAATATATTTATTATCTCCGAATACTTAAATCAGTTTGAGTTTAAGGGATTTACTAATGGGGGAGCTCTCAAACCTCTTCCTAAAAATTTTTCAGAAGTGGTTTTTGTATATGCATAGTAGAAATTTGAATCTTTATTCGAAGAATTTAATAATAGAAAATTATGCCCCAAAAAAGATTCCGGTATAATATAAATGAGTTGTTGAGAAAATTCATAATTAGAAATAGATAATTTAAAATCGTCTAAATTTTTTTCTCCTAAATTTATATGTTTGATTATATCTTCGAGTTTCTCGAATAAGTTTACAGAATGATTATTTTTAGCCTCAGATAAAAAACATTCGTGAAGAACAATTTCAAATTTAACCTTGTGTTGATGAGGAACAAAGGAATGCGCTACAATTAGAAACGTAGCAAAAAATATGGATATTTTACTTATTATTTTCAAGCATTACAAAAATATATATTTTATTAAAATAAATTATATATTTTATATATTATTTCACTATAAAATAATTTAAATTGCTTTTTTATCTCCTCCAATAGTCTTAAATACGGTTCTCAAGATTATAATCATGTCTAAATAAAAGGTCCATTTTCTAACATAATAAATGTCTGCAATTATTCTTTTTTGCATATCTTCTCTGGAATTTATTTCCCCTCTGAAACCTTTTACTTGAGCTAATCCGGTAATTCCGGGTTTAACATGATGTCTACGACTATATCTTAATAAAAGATCATTATAATAATTATCTTGAACAACCATATGAGGTCTAGGACCAACAACAGACATATTTCCTTTCAATACATTAAAAAACTGAGGCATTTCATCTAAACTTGATTTTCGTAATATTCTACCTAATTGGGTAACTCTGGAATCATCTTTCACAGTAGCTTTAATGTCATTATCTTCACTGTTTTTCATCGTTCTGAATTTATAGCAATAAAATATATTCCCTCCTAATCCCACTCTTTTTTGAGCATAGATTACAGGTTTGCCCGATTCTAGCAAAATTGCTATTGCAATAAGAGGGTATAGCCAACTTAAAATAAAAATTATAACAAACAATGAAAATAGAATATCAAATAGCCTTTTTATAAATTGATTCCAAAAATCATCTAAAGGAAATTTTTTAAATAACAATATTGGATACGTATCATAATATTCTAAATCCAGACTATAAAATGAATTGTATAAAGTGCTTGGAATAAATCTAATTTCTATATGAAGTTTTTGTGCTAATACGACTAATTCATCATGAACAGAATGCGATAGTTTACCGTTTAATGAAAAAAATATGATTAGTATTTCTTCTTCAAGTATAAAACTTTTTAACTTTTCTAAATCAAATTTGTATTTATTTTTTTTTATATCGTCTTTAATATTTGCTAAAAAACTTCCACAATTAACATATCCATAATCTTTTCTTTTAGACAAAAATTTTATAAATGATAAGGTATTATTATTCTCATCAACAAAAATAACTCTTATATAATTTCCTCCTAAACTTCTATATATTTTTAAAAATAGAAAAAGAACAACTCTAATAAAAAAAGTTATCAGAAAAAGTGATATTAAAAAATATATAGTTACTTTATTTGAAAATAGATCATCCTTTTTTAATCCGGAGACAAAGAAGGTTATGACACCAAATAAAATAATCTGAAAAATGTTATTTTTTAAAATTATTCCAATACCGGTATTCCTTTTAATCTCATATAAATGGGTTTTTAGTGAAATAAAATACCAGCTCATCAAAAGTAATATTAATACCTTATAATGTGCATCTAATAATTCTTTTAATGAAACAACATATATCCCTAAATGATAATACTGAATTTTTAAAAAATAAAAGAATAAAATAATTATGAAAACTATATCGAACAATAGTTGTAAAAAATAACTATTTTTTAAATATCGAGTATATCTCATACATCCTATAATTTATAAAAAAAAAATAAATATTTATTAATTGATAAAAATAGTTATTTTTTATTAAACAAATATCTATAATTTTACTATATTAGACTAAATTAATGTGAACTTAATAAATATTAAATAATTTTATATTGATGAAAAAAATAAAAGTTTTACATATAGTTGAAGCTCTAGGTGGAGGGGTATATACATATATAAAAGATTTATCTATTTTTTTTGGAAAATATAATAATATATTCGATACTACTATTGCATATAGTTCTAAACGCCCGGAGGTATCCAATTTAGATTTAAAAAAAGAGTTATCAAATGGGGTTAGATTAATAGAATTGGATATGAATAAAGAAATCTCTTTAAAAGATTTTAAAAGTACTTACGAACTTATAAATTTATGCAAATCTCTACAACCTCAAATAATACACCTTCATTCTTCTAAAGCAGGAATATTGGGTAAATTTGCATCATTATTTTATAAAAAAGCTCTGCTGTTTTATACTCCACATGGATACTCTTTTATAAGAAAAGATATTTCTCCTGTTAAAAAAAAATTATATTATAACATTGAAAAATTTACTACTAAATATTTGGGAGGCACCACAATTGCCTGCGGAGATAGTGAATTTGAAAATGGCACTAAATTAGGTAAGACCTTATTAATTAGGAATGGAATTAATTTAGAATCTATATTACCTAAATATGTAGAAAATAAGATCATTAAAAATCGCCTAAGCATAGGAATTGTAGGAAGAATAACCTATGCCAGAAACCCAACTCTTTTTGACAAGATTGCAAAAAATAATTTGGATATTGACTTTTTATGGATTGGCGATGGTGAATTAAGAAATGTTATTACTTCTCCTAACATTACAATTACCGGATGGTTAGACAGAGATAAGATATTTGACTATTTAATTAAATTAGACATATATATTCAAACATCTTTATGGGAAGGCCTGCCTATTGCCCCCTTAGAAGCTATGGCGTTTCAAAAGCCGGTTCTAGCAACAAATATTATTGGAAATAAAGACATTGTAAAACACGGAGAAACTGGATTTTTATTTACGGATGAAAATGACATTCAAGAATTTATTGAAGCCTTAAAAGACCGTTCAACACGTAAAAAAATGGGTAAATTAGGATTAAAAAGGTGCGTAGAATATTTTGACCTTAATAAAAATTTTACTCTTTTAAAAAATATTTATCTTGATTCTTTACATATAAATACCCAAAAAAACTAACTAAAATACAGCTAAATACGATTCCATCAAAACGAATTAAAAAATCATCCGTTATATTGGCTACTATAAATGATAGAGAATAATAAATTATTAAAGAGTTATGCAATTTAAATCCAATATAAAGTGGTAATGCCATAAAAATAATTAATAATACGATTCCTATAATTCCAAATCTAACTAAATAATCTAAGTATTGATTGTGAACCGGAAATTTATATTTAAACAAAAACATTTGGTCTGTTTCATAGTAGTAATCGAATAGTTTTCTTTTCCCGTCTGAAGCTCCTACTCCAAACCAGATATTTCTTTTAGACAAATCAAAAGCTGATTTCCAAATACTTAATCTTGTTACTAACGAATTGTAAATTTCACCTTCAGGGTTCTCAACTTCATCCAGCTTTCCGATTTTATCCATGTTCCCAAACGAAACCGTTGTATATTTCTTTATTGTATAGGGGAAAAGTGTTATAAAAACGACTATAAATATAAAAACTATGGCTGTAATTAAAACGCTTTGTTTTAAAGTAAACGATGATTTAAATTGATACAAGGTTATGAATACAGAACCTAGTATTGAACTGCAAACAGCTATTCTAGTATTTATTAAGAAAACAAAACCCAGCAATATTGTATAGGTTATAAAATTAGTTATCTTTTCAAGACGTCTTTTGGAGTTAGTATTATAGAAATTATATAACGAACTAATACAACAAAATGATACAATTAAATTGAGTGCCGGTGCATGATTGTTGTCGATACTTCTCGAAAAGCTATACCCCATGTCCCACACATCTATTCCATTTAAATAATTATTTATATTATCTTGATAAAAAATCACATACCTAATTAAAAAGAAAAACAGCATCAAGCATATAATTTTTGTCCAATAATTAATTATTTTAAAAATGTCAATTTTAAAAGGAGATAAAATAATAAAAAAGGGAAAAAATAAATAGATAATTTTTTTCTCTAAAGACTTAAATCCATAATAAGCATAATCATTATTCCAAAACATTAAAACTTCAATAAGAAAAGGCATCGATAATAAAATTATCAACCCATTTAATTTTATTTTGACTTTTAAATTTATAAAAGCAAAAATTTGGAACACAATATAGGAAATAATTAAAATCGTACAAATCGATCTGAATAGTATAGTACTTAAAATTAATATTAAAAAAATAAAATTTATCTTTTCAAAATTATTTTTCTTTATCATCATAAAATAAAATAAAATAAATCAATGGAAATATACCCGCTTTATGTCTAATGGAAGATCCTAAGTCAGGTTCAAACAAGCCTTGAACAATAAAAAATGAAAATGTTATATAATATGCCCATCTAATATTATTATTTTTTTTAACCTTCAAAATTTGATCAAATTTTAAAGATAAACAAAAAAATAATGTCAATTGCCAAATTGAAAATAATGAAACTTGTGGTGAGGTAGAAAAAATTGATGTGATAGGAATATTAACTACCATAAATCCGTATATTATTGACACAGCATCTCCATACCAAGTATTGGTCGGTAATGGAGGGATTATAGCAGATCTTGATTCTTCTTTTATTTTAGGATCATCTAATCGTCTTTCATTTAGCTCCGTGCGAGTTTTATCTGAAAGATATCCATGTTTTACCATATTATGTCCACAACTTATAAGAATAATCATTATCAATCCGTATATTACAATTAAAAATGAATTAAGCTTTAAATTACAATAACTCAAAATACTAATAAATATAGATAAAATTAGAACTAAATAATAATATTCCCTAAATATATAGGAATATAATAAAATCATTAAACAAATAATTATCCTATTTCGAAAAACATATTCTTTATTTTTATTTTTAATTAATTTAACAAGAATAGCACAAAATATAAATGTTATAAACTCTTTAGTTTGCATTGATATAAATATACCAATAACAAAAAAAGAGGCATACATCAAAAGATTGTTTACTTTTACCTTATCAAAATTAGAAGGAATACCAATTTTAGTTAAAATATATATTAGAATCGGATATTGTATTAAAGCCACTAAAGAAAAAGGCATCCACCTCATACCTGTAATGGAATAAAAAAAAATTGAAAGTTGAAAGCCTCCAACTACTCCCTTTAAATTCCATGGATTATGAATGATCGTTAATGCATCTGAAAAATATTTTTTAGGTAATACATAGCTACTGCAGATTGCAGCTATTAATCCTAAAAAAGAAAAACTGAAAAAAATAAACTTACTTTTTGTAATCGTCAGATTATTCATTAGTATTTTAAAAATTTAAATATTTGCAATGAAATTCTATCCCAACTAAGGGATGTTTTCTTTTTATGCATTTGTTTAATTAAATAGTCTCTTTGAAATTGATCTTCAATTAGATGTACTAAACCTTTTTTTAATGAATCTTTATTGGGCTCAACCCAAACACATTCATCTTGATCTAATTGTTCACAAAAACCTCCAACATTTGTACAAACCATAGGTAATTC
This sequence comes from Apibacter sp. B2966, assembly GCF_011082485.1. Taxonomy (NCBI): domain Bacteria; kingdom Pseudomonadati; phylum Bacteroidota; class Flavobacteriia; order Flavobacteriales; family Weeksellaceae; genus Apibacter; species Apibacter sp. B2966. The sequence continues at coordinate 1,227,249 of NZ_CP049714.1, forward strand.
TGAACTAATCCCGAGAGTAATAACTCCCGATTGTGTCGCTTCCAAATATGGTAAAACTAAAATATCAGCCCAATTTAAAAGTTTACCTATTTCCAAATCTGACAGGTATTTATCCTGTATCTTTAATTTTTCTGTATCTTTGATTTTTAATTCGTAAATGCTTTTTCCGGCAATTATACATCTATCTATTTTATCTCTTATATCTTCAACAACTTCAGCTAAAAGCTCTACCCCTTTATAGGGACTAATCCTGCCTATAAAAAGTATATTTTTTCCCCTATTTATTTTCGCAGGGGAATTACCTGATGATGTTGTTTCAATTAATCCATGTGGAACTATAATACTCGGTTTAATTAATTTTAATGTTTTCTCTACATTAACTTTAACATAGTTTGTCAAAAATATTAATTTAGAGCTCAATTTAATATTTAAATTAGAATATTGCTGGATCAATAAACTATTTTCTCCTTTATGTAAAACACCATCATGTACTGTCAATATTACGTCGCGACCTAATAATCTAAAGAGCATAATAAAGGGTAAATTCCATAAATGAAAATACGGTAAATATAGTATTCTATAATTTTTCACTATTTTAGGTAAAAGAACTATACAATAAAATGGAAGTATAAATAGTGTATTTAAAATAAATGAAAAAGCTGATTTATAGGTTATTAATGATTTTTGATTAGGTATTGAAATTCCTTCTATAGCAAATTTAGATTTATAGTAATCGTAACTATTTTCAGGAAAATGTAAAACTATATTGTCAGAATATAGAGGTAAGCTTCCTGTCCTACCTAATGATAAGATCATAATCTTACGACTCATTTTACATTATATTTTAATCCTAAAATTATTTTGAATATCATCATTATCCTATCCCATTGCCCTCGTCTTATTCTATTAATTAAGATGGGTACAAAACTTAAATAAACTGATGGTAAATGATACCATTTTAAGTTTTTCTTTGCAAAAACCAGTTTATTAATTAACAAATAATAATCTGAAAATAAAGTTTTTGATTTACCTTCATTATTTCCGTTATCTATAGTTGTTCCGTGTTTATGAAAAATATATAAATCAGTAAATATTATAGATTTCCAATCTTTTTTCTTTGCTCTACTAGTATAATCCCACTCTTCAAAATACAAGAAATAATCTTCTTCGAGAAAACCTACTTCCATAAAACATTCTTTTTTTATAAACATTGAAGCTCCTATGGGGATCAAATTATAAATTGCTTTTTTAGGAATATCTGAATAATTCATGCATTCATATAAAGGAAAGGTATGAGCAAGCCAATCATTATATTTATTTGCTGTACATTGCAATATTTCCGGCTGATTATAATAACATAAAGAATTACCAATTATACCAATAGTATTCTGCATTGTTTTAAATTTTTCAGATATATTATGCAAAAAATCAACGGGTACTACTGTATCATTATTTAAAAGCCAAATATAATCAAATTTATCCTGTTTTTTCAAATATTTTAAAACAATATTATTTGCAGCTGAAAATCCTTTGTTTTCCTTTGCTTTAATAAAAACAATTTTTTGTTCAATATCTTTTAACTCATATAATTCTTCTTCATTTAAATACAACAGATCTTGACTCGACTTTTCTGAAATTGGAAAAACTAATTCCGGGAATTTAGTTTCTATTTTCATGGAAATGTTTTGACCCCATTTCTTAAACATTTCAAAATCATCAAATTTCAATGAATTATCTACAATAAACAACTGAAAGTTTTGTATGGTAGATTTTAATAATGATTCCAAACATTCTATAGTGTCTGAACATCCATTATAGTTTACAATAATAATTTTATACTCCAATTTTATTATTTTTAATACTATCAACTAATGATTTTAAACATATTTGCCAAGAATTATCTGAATGATCCTTATCAGGATATTTAATTAAATAATTATTATCATTAATTATTTGTTCCAAAACAGATTTTAAATCTTCATCATTATTCTGTCCCACTAATTTTCCAAAATTTTCATTTTTTTCTATGGTTTCTTTTGCCCCACCTACATCCGTTGAAATAATATAATTATTAAATCTATAAGCTTCCGAAAAAACGATAGCATATCCCTCCCATATTGACGTCAATACAAAAACTTTTGCTTTATTATAATATTCCCATAAAATTTTCTTTTCCAAAATTGGTCCAGTAAATATTACCTTATTTTTTAATGATGGATTTTTATGATAAAATAATTCAATTTCTTTTTGGAAATTTTCCTCTATTGGACCTATAAAATAAAATTTCCAATTTTTAAAATTTGAAATTTTTTCAATAGCTTTTAAAAACATTACTGTATTTTTTTGAAATGTACCTAACCGCCCAACAGTTATAATTTTATTTTCTTTTTCTGAAAAAGGAATAACATTAAGTGATAATTTCATTAATTCCTCTTCATCAAATCCATTTTCAACCAAGAAGATTTTTTCTGAAATATTTAAATTTTCATTCCATAATTTAAATGATAAATGAGTTTCAACTGATATATAATCGCATTTCTTCAATAACTTATTATAAATTTGATTTTTAATAAATGAAGAATTATTTTTAACATCTAAAATATCTTCTCCTCCATCCACTTTTAAATAAAACCTTCCATTAGGATTAATCATTTTATATAAAATGCATAAAATGGCACTTGTAAATCTGAAATGAAAAGTCATTAATAAATCAATCTTTTTACCATTCTTAATAACATAAAGCAATGAAGATAAAAAAAATGATATATTTTGTAATTTTTTTAGCTTAAATATATTTATTAACGAACGTAATTTAACTCCCTTGTAGTTATTATTTATAAATAAATTGTTTGTTTTAGTTTTTTGATATACTATGGTTACTTCATAGGATAACTCTTTCCCTAGATAATAAGGGACAAGAAAAACATCTTTTCCTAAATGTTCTTTTTCAAAATGAGCAAAAACTAAGGTTAAATTTTTAGATTCCATTTATTTAAAAGCTGATTAAAATAAAATAAAACATTTATTCCTAACAAAGGTGTAAAAGCTAAAATAATAATTGATATTATTCCGGTTTTAAATAAAAGTGAAAAATAAATATTATCAAAATGGATAAAATGGTTTATTATTTCTCCAATTACTAGTAATAATATTAAAATTAAGATAGATTTAAATAGATATAAAAAAATTTTCTTCTTATTATGAATGGATATTATATAAAGCATTATAAAAACTATTAATAAATGAAAAAGACCTATAGAAACAGGAAATGTAAATTGATTAAATAGCTTATAAAAAAAACAATTAAATATTATAATTCCTATTTGAGTTAAAACGCCCAATACCGCTTGTTGTTTATTTTTTAATTGAGAAATCATAACCGGTGATATATAAACATATAAACAAATAGCTATAAAAGATATGGAATATAATTTTGTTAAATGGGAAATTTGTTCTATGTTACTTATGCTAACTTCTCCTTTTTTAAAAAATATATAATTAATTTCATAGGCATTTAAATATAATAAGGGTACAAAAAAACTTATTATTAAAATGATAAATTTCAAATAATTATAAAAGGAAATATAATATTCTTCCCATTCCTTTCTATAAAAATTTTTAGTAAGTTGGGGGATTATAGCTGTTAATATAATACTGGTAATAACAACCTGAAATAATAAAGTGAATTTTTGAGCATAATCAATCATTGAAATTATACCTACTCCCATTTTATTGGATAAGCTTTTTTCAATTAATGAATTTATTTGACCGACTATATAAGGAAAATAAAAAGGGATACCAAATACTATAAATACCTTTGCTTGAGATATAAAAGTTTTATTCCATTTAAAGATAGGTAATAATTTATTTTTTCTTAAAAAATAAATTATTACTAAAGATAAAACTAGTAAATTAAAGTATTGTCCCACATATAAAGAAAATATACCTATATATGCTGTACCAAAATATATTATCCCTAAGTTAAAAAAAGATGTAAAAAATGATGTTATTTCTGGTATATAAAATATATTATTGGCATTTAAGATACCTATCCCTATGGAAGTAAGTTGAGTAAACAAAATACTATAAAGTAAAATATTAACAAATAAACAATATCTATTTAGTAATAAACCATCCACAGTGAATAAACTATGAATAATATTTTTACCGTAAAAGAAAAAAATAATGACTAATAAAATAACCATAATAGTATAGACAAGTAACAAAGAACCCGTTTTAGTTAATGCTGATTGAACCGATTCTTCCTCTTTCACTTGAACATATTTTATCCTAAAAACATCTGATATAGGATTAAAAAATGTATTATTTAAGTTGATAATAAATGCGGTAGCTATAATCCAAATATCCCTATCTATAGATAATCCAAAATACTTTGCAGAAACACTAACAATTAATAAATTTATAACAAGAGTAAGTGCCTTTATAATAAAGATATTTAAACTAATTTTGCGTGATGAAATTGCCATTTCCTACAAAATAATTTATTATCAAAATAAGAACTTATATCCCTACTTATAAAGCAGAAATAATTTTTTTACTTCAATCATATTTATTTTTATATAGTGTAGAATATGATTGATTAAAAATTATGATTCGTATATAAATAGTAAAAAAACTTTATAAAATATTTTTTAATAAATTAATGCTTTACTTTGATAATATAAACAATTAAAAACTCTCCATTATTTTTATGTAATAATTAAGAGCTACTTAGAAATATTTATTTTTTAATTATTTTTTTGCGCAGTTTTAATTCCGGAATCATTCCACCATTTTCCGTCAGGTGTTCTAACGAAAACGTCTCCAGTTTTACCATCGAAAACATAGGTTCTTAATCCGTCAGCAGACTCAATAACTTGAAAAGAATACCTGTTTGATGGTGCTACTTCTTGACCGTTAACCGGCTTATCGCAACTTGTAAGCAGTAAAGTTAGTCCTAACATGAAGAATGAAATAAATTTTATCATATTTTTTTTATACAAATATAGATAATTCATGTCATTATATTCATTTATTAAGCATTTCTTTTAAACTATCTTTCCATTCAGGGATTGAAATTCCAAAAGTATTTTTAATTTTAGTTTTATCTAACAAACTATATTGTGGTCGTTTTGCAGGAGTGGGAAATTCTGAAGTTGGTATAGGATTAATTTTGATTTTAGATTTACTTAATTTTCTTATTTCTTCACTGAATTGATACCAGGAACATTCTCCTTCATTGGAAAAATTGTAAATTCCATAAGCTCCAATATCATTTTGTATAATAGTTAAGATAGCATCTGCTAAATCAAATGCATTCGTAGGAGATCCTATTTGATCGTTAATGACATTTATTTCTTCTTTTTCTTTAAATAATTTTAACATGGTTTTCACAAAATTATTCCCAAAGGGAGAATATAACCATGCCGTTCTAATTATATATGTTTTTGGATTATAATATTGAGCAAGTATTTCACCATTTAATTTGGTTTTTCCGTAAATACCTAAAGGAGCTACGGGATCATCTTCTTTGCGCGGTGTAGATTCTTCTCCTGAAAACACATAGTCTGTTGAAATATGTATAAAAGTAGCTTTTTGAGAGGCGCTTGCTTTTGCTAAGAACTTTACAGCATCAGCATTAAGTTTTTCTGCCATTTCAATATCTGTTTCTGCTTTATCAACAGCAGTATAGGCAGCACAATTAATAACGTAATCAAACTTGTTTGAAAAAAAATAAGTTTTTACAAATATTTCATCTAATATATCCAACTCTTGAACATCCGTAAATGTAAAACTATAATTTACAAGAGGTTTTTCTTTTAATCTTTGCTTTATAGATCTTCCTAATTGCCCATCCCCCCCGGTAACTAATATTTTTTTCATAATCTATGATAATTCAATGGGTTTGAATTCTTTAAAAGAAATCGCATTTAAGTCTTTTTCAGAAATAATTTTATGCTGAGCATCTATCCCCCAATCAATATTTAAATCTTTATCTAAAGGATTAACCCCCAGTTCACTTTCCTTATGATAAAATCCTTCACATTTATAAGCAAAAATAACTGATTCTGATAGTACTGAAAATCCATGCAAAAAACCTTTCGGGATAAACAATTGTTTTTTATTCGATGCCGATAATTCAACAGATATATATTGCCCGTACGTAGGAGAATTTTTTCGAACATCAACGGCGACATCAATTACTTTACCTTGTAATACATACACTAATTTAGCTTGAGAATAGGGGGGTAACTGCTGATGTAAACCTCTTATAACCCCATAAGAAGACTTAGAGACATTATCTTGAACAAAATTGGGTTTATATCCTACCTTTTTTTCAAATGTATCAAGATTGAACGTCTCCATAAAAAATCCTCGTGAATCTTCATAAACTTGAGGATTTAAAATATAGCATCCTTTAAGTGTGGTTTCAGTTACTATCATCTATTTTTTAACTAATTTTTTTATTTTGCTTTCTTAAACTTTCCACACGTTCCTCAAACAAATTTTCAGGTATACTTACACATATTTCTTGAAACAGATCCAAAAAATTTTGCGGTTGAACTTCAGATTTTCGGGTAGATAAGTTAAAATATATCAAAGTAACCCATAAAACAGCATGTGTCAAACTTTTGTCTTTATTTAACATTAACACTTCAACTGTATTAGTCCTGTCAGTATATTTTACTATTTTACTAGTAATTATAATATCTTTATTATACCTAACTTCTTTGATATAAGCAATCTGATTTTGCAAAGCAACCCATAAACATCCTGTTTTTTTAGATTGTTCAAAATTATCTAACTGATAATTATCTAAACAGTGATCTTCCCTAGCATTTAGCATATAATCAAAATAACGAAGATTAGAAAGATGACCTATAGGGTCACAATCTGCAAATCGTACTCTGTATTTAGACTCAGGTTCTTTTACTTTCATAATGTGAATTTAATGATTTACTATTTGATCATATTATTAAATTAAAATTAAATACAATTTAATTTGAAAGTTACTAAATATCTATAACTTACAAAATTTTTAAAGAATCCCGTTTTAATTTATAAATGATTATTTTTTTAAAAATATAAAATTATTATTCACTATATCTATTTACAAGTTTTGTTATTATTTCCAATTCACTATTTTCTAAACCTACATATAAAGGCAGACATAAAATTTTTTCTGATATGGACTCTGATACTGACATTTTACTACCTTTAACATAATTTATTGTATTTAATGAAGGGTAAAAATAACGTCTGGGTACAATATTTTGTTCTGCTAATTTTTCTTGTACCCTTAATAGTATCTTTTCAGAATTAAATATAACGGGATAGTAGCTGTAATTCCACTTAGTATTTTCTCTTATTTGAATTGATTTCAATTTATTAAAATCTAGTGATTCATCGTAAAAATCTACTACTTTTTTCCTTTCAGCAATTATATAATCTATATAATGTAATACGGACAAGCCCATCGCAGCTTGTAGTTCAGATATTTTAGCATTAATTCCTACATCATAAATATCATTGGTTTCAGTATATCCAAAATTATGACTATAATTTAACCTTTTCATCAATTCGGAATCTTTGCAAAATATAGCTCCTCCTTCTCCTGTATGAAATAATTTGGTAGCATGAAAACTACAGGTACTTATATCACCATATTCGAATACGGATTTGCTGTCATGCTCTACTCCAAAACAATGCGCTGCATCATAAATAACCTTTATCTGATATTTCTTTGCAATTTTTTCAATTATTTTTACATTGCAAGGATTACCAAACACATGGGTTGCTAATATTGCCGTAGTTTTATCTGTAATTGCTTCTTCAATCTTATTTTCATCTATAGTCAGATGATTCGGATCAATATCCACAAACACCGGTTTACAACATTCCCATATAATGGCGGAAGTAGTAGCCACAAAGCTAAAAGGTGTAGTAATAACTTCTCCTCCCTTAGCAATATTTTTCAATGCTATTTGAATAGGGACGGTACCGTTATTAGTAACTAATATATTAGTAATATTTAAATACTTCTTGAGCTTCTCTTCAAGTTTTAAAACTAATTCACCTCTATTGGTCAGCCATTGGTTTTTCCAAACTTTATCTAAATATTCATTATATTCAGATAAAGGAGGTAAAAATACCTTAGTTACATTAATTCTTTTTTCCAAAATCAAAAAACGCCTTTAATTATTAAAATTTAAAAATCAAAAATATAACAAAATTAATAATTCTCACAAAGAATACACATAATTTTATATCTAGAGCATAATTTATTAAACACAAACATTTAAAACAATTATAATAGCCTCGATAACGTTTACATACTCCAAATATAAATCTGCTATTTATTTTTATTTACCTTTGCAAAAAATATGATATGTCAAATATTATAGCGCTTGTAGGAAGGCCTAATGTAGGAAAATCTACTCTTTTTAATCGATTACTACAAAAGAGGGAAGCAATTGTTGATAGTGTGGCCGGGGTTACTCGTGATCGGCATTATGGAAAAAGTGATTGGAACGGCGTCGATTTTACTGTTATTGATACCGGAGGTTATGTAGTTGGATCTGAAGATATTTTCGAAGAAGAAATAAGAAAACAAGTTGAACTTGCCGTAGATGAAGCTTCTGCGATTATATTTTTAGTTGATGTAACAGAAGGCATCACCGATATGGATAAAGAGGTTTCCAATCTTTTAAGAAAGACTGACAAACCGGTCTTTTTAGTTGTTAACAAAGTGGACAATGCTATGTTGGAAACGGAGGCCATGGAGTTTTATTCATTGGGAATGGAGAAATATTATACTATATCAGGAATGACAGGTAGCGGTACAGGAGATCTGCTGGATGATATAGTTGCCACATTTAAAGAAGAAGATTACGTAGACCCTTTTGAAGGCTTGCCAAGAATAACCATTGCAGGAAGGCCTAATGTGGGAAAATCAACATTTACCAATGCCTTATTGGAAAACGAGCGTAACATCGTAACAGATATAGCCGGTACTACCAGAGACAGTATCGAAACCTTATATGAAAAATTCGGATATAAATTTGTATTGATTGATACCGCCGGTATGCGGAAAAAAACTAAAGTAAATGAAAACCTTGAGTTTTATTCCGTAATGCGTTCCATACGTTCAATTGAGGATTCAGATGTTGTAATCTTAATGATAGATGCAACCTTAGGTTGGGAAAAACAAGATATGAATATCTTATTTTTAGCTCAAAAATACCGAAAAGGAGTTGTTATCGTCGTTAACAAATGGGATTTAGTTGAAAAAGAAACCAATACGTTAAAACAATTTGAAAATTTTATAAAAGAAAAGATTGCTCCATTTACGGATGTACCAATCATTTTTACCTCGGCTATTACTAAACAGCGTGTGTATAAAACGGTAGAAACTGCCATGAAAGTTTATGAAAATCGTTCACGCAGGATCAAAACCAGTAAATTAAATGAGGTCATGCTTCCTATAATTGAATCTACTCCCCCGCCAAGTATAAAAGGTAAATATATAAAAATCAAATACTGTACTCAGCTTCCCACCAGAACTCCGCAATTTGCATTTTTTGCAAATCTGCCGCAGTATATCAAAGAACCCTATAAACGATTTATTGAAAATAAATTACGTCAAAATTTTGAGTTGACTGGTGTACCGATTGAAATATATTTCAGACAAAAATAAATTCCATAATAAATAAAAAGCATCTCATAATAGAGATGCTTTTTTTATAATAAATACTTTTAATGATTAGAAAGGATATTCAAATAATTCACTTTCATGATAGTATGGATTACCTTTAGCTTCTAGATTAAGCTTACTTATAGAATACATTACAGTAAATATAAATAGTCCCAACATAAAAATAAAAGCCCCAATTTCTAATAGTCCTATACCCCAGAAAGCACCAACTGTTCCCGGCATAATAATATTAAACATATCCAAATAATGTCCGAATAGTACCACACAAGCCATAATAGGAACAATGACATAATTTCTCTTCACTTTACTGCTAACTAATATCAAAAACGGTAAAACTAAATTCGGGATCAACATGGTAAAGTAAGTAGGTCCATATAACTTGTATCTTCCAAAGAAATATACCGTTTCCTCAGGAATATCAGCATACCAATACAACATGAATTGCGCAAACCACAGGTAAGACCATAAAAGGCTAAACCCAAACAAAAATTTAGCAAGATCATGCATATGGTTATCGTTAAATGCCGGTAAAAAACCTTTCTTTTTCAGATATATGGAAATAATCAACATCACTCCGACGGAAGAAACCAAACAGCTGATTAATACATACCACATATATAAAGTAGAATACCAATGAGGATCAATGGACATTAACCAATCCCATGCCCAGCAAGCGGACGCCAAAGCAAAGAAAACAATAGCACCTACGCTCCAGTTATAAACTTTTTTATAATCGGAAACTTCTTTAGTTTCATCCAACTTTCTCGTTAGAGATTTTATTTTCCATAAAAAGAAAATACATCCGGCCACATAAATCAGCGTTCTAATAACAAAAAACGGTCTATTTAAAAACGGTTCCTTAGATTTTATAAGTAAATCGAAATGCGAAGAATTAGGATCGGTTAAAGACGGATCCATCCAATGATATAAATGATTCAGTCCTCCGTGTTCACCACCATATGATGAAAGAAAAATAAATACAACCATTAATAAGCCGCCTACAGGTAGAAACGAAGCAATACCTTCCATTACTCTGATAACAACAATAGACCAACCGGCATTACCTGCATGTTGGACAGCAGCAAAAAACAAGGCGGTAGCTGAAATACCGAAAAATAACATCAAAGATACAAAAAATGCAGACCACGGCCTGTTATGAATTTGATGTTCAGCATGTTCAATATGTTCTTTAGAGTGCGCAACATCTCCTTTATAAACTGAATTCATAGGTTGAGCTCCCGCTAATTCTTCATTATGATGTAAAATTTCCTTAACAGCATGTTCATCTATACGTGAATTCTGATAATACCCTATACCAAAGGCTATCAATCCTACTACGATTAATACTATGGACGTTAATTTAAGACTTGATGAAAATGTATATCTCATAGCTGTATTATTGTTCTGTTGTTTGTGTCTGTTCTGCAGAGTTTGATGTTGCAGAAGGTTTAAATTCGTTAATTACATATTCTGCAACTCTCCACATATCTCCGGGTAAAAGTTGCCCCGCATAAGATCCCATGGCATTTCTTCCATGTTCCATAACATAATGTACAGATCCGACTGTTATATCCCTATCTTTGTAATTAGGTACTCCCGAAAATGCTCCGGATTGAACAATATCACCTTGTCCGTCTCCGGCTGTACCATGACAGGCTGAACATGTTTTTATATATAAATCTTTTCCTCTGGCTAAATCCTTATCTTTGTTTAAAGGATTTAGCGGTGAAACCGTTATTTTTTTAGAAGCATCGTATCCTTCAGGGGTGTTTGGCAAATCCATAGGTAGAATTCCTTCGGGATTTTGAGCTATAGTTCCGGGTACAGGCGCTAATGCGGTTGCTCCTCCTTGCTTTGAAAATAAAGGAACCGTCGTTCCTTGTTCTCCATAAGCAATTACTGCCTCTTGATAAGGATCATAGGCTACCGGATAGTACATATCTGGAAAATAAACCAAACTGGGTTTTTTCTTACTACAAGAAATTATAAACAAACTTCCTGTTATAGCAATAAGAATATATTTAGTTATTTTTTTCATCTTCAATTTTTTTTACAGTTATTTCCTCAACACCTGTAGCTATCAAAATTTCCTTTACTTGGTCGTAATTTTGATTAGAAATTTCAACTAAAAATTTATCATCGGTAGTCCTTGGATCAGGATTTTGAGCTTTTTGTCCCGGATAATGCTTGTTTAAAATAAGGTATGTAATGGACATGAGGTGAGCGGCAAAAAATACTGTCAGCTCAAACATAATTGGAATAAAAGCCGGCATATTTTCTGTCCAAGTAAAACTCGGTTTTCCCCCTATATTTTGCTGCCAATCATAATTCATCGTATACCAAGTAAGCACAGAAGCAACAGCTAACCCCATAGCTCCATAGAAAAAAGCAAATTCAGACATTCTCGATTCTTTTAATCCCATTGCCTTATCTAACCCATGTACCGGAAAAGGTGTATAAACTTCATTAATTTCAATTCCTCTATCACGAAGTTGCTTAACCCCATCTATAAGGAGATCATCATCTCCGTATAAACCGTAAATAATTGTCTTAGTGGTGCTCATTTTCTAAATGATGTTTTTTATACCCTTCACTTGATGTTTTTATAATTGTCTTCAATTCTGCCTGTGCTATAACCGGGAAAGTTCTAGCATACAACAGATATAATACTGAAAAGAAACCTATCGTTCCGATGAATATTCCTACGTCTACAAAAGAAGGTTGGAACATTGTCCATGAACTGGGTAAATAATCCCGTGACAGATTGATAACAATAATATCAAATCTTTCAAACCACATACCGATATTTATAACAATGGAAACAATGAAGGTCCATAGAAAGTTTCTTCTTAATTTTTTTATCCATAGAGAGGCAGGAATTAATACATTACAAAGGATTAATAACCAAAATGCCCACCAATACGGTCCTGTGGCAGCTCCAACTGAGAAATAAGTAAAATCTTCATATCTGCTTCCTGAATACCATCCGATAAAGAATTCCGTAATATAAGCTACAGTTACCATACCTCCTGTCACAACTATTACAATATTCATATATTCGATATGCTTTTGAGTGATATAATCCTCTAAATGACATACTTTTCTAACCACGCTTAGCAAGGTTTGAACCATAGCAAAACCGGAAAATATAGCACCCGCAACAAAATACGGCGGATATACTGTTGAATGCCATCCTTTAATAACTGAAGTTGCAAAGTCAAAGGAAACAATGGTATGAACAGAAAAAACTAAAGGAGTTGCAAGACCTGCCAAAACTAATGACACTTCCTCAAATCGTTGCCAATGCTTTGCTTTGCCTCCCCACCCAAAACTCAATATAGTATAAATCTTTTTAGTTACCGGTTTAACCGCTCGATCTCTAACCATGGCAAAATCAGGAATTAGTCCGATATACCAAAAAACCACAGATACCGAAAAATAGGTACTGATAGCAAATACGTCCCATAATAAGGGGGAGTTGAAATTGGGCCATAAAGTTCCGAACTGGTTAGTTATAGGAAATACAAAATAAGCTAACCATATACGTCCCATATGAATACATGGGAACATGGCTGCCTGAACCACCGCAAAAATAGTCATGGCTTCCGCCGAACGGTTTATGGAAAGTCTCCATTTTTGACGGAAAAGCAATAATACAGCAGAAATCAATGTTCCTGCATGACCTATTCCTACCCACCAAACGAAATTAGTAATATCCCATCCCCAATTTATCGTTCTGTTTAGTCCCCATACCCCTATTCCGGTACCTATCGTATAAGCAATACACCCTACTCCATAGATAAAGGCTACTAAAGCAATATAAAAAGCAAACCACCAAAGTTTCCCGGCTTTGGTTTCAATAGGACGGGCTATATCTTCCGTAATGTCATGATAGGTTTTATCCCCTAAAATTAACGGCTCGCGAATAGGTGCTTCGTAATGTCCTGACATAGTAACTTTCTTAAAATTTTTATGATTCTTTTCTATTCCTAATTTTGTGCTGATAGAATACATTAGGTTTTGTTCCTACTTCTTCTAACAATACATATTTCCTTTTATCTTTTGATAGCCTTGCAATTTCTGATGAAGAATCATTTATATCTCCAAATTTAATTGCTCCGCTAGAACAAGCCAGTGAACATGCTACCTGAAATTCTCCATCTTCCACTTTTCTGCCTTGTTTTTTAGCCTCTAAAATGGTAGCCTGAGTCATTTGTATACACATGGAACATTTTTCCATGACTCCTCTGGAACGAACAACGACATCCGGATTTAATACCATTCTTCCTAAATCATTATTCATATTATAGTCAAACTTATTGTTAAGCGCGTAGTTGAACCAATTGAAACGACGCACTTTATACGGACAGTTATTGGCACAATAACGGGTTCCTACACATCGATTATAAGCCATATGATTTTGTCCTTGTTTTCCATGAGAAGTAGCCGCTACCGGGCAAACCGTTTCACAAGGTGCATGATTACAATGTTGACACATCACCGGTTGGAAAATTACATCCGGATTAGTTGGATTCGGTTCAATTAATTCCTTATACATAGGAACTTGATCCAAATTTTCCAAGATTTCTTCTTTTTGCTCTATTTGCTTTTTAGAAGAATAATATCTGTCTATCCGTAACCAATACATGTCTCTTGACATCCTTATTTCTTCTTTTCCAACTACGGGAACATTATTTTCGGCTTGACATGCTATAATACAAGCACCACATCCGGTACATGCATTTAAATCAACCGAAAGGTTAAAATGTGGACCGTCTGTACTGTCATAATCTCTCCATAGATCTACTTTATTCATAGGAACTTCTCCTACGTATGAATCCATTTTTAACGGCTCATTCCATTCTTTAGGATCCACGTTTAAGAAAGTATCTAAGGAAACTTCTCTTGCTATTTCATACCTACCCATCAAGGTACCTTGCATTTGCATTGATGCAAATTCATGCATTCCTTGAGTCGGTTTAATAGTTATGTTATATTGAATTAAATTAGAGTTAAGATAAAAAGGATAGGCATTTATTCCGGTTTGACCTACTTTTCCTGATTTTGATTGACCGTATCCTAAGGCTAATCCAATCGATCCTTTAGCTTGTCCCGGCTGAATTAATGCCGGAACACTTTTTATTACTTTTCCATTAACCGTTAAATCTACTAAGGAACCATCCAATTGCATTCTGCCATTGGTCTCATTCTGGATTCCTAATTGTTTAGCATCTTCTAATGAAATTGTAATATAGTTATCCCATGCTAGACGAGAGATAGGGTCCGGCAACTCTTGCAACCAAGGATTATTTGCTTGAACTCCGTCTCCAATAGCTGTTTTAAGATATAAGTTTAATTCAAAAGTTCCCGCTTTAATAACTGCTAAGTTAGATAATGCCTGTTCCGCATTTCCTCCGATTACATTTAATTCTGTAATTTCGGATGTTTCATTGTATCCATTATATAAAGCCTGATTAAAACTATAACCTAATTTAGTTCCTAACTGCGTTTGCCAATATTGTTTTAAATAATTATAATAAGCATTGGTTTGCTGAGGCGTTGCTGTCGTAGTATAGGTAGAATTAAACGGAGTGGTTGCATCTTGAACCGTATCTTTTTTAGATTGTGTAGCTAAAGAATCAACCGAAGGAGTCGAACCAACGGGAGCAACTTTGATATTTTCTTTAACCGCATTTGTTTGTAATCCCGCATTCCTCCAAACCAATAATGAATCTTGGAATTGACGTGTATCAAAAATTCTTTGGATGGTTGGTTGTGATAATAAGTAAACTCCTGTTGCCGGATTTAAATCTCCCCATGATTCTAACCAATGAGGAACCGGTGCAATAGCTTTACATATAGAAGCTGTTTCATTTTCATATTCTGAAAGAGATACAGAACAATTAACTTTTTTAAATAAATCTTTCAATTTTTCTCCCTCTGAATAAGAGTAAATCGGATTAGTATTAAAGTTAAGTAATACTCCTACTTGTCCGGTTGACAACCAAGATAGTAATTCCGAAAAACGAGCATCATTGGATTCTTTAGTCAATAATACTTTATCTTTTCTAACTGCTAATGAATTTAATTTTTGATTTATCAGATTGGCTATCACATAGGCTGATTTATCGCCTTCCGCAAATACAACCGCTTTTGAACCTTTTTTTGTGAGTTCTTTAGCTATTTTTTGAGCAGTAGGATTAGAAGAAGTTCCATCCAATGCTTTGTACACTTCACCCAATAATTTTTGAACTTCCGAAGGTTTTAACGGCATTCTTTCATCGGAACTAGCCCCTGATAAACTTAAATTGGATTCAATTTGAATATGCTTAAGCATAGTTTTCCCCGGGGTTTTGGCTTTGGCATAATCTGCCTCAAAATGTCCTCCATTCCAATCATTCAAAAAATCAGCACCAAAAGAAACCAATAATTCGGCTTTAGTTAGATCATATAATGGTAAAGCTCTTACTCCATAAACCTCTTCTGCAGCATCTAAAGCCGGTGAATATGAAATCGCATCGTAAACGACATGTTCTGTGCTTGGGAATAGGGTTGTAAAATCATCAATGATTTTTTTAGTGGAGGGAGAAGGAAAAGATGGTGTTAAAATTACAATCTTTTTACCCGAAACCTTAGCTGCCTGTAATTCTTTATTTACATAGTCATCTAATGATTTCCAATCGGTTTCAGATCCATTCAGTTTAGGTGTTTTAGCTCTGTTATTGTCATATAATGAAAGAACAGATGCTTGACTTCTGGCTGTGCTTTCACCAAAAAAGGCAGCATTTTTATTACTTTCAATTTTAATGGGTCTTCCTTCCCTTGTTTTAACTAAAACACTGGCAATGTCAAATCCATTGTAAAGAGTTGAGGCGTAATAACTGGGTACTCCCGGAATGATACCTTCGGGTTTAACCACGTATGGTACCGATTTAATAATTGGAGCTTCACAGGCAGCTAAAGTTACTGCTGCTGTTCCAAAACCTAAGAATTTTAAGAAATCTCTTCGAGAAGTTTTTGTAGAATACATTGCTTGATCATCTCCTAAAAATTCATCGATAGGAAGCTCTTCTACAAATTCATTTGCTGCTAATTTCTCTGGTAGTGAAGGATCTTGTAATTCTTCTAAACTCCTAAATTTTATTTTATCTTTTGAAGCCATAATGATCTTCTGATGATTTTAATTAATTAATAATGACATTTACCGCATTCTAAACCTCCTATGGCATCTACCGTTATTTTAGATTTATCTTCTCCATATTCTTTCTTCAATTTTTCATGAAGTTTATTGAAGTAAGCTGCATTATATCCATTGGTCATATCGACTTCTGTAGTACGGTGGCAATCTACACACCATCCCATTGTGAAATCATTCGCCATTCTTACAACATTCATGGTATCTATGGAACCATGACAGGCTTTACATACCACGTCAATTTGATGATTCGGGTTCTTTTTATTGAAATCGGCTATTATTGTTTTTTCTCCTGCCACTACATGTTGTGAGTGATTAAAATATACGAAATCCGGCATATTATGAATTCTTTCCCATTTCACCGGTTTTTGTTTACCTGTGTATTTTTGGTTTTCTTCATCCCAACCAATATGGTCATAAATTTTCTTAATTTCAGCAGTATAGAATTCTTTAGATTTGCCCGGTTCGATATATTTGCCGGTATATTCGCTGATATTTCTATGACAATTCATACATACACTTAGAGAAGGAATTTCGGAAACTTTCCCATATTTTGCTCCGGAATGACATAATTGACAATTGATTTTATTTTCTCCTGCATGAATTTTATGTGAAAAATAAATAGGTTGATCCGGTTCATAACCTTTATCGACTCCTATTCCCATCAACCAAGCCCATACTCCGTAAAAAGATAAAGCCAATAGTAAAGTTACCAATCCATACAAGACTCCTTTATATTGTACATAAAATTGTGAAAAAGTTCTAATTCTTGTAGATTCAAGTTCTGATAATTCAGCGCTAGAAGTTTTTAGTTTTACTAGCTTATTGATTTTCAGTAAGGTAAAAATCAATATTACCCCTATTGAGGCAAAGGAAAGTAAAATATAGTTAAGATCATTTGATGTTTTCTTTTCAACTACGGCGGGAGCAGCTTCTTCCGGTGGAGCCGGTGGATTTTCAAGATAGGCCAAAATATCATCGATATTTTGTACTGATAATCTGCCTTCGAAAACATCCATAGCAATTTGATTGTTCTCTTCGAAGATTTTATTCGCACGCTTATCTCCACTTTTTCTTAAGGCTTCATTATTCATTATCCATTTTTGGATCCATTCTACATCAGCGCCTTCTTCAGTTAATTTTGTTACAATTCCCTTTAATGCAGGTCCTGTAAGTTTTCGGTCTAACGCGTGACAAGCGGTACAATTGTCTTTGAATAATTTCTCTCCATTCTTTACATCTCCATTTACTTTCTGCGCTAAAACAGAAACACTTGTAAAGAGAGTCAGCATACAGACTGCTATAATTTTATTCATAATAATTGATTTCAATTGAATGAAACTTATTTATAATATAATTGTCCCATTAAAAGCGACTTATGCAAAAATAAAAATATGCTCTATATTGCCAAATGTTTTTTTTAACATATCTTTTAGTTTTTGTTAATTTGTAATTATTCTAAATAACGATCGTTTTTATCTAGCTGTTAAACAGCTTATTAAATTGAAATACACGCAAATAACCTTTCTAAAAACCAGATGAAAAAACAACTTTTTTTATCTTATATGGCAAAAATTACTCATTTTTTCTAGCCAAAAATCGTGTTAATTTAATACCCATATCTAAAAAAATGATTTTAGCACTTCCATTTCTTTCAATATGAAAAAATGCGTTATTAATTTCTTCTAAAATATCTTCTATATTTTTCCCATGAACAAAATGACTAAAATTATCCCATTTAAAGTTTTCATATGTTAATGGATTATTTACTAAGCTTGATGATTCGTAATTTTGAAGTAAGGCTTGTCTAAAAGTTTCGGCACAAAATTGTAAGAAATTCTTTTGTTTTTCTCTACCCCAAGCAGATATTTCTAAAGACCAATCTACTATTTCTCGTAAAAATTGTGGTTTTTTAGGAGCCATGACCGCTGCACGGTTCCATCGAATAAAATATTTCTCGAATTCTTCTTGTAAAGTATTGTTTTTTATTAGCTTACAAGCTACATCCCAATCGCCTTCAGCTCTTTTTGCTAAAGTATCGGCCGTTTCTTTGTCTAAGGAAAACCTGTTTTGTAAATGATCGGATATTTCATTGTTTTCCAAAGCATTAACAGTTATTTTTTGGCAACGAGACAATATGGTTGGAAGAATTTTTTTATCATCTTCAGCAATGAGTATAAACAAAGTTTTAGCAGGCGGTTCTTCCAATATTTTAAGTAATTTATTGGCAGCTTCTACTCTTATAGTTTCTACCATCCAAATTATTTGAACTTTATATCCTCCTTCAAAACTTTTTAAGTTTAAGTTATCAATTATATTTTCAATTTCTTTAACAGAGATGATCCCTTGTTTTTTATCTTCATTAATATATGCATACCACTGGTTTATATCCCTATAAGGATCTTCGATAATAAACTCCCTAAACTGTTTAATGTAGTCGGAACTTATGGCTTCTTTTTTTTCTGTTGAATTATTAATGGTAGGAAAAGATAAATGCAAATCGGGATGTTGCAATTGATTAATCTGTAATAAACATTTTTCAGATTGTTTGCAAATAACTTCTGAAGCATAGGCAAGTGCAAGCGGTAAAACTCCGTAACCCGGTTTTCCTATATACAGTTGCGCATGGCTAATTCTATCTTCCTTGATTGAATTTTGCAATTGCTTTTTTAAATTATGCTGACCTATTATTTCATCCCATTTCATGTAAACAAAGATAGATCAACTTTTCTAATTCACTTACTTTTATATAATAATTGAATCACTTGATAATTTTATTTTTTTATCTTAGGCTTAATAAATTTAGTTTTATATAGACTGACAATCGATAGCCGGAAATCGTTTACATTATTTACTAAAATGAATAAAAGACAGCATATCTCAAAATTGTTCATAAGTTGTTTAGATGAATTTACATATATGAATAATTATTGCAATAGTTTATCAAACGTTATATCCGACTTCTAAAAAATTGTTTAGAAAAAAGATAGGTCTACCTTATAATTTTGCATATTTTTGAAACTGATATGGAACAACTAGAATCTAAATACAATAAAATTCCTAAATCCAACAAAATCATTAACTTAGAAAAAGGAAAGCTTCCCCCTCAAGCTATTGATTTAGAAGAAGCTGTACTAGGTGCCATGATGATCGATAAAAAAGGGTTAGATGAAATTATAGATATTTTATCTCCCGAAGTATTTTATAAAAGAGAGCACCAACTAATATATGAAGCCATTGAAGATCTTTTTAAGCAAACAGACCCTATTGATATTCTTACTATATCCAATAAATTACGATCTCAAGGTAATTTGGAGGCTGCAGGAGGTGATTTTTATTTGATTCAACTTTCCAACAAAATATCTTCTTCGGCTCACATTGAATACCATTCAAGAATTATTCTTGAAAAATATATACTTAGGAAACTCATCGAAATATCATCTAATATGATTGAAAAATCGTATGATGAAACTTCAGATGTTTTCGATTTGTTGGATTATTCTGAAAGTCAGTTATATGAAATTACCAACGGTACTTTGAAACGAACTTTCAATGAAGCTAAAAATTTAGTTTCCAATGCTTTAAAAAAGATTAAATCTTTAGAATCTAAACAAGGAATGAGCGGTATCCCTTCAGGATTTAAGCATGTGGATAAAATTACTGCCGGTTGGCAACCTTCGGATCTTATAATTATTGCAGCAAGACCCGGTATGGGTAAAACGGCTTTTATTCTTTCCATGGCCAGAAATATTGCCATAGGGGCTGAAACTCCGATCGGTGTATTTTCATTAGAAATGTCCGCAGAACAGTTGATGATGCGTATGATATCCAGTGAAACCGGAATTGAATCTGAAAAGTTGAGAAAAGCCAATTTATCCGAATTAGAGTGGCAACAACTTTATTCCCGAGTTAATAAATTGGAAAATGCGCCAATATTTATAGATGATTCTCCCGGGATTTCTGTTTTCGATTTGAGGGCAAAAGCTCGTAGACTTGTTTCACAGCATGGAGTAAAAATGATTATGATCGATTACCTTCAATTAATGTCGGCAGGAGGAAAAGGTATAGGAAATAGGGAGCAAGAGATTGCTACGATTTCACGTTCACTAAAAGCTATTGCTAAAGAGCTTGAAATACCTGTTATAGCACTTTCGCAGTTATCCCGTTCTGTGGAAACTCGAGGAGGAAGTAAAAAACCTTTACTTTCGGACTTGAGGGAATCGGGGGCTATTGAACAGGATGCCGATATTGTAACCTTTATATATCGACCGGAATATTACAAATTAGATACTTGGGAAGACGGAACACCTTGTACAGGTCAAGCAGAATTTATTATTGCAAAGCATAGAAACGGTGCTCTGGAAGATGTTCGATTGCGTTTTACAAGTTCTCAGGCTAAATTTTCGGACATCGATGAAGATTATTTTTCCGTACAGGAAAGTATAAGTTCTACCACTTTTGAAAGTAAAATCAATGATGAAACTTCATTTGACAGTTCCATAAATATTCCATCTATTAATCCTAGCGATTCGTTTGGAATTGATGATACTATTGATGATCAGGATTCTGATATGCCTTTTTAAAACTTTGGCTGCATCTTGTGAATCTTCTGCGTATATTAAGCATTTAAATCAAGTATAATAAAAATAAAAAACACTCACTATATAGTGAGTGTTTTTATTATGATAACGAAAATATTATTAAATTTATTTTTTTACAGTATCCACAACCGCTTTGAAAGCTTCTGGATGGTTCATAGCTAAATCTGCAAGAACCTTTCTATTTAAATCTATATTATTTTCTTTTAGTAAACCTATAAATTTAGAATAAGAAAGACCGTATTGTCTGACACCTGCGTTAATTCTCTGTATCCATAAAGCTCTGAAATTTCTTTTCTTTTGCTTTCTACCTACATAGGCATATTGCAAACCTTTTTCAACAGCATTTTTCGCTACTGTCCAAACATTTTTTCTTCTCCCGTAATAGCCTTTAGCTAATTTTAGGACTCTTTTTCTGCGCGCTCTTGACGCTACTGAATTGACTGATCTTGGCATACTTTTTTGTTTTTTTGAAGTGGGTGGAAGTATTTTTTATCTTCTCTTCTTTTACCCAATCCAGGGTTAAACTTTTAAATGATTTTTAAAAAACCGGAATATCTTTCAAAAGATATTCTCTCTTACTTAATTAATAATTGTCTTTTAACGCTTTTTTCGTCTGCGATATCTACTAAAGTAGAATACGTCAGATTACGTTTACGTTTTGTGCTTTTTTTAGTTAAAATGTGACTTTTAAATGCATGTTTTCTTTTAATTTTACCTGATCCGGTAATTGAAAAACGCTTTTTAGCACCTGATTTTGTTTTTAATTTTGGCATTTTCTTATTTATTTACCTCGTTATCAATTGTACAAAATTAGATATTTTTCAAAAAATAAACAAATCATTTATCGTATGCTAATTTAATTTCATCAATATCAATTTCATTAACTAATGAGGTAAGGTTAATAGTGATACTATCATTTTTAAAATTACTAGTTAGAGTAATTTTTATATTATTAAGATCGGGCTTTTGATTATTGATTGAATAAATTCTCCACTTTTTATTTTTAGAATTTAAAGTTATTGTAGCTGTCTTGTTAAATAATATTTTAGTTTTAAACTTATTATCTTTTTTATCTAATACTACTACATTATTCTTTGAATCTCCCAAAAGATACCCCGGTATTGTTATAAATTTATCATATTCACGTATCCCCAATTTATCCCCATATTTATTCATGAATAATGTGGGATTATAAGAATCATTGATGGTGAAAAGAACAGGCTTATATTTTCTTAAAAATTCATTATTTTTTTTAAGTTCTTCTCCTATTCTAAAGCTTGGAGTTGATTGTCCTACTGTAAATATTAGTATATCAGAATTACGTTTCAAAATATAATTTACATCCCCCAATTCATGCCCAATATACCCTCCTTTAGCATAATCTTTGGGTGGATGTCTAGCGATATAATAATCATTTAAACCTAACATATCCAAACAAGGCAAATTTGATGAATAGGGTATACATCCGGCGGCTGTAACTCCTAACAAAGGCTGTTGTTTATAAAAACCTCTTTTCAAAAATTCTCCTAATAGTAAACCATCCCATTCCCATTTTTCATGTTTAACAATTTTATTACTAGAATAATTAATTTGCAGATATAAATAGCAAGGGATACATATAAAAGTAAATATTGCTAAAAAATATTTTGTTTTAAAAAATTTAAAATTACATTTTATAAATCCTTCTATTAAAGCATAAGTTAAAATTACATAAACAAGAACAAAGTGCCTGAATGCCGGGAATATATCACCTCCAACCAAGGTTACATATGCTACCCAACTACCCATCACAGCTAAAAGGTAGATAAATTTACTGTTCTTTTTAACAATTGAAAAATATATAATAAATAGTATACCTATTATTGAAAAAGGCAAAGTATTTATAAAAGCTCTAGCTGAATATATTAATCCAATCCAAATTGTATATAAGGTAACTTTAGCTTTAACAAAAGCGGTATTTGGTAACCATTCTCCATAATAATTTAACCTAAATAGTAATTGACTAACGTAAAAAATTATAGGTAAGGAGAGGATTTTTATCAGAAAAGCAATTATAAATTTATACGGTCTTTTTTGATATAGTAAGAAAAAAAAGAAAAAAAAAGAAGTTATAACTGAAAATAAAACCCCATCGGGTCTTGATATAACTAAAACAGCTAAGGAAATAGAAAGTAACCAATTATATTTTCTAAAATTATATAAATCAATAATTTTAAAGACAGAATAAATCATTAAGCAAATAGACAAAGTGTATAGAGGCTGTTCTAAACCGGCTATTGTCCAAGTAGCGAATGCAGAGGTACAAATAAGAAATGATAAACCTACAAAAAGCGCATTAAAATCTTTATCTTTATAATA
Organism: Apibacter sp. B2966; assembly: GCF_011082485.1. Lineage (NCBI taxonomy): Bacteria > Pseudomonadati > Bacteroidota > Flavobacteriia > Flavobacteriales > Weeksellaceae > Apibacter > Apibacter sp. B2966. Next base: position 1,251,118 of record NZ_CP049714.1, read on the forward strand.
TAAATAAATGATATAAAGTACACTAATACTACAGATAAGACCTGCTAACCTTAGGGATAAAATTAAGTTAAATCCTAATTTACCGAAAATAGATATTAATAGTATCCATGATAAATTAGAATACCCTTCAACAGGTCTTTCATTATCATTCCATGTTAATCCTTTACCTTGTAAAAAACGATCAGTGTATCGTAAGGAAATCAAACTATCATCTGACAGATACGGGTAATAATAGTAACAATGTAAAATGAATAGAGATATTAATAATAAAAATAAAAATCTTTTCACATAAATGATTTAATTTTTAAATTAAAAGTTATTCATTTCTTATCCTATTTTTTGGGAGACATCATCATAATCATTCTTTTCCCTTCGAGCTTTGGCATTTGCTCTACTTTACCCCATTCTTCTAATTCTTGCGCTAATCTTAATAATAAAATTTGTCCTTGGTCTTTAAAAACAATGGAACGCCCTTTAAAGAAAACGTAAGCTTTTAGTTTAGAACCTTCTTCCAAAAATTTTTGAGCATGTTTCTTTTTAAATTCAAAATCATGTTCATCGGTTTGTGGTCCAAAACGAATTTCTTTAACCACTACTTTGGTTTGCTTAGATTTGAGTTCTTTTTGCTTCTTTTTCTGTTCGTACAGGAATTTTTTATAATCAACAACTCTACAAACAGGTGGATTTGCACTTTCTGTGATCATTACCAAATCCAACTCTAAATCTTCGGCAATAGCTAATGCTTCTTTTATAGGATAGATTCCTTGAGTAACATTATCTCCTACTAAACGAACTTCCGGAACATCAATTTTTCCGTTAATTTTGTGTTCTGGCTCTTGCTTCTTTGGGATATACTTCCCTCTTGAATTATTTCTGTTAAGTGCTATGGTATTTAAATTTTATTGATTATTTGTTGCTTTTTTCATCATCGTTACTACTTCTTCTAAAGAAAAAGTACCTAAATCTCCTTCTCCACGTTTACGAATCGACACAGTATCGGAGGAAGCTTCCTTCTCTCCTACTACAAACATGTAAGGAATTTTATTGATCTCTGCATCTCGTATCTTTTTACCTGTCTTTTCGTTACGATCGTCTATTCGTCCGCAAATATCCGAATTTTCCATTAAATCCAAAACTTTTTTTGCATAATCTACATACTTTTCACTAATAGGAAGTATAATAAACGGTTCAGGACTTAACCATAAAGGTAAATCTCCGGCAGTGTGTTCTAACAGAATGGCTACAAAGCGTTCCAAAGAACCGAAAGGCGCTCTATGTATCATTACAGGACGATGTTTTTCATTATCTGCTCCTATGTAATAAAGATCAAACCTTTCAGGCAAATTATAGTCTACTTGAATAGTACCTAATTGCCAATTTCTACCTAAGGCATCTTTAACCATAAAATCGAGCTTTGGTCCGTAAAAAGCTGCTTCGCCATATTCAACAACTGTAGGCAGTCCTTTCTTTTCGGCTGCTTGTTTAATCGCATTTTCAGCTTTTTCCCAATTTTCATCACTTCCAATGTATTTTCCTTTATTTTCTTTATCTCGCAATGAAACTTGGGCTGTAAATTCGTTAAATCCTAAGGATTTAAATGTATATAATACGAGATCAATTACATTTTCAAACTCCCCGATCAATTGATCCGGAGTACAAAAGATATGGGCGTCATCCTGAGTGAATCCTCTAACTCGAGTAAGTCCATGCAACTCTCCACTTTGCTCATATCTATAAACGGTTCCAAATTCTGCGAATCGTTTAGGTAAATCTTTATACGACCAAGGGGAAGATCGATAAATTTCACAGTGGTGTGGACAATTCATCGGTTTTAATAAAAATTCTTCACCCGCATTAGGTGTTTTTATAGGTTGGAAGCTATCTGCTCCGTATTTTTCGTAATGTCCGCTGGTAACATACAAATCTTTATGCCCGATATGAGGGGTTGCTACAATTTCATATCCTGCTTTTCGCTGTGCCGCTCCTAAAAAGTCAATAAGTTTTTGTCTTAGTTTTGCACCTTTTGGTAACCATAAAGGTAATCCTGCTCCTACTTTTTCGGAAAAAGTAAATAATTGAAGCTCTTTTCCTAATTTTCTATGATCACGCTTTTTTGCTTCTTCTATTCTTTCTAAGTATTCAGTTAATTCTTTTTGTTTTGGAAAAGAAATTCCATAGACACGAACCAACTGTTTATTTTTTTCGTCGCCTCTCCAATAAGCTCCTGCTGCATTTAATACTTTTACGGCTTTAATTATTCCGGTAGAAGGAATATGTCCACCTCTACACAAATCGGTAAAATTATCGTGTGTTACAAATGTGATCGATCCATCTTCTAAATTTTCAATTAATTCAGTTTTAAACGGATTATCTTTATAGGCTTCTAATGCATCATTTTTAGAAACAGAACGGATTGTGAACGTTGAGTCTTTTTTGGCATTTTCCAACATTTTCTTTTCAATTTTTTCAAAATCTTTTTCTGAAAAAACTTCATCTCCAAAATCAACATCGTAATAAAATCCGTTTTCAATGGCCGGACCAATAGTTAATTTAGCATTTGGATAATACTCCATAATCGCCTGTGCCAGTAAGTGGGCAGAAGAATGCCAAAACGCTTTCTTTCCTAAATCATCATTCCATGTTAATAATTGTACCGTTGCATCCTCCGTAATAGGATCGGTAATTTCAACTTGTTTACCATTTACTATTGCAGAAATTGTATTTCTAGCCAAACCTTCAGATATGGATTTGGCAATGTCCAACGGTGTTACGGAATTTTCAAATTCTTTCACACTTCCATCAGGAAGAGTAATTTTTATCATTCTTCTAAAATTTTTAGGATACAAATTTACGAAAGTTTTATAAATGAAATTATTGCGTTTTTTAAATATATCGAAAATAATTTTTTATTTATTATTGGATTGTAATTATCTCTTTACGAAATTGTTATCTTAATACTAAAACCTTTTTAGTTTTTTATGAACACAAAAAATATTTATTGATTTTATTCAACTGTTTTTAAAAATTTTTGCTTGAAGGAGTTTAATTAAATCTTGTGGATTTAGTTGAATTTGTAATCCTCTTTGTCCTGCACTAATGAAAATGGAATCGAAATTCAAGCAGGATTCTTCTATATAGGTTGGAAATAATTTTTTCATGCCTATGGGTGAGCATGCTCCTCTGATATAGCCCGTTAATCCTATTAGATTTTTCATCGGAATTAAGTCGCATTTTTTATTACCGGATAATAATGCCATAAGCTTTAAATTAATTTCTTCATTTCCGGGAATTACACAAACAAAATAACCGTTTTTATCCCCTTCTAACACCAAGGTTTTAAAAACCTGATTTATATTTTCCCCTAAAGTCTCTGCTACATGTATGGCGCTTAAATCATTTTCATCTACTTCATAGGGAATAAGATCATATGTAATTTTGTGTAAATCCAGTAATCTCGCCGCATTCGTTTTATGTATTTTCTGCTTACTCATGCAAATATTTCTCAGACTTTAATTCTTGACTTAATTTTTTATACAATTTATCTTTCAAATTCTAATGCCATTCCTCTTACTTCTTTTACTTCTCCTTCACTGTAAGCCAATTTTCCGTTCAAAAAAGTTTTTTCAACGGATGAACTAAAAGTTATATTTTCTAACGGTGACCATCGACATTTGTAAAGAATGTTCTCTTGTGATACTGTATAGGGCTTTTCAGGATTAATCAAAACTAAATCTGCACAATATCCTTTACGTATATAGCCTCTTTTTTTAATCTGATACAGTTGAGCCGGGGCATGACACATTTTAGTAATAACTTTTTCTTTGGTAATTTTCCCTTGTTTAACCAATTCTAACATCATCACTAAAGAATGTTGTACTAAAGGACCTCCTGAGGCAGCTTGCAAGCATCCGCCTTCTTTTTCACTCAATAAGTGCGGAGCGTGATCAGTTGCAACAACATCTAATCGATCTTCTACAACTGCTTTAAGTATAGAATCTCGGTCTTTTTTTGTTTTTACTGCTGGATTCCATTTTATTTTGGATCCTAATTTTTCATAATCTTCGTCGGTAAACCACAAATGGTGTACGCAAGCTTCTCCGGTAACTTTCTTTTCTTCTAATGGTTTATTTTCAAATAAACTCAATTCTTTTTCTGTGGATATATGTAAAACATGAAGACGTGTTCCATATTTATGGGCTAATTCAATTGCCTCGAATGAGGATTGATAGCAAGCTTCTACGCTTCTAATTAAAGGATGACAGGGTATGGGTATATATTCGCCATAAATAGCTTTATATTTTTCGATATTTTTCTTTATAATTTCTTCTTTTTCGCAATGAACTGCAATCAGCATATTAACCTCAGAAAAAATAGTCTCCAGGGCTTTTTTATTGTCAACCAGCATATTTCCTGTGGATGAACCCATAAATATTTTTATTCCGCAAACCTTCTTGGGATTAACTTTCATTAATTCTTCTCTATTATCATTGGTCGCTCCCAGGTAAAATGAATAGTTCGCATACGATTTTTGTGAAGCAAGGGCAAACTTATTTTCCAAGGCTTCAATTGTTGTGGTCTGTGGATTGGTATTAGGCATTTCCATATATGAAGTTACTCCACCGGCAAGAGCAGCACGGCTTTCACTATGAATATCTCCTTTATGGGTTAATCCCGGTTCTCTGAAATGTACTTGGTCATCGATAACTCCGGGAATCAGCCACAAACCTTCTGCATTTATTTTGGTTGATTGAGCGCTAATTTCCGCAGGAACCTCGCCTCTGTATATTTCGGAAATGATATCTTTTGCCAGTAAAACAGATCCTATAAATGATTGTCCTTCATTTATAATTGTAGCGTTTTCAATAAGTATCATTTGTTTATTTATTTGAAATTAATGTCCTGCTGTTTTGGAAAATAGGTTTATAATAAGTACGCCTATGATGATAAATACGATTCCAATAATAGCCGGAATATCTAATTTTTGTTTGTATAAAAAGTAGCCTGAAAGACTTATTAATACAATTCCTATTCCTGACCAAATAGCATAGGCTATCCCGATTGGTATGACTCTAATGGCTTTAGTCAGGCTATATAAAGCTGCAAAAAAGAGAGCAAAAAAAAGGACTGTTGGCTTCCATTTAGTAAATTCTTTAGTCATCGGAAGTAAAGAGGTCCCCGCCGTCTCTAAGCATATAGCTATGAATAAATAGATATAGGATTTCATATTAAAATAGTTCTGATTGATTGCCCGGCATTTTTATTTTGCCTAAATGTTTATAGGCTTTTTCTGTTGCTTCTCTACCTCTGGGTGTACGCATAAGATAGCCTTCTTGAATTAAAAAAGGTTCATATACTTCTTCTAAAGTTCCCGGATTTTCTCCTACTGCTGTTGCTATAGTTGTTAATCCTACCGGTCCTCCTTTAAATTTATCAATAATGGTACTTAAAATCTTGTTATCCATTTCATCTAGACCGTGTTTGTCTACTTTTAACGCTTCTAAACCAATTTCAGAAATGGTAAGATCTATCTTTCCATTACCTTTAATTTGCGCAAAATCTCTGATTCTTCGTAGCAACGCATTGGCAATACGCGGAGTTCCTCTGCTACGGGAAGCTATTTCTATTGCAGCCTGCGTATCTATCGGCATATTCATTATGCGCGAACTTCTTTCCACAATACTGCTTAATAATTCTGTGTGATAGTATTCGAATCTAAAGTTAATTCCAAAACGTGCCCTAAGCGGAGCTGTTAACAATCCCGAGCGGGTCGTTGCTCCAATTAAGGTAAAAGGATTTAAATTGATTTGAACTGATCGAGCATTGGGCCCGCTTTCAATCATTATGTCTATTTTATAATCTTCCATGGCTGAATACAAGTATTCTTCAACTATGGGAGAAAGCCTATGGATTTCATCAATGAACAGTACATCATTTTCTTCCAATCCGGTCAATAAACCTGCCAGATCACCGGGCTTATCTAATACAGGCCCTGAAGTGATTTTTATTCCAACATTTAATTCATTTGCAATGATATTAGCTAAGGTAGTTTTACCTAGCCCCGGAGGACCGTGTAGTAATACATGATCCAAAGATTCGCGTCTTAACTTGGCAGCCTTTACAAAAATCTCCAGATTATCCATAATATGAGATTGACCTACAAATTCGTAAAAACTTTTAGGACGCACCTGCTCTTCTTGAGCGATATCTTCTTTTGAATATTTATTCTTATCCGGATCTAATAAATCTGACATTTTGTAAATTTAAAACTTCTGGAGAAATATAAAAAGTAAACAACTTTAAAATTATTATTTACAATTTTTGAATTGTTTTCTTCCTTTTCTTAAAGATGATAGTTTCTTAATCTCTAATTTTAGATTAGAAATTGGAAATAAAAAAACATTTTATGCTTTAATTAGCTAAATAATTTTGTAAATAATAAAAGGAAGATAAATTTCAACAACAATTGATATGAATAATAAATGATTTATTTCTTGGAATAGTCTTTTTCCAAATTTTTCACATTTATCACTCATTTTCATAGTAAAATTATCAATAGAAATGAATTTATATCATCAATATCTGCCAAATTTCAAAATGTTAAATTTTTTAAACTAACCCGAAAATTACAACTATTAGCAAAATTGTTACTTATTGATCAAGTAACTTATTTAACTAAAAGAGATACTACGTGTTGAGCCGTTTCTGAAGATAATGATAATAGGGGTTGAGGATAAATTCCACAAACTATAATTAAAGATGCTATTACGATCAATCCTAATTTAGTTTGTAAATTAATATCTTTCTGACCTTCTAGAAATTCTTGATTTCCTTTACCAAACATTGACATTCCGTACATTTTGGTAATATAAACGGCACATAAAATTAAGGTTAATCCGGCTATAATTGCTCCCCAAATGCTTAATGTAAAAATACTTTTCAATAAAAGGAATTCACCTATAAATGCATTGGTTAACGGAACAGCCATAGTTCCAACAGAGATTATCATAAATAAAACAGCTAAAAATGGAGCTTTAGATGCTAATCCTCCCATTTTACTTAAATCTCTGGTGCCGAATTTTTTAATTAATACATCCGCTACATAAAATAAACCGACCACATTAACTCCGTGTGCCAACATTTGAATTGAGGCTCCTTCAATACCGGTACTATCAATACCACAATGCATGGATACGATTGCACTTGCAAATATACCTGCAGCAATAAGTCCCACGTGTGCCATTGAAGAGAAAGCAATTAGTCGCTTAATATCTTTTTGAACGATAGCGATTAAAGATGCATATACAATTCCAATAATTGATAAAATTAAGGCTATGGAACCGGAAGTTCCTCCTATAGCTTCAGGTGAAAGAGGTAATAAATATCTGATAATTCCAAATACTCCCATTTTAAGCATGATACCGGATAATAACATGGAGCCTTGGGTAGGTGCCATTGTATAGGTATCTGCTTGCCATGTGTGGAAAGGAAATATAGGCAATTTGATTGCAAATGCTAAGAAAAACATCCAAAAAATTAATGTTTGTGCTTGTGCAGGAATTTTAACAGCATATAAGGCATTTAAGTCAAATGATCCCGCTTGCAAGTAAACATATATTAGAGCAACCAGCATAAATAAAGATCCAAAAAAAGTATAAATAAAAAATTTATAGTTTATTTTCAATCTGTTTTCACCTGTTCCAAAAATTCCACATATAAACCAAATAGGAATTAAAGTTACTTCCCAAAATATATAAAACATTAGACCATCTAAGGAAGAGAAAATACCCACTAATCCAAATTGCATTAATAAAATTAATGCATAAAAGTTGGAAGGGCGTTCATCGTTCCATGATGAATAGAGTATAATTGGCGTTAATACATTGGTTAATAGAAGCATTAGGACAGTTAATCCGTCAACTCCGAAATGTAACGTAGATTTAATCGGTGAAAAATACAACTCTTTTCCAAATTCAAACTGAATTCCTGAATCTGCTTTGAAATTACACCATATAATAGCGGTTAATACCAATTCGGATATTGCAATTATAAATGCTATATATTTTGAAATATTCCCTTTTAAGGCAAATAATAAGCCTGATCCTATGATTGGTAAAAGTAGTACTGCTAAAGTTAACATTATATCTTTTTACTTTTTGTATTTTAATTAATGACTTAAAAATTCTGCAACTAATAATAATATGAATATTCCCAAGGACATTGCAAATACATAAAATTCTACATTTCCGTTTTGTATTAGTCTAAGAACACTTCCGCATCCCTTAACTGTTTTTGCTGTTCCTTCTACTATTCCGTTTACTATATATTTATCAACTATATTTTTCAGAAATTTTCCTAAGTTTAAAACCGGATTAACAATAACTTCATTATAAAATTCATTGATATAAGCAGCATGTGCTGAAAATTTTTCCCATCCGGTCATATTTTCTACAATAGTTGCCTGTACTTTTCGGGTAACATATTTGTTGTAGGTAACAAGGGCTACCATAGCTATTACAGCTAAAGTTATTCCTAGTAACATCATTTCAGTACCTAAAGAAGGTTCTTGATGTATAGGTAAACCTACATAAATAGGATGCAACCAATGCGACAATTTTTGAGAAATTCCTTCTCCTAAATAATGAGGTAAGTTTATTCCTCCGCCAACAACGGTTAATAAAGCTAAAACCAATAAAGGAATGGTCATTATAGCCGGACTTTCATGCAAATGTTTCTTTTGCTCCTCAGTACCTTTGAAATCTCCAAAGAATGTAAGGAATAGTAAGCGAAACATATATATACAGGTTAAAGCAGCTGAGAATAAGGTAAGTCCCCAAATAATTTTGTTTTTAGTCCAAAGTGCTACTAAAATTTCGTCTTTAGAGAACATCCCTGCTAAAGGTGGTATTCCGCAAATAGCTAATGTTCCAATTAGGAATGTCCAATAGGTTACCGGGATTTTTTTTCTTAATCCTCCCATATATCTCATATCTTGTTCTCCACTCATCGCATGAATAACACTACCCGCACCTAAAAATAATAAAGCTTTAAAGAATGCGTGAGTGATTACATGGAATAAAGCAGTAGTGTAAGCTTCTGCTCCTAAAGCGGTAAACATAAGTCCCAGTTGTGAAACTGTTGAATAAGCCAACACTTTCTTTATATCGTTCTGTCTTAATCCGATGAATGCTGCGAGTATAGAAGTAGCTAAACCAATATACATAATAAAGTCTAGAGTAATCGGCACTAAACTATAAATGGCATTGGATCTGATAATCATATAAATACCTGCTGTTACCATGGTAGCGGCGTGAATTAATGCAGAAACCGGTGTAGGCCCTGCCATTGCATCAGGTAACCATGTATAAAGTGGTATTTGAGCAGATTTACCCATAGCTCCTATGAATAGAAATACAGTAGCTGTAATTAATATAGGATCATTTAACTTAAATAAATGGGCTTTGGCTGCTATGTCGGAGTATTCTACACTTCCAAAGTAAAAAAATAACATGAATATTCCTATTAAGAGCCCTAAGTCTCCTATTCTATTCATTACAAATGCTTTTCTGGCAGCATATCCATATTCTTTATTAGTATACCAGAAGCCAATAAGTAAATAGGAACAAAATCCTACTCCTTCCCATCCTATAAATAGGATTAAGAAATTACTTCCCATTACTAACAAGAGCATGGAAAATATAAAGAGATTTAAATAAGAAAAGAATTTATAAAAGCCTTTATCTTCATGCATATATCCAATGGAATACAGATGAATTAAAGATCCGATTCCTGTAACAATCATCATCATCACTAAGGATAATTGATCTATTTGAAAGGAAAAGTTAACTTTTAAAGTGTCAACTGCAAACCAATTAAACAGGGATGCTTTAACGGGTTCTGTAAACGTGCAAAATAAATATACGGATAGAAAAAAAGGTATCCAAACAGCAAGATTTGCAATTGTTCCTACTGCCGTTTTAGGCATTTTACTTCCAAAAATTCCACAAATAATAAATCCAATAAGTGGTAAAATTGGTATTAAATATATTATATTCTCCATTTCTTATCCTTTTAATCTATTAAATAAGCTAACATCTACAGATCGTGTATTTCTATACATCATGGTTATGATGGCTAATCCTACTGCAACTTCGGCTGCTGCCACAACCATAATAAAAAATACTAATATTTGACCGTCTGCATCTCCTTTGTAGGCAGAAAATGCTGCCAACAATAGATTCACTGAATTCAACATCAGCTCCACACATCCTAAAATTATGATTGCATTTCTTCTTACTAATACTCCTGTTACTCCTATACAAAATAGTAATGCGGATAAGTATATAAAATAATCTACCGGTATACTTTGTAATAAACTGTTAACCATTTCTTTTTTGTTTCAAGAAAATAAATATTTTTTTATAAATCTCTTTTTCCTATCATAACTGCACCCACTAATGCACCTAAAAATAGAATCCCAGCTAATTCGAAGGGTAATACGTATTGACTAAATAATAAGTGTCCTAAATTTTTAGTTAATCCAATTTGACTGTCTGGATTCGTAGGAAAATCTATTTGTTGATATCCTCTTAATGCTCCAATAAATCCAATGAATACTAATCCTCCGCATATGGTTGCTAAAATTCGAAAAGCACTTCCTTTTAAAGGCTCATCTTTTTCTTTCAAATTCAACATCATAAGCACATAGAGGAATAATACCATAATGGCTCCGGAGTAAACTATAATTTGAACTACACTTAAAAATTGAGCATTTAACATTATATATAAACCTGATATGGAAAAAAAGGTTATGATCAATGAAATGATGCTGTACATAGGGTTTTTACTGAATACAACAAATAATGCGCTCACAATTGCACTAGCAGATATTAAATAAAACAAAATTGCTTCCATATTCTTTATTTTTCTACCGTATATTTTTTTATTTGCCTTTGTGAAACATCTATCCTATTGTCCATGCTTTCTACAAGCTTATCTTTCTTGTATATAAATTCTTTGCGTAAATGTTCCGGCATTACTAAACGGTCGGTAAGAAATATGGCTTCTTTAGGACATGCTTCTTCACACATTCCGCAAAATATGCATCGTAACATGTTTATTTCATAGTTTTCTGCATATTTTTCCTCTCTATATAAGTGCTCCTCTCCTCGCTTTCTTTCAGCGGCAACCATTGTAATGGCTTCAGCCGGACAGGCTAATGCACATAATCCACAAGCTGTACAACGCTCTCTTCCTTCATCGTCTCTTTTGAGTACATGTCTGCCTCTGTATACAGGACTAAACTCTCTTTTCTTTTCTGGATATGAAGTGGTAACCGGTTTTTTGAAAAAATGACTAAAAGTGATTTTCATTCCTCCTAATACTGCAGGAAGATATATCTTTTCTTTTAAGGTCATTTCTTTATTTGAAATTATCTTAGATTTATTGGTAAGCCTCTGCATAAATTTAATTTCTTTCTTTACTTTTTTCTTTATTTTAGCCAAATACTACAATAGTAGCAGTTATTAATAAATTGAGAATGGACAAAGGTATCATGACTCTCCAACCTAAACGCATTAATTGGTCGTATCTGAATCTAGGTAATGTCCACCTTACCCACATAAAACAGAATATACAAAAGACTATTTTTATTAAAAATGCTACTATACTTATAATTCCTATTGCATTTTCTCCGAGTGTTCCATTTTTGGCCATTTCATTCATAAACGGAAAGCTGTAACCTCCAAAAAATAGAGTGCTTATTAAAGCTGAACTAATAAACATGTTTATATATTCTGCAAAAAGGAATGTACCGAATTTCATGGATCCGTATTCTGTATGATAACCTCCGATCAGCTCGGATTCACACTCTGCCAAATCAAAAGGGGCTCTGTTTAGTTCTGCAAACGAACAGGTAACGAACAATACGAATGCTAAGGGTTGATAAAATACATTCCAAGCCATACCATTTAAAAATGATAATCCGTATAAATTGGAAGCTTGTTGCTCTACCATGGCTCTTAAATCCAATGTTCCTGTCATCATAATGATGGATAGAAGGGATAATCCCATAGCCAACTCGTAAGAGATCATTTGTGAAGAAGCTCTTATAGCCCCTAACAATGAATACTTATTATTGGAAGCCCAACCTCCCAGCATGATTCCGTATACTCCGATGGATACGATACCCATTATATACAGAACTCCTACATCAATGTTTGCTACTTGAACTAAATGAGATTCTCCTGCTATAAATAAAGATTTTCCCCAAGGAATCACTGCTCCTGTGCTTAATGCTATTAGCATTAAAATTCCCGGTGATATGATAAACAACCATTTTTCTGCATTTTTTGGAACAAAATCTTCTTTGAAAAAAAGTTTTCCTCCGTCGCATAAAGGTTGCATTAAACCAAATATTCCTGCTCTATTGGGTCCTATTCTATCTTGTAAAAAAGCTGCTACTTTTCGCTCCATTAAGGTTTCATATGCTGCAGCTCCTAAACACAACGCAAATAAAATAACTACCAATACTACTGTAAACCACATATTATATATATTATTCTAATGTTTTAGCTTTAAATTTTTCGATTTTATAATGCGGATCATTTTTAGGTAATGGTAATTCGTAATGATTTACCGAAATTACAGAATGATCGCTGATATGGGCAGGACCTTCTATATTCCAATAATTCAGGTCTTTTCTTTCAAATCGACAATCATTGCATATAAATTCTTCTACTTCATTGTATGCATCTTTTCGTGCTGTTACCCGTATAATGGTATCTCCTTTCATCCATAATACTGCTTTGCCGCTGCATTTTTCACAAGTACAAGTTGCATTTACCGGTTCTGTAAACCAAACTCTACTTTTAAATCGAGCGGTTCTATCTGTTAAAGCTCCCACCGGACAAACATCGATCATGTTTCCTGAAAAATCATTTTCAATAGCTTTGCTTATGTATGTACTTATTTCCGCATGATCTCCTCTGAATAATATCCCTTGATTTCTTTGGTCGGTAAGTTGATTGGCAACTAATACACATCTTGCACAAAGAATACATCGGTTCATGTTTAATTTTATGTACGGTCCTAAATCATCGGATTGAAAAGTTCTTCTTGGGAATTCAGAACGGGTTTTGTCCAACCCATGCTCATAAGCCAAATCCTGAAGTTTACATTCTCCTGCCTGGTCGCATATAGGACAATCTAAAGGATGGTTAATTAATAAAAATTCTGTAACTCCTTGTACGGCTTGTATTACTCTTTCAGAAGTAATAACTTTTACTTCCATACCATCCATTACATTGGTACGACAAGCCGGTACTAACTTAGGCATAGGACGTGGATCTTTTTCTGATCCTTTAGTCACTTCCACCAAACAAGTGCGGCAACGTCCCCCACTTCCTTCCAATTTACTATAATAGCACATAGTAGGCGGAACAGAGGCTCCTCCTATTTGTCGTGCTGCTTCTACAATTGGAATCCCTGGATTTACTTCTACAGTAATTCCATCTATTGTTACTTTTATTTTATTTGGTTCTTCGTTCATTAGATTTTAATATATCTTGGTGCATTAAAAATGCCAACTGAATCCGAATGTGTAATTCCATTGGAGATACAAAATATTTTGAGAAGCTTTATCTGAACTGCTGGATGTTGTTCTAATATCCGGCATGGATATAACTCCTTCTTTTAATTCCGTTCTAAGGAAAAAAAGATCCCAGAACAGCAATTCTGCTCCCACTTTTGCATCTAACCCCCATCCTGCTAAATGAAATTTATCATGTCTTTCATTATTCATTATAGTTGCATTGGTTTTTGGGATTAGCAATCCTAAACCTCCTCCTGCTATACTATTAAATTTAAAAAAGCCGGAGCTTATGAAATTGTGATAATATTCTATTTCTGCATTCAAGTAATTTAGACCGTCAGTATGTTCTAAATGTAAAAAATCATCAGTTAAATAAATGTATTCTCCGTCAACGATTGCATCCTCATATCCGGGAGTGTTAATTGTTCCTGTAGATTTAACCCATTGCCCCGGTCTAACTACATATTTCATATGATCCATACCTAAAGAAACTGCCCAGTTATCTTTGAAGAAATAACCGATTCTATAATTTACTTGAGGTATCGTTACTCTGGTTGGGTCTAAAAAATCGTGAAAATTCCAGCCAATCGGCTTATCGTCGCCTTTTACTCCATGTAGGGTAAAATTATAATCATTACCTGTGAAATGGACGGATGACCTTCCATAATAGGCTCGGTTCCAACCCCAGTAGGCGTATACTTCACCTTTTCTGTGGGCTTTTCTTTTGTTCTTTTCTTGTTCTTGGGCATCCACTGCACCAATTGTAAATATTGCTAATAAAAACAATAAATTACTTTTGTTAAATAGTTGCATATTCAGCTATACCATAATTTTTTGTTAAACATTCTGGATTATTTATATGCCATTGGAACTCATCTCTAAAATGTCTAATAGCTGCTGCAACCGGCCAGGACGCTGCATCTCCTAAAGGACATATCGTATTACCGTCTATCTTACTTTGTATATTCCATAGCAAATCGATATCGTCGTATGTTCCCCGTCCTTCTTCAATTTTTTTTAGTATTCTGTACATCCACCCCGTCCCTTCGCGACAAGGTGTACATTGTCCACAACTTTCATGATTATAAAAACGCGCCAGAGTCATCGTATGTCTTACTATACACTGGTCTTCATCTAACACTATAAATCCGCCTGAACCTAAGGCTGTTCCCGTAATAAACCCTCCATCTGCCATACTTTCGTAATTCATCAAGCGGGTTTCGCCATTAGCTGTTTTTAGCAATAATTTAGCAGGTAAAATAGGAACTGATGATCCACCCGGAATACAGGCTTTCAATTTTTTACCTTTAGGTATTCCTCCGCAATATTCTTCGCTGAAAATAAATTCTTCTATACTTAAATTGAAGTCAACTTCGTATACTCCCGGTTTATTCAGGTTTCCACAAGCGGAAATTAATTTAGTTCCCGTAGATCTTCCTACTCCCATTTTAGCATATTCTGCTCCGGTTATGGAAATAATAGCCGGTACAGTTGCAATGGTTTCTACGTTATTAACTACGGTAGGGCACTGATATAACCCCTTAACGGCCGGAAAAGGCGGTTTCAATCTAGGGTTACCTCGTTTTCCTTCTAAAGATTCCAACAATGCGGTTTCTTCTCCGCATACATAAGCTCCTGCACCGCGTTGAACATAAATTTCCAGATCATATCCTGTATTCTTTATATTCTTACCTAAAAAACCATTGGCTTTTGCTTCTTGTATTGCGTGTTCTAAGATCTCGGGAATCCAAGAATATTCTCCTCGTATATATATATAGGAAACGTTGGCTCCTAAACAAAAAGATGAAATAAGTATACCTTCTATTAATTGATGAGGTATATATTCCATTAAATATCGGTCTTTAAAAGTTCCCGGCTCTGATTCATCTGCATTAACCACTAAATAGCGCGGCACTCCTTCCGGCTTAGCCAAAAAGCTCCATTTCAACCCTGTAGGAAACCCGGCACCTCCACGACCTCTAAGTCCACTGGTCTTAACTTCTTCCAAAATTTCATCAGGAGTCATTTTAAGGGCTTTTTCCGCTGCAGTGTAGCCTCCATGCTTTCTAAAAACTTCAAAAGTTTTTATTCCTTCTACATCAATATTTTTAAGCAATAATTTTTTACTCATTATATTATAATATATGCTTCTAACTTATAATTTAATCAATTGCAATATTTCCCGCCCTGCAAAGGTCAATGATTTCATCTACTTTTTCTTTTGTCAGATGTTCATGATAAAATTTACCAATTTGCATCATAGGGGCATACCCGCAAGCGCCTAAGCATTCTGCCGGTTTTAGAGTAAACATACCATCTTCGGTTGTTTCTCCTTCTTTTATCTGCAATTTTTCTTTAATATGTTCTATGATTTGATCGCTTCCATTTAACATGCATGGACCGGTTCTACATACTTCCAACACATATTTTCCGACAGGCTGCATATTAAACATTGTATAAAAAGTAGCTACTTCATATACTTCTATTGGTGAAATATTTAATAAAGAAGCCACATAATCCATAACAGGGACATCTAGCCATCCTCCAAATTCTTTTTGAGCCAAATGCAACACAGGAATTAAAGCAGATTTTTGCTTACCTTCCGGATATCTTGCAATTATTTCATGTACTTTATTTAAGGATTCGCTGCTAAAAACTATCTCTTTATCAGGGCTTACACCGTTTTTAGTCATTTTTATTTTAATGTTAGGTTGCAAATATACAATAATGAATTTTACTTGAAAAGTTTAAGTAACTGTTTTTAATCTATATTTAACAATCTGGAATCATTATAAATAACACAAAATAACTGTTTTATAGAGATTAAACTGTTTATAAGAACCTTTGCTCACCTTATTTCGGGTTAAATTTACTTTTTATACACTCCTTTTTTCCTATAAGATTTGTTTTACAACGCATTATCTTAGTCTATTGAAATTTATTCACATACATTATTAATATGTTTAAATGAATAGTCCTTAATAAAATAGTTTGATTTTTAAATTATATTGGATCAATGTATTAATCAAAATCTCAAAAAATAATTAAAATATTATTTCCCGTTTTATAAAATAAATGTATATTTGCAGTCCAAAACCAGTAAGCGGATGTGGTGGAACTGGTAGACACGCTAGACTTAGGATCTAGTGCCGTGAGGCGTGGGGGTTCGATTCCCTTCATCCGTACAAAAAAATTCAACATTGCGAAACTCTGAAAAATATTAATTTTTCAGAGTTTTTTGTTTCCTAAAATTTAATTTTAATAAAAACATTTATAATTTGGTAGTATTTTTATTATAAAAATTATTTAGATAAGAATAAGCTAGAAAAATTTAATTTGAATTCTTTATAATAAATATAGTTGAGATATTAATGAACATTATTATAATGTGCGTTTATAAAAATTAGCTAAAATTAATAAAATATATTTTAAAATAGTTACATATTTTAGCTTAAAAATTCAAAAATTAAAACTCTATCAAATAAAATAACATCTAAAATAACTTCGTTTTATCATGAGATCAAATAGATCGAATGTTTTTATTATTTTAAAAATTAATTTATAAAAATTGATTATGATTATTAATTATAATTGTTGATATATATGAACTTTTGTATGTTCTTTTAGTTAAATCATATGTAAATATTTTTTAATAATAATTTTAAAACTAATGAAAAATTCACCTTTTAAAATAACTACATATAAATTTAATCATTGTAATTTTAATGAAAGTAATGATTTTCATTGTATATATATTTTAGAAAACAGTAAATATGCATACATTGGTGAAACTCTACGTATTAAAGAACGTATTAATGAGCATAGAAAGAAATTTCAAAAATATGATTTTGAACGGATACATGTTATTACGAATGATGATATGGAAGAAACTCCGGCAAAACATTTTGAAATGCTTTTCATAAAATTAATGAAAATAGATGGAAAATTTAAAATCATAAATAAACTTGATGGAAACAAAACTAATTATAAGAGGAAAATCAAATTTGAATCTTTGTTTGATAAAATTTGGGATCAACTCTTGGCAAAGGAATTAGTAAAAACTAAAAAATTTAAATTCATAATGAATTTAAATTCCTATAAATATTCTCCATATGTTGAATTAAACGATGAGCAAACTAATGCATTAACTCATGTTATAAATGTGTTAAATTCTGGTGAAACAGATCCCTATCAAAATGAATATAAAAGGAGACCTATTCTAATACAAGGTGGAGCTGGAACGGGAAAAACAGTTGTAGCTACCTCACTTTTTCATTATCTAAAAAATCATAATCGTTATAAAAATAAAAAAATAGGTTTAGTTGTCGCAGATAAACACATGCGAGATATTTTAAAAGATATTTTCAAAAATGTTGGAGAAGGGATCAAAAAAACAGATGTAATAAGTCCAATAGAGTTAACAAAACAAAAATACGATATTATAATTTGTGATGAAACACATGCTTTAAGAAGATATGATAATTTAGTTTCATATAAAAAAAATTTCCAATTAGGCAATAAACGTTTAGGCCTTAATAACAATCATGACGAACTTGATTGGATACTTAACCAGTCGGATTATCAAATTTTATTTTATGATCCTAAACAATGTGTTAGACATTCTGATATTCGTGATCTTTATGTTAAAGAAAGAATTGAAAATGATAAATACAGAGAACATAGACCGATTGAGCTAACAACTCAGATGAGAGTTGAAGCTGGAAAAACTTATATTGATTATATCTATGATATTTTTTATCAAAAAGCTAAAAAGAAAATAAGTTTTAAAAATTACCATTTTAAACTTTTCTTGTCATTTAAAAAAATGAGAAAAAAAATATCAGATAAGGATGAACAATATGAACTAAGTAAACTTTGTGCAGGATACGCATGGAAATGGATTAGTAAAAATGATAATTCTTCACATGACATTGTTATTCAAGAAGAAAAACTAAGATGGAACAATTACAAAACTACTAATTGGGTAAAAAGCGAAGAGTCTAAATACACAATGGGTAGTCTTTATACTTTAAGAGGAATCGACCTAAATTATTCTGGTGTAGTAATCGGTCCAGATCTTTATTTTGATAAAAATGACAATGAAATAAAAGTCAATAAAAAATCATTATATTCAAACGATGTTAAACGGAACGCTACAGATGAAGAAATATTAAAATATGTGATACATACCTATGCAATTCTATTAACGAGAGCTATTAAAGGAACCTATGTTTATGTTTGTGATGATGATTTAAGAGAATATTTAAGCTCTTATATTGATACTATTTGATCTATTTAAAAAGTAAATAGTTAAGTATAAATAATATAGTTGAGTTAAAATTTATTTTATTTGTATATGCCTATATATTTAAGGAAAACATAAAAAGAAAAAAGAATTGAACTCTCGTTTCCCTTGAAATATCAAAAATAAAGATAACTATTAATTAGGCATTTTATTTTTAGCGATATTAAAAAATCTCCTTAAACCTAATTTTTTAATCTGAAATTATTCTATAAAAAAGTTTAACAATTAATCAATTCCTTTTAGTGATTTGATACAAATTTAAGACCTACTATGGAGCTAACCAGAGTAATTATAAAAAATATTCTCCAAAAGGTTGCCGGTTCTTTAAAAACAAATATTCCTAACAATACTGTGCCCACTGCTCCTACACCGGTCCATACTGCATAAGCTGTACCTAACGGAAGGGTTTGAGAAGCCTTAATCAACAATAACATGCTCGAAATCATACAAATCAAAAAACTGATATACCAATAGTATACTGAATTTCCTTGAGAATTTTTTGCTTGTCCTAAACTAAAAGTAAATCCGACTTCAAACAAACCGCCGATAATTAACAAGATCCAATTCATATTTTTCTCTAATAAGCTTTTATTTTTTAACACAAAAATAAATAAAAACTTATTTTCTTTCGGCATGAAATCTTTCTCTAATTTATACTTTATAAATGAGACTGCAGCCGCTAAATGGGGAGTTTTAAATAATGGAGTTGAATTTTCGAGACACCGACCAACTAAAGAGACACAACTAGATAGACTACTATCTCAATGTTATCCAGCTATTATATTATGATAGATAAGTTACTAATTTAGATTTTAAAGACTCTTGCCTTTCATTACATCTTATATTTTATTCCTTCATTTTCAGCTCTCTCTTTCCAAGGCACTTTTTCCCACTTTTCCGGATTTATTCTATTTTTTTAGGAGTGAATAAAATAAAGTCATTAGCCTTAAATATTTTTTTAGTATATCTATATTTAGTATTTCCGTTTGGGTCTTTAGGGAGATATTGTTCTAGGATTAATTATAAATGATGCTATGCCGCCTCCGTTCCTTCCCGTGTGGTTTCCATTAATTATTTTAAAGTCCTCAATTCTTAATTAGGTTCTATATAAACGTTTTATTTCATTTTTACCCTATCATAATACACATATCCTTCTTTCCCTTCTTTGGTTTTTATCTGAATCCAATTTTCCTCATTATTTATTACCTCTATTTTTTCTCCGTTTTTCAGTTGTTGTATTATCTCTGAATTTTTACTTTTTTCTTTTCGTAAATCCGCATATCCGTCCGGATCTTGAATGTAATAAATAACAGAAATATCATTGTTATCTAAATTAGATTTATTTTCTGAATATGATTTTAATTGAGGAAATGAATAGTAATTATTATCCTTAAGATGCTTTAAGAAATTAGGATATTTAGTAAATATATAATCAGCCTCTCCAACAGGGTAAATATTATTTTTCTGATTTCTTTCTATGAGAAGATTCAAAATAAAAGCAACATCATATTCTCTGTTTCCTTCATAGGGATTTTTTTCTTCCAATATAGGAGCAATAAAATAGATTACAGAAATATTCGCGTCCGGGTATTGATTAACATATTTTTGAAATATTTTTTTTCTCAATTCCCAATTTCCATAAATTCCTGTTCTTCCAAAAAATACAGCGTAGGCAAAAGGAGACTCCAAATCTTTATTTATATTTTCAAAAATGTATTCAAGTAATTCATTATTATAATACCCATAATCTTGAACCAACATATACAAATAATAATTATCATTTAACTTTAAATAATTAAAAGCAGTTCTATCTTCATAAAAAATGTATTTATTAAATGAAACAAATGATAAATCGTTCGTAAAATTATCTGCATCTAAATATTTTTCTTTTTTATATACCGTAGGATAAAATTCAGGTGCATCAGGTATAATGGGTTTTATTTCCAGATAAAATTCGTTACTAGAAATTGAATCTACATTTAATCCAAATACAAGTTTAAGTCTTTCTTTAAAAAGGCTATTTTTAGGAAATTCAAAATTATTATTTTTTAAAATTTCTATTTTATTATTTAGCATATTTTGTTCTTTATAATTATGATTAATACAATTATTAAAAGAAATAATAGTTAATAAAAATATAAGTGCTTGTTTCATATTATTATCTACTTAAGATTTTTTACCAGTCCAAACATTTCCCGTTTTTGTAGCATTTCGTTCCTCAAGTATTAGGATTACCGGTCTATCATCTGAATTCTTATTGAAATCTGGAATATGATTTATCAGTTCTTGGACTAAAGGATTTATAGGTTGTGCTTTTGTTCGCTTTCCATATAATAACTATTTTTTCTATATTGATTTAAATAATGAATAGCTGCCTTAATTAATTTTTCATATTTAATTAAGCATTTGCCTTTACTGTCTACACATATATTTTGATTTCTTCTAATGATATATATATATATCGCATCTTCGGCATTTTTACAACTTTTTTTTCTGGCATTCTTATCAGGTTCACCGATAACTCATCATTGGTTAACTCTTGAACTTCTCGCTAGGTTTGATGCAATCTCCCTTTAATGATAAATACAGGATAGAAAAGTAATTTAATTATGTCTATTACTTATACTTATTCTTTTTTTAATCTATATCGTTTCTTGTGATAGTAAAAGTCCAAATAAGGACATTTCCACAAATATTTTTTCCCATCAAAATATATTTTTCCAAAATCCTTGGTTTTTTCTAGAACAGCACTTTCAATACCATCTAAATATTTTAAATAAGTTAAAGACAGAATATTACTATTAATTTCTTCACCTTTTAATAAATATTTCTCATACATTTGATATCCAGCAATTTCATAAATTATAGAATCTTTTGAAATGCTTAAAGATATACTTTGCTCTTCTCTCCAATCTTTCGATTCTTTATTTATTACATGATATACCCCATACCACTTTTTGGGGATGATTGTACTTTTATTATATTTTTGCTTAATTTCATAAGAATATTCTTCGGGCTCATATTCTCTTAAATAATATGTGGGAGGAGGACAGTCATAAATAACTGTTGACAGTGGTAATTTACTCAATTTACCCATATCATTTAAACCATAAAGTTCACATAATTCAAAGGATTCTTTTTTTGTACTATTATTGTATTTTCCAATAGCTATGCCAGTTTTATTAATATTTCCAGATTTGTAATTAAATTGAGAATAATCAAAACCTTTTGGTATTTTTAAAGTATCAATTAATTCTTTATTTTTTCCTTTTTCTTTTTCAATAAATAGGTATCTTATTTTTTCCTTCCCATATTTTATGTCATTTTTTGAATCAATAAGGATTAATTCAGTAAAGGAAATATTATGTGTATTCGAAATATTTTCTTCATTCCATTGAATAAAATATTTGCATTTAGTATTTAGGAAACTTGAAATACTTTTAGACTTAATTTGAGTAATTCCTAACCCACTGTAATCATTATAAATTACGTCAGAAAAATTGACAATATTATTATAAGTTGAACCTAAAGTTATATGCTTTTTTTGAGATTGGCAAGAAATAAAATTAAATAAAGTTATGAAATATATTACAATTTTAATCTTTTGTCTGATCTTTTTTAGGAGCATTCCATTTAGTTTTATATCCATTTTCTGAGTATTTATAATTAACGGCAACATCTTGATCTTTTGTATTATAAGAATTTAGTTTAATAAATCTTGCAGGATTTGTCCTTTTAGTTTTACCTGTATTATATGCATTTTCAATAGTAGCTATTTCTAAATGTAAATGTGGGCTAGGAATATTTGTTGCAATACTTCCTGATACTCCAGTATAACCTATTATGTCTCCTGCTTTTACCATTTGATTATTTTTAACTAAAACTTTACTCAAGTGTAAATATATAAAGTATACAGTATCAGTCTCTTTAATATTAATTCCCATCTCTTCACCTTTATTAAATTCTAGTTTATAATTTACTTTTTTTTCTTGTTCCAATAAGTCTTTTACATTATTAATTTTAAGTCGAATAGCTTTTCCCGCTTGTGGGCCTGCAGCAGTATTTGTCACAATACCATCCAAACATGCATAAATCTTTGTTCCTTCAAATTCGTCTTTTATATATGGCAATGCGAATAAATCCAATCCCGAATGATATTTAGTATAACCTTTTCTAACATTTCCATAAGCTCCATTTACCGGTTTAATATTTCCATATGAATTGTATTTGGTTCTTCTAGGGTTATCAACCGGGTCATGCCATTTTATTATATTCTCTTTTTTAAAATCCTTTTCAACTTTGACACCGCAATTAAAAATAGTTGTTTTATTTATTTCACCTTTATCTATATACTTTTGAATTCCTTTTTTTATTTCTGCCTTTGTCACCATTCCATCGTTATTTCCATATTTTGGATTAGTATCAAAACCTTTATTAACTGGATACGCTTTTATTCTTTCGGAATAATATCTGTCTTTTTTATTAAGGCCTCTTCCATCTTTGCTAAAAACTACATGATTATCGGGTTTTCCCATTGATGCAGGAAATAATACCAGTAAATAAAAATCTACAAACTCTAATTTTTTATTCCTTTGTGGATAAAAATATTTTTTTACATAATCTAATTGTTCAAGAGCTGTCATTTTTTTTAACTTATCAACAGTAGTTCCAAATTCTTCTGCCGTTTTTTTCATGAATTGTATCAACCCAGTAGCAGAAGATTTAGGATTTTTGATAGATGGAGAAAAAGTTTCTCCTGTTTCCCAAGCCATGATTGCCATGAGATAATTTGCCATATTTAAATAATCACTAGGCCATAATTCTTTACAAATTTCCACAACTTTCTTTCTAAACTCACAACTTACTTTGGCTCCCCAAATTAAATCATATTCTTCACAAACGCATTTCTTATTTTTATTTACTTCAGGATCTCCGGTTGTAACCGGTCGGTTACCAGGGATGGGATCAATTTCTTGAGTTGAAGTATCTACTACGATGATTTCAGTTTTTTTAACAAGTTCTTTTTCTTTCAGCTTAACCTCTACATAAATTTCATGTTTTCCTTCAGTCAATTCCTCCTTATTAGTTCCTCCTTTTTTAAACCTCTCTTGGGTTAACAGTATATCCACTTCTTGAACGTCTCCCATCATCTGAACTGTATCGATTATTAACTCCTTTTTTTGTGATTGATCTTCTTCATATACAATATATTCTATGCTCTTTCCTTTCAGATATATGCCCTCAATTTTCAATTTCAGAGTTTCTTTGTAGGAGACTTGGGATTTATTTTCTGGAGAATATAAACTAACTCTCTGAATCTGGGGTTCATTAGAGGTGGTTTTTTTTATATACATATCTTTAAGCTTATTCCAACCTTCTTGTATGGCTATTTTCCCTTTATAAATTATGCTATCTTCCTTTTTTTTCTTTTCTTCATTAGGTAATTTTTTTGAACTTTCTTTTTCTACTTCTACTTCATTTTCATAAATATAAGGAGTGTTTTCTGAACCTTCCAATTGAGCACTTATCCAATAATTTTGTGTCTTACTAGAATTTATCAAAAGATTTAAATCATCTAACTTAAAAATTGTGGTAGCTGTTCCTTTGGTACTTACTTTTTCTGTGTTTTGTATAATGGGTATATAATTAGTTACACCTGCTTTTTCTTCCTTTTTTTGTAGGGCAAATTCTATTTTTTTTCCTACACAATTGGTAGTGTTAGCTACTACATAGATTGATTGTCCTAATTTAAGCTTGACATTGCGCGGCAAAGGTTTCTCTTTTTTTATATTATACAGGATAAGGGAAGTGATTGAGGGAGTTTGATTAGTAACTACTTTTATATTTAAAGCGCTGTCATTATCCAGCTCAGGATTATATAAATAACCGACTATTTTTATATCTTTCCCAATTGCTTGTTCATGAAAAGTAAATTCTCCGGTTTCTTTTTTAAGTTTTAGGGTATATCTTCCTTTTTCTTTATAATAAACTGCCCATTTTACATTAGCAGGATTTTTCATCTCTATTGGAGTTCCAGGATACCATCCCGTCACCCAATACTTCTCTTTTATTCCTGCTTGAGGTAAAGTATTTCCATTTATAGCTTTTACTCCTTTTTTACCGGTTTTTTTATTCGTGTATATTTGTTTTTCTTGTGGAATTCGAATTATTTGCCCTATTTTCAGATGGGCGATCTCGTATGTCCCATTATGTGTAATTTTTATTTCAGGGTTGGCTTGACGTATTTTATGCTGTTCTACATTATATTGCTTAGATAGCCCCCAAAGTGTCTCTCCCTTTTTTACTTTATGGTTGATGTAAGTATAATCTGGCATTTTAATTATTTTTTTCGAATGACAAGTTTATATATTTATTTCATCTAACTTTATTCAACCCAATCTTCTGTATCGTTGATTATCTCATTAATATCATTCAAGGGCATCAATTGTTGTAAAATTGTTTCATCAGATTTTACAAAATGAAAGGAATAAACATCTGTGACTTGTCCATGAAAAATAATACTTATACAACCACTGCCACCAATAGGACACTCTGCTTTACTGTTTTCCAATAATAAAGAGGAATTATTTTCTTCTATTTTTTG
Source organism: Apibacter sp. B2966 (assembly GCF_011082485.1). Taxonomy (NCBI): domain Bacteria; kingdom Pseudomonadati; phylum Bacteroidota; class Flavobacteriia; order Flavobacteriales; family Weeksellaceae; genus Apibacter; species Apibacter sp. B2966. The sequence continues at coordinate 1,276,615 of NZ_CP049714.1, forward strand.
ATTCGTTTTATAATCCTTCCAGCTGGAAACACTAACAGTACAAGTCTTTCCATTTTTCTTTGAACAACTTCCGAAAGAATTTTTTTCAAAGGTTTGACCCAGTTCTTGAGTAGTAGCGGCTAATTTTCTTTCTCCTTCATCATTTATATAAAGTAAAGTTTGAGTTTTTACTAAAAGTTTATCAGGTGTACTTCCAAAATTACATCGACAAACAGCTCCCTGGCATACAAAATGTTTTCTACTCATAATTCCAATATTTTCTATATATTAAATAACCGTGCCCAAAATCCTTTTTTCTTATCATTATATTTACGCCATTCGACCTCTTCACTATCTTTTTTTCGTTCGGGTATCAGGGTGGGTTGTTTTTCCTTTTTATTAATTTTAACACATTGGATTTCTGCCCTAAGTGAACATCCTTCCTTTTCAGCTATAACTACTTCTATTTTATTAATTAATTTAGATTTATTATCCAGCGTGTAAATACCGGTAAAAAGTTTAGGTAGCCCCTTATCCTGCACAAAAATCAAAATTGAATTATCTTTATCATCTATATTTTCAGAAGATTTAAAAACCGTAAATTTTTTTGTTCCTTCTCCCTTAATAAGGGAAGGGAATTCCCATTGTTCCTTTTCACTGGGAATAATATAGGTAGTGTATAATGGGATACAATATAAGGATAAAAACCAATCATTTCTTAATTTTTCTAGAACAAGCTTTGGACATTTTAAAACTTGATTAATATTTTCTACATAATTATTCAATGTCTGACCGGCATAATTTTCTTTTAATTTCTCTTTTACTTTCTGCCATTTTTTTAAAATAGATTCATAATCAAAAATCTGAATCGCTTCTCCTTTAAGATTTAATTCTAAAAGCAGAGGGCTAAAGATATTTCCTGCCAATGAAGATATTTGTTCTGATATTAGATCAGGCTCTACACCATTGATAAAGGTTTTGGTAAGCCTTTTAATACTAATTATAGGATTTTTTGACTCTATAGACAATTTTTCAAATTTTACTTCGATTGAGTATTCAAGTTTTGTTTTTCTATTATCTTTTTCAATATCCAGCAAAACTTCATATTCATGATTCAAGGAAGTAAAATTGGCATCTAAATGACGAGTTTTTAAATTATATGATGTAGGTGTAGAATTCATAAAAAGATATTGAATTATATTATAAATATAAAATATTTTATATTTCAAAGATAATTATTTTTAATTATTTTTAACAAATTGAATTTTATTTTTTTTCACATTGATGGATAGCAAGAAAAGTATTTTGTGCTACTATATAACCAATTTATGGGCTTATTACTAAGGAGTTGAATTAAAATATTTATAACAAAAAAAACAATGTAAGATTCAATTTTCGAATTGTAACCTATTTAAAGATTGTAAGCTCATTTCTAATTAGAATAGCATATTGATATTTGTAAAAATATTTAAATGCATTTTCAAGTAATATTTTTTAATCCTATAAAATTTCACTAAAATTGTAACCAATTGATAGTAATCGTATGAAAATAGTAAAATTTGGAGGATCATCTGTCGGTTCCGGTCAAAGTATACAAAATGTACTTAGTATTCTGCAGAACAAATATGCTTCAGGCGAAAAATTTATAGTAGTATCATCTGCCATGAGCGGAGTTACCAATATTTTAACAGAACTAGCCCAAATTGCCTCTGAAGGAAAGGATTTTAAAAAAGGTCTTATTGAAATTGAACAAAGACATTTTACGGTTATTAAAGAAATGATTACGGTTAAAAATCAAAATCCTGCATTTACTCAGATTAAGATTTTTATAAACGAGATCGAAGATCTTTTGCAAGGAGTCTATAGCTTGAGGGAACTCAGTCTTCAAAGCAAAGATCTTATTTTAAGTTATGGAGAAAAATGCTCCACTTTTTTATTGAGTCAAATAGCCAAACAATATTTTTCAGAAAGTATTTATGTAGATGCTTCACTCCTTATAAAAACAGACAGCAATTTTGGAAATGCCCGAGTACATACTCCCGTTACAGAACATTTATTGCAAGAGTTTTACAAAGAGCATTCACATCAAATCCTGTTTTTTACAGGTTTTATAGCCTCCAATGAAAACAATCGAATTACGACATTAGGAAGAGGAGGCAGTGATTATACGGCGGCCATAATAGCTGCCGCCTTAGATGCAGAAGAAATTGAGCTTTGGTCTGATGTAGACGGTATGTTAACCGCAGATCCTCGTGTCGTAAAAAAGGCTTTTTCATTATCTGAACTTTCCTATACGGAAGCTATGGAATTATCTTATTTTGGAGCGAAAGTTATCTATCCTCCAGCCATGATTCCGGCTTTTCGAAAAAAAATACCTATTGTATTGAAAAACACCTTTAATCCTTCTTTTAAAGGAACAAGGATTGAAGAACATACTCATAAAAATGCATACCCGATTCGGGGTATTTCTTCCATAGATGAAATCAGCCTGATCAATATTACAGGAAGCGGAATGATTGGCAAAATTGGCTTCAGCGGAAAACTTTTTTCTTTATTAGCACGCGAACATATTAATGTAATCCTTATTACTCAATCGTCTTCCGAACATAGTATTACATTTGCCATTGAGCCCAAGGATGTTCATAAAGCAAAACAGCTTTTCAACAGTGAATTTGAGTTGGAACTGGAAACCAATAAATTAAATCCGCCTACCATTGAAGAAAATTTATGTGTATTAGCCATAGTTGGCGAAAATATGAAACAAACCCCGGGGATATCGGGCAAGCTTTTCCAAGCTTTAGGACGTAATGGAATCAACATACATGCTATTGCACAAGGTTCATCCGAATACAATATTTCGGTAATAATAAAACGTAAAAATATATCTAAAGCTCTGAATGCTGTTCATGATGCGTTTTTCACTCAACTAACCAAAACACTTCATGTATTCAGTGTAGGAACAGGAAATATCGGGGCAACCTTGTTGCGACAAATCGATGCTCAAAGTGATTTTTTACGTGAAAACAATGGTATTGAAGTAAAGATAAACGGAATAGCTAATTCCAGAAAAATGATTATTGACGAAGAAGGCATTGATCTTACACAATGGCAAGAAAGAATAAATAAGGGAGAACCCTCTAATTTGGATGAATTTATCCAAAAAATTAAGTTGTTAAATCTTTCCAACTGTATTTTTGTCGATAATACTGCAAGTCCAATAACCGGAACGTATTACAAAGAACTTTTCGAATCTAATGTTTCGGTAGTTACCTGTAATAAAATAGCTAATTCTTCTTCATATAAAGATTATAAAGATTTAAAAGATACTGCCAGAAGAAGAGGCGTCGATTTCTTTTATGAAACGAATGTAGGAGCCGGATTGCCTATCATACGAACTTTAAAGGATTTAATGACCAGCGGGGACAGGATCATCAAAATTGAGGCTATTTTAAGCGGTACTATTTCTTATATATTTAACAATTTTAGAGGCAATACTTCTTTTTATGAGGTTGTTAAAAAAGCTCATGAATTAGGCTATACGGAACCGGATCCTCGAGAGGATTTGAGCGGAAAAGATTTTATGCGTAAAATGATGATTCTCGCACGTGATGCCGGATATCAAATTGAAGAAAAAGATGTTGAGTTAGGAGCTATCCTTCCTGAAAGCTGTTTCAAAGCTCCCTCGATTGATGACTTTTATGAAGAATTAAAAAAATCTGATTCTTATTTCAACGAGCTGAAAGAAAAGGCTGAAAATGAAAATAAAGTGTTACGATATATCGGAAAGTTGGAAGATGGAAAGGCTTCCGTAAATTTGGAATTCGTAGATGCTTCTCATCCTTTTTACAATTTAACGGGTAGTGATAATATTATCTCATTTACAACGGAACGATATAAATTTAATCCATTGGTAATAAAAGGTCCGGGAGCAGGTGCTGAAGTTACCGCAGCGGGGGTTTTTGCTGATCTTATTAATGTTGGAGCCAATTAATATTATATAAAATCTAGATATTTATTAGATTAGGTTGAAAACTATTTTTTTAATTTAGGTATAGATTTTATTATAAAAAAAGACATATAAAATTTTTAAATAAAAAGTACAATTTAATGGCATCGAAATATTTAAGAAAAGTATTAATTCTTATAGAATTATAAACTTGACACACATATTGTTTAAAATGTTAGTCTTTTGAAATCAAATATAATTAGCTTACATTTGTCTCACTAAAAATTGAACGTTTTCAAATTTCGATGAAAGAAAAAGATAGTGTGCATGTATTTGCTCCGGCGACTTCAGCTAATTTTATTTGTGGATATGATATTTTAGGATTAGCGTTGAATGAGCCGGGAGATGAAGTTTTTTTAAAACGCGTGGATGAACCCGGAATAAGAATTACTAAGATAACCGGAGATCAAGGGCTTTTACCTATCCATCCGGATAAGAATACGGTGAGTGCATGTGTAAAAATGATTCTCGATTTTTTGGGTAAAAAAAATTACGGAATTGAAATTGAACTTCATAAAAAAATGCCTATCGGTAGCGGTCTGGGCTCAAGTGCTGCAAGTACAATAGCGGGTTTGTTTGCTATTAACCAACTTTTAGGAGAACCATTATCTAAAAAAGAACTGTTGCCTTTTGCCTTAAAAGGTGAAGAACTGGCTTGCGGGCATGGACATGCCGATAATGTTGCCCCTTCATTAATGGGCGGGATAACTTTAATTAGAAGCTATCAACCATTGGAAGTAATTAACCTTCCCGTGCCTACGGAACTTTGTTGTTCCATTATTTTTCCTCATGTAGAGGTTCAGACTCGCGCAGCCAGACAAATTTTAAAGAATAAAGTTGAACTAAAAGACGCCGTTTCTCAATGGGGAAATATTGCTGGATTGATAACGGGCTTATTTACAGAGGATTACAACTTGCTGTCCAGAAGTTTACAAGACCAATTAATTGAACCTACCCGTTCCATTCTTATACCCGAATTTGAAGCCATGAGAAGAATTGCTATGGAATGCGGGGCCTTAGGTTTCGGTATTTCAGGTTCCGGACCTTCAGTAGTTGCTTTTACCAAAGGAATTGAAACAGCAAAAACAATTACTGCAAAACTTAAAGAACATCTTAAAAATCACGAAATAGAAAGCAATGGTTATTCCTCACCTATAAATTGTAAAGGAGCAACTGTGCTTTCATAATTCAGCCATATAATCTACTCTAACATGAAACTATACAGCACAAATAATAAAAATCTTTCTGTTTCTTTTAAAGAAGCCGTATTTACCAGCTTTCCTTCTGATAAAGGATTGTATATGCCTTGGCAAATCCCAAAATTATCGGAAAGTTTTATTCAGAATATAACGGATTATTCTTTTCCTGAAATGGCTTTAGAAATTGCCCATTCTTTTATTGGAGAAGATATCCCAAAAAAAGACTTGGAAAAAATTATAAAAGAAACGATTAGTTTTGATGCCCCATTGGTATCACTAGAAGAAAATTTGGCTGTATTGGAATTATTTCACGGTCCTTCGTTAGCATTTAAAGACTTCGGGGCTCGTTTTATGAGTCGACTTATGGCTTATTTATCCGACAAAAACGATAAAACGTTGGATATTCTGGTGGCTACTTCAGGAGATACAGGAGGTGCTGTCGCTTTAGGTTTTTTAGGGGTTGAAGGTACTCGGGTAACTATTTTATACCCGAAAGGTAAAATCAGTGAAATACAAAGAAAACAATTGACCACAAACGGTCAAAACATTAGAGCCTTGGAAGTAAATGGAACTTTTGATGACTGTCAGGCTTTAGTTAAAATGGCTTTTAATGATGCTGAACTTAATTCAAAATTACGATTAACTTCGGCTAATTCCATCAATATTTCAAGGTTATTGCCGCAAACATTCTATTACCTTTATGCTTATGCTCAAGCAGTCAAAAAGAATAAGAAAGATATAGTTTTTGTAGTTCCCAGTGGAAATTTTGGTAATGTTGGTGCCGGGTTACTAGCCTATAAATCAGGTCTCCCTGTAAAACATTTTGTTGCAGCTACTAATGTAAATGATACTGTTCCCGTTTATTTACAAAAAGGTACTTATGAGCCTAAACCATCCATACAAACTTTATCTAATGCCATGGATGTAGGAAATCCAAGTAATTGGGTACGAATTACCGATTTATTTAATGAAAGCTTAGATTCCTTGCGTAATCTTATATCTGCTTATTCATTTACCGATTCAGAAACGATGAACGGTATTAACGAATTATATGAAAAATACAACTATATCGCTTGTCCTCATACTGCAGTTGCTTATTTAGCTGCAAAGAAGTATAATCATCCACAAGATTTCACCATATTTTTATCTACTGCTCATCCTTGTAAATTTATGGATGTATATCCTGAAAACTTAAAAAATAAAATTATTATACCTGAACAAGTAAAAGAGTTGGATCATAAAATAAGTTCGGCTACGCCTCTTGAAAATAATTTTTCCGATTTGAAAACATTTTTAATGAATTCATAAATCGTAAAATATGTTGAATTCTTAAATGGAAGTGAGAACAGCACATTAAGGGAAAAATAAAAAGCGGTTACATTTTTTAAAAAATTCCTTATTATATTTGCATACAGAAATTTAACATAAATGATTTTATTACTATTTATAGTACCTTCTGTATCTATTTACTTTCTTTTTACTCTTCTATTTAAGTATATAGCATTACTATCCTTGTCGAATTCATTGTCAAAAAATAATAAATATACCCTAGTTAATCATGAAATATAAAAGAATACTTTTAAAGTTAAGTGGAGAAGCTTTAATGGGAAATCAACAATATGGAATAAGCTCCGAAATTCTTCAAAGTTACTCTAAACAGATAAAAGAAATTTCTGAAATGGGAGTAGAAATAGCAATTGTTATAGGAGGCGGAAACATATTCAGAGGAGTTGCGGGAGTTGCTACCGGTATTGACAGGGTACAAGGCGACTATATGGGAATGCTTGCCACGGTTATTAACGGAATGGCTTTACAAAGTTCTTTGGAGGCAATGGGAGTACATACCCGTTTGCAAACTTCCATAAAAATGGATCAAATAGCTGAACCTTTTATTAAGAGAAGAGCCGATAGGCATTTGGAAAAAGGAAGAGTTGTAATTTTTGGTGCAGGAACCGGAAACCCTTATTTTACTACTGATACAGCCGCTACATTAAAAGCTATTGAAATTAACGCAGAAGTTATCTTAAAAGGGACTCGAGTAGACGGTATTTATGATACAGACCCGGAAAAAAATAAAAATGCAGTAAAATTCAACAGTATTTCTTTTGATGAAGTTTATAAAAAAGGACTTAAAATTATGGATATGACTGCTTTTACGTTAAGTCAAGAAAATGCGCTTCCTATCATTGTATTTGATATGAACAAAGAAGGGAATTTAAGAAAAATTATTGAAGGTAAAGAAGTAGGAACTTTAGTTTCTATTTAATTAATTAATAGTTTATATTTGCAAGGCAACTTATCTGAAAATTATGGAAGAAATAAATTTAATTATAGATACGACTAAGGAAAGCATGGAATCCTCTCTAAAACATTTAGAGTCAGCTTTTAATAAAATACGAGCAGGGCGGGCTAACCCACTCATGCTACAAAACATTTTAGTGGAATATTATGGGACTCCTACTCCTTTATCTCAAGTTGCCAATATTTCCGTTCCCGATGGAATGACTCTAAGTATACAGCCTTGGGAAAAATCTACTTTGGGCGCTATTGAAAAAGCTATTTTTCAATCCAATTTAGGCTTTACTCCAAATAATAACGGGGAAAATATTATTATTAATATTCCTCCGTTAACAGAAGAAAGAAGAAAAGACTTAGTAAAACAAGCAAAAGCAGAATGCGAAAATTCTAAGGTTGGCATTCGAAAAGCCAGACAAGAAGCAAATGCCGATATAAAAAAGATAGAGAGTGCTTCAGAAGATGAAAAGAAAAATGGTGAAGAGCAAATACAATCGTTGACTGATAAATATGTTAAATTGGCAGAAGAACATCTTTCCGTTAAAGAGAAAGAGATCATGACAGTATAAGCCGTTCTTAACATACTTTTAAAATACCAATCGGTTTCTTTTTTTAAGAACCGATTTTTTTTATCTTTGAATCTTTATATGTCAAAAACTATAAGTGTCATCGGATTAGGTTTGATTGGAGGTTCTATAGCTCTGGATCTTAAAAAAAGCGGATTCGCTTCAAAAGTTATAGGGACCGATAAGTCTAAACTTCATGAAAAAGAAGCCTTGGAATTATCCATTGTTGATGAAATTATGCCCATGGACGAGGCAATACGTTCTTCCGAATTAACCATTCTATCCACTCCGGTCGATGTAAGCATTAAACTTCTACCTCATCTATTGGATATTCTCCCTGACGGTTCGGTACTTATGGATGTTGGAAGTACTAAATCTTCTTTGATTGAAAAAGTTAAAAATCATCCAAACAGAAAATCATTCGTCCCTTCTCATCCCATGGCAGGAACGGAATATAGCGGTCCATCTGCTGCCTTTCATGGATTATTTAAAGATCGGGCTGCTATCCTATGTAATTCCAATGAATCACATCAAAAAGCAGTTCATCTGGTTTCTCAAGTTTATTATCATTTGGGATCGCGACTTATTCTTATGGATGCGGAATCTCATGATGAACATGTGGGGTATGTTTCACATCTTTCTCATGCTATTTCCTATGCTTTAGCCGTTTCCGTTCTTGAAAAAGAAAAAGATGATGCTGCCATATTCAATTTAGCATCCGGAGGGTTTGCTTCTACTGTTCGACTGGCTAAAAGTTCCGTTGATATGTGGCTTCCTATTTTTGAACAAAATTCCAAATATATTTTACCTATTCTTACTACTTATTTGGAAAAGTTGACTGAATTTAAATCTTATTTGGAAAATGGAGAATCTGAACATTTATATGAATTCATTAAAGAAGCTAACCGAATAAAAAATAAGTTAGAGAAAAAATAATCGTTGAATTATTAGCTTCAGTTTCCTAAATTTTATTTTTTCAAAAACTTTTATTAAGTTAATAATTTCACAGCCAAAGACTAGTGAATGAAACAGTTAAATAACTAAAAATTATTAACAATTTTTTATTCCAGTCAGTAATTTTTTGAAATTTTAAATTATAATTTTTTCTTTTTGAAAATAGGAACTGTACTACAAGCCTCTCCAAACATTAAGGAAGAAGCTATAGGCTTAAGTTTTTGTATAAGTTGTAAATAAGCATTTTGTGGAACAGGTTTACGTGAGCAGCCTTTAATAATAATTTTTTTATCTTTATAACTATCCACGTCCATTTTATCTATAATTTCTGTAAATATGTCTCTTTCCAAATCCTCTAAAGTGCCGAATGATATTAACTTTGCCACTCCTGTTAAATAATTAGCAATTAATAGATATGACCAGGAAGGCACAATTGCATCAGATGTGCAAGTTACTGCTACATAAGCATTTTCATACATTTTCCAATCCAATTTTGAAAGATTTTCACGAAACTCTTTTTCTCTTAAAACTAAACCCTCATATAAATAGTCTTTTAAATCAAATAGCATCCTGGGTTCTTTAGGATAAATATCTTCTAAATCTAGAGTAATGAGTCCGCTTTTTTCGACTTTATTAATTATTTCATCCATAATTTTTAATTAATAGTGGTATTAATTTTCATTTAGTAAATCAGGTCTTCTCTCTTGTGTATGTTTGTAAGACATTTCCTGTCTCCATTCATCTATCTTTGCAAAATTACCACTCAAAAGTATATCCGGAACTTTCAAATTTTTATATTCTTCCGGACGGGTATAAACCGGAGGTGCAAGTAAATTATCTTGAAATGAATCGTATAAGGCAGATGTTTCATCATTTAAAACCCCTGGTATCAACCTAACTATAGCATCAACCAGTACACAAGCTCCTAATTCTCCTCCGCTTAGTACATAATCACCAATAGATATTTCACGGGTAATATATAAATCTCGTACTCTTTGATCTACACCTTTATAATGCCCACAAAGTATAATTATATTTTCTTTTAGTGAAAGTGTATTGCATGTTTTCTGATTTAAAGTATCTCCATCAGGAGTCATATAGATAATTTCGTCGTATGATCTTTGGGAAAGTAGTTGGGAAATACATTTATCAATCGGTTCAATCATTAAAACCATTCCTGCACCTCCTCCATATTGAGTATCATCAATCTGCCTATAATTTCCCTGTCCATATTCCCGTAAATCGTGGAAATATAGTTGTACCAATCCTTTGTCTTGCGCCCTTTTCATAATTGATTCTTCTAAAGGACTTTTTAGTAGTTTTGGCACCGCACTTATAATATCTATTCTCATACATTTTTAATTTGGCAATGATTGAAATACAAAAGTAACGTTTAATGATTAATTATATCAACCGGCGATGTTAACTAAGTCTTTATTATTCTAGTTTAGTTATTGAAAAAATTCTCAGTGTTTTATGGCCTTTTTATTAATTCGAATATCTACATATTTTAAATTCAGCCGGTTATGACCTTTAGATCATTTGGAATTTTTGTATATATAGAAAAGAATTATATATTACAATTAAAATTAATTTATAGGATTACCGAATATTAGAACTATATAGCTATAAATCAATCGAATTTGTTATATGGGCTAAATGATGATTTCCATGTCATGTAAATAAACCGATTACTTGCTCATTAGCTGTCTCATAGTCCATCCACCCGATCTGTAAGGCGTATCTAACTGCGTATCTTATAGTGGAAGTACTGCTTGTTTTAATCTTTCCGGAAAAGATTTTAATTGAGTAATCCATAAAGTTATATCTTCTTTAGATATGTTTTCAGGAATTTTAAAAGTACCTATGGGATATTTTAATTTTTCGATATTTTGTATGATCTTATCATTTAGCTAAAAAATTTCCATCGAGGTATTATGGGAACTAAAGCAAAACCTATAAATAAATATAAGCCGTTAATTGCATCAAGCTCTTCAAATCCTAACGATAAATGAAATAAAATATCTACAAATAAGGTCAAACCGAAAAGAAAAACTCCCCATTTTTTAAAATAATAGGTACTGATCGATCCGATAATCATTACTATTCCTAAAATGATATTTAGAATAAAAAACCAAGCAGGAGCACCTGGAAAATAAATTTTCATAAAGCCAAGAATACCGAGAAAGATAGGTATAAAGCCCATAAAGCCCATGTAAATACATGAAAGAATAAAAGGTATTGATTTTTTTTCTTTTACTTCAAAATATTCTTTTGGGCGCTTTCCGAAAATTTCTTCATCACTACTCATATAGTATTATTTAGTAACTTAAGTAAATATACAACATTTATGATGGTATATAAAAAATACAGGAGGAATAATATTCCTCCTGTTCATCTAATTTATGAAGTATTTTTGATAATTTTAAAATAAAAAATCGTATCCTTTTAAGCTAAGTTTCTGATATTTTTCTTCATCAAATTTATACAATTTTGCTGATTTTCTTGACGAGGAATTATCCGTTAAACCTGTTTCTAAAATTAATTGAGAATTAACAATTTTTTTTCTAAAATTCCTTTTATCCATTTCTCGGTTTAATGCGGTTTCATACAACTTTTGTAATTGCGAAATGGTAAAATGTTCCGGTAATAGATAAAAACCTATGGGTCTTCTTTTAACTCTGCGTTTCAACCGTTCTTTTGCATAATCAATAATTTCATTATGATCAAATGCTAAGTCCGGGATTTTTGAGTATTCAACCCATTCTTCACCTCTTTCTTTAGTGTATTGCAATAGTTCATCATCTAATTTTACCGTTGCGTAGTAAGCAATGTTTACTACCCTTCCTAGTGGATTTCTAAAAACTTTTGCAAAAGCTTTTAGTTGTTCAACAAATATGTGGTCTTTTTGTGTATGTAAGAATAATAATTTTTCTACATTTGAATCAATGCCCTCATGGGCTTTCACATAAACTGAGGGAAGTCGTGGAGCTCCTTTAAAAGGTCCATTTTTTGTATCATTACTTAATAAAATACGCAGCATTTCCCCATCAAACCCAAATAAAACCAAAGATACAGAAATTGCTACTTTAAAATAAATTTCTTTTTCTTCAGGAAGCATTATTTTTATTTAAACAAAGCATCCATTAATCGGTTTTGATCATTGATGCTTTCTTCTAAAGAAATCATACTTTCTGTTCTTAATACGTCATCAATATCATCTATTTTATAAATAACATTTTTTGCATCTTCAGCATCTTTTGCGCTGATTTTACAATAAATATTGTATTTACCTGAAATTACATTAGCGGTTGTTACGTTTGGTATTGCTGCTAATTTTTCTAATACACTTTGAGTTTTGCTTGATTTGGTTAATAAAATCCCAACATAAGCTATAAAACTATAACCTAAAATATTATAATCAATATTTAAACATGTTCCTTTTATAACTCCTACATCTTCCATCTTTTTAACTCTTACGTGTATTGTTCCTGCGGATACATCCATTTTTTTTGCAATCTCGGTAAAAGGCATTCTGGTATTAATAGATAAAAATTGTAAAATTTTCTTATCAGTTTCATCTATATAAAATTTCTCTTTCATGGTAAAAAACTTTATTGTTTGTTAATTTAATTTATCTTTATTTTACAAATATATAAAATTAATCTTCAACCTATACATGTTTTTATATAAATTCTTTAAAATATAAACAAATTCGCTACTAAATGAACAATTCAGGGTATTCATTTTAAGTATAATTAATTTTATTTTTATCTTTGTTATCATATTAATTAATAATAAGATAATTTTTTTACTATTAATAATTTAGTTGTGAAAAAAATTGTAAAAGAAATAAAATTATTTTTTATAGGTAAGACACCGGAATGTAAAAAAGGTACTGCCATTTGGAAGGCTGAACTTCACGACATTATTTTTGAGTCTGATACGGTAAAAGGCAAAATATTTGACATCATTCTTCTCTTTTTCATCACTTTAAGCACTCTAATTATTATGTTGGAAAGTGTTCCGGGCATTAGTTCAAAAATCGGCTTTTGGCTTTATATACTGGATTGGTGGGTTACTATTTCTTTTACCGTAGAATATATTTTAAGAATATCCAGTGCCAAAAAGGCAAAAAAATATTCGACCAGCTTTTATGGAATTATTGATTTGTTATCCATCATCCCAACCTATTTAAGTATTTTTTTCGTTCAATCGCATTATTTAGCCATCATACGAATATTAAGGCTTTTGCGAATCTTCAGGATTTTTAAAATGGGTACTTATATCGATGAAAGTAATTCTCTTTTAATTTCCTTACGACGAAGTAAACGTAAAATTTTTGTATTCTTATATTTTATCATAATTACTACGTTAATCTTAGGATCTTTAATGTATGTAATTGAAGGAGGAAGAAATCGAGAAAGTTTTTCCAGTATTCCTCAATCGATGTATTGGGCCGTAGTTACTTTGACAACTGTTGGTTATGGAGACGTAGCTCCTGTAACGGTCTTAGGGAAAATTATTGCATCGGGAATTATGATTTTAGGATATTCTATTATTTCCGTTCCGGCAGGTTTGTTATCTGCTGAATATACCAGACATAAAAAAAATCAATTAAACAGTAAAAAGTGTAATTTTTGTAATACCATAAATAATGAAGCGGATGCTATATACTGTAAACATTGCGGTCATATTTTAAATACTCCTACTAAAAATAATGATTTAAACAGTTGATTTAAAATTTTATAACTAATCATGTTTACCGATGAATACTATATGAAAATAGCCTTACAACAAGCTAAAGAAGCTATTTATAAGGATGAAGTCCCGGTGGGTGCCATTATAGTCAGTAATAACAAAATTTTAGCTAAAGCATATAATTTAACTGAATTATTAGTTGATGTTACGGCTCATGCCGAAATGCAAGCTATTACCGCTGCCAGTAATTTACTGGGTGCAAAATATCTTACTAATTGTACTTTGTATGTTACCTTAGAGCCTTGTACAATGTGCGCCGGAGCTTTATATTGGTCTCAAATAAGCAGAGTTGTTGTAGGGGCATCAGATGAAAAAAGAGGCTTTCAGTCTAAAGGTTTATCTCTTCATCCTCAAACGGAATACGTATCGGGAGTTTTAAAAGATGAATGTTCTTTATTGTTAAAAAATTTTTTTTCGTCTAAAAGATAGGCTTAGTTAGTATTACATAAAGAGTTTAACTATAGAATAAACGATCATTGCTAATACTGCACTTACCGGAATAGTTAGAACCCATGCCCACAATAATTTAATGGTAATTCCCCAGCGTACGGCAGATACTCTTTTAACCAATCCTACTCCAATTATTGAACCTGTTATAGTATGGGTTGTACTTACCGGAATTCCCCAATGTTCACTAAGGAATAAGGTAATTGCACCGGATATTTCTGCTGTTACCCCTTCTAAAGGAGTTACTTTCGTAATACGAGTTCCCATTGTTTTAATAATTTTCCATCCTCCTGACATAGTTCCTAAAGCAATTGCTATAAAACTGCTTATGGGCACCCACCAATAATCGGTTGTAAAATGCTGAAATCTTTCGGCTGTCGTTAGATTAACATATTCTGCAGAATGGGCAATATTCACTTCATAAAAGATAAAGGCTGCACCAATAATTCCCATTACTTTTTGAGCATCATTACCTCCATGACCTATACTAAAAGCTGCAGAAGACACTAATTGTAATTTTTTAAACCATTTATCTGCTTTGTAAGGATTGGCATTTCTACAAATATTCATGATTATGAGTGTAATGATGGATGAAACGATCATTCCAATTATCGGTGCTATGAAAATAAATAAAATAATTGGGATAACTACGGGATAATTGACTACTGTTTCTCCTGCTTTACTAAAGCCGCCAACATGAGCAACAGCTGCTCCTATAAATCCTCCTATTAATGTATGGGATGAAGAGGAGGGAATACCCGCCCACCAGGTAAATAAATTCCATATGATTGCAGCTACCAGTCCTGAAAAGATAACTTCGAGAGTAATAAAATTCTCATGAACAGATTTTGCTATCGTATTTCCTATTTTAAATTCTCCTACGATATATAAAGAAACAAAATAGGCAACAAAATTAAAAAATGCTGCCCATAATACTGCCTGGAATGGCGTTAATACTTTTGTCGATACAATCGTGGCTATTGAATTTGCCGAATCGTGAAAACCATTAATATAATCAAATATTAATGCTAATATGACGATGGTTATAAGTAGAGTCATGAAAAAAGGTTATGAATATTTAACTAAAATAGATTCTATAATATTTGCTGAATCTTCACATTTGTCTGTGACATCTTCTAAATATTCTAATACATTTTTCAGTTTTATAATATCTAATACATCTCTTTTGCTTTCAAATAAATCTCCAATTTCTTTACTAAAAAAGTCATCGGCAACATTTTCAATTCTATTGATTTCTACACATGAAGCCAACACCTCTTTGGGTTTCTTAAAGTTTCTTAGATTATAGATTGCTTTTTGCAGCTCTAATACACAGTCATGTATCAGATTTGCAAATGTAAAATATGCCGGAATATACGGAGATTTGTACAGTAATATGTATTTACAGGATGCGAACAAGATATCAGCAATATCATCAAGTGCAGAAGTTAACTGATGTATATCTTCTCGATCAAAAGGGGTAATGAAATTTTTACCTAATTCTATAAAAATATGGTGAGACAACTTATCATTAGCATGTTCATAATCTTCCATTTTTTTATAAAATGCTTCTGTTATAGTTTCTTGTGATTTCATTCCTTCTACCATATCCTTGGACATGGCAGCCAGATTATCAACAACTTGTTCGAATAAAGTATAGAAAACCTTATCTTTTGGTTGAAATAATCTAAAAAATGCACTAATACCCATAGTTTGCTTTTTAGTTTACTTTATGTAAGCAAATATATCGAATTTTAAATTAACCTAAATATCTTTTTTTAAATTACCCGATTTTCCAGCTTATGTATTTGTTTTAGAAGCTTATCTAAAGTTATAATCTGATTAAAAATTTCTAATCTTCTTTCTTCTGATATATTCCCCGAACTTAATTCTTTAGCTAAATTTTTATTCATTTCCGCTATTCTTATCGCTTTGTATTTAAGTATTACATCTTTTGTGTTTTTTGCAAGATTTTGCTCCAATGTTGGAACATATATTTCTTTGAGTTCCCAATTATTGCTTATTGAGTATTTTTTTAATAATTTTCCAACGGCAAATTCGGTGATGTCGACTTCTTTAGATTTAACAAAATATTCTCCGGTTCTCAATTGATTGTTTTCAATACCTTCCATGATTTCCAAATAAATTCTATTGTAAAAATCTACGGTAAATTGTAAATCATCCTCTTTTAAGCGGTGAACAATTTCTTCTATTACAGTAGTTTTATAGGGTTCTTCTTCTTCCACATAGTTTATTAAAATTTCATGGTCTCCATAGGATAGCATTAATTCTAAAATATCTTCTTCAATTTTATAGGTAAAATCAATTTCTTCTTGTTGAGATGTAGTTACAGGTTGTAAAGCAACTTGTTTTCTTGTATTCCGATCTCTAGAATGTATATTTTGTTGTGTTAATTGAGCCAATTCACTGAATAGAACTTGCTCCGAGATATCCAATATCCTTGAACATTCTTTTACATAAATCTCTTTTTGAATAAGATTTTTTATTAAGGCTATACTCCCAACTATATCTCTAATTAATCCGGCCTTTTTTATGGGATCGCCGTTCGTTTCTTTTAATAAAACATCTGTTTTGAATTGAATAAAATCTTTACTGTTTTCTTTAAAAAATGCTTCTATTTCATCGGCAGAATGTTTTCTTGCAAAACTATCCGGATCTTCTCCATCCGGAAACAGCAAAACTTTAACATTCATTTCTTGCTCAAGGATCATATCTATGCTTCTGAATGAAGCTTTAATTCCTGCTTGATCCCCATCATATAAAACAGTAATGTTGTTGGTTAACCTTTTTATTAATCTAATTTGCTCAACAGTTAATGAAGTTCCTGAAGAGGCTACTACATTTTTAATACCATTTTGATAAAGGGATATTACATCCATATATCCTTCCACCAAATAACAATTATCTTCTTTAATGATAAAAGATTTTGCATGAAATAATCCATATAAAACTTGACTTTTATGATAGATTTCACTTTCAGGGGAATTAACATATTTAGCCGTTTTTGCATTATTTTGTAATATCCGACCTCCAAATCCCAATACTCTTCCCGAAAAACTATGAATGGGAAATAATACTCGCTCTCTAAATCGATCGAACCCTTTATCTGACCCTTCTTTAAAAATACTTAAACCGGATTGCTCCAGTATTTCTTTTTTATACCCTTTTTCAAATGCAAAATGTGTAAATGAATCCCACTCTTTCGGTGAATATCCTAATTGGAATTGTTTAATAATATCATCCCGTATGCTTCTTTCTCTAAAATAAGATATTCCTATGGTATTGCCTTCTTCAGTTTTCCAAAGTTGGTTTTGAAAATATTCATTGGCAACCTCAGATAATTGATATAGGCTTTCTTTATTTAATTGTAATTCTTTTTGACTATCAGACAGTTCTTTACTGTCTTCTTCAATTTCAATATTATACTTTTTTGCCAGATAGCGTAAGGCCTCCGGATAGGTATAATGTTCTTGTTCCATTATAAAGGTAACCACATTACCGCCTTTACCGGATGAAAAATCTTTCCAAATCTGTTTGGATGGGGAAACCATAAATGAGGGCGTTTTTTCATCTACAAAAGGACTTAAGCCTTTATAATTACTCCCTGATTTTTTCAGATTTATAAAATCCGATATTACTTCTTCCACTCTTGCCGTTGAGAAAATCTTATCTATGGTCTCTTTAGAAATCATAAGTACAAAAATACGTTAATTTAAATTTCCATTTTTGAAAAAATCTTCACATAGATCTTTTTAAATACAATTATATATGTATCAGTACTCAAGAGTAAAATAGAATTTTTAATGGCATAATAAAAACATTACCCTGCGCAATATCTTTAGAAATCTTATGTTTTGATGATTCTATACTATCATATAAAGATCGATTTAGATTTTATAAAATAAAAAAACACCTGATTTACATCAGGTGCTTGTTTAAACTATTTTTTCAAAACTACTTTTTTCTTGATGATTTATCTTCGTCTGAAGAATTCCATATTTTAATTTGATCTTTCAGTGAAATACCTTTAACTTCAACAAATATTCCGTCTGATAATCCTAGTTTTACATAAACTTTTTTGAATTTTCCATCAGGCTGTTGTACTTCAACGAAAGGTCTCTCTCCATCATATTGCATTAAAGCTTCTCTCATTGCTAAAATATTTTTTCTCTCACTTAATATTACTTCTGCATTGGCACTATATCCGGCGCGAATCGAAACCCCTTCCGGAATAATTATATCTGCTTTAATTTCATATTTAACAGCCCCGTTTTCTTCTTTACCTTGAGGAGAAATAAAGGTTAAAATACCATTTATATCTTTGTCTTGAAGTGCTCCGATTATTATTTTTAATTTCATTCCCTCATGCATTTTCCCTGCATCTGACTCGTCTACTTTACCCTCAAATATCATTTTGCTGACATCAGCAATGCTTGCAATAGTTGTTCCTGCATTAAATGTATTGGCTTCAATAACCTGATCCCCTACTTCAACGGGTACTTCCAGTGCCTGTCCATTTGCAGTAGAACGAACTTGAATACTCGCTAAATCTTCTAATCCTGAAGTAATACCTGTTTTAGCAATATCATAATCTTTCTGTGCTTGAATTAGATTTTGTTTTGCTATTTTATATTCCGTTTCAGCACTTTCATAATCCTGCTTAGAAATTACTCCTTGCTCATATAATAATTTTTGACGTTCAAAAATTCTTTTTTGATTATTTAACTTAATTTCTGCTGAATTTATATTCTGCATAGCAGTATTTACTGTAGAAACGACCGGAACCACTTTAATTGTAGCCAATAATTGTCCTACTTTTACTTCATCTCCTTCTTTGATATAAATCTCCTTGATAATCCCGGAAATATTAGGTTTGATTTCTATCTTTTCTTTTGGATTAATTTTACCGGTTGCCACAGCTTTTTGCTGAATAGTCATAGTAACCGGAGACTCTGTCTCAAACTTATCATTAGATCGTGTATTGGTTATAATTACATACCATATACAATACAATAAAAGTGCAATAAAAGCAACAGATAAAACTATTTTAAGAACCTTATTATTCATGACAACTTTTTTCACTATAATTTGTATTATCTTAACAAATTTTGTTACGTTAAAATCACTTTTTTTAAGTATTTTTTTTATTACTTGTTTATCTTGCCTGTAAATATATAATTCTTTTTTAATTTATCTTGCATAAAATCAACACCAAACAATTGTGTTAATTCAAATTAGGATAATTTTTTCTTTTATATATTTGTTACTTGCCAATAAAAATTCTAGTCTAAATGGACTTTTCATTACCAAATAAAATTCTTGAATCTTACTGGGGGTATAAAGAATTCAGACCTCTTCAAAAAGAGATCATACTTACTATATTGGAAAGTAAAGATACTATTGCTCTTTTACCTACAGGAGCAGGAAAATCTATTTGCTATCAAGTCCCCGCTCTTTTGGTTCAAGGCACTTGTATCGTTATTTCTCCATTATTGGCTCTTATAAAGGATCAAGTGTATTCATTAAAAAGGAAATTAATTCCGGCCGAGTATATTTCTTCGGATCAAACAGCGGATCAACAACTTTCCGTATTTAATAAATTGAGAAATAATGAATTGAAATTATTATATGTATCTCCGGAACGATTGTTAAATAAAACTTTTCTAGAGATCATTAAAGATATTGAAATTTCGTTTATCGCAGTTGATGAAGCCCATTGTATTTCTGAATGGGGTAATGATTTTCGTCCATCGTATCAACAAATTATAAAGTTCAGAGAATATATCGGGATTCAAATTCCTTGCATGGCACTTACTGCAACCGCAACTGAAAAGGTCTTAATTGAAATAATAAAAAAACTCGATTTACATAATGTTCAGGTATTTAAAAGATCATTTAATAGAGAAAATCTTTCTTTACAAGTTTTAAATGCCGGAGACAAATTTGGGGAAATTGAAAGAATTTTACATAGGTATAAGGGTTCGGGAATTATTTATTGTAGAACTCGAAATGAAACTAAAACTTTGTCTGAAACTTTAAAAAGAAAGGGATTTGAGGTTGAATTTTTTCATGCAGGATTATCCCCTAGTGAGAAAATGCAAAGACAAAAAAATTGGACGGAAAGTACCAACCAAATTCTAATTTCAACAAATGCTTTTGGAATGGGTATAGATAAGAAAGACGTTCGTGTGATCATTCATCTTTCTCCTCCTTATTCATTAGAAAATTATTATCAGGAAGTTGGTCGTGCAGGAAGGGACGGACTTTTATCACATACATTTTTATTGTGGAATGAAGCGGAACTTTCTGATATATACTCATCACTCATACAAACTATATCTTCAAAATCTGAATATGAAAAAGTTATCCGTTATTTATATTCAATGTTTTGTATTGTTCCTAATGAGTTACCCGATACAATTTTTGATTTCGACTTGAAATTATTTCAACAACGTACAAAAATTAATAAAAGTAAGATTATACCTATTTTAGAATTTCTTCATAATAGCTCAGTTCTTCAATGGAAATATGAGCCTTCAGATAGTCTGCTTAAAATTAACTTTCCTATAGAAAGACTTGACACTAATTTTTACGGCAATGATTCCTTTTTATTTGAAAAAATTGCCAGAAAAATAACAGGTGTTTTTTCTTATCAAATAAAATTTGATGAAAAAAAATTAGCCGACAGCCTTTTAATTCCTCTTTCCGTATTACACTCCAAATTTATTAAATATAACCAATCAGGTGATATTTCTTACGTTGATGGTAATAAGCAAAAAATTTACTTTTTAGAACCACGAAACGATCAAAAACTTTTAGGAAGCTTTTGGAATGAATTTCAACTTATACAACAAAATAAATTAGTTAAATATAAAGAGTTGGAATTTTTTATCAGAAATTTAAAATATTGCAGGATGAAATTAATCCTTGGATATTTTGGTGAAAAAACCAATCAAATATGCGGTAAGTGTGATGTATGTTGTAAATCCAAATTAGATGAACAATCTTATCTGAAAGATATTTTATCTTATATAAAAGAACAGCCTAGAAGCAGAGAGGATATTTATGCCGAATTTAGGAATGTTTCTTTTGAAAAAATTCATGATTGCTTACAAGATCTAATTTCAGAAAATAAAATTAAAGCATTAAATTTCAACACATATTCTGCTTAATATTTGTCTTATTTCCAACTATTTTTATATTTATTTTTACCTTTACTGAATGAATATAAATATTGAAGAATCATGGAAAAATTTATTAAAGCCTGAATTTGAAAAGCCTTATTTTTCATCTTTAATAAATTTTGTTAAGCAAGAATATAAAGAACATACTTGCTATCCAAAAGGTAAAAATATTTTTAAGGCCTTTGAATTGACTCCCTTTGATCAAGTAAAAGTGGTTTTACTGGGACAAGATCCATATCATGGAGAAGGACAAGCTATGGGATTATGTTTTTCCGTTCCCAATGGAATAGTATATCCGCCTTCTTTAAGGAATATTATTATTGAATTAAAAAATGATACCGGAATTGAATTAAAGTCGGGGGATTTAACTCCGTGGGCAAAACAGGGTGTTTTTTTGCTCAATGCTACTTTAACGGTACGAGCGCATCAAGCGGGTTCTCACCAAAAAAAAGGATGGGAAACGTTCACGGATTCTGTAATTCATAAAATATCTGAAGAAAAAGAACATGTTGTATTTATTTTATGGGGAAGCTATGCACAACAGAAAATTAATTTAATAGATACTCGAAAACATTTCATAATTAAATCGGTACACCCCTCTCCTTTATCCGCACATAGAGGCTTTTTCGGTTCAAGACCTTTTAGTCTTACTAATGAATATTTAACCTCAAAAAAAATTGAACCTATTCAGTGGTAGACCGAATAGGTTCATTTTTTATATTAAATTTTATATCTATTAATTTTTAAGTTCTTTTTCTAATTGCTTCATTAATTTTTTTTCATTCTTTTTATATAATTTCTTTTCCTTTCTAGACATGTCTTCATAATTTTTTTCAAACATATTAGACACATCTCCTACTTCTCCATCTATCACTTGAATTTCTTCAATTCCATCATCTCCTATAGTAGAAATTATAGTTTTATCTTCTTCCGGGGCATCTTCTTCTAAAATAATTTTTTCTTCTGATGGTACTGAAACTTCTGAATTAGCTTCTTGACTAGGAATAGATTCGATTTCTACTGTTTCTGCTTCTTCAATTTGCGGAGTTGGGGTTGAAATTTCTTCTATATTTTTTGATTCATTTTCATCTATAACTATGCTAGAAGAACTAGGTACTGTTTCCACCTCTTCTGTAGCAGACGGAGTAGGAATAGCGATAGACTCTGCTTGTTCAGTCTCAGATACATCATCTGAATCTTGTTCATTTATAAATTGAGCTTCCGGTATTAGTGTTTCCTCTTCAGGTTTTTCTTCAGCTATGTCTGCCTCTTCAATTTCTATTTCTATTTCTTTTTCCGGTAAAGCATTTACTGTTTCCGGTGTTTCAATTATTTTTTCTTCAACAACTTCTATAGGAACTTCTTTAATTACTGTTTCAACCGGAACTTCATTTACTACTGCATTATTTTCTTCTTTTCTGATTACAGAAACTTCTTTAGCAGCCGCAGATTTTGATACTTCTCCCGCTAATTCTGTTTTTACAATAGTTCCATCAATCAATTTCCAATATCGATTTCCTGCAGCATCTTGAACTATTACCACATCATTGGGTGATTTAAATGTAGGAGCAGATGCTTTTCCTTTTACTTCTAATGTTCCATCTTTTCCATAAGTGAATGTATAGCCACTATTAGCTTTACCTTCCTTTGATCCCCTATAAACTAAAATCATTTCCCCATTCTGTTCAAAATAAACTCCTTTTTCAGAAGTTTCTTTTACTTTTCCTTCTTGAGCATAAACAGAAAGCGTAAGTATTAAAAGAAAAACAGTATACTTTTTTTTCATTGTTCGCTATTTTTATTAAAAATATAAATTTTGAAGCTACTAATATACATCTTTATTTAATAATTTCATATTTTATTTGTAAATAACGTTTATATTATTTTTATTCAAAATAAAATTTATTTGCTATCTGTTTTTAAATCATTTGCATAGGGCAAAGTACCTGTGTTTTTTTTCAGTTTAAAATTCTTAAAGTCTTCTGAAGATTCAATTCCATGAACAGAAATATTCGTAGTTATCCCGTCTGCCCTGTAGATTTTAACGGTATCGTTTGAAAAAATTTTTCTTTCTTTCTTATTCCAAAAAATTTGATTGGTTTTTAATGTGTCTTTATCCGAATTAATAATAACTACATTTTTCCTTGCTTCATACCATCCTGCAGTTTCAATTATCTTGGCATAATCTGCTTTCAAATGCCCGGGATCTTTACCTTTTTGGTAGAAATCCATATCTAAGCCTTTAGGAAAAACTGTATATGGTGTTTCTACAAATTCATATTCTTCCATAAGTGGAGTCCTTAATCTAATAATTGCATACACTGAATCTGTTAAAGTTATATTAGCATTATAGATTCTCCTGGAAGCAAAGTTGGTTTTTTTTTCTCCTAAATTATCTCCTTTTTCATCGGAACATGATATGGAAATAATCACAAAAAAAATAAGATATAAATAGATTTTTATTTTTTTTATAGTCACCATCTTTCCATGAATAAAAAATGATAGTTATAAATTTTAATCGTATTGTCTCTTTCTAAACCAAAGATCATCAAAATTAAATCCAACTTTAAAGTTTACAAAATTCTCTTTGATTAAACCGTTTGATTTTGAACCTCTTTGTCCTAACTCAATACCTAAATTAAGCATGGAAGGATCATGTTTACCGGATTTACCCAAAGGCAGGCCTAGCCCGGCGGTTACCCCATATTGGTCAATGGTTTTATTGTTCACATTAAGCCCTGTATTTTCATAATACAGCCCATATCGATAAATAATTTTTTCAAAATAAGATCTGAAACCGTTTATATTAGGCAAATACCAACCTCCTACGGCTACGCGATACTTATTTTTGTAATCAAAATTATCTTCCGGTATCTTTAGTTTAAATTGATCTGTAAATTTAAAATCTGCTCCTAAGGACCATTTATGCTCTTTTCCATAGGCTACTCCTATTGAGTATGATGAAGGTAATTTTGCATCATGCGTTCCCTTAACATAGTTTAAGGTATCCATTGAAACTTTTTCATTATTATTGTTATAATAATAGGTTGAATACAAATAATTTACATCAGCATCTATGGTATGCCCTATATTATAAGTTGCTCCAATTTTAAGTAAATGATTATTAGTTAATTTTTTTCGATAGGCTACTCCTAAAGTATAATCGAAAAAACCATATTCTTGCTTATTAAATATACCGGAAATCAAATTAGCATTCTGTAAAGATGTTTCTTGATCTTTTTTCAAATCGCCCCAAACATACCCAATTTTAGCTCCTAAGGAAAACTCATTGGATATATTATATGAATACATACCGCTGAAAGCATTAAGTCCTCCCCTTCCCTTAAATAAAGATTTTTGATTTATAACATCTGAATTATCTGTATTTATATCATATCCTATGTTGGTGTAGGGTTGTAAATTTACTCCTACTCTGGACTTAGTTCCGATTGGAAAGGCTAATGATAAATTAGCTAAATAAGTAGTAGATCGATCACTGCTTACGTTAGAAGTTTTAGCATTGGTATAATCGGTATTGATCACGATGTTATAACTGGTATATCGCAAGTTTCTATTCGCTGCCGGATTTACAAAATTGGCTTCATTGGTAAAATCTGAAATATATGAGGTTCCCAATCCTCCCATAGAAGAAATTACTATATCGGAATTGGTTTTACTTTCTCCTAAGCCAAATGAAGAATAAGGAGAGGTAGAAGTTTGCTGGGCATAAGCTGCATTCAGAAATATGATAAATGATGATAATATGGAGAAAAATCTAATTTTCATTCAGTGTGTTTTATATACAAAGTACAAATATGTTAATAATGTACCGATTATAAAAATAATTATAAGTAAAAATTCTTAGTCAAATTTTATAGCCGAAAAAAAAAATCAAATTTTTTTTAAAAATATTTTGTGATTTAAAAATATGCCCTATATTTGCAATCCCAAACGAGGGTACCTTAGCTCAGTTGGTAGAGCAAAGGACTGAAAATCCTTGTGTCCTTGGTTCGATTCCAAGAGGTACCACTTCAAAAATCCATAATCAATTCAATAAGAAAAGATTGTGGATTTTTTGTTTTTTTAATGAGATATTTTTCCTTAAGAAATTTCTATAAAAAAATCATTTGATTTCTTAAAATGAAATATTTTTTACTGTTGAAGTTCCTAATACATTAGCATTTTTTCCTTTATAATATTATATAATCCCATGTAAAAAATCAGAATATTTTCTTTTTTCCTTCCGCAAAACATATACTCCAAGAAACTATGGTTGAATATAGTCAATGCAGTGGTTCATGAATAATCCTTTCTTTTTTTATTGCTTTATAGGCATTTTTTATCCAATAAACAACCGGCAAATTTATTTAATGTGGTATGGGGGCTGTTTTATTCCAAACAAAACTCTGTATATACCAAGTTAGCATTTTTTAAAATCAATAAATTTTTGTTGTTAAAAATTTTAATTTAAAAAGCCTCTTTTGTCTCTTATTTATCTAGTAATAAGCTTACACTAATTTGCACAATTACCTATTACCTCTATTTCTTAAACATTGAATATTTAATATTTTTTGTTTGATTGTTTAAATCTTGGAATAAAATTAGATTATTAAAAATGTAACACTATTAATTAATATAATTAATCTCTTTTACTTAAGTATATCATTTAGAAAATAAAGAGAACATCTTATATAATTAGCATTTTTTTAATTTAATATTAATAAATTATGAATAACGTCAGTATTTTCGTGTTTTTAGCAGGAATAGTTATTTTAAATCTAATAGCTTTCTTGCTTGGCAATTTATATTGTTTTGTACCTTCCTGGCTAAACTATACTATGGTCGGTGTTGAATTATTCTGTCTCCTGCTTAGTATCTATGCCCGTATTAAAGATTTTAAAAATATTGATGCTTCTGTAGGAGTTATACTCAATGTGTTTCTGACTATTTTGCTGGTTTGTCATATGATATTATATAAATCATCAAACTAATGCCCAAATTGACTTTTTATAAAATAATTTAGAAAGCGTATTTTTGCTTTTCTATATATACCCTATGAATTATCTTTCAGTTGAAAACATTAGTAAGTCTTTTGGCATAAGAACTTTATTTTCCAATGTTTCTTTTCATATAAATGAAGGAGATCAAATTGCTTTAGTCGCTAAAAACGGTAGTGGAAAAAGTACTTTATTAAAAATCCTGTCCGGATTAGAATCTACCGATTCCGGATCGGTTACGCTCAATAAAGACATAAAAGTAGTTATGTTTGAACAATCTGAACTATTTAATGATGATTTGACTGCTGAAGATTATATATTTACCCATTCTAACCCTGTATTGGATATTGTTCATCAATACGATACCATGGTCCAAAATGATCCTTCCAATCCTGAATTATTAGGATTAATAGAAAAAATGGATCAATGGGACGGATGGAAAGTCGAACCTGTAATTCAAGAAATTATTAATAAATTAAAAATTGATTTCCTTAATCAAAAGATACAAAATTTATCGGGTGGACAACAAAAAAGAATTTCTCTTGCCAAATTCCTGATCGATATAAGCTTTGAAAAAGGCACTGTATTATTAATTCTGGATGAACCAACTAATCATTTAGATATTGAAATGGTTGAATGGTTGGAATTTTTCCTTAACAAAGAAAACAAAACCCTTATTTTAGTTACCCATGACCGATATTTTTTAGATGCTATTTGCACTCGGATCTTAGAAATGGAAGACGGAACCTTATATTCGCATAATGGCGATTATGAGACTTATGTAACCAACAAATCACTGAGAATTGAAAATCAAATAGCTCAAACCGATAAAGCTAAAAATTTATATCGAAAAGAGCTGGAATGGATGCGCAGGCAACCTCAGGCCAGAACATCCAAGTCAAAAAGCAGAATTGAAAGTTTTTATAAAACGGAAGAACTTGCTAAAAAAAGTATTTCTGATGCTCAAGTTCAATTGGACATGCAAATGACTCGTTTGGGAAAAAAAATCATTGAATTAGAACATGTTTCCAAACATTTTGCAAATAAAATAATCTTAGACGATTTTTCCCATACTTTTGCCAGAGGATCAAAAATCGGGATAATCGGTAAAAATGGAGTAGGTAAAACAACTTTTTTAAAGATACTTGAAAGAAAGGAAGAGTTTGATTCCGGAACTATCGAATGGGGCGAAACTTTACAAATAGGGCATTTTAAACAGGAAGGACTCGCATATAAAGAAGATCAACGAGTTATTGATTTTGTAAAAGAAATAGCAGATTATTTCCCTCTATCCAATGGAAAACAAATTTCTGCCGGTCAATTCTTAGAAATGTTTCTTTTTACGCCGGAATCTCAATATACTTATATATCTAAATTAAGCGGCGGAGAGAAAAAGAGATTGCAATTGCTATCAATTTTATTTAGCAATCCTAATTTTTTAATACTTGATGAGCCTACAAATGACTTGGATTTGCCAACCTTAACTGTTCTTGAAAATTTTTTAAATGAATATCAAGGCTGTGTTTTGATCGTAAGCCATGACCGATACTTTATGGACAAAGTGGTTGATGAATTGATGATTTTTGAAGGCAACGGTAAAATTTCCTGGTTTATAGGTAATTATACAGATTTTTATTTAAAATCAAAGGAAAAAGAAAATGAAATCATCAAAGACGTTTCTAAAAAGGAAATAAAAAATAGTAATCCAACTAACGGGAACAAATCTCCTAAACTTTCTTTCAAGGAAAAAAGAGAATTAGAAATGCTAGAAAAAGAAATTCCTCAATTAGAAGAAGAAAAAAATAAATTAACTGAACAATTATCCTCTTCGAGTTTAAGTTTTGATGAAATACAAGAAATTAGCAATAAGCTGGAAAATCTTATTCAAAGTTTAGATCACAAAGAATCTAGATGGCTGGAACTCAGCGAGCTCAACGCTTAAATTTAAATTTAATAAATTTTATGACATAACATGCCCTAGTCGGGATAATTTTTGATGATTAAGAATTTTTATTCTTCTTCCCTCCACTTCTATAAGCTCATCATTTTTAAATTCAGAAATTAATCGTATCGCACTTTCTGTTGCTGTACCGATTAAATTTGCCATTTCTTCACGAGTAAGAGTAATTTTAATGAAGCCTTCATGATCAACATCAAGTTTTTTCTCTAAAAGAAGTAAAACGGCAGCCAATCTTTCTCTCACCGTATTTTGAGCTAACCAAGTGATGGTTTTTCCTGCTTCTCCTAAGTCTTGGGATATTTTTTTTAATACATCAAAAGAAACTCTGGAACTTATTTCTAACAGTCGATGAAAAATAATTTCAGGGATATATACTGCAGTAATATCTTCTAGAACGGTACAAGAAGCACTAAAACTTTCTCCCCCTAATAAAGAACGGTATCCTACAATTTCTCCTTTTTTTACTAAACGCAGTATTTGATCTTTACCATTATATCCTTTTCTGTTAATTTTACCCGTACCGCTTATAACTCCAAATATTCCGGTAGGTTTATAACCTTCATGTATAATTTCTTGACCTCTTTCAAAACGAATCTCCTTCATTTCTTTATCCAATATGCTATGTTCTTCTTTTGTAAATTGGCTTAAAACATCCTTATTTTTTAATTCTGATATTATTAAATCTACTGAATTTTTAGGCATGATATTACTCATATTTTTAATAATTTACGGACAAAAATAATACTTTAATTTTAAATAAAAGGATATAACTTTGCAGGTTTAGTGATAGTACAAATATATGAGTGAGCATTGTTATCATTGCGGACAGATCATTGAGGACACTCCGATTGATTTTGATAATAAATTATTTTGCTGTAACGGATGTAAATCTGTATACGAAATTTTAAATCAAAATAAATTGGAAAATTACTATAGTTTAAACTCCAAAGCCGGAATAAAACCTGAAAAGGGGCAAAATTATTTTGAATTTTTAGACACCCCTCAAATCTTTGATAAAATTATTGATTATTCGGAAGGGGGATTAACTCTTATAACTTTTAAAATACCCGTTATTCATTGCAGTGCTTGTATTTGGTTATTGGAAAGTTTAAAAAATATTAATACCAATATTACATATTCTACTGTTAATTTTTCTTCTAAAACGGTACAAATTGCCTACAAAAATGAATTCTATAAATTAAGTGAATTAGCTAATTTTCTAACAGATTTAGGCTATAAGCCGGTCATTAATTTTGAAACTACTGAAAAAAAACCTGAAAAAGTAGATCATACCCTACTTGTAAAAATAGGTATAGCCGGATTTGCTTTCGGAAACATTATGCTTTTTGCCTTTCCGGAATTTCTCGAAACTGAAAAAGACCCTTGGCTTCAACAATACAGTTATTTTTTCAGAATTCTTATGTTTCTTTTCTCATTACCCGTAGTTTTTTATTGCGCTTCAGATTATTATAAATCTGCATGGGGAGCTTTAAAACACGGAATATTAAATATTGATTTGCCCATTGTTATCGGTATATTTGCCTTATTTTTCCGTAGTTGCTTTGAAGCGTATACGGGAATGAGTAACGGTTATTTCGATTCTCTAAGCGGACTTTTATTTTTTATGCTTTTAGGTAAGTATTTTCAGCAAAGAACTTATAAAACTTTAGCTTTTGATAGAGATTACAAATCCTTTTATCCCATAGCCGTAACTAAAATTACTTCCAATAAAACTCATGAAAATGTTCTGATCTCAAATTTAAAAATTGGTGACAGAATACTAATACGCAATCAAGAAATAATTCCTGCCGATTCTATTCTCATTCATGGAGAAGCGTTTATTGATAACAGCTTTATTACCGGAGAATCCAAACTAATAGAAAAGAAAACAGGAGAAAAAATATTTGCCGGTGGAAAACAATCCGGCACTACTATAGAACTAGAGATCATTAAAGAAGTTAATCAAAGCTATCTTACCCGGCTATGGAATAATGAAGCATTTAAAAAAGATACTTCAACTATTAATTCAATCACCAATAACATAAGTAAATATTTTGTGATGGTCATACTGATCATCACAATTGTAAGCGGATTATACTGGTATTTCATTGAAAAAAACACTTCGCAAATGTATCAAGTAATCACGGCTATATTGATTGTTGCCTGTCCCTGTGCATTAGCTCTTTCCGCACCTTTTACCATTGGAAATATCATGAGAATTTTCGGTAAAGAAAAATTTTACGTAAAAGATGCTCTCACAGTTGAAAAACTGGCAAAAATAGACCATATAGTTTTTGATAAAACCGGCACTTTGACGATTAATAAAGTCAACAAAATTAGTTATGAAGGAGAAAAACTTACTATTGAAGAGTTAAAAAACTTAAAAGCTATACTTCAAAATTCCAATCACCCTTTAAGCAGATCACTTTATGAATCTATTTCCATGCCCATTGATCATATATCTATTAAGGACTACGAAGAAATAATAGGTAAAGGAATAAAAGGGTTCATTAAGGGTATAGAATACAAAATAGGCTCATGCGACTTTGTAGGAAATAAAAAAAATATTAATTCTGAAACTTCAGTTTATATTTCCATCAATGGCGTATACAAAGGGTTATATAAAATTAAAAACCAATACAGAAAAGATTTAAAAGAAATTATCAGATCACTTAACCATTATAAAATATCATTATTAAGTGGAGATAATAATTCCGAAAAGCATAATTTAGAAAAAATATTTTCCACTGACACGGTTATTAAATTTAATCAGTCTCCTCAAGATAAGCTCGATTACATTAAAAATTTACAAGATCAAGGGCATATAGTTTTAATGCTTGGCGACGGACTCAATGATGCAGGAGCCTTAAAACAATCTAATGTGGGTATTGCCATATCAGATGATATAAACAGTTTCACTCCTTCGTCAGATGCCATTTTAGACGGAAATAATTTTGCTTATCTACCTAAATATTTAAAATTATCAAAAAAAGCCTTAGTTATAGTTTCCATTTGCTTCATTATTAGTTTTTGCTATAATATAATAGGATTAAGTTTTGCAGTTTCTAACAGGCTTTCTCCCTTAGTAGCAGCCATACTTATGCCTGTAAGTTCCATTTCAGTAGTACTTTTCACCACCGTGGTAAGTAAAGTTATTGGATATGAAACATTTAAAAAAAGATAAGGTAATTTCTTTATTAGAAAACACATCAAATAACCTAAAATATACCTCAATTTAGAAATATTCTAAATTAAAGATGCAATGTAAAAATATGTTACAAATCATTATCATTCATATCAAATAAAATGTATTTTTGTTCAGTCAGTATGGAAATATTATATTTAATGATATTATGCAGTGTTTCATTAGCTGTTATATTTTTGATCCTTTTTATCTATGGAATCAAGAAAGGACAATTTGATGATGATGAATCACCTGCAGTAAGAATTTTATTTGATTCCAATGATGGCAATTCAAAAGAATCCAAAAACGATAAGAAAGAAAAATAATAAAGTAACTACATAACACCAATGGAAACACAAAAATTTTCATATGATAATAAAATTACAAAAGCGTTTGCCTATGCCACTATACTTTGGGGTATTGTTGGTTTTATAGTCGGACTTACTGTAGCCTCATTATTATTCATACCGACATTACCTGAATTTTTCTTTGGTACTGAAGGAGCCGATTTAGCCAGATCTCAAGGCTTTTTGGGATATGGAAGATTGAGAATGCTTCACACCAGTGCCGTTATTTATGCGTTTGTAGGTAATGGATTTTTTACAGGGTTTTATTATGCTACCCAGCGATTATTAAAATCTCGAACCAATGATCTGTTAAGTTGGATTCATTTTTGGGGATGGCAATTAATTATCGTTTCTGTAGTAATTACCTTCTTAATGGGAATCAATACATCCAAAGAATATGCAGAGCATGAATGGCCGATTGATATTATGGTAGCCATTATCTGGATATTATTCGGATTGAACATGTTTATTACCATTGCTAAAAGAAGAATCAGTCATATGTATGTTGCCATTTGGTTTTTTATAGCTACTTGGGGTGGAATTACCTTGTTGTGGGTATTTAATAACTTGGCAATCCCATTAGATTCAAATATTTTACGAGCAAAAAGTTACTCTATATATTCAGGAGTTCAAGATGCCATGGTGCAATGGTGGTTCGGCCACAATGCAGTAGCATTCTTCTTGACTACTCCTATCTTAGGATTAATGTATTATTATTTACCTAAAGCTGCCAATAGACCGGTTTTTTCTTACAAATTATCTATTATACACTTTTGGTCCTTAATATTTGTCTACATGTGGGCCGGTCCTCACCACCTATTATATACCTCTTTACCTGCATGGGCACAAATGCTGGGAACCGCATTTTCCATCATGTTAATAGCACCTTCTTGGGGAGGTATGCTTAACGGGTTATTAACCCTACGAGGTGCATGGGACAAAGTACGAGAAGATCCTATTCTTAAAATGTTTGTTGTGGCAGTAACTTGCTACGGTATGGCTACATTTGAAGGCCCTTTATTGGCTACTAAAACATTAAACAAAATCGGACATTTTACCGATTGGGTTATAGGACACGTGCATTTAGGAGCTTTAGGATGGAACGGTTTCATCATTTTTGGAGTTATTTATTATATCATCCCAAGAATATATAAAACCAATCTATATTCTGTAAAATTAGCCAACTGGCATTTTTGGTTAGGAACTATGGGAATCATCTTATATGTTATCCCTATGTACATGAGTGGTTTTACTCAAGGCTTAATGTGGAAACAATTTAATCCGGATGGAACTCTTGTTACAAAGAATTTCCTTGAAACCGTTACATCGCTAAGATATTTCTTTATATTTAGATTTATTGGAGGGGTACTTTATCTTTCAGGAGCTATATTATTAGTTATAAACATTATTGCAACTGTTAGAAAAGGTACATTTATAGCTAACGAAGAGGCAGAAGCTCCTGCTTTACATGTTTCTCCGGCAAAAGGCCCGAATGAAAAAACGCATTCCTGGTTAGAAAGAATGCCTCTATTCTTCTCTGTTTTAGCAATAATTGCTTTGGCAGTTGGTGGAGCCGTGGAAATTTTACCAACCATATTCGTTAAATCCAATATACCTCAAATAACAAGTGTAAAACCCTATACCCCTTTAGAATTGGAAGGACGAGACTTATACATCCGTGAGGGTTGTAATGCCTGTCATTCCCAAATGATACGTCCTTTTAGAGATGAAGTAGTTCGATACGGAGAATATTCTAAAGCAGGAGAATACGTATACGATAGACCTTTCCTTTGGGGATCTAAAAGAACCGGACCTGATTTACACAGAGAAGGAGGAAAAAATCCGGATTCATGGCATTTTACACACTTATTCGACCCTAGAGAAACTTCTCCCGGATCCATTATGCCTAGATATCCGTGGTTAATTTATAACGAATTAAATGTCTCCAAAACTAAAGAAAAGTTAGAATTAATGAAAAATTGGTTCAATGTTCCTTACGAACAAAAGGATATTGACAATTATAAATCAAATATGGAGGCTCAAGCAAAAGAAATTGCAGCCAGTATATTTACAGACAGACCCGACTATAAGGCCGGTTTTGATGCCTCTGCAAAGGCTGAGGGTGCTAACTTTGTTCCATTGGAAAAAAGGGAAATTGTAGCTATAATTGCTTATTTACAAAGACTTGGTGTTGATATCAAAAAAACACAGGTAGAAACGGCAAATAATTAGAAAAATGCTCAAATTTTATAATAAAATAATTGCAGGAGTAGATAATGCCATAATTTATCAAAGCTTAGCTCTTCTGCTTTTTGTCTTATTTTTTCTTGGAGTAACTTTTATGGTAATGAACAAACCAAAAAATTACTATAACGATATGAGCAATCTACCCTTGGAGGATAATGAAAAAAGAACTAATAATATAAATACTAAATGATCATATGAAACCTAGAACACCCTTTGTCATAAATGCTATCTTATCGGTATTTTTAATTACCGGTGCATTTTACATGTTCTTGCAAAACTTTGATTTCATCACAAATCCTATATTTTTAGCCACTATTGCCATTTCTTTTGTGTTATTACTTATTAACAATTCTTTAAATGCTTTAATAGATGCTGAAAAATTTAAGTTACTCTCTGACAGTGAAAAAAAGGACTATTTAGAACTTTTAAAAACCCCTTATTTAACTCGACTTTGGAGAGACGCATTCAAACAAAGCAAAGCAGAAGAAACCGGTGAGATTAAATTAATAGATCATGGGTATGACAATATAAAAGAATTGGATAATCAATTGCCTAGATGGTATATAGGTTTATTTGCCGTAACTATCACTTACGGTGTTGTGTATCTTTTTTCCTATGCATTTACAAGTTTTGCGCATCCGGATGTTGAATATGAAGAAGAATATAAAACTCAGATGGCTGAAATTGCCGAATATGAAAAGATAGCTCCTCAAGCCACTATAGAAACTGCTCAATTTAATCCGGATGCAGTAGCAGATGGAAAGGTAATTTATGAACAAATTTGTAAAACTTGTCATGGCGAGGGAGCTAAAGGACTTTCCGGACCTAACCAAACGGATGATTATTGGATTAATATTCAAGAAGAATACAATAATGCAAAAGAAGACTCTGAATTTAAAAATATTTTTTATACAGTATGGAACGGTAGTAAAAATAATCCTACCATGAGAGCATTCGGAGCGACCGGAGAAATAAAAGGAAATGATATTGTTAAAGTGGCAAGTTACTTGTACCAACTTAATAAAAATTCCCCTAAAGATTCTGAAGGCCGTTCAGTAGATAAAACCGCCAAAGAACCTCAAGGTAATTTAGCCCCTTGGTCCAAAGCATATAAAGGGGGATCCGGTACAGCTGAAGCACCAACCGAAACAACTCCCCCGGCTGCAAATACGCAAAACTCATCAAACTCAGAGAAGTAAAATAAAAATTATATAAAAGTCTGTTTAGTTTCAATTGAAGATTAACAGACTTTTGCTTTTTAAATATAATTTTACTCTTTTTTATAAATGTATAATTTAAAGAAACAAAGTATAATTATAGATATTAAACTTAATAATTAACTAAATAAACAAAACATTATGTCTCAGGAAACGGAGGATAAAAAAATTCCTGACCTTGAACAACAAAAGGAAGAATTCAGAGAGAACCTTGCTACTGCAGACGTATCAGGAGAAAGAAAATGGGTTTATGTCCGAAAGCCTCATGGCAAATTCACAAAATACAGAGATATAGTCAGTGCATTCCTTCTCATCATTTTGTTTATATTTCCATTTGTTAAAATCAATGGAAATCCTATTTTCCTATTTGATATATTAAACAGGCAATTCTATATATTCGGAGCTTATTTTTCCCCATCCGATTTCTATCTTTTTGGTATAGGTTTAGTGACAACCACAGTTTTCATCATTGTATTTACCGTGACTTATGGGAGAATTTTTTGCGGTTGGATATGTCCACAAACTATATTTATGGAACATGTTTTCAGGAAAATTGAATTTCTTATCGATGGAGACAGAAATATGCAAATTCGCCTCGACAAACAAGAATGGAACGGCCAAAAAATTAAAAAAAGAATTTTAAAATGGTCCATCTTTTTAATTGTTTCTTTACTAATATGTGCTGTATTATTTTCCTACGTTTTAGGCACCGATGAGATACTAAAAATTTTTAAAGAAGGTTTTTCAAAAAATGTCACAGTATTTATAGTATATATCATATTTACCACTTTATTTTATTTTGTATTTGCTTGGTTCAGAGAACAAGCCTGTACTTTTGTTTGTCCATATGGCAGACTTCAAGGGGTACTAATTGATAAAGACACGATAAATATTGCTTATGATTTCGTGAGAGGAGAAGGTACTGCCGGGAGAGCAAGTTGGAGGAAAAATGAAGACAGAAAAGCTTTAGGAAAAGGTGATTGTATAGATTGTAAACAATGTGTTGAAGTTTGTCCAACGGGTATTGATATAAGAAACGGAAGTCAATTGGAGTGCGTGAACTGTACTGCTTGTATTGATGCTTGTGATATGGTAATGACCCGAATGAAAATGCCAACAGGTCTAATTAGGTACGCTTCGGAAAATATGATTGAAAAAAGAACGGATTTCAAATTTACTCCGAGACTAATTGCCTACACCATAGCTTTATTGGTTTTGACATCGGTTTGTATATCATTATTGTTCATTAGATCAAGTGTGGAAACCAAATTTTTAAAAATTGTAGGTACTCAGTTTACTATCGAAGAACAATTGGTTGTTGATGAATATCAATTTATATTTACTAATAAAACTACAGAAAAGAAAAAACTAAACGTAAAAATACTTAAACCCAATCATGCAAGTATAACTTTAGTAGGATATGGTACACAATTTATCATACAACCTAAACAAACTCTCAAAGGTACAGCCACTATTAAAATTCCTCAGTCTGATTTAATTAAAACCAAAGAAGAAGTAATTATTGGTATCTTTGACGAAAATGGTAAAAAAGTAGATGAGTATAAAACTAATTTTATTGGTCCGTCTAAAATCCGATTTTAATTATGAAAT
Organism: Apibacter sp. B2966; assembly: GCF_011082485.1. Lineage (NCBI taxonomy): Bacteria > Pseudomonadati > Bacteroidota > Flavobacteriia > Flavobacteriales > Weeksellaceae > Apibacter > Apibacter sp. B2966. The sequence continues at coordinate 1,313,590 of NZ_CP049714.1, forward strand.
TTAAATTTACTTGGGGGCACGGGGTTATTTTAGCACTTGCCTGCTTTATTATATTTATTTGTACATTGATATTCACCATTGAATTTTCAAAGAATACTTTTGACCTGGTAACAGATAATTATTATGAAGAAGAAATAAATTATCAAAAAGAGATTGATGCTACCAACCATGCTGCTTTATTACAAGAAAAACCTAAAATTGAAATATTACCTGAATCCGGCATTAAAATAATCTTTCCAAAAGAATTTAATTATACTAATACCACCGGAAAATTTAAACTTTTCAGAGCCAATTCTCAAGCTTTAGATATTAACAAGAAAGAACTTGATTTATCTCCTTCTAATACCATATTAATTCCGTCTAAAGTTTTAGTAAAAGGAAATTATACATTAAAATTATATTGGGAAAAAGAAAAAACTAACTATCAGATGGAAATACCGTTAACATGGAATTAGATATCGTTTACTTATATACAGCACTTAGTTTAGGATTATTGGGGGGATTTCATTGCATAGGAATGTGCGGCCCGATCGCTTTTTCCATCGGGTTGGATGCTACTAATAAATTTAAATTCTATACACAGAATATTTTATATCAATTGGGAAGAATAACCACTTATTCTTTATTAGGAGGCATTTTAGGAATTGTGGGTAAAAGCTTTAATATAGCCGGATATCAAAAATACATATCTATCTTTGCCGGTATTCTATTAATTCTCATGGTACTATTACCGGGAAAAACCACTGAAATAGGAGATAATTTCAGACCGATAAATAAGTTCATGATTAAAATTAAACTATTTTTAGGTAGATTTCTTCAAAGGAAAGACAATACTTCCCGATTTCTTACCGGAGTACTTAATGGATTTCTTCCTTGTGGAGCTGTTTATGTGGCTTTAACTTCTTCGATTGCTGCCGGTGGAATTATTCAAGGTATGCTATTTATGGCCGTTTTTGGATTAGGGACATTTCCTTTCATGTTCATAACAACATTAACCGGTAAATTTATTGGAGCTAAAGTTAGATTTAAGATTCTAAAAATATTTCCTTATTTTATAGTTTTAATAGGTATTTTATTCATACTAAGAGGATTGGGGCTAGGCATTCATCTATTGTCCCCCTCAGATAAAGCTTTAAAATTGGAACAAAGATCACATGCGAAAAGTTGTTGCCATTAAAACGGTTTCCTTTAAAAATAATCTTTCTTTTTTTAAAAATAAAAAAATAGTAACTTCGCACCATTATGGGGATGATTTCGAATATTGGAGCATATTCTTTCTTAATGGCAAGGGTTTTTAAAAAACCCCAAAAAAGAAAAATTTTCAGAAAAAATTTACTTAGAGAAATAAATGATTTAGGAGTTAATTCCGTGGGTTTGGTTGCTTTCACCTCTTTTTTTGTGGGTGCAGTAGTTGCCATTCAAATGTATAATAATTTCAAGACATCCTCTTTCCCTATTCCTGATTATTATGTGGGATATGCTACCAAAGTGGTTCTTATACTGGAATTTTGCCCTACAATAATTAGTGTTGTATTAGCCGGAAAAGTGGGTTCTTTTATTGCATCGAGCATCGGTACTATGAGAGTAACCGAACAGATTGATGCTTTGGAAATCATGGGAGTAAACAGCCCATCGTATCTAATTCTTCCGAAAGTGGTTGCTTCTTTATTTTTTAATGTAATCTTAATCATGATTAGCCTTTTGATGGGCATTCTGGGAGGTTATTTTGCGGGAAGTTTTTCAGGAAGCTGGGCCCCGGTAGATTATGTTCAAGGACTTCAAATGGCCTCACCTGATTTCTTTATTTACTATTGTTTTATAAAAACTATCGTATTTGCCTTTATCATAGCAACAGTACCTTCTTATTATGGTTATACCGTAAAAGGTGGTTCATTGGAAGTTGGGCGTAATAGTACTTCAGCTGTTGTATGGACAACAGTCCTTATCATCATCACAAATTTAATGTTAACTCAACTTTTACTAGATTAAACAATGATTTCAGCAATAAACGTTACTAAATCATTTGATGGAGTAGAAGTCCTTAAAGGGATTACTACTACTTTTAAAAAAGGAAAAACAAATTTAATTATCGGACAAAGTGGTTCCGGAAAAACTGTTTTTCTTAAATGTCTTCTTGGCTTATTTGAACCTACTTCCGGACAAATTCTATACGAAAATACAGATGCATCCAAATTATCTGTTTCTGAAAGGCAAAATTTACGAAGCGAAATAGGAACCGTGTTTCAAGGGAGTGCCCTGTTTGATTCCATGACTGTTGAACAAAATGTAAAATTTCCTCTTGAAATGTTTGCAAATATATCTGAAAAAGATATGAGGGAACGGGTAGATCAAGTATTAGAACGAGTAAATCTAACAAATGCGCGTAAGAAATTTCCATCTGAAATTTCCGGAGGAATGCAAAAAAGAGTAGCTATTGCACGTGCTATTGTTAATAATCCAAAATATTTATTTTGCGATGAACCAAATTCAGGTTTAGACCCTCAGACTTCTCAAATAATAGATAAACTTATTCATGAGATTACTCGTGAATACGACACAACTACTATTATAAATACGCATGATATGAATTCTGTTCTTGAAATAGGTGAAAATATAGTTTACTTAAAAAACGGAGTTAAAGAATGGGAAGGAGATAAAAACTCTATCGTAACTTCTGATAATCAAGCTTTATTAGATTTCGTATTCTCTTCAAAAATATTTAAAATGGCTCGTGAAGCCATGCTATATCACCAAAATAATAAAAAGTAAGAAACGAAGAAATATTATTCTTTTGAAGATTTCTTACTTTCTTCCAATTTTTTAATATTTTCTAAATAATCCTTAATTTTTTGGTCATTATTTCGGGGACATACTAATAGTGCTTCTGAAGTATCCACAATTATAAAATCCGTGAGTCCATCAATAATATATATTTTATTCGAAAGGTCTGTTTTTATGATGGTATTACTGGTATCGTATGTATAAATATTGTTGCCGTGTACTGCATTTCCTTCTTCGTTTTTATTAAAGTTCTCATATAATGCACTCCATGTACCTAAATCACTCCATCCGAAAGTAGAAGGAATTACCCAAACATTATCAGATTTCTCTAAAATGCCATAATCAATTGAAATTTTTTCAATTTTAGAATAAATTTTTTCTACAGCCTCCGGTTCTTTATCTGTATTATATTCAGGGATTATAGATTCAAAAGATCGATACATATCCGGAAGATATTTTTGATAAGAACTTAGAATACTTCGGCTTGACCAGATAAAAATGCCTGAATTCCATAAAAAATTCTTACTTTTTAAGAACTCTTTAGCCGTTTCAAGATTCGGTTTTTCTTTAAAGGATTTCACTTGGTAAAGTCCCTCTTTGCCTTCTTTAACGTACTCAATATATCCGTATCCGGTGTCTGGTCTTGTAGGAGCAATTCCTAAAGTTACCAATATATTATCTTGACTAGCATGTTTTAAAGCGTTTAATACATTAGTAACAAATTGATTTTCATTGATAATTAAGTGATCTGAAGGAGCAACGATAATACTTGCATCCGGATTTAATTTATGGATTTTTTCTGCCATATAAATGTTACAGGCAGCTGTATTCATCATTTTGGGTTCACCGATAATTTGGTTTTTGGAAATATCGGGTAATTGACTCAATGTAAGATCAACGTATTCTTGGTTGGTGATAACAAAAATATTTTCTTTTAGGATAATTTTACTTAATCTTTCAAATGTTTGCTGAATTAACGTTTTCCCTGTACCTAAAATATCATGAAACTGCTTTGGGAATTTTGTGGTACTTATTGGCCAAAAACGACTACCTATACCTCCGGCCATAATTACACAATAATAATTCTTATTCTTTGTCATAAAACATTTATTTCAGTAACCGGAGCATTCTCCGCAATCAAATATCTTTTACCTGTATTTTTTTCAATGCAAATATAGCGAGTTTTTGATTTCTTTAATTTATAAAAAAATTTATTATTAATTTTAAATAAAGCATTTACATGTAAATCTTTCAATAACAACGCATTCGGATCTTGCTTTCTTATAAAATATTCAGATAATTTTTTATCTGCATAAAAACTTGCTTTGGGATTCTGCATAAAAACTTTCAATATCACTTTTAATTCTTCTTCATATACATCAATACTTTCAGAAATCATTTCAGAAAATGTTTTTTTCCACTCTTTACCATGAGGTTGAATTCTTCTGGAATACAAATCAAAAGCTTTTAAATGCGCTATTTCATGGGTTAAAGTTAAAAAACATAACGATTTCAACATACCCGAATTTACTGTTATTATATGAGGATTACCTTCTTGTGGAACTCTATAATCTCCTAATTTAGTTGATCGTGGTTTTTTTATAACCAAATGAAACCAATATGGTTCCAGCCATTTTTCAATATAAGCTATTGCTTCCTTTGGGATATGGGGATTTAATTTTGAATAATCTACTTTTTTAGAAGTTTCCACTATATTTTTAAATATTTCTGTAAATTTTCTTCAAAAGTAAGCCTTTTATATTAAATAATGGAATATAACGACTAGATACCTTTCTCAAGAAAGGTAATTGTAAAAAATATTTTTAAGACTTATAACTTTAAAAATATCTATCTTTGTGAATTAGATTAATATCAAAATATGGAAACATGCAGTTCTTGTAGTTCGGGAGAACTACCTAAAGGATGTAAAAATAATGGAGCTTGTGGAACTGGAAATTGCAACAGTAAACTTTCTGTATTCAATTGGTTATCCGACATACACCCCCCTACTCAAAAAAATCAACCCCAATATATTGAAGTACGATTTAAAGACGATAGAAAAGATTTTTACCTAAATGATTCTCATTTACCCCTATCAATTGGCGACATAGTTGCTGTGGAAGCTAATTCAGGACATGATGTAGGGATTGTATCTTTAACCGGAGAATTAGTCAAAATCCAAATGAGGAAAAAAAAGGCTAAAATTGATGAACTGTTTAAAGTTTATAGGAAAGCATCTCAAAAAGATATTGAAATTTGGCAAAACTATAAAAACAAAGAGCACTCGGTTATGCTTGATGCGAGACAAATTGCCAGGAGTTTGGGACTTCAAATGAAAATTTGTGATGTAGAATTCCAAGGTGATGGGTCAAAAGTTACCTTATATTATACGGCAGAAGGCAGAGTAGATTTTAGACAGTTGATAAAGGAATATGCTATGTCCTTTCGCTCAAAAATTGATATGCGGCAAATTGGTTACAGGCAGGAAAGTGCCAAAGTGGGAGGAATTGGATCCTGTGGGCGAGAGTTATGTTGCTCTACTTGGCTGACAGATTTCAGATCTGTTAACACTGCGGCGGCAAGATATCAACAATTATCCATCAATCCGCAAAAATTAGCCGGACAATGTGGTAAATTGAAATGTTGTCTTAATTTTGAATTAGACACCTATGTGGATGCCTTAGCTGATTTTCCTTCCAGCCAAACTGTATTAGAAACTGAAAAGGGAAAAGCATATTGCATTAAAGTGGATGTATTTAGAAATCAAATGTGGTTTACTTATACTGATAATTCTATTTCTTGGTATCCTGTAAATATTTATGAGGTTAAAAAATTAGTTGAACTTAATAAAAAAGGTGTAACTATTAAACCATTAGATGAACTTCAGGAAAAAGAAGATTTAAAAGTTGATTTAATTGAAGAAAATAATTTGAATCGATTTGAAAAAAAATCGAAATCAAATACTAAACGGAAATCCAAAAATAAAAATCAACAGCGAACCAATTCAAAAAATACAACTGAAAAGCCTAAACCAAAAGCTAAAACTAATACTAACGTTCAATCAAATTCAAATCAACCCAAAAAAAGAACTCCTAAAAAACCTAAATAATTTTTTAGAACAATTTTAAATGAAAAAATTTCTTTTTATATCTCTTTGCTCAATGCTTCTTTTCATAAATTGTAATCATAAGTATGAATACTCACAAATGAAAAGCATCAATAATTCTTGGAGTAAAAAAGATACTTTAAATTTTAATTTTACCATTAAAAATGCTTCCGACAAAAAAAATATAAACTTTATAGTAAGGAATAATGAGGATTATCAGTTTAGTAATCTCTATTTATTTATTAAATTAAAAGAAGGAAAAAAAGTTATTAGTACCGATACCTTAAATTATATATTAGCTGATAAAACAGGAAAGTGGCTTGGTTCGGGCATGGGATCCATTAAAGAAATTTATTTTCAATATAAAAAAGATTTCTCATTTACTAAAAACGGGGACTATACACTTTCCGTTGTTCAAGGAATGAGGAAAGACACTTTAAAAGGAATTGTAGACTTTGGAGTAACTATTGAATAAACTTACCATAGAATATATATTATGGCATTAACAAATAAAAATAAGAATAAGACCAATACTATAAATAAAATAAATAAATCTAATACCACTAAAAAATTTATAAGAAAATTTTTTATATGGTTTTGGGGATTATTTTTTGCCGGAATTTTATCATTTGCTTTACTTTTCTTATTAACGATTTATGGCTTTTTTGGAGAAATGCCCAATGTTAGAGATTTGGAAAATCCGGATATATTTGTTGCCTCTGAAATTATATCTGCAGATGGTGTTGTAATTCAAAAGTTTGAAAAAGAAAAAAGAATCCCGGTAGAATATCAAGATTTACCTCCCTACCTTATTTATGCTTTAATGTCTAAGGAAGACGAACGTTTTCCTTACCATTCAGGAGTTGATAAAAAAGCTTTATTCAGGGCTGTTTTTTATGGTGGAAAAAGAGGGGGTGGTAGTACTATTACCCAACAGTTAGCTAAACTTCTTTTTACGCAAAAAGATGATGACGAGGGTAACTTTTCTTACAAAGGGGTATCGCAAAATAAATTTCAACGAGCTTTCCAAAAAATAAAGGAAATTATAATCGCGGTTCAACTCGAAAAATTATATACTAAAGATGAAATCTTAACTCTTTATTTAAATAAATTCGATTTTTTATTTAATGCTAATGGTATTGCAACCGCATCCAAGGTATATTTTAATAAAAATGTTAAAGATTTGGATCTATCACAAAGTGCCACATTGGTAGCTATGTTAGAAAATCCGGTGGTAAACAATCCTAAAATTAATCCTGAAAATGCTAAAAAAAGAAGAAATGTTGTCTTGGGCTTGATGAAGGACCAAGGTTACATTACTAAAGCAGAATTCAATTCGATTAAAGAAACCCCTATTGAGCTTAACTACAGACCGGTAAAAGAAATTGGCGAAGGATATTCCGCTTATTTTAAACATGCGTTAAAAAAGGAAGTAAATGCCGTTTTAAATGATTATGAAAACCAAACAGGAAAAAAATATAATCTTTATAAAGACGGACTAAAAATATATGTAACTCTAGATTCAAGAATGCAAAAATATGCTGAAGAAGCAATTGAAAAGCATTTAAAAAATCTTCAAAAATCTTTTTTCAGAGAGCAAAAACAAAGGAAATATGCTCCTTTTTACACTTATCCGGGAGATCCTAAAATTGATTTTTTATACAATAAACTCATGACAGATGCCATGAAAAGAACCGGAAGGTATAAAAACCTGAAAAATAAGGGATTATCTGATGAGGAAATTGTAACGGAATTCAAAAAACCAATCAACTTACAAATCTTCACATGGAAAGGCGATAAAGATACTTTACTATCTCCTTGGGATTCTATAAGATATCATAAACATATTATTCAAGCCGGACTAATGGCAATGGAGCCTCATTCGGGAAATATAAAAGCATGGGTTGGAGGAATCAATTGGAAACATTTTCAATACGATCATGTTAAACAAGCACGTAGACAGGTAGGTTCTACATTCAAACCTTTTGTATATGCCACAGCCATTAAAAACCTTAATTACACCCCTTGTACACAAGTTTCAAATGCAACTTATACCAAAGGTAAATGGACAGTTGCCGGTAACGGCGCTTCTATGCCTTTAAAAACAGCACTTGCCTATTCCAAAAATGCGGTAACAGCAAGGTTAATTGATGCTACCGGATATGATGCAGTTATAAAAATGGCCAGAGATTTAGGAGTTGAAAGTCCTATTCCCAGAAACAATACTATTGCCTTAGGATCTGCAGACTTAACCATTTATGAAATGGTTGGAGCCTATAGCACTTTTGCAAATTTTGGGAATTATACCAAACCTGAAATGGTTTGGCGTATTGAAGACAGCAACAATAAAGTAATTAAAGAATATCAACCACAGGTAAGAGAAGTTATGAATGAAATATACGCTTACACTATGATTGAATTAATGAAAGGGGTAATTGATCAAGGTACAGGTCGAAGAGTCAGAAGTATGGGTATTGATGCTGAAATTGCAGGTAAAACAGGAACGACCAATAAAAATGCCGACGGATGGTTTATAGGAATTGCTCCTAAATTAGCTACCGGCATATGGGTTGGATGGGAAGACAGATATGCGCATTTTGAATCAACTTCCATTGGTCAAGGAGCAAGTATGGCTTTACCTATTTGGGCCTATTTTATGCAAAAAATATATGCTGATCCTAAATTGGAAATAACCCAAAAAGATAAATTTGCCAGACCGGAAACTATGAATGACAATTTTAGTTGTGATGATTTGGCTTCTTACGGTGCTTACGACGGAAGTTATTCTTCAGATGAGAATGGAACGTATTATAATAATTCATCGAACGAAAACCATGGTTCTAATAAAACGGAAAATATAAATCGAGATGCCAGAAAAAAAGATACGGTGAATTTTGATAAATAAATAATAAAAAAGTTAATTCACTCTTTATTTTACATTAAAAATAAGTTGATAAACTTTATTATTATAAAGAGCATTTTTTTTATTTTTTTTGTATTTGAGATAAAAATTAGGGATTGCACTCAAATAAACATGATAAACAATCCATAAAATAATCTCATCTAACTAATATCTGTCACATTATGTTAACACAAAATTACGTACCTTGCAAATTATTATAATAATTTAATGATTTCTCTAATCACATCTGCAATTTTACTTGGGCTAATTCTCAGTCTTGTTTTAATAGGTCCCGTATTTTTTCTTCTGATTGAAACCAGTCTTACTAAAGGTATAAAACCTTCCATAGCTCTCGAAGCGGGTGTAATTTCTGCAGATATACTTTGTATTTATGTTTCGCATACAGGTAGTAAAGGTTTACTAAAGTTTATAGACACACATCCGTCGGTATACATGATTGCCGGTTTTGTAATTTTTATTTACGGATTATACAATATTCTTTCAAAAGGTAATTTGCATATTAAAACAGATGCTAATATTGCGACTACCAATTATTTTAAAACCTATATGAATGGTTTTTTACTTAATTTGGTTAATATTGGTGTTATCGTATTTTGGCTGACAACAGTTGTATTAATATCCGCACAATATTCAAAACCTTCCGATTTTTATTTATACATAACCATTTTATTAATTACTATGGTGTCTGTTGATATGTTAAAAATATTTTTAGCTTCCAAGTTTAAGCACCAGTTGACCGATCAACTTGCCTACAAAATAAAAAAAATTGTAGGTATTGCCCTTATCGTATTTGGCATTATTATCTTTGGTAAAAGCTTTATAAAAACTAAAACAGAAAATCCTTTTGAATTAATCGAAAATAATAACTTCCGAAAGAAAAAGTAACACTAAAAAATAACTCATCTTATTTACCTTACGATGTAACCTTTCAGTTTTAGCTTTGTCTATACTGAAAATAAAATTAATAAATGACTTCAAGTAAATCCATACTATCAACATTTTGTTTAGTACTATATACCTTTATATTTTCACAAAACATTGTTATAACAGGAACCATAATTACAGATAATAACCGTCCCGTACCCTACAGCAGCATTACTTTAACCAATTTAGAAGATACTTCTAAAGTATTTGGAGGATTGGCTGATGAAAAAGGTAAATTTTCTGTTAAAGTAACTCCGGGAGAATATGAATTGATGATAGATCAGGCCGGATTTGATTCATATGTCGATCAAAAGTCACTTCTTCAATCAACTTCCTTAGGAAATATAAAGATTGAACAAACGGCTAAAGAATTGGAGGGAATTGTTGTAGAAGGAAGAAAGCCATTATATAAAGTTGAGTTGGATAAAAAAATATATGACGTTTCTCAAGATTTAACTGCCAAGTCAGGAACTCTTTCAGATGTTATGCAAAATGTTCCATCGGTGACTGTAGATGTAGATGGAACGGTTAGTTTACGAGGCAATGACAATGTTAAAATTTTAGTTGACGGTAAACCTTCTGCCATGTTGGGAATTAATGATACTGCCGAAGCTTTAAAATCCATACCGGCTGATATGGTTGAAAAAATCGAAGTAGTTACCAATGCTTCTGCTCGTTATGAATCTTCAGGAACTGCCGGTATTATAAATATAATTACCAAAAAAAATAGAAAAAAAGGTGTTACCGGAAGTATTCAAATGTCCGGAGGATCTCCACAATCGTACGGTACATCCATTAATTTAGGATATGGCAAAAAAAAATGGAACTGGTTTACCAATATCGGTTTTAGGTATGGTAAAAATAAAGGTAAAGAGAAAAAAAATTACATTGGTTATGATATGAATCACCTTATGGATGAAAATTCCCTACAAGATTCTAAAAGGAATAGGGAAAGAACTTCTCTAAATGCAAGTACGGGATTTAATTTTACTTTTGACGAACAAAACTCATTATCTACCTCTGTAGGATATAATTATAATACCAGCAATTATTTAAGTACCACCCACTATAATACCACATTATATCCCTCACTTATACAAAGCCTTACAGAAAGAAAAGAACGAGAAAACAGAAATAATTACGGAATCGACGGAAACCTAAATTTTACGCATAATTTTTTAAAAAAAGGAAATGTACTAACCGTTGACGGATTCTACTCCTATAATCTAAAAGATTCCGATTCTAAAATCTTTGACCGAATTCCCGGTTTAAATACCAATGATAATACGCAAACCAAAATAATGTTGAAATCTGATTATGTATTGCCTTTTAAAGAAGGTTCTCAATTAGAAGCCGGAATGAGAGCTGATTATTCTAAAATTAAATCAGATTTTTCTTTAAATGAATTTAAAAATAATTCGTGGGTAGTGAATCCTGATCAAACAGACAATACGGTTTATCAAGAAAACATTTTATCTTCTTATTTACAATATGGAAATAAATGGGGGGGATTTTCATTTTTAGCAGGATTAAGAGAAGAAACGTCAATTATCAAGGTTGTTTCTCGTCAAGCTAATTCAACCATTACTAAAAATTATACGGACTTATTCCCTACTCTTCACCTAAATTATGATCTAACGGAAAAAAGCCAATTGCAAATCAGTTACAGCCGAAGAATATTTCGCCCGGACAGCAGAATGCTTATCCCCTATAAAAACATTTCTGATGACAGGAATACTCGTCAAGGAAATCCGGACTTAGACCCTTCCTATATCAATTCTTTTGAATTAGGATACAACCTTCAACAAAGTAATTGGGGAATTACTCCTTCTTTATATTATCAAAGAACTCAAGATCCTTTACAATTCATAACTACATCAGACCCTCTCGGAAATTTAAATACCATGCCTACCAATTTAGGACATGAAAATAGATACGGTGGAGAATTGTCTTATTCTGTAAATCCTTATAAATGGTGGAAAATTTTTGGAGATGTAAATTTATTTCAATACGAAAGCTATGGGAATTATTCGTATGAAAAAATTAATACTATAACCGGAAGTACCACCTTAGTTACCGAGAATTTAGATAAAAAAGGGTTTACATGGAGAACTCGTATGAGTATGACAGTAAAACTCCCGGAAAATTTTAATTTTCAATTACAAGGAAATTATATGGCACCTTTTAAAAATGGACAAAATAAAAGTAAAGAAATGTACGGAATGGATTTAGGAATCAGCAAAGATATATTAAAAGGTCAAGGAACATTCCTTTTCAATATTCAGGATGTTTTTGATTCTAAAAAAAGGAAATTTAAAACATACGGAGACGATTTTTACAGATACTCGGAAATGCAATGGCGTCCAAGACAATTTACCCTATCTTTTACTTATAGATTCAATAATAGTAATGATAAAAGGAGTAATAATAAAAAGAATCGCCAACAAAATAATACTGATACTAATTCCGATTTTGACGATATAAACATGTAATCCTTATTTTTTAAGTATTTACATCACAAAAATCGCATGGGTGATTTCATAACTGTATAAAAACTATTAATATAGCCCATAAACTTTTATAATTCATTATATACTATTTCTGTAATGGTTATTTATAAACTAAAAAGTTCTGAACTTTTATTTAATTACTCTATGAAATCGCCAATACTTATGTAATATAAATCTGTTTCCTACTTATAAATTCATTATAAAACGATGTAAAGTTGTAATATTACTTAAACACATATTCTAATATCTAAACTGTACAATGAAATGACTGATATTCGAAAGTTACTTAATAAATTCCTTTTGCACTAAAATTACTTATTACTTAGGTATATTTACATAAAAATACAACATATGTTTTTAAAGGATTTAATTTGTACTAAATTAGAATTAGCAACTCAATATTATACCAGATTATCGGAATTGCTGGAAGTAAAAACATTGTTTAAAAAAGATTTTCTTATAGAAGAAGGAGAAATTTGTTCTTTTATTGGTTTTGTGAAAACAGGAGTTCTAAGATCTTATTTAGATAAAGATGGAAAAGAATTTAATATTGACTTCTATTTTCCAGAATCAATAGTAACTTCATACAGAAGTTTCTTAACAAGAGAGCCAAGCATTGGCAGTATACAAGCATTGGAAAATTCAACTATTTTATGTCTTTCTCAAACTAATTATGATTTGCTTCTCAATGAATCAAAAGCATGGTTTAAAGTTGCAAAATACATTTCAGATACTTTATTCGTTAAAAAATGCCAAAAAGATATTTCTCTTTTAATGAATACTGCTTATGAAAGATATAAATTATTGCTACAAACATATCCAAATGTGGAACAATTGGTACCACAATATCATATTGCTTCTTATATAGGAATTGAACCAGAATCATTAAGCCGTTTGAAATCTCTTAACATAAGTCAATGAAAAAATAATTATATACAACTACCTTTGGATCAAATTAATTTAATAAGCACATAATTACTTAGTGTTTTTTATTTAAATATATAATCATGTTAAAAAGTAATGTTACAAGAAAAGATCTAAAGACTGTTGTATTAAAGAACCAAACCGTTTCAAGAATTGAAATGAAAGAAGTCATCATCCCTCCAAAAGGAAAAGCAGATTATCACCTTCATCCCTGTCCGGTTATCGGACATGTATTATCCGGAACCTTGTTATTCCAAATTGAAGGACATGAACCGGAAATCATTAAATCCGGAAATGTGTTTTACGAACCTAAAAATCAACCTATTAAACATTTTGACAATGCTTCTGATTCAGAAAATCTTATTTTTTTAGCATATTATTTACTGGAAGATAATGAAGATCTTATAACTATATTATAAAAATAGTAGACAATGTTTAATAAACATGTATAAATTATCATAAATACAAGAAAAAAAACACATAAAAATCACTTCTTTCCTATCATGATAATTATTAAGTTTTAAAATTCAACATTTGGAAAAATTATTATTCTCTAATTAGTTGCATTAAAACAATACTTTATATTTTCCTCAAATTATATGATTTGGGGATTTTTAAATATTTATACTATATCTTGTTATTTTATCGTTACTAGTAACATTCCTTTTAAGGATATAATTTTCTTACTATAAAACATTTCATTAACTTAAATATACGCACAAATGATAGGATATTCCTGCAAAAGTTAAAAAATTATTGAAATGTAATTTATTGCTTATTTAATAAAATTAATCTTTAACTTGCGTTAAATCAATTTTAATGAAAAAAATATTTTTTATTTGTTTCCTAACCTTAGGATTACTATCTAATTCACAAATAAATAAATACTATCAACAACAGGCAGATTATAAAATGAATATTGATGTTGATGTTAAAAATTACCAATATAAGGGTCATCAACAAATTACTTATACAAACAATTCCCAAGACACACTTTCTGTTTTCTATTTCCACTTATATTGGAATGCATTTCAACCAAATTCAATGATGGATCAGAAATTACAGGAACTAAATAAGACTGCTGACAAACGAATGATTACCGGTGAAGGGAAATCACGAATCTCATCGTTGAAATCTAATGAAATAGGGTATCAAAAAATTAAATCCTTAAAACAAGAAGGTATACCGGTTACGTTTACTGTTGAAGAAACTATTTTAAAAGTTCAATTGGCAAAACCTATATTACCCCATACCACCACTCATTTTGAAATGGAATGGACCTCACAGATTCCTCCGGTTATTCGAAGAGCCGGAAGAAATAATTCCGAAGGCATTGATTTAACCATGACCCAATGGTACCCGAAAGTAGTAGAATACGATTATGAAGGTTGGCATACCTTTGATTATATCGCAAGAGAATTTCAAGGAGTTTTTGGAAATTATGATGTAACGATAGCAATTGATAAAAATTATATTATTGGAGCCGGTGGAGTTCTCCAAAATCCCAAAGATGTTAAAGGATATCTTGCAGATACTCAACCGGTTGTTAAAAAAAATAAAACATTCTGGCATTTTAAAGCAGAAAATATTCATGATTTTGCCTGGGCTGCCGATCCTGATTATACAGTTGATTCAATCTCTATTAAAAACGGACCTTTGATTTATTTGATTTATCAGAAGTCTAAGCAAACCAATTATTGGGAAGAATCTAAACCTTATATCAAGAAATACTTTTCTCTTATGAAAGAAAACTTTGGCGCCTATCCCTATCCAACCTATTCTTTTATTCAAGGAGGAGACGGTGGCATGGAATATGGGATGTGTACTATGATCATGGGAAATGCAAAATCTTTGGAAGGACTTGCCGATTTGATGTTTCATGAAGCCTCTCATTCTTGGTTTCAGCATATACTTGCTTCCAATGAAAGTATGAGAGCTTGGATGGATGAAGGATTTACTTCGTATGCAGAACATTTAATGATGGCTAAAATATTTCCTGACTATGTAAAAAATTATCCAAACCCTCATTATAATAGTGTTGAATTTTACACAGAATTTATAAAAACTAGACAGGAAGAAGTAATGGGTATTTTTTCCGATCATTTTTTAACTAATAATGGCTATAGTGTTGCTGCCTATATTAAAGGCGAGTTGTTTTTAGTGCAATTAGAATATATTGTTGGTAGACAAACTTTTTTCAAAATAATGAAAAATTACTTTGAAACATGGAAATTTAAACATCCTACCGACAGGGATTTTATACATATTGCCCAAAAAATATCAGGCATGGATTTAAAATGGTATTGGAACTATATGACTTATACCACACGGACTATTGATTATGCTATTAAAAGCGTAGAAAAAGAAGGAAAAACCACTAAGGTAACACTTGAAAATCTGGGTAATTTTCCGATGCCGATAGATGTTAATGTAACATATTCAGATGGTTCTAAACAAATATATAATATTCCTTTACATATGATGCATAATTATAAGAAACAAGAATCTGAAGTTAATCAGAAAAATCTACCTTATTGGAAATGGACACAAAAGGAATATGAATTTAGTCTGAATGTATCACCTGAAAAAATTAAATCTATTGAAATTGACGCGACCTATCGAATGGCAGACATCAATAGAGAAAACAATATTTATCCTAAATAAAATATACATATGCTTTTAGTAGTAAACATTGGAAATAGCAATATACGTTTTGGAATATTTCAAGAAGAAGAGTGTATTAATTCATGGGTAATGAATACTAAACCTTATAAGAGTGAAGATGAGCTATTTTCTCAATTTAAAATGACTTATCAAAACTATGGGATTAATCCCAATGATATTACCGAAATAGCAGTAGGCTCCGTTGTACCCCATTTAACATATCCTGTAAGAAAATCGCTAACCCGTCTTCATAATATAAAAACGGTTCAAGTAACCAGAAATACCCCTACAGAGTTAACGTCTAGTACCCCGCAAATGGGTACCGATCTTTATGCCAATGCATATTATGCCTATAAAAAATATAAGGGGACAAAAATTATCGTAGATTTCGGGACTGCATTAACTTTAACTTGTGTCGATAAAACCGGAGATATAAAAGGGGTAATTATTGCTGCCGGTGTCATCACTTCTTTAAATTCTCTAATTGGAGCAACTGCACAACTTTCAGATATTGAAATGCGCACTCCTAAAAGCGTACTTGGTAAAACCACGGAAGAATCTATGCAAAGTGGAATGGTGTTTGGTTTTTTAAGTATGGTTGAAGGTTTAATTGATCGGATTAATAAAGAATTAGGGGAAGACACTTTTGTAATAGCTACCGGAGGACTCGGCCATCTATTTGCTCCCTTAACAACTAAAATTCATATTTATGATCGTTTCCATACCATAAAAGGCTTACGGGAACTATACTTAAAACAAACCTTAGAAAATAAAAATTCTAAATTTTAGTTACCCATTTTGTATGTATAATTATAGATAATAGTGGATACTTTTTTACTATTATAAACTTTTTAATATCATAAATCTATAAATACACACATTATACATAAAATAGTTGTAGTATCATTTTATAAAAATATTTACATAAATAAAATTAGAAATTATCCCCTTTTTTACAGCTACTATTTTTATTAATTAATTGATTCTTAAAATATCAATAATTTTAACCCCAAGATTATTTGGTAATATAGGTAAAGCTGTATCGGCTTGAAACATAATCTTATATCCTTGACTAATTGAATTTGAATCGGAAAGTGTAGGAAAAGCTATTTGAAATTTTACACTGCTGCCGACATTAGTTCCTGCGGGAACAATAATTGCATCTGAATAAACCGTTTCTCCGGTAGCAATTGATACAATTGAGACATAAAATATACCATTAGTAATCGGTTGTCTGTTTAAAATTTGATATTCAAAATTAATACGGAAAAAATTGGCTTGATCAGCCAGTTTGTTTTCAAAAAGTAGTGTTCCTGAATCTCCATTTTTAGGACTGAGAATATCTATCGGCGAACTTGATGGTGAGGGCCAAGTACCATTTATAAATTGAGGATTTACTGCGACTGAATTATTTTGAAGTAATAATCCGTACGATTGAGTTCCTGAAAGTGGAACATACCCCGATTGATTAATGCTTATTTTTACACCTACTAAATTTTTACCATCTGAAGGCGAAATACTATTGTTGTTATTACTGGAATAAAGGCGTTGCCATTCATGTCCATTAAACATATAAACTCCGGCTTCTCTAGTATAAACTTGGTTATTAATTGTTTCTGTAAATCCATCCGGATCATAAATAATTAAACCGTTTGCAGGTTTTTTAATTGTAACGGTATCTTTTATAGAAGTAATATTTACTCGAGGAGGTAAAAAACCTTTATTAGATGATTTTATGTCTAAAATGGAAGAGCTGTCCGGAGTTTCTGTACCTATACCTACTTGTCCAAAAAGAATAATTGCATGCACAATGAATGCGAAAATTGATAAAATTTTCTTCATAAAATTAAATTTAAAAATGTTATTTTGGGTAAAAATTGAGAACTTTAAATCTTCTCAGACAGATAATTTAGATGTAGAGGCATTTAAATAATTTACAAATATCATGCCCATATAGTGCTATGTATGAATTATTTACAATTTACCAACTATACAATTTGAAGTAAAAAAACGTTTCGTTGTAGGATAGATGCAATCCCGCTGATCTTTATTCGATGATGGTATATTTTTTCTAAAAGATATAACTATGAAGTTATGTAAAAACTAATTATTATTTAAGTAATATACAGATTTCATCGATTTATTGCTATTCTTTAAATTCCACAATAGCCCTAATAAATGCCTCAGCATTTTCTAAAGGGACATTTGGTAAAATTCCATGACCTAAATTGGCTATATATCGTTGAACACCAAAATCACGGATCATTTGTTGTGCTTCAGAATATATTTTTTCAGGAGAAGACAGCAATTTAGCCGGATCAAAATTTCCTTGTAATGTAATTACGCCGCCCGTAAATTCTCTAGCTTTTTGAGGCGTGATTGTCCAATCTACTCCTAAAGCAGAAGCCTTAGATCGGGACATGGTTTGTAGTGCATACCAACAGCCTTTTCCAAACACTATAACCGGAACTTTGGGCGCTAAAGATTCAATAATCTGATTTATATAGTTCCATGAAAATTCATCATAATCTTTAGGAGATAGCAAGCCTCCCCAACTATCAAAAATTTGTACGGCATCTACACCATATTCAACTTTTTTTAATAAATACCGGATGGTATAATCTGTAATTTTTTGCAGTAATACATGAGCCTGTTTTGGATTTTTAAAGCAAAACGATTTAGCCTTATCAAATGTTTTAGAACCTTTACCTTCGACAGCATAGCATAAAATCGTCCATGGGCTTCCTGAAAAACCGATTAAGGGAATTTGATTATTTAGAAGTTTTTTGGTAAGGGTTATAGCTTCCAATACATATCCTAAACTTTCTTCAATCGGAGGATTTTGCAATCTATCAATATCAGATTCATAAGTGATAGGATTTTCCAAATAGGGGCCTACGGATTCCTTCATTTCAAAATTCAATCCCATGGCTTGAGGAACTACTAAAATGTCTGAAAATAAAATAGCCGCATCTATTGGAAACCTTTTTACAGGCATTAGAGTTATTTCTGCTGCCAATTCAGGAGTTTGACAACGGGTAAAAAAATCATACTTATCTCGTAAAGCTCTAAATTCAGGTAAAAATCTACCAGCTTGACGCATCATCCACACTGGCGGACGTTCGACATGTTTACCTTTTAAAGCATCCAGAAATAAAGTATTTTTAATCATTTATTTTCTTTTTTATTAGTTCAAGTAAGGATTCTTTTGTTGTATCTTCCGGATAATATATTTTGTATTCTCCCAGTGTACTAACCGTTTCAGCGGTGGTTTTACCGCTTGTAAATATAATAGTTTCCTGCGGAATCTCATTCATGGAACTAAAAGATCTTACTGCAGAAGGACTTGTAAAAACAATAGCATCATATTGCTTATCTATTTTATGAGGAGTTAAAAGGGTTTTATAACATTCTATTCCAACAACTTCCACTCCATTTTTACGTAAAGCGTCCGGTAAAATGGTGAGCGACAAATTTCCTTTAAAAAAAACATATTTTTTTATATCTGTTTCCAGCATTCTTTCCAACAAATCTTCAGCATAATTGGTTATAAATGCAATATCTCTGTTCTGTCCGTATAATTCTTTTGCGGTACTTTTTCCTACTACAAAAAATTTACCTTCCAGTTCAATATCCTTGATCGCTTTTGCAGAATTTTTACTGGTTACAATAAACGAATCAACATCTAAAGGAATTTGCTTAATAAATTCATAATAAGGATAGATTTCTACATATATAAAAGGAATATAATCAATTTCATATTCCTGCTCATAATCATCCGGAATTGAGAAAGAAGAAGTAAATAATATTCTTTTCATATTAAATTGATTTATACAAATATACTGTTATTAAATGCACTTAAAAAATCAACAACTAAAAATATCATCGTTTTGTAACAAAATTCATACATTTTATTATTTTTTTATCCTTATTACTGAGTATTTAAAACAATATTGCTTTTAGAATCATTATTTTTAAAGTATAATTAATAGGAAATTCAACCTATTATACTAAGTGGCTAAGCAATAACGATTATTTGGTAAATCTATAATGAGATTTTTAACTATTAGTTAATTAAATTTATTATCCAATAATTTCTGATATTCATAAAATTGTAAAAAACACCCTTTGCCAATCGGTAATGATTCATCACTAATAAACCAAAATCTTTTAAATTTTGAAATACTTTCCACGAGATAATGACTGCCCATAAAATAGCTTCTTATTACTTTTACAGGAATACCCGATTGAGAAATTATAAATTGATGTGGATAAATTAGAATTTCATCTTCTACTAAATCTTCAAACAGGTTCGGAAAATCTGATCTTTTTAAAATGGTATTTTCACCAAATAAATTGGCAACATAGGTATTTTCGGGATTTCGATATATATCATGAGGATTGCCTTGTCGTATAATTTTACCTTCTTTAACAATCATCATTTCATCTGCATATGCCAAAGCGTCTTCTATTTCATGGGTGGCTAAAATAATGGAAATATTATTTTCTTTAGCAAAATCAAAAACAGCTCTTTTTAGTATATTTTTCTTAAAAGTATCGACTTGAGAAAATGGTTCGTCTAATAACAATACTGAAGGAGTTTGAGCTAAGGCTTTCGCCAATGCTACTCTTTGTTTCTGTCCTCCGCTTAGTGAGATAGGTTTTTCATCTAGATAATCCGCCATGCCCACTAAATCGAGCAAAAACATAATTCTGTTTTGCTTTTCTTTCAAATCTATATTAGAAAGGAATTTACCCACATTTTCTCCAACGGTTGCATAGGGCATAAGCCCGAAATCTTGTTCCAAATATTTAAATTCAGGTTCTCCGGGAACTAAATTTCCTTTAAATCCTGCTAATTTTTTTCCTCTATAAATAACTTCTCCACTCTCCCATTCCAACAAACCATAAACTAACTTTAAAATGGTACTTTTACCGCTTCCACTTTCTCCTACAAGTGCCAGCATATTTCCTTGCTTTAAAGAGAAAGAAAGAGATTCAATTATTTTTTTATCTTTAGTGTATGAAAAACATAGATTCTTAACTTCTAACATATAGACTTATTTGTAAAATTCTCTGATTATGATTCAATGCTACAAATGATACTGGATTAAGCATAATTTCACAAATTTAAACTATTAATGCTAAAAACATCTTTTAAACTTTTATTTATTTTACTATAAATTTAATGCGATTTCAACTGTTCTTTGGAAAAAATTTTGAATATAATTTTTATAATTAATATCAAATATTGTTTTCAAATCATAAATTATTCAAATGCTAATCCGACCTTTTTTAAAAGATCAATTACTTAGTATACTTAAAAAATTGCAATTTTGCAGGAAAAATCCTTCCATCAGTAATGATTGTATGTATAGCTGAAAAACCAAGCGTCGCTAAAGATATTGCTCAAATTGTAGGGGCAAAAGAGAGAAAAGACGGATTTTACCAGGGAAACGGTTATCAAGTTACCTGGACTTTTGGTCATTTGTGTACCTTAAAAGAGCCTCACGATTATAACCCGAACTGGAAGTATTGGTATTTGGAAGACCTTCCTATCATTCCGTCTAATTTTGGGATTAAGCTTATTTCCAACAAAGGGGTGAAAAAACAATTCAAAGTAATAGAAAGCCTCGTTGCTGAATGTGAAGAGGTAATCAATTGCGGGGATGCCGGACAGGAAGGTGAATTGATCCAACGGTGGGTATTGCTTAAAGCAAAATGTAAAGTTCCTGTAAAACGATTATGGATATCATCTCTTACAGAACAGTCTATAAAAGAGGGATTTGAAAACCTTAAGGATTCTTCCCAATATGAAAATTTATATGCTGCCGGAAGTGCCCGCGCAATCGGCGATTGGCTTTTGGGAATAAATGCTACCCGACTTTTTACTAAAAAATTTGCCATAAACAAAACTTTGTTATCAATCGGTAGAGTTCAAACGCCAACGTTGGCAATGATAGTACAACGACAAAAAGAAATTGATTCTTTTGTTATTGAGGAATACTGGGAATTAAAAACCATGTATAAGAATGTGGAATTCATTGCTGATATCGACCGATTGAAGAGCGAAGACCGAGCTAAAAAAGGATTAGAATATTTACAGAAATATCCTTTTGAAATAGTTTCTTTCGAGAAGAAAGAGGGAAAAGAAAAGAATCCTCGTTTATTTGATTTGACTTCTCTACAAGTAGAGGCAAATAAAAAGTACGGTTATTCTGCTGATAATACTTTAAAATACATTCAAAGCCTCTATGAAAAGAAATTCGTTACCTATCCTCGGGTTGATACCACTTATCTTTCGGAAGACTTATATCCTAAGATCTACGGAATTCTTTCCGGCATGAAATATTATGAAAATCTTATTGCTCCTCTTTTAGAAAATCCGATTCCAAAATCGAAAGCTGTTTTCGATGACACTAAAGTTACGGATCATCATGCTATTATACCTACCGATATTTTACCCGAAGGTATTTCGACTGATGAAAAAAAGATTTATGATCTTGTTGCCCGAAGATTTATTGCCGTATTTTATCCTGAATGTAAAATTTCCAATACTTTGGTAACTTCAAAAGTTGGTGAAGTACCCTTTAAAGCAAGCGGTAAACAAATTTTGGAACCGGGATGGAGAATCATCTATGAAAAAGATAAAAAAAATGAAAAAGAGGAAAATTTAATTCCGGTTTTTGAAGTTGGAGAAAGCGGTCCTCACGATCCATTCATTCATCAAGGAAAAACTACACCTCCTAAATATTTCACCGAGGCTACTTTATTAAGAAGTATGGAAACCGCCGGTAAACAAGTAGATGATGAAGAGATGAGGGAAGTAATGAAAGATAATGGTATTGGACGTCCTTCTACTCGAGCAAATATTATTGAAACTTTACTACACAGAAAGTATATCGAGAAAAAAAGAAAAAATATTTATGCCACCTCAACGGGAATGGATCTGATCGACACGATACAAAGCGAAATTTTAAAAAGCGTGGAGCTTACAGGTCTCTGGGAAAAAAAACTCAGACTCATTGAAAAAGGAGAATATTCTTCCGATCTTTTTAAAAAGGAACTTATCGAAATGGTAACCGACCTAACCCAAGAAGTTAAAAACAGTCAATATAGACGAATATCCATACAAGAGAAAGAAAATACTCAAATAAACGAAAAATCTAAAAAGCAAACCACACCCCTACGACCTGTAGAAGATTTATTCTGTCCAAAATGTAAAACTCATAAATTGATAAAAGGAAAATCTGCATACGGCTGTTCTGATTTTAAAAATTGCAGTTTTACTATACCTTTTGAAATATTCGGCAAAAAATTAACTTTAAAACAAATATCAGATCTAATAGGTAAAGGTAAAACAACAAAAATAAAAGGATTTACAGTTCCCGAATCTCAGGAGAAAAGGGACGGTATTTTATTATTTGATGAAAATTTCGGAATAGTATTTGAAACCTAACCAAATCAGCATATATTATGTTAATTTGAAATTTAATTTATTTTTGCAATTATAATTAAAATTATTATTTATGAGTTTAATAAAAGAATTTAAAGAATTTGCCCTAAGGGGAAATGTGGTTGACATGGCTGTCGGTGTAATTATCGGGGGCGCATTTAACCAGATTATCACGTCTTTAGTTGAAGATATTATCACCCCTCTTGTTCTCACTCCTGCATTAAAGATGGCTGATTTGACCGATTTGGCTAAATTAACCATTCCGGGAACAGCTATTAAATATGGTAACTTTTTATCCACTTGTCTATCATTTTTAATTATTGCTTTTTGTTTATTTATGATGATAAAAGTGATCAATAGGCTTAATAAGAAAGACGAAGAGAAAAAAGAACAAGATAACACACCTAAACCACCTTCTCAAGAAGAATTATTAACTGAAATCAGAGATTTACTCAAAAATAAATAAAAAAAATCCTAACTTTTGTTAGGATTTTTTATTGTGAATATATTTTTAAAACCTCATACCCAAAGTTAATACAAAATTATTTTGGATATTATTAACTTTTCCTAAATACGGTTTATCTAAACTTATTGCAAGATTGGATCCACCTACCGTATAAAAGTCACCGGAAAGGGTTGTGCGATAATCTGTTTTAATATATTGATATCCTAGGTCCACAAAAAATTGACCAATATCATATCCGGCTCCAAAAGACAATTTATTTTTTTCACCTGCCAAGTAATTTTTTACAAATACAGGATCGCTGTTTGTATCCCATATTCCTGATATAGAATTACTTTTAACCGGAGAAGAAGCATAAGCGTAACCGGCTCGTAATTTTAATTCTCTAAACCTGTATTCGATACCTGCGCGGTATTCTTGGGAATTTCTTACGTAGTCATTAACAAAATTATTATTTAACCTATAGTCAACATCTCCTTTAAATTCCATGTCTTTATTAAAGTAATTAATAAAATCAAAATTGAAGGCCAAGGAATTATCATCATCAACGATATTGGAAGCAAAAGCGCCACTTAATACCAATTTTCCGGGAGATACATTTTTATAATGATCATAATAAACATAATCTTCTACGAATTGTCCTTTATCATCGTATCCATATATCCATCGGTAATCATCCATATCAGACCACCAAATAGGAGAATGATAGGCAGCCCCTAAACGAATCTCAGGTGTAATTTTACCGATTACCCCAACATTTAATCCGAAACCGTTGGCTTCTTGACTATAAGGCGTTAATTGCTCATTGAATTTCATATATTCCCCATCTACTGTGTTTCTATGACCATATTCAGAATTGCGATCAATATTTAAATAATGCCAATCTAATCCAATACCGAAATATAATCTATCCATGTAATTGGTTGCCAAACTGAATTTCATTTTTGATTTATATCCATTGGTATACTGATCATAATTGACCATTTCATAAAGTTGATCTACATTATCTTTATTAGGATATAAATAATTTAATTTGGTATTTCTGGAAAAATTTACGTCGTTATCTACTCTTTGATAAGAAAAGTTTACTCCAACGTTTACTTTAAATATATCTGCTTCATCACCTAAAGCCAATGCAACTCCGGCACCGGGAACATTAAAATTGGTATCGGTATTGGAATTTACTCCGTTGCCCATAGTAGCTTTATTTTTATTCGATAAGATACTCATTGAAATATTCGCTACAGAATTTCTAAAAATACCTAGACCGGCAGGGTTTATTTCAACGGCACTAAGATCACCTCCTAAAGCTCCCATAGATCCCCCCATACCTATATATCTGGCAGTACCTGTTGTATTATTGGAATTATCACCAAAAATAGTAAAAGCATCGGATACATCATTGGGATAAAATCTATTGGTTTGTGATTTACCTATCAAAACCATGGATGAAAGGATAAAACCGTATAATAATTTCTTGTTCATAATTTGAGTTATATTATTATATATTATCTTCTACCACCTATTACGCCTCCGCGACCACCTCCCAAGGAGCCTCCTCCAAAGCCGCCACGGCTGCCACTACTTATGGAACCTCCTCCAAAGCCTCGATTACCTCCTCCAATTATAGATCCGCGAGAACTTTCGCGACTGCTTGAACTTGGGGTTTGATAGTTTGGTGAAGATATTCTAGAAGAACCTGATTCGTAATTTCTGGATCCTCCCATAATTCCTGTACTGTTTCTAGATCCTCTTATTGTACCTGAATTGGATGATTCTCTTCCGGTTCCGGAATTTCCGATCCCCACTTGATTTCTTGATCCTTCCAATGTACCTACACTATTTCTGGAGCCTCTAATGACGCCTGTGGATCTTGATCCTTCTGAATTAGTTATCGTATTATTTCTTGAGCCTCCAATTACAGCCCCGGAATTGTTTCTTGAATTTTCGGGAGTAACAACTGCTGCATTAGCTCTTGAGCCGCCTATAATTGAACCGTTTCTTCCACTTTCATTGTTTCTTGAAATAGTAGATGTAGAACCTCTATTGATTCTTGAATTACTTATCCCATTGCTTCGGCTTCCCGAAATGATGGTATTTCTACTATTTTGTCTTTGAATGTCTTGTATTTGTCTTGAACGAGATGTTCCATAAGATCTTGAAATATATGAGTTTCCTCTTGAACTATTCAAATAGGAAGACCTTGATCCGTAATTGGCATAATATCTTGAACAACACCAACCATTATCCCAATAATGGTGATGAGGTCTCCAATAACCCGGATAATTCCAACCCCAAGATGGACCCCAATATGAAGGATAATCCCATCCCCAGCCGGACCATCCCCAGCCCCAGCCTACTGAAACGCCCCAATTCCATCCATAATAGGGGCTCCAATAACTTCTCCATCCCCAATATGGGGCGCCCCAATAATAAGAATAATAAGGACTGTAACCTCCGTAATAATAATTATTAACTACAGTTCCGCCATCATCTCCCCAACCGTCTCTGTTATAATTATTGGAATAGGATTGATTGATATCATCACTGTAGCGATTGACAGTATTGGAAGAAGCATCACTTTTGTTATAATCATCGTCGTATAATAAATCACTGGCATTAGAAGTTGGATCAATATATTTTTTACCTATTCTTACTTGACTGTCTGAATATGAATTGGATGAGCTTGTACCCTCATCATATACGTAATCATAAGACTTTTGTTTATTATTTTTTCGAGTCTTATTTGAATAATATACACTATCCTCACCGGCATATGAAGATTGGCCGACATAACATGATGTTAAAAAAACCGACACCCATAAGAGAGTACCAACTTTCATGAAAACTCGTCCTAAATTACAACTGATATTCTTCATGATATTTTTTTAGTAGTTTATATATTTATTATAATTTTGTTCTTGAATCATTTTAAATTCGCAAAAGTCGTACCAATTAAGAAATACCTATTTTGCTGCAATAGTAATGTGACAAAGTATCTTAAGAATTATGACAGTTATAATTACAGAAAAGTTTAAAAACAGTAGAAAAGCATTATGGCAACACTTACATCAAGAGAAGAAGATTACAGTAAATGGTATAACGAACTGGTAATAAAAGCCGATATGGCTGAAAATTCCGGGGTTAGAGGATGTATGGTTATAAAACCTTATGGATATGCTATTTGGGAAAAAATGCAACGTCAATTAGATCAAATGTTTAAAGATACCGGACATGAAAATGCCTATTTTCCTTTGTTTATTCCTAAATCTTATCTGTCTAAAGAATCGGATCATGTGGAAGGTTTTGCCAAAGAATGTGCTGTGGTTACTCATTATCGATTAAAAAATTCTCCTGACGGAAAGGGAGTGATTGTTGACCCGGATGCCAAATTGGAGGAAGAATTGATTGTTCGGCCAACTTCTGAAACCATAATTTGGAATACTTATAAAAACTGGATTAAATCTCATAGGGATTTACCTATTTTAATTAATCAATGGGCTAATGTAGTTCGTTGGGAAATGAGAACCCGATTGTTTTTAAGAACTGCTGAATTTTTATGGCAAGAAGGACACACCGCCCATGTATCCAAAGAAGAGGCTATTGAAGAAGCTGAAAGAATGTTAAATGTTTATACCGATTTTGTTGAAAACTTTATGGGTATTCCAGTAATTCAAGGGGTAAAATCTCCTGCGGAAAGATTTGCAGGTGCTGAAGAAACCTACTGTATTGAAACTATGATGCAAGATGGTAAAGCGTTACAAGCCGGAACTTCTCATTTTTTAGGTCAGAATTTTGCCAAAGCATTTGATGTGAAATATCAATCAAAAGAGGGTAAACAAGAATATGTTTGGGCTACCTCTTGGGGAGTATCTACACGTCTAATCGGAGCTTTAATCATGTCTCATTCCGATGACCATGGATTAGTACTTCCTCCCAATATAGCTCCAATCCAAGTAGTTATTGTACCTATTCATAGAAATGAAGAACAATTAAATGCAATTTCTGAATTAGCAGATGCTCTTATCTTTCAACTTAAAAAGTTGGGAATTAGTGTTAAATTTGATGATAGAACTGAATATAAACCGGGTTGGAAATTTAATGAATATGAGTTAAAAGGCATACCGGTTCGAGTTACCATTGGCCCTAAGGATCTTGAAAATAAACAAGTTGAAATAGCTCGAAGAGATACTTTAGAAAAGCATCAACATTCTGTAGATGGTTTAGCTGAACATATTCAAGATTTATTGAAAGAAATTCAACAAAATATTTTCAATAAAGCAAAATCACACAGAGATTCTTTAATTACCGAAGTAAATTCTTACGAAGAATTTAAAAAAGTATTGGACGAAAAAGGCGGATTTATTTCTGCTCATTGGGATGGTTCGTTAGAAGTGGAAGAAAAAATAAAAGCTGAAACGAAAGCAACCATTCGTTGCATCCCTTTAGATGCTAAAGAGGAAGAGGGAGTATGTATATATTCAGGGAATCCTTCCAAAAGAAGAGTCTTATTTGCAAGAGCTTACTAACTAATCTATAGTACTTTTTATCGAACAGATATTTGTACTATTTTCAAATATTAATTTATTTTTCAACTCAAATATGAATAAAAATTGCCTTAATTGAATTAAGGCAATTCTTTTTAAACTAGTGTTTTGAAAAAAGTTAAATTTTTAAATAACAGTAACAGATAAATTTTGAATTCATTTTTATATTCTTTCGGCATTAAACTCATGGGAGCAGGAATGAAGATTGCTTCTTTATTTCATCCTAAAGCAAGACTTTGGGTACAAGGAAGGACTCATGTCTTCTCGGAAATACAAAATAAAATTTCACCAACGGATCAAGTGATTTGGATGCATGCATCATCTCTTGGTGAATATGAACAAGGACTTCCTGTGTTAACTGCTTTAAAGAAAAAATTTCCAAAACATAAATTTGCTATTAGTTTTTTTTCTCCTTCCGGATATGAAGTGGTTAAAAATAATTGCATAGCCGATCTTATATTTTACATTCCCTTAGATACTCCATCAAATGCCAATCAGTTAATTGAACTCTTACATCCAAACTATGCTATTTTTGTAAAGTATGATTTTTGGTATCATATATTGCAAGCTCTTGCGGCAAAAAAAATACCTACTTTATTTATCTCAAGTATTTTTCGTCAAGACCAGATATATTTTAAGCCTAACGGAAAATGGTTTGTATCGATTTTAAAGAAAGTAACTCATTTTTTTGTACAGGATGAAAATTCAAAAAAATTATTGAATTCCATCGGCATTCAACAAGTAACGGTTTCAGGGGATACACGTTTTGACAGAGTTAAAATGTTAAGTAAACAGAATAACCACTTAAGCTGGTTGTCTTTGTTTAAAGGAACTAACACCTTAATTGTTGCAGGAAGTACATGGAAAGAAGATGATACGCTGTTAAAAAACTTTATTAATTCTTCTTTCTTTATGAATTGTAAGATACTTATAGCTCCACATAATATGAATCATGAATATTTTCAGAAATTAAAAGCGGAGTTATTACCTAAAACGGTATTATTTTCAGAATTAAGTCACACCCATCCTGCGGACTATCAAGTCCTAATTTTAGATACGGTTGGTATATTGACGAAAGTTTATTCCTATGCCGATATTTCTTATGTGGGAGGTGCATTTGGTAAAGAAGGAGTACACAACGTATTGGAGCCCGCTGTTTTTGCTTCTCCTGTTTTATTCGGACCCATTTATGATAAATTTATCGAGGCCGTAGAATTAATCCAGTGTGGAGGAGCAAAAGTAATTCACAATCAAAATGAATTTAATGAAGAACTCGTTGAATTACTTACAGATACAAATAAAAGGTATAGAATGGGTGAAAGGGCTCGCGAATATGTTTTTAGTAAACCTGATTCGGTTCAAATTATTGTTGATTATTTGGTTCATTTACAACAATGAACTTAAAACTTAATTTTATAGGTCATAACATTTTAATTAAAATTATAATCAATAAAAAATTGATCATATAATTTTTAATGATTCTGTTTATGGTTGGTTGTGAAAAAAATAATAACTGGAGGCAATGTAAATTCCGGCAGTTTCTGTCCTCAAACGATTTGCTCCTAAACTAACCCCTGTAGAGCCTAAAGAATAAAGCTCTTCTACTTCTTTTTTAGAAAAATCTCCTTCCGGTCCAACCATCAAGGTTATTTCTTTTTCTCTGTTTAACGTTTCGTTTAAAGTGATCTTCTCATATTCTTTATAACAATGGGTAAGGTATAATTTTGTATTCGAAGATTGTATAAAATCCTTCAAAGGTGTCAATGGATAGAGTTCAGGAAAATTTATTCTCAAAGATTGTTTACAGGCGGTTTCAATTTGTTTCTTGATTTTTTCCGTATTTAAAACCTTTCTCTCTGAATTAGTACATAAAAGTGGGGTAATTTTAGATACTCCTAATTCAACTGCTTTTTCTACAAAAAACTCAAATCTGTCTATATTTTTAGTTGGAGCAATAGCAATATGTAATCCATTTTGTCCTCTATTTGAATGGGGGAAAGTTTCAATTATTTGAACCTTAACCTTCTTTCCTGTTATTAGTAATTGTCCTTTTATTAATGCTCCTTTTCCATTAGTCACATAGACCATATCTCCTTCTTTCATTCGCAACACTCTTACTATATGGTGTTCTTCTTCTTCCCTTAGTTGTACTTCATTCGGATATATCTCTCCTATAAATAATCTCATGAGATCAATCTTATATTTAACAAATGTAATTATTTACCGGTGAATTGAGATGATAGTATTTATTGAGTTAAAGTTGTATAAATTTTTAAACCATTTGCTTTCAATTTCAACATAATCTCTAATTTCACTTTTCTATTATCACTTAAATTTATTCAATTCCACTACTTTTTTAAATTTAGGAAAAAAGGACAGATTAATATAATTAAATCTGTCCTTTACTATCATTTACTTACTAGAGTTTAGTTACTTAGCTTTTGTCTTATGATGCTATAAAAGTCCTAAATTAAATTTAGCTTCTTCGCTCATCATATCTTTATCCCAGGTTGGTTCGAAAGTAATTTTTACATTTACTTCTTTTACTTCATCTATAGTAGTGATTTTTTCTTCTACTTCCATGGGTAATGTTTCTGCCACGGGACAATTAGGGGTTGTCAAGGTCATCAATATTTCCACGTCTCCTTCTGTACTAATCTGAATATCATAAATCAATCCTAGTTCATAAACATCCACGGGAATTTCAGGATCGTAAACCGTTTTTAATTTTTCAACGATTTTTTCGGAAAGGGATTGTATTTGTTCTTCGTTTAAAGACATGTTAGCAAAATTCAGCGTATGCTTGTTTTAAATTTTCAGCAATTATTTCCGGAGAATGACCTTCAATATGATGTCTTTCTAGAAAATGAACTAATTCTCCATCTTTAAAAAGTGCTATGGACGGAGATGAAGGTGGAAAAGGGGCAAGATGTTCTCTAGCGGTTTTAACTGCATCCACATCAAATCCTGCAAATGAAGTAGTTAAATGATCCGGTTTTTTTCCTTCGCCTTCTACAGATAATATTACTCCGGGACGAGCTCCTCCGGCAGCACATCCACAAACGGAATTAATTATTAATAAGGTTGTACCGGGTCTTTTTAAGGCTTCTTCTACTTTTTCTGATGTGTTTAAATCTTCAAAACCTTTATTTGTTAATTGCGCTTTCATTGGCGCAACCATTTCTTCTGGATACATATTTTATATTAGTTTTTATTGTTATACAAAATTAATTAATGTTTATGATTATTACAAATGCCCTATCTTTGACAAAATATTTCTTGAAATTTTATGTAATCAAAAGTCTCAATAATATCATCTTTGGAAATGGTATTGTGATGAAATGCATATTATATGAACCAAAAGTATACGAAAGAAGAACATTTAAAAGGATATAAGCTTATAAAATATTTGTTTGAAAAAGGGACGTGGAATAAAAAATATCCTTTAGCTATGGTTTATTGTCCTTCTCCTGAATTTTTGGTAACCCATAAGGTTGGAGTGTCCGTTTCTAAAAAAATTTTTAAACATGCAGTGGATAGAAATCGGGTAAAAAGACTTTTGCGTGAATGTTTCCGCTTGCATAAAAATGAGCTAAACAACACTTTTACAACATCTCATTTACTAATGATTGTCTATAATGGTAAAGACAAAAAAATACCTGCCTATAAAGAATTGGAGAGTTGTTATTTAAAATTGCTTGAAAAAATTAAATCTTCTGATTAATTTATTTGGTTTGGGATAATTTTTTTAGTCCTTTTATTATGAATACTATTAAAATGCCTACAATAGCAAATAAAATTGAATAAAAATATTTATCGTTTGGATCGGTAGTTATCCCATAACTATAATTAATTCGCGTTGCATTAAAAATTATTAAGAGGACAAAAGCTAAAAGAGTAAGATTTAAAAAATATTTCATCTTTATATTTTTACAAATATACAAAATGATATCTTATTTTTTAAGGAGATACTTTTTCTAACAAAGAGGTTATGTTTGCAGTAAATAACTTAATGGAAATAGCTAATAAGATAATACCGAAAACTTTTTTCATAATTGAAATTACTCCTTGTCCTAAAATTTGTTCTAATTTACCCGAATATCTTAATACTAAATATACGACTACCATATTAAGAAGTATGGCTATGATAATATTTTCCGTATGATATTCTGCTTTTAAAGCCAACACGGCGGTTAAAGCTCCTGCTCCTGCTATTAAAGGAAATGCCAAAGGAATTATGGAAGCAGAATGCGGCTCATCGATTTTATTAATTTCAATGCCCAAAATCATTTCCAGTGCAATAACAAATAAAACTAAAGCACCTGCTACAGCAAATGAATATACATCAATTCCTATAAGTTTTAGTAATTTATCACCAACGAACAAAAAGGATATCATGATTGCACAAGCAACCAATGTTGTTTTTTTAGCCTGAAGATAACCGACTTTACTTTTTATGCTTACTATTACGGGAACACTGCCAAAAATATCTATAATGGCAAATAAAACCATAAAACAACTTGCTATTTCCTGGATAGAAAAATGTAAAGGCATAGTAAAATTATATTTTTAAAGAATTTTGTTAATTAAATTTCCTAAAAAGTTTTTAGGCGCTCTATTTTTTTATATTTAATTTCTTAATTAAGTCTTTAGCTTTAGTATACACAGATTCAAGGGATTCTTGTTCTGTTACGCTTGAATATCGTTCAATTTGAGATTGAATAACCATATTCTTCCATTCTTCTGAAATTTCATCTCCTAATCTCTGAGCTAATTCATCTTCTAAATCTGAAGTAGAAACAAAACTATCTTTTTCTAAATTTAAATATTGTTTTGCTGCTTCTATCAAAGTCTTTTCTAAAAGAATATAAAATTCTTTTTTATCTGTTCCTTCTTGTGCTAAATGATTTAATTGTGATAATTCATTTTTAAAATCATTAGTAATATTAGAGCTTGTATAAGGTAAAATACGTGATGAAAATTTTTTTTCTTTATTTAATGAATCAAACGATTGTTCTTCCTCTTGTTTTTTTAGCTTATTTTTTTTATTTCTTTTTATTATTAATATACAAATTACCAGAATAACTATAATTGATAAAACTCCTGTAAATAATATAATTATCAATATTTTTCCTAAGCTGTTATGGTCTCTTTTCAATACTTCAGTGACCTTATTTTTAATGGCAGATTTGGGATCATATTGGTTGACATCACTCGTGTCCTTTCTGATGTCCGTACCGGTTTTATCATCATTTTTTGCTAAAGTATTAGCTGATACTTTAATGGGAATTGGCTGTACAATTAAACTTTTATATTTTTCATCTATGGGATCAAAATAGCTAACTGATTCTACATTTATATTATAAGTACCTTCTTTTTGAGGAACTAATATGGTAGACGTATTTAATTTTCCTTTTATGCCTTGTAAGGTTGCCTCTGAATCAAATTTACTTTTAGGGGTATATTGTTCTATATCATCAGATATTAGAAGTCCGGGAGATTTAAGAAGCGTAAGATTTCCCTTACCATTTATTTCTACATTTACAGTTACTGCTTCTTCTGCTTGTAAATCTTTTTTGTTTGCTGAAGCCCTAATAGTAAATTGACCTACCAGCCCATGAAAATCTTTTGGAGCATTATCTGGAAGTCTCTTAACTTGTAATGTAACCGGTGCCGATTTAATATTTAAGTCGTGTTCATCAAAAAATCCATCCGGAATTGTTAATGTTAAGGTAAATGGATTTATGACAAGAGTTCCCGATTGAGTAGGAAACATAACATAAGTTCCTATAACTCTTGAAAAATAGGATTCTCCATTAATTATTTCCTGTTCGTAGGTATTGCTTCTTTCTTTTACCGGCTGTACAAATACCCCCTGCCAATCCGGAGAAACCAGATTGGTCATACTATTGAGTAATTCAATCCTTCGAGTATAAAATTTTAAATTCGCAACTACCCCTTCATTTTGATACGGATTCTTTTCTGATACTTTAAATTTAAGAAATACTTCACCCAATTTTGAATTAAAAGCTGTGTCATCTTCACTTCCACTAGGATTTCCCGACACAATTATTACGGTGGGCTTGGTCTCATATTTCCTATTATTAACAGTTATTTGTGCGGCATCTATACGGATATTCCCCTTTTTAACAGCTCTTAATATAATTTCAATTCCATATTCGAAAACACTATTCCCTTCATCATCAAAGCCTTGGTTCTGAATTACCTGCCTGCCAATTACCTGCGTATTTGAAAAAGAAGGTAATTTTAAACGCCCCATATTTTTAATTTCTTCATTTTTAATGGAAAGTAAAAATTGTAGGCGTACAGGTTCGTTGACTCCTACCTCATTTTTTTGGGGTATGAGTTGAAAAGAAACCTGAGCTTTTGCCCAAATTCCTCTTAAAAAGATAAGTAAAAAGAGTATTACATATTTCTTCATCACCAATCTTTGCTACTTTGTCCTTGATTTGAATTAGCTCTTTTATTAATAATCTTTTGATGCGCTCTTTTTTCTTGTTCTTCCATTGCTCCTAAAATATTTTCATAATGTTGATTAGAGGCATCTGACAGATTAGCATTATTTGTATCTGCTTGTGATTTCTGATTATTTATTGAATTTTTTTCATTTTGATTGGGCTGTGTTTCTTTATGATTTACAGAATTGTCTTTATCTTTTTTATCGGTTGAATTATCTGTTTTATCTTCTTTAGCATTGGATGAATTCTGCTGATCTTTTCCATTTTGCTGAGAATTATCCTTTTTATCTTCTTTATCTCCTTGGTTCTTATCTTGATCTTTGAAATTTTGCTCTTCTTGTTTTTGTTGAGCTTCTTTTACTTTTTGTTTTGACATCGTATAATTATACCTTGCCTTATCATCTTTCGGATTTAATTTCAAAGTATTTTTATAAGCTTCAGCTGCTTTTTCATATTCTCCTTTTTGAAAATAGCTGTTTCCCATATTGAATAAAGCATTGGCTTTTTCCGATTGATTTGCTGCCAATTGGAGTGATTTTTCATATTGAATCAATGCGTCATCATATTTTTTTAGTTTATACATGGCATTTCCTAAATTGTAATTAGATCTATATGAATCTTCTCCGTCTTGTATCGAATATAAATAATTAGCTGCTGCATCCTTATAAGATTCAGCCAAATATTTATTATTACCCTCTAATAAATGCTTTCTTGATGCTTTCGTCTGAGCTTGAAAAATATTTATTAGTGAAATAAAAATTATAACTAAATATTTATTTTTTAAATACATTTTAACAAAGATACTAAGATTAAATCATAAAATCTCTCCTATAATTTGTTAAAGAAACAATAAAAATAACTAAAAATGCGGCTCCTATAAAATAATGAAAATACTGTTTTGTGTCGTAATTAATACTTACGGATTGGTTAGTTTTGTCTAAGGTGGACATGGATTTAAATAACTTAGTAACAACATCTTTTGTATTATGACCGCCATAGAAATATTTACCTCCGGTTCCTGCTGCCAATTGTTTTAATGTACTTTCTTGCAATTTCGTTAATACAATATCCCCATTATCATCTTTTTTGTATTCTGAATATTTACCTTCATAAAATAAAGGAATGGGGGCTCCTTGAGTTGTACCTACCCCTACGGAAAATATGGAAATTTTATTTTTCTTTGCCGTATTTATTGCCCGTTTAACGTCTCCTTCGTGGGCTTCTCCGTCAGATATTATAAAAATTACTTTGGATGTATTGGAGGTTTGAGATAAAAGAGTGGAAGCTTTTAAAACGGCATCTGCTATATTTGTTCCCTGGGTTGTAATAAGATTAGTATCAATACCATTTAAGTAGAGCTGAGCAACGCTATAATCACTGGATAAAGGCATAATGGGATAGGAATTTCCTGCAAATGCTACTATCCCTACTCGATCCCCACCTAGTTTAGATAAAAAATCACAAACAATTTTTTTGGCTTTTTCCAATCTCGAAGGAGCTATATCTTCTGCATTCATGGATTTGGAAACATCTATTACGAAAACCAAATCAATT
Organism: Apibacter sp. B2966; assembly: GCF_011082485.1. NCBI lineage: Bacteria > Pseudomonadati > Bacteroidota > Flavobacteriia > Flavobacteriales > Weeksellaceae > Apibacter > Apibacter sp. B2966. Next base: position 1,349,921 of record NZ_CP049714.1, read on the forward strand.
CCTTCACTCTTTACTTCTTTTTTCTCTGTTCCTCCTAAAAAGTTAGCTAATCCTAAAATCATCAGGATATATGCTATAATTATTCCTATATTACTTAAAATAAATTTTGAATAATTTTCCTTTCCAAAAATCATTTTTTGAAAAATTGGTTCAGCAAATTGATTTATTTTGGACTTTTTCCATTTTATGAGATATAGTAATCTCCATAATAGAAAGGGTATGAATAACAATAAATAAAAATATGATATTTTCTCAAACTGCCAATTCATAATATCTTTTTAATTTATACTTCTAACTACAAAGCCTCTTAAGAATAATTCTAGTAACAAAAGTATTAATGCTGGAAATAGAAATATTCTATATTTCTCTTTGTAATTATAATATTTTAAATCATTTATATCTGATTTTTCTAATTTATTGATTCTATTGTAAATATTTTGAAGACTTTCCGAGTCAGTAGCTCTAAAATAGGCTCCGCCTGTTTTTTGGGCTATTTTCTTTAATAAATCTTCATCAATTTCCACTTTTTGTTTTTCAAAATAAATTTTTCCGGTAAAGCGGTCTATTTGAGTAGGAAATAATGCGTAGCCATTAGTACCGATACCTATGGTATAGACTTTAATTCCTTCAGCAGCTGCAATATCTGCTGCAACAGTAGGCTCTACATATCCGTCATTATTTACTCCGTCTGTCATTAAAATAACTACTTTACTTTTTGCCTTACTTTTTTTAAGATGATTGACAGCTGTAGCTAAGCCCACCCCTATAGCCGTTCCTCCTTCCAATGTCTGTGTCCTTAGATTTTCAATTTGTTGAATAAGAATTTTTCTGTCTACCGTAAGAGGAACCATAGTAAGTGCTTCTCCGGAATAAGCAATTAACCCGATTCGGTCAACATATCTTTCTAATGCAAATTTCTGCGCTACTTTTTTAAGTGCTGATAATCTATCCGGATTCAAATCCTTTGCTAACATACTTAAAGAAACATCTACAGTCAGCATGATATCTATTCCTTTATCGCTCTGGTAAACTTGCGAGGTGCCTATAACTTTAGGTCTTGCCATGGCAAATATTAATAATGCTAGGATAAGCAAACGTATCCAAAATAATAAAGGCCTTAAATATGTTTTATAATTTTTTTCAGATTGAAAAGCAGAGACATTCGGTATCGATACTGCCTTTGTCTTAGCTTTCGTTCTAAATTTTAAATATATAAAAATGGGTATTACCAGTAAAAGAAGCAACATCCAAGGATAACCAAACAGTATATTATGATTCATCTTGCAGTTTTATTTTAGGTGAATCTGTTTTAGTAAGATTTATGAAATTAATTGCCTTTTCCATATGTAATTTCGTTTCTTCCGGAGTTGGTTTATATTTCGCAAACTTTGCCAAGTCTGAAATTTTGAATATAACGCTCAGATTTTCAATTTCATTTTCATCTATCCATTTCTCTTTTTTTAAATACTCCAATAAATCATCAGATAAAAGTTTGGTTGCCGGAAAATTCCAACGAGCTTCCATATATTCTTTTATTATGGACGTTAATTCTGAATAATATTTTTTATATAAATCTTTAGCTATATAATCAGACTTCTTGAGCTTTTTCAATCTTTTAATGGCTAATACATCCGGTTCGCTTTTATGGGTTTCCGATTTTTTATTCTTTCTTCTTATCAAATAGATGATTACACATACTAGGATTACAAGTAATATTAGTACATACCCTAGGTAAGGCTGTATATAATCCCATACATTTTTAGGAATCTGTACAATACTTTTAATATCGAATAAAGGAGTTTTTACGCTATCCGTAACAACAGGAGCTACCGTGACTTTATAGGAAGGAGTAAAATATTCTTTTGAATTGACTAAAATTCTTTGAGGCGGAACCGAAAAAGTTCCTTCTTCATATGCTGAAAAAATTATACTGTCACTTATAAAAATAGAATTGTTTTTTCTTAGCGTATCTTTTTTTTGTCTTAAAACTTCAAATTTTTCACTGAGTGTATCTGTAATCGTTGGAAAAATTATGGTATCCTTTTGACCGGTTTTAACTGTTATTTTTAAAACAATAGGTTCTCCAAATTTTATATTATCTGTTGAAATTTTGGAAACAGGGATTTGTGCACGAATAAGTATTGATGCTATAAAAAAATACACTATGAAAATTTTAAACTTCACAATTAATGATGTCCTCTAAAATAATTAAACAATATTTTTATATAATCACCTTCGGAAGGAATATTTACAAAACCGGCACCATTTTTAATAAATGCATTTTCTGTTGTAGTAGTTAATCGCTGATAATATGCTGAATATTTATCTCGAACAGTTTTTGAAGAAGTATCTACCCATTGCAATTTTCCTGTCTCTAAATCTTCAAGATAAATTAAGCCCATATCGGGAAATATTTTCTCCCAACGATCGTAAACTCGAATCCCTGTAATATCATGCTTTTTAGTCAATATCCGTAAATTTCTTTCAAAATAGGTGACATCAAAATCAGATATAAGAAAAATGGTAGATTTTCTTTTTATGGTTTTTATAATAAAATCAAAAACTACCGATAAATCTGTTTTAGTATGTTTAGGCTCTGCTTCTAAAATCGTTTTTATGATTCTTACAATGTGAGCATTTCCTTTTTTGGGAGCAATAAAATAATCAATTTTATCCGAAAATAAAACCAACCCTACTTTATCATTATTTTTAATGGCAGAAAGAGCAAGAGTTGCTCCTATTTCAGCAACCAATTCTTTTTTTAATTGTTTTTTGGTTCCAAAATTCATCGAGGCGCTAATATCTATTAAAATCATAGATACCATTTCTCTTTCCTCTTCAAATATTTTTACAAAAGGTTCATTAAAACGGGCTGTTTTATTCCAATCAATTTTTCTGACATCGTCTCCAAATTGGTATTGACGAACTTCTGAAAATGTCATTCCTATGCCCTTAAAAGAACTGTGATATTCCCCTAAGAATATTGAATTAATTCTTCTTTTAGACTTTAGCTCAATAAGCCTTACCTTTTTTAGAAGTTCTTCTGTCGTCAATTTTTTTGTTTTTTATAATACTACGGAGCTTTTACTGAACTGAGAATTTGATCAATAATATCCTCGGAAGTTATATTTTCTGCTTCTGCCTCATAGGTTATTCCGACGCGATGACGAAGGACATCTTTGGCAACGGATTTAACATCTTCCGGTACTACAAATCCTCTTTGGTTTAGAAAAGCATTTGCTTTTGCCGCCAATGCCATACTAATGCTACCTCTAGGGGAAGAGCCGAAAAGTATGTAAGGTTTAAGATTTGGCATATTATATTTTTCAGGATAACGGGTAGCAAATATCACATTTAGGATATAACTTTCAATCTTTTCATCCATGTAAATTTCTTTCACCAACTCCCTCGCCTCAAATATTTTTTCTAAAGTGATAATTTTCTTAACCTCATGTTTTTCTCCTGAAATATTTTGTCTAAGGATTGTTCTTTCTTGTTCAAAATCAGGATAAGAAACAACGCATTTTAACATAAATCTATCGACTTGAGCTTCAGGGAGTGGATAAGTACCTTCTTGATCGATAGGGTTTTGTGTTGCCAAAACCAAGAACGGTTCTTTCAATTTAAATGTTTCATCTCCAATGGTTACCTGTTTTTCTTGCATGGCTTCCAACAGAGCTGATTGAACCTTAGCCGGAGAACGATTAATTTCATCTGCCAAAATAAAGTTAGCAAAGATAGGTCCCTTTTTAATAGAAAAATCATTTTCTTTCATATTATATATTAAGGTTCCTAAAACATCTGCAGGTAATAAATCAGGCGTAAATTGAATTCGAGAAAACTCTCCATCAAGAGCCTCTGCAAGTGTTTTTATTGCCAAAGTCTTTGCTAATCCGGGAACACCTTCCAATAAAACATGACCGTTACTTAATAAACCAATTAACAGGCGGTTAATCATGTATTTTTGACCAACGATCACCTGATTTATTTCTTTACTTAGTAAACTAAAATCTTTGCTTTTTTCCCGTACTTTTTCAATAATAATTTTTATATCTTCGGAAGTCGATGTATACTCCATGCTTTCTAAAAATTAGCTAGCTGCAAAGTTCACTATTTTATTCTAATTGTGCTGCTAATAAATCGTTAAAATTTATATTAAAACTCCTAATTTTATATATTTATAGCAGTATAATTATATAATTATATTTTTTTTATATTTATAGCTTAAATAATTATCCGTAATAAAGTTACTAACTTTGTACGATATAAATTTGTTTTATGGACTCGTCAACAATAACAAAACCTAAATGGATTCGGGTTAAGCTGCCTTCCGGCAAGAATTATAAAGAACTTAGGGGAATTGTAGATAAATATAAGCTTAATACGATTTGCCAAAGTGGAAGCTGTCCAAACATGGGAGAATGTTGGGGTGAAGGCACGGCGACATTTATGATTTTGGGTAATATCTGTACCAGAAGTTGTGGGTTTTGCGGTGTTAAAACAGGGAGACCTTCCGAAATTGATTGGGAGGAACCCGAAAAAGTTGCGCGTTCTATTAAATTAATGAAAATTAAACATGCGGTATTAACTTCCGTTGACCGTGATGATCTTAAAGATATGGGATCTATTATTTGGGCGGAAACCGTAAAAGCGGTACGCAGAATTAGTCCCGGCACATCCATGGAAACTTTAATACCTGATTTCCAAGGAATTCACAGGCATATAAATAGAATTCTGGAAGCTGCCCCTGAAGTAATATCCCATAATATGGAAACGGTTAGGAGATTAACCCGTGAAGTACGTATACAAGCAAAATATGATCGAAGTTTGGAAGTTCTCCGATATATGAAAGATCAAGGGCAACGAAGAACGAAAACAGGAATTATGCTAGGTCTTGGAGAAAAGCCTTCTGAAGTTTATGAATCTATTAGAGAAATACATGACGCCCGAGTTGATGTAATCACGATCGGTCAATATTTACAACCTAGTAAAAAGCATCTTCCTGTAAAGGAATTTATTTCGTTGGAACAGTTTAAAGATTATGAAGATTACGCTAAAAGTTTAGGAAATTTCAGACATATTGAAAGCAGCCCGCTAGTTCGCTCATCTTATCATGCTGAAAAACATGTTAATTAAACGATCCCTTAAGATAATATATATAGAGTATGAAATGATGTTTTTTTTCTAAAATTATATTTCAGCTATAATCACGATCCACTAGAAAAATTATTTCACTTACTTCGTAAATTCAACTTTGTAAATTTTAGACCATAGTTTTCCAGTAATTAAGAAAGTATCACCATCAACATAGGCAATCCCATTCAAAACAGCCTCCTCATTGGTTTGGTTCATTTTAACTAAATCCGAAAAATCTGCTTTAGCAACCACAATTCCTGTACTAGGATCAATTTTTAAAATGATCGGTTCATCAAAAACATTGGCATAAATAAATCCGTTAGCGTACTCCAATTCATTAATCCTAGAATAAATATTTTCGTAACCAATCACAGAAATAGTCTTTTTTAAATTAAAATCTTTATCATAAAATTTTAATTCTGAAGACCCGTCAGAAACAACCATTTCATCTCCTATGGTTGTTGCTCCCCAACCTTCATATAAAGTCCCCGGATAGTTGAATTCTTTTAAAAGTTTAAAATCTGATGCATTATAAATGAATCCTTTTTTCTCTCTCCAAGTAAGTAAATATAATTTCTCGTTTAGCAAGGCAAACCCTTCTGCGAAAAATTTAGGGTCTATTTTAACGCTTTGAGAGTAAGAAGTTGAACCTAATTTATATTTAACTAATAATGATTTTCCATAGAGTCCTGAACTTTCCGTAATCCATCCGTCTTTATAGGTAAATCCTTGTGTAAATAATTCAGGATTGTGTGGAAATTCTTGGATCAATTTATAATGTAGATCCTTTTCTTTTTCGTTTGGAAACACGGTAAAAGTTGCATCAATTTCTTTTTTATATTTTCCGTTATAATTGATTGTTAGTACTATATAATTTGTACCCAACTTAGCATTGGATTCATCTAAAGTAATATTTTTTTTATCGTATGTTTGATCATTCAATTTAATACTATATGAATCAATAATTCCATCTTGTGTATTAAATTCTAAAGGTAATTTATCTCCTATGTGTAAGGGTTTATCATCTAATTTATCGAAATTGGTACTAATACTTATATTTTTAGGATCTTTACAACCCACTATACTTATAACAATCAGCAAACATAGTATTAGTTTTGTTATTAGATTTTTCATTTTATATTGCTTTTGATGTATAAATCCTATTTTTTGCAGTAACAAGTATGCAAATTCCTGCGATAATAAAGGGTACACTTAACCATTGTCCGGTATTTAATCCCAGCCAATTAATATATTCTTCTCCCTGCGGTTCCTTAAAAAATTCTACGATAAACCTGATACCGAAAAGTACAATTAAAAAATATCCAAATATCCAACCCGAATATTTCTTTTTATCGGTTTTTAAATAGATAAACATAAGGGATATAAACAAAAGTAAATAGCCAAAGGCTTCGTATAATTGAGAGGGATGGCGTGGAACAATACTTCCGTATTCATCGGTATCCTGTTGTATAAAAAGTACAGCCCATGGAAGTGAAGAAGGCTTTCCAATAATTTCCGAATTAAAAAAATTTCCAAAACGTATAAACATTCCTCCTATGGAAACCGGAATAACTATTCTGTCTAATATCCAATAAAAAGTTCGTTTTAAATATTTTCTTGTAAATAGATATAAAGAAATTAGAATTCCTATAGCAGCTCCATGACTGGCTAATCCTGAATAGCCTGTAAATTCAAAATGAGGTTTAGTTCGTATGGGTAAGAAAACTGCTAATGGATCTTGTATAAATAATTGTTTTTGATAAAAAAGTACATGTCCCAATCTAGCTCCAATTATTACGGCCAGAAACATATAGATGAACAAGGGATCTAATAATTTTTTATCTTCCTTATCTTTTTTAAAAATAAATTCCATGAGATAAAAACCTAAGCCAAAAGCAATCACATACATCAAGCTGTAGTATCTTAAGGTAAAGCTGCCTATATGTATACCTAAACTCGGATCCCAAGTAATATATAAAAGTTGATTCATCTAGTTTTAATTATGTTTTTTATGTGGCACCGGATCATAACCCTCTCCTCCCCAAGGATGACAACGAAAAATACGTTTACTTCCCAACCAAAATCCATAGAACAGTCCATGAATTTTTAATGCTTCCAACATATATGCGGAACAGGTGGGAGTAAACCTGCAATTATTTCCTATCCAAGGAGATATAGCGATCTGATAAAAGCGTATTAATACAACTAGTGGGAATATTGCTATTTTCCTTATCATTATATCAATTTCTTTACAAAGATACGGTTTTCTCTAAGATGATATTATGCGTTAATAAATATTTAACAGGCTAAAATTAACCGTAAAAAATTGAAAGGTTTTAATCATGGTTTACCAACCTAAATAAAGGCTTCTTTTTATATAGGTTATATTTATTATTTTTGCGTAAAATTTTAATTCAGTAATGACAGAAAGTGGAAAGATAGAATTGATGTGTCCGGCAGGTAATTTTGAATCATTGCAAGCAGCTTTGGATAATGGTGCAGATTCAATTTATTTTGGAGTCGAACAATTAAATATGCGTGCGCGTTCATCTGTTAATTTTACTTTAGACGATTTGGAAGAAATTTCCAAAAGGTGTTCTCAAAAAGGGGTACGAACCTACTTGACCTTGAATACAATTATTTATGATCACGATTTATCCATAATAAAAACAGTCTTGGATCGAGCAAAATCTGCTTCTATAACAGCAGTTATTGCCATGGATCAAGCGGTTATTGCTTATGCGAGACAAATTGGAATGGAAGTTCATATTTCAACCCAAATAAATATTACCAACATTGAAACGGTAAAATTTTATTCTTTATTTGCCGATACTATGGTTTTAAGCAGAGAATTGAGCTTAAGTCAAGTTAAAAAGATCACTTCTCAAATTAATAAAGAACAAATTAAAGGCCCGGGTGGAAAATTAGTTGAAATTGAAATTTTTGGACATGGCGCTTTGTGCATGGCTGTATCGGGGAAATGTTATTTGAGTCTACATTCTCATAATTCTTCTGCTAATCGAGGAGCTTGTAAGCAAAATTGCAGAAAAAAATACACCGTTATCGATCAAGAATCCGGTTTTGAGATTGAAATCGATAATGAATATATGATGTCCCCTAAAGATTTATGTACAATTGATTTTCTTGATCAAGTTATTGATTCCGGGGTAAAAGTATTGAAAATAGAAGGTAGAGGAAGGGCGCCGGAATACGTAGCTACTGTAACTAAATGCTATCGTGAAGCCATTGATGCCATTGCTTCCGGATCTTTTACTAAAGAAGCAGTAGCCGAATGGATGAAAAAGTTAGAAACTGTTTATAACCGAGGATTTTGGAGCGGTTATTATCTTGGGCAAAAATTAGGGGAATGGTCTGATAATCCGGGATCTAATGCTACACAAAAAAAGGTTTATATTGGAAAAGGTCGACATTTTTACCCGAAAACTAAAATTGGTGAATTTGAGATTGAGGCTTATAGTTTAAATGTTGGTGATAAAATATTAATTCAGGGACCTACTACCGGTTCACAAGAAGCTGAAGTTTCTTCGATGATGGTCGATGATATACCCGCTCAGGAAGCTAAAAAGGGAGATATACTTACTTTACCTATTGGTTTTAAAATACGTCCGTCCGATAAATTATATAAAGTTGTTAAAGCGTAGATTTTCGAATTTTTTAATTGATTTAAAAATTTTCAAGTTTAATTTCGCTAATTCGCTAAAAACTATTTGAAACATTGTTTAAATGCATAATTAAAAATATATTGCTAAAAAACATAAATAAAAATTTAATAAAACTATAATTATTACAATTCAAAATATATGTAATAAAAATTACTTTTTAAGTAATTTTATTAAATATTACAAAAAATTTAAACTACTACTTATTAAGAAGTTAAAATAAATACTTGACATAAATTTCGTATAGATATTTACATTTTATAACATAATTAATTCTAAATTAAGAATAAAAAAATATGTTCATTCTCATAATCTACAGTAATTATTAATAAAATTTGGAAATGTTTTTACATAAAGCATATAAATTTAAATTTTTAGATATCAAATATTAGTTCAAATTGAAATTATATTTTTTTTAACAAGTTATAAGAACAAATAAATGTTAACAAAACATTAACATTTGTATCATGCTTATTATAAATTAGTTATATTTTTTTTCTGTAATGTTAATATAGATAATTATTTTATCTTTTAATTTATTAATATTCAATATTTTAACGCTTTTATCTAGATCGTTATTTTTTTTCCTATTTTGCTTTAATTGATATCTATGTAATTTAGATAAATTTTGCTTATGTTTTTTAATTTTATTTAAAATTGTTACATGGCTAACATTTAACATTTTTCCTATTGATGTTAAAGAAAGTCCGCTTAAATATAAAATAATAATACTTAAATCAAATTCGTAATTATCATTTTTTAATTTTAATGTAAAATTAGACTTACAATTTTTACATCTATACCTCTGAATTTCGTTTATAAGACCATTTTTTACTATTTTATTATTTCCGCATTTTGGACATTTTATATATTTACTTAACATACATCTATATTTTAATTACATTAATCGATATAAATATTATTTTATTTATCTAATAATATATATTTTTGTACAAATTTATAAAATTAACTAAATGAAAAATGCCTTATTAACAGGAGCCACAGGCTCAATAGGCAAATCTATTGCTTATAAACTAGGAAGTGAGGGTTATGATTTAACATTAGTTTCAAGGAGTATTAACAACTTAGAAAGATTAAAATCAGAACTATCAAAAAAATATAATAACATTACAATTCATTGCTTTGATTGCGATGTATCTTCATTTAAAAAAGTAGAATCTTTATTTAAAAAAATTCTTCTTAAGAAATTAAAAATTTCAATTCTCATAAATTGCGCTGGTCGATCAGGAGGTGGTCTTTTTAATAATATTATGATAGAGGATTGGATTGATGTAATAAACACTAATTTAAATAGTGTCTTTTATGTTACAAAATGTGCTTTAAATAATAATTTAATTCCTAAAGGAGGGAGGATTATTAATATTTCATCTACAGGAGGAAAACAAGGTGTAATTTATGGTTGTCCATATTCTGCATCTAAACACGGGGTGGTTGGTTTTACAAAATCTTTAGGTTTAGAATTAGCTAGAAGCGGTTCAGGGATAACTGTCAATTCTGTTTGTCCTGGATTTGTTGAAAGTGATATGGCTGTGAGTGTAAGGGAGCATTATTCTAAAATATGGAATACAGATTTATCAGAAACAAAAAAAAGAGTAGAGAATAGAATTCCCATTGGAAGATATATTACTCCTGAAGAAGTTGCAGGTATGGTTTCATACTTAGCTTCACCTATTGCAGACGGAATTACTGCTCAAGCTATAAATGTCTGTGGAGGCTTAGGAAATTATTAAAAAGTGGAGAAAATTATTGATTTAAGTGTCCCTATTGATATAAATTTCTGGGAGCCAGAAAAAATAGATAGAATTTTTATTAATCATCAAAAAGGAGCGGATATTTTAGGCAAAAGCTATTTCTATTTTAGCTCTTCTAATCTTTTAAAAAAAATATTCCATTTTATTTTTCATAAGAAAAAAATAATTTCTAGAAAAGATTTTCCTAATGAAATGGGACTGTCAAATATGTTCTATAAAATATCTACCCATACAGGGACTCATATAGATGCTCCTTTTCATTATGGATGGAATAATATGAATAAAAAGCCTAAAACAATAGAGAAATTACCATTAGAATTATTTATTGGAAATGGGGTATTATTAGATTTTAGGAGTGAAATTTTAATAGATAAGAAAAGTGTTATAAAAAAATTAAACTTTCATAATTATGAAATAGCATCTGGTGATATTGTTTTAATTAATACCGGAGCATCAAAATTATTAGGTACTAAAGAATATTTTTTAAAGTATAAGCCAATTCAAAGAGATGTTATTGAATTTTTAGTTAAAAAGGGAATAAAAGTTATAGGGACAGATGCTTTTAGTTTTGATCCTCCATTTGTGAGTATGATAGATGAATATAAAAAAAGTAAAAATAAGGGATTGCTATGGCCTGCTCATTTTTATGGAAGAGAATTTCCTTACATACAGATAGAACGATTAGGAAATTTAGAAGAAATACCATTGTTTACAGGATTTAAATTTTGTTGTTTTCCTATAAAATTAAATGGAGCAGATGCTGCTTGGACTAGAGCAGTTGCTATTATTAAATAAAAATAAAAATAGTATAAATATATGAACGAATTACAAACAGTAAAGCAAGAGATTAAACCCTATCCAGAAAAGTGTTATTTACCATTTATTTTATATCCACCAGGGCTATATAGAAATCCAATGGCTGGAGAAAAATTTTTAGAAGAGAATATAGATATGGATCAAGATGGAGATGATTTTGTTTTATATATAGGTATTCCTTTTTGTAGAACAAAATGTAAATCATGCCCGTACTTTATAAGTCTTTTACATTCTAAAAATGCTGACATGGAAGATAAATTCGTAGACGCTCTGATCAAAGATTTAACTAAGTGGTCTAAATATAGGAGGTGGAAAACAGGAACAATTAGAAGTATTTTTATTGGAGGGGGAACAGGGAGTATATTGAGAACAGATAATTTAAAAAGAATTGTAAATATTGTTTTTTCTCTATTTAAGGTTTCTGATGATTATGAATTTACGTTGGAAGGCAATACAGGCGATTATGATGAGGAAAAGATAAATTATGTGGTAAATTCAGGAATAAATAGGATCAGTTTTGGTATACAGTCTTTTCAACCAGAAATGTTAAAGATTATAGGTTCCCCACATACAGTAGAAAATAGTAAAAAAGTAATAAAATCTTTTAGAGATAAAGGATTTAAAAATATTCATCTTGATTTGATGTTTAATATGCCAGGGCATACTTTAGATATATGGAAAAAAGATTTAGAAGAATTAAAAAATTTAGGAATTTCACATTTTACTATTTATTTATATAGAATCCATGATAATTCGACTCAGGAGAAATTGATTCAAAAAGGCAAAATAAATGCTCCAATAAATCCAGAAACGCCTATGGTTAAAGCTATGTATAGGGAAGCTAAAGTTATAGCTGAATCTATGGGATTTAAAATGTATATGATAGATCATTTCTGCGTTCCAGGATATGAAAATAAATATAATTTATGGAATTGGAAAATATATGTTGAAACATTAGCAGTAGGTCCGGGTTCTTACAGCTATATTGACGGATTTAGATTAGGTACAGAAGCAGATGTTGAAAAATACATAGAATACTGTAGTTCAGATAAATTATTAATTAGTTCGATTAGCGATAAATTATCGGAAAGAGTACAAAGAGAAAGATATATAATATTTACATTATTATATTATGAATTAGAATTTAAATTGTATCACGATAAATTTAAAACTTCATTTTTAGAAGACTTTGAAGATGAAGTGGAGAGATTATTAAATAAAAAATTAGTATATCTAACAGATGACAAAATGCTCTTGACTCAATTAGGTATAGAATGGCATACAAATGTTATTCTAGAATTTTTTAACGAAAAGTTTTGGAATGATGAAAAATCAGTAAGAGAACCTAATTGGTCATTAAATGGTGTCATGGCAGAATTAGGAACTAAGTCAAGGAATTTTTATTTAGGAGAAAAAAATCAAACATTTTATTAATTATGAGATATGAAATAAGTTCATTTAATAATATAAATAGATCAGTATATAAATTATAACTAAAGACATTATGAAAAAAAAGTACATTGGACAGTCAACAATGACAGCAAACGTTTCATCGAAAAAGGTTTGGAATCTTTGGAAAGATGTAAATAATTGGAATAAGTGGGATGAAGGTATTCAATCTATTCGTTTAGAAGGTAATTTTCAAAAAGGAGGAAAAGTATTTATGATGGGTGATAATCCAGATGAAATTCAAATAGAGATTACAGATGTGAAGGAAGAAATTTCGTTTTCAGATATTACGAAACTTCCCTTTGGAAGCATTAAAACTCATCATGAAATAGAAAGATTGGAAGGTGGAAATATTAAATTAACGCACAAAATTGAAGCTTATATAGAAGGCGAAAAAGAAAATGATTTTTTTAGCCAAAATATATGGCCAGAAATGCAAAAAAATTTGTCAAATGCTGTATTTAATATCTTAAAATTAGCTAATTAGATTAGTATTATGAGAAAGTATTGGTGTGGCGTAGCATCTAAAGAGCATGTACAAATAGGATATAATGAAGGTTTTTGTCAACTATGTCATGGAAAAAATTATCCATTAGAGAGAATGAACGTTGGAGATTGGATAATATATTATTCTCCTGTTTATAAATATAAATCAGATGAAAAATTTCAAAAATTTACTGCAATAGGGGAAATAGTTGGGAAAAATGTTTATTCTTTTGAAATGTTTCCTGGCTTTACCCCGTATAGACGAGATGTTAAATATTATTCTTGTTCAAATGTTTCAATTCATGATCTTTTAAATGATTTAGATTTTACTAAAGGTATTTTGAAATGGGGATATAAATTTAGATATGGGCATTTCGAATTATCAGAGCATGATTTTAAATTAATATCGTATAATATGCTAGGAATAAATATATTAAATGAGGAATAGGGTTGTAATAACAGGAATAGGAGTTGTTTCTCCTTTAGGAATAAAAAAAGAAAGTTTTTTGAACAATATATTAATTGGAAATTCTGGTATCACTGAATACATGTGGGGAGAGAAATTTGGTTTCGTAAATAAGTATATTGGCCAAATTCCCAAAGAATATAAATTGAAATTGAAGGGAAAATATCCGAATATAAATAGCGAATATTTATTATATGCAATGTATGCCGCAGATCAAGCAATGAAAGATGCCGGATTATTTGAAATAGAGGAAAGGTATTTTAAAAAAGAAAATATGGGAGTGTCTGTTGCTAGTGCTATTGCAGATGCAGCATCAATGGAAAAAATTCTTTTGAAAATTACAGATATTGAAAATAATTATAAAAAAGAGGGTGTTAATGAAAAGGATTGGGAAGCATTTAATTTTGGTTTAGCCGCTGATCTAATTGCTGAAAAATTTGATGCGAAAGGTTGTGTATCTAATTTATCTACAGGTTGTACAGCCGGTTTGGATGCTTTAGGGTTGGGATTGGATATGATTCGAAGTGGCAGAGTTGAAGTTATGATAGTAGGAGCAAGCGAAGCTCCATTATGTCCATTATCAATAGGTTCTTTTGAAGCATTAGGAGCATTGTCAACTAGAAAAGTAAATAGCCCATCAGAATCATCTTGTCCATATTCACTTGAAAGAGATGGTTTTATAATATCAGAAGGAAGTGGCATGTTTGTATTAGAAACTTATGAAAATGCTAAGAAAAGAGGAGCACATATCTATGCTGAATTAAAGGGATATAGTTCAGTTAATAATGCGTACCATATGACAGATTTACATTTTGAGGGCGCAGATCTTTCAGAGTGTATAAATTTGGTAATAAGAGATGCTAATTGCACTATATATGATATAGATCATATAAGTGCTCATGGAAGCTCTACTCAACAAAATGATATTAATGAAACTAATGCTATTAAAACTGCATTTAAAGAAAAAGCAAGTACCATAAAAATTAATTCTTTAAAATCTATGGGAGGTCATGCATTAGCTGCGGCTAATGCTATTGAGGTCGTGGCTTTATGCCTTGAAATAAAAGACCAGATTATACATCCTACAATTAATTATAAAATAAAAGATATAGCTTGTGATCTGGATTATGTAGTTGAAGGGAAAGAAGAAAAAATTATTAATGCAGCGTTAAAATTATCAAGTGGGTTTTCTGGAATTCATAGTGCAATTATATTAACAAAAAATAATGAAAAAAAATAGAGTATTTATTACTGGAGTAGGATTAGTTAGTCCATATGATAAAACAGAATCGGAAAAACTAATTTCTGAAAATGAATATATAAGTAATGATTCTTTTTTAAAAAAAATAAAGCAATTTGATTATTCGAATTATATAAACACTAGATTGAAAAAGAAAATTGATGATTTTTCAATGTTTGGGATGTCTGCGGCTGAAAAAGCACTAAATTCTAATAGGTGGGAAAAAGACAATTTAAAAAATTTTGGTATTTACATTGGAAATAATTTAGGGGGATGGAAATATATAGAACAAGATATTTTAGATCTTCACTACAAAAAAGAAAAATTTAGTATGAGTCCGTATGTTGCTACAGCATGGTTTCCTGCAGCCCTACAAGGACAAATTTCAATAAAGTTTAGAATTAAAGGATTATCAAAAACATATTCATTAGAGGATGTTGCAGGAATTCAAAGTATTGGATATGCAGTAGAGGCTATCAAAAATAATCGGATTAATAAGGCTATATGTGGGGCATCTGAATGTTTATCCAGCACCTACATGAAATCTATTTTATATAAATATAATGAATATTGTTCTAAGGGATATTTTGGTAAATCCAATATACTTTCATATTCAGAAGGTGCTGTATTTTTTATTTTAGAAGATTTTAATTCTGTAAAAAAAAGGGAAAGTAAAACTTTAGGAGAAGTATTAGATTTCATTGATGTATTTCGTCCAGAAAAAGATTTTTTAGACAAAACTTATTCAAAATTATTTCAATTATTGGAGAAGGAGCAAATACTATTTATTTTAGATGGAAGATATAAAAAAGAAGAAGACATAATTAAAGATTTTGTTTCGACAAATAATTTAATAACAAAAGTGTCAATTGTTAATTTTCAGAATTTATTTGGGTATCAATTTTCCGTCTCAGGACTAATGGAGTTGGGATTATTACTATCAGAAAATAACATTCAGGGGACAATAGATATCGAAAAATTTACACACATTATTATACAAAGAGTTAATCCTAATGGAAATTTATCATTAATTAAAGTGAAAATAAAAAAAAATAGATAAAATGAAAAATTTAGATAATTATAATAAAGTAAAAAGAATATTATCAGATTATTTAAGTATTGATCTGAAAGATTTTGATATGCAAAAAGATTTGCAAGAAGATTATGATGTGGATTCTGCTGAAAGAGTGGAAATTTTAATTTTTTTAGAAAAAGAATTTAATGTAAAAATTGATAGACATATAAAGGATAGTTGGAATACAGGAAAAAGTATAGCTAGTTATATTGACTCTATATTGTAAAAAAATATTTTCTATGAAATTAATTTCAATGTTTTTAAACAGACAATATGAAAATAATTTGTCAAAAAAAATTCTTATTGGAAAAAAAGGTAATTATAAATATGAAGAAATAAAAAATAATATATCTTTTCTAATTCATATTTTAAGAAAAAAAGGAATAAAAAAGGGAGAAACTGTTATAACTATATTGGATAATGATGAATATGGTATATTTTTTATATTAGCCGCAAGCTTTATAGGAATTCAAATCATACTCCCTTATAACCTTCGAGAAATTACATTGAAGGAAGCCAAATTTATTTACAATAATGCTAAATATGATCATATTATAAATTTTACTACAAAAGAAAAACATTTAAAGTATTTAAATAGCCCATTATTTTCTGGGAAAGTTATTCATTTGTATGATGTTTTTCAAAATAAGCATTTATATAAATATAATGATATTTTTGATAATAATACTTTCACTGATAGTATAAAAAATTTTGTTGTCTTATTTACTAGTGGTAGTACTGGTGCTCCTAAAGGTATATCTATATCAGAAGATTTAATTTGTTTAAGAATAAAAAATGTTACGAATCAATTACAGTTCAATAATTCTTCTAGGATTTATATGTCCGGATTATTGAATAATACAACAGGATTTATATATTCATTTGGTGCTTTTTTACATGGGGCTATACTAATATTACCTAGAGAAAAGAATATTGATAATTGGCCATTTGAAGTGGATCTTTATAATGCTACGCATATTATGCTTAGGCCAGTATATTTACAAAAATTTATTAATTCTTCAATTAATCATAATTTAAAGTTAAAAAGCCTACAAGTCATAGCTTATGGAGCATCATCTGTACCGGAAGAAATTTTAAATAGAGGAAGAAAATTTTTTAATCATTGTGATTGGGTGCAGGGTTATGGCCTTAGTGAATCATTCGGTCCATTCTGTTGGATGAAAGAAAAAGAACATAAAGAAGAAATATATAATAAATATATTTATTGCTTAGGATATGTTGATTCAACAATGGAAGTGAAAATTGAACCTTTAAAAGGAGAGAAAGATTCAAATGTTGGAGATATAATGATTAGGAATTTTAATATGATGGAGGGGTATTATGATATTACAACTAAAAAAATACAAAAAATTGGAGAATGGTTTATTACTGGAGATTTAGGCTATTTTAGTTCAGAGGGATATTTAGTATTAAAGGGAAGAAAGGCTAATACTGTTTTAAATTCTAACGGACATCGTATTTATCCTGAAGAGATAGAAAAAATTTATAGGAAAATAGAGGGAGTAATGCAAGCTGTGCTATTAGCGGCAAGTAATTCAACTGATTTAGAAAACGAATCAGAATTTGATCAAGCTATAATTTGTATATATGGTTCATTTAATAATAATTTTTTTATCAAAGAAATGTATCAAAAACTAAAAAGTATTAGTGTAGAAAAATGGCCAGATTATCTATATTTTAGTTCAAGTCCCTTTATAATAAATGATAATGGAAAAATTATAAAACACAAAATAAAACCTAATAATTTGTTTAAAATATCCAATGAAATATAATTTATCTCATAGTATTCTTTGTAATGCGAATGTAATAAAAGTATATGAAGTTTTTCATAAAATAGAAAAATGGCCAATATACTTTACACCTTGTCAAAAAGTGAAAATTTTAATAGAAAAAGACAATTTTCGTAGAATAGAAATTTCAGCACTTGTTAATGGAGAAGAAAAAACTTGGATTTCAGAGCAAATTATTTTTTCATCTATTTTTGGAATAAATACAGTTATTATAAAACCAATGCCAGGAGTGCAAGAAATGAATGTTTTTTGGAGAGCAATAAAGATAACTTCAGAAGTAAGTTTATTATTACTTGAACATGAATATAATTTAATTGATAACAACAAAATTGAAGATACTACTATATTTTCATTTGATAATGTTGAAAATTATGTAAAAACAGCTATTGATAATAATTCAAATACAGAATTGATGGATATTAAAAATATCGCTGAAAAAAAAATGGAGGTTAATAAAGGAAGTTGTGTTCACTCTATAATTTGTAATTCAAACATTGATAGTATTTATGATTTAATATGTGACACCAAAAAATGGATAGGTATTTTTCCTTCATGTATAAATTCAGAAGTTTTAGAACTTAGAGATAATGAAGAGATTGTTAAAATTACAGTATTACAAAATTTAAAAGAAATATCCTGGATAACAAAAAGAAATTATATTTCTGACATATATAAAATAAATTATGAACTTTTAAATCCTATGCCTTTTATGCATGATATGAGAGGTAGTTGGAGGGTAATTCCAATAAGTAAAGATAAATGTATATTATCAGTAGAAAGACATTGGATTATATCAAATAATTTTGATAATTACCCGGATAAGGTTTCTAGTTTAGATGAAGCAAATGAATTTGTTAAAAGTTTTGTAGATAACAATTCTATTTCAGAAATGGAAATAATTAAGGCCTATGTTGAAGATAAGCAAATTCCAATATATTTTTCTTCTTTTTATAGAGTAAATGGGAATATAAATAGATTATATGAATATTTGGCTAATATTAATCTATGGAATCAGCTTGAACATTGTGAGTCTATTGAAGTTATATATGAAGATGATTCTTATCAAGAATTTATTATGAATGTTAAAGGACTCAATGGAACAGAATTTATTAGAAGTGTTAGAAATCTTAATAGAGAAAATTATTCTATAACTTATTTTCAGCCATTACCTCCTTCAATCTTAGGTATGCATCATGGCGGATGGAAAATCATTGAAGAAGATAATAATAAGTTAAAGGTTAAAATATGGCATAAAATAACTATAAAAGAAAACACTTTGAATGAGATAGGAGTAATAGATAAAATTACTAGACAGGAGAAAATAATAAAAACTATTTTAAATAATACAAAAAAAACAATTGATAGATTTATAAATTTATAAAATTTTCATGGAGAAAAGATCAACAATATCGCCATCTTTATATTCAATATGCAATTATTTTTTTCCTAGATTATTATTTTTAAATTCATCATATGCTCCTAATATTCATTATGGAGATATTGTGGAAGCTTTAACTGATTTTCCAGAATTTGAAAAAAATGATTTATCCTACAGTAAATTTTGGGAACATTGGATGGAAAGATGGAAGCTTCAAGGGGAAAAATACATTAAAATTGCTAATAGTATGACTTCTCAAAGTAATTATTGTAGAGCGCATAAAAGCGCAGCGGCATGTTATCATTGGGCAGAATTTATGTATTTTGGAGATGAAAAAATAATTTTGCGTAAAAAAGTAAGAGAGAGTTTTAAAGAAAGTATAAAGGACAAAAAAATAGAAATAGTATTTGAGGAATGCCATTTAGAAGGTATTAAAATTACATATATTATAGTTTATCCTGATAAAATGAATGATTCTTACCCTTGCGTATTAATTTCTAACGGATTGGATTCTATGACAGAGATAGAGCCTTTGTCTTTAGCCGAATATTATTTAGAAAAAGGAATAGCTGTTATTCTATTTGAAGGACCTGGGCAGGGAATAAATTTAGGTCATACTCCAATACCTTTAGAAATGGAATATTTCGTAGAGCTATTACTAAAAAAATTAAATAATAATGAAAAAATTGATAAGAAACGTTTAGGCTTTTTAGGTATTAGTTTTGGAGGATATATAGCATTAAGGATAGCTCAAAAATTAGGTAATTATTTTAAATGTATTATAAATATTTCTGGAGGACCTGTTTTAAGAAATTTTATTTCTTTAGCTAGAAGATTGAAAACAGATTTTAGCTATGCTTTTATGCAAGATGATAATTCATTTATAATGCAGGATATTTTTGATAAACTTAAAATTGATATTGAAAAACTTCCTTCGTCCGATATTATTTCAATCCATGGAGTGCATGATGATATTTTTCCCATTAAATTTTTAAAGAAATTAGATCAAGAATGGGGTGATAAACATAGATTGATTGTTTATAATAAAGAAACCCATGCATGTTTAAATGTTCTTAACCAATACAACTTGATTGCCTCGGATATTTTGTCTAATAAATTATTAAATTAAAAATTTTATAAATATGTATTTTAGATTCAGCTTCATTTATTTTTGTCTATTTGCTTTTATTGGATTACACATGCCGTTTTGGCCAGTATGGCTAAAATCAAAAGACATATCTATATTAGAAATATCAATTTTAACAGCAATTACTTTTGCTTTAAAAATAATAGTTACACCATATGTATCGAAAATAACAGATAAAAATAATTCTCCAAGATTATCAATTATATTATCTTGCTTAGGTTTATTCATCTTTTTATTTTTATTTATAATAACAAATAGTTTTTATTCTATATTATTAGTTACCTTAGTAGCATTTTCTTTTTGGTCACCCATAATGGCGCTAATTGATGGATATACAATCAACACTATTAAAGATAGTAAATATGATTATGGAAAGATAAGAATTTGGGGATCTATAGCTAATATGATTGTTGCAATAACTTCAGGAAAACTTATAGGAACTTTTGGAGCAAGTAAATTATTGTATTTTCTTATTGTTATTTCTGGGCTCTTATTAATTGCATCATTTATTCTTCCAAAAAAAAAGGAAGAAGCATATACACAAAAAAATATAAAAATAAGTTTTCGACCTTTTTTAAAAAGTAGATGGTTTATAATTTTTCTTATATCAACAACACTTATACAAGGAAGTCATGCCTTTTATTACACTTTTGGAAGTATTAATTGGCAAAAAACAGGAGTAAGTGATGAAGTCATAGGATTTTTATGGGGTATAAGCGTAGCATCGGAAATAATATTCTTTCTTTTTGGGAAAAAATTCATAAGTAAAATAGGTTTTATAAATATAATAATTTTAGGAGGTATTGCAGCTACATGTAGATGGTTTGCAATAGGTTATTTTAGTAATATTTTTATATTAATGTTTTTTCAATTATTACAGGCGATTTCTTTTGCAGCTTCGCATGTAGCTGCAATTAGTTTAATAGGTGAAAAAGTTAGTAAAGAAATTTCTTCAACAGGTCAAGGATTATATTCTTCTTTTATAATGGGTATTGGTATGGGATGCTTTGTATTTTTATCAGGACCTATATATCAGAATTTTGGATCGTTTTCTTTTTATTTAATGGCAGGAGTTTCATTTTTAGGAATTATAATGGCTTTGCTTTTAAAAAGAACAAAATTAGATAAAATAGATTTATCAAGTAATATAAATTAAAATTTTAAAAAATATGAAAAAAAAGTACATTGGACAGTCAACAATGACAGCAAACGTTTCATCGAAAAAGGTTTGGAATCTTTGGAAAGATGTAAATAATTGGAATAAGTGGGATGAAGGTATTCAATCTATTCGTTTAGAAGGTAATTTTCAAAAAGGAGGAAAAGTATTTATGATAGGTGATAATCCAGATGAAATTCAAATAGAGATTACAGATGTGAAGGAAGAAATTTCGTTTTCAGATATTACGAAACTTCCCTTTGGAAGCATTAAAACTCATCATGAAATAGAAAGATTGGAAGGTGGAAATATTAAATTAACGCACAAAATTGAAGCTTATATAGAAGGCGAAAAAGAAAATGATTTTTTTAGCCAAAATATATGGCCAGAAATGCAAAAAAATTTGTCAAATGCTGTATTTAATATCTTAAAATTAGCTAATTAAATGAATTTAAAAAAAACTTTTAATAAAAAAGTTGCAATAGTAACAGGTGGAGCAGGAGGAATTGGCTCTGAAATATCTATACAATTAGCAAAAGCCAACTTTCATGTTATCATAACATATCTGACATCCAAGGATAATGCTTTAAAGTTGGAGCAAGAAATAAGAAATCAAGGAGGTAGTGCTTCTGCATATTTTTTAGACATTTCTAAGATGTTAGATGTTAAAAATATGTTCGAATATTTAATTGATACTTACGAAAGGATTGATGTAATTATTAATAATGCTGGAACAATGATACCTAGCCTATTAATAGACTTATCTGAGGATTTAATAAATAATATTATTAATGTTAATTTAATTGGATGTATTAATATGCTAAATCAATCCTCAATACATTTAAATGATTTTGGGGTAATTATAAATATTTCTTCAACTGTTGTTGAAGAATGTAACGTTTATTCTGGTTTATATGCTGCAAGCAAATCTGCTATTGAAAAATTAGGAAAGGTAGCTGCTAAAGAACTTGGAAAAAGAGGAATTAGAGTTAATTCAATTCGTATAGGTCCCACCATTCCTGGGATGTTTTCTAAAGCTCCTAAAGAAAGACAAATGGCATTAATAAATCAATCCCCCTTTAATAGATTAGGTTCTCCTAAAGATGTAGCTAACTTAATTTTATATTTAATTAGTGATGAAGGTAAATGGATAAATAGACAAGTAATAACATCTGATGGAGGATTATTTTAGTATAATATTAAAATTAAATATAAAAATCGATAGAATAAAATTCTATCGATTTTTATATTTATCCTAAAAATAATTCTATACTAACTTATATTTTTTAATTAAAATAATTTCGAATAATTTAATTTAGATCAATTATAACTATTTTTTAAGAAAAAACTGATAAATTAAGATTTAAATTGCTTTTAAATATAAAATTACAAGACATCAATTCTTCTTTTTTTAAATATTAATCATTAAAAATTATTCATATTTTTTAACATAAATATATAAGAATATAAAAAAATTTTTCACAGTAATTCGTCTGCAATATTTTTATAATTTTTAAAAAACTCATTTTAAAATTAAAATAAATTAAATGTTAATAAAATATACAAATTTATATACTTTAAAAAGAATTAGACAGATATATCAAATGTAAAACGATTACTCATTATTTCTGCAATATAAAGTTTTATTCATTAAATATTTTAACTAAGCTTCAAATATTGCATCTATAAAAAACATACTTATAAAGGTTACGTTTTAAGAATATATACTGTTAAAAAACTTTAAATTATGTCCATAGCTAAATTTATTTTAAAAAATATTAAAAAAATAGTTCTTAAATTCTTAAAAAAATTTAAATACTTTGCAAATATTTTAAAATTGCATTCAACTATAATTTATTAATAAATTTGTATTGAGTTATTAAATCAATAACATATATTAATTTAATTAAAAAAATATCTTTAAAAAAAATTTTTTAAAGAATTTCTTTATTTGTCTTTTTCAATACATATTTAATAAAATTATGAACCAAATTATTTAAGTAATTGGTGGCTTAAATAAATTTATTAAGAAATGAAACATTTAATTAAAATATGGTAATCATTACATTGCAAAGAGATAAATGCATAGGATGCAATTATTGTTCGGAGTTTGATCCTGAAAATTTCCGCATGTCTAAAAAAGATGGAAAATCTGTTTTACTAAGGTCTACTGAAAAAAAGGGTTTTTTCACTTTAAAAAATCCTGATAACAATTGTTTTGAGGCTGCAGATAAAGCGGCTAAAGCCTGTCCTGTTAAAATTATTTCCGTAAAAAAAATATGATTCATGTTAAAAAAAGAGGCTCGTAAGAATTTTCTAATGTTAAGATCTTTGCTTACTAAAAAGCAGGTATTATCTAAATCTGAGCAAATTTTTTTACAGTGGAAAAAATCCATTTTGTCCAACTACAATTCTTACCATATTTTCTTAACTATTTCTGACAAAAAAGAGATTGATACTTCTTTTATACTAAATTATTTGTGGGCTAATCAAAAAAAGGTTTATTGTTCCAAAGTACATCATAATTCTTTATTACATTTTGAACTTACTCCTGAAACTAAACTTGAAAAAAATTTGTGGGGAATCCCTGAACCGATAGATCAAGATAATATACAAATTAAGAATATAGATTGCATATTTACTCCTTTATTGGCTTATGATATTTTAGGAAACCGCGTAGGATATGGTAAAGGATATTATGACAACTTCCTTAAAAACCATCTTTCTTCTACTAAAGTTGGACTTTCTTTTTTTGAACCCTTGGATGTAATTAACGATATTTCAAGATCGGATATACCTTTGGATTATATTATAACTCCCAATTATTGTTCGGTTTTTCCAATTGAGGTAAAGTAAAATTTAAATTCCGATTTAAATTTTTCCGGATTCTTTTTTAAAATATAATTTGCTTGGGATCTCTGAGTAGAGAAATATTTTTTCTTATTATTATAATAATGAACCTTATAATGTACTACTCCTATTGAATCATTTAGAATAGTAGTGGTATCTGATTTTTTCTTTTCAAGTTCAATTGTAACATATTTTACCTTTAAAGAATCCAAATTATTCACAATTTTACTCACATACACCGTGTCTTTTTTAGGAAAATATCCTTTTAATTGTGAAACTATAAGAGTATCAATATCTTTGTTTGATTTATTTTCGGTTGCTAAAATAGCTAAATCATAAACTTCTTGTAACTTTTGTTCTGTTATATGTGATATTACTGCCAATGAATCCATTTTTTCAGAAGCATAATAATTTTTATTGTTATATTCTTTTATTTTAATGGGATCTTTTTCTCCTTCGTAATATTTTTCCTTCTTACAAGCTACAAAACCTATTATCAGAAAAACTATAATAATTTGAATTATATGCTTATTTTTCATTTTTTTGTATTTTGAATTTAATTAAATCTATTTTTTTGTTCTTATTAATCTGACTGTTAATCAGAATATAATTTTTGAGTGAGGTAGTAGGAGTAGTCATAAAGTCAATGTATTTTTTCTTATCCAGCACTTCAACACCAAATAATTCATTATCGTATACTTGATAAATAAGTGCATCATCAGCTATTAGTTTATTTAATTCTTCTTTTCTTTGTTTTATTAATTGCGATTTTTTATTTTCATCTGCATCGTTTACACCTGTTGAATAATAATATAACATAATAGCATAATCATCAGGTCTCAATTTGAAATTTCTATTATTCTCTTCTCCCTTATCTCTTATTTCTTTAAGTCCGACTACAAAAGATTCCTTTTTATACATCGGTGAGCTAATAGTCATTTTGAGAGTGTCTGTTGATGATCGATAGGTAAAACAACCGTTAGTAACAGTATAATATTCAGGAGATACTCCATTTTTTTGGATAATTATTTCTAATTTGGATTTTATTAAAGAGCTTCTATCGGCATCATAAAAACAAAACTTGAAGGTATTTCTATATTCGTAATATTTATCTATTGAAAAAACTACAACTAATAATGTGATCAATCCTAACAGTATATATATTAATTTTTTAATGCCAAACAAATGATTTTTATTTTTAGATACGTTTATGCCTAAAGATTCAGTTTGTATAGCTTCATCATCATAACCATTAGTTTTTACCTCTACATTTTCTAAAAAATTTTTTTTATCATCGCCAACGGTTTTGTTTATCAATGGCTCATTCGTTACATGTGAAGTTAGATTGTCTTGAGATATTTTAGATTGATATTTTTCCTGGAATTCTGTCCATCCCCTCTTATATCCACAATATTGAGTTAATAAATTGAGCATATCAATTCTGGGTAATTTTTCAAATGAAGATTTAAAATAGGTATAGAACCATTTTTCGCTAACGTTTCCTCTAACTTTTTGTCTTAAATGTTCTTGAAAATATATAATGTCTAATCCTTTCCATTTTGAGATGTCAGGATTTAAGGTAGGAAAATCTTCTAAAAAGGTTTGGGTAACCTCCTTTTTTAATTGCTCAAAAAGTATTTTTTCCTGACCTTTCATTTGTAAAATAATTTTAACACACTGATAATCAGTATATATTTTTTGTAAAATTCAAAAAACAGTTTTTACAAAAATATTACAAGCATTTGAATCTTGCAACAAAGTTTAACTCTCCTATATTTGTTTCTCTAATTTAAATTATATATAATTAAAAAAACTAAAAAATGAAAAAATTAATTTTAAACATTGCAGCTGTAACTGTTATTGCAACAACTTCTTTCATCGCATGTGATAAAAAACAAGCTAGTAGTGATGCTGCTGCTACAACTGATTCTACAGCAACTGCTGCTCCAGCTATTGATTCTACTTCGGTTGAAGAAGCTCCTCAAACTCAAGCTCCTGCAACAGATACAGTTAAAGCTGAAGCTCCTAAAGCTGAAGAAGCTGCTGCTCCTAAAGCTGAAGAAGCTGAAAAAGCAAAATAATTTGTTTAAATTAAACAAAATTCACAAAAGGTTACAACTTTTTTGTAGCCTTTTTTCTGAAAGTAAATTTTACTTTTTTAAAACTTAACAAAAACCTTAAGTGATGAATAAAAATTTTTTGAAATTTACTGCCATCACGTTACTTAGTATAACTAGCTCCTTCATTGCATGTGAAAATAATCATAAAAATAAAACCAATGAAACAAATTCCGTGCAAGGTCTAAATGCTCAGCCTCAGCAAGAAATTGCGCCGGCTCCTCCTATAGATAGTTCTGCTAACCTTAAGAACAAAAACAATCCTGCTATCCCGGGCATGAATGCTCAACCACAGCAAGAAATTGCTCCCAGCTCAGCATTAGATGAGAGCAACTAAAAAATAAATTAAATTTCAAAAAAAATCATTTAAAAATTTATCGTTATGAAAAAAACAATTTTAAACATCTTAACTATTGCTACTATTACTTCTATTTCTTTTATTGCTTGTGAGAAAAAACAAGTTAATCATGTAGATGCGTCTAGTTCTACTGCTGATTCTCTTGCAAAAGATACAGCAACTTTAGGTGAAAAAATTGGAAATTTTACCGATTCTGCTACCACTCATATAAAAGAAACAGCTCATGAAGCTAAAGAAAGCTTAGACAAGGCTGTAGATAAAGTTAAGGACGAAGCAAACGATCAAAACCATAATATCAAAGAAACAGCTAATAACGCTAAAGAAGGCGTAAAAAATGCTGCTGAGGATTCTAAAAATGATATTAAGGAGGCCACTAAAAAATAATTTTTGGATAAATATTTAATATATTTTCATAAAAAAGAGGCATTGGAAATCAATGCCTCTTTTTTTATATTCTTTAATTAATTTTATTACAAGGATCGTTTATCATTTAATTGATCGCTAACTTTTTGTGAAGCTACAAAAGAAGTAATTGTATTAGTTAACATATCACTTGCTGCACTCGGATTATTAGGCAGCAATATTAAATTAGATCGAGAACTGGCTCCTATGGAGCTTAATGTATCGTAATGTTGAGTAACCACAATTAAAGAAGAGGCCTCTTGTGAGTTTATATTTACTCCGTTTAATACTTTAACAGATTCCTCTAAACCTCGAGCGATTTCTCTCCTTTGATCAGCAATACCTTTTCCTTGTAATTGTTTACTTTCTGCTTCCGCTTTGGCTTTAGCTACAATTTTAATACGCTCTGCTTCTGCTTCATATTCTGCGGCAACCTTTTCTCTTTCTGCTGAATTTATACGATTCATTGCTTGTTTAACCTGCTCATCGGGATCAATATCTGTAACTAAGGCTTTCACAATGCTGTGTCCATAGCTCTGCATCGCTTCTTGCAATTCACTTTTAACAGCAATTGCTATGTCATCTTTTCTTTCAAATACATCATCTAACCGTAATTTAGGAACTTCAGCCCGAACTACATCAAAAACATATGAAGTGATTTGTTCAGATGGATTTTGTAATTTGTAAAATGCATCAAACACAGCCGTTTGAACTACTTGATATTGAACTGAAACTTTAAGGTGAACAAATACATTATCTTTTGTTTTAGTTTCAATCATTACATCCAATTGCTGGATTTTTAAATTCACTCTTCCTGCGATCATATCTATGAAGGGTACTTTAAAATTAATCCCTGCATTACGTGAAGAATTAAATTTTCCGAATCTTTCAATAATTACTGATGTTTGTTGCTTTACAACAAATATAGGCGCGCTTAAAAAGAATAATATAATTAGAACTAATAGCATTATAATACCCATAATTTATCAAATATTTTTAGTTTTATTGTAAACAAATATAAATAATTTTATTTTATCGTATCTTATTGTGGTCTCTGTCCCATCAACATTAAATATGACTTTAAAAAATCATCTATATTACCATTCATAACTGAGTCAACATCTGAAGTTTCAGTACCTGTTCGAACATCTTTAATCAATCGATAGGGCTGCATTACATAATTTCTTATCTGACTTCCCCATTCTATCTTCATTTTACCCGCCTCTATTTCGTCGCGTTTCGCATTTCTTTTTTCAAGTTCAATTTCAAATAAGCGTGATTTTAATAATTGCAATGCTTTTTCCTTATTTTGTAGTTGGGATCTACTTTCTGTATTTTCAATGATGATTTCTTTTTCTTCTGCTGTGTCTTCATCTTTATATTTATAGCGTAATCTAACTCCTGTTTCCACTTTATTAACATTTTGTCCTCCGGCTCCACTGGAACGAAACGTATCCCAAGAAAGCGATGCTTGATTAATCTGAATCTCAATGGATTCATCTACTAAAGGATATACATACACAGAAGCAAAAGACGTATGTCTTTTTGCATTAGAATCAAACGGTGAAATTCTAACCAATCGATGCACTCCGTTTTCTCCCTTTAAATAACCAAAGGCATAGTCTCCTTCAATCTCTAATGTTACTGTTTTAACACCTGCTACATCTCCGGCCTGATAATTAAGCTCTTTTACTTTAAAATTATGTTTTTCAGCCCACATAATATACATACGCATGAGCATACTCGCCCAATCACAGCTTTCGGTTCCACCTGCTCCTGCCGTTATTTGTATCACAGCGTTTAAATCATCTCCTTCAGATGATAACATATTTTTAAATTCTATATTTTCAAGCAAAGTAACAACTGCTTGATAATGAGAATTTATTTCATCTTCGGAAACATCGCCTGATTTAAAAAAATCGTATAAAACCACTAAATCTTCATATTGTGCGTTGATTTCTTGGTACTGTTCAACCCATTTTTTTTTGGCCCTTAATTGTTTTAATATTCTTTCTGCTTCTTTTGGATCTTCCCAAAATGAGGGATCTGCAGATTTTTCTTCTTCATTTTGTATTTCTACTTGCTTTTTATCTATTTCCAAGTACTCATACAAATCGTTTATCCTTGTCTGTAATTCTTTTAGATTTTCTTGAGTAATCATAAGTAATACAAAAATACAATGTAAAATTTTATAATTAAAATATCATATTCAATATATAATTCAACTTTACCGGGAGTTAAATTTTAATAATCTGATAAATTAGTTCTAAATTAAATAAAAATTGATAAATTTTGTTTGTAAATTTGTCTTCGTTTTAACAGAGTTCATAATAATTATATACCATAATGCCGAACATAACATTAATAAAAAAATGTGTTGTAAATAAGACATTTCATCCATGTATATGAGGGAAATATTTCTTTTCTTTTTTTAAATGAGCTTTAAAACTTATGAGTATAAATGAAGTAAGCTAAACCCTTTTTTTCTAAAAAAGTAATAATGATCTTTCTATTTTGTGAAAAAATGCCATTCCAATTGAACAAAACTAATTTACTAAGAAGATTTACGAACAAATTAAATGATATAATATAAAATGGAATTATTAAGTAAATTTTTTAAAGATTATCACCTTCAATTAATAGCAACTATAATTGTTATTATAGCGATATATTTTTTAAAACTTATTATAAATAAAATAATTTTAAAATATGGTAATCATACCCATATTAAAGAATTACGAACACGAGTAGTGATTAAATATTCAAGTATATTAATTAATATTTTGGGCTTTGTTCTTCTTATAACCATATGGGGAGTTACACCGGAATGGATATTTGCTACATTTGCCTCTTTTTTTGCAATTGTAGGTGTCGCTTTTTTTGCACAATGGTCATTATTAAGCAATGTAACTGCGGGCTTTATCATCTATTTCACTGTTCCATTTCGAATAGGAGACATTATAAAGATTATTGACAAAGATAATCCAATCACCGCAACTGTTGAAGATATTAAGGCTTTTTATGTTGTGTTACGTACTGATGATGGATTACCGGTGACTTTTCCGAATAATTTAATTTTACAAAAAGCCATATTAACTTTAAACGCATCCTAATGAAATTTATAAAAACCTTTAAATATGAGAAATTTTTTAAATCAATTATTAATTGTATTTACCCTTTTTATTACCGGGGTAACGTCTGCTCAAAATTTTAATTATTCCGGATTCCAAAATTTGAAAATCGGTGATATTCAAGGAGTATTACTTACCGATGGCTATTTTTACAATCCTTCTGTACAACCCGAAATGGCGCCTGTAGCAAAAGCCGAAGAGGTTAATAAAATACTTTTAGACAATTATTTACCAACCGATAAATTAGAATTGGCCTTAAATGTATTATTATTAAAAAAGGATAACCATTTAATTTTATTTGATACCGGAACGGGAGAGATTAATGGTAATGGCGGAAAATTGCTTAATGCCCTATCTGTGGTCGGTATTAAACCGGATCAAATTACAGATATTGTGATTACTCATGCTCATTTAGATCATATTGGAGGATTGGTTGCCAATAATAAACCGGTTTTTCCGAATGCCACTATTTATTTAACTAAAAAAGAATATGATTTCTGGACAGGCAAAAAACAAGATTTTTCAAAGTCTAAACGTTCAGGAAATGAAGCTGAATTAAAAGAAAGTATTAAAGTAATCAGTACTAAATTAAAATCGATAAAATCAAAAATTAAATTTATTAAGGATAAGGAAACTATTTTAAATTGCATTACTTTTTCATTAGCTCCGGGACACACTCCGGGACATATTATTTCAACTATTCGCTCCAACAATGAATCATTGGTGCATATTGCTGATTTAGTTCATTATGGAGCATTATTATTCCCACATCCTGAATGGGGAACATCTTTTGACTGGAATTTTGATTTGGCAGTTAAAACACGTATTTCCGTTCTTGATACTTTAAGCAGGGATAAAACCCTTCTTTTGGGTTATCATCTTCCTTATCCGGGTATTGGTTATGTCAAAAAAACAAATTCCAATAGCTTTCAATGGTTAACTTATCCCTTTTTGACTCCTTTACAATAATTATAAAGAAAGGCTATCCATTGATAGCCTTTTTTATTATTTATTTTTTAAGATTATGCTAAAGCTTTAGTAACCTCATTTGCCGCATCTTCTAAGGTAATAGCAGATATAACTTTTAATCCACTTTCATCAATCATTTTTTTAGCTATTTCTGCATTAGTTCCCTGTAATCGTACTATGATTGGCACTTTTATAAAATCACTCATATTTTTATAGGCATCTAAAATGCCTTGTGCTACTCTATCGCAACGAACAATACCTCCAAATATATTTACGAGTATCGCTTGTACTCTATCATCTGCTAAAATTATTCTAAATGCTTTTTCTACTCTTTCAGCGTCAGCAGTTCCCCCAACATCTAAAAAATTTGCCGGGTCTCCTCCTGAAAGTTTAATAATATCCATCGTTGCCATAGCTAATCCTGCACCGTTTACCATACAACCTACATTTCCTTCTAGTTTTACAAAATTTAATCCTGCCTCTCCTGCTAGTACTTCGGTCGGATCTTCTTCTCTTATATCTCTTAATTTTACATATTCGGGATGCCTGAAAAGAGCGTTGTTATCAATGGTAACTTTTGCGTCTACTGCCGCAATTTGATTATCTGATGTTTTTAAAACGGGGTTTATCTCGAATAAGGTAGCATCGCTTTTTATATAAGCTTTATATAATGCAGTCACAAATGTTACCATATTTTTATATGCCTCTCCGGATAATCCGAGATTAAAAGCAATTTTTCTTGCTTGAAAATTTTGTAAACCAACCGATGGGTCAATTTCTTCATTAAATATAAGTGACGGAGTTTTTTCTGCTACCGTTTCAATGTCCATCCCTCCTTCTGTAGAATATATAATTACATTTTTTCCTTTCACTCTGTCTAATAAAACAGACATATAAAATTCTTCAATTTTACCCTCTCCGGGATAATACATATCTTCCGCAATAAATACCTGATGAACTTTCTTACCATTTTTAGGTGTTTGAGGAGTAATTAGATTCATTCCTATGATTTCGGAGGAGATTTCTTTAACTTCATCCAAAGATTTTGCCAATTTAACTCCTCCTCCTTTTCCTCTTCCTCCTGCATGAATTTGAGCTTTTACCACCCACCATTTAGTACCTGTTTGATCATTAATGTCTTTAGCTGCTTCAACGGCTTTCTCCGGTGTAGTAGCAACTATTCCCCTTTGAACTCTTACTCCAAATGATGAAAGTATTTCTTTTCCTTGATATTCATGTAAATTCATGGCTTATTACTTTAGATTTATATTAATCTACTTCAATTTTTAAATGCTATAGGGACAAATATACAGATTTTTTAAATGAGATATTTATTAATTAGTAATGCAGTGATATAAATAAAGTTTCAAACATTTTCATTACAAATCTATATAGTTTTTTATAGCAAAAAGCGTTTCCTTTAGGTTATAGGGAAACGCTTATTTATATTTTAAATTTTATGAATTATTTTTTAATAAATCTATATTTTTTTATTCCGTTAGAGGTATTCATTTTTAGAACATATGAACCTGATTTTAAATTACTCACATTGATTTCATTGGATGATATAATAGTTCTATTGATTACTTCTTTACCTGTAAAATCATATATAGTAACGGATTTTACTATTAAATCTGTATTAGATTTTATGTGTAATATATCATCAACCGGATTTGGATAAATACTTATTTCGCCGTCATTATTTGCATTTTCTTCTACTGAACGACTTTTAACATTAGTTACAGTAATAGGAAGATAATTTACTTTAGCTCCATCTAAGGTTTGCCATTGTTGATTTTCATTTTCACGAGCGAAAATTCTAATACGGTAATTTCCATTAGGAATATTATTCGGAATAGTTAGATATATTGAATATGAAGGATAATAAGTGTTTGTTCCTAAATTTATAGCTTGTTCAGAAAGAATATATTTAATCTCATCATTTTCATTAGTTAAAGCAATTGCAATTTTTCCTATAAAATCTTTACATTCACTATTTCCGAAAGAAAATTTGGTATAAATGGTATTACCCGGATTTACTTGATTTTTATCCACATAAAACGGAGTGTCATCAAACATAGAAAGATTATGTGATTTTATACCATTTAAAACTTCAATTATGCTGGTATTATTTACGTTTGTTGCTGTTCTTATAGCAATATATTTATCTCCTTTTTTCTCAACAACTTTTAGTTGATATTTTCCAGATGGTATATTACTATTTATAGAATAATAATTATAATTAAAATTAAGTGGATGAGTGCCTTCATTTAATATTGATACAATATCCCCACTCAAATTACACAAAGCCATATAAAAATTTTGGTCATTTATTGTATTTTCAATTCCTATACTATATATTTTATGTAACTCTGTAAAACATTCTTCTTTATAAACTTTATTTTTTGAAATTGTAAAATCATTTACAAAATATCTGGTAACTTTACTACCTCCTTCATTAGGTTTTATATTAATTCCTATCGATTGCTGATATTTATATTCTAAAGGCGCGTTGGAATTATAATATCCGTTTTGATATCCTCCCCATCCAAAATTAAAATGTAATAATCCATTGGAATCGTATCCATCACAAACAAATGAATGTCCACCATTTCCACTTTGTCCGGAGTAAATAATAGGTCTATTATTATTTAACTCTTGATTTATAATATTATCCCATTCTTCATCACTTATAATTATCTCATTTACATTGGTGTAATATTTACCTCTTACAATATAATCTATACTTTGGTCATAATCAAAATAGGTGTATAAAGCTTTTAATGCATCTTCAGCATATGCTCCACTTTCCATAATACCATACTGCATTTTAGCACTTGCTCCCACATGATACATTAAAAGTGCAACAGCATTTGCTTGTTGGTTGGTATAAGAAATGTCATAATTATTTAGCATATTTGCCCATTGGTAGGTATATTTTGAAAGGTCAATTTCAGGAATATTATATACCTGTTTATTGTAAGAATCTGTGGTTTGATAAGCAGGAATTTTACCTATTCCTGATTTAGGATGTTGGTGAAATTTCATGATCTGAGCCGTAGCTGTTGCTACACAACCGGTATAAACTTCATAAGGAATTAGGTTATTATAAGGCGCATCTTGATTCCAATTGGTTTTGATGAGAGGTTGTAATTCCGTAGATTTATTGATTTTAAAAGTTTTTTTGCCACTTCTGTATTCTTCCCATTTCAATTTTATTTCTTTTGCTGCTTCCGTTGACTTATTAAACGCTTGTTGCATACCCATTTCTATAGATTTCATCCAAGATTTGAAATTCTCCGGAAGATGGTTTACATCATAAGATCCGGTTTTTGAATACCCGATAATGGGATAATTAATGTCGTCTGCAGAAATAATTATAAAGCCTTGATTATTTCCTATGTTATATACATAGTAATACTTGTCTGTTAAACCTTTCTTATTTTTAACATCATTATTTAAGCTTGTATAAACTAAATTAATTTCCAATTTAGAATTCTTTTTCATGATGTAAACATTATTGTTTAAAAAATTTTCGGCAACATGTTTTGCTTCTATCTGATCTATTTGTTTAGACCAAAGCAGTAGATTACCTAATGTAAATAGTAGTAAAAAAGATATAAGTTTTCTCATAATAAAATTTTTTAATTATATTCAAATATAATAAATTAAATAATTATTACCTCATTATAAAAATTAAATTAAATATTTTATAACTTTAAAATTAATACACAAAATTATAATTATCAATTTTTTATTTTTTTTAAATATTCATGTTCTTATTAATCTTTTTACAAAAAAGGGCGAAGAAAACTCTCCACCCTTTTTTTAATTTTATATGTTTTACTGATAATTTAAGTAAAAGTTATTTTTTAATAAACTTATATTTCATTATTTCTTTAGACATTTGAATATTTATAATGTAAGCTCCCGAACTTAATGAACTCACATTTACCCCATTAGAAGAATCTATATTGCCACGCAATACTTCTTTACCTGATAAATCAAAAATTGAAATGGATTTATTTTGTTGTTCTGAATCAGATTTAATATATAAAATATTTTTAACCGGATTAGGATAGATTACAAATTCATTTTTTTCATTCTTTAAATCTTCTATTCCCAGTTTGCCATTTACAATAGTTAGGGGAAGATAATTAACGGCTGCTCCTTCCAAGTATTGCCATTCTTGCCCATCATTTTCACGTGCAAAAACCCTGATTCGATACGCTCCATTAGCTATATCATCCGGTATGTAACCTGAAATTATATATGATCCATAGAAATAACCCTCTCTTAAATTATTTATTAAATCTTTTCCAAGTATATAGATCAATTTATCCTCCTCATTAGTCAAAGCTAAAGCTATCGTTCCATTAAAAGGTTTACATCGATTATTTCCAAATGAAAATTCTGCTTGCAGGTAATCTTTAGGTTTAGCTTGCCTTATGTTAGCCGTAAGAACTTTATTATTTAATAAATTAAGATTATGCGATTTAACACCATCCAGTAATTCAATTATACTTGTATCATCTACATTTTGAGCCGTTTTAACAGGAATATACGTTTCTCCTTTCTTTTCCACTACTTTTAAACGATACTTCCCCGCTTTAATAGTACTGTTTAGCGTGTAATAATTATTGTTAAAATTAGAAGGATGATTACTTTCATTAAGTAGAGCTACCATTGTATTATTAAGATCATATAAAGCCATGTATTGATCTTTATATATAATCGTATCTTCTATACTTATGTTGTATAAATCATGTTTTTCTACAAAACATTCATCTTTATATACTTTATTTTTAGAAATCGTAAGCTTATTTACAAAATATCTATTGACTTTTTCGCCTCCTTCATTGGGTTTTATATTAATACCTATACTTTGACCATATTTATATTGTAATGGGGCATTTGAATTGTAATATCCGTCTTGATATCCTCCCCATCCAAAATTAAAATGTAAGAGTTCGTTGGAATCGTATCCATCACAAACAAATGCATGCCCCGATCTATTTTCCGTACTTCCTGAATAATAAATAGGTCTACCTTCATTTAATTCTTTTATTATGATAGAATTCCATTCTTCATCACTGATAGGTATTTCATTAAAATCACCTAAATAATATTGGCCTCGAATTATATAATCTACACTTTTGTCATAATCATAATAAGTATACAACGCTTTTAGTGCTTTCCGGCTAGAAGTCCCGCTTGCTTTTACTCCATATTTCATTTGAGCACTTGCTCCTATATGATACATTAAGAGTCCTACAGCCTTTGCTTGTTCATTAGTATAATTGGGAGTAGGTGAATTATAATATTCATTTAACATATTTGCCCAATCATACTCGTATTGATTTAAATCTATCTGGGGAATATTATAGATTGCATTGTTACTTGGATCTTTGGTCTGATAGGCCGGAATGAAACCAGTTCCTTTGTTGGGATGTTGATGAAATTTCATAATCTGTGCTGTAGCCGTTGCTACACAACCGGTATAAACTTTATAAGGTATTTGACTATTATAAGGCTCATCTTGATTCCATTTTGTTTTAAGTAAAGGCTGGAGCGGGGTAATCCTGGTATTTATGCCCTTATTT
The DNA here is from genome assembly GCF_011082485.1 of Apibacter sp. B2966. Lineage (NCBI taxonomy): Bacteria > Pseudomonadati > Bacteroidota > Flavobacteriia > Flavobacteriales > Weeksellaceae > Apibacter > Apibacter sp. B2966. The sequence continues at coordinate 1,386,963 of NZ_CP049714.1, forward strand.
GAATTTCTATACAATTCCCATTCCTTTTCAATTTCTTTGGTAGGTTTGATTGAATTATCAAAAGCTTGTTGCATACCCAATTCTACGGTTTTCATCCAAGATTGGAAATTTTCCGGAAGATTGGCTGCATCGTAATATCCGGAATTGGAATATCCTATGATCGGATAATTTATATCGTCTGCTGAAATGATTATAAAGCCTTGCTTTACTCCAATGTTGTAAACATAGTAATATTTTTGAGAATGATTTTTCTTTAAGTTATTTATTTCATTCTCTGCCGTATAAACTAATTGTAATTGGAATCTTTGACTTTTTTTTAGGTTAGAAAATTGGTTATTAACAAAATTTTCTGCAATATGTTTTGCTTCCTCTTGATCTATTTGCTTAGACCATAAATATAAATTACTAAATATAAATAATAGTAAGATAGATAATAAAAGTTTTCTCATAATAAAATTTTTCAGTTATCCTCAAATTTAATAAAATAAATAATTATTTATTTTATTATTTTTAAAAAATATATATATTATATTAACATACTAAGTAATTAGACAACAATATGTCATATTTTTAATCAATTTTATTTTATAAAATATAATTTTTTTAAACCATAAAAAAAGGGTGAAGAAAATTCTTCACCCTTTTTTAAATTTTATATGTTTTACTGATAATTTAAGTAAAATTTATATTTTAATAAATTTATATTTCTTTATTTCTTTAGACGTTTTAATTTTTATTATGTAAGCCCCTGAACTTAATGAACTCACATCTACCCCGTTAGAAGGATCTATATTGCTTTGCAATACTTCTTTACCTGAAAAATCATAAATTGAAATGGATTTAATTTGTTGTTCCGAGTCAGATTTGATATATAAGATATTTTTAACCGGATTAGGATAGATCACAAATTCATTTGTTTCATTTTTCAGTTCTTCTATTCCCAGCTTTCCATTTACAACGGTTAGAGGAAGATAATTAACGGCTGCCCCATCCAACAATTGCCATTCTTGACCATCATTTTCACGTGCAAAAATCCTGATTCGATATGCTCCATTAGCAATATCATCCGGTATGTAACCTGAAATTGATATATTATATTTATAATTGCCTATATCTAATTTAGTAGACATTTTTCCAATTATATATTGCAATTTGTCTAAATCATCAGTCAAAGCTAAAGCGACCATTCCATTAAAAGGTTTATATAGACTAATGATTGAAAATTTAACTTGCAGAGGATCTTTAGGACTGACTATGTTGGCATTTGCAGACAATGGAGTCTTATCGTATAAATTTATATTATGTGAATTTGTAAATTCTTTAACTTCAATTATATTATTATCCCCAATACTATTATCTGATTTTATAACAACATATTCATCTCCTCTTTTTTGTACTAATGTCAATCGGTATTTTCCGGCAGAAATATCTGTTCCAATTGAAAAATATTTTTCACCATAATTTCCTATAATTGATTTCATTTTATTTTCATTAAAATCAAATAAAGCTATATATATATCATCAAAATTTGATTTATGTAATCCAATGTTGGCTATTTTATACTTCACTTCAAAGAACTCATTCTTTGATACTTTATTTTTAGGAATTGATAATTCTTTTACAAAATATCTAGCTATTCCTTGACCTCCTTCATTTGGTTTTATATTTATACCTATCCCTTGATCATATTTATATTCTAATGGGGCATTTGAATTGTAATACCCGTCTTGATACCCTCCCCATCCAAAATTAAAATGTAAGAGTCCGTTGGAATCGTACCCATCACAAACAAATGCATGTCCTGAATTTTTGTCCGTACTTCCTGAATAATAAACGGGTCTTCCTTCATTTAATTCTTTTTTTATTATCTCCTCCCATTCTTCATCACTTATAATTATATTTAGATTAGCATAATAATTTCCTCTTGCGACTAAATCTAGGCTTTTATCATAATCAAAGTACGTAAACAATGATTCAAGCGCATCTTTGCTAATAGCCCCACTTTCATTTACTCCATACTTCATTTTTACACTTGCTCCAATATGATACATTAAGAGCCCTACAGCCTTTGCTTGTTCATTGGTATAATTAGGAGTAGGTGAATTATTATATTCATCTAACATATTCGACCAATCATATACGTATTGTTGTAAATTTATCTGGGGAATATTATAGATTGCATTGTTACTTGGATCTTTGGTCTGATAGGCCGGAATGACATCAATTCCTTTTTTAGGGTATTGATGATATTTCATAATCTGTGCTGTAGCCGTTGCTACACAACCGGTAAGAACTTCATAAGGAATTTGACTATTATAAGGCTTATCTTGATTCCATTTTGTTTTAATAAGCGGTTCTAGTGCGGTAAGTCTGGTTTGGATACTTTTTTTTGAATTTCTATACAATTCCCATTCCTTTTGAATATCTTTGGTAGGTTTGGTTGAATTATCAAAAGCTTGTTGCATACCCAATTCTACGGTTTTCATCCAAGATTGGAAATTTTCCGGAAGATTTGCTGCATCATAATATCCGGAATTGGAATATCCTATGATCGGATAATTTACATCGTCAGCTGAAATGATTATAAAGCCTTGATTTGCTCCAATATTATAAACATAATAATACTTTTCGGAATGATTTTTCTTAAATTTATTGACTTCATTATTCTCTGCCGTATAAACTAATTGTAATTGGAATCCTTGACTTCTCTTTAGGTTGGTAAATTGATTATTTATAAAATTTTCAGCAATTTGTTTTGCTTCCTCCTGATCTATTTGTTTAGACCATGCCGGCAGACAATTAAATATAAATAATAATAAAAATAAAAAAATTCTCATAGTGATTTGTTTAAAAATTATATTCAAATGTAATAAATAAATGCATTTATTATGTTGTGTTAATTAATTTATTTGACACATTTAAATTTATATATCTTAAAAAATACTCGTAACAATCACATTTTTAATGGAATAAAATTTTACCATAAATTGAAAATAATTTTGATTTTTTTTTATTTTTTAAACCATGCTTGATAAAAAGTTTTTTTATACTTATAAAAAAAGGTTGAAAAAATCTTCCAACCTTTTTTTAGACCATTATTTATATAATTTAACTTTTGTAATAGGTGTAATAAAATATTATTATATTGAATAAATTATTAAAAACTAAAGTGTCTCGTTTAACCATTTAAAAAATTCTTTTTGCCAGATTATACCATTTTGGGGTTGTTGAACCCAATGGCTTTCTTCCGGAAAATACAAAAGTCGACTTTTTATACCCTTCAATTGCGCTGCTTGAAAAGCTTCCAGCCCTTGAGTATAAGGAACTCGATAATCTCTTCCCCCGTGAATAATCAATATAGGAGTATCCCAATTAGAAACTAATTTAATAGGATTAAATTCTTTGTAAGCTTTGGGTTGAGGATTTTCCCAATAAGATCCTCCAATATCATAATTGGGAAAGAATATTTCTTCGGTTGATCCATACATGGATTCTAAGTCAAATACCCCACAATGTGAAATAAAAGTTTTAAATCTTTTCTTATGAATACCTGCTAAATAATAAACCGAATAACCGCCATAACTGGCTCCTACAGCACCTAAACGATTTTTGTCCACATAGGGTTCTTTTGAAACTTCATCAATAGCAGATAAATAGTCTTTCATAGGTTGTCCTCCCCAGTCACCTGATATCTCTTCGTTCCATTTCACGCCGAAAGAAGGCAATCCTCTTCGATTGGGGGCTACAACAATATAACCATTGGATGCCATAATCTGAAAGTTCCAACGGAAACTGTAAAATTGAGATACCGTACTTTGAGGCCCTCCCTGACAGTATAATAAAGTAGGGTATTTTTTATTTTTATCAAAATCAGGAGGAAATATTACCCAAACCAACATTTTTTTTTCGTCGGTGGTATTAATCCACCTTTCTTCAACTATACAACTTTTTATCTTTTGATAGAGTTCATCATTTACTGAAGTTAACTTAGTTTCTACTCCGGTTTTAATATTTACTTTATAAATTTCAGACGCATGATTCATGTCTTGACGCTCTCCAACCAAATAATCTCCGGTGATACGTATACTAATATAATCATGCTGACCGTTAGTAATTTGTCTAATTTTTTTTGTTTTGATATCTAACTCAAAAAATTGTTTAGTAGCATTGATACCGGCCAAAAAATAAATTTTCTTTCCATTTTTAGCCCAAACATAGTCGATTACCGTATTATCCCAAGTTGAAGTTAAATTTATTGTTTTTTGAGTAGCCAAATCATAAATTTTCAGATCATTCTTATCTGCCTCATATCCGTCTGTTTTCATTGACAACCACGCCAACACTCCACCTTGTGGACTAAACTTAGGGTTAGTATCATATCCTTTATTTTCAACAGTTAAATTTTGCGTTTGTTGTGAAAATATATCATAAAGGTATATATTCGTGTTGGTTGAAATTGCATCTTGAGTTCCGAAAAGTTTTTTGGATTGGTAAACTAAATATTTACTATCCGGAGAAAATGAATAACCTTCGGAATTATATTTTTCATCCTTATTGATATCCACCAAACTTCCGTTTGTACTACCAATGAATATATGTTTAAATTTTCCGTCTTTCCAGGTATCCCAATGTCTATACATTAAATGATCATACACTTTCACATCTGATTTTTCCATTGTTGGATATATATCTGTGCCTAAAACTTTTTCTAATTTCACCGATTTTGATATGGCAAAATGGTTGGAATTATTCGCATAAAGTAACCCGGAATGAATTTCGTTTTCTTTATTTATTTTTTCTGTTTTCTTAGTTTTTAGATTATAAGAATAAATATCATCTCCCACCGAATATATAAATTCATTTTGTGAATGAAAAGACAACGCTTTTTCCTTGTCTTTACTTTCATTAAGTCTGATAATTTGCCCATCTAGATTTAGATGATATAAATCTCTGGTACTGCTGTTTTCATCAACATTATAATATTGAACTCCATAAATAATGTCTCCGGTATCATTTACAGCGTCTATAGATACCCTACCTAAACTCCAAAGTAATTCAGGAGTCAAATTTTGTTTTTGTGCCATAGTAAAAATCCCAATTAGAATTGATACAAGTAAACTACTTTTTCTCATTACTAACTCTTTCCGTTTTTTGAAATAATTTCAAAATTAACATTTTCTTAAACACTTATTTCATTACTTCTTAACTTTAATCAGATTTATGGGTAAATTAATAGTCATTATTTTTATATTGGCACAATTATTTCAAGATAATATAGTTAATATAAATATTTTGTAATCATGGCAATTTTAGTATTACTGAGACACGGTCAGAGTGTTTGGAATCTGGAAAATAAATTTACCGGTTGGGTTGATGTAGAATTATCCGACAAAGGAAAAGAAGAGGCTAAAAAAGCCGGCGATCAGCTTAAAGGTTTACATTTTGATTATGCCTATTCATCTGCTTTGAAAAGAGCTCAAGAAACATTACAAATCGCGTTGAATGAAGCCGGAATAAAAAATGTACCCACGAAATTTGATAAGGCATTAAATGAAAGAATGTATGGAGATCTACAGGGTTTAAATAAGGCTGAAACAGCTAAGAAATTTGGTGATGAACAAGTTCATATTTGGCGAAGAAGTTACGATGTTGCTCCACCTAATGGAGAGAGCCTTAAAGATACTGCAGAAAGAGTAATTCCTTATTTTGAAAGTGAGATAGTTCCAAAAATTAAGGATGGAAAAAATATAATCATAGCTGCACATGGAAATAGTTTACGTGCTTTAGTTATGTATTTAGAAAAAATGACTCCCGACGAAATTATAAAATTTGAATTAGCTACAGGAGTACCCAGACTCTATGAATTAGATTCCAATTTACACGTTTTAAAGGTTAAAAATCTCTAATATGTGTTAACTTCTTATGAAATTAACAAAATTATATTTTTTAAGCTAGCTTAAAATAAAAATATTAAAAAAAGTTCTTTTCATAGTAAGTTATTCTCTTCGAATAGCTTTTCTCAAATATTTAACTAAACATATGGTCCTGATTTCAATTGAAATCAGGACTTTTATTTTATTCTTTTATTCCTTATGAGTTTTAATTTTTAATAAAAATTTCATCAACAAACTATTCAAATTAAAAGCTTTTATATACGTATTTTTAATAAAAAATGGCAAGTTTTCGCATATTAAAAAAACTATATTATATACCAATTTTTATGTTGTTATGAGTTGTATTAATATACTTGTATTTTTATTCGATATATATTTGCAATTTACTATATCTTTTTATACATTTACAAAATATAAAAACTTTATCATACTACATTAGATCACATACTTTTGAATAACCTAATATTGTCTAATTAGGTGTCTCCAACAATTACTTAGTAAAAAACGAAAGTCCTATCTTATAACCATTTAATTCACCTCCTTATCATAGTTGAAATTTATAAGTACTGCATTGATCTGTGTACTTTCTTAGTGATTGATATGAATTGACTATGGTATTGATTGGATTAGACACGAAAACAACTAGTTACGAATTTCAAATGACATTCTGTGTCTTTGAATAAAAATAATCATTTTATTAATGATGTAGTTAAAATTAGAGGTATCATAAATTTAATAAACATGGTTGATCATAAATTACAATTATTTTTAGAGAAAGTTTTATTATCCCAATGGGAGAATAGAATACAATTTAAACCTGAAATGAAATTATATGAAGATTTTGGATTAATTGGACATGATGCAAATGATTTTCTTACATATTTTACGAAAGAATTTAATGTAACGATTAGCAATGAATTTAAATTTAACGAAAGGTTTTATCCTGAAACCTATTCTGCTTTAGATATATTAAAAAGTATATTTAATAAAATCGTAAATATCTTTCTTTATCAACGATTAATTTATGAAAAAGAATTAAAGGATCTTAGTATAAAAGAATTAGAATTAGCTATTGAAAGTGGGGTGCTATTATAATACAATTGATTTTACCAATAACTATATAATATTAAAAAATGATATTTTGCTTCATTTATTGTTATTCTAAACCTTTTAAATAACAAAAGGTCTCTATATTAAATAGATTTGAGCATTGGAGAATTATAAGAGGTCATTAAATCAAATAGCAAATAAACATTATAAAATTTTACAATTAATTTATTCATAATTTTTTCTTACTTTCTGAAATGACAATTAATTTACATAAAAAAAGGCTTAAATTACCAAAAGTAACTTAAGCCTTAGATTAGTAGCCCGTAGGGGAGTCGAACCCCTCTTGCCAGAATGAAAATCTGAAGTCCTAACCGATAGACGAACGGGCCTACTATTATTTTTATTTACGCTAATGCGTTAACGTGCTTGTTTAATTTAGATTTCAAGTTAGATGCTTTATTCTTATGAATAATATTTCTTTTTGCTAACTTATCAATCTGAGAAAAAACAGCCGGTAATTTACCTACCGCTACAGTTTTATCTGTTTCAGCTCTTAATTCTTTAATAGCTGTACGAGCTGATTTATGATAATACTTATTACGTAATCTTCTTACGTGATTCTGTCTTATTCTTTTTATTGCTGACTTATGATTTGCCATTTTAATTCTTTCTTTTCATTATCTATTTGCGGTGCAAATGTAATTATTTTTTACAATCCTACAAATATACTTTTTCATTTAATTTGTTGTAGACCCACAGGGATTCGAACCCCGACAAACGGTACCAAAAACCGGTGTGCTACCGTTACACCATGGGTCTGTACCAACAAAAAAACCTTAACTGAAAAAAATCAAGGTTTTTCTTGTTGTGGGCGATGCAGGATTCGAACCTGCGACCCCCTGCTTGTAAGGCAGGTGCTCTGAACCAGCTGAGCTAATCGCCCCTTTAAAACAAAGATATTTAAGAGCTTTTCTTTATTACTTTGTTCCGTAATTGGATTGCAAATATACGCTCATTTTTTATACTTGCAAATATTTTTTTAAAAAATTTCTGCTACTACAAAATTACTTCCTCCTATAAAAATCAAATCTTCTTTGTCAGACTGGGTTTTAGCGGCATCAAATCCTTTTGCAACACTATCGAATTTTTGATAATTTTTGAAGTATAAATCTATTTTTTCGGTATATTCATTGGGATGTAGCCCTCTTTGAATAGCCGGTTTTACAAAATAATAGATGGCATCAATCGGCAACAGTGGAAATATTTTATCTAAATCTTTACCTTTTACAAAGCCGATTACAATTCTCAGTTTTTTATAGGTTACCCGTTTAAATTGTTCGGCCAATTGTTTAAAGCCATCCTCATTATGGGCTGTATCGCAGATAATTATTGGATTTTCCCATTGCAAAATCTCCCATCTTCCTCTAAAGTTCATTGAATCTTTTACATGCAAAAGGCCCTTTTTAACCTGATCAACAGATATTGTAAATCCTTTATCATTTAAAACATCGATGATACTTACTACCGTTTTTTTATTTTTTTCTTGATATATACCTTTTAAATCTGATGGATAGTTTACCTTATTTTTTGTCGCATCTATATATTCGGCATTACGCTCTTGAGCAATATGTACTAGTAATTTTTTAACTTCTTCCTTATCTTCTCCAATAACTACAGGAATTCCGGGTTTAATAATCCCCGCTTTTTCTGTGGCTATTTTTTCAAGTGTATCTCCCAATAAATCCACATGATCCATCGATATACTGGTTATTGCACATACTTCGGGAGTAATGATATTTGTTGAATCCAACCTTCCGCCTATTCCAACCTCTATTACAGCTATATCAACTTTTTCTTTAGCAAAATAGCTAAAAGCCATAGCGGTTGTTAATTCAAAGAAGGAAGGATTAAAATCCTTAGTAAAATGATCTCTAATAGTAATTAAAAAATTATATACAAACTCTGCGGGGCATTCTTTTCCGTCAACCCTTATCCGTTCAGTGAAATTTTTAAGATGAGGAGAAGTAAATAATCCCACTTTATACCCGGCTTCTTTTAAAATGGAGGCGGTCATATTAGAAACACTTCCTTTTCCATTAGTTCCCGCAATATGTATAGATTTAAATTTTCTGTGAGGATTTCCTAAAATCTCACTCAGTTTTAATATATTTTCAAATCCGGGCTTATATGCAGAATTCCCGACATTTTGATAATTTGAAACTTGGGTATACAACCACTCTAAAATTTCTTCATATGTCTGCATGACTAAAAATAATACGATTTATATTATTAAAAATTAAAATACACTTAAAGTAATCCGTAAAATTTTAAATAACCATTTTTTAATAAAGAAATTATTTTTCTATACCTTTTTTACAATTCCCACATATTTTCCTTCAAATTCAACAATTATCGTTTGTAAATGATTTTGATTTACCCAATCCATAAAAGCGGAATTATCTCCGATATCATCACTGATAAAAAAGCCGTTTTTTTCTATTCTTTCCCATAGTAAAGGATAGGCCCACATTCTACCTTTATAACTTTTATCACTGTCATAATGAGCTATCTCAAAAGTCTGTTGTTCTTTGAATATTTTAGGCAGGGATTCTTTATCTGCTTGTCTAAATAATTTCCAATAGTTTCTAAGATTATCAGGAACTACACATCCAACAAATTTATCATTATTCCTGTCCAAATAAGGCATATCTGAACTATACAAATTTCCACCTCTTTTTTGTAAAGACAGTAGAGCCGCCAGAGAACTCCATCCGTAAGCTACTCCGGTTTCTATAACATTTTTAGCCTGAGTATATTCACATAATGCGTAGATAAGATCTAGTGCTCCAGCTCCGCCCATTTTAACCGGACAAGCCGCCTCAATTTTTTTGGACTCCTTCATTTGTCCTGCAAAATCTTTATATAAAGAGTATTCATTTTTTGTAATCTGGTAAATTGCATCATGCTGACTGATTGCTCTTTCTGCACACCATATTTCGGATTCTTTTTTTCCTTGAACCGCGCTCCCTCTGTCGAAAATATTTTTATAAATTTTTCTTACTAATTCCGGATATAATTGTGGTCTGGCTAAATAACCGAATAATGTTCTTAAAACTGATTGCATTTAGATTTTACTTTTTATTATACTGATATGATGCAAATGTAGTTAAAATACTTATACCATTAGATTGCGACATATATTGGACATATAGAGCGTTAATTCCCATGAAAAGGTTCGTTTTATCTTTTTTCAATTTTTATAATTAAATAATTAATAGTATACCGTTTGATTTATAAGTGAACATAAATTTAAAAATTATATTTTAGCTATATATATTATCCTCAATAATTCAAATCTTAATAATTCAATACAGTAATTAGCAATAAATGAGTATAATGCGAAAAACGATTAAAGATTTTATGAATAATGAGAAGTCCGTCGGGATACTTCTTATCTTGTGTACGATCCTTTCCATAATATTGTCAAATTCAACTTTTCACACTTTTTATCATAATTTTTGGGAAACATCGGTATCTTTCAAATTAGGAAATGAATATCTTTTTAGCACCCAGGGGAATCCATTAACTGTATCTGAGCTAATAAATGATGGGTTAATGAGTATATTTTTTTTAATGGTGGGATTGGAACTTATCCGTGAAATACATATTGGAAAACTTTCCAATCGTTCGCAAGCCCTTTTACCTGTTTTGGGAGCTATAGGCGGAATGATTATTCCTGCAGGAATATATGCATATTTAAATTTCGGAAAAGATACCATTTCAGGAGCCGGAATTCCTATGGCAACCGATATAGCATTTGCTTTGGGGGTATTGAGTTTATTAGGAAAAAAAATTCCCTTGTCTCTCCGTGTTTTTCTTACTGCCTTAGCTGTAATTGACGATTTAGGGGCTATTTTAGTTATAGCCTTTTTTTACACTAAAAAACTTTCTTGGATCTTTTTATTTTTTGCCTTATTCATATGGACGATACTATTACTTTTTAAAAAACTAAAGATCAATCATTTATATTTATATATAATCGGCGGTATAGGAATTTGGTATTGCTTACTTAATTCCGGTGTACATGCAACTCTTGCGGGTATACTACTGGCATTTGCCATACCCTTTGAAGGAGGTAATCCCCATGGTCAAGCCATGAAATTACTATCTATACTCCAATTACCTGTCAATTTTATAATACTTCCTCTTTTTGCACTTGCCAACACAGCCTTATCTATTCAATTAAATATTCAAGAGCTTTTCTCTCAATCGTACACTCTTGGAATATTTTTTGGCTTAATCGTTGGAAAACCTTTAGGAATTATTTTATTTACTTATCTGGCTTGTGCTTTGAAATTTTGTAGGCTTCCTTCGGAAACAGATTGGAAGCAAATGATAGGAATCGGTTTTTTAGGTGGAATTGGATTTACTATGTCTATTTTTATTACCTTACTGGCTTTTAATCCGGCTATACATGCCGACTATATAACTCATGCTAAAATTATGATTCTATTTTCCTCCCTATGTTCTGCTTTAATTGGATATATATACTTATATTTTATATTCCGAAAAAATAAAATCTAACAAAAATCTTTTGTATTTTCACACCTTTAAACCTAATAATAATATGAAAAAAATATTTTTATTACTTGTATTAACATTTTTTATAATGACCACGAACGCACAAATCTATAAAACTAAAACAGTAACAGATTCAAAGGGATATACTTATGAAACGGTAACGAACGATCCCTCCAATTCAAGAATTTATACACTGAAAAATGGTTTAAAAGTATATTTATCCCGAAATAATGATGAACCAAGAATTCAAACATACATTCCGGTACGTACCGGATCTGCTAATGATCCGTCCGAGAATACCGGTCTTGCTCATTATCTAGAGCATATGATGTTTAAGGGAACCAATAAACTCGGAACTTCTGATTGGGACAAAGAATCTATATTATTAAACCGTATTTCAGATTTATACGAACAACATAAAGCCGAAAAAAATCCAAAAAAGAAAAAGGAAATTTATAAAAAAATAGATGAAGTATCCCAAGAAGCATCTAAATACGCCATTGCTAACGAATACGACAAATTAATTTCAGAATTGGGCGCTACCGGAACCAATGCGCATACTTGGCTAGATGAAACGGTTTATAAAAACAACATTCCATCCAACGAATTAGAAAGATGGTTATTTGTTGAAAAAGAACGATTTTCCGAATTAGTTTTACGTCTCTTTCACACAGAATTGGAAGCTGTTTATGAAGAATTTAATCGCGCTCAAGATAACGATATGCGTTTAGTTAATTATGAATTAATGGATGCTCTATTTCCTACCCATCCTTATGGACAACAAACCACTATAGGAACATCCGAGCATTTGAAAAATCCATCCATGAAAGCAATTCATGAATATTATGAGACTTATTATGTTCCAAATAATATGGCAATTGTATTGGTGGGCGACTTAAATTTTGATGAAACCATACAATTAGTCGATACCTATTTCGGCAGTTTCAAATATAAAGAATTGCCCGTTTTGAAAAAACCCATTGAACAGCCGTTGACCTCTGTTGTTAAAAGAGTAGTAAAAAGTCCATCTTCAGAAAGAATCCAATTAGCTTTCAGGTGTAGTGGAGCCGGAAGCAAAGAGGCTCTTTACGTTAAAATGGTTAATATGATTTTGAATAATTCCGGTGCGGGGTTAATCGATATAAATATCAATCAAAAACAATTAGCTCAAGGGGCAGGATCGTATATATCTATTTTTAAAGACTATGGTCTTCATTCCTTATATGGAGCTCCAAGAGAAGGACAATCTTTGGAACAAGTACAAAAACTTTTACTAGATCAGTTAGAAATCATAAAAAAAGGAAATTTTGATGATTGGTTGATTAAAGCTATTGTCAACGATTTAAAAACGCAACGCATCAGCAGCTGGGACACAGCCAACGGGGTAGCAACTCAAATGTATAATGCTTTTATCCAAAATTTATCTTGGCAACAAATTTTAGATGAATTTAATGAGTTGGATAAAATGAATAAAGAGAGTATTGTAAAATTTGCCAATGAATTTTATAAGGATAATTATGTTGTGGTTTATAAAGAAAAAGGAACCAATGATAAACTGGTCCGCGTTGAAAATCCGGGAATAACTCCTATAACTTTAAATCGTACGGAACAATCAGATTTTTATAAAAAATTCTCGCAACTTCCCGAAAAAGAAATTCAACCTCAATTTATAGACTATAAAAAATTAATAACTTTTGATCATGTAAAAAATATTCCTCTTTCTTATATTAAAAATTCAAATAACGAATTAGGAAATCTATATTACATATTTGACTTTGGATCAGATAACAATGAAGAATTGGATCTGGCCTTAAATTATCTTTCCCTTCTGGGCACTGATAAGTATACAAAATCCAATCTTGAAAAAGAGTTCTATAAAATAGGAATCAGTTATTCTATTCAGGTTCAAAATGAACAAATATTCCTAAACCTGCAAGGTTTAGAAAAAAATATTCCAAAAGGTATAGAATTATTTGAACATTTTTTGCAAAATGCTAATCCTGATTCAGAAACATATCAAAAATATGTACAAACTATACTTAAAGCCAGAAAAAATTCTAAATTAAATAAACAGGCAATACTGAATGCTTTAGCTTTGTATGCCCGTTATGGAGAAAATAACAGGTTAAGAAATGCTATTTCTGAAGCGGATTTATTAAACAAAAAACCTGCGGACTTAGTTAAGATATGTAAAAGTTTATTCGATTACAAACATGAAATATTTTACTATGGACCGAATGAATCTGTTATTAAAAAAGCGGTTCAAAAATATCATAATTTCGGAAGCGGAAAAGAGTATAATTCCCCTATAACTTATAAGGAACTTGCTTCTGACGGCAGCTTGTTTTTTGCTCCTTACGATATGGTACAAGCCGAAATACTTTTCCAATCAAGAGGAAATAAATTTGATATAGCTAAAATGCCTTATGCAAAAGTATTTGGTGAGTATTTCGGCAGAGGTCTATCTTCCATTGTTTTTCAAGAAATTCGTGAAAGTAAATCATTAGCTTATTCTGCTTATGCCAGTTATACCATCGCCTCTGATAAGGATAAATACGATTATGTTTCTTCCTATATTGGAACTCAATCCAATAAATTACCACAAGCTGTTGACGCAATGAAAGATTTAATGAACAATATGCCTGAAATTACTAAACAATTTGAAAATGCTAAAAAAAGTGCTTTGAAACAAATTGCTTCAGACCGTATCACTAAATCAGCAATTTATTGGTCCTATCTTTCCGCCAAAAAAAGAGGAATTGATTACGATTTAAGAAAAGATATGTATTCTCAAATACAAACATTGCAACTTAAGGATCTTAAAGATTTTTTTAATCGTGAAATCAAGGGAAAAACCTATAATGTATCTTTAATTGGAAAAAAGGAAAATCTTAATTGGAATTCGGTTAAAAAATTAGGAACTGTTCATGAATTGTCTATTGATGAATTATTTAATTATTAATACATCTTATTCTACATGAATTGTTTAAATTAATATCCTATTAAAAAAGAAAATTTTCAAATTTTATAAGAAAAGAACCGAATAATTATATTCGGTTCTTTTTTACTTTTTATATAAACTAATTTTTTCGATCAGAAATGGTAAATGTAAATAGAGATTAAATATACAGATCTAAATCTCCTTTTCCCCGGCGGAGTATTTCCGGACTCCCGGAAGTTAAATCAACAACCGTAGAAGGAGTATAACCTCCCGCACCGCTATCAATAACAATATCTACTAATTTATCATATTTCTCGGCTATTAATTCGGGATCTGTAATATATTCTAAAATCTCGTCATCATCATGCGTTGAAGTGGATGCTATGGGATTGCCTAATTTTTCAACGATAATTCTTGGAATATTATGATCGGGAATTCTAATTCCTACTGTTTTTTTATTCTTATAATAAGAGGGCAGCGTATTGGAAGCCGCAAGAATATAAGTAAAAGGCCCCGGCAAAGTTCTTTTCAGAAGTTTAAATAGATTCGTTTCAATGGGCTTAGTGTACTGAGATAAATTTCTTAAATCATTACAAACAAAGGAAAAGTTTGTTTTTTCCAGTTTAACATTTTTAATTCTGGAAAGCTTTTCCATGGCTTTGTGATTAAAGATATCACAACCCAATCCATAAACCGTATCGGTAGGATAAACAATTATTCCTCCCTTTTTTAACACCTCAACTATTTCATTAATTGCTTTTTCTGAAGGATTTTCCGGATAAATTCTTAGGATTTTGGCCATAATGTTAATTCTTACAATTAGTAAACAATGTATTATTCTTTTACAAAATCCAGTGAAGCAGAATTAACACAATATCTCAATCCGGTTTTTGTAGGGCCATCATTGAACACATGTCCTAAATGACTCCCGCAATTAGCACAAAGGATTTCCATTCGGGTCATTCCATGAGAAGTATCTAATTTTTCGATAATTCGGCCTTTGGCTATTTCATGATCAAAGCTGGGCCATCCGCAATGCGAATCAAATTTTGAATCACTATCAAACAGAACCGCACCACAAGCTTTACATGTATACACTCCTTTTTCAAAATGCATATTGAATTTTCCACTGTAAGGAGCCTCTGTTCCTTTTTCTCTCAAAATGTAATATTCTTCGGGAGAAAGCTGCTTTTTCCACTCTTCTTCTGATTTTGTTACCTTCATTTTTGTTTCTTTTTTTGTTACTTCTAATCTGTCTTTAGAAATGCAAGATAGTATGAGTAATCCCAAACCTATACTACCTGCCGACTGAAACAGTTTATTGAATTTATTCATGGTAAAAAAACAAAATTCATTCCAATAGTAGAACTACATTTTCTTAAGGATTATCGCTAAATTCGTTATTGTAAACATCTAAAAGCAGGAAAAAGCCGGATAATAATATAGGACCGAAAATTAATCCGATAAATCCAAAAATATTCATTCCTAATATTACCCCAAAGATGGTAATTAACGGATGAACATCGTCCAGTTTTTTAAGTAATGTAAATCTCACGATATTGTCCGATGTTCCAATAATTATAATGCCGTACAATAAAATAAATATAGATTGCCAGGTTTCTCCGGAGGTGAACAATAAAATGGCAACCGGAACATAGGCCAATGCAGAACCTACAATAGGCAACATGGATGTAAATGTTGTAACCGCAAACCAAAACCATAAATTATCCAATCCTACAATGGCATAGCCGACAGCTCCTACCATTCCTTGAACAACAGCAACTAATGGGATGCCGATGGCATTGGATTGGATCATTTTTTTCAACCTTTGCCCTAGCCTTTCGGTATTTTGTTTTTTTAAAGGAGACCATTTTAAAAAGGTGCTTTCAATTTTCCTGATATTCATAATCATAAAATAGAATAAAACAAAGGAAAAGAAAAAAACAACTACAGAATTTACCGTTGAATTTAATATTTTAGGCACGACCCTGCCTACCCAGGTGGTCGCTTGAATGATATTGTCTTTGCTAAGTATATTTAGTCCGTATTTTGTTTGTAAATCATTTACAATACTGACCAGGGAATTATTTATTTTATCAAAATAAGTTATAGCCGTATGTACCTGAGAATAGGTCAATTCAATAATAAAATAAACCGGAATCGAAATGATCAATAAGGCAAGAAGAAAAACTATACTAATTGATATCCATTTTTTCAATCCCTTTTTTTCTGTCAGATATAAGAAAAAATCTTTGGATAAGGCATATAATGTAATTGCTCCTAAAAAGCTGGGAAGAAATATAGCCAACTGACTTATAATAAGGATAAAAAGAGATATTATTATAATCAAAAACAATATCTGATGTATTACTTTTCCACTTATTTTTTCATTCATTTATACTATCAATTTCTTATTATTTATACTCGCTAGTTAAGGTTGTTTCATTTTTATTAAATATTCAATAGCTTCTTCATAACCGGGTAATCCTTTGCCTTTAATCTGATGTACACAAGCATCTTTAATGACTGAAATTTTTCTAAATTCTTCTCTTTTTTCAATATCGGAAATATGAACTTCAATAGCCGGTGCGGTTACTGATTTTATAGCATCGTGTATTGCATAGGAATAATGAGTATATGCTCCCGGATTAATTACAATACCTTCACATTTAAAACCTTTTTCATGAATCTTATCAATAATCGAGCCCTCATGGTTGGTTTGATAGTATTCTAATTCCACATCAATAAATTTTTTTTGCAAATGTTTAAAATAATCTTCAAAAGAATAATGACCGTAAATATCTGTTTCTCTTTGTCCAAGCAGGTTTAAATTAGGACCGTTTATAATTAATATTTTCATAATCTTTTTTTACGAATATAAGGAAGAATGAATGAAATAAAAACATAAATTTTGGCGAAAAAGAATATTTAAGTATATTTGCACACCTGAAAAACATGCCCAGGTGGCGGAATTGGTAGACGCGCTGGACTCAAAATCCAGTGGTAGCAATATCGTGCGGGTTCGATTCCCGCCCTGGGTACATGTAAATCGCAACTTGTTTATTTATAAACAGTTGTGATTTTTTTATATAATATACCTATTTGATTTCTTTAACTTTTACCTAAACCTTTTTAGCACCCCCTAGCTTTACCGCCTGGTTTTTACTATCTTTTCGATCTCTCTGATTTTTATCGAATTTTTGTAAAAATTAGCTAATTTTATTTTTTATGACACCCGTTGCAACAGCAATATCTTTGGTTAATTTTGCTAAGGGTCTTTTAGTAAATTCTTTTTCATCATAAAAGTTGCCGTAAGCTAATTGATAGGCCTCTTCTAAGGTCAGATGAATATCGGGAAATGCTTGCTGTAAAGTTTCTATATATTTATCATTAAATAAAAATCTTTTCTTTATAATCTCTTGTACAATATCTCTGTGTTCATTTGCTATTTTATTATATTCAAAAACTTTGATATTTCCCTTTACTTTTTCTTGTAAACGTTGATCTTCATTTTCCTCATTTATCTTAGTGAAAACCTTTATTTCATCAGTTTTGCCAATAGCACCCAAATAGGTTTCCGGTTTGTAATCATATTTTATTAATTGGTGCTTAGGATTGGATTCATAGGGTGACAAATATTTTTCATAAGAAAAATCAACAGTTCCTTTACAGTCTCTATTGCAAACACTGCATGAAGGAATCAAATTAAAAAAATTTAGTGCTAATAAAGGATGTTTACTTTTGGGCAAGAAATGATCAAGTTCGGGCCTGGTTATTTTTTTTACCCCTTTAGATAAGGTAAATGTATATTGGCGATTGCAATAGCAACATACTTGTATTCCTAGTTTTTTTGTCAATTGATAGGATCCCCATTCTTTTTCCGGTGTAATTTTCTGAAACCAGTTTTCATAATCAAAAATCTTATTTAGCAAGATTTTATAATTCCTATATTTTTCTTCATAATCTTTATATAGAACGATGTCTTCTTCATTTGAACTTAAATCCAAACCTAAAATTCGACGACAATTAGTATGTAAATCATTAAGTATCTTTAAAACCTTTTTGAAATCTTTAAGTTCTTCACGGAATAAGGATTTATTTTTTAATTTTTTATATTTTTTATCAACACTTTTATTGTCTTTAAAGATTACTTTAATAAAAGAATCATATTGTGAATGATGCAACTTAATTTTTTTTATATTATTCTCAATATCATCGTCTTTTATTTTTCCTTGATGGATTAAATGTATCGTTTCAAATAAATTTTTATAAAAATCCACTCTTTTTTTAACTTCTTCAGAAATAAATGCAATGTGTTGATCTCTGGCAGTTAACAAATCAGATTCTGAAATACATTCTCGTATACTAATCATGAGTTTTGTTTTTAAGATTTTTAAGATAATTTAGTCTTTCTTCCAATTCTTGTATTTCATTTTCTATGGATGGCCCAAAAACCTCATTATACATTTTAATGAGCTTACTTTGGATTATATGTTCGTCAACCATACTGATTAAATTTCTAATCCTTAGTTGTTCTTCTTCTGAAATGTCAATGTGTTGATTATTGTTTTTATTTTCAATCATCTTATTCAAAACATGGATCACTTCTTCAATTTTCTTTTTAGCAAAATCTCCCACTAATCCATCTTCTAAAAAAAAAGAATCTGCCAATAAATTTGAAATATTAGCGCCAAAAGTTTTTCTTTTGTTTGTTAATACTTTTGTATAATTTTCACCTTTTCCCAAAAAAAGAATATTTTGATGAGGTATATCTGAAAGAGTTAGAGGGTCATGGGTGGTGAAAATGATTTGAAGCTTTTTATTAACAAAAATTAATGGTAGAACTTCTAAAAGCATGTTAATGTATTTCTTCTTCCACAAAGGGTGAAAGCATACATCAGCTTCATCCAGTAAAATTAAATATTCATCTGTATTATTCAATTTGTCCCTCTTTTTTTCAATACGAGAAACTTGTTCATTGAAAATTGAAAATTGTTCATACATCAATTTTTCACCACTGCTTAACTCTCTATCTGTAGAAAAATTAAATAAAGGCTCATCAGTAACTTTAAAATGTTTTTTAAATTCTTTTGTAAAATCCTGATATGCATCTATAATTTCTAATGTATTTAAATTACTAGCGTTGAAATAGTAATCGTGACGAATATCAAATTCATTTGATTTTTCAAATGTTGATAACAAAACATCAATTAATTTTTTTATTTCTTGTACAGGTAATTGAAATTCTATATTATTAACTTTGATATAGGCATTATCTAAATACCAAAAAAAAGCATCTTTAAGACCATAAATTTTTTTAGTTTTTAAATATTCCACGGTTTTACCTCCTCTTATAAAACCTTCACGTATGTATATGTTACCCGTTTCCTCAAAAATTAAATGTATTCTCTTTATTACAGCCTTTATAATATTTTCTTTTAATAAATGTTTTTCAAATGACTTTCTTACATAATAAAGCTTTTTTTTATAAAACTCTTTTTCACTATTAATTGAATTATATTTTCTCTCAAATATTCTTTCTTCTTCTTTTCGTTTTCTTTCTCTATCGTCTTTAAAATATTGAAAAAAAGGCTTAAATGTATCCGGTATATTATAATAATCTTTATTGGAATGATTTAATTTTATTTTTATATTATTTATCGTAGGCAGTCCCAGTTCTAATAATTTAGTATATACTTTTTTGTTTTTAATTAACCTAAAAATTCTTTCTAACATTGCATTATTATGAATTTTCAAGAACCTTGAAAATTCCGGGTCAGCATACTCACTATCTTTTTTTAATATTGAATATTTTGAAAGTGTTAGAACATTTTGGAGGGGTGAGCTGGTATTCGGAGTATCATCATATCCAAGAATTGAATTATAATAAAATATTAATTTGGAATTATGGGGTATTTTTTTACCATCCGTTCCTATAAATTGGCAGTTACCATCTCTTATGGCTTTTAGCAAAGTGGATTTACCCGCACCGTTATTTCCTACAATAGCGGATACCGATTGAATATTTTCTCCCCAAAAATTTGAAATGTACTTAGGCTCTTTTTTTGAACCGAATGAATTTTTATTTTCAATATAATTTAAATCTGTATCCATCGCCTCATTAACCAGATTTAGTGTTAACGCCTCATGATCTGAGCCGAAAATATAAGGCAAGGTCCTTTTAGGGATATGTATTTTAGAAATCATAATATATTAGTTTTTTCAGATAATAAAGATAAAAATTTGTCTTGATTGAAATAAATTTTTTAAATCTTTATTTTTTTATTTGTCTAACATATATTTTACATTCTAAACACCTTAAAACTTTTTTATATCTATAAACAGAGACGTTTTACTTAATGTTTCGATTAATTTTTTAAGGATTATATACATATATCGTAAATCGTATATCCGTTAAGTTCCTATACATTCTATACTTAGTAACAACGAAGGTATACCTCGGAAACAATAGGTATAACTTATCCTCCGGGCATACCCTCTTACCCCTAATTAGTTTCCAATGGCTATTTTATTACTTTTTAACTGCTTAACTATAATTTTTAAATTCTCATACTCATCTAAAAAAATAAGAGAACTTTAATAATAAAGCCTCTTATTGTTTTTAATGATTAAAATTTTGTGTAAACTAAGTTTTTCTCTAAACTATTTTAATTAAAAAATCTTTTTTAGGGTGTCTAACTTTTGGATAATTAACTAACCAGTCATTCTCTTCATCTCGGTAACCCAAAGGAAGCATGACAACACTTCTTAAACCAAGTTCGCGTAATTGTAAAAGTTCATCTATAGCTTGATTATCGAATCCCTCCATCGGAGTAGTATCAACTTTTAATTCTGCAGCAGCAGCAATCGATAAACCAAAAGCTATGTACGCTTGACGTGCTGCATGCTCAAAATTATTTTCAGCGGCTGAATTCAGATATACTCCTTTAATACGATCCGTATAGCTTTGATAAGCATCAGATGGCTGATTGCGTTCTCTTGTTATATGTCCGTAAATGGTATCGATTCTTTCTTCTGTATAATTATCCCAAGCAGCAAAAACTAAAATATGTGAACAATCTTCCACTTGTTTTTGGTCCTTAGACAAGGAAACCATCTTTTGCTTTAATTTCTGATTAGTAATTTCTATAACCTTAAACGGTTGTAATCCGGAAGAAGTGGGAGCTAACCAAGCTGCTTCAATGATTTGATCTACCAACGATTGTTCAACTTTTTTTGAGGCATCGAATTTTTTTGTTGCATACCTCCATTTAAGTGAGTCTATTAATTCCATATAATTAATTTTAAATAATATTATTTTGATTCTGATTTATTCTTGCATTTATTCTTACATTTTGTCGTAACAATAGATAATAACTTATAAAATTCTTTCTGAAGTTCTGATAATTCATTTTGCTCCATTTCCAATTCTGCCTTAAGGGTATGAGGAATTATCCATGCTTCATCTTTCATTTTCCTCCCTTGATCTGAAAGATGAATCAACATATGTCTTTCATCTCTAGTAGACCGACATCTCTTTATAAGTCCGTTTTCCTCCATTCTTTTAAGCAGTGGAGTTAAGGTTCCACTATCTAGCCACAACATTTCTCCTATATCTCTCACGCACATTTCTTCATTTTCCCATAAAACTAACATCACTAAATACTGAGGATAAGTTACCCCTAATTTTTCTAAATGTGGCCTATAAAGCGTTGTAATCAATCGGGACAACGCATAGATGGGAAAACATAATTGATCTTTTAATTGTAAACTTTCCATATTGTTTTTAGATTGAGTAAAATTAAATTGCACACAATTAATATGCAAGTTTTTTAGTTTATTTTATTAATAAATTTATTTTCAAGAGTTCTTACTTGGTTTAATTATATACTATTTCATTTTATAGAATTTACACCTCCCAAAAAACTAATTTATTATAAACTTATAATGGTTCGGATGATTTAAAATGTTCTCCATGCAGTAAATGTTGTAATTTAATATGAGTTTCTATATACTATTTGTACCTTTGCACAAATCCTAATCGTATAAAGACTTAAAAAATTTAATCAATTAAATGATTGAGTTAAAAAATATTACTAAAACATTCGAACATAAAGGCAAAAAAAACATAGCCCTTTCCAATATTTCTCTGTCGGTTTCCGAAGGAAAAATAGTTGGTGTTATTGGTGAATCCGGTGCAGGAAAAAGCACACTGATAAGATGTGTTAATTTACTGGAAAGACCTAATTCCGGAGAGGTTTGGATTGATGGTCAAAATTTGATGGAATTATCTCCTTCCAAATTAACCTCTGCCCGTAGAAATATAGGAATGATTTTTCAGCATTTCAATCTGCTTTCCTCCCGAACTGTATTTGATAACATTGCTTTTCCCTTGGAATTAAATCATACTCCCAAGACTAAAATAAAAAATAGAGTTTATGAATTGGTTGAACTGGTAGGACTTACGGATAAATTAGACAGTTATCCGACGAACCTTTCCGGAGGACAAAAACAGAGAGTTGCTATTGCCAGAACGTTGGCCAACAACCCTAAAGTTTTATTATCCGATGAAGCAACCAGTGCTTTAGACCCCTCCACTACTCGCTCCATTTTATCTCTACTCAAAGATTTAAATAAAGAGTTGGGAATCACTATTTTATTGATTACCCATGAAATGGATGTGGTAAAACAAATTTGTGATGATATAGCTGTCATGAACGGTGGAAAACTAATTGAGCAAGGAAGTGTTTCTGAAATTTTTTCAAATCCTAAAACGGAATTAGCTCAGCGTTTTATATCTTCATCCTTACATTTAGAGATACCGGTAGATTATCAAAAACGCATTACCCATATGCCGGAAGAAGGAAAACATCCTTTACTAAAACTACAGATATCTGGTAATACGGTAGATGAACCGGTATTATCCGAAATTTCCAGATTATTTGATATTAACAACAATATTATAAGTGCTCAAATGGATTATGCGGGGGGCGTTAAATTCGGGGTCATGCTAACGGAAATTATCGGTACGATTTCTAAAGAAATGGCTGCCATTGAGTATTTAAAAAGTAAAAACATTAAAGTAACTTTATTAGGATATGTCTAATTCAATTATTGATCTCTTAGCAAAAGGAACTTGGGAAACCATAGTCATGACTTTTGTCTCCGGCTTTTTCGGTTATTTGATAGGATTGCCTGTCGGAATCCTTCTATTTATTACCCGCAAAGGCCAATTTAAAGAAAGTCTTGTTTTCAATCAAACGGTCTCTACCCTAGTAAATATATTCCGCGCCATTCCTTTTATTATTTTAATTGTTTGGATGATTCCTTTTACGCGGATGATTGTAGGAACTTCCATAGGAGTACCTGCAGCTTTAGTTCCTCTAAGTTTGGGAATTGCCCCGTTTATCGCCAGAATGGTTGAAAACAGCCTGTTGGAAGTACCGAATGGTTTAGTTGAAGCTTCGAAAGCTATGGGAGCAACTCCTTTTCAAATTATTAAAAAAGTATTGTTACCGGAAGCTTTGCCTTCATTAATTAATTGCGCAACCATTTCTTTAATTACTTTAGTCGGTTATTCGGCTATGGGAGGAACTGTTGGAGCCGGAGGATTGGGAAAAATTGGATATCAAGAAGGATACGTAAATAAGAATATGGAAATTATGAATTTTGTTTTATTATTATTAGTTTTACTTGTTTTTGCGATCCAATTTGTCGGAGATTATCTTTCAAAAAAAGTGGATCATCGTTAAAAATTAAAAAAAGTCTAAAATAATATGATAATGAGAAAACTAATAGTATTTACCTTACTTGCTTCTGTTTTTTTTCTAAGTTCTTGCAAGAATGACCGGGCAAATAATCCTAATTATATTAAGGTTGGAGTTGAATCGGGGCCGGAGTTTGTGGTTGCTCAAACCGCTCAAAAAGTTGCTAAAGAAAAATACGGGCTAGATGTTGAATTGGTAGAATTCAATGATTATATTTTACCGAATACAGCACTTAATGATGGGGATATTGATATTAATATTATTCAACATAAACCATTTTTGAATAATATCATCAAACAAAGAGGATATAAACTTGCCATAGTAGGTAATACTTTTATTTATCCATTGGCCGGATATTCTAAAAAAATAAAATCGCTTGATCAATTACAACCCGGCAGTACGATAGGAATTCCAAATGATGCCACTAACAGAGGAAGAGCATTATTGCTTCTTCAAAAAGAAGGATTAATCAAATTAAAAGACCCTAAAAGCCTTATTTCCAGCGCTTCTGATATAATTGAAAATCCTAAAAATTTAAAGATAGTCGATATGGATCCTGCTATTTTAACTGAAATTCTAAATGATGATAAAGTAGCTGTTGCCATTATTAATAATACATTTGCAGCCAAAGACGGTTTTACATTAAAAGATGGTCTTTTTGTTGAAGACAAAGATTCCCCTTATATGAATATAATCGTTTCAAGAGAAGATAATAAAGATGCTAAAAATGTAAAAACATTTGTTAAAGCTTATCAATCGGATGAAGTTGCAGAAACTACCGATCGAGAATTTAAGGGAGGAGCTGTTAAAGGTTGGTAATTTATCCGTTTTTAATCAATCAAATTTTAATGAAGATTTTTAGATGGATTAAATGGATTTTTATTGGTTTATTGGTACTTTCTATTGTAATGGTTTTTGTATACAAATGGTTGCCTGTTCCATACACAGAACTTATGTTAAAAAGATTTTTTGTGAATGGCTCAAGCATTGAAAAAAAATGGATTCCGATAGAACGTATGAATAATTCCATAAAACTTGCGGTAATTTCCAGTGAAGATCAAAATTATTTTAAACACGGCGGATTTGATTTTAAAGAGATTCAAAAAATAATTGAAAAACAAGGATCTCCCAAAAGAGGAGGAAGCACCATTTCACAACAAACCGCAAAAAATGTTTTTTTATGGGAGGGTAGAAATTATGTTAGAAAGGGTCTGGAAGTATATTTCACTTGCCTCATTGAGTGGATTTGGGGTAAAAAAAGAATATTGGAAGTCTATTTAAATGTAATAGAATTCGGTAATGGAATTTATGGGATTGAAGCCGCTTCTCAACATTATTTTCACAAATCGGCTTCTCAGCTCACAAAAAGCGAGGCTGCAACTTTAGCTGCTCTTTTACCCAATCCTCGTGAATATGGAAAAAAAATTAATGGAAAGTTCATTCAAAAAAGAAAACTATGGATCATGCGACAAATGTCTAATTTACAAGGCTCTGTAAAATTTCTGTAGTATACATAACTTAAAAAAAACTAAAAATGCTTAAAAAGATTCTCTTCTTCTGCTTACTTTCTCAGCTATGTTTTTCTCAGCAGGCTTTAGAAAAAGTATATAGCTCATCCGTCAATGGTATACAATTATTCAATCCCGATACGAATGATGAAACTCCTTTTATCTCCATGAACAAAGGTATGTTTGTGCTTACTTTTGACCTGTTAGATAGAGGCTACGAAAAAATTTACTATACTATTAAGCATTACGATAGAAATTGGAATGAAGATCATCTTTTTGAATCAGAATATATCGACGGATATACCTTACCTCAAATATACGATTATCAACCTTCCTTTAATACGAGACAAAATTACACTCATTATACCTTAGAATTCCCAAATAAAGACATGCAACCTAAGGTATCCGGAAATTATCTCCTAACTGTTTTTACTAATAACCACAAACCTTTATTCAGTAAGAGAATTGCGTTTTACGACGATTTTGCTCATATTAATGTCGGATATGAGAGGTATTCTACATCTAAAAACCCGAACATAACACAGCGAGTAAAAGCACAAGCTGTCGTTTCGGGAATAAATTCAATCTCCACCCGACAACTTTCTTTATGTTTACTTCAAAATAACAATTGGCAAACTGCGATCTTTAATATAGAACCACAGTTTGTAAACGGTAATTCTTTCACGTTCGGACAACTTACCAATGCTTTTGAAGGAGGTAATGAATTTTATACATTCGATACCAAAAATATTTCCATCCCGGGTTACGGAGTTTTTAAATCGGAAGAAAATAACCCACTTTATCTTACCTATTTATATTCCATTGCTCCGTATCCGCTTGACTATGCCTATAATCCTGATGTCAACGGTGCTTATTATTTCAGGAGATTTGATCTTAACCAGGAAAGGGATGCACGAACAGAAGGCGATTATACTCCGGTAACATTTTCTTTGGAACTTAAACAGCCTTTAGAAAATAAAGATTTGTATGTTGTAGGATTATTCAATAATTATGAACTTTCCGATTCTAATCGGATGATTTACGATGAAAATCAAGGTTTATACGTAAAAACAATGCTATTAAAACAAGGGTATTATAATTACACTATTGCAACCGTTGACAAAAAAAACAACCATTTTAGCATTTCAGAAATTCCCGGTTCATTTTGGCAAACAGAAAACCTATATCAAGGTTTGTTATATTATACTCCTTTTGGTGGTACTTATGACGCACTTATAGGCTACGGAGAAATTAGAGCCAACAGATTATAATTTTTATCTAGTTATACGGTATTTAAAATTTGAATAAAAATGATTAAAATACCCTTATATTTCTATAGGTTTACTATTTTTGTTACATATTAAAATGAAATAGAATCAAATTTATGTATATCCTTTTTAAAAACATACACCATTATGTAGGTATGATTACCCTCGTTTTTGTATTATTACTTACTGTTGTATCGTTTATTTATTATTTACAGGAAAGACCTGTCAGTGGTCAGGTGAAAAGAATTTCTCTTATAACTTTGATATTCACACATACACAGATACTCCTTGGAATACTATTATTTTTCAGCTCTCCTATCTTTCAAAATGCCGGTATGAAAGATATTATGGGAATTGCTGCAATACGAAGAAATTATATAGAACATCCTTTCTCTATGGTTTTGGTTGGAGTTTTAATTACAATTGTAAATGCAAAAATTAAAAAAGCACCTAAAATTTCAGTTTGGACACTTCTTATGTCTGTCGTCTCACTTGCTTTAGTACTTGGAATGATACCTAGAGCATTTTGGAACAGTTTATTACCCTAAAAGATAAATAATTAAAAATCATTAAAGTATATATTTATGAAAATTGCAATTGTTGGAGTAAGCGGAGCTGTTGGGCAAGAGCTTCTCAAAGTTTTAGACCAAAGAAATTTTCCTTTAACTGAATTAGTACTTTTCGGATCCAAGAGAAGTGCAGGACAAGTTTATAAATTCAAGGACAAGGAATATACAGTCAAGGAACTTCAACATAATGACGATTTTAAAGGGGTAGATATTGCTTTAGTTTCTGCAGGAGGAGGTACTTCGTTGAATTTTGCGGAAACCATCACTAAATATGGTGCGATCATGATTGATAATTCATCTGCGTTTAGAATGGATGATGATGTACCCTTAGTAGTACCGGAAGTAAATGCGGAAGATGCATTGAATACTCCAAAAAATATTATTGCAAATCCAAATTGTACAACCATTCAAATGGTGGTATCTTTAAAACCAATTGAACAATTATCACATATAAAAAGGGTGCATGTTTCTTCATATCAATCAGCATCCGGAGCGGGAGCTTCTGCAATGAAAGAATTGATTGAACAAGCAAAACAATCAACTGCCGGAAAGGAGGTTCTAGTTGAAAAATTTGCTCATCAATTGGCTTTTAATTTAATCCCCCATATTGATGTGTTTACAGAAAATGGATATACTAAAGAAGAAATGAAAATGTATAATGAAACTCGTAAAATTATGCATTCCGATATACAGGTATCTGCAACCTGCGTTCGTGTTCCTGTTATGCGAGCACATTCTGAAAGCATATGGGTGGAAACTGAGGACGAATTAACCGTTGAACAAGTTAGAAACGCTTTTGAAAATTTTAATGGGATAATTGTTGAAGATAATCCTTCAGAAAAAAAATATCCTATGCCTTTATTCTTATCAGGAAGAGATGAAGTTTTTGTAGGAAGAATCAGGAAAGACCTTACCAATCCTAAAGGTATTGCTTTCTGGAGTGTAAGTGATCAAATACGTAAAGGTGCTGCTTTAAATGCTGTTCAAATTGCAGAATATTTGATTAAACATAAAAAAAGATAAATCGCAATCTATACCATAGATGAAAAAGTGTATCCGAATGAATCCAATCAGATACACTTTTTTAGTTTATACGAAATAAAAACTACAAGTTTTGTAACTTTGCTTTTATGAGTGCCTTAAAAACTTTAAATCCATATTTTTTAAAACACAAAAAACTCCTTCTGTATGGAGTTGTATTTATAATACTTTCCAATTTTTTAACTATTTATCCTGTAAAATTTATTGGAAAGGCCATTAACATTATTGCTCAATCTCTTACCCATTCAGATTCGCTAGATAAAAAGCAATTAATGAAGCAGCTTCTTCTTTATGGAGGAATTATTGTGCTGGCTCCAATCACTTCCGGAATCATGAAGTTTTATATGAGGCAAACCATAATCGTTGCTTCCAGAAGAATCGAATTTGAACTTAAAAATAATATATATAAACATTATCAAACACTTTCTTTCAGTTTTTATAAAAAATCTAAAATAGGAGACCTCATGAATCGCATCAGCGAAGATGTGGTAAATGTCCGTCAATATTTAGGCCCAGGAATTATGTATAGTGCCAACTTATTTATAATGCTTATACTGATTCTCGGGTATATGCTGGCTTCTGATCCGGTGATGACCTTTTATGCAATCCTTCCCTTACCCTTCCTTTCTTATTTTATATACAACCAAAGTACTATTATTAATAAGAAAACTAAAATTGTACAAGGCAAACAATCGGAACTTTCTTCATTTGTTCAAGACTCTTTTTCCGGGATAAGAGTTATCAAATCGTTCACTAAAGAAGACTATATCATATCAAAATATATAAATCAATCCAATCAATATAGAAATGAATCGCTTTCGCTTTCAACCACAGAGGCCATTTTTTCTCCTTTAATGGTTTTAATCATCGGATTAAGCAACTTATTTATACTCTATATTGGAGGCCAAAGATATATAGATGGTAAAATAAACGTCGGGACTATTACAGATTTTTTTCTTTACCTTAATGTTTTAATTTGGCCATTTACAGCTTTAGGATGGGTTATATCTATGGTCCGAAGAGCTGAAGCCTCCATGGAAAGAATTAATGATTTCTTGAACGTTAAAGAGGAGGTTAAAAATACCAACTTTAATGTATATCCTATAAAAGGTAAAATCAGATTTGAAAATGTTTCTTACACCTATCCGAATACAGGAATACAAGCTCTTAACCGTGTATCTTTTGAAATACAACCCGGAGAAACGATTGTGTTTATGGGAAAGACCGGATCGGGAAAAACAACTATTGCTCTGTTATTGGAACGTCTTATTGAGCCGGATTCAGGAGCAATTTATATTGATGATGAACCTTTATCCCAACATAATTTAAATGTAATACGAGATAAAATCGGATATGTACCTCAGGAAAGTTTTCTTTTTTCGGATACCATTTTCAATAACATTTCTTACGGGGTTGAAAATGCGACATTGGAACAAGTTGAAAAATATGCTAAAAAAGCAGAAATTCATTCCAATATTATCGAATTTAAAGATAAATATCAAACGGAAGTAGGTGAACGAGGGGTAACCCTATCGGGAGGTCAAAAACAGCGTATATCGATTTCAAGAGCATTGATTAAAGATCCTACCATATTTTTATTTGATGACAGTTTATCCGCTGTCGATACTGAAACAGAAGAAAAAATATTATCTAATATTGAAAATGACATTGATATTAAAACAACAGTAATTATTACTCACCGCGTTTCATCCGCTAAACATTCAGATAAAATCATTGTACTGGATCAAGGGCAAATAAATGAGATAGGAACTCATGCAGATCTTATTTTAAATCAAGGTTTTTATTCTGAATTATATAAAAAACAAATTACGCAAAAACTATCATAAAAACAATTGTAATATTAAGAGTATTTTTTATATTTTTGCTCTGTTTAAACAAAAAAAATTAAATTTTATTATCCCTTAAAAGATATTATTTAAGGCAATAAAAAACAAAACACATATATGATGAATGATTTTGAAAATGTAGAGAAGAAAGAAAATGAAATTTTCTCTAAAGTATTAAGAGCAGGAAAAAGAACTTATTTTTTCGATGTAAGAGAAACTAAAGCAGGTGATTATTATTTAACAATTACTGAGAGCAAAAAGAATATTTCCGAAGAAGGCGCTTTAGGTTTCAAGAAATTTAAAATCTATTTATATAAAGAAGATTTTAAAAATTTCAAAGACATCTTTGAAGAAACTACCGCTTTCATTATTAAAGAAACCGGAGAAAAAGTTATTTCCGAAAGACATAGAGACGATTTTCATCTTCAATCCGAAGAAAATAAAGACAATGCAAATTCAGCAAATATATCAAATTATACTAACGTTGAATTCGATGACATTTAGATAACATTTTTTAAAAATATAAATTTATACCATATAAAAAAACAGATATTTATCTTGAAAATATCTGTTTTTTATTGCACCTATTTCATTAACTTTTATTTAACATATTCTAAACATTGTGTTAAATATATATAAAAAAAGTTAAATTGATCGTATAAATATCTATATGATTCTTATTTTTGATCAACATAAATTAGTTGTATCATCTTTGAATATATGAAGTCTTTAATAAAAATACTCTCTGTAATTATAGTAATTTCAACTTCTGCTACCTCGTGTGTATCTAATTACGTAGCAAGTAATAACGATACCTATAAATATCCTACCACTAACGAAATGCTGGTTTATCATCCTAAAACTGTTAAACTTTACAGTACGGCATCGGTTAGTGATGAAAATTATTCTACAACATTAAGAAAAGATGCTGCTTTACTAGAAAACAGCAATATCTATGCCGAAAGCAGATTTTCAACTAGAGCTTATAATTTGCTAAGTGAAGCCAGAACTTATTTAGGAACTCCTTATAAATACGGAGGAACAACAAGAAGAGGTATAGATTGCTCTTCTTTTGTTCAGCATGTGTTTGCTGCATTAAACATTTCTTTGCCTCGAACATCAATTGAACAATCCCATAGAGGAACTTTCGTTTCTAAACATAATCTAAAAAAAGGAGACCTTATTTTCTTTGCTCATACTCCTAAAAGCAGAATTTCTCATGTAGGTATTGTTGAAAGCGTAAGTCCAACCGGGGAAATATTTTTTATTCACGCGTCTTCATCCAAAGGGGTTACTATTTCTTCTCTGGATACTGCTTATTGGAGCGCGAAATTTAGAACAGGTAAAAGAATTTTAGATTCTGATATAGATATTCAAAAAATACATGAAGAAGCTCAAAATGATACTAGCCTAGCTAAAGCTTCTGTATAAAAATTAATTTTAACACTACGAAGGGGTGCTGTATATAACGGCTGAGATTATACCCTAAGAACCTGGACAAGTAATGTTGTCAAGGGAAATCTTAGATAAAGATTTCAAATTATTGAAATCTTATTTTTTTTAGTCCTGTAACATATCCCTGAAATTTATTTATTATGAAAAAAAGGGATTGGTTTTATTTATTAGTTATCGCTCTTTTTAGTTTAAGCCTACAAGGACAGATTAAGAAAGATTCTTTAATTGAATTGAAAGAAATTATTGTTTCAGGCAATGCTCCCATAACTAAAGAACGTATTACCTCAAAACAACTTGAAGGCAAAAATTTAGGTCAAGATATCCCCTACTTGTTAAAAAATAATCTTTCGATAGTTTCTACTTCAGATGCCGGAGCGGGGGTGGGTTATACCGGTTTAAGAATAAGAGGCAGTGACCAGACACGAATAAATGTTACTTTAAATGGAGTCCCTATCAACAATGCAGAATCTCAAGGTCCTTTTTGGGTAAATATGCCTGATATTGCCTCTTCATTATCTAACCTTACCATACAAAGGGGTGTAGGTACGTCAACGGAAGGAACGGGATCTTTCGGTGCTAGTATTAATGCTAAAACTCAAACACCGTCCAAAACACCATATTTTCAATCAGATCAATCTGTAGGTTCGTTTAAAACACATAAGCACACCTTTGGATTGGGGACGGGTAAATTTTTTAATGACGCACTTACTTTAGATGCCAAAGTATCTCTTATAAAGTCTGATGGATATATAGACCGTGCGTTTTCTGATCTTTTCTCTTATTATGTCCATGGTCTGTACGAAAAAAATAAGACATCTATCGGGTTAATGACATTTGGCGGACAAGAAAAAACCTATCAAGCTTGGAATGGTGTTAATGAAGAAATGATGAAGAAAAGAAGAACTTTTAATTCATGCGGAGCCATTTATGATCAAGATGGAAATATTATCCGATATTATAGTAATGAAACCGATAATTATAATCAAGATCATTATCATTTATATTTTAAACAAAGGTTTACTAATTCTTGGGTATTAAATTCCACGCTTTTTTATACTCGTGGTAAAGGATATTATGAAGAGTATAAACAAGATTCCAAATTATCCAATTATAAATTAAAGAATCTTATTATAGGCAATGAAACCATTTCGCGTTCAGATTTGATTCGAAGACAATGGCTGGATAATAATTTTTACGGAATATTAAATCGTGTAACCGGAACGATTAATAATTGGAATCTTGAAATTGGAATGGGTGCAAATACATATAAAGGATATCATTACGGAAATGTTATTTGGGCTCAATATTTTTCAAATGGTCTGAAAGATCATGAATATTACAGAAATAAAGCCAATAAAGACGAGTTTTCAGGCTTTTTTAAAGCAATAGTAACTCTAACACCCAACTTGGACTTATTTGGAGATATTCAATATCGATCCATACAATATAAAGGTCATGACCTCCCGGGTGGAGAAAGTGTTTATAAGAATGGTGGACCTATAAAATTTGATAAAAACTATAATTTTATTAATCCCAAAATCGGAACATCGTATAAAATTGATAAAGGTTCTATCTATGTCACCTATGGATTAGCTCAACGAGAACCCAGCCGAAACGACATATTGGAAAACAAAAATGTAAAAGCAGAACTTCTTCATAATGTGGAGTTTGGAATCCAACAAAATTTCCGTGAATTTTCATATTCTGCAAACTGGTACGGAATGTATTATATTAACCAATTAGTATTAAGCGGTAAAATAAATGATGTAGGAAGTTTTATACGAGAAAACAGCGGTAAAAGTTATCGAACCGGAATTGAACTTTCGGCAGCCTATCAATTTTCATCTCAATTTTCACTTTCTGCTAATTCAACCTTAAGCATTAATAAAAATATAAATTTTAAAAAGGAAACTGATTCAGATATAAAAAAACTAGGAAATACTACGATCGCTTTCTCTCCCGCTTATATTGGAAATGTTATAGCAGAATGGAAGCCTATAAAAAATTTAAATTGCAAATGGATGAACCAATACGTTAGCAGTCAATATCTTACCAACGAAGAGCCTAAAAATGGAAAATTGGGCAGTTATTTTATTTCTGACATGATATTTGAATTTTCTCCATCACTTTTTTCAATGAAATCTTTTAATTTGAAACTTGCCTTAAATAATATTTTCAATACTAAATATGAAAACAACGGATATTATTATGATAATACTCCTTTTTATTATCCTCAAGCCGGATTTAATTTTTTAACAGGCATCAGCTTTAAATTCTAACTATATGCTTTTGTGAAAACCTCGGATAAAACATTTATTTTAGTTGACTGATTCTATTTAAATATATATTTTTGTATTAAAGATTTAATATGAAAAATCTGTTTATTTTATTTTTTGCCTTATCGATTATAAACTTATCTGCTCAAGATAAAAAATTAATCCAGTGGAAAAATTTATCAGAAGGTGACAGTCTTCAAGTGCATGGAGATAATAGGTTATTATTTGTTGATATTTTTACTGACTGGTGCGGTCCTTGTAAATTTTTAGATAAGTATACATTCCAAAATCAAGAAGTAGCCTCTTATATTAATGAGAATTTTATCCCGGTTAAATTTAATGCAGAATCTAAAGAATCCATAACTTTTAAAGGAAATACGTTCGATTACATTACAAACGGACAAGCCGGAATACAATCTTGGGCTTATTATGCATTAGGGGGTAATTTAAGATATCCTTCTATGGTATTAATAAATGATAGAGGAGAAACAGTTTCAGTAATTTCAGGATTTATGCAGCCCGAAGAGTTTTTGAATACTATAAAAAATGTAAAATCTCAATTAGACCAAAATTTAGTCAAAGACAACTAATAAAAGCTCCTTGCCTTGACGTATACCAACATTTTGAAGAATTATTGTTGTAACGCCTATGCTTATTATTGTTTCCTGTAATTATATTTGTACCGTCTGAAACTATTTCACATTCAATTAATGGATTATTTACAATCAGATAATCAACGGAATCCTTACAATTTTTTGAAGATTTATTTAATATTTGAATTTTTTTACCTTCCCATTTATAAATTTTATCTTCCTTATAAGGTCTTATTTGTATCTCATTGATTCTTTCTCCTATGCTGTAAGGATCTATAATATATCGCTTTACTAGTTCCCAATTTTCAGTTGAATCTCCTACGACTAGCAATTTCTTGCCATCCCTGAATCCCAGTAAAGAATTTTTATGATTGAATACTATAAAATTTTTCTTTCCGGATAAATGATAATCATTATATAAAATACTCAACTGAAAGAGAATTATGCATAATAAAGGCGGAATTAGATGGTTCAATTTTAATCCTGAAAGATAATTTTTTAAAAAAATCAAAGAAAATGAGGTAAAAAACAATTCCCATAAACTCAATGGAATATTTTTTAGCATTAGTGGTTCAACCGAAGATATATAGTAAGTAGAATCCACCAAAATCTTAACTAAAAAATCATAAATAGATGAAAAATATTCCTGATACTCCCACGGTAAGAAAACCAAAAATAACTCTACTATTGATGAATAAGTAATTATAAATGTATAAGGTATTATCAAAATATTGATAGGAATCGATAACAATGAAAATTGATGAAAATAAAATAATACAAAAGGAAGCGTTCCTATCTGTGCTGCTAAAGTAACCGCTAATGGATTTACGATCCATTTATTAATTTTTTTATTCTTACTTTTCATATGATAAATCAAGATGGGGGACAACCAGACAATAAAAAATACGGCTATATAACTTAATTGAAAACCCACGGAATATATTTCATTCGGATCGCATAAAAGAATAATAAAAGCAGATAAGGCCATACTGTGATAGATAGAACCGGTACGTTTCAACAATTCAAAACAATAATAAATCGTTATCATTAAGCATGATCGAAAAACAGAAGAGGTAAGTCCGACCAAACAGCCAAAAAACCATACAAATAGTAATGAAATGATAATGATAGTTTTTCTGTTTCCACTTTTCATCATTAGGGTTAATAGGTTGAAAATAATACCAAATAACAGAGCAATATGCATTCCTGATATGGCTATTAAATGCATAATTCCGGATTTAGAATAAACATCAATAGATTCTTTTTTCATTTCCGACCGATCACCCAATAAATATGCTTTTAAAAATTCTTTTGATTCTTCTCCTAATGTTGAACTTTCAATTTTTTTAACTAAATACTGATTAAAATTTTTAATCGAATAAATTAGTGATGCATGCGGCGATTCTGAAATAATCACATCTACTCTGCTCGTCTGCAAAATATAATTTCTTTTTAGATAATTCGAATAATCAAATTGATGGGGATTCAAAGCTCCTGTCGGATCAGTAATTGTAAGCTTCAAAATATATTCATTGCCTAGAGTTAAAACCGAATTATATTTTTGTTTATCAACAAAGAGCATAATAGATCCGTTGGTTGCAAACTGTTTGTTTTTATATATAATTCTTGTAACCTCTGCAGTATATTTTCGAAAATTTTTAGTTGAATTGTTTTGCTCTTTTAATATAACTGTTAGTACTTGAGATTTTCCATTTTCCTTATAATTTATATAATGATCATCTAATAAACTGTTATTTAATTCAACCACAACCATTCCAAGTAAACTCCAGCTTACTAAAGTTAAAATTGAAAATATGCCTTTGTAATCAGCTTTATTTACAATAAACCCTAAGAGCACTATAAGTAACCCCAATAAAATTAATATATAAGGAATCGGAATGAAAATGAGATCACATAAAAAAATCCCCATTATCAAAGCCAAAAAATAATATACATAAGGATTTTTTGAAAAATTCATAGAA
The DNA here is from genome assembly GCF_011082485.1 of Apibacter sp. B2966. NCBI lineage: Bacteria > Pseudomonadati > Bacteroidota > Flavobacteriia > Flavobacteriales > Weeksellaceae > Apibacter > Apibacter sp. B2966. The sequence continues at coordinate 1,423,735 of NZ_CP049714.1, forward strand.
GTTTATTTAGCTAAAAATAAAAAATTTAAAGTTGAAAGTATATAAAATTCTGCATTTTATTACATTTTTTTTCAATATAGATTTTAGTATTTTATTTAATACTATTATATTTACTACTGTAAAAGAATACAAAAACAAACTAATTAAATTAATATTTATGAATCTAAAGTATAAAGCATTAGATCTATTTTGCTTTTTAAGCATTATGGCTCCTACGGCTATTGGTTTTGCACAAAACATATCTCCGGATTCAACTCAAATTTCAGAAAAAGAAATTGACGATGTTGTAGTCATTGGAAAAGGAGTTATTGATGTTGTAAAAGAAAGAGAAACCCCTATTGCTGTCTCTATTATTAAAAAACAAGAAATCAGGGACAAAGGAGGAAATCAGGAATTTCCTGCACTTATGAAAAATGCACCTTCCATTTATGTTAATGATGCCACCGGATATGGGGATTCAAAAATGATTACAAGAGGATTTAATCAATCCAATACTGCTGTTTTGATAAATGGTCAGCCTGTTAATGGTATGGAAAGCGGAAGTGTGTATTGGACTAATTGGACCGGATTAATAGACATTGCCAACACCATCCAAGTACAAAGAGGTCTTGGGTCTTCTAAACTTGCTATATCTTCCGTTGGCGGCACCATAAATATTGTAACTAAAGCCACCGAAAAAAAAGCCGGCTCAACGGCTCGATTTTTAACGGGCAATGACGGTTTTTGGAGAACTACCTATGAATACAACAGCGGTTTACAGGGAAAATGGGGAGTATCTTTTTCAACCTCAACGTGGAGAGGCGACGGGTACAATAGAGGAACTAAAGGGTATGGTCAAAATTACTTTTTATCAATTGGCTTTCAACCCAATGAAAAGCATAATTTCAATTTTATAATTTTTGGAGCACCTCAAAATCATGATCAAAATTATTATACAAAAATATCTGATTTTAAAAGATATGGTTACCGATATAATGTAAATCAAGGATGGTTACACGGAAAAGAACTTTTATTACGAACCAATTACTATCATAAATCAGTAGCCAATTTAAATTGGGACTGGAAAATCAATGAAAAAAGTACTTTGTCTACCGTGTTCTACGGCTCTTTAGGAAGAGGTGGAGGAACCGGAGGATATGGCTCTAAATACATTGAAACTCAAAACATTTCGACTCCTCAAAGTCCCAACACCATATCCGGAAGCAGAAATCAGGAAAATGGAACCATCAGTTGGGATGCAATTTTCGATTATAATTCTACACATAATACCGATGGAATAGGAACAGGTAGTGATAATTTCATCATACGATCTTCGGTAAACAATCATCAATGGTACGGGCTGGTATCCAACTTTAATCATAAATTTAAAAAACATTTTGAATTTAATGTCGGAATTGATGGGAGAGCTTATACGGGTACTCATTTTCAACAAGCCAATAACTTTTTAGGATTATCCGGAATAACCGACAATATCTCAACCAATGTAAACGGTACCCATACTGCAACTAAAAACTATAATATTAATCCTTGGAGTTCCTTATTTAGAAATGTAAGTAGGGGTCAAAGACTGAGTTTTGATTACGATGAAACCATTCAATATATTGGAGCATTCGGACAATTTGAATATGTTAATCCATTTATGAGCGCCTTTATACAAGGAGTAATTTCCGAACAATATAATTCAAGAAAAGATCGATTTAATTACACACCCAACCATCAAAAATCTAAAACGCTAAATAATACTGGTTACAATATCAAAGGTGGAGTTAATTTTAAAATTAATGAAAATCACAATATTTTCGGTAATGCCGGATATTATTCCAGACAGCCTTTTCAGAATAATTTATTTTTAAATTGGAAAAATGATGTGAATCCGCTGGCTGATAATGAAGAAATCATTGGCTTTGAAATCGGATATGAACTTCACTATAACTTTTTGGATTTAAGTATAAATTTATACAGAACCAGTTGGAATAACAGAGTAGAAACTATTTCAAACGAAAGCATCAATCAAATAGAAAATCGATCAGGCATCGATGAACTCCATCAGGGAATTGAAGTTGAATTTCTTGCCAAGCCTATCAGAAAATTACATTTTAAAGGGCATTTATCTTTAGGCAATTGGAAATATAATGGTAATGCGCATTCTACAACGTACGATTCCAATAATTTGTCCAATATCTTAAGTGAAAAGGATATTTTATTGGATGATGTAAAAACTTCAAACGCTCCCCAATTCAGTTATGGAGTTGGTTTAGTGTATAAAGCGTTTAAAAATTTCACTTTTGATGCTGATTTAAACCGATATGAAAAATTATATTCGGATTTTGATGTAACCCGGGCGGCTCCAAATACAAAAATCGATTTAATTGAGCTACCCGATTATTTTACGTTAGATATGGGAGCTTCATATACTTTATATTTCGACAAAGCCTCATTACGTTTTAGAGCCAATGTCAACAATGCATTAAATGATGTATTTATGACCTATTCTAAAACCAATATAAAATCCGGCGATAAAGGAGCAGAAAACGTGAAATTTAAAGGAATTGATACCGCTAATCAGGTCTATTTTGGAAACGGAAGAACTTGGAATTTCGGTGTTACCTACAATTTTTAATTGATAAGTTAACGATAAATAATCCTACATACTCATAAGATGTTAAGTTAGATTATTTGGATCAAATTCATACATGATTAAATTCTAAAATACTTTTGTAATTACTTGATAATTACAATAAATAGTAGAGTAAAATAGTAATTATTTTACTCTATTTTTATTATATTTGTTTGAATAGCATTAACATTATGGATGTAATTAAAGATCAAATTATTAATAAATCAATTGAGCTGTTTACTCAAATAGGAGTTAAAGTGGTCACCATGGACATGATCAGTAAAGATTTATGCATGTCCAAAAAAACTATCTATGAACATTTTTCCAGCAAAGAAGATTTAATAAAAAACACATTCAGTAAATGCATCACCGCTGCTATTCAAGAACTTGAAAATAAAATTAAAAATTGCCCGAATATCATTCAACAAAAATTTATTATTCTTGAAGACAGCAGCCATTTTATTTTTTTTAAAGAAAACCAAACCTTATTTCAACTAAAGAGTTTTTATCCGGATATATATACCGAAATGATTTCTTTACAAAACGATTCCTTAAAAACGTTAATTAAAACAAATATTATTTTAGGTATTGAGGATGGATTATACAGATCTAAAATCAATAAAAAATTAACGGTAGAATATTTTTACCTGATTGAAAAGATTATAGCTATTGATGATAAACTTTCAGAAGTTAACGTAAATGATAAAATGGTGAAAAAATATTTTATAGAGTTATTAATACGTTCAATTGCCACTAAAAAAGGTTGTAAAGAACTTGAAAAATATATTTCTAAAAATTAAGAAGGAATTACCGAAACAGTTTTAAGTCCAAAAAAAGATGAAATGGAAATGATATGCTCAAAGACCTCTGCTTGAATTTCTTCATATTCATTCAAATCCGAAGTATCGGTAAAACAATAAATCTCTAAAGGAATTCCATAAATCGTCGGATCTAACAGCCGTATCAAAATTATATCCATTTGAGATATGCGCAAGTTTTTTTTAAGATAAACTTGTACATACTTTCTAAATATTCCCATATTCGTATGATTTATGCCTTCATCCAATGTAATAGTGGTAAAATATTCTTTGAGAAGGCTACTATTTTTCAGCTCTTCAAACTCTTTTTTTCCTAAAAACTCAATGGATTGGCTATTGAAAACAATTGACCTTTTTATTCTTCGAGTATGTGAAGTTTTCATAGGGTCATAGTTTCTAACTTCTGTGGATATCAAATCATAAGTGGGGATGGTAGATACGGTTTTGTCTTTATTTAAAATTTTAGTGGTAATTAAATTAATGTCCACAATGTTTCCTTCTAAATTATATTTGGAGATAGAAATGTAGTCGCCCGATTTTAATTGTTTGGAGTTTGAAATATTAATTCCTGCCACAAATCCTAATATAGGATCTTTGAATACCAGAATTATTACAGCCATGGTAGCCCCTATAAAGGTAAAAATATTAGAGCTTGTTAAATCAAATACAATTGAGATAATTATAAAGCTGGATAATACTATTATTAACATTTTAAGAAGTTCCAAAAACGTATTTAATCCAACGGTAACATAGCTTCTGTCTCTATTTTTTACTTGAGCATAAGAATTGATAACACTAATTAGAAATTTAGCAATAAACGTTATTAAAAATATACTGAATGCTAAATCTAAAATATGGAAACTCTGAGGATGAGGGTAAAAAATAACAGGCACTAATAAATAACATATTCCCAAAGGTAAGAGACGAAAGAAACTGGTAAATACATTTTTCTCAATAAAAGTATTCATCCATATATTTTTTGTATTGGGAACAATTTTCAATACGATTTTTAATAATACTTTACGCTGTAAAAAATCTAAAATCAAAAAAATAACCAGTATTATTAAAACTTTACTTGCAATTTGAGTAATTAAAACCACTTCATCGGGAAAATGATTCGAAATATAGCGATCCAACTGATCGATTATTGTATTTTGGTTTTTTTGCCTTAATGTAGTTGCCTCATTCATTAATCCGCTAAGTTTATATCAATTTATTAGAGATAAAGAGAAAAGTTTATAATTTATTAAGTATCTTTATAGTTACTTTTAATGTATCATATTTTATGCCTGACTTAATTTGGATAATTTTAATATTTATTCTCATACTTATTGGAATTATAGGCTCTGTTTTACCTGCATTACCGGGAACACCTATAGCATTTATAGGTTTATTAGTTTATAAGTTATGCCCTCTTGGCGAAAATCTAAGTTGGTGGTGGATTTCTTTTTGTGCGATTTTAACCATACTAGGAATGGTCATTAACTATTTTATGCCCATTCTAACAGTAAAAAAATTCGGAGGTTCCAAATACGGTGCTATCGGAGCTACTATTGGAACATTAATAGGTTTTATCGTACCCTATGGTTTTCTGTACGGACCTTTTTTAGGAGCCTTTGTTGGAGAATTGATTTATGATTTTATGAATAAAAGAGGGGCTTTAAAAGCCTCTTTGGGTGCTTTGCTAAGTTATTTTCTTTGTATGGGAGTTAATATAATTATATGCGGAATCATGATGACCATTTTTATTATCCATCTTACCTTTACTTATTTTAACGTTAATTGATAAATAAACTTTATATTTAAAGTATCAAATACAATACTTTATGAAATTATATCCGATTGAAACCGGAAATTTTAAACTCGATGGAGGCGCTATGTTCGGCATTGTACCTAAATCTATCTGGCAAAAAACACATCCTGCAGATTCTAATAATTTGGTCGATTTAGCTATGAGATGTCTTCTTATTGAAGATGGCAAAAGACTAATATTAATTGATACGGGTATTGGAAACAAACAAAATAAAAAATTTTTTGGATATTATTATTTATGGGGCGATTTTTCTTTAGAAAAATCCTTAGCACGATATGGCTTTACCTGTGATGATATTACTGATGTTTTTCTTACTCATTTACATTTAGATCATTGCGGGGGAGCCATTAAATGGAATAAAAGCAAATCGGGTTATAAACCAACATTCAAAAATGCTATTTATTGGAGCAATGAAGATCATTGGAATTGGGCCGTCCAACCTAATTTAAGAGAAAAAGCTTCTTTTTTAAAAGAAAACATTCTTCCCATTAAAGAAAGTGGTCAATTACAATTTATATCCATTCCTAAAGATAATTTTCTTAAAGATTCACCTTTAGGCTTTGATATATATTTTGTTAATGGACATACAGATAAACAAATGTTACCCGTAATAATTTATGAGGGAAAAACAATAATCTATGCTGCTGATTTGTTACCTACTACCGGACATATTCCAATTCCTTATATTGCCGGATATGACACCCGCCCCCTACTCACTATACCCGAAAAGGAACAAATTTTAAATCTTGCCGAATCTCAAAATTATTTTTTCTTTTTTGAACATGATACCGTTCATGAACTGTGTACAGTTAAAAAAACAGAAAAAGGAATCAGGCTCGATCAAACGTTTAGCTTTTTGGATATTTTTGGAAAATAAAAAACTCTATCAATCGTAATCAATGATAGAGTTTTTTTACTTCTTTAAATACTATTTTTTTAATTGTCGTTGGCTGCTTGTATAGCTGTAATAACAACCGTATTGTAAATATCTTCTATTTTTGCGCCTCTACTTAAGTCATTGATTGGTTTTCTCAATCCTTGAAGTACAGGTCCCAGCGCTAATCCTCCGGATTCCCTTTGCACCGCTTTATATGTATTATTACCGGTATTTAAATCCGGGAAAATCAATACATTTGCCTTTCCTGCAACTAAAGACCCCGGCATTTTACTGCTACCAACACTTGGAACCACCGCCGCATCATATTGAATCGGTCCTTCAATTAATAAGTCAGGACGCAAAGATTTTACCAGCTCTGTTGCTTTTCTAACTTTATCCACATCTACTCCCGCTCCTGAATATCCGGATGAATAAGAAAGCATGGCTATTTTCGGCTCAATTCCAAATTCTTTTGCTGTTCCTGCAGCAGAAATTGCTATATCTGCCAACTGTTCGTAAGTAGGATTAGGAACAATAGCACAATCACCGTAAACTAGTACCCTATCTTGTAAGAGCATGAAAAATACGGAAGAAACGGTTTTAATTCCCGGTTTTGTTTTAACAAATTGTAAAGCCGGACGTATCGTGTGAGCCGTAGTATTTTGAGCTCCCGACACCATTCCATCTGCATCTCCTTTATACACCATCATTGTCCCAAAATAGGAGGCATCCAACATTAAATCTTTAGCCTGAGCATGTTCCATACCCTTATCTTTTCTAAGTTCATATAAGGTATCAACATAATCATTTAACTTATCGTTTTCTGTATTATCTAAAACAGAAATCAGATCCGTATTCCAACTTAGTCCCAGTTGGTTAACTTTTTGTATAATTTCATCCGGTTTACCTAAAATTGTGATCTTTACAATTTCATCATCCGCTAACATGGAAGCGGCGCGTAAAATTCTCTCATCTCCACCTTCCGGTAAAACTATATGTTTGTGGGCTGCTTTAGCTTCTTTCAACAAATTATACTGGAACATTCTAGGGGTAATTCCTTCAATTTTAAATGAAGAAATTCTCTTATCAAGCTCCGGCACATCCACATATTGTTCAAACAGGTCAATATTACGTTTAATTTTTGCCGTGTTTTCAGGATAAATTGTTGATTTTATATTGTCAATAGCTGTTGCTGCTTCAAATGTTCCCATATCAACAAGCATAATAGGCATGTTTACACTCGATCCGTCAATCATTTTCATGATTGAAGCATCAGGACCTATTCCGGCAGTTAGTATTATTCCTGAAATTCTTTTAAAATTAGATAAGTTGGAAAGTAAAGTTCCAACGATTAAATCGGATCGATCACCGGGAAGTATTACAACGCAATCTTCTTCAACATAGTTAATGAATTGAGATAGTAACATTCCTCCAATCATAAACTTAGTGATGGATCGATTTAAATTTTCACTTCCATGAAGTACTTTAGCTCCTAAAACATCAGCCACTTCTTTTAGTGTAGGAAAGCTTAAAGGTTTATCGTTAGGAATTATAGATAATAAAACGGAATCACCAATGCGTTTCTTACTTTTAGTAATAACTTCTTCTATATCTTTATCACATTTATTAACAATTACCGCAATAACTTTATTATCCTTCTTTAAAAAATTGTTTAATTCCAGACTTATATTTTTAGCTAAATCGTGCGAATTTTTAAATGAATCTTTTACAACAAGAACGACCGGAATATTTAATGATTTAGCAATGATAACATTCAAATCATATTCTAACGAAGTACTACCTGCTGATATATCAGTACCATCGATTAGTACAAAGTCAAATCTATCTTCTAATGCTTTATACTTTTGAATAATACTATCGTATGCCTCATTTAATCTGCCACTATTTTGAAGATCAATAATTTCACTTTTAGTAAAAGCGTATGCATCTTCATAACTCTGATTAAGATTAAAATAAGAAATCATAGTTTCAATATGGTTGTCTTTTATCCCATCATCTAAATCATCAATAATAGGACGAAAATAACCAATATTCGGTGTTCTTCTCATTACCATTTGCAATATCCCCAAGCTAATCAAAGATTTTCCGCTATAAGGACATGTAGCCGCTACATATACTGATCTATTGTTCATTTAATATTATAATTGTAAGTATTGCAAAAGTACAAAATTGAGGAATATACATTTAATTAAATTTATAAATTAAAATATATCTAAATAATGCCTTTTATTTATTATAAAATATGATTTTTAGTAAAAAAATATGCATTCTTATTAAAATTCAACTTTCAATCCGTCATAAGCTAAAAAAACATGATTAGGCAATGTTTTTTCTACCTCTTCATGAAACCCTAGTTGATAGCTGATGTGTGTTAAATAAGCCTTTTTAGGTTTAACTTTCTCAATGATTTCCAATGCCTCAAACAAAGTAAAATGGGAAGCATGAGCTTCCTTTCTTAAAGCATTGATAACTAATACTTCTGAAAATTTAATTTTTTCTATTTCTTCTTCAGAAATAGAGGAAGCATCAGTGATATATGATAATCCCCCTATTTTATATCCTAAAATGGGCAACTTACCGTGTAAAATATGTATGGGTTGAATAGAAACATTTTGAAAAGAGATATCACCATTCACTGAATGTAATTCAAAACCGGGAGCACCCGGATATTTTACTTCTGCAAAAGCATAAGAAAATCTTCTTTTTATATCTTCTAATACCCTTTCCTTTCCAAAAATAGGAATATCTTGTCCTTTTAAAAAATTGATGGGACGCAAATCATCTAATCCTCCAATATGGTCTGTGTGTTCATGCGTTATTAATACGGCATCTACATTGGATTTATTTTCTCGCAACATTTGCTGTCTGAAATCAGGACCGCAGTCAATTAATAAATCCAAACCTTTATATTGAACCAATGCAGAAGTTCGTAATCTTTTATCTTTTTCATCTTGAGACTTACATACCGGATCATTTGAACCTATAACCGGAATTCCTTGAGAAGTTCCTGTCCCTAAGAATGTTATATTACTTTTTTGTAGTACCATAATTTTTGTAAATTTACGAACAAAAGTTGAAAATATGCTCTCTCATAAACAAGTACTAACCCCTAGGCAAAAAGCTCTTCAGATTAATTTAAATAAAGATATTTATGGGACTTTTTCTGAAATAGGAGCAGGTCAGGAAACCGTACGCTATTTTTTTAGAGCGGGCGCAGCTTCTAAAACTATTGCCAAAGCAATTTCTGCCTATGATAAAGAGGTAAGTGATTCTATTTATGGAAAAGAACCGGATAATAGATATGTTTCTCAAGCACGATTGCATAAAATGCTTGACCATGAAATTGAATTAATTGAGAAACGAATCGATAGAAGCAATTGTTCAGGCAGAAAATTTTTTTCATATGCCAACACGGTTACTACCATCAATTTTAATAAAACTTTTAAAGGGCATGGTTGGGTTGGAATCCGATTTCAATTACATGAATTAGAACCGTATAATGAAATTATTTTACATGTTCGTTTCCATGAAAACGACACTAAATTACAACAGGAAACCTTAGGTATTTTAGGAGTAAATTTAATTTATGGTTCTTTTTTTTACAGCGATAATCCAAAAAAAATAATTTCATCTCTTTATGATGAACTAAGTACTGATCAGATTGAAATTGATATGATTAATTTCAGCGGACCGGATTATGCTGCTGTGGACAATCGTTTAATGAGCTTACAATTAGTTAAAAACGGAATGGCAGATGCAGCTGTTTTTGAGCCAAACGGAAAAAATGTTCTTCCCGCGGATGAATTATATAATAAAAATATTTTCGCATTAAGAGGAAGTTTCCGTCCGGTTACCCATGTAAACATTGATATGTGTAATCAAGGTTTGAAAATGTTTATGAATGAAAAAAAGGTTACTAAAGAAAATACTAAGGTACTATTTGAGATTACTTTATCTAACCTGCTTGCTTCCGGTGAGATCAATGAACAAGATTTTCTAGATCGGGCGGATGTTTTAGGAAAATTAGGATATACTGTTTTAATTTCTAATTTTTCCGAATATTATCGTTTAGTAGATTATTTCAGCAGATTTACTACGGAACGAATCGGTATTTCAATGGGTGTTAATAATTTATTGGACATTTTTAAAGAAGGATATTATAACCACTTAAGCGGTGGTATTATGGAAGCTTTTGGAAAGCTGTTTAAGCAGCATATGCGAATTTATCTTTATCCATATGTTGATCAAGAAACAGGAGAATTTCTCAATTCTGAAAATTTAAAAGTTAATGAAAGCCTTAAAGATTTATACAAATATTTTAAAAAAAATAAGAGGATTGTAGATATTAAAGATTATAATGAATCCTATCTCAGAATTTATGGAAAGCAAATTCTTACTCAGATTGCTTCTGGTAAAAACGGTTGGGAAATTAATATGCCCAATGAAGTTGCCGATATGATTAAAGAAAAGGGTATGTTCGGGTACTCAGTGGATTATGCTATTAATTAATATTTTAATGAAATGATTATATATTCAGAAAGTTTTCACGTTGAATATCCTTTAGAAAAGGAATGGATCGATTGGGTTAAAAATACTTTAATCCCTGAAATGTATGAAATTCAAATATTCACTAAGGTTATATTTTCAAAAGTTATTTCTCATCCGGATGAATCAGGATGTACCTATTCCCTCCAATATTATACCGCTAACAAAAAAGATTTAGAAGACTATTATAAAAACCATTCCGATCGATTTGCTCAATTATTATTTCATAAGTTTGGAACCCGAGTCTTGCCTTTTAAAACTGAATTAGAGCTACTTGAAAGTTTCGAATTTTAATTTGCTATTTCTTCTATATAAAAAGAAAATATACTATACTAAACTAAGTAATTTATTATCTTCCAATCAAAGAGAGGATATAAATTTTTTTGTATAATCTAATGTTTTTTCAATTTCAATTTCTTTAATACAATCAGAAATAAACCATGTTTCATAACCTGAGGGCGGCAAATATATTCCGTGGTTAAGTAGATAATGAAAATATTTATTAAACATTTCATGATCAGCTTTTGTTGCATCATCAAAGTTTGAAACTTCTGATATACCAAAAAATACGGTCATCATCGATGAACATTGATTAATACACACGGGTATACCGGCGTTTTTAAAAATAGTTCTTAATTCATCGGATAGGATTTTTGTAGTTTGTGTAATTCTATGGAAAATATCTAAATCATCTTTCAGTATGGATAAGGTTGTATATCCGGCCCTCATAGCAATTGGATTTCCGGATAAAGTTCCCGCTTGATAAACCTTACCAACCGGAGATAAACAATCCATTATTTCCTTTCGAGCGGCAAATGCTCCGACGGGCATTCCACCTCCAATAATTTTACCATAAGTTACTATATCTGCCTGAATGTTAAAAAACTCTTGAGCTCCACCCATCTTTGCTCGAAAACCTGTCATGACTTCGTCAAAAATCAGTAATGACTGATTTTCTTCACATAGTTGCTTTAACTTAACAAGAAAATCTCCTTTAGGAGATATACATCCCATATTACCTGCTATAGGTTCTAGTATAACTGCTGCAATTTCGCCCTTATTCTTTTCGAAAACAGATTTTACAGATTCGATATCGTTATATTTAGCCAACAAAGTATCCTTTGCCGTTCCTTCCGTTACCCCCGGACTATTAGGATTTCTAAAGGTAACAGCACCACTTCCGGCTTTTATAAGAAAGGAGTCGGAATGTCCATGATAGCACCCTTCAAACTTAATAAATTTATTTTTTGATGTAAAACCTCTTGCTAATCGAATCGCAGACATACAGGCTTCTGTACCTGAATTAACCATTCTTATTTTATCAATAGAAGGAACAGAAGAGGTAATCAATTTAGCAATTTCTGTTTCTAATTCCGTAGGAGTTCCAAATGAAAACCCATTTTGCATTTGCTCTTTTACTGCTTCTACTACTTGGGGATGATTATGACCTAGAATCATGGGACCCCAAGAGTTTATATAATCTATATATGTGTTTCCGTCTTCATCTGTAAGATATGCACCTTTTGCCGATTTCATAAAAACCGGAACTCCTCCGACAGATTTAAATGCTCTAACGGGCGAATTTACCCCTCCGGGTATATATTGTTGTGCCTCTTGAAATAAAGCCTTACTTCTTTTAAATAACATCTAACAACCCTATTTTAACTTTTTCTCCCTTTTAGTAAAATTCTATCTCCTTGTTTAGGCTCATCTCCCGGAAACATTAAATTTCTTTTGTATAATTCAATTAAGGAAATACCATTTTCTTGGGCTATATCGTACATCTTCTCACCTTCCTTTACAATATGTTCTTTGTTGATTCCTTTTTTCTTTTTTGGATCTAAAAAGATTTTTTGGTTAATTACTAAACTATCTTGAAAGAGTAAATCATTATAAGATTTTAATTGATTTAATGAGATGTGATAGGCTTTTGAAATATCTTCCAACGTATCTCCTTTCCTTAATATAATATATCTTACTTTCCCATTGGGATGAATTCTAATTCTAGAGCTGGGGAATTCAAAATTATTGGTCTTAACGACAGCAATTTTCTTTACATTTTCTACTTTTTTAGCCGTTACTTTAACCGGAGTTGTTTTTTTGGGAATATCAATTTTTACTGTTTTTGTATTAGCATCTGCCAACAAAATTGATGATTCATCTACCTTTTCAATACTATTATTGGATTTATATGTATCCGGATATAACTCTGCTAACTTTTTATCTACATTATCAGAGGTTAAAGAATCAAACTGGTATAATTTATATCTTTCAATTAAATTGATTAACATATATGCGTACTTAGGATTAGTAGCATACCCTGCTTTTCTTAAACCATGTGCCCATGCTTTATAATCTTTTCTATCTAATTGAAACAGTTTTTTATAATAGGGTCTTTCTGCTAAAAATAAAGAATGGTCTCTGTAAGATTCTTTTGCAGAGGTATATTTTCTAAAACATTCTCCTCTGGCATCATCATCATGATACATTCTCCCTCCGGTCCAATCATTTTTACATTTAATGCCAAAATGATTATTTCCTACCTGTGCTAAAATACTCTGCCCGTTACCTGTTTCTAAAATTCCTTGTGCTAAGGTAATACTTGCAGGAATTTGATACATTTCCATTTCTTCTACCGCAATTTTAGCATAGGTTTGAATGTATAATTCATCTTTTTTTACAGATTCTTGAGCCAGAATGAAATTTCCTAAAACTATCGCTATTAGAAATATTCCAAATTTTTTCATGTTACAATTATAGGTTTATTTTTCTTCTTTAAGTACTTATTCATTTCTTTAATCCCTTGTAAACCTCCTGTGTGTATTGCTAAAATTTTTTTGTCCTTATGGATTTGCCCCTTTTTTATCATGTCTCTTAATCCGAACATCATTTTTCCTGTATATATGGGATCAAGGGGAATATGATTGAGATAATAAAATTCGTTAATAAAATCGATTAATTCATTCGTAATTTTAGCGTATCCTCCAAAGTGGTACTCCAAATTTACTATAAAATTTTCTTTGTTAGTATGTTTTAATAATTCTTTAACTAAAAAATGAGCGTTTTTTAATACCGGAAATCCGATTACTTGTTGGTGAGGAAGTGCTCCTACAGATAATCCCGAAACAGTTCCTCCGGTACCCATTGCAGAAGTAATTATGTCATAAGAAGAGGTTTTTTCTGATAGTATTTCTGCTGCTCCTTTTACAGCCAATGAATTTGTTCCGCCCTCAGGTACTAAATAATGATTAGGAATGGTATTAAGTATATTTTGTATATAACTCGACTGTTCTTTTAATCTATATTCATGCCTGGGTACAAAAATAAATTCCATGTCATAAGCGGAAGCTTCTGTTAATGTTAAATTATCTTTCCATTTATCAACAATTTCTTCTCCTCGAATTATACCTATAGATTGGAAACCATTCTCATTAGCTGCTGCCGCACAGGCTACAATATGGTTAGACATTGCTCCGCCAAAAGTTACCAATATTTTCTTTCCTAATTCTTTAGCTTTTTGAATATTATATTTTAATTTCCAAAATTTATTTCCTGAAATGACGGGATGAATCAGATCTTCTCTTTTTATATGAAGAACTTGATCTGTTTGTAATCCCGGTAATTGAAAAGTTTGTATAGGTACATTCATTTTATTTTCATGAAATTATTTTTATATGAATTATATGTAATGTTTTAATAAACATTCCATAAAAAACTAAAGCATATTCATTTATACTAATTTAAATAAAGAATATGCTTTAGCGATATAACTTTTTAATTATTTTTAATCTTATCTTACTCCATGCATCATTTTTACTAGTACTTTATTTAATGCGATCATTAATACTCCACAAATGATTACAAATAATGAAATATATAAAAATATTTTACCTGCTCCTAAGGTTTCGACTGTAGAAGCTAAAAAGCCTCCTACTATATTCGCAATAAAGGATGCCATTAACCATACTCCCATTAATAGAGAAGCTAATTTAGGAGGTGCCAATTTTGTTACTACGGAAAGTCCGACAGGCGATAAACATAATTCCCCTATGGTATGAACAAGATACGTTAAAATTAACCACCATATACTCGCTTTAATGGTAACATCGGCTATATCGCCCCCTCGTTCCGCAACTGCTCCTAACATAAAGAAAAATCCAACCCCTAAAATTATCATTCCTAATCCCATTTTTAACGGAGTCGTTAGTTTTTGTCCTAATTTACTATTCCAAAAATACGCAAAGATCGGAGCTAAAACTACTATAAAAAATGGATTTACCGATTGGAATAATGAAGTGGGTATATTGTATTCTCCAATAAAAGGCAAATTTACATTTCTGTCAATAAATTTATCTGTATACAATGATAAAGATGAACCGGCTTGCTCAAATCCTGCAAAAAAGAAAATGGCAAAAAAGAAATAAATAAATATAACAGCAACTCTTTGTTTTTCATTTTTAGTTAGTGGAACGTTTGGATCAACATCACTATTTGTATCGTTTTTGGTGACTTTTCCTTGAGGTTTTAACCCTAGATCTCCTAAATATTTTTTCGCCAACGTATTATAGGTAATTTGCCCAAAAAACATTCCGACTGCAGCGGCGAGGAAACCATATTTATACCCATATGATATTATTTTTCCTGCGGCATCTCTTGTAGAGAAAATATCATCGGTCAATATTCCCACAATAATGGGAGCAATCAATGCTCCTAAATTTATGCCCATATAAAAAATAGAGAATGCTGAGTCTCTTTTAGGATCGCCATCTGCATATAAACCACCTACCAAAGTTGATATATTGGGTTTAAAAAATCCATTTCCTATAATTAGAAGGAATAACCCCACATACAGTCCACTTTGGGTATTTAATGAAAATAATGCCAGTTGCCCACACATCATTATAATTCCCCCTATTGTAATGGAATGTCTTTGTCCTAAATATTTATCCGCCAACCAACCTCCAATTAATGGAGTAAAATAAACAAACCCTGTAAAGAAACCATATATTAAGCTGGCTGTTTGAGCATCTATACCTAAACCTCCTTCTAAATAAGATTTTGTAAGATATAGTATTAAAATTCCTCTCATCCCATAATACGAAAATCGTTCCCACATTTCTGTTAAAAACAGTAGGTATAACCCTTTAGGATGCCCTTTTTTAACTTGAGTTTCTGTCATAATATAATTTATACTTAGTTTTACTTATTATTATTTAACTTCTTGCATTAATTTCCTTATCAAAGGAGAAAATAGAATTAAAGCAATACCTGTAATTAATGCATAATTGGCCAATTGTCCGAATCCTGTAGTATATGAATATAATTTAGTTACTAAAGATGCATTTTCATCCGGAGAAGACATTTCTGCCCCTAAAAGACCTGCTACATATTGTGCATAAGAACTGGCTAAGAACCACATTCCCATCATCATTCCTGACAAATTTTTGGGAGATAATTTGGTAACTATAGATAAGCCTACCGGAGATAAACAAAGTTCTGCGAACGTCATAACCAAATAGGCTATTGTAAAGATATTTAAAGATGTCATTCCGTTGGAATCGGCAAAATATCTTGTACTATATAAAATATAAAAAGAGCCGGAAAGAAATAAAAATCCCAATCCAAATTTTATTACCGTATTGGGCTCTAATTTTATTTTTGCCAACCATAGCCATAATAATCCAAATAAAGGACTTAAGATTATTACAAATAAAGCATTGGAGCTATTATTTACAATATTGGGATCAATATTAAAAAACAGTAATTTATGACTTAGGTTTCCTTCGGCAAAAATGGCCAAAGCTCCTCCACTTTGTTCAAAAAATGCAAAAAATAGTATTGAAAAAATAATTAAAATCATCGCAGCAACAAGTTTTTTTCTTATTTGTGCGCTTTTTATTTTAATAAGTTCTATAATAAACAAAGCTATTGCCAACGGACCAATGGTATACATAAAATAATCCGTGTATCGAGTATTATGTATCATGGCATAAATAACAGGTATGCATAATAATACTCCTAAGTACACAAACATCTCACGTGTTCTCCTGGTTGAAGGTTTCATATCTATCAATGGTGAGTCACCAATAGGTCCTAAATATTTTTTGGTTGCTAAGAAGATTAAAATACCTATTAGCATTACTATAGCTGCGGCTAAAAAGCATAAATTCCAGGAATGATATTTTCCCAAATAAACACATAAAACACCACCAAATAAGGCTCCTAAATTTATACCTGAATAAAACAATCCAAATCCTGCATCTCTTCGTGGATCTTTTTCACTGTATAAATCTCCAACCATAGTGGAAATGTTAGGCTTAAAAAATCCTGTTCCAATTATTGATAATGTTATTCCAAAATAAAAAAAATCATGTGGAGAATAAGCGATAATTAAATTACCTAAAACCATGGTTAAACCTCCAATGAAAAGAGATTTTTTAAATCCTAATATTTTATCTGCCAAAATCCCCCCAATAAAAGTAAAAGCGTAAATAAATGCTTGTATCGCTCCATATTTAAGGTTAGAATCTTTATCAGTAACTCCTAATTGACCCACCATAAAAATTGTAAGAACTCCTCTCATACCATAGAAGCAGAAACGTTCCCACATTTCAATCAAAAATAGATATATTAGCTGTTTTGGATATTTTCCGCGAAAATTATGAATTTCTTCTAGAGTAAGTTCTTTATTTTTTTGGATATTGTCATTCATATTATTATCACTGTTAGTAGTATTAATCGTTTTAAATTCATAAATGCTTAAAAATCAATTATTTAATTTTTTTAATTGATTTTTTACTATCAAAAATACTAAAAATTCCTAAAATCAAATAGAAGTATAAGCAATAATCTCAAAAATAATATAATTTATGAATAAAAAATAAAGCATATTTATTTTATTATCTAAATTTTTTTTTACTTAATAATGAAATAATTTTAAGCTATTATTACTAACAATAAATATAAAGGTATATATTTTTATGGATTTTTTAAACTAATTGGTATAAATATTTACTACAAACTATCATGTAAAATAATTTTCTAATTAGTTTAATCTATTATTAATTTTTTAATTCATCATATAATTACTTTTTAGTAGTTATTATATTATGAAATTTGAATTCTCTTAGCTAAAAAATCCATCAAAAAAGAGTTATAAAAGAAATAAAATCAATAAAACCTATTTCTTTAATTTATGATTTCAAAAGCTATTTAGTGTTACTATTTTTAAATAAGAAAGTCCTTATCGGGATTGAGATTATTTTAATAACATTGAAGAATATGTATTAAATATCATCATAGACAGTAAAGGTCTGATATAAAATTACGAGAGTTAGCTAATTGTTTAGCTAAATTAAAAGTTTATAAGTTTAAAAATCCACCAACCAAATAAACCACTCCAACCCAAAACAAAAAAAGCCTTGTATATTACCTATACAAAGCTTTCTTTTTTAAAAAACCGGCGGCTACCTACTCTCCCGCGTTTGCAGTACCATCAGCGCAAGTAGGCTTAACTTCTGTGTTCGAAATGGGAACAGGTGAGCCCTACCGCTATAACCACCCTAAATATCTTAATGGGATTTTATATAAATTTTGTAAACTCTTACGGCCAATTGTATTAACTTTTATTTTTTATTTTGGACGAAATCTCCGGGTAATTAGTACTACTCGGCTATGACATCACTGCCTTTACACCTGTAGCCTATCAACGTGGTATTCTCCCACGACCCTATATCGAATTCTTATCTTGTGGCGAGTTTCGCACTTATATGCTTTCAGTGCTTATCTCTTCCAAACTTAGCTACTCAGCGGTGAACCTGGCGGCACAACTGATACACCAGAGGTTTGTTCAACTCGGTCCTCTCGTACTAGAGTCAACTCCACGCAAAATTCTACGCCCGCAATAGATAGAGACCGAACTGTCTCACGACGTTCTGAACCCAGCTCGCGTGCCACTTTAATGGGCGAACAGCCCAACCCTTGGGACCTTCTCCAGCCCCAGGATGTGACGAGCCGACATCGAGGTGCCGAACCTCCCCGTCGATGTGAGCTCTTGGGGGAGACTAGCCTGTTATCCCCGGAGTACCTTTTATCCTATGAGCGATGGCCCTTCCATACGGAACCACCGGATCACTATGTCCTGCTTTCGCACCTGCTCGACTTGTCGGTCTTGCAGTCAAGCACCCTTATGCCATTACACTCTGCGCACGGTTGCCAAGCGTGCTGAGGGTACCTTTGAAAGCCTCCGTTACTCTTTTGGAGGCGACCACCCCAGTCAAACTACCCACCACGCAATGTCCTTCTGTTCAGAAGTTAGGCTCCAGATAAATAAAGGGTGGTATTTCAACGTCAACTCCTCGACTCCTGGCGAAGCCGATTCTCAGTTTCCCACCTATCCTACACATCATTTACCCGAAGTCAATACGAAGCTATAGTAAAGGTTCACAGGGTCTTTTCGTCCCATTGCGGGTAATCGGCATCTTCACCGATACTACAATTTCACCGAGCTCATGGTTGAGACAGTGCCCAGATCGTTACACCATTCGTGCAGGTCGGAACTTACCCGACAAGGAATTTCGCTACCTTAGGACCGTTATAGTTACGGCCGCCGTTTACTGGGGCTTCAGTCAAAGGCTTCGCTTGCGCTAACCTCCTTCCTTAACCTTCCAGCACCGGGCAGGTGTCAGACCCTATACGTCATCTTGCGATTTTGCAGAGTCCTGTGTTTTTGATAAACAGTCGCCTGGGCCTTTTCACTGCGGCTCCCTTTTTACGGGGAGCGACCTTTCTCCCGAAGTTACAGGTCTATTTTGCCTAGTTCCTTAACCATGATTCACTCGAGCGCCTTAGGATACTCTCCTCATCCACCTGTGTCGGTTTTGGTACGGGCGCTGTAAACTTGCCTTAGAAGTTTTTCTTGAGAGCTCTTACCTACACTATCCATTCCACCGTAGCTTCCTGGTACTTTCACTTTCGGCATCGGCAACGCATTTTACTATTGCTGATTTACCTACATGCTTTAACGTACTATTCCGTCAGTACGCGGTAGTGTCATTACTCTGTCACTCCATCGAATTTACAGCCGGTATCGGAATATTAACCGATTTCCCATCGATTGCTCCTCTCGGATTCACCTTAGGTCCCGACTTACCCTCAGCTGATTAGCATAGCTGAGGAAACCTTGGATTTTCGGCGTGAAGGTTTCTCACCTTCATTATCGTTACTTATGCCTACATTTTCTTTTCTATACGCTCCACAATAAGTCACCTTACTGATTCTGCGCATATAGAATGCTCCCCTACCGAAATTTTCATTTCGCATAGCTTCGGTAGTATACTTATGCCCGAGTATTATCCATGCCAAACCGCTCGACTAGTGAGCTGTTACGCACTCTTTAAATGAATGGCTGCTTCCAAGCCAACATCCTAGCTGTCTGGGCAGTCTGACCTCGTTTGTTCAACTTAGTATACATTTCGGGACCTTAGCTGTTGCTCTGGGTTCTTTCCCTCTCGGACATGGACCTTAGCACCCATGCCCTCACTGCTAAGAAACATATAATAGCATTCGGAGTTTGTCAGGATTTGGTAGGCGGTGAAACCCCCGCATCCAATCAGTAGCTCTACCTCTAGTATACTCTTTCTTAACGCTGCACCTAAATGCATTTCGGGGAGTACGAGCTATCTCCCAGTTTGATTAGCCTTTCACCCCTATCCACAGGTCATCCGAAGACTTTTCAACGTCAACCGGTTCGGTCCTCCACTTTGTGTTACCAAAGCTTCAACCTGCCCATGGATAGATCACAAGGTTTCGCGTCTAATCCCACTAACTAAACGCCCTATTCAGACTCGCTTTCGCTGCGGCTCCGTAGCTGAACTACTTAACCTCGCTAGTGAAATTAACTCGTAGGCTCATTATGCAAAAGGCACGCCGTCACATCTTACGATGCTCCGACCGCTTGTAGGCGTATGGTTTCAGGGTCTCTTTCATCTTTCTTTTCGAAATACTTTTCACCTTTCCCTCACGGTACTTGTTCGCTATCGGTCTTCAAGGAGTATTTAGCCTTGGAGGATGGTCCCCCCATGTTCAGACAGGATTTCACGTGTCCCGCCCTACTCTTTTTCATACATATCCAGATTTTACTTACAGGACTTTCACCTTCTTCGGTTGTTCTTTCCAAAACATTCTGCTATCTAATTACATACTTTTGGGCTATTCCGATTTCGCTCGCCACTACTCTCGGAATCTCGGTTGATTTCTTTTCCTCTTCCTACTTAGATGTTTCAGTTCGGAAGGTTTGCCTTCCCTTGCGGGAATACTATACTCTTGTATAGTGGGTTGCCCCATTCAGACATCTGCGGATCACTTCGTGTGTGCCAATCCCCGCAGCTTTTCGCAGCTTACCACGTCTTTCTTCGCCTCTTGAAGCCTAGGCATCCGCCATACGCCCTTAACGATTTCTTTTCCTTAGCCAATTATATTGGCCGCTCGGTTTATTTTTTTATATAAAATCCCAATAATGTCAATGATCCGTATATAACACTGGTTCTTTTTTACTACTTCTTTCGTTTTTAGAACCTTGTGGAGAATAAGGGAGTCGAACCCTTGACCTCCTGCGTGCAAGGCAGGCGCTCTAGCCAGCTGAGCTAATTCCCCTTGTTTCCCTTTGTAGTCTCAGGCAGACTCGAACTGCCGACCTCTACATTATCAGTGTAGCGCTCTAACCGGCTGAGCTATGAGACTGATTGATTTTTATTTTCCTCGTTGCTCCTTTTACTCTTCTTCTTATGTCTTACCTTTTCCTTACAGGGGCTTTTCAGGGGTGTTATATATCTTGTGTTTTTTAACTTTTTACTTACTTTTTTATTTGTTTAAGTAGGAAACACCTGGAAGTTGTTAGCTTCTTTTGGGGTTTTTATTCCTTGTTTTGACTTTTTGCTCTAAAAAAGAGATGTTCCAGCCGCACCTTCCGGTACGGCTACCTTGTTACGACTTAGCCCCAGTCACTAGTTTTACCCTAGGCAGCTCCTTTTACGGTCACCGACTTCAGGTACCCCCAGCTTCCATGGCTTGACGGGCGGTGTGTACAAGGCCCGGGAACGTATTCACCGCAGCATGGCTGATCTGCGATTACTAGCGATTCCAGCTTCATAGAGTCGAGTTGCAGACTCCAATCCGAACTGAGACCGGCTTTTGAGATTCGCATCTGGTTGCCCAGTAGCTGCCCTCTGTACCGGCCATTGTAGCACGTGTGTGGCCCAGGGCGTAAGGGCCGTGATGATTTGACGTCATCCCCACCTTCCTCGCGGTTTGCACCGGCAGTCTCATTAGAGTTCCCGACTTTAATCGCTGGCAACTAATGATAAGGGTTGCGCTCGTTATAGGACTTAACCTGACACCTCACGGCACGAGCTGACGACAACCATGCAGCACCTTGAAAATTGTCCGTAGAAATACTTATTTCTAAGTACGTCAATTCCCATTTAAGCCCTGGTAAGGTTCCTCGCGTATCATCGAATTAAACCACATGCTCCACCGCTTGTGCGGGCCCCCGTCAATTCCTTTGAGTTTCAACCTTGCGGTCGTACTCCCCAGGTGGGATACTTATTACTTTCGCTTAGTCACTGAGAAGTTAATCCCCAACAACGAGTATCCATCGTTTACGGCGTGGACTACCAGGGTATCTAATCCTGTTCGCTCCCCACGCTTTCGTCCATCAGCGTCAATCGGTATTTAGTAACCTGCCTTCGCAATCGGGGTTCTGTGTAATATCTATGCATTTCACCGCTACACTACACATTCCAGCTACTTCAATACTATTCAAGATTAACAGTATCAACGGCAGTTCTACAGTTAAGCTGCAGGTTTTCACCGCTGACTTATCAACCCGCCTACGGACCCTTTAAACCCAATAAATCCGGATAACGCTCGCATCCTCCGTATTACCGCGGCTGCTGGCACGGAGTTAGCCGATGCTTATTCGTATGGTACCTTCAGAACATTACACGTAATGTGGTTTATTCCCATACAAAAGAAGTTTAAAACCCATAGGGCTGTCGTCCTTCACGCGGGATGGCTGGATCAGGCTCTCACCCATTGTCCAATATTCCTCACTGCTGCCTCCCGTAGGAGTCTGGTCCGTGTCTCAGTTCCAGTGTGGGGGTTCACCCTCTCAGGCCCCCTAAGGATCATCGTCTTGGTAAGCCGTTACCTTACCAACTAACTAATCCTACGCATGCCTATCTGTATCCGATTAATCTTTTAATATCTGCCAATGCTGACTGATATGTTATCCGGTATTAATCCGGGTTTCCCCGGGCTATCCCGGTGATACAGGTAAGTTGCATACGCGTTACGCACCCGTACGCCGGTCTCTCTTGAAGCAAGCTCCAAAATACCCCTCGGCTTGCATGTGTTAGGCCTCCCGCTAGCGTTCATCCTGAGCCAGGATCAAACTCTCCATTGTAATTTCTTTGTTATTATCAATTTCAAGGCTTTTTCCCTAACTCAAAAGAATCTCTTTTCTTCCAGGTTGTGTTTTGCTACTTTTTATCTTTCGTAAGCTTTGTTTAAAAAACTTTTTATTTCAACGATCTTTTGCGCTAATCAGGTCCCTCATCTTCTGTTTTTCTCTTTCGTTGTTCCTGACTTGCGGGTGCAAAGATAGCTACTTTTTCTTTCCCCGCAAGTTTTTTTTTAATCTTTTTTTAATCTTTTTTGCTAAATAATCATTAATATACTGAATACGAACCACTTAACCTCCAAAAAAATTTTTAATTTTTTTCTATTTATTCCTGCTTCTCTCCTCATCATTCGTATTGGACCTTATGGGCTCGTTCTTATTCTTTTCTATTTTACTAACTTTATAGGTTGTATACTCTAATTGATAGTTTTGAATTCCTTTCCTCTAATGTTTTTATTCAAGTACTTTTTTATATATAGTAGACAGTACACTTTACTATTAATACTTTTTAATGTATCTTTTATTTAACATTATTGTTCTTTACGGAGTCTTTCCAGTTCTGCAGCTACTAAATGATGTGATATTGTTTTTTCTTTAAATATATTGAGTATCTCCTTCTTTTCTTTTTCCGTTGCTCCTAATTGATTTATTATATTGGTAAGATGCATTTTCATATGTCCTTTTTGAATTCCTGTTGTAATTAATGATCGTATTGCAGCAAAATTTTGAGCCAGTCCAGCAACTGCTACAATTTGCATAAGTTTTTCTGCTGAGGGATTATTTAATATTTGTAAGGATGCTATTACTAATGGATGAAGTTTCGTTAAGCCTCCAACTATTCCTAAGGATATAGGCAGATCAAGCCAAAAACGAAATTGATCGTTTTTAATTTCACAATGAGTTAAACTGGTGTATTTCCCTTTATGTGAGGCATAGGTATGTGCACATGCCTCAACTGCTCTAAAATCATTTCCTGTGGCTATTACTACAGAATCAACTCCATTCATAATTCCTTTATTGTGAGTAGCTGCTCTATAAGATTCTACTTCTGCTATTTCAACTGCTTGTTTAAACTTCCAGGCAAATTCCTCCGGAGGCATTCCGCTATCGTCCTTTAATTCTTTTATTTTACAGCTTACTTCCGCTCTCGCCATACAATCGGGTGTATAATTGGAAAGTATAGACATAATAATCTGCAGGCTGTTCTTTTCTTCTTTATTAAATATATTGGATTTTTGAAATTCTGTTTTAAATGTTGTTGAAAATTGTTCGAGGCATGAATTTATAAAGTTTGCTCCCATACTATCTTGTGTATTAAAAGAACCTTTTATCTGATAGTAGTTTTCAAGCTCGTTTGATTTATCAATTAATTCTATATTCACAATTCCTCCTCCTCTCATCTGCATATTCTTAGTGAGGTCCTTCGATTGTTTAATGAGTTCTTCTTTTAAATGGGTGTTAAACCATTGTAATAATTTACTCCCTTCTCCTTTATATATAAAGTGTATATGTCCTAATTTAGTGTTTCCTAAAAGTTTCGTTTTAAAACCTCCTTTATCTAACCAAAATTTAGCCGATTTGGAGGCAGCCGCTACTACTGAGCTTTCTTCTATAGCCATGGGCAAGGCATATATTTCATCATTTATTAAAAAATTAGGTGCTATACCATAGGGAAGATAAAAATTGCTTATAGTGTTTTCTGTAAATTCGTCATGTAGTTTTTGCAAATCAGCGTTATGATTCCAATACTGTTCTAATATATTTTTTAAATCTCCTGAACCTCCTCCGTATTGTTGATTTAGCCAGTTAATTTTTTGTTCTTTGTTTAGTTTTGAAAACCCTTCAATAATTTTACTTTTCATCTTATTACTTGATTAAGTCTTTAACAAAAGTAAAATATATAATTATATATCGTAATTATTTACATTTATTGTTCATGACATTTTGTTTTTTTAATACTATAGTTTAGTAACATTCTTTAGAGGTACAATCTTTTATATATAGTATAAGTAATCAAATTATATTTTTTTGAATATTTTTTTATACATTTTACTCTTTTTAAATTATTTTTTAATTTTAGAATTAAAATCCTCTATTTTGTTTACTTTTTTATATTTATTTTTTTAAACTTTTAGTATATATTTGTATTAAAACCTAAAAGTAAATGGAAAACCCATCCACTGCAGTCAATATTGAACAGAAATTAGCTTTTGATTTAGCCAACTATACTAACAAAAACATTTTTATAACCGGAAAGGCGGGAACGGGTAAAACCACTTTTTTAAAGGAATTGAAAAATTCTACTAGAAAAAACACTATTATCGTTGCTCCCACGGGAGTTGCAGCTATTAATGCGGGAGGGGTTACTATACATTCTTTATTCGGGTTTCCTCTTACAAGTTTTATTCCTGTTAATGACGGATGGATTGATCGGAATATTGCTATCACTAAATTAGAACTTCATCAACATTTTAGGTATAATAAAGATAAGAAAAAATTATTTTCGGAGGTTGAATTATTAATTATCGATGAAGTTTCCATGTTGCGTGCGGATATTCTTGATGCTATTAACTGGTCTTTGCAATACACAAGAAAAAATGCAGCTCCTTTTGGAGGTGTACAAATACTTATGATTGGAGACATGTATCAATTGCCTCCTGTAATAAAAGAGGAACAATGGAATCTTTTAAAGAATTATTATAAAAGCCTTTTTTTCTTTGATGCATTAGTTTTGCAAAATAATCCTCCGGTATGTATTGAATTCAAAAAAGTATACAGGCAAGATGATCCTGTTTTTATAAATTTATTGAATGCTATTCGATACCAGGATTTTGATTCTATTGATTTTGAATTACTTCATGAAAGATATGATCCTGATTTTATTCCGAAGGAACCCGGTTATATAACTTTGACAACTCATAATTCTATTGCTACTTCCATTAATGAGAATGAATTAAGAAAACTCAATAAACCTATTAAGTTTTTTGAGGCTATTGTAGATGGTGTATTTCCTGAAACCTCATATCCCACTGATATGGAATTGGTATTAAAAGAGGGCACTCAAATCATGTTCATTCGAAATGACAGCTCCGGCAACAGAAGGTATTTTAACGGAAAAATCGGTATTATTGAAAAAATTGAGGATTTTGAAATTTATGTTCGATTTGAAAATCAAAAAGAATCCTTTTTATTGGAACATGAAGTTTGGAAAAATATAAAATATAGTATTGATCCTGAAACGGGCAAGATTACGGAAGAAGTTTTGGGATCGTTTTCTCAATTTCCCATTCGACTTGCTTGGGCTGTAACCATCCATAAAAGTCAAGGGCTAACTTTTGATAAAGTTATTGTTGATGCAGGGAAATCTTTTGCTTCCGGCCAGGTTTATGTTGCCTTAAGCAGGTGCCGAACTTTGGAAGGAATTATTTTAAAATCTATTATAAGAAATCATAATATTATTCAAGATTCTAAGATAAATGAATTTCAAAATCAAATGTGGAATGTGCATGAGTTAGAAAATACTCTTAATGAAGAGAAATATAATTTTGGACTTGAAACTCTTTTTAAATCTTTATCGGTTCTTTCTTTAACTCATAGGATTCAGGATTGGCGCAAAATGACTATTGAAAAATCTATTCCTGAAAAACAACAGGTTTTGGATTTAATTACTTCTATTGATGAGTGCTTACATTCTCTTTTGTTAATCAATCAAAAATTTCAACGAAATATTTTTTCTCGTTTTAATTCATCAACTATTACCAATAAAGAGGAAATATGGCGAACTATCGAAATGAGAGCTAAAGACGCTGTGCAATATTTTGCTGATGAGCTTTTTCTTAGAGTTTGGAAACCTTTGCAAACTCATTATCTTGATTATAAAAATAAATCAAGAATTTCTCAATATCTAAAATTCATTTGTGAATTTGAAAATGATAGTAAAGTGAAAATAAAATATATACTTTCCACGAATCTTATTGATCAACGGATTACATATAAAGAATATGTTTTTACTTCTGATTCCGAAACTTTTTCAAAAGCCAATAAAAAAGAAGACACGGTTGATATAACTTTACAGCTTTTGCAAGAAGGAAAAAATCTTACAGAGGTAGCCAAAGTTAGAAATTTGACGGTTTCTACTATTAGCAATCATGTGGCTAAATTGATTTCTAAAAATAAAGTATCTGTATATGATTTTATCTCTGAGGAAAAGTATGTTTTGATTGAAAAAAAATTAGCTGAGTTAAATACTAAAGAATTAAAACTTATTAAGGAATCATTGGGAGAAGATGTTTCTTATGACGAAATTAAATTTGTACGAAGCGACTTGGGGATATAAATAAAGAATACTGTGAGTAACTGAATTTTATTTTTCAAGTACGCGTATATCTACTCTTCTGTTTTGTGCCTTACATTCAGGTGTATCATTAGCATCACAAACCGGATGCTGTGATCCATATCCTTCAGATGATATTCTTTCTGTTTGTACTCCTGATTTGATTAATTCTTCTTGAACGATTTTTGCTCTATCTTCTGAAACTTTTTTATTAGTTTCTTCTGATCCGGTAGTATCGGTATATCCTCCAATTTTAACTTTAGCTTTAGGAAATGCTTTTAAAATTTGCGCTAAATTTTTTATTTGTTTTCCTGATTCTGTAGTTAAAGTGGTTTTACCTGTATCAAAATATACTCGATCTAATGTAATCCAGCCTTTGGTTTTATCTTCACTTACATTTAGAGTTGAATCTTTTAGAAAATTAAACAATTTAGCCTCGGTTGAATTGTTTCCTACTTCGAAAATTTCTTCTCCGTTCGGAAGTTTTATGGTAAATATATCCCCGGTTTCATATATAAAATTTCCTGTTGCAGGATCTAAAGCACCTTGAATGACTGTACCAATTTTATCTACTTCAACCGATTGTTCTTTTTCTAATTTTTCTTTTTCTGCCTGTTGTTTTATTAGTTCTTCTTTTTTATCTCTGTCACATTCACAACTTGCTATAGTACAAACTATTGTTAAAGCTCCTAAAAAGTTTACAAGGGATTTATATAAATTTTTATTCATATTAATAATTTAATGTAAAAAAATTAACTCACAGTATTATTTATTAAGAAGGTAAATTTACATTAATCTTTTAATTAAGATTATCTAAGAAATGATTTTTTTTGTTCAAGTTATTCTTAAATATTTTTAGGCTACATATACTATTTAATTTAGCTTAAATTTAAGTAATTTGTTACTCTCAAATACATTTATAAAAAATACGATAAAGTATAGATACATTTTTAAATTTTAAAAACTAAATTTGTCGTAAATTACATTGCATGTTTAAACAGATCTTTAATATTATAATATTTCATAAGGACGACGGATGCGAGACAGAGCTTGATGATGAGGAACAATATTCTTTAAAATTATTTCTAAAATATTTATTCGATTTAAAAGAAAATGTCTTCAAACCAATTATCAAAGATGAATTTCAATGGAATAAATAGGCTGTCTTAAAACGGAAGAAGGCAAGCCCGACTATAAAAGGTTTTGTACTCCAACAATATATAAATATGGGAATAAAAAATGCAAAAAATACCTTATCGTATTTCAGAAACATATGTAAATATCTATCCCTTAACTATTAAAACTAATTTTTATGTTCGTACTTTCTCAAAATAAAAACCAACTGTCTGAACTAAAAGAAAAGCCTTTTAAATTGGAAAAGGAAATTCAATTATTATTTGAAAATAATATGGAAATCTTAACAGGATTAAAGTATATTAAATCGGAATTTACGATTAAAAATAGCCGGATTGATACCCTTGCTTTTGACATAGAAAGTAAAGCCTTTGTTATCATTGAGTATAAAAGAGAACGGAATTACAGTATTATAGACCAGGGCGTTTCTTATCTTAATCTGATGCTTGAGTATAAAGCCGATTTTATTGTCGAATATAATGAAACCCAAAAGCATTCCATTAAAAGGAATGAGGTGGATTGGTCGCAGAGCCGAATAATTTTTGTTTCCCCTTTCTTTACCGAATTTCAGAAACAGTCTTCCAATTTTAAGGATTTAGCAATAGAATTATGGGAAATTAAACGTTATGAAAATAATAGTCTCATAATAAATCCGATAAAAAAATCGAAATCAGCTCCTAGTATTAAACAGATACAAAGTGACAGAAACTCTAAAATATCAAGAGTAACAAACGCTATAAAAGTATTTACAGAAGAGGATCATTTGGATCATAAATCCGAAGAGGTTAAAGAATTATACGAAATGTATAAAAATGCGATTTTAAACCTTCCTGCTAATATTGAAATAGAGCCTAAAAAACTATATATTGCTTTCAAAAAAGATAAAAATATTGCAGATATTGTACTATTAAAAAAAGGGTTGAAAATTTTTATAAATAAGAAAAGTGGAGAATTGGATGATCCTAAAAAATTGACGAGAGATGTATCTAAAATCGGACATTGGGGAAATGGGGATTATGAACTTATTGTTGAGGATACGCATAACTTAGAATATATTATGAGTTTAATAAAACAAGCTTTATAGATTAAAATATATCTATTTTTCTAATTATATCATTTTTTATTATATTATCTAACCTGCTCTACATAATTATTTAATAATATTTATATCAAAAATAAATCCGATATACAAACTAAAAAAGTAATTCTTCTCATTATTCAGAAAATTATAGGTAGCTATTTCAAATTCTTTATTTACAACGATTTCATTAGATTTATTTTTTAATAAAATCTTTAGTAACAATTATCTATTTCAACCATTTTAAGAACATAATAATGAACTATTATTTTATAATAAATAAAAAAACTTCTATAATTAAAATTTATAGAAGTTTAAAAATATTTTTAGAGTAATAAACTACTCTTGAAGATTGTGATCGCGAAAGGATTCGAACCTTTGACCGTCTGCTTAGAAGGCAGATGCTCTATCCAGCTGAGCTACGCGACCTCCTTTCGGATTTTAATAATGTCGGGGTGACAGGACTCGAACCTGCGACCCTCTGGTCCCAAACCAGATGCGCTACCACCTGCGCTACACCCCGAATATACCTTGTGTGTTAATGCGGAGAGTGTGGGATTCGAACCCACGCGACAGTTTCCTGTCGACAGTTTAGCAAACTGCTCCGTTAACCACTCCGGCAACTCTCCAAATTTAGTCCGAATTCCAACTAATTTGGAGTGCAAAAGTAAGTGTAAGATTTTACTTATGCAAGTATTTTTTTAAAATTTTTGACTTATAATTATTTTACTGTTTTTTAACTTTGTTATTATATAATAAAATAAATGATACAAATAATAAAATTCAACATTTTGTGTTGTACACTCTTCTTCTTAGTAAGCTGTGGATCACAAAAAAAGATTATCGTTGATAGCAAGGTTATTAGAGATACTATATATATAACCCATGCTAATCCTAAATATCATATTATTACCGAAGCCAACCTTCCGGAATATGTTATTTCTCAAAAAAATTTCCCTTCCGTCGCATTTAATGAAAGAATTAAATTTTTAGTCTTACACTATACTGTTTCAGATTATCCAACCTCTGTTAAGATATTGGCTAAAAAGGGACAAGTAAGCGCTCATTATTTAATCACCGATCAGCCGAACGATACCATTGATATCTTAGTTAGTGAGGACAAAAGAGCCTGGCATGCGGGAGTGAGCTCATGGAACGGAACAGAAAATTTAAATGATACCTCCATAGGTATTGAAATAGTAAATAAAGGATACACTAAAATAAAAGATTCATTAATATTTACTTATTTTCCAAAATATCAGATTAAGAAAGTTGCGACTTTATCCAAGAACATTATTAATCGTTACGAGATTGACCCTGTGAATGTTGTGGGGCACAGTGATATAGCCCCGTTAAGAAAACAAGATCCCGGGCCAATGTTTCCTTGGAAAGAGTTATATACTCAGTATGGAATTGGAGCTTGGTATGAGGAGTATGACAAAGAGTATTATTTGACTCAATATATTCCGGATACCTACCCTTACAGCTCTCCGTTGGAATTTCAGAAAGCACTTAAAAAATACGGTTATAAAATAGATTTAACCGGAGAATGGGACAAAAATACATTTCTAACTATCCGTGCATTTCAATGGCATTTCAGACCTGAAAAGGCTGATGGCAATGTAGATGCTGAAACTTGGGCTATTTTACAAGCCTTGAATAAAAAATATCGTTCCAATACTAAATAACTTTATAATTTTATCAAAAAATTAATTTCATGTCACACCACTCAGGATTTGTCAGCATTGTAGGTAAACCCAATGTAGGAAAATCCACTTTGATAAATCAATTAATAGGAGAAAAGCTATCCATCGTAACTCCAAAAGTACAAACTACTCGTCATCGAGTATATGGAATTTGGAATGATGAAAATACACAAATTATATTTTCCGATACCCCCGGAATCATACAAAATCCTGCTTATGAATTGCAGGAAAAAATGAATGATTTTGTAAAAGAGTCTTTTGAAGATGCTGATTTGATTTTATTTATCACAGAATTTGGCGAAGAAAAAAATCCTTCTGAATTTTTAGTTAAAAAATTAAATTCGGTAAAAATACCTGTTATTGTATTACTAAATAAAGTTGATAAAGCTAAAGATGCTTCAACTATATCAGAAAGCGTTGCATTTTGGCATAACCAATTACCAAATGCAGAAATTCTTCCTATATCTGCCTTACATTCTCTCAATACCGAATTAATTCTTCCAAAAATTAAAAGTTTATTGCCGGAAATGCCTCCTTATTATGATAAAGAACAATTTACTACCTTATCGGAACGTTTTTTTGTGAACGAGACCGTTCGAGAAAAAATATTGCTTAATTATCAAAAAGAGATTCCTTATTCTGTAGAAGTAGTTACCGAAAGCTTTAAAGAAGAAGATCATATTATCCGTATTGAATCGACTATTTATGTAGAAAGAAACACACAAAAAGGCATTCTTATCGGTCATAAAGGACAAAAAATTCAAAAAGTAGGGACGGAAGCTCGGCTAGACTTAGAAAAATTTTTTAATAAAAAGATTTTCCTCAACCTTTATGTCAAAGTAAAAAAAGATTGGAGATCCAATGATCGGGATTTAAAAAATTTCGGATATACAAATAAATAAGATTAAATAACTGGTTGACAGGTTTACTTATTTTTTTGTGCTATTTTCATTAAAAGTACTTTTCACATTTTTATTAATCCTTATTTTTTCAACACTTATTGTTACCTTTGTCGAAATTTGAAGACTTTACCATGAATAAATATATAAAACTTGTTATTGCAGCCCTCATAATCGGATTGGGCATTTATCTGATGTTTAATCGTCAAATAGGATTAGGAATTCTATTGGTTATTCTTTCTGCCCTGCCTATTTTATTATTTTTCAGAAACGAATATATTTTATTAGCTTTTTGGAAACTGAGAAAACAAGATCTTGTAGGTGCTCGTTCCTGGTTGGACAAAATTACTAATGTGAAAAGTCAATTAGTAAGAAAACAATACGGATATTATAACTATCTTATGGGGATTACTGAGGCTCAAGGCAATGCTGCTAAGGCCGAATCGTATATGAAAACAGCTTTGGATTACGGTTTAAGCTTTAAACACGATCGCGCATTGGCTACACTAAATTTGGCGGCAGGAGCTATGATGAGAGGTAATAAAAATGAGGCAGAACGTTTTTTAAGTGAAGCTAAAAAATTAGATACTTCCAACATGTTGGGAGATCAAATTAAAATGATGAAAGAACAAATGAAAAGAGTAAATGTTTCGAGAAGCAATATGATCAACCCTCAAATGAGAAGTCGTTCTAAATTCATGAAATAATTAATTTTAGCTTATATTTGTATCACACATTTCATTTAAAAAAACTTTTTCAAATTTCAAATATAAATATCCTAGTTTTAGATTTTTATCAATAAAAAAGGCTGTTAAATTAACAGCCTTTTTATCTATACTATATATTTTTATTAGCTATTTTATTGATTCATCGTTAATAAGAATTCTTCATTGGAAAGAGATCGGTCTAATCTCATTTTTAAGAACTCCATAGCTTCCAATGGGTTCATATCTGCCAAATGATTCCTTAATATCCACATTCTTTGTTGAGAAACCGGGTCTAATAATAAATCGTCACGACGTGTTGAAGATGAAACCAAATCAATAGCCGGATAAATACGTTTATTGGCAATTTTTCGATCCAGTTGTAGCTCCATATTACCGGTACCTTTAAATTCCTCAAAAATTACCTCATCCATTTTAGATCCGGTATCTATTAATGCCGTTGCAATAATGGTAAGAGAACCTCCTCCTTCAATATTTCTTGCTGCTCCAAAGAAACGTTTAGGTTTATGAAGTGCATTGGCATCTACCCCTCCGGAAAGTACTTTACCGGATGCCGGAGAAACCGTATTATAAGCACGAGCCAAACGGGTAATGGAATCTAACAATATTACTACATCGTGTCCACATTCCACCATTCTTTGTGCTTTAGACAGAACAATATTGGCAACTTTTACATGTTTTTCGGCTGATTCATCAAAAGTTGAAGCAATTACTTCTCCTTTGACGCTTCTTTGCATGTCGGTTACCTCTTCCGGACGTTCGTCAATCAATAATACAATCATGTAAACTTCCGGATGATTTATGGAAATTACATTGGCAATATCTTTCAGTAAAATTGTTTTACCTGTTTTAGGTTGAGCAACGATCATCCCTCTTTGTCCTTTTCCAATAGGTGAGAATAAATCTACCACACGAGTTGACAAAGTAGCTCCTTTACCGGCTAATTTAAATTTTTCTTCAGGAAATAAGGGAGTTAAATGCTCGAATGATACTCGATCTCTAACAAATAAAGGATCTCTTCCGTTTATTTCGATAATCTTAACTAAAGGGAAAAATTTTTCACCTTCTTTCGGTGGACGAACTTCTCCGGTAACAGTATCTCCGGTCTTAAGTCCGAAAAGCTTAATTTGGGAAGGAGAAACATATACATCATCGGGAGATGAAAGGTAATTAAAATCAGAAGAACGTAAAAAACCATATCCGTCCTGAGTGATCTC
This sequence comes from Apibacter sp. B2966, assembly GCF_011082485.1. Classification (NCBI taxonomy): domain Bacteria; kingdom Pseudomonadati; phylum Bacteroidota; class Flavobacteriia; order Flavobacteriales; family Weeksellaceae; genus Apibacter; species Apibacter sp. B2966. The sequence goes on from NZ_CP049714.1 coordinate 1,457,978, forward strand.
TAAAACTCCTTCTGTTTTTATAATACCCTCAAATTCATAATCGGAGGAACGATATTTATTACCATTGGTATGTGGTCTGTTAGCATATTCCTTAGTATTGTTTTTCTTCGGGCTTTGATAATTGGTTTTAGGCTCTTCATCAAAAAGCTTCTTATCATCCTTGGAAACTGTAGTTTTTTGAAAATGAGTGCTGTCTGCACTTTTTCTTAATATAACTTGCGGCTTTCTGTAAACCGGGATATCAATTTTAAAATCTTCATCATTTTCCGAACCTTCTTTTTGAACGTCATCATCTATTAGTGAGTCATCATCTTGGGAACTTTTATTTTCAACCACTTCCTCTTTAGAAAATAAAGTATCTCTCTGCTGTTGTTTAGCAGGTATTCTTTTTCTTTGTCTTTTTTCCGTTACTATAGGCTCTTCATCGGTGGGTTTTTCCGACTCATTATGGTTTGTTTGTTTGTTTTGATGAGCTAAAATTAATTCAATTAATTCTGATTTTTTTAATCCTGAACTTTTAATTTTTAATTCATTAGCAATAGACTGCAAATCAGCCACTTTCATTGCTTTAAGCTTTTGTTCCTCAAACATAAGTTATGTTTAGTATGATTTTAAAATTACTCGAAAATTACGTAAAATATTGATTTTGATTATTTTATAAAAGAATAAAGTGGTAACTTTATGAAAAATAATGCACTAATCTTTAGTAGATTATTCAGCAATATTACAAAATATTTTATTAAAACGCTAATTTTTTATACATTTGCTGTTCAAAAAAGCGAAATTTTGATCCAAAGAATTCAAAGTATTTATCTATCATTAGCCGGTATACTAGGATTTGCTGTCGGTTATATAACCGATTTCATTCCTAATGATTTAACAGATATGTTCCTTTTGTTCCTCATCGGATTGTTAGCTTTTATTTCCCTATTCTGCTTTAAAAGCAGAAATGTTCAAAAAAAAATTAATTATATAAATATAATTATAAACGTATTGTTGATCGGTTTTATGGTTTATGATTTGCTAAATTCATCTGGAGGAAGTACTATACTTCCTGAGAAAGGTGTTGAGCTACTCGTCCCGGTCCTGCTGATTATTCTGCTTGCCATGGCAAATAAGTACATCAATAAGGATGAAAAGCTCATAAAATCTGTAGACAGATTCCGTTAAAACTCATAACAACTTTTAATGAGTGCAAGAGTCGTTTTATAAAATAAAACGACTCTTATTTTTTGCAACCATATAATAATTATGGGTAAAGCAGAACAAGCTTCCATCCAAAAACGGGTGTAAAAAAATTGATGTGTTTTTCCCATAAATACTACCATACCCATACTGATTATACACACCACTTCCCATGCTGTCACATAGATTAAATCGCCTTGCTTATAAAAAGTCAAAGCAAAAACTAGTGCAGATAGAAATAAACATATACAAGCAATACCTTTGCTTTTTCGTATTCCTAAATAGTTGGGTATTGTACAAATAACATCTTTTTTCATGTCGCAAATATCAAAAGGCAGGGTTATACCTATGATAAAAAAATACAGAATTAAAAATTCTGAGAGAGTATTACGATTACCCGTATTTCCTATATATAGAATCGCATAGGCCCATGCAAATGATATAATAAAAATTTTTAATAAAGGAATGTTTCTAAATGGAATCTTTATAAAATCCGAATTATACATGATTACAATACTTCCAATAAATGCAATATGAAAAAATTGTAGTAAATCTTTTTCCTTACATACTATAAAAGCCACAAGTATTAAACTGATGAATGAAATATGAAAAGAAAGTTTTTTTAAGATATTTCGCGACCAAGTATTTTGAAAGCAAATAAAATTATAAGCAGCTAAGGCAGAAAAAAAAATTATTGCAATTCTGTTGTAATTTACGGAGTGATTTAAACTTCCAAAAAATAGACATAATAATGAAATCATGAAAGAAACCCACAATTGAGTTTTAATTAAAAATCTTTCAATCGATTTTTTCATTTCATGGCCTTATCAACTGCCCACTCTTTTAGGATTATTTTTCACAAAGGAATCCCACCCCGAATATGATTTTGAAGTATTTGCCGATGAGGGAACTCTACTGTTTAAAAAGTGGCATACTGCCAGAGCCAGTCCATCGGAAGCATCCAAATACCGAGTAGGAAAATCTTTTAAATTCAATAAAGTTTTTAACATTCCTGCAACTTGTTCTTTGGATGCATTACCGTTTCCTGTTATTGACATTTTAACTTTTTTAGGAAAATATTCTGTAATAGGAATTTCTCTTAGTAAGCCGGCAGCCATAGCAACACCTTGTGCTCTGCCTAATTTTAACATAGACTGTACATTTTTAGCGTAAAAGGGTTCTTCAATTGCCAATTCATCCGGATGATAGGTATCAATCAGCGATAAGGTTTTATCAAATATTTTTTTAAGCTTTAATGCATGGGATTCAACCTTTTTAAGAATTAGCTCATCAATGCACAACAGCTTCATTTTATTACCCACTACACTAATAATCCCAAATCCCATAACATTCGTTCCGGGATCGATTCCTATTATAATTCTTTCCGTCAAAATGTTTTAATAATGTAATCTTAACAATTCTTTAAATATGCTTTCCAGCCTTCTTCTTTATATTTCTTGGCAGCTTCTTCCGGATTCTTAGCTCCATAAATGCCTCTGCCGACAATAATAAAATCTGTATGATAGTCGGAGAATACTTTTTCAGGTGTATTGAATTGCTGACCTTTGGAGTCTCCTGATTCTGTTAAATTTACCCCCGGAGTGAATAACAATAAAGCAGAAGGTAGTTTGGATTGGGCAACACATCCTATTACATTGGAAACTTTACTTGAAATTTCGATCGCTTTCGACTTATAGTTTTCATCTGTTAAAGTTCCTTTTGACGACATTTCTGCAATAGTTACTACTCCGGTTTTTTCACCAAATACTTGTAAGCTTTCTTCTCCGGCTATAACATGAGAAGTTATTAAATCTGCCCATTCTGAGATTTTATAAATTCCTCCGGTAAACTGCATATGTTGTGTATTACCAATATCTCCAAATTTTCTGTCCTCGAATAATAAAAAGTTTTTAGCTGCTGCAATCTCTTTCAATTCGTGTATAAAATTTTCAGTAAAGTCTGAAATTATATCTGAATGCAATTTAACAGCTACAATGGAATCTCCTATTTGATGCGCTAATTTTAAAATTTCTGCAGATTTATGGGTATCTAAGGAAGCAATTAAGTTGGTTTTTTTTGATAATGCAATTTCGATCAGCTTCTTAGAAACCGAATGATTCTGTAATTCTAATTTTTCCTCATAGGTTAATCGAGGAGCACTTAATTGTACCGTTGGTTTTTCTTTAAGAAAGTCTTTGATTTTAACAACCTGTGATTGATTTAAAAATTCATGATTGTACAGAATATCAATTACATTTTCAATACTGAATAAAGTGTGAACATGATATCCTTTGCTTTCCAATAATTCTTTACCCCCTTGTTGCCTATCTAATACTACAACAATATCTTTTACTTTTAGTCCTTCTTTTTCTACCTCTTCTATCGTTTCAAGCAAACTTTTCCCACTTGTTATTACATCTTCCACGAGTACGCAACGTTGTCCTTCTTTAAAGATCCCTTCCAACATTTTTTTCGTCCCGTAATTTTTACTCTCTTTTCTTTTTATAATTAATGGCACTTTAGATTCTAAAGACATCGCCGTAGCCATAGGTAATGCCGCATAGGGAACACCGCAAATAAGTTCGTGCCTACAATCTTTTAGCATAGCCAATAAAAGTTGTGACAATTCGCTTAGTAATTCCGGACTGGAGGCTAATGGTCGTAAATCAACGTAAAAAGGAGAAAGAATCCCACTTTTTAAAGTGAATTCACCAAATTTTATTATTCCCAGTTCATAAGATTTGAGTAAAAATTTTTCTTTGTTAATCATCTTTCTTTTGATTTAAGCAAAGGTAATAAATTAATAAATTTAAGTGTTTGTAAAAAACTAAGAGAAATTAAATTCCTTAACTATTTAACACTTTGGTAACAATAATAAAATTTATCCATATTTATCTTTTATTTGATGATGAATCTTTCAACTCAAACCCCCTTTTGTTGGCAAATGATTTTTGAGCTTCAACAATTTTACCGTCAATTTCATTTAATTTAACTTCATTTACATCCATTTCTTCTAGAGCTTTTTCAAATTGATCTTTTGTTAATTTTTCTTTTGAAGTAAATCCTTTTATCGACGTAATCATATTATGGATATACTCTTCACATAAGTTTTTTAAATCTTCCCCATCTTTGGGTACTTCATAGCCGTTAATTTTGTTGATCAATTTTTCTAATTCTTCAGAAGCAATTTTTCCTTTTTTGGTGACGGAAACAAAGTCACCGGTATCAGGGTGCTGTTCAACCATAGCATAAAAGGTGGTATATTCCCTGTCTGCTCTATTCAAATTTTCCATTAATTTGTCGTTAAATTTTCCGGGTCCCGGATTACAAGAGTATAAGCTAAACAGCCATACAGAAAAGAATAAAATTCTTAATTTTTCCATTATATTTTATTTTTAATCAAATATATAAAAACATTCAATCTTTTTTTAGCCAATCTTCTATAATTATAAAAGATAAAATCAAAGTACTCATATTTACTAAAATTATATACATTTGTAAACTATGCGAAATCGTTGGTTAATTTTACCTCAACCTGATCCAAATAAAGCCCAAAAACTAGCTGAAGAACTGGGATTCCCTGTGGAAATTACCAGCCTTCTTTTAAAACGAGGTGTTTCTACATTTGATGAAACTAAAACTTTTTTTAAACCTTCGCTTGATCAACTTCATGACCCTTTTCTTCTAAAGGACATGAACATTGCTGTAGAAAGAATCGAAAAAGCCATAAATACTAATGAAAAAATACTTATTTATGGAGATTACGATGTGGATGGTACTACTTCTGTGGCAATGATGTATCTTTTTCTAAATTCTTTTTATAAGCATATCGATTATTATATACCGGATAGATATGAAGAAGGATATGGCATCTCTTATCAGGGCATCGATTTTGCCGCTGCTAATGGTTTTTCCTTAATAATTGCATTAGATTGCGGAATTAAAGAAAAAGATAAGATTTCTTATGCAAAAGATAAAAACATTGATTTTATCGTATGCGATCATCATTTGCCGGATGAAGTTCTTCCGGAAGCGGTTGCTATTTTAGATCCGCAAAGATCAGATTGCAAGTATCCCTATAAATTTTTAAGCGGATGTGGAGTTGGCTTTAAACTTATACAAGCTTTGTCCTCCCAAAAACAAATTCCACAGGAAGATATATTTCCCTACTTAGACTTAGTAGCTATCAGTATCGCTGCCGATATTGTACCGATAACCGGTGAAAATCGAATTTTAGCTGCATTTGGTTTGAAACAATTGTTGGAAAAACCCAGAGTAGGTTTAAAGGTTTTTTTACCCAAAGAAACTCGTGAAGCTTTTTCAATTAATAATATTGTATTTGGAATAGCTCCTAAAATAAATGCTGCAGGAAGAATCAGCCATGCAAGCAATGCTGTAAAACTACTTATTACAACTAATGATATTGAAGCTCGAAAGATCTATACTCAAATTAATGAGCTTAATAACGAACGTCGAGAGCTTGATGCCAATATCACTTCCGAAGCCATTCAAGAAATTATAAAAACAGGTCAAACCAGTACTTATTCCACCATTGTTTTTAATCGCAAATGGCACAAAGGGGTCATTGGAATTGTAGCTTCCCGATTAATTGAAGAATATTACAGGCCTACTTTAGTCTTTACAGAAGGAAAAAATAAAGACCTGGTTGCTTCTGCTCGAAGTGTTACCGGTTTTGATATTTATAAAACTTTGGAAAAAACCTCTGAGTATTTGGAACAATTTGGTGGTCATATGTATGCTGCAGGGCTCTCGATAAAAAAAGAGAATTTTTTACCCTTTAAAGAAAAATTTGAATCTGTAGTTAAAGAAACGATTAAGGAAAGCCAAAGAACACCTACTATTGAAATAGACGAAGAAATATCTCTATCCGTAATAAATAAACGTTTTTTCAAACTTATCAGTTATTTTGCTCCATTTGGTCCGGCTAATTTGCGCCCGGTATTTTTAGCCCGAAATGTTTATTTTGGAGGCGATTATACGCTTATGGGTAAAGATCGTTCCCATTTAAAAATTATTGTTTTCCAAGATTCCATTAAAAATTCATTTGAAGCTATCGCCTTTAAAATGGGTCATCTTTTGCCTAAATTTGAAAAATATCCTTTTGATATGGTTTTCACTTTATATGAAAATTATTGGCAAGGCAAAACTTTTTATCAACTGCAAATTAAAGATGTTAAATTTTATGAGGATTTGTAACTTTGTTGAATGAAAGTTGGTTTATTTTTCGGATCATTTAATCCTATTCATATAGGACATTTAATCATTGCAAATTATATCATTGAAAATTCAGACCTTACCCAAATCTGGTTTGTTGTAACTCCGCAAAACCCTTTCAAAAATAAATCTACTCTGTTAAAAGATCATCACAGATTGGAAATGGTAAACCTTGCCATTGAAAAATACCCTCATTTCAGATCTTCTTCAGTTGAATTTGCTTTACCCAAACCTTCCTATACCATTGATACGTTGGTTGTACTAAAAGAAAAATATCCATCCTATGATTTTGTTTTACTAATGGGAGAAGATAATTTGAATTCATTTCATAAATGGAAAAATTATGATCAAATTTTAAAATATCATTCATTATTTGTTTATCCTCGAATTAACAGTATTCAGAAGGAACAAACTATGGAACATCCACATATTCATAAAATTTCCGCTCCTATCATTGAAATTTCTTCTACCTTAATACGCTCCATGATTAAAGAACATAAAAATGTTCGTCCCATGCTTCCTCCGGAAGTCTTCAATTATATTGATGGCAGCAATCTTTATAAATAATTACTTTTTTGTAATTTTGCAAGTTGTTTTTGCTAAAAAATTATAAGTAAATGGAAGATAGTATAACTATGGATTTAGAATCCGGTCTATCATTACCTATTATGGAGCATTTTTACACCATTCAAGGAGAAGGTAGATATACCGGTACGGCTGCATACTTTATAAGAATAGGCGGTTGTGATGTAGGATGTCATTGGTGTGATGTAAAAGAAAGTTGGAATCCTTCTATTCATCCGGTTAGCTCTGTAGATAAAATTGCCGAAATGGCTGCTTCCCAATCGAAAACCATTGTTTTAACCGGAGGGGAACCTTTAATGTGGAATTTAGAACCCTTAACGTCCAGACTAAAAAATTTAGGTTGCCGAATACATATCGAAACTTCGGGAGCTTATCCTCTATCGGGACATATTGATTGGATCTGTCTGTCTCCTAAAAAAACAGCCCTTCCTCTCGAAAGTGTGTATGCAAAAGCAAACGAATTAAAAGTAATTGTTTATAATAATCATGACTTTATTTTTGCGGAAGAACAGGCTTCTAAAGTAAATGATAATGCCATTTTATATTTACAACCTGAGTGGAGTAATAGGAATAAAGTTACTCCAAAAATCATTGATTATGTGATGAAAAACCCTAAATGGCTAGTTTCTTTACAAACTCATAAATATTTAAACATTCCCTAATAACAGCAATTGATAAAGTCTAATCCTATATCATTAAAAAACCCTTCTGCACTTTATTTTTTAGTTTTTAATGCCTTTAATCTGTATTAGAATTAGCCGAATCATGTCTTTATAACCGATTACTATCAGATTTCAATATCTTTTAATTAATTCATCCTTTTGTGTTTATATCATTTAATAGGATAAATTAATTTTTTTTACTATCTTATTAAAAAATCCGGGAAGTTATCGTGAAATTTTTTTATGTATATAGTTTTTTTTTATTCTTCAATAAAAAAGAATTATGCTTACACAACGTAAGGTTCTTGTTTTATTGACTAATTTTGAAATGTAAAAAATGAAATAATATTTTGATAAACAAAACAATAAAATTATGTCAATAGTAGGTAAAAAATTTCCAAACATTTCAATAGATGCCATGGATCACATGGGGGATGATTTAAAGATCAATATTTTTGAGGAGGCAACTAAAAAAAATAAAAAGGTTTTATTATTTTGGTATCCTAAAGATTTTACTTTCGTTTGTCCTACGGAACTTCATGCTTTTCAACAAGCACTACCTGAATTTGAAAAAAGAAATACTATAGTTATAGGGGCTTCATGTGATACTAACGAAGTACATTTTGCCTGGTTAAATACACCTAAAGACAATGGCGGTATAGAAGGGGTTACTTATCCAATCTTAGCAGATACAACACGTAATCTTTCTAATATTTTAGGAATTTTAGATATTGAATCTTCCGAATATGATGAAGATTATGAAACTGTGGTATTGAAAGGATCCAATGTTGCATACAGAGCAACCTTTTTAATTGATGAAGAGGGAAAAGTTTTCCATGAAAGTATTAATGACATGCCATTAGGAAGAAATGTTCAAGAATATTTACGCCTTATAGATGCCTATACTCATGTTCAAAAATTCGGTGAAGTATGTCCGGCTAACTGGGAAGAAGGAAAAGATGCGATGAATGCCAATCGTAAAGGAGTATCGGATTATTTATCTTCTCATTAATCATAATTTAAAAAAACAAAAAAATGGTACAAGAATTACAAGAAGATAATTTAAGTGAAATTATCAAAGAATCTCCGATCGTTCTCGTTCAGTATGCTGCTTCATGGTGCGGAAACTGTAAAATTATGAAGCCGAAATTTAAAAAAATTGGCGAAGAAAACAGCACCATTCCTTTTTTAATTGTTGATGCGGAAAAATTTCCTGAATCTAGAAAATTAGCAAATGTGACCAACTTGCCGACTTTTGCTTCTTTTAAAGACGGAAAGCTGGTTAATCAAATACAAACAAATAAAATAGAACCTTTACAAGAATTAGTAAATGAAATTACCCATAATTAAACATTTAACTCAATTCATTGAAAATAATGATGAAGATTATATCAATGAAACGATTGAAACCTTAGAGAACTTAACGGAAGCTCCAGGTTTGAAAGATGAAGAATTAGATGTTTTAGGAGAAGTGCTCTCTAATATGTACGGAGCTATTGAAGTTAATAAGCTAATGAGAGAGGGTATGGATGAAAAAAATGCTTTAAATGCATTTATGAAACGTGTCCTCGGATCAATTGATAAATAGTCTATACTTTTAAATTTAATTTTTAAAAGCCTTGCAAGATTTTTCTTGTGAGGTTTTTTTATTTTTAAAAATGACTATTAAGGTAAATATTATTTTCATATTTCATGTCGAAACCGTAATTTCGTAAATTAAAATAAATTAAATTACGAATAAATGGCTATTCTTGGACAAATAAGAAAAAGAAACGGGTTATTAATAGGTTTTGTTGCTGTAGCATTATTATTATTTTTATTAGGTGGAATTGATTGGAGCAGAATTGGCAAGAAAGATCCCAATGTTTTGGGAAAAGTAAACAAAGAAGCGATCTCACGCCAGGAATATTATAGTCAACTTAGTCTTCTTTCTTCTCAGTACCAAGGGCAATATCCGGAAAATTTACTTGAAGGACAAATTTGGAATTCGTTAATTGAACAAAAATTAATTGAGCAAAAATTTAATGCATCCGGATTAATTTTAACTGATAAAATGATTTGGAATATGGCCAAATCCTCTCCTTTATTTAACAATCCTCAATTCAAAGATAAAAGCGGAAATATTAATACCAAATTGATTCAGGATGAATTCCAAAAAATGGAAGAAAGCCAAAATGCTTCTCCGCAATACAGAGAATATTTCCAAACTATGATGACTTTAAAAAAGAATTTTGGTTATCAAGCAATGGGTAAACAATATTTAGGGACTTATGGTTCCGGAATGTTAACCAATAACAAGGAAATTGAACTTTTAGCACAAAATCAATCCAATATTGCAGATATTGAATACGTTAAAATCGATTACAATGCATACCAAAAATCAAACCCTGTTAAGGTCACAGATGAAGATTTAAAAGCTTATATTGAAAGACATAAATCTTTATTTAAAATTGATGAAAACAGAACGCTAGATTTTGTATATTTCTCTGCAAAACCTACTCCTTCCGATGAAAATAACACATTACATTCATTAAATGCCTTATTATCTCAATCCATTATTGAAGGGGATACTATTCAAGCATTTGGTTCGGTTAAAAATGATTCACTATATATCAGCGAGCTAAATACCGCACAAATTGCAGATAAACCTTTTATCTCTCAATACAGAAGCGAAAAGCAATTGCCTCAAAACATACAAAATTGGGTAAAAAATGCTTCTATCGGACAAATTTCTAATGCTTATAAAGATAATGGATACTATGTATTATCTAAATTAATCGCTAAAAAAAATACGGATTCGGTAACTGCTAAAAATATATTAATAAGTTACACCGGAGCTCAGCAAATCCAGCCTAAAACTGCCAGAAACAAGGATCAGGCAAAAAAACAAGCGGATGAATTAGCGGCAAAATTAAATGCTAATCCTAGTGATTTTGCAAAATTAGCTTCTCAATATTCAGACGATCCGACGGCTTCCTCGAATAATGGTGAAATGAAGTTAACAACAGCTCAAGATTTTCCTGCTCCTTATAAAAAATTACAACGTTTTTTAGAAACTTCTCCTACAAATAAAGCAGAAGTTATTGAAACTCCTCAGGGATATTTGGTATTAATGATATCTCAAAGGAAACCGGATGAAATTGTTTATAAACTAGCAGATCTTGCGAAAGAAATTAAACCTTCTGAGGAAACTATCGAGACTGCCCGTAAACAATCAACCAATTTCATACAATCCATTCAAGGAAAGTCATCAAGAGAATTTATTGATTTCGCTAAAAAATCTAACTATAAACCACAACAGCAACGAGGCATAGTACGTTTTGGTTCTATGTTGAACGGATTACACACAGATAAAGATTCTGATATTATTGCTTGGGCTTTTGATTCTAAAAGAAAACTTGGTGATACTGAAGTATTCACTACGGGTGACCAAAGTTATATTGTAGCCAGAGTTTCATCTTTATTTAGCAAAGGGTTAGCAGATCCTTCTTTAGTTAGAGATGAAATTGAAACTGAGGTAAGGAATGAAAAGCTGGGTAAGATAATTGCTGAAAAAGTAAATTCAGGAAACAAATCACTTGACAACTTAGCAACTGAATTTAAAACTACAAAAAGCAATGCTTCAATAAGTTTTGACAATCCATCAGTTAACGGAGAATTTGAGCCTAAGGTGGGTGGTGCTGCATTTGGGTTAAAACAAGGAGTTACCTCGAAAGCAATTGAAGGAAAAAGCGGAGTTTATGTAATTGTAACTAAATCAATTACTAAAGGACAAGTTGGAGACAAAAAACAGCTTAAAACCTCTTTAATGAGTCAATATGCTCAACAAATGCCTTCTTTACTTTTAAGATCATTAGTTCAAGAATCAGATATTACCGATTATAGAGGTATCTTGTTAAATCAACAACAAAAATAATTTAGACAATAAATATTAAAAAAAGCATACTTAATTATAAGTATGCTTTTTTGTTTTTTTGTGATACTATTTTCAAACAATTTTAGAGCTACTTATTTTAGTAATTTAAATAAAAAAACCTCTCTTATCGAAATAAAAGAGGCTTCTTATAAAAATATTTATTACTTACAATTTATCGATTCAATAGTTTAGCAGCTTCTTTGGCAAAATAGGTAGAAATAAGACCGGCGCCTGCTCTTTTTATACATGTTAAGCTTTCAATAATAATTTTATCATTATCCAACCATCCATTTTTTGCAGCCGCTTTAATCATGGCATATTCTCCACTAACCTGAAATACCGAAATAGGCACATCTACTATTTCATTTAATTTAGAGACTATATCTAAATAAGGAAGGCCCGGCTTTACCATAACAATATCTGCGCCTTCTTCAATATCTTTCAATGCTTCATTGATAGCTTCTTTACTGTTACCGTAATCCATTTGGTAGGTTTTTTTATCTCCAAAACCGGGAGCACTGTCCAGAGCATCTCTAAAAGGACCGTAATACGAACTGGCATATTTCGCTGCATAACTCATAATACCTACTTCATCAAATCCATTTTCTTCTAATGCTTCTCTAATTGCTGCAACTCTTCCATCCATCATATCGCTTGGCGCAATAAAATCAGCTCCTGCTTCTGCATGGCTTAGGCTCATTTTTACCAATGCATCCACGGTTGCATCATTTACAATTTTACCATTTTCAACAATTCCGTCATGTCCGTAAATTGAATAAGGATCAAGAGCGACGTCCGGCATAATTACCATTTCGGGTACAGCATCTTTAATAGCTTTGATTGATTTTTGCATTAAGCCGTTTTTATTCCATGCTTCTTTGCCTGTATTATCTTTTAAATTTTCATTGATTTTTACATAAATATTCACCGCTTTAACTCCTAAAGACCATAATTCTTTAACCTCTTTAATTGTTAAATCCAATGATTGGCGATATATTCCCGGCATAGAAGAAATTTCTTCTTTTATATTTTCTCCTTCTGCAATAAATATCGGCATGATAAAATCATCGGTAGTTAAAATCGTTTCTCTTACTAAATCTCTTACGGCTTGAGTTGATCTTAATCTTCTATTTCTATTATATAGTATCATTTTTTGTTATTTCGTGTTAATAGTTGACCTTAAAAAGGTATAATTTAAAAGAATTTGGTATAGACCCATAAGATAAATAAAATCTTATTCAGTTTAAAAATAATATTACATTTTTATACCACTCCTATCTGCAAAATATTCTGCAAATTTTCTTATTTCTTCTGCAATTTCTTCCTCATCTGTGGCTCTCTGATAAGAATCTCCTAAAGAATGCAATACTTGATGAAAAAACCGCTTCATATCATCAACAGGCATTTCTTTGGTCCATAAATCAATCCTTAAAGCTTCTTTAACTTTATCATCCCAAACGGATAATAAAATAGCTTTACTTTCTGCTCCAATTACTCCTCCGTCCGGGGCTGCCCATACAATTTTTTCAGGTATATGGTTTTCATCTAATTGTACATTAAAATTTATTTCAGTTTCTTTCATTAGCTCCTATTAAAATATTACTTTGTTTTGTATCTTTAAATATTAGTGTGTCTCTACCTCAGGATGGGGCTTATATTTGGACTTGGCAAATATTTGCTCGTGGTTAGGATTTTTAATAAAGTCTTGTAGGCTTACTTGAGGATTTTCAAGTAAGTATTTTCTACAAATCTGCCATCCGGTCCAACAACCTATTCTCCCCGGACTTTGAGAGTCTACCTCCGTATAAAATTTAGAAAAAGGCGCTAACGATAAAAACCGATCAGATAAAGAAATATCATCACTAAACACATAATTACTTTCAATAAAGAAATTCCATATTTCATATTCGTTAGTTTTCGCCCAATTTATCTGGTCTTGGGTATATCCTATTTTATAACAATCTTTTACTTCAGGCAAAAAGGCATCTTCCAAAACTAAAATTTTGCCTTGATAAATCATTTGTGAAACAAAAGATTGGCTGTTCGTCTCTCGCGGAACTATTGCCATTCCTTTAATTATTTCTTTTGCCGTTTTTGATGAAAAATATTCCATGCTCATTGTTCTCTGGATATATTTATCTATATTCATCATATTATAGTATTTATTATCAAAACCTAAAAAGCAATCTGTAGCAATAAGTAAATAATTATTTTGTGGAATATATGTAATAGGATTCAAATAATCTGAGGTAAATGATGAATATAAATATACTTCGGGAGATTTAAATTCCGGATAATAATACTTGATATGCTGAAAAAGATTCTCTAATTCAGCTTTAATTCTATCGTTAGAAACTTTTTTCTTTATTTCAGAATAAATATTGAGTTCTGTACTATCCCTTCGATCTTTTTCAAATCGGGAATCCGGGGTATTCTGACTCAAATAAAAAGGATATTTTTTTCTAAAATCCGGTATTGAAATATCTAAATTGTAAAAATCTTTTGCTATATCATGAATTTCAATAGGTTCTTGTATCTCGCTAACCTCTACTTTCCACCTCTTATTCAAATCATCTTTACTGCTTTTATGAGTGCAGCTTATTACTAATAACAATACTGTAAGATATTTAATAATCTTCATTATCTTTACACTTGATTTTTAAATATATAATATTACGCGCAAAGATACAATATTATGAAAACAACCAGAGTAATTTCCTATATTGTTAATTGGTTAAACGATTATCTCAAAAATAGTGGAGCAAAAGGATTTGTAGTAGGAGTATCCGGAGGAATAGATTCCGCTGTAGTTTCTACATTAGCTGCTCAAACCGGTAAACCCGTTTTAGTTTTAGAAATGCCTATTCATCAACCGGAAGACCAAGTTACTCGAGCCAGAGAACATATAAAATATCTCACTGAACATTATACAAATGTTACCGGAAAAACTATAAATCTGACCAACACTTTTGAGGCTTTAAAATCTGATTTAGAAGCGGATGAATCTCATGAAAAAAACAATTTGTCTTTAGCTAATACTCGGTCTCGTCTTCGTATGACTGCCTTATATTATTATGCAGGACTCAACAATTTCTTGGTTTGTGGAACAGGTAATAAAATAGAGGATTTTGGCATCGGCTTTTTTACTAAATATGGAGATGGAGGAGTTGATATCAGCCCTATTGCCGACCTCTTAAAAAGTCAGGTATTTGAAATAGCCAAAGAATTACATGTCTCTGAGTCTATACAAAAAGCGAAACCTACCGATGGTCTTTGGACCGATGACCGATCTGATGAAGACCAAATTGGAGCTTCCTATCCGGAACTTGAATGGGCAATGAATGTTCATGAAAATCATAAGGCTTCTGATTTTACAGGAAGAGAACGTGAAGTTTTCGAAATTTATGATCGATTAAACAGACTTGCTCAACATAAAATTAATCCTATTCCGGTTTGTAAAATTCCTAAAGAATTACTTGATTAAACTTTGTTAAGGATACTGTTTAACTTCACGGTTACTAATAATTATTAATTGTTCTTAGTTCATCTATATATTAGTTGTAAAAAAAGAACAAACCATCAAATAGTTAAACATGTAAAAAAGATTTAAAAATTAATAATTTATTTTTCTATAACTCATTCAATTATTATTTTTGTTTTAGAAATTAAACTTGATTATGGGACGCGCATTTGAATATAGAAAAGCTTCAAAATTAGCCAGATGGGACAAAATGGCAAAACAGTTCAGCCGTATTGGTAAAGAAATTGCAATTGCTGTAAAAGCCGGTGGCCCTAACCCTGAATCTAACCCTGCACTTCGTCGTTGTTTACTTAATGCGAAAGGTGTAAACATGCCAAAAGACAATGTAGAAAGAGCGATTAAAAAGGCTTCAGGGGCAGATGCAGAACAATACGATGAAATAACCTATGAAGGATATGGACCGGGAGGAATTGCCATTTTTTTAGAATGTACTACTAATAATCCTACCCGAACTGTAGCCAATGTTCGTGCTATATTTAACAAATTTGAAGGAAATCTGGGCAAAAATGGAGAACTTACATTTATTTTTGATCGAAAGGGGATTTTTACTTTAGATAAGTCAAATCTTACTATGGATTGGGACAGTTTTGAATTGGAAATGATTGACGCAGGAGCCGAAGAAATTGAAGAAGATGAAAATGAAGTGATTATAACCTCTTCTTTTGAAGATTTTGGTTCTATAAACCATAAATTTGAAGAATTGGGTATAGAGCCTAAGAGTGCGGAATTACAAAGGTTGCCTAACAATACAAAAGCTCTTCCGTTAGAACAGTCACAAACTATTTTGAAAATGCTTGAAAAATTTGAAGACGATGATGATGTTCAACAAGTATTTCATAATATGGAAATTACTGAAGAATTGCAAAACGCTGTAAATTAGAATTTTTTACATATATAAAAAATAGAAAGTTTCTTATGCTTATAAGAAGCTTTTTATTTTTTTATATCTATCGTATTCCTGTTAAATCATTGATAATAATTTAAACAGTTTTAAATTATTAGTTGATTTCTACAACCGGAAATCTAAAATTGGTTAATTTATGTTCGATTGATCTTAGCTAATTTTTTTTCGACCCATAGTGTTGCGAACGGGAAAAAGGCTGACATTAATACAAATACAAAATCTTCATCATCCCATTTATAATGCTTTCTAACTAAAATCGCCAATATAATATATGCGGTAAAAAATAAACCGTGTATCATACCCGTCGGAATCATAAATAAGGTATAATGAAAAAAATATTTTAAGGGCATGGCTACTAAAAAAAGTAAGAAACAACTTATGCATTCTGCATAACAAGCTAAATTAAAATATTTTTCTACCTTTTTTTTATTCATTTGCTTACCTTTACTTGTACAAAAATAATCATTTATCAAGATAATTTTCGCATTTACATAAATGGTTCGTATTATCTTTTTATTTAGATACTACTGTATGTGAATACATCTTTAGATCAATTTCATCTTTTTTTATTATATAAAATCAGAATATATATCTTATTGTATATCAATTATTGAATATTATATAGTAATAGCAAGGCACTTAACACCTAATTTATATCATGTCTATGTTAATATATAATAAATAATTTGTACCTTATGAGAAAAAAAATAATATGATGAAAAAAAGATTTGTATTATATGCATTAGCCGGTTTTTGCGCATTTAACCTCAGTAAGGCGCAAACCTATCCTCAAATCGTTGTAAATAATCAAAGATTTTCTGATTGGAACAAAGATGGAAAACTACAACCTTATGAAGATACTCGACTGTCGGATTATGAAAGAATTAATGATTTAATTTCTCGTTTATCTGTTGATGATAAAATACATTTACTCTTGGGTACGGGAATGGTTGGATTTGAAATGTTGAAAGGGTTTGAAGCTATAGACCCTAAAGGAGTCACAATACCAAGCTACCTTATTCCCGGGTCAGCAGGTTCAACTACACCCATTGACAAATGGGGCGTTCCTGCAGTAATATTTACCGATGGTCCTGCAGGTGTCCGCATTTCTTATAAAAGAAAAGGAGAAACAAGAACTTATTATGCCACAGGTTTTCCTGTAGGGGCCCTTATTTCGACCACTTGGGATACAGAATTAGCAAAAGAAGTTGGAAATGCTATTGGAGATGAAGCCTTAAAATATGGCTCGGATATTCAATTGGCTCCGGCGTTAAACATCATTCGCAACCCTTTGTGTGGGCGTAATTTCGAGTATTTCTCAGAAGATCCTTTAATAGCCGGTAAATTCGCTTCAGCGATCACCCAAGGAATTCAAAAAAACGGTGTGGGTGTTTCTTTAAAACATTTTGCCGCAAACAATAGTGAAAATAATCGAATGGACTTAGATGTTCATCTATCTCAAAGAGCGTTACGAGAAATTTACCTACGCGGATTTGAAATTGCTGTTAAAGAATCTAATCCGGCAACCATTATGTCTTCTTACAATAAAATTAACGGGACTTACACTTCGGCAAGTTATGACTTATTAACCACTATTTTACGTCACGAATGGGGCTTCAAAGGAGCAGTAATTACAGACTGGTTTGGCGGATATGCCAATGTATCTGCTGTAAGCGATACCAGCCATGATGGAATAAGTAAAGATTCTTATGATGAAAACATATTTGCAAAGCAAATACATGCAGGAAATGATTTATTAATGCCGGGTACGCAAGTACAATTTGAAACCCTTAAAAAATACATTGAAACTAAACGTCTTTCTATTGAAGATGTAAATAATTGCTTGAGAAATGTATTGGAAATGATCTATAAATCTCCACGGGTAGCCGGTTATGTACCAACTAATAATCCGGATTTGAAATCCCATGCACTTTTAAGCAGAAAAGCAGCTTCAGAAGGTATGGTTTTATTAAAAAATGAGCAAGGAGCTTTACCTTTAAATAAAGGAAGTAAAATAGCCTTATTTGGAAGTGGTTCATATAATATTATAGCAGGAGGAACAGGAAGTGGAAATGTAAATAAAGCATATGTAATTTCTTTACCTAAAGGATTAGAAGATAACGGTTATGTGATTGATAAAAATTTAAATCAAACTTATTCTCAATTTGTTAAAGAGGAATTAGCTAAAACTGAGGAATTAAAGAAAAAATTACTCGCTATCTTACCAACTTTAACTCAGCCGACCATTAAGGAAAAAGCGATCCAAAACAGTGCTAAAGAAAATGATATTGCAATCATTACTATTGGAAGAGAAGCGGGTGAATCCGGAGACAGAAAAATTCCTGATGATTTTGATCTTTCCGAAAAAGAACAAAATTTAATTTCTGAAGTATCAAAAGCATTTCATCAACAAAATAAAAAAGTGGTTGTGATTATAAATTCAGGAAGCGCTATTGAAACTTCCAGTTGGAAAGATAAAGTAGATGCTATAGTTTGGGCAAGTCTTCCCGGTCAGGAAGGCGGCTATGCTATAACCGATGTACTTTCAGGAGCTGTGAATCCATCCGGAAAATTAACTCAAACCCTACCTGTTAAATATACAGATGTTTCTTCTTCTTCTAATTTTGACGGAGTTCCGGCAGAAAAACCAACTGACGTATCTTATAAGGAAGGCATATATGTGGGATACAGATATTTTAACACCTTTAATGTTATTCCATCTTATGAATTTGGGTACGGCCTTTCTTATACAAAGTTCGACTATTCTGAACCTGTATTGAGTTCCGCTGAATTTAATCAAAAACTTTTGATCTCTCTTAAAGTTAAAAATACCGGAAGTGTTGCAGGTAAAGAAGTTGTTCAATTGTATCTTTCAACTCCTAAAGGGAATATAGATAAACCATCAAAAGAATTAAAGGGATTTGTTAAGACCAGAGTATTGAAACCGGGAGAAACTCAAGTGGTATTTTTCGAACTTCAACCCAAAGACTTAGCTTCTTTTAATCCTTTGGCTTCCGCATGGATTGCCGATGCTGGAATCTATAAAATTGAGTTTAACTCATCTCTTACTAACACTAAGCAAGTATCTAATTTTTCATTACCAAATAAGTTAATTGTTGAAAAAGTAAACAATGTGTTAAATAATGATCTTAATTTTCAAGATTTAAAATCTAATAGATAAATCATAATCCATCATTTTTAAAGTCATATTAATTTAACAGAGCGGAAAATAAAATATTTTCCGCTCTTTTTTATATACTATGTTTCTACCATTATTTTATCAAAAAATTTATTAGTACTTTTAACCTTCGTAAAAATATATTTTCAATCCATGTCTATAGCAGATTCATTACAAACAACTTTAGAAACTCTACCCTCTAATGTTCAATTAATAGCCGTTTCAAAAACTCATCCTGCAAAGGAAATTGAAGAAATGTATCAATGTGGACAGATCGATTTCGGTGAGAATAAAGTTCAAGAATTAGTTGAAAAATATAATCAATTGCCTAAAAATATTCGCTGGCATCAAATTGGGCATTTACAAAAGAATAAAGTAAAATATATTGCTCCTTTTGTTCACCTAATACATTCTGTGGATCGTTTGGAATTGCTTGATACTATTGAAAAAGAGGCGGTAAAAAACAATCGCCCGATTTCTGTTTTATTACAAATAAAAATAGCCCAAGAAGATTCTAAATATGGATTAACTTTCGATTCGGCTCTTGAAATACTTAAGCTCAAAAAGGATGGAATGTTTCCACATGTTACTATTCTTGGTCTTATGGGTATGGCTTCATTTACTGATAATACTTCTCAAATTGAAAAAGAATTTTCTTCCCTTCACGATTTTTATATAACCCATCAAAATGAATATGGTCTATCGATTTTATCCATGGGCATGTCGGATGATTATCTAATTGCCATAAAGTGCGGAAGTAATATGGTTAGAATTGGATCTAAATTATTTGGAAAGCGAAATTATACGGTGTAATTTTTTACGGGAATTGTTTGATAAGCTATTTCTTTTAACGTATTGTCTTGGGTAAAGAGAAAATCAATTCTGCCTAATAATAAACCGGCCCATCCCACTTGATTGAGCAATACTACTTTGCCTTCTTTGTTTAGAAATTTTTCCGGTTCTTTAAAAAAGGTATGTGTATGGCCTCCGAGTATTAAATCTATATTCGATGTTTGCTGACACAATTTCACATCGCAAATTTTATCGGGAAAATTAGGATATTTATATCCTATATGGGAAAGGCAAATTACTAGATCGCACTTTTTTTCTTTTTTTAACATTCTTGCTCGATCTTGTGCAATTTCTATAGGATCCAGATATTTAGTTTCTAAATAATTCTTTTTTTCTACCAATCCGGCTAATTCAACGCCTAACCCAAATAATCCTATTTTAATGCCTCCCTTTTTTATGATTTTATAATCTTTGGTTAATCCTTCCAACAGCGTATTGCTAAAATCATAGTTTGAACAAAGAAAATCAAATTTAGCATGTGGCAGTTGTTTTTTAAATCCCTCCAATCCATTATCAAATTCATGATTTCCCATAGTTGAAGCTTCATATCCCATGGTTGACATTAATTTAAACTCCAGTTCACCTCCGAAAAAATTGAAATAAGGAGTTCCTTGAAAAACATCACCCGAATCTAATAATAATACCTGTGATTCTTGTTTTCGTATAGCATCTATTAAAGTTGCTCTTCTGGCAAAACCTCCTTGATTGGGATTTTTGGTATAAGTCGCCGGAAAAGGGTCTATTCTACTATGTTGATCATTGGTATGTACTATGGTTATTTTTTTGTCTGAATGTAAAACACGGGAAGCAAATGATAGGGAGGGAAAACTTAAAGCTCCTCCTGCTAAAGCAGCAGTTTTGATAAAATCTCTTCTTTTCATTTGAATTTTTTTTAATCTTCAAAGACTAATCTTTGATCTTTAATGTCCGGCAATACTTTGTAATTTTTTACCTGTTCTAATAGAATATCTCGTAATTTTAAATGAGTGATTTCTTGGGCATCCGATTTCATGAAAAAATTCATTCTATCTCCGCCATTCATTAGATAATCTATGGTAACTACACAATATTTTTTTGTTGGATCAAAATCTTTACCTTCAATTTGTGCAGAAATTAATTTATCTTTCTTATATACTAATTTTATTCCTGCCAATGGATGTCCTTTTTTTTCAATTCTTAAATAATCAAACATTTCTTTCATTCGAGATCCATCCAATTGTAAAAGAACCATTTCATTTTCAAAGGGCGATACTTCAAATATGTTTTCAACAGTAACTACTCCTTTAGGGATTATAGTTCTGATTCCGCCGCTGTTTAACAAACAAAAATCGGGTTCAGGTTTTTTGTTTGTTTTAGCATATTTTTTAGCATATTCCAATACTAAGTCTGCTAATAGATTACCTTCGTTGCTGGAGTATCCTGTTTTGGTTAAGTCAACATTGGCATAACTAATGGGTTGATTCATTATTGAATCTAATTGTTTTTTATATGGATAAATGAAATTTATAATTTGTGAATCCGATTTAATTGAATCAGTAATTTTTTTATTAAGATGTATTTGGTGTACTTCTTTTACCTTATTTGTTTTACAATGTATCAATATTAGTAATATAAAACTTAATAAGAATATATGTCTTATTGCTTTCATAACCTTTTCATCGAACTAATTGAAAGTTAGATAAATTTTATTTAACCTGCAATGAATTCAGTGAAATTTTATTTCTGATTCCACTTCCAAGCTTTCTTTTTTTGCATCTTTTCAATCAAATTTTCCATGTTAAAAAAAGGATCTTAAATTTAATCTTTTGCATTTATTTCGTCAACTGCATACGCATTACTATAAACTTATCATCAGTGACAACTAATCTTAAGCATTAAACTACTATATACCAAGTATGTATAACCCATTAATTTAAGAATACCATGAGTTTAAATATTTTTTCTAGTACTGAATTTACTTAGAGCATGATCTGTTGTAAGGTATATCTTATTCATTTTTTCAATACAATCCACTCAAAGTTAATGAGTCACTCAAACTATCAAAATAAAAATTTTTAAATTTGTATTTTGTTATAAAAAAAATCTGAATGAAAATCCTTGTTACAGGAATTGCCGGATTTATCGGTTATCACTTAGTAATGTCTTTAATAAACAGAGACGATGAGATAATTGGTCTCGATATTATCAATGATTATTATGACGTCTCTATTAAATATGGAAGATTAAAAAATTGTGGATTTGATAAATCCGATATTGAATATAATAAACTGATTAAGAGTTCCAAATATTCCAATCTTTCATTCATCAAACTAGGTCTTGAAGATAAAAATAATTTAGAAAATTTATTTAAAGAAGAAAAATTCGATAAAGTAATTAATCTTGCTGCTCAAGCCGGGGTTAGATATTCTTTAGTCAATCCTCAAGCCTATATTGATTCAAATATAACCGGATTCCTTACTATATTAGAATGTTGCAGGAATTTTTCTATCAAGCATTTAACTTATGCCAGTAGTTCCAGCGTATATGGCCTGAATGAAAAACAGCCTTTTTCAACTAAAGATAATGTTGATCATCCGGTAAGTTTATATGCCTCCAGTAAAAAATGCAATGAACTGATGGCACATACCTATAGCCACTTATTTAAAATCCCAACCACCGGATTGCGTTTTTTTACCGTTTACGGTCCGTGGGGTAGACCCGATATGGCCTTATTTATCTTTACTAAATCCATTTTAGAAAATAAACCTATTGATGTCTATAATTATGGAAAAATGCAGCGTGATTTTACCTACATTTCAGATATTGTGCAAGGAATTATAAAGGTTAATGACAATCCGCCAATAGGCAACTCAAACTGGGACCCTGTTAATCCGGACCCTTCGTCTTCATCTGCTCCTTATAAAATCTATAATATAGGAAATAGTAAGCCTGTGGAACTTATGTCTTTTGTTAAAACTATAGAAGAAGAATTGGGTAAAAAAGCAATAATAAATTTACTGCCTATTCAGCCCGGAGATGTTCCTGCTACCTATGCTGATGTTACTGATTTAATTGAAAATTTTAATTATAAACCTCAAGTATCCGTAAAGGAGGGAATTAAAAATTTCATTGAATGGTATAGAAATTTTTATTCAATTTAAATTAAAAATCGACACAATGCTTTTTTCTCCTCAAAATATTAAAATAAGTATAATAGGTCTCGGATATGTCGGACTTCCTTTAGCTTTGGAATTTGCAAAAAAATATAAGGTAACAGGATTTGACATTTCAACCGAAAGAATAAAACAATTAATTGAATCTAAAGATATTACTCGAGAGGTATCTTCTGAACAAATTTCAAATGTTATAGTTAAATCCGCAAAAGATTTAGAAAACCAAAACGGATTTTATCCTACTTCGGATTTGGATGACATAAAAAATTCAACGATTTACATCGTGACCGTACCTACTCCTGTAGATTCATCCAACAGACCTGATTTAACTCCTTTACATTCTGCTAGTACCACTGTAGGGAAAGTAATTAAAAAAGGTGATGTTGTTATTTATGAATCTACGACTTATCCGGGATGCACGGAAGAAGAATGTGTACCTATTATTGAAAAAATTGCAGGGCTAACATACAATCGTGATTTTTTTGCAGGATATTCTCCTGAAAGAATCAATCCCGGTGATAAAATTAATACTCTCACAAATATTAAAAAAGTAACCTCCGGGTCTACTCCTCAGGTTGCAGAATTTGTAAATAATTTATATTCTTCCATTATAACCGCAGGTACTTATCAGACAAGTTGTATTAAAGTTGCCGAATCAGCAAAAGTAATTGAAAATTCACAACGGGATATTAATATTGCTTTTGTTAATGAATTAGCAAAAATTTTTAATTTATTAGGTGTCGATACGACGGAAGTTTTAGAGGCTGCCGGAACTAAATGGAATTTTTTACCGTTTAAACCCGGCCTGGTAGGTGGGCATTGCATTGGCGTTGACCCTTATTATTTGGCCCAAAAAGCCATGGAATTAGGATATCATTCCGAGATTATTCTCGCCGGAAGAAGATTAAATGATTCGATGCCTTATTATATCGCTTCCGAAGTAATTAAGTTAATGATTAAAAAGGATATTATTATAAACAATTCAGACATTTTAATTTTAGGCATTACATTTAAAGAAAATTGTCCGGATGTTAGAAATACTAAAGTGGTTAATATAGTTAAATGTTTGGATGAATATGATTTGAATATAACTATTTGCGATCCTTTAGCAAACCCTAAAGAGGTTAAGCATGAATATGGCTTAGATATATTTAATGAAATTCCGAATTCTATGAAATTCGACACAGTAATTCTTGCCGTACCACATCAAGAATTTAAAGAAATGAATATTAAGAAATATTGTAAAGATAATGCTGTAATTTACGATTGCAAATCTTTTCTAGACAAAAAAATTGTTGATGCTCGATTATAATTAATTTGTATGCCATATCCATTAGTTACCGTCTCTATTCCCGTTTACAATTGTGAAAAATATATTGGTCGCAGCATTAATTCTGTATTGAATCAAACCTATCCTAATATAGAAATACTATTGGTGGATGATAAAGGAAAAGATAATAGTTTAAATGTTATTAAAAAGATTCAGTCTCAACACCCTGAAAAAATAAGAATTATAGAACACGAAACCAATCAGGGTCTTTCCATAGTTAGAAACACAGGTATAGATCATGCAAGGGGTAAATATTTATTTTTTTTGGATGGTGATGATGAAATTGTTCCCGAGTGTATTGAGGAATTAGTAACATTGATTACTAAAACGCAGTCTACTGTTGCTGTGGGTGAAATATCCGCAATTAATACATTCAAAAAAACACAATATAAAATATTTCCTTTTAATCACTCCCTTACTTCCCTTAAAGGAAACGATAGTATCTTTGAATATTTTTGTAATGGATCTTGGTCAGTAAGTGCTTGTAATAAACTTATTGAAGTTGACTTTTTTAGAAAACATAAAATTTATTTTGTAAAAGATTTATTTTCTCAGGACGAGTTATGGTCTTTTCATACGGCATTGAAGCTAGACAGTATTTGTTTTTTACATAAATCAACCTATTTTTATTATCTTCACAATGAATCTATTATTTTTAATAAAACTAAAAGAAATTTTGAAAATCATCAAACTATAGTTGAATATTTTACAAGAGCTTTTAAAGAAGCTAATCCAATAAGGAAAAAATATATGCTTAAGCATATTATCTCATTTAAAGAAATTACTCTTACCATGCAATGGAAATGTATGAAAAAGGATATTACTTATTGGAAACAGAATTATAAAAGATTAAAAAAAGCTCCTTCATTATCAATTCTAGATTACTTTTCTTCTTTTTATTCATTAGACCAAAAAAAGAAAAATTTTTTTCAAAACTTACCGGTCAATATTGGATATAAATTATTTAAATGGAGATTTGAACGAAAATAATTTTTTTTAATGTTTTAGAAATAAAAGACATTTTATAATATATTTAAATTGATAGGTTAGATCCAATTTAGCACAATACGGATAAACTGATATATATTGGTATAAAATATTCCAGGATAATCTCTTTTGAGCAAGAAAATATCCTAGTACACTATTTTTATATGTGTTTTCTAAAAATTTTGAACTAAATGGACATTCTATACTTTCATTATATTCAATTAATTTTTTTGCCCAATCTATAAATAGCATCAGATCATCATAATTTCTTATCACTTGATGGATTAATAAAGCGTCTACAAATTTTTTATCATACAATTCTGAACTTTCATCAATTAATTTGCTTAAGACTTGATAATGTAAGTTTTTAGATATTTCCCACTGCTTTTCATTTTTTAAAATCTTATTATCTGATTTTATAAAGGATGCTTGGTTTCCTGTAATTCTATATACATAGAGGGCTTCAGGAATTGTTAAAAATTTGCCTCCCTTTTCAATCATCCTGATAAATAATTCATAATCTTCTGAAAATCTTAAATTTTCATTATAAAATAAATTATTTTCTTTTAAAAAAGTTGCCCTGAACATAACAGCTGCATGTGCAATGGGACAGCCTAGCAATTGTTGATCTTTTATATCTGAGTGATTAATTTTAAATTTTATCACATTGTTTTTTAATCCAATGCATTTCAAAAAAGTAGAACAAAGAGCTAAATCTTGATTTCTTTCCAGTACCCGAACCTGCTTTTCTATTTTATCTTGAATGTAGTAATCATCTCCATCTAATAAAGCTATATATTTTCCTTTTGCTTGTTTAATTCCAATATTTCGAGAATTTGCTGGACCTAAATTTTGTGACTTTTCATATAATCTAATTTTTTGATTTTTAGAATATTTACTCTTCACCATTTGTACTGTATTGTCTGTAGAACAATCATCAATAACAAGTATTTCCAAATTTGAATAGGTTTGATTTAATATACTATCTATTGCTTGCTCAATATATCTTTCAACATTGTAAGTAGGAATTATTATAGATACTAAAGGTTGGCACATGAGTAATTAAAATTAATTTATTTCGATGAATATTGAAACAAATATTCTAAATTCTTTGTTATAATTATTTAAAGGATTATAAAAAATTATTAGTATTTAATCATACAAAATTAGAAAAATTCAAGTTTCTTTTTTTATTATCTTAGTATAAATAATCGTTTTAGTAACTATCTCTTCTCAAAGTTCATTTAGTTCAAAATATGAATTGTATTTATTACATTTTTAATTTTTTTTAAGTTAAGTTTTATCTTCTTTAGCTAATAAATAAAAACTCTAAATTTAAATACAACTAATTATTATTAGCTTCTTATGCTTCATTTTATTTTATATTTATTAATTACTATTTTCATTGCTAATATTTTTATCCAAACTTTTAAATTATTGATTACAAGTATTTTAATTATTATAAGTATATACCTATAAACAATTTGTTTACGTTTTAAATATAAATTTATATTTATTTTTGCGATTAAAGTATAAATATTTTTATTAACTTTGTTTCATATACTAATGTAATTATTATATGTGCACATTAATAATTTACTGATTTATTTAACTAAAACTAACACAAATGAAATATTATGCTATATACATATCAATATCTTTTTACACCCATTAACAATTTAATAATGGGTATCCTCTTATGATTATAATATTATCATAATCAAATAAAAAAGTATTCAAATACATTTTAATAAAATTAATTATTATGAAAAAATTTATTTTTTTTATGCTTTCTATTTTCTTAATAGGAGCAGTTTGCCATGCACAAGTTTATAAAGAGTTAGATGTTAAATCACCCGGGACCTTATCCCAATTAGTTACTTCTGATAAAAGTAAAATAACTCACCTTAAATTAACAGGTTCTATAAGTAATGAAGACATTAAAACGATACGGGAAATGTCTGCTCTTAATAATTTGGATTTAACTAAAGTAAAATTATCAGACAACAATCTACCAAAAGGGGCTTTTTCTAATTTCAAAGGCCATATATCATTACCTGCAACTCTTAAAGTAATACCTTCCAACACTTTCATTTCATATTCAGGAAGTATTACTTTACCTTCTGCATTAGAAACTATTGAACATAAGGCTTTCTTAGCTGCCAAAATCGATAAACTAGATTTTTCTAATATTCCTAATTTACATACGATTGATTATTCTGCATTTGAAGGGCTAACTTTAACAACAACCAATAATACTTTAGATTTTTCTAAAAATTTAAAATTAAATTCTTTTTTGCCATATGGTAGTTCTGTTGCAGGTCCTTTTACTGGATTTGTAGGAAACGTAATTTTACCGACTAACCTTAAAAAAATATCAAATCTAATGTTTGCTCAATTTACCGGCAGCATTACTTTACCTGCAGCTCTAGAAACTATTGAGCACAAAGCTTTTATATACTCTAAAATTGATAAACTGGATTTTTCTAATTCACCTAATTTAAATACTATTAATTACTCTGCATTCGAAAGACTTACTTTAACTAAAACCAACAATACTTTAGATTTTTCTAAAAATTTAAAATTAAATTCTTTTCTGCCTTATGGTAACGCTGTCGCTGGTCCATTTACAGGGTTTGTTGGAAACGTAATTTTACCAACTAATCTTAAAGAAATTTCAAATCTTATGTTTTCTCAATTTACGGGTAGCGTTATTTTACCTTATGCCTTAGAAACTATTGAGCACAAGGCTTTTATGTACTCTAAAATTGATAAACTTGATTTTTCTAATTCTCCTAATTTAAGTACAATTAAAGACCGAGCTTTTGAAGCTTTAGAAATTACTTCCAATAATAATACCTTAGATTTCTCCAAAAATTTGAAATTAACTTCTTTCATATCCAATCCCGGCACAAATTCTGGAGCTTTTACTCCTTTTAATGGAAACGTTATTTTACCCCCTAACCTTAAAGAAATTCCTAATCTTATGTTTTCTCAATTTACCGGTAGCGTTACGTTACCTTCTTCCTTAGAAACTATTGAGCACAGGGCTTTCTTATTTGCTAAAATCGATAAACTAGATTTTTCCAATACTCCTAATTTAAATACAATTAAAAACAGAGCTTTTGAATCTTTACAAATTACTTCCAATAATAATACTTTAGATTTTTCAACTAATTTAAAGTTAACATCTTTCATTTCTAATCCCGGTACAAATTCCGGAGCTTTTACTCCTTTTAATGGAAACGTTATTTTACCCCCTAACCTTAAAGAAATTCCTAATCTTATGTTTTCTCAATTTACCGGTAGTGTTACGTTACCTGCAGCTTTGGAAACTATTGAGAACAGAGCTTTTTTATTTGCTAAAGTCGATAAACTGGATTTTTTCAGTACCCCTAATTTAAATACAATTAAAGATAATGCTTTTGAAGGCCTACAAATTACAACAGATAAAACATTAAACTTTGTTAAAAATCTTAAATTAAAGTCTTTTCCTTCTCATCATAATTCTGCTTCAGGAGCTTTCTCAAATTATTCCGGGCATGTCATATTACCAATAAATTTGACTAGAATTTATAGTTATATGTTTTCTAAGTTTAACGGAAGTGTATGCCTTCCTGTAGCTTTAAGAGTTATTGATAATAGAACTTTCTATTATGCTAATATAGATAGACTTGATTTTTGTAAATCAATTATATTAACAGAAATAAAGGAGAGAGCATTCGAAAAATTAAATCTAACTGAAAATAAAACTTTAGATTTTTCTAAAAATTGTCAATTAAATACATTTTCATCTAATCCAGGAACAAACTCTGGAAGTTTTACCCTTTTTACAGGAAACGTGATTTTACCTCAGCACCTAAAACAAATCTCCACTCTAACGTTTTCACAATTTACGGGTAGTGTAACTCTACCTCCAGCTTTGGAAACTATTGAAGATAAAGCATTTATTTATGCCAAAATGAAAGAAATTGTGATCCCTTCAACTGTTAATTATATTGGTAATTCAGCTTTTATGGGAAATACTACTTTTGAAAAAATAATTAGCAATAACCCAACTCCGCCAAGATTAGGAAAAGAAGTATTTAAATCTGTTAACACAACTAGTACAAGATTAATTGCCAATACATGTGCTTACGCAGAAGCTGATCAGTGGAAAGATTTTATTAAGAATGCAGATTTGGTTGCTTGTGGTAAAAAAGCAAACTTTGCTTTTAATAATTATTTAACTACAGAACCTCAGATTAATGTATATCCCAATCCAAACAATGGCTTATTTAGTATTAATTTAGGAAATATATCCGAAGGGTCTATTGAAATTTCTAATATAAACGGAGGTATTATTTATTCTAAAAAATTCAATGGAATAAACGAAATTTATGTGGACATACAAACTCAGCCTTCCGGTATTTATATTGTTAACGTTATTTCAAATCAAACAGTAATAACTAAAAAAATTATAAAAAATTAATTATTAGGACAAAAAAATCGGGTTAATAACCCGATTTTTTTTAGCTTTATACTATAGAAATGTAAAATTATTACAAAAAATTCATTCCTTCTTTTTCTGAAACTTTTTTATTTTTTAATATCTCTTTCTCTTTTATTTTTAATACAACTTTAAACTTATCAAATATTAGTCTGATTGATTTCTTATCAAAGAAAAGAAATGCTCTAAATAGGTCTGCTAAAAGTAATCTGTATTCAACAAACTTTCTATTTCCTTTTAACAATGGATTTGAAATATCTAATAAAACTTTTCTTTTATATTTTGTTAGTAATGCATCAAAATATACATGAGGAGATCTTTCTTCCCTATCATGATAAACTTTAACTGAAGGCACTACACCCACTTTCATTGAAAAATAACGTACTCTGTGAACGTAATTATCATCTTCAGCATAGTGATAAAAAGTTGGACTAAAACCTCCAATTTTTTCTATAGTTTTTTTGGGAAGCAGCCAACAGGCTGCCGGTACAAAATCGAAATTATAAATTAATTCATTATTTATTCTAGGTGTGCTTAATGCTGAATAAAGATATCTGCTTTTTAAAGGATTTATACAATTAAAGAACCCTTTATCAATCAAATTTCCTTCTCCATTCATATGCATTGGACTTAAAATTCCATAATCCGGATATTTTATACAATTATTAATCAAAATTTCAATTGTGCTTTCTTCAATCCATGCATCTTGATTTAATAAGAAATAGTAATCAGCTCCCTGTTCATATGCTCTTTTAATTCCCATATTATTAGCTTTCCCAAAACCTTCATTTGAATAATTTTCAATAAGTTCAACAGATGGATAATTTTTCTTAATGAATTCAACACTTCCATCTGTCGATACATTGTCAATGGCTATAATATTTATTTTTAAAGTGGATTTTAGTAATGAATCAAAACATTTTTGAATCCATTTTTTTTGCATTCCATTAAAAATAACAACTATAGCAAAAATATTTTTATTCATTTTAATTTTATTATGCATGAAAAATTTTTAATATAAAATTTTCAATAATTATGAAATAGGCATTTCTTAACTAGATTTTGTTAATTTAAAATTTCTAATAAAAGAGAATTTAACATATTTCATAATTTTGAAAATTACCTTCATATAACCTTTTACTCCCAACTTTTGTAAGTTTAAATATTTTATTTGTTTATTTAATGACCAAAAAAAAGGTGTTTTGTATTTATATAAATAACTTATAAATACATAATATTTATTTAATTCATATTTTTTATTATTTTTTTGTTCCTTAGGTATTGAATAATTTGACCGAATATTTATTAGTTCTGTAAACCATTCTTTAGACAAATTACCATATGAAAAATGTTTAATTAATATTTCTCCTGTAACAATATTAATATATTTTGAAGCAACTCTCAATGAAAAATCTATATCATAACCATGAAATCCTTTTATTTTATCATTAAATGGAAATTCTGAATATACATCCCTTCTGCAAGCCAAAAAAACCCCATCTAACGAATAAACATTTTTGCTATTTCCGTATTTATCATCTAATCTGTAAGTTAACACATTCTCATCGTTTGCATCTGATTGTATTAAATTAAAAAAACAAACTTCTTTTATTCCCCACCAAAAAGCCGGAACATTGGGCACATAAGTAGAACCTGCAACTCCAACAACTCCAATGTTTTTATCTGACAATAAGTTCAGTAACTTATTTCCCCAATTTTTGGTTATAAATATGGTATCTTCATGAATAAAAAGTAAATTTTCATATTTAGCCTGTTGAGCTCCTTGATTGTATGCACAACATATTCCCATTAATTTTGGATTCCAAATATTTATAATCTCATAGATAATATTATCTCCAATAGTTTCATTAACACTTTTACTAAATGATTGAAACCATTTATTATTATATGAGGAAACTATTATTGATATCATTCGTAATTTTCGTTTATCATATATGTATGAAATTTTTATTAATTATAAATAAAGGTTTATTAAATTTTTTTCAAATTGAATTGAAAAAATTATTTTACCATATTGGTATAACTTTATCTTTCTAATTTAATTTATATATATGTATTTAAGTCTTGGATTTGAATTTATTATTGAAGATATAACTAATTTTTAAATAAGTAATTCTTGATTTTATTTTATAGATAGTTAAGAAAAAAATTTTTACACTTGATAAACTTATGGAATTTATTTTATTAATGAATTATTTTCAAATTAATAACGAGCCATTTTAAATGAGACACTTTTGATATTTCATAAAAGCAATGAGCTTATAATAATATTTATATATACTCATTGTTTTATTATACAAATCTATTTTTTTTCTATGTGATAGATAATTCATTCCCCATATATTACTCATACAAGTTATCTGTTTGTTTATTTTATTATTTTTCAAAAACTTATATACATCATTATTATCTTTAATGAATGAATCATATATTAATTTATTAAGAAAATATTTAGCAATTGGGGAATTATTTTTATGTTTATTATATATTTTAATATCATCCACAGCCCATCTATCTCTAGATAACTTTTGTGTAATACTATTTTTATGAATTCTATATTTAGCTGAAATATATTCTGAATATTGTATTTTATATTTTTCAGCTATTCTTAACCACATATCAAGATCTTCATAATTTAAGTTTTCATCAAAATAGCCAATTTTAGATAAAATATCACTTTTAATCATTATGGACATAGCCGGTATAAAATTTCCTTTTAATAATTCTTCATATATATTTTCGGAATTTATATGAAATACATTTGATTTATATTTTTCAATAAATTTACCCTCTATAGGATTAGAGTCTTCATCTATAAGATAAACATCAGAAAAAACCATTCCTAGACGATCATCTGTATTCTCTAATAATTGAACTTGGATTTCGGTTTTTTTAGGCAACATGAGATCATCTGTTGCTATCGATGAAATATATTTCCCTTTGGCAACTTTATATCCGTCATTAATAGTTTTACAAATTCCCTTATTTTCAATATGCTTTATAAATTGAAATGGTTTATTATAAGTGAGCAACCACTGATCTATTTTTTTTACGCTATCATCTGTGGAACAATCATCAACAATTATTAATTCAATGTTCTTATACGTTTGCTGATCAATACTATCTAAAGTTTCTACTAGATGCTTGCTATTATTATAATTGATAGCTACTATACTAACTAATGGTAATTCTTTATCCACAACAAGCCTATAACTTAAAATTGATTTATTTGATCAACTACTTTTTTTATTTCATCTTGAGTTAAAACAGGTGAAATGGGAATGCTTAAAATTTCTTTACTTAATTTTTCTGTTATTGGTAATTGTAAATGATTAAAGTTTGAATAAGCTTCCTGTTTATGAGGTGGTATAGGATAATGAATTAAAGTTTGAATATTATTTTTTGATAAATATTCTTGTAATTCTTCTCTTTGTTTGCATTTAATTACAAATATATGCCAAACATGCCCATGGTTTTGAAGACAATTTTCAATTTTAGGTAATTCAATCTTAGGATTTTTAATATGGTTTAAATAATAATTAGCAACCTCTCTCCTTTTCTGATTTTCTTGATCATTATATCTCAATTTCAGGTTAAGAACTGTAGCTTGTATTTCATCTAACCTACTATTTAATCCTTGAAACTTATTCACATATTTTTTCTGTGATCCGTAATTAGCCAAAGTTCTTATGGTTTGCGCTAATTCTGTATCATTGGTACATACTGCTCCTGCATCTCCTAAAGCTCCTAAATTCTTCCCCGGATAAAAGCTAAAGCCTGAAGCATCTCCTAAGTTTCCGGTTTTAATACCTTCCCATTCTGCTCCAATCGCTTGAGCATTATCTTCAATAATTTTTAAATTATAATTTTGTGCCAATAATTTTAATTCATTGGAAAACACGGCTTGTCCATATAAATGGACAATCATAATTGCTTTAGTCTTAGGGGTTATCTTTTCTTCAATTTTTGATATATCTATGTTAAAGGTTCGTTCATCAGGTTCTACAAAAATTGGAATCAATCCATTTTCTGAAACAGCTAAAACCGAAGCTATGTATGTATTGGCAGGAACGATTACTTCATCCCCTTCATTTATTACTCCTAATTCTTTATAACCTTTAATTATTAATCGTAAAGAATCCAATCCATTGGCAACTCCTATTGCTTCATTTACTCCAATATATTTTGCCAAATTATTTTCAAATTCTTTAACTTTTTCTCCTAAAAGATACCATCCTGATCGATATACTTTTATGATTTCATCTTCGATTTCTTTTTGAAATTGAAGATTGATTTTTTTCAAGTCTAAAAATTTTATCATAATTTTTGAATCTTACCTTCTTTTGATATTATGCCTTGTTGAATTGCGGGATTGCCATACCAAACCGTATAGGGGGGAATATCTTTCGTTATCACACTTCCTGCTCCAATTAGGCTATATTCTCCAATACTATGTCCTGCAATTATAGTTGAATTTGCCCCTATAGATGCTCCTTTTTTTATAATTGTTTTTTTGAATTCACTAGGATATTGCTTTGAACGGGGTATTAAATCATTAGTAAAGGTAACATTGGGACCAATAAAAACATCATCTTCTATAGTGACTCCGTCCCAAATCTGAACACCGGATTTTATGGTTACATTATTTCCAATTGTAACATCGTTTTCTATAAAAACATTAAAGTTAATATTACAATTATTACCGATGATTGCATTTTTTAAAATAACACAAAACTGCCAAATGAAAGTATTATCTCCGATATAGTGAGTTTGTACATCCGATGTTGGATGAATTTTAATCATTTCGTTAATTTTTTAAATTCGTCATAATCTCTTATGTAATCTTGTTCAATATACAATTCAGAAGCTAGACATAGTAAGACTGCGTTATGTGAAAATTTTATATCTCTCCAAATTTTACTTGGTATATATAACCCTTTTTCGGGAGAATCTAAGATAAATGTTGTCGTATTGCCATATATATCTTCTATGTTAAACTCAATAGTCCCGGAAAGCGCAAATATCACCTGTTCAAGATTTTTGTGAGCATGCCCTCCTCTATGTACATCCTGAGGGGTAAAATAAGTCCAATATACCCTTTTAATATCAAATGGAATATTACGATTTTCTTCAGCAACCGTAATATATCCTAATACAGAAGACCCTATTTTTGGTAATTCAATAATCTGTGGTTTATTCATCCTAGCCATAAAATTTATATGAAAAATTAAGGTCCGGACGAATTACTCCCGGTAGTAAATTGTTATTTGAACCCAATGATTCATTTAATATTTCAAATTGAATTACCTCGTTTTGTATGTATAATGGGTATTTCTGATCTTCCCCAAATATTAAGTTAAATTTATAAACTCCGGCATTTAATAAATTGGGTTCTATATGGCCTTTTACTATATAAATTCCTTTTTTGGAATCTTTATTCACTGTCACTAACTCTCCTGTATGAAAAATAACGATCTCATCAGAATTTCTTAATTCAAAAGTAACATCTAAATTTATGCCTTGTTTATAATTAAAAAATACTAATTCAAATTCTAATCCTGAAGAAATTGTTAAATAATTACCTTTCACAGGTTGAGTAATAAACTTTAATATCTTTATATTTTCATTTCCCGGTGCGGAATCAATATCTCCACTATGTTCTAGCGATGATGGAACATTATTTAATTTTTGATAATATTCAACGGATTCCAAAGCCCCTCCCATATAAGATACTCCACCATGCTGCATAACCACCCCCTGGTTACATAGTGTTTTTATAGCTGCCATATTATGGCTCACAAATAGTACGGTCCTTCCATCATTAACACTTACATCTTTCATTTTTCCTAAGCATTTTTTTTGAAATTCAGCATCTCCAACAGCTAGTACTTCATCTACAACTAATATTTCCGGCTCTAGATGGGCTGCAACAGCAAATGCCAATCGTACATACATGCCGGAGGAATACCTTTTTACCGGAGTATCTATATATCTTTCAACACCGGAAAAATTTACGATTTCATCAAATTTGGATCGAATTTCTCTTTTAGTCATTCCTAAAATAGCCCCGTTTAAAAAAATATTTTCTCTTCCGGTTAATTCCGGATGGAAACCGGTTCCCACTTCCAATAAAGATGCTATTCTACCATTAATTTTAATACATCCTGATGTAGGAGATGTAGTTTTAGATAGTATTTTTAATAAGGTTGATTTTCCTGCTCCGTTTCTTCCTATAATGCCTAAGACTTCACCCTGCTTAACGTCGAAACTAACTTCTTTCAATGCCCACACAAAATCTGAAGAACCTTTTGTCGTTCTATCATTCGTTTCTCCTATTTTAGCGAAAGGATCACCCTTGCCTATTGTTTTCCACCACCATCGTTTAAAATCCTGCTGCAAAGTTCCGGTACCTACCTGACCTAATCTATATAGTTTTGAAATATTTTCTATTTTTATTGCTAGATTCATATTGGAAAATAATGAATATACTTTTTATAAATTTTTGGATAAATATAATAATTTATGCATCAATTAGACAGTATCCATAAAGCTTCTTTCCACTTTATTAAAAATTATAATACCAAAAAATATGCTAAAAAAAGCAAATAGAGTACTATATAATAAGCCTCCCCAACTCAAAACTCCTTCTCCTAGAAAGCCGTATTTAAAGGCTTCTATGATCGGTGAAATAGGGTTAATCATAGCTAACCAATGAAAATTTTCGGGAAGTTTGTTATAAATCATGGTTATAGGATAAATGATTGGAGTAGCATACATAAGTAATGACACTCCAAATGACAATAAATAGGATAAATCTCTATATTTAGTTGTCATGGAACTAATAATCATACCTAAACCTAGTCCTATACCTGCCATAAGAACAAGTAAAATAGGAAGTAAAATAGCATATATATTTGTTTGAAGATGAATTCCTTTAAATATATAATAAAACAAAAATATCAGAAATAAAATAAACTGAATTAAAAATTTCAATAAATTGCCGATAACTATTGACAAAGGCATGATTAAGCGAGGAAAATATACTTTTCCAAAAATACTTGCATTATCTCTAAATACTGATGAAGTTCCAGTTAAGCAATCTTGAAAATAATTCCAAAGAGTTAAACCCGATAAATAAAATAAAATACCCGGAATTCCATCTGTTTTTATACCGGCAATCCCCCCAAAAACAACCGTAAACATTAAAGAAGTTATAATTGGGTTTATAAAAAACCAAAGAGGGCCTAGAATGGTTTGCTTATAGTTAGCAACAAAATTTCTCCTTACCATAAGGACTAATAAGTCCCTATAATCCCAAATTTCTTTAAGCTTAAAATCTAATAAAGAATGTTTTGCACTAATATTTTCAGTCCATTTCTGAGTTTCTTCCATTTAATAATAAGCACTAACGTTTATAATAGGTAATATTTTTAAGATATTCTCCATACCCGCTTTTTCCATATTTATTAGCAATCTCATATAATTTTTCAATAGAAATAAATCCTCTCTTATAAGCAGTTTCTTCAATACATCCAATTTTTATACCTTGTCTTTTTTCAATTACACGTATATATTCCGTAGCATCATGAAGAGAATCAAAAGTTCCGGTATCCAGCCAAGCTGTACCTCTGTCCATTACTCCAACTTCCAACTCTTCGTTTTCTAAATATACTTTGTTTACATCTGTAATTTCATACTCTCCTCTAGCTGATGGCTTTAATTGTTTTGCTATTTCTACTACTTTATTATCGTAAAAATATAATCCCGGTACTGCATAGTTTGATTTTGGATTTAATGGCTTTTCTTCAATGGAAATAGCTTTCATATCTTCATTAAATTCAACTACCCCATATCTTTCCGGATCATTTACATGGTAAGCAAAAACTATAGCTCCTTTTGGATTGGTCTTGGATCTCAATAATTGGCTTAAGCCTGATCCATAAAAAATATTATCTCCTAATATTAATGCCACCGAATCATCTCCTATAAATTTTTCACCTATAACAAAAGCTTGAGCTAACCCATTTGGCGTATGTTGGATTTCATAAGTTAGGTTACATCCGAAATCTGAACCGTCTCCTAACAATTTTTTGAATGCCTCTTGATCATGAGGTGTGGTAATAATTAATATATCTTTAATTTCTGCATCCATTAAAACCGATAATGGATAATAGATCATAGGTTTATCATAAACAGGCATAAGTTGTTTACTTACTGCAATGGTAAGTGGGTATAATCGTGTTCCGGATCCTCCAGCTAATATAATTCCTTTCATATAATTATTTTATTATAAATGTATTAAACATAACATTATAATCCGACCTATCGGTATTATTTTTATCTTCAACTATTTGTAAAGTAATTGTTTTATCTTCATAGTGCATAACCCCTACTTCACCGTATACTTTGTCTCTGGTATCATCGGCTTCGTAATAGGTAGTTATCCAATTGAACTTACCAAGATGGGTTGATTTATTTTTGCTTGTAACTTTAAAATTTACTTTTTGATAAAAAAATTGAAGTTGATTGATTTGATCACTTACTATAGAGTCGGCAGATAATTTTTTATTAAAAATGCTAATCGCTATGGTACTTTCTACTTTGTAATTTGTGTATTTGTCTAATTCCAGATATCTAACACCTTCTTTGAAATAATCGTTTTTAACTTTCCAATGTAAAGGTAAATTAATAGATAATCCTTCTTTTTGATAGGTATTAGTTGTTTGTTTTTTACTTTCCTTACTTTGTGTACAAGAACTTATTATAAGTAACAACGAAAAAATAAATACACTTATTTTACTCATGATAGGTATTACGTTAAATCATACTGTTCATCATAATATTTTCGGTATGAGCCGCTGGTTACGTGGCTTAACCAATCTTGATTATCCATATACCAATCAATAGTTTTAGTTAATCCTTCCTCAAAATTTACGGAAGGTTTCCATCCTAGCTCTTTGTTTATTTTAGTAGCATCAATTGCATAGCGTAAATCATGTCCGGGACGATCTTTAACAAAAGTTATTAATTTGGCACTTTCTCCTTCTTTTCTTCCTAATTTCTTATCCATCAATTTGCATAATAAGTGAACTAAATCAATGTTTTTCCATTCATTAAATCCTCCTATATTATAATTTTCTTTGTTTTTTCCCTTATGAAAAACCAGATCAATAGCTACGGCATGGTCAATTACATACAACCAGTCACGGGTATAATTTCCATCACCATATACAGGTAAAGGGTTATTATTTAAGATATTATGAATTAACAACGGGATAAACTTTTCAGGAAAATGATTGGGACCATAGTTATTAGAACAATTGGTAATTACCACCGGTAAATCATAGGTATCTGTATATGCTCTTACAAAATGATCTGATGAGGCTTTTGAAGCCGAATAAGGGGAATGAGGATTGTATTTTGTTTCTTCAGTAAAAAAACCGGTTTCACCTAATGTACCATACACTTCATCGGTGGATACATGATGAAATCTTTTACCCTCATAATTATTATTCCATACTTTTTTTGCAGCATCTAAAAGAATAACCGTTCCTATAACATTAGATTTTACAAATTCTAAAGGTGTGGTTATGGATCTGTCTACATGAGATTCAGCAGCTAAGTGTATTACTCCATCCGGTTGAAATTCAGAAAATATTTCTTTTATTTGTTCTTCGTTAGTTATATCGGCTTTTAAAAATTGGTAATTAGGCTTATTTTCAATATCTTTTAAATTTTCTAAATTACCGGCATAAGTTAATGCATCTAAATTTAAAATTTTATATTCCGGATACTGATTTACAAACCTTCTGACTACATGAGATCCGATAAATCCGGCACCTCCTGTAATTATTAATTTTTTCATTTATTTAAAAATTATCTATCCATTTATTAATTTCCTACCAATACTTTTATAATAAAAGCCATGAATTTGTAATTCATCTAGATTATAAAGGTTTCTTCCATCAAAAATAGCTTTTTTATTCATCTTTTTTTCTAAAATATCAAAATGAGGATTTCTAAATTCACCCCATTCTGTTACAATAATTAATGCATCTGCACCTTCTACACAATCATACATATTGTTGGCATATTCTATTTTATTGCCTAATATTTTTTTTACATTATTGACGGCAATCGAATCGTATGCTTTAACTTTTGCTCCTTTCTCCAGAAGCATATCAATTATTTCAAGTGAGGAAGCTTCCCGAATATCATCCGTATTTTCTTTGAAAGCTAACCCCCAAATTGCTATTTGTTTATTTTTTAAATCTCCTAAATATTTTTCGACTTCGGGTACTAATATGGTTTTTTGTTTTTGGTTTACCTCTTCTACAGATTCCAAAATTTCAAAAGTATATCCAACTTCTTTTCCGCTTTTAATTAAAGCTTTTACATCTTTGGGAAAACAACTTCCTCCATATCCTACACCCGGAAATAAAAATCGATTCCCGATTCTTTCATCCGACCCCATACCTAATCTTACTTTATCAACATCTGCTCCTACTTTTTCGCAGTAATTAGCTACTTCATTCATAAAAGTGATTTTGGTGGCTAAGAAAGAATTGGAAGCATATTTTGTTAACTCAGAAGATTTTTCATCCATCTTTATCATTTTAGCACCGGCATTAGTTAAAGACAAATAAATTTTATCCATTATTTCAAATGCTTTCTGTGAACCGGCTCCCACAATTACTCTTTCAGGGTTCATAAAATCTTCCACAGCATATCCTTCTCGTAAAAATTCCGGATTTGAAACAACATCGAAAGGTACTTGAGTTTTTGATTTTATCAAGTTTTTGACTTTTTCTGCTGTACCTACCGGAACCGTACTTTTATTTACAATTAAGGTATATTCAGTCATTAGATCTCCTATTTGACCGGCAACTTCCAGTACGTAAGACAGATCCGCTGAGCCATCTTCTCCCGGAGGAGTTGGCAAGGCTAAAAATATTACATTTGAAACTCGCATTGCTTCACTCAAATCTGTGGTGAAAAACAAACGACCTCCTTTAATATTTCTCAGAAATACTTCTTCTAATTGTGGCTCATAAATGGGTACTTGCCCATTTTTCATCAAGGTAACTTTTTCTTCATTTATATCAACACAATGTACACTATGTCCCAAATCTGCAAGGCAGGTTCCTGAAACCAGTCCTACATATCCTGTACCAACAATTGTAATATTCATATATTTAAATATTTTACAAAAATATAATTTATATTTTATTAATTATTTTATCTATTAGTAATACTATAGGTTTTCAATAGGATTAAAATAATTTATAAGATATACCCCAGAAAAGAGATATATTTGCCGATCCCTTATCTTTTCCATACCCGGGAATAACTAAATTGTCTACATTTTTCTGTTTGCTGGAAAACAATAGAAATTTCGGACGAACCATGAAATCAATATAAAACGATGAGTTTCCAATTTGAACTTTAGCTCCTGCAACTGCTTCTAACCAGCCGGAACTTACATTTGCTTCCGGTAAAGAACCTTCTCCAATTATTTGTATTTGTCCTTCGGGATTCATTCCCTTAAGAGGATATTTTTTTACATTTTGCTTGAAGGGGGAATAACCAAATCTTCCTCCTATATAAAACCCTTCGCCTGATTTTTCATAGTTGTTAGTTAAAATATAATTTATTCCTATTTCTCCAAAAACTCCTTTTGCATCAATATTCCAGTTATTTTTATTATAAATATTTTTTTCATACCCTACTTCGGCAACAGCCAACCACCTATTTTTAATTTTATAAGCGATAAAACTACTATAATTTTTTTTATCTGCAAAAAAACCAGCAACCGGATTTAATAAATCCACTCCTATAAATAGTTGATGCTTTGGATTTTTTACCGGAATAGAATCGTTGCTTTTTGTTTGGGAATGAGCATATATACCCAGAAATACACTAATAAGCAATACGTAAATTCGTAGAGGATTCATTATAAATTTGATTAGTTTGACCTGTTATGGATTTAATAGTTGTAAGCGCAGTTGCATCATAAGTTACCTCATTAAATATTACCTTGAATCCACATGCCTTTGAAACAAACTGTTGATCAGTCAGGTATTTTATTGTAATAATATTTTTACTTGAATCCGGAGTATGCAGTGTATCGTATAAATAAAAAACAGTTTCGTCGGATAAATAATTTAAAGGTAATTGAATACTGTCTTTTCCAAGAAAGACACCTTCCGAATGTACAGAACCATCCGGCATTTTCCTGTCAACATATAATCGAGTTTTCTTATATTTACTACCTAAACTATCCAATTCTATAGTCAATCTCGGTGTAGTAACTTTGTCGCAAACATCATCATCTACACAGGAAAAAACAAGTAAACCTATAAAGAATAGGACGAATAGTATATTTATTTTTTTTTGAAACATTTTTATTTTAGTTTAAGAAGCGCAACGCTTTCTACATGATAAGTCTGTGGAAACATATCTACAGCTTGAACTTTTACAACCTCATATTTTTCTTTCATCAACTCCAGATCCCTAGCTTGTGTTGCTGAATTACAACTTACA
Source organism: Apibacter sp. B2966 (assembly GCF_011082485.1). Taxonomy (NCBI): domain Bacteria; kingdom Pseudomonadati; phylum Bacteroidota; class Flavobacteriia; order Flavobacteriales; family Weeksellaceae; genus Apibacter; species Apibacter sp. B2966. The sequence continues at coordinate 1,500,558 of NZ_CP049714.1, forward strand.
TAAACTATTTTTTGGGGGGCTATGCGTAATATAGTTTCTACTACATTTTTATGCATTCCTTCTCTCGGCGGATCGGTAACAATAATATCCGGATGACCGTTTTCATGAATAAATTCTTCCGTGAATATATCTTTCATATCTCCACAATAAAAACGACAATTTTTAATATTATTATATTCAGCATTTTCTTTCGCAGCATTTATTGCCTCGGGTACCGCTTCTACTCCGACCACCGTTTTTGCTTTACGAGAAATAAATTGCGCTATGGTTCCTGTTCCTGTATAAAGATCATACACTACTTCATCGCCTTTTAAATCTGCAAAATCTCTTGCTATTTCGTATAATTTTACGGCTTGTTTATAATTAGTTTGAAAAAATGATTTGGGTCCAATTTTAAATTTTAGTCCTTCTATCTCTTCCGTTAAAAAACCATTTCCATGGAATATTTTAACATCCAAATCATATAAGCTGTCATTTCCTTTAGAATTTATTGCATAAAGAATCGTTTTTACTTCAGGAAATTCTTCGCGAATATAGTTCAATATTTTGCTAATGTTTTGCTCATCCTCTCTAAAAAACTGTAGCAAAACCATTAGATCATTTTTAGAATTAGAACGAATCATTAATGTTCTAAGAAATCCACTTTGTTCTTTAAAATCATAAAATTCCATCTTATGCTTTAAAGCAAACTCTTTAATAGAATTTCTGATTTTATTTGAAGGTTCTTGTTGTAAAAAACATTCTTTAATGTTTAATACTTTATTCCATTGTTGAGGTATGTGAAAACCCAACGCATTTTTATCTTCAATATCTTTATCGGATTGTATTTCCTCAGATGTCAACCATCGAGCATTAGAAAAGGAAAATTCCATTTTATTTCTGTAGAAATACTTATCCGTTGAAGGGACAATGGTTAATTCTTGAAAATTATCAATTTTTCCAATTCTTTTTATATTATTGTAAACCTCTTTCTCTTTATATTCTAATTGTTTTTCATAAGAAAGATTTTGCCATTTACAACCTCCGCATATTCCAAAATGCATACATTCGGGATCCACTCGATCAGAAGAATATTTAATAAAATCTAAAACTTTAGCTTCGTAATAATTTTTTTTAGACTTAATTACCTGGGCATTAACTACATCCCCCGGTACGGCATATCCTACTAATACTGTTTTTCCTTCTTCAGTTTTTCCTATCGCAACCCCTTTAGCTCCGGCAGTAGTAAGCTCTAAATTGGGGATTTGAATATTTTTTTTTCTTCTCAAATTACAGAATATAAAATAAGATTACAAAAATACACAAAAAATGTATTCTATAAAAAGAGTTTATATTTACTGATTTTGAACTGAATACTCTTCATATTTTTATCTTATAAAACTATCTTAATCTAAAAAAATACTGTATTTTTGAGTTTTGAAAAACAATAAAAATTAATTAGTCCAAAATGAATTTATTATCCGATCGCGTTAATCGTCTTAGCTATTCTCAAACCTTTGTTATGTCTAACAAAGCTCGTGAATTAAAAGCTCAAGGAATCAATGTTATTAGCTTAACTTTGGGAGAGCCTGATTTTGAAATTCCTAAATTTGTAAGGGAATCTGCCATCAAAGCGATTAATGATGGTGTTAAATCCTACACACCCGTTCCCGGATATCTTGAATTAAGAAAAGCTATTGCTAATAAATTTAAAAGAGACAATAATTTAGAATATAAACCTGATCAAATAGTTGTTTCGAACGGAGGAAAACAGTCTATTATTAATGTATTGCTTTCAATCATTAATGATGGAGATGAAGTAATCGTTCCTGCTCCTTATTGGGTAAGCTATTATGAAATGGTTAAACTTGCCGGGGGGGAAAATATTGTGGTAACTACTACCATTGACACTGATTTTAAAATCACACCCGAACAGCTTGAGAATGCTATAACTCCAAAAACCAAAGCATTTTTATTCAGCTCTCCATGTAATCCTTCGGGAACTGTTTATACTAAAGAGGAATTATATGCCTTAGCTAAGGTATTAGAAAAGCATCCTAGCGTAATTATTATTTCTGATGAAATATATGAATATATAAATTATGAAGGAAAACACGAAAGTATAGCTCAATTTCCTGAAGTTTTTGATCAGACTGTAACAATTAACGGCGTTTCCAAATCGTATGCCATGACAGGTTGGAGAATTGGATATTTAGGAGGCCCAAAATGGCTTACTGATGCTTGTGATAAAATTCAAGGACAAATGACCTCTGGGGCAAATTGTATTGCTCAAAAAGCCTCTATAACAGCTATAGAAGCTGATCCTTCGGTTATTAATTATATGATTGAAGGTTTTAAAAAGAGACGGGAACTTGTATACAATTTACTAAATGAAATTCCGGGATTTAAAGTTAATAAACCGGCCGGAGCATTTTATTTCTTTCCTGATGTATCTTTTTATTTTGGAAAGACTATACAAGGACATAAGATTACAAATTCCGATGATTTTGCTTTATTATTATTAGAAAAAGCACATGTAGCTACAGTGGGTGGTGTATGTTTTGGAGACAGTAATTGCATACGATTATCGTATGCGGCTTCTGAAGAAGATCTTATTGAAGCTTTAAAAAGAATCAAAAATACTCTATCGTAAAAAAATCATTTCTTAGTTATAAAAAATAAAAGCTGTGAAAATTCACAGCTTTTATTTTTAGTAAATATTCAAACCTAATTTATATAGGCTCCGGTCAATTTTTCTATTTAGATAAATCAACCGTTTCTGCTGTCGGGGCATTGTTCATTACTGATTTTACACCATTCTTAGCATTAGTTTCATTGTCATAAAGCTCGCTGGTTCCTACTATTTGTCCGTTACCGGCTTTTAAGTTAAAGAACCATTTTTTGTTAGAGGACTGTTTCAATTCAAAACGATCTTCGTTTTTAGAATTTCTTTTTACAGAACTAACACCTTTTTGACAATTTGTTTTTTGGGTATATCCTTCACTTGCCAGGATAATTTGCCCGTTTTTTGCTTTCAGTCTAAATCGAAAAGCACCTGATTTGTCTTTAAAAATTTCAAACATAGTTGTACAAATTTTAGTCTTACTTTATTAAGCTTTTTAGTGTTATTTATCCAACTATATTACAATATTCTTGTTTTTTTCAACAAATAATAGAGTAACAATGTTCTCTTTTTCTAAACAATTTCATACAAAGATATAAGTTCTAATTAATAAAGAACAAGAATAATATATTTTTATGACATAATACACATAAAGTTTGCAAATATTATTTTCATAAGTGCTTGTTTAACATGATTTTTTGTCTTTCCACTTCATAACAAACAATTGCAACTGCATTGCTTACATTTAATGAATCTATTTGTCCTTTCATAGGAATTAGTATATTTTCTTTTATTTTATCTTTCCAAAAATCAGAAATACCGGAATGCTCTGTTCCAAATATGACTGCAGATGATTGGGTAAAATCAACATTTTGTATAATTTTTGAGGTTTCAGTCATATAAGTAGCATAAATTGGTACATCCATTTTTATAAGAAAATCATATATATTTGCATTATTTGTTGATATAATAGGAATATTAAAAAAACTTCCTACCGATGACCGTAGTACATTGGGATTATACAGATCTGCTTTTTCTTCACATACTACAACCATATCTACACCAAACGCATCTGCTGACCTGCATATTGCCCCAAGATTACCCGGTTTTTCAATTGATTCAATAATCAGGATAAATGGGCGATCCGGTAATTTTATTTGGTCTAATTCATAGGTCTTATATTCATAAACTCCCAATATGCCTTCAGATAGTTTCCTATAAGCGATCTTATCATAAACAGATTGTGATACTTCATATTTTATAGCGGAAGAAGGCAGTGTTATAGAATCTTGAAAAATATGTGGTTGTATGTAAAATTCAATAGGAACAAAACCATTTTTTAAGGCGAAAAAATTTTCATTTTTGCCTTCAACAATGAATTTCTTTTGACTTTTCCTTTCTTTACTTTTTTCTAATAATTTTACTAAATTCTTTATTTTTGGATTTTTATTACTTTCTATATACATGATATAAAAGAAATTTGGCAAAAGTAAAAAAACTTATTCATTATTTAGATAATTTTATTACTTATATTTGAATTATTAGCATGAAAATTAAAAAACAATCCTTTTTTTATAGTCTTTTCTTTAGTGTTTTAGTAATAATTTCCTTAATCCTTAGTTATAACCTTTCAACTAAAAAATTAAATCTTGGGCAATTTAATATAGAACAGCTAAGTTCAGAAGATATTGTTATAAATTATATAAAAATACATCATTCCTTACCAAATTATTATATTAAAAGATTAGATGCGCGCAAAGCCGGTTGGAAACCCGAAAAAGGTAATTTATGTCAAATACTCCCGGGTAAAATAATTGGCGGGGATATATTTAAAAATAGAGAAAATAAGATTCCATCGAAAAAGGGAAGAAAATGGACGGAAGCCGATTTAAATTATAAATGCGGTATGAGAGGTGCCGATCGTGTTATTTTTTCGAATGATGGACTAATTTTTGTAACTTATGACCATTATAAGACTTTTCAACAAAGATGAAAACAGTTTCTTTTGATTTTGACTCTATTTCTTCTTTACCTAAATTTTACCGAGTTTTTCAAAAAAAATTCGGCCTTGATTCTCATACGGCCAATAATTTGGACGGACTTTGGGATACGCTTACCGGTATTATTGAATTGCCTGTTAAAATTAATTTCCAAAATTTAGATTTAGATAAAATTCAAAAGTTTAAACAATTAATTGCCTTATTTGAAGAAGCTGAAAAAGAAACTGATAGAGAACTCGTGTTTTCTTATTTTTTATCCAACTAACTTATAATTTTGGATTACCTTTGTTGATAAAGTTGCTAGAAACATAAATTTACTTTATTAAAAACAATATACTGTGTCCGATAAAAAACTTGTCATAATTCCTACATACAATGAAATTGAAAACATTGAAGATATCATTTCATGTGTGTTTAGCCTGGAAGAGGATTTCGATATATTGATTGTAGATGATTCTTCTCCTGATGGCACTGGAGAGAAGGTTGCCGACTTAATTCCAACATATTCCAATCGTCTTTTTTTAGAAGTTCGAAGTACTAAAAATGGCTTGGGAAGAGCCTATATCCATGGTTTTAAATGGGCATTGCAAAAGGGATATGACTATATTTTTGAAATGGATGCTGACTTTTCACATAATCCGAATGATTTAATTAAACTGTATCGGGCTTGTAAAAATGGAGCAGATTTAGCTGTTGGTTCTCGTTATTGCCAGGGAGTTAATGTAGTTAATTGGCCGATGAATCGGGTGCTACTTTCTTTTTTTGCCTCTAAATATGTGCGTTTGATTACCGGATTGCCCATTAACGATTCTACTGCCGGTTTTGTATGTTTCACTCGAAAAGTATTGGAGGAATTACCTCTAGATCAAGTGGAATTAGTAGGATATGGCTTTCAAATTGAAATGAAATTTAGAGCGTATTGCAAAAAATTTAAAATTGTTGAAATTCCTATTATATTTACAGACCGAACTAAAGGAAAATCGAAGATGAGTGGAGCCATCATCAGTGAAGCTGTTTTCGGAGTAATTAAAATGAAATTTATGTCTTTATTAGGAAGATTATGAGGCTTTATTTATATATATTTATTAGTCTGTCTTTAATGTTTTTTTCATGCCAACATCCGCTTGAAAAACCTGATCATCTGCTCTCTAAAAAGGATATGATTGCTATTTTAAGTGACATATATTTATATAAACAAACTCCAACCAATCTTCCATTGGATCAAGAAACTGCTTTTGATACATACGTTTCTATATTTAAGGCTCATCATACCACTAAAGAAATTTTTCAAAACAGTTACATATACTACTATACAGATGTAAATGCTTTACAGCATATATATGATAAAGTTATTGATAATCTTAAAAGTAAATTAACTAAAGAGCAGCAACAACAATTAAAAGAAGAAGAATCACCCGAAAACCCTTGATAAAATGAAAATCAAATTTTTAGTTCTATGTATATTTTTTGTCTCAATGGTATTTTCACAAGATAAAAAAATATATAATCCTGATGATCATGCTCAACAAAAAATTGATTCTTGTATTAGTGAAGCTAAAAAAGAAAAAAAATTTATCTTGCTTCAAATCGGTGGGAATTGGTGTATCTGGTGTATTCGATTCAATACTCTAACTCAAAATAACGAGGCTATAAAGAATATTTTAACGGAAAATTATATTGTATATCATTTAAATTATTCAAAAGAAAATAAAAATGAGACTATTTTAGCCAAGTTGGGATATCCTCAACGTTTTGGTTTTCCAGTATTCGTAATCTTAAATGAAAAAGGTGAAAGAATTCATACGCAGCAGTCTGATTTTTTAGAAGACAACAATTCAGGATATGACGTTAAAAAAGTTGAAAAATTTTTAAATGATTGGTCTCCAAAAGCCCTTGATCCCAATTTCAATAATTAATAAAGGTACTTTCGTTTGTTATTAAAAGCGTATGTTAGCTAATAAAAGCTATTATTTATTATTCTAAATTTTAAAAATGATCTTTATGAGATTTGATAAAAGTATATTGTTATCTATAATTTTATGCATATTTGTAGTAAATATTAATGCTCAAAAAATAACATTAGAAGAAATATGGAGCGGTAAATTTTATCCAAAAACCATTTCAGGAATAAAATCTTTAAAAAATGGTAAAGAATATACTATTCTAACTAAAAATGGTATTGAAAAATATTCCTATGATACCTTTGATAAAATAAATACGATCATTTCGGGTACTTATTCCGATTATTTATTTAATAACGATGAAAATTATTTGCTTTTAGAAAATGATTCGTTTCCAATATATCGACGCTCAAAATCGGGAATTTATACTTTATATAACATAAAAAACCAAACATTTTTAGAGGTTTTCAATAAAAAGCCTATACAAGAACCTATTTTTTCTCCTGATGGTACTAAAATAGCATTTGTTTATGAAAATAATATCTATTATCAAGAATTTCCCTCATTACAAATAACGCAAGTTACGCACGATGGAAAAAAGAATAAAATCATAAATGGAATTTCAGATTGGGTTTATGAAGAAGAGTTTGCTCATGTCAGAAATTTTGAATGGTCGCCCGACGGAAAGAATATTGCCTTTATACATTTTGATGAATCTCATGTTAAAGAAGTTGATATTCCATTATATGAAAACTTTTTGTATCCCGATCATTTCATTTATAAATATCCAAAAGCTGGTGAAGACAATTCTTTTGTTAGCTTAAAGTTATATAATTTAGATAAAAAAGAAATTAATACGGTTTCTTTATCTAATTACGAAAATTATTATATTATAAATAGTAAATTCTCACCCAATGGAGATTTATTCGCGATAACTTCCAATCGTTTTCAAAATAAAATTACTGTTTTAAAAGTAAACCCGGCAAATCTTAACACTCAATTATTAGTAACGGAAACATCCACTACTTGGATTGACACTGACAAACTTTATATTAATTTATTAGCCGATGGAAGTTTTGTTTTAAACTCCGAAAAAAACGGCTACAATCACTTATATCTTTATAATGCTAAAGGACAATTAATAAAACCTATTACTAAAGGGAATTGGGACGTAATTCGAATTTATGGAATAGATAATAAAAATTCCCTCTTATACTTTCAATCCAATGAAAAAGGATCTAACAATAGGATAGTTGCCTCCGTTAACATCAAAACCGGTAAACAGATAATTTTAACAGATGAAATAGGAACCCATAATGCCTCTTTTAGTACTGATTTTTCTTATTTCATCGATCAATTTAGTACAGCAAATACACCTCCTGTAGTTACATTGAGGAACAATAACGGATCTATATTAAAAACTCTGGAAGATAATTCGTTCTTAGTATCTTATGTCAATAAGAAAGAAATTCAAAAATTGGAATTTATTGAAATTCCAACTAAAAATGGGATTAAGTTGAAATCATATATGATTAAACCTATAAATTTCAATCCTGATAAAAAATATCCTATTTTAATGTATGTATACGGAGGCCCCGGATCTCAAACGGTAACCAATTCTTGGGATTCATTCAATTATTGGTGGCACCAAATGCTTGCGCAAGAAGGATATATAATTGTTTCCGTTGATGGAAGAGGAACCGGTGGAAGAGGGGAAAACTTTAAAAAATCAACATATAAACAGCTAGGTAAACTAGAACTTGAAGATCAAATTGCTGCTGCAAAGTGGTTGCAAACCCAATCTTTTATCGATTCTAACAGAATTGGAATATGGGGCTGGAGCTTTGGTGGTTATTTAACTTCTCTATGTATGACAAAGTCTAATGGCTTATTTAAAATGGGAATAGCTGTTGCGCCGGTAACCAACTGGAGATTCTATGATACTATTTATACCGAACGATTTTTACAAACTCCTCAAGAAAATCCAACAGGATATGACGAAAATTCACCTATAAACTTTGCAAAAGATTTACAAGGTAAATTTTTAATTATTCATGGAACGGCAGATGACAATGTACATTTTCAAAATTCTGCAGCTATGATCAATGCTCTTATTGAAAATGGAAAACCATTTGATATAGCTATTTATCCTGATAAAGATCATGGAATTTATGGCGGAAATACTCGATATCATTTATATCAAAAAATGACTGATTACATTAAATCAAATCTGTAAAAATTCTTTAAATATTAACATTTTCTGTTGATACATATATGTTTTTAGTGTTTCTTTGAATTATATCAAATAAAATTCTTAGCAGCTAATAAAATATCTTTATTTCATTTAAAAAGATTTTTTATATTCTTATTAAGTTATTTTAAAATCTAATTACAAAAAAAATTCAATCATAATACTGAATCGTTGGCTTTTTATAATGTAATGATTTAATATTAAATTTAAACAAAAATATACAAAAAGAACACCTAGGATAAACTTTGGCTTAATTTTTGTTAACACTCTATATAATTTATATTTTATACTTCTAAATAATTTTTCTTTTATACTAATTATATATTGTTTTTGTTAAATTTTTAAATCAAAAAAAAGTAATATGATTCAATTTTATTTTCTACCACATTAATTATTTTTATATAATTATAACAATAAACACATCTTAATTAAAAACTTTATTCTAATTTATATTCTAATTAAGACAAGCCCATTTCCTTAAAAGGATATGTACAACTATAATTTCATATTCTAAATAAAAGAATGTATTATCTTTATTTAAAAAATTATCCATATGACAATATATAAAGCCAGAGAATCGACAGACGTAATTGAAAGATTGTATATAACCATGCGTCACCTTTTTAACCGAGGCGGCTTCAAACCAACGGGTACTTCAGGACTTGAATTAAGAAACTATTTGTTAAAACTAAATCCGGAAATATACGGATCAATAGCAGATCCGGATAAAGTGGAACTTAATGGGCTCAACTATGTATTAGACAGGCTCCCACAAGGGATTGAAGAATGTTCATTTATATTTTTAACCTCCAATGAAGGATTAGACAAATCATCATTTACCCCTATTTATCCTAAAAAAAGAAGGAGAACTTGTTATCGGGTGGATGAGCACCAAATGAACATTGAAGTATTATTAGGAAGATCTGAAATTTATGATATATTAACCCACCTTACGTTTTTATATAATGAAGCAGACAAAATCAGAAAAAGAACTCATGATTTTAACGGAAAAGTAGGAAGAATCTGGATATCTGTTGAAAATGCAGCCTTAAGCTCTGAACCTTTAAAAAGAAAAGAAAGAGAGGTAATTTTAGCCCACATAGCCACCATGCTGGGCAGAAGCTTTGATGAAGTAATTACTGCTTATAAAAACTTTCAAGAAACAAATGATCCTGACCGTTTTATAAAGATTATTTACAATTTAGGAAGAGTAAGCAAAGAAGACGAATTAGGAATTCGAAGAAGAGAAATATTTTTCAGCTCCATTTTGAAGGAAAGAGTGGGTCATCATTTATTTGGTGAAAAATGGGCGGAAAATGTTAAAAAAACATTAATTAAAAATAAGTTAATTAATAAAAAAATTCACATTATAAGCTCCAATATGCATAGTGTGAAAAATATGTTGTATGCTTTTGATTCTTTAAATAAGACTTTTCATGCTGATGAAGAATTAAAAATGTATGAAGATTTAAGTAAAAATTTAGATTTAGTTGATTCTGTAAAAAGTTATGCTCAAAAAAATGGCATGATATACAGTAAAGATACCAGCGGATCAAATATTGACGTTCAAATCTTCGATTTATCTAAGATTAATTTTAAAAACACCCCTTTTAAAAATATTAAAAACATAAACAAAGAAGACATTTTAATTGTTTTTGATTATGCATTCGGAGAACAAGCTTTTGAGATAATGGATGAATTATTAAGGCCAATAAATAATGCGAAAGAAAAATTTAAGCTGAATGTTGACTCAATATCTATCTTAGGTAAAGCCGGAATTTTAGTTGGAAATAAAGGCGATATTATGATTCCAACTGCCCATATATTTGAAGGGACAGCAGATAACTATCCTTTTCATAACCAACTTTCCTTAAAAGATTTTGAAGGATATAATATTAACGCTTATAAAGGAGCCATGATTACCGTATTAGGTACTTCCTTACAAAATAAAAATGTTTTGACTTATTTTATGCAAACATCTTGGAAAGCCATCGGTTTAGAAATGGAGGGAGCACATTATCAAAAAGCTATTCAAGTGGCATCTAAAATACGTCATCATATAGGTGAAAACGTAAAATTAAGATATGCTTATTATGCCTCAGATAACCCTTTAGAAACCGGAAGTACATTAGCCTCCGGAGGATTGGGTTTAACGGGTGTAAAACCTACGTATTTGATCACTCAAAAGATACTTGAGCAAATATTAAATATTAAAAATTAATTTATCTAAAATAAATGACTAAACAAAACCAAAACCACGAAGTAAATATTATAGATTTTTTTAATTATCTTATAAACATTGTTAAAAAAATTGGAACTAAAATTATTAACATTTTCGAAAAAATTTTTAAAACTATCTTATGGTTTTTTATTTTATTAAAAAAATACTTTCTTCTTATTTTAATTGTCGTAATTATTTCCGGTGTGTTAGGTTACTTAAATAAGGGCATTATACCCATTTATTATAATTATGATATGATTGTTGAACCTAATTTTAATAGTTCTAAAACACTATATCAACTCATTGACTCATATAATAAATTAGCTGCAAATAAAGAAAGCAAACTTAAAGGTTTAAAAAACATTTCAATAAAACCTATTAAATCACTAACTGAAGAGCTTAATATATTTTATACTACCATAAAAAATAATGATAATATTGTAAAAAATGATTCTATTTTTTCGAAAAACTTTGAATTAATTAATAAGTTTAGACAATATCTTGTAGACACTGATTATCTTAAACATTCTATACATATAACATCAACAAATAAACTTTCTTCGGAAGAAATCAAAAACGAAATTTTAAGTCCGTTTGAAAATGATCCGTTTTTTTCCCGTTTTAAAGAAGCTTATTTAAATTCAATAGATACTAAATCTAAAATATATAAAAATGAATTAAAGATAATTGATACCCTCTTACTATCTATAGCTAAAGGGGATAAATCCAAAATTTCCGCATCTTCTCTATCTATTAATAAAGATTCTAAAACGAATGTTGAACAGGATTTACTTAATAAAGCATTAAAGATAACACAATTATTAGCTGATACTGAAGTAGAAAAAGTTCAAAAATCTCAAGTAATAACACTAATTTCAGAACCTCAATTAGTTGATAACAATTCTTTAATTACAAATAGAAGTACGTATTCTTTTATTTTATATGGTTTTTTATTTTCAATATTTATAATTTTGTTTATCCAATTTGTAAAATATTTAAATAAATTTGAAAAAAAACACTCTTAAAATAGCTATTATAGGATTCGGCCATATAGGAAAAATACACTATGAAAATATCACACAAAATGAAAATTTAAATGTAGTTGCTTTGATTGATACGGATAATTCCGTTTTGGAAAATAAAAATATCCCTATTTTTCAAAGTATATCAGAATGCCATATTATTTTCCCTGATATTGATTTGTATATAGTTGCAACACCCAACGGTTACCATTATAAACAAACGAAAGAAATCCTGGAATTATCTAAAAATGTGTTGGTGGAAAAACCCATTACATTTCATAAATTCCAAATTGAAGAATTAATTACTATCGCAAAGAATAATAATGTTCGATTATTTACCTCTCTGCAACTACGTTTTTCACATATAATAAACCACGTCAAAAATTTAATTGACAATGATTATTTAGGTGAAATTTTTCTTATAAATATTGAATGTTTTTGGAACAGAAATGACCGCTATTATAAAAAAAATTCATGGCGTGGAACAAAGCAGTTAGATGGAGGAATACTGTTTACTCAATTCTCTCATTTCATAGACATAATACATTATTTATTGGGAAAAATTGAATTACTAAGCAATTTAACTGCCAATTATACGCTTCAAAACGTAATTGAATTCCCCGATAGTGGAATTTTACAATTTAAATCGGGAAAAACCCTGGGAAGCATGTGTTACACGATCTCTACCTATGATAAAAATTTTGAATCATCAATTACTATCATTGCAGAAAAAGGAACAATAAAAATTGGTGGCCAATATTTGGATCAACTAGTACATTATAATGTAAAAGAGAGCTTTTTAGAAGGTATTGATTTGCCTAAAGAACCGCTTCATAAATTGTTATATAAAGAAATAGTACATTCGTTAAAAAATTCAACCTCATCTTGTTTAGATGCTGAAAATTCGATTGAAACTATTGATTTTATTAATAAAGCGTCTAGCTATTTAGCCTAAACAAATTGGCTTATTTATAAACTAGTGATGGAAGAATTATTTCCAATATATAAAATATTTAATTATAATTTTATCAAAATACAAATCAAAATCTGAATTTTTACTTAAAAATTATTTTTTTGATTAAATATCTTATGAAAAATAATATTTGATTTGTATTTAATATAGTAATTTTGCTATATGAAATTAATTTCACAATTAGGAATTATATTACTGTTGTATTTTATTGGTGAATTAATAGTTTTTATCCTGCAAATAAAGATACCGGGAAGCATAATAGGTATGCTGTTATTACTTGTATCTTTACAATTGAATATCATAAAAGTGGAAGATATAAAAGAAGTGGCTACTTTCTTTTTAAATAATATGCTGATTTTATTTATACCTTTAGGGGTTGGATTAGCTTCCCAATGGGACTTAATCTCTAAGGAATGGTTAGCAATTTTAATATCCATTATACTTAGTACCTTTATCGTGTTATTAACTGTAAGTTTACTTATTAGAAAGAAAAAAGAATGAAGGAATTTTTAGATACTCCTCTTTTTCATATAACGTTAACCTTACTGGTTTTTTGGTTATGTAATTTGTTGTTTACTAAATTCAAATATAAAATACTTCATCCGGGTATAACCTCTATAATCTTATTGATTGTCTATTTAAAAGTGACACATACTTCGTATGAAGATTATAACAATAATACCTCTTTAATTTCTTTTTGGCTGGGACCATCCGTGGTAACTTTGGGTCTACCGCTTTATTTGTATATAAAACATTTAAAAGGCAGTTATATACGAGTTTTTATCGCTATGATAGCGGGAAGTCTTGCGGGAATTATTTCCGTGGTTGTTATAGCAAAAATTCTAGGCGCTTCAGACATTATAGCTTATTCTTTATCTCCAAAATCTGTAACAACGCCTATTGCAATGGAGGTATCTAAAGGACTGGGAGGTATTCCGTCTCTTACTATTGCGATAGTTTTTATTACCGGATTTGTCGGTGCCCTTTTCGGATGGGGATTCCTAACTAAATTAGGAATTAAAGATCACAAAGCAATCGGAATAGCTGTGGGTTCTGCTTCTCATGCTATAGGTACGGCGGAAATTGTTAAAAATGGCGAAAAATTTGGCGCTTACGGAGCACTTGGAATGGCTTTAAATGGTGTATTAACTGCTATATTTGCTCCTATACTAACTCCGTATTTAATCCAACTATTAAATTCGATTGGATAAATATTCGTTGTGGTTAACTTTTTGTAACAATAAATAATTACTTATTACTATAAATTTATCTGATAAGTTTTTATGAAATAGGCGAATATTTAAATAAATTTTAAAATATATTATGACTAAGAAAAAGAGAATAATTTCTACTAAACATAAAGAGAAACTACGAAATTTAAAAAGAAATATACTTAACATCTTTATAAAAAACCCGAATAAACAATACAATTATAAACAAATATCCACAATACTGGATTACAAAAATCCCAGACAAAGGGAATTTGTAATACAAGGACTTTTAAGTTTGGTTTCTGAAAAACAACTAACAGAAATAAAAACCGGAAAATATCAAATCAATTCCATAAAAGAATCCGTTACCGGAAAAATTGATTTCAGTCAGAATGGTAATGCCTATTTAATTGTTGACGGTCTTGAAAAAGATATTTTTATACCGAAAGGAAAAACAGGAAAAGCTTTACAAAATGACATTGTAAAAGCTATAGTCCATCAATTTAAAAACAGAAAACCGGAAGGAGAAGTTGTTGAAATCCTGGAACGTTACAAAACAAAATTTGTTGCAAAATTTGAATATTCTCCGAACAAAAACTTTGGATTTGCAGTAGTTAATAAACCTTCCGTTCACACTGATTTTTTTATACCAAAAGATAAATTCAACGGTGCAAAAAACGGTCAACTGGTAGTGGTTCAACTCCTCGATTGGCAAGATAAAGAAGACAGTCCTACGGGATCTATTGTTGAAGTATTAGGAGATCCCGGAGAAAATGAAACCGAAATTCATGCTATTTTAAGTGAATATGGGTTACCTTATACATTTCCTTATGAAGTTGAAAAAGAAGCGGAAAAACTTGATATACGCATATCAGAGGATGAAATATCTAAAAGAAGAGATATGCGTACTGTCACTACATTTACCATTGACCCTGTTGATGCTAAGGATTTTGATGATGCACTCTCTATCGAAAAGTTAGACAACGGCAACTGGGAAATCGGAATTCATATTGCAGATGTTTCCCATTATGTAAAGCCGGGAACCCTATTAGATAAAGAAGCCTATTTAAGAGGAACTTCCGTGTATTTAGTCGATAGAGTCGTTCCAATGCTTCCTGAAGTTTTAAGCAATAATGTTTGTTCCTTACGTCCTAAAGAAGATAAATATACTTTTTCCGCCGTATTTGAATTGGATGAGAAAGCACAAGTAAAAAAACAGTGGTTTGGACGAACGGTTATCCATTCAGACAGAAGATTCACTTATGAAGAAGCCCAAGAGATTATCGAGGGAAAAAAGGGCGATTTTGAAGAAGAAATACACACCCTTAATAATTTGGCAAAGCTACTAAGAGAAGATCGAATGAACAAAGGAGCAATCTCTTTTGATAAAATAGAGGTAAAATTTAATTTAGATGAAAATAAAAACCCCGTAGGTGTTTATTTTAAAATTGGAAAAGACAGCAATCATTTAATTGAAGAATTTATGCTCCTGGCCAATAAAAAAGTTTCCGAATATGTTAGTACCAATAAAAAAGGAAATCCAACCGATCGAACTTTTATTTATAGAATTCATGACGACCCGGATCCGATAAAATTACTCTCTCTTAAACAATTTGTGAATACTTTGGGTTATGATATAAATATAACCAATAAAAATAAAACCTATCAATCCATCAATAAATTACTTGCCGACGTGAAAGGTAAAGGCGAAGAAAATATGATTGAAACGCTTACCATCCGTACTATGTCAAAAGCAAAATATTCAACCGAAAATGTCGGTCACTATGGTTTAGCTTTCGATTATTACAGTCATTTTACCTCTCCCATACGCCGATATCCTGATGTAATTGCCCATCGTCTCTTACAAGATTTTCTAGACAAAAAACCGTCTGCAAACAAAGAAATCATCGAGAATATGGCAAAACATTGCAGCAATATGGAAAAATTAGCCGCCGATGCTGAAAGAGACAGTATTAAATACATGCAGGTTAAATTTATGGAAAAACACTTAGGTGAATCTTTTGAGGGAGTAATCACCGGAGTAACCGAATATGGTATTTATGTAGAAATTAAAGAATTCGGAACCGAAGGAATGATCAAAACAAGAGATATACGGGATGATGAATATCGCTATGATGAAAAGACCTATTCTATTATTGGACAAAGAACCGGCAATCAATATCAGTTGGGAGATACTGTATTTATTAAAGTTATAAAAGCTAATCTTGAAAAGAAACAATTAGATTTTGAACTTATTGAGAATTGATAAAAAATAAATTAGTAACCAATTATACTATATAGTCTGTTATATTGCTAATATCAAAACAATTTTAATTGTAACGAACCTTTTGCTTCTAACTCTAATAATTTTTTCTTTCTCCACAGTCCTCCTCCATAACCTGTTAAAGATCCATCCGAACCAATGACCCTATGACAAGGAACCAATATAGAAATCATATTCATACCATTAGCATTTGCAACCGCTCGAACAGAAGAGGGCTTACCGATACGTTTTGCTTGAATGGCATAAGTTGAAGTCTTGCCGTAAGGTATTTGAAGAAGGACCTTCCATACCTCTTTTTGAAAATCAGAACCAACCCAGTCTAAAGGAACTGTAAATTCTTTTAAAGTACCTTCAAAGTATGAGTCTAATTGTTGCTTTAATTGTTTAAATAAACTATTTTCACTTGGCACAATAGAAGTATTAAAACGCTTTGATATTAATTGTAGTTCTCTTTCTAACATTTTACGATCCGAAAATTCCAATAAACATATGCCTTTCTCTGAGGCACAAGCAATCATAGTACCTAAAGGGGTTGCCAAGCGGGTAAGATTAATTAATTGTTTTTCTTTACTCATTTTAGGTGTAATTCCTGTTATTTTTTTAAAAGTTTCATTAAATCCGCTCAACGATTCAAATCCTGAGTCATAGGCAATATGTGTAATATTCTTTCCTTCTTTACATTTTTTAAATGCCTCATTTATTCTATACATTCTTTGATACATATGAAAAGTAATTCCATGATTTTTAAGAAACCACCTTCTAACTTTTATTGGCTCAATTCCAAAATTCCTTATATCAAAGTCTTTTAATTTAATATTGGGGTTGTCCTCCAAATGTTGTAATAATTTATGAATATATTCCGGCGTCTCACCATTCCTTTCCATAGGATGACATATTTTACATGCTCTATATCCTTTACTTAAAGCTTCTTTAGTTGAAGAAAAAAATTCAACATTCTCAAATTTAGGTTTTCGTGCTGAACAGGTAGGACGGCAAAATATTCCGGTAGTTTTAACACCAACAATAAAAGTTCCTTCAAATGAACTATCCCTTTCTAATAAGGCTTTGTAAAATATTTTTTTTGATCCATGGAAAAAGTATTTTTTATATCCTTTTTTAGAATTAAACATCTTAAATATTTAAAAAATAGGATGAAACCCTTTAAATTTAGATGTAATCTACCCGTTTTCTCTGTAAATCCCTTTATTATAAGGATAAAAAGAAATACACTTACTATTTAAAAAATTATTTTAAAATAATTTTTCGTTAAAATTAGTTCAGGCGAAGATTGTACTGCAACCGAAAAATGAACATATATTTTTTCCATGAAAAGATAAAGGGTATTAACCAAAAACTTAAAAACTAAAAAACCCATCAAGTTTTTAAAGTGTTTTTTAATTCTTGAACCGCCTTTTCTATTGTTTTATTATCTTTTAACAAGGTAATGAACTTACTTCCAATGATAGCGCCGTTAGCATAAGATTGTGCGACTTCTAAAGTAGCTTTATTAGAAATACCAAAACCTATTAAACGAGGATTACGCAATTTCATCGAATTAATTTTTTGAAAATATTCTACTTTTTTATCATCAAAACTTTTTTGCGCTCCCGTTGTTGAGGCAGATGAAACCATATATATAAATCCATCCGTATTTTCATCAATCAAGCGAATTCTTTCTTCTGATGTTTCGGGAGTTATAAGCATTATAACTTTTATATCATAAGTTTCAAAAATCGATTTATATTTTGTACTATAATCATTAAAAGGCAAATCAGGTATAATTGCTCCATCTACACCGACTTCTTTACATTTTTTACAAAAATTTTCAATTCCGTATTGCATAATAGGATTTAGATATCCCATTAATAGTAACGGCAATTCAACTTCTTTTCTCACTTCTTTAATTTGTTCGAAAAGCAATTTTAAATTCATTCCATTCTTCAAGGCCAACGTGCCGCTTTCCTGAATGGTCGGCCCATCTGCCATAGGGTCTGAAAAGGGTATACCCACTTCTATTAAATCTATGCCGTTTTTTTCAAGCTCTTTTATGATCTTACCAGTATCGGCAAGATTCGGATATCCGGCCGTAAAATAAATGGAAAGAATGTCTTTCTGTTTTTTATTAAATAATTGCTTTATTCTATTCATAGTTTATTTCTTCTATAAATTTTTTTATTAATTCAATATTTTTTCTTCCCGGTTCTAGTTCAAACTTACTGTTTAAGTCCAAACCATATAATTTCGGATGCTTTATTTCTTTAATTTTACCTACATCTTCCATTGAAATACCTCCACTTAAAAAAAAAGGAAGTTCACCTGTATAAAAATCCATCAACGACCAATCGAACTTTTTCCCTGAGCCTCCATATTGCGTGCTTTTAGTATCAAACAGAAAGAAGTCACAAACTGAGTTATATTCTTTTGTACTGTGCAAATCATTAGGGGATGATACATTAAAAGCCTTAATTATTTTTATATTAGGAAAACTTTTTATGAGATCTGAACAATATTTTGGATGTTCCGATCCATGAAGTTGGATAACATCCAACTTATATTTTTCAATCCTATTGAATAGCGATTCTATTTTTTCATTAACAAAGACCCCAACCCTCAAAATATCTTTAGTTTGTAAAAGAATGGTTTCGGGGAGTATCTTATCTATATAACGTAAGGATTTCGGGTAAAATATAAATCCCATATAATCTATAGGTAATAGAGAAAGATGCTCAATATTATCAGGATATTTCATCCCACAAACTTTAATTTTCATCTATTAATTGGTTAATTGGTATGATTATGTAAGTTCTTCAATAAAATCTTGTAAAGCTTTACCGGGATTATTCGTTTTCATAAAATTTTCACCCATTAAAAATCCTTTATATCCGGCTAGCATTAAGTCTTTTACAGTTTGAGAAGATGATATTCCACTTTCAGAAATTTTCAAAAACTCCGGGGGTATTTTATTAACCATGTCAAATGAAACTTGTACATCCGTAACAAAGTTTTTTAAATTACGATTATTAATTCCTACTACATCTACCCATTCGTTAATATAATCTAATTCCTTTTCATGATGCAATTCCAACAACACATCCAATCCAATATTTTTAGCTTGTTTTGCCAATTCTTTAGTTTTTTCAACAGTTAAAGCTGCGGCTATTAACAATATTGCACTTGCACCGTAAGCCTTAGCTTCAAAAAGTTGATATTCATCAATCATAAAATCTTTACGAAGAAGGGGAGTTTGTGTAATGGCTTCTGCATTAACCAAATCCTGCAAATTACCTCCAAAAAAATCAGTATCGGTGAGAATGGATATAGCACTTGCTCCGTTTTCAGAATAAAGAGGTATAATTTGTTCTATTTTTGCATTTTTAAATATCCAATCTTTCGAGGGAGATCGACGTTTAAATTCTGCAATTATACCGGTTGAAGATCTTTGTATGGATTCTTTAAACGATTGTCTTTTCTTTACATTTTGTATTTTATTTTCCAGATCTTTAATTGAAATTTTCCTTTTGGATTTTTCAATTTCAATCCTTTTACAATCAATAATTTTATCTAAAATAGTAGGCATTTTTTTTCTTTTATGGTTCAATGAATGAGTTACTATCCTCATCAACTACTTTTTTTTCTACAAATTCATCATCTAAATCAACAGAATCTCCGTTTATTTGTCCTCTTCTAAACTGAACTTGTTGTTGATCAGGAAAATAATAAAAATAGGTATCAATTGTTTTACTAGTAAAATGAAGTTCATAATAATTACCTTTTTCCGTCCACCATTCCCCTTTATCTACAATCGCTCTTTCTTCAATTCCTCCCAACAATTGAATTTTCAACAAAAGAAAAGTTCCGTCAATATTCCGTTGCTTAATCCAATAGTTACGTATTCCTCCTTCTCGAGTTCCTTTTTCTGTACCTTGCCAAAATCCAATTAAGTTTTGATCTCTTTCTTTTATTTGAGAATAGGATACTAGATTCCACAAGATAAATGTTATAAGTATTAATTTTTTCATCTTTTTTATTCTTATTAAACCTAATTATTCAGGCTTAAAAACTTTTGAAAAGTTTGTTTCGCTTTTCCGCTTTCCAAAGATTCTCTCGCTTGATTGATGCATTCTTCAATAGTTAATTTGGGATTTATATTGTGTATGGCAAATGCCGAATTAGCTATCACAGCATTTTTTTGGGCTTTGGTTGCTTGATTATTTAATACATTATCAAAAATTTTTGAAGCTTCTTCAGGTGTTTTTCCTCCGTCCAACTCCGGTTGCGTACATCTTTCCAAACCGATATCTTCGGGAGAATAGATATGTTCCCCTAAATGGGTAACCACTTTAAAATTATCGGTTAAGGATATTTCATCATACCCGTCTAAACTATGTACGACCGTATAATTACAATCGGTATTTTGATAGATATAATAATATAAACGAGACATTTTAAGGTTAAATACTCCTAATACATTTCTTTTAGGCTTTATTGGATTCACTACAGGTCCCAGCATATTAAAGAATGTACGAACTCCTAATGCTTTTCTTATGGGTGTTACCACCTTCATGGCATCATTGAATAAAGGAGCATGTAAAAAGGCCAGGTTGGATTGATCTAATGATCGTTCAAGTTTACTGATATCTGCAGTAAATTTAACTCCGTGTTGTTCCATCACATTGGAAGCTCCACTAACAGAAGTTGCGCCATAATTTCCATGCTTTGCAACTTTATATCCGGCACCGGCTACCACAAAACAAGAAAGAGTAGAAATATTAAACGTATTTTTATTATCCCCTCCCGTACCTACGATATCTATAGGATCATATGCGGCTAATGATGAAACATCCGTACATAAATCCATAAGGGCATCCCTAAAACCGAAAAATTCATCGATGCTAATATTTCTCATAAGAAAAACGCTTATAAAAGCGGCAATCTGAGATTCATTATATTCTTTCGCGGCCATTTTAGTCAATACTTCTTTCGCTTCTTCTCGGTTTAAATATTGATGCTCAAAGAGTCTGTTTAATAGTTGTTTCATATCAACTTAATTTTCTAAAAAATTTTTTAAAATGTTTTTGCCTTTCGGAGTAAGTATGGATTCAGGATGAAACTGAACTCCGTGGACATCATAATGCTTATGTTTTATAGCCATAATTTGATTATCATGATCGACGGCCGTAATTTGAAGTTCATCCGGAAAATTTTGATTATCTACAATCCACGAATGGTATCTCCCAACTTCCATTTCTTCAGAAATACCTTTGAATATATAGTCTTCATCTATTATTCTTATTTTCGTTGCTACTCCATGATACACATCTTCCAAATTGGTCAATTTAGCACCAAAAGCTTCTCCTATAGCTTGTTCTCCTAGGCACACCCCTAAAATCGAATGAGTTGGAGCATATTGTTTGATTAATGGGAGCAATATTCCTGATTCGGAAGGTATTCCCGGTCCCGGTGACAATATTATTTTATCATAGTCTGCTACTTCTGATACCGCGATTTGATCGTTCCTAAATACATTTACTTCCGTATAATTCAATTCTTTAATTAAGTGAACCAAATTATAGGTAAATGAATCATAATTATCTAAAACCAATAGTTTCATCATATATTTACTTAGAACATGAATTTAAGAATTGGTTAGCCGTTTGTACATCGGCATAGTAATAACTTAAGGCTGCTAAAAATGAATTTTGAACTTCTTTAGCTTGTATTTTTTCTCCCTTAATTTCAAGATCTCGGGTTGCACAAGCATCGCCTATTAAAGTACAAGAATAGCCTAAGTCTTTTGCTGCTCTAGTAGTTGCATCCACACACATATGGGTCATCATTCCGCAAATTACAAGTTCATCAACTTTAAGTTTCTTTAAAGTATCTTGAAGATCTGTATTTATAAAGCTATTTGGAAAATTCTTGATGATGACGGTTTCTTCTTCTTTCGGCTTAACATGGGAATGTATTTCTACCCCTTGAGTATGAGGAAGGAAAAAAGTAGCATCCGACCTTGAAGATACATGTTGTATATGGACTACCGGCCATTGTTCTTTTCTGAACTTTTCTAAAATGTTTTTTGCTTGTTCACAAGCTTGTATAGAATTATTTAGAGGATTTTTTCCTCCTTCAAAATAGTCATTTTGAATATCGATAATAAGTAAAGCTTTCATATATAATTAATTTTTTAAAATTTCTGCCAGATCAATTGCTTTTTTAAGCGCTCCTAACTTGTTATTTACTTCTTTTAACTCTTCTTCCGGATTTGACTTGGATACAACGCCCGCCCCTGCTTGATAATACAATACATTATTTTTGCTTAAAAATGACCGGATGGTAATTGCTTGATTTAAATTTCCGTCTAAACCAATATACCCGATGCATCCTCCATATATTCCCCGCATATGCTTTTCTATATCGTGCAGCAATTGCATGGCTCTAACTTTGGGTGCTCCGGATAAGGTTCCTGCAGGAAATGTATCTGCAAATACAGAAATACTGTTTTTATTTTCATCCACAATTCCACTCACACGGGAAACTAAATGTATCACATGTGAAAAATACTGTACTCGTTTAAAAAACTCTAATTGGACCTCATGGCAATTTCGGCTCAGATCATTTCTTGCTAAATCTACCAACATAACATGTTCTGCATTTTCTTTTTCATCTTGTAAGAGTTTTTCTGAAAGTTTTCTGTCTTTTTCATCATCTCCGGTTCTTTTATAAGTTCCGGCTATAGGATCAATATATGCTCGTCCTTTGTTTATTTTACAATGCGTTTCGGGGGATGATCCGAATATTCGAAAAGAACCAAAATCGAAATAAAAAAGATAGGGAGACGGATTAATGGATCGTAACGCTCGATATACTTTAAAATCATCGCCGGTAAATGCTTGTGAATAACACCGTGAAGGAACAATCTGAAAGACATCTCCTCTTTTACAATGTGCAATCCCTTTTTTTACAGACTCTATATATTCTTCATCGGAAATAAAACTTTTTTCATCTCCTTTGATCTTAAAATTATAGGAAGCAAAATTATTATTTTGCAATAAGGCTTCTAGTTGATGAATATCTGATTTTCCCCCTTCGGGAATATTTTCAACTATGGTTAATTCATTCTTTAAATGATTAATAACTAATATAAATCGGTAAAAAATGTAAAATAATTCAGGAATATCCGCATTTTCATATTTTTTATTTTTAGGATCAACGGATTCAAAATATTGAATACTATCATAGGAAGTATATCCAAAAAAACCATTAATTTTAGCAGGATTCTCTCCTTGTAATTGAAAGCTTTTAATAAAATCATTCAATTCGTTAACTAAAGGTTGTTCTAAATTTTTGATTTTTGTTTGCCCGTTTATTTCCGTTGTAATTTCATAGTCTTTTACTTTAAATTTAGCTAAAGGATCCATCGCAATAAAAGATGAGCTGTCTTCTCCTCCATGAAAATCAGAACTTTCGAGTAAGGCAGATTCAGGAAAAGCATCCCTTATTTTTAAATATATTCCCACCGGAGTTTGTAAGTCTGCTAATAATTTCTTAGTTTTTACCTGTATTTTCATATTTTATTCGTTTCGATTTTCCTGAACTTTTATGTATGTTTCCATATCTTTATCTCCTCTTCCCGATAGACAGATCACAATAATATCTTCCTTTTTAAATTTCTTTTTCTTCAATACTCCTAAGGCATGTGCCGACTCAATGGCGGGAATTATACCTTCTAATCTTGTTAATTCAAAGGCTGCATCTAGAGCTTCCTCATCTGTGATTGCCAGAACTTCCGAACGTTTGGTTTTTGACAAATGGGCATGAAGGGGACCTACTCCCGGATAATCCAATCCGGCCGATATAGAATACGGTTCTTCTATTTGTCCATCTTCTGATTGCATGAGTAATGTTTTGCTTCCGTGAATGATTCCTAATCTTCCTAAATGGATCGTCGCAGCAGATTCTCCGGAGTTTAATCCTTTTCCTGCTGCTTCAGCTAAGACAATCTTTACCGAAGGTTCATTTAAAAAATGATAGATGGTTCCGGCAGCATTGCTTCCTCCTCCTACACATGCTATCAAATAGTCGGGGGTTTCTCTTTGTTCTTTTTCTAACAGTTGTTTGCGAATTTCTTCACTGATGACTGATTGTAAACGAGCAACCATATCCGGATAAGGATGAGGACCTACGGTGGAACCTATAATATAATACGTGTCTTTCGGATTTGAACACCAATCGCGAATTGCTTCATTAGTAGCATCTTTTAAGGTCATATTTCCACTCGTTACGGGTAGTACTTCTGCTCCTAACATTTGCATTTTTTCAACATTCAACTTTTGTCTTTCCACATCCACTTTTCCCATGTAAATTACGCATTTCAAATTCATTAGAGCACAAACTGTAGCCGTGGCAACTCCATGTTGACCCGCTCCGGTTTCAGCTATGATTCGGGTCTTACCCATTCTTTGCGCCAATAATATTTGACCTATTGTATTGTTGATTTTGTGCGCTCCGGTATGATTTAAATCTTCTCTTTTTAAGTAGATTTTACATCCGTATTTGTGAGACAGTCTTTTTGCCAAATATAAAGGTGAGGGCCTTCCTACATAATCTCTTAGTAAATCGTGGTAATCTTTTTGAAATTTTGGGTCATTTAATACTTTTAAATAATTGTTTTTTAGAATCTCCACATTTTCATAAAGAATTTCAGGAATATAAGCTCCTCCAAATTCTCCATAGTAACCTTCTTGGTTTACACTATATGTATGCTTCATTTTTTTCATTTTATGTAATTAATCATTTCAAAAAACAAAAAAACCTACCGTGAACACGGTAGGTTTTTCTTATTCTTTTACTATTTTATTTAAAATAATATACCTTACTGCCCACGGCTATTGAAGCTGAGAGCACCACCACCAAGATATATTATTTAAAAATATTGTTTTCACTTTACTTAATTATTTTAACAAAAATACTAATTATCTTTTTATAATACAAAATATTTCATCCGATTTTATGTTTTTCTTTAATTTATATTTAGATTATTATTTAATTATGAGCGTGATTTAATAGTGTACTTTACTTTATATATTTTGTTCTTGCTATGCATATAAATTGACTATTTAGCTATGTGCTGAGTTTACAAATACTAGATATTATTCTTAAATTAAAAGAAAAAACCCATTCATTTATATAAAATAAAGAATGGGTTACGAATAGAATTCTTAAGGTTTTACTCTTTTATTAGATTCTTACATATTTATCCTATTGCTACAGTTATATAATAGTTTTTTTAAATTAATCGTCTAAATTTTATTTTTCAAAACGTAAAGAAATTCTTCTGTCTTTAGCTCTTTCTTCATCGGAAGCGTTTGCATCAACTGTTGCAAATTTGGAACCATATCCTTCAGCACCGTCAACTCTATCTCCAAATCCATTTTTAATAAATATTTCCTTTACAGTATTTGCTCTTTCTTGTGACAATTTTAAATTATCTTGGTCATTTCCTTTTTTATCTGTATAAGCTCCAATTTTAACTTTTGCATCAGGAAATTCTTTAAGTATAATTCCAATATTTTTTGCTTGTGTTTCCGATTCAGGCGTTAATTTTGTTCCGCTTCCAAATTCAAAATTGATGGCATCAAAATCAAACCATTTATTTTTTAAATCGTCGTTGGTAGCATTTTTATATTCATCGGATTGCAAAAAATTGACCATTTTGTCTTCTATTCCTCCGGGAAAAGCATTGATAACTGTTCCGCTTGGCAAAGTAATCGGAAGTAATTCTTTTATTTTATGATCTGTTGGATTAGTACTATTAGCTGAAACTGTGTCTCTATTATTTGCATTAGGCTCTACTTTTTGGATGGAATCGTTTACCGGAGTTGTAGTACCTTTCCCTTTAGAACATCCATTTTTAGAAAATAACCAAATGATTAGAATACCCGCAAGTAAAAATATGATAAGCCATTTTAACCAACCGCCACCGGAATGTTTTTCCATTTTATCTTTATATTCATGATAGGTATCTTCTACTTTTTCTTTTACGTTTTCTGCAGTTTCTTTAGTTTGAGATGAAACTTTGTTAAGAAAAGAATCTCCTAATCCTGATAGTGAAGAAACTCCTAAAATACCGGCTAAACCTGAAGGTATTGATGATAAAAAACCATTTTTTTCTGAATTTATCTGTCCTAATAAGCCTTTGAAATTTCCTCCTGCTAATAATTTTTGTCCTAAAAATCCTGCTACTAATGGTGATATAACTCCCATTAGTTTGGTAGTACTTTCACTTTTTAAGCCTGATGAAGAAGATATCAGAGAAGAAAAGTTTCCTAATTTATCTCCAAAAAGATTATTTAAAAAGCCCGAACTTAATTTTTGTGTTTCAGCATCTGCTTGTCCGGAAAACAATCCTTTTACATTAGAAATGGAAGGAATATTTCCCGCTTGTTTCAATATATTTTCTAACTTATTATCATTACCTTTTTCTAGAACTGCACCGAATAAACTGGAAACGGCTGTTTTTATTGCTGATGTAACTTTTCCTGTATCTTCTCCCAATTCTGAAGATATATTAGAAACAGCTTCGGGTGTAATAATTTTCTTTAATGAATCTAATAGATTTTCCATAACAAAATTTTTCCGTGTTAAATGTATTATTATTTAATTATAACATATTTTATCTTTTGTTTATGACAATAATTATTCCAAATAATTTAAATTATTCATAAATACTTTTTTTATATATCTGTATTTCCCTTTTTAATAACTGTTAAAAAAATAAAAAAGTATCAATAAATAAGTCAAGCCTTTTAGTAAAAAAATGTATTTTTAGCTTATGAAAACAAAATATGATATTGCTTATTTACGCATGGCTCAAGAATGGGGTAAATTATCTTATTGTGAAAGAAAGAAGGTAGGAGCTTTAATTGTTAAAAACCGTATGATTATTTCTGACGGATATAATGGTACTCCTACAGGTTTTGAAAATATATGCGAGGACGAAACGGGAACTACCAAATGGTATGTTTTGCATGCTGAGGCCAATGCCATCCTTAAAGTGGCTGCATCTACACAATCCTGCATAGGAGCTACTCTTTATGTTACACTTTCTCCTTGTCGCGAATGCAGCAAATTGATTCATCAGGCAGGTATTAAGCGTTTGGTATATATTAATGAGTATTCTGATACGAGTGGCATTGATTTTTTAAGGGAGGCAGGAATCGAAATTGAACAGATTAAGGAGGAAGAACTTTAAATTTTTCTTCGTTGTAGCTTTAATTGCTTTAAAATATCGTCTAGTAAAAATCCTCTTTCCTGCAGCAATATCAGATAATAATAAAAAACATCTGCAGCTTCATCTTTAAATAATTTATCGTTTTCCTTAGCTGCTTCAATTACTAACTCTACTGCTTCTTCTCCAAATTTTTGCGCAATTTTGGATTTGCCTTTCTTTAAAACAGTAGTAATATGTGTATTTTGCTTTTCTCCTTTAATGCTTTTTCCTATTTTTTTTTCTAAAATACTTAAATAGGAATAGGAATTTCTATTTTCTTCCAAGAAATCCGTTGTTGGTAAATATTTATCTGAATCTTTGTTGGTTTTAACTTTGATTAATATCACAGTCTTATCTTTGTTCCATAAAAATTCTTCTGCTGTGTATAAATCATCAAAAAAATCACCAACAAAATAAATTTTTTTTTCTGCCTGAGTTTTTTTTAGCAACGCATAGGTGCATTGACCGGATGTTAAAACCTTACCTGTTTTATTATCCTGAATGACAGCTATAAATTCTTTTCCTTTACTAGTGTTAGTATCTCTCATTCATTTTAAGAATTAACAACGCGAAGATACCATTTTACTTCTAATCTTATATGATTATATTTAAGAAAAGACTAACAATAATTCCTACCTTTGCACAAATAATTTAAAAAACTTTTATACAAAAAAAAAGGATTTATATGAATGATTCTTTAAAGACCGCAGAAAAAATACTTGCACAAAGTGGAGAAATTAATGAAAAACAATTTTCCCTTTTAGAAATGTTTACACATGGAGGACCTATAGGTATATTTGTAATGATCTGCCTTTTCTTGCTTTTCATGCTTTCTCTTTATATTTTCTTTGAACGTTTTCTAACCTTAAAAAAGTTTTCAAATAAAAATTCTTCCATTCTTAATGATATTAAAGATCTTATTCATCAGGGTAATATCAACGCAGCCTTAGATTTATGCAAAAGAACTCATACCCCTGAAGGTAGAATGCTTTATAAAGGATTAATGAGAATTGGTAAACCTACTCGGGATATTAGTGATGCTATAGAGAACACAGCTCAGTTGGAAATCTTTGAATTGGAAAAAAATGTAGGTGTTTTAGGTACTATTTCAGGAGCCGCTCCCATGCTAGGTTTTTTGGGTACGGTAATCGGAATGATCATTGCTTTCTTTGCTACCAGCGCACAAGATCAAGCCAGCGCTCAAATGTTAGCCGGTGGTATTTATTCTGCTATGGCAAATACTGCTGCGGGATTAATTGTTGGTTTATTGGCGTATTTATTCTATAACATTTTGGTTATTCGTATTGATAGAAGTGTACATGCATTACAGCTTACCGCTATTGATTTTCTGGATATATTAAACAAACCTGTTACTCATTAATTTATGAAATTACGAAGTAGAAATAGAGTTACTCCGGAATTCAGCATGGCATCCATAACAGATGTAATATTTTTATTGCTTACATTTTTTATGCTTACTGCATCTGCAAATCAGTCTGCTTTAAATATAAAATTGCCAACTGCCAAAGGTCAGGAAATGCCCGCTGAAAGAGTTTATATAGGGGTTTCTATGGATGGAAAATATTTTTTAAATAAAAAATTAATAGCTAAAAACGAAATCGAGCCCACCTTAAAAACGATATTTAACGCCAATCCATCTCCTACTTTTGTTATTGCAGCAGATGAAGAGGCTTTACACAAAGATGTTGTTTTTTTAATGGATATTGCCAATAGAAATAAATACAAAGTTTTAATTGCGACGAATCCGCATACTCAAGAGGAAAAATAAGCTATGAGTGATAGTTATAAAATTAAGTATTATGATAATAAAAAGGAGAAGTTAATTAGCGGTATTATTACTCTAATAATTTCAGCCGCCATATTATTATTTATTTTAACTTATAAAACCGTTTTTTTAACTATGACTCCTCCTGCTTATATTGATATAAACTTTGATATGGATGATATGGGTGCTAATTTTGGTACTGATGAAGTGGGTTTAGGGGATGAAGAGCCTATTGATCAAGATGTTTTATCGGGTGAAGGTGGAGAAGTACAATCAGTAACAAATCTTGAAGATAAATCTTCCCAAAATTCAAAACAAGAAGAAGAAAACAAACCTATTTTAGCCAATCAGAACGAAACCAAAGATATTGTTCCCGAACCTGCTAAAAAAACGGTAATTAAGAAAAAGGATAAAACCAAACCTGTAACTAAAATTAACTCAAAAACTATCCCAAATAAAACTAAATCCAAAACAGTAGCAGGTGTAGGAAATAAGAGTTCTACAGGAGGTAATCCCAAAGGAAATGCCGCTCTAGGAAATTTAATAAAAGGTAAAGGAACAGGAACATTTTCCACCGGTGAAGGGACCGGAGGAAGACCGGGTCAAAACCAAGGAGTAGAAACAGGAGGCAACGGAAGCGGTGGCGAGGGTATTGGTAACGGAAGAAAATTAGTCAGCTTCATTCCGGGCACTATGGGAAGAGGCGGAAAAGTTCCCGAACATAGTTGCAATGGTTCCGGAACTATTATTTTTTCCTATACTCTTGATAAAAATGGAAATGTTATTTCTGTTAGTCGAAAGTCAGGGATAAATAATACTTGTTTATTGAATACAGGCATTAAATGGATTAAACAATACGTAAAAGGTAATGCAGGTACTCGATCGGTAACCGGCACGTATAAAATCAATTTTTAAAAATAGTTGAAAAAAAACCAAATAAAAAAAACTTTCTATACCATAGAAAGTTTTTTTTCTGAACAATATATATTTATGCAACGCTTTTATCCAACACTGCCTTCTAACGAAATTTCCAGTAATTTTTTTGCTTCTACTGCAAATTCCATAGGAAGCTTATCAAGTACTTCTCTACTAAATCCATTAACAATTAATGCTATTGCAGTTTCCGTATCAATACCTCGCTGGTTGCAATAAAAAATCTGATCTTCACCTATTTTGGAGGTTGTGGCTTCATGTTCCATTTGGGCAGATTTATTTTTTATTTCAATATAGGGAAAGGTATGAGCTCCACAATTATTACCCATCAGCAAAGAATCACATTGAGAGAAATTTCTTGCATTATCTGCTTGAGGTAAAACTTTAACTAATCCTCGATAGCTGTTTTGTGATTTACCTGCAGAAATTCCTTTTGATATGATTGTTGATCGTGTATTTTTTCCAATATGGATCATTTTTGTACCTGTATCTGCCTGTTGACAATTATTAGTTACTGCTATTGAATAAAATTCTCCAATTGAATTATCCCCTTTCAAAATACAGGATGGATATTTCCATGTTACAGCAGAACCCGTTTCAACTTGTGTCCAAGAAATTTTAGCGTTTTTTTCGCAAAGAGCTCTTTTGGTTACGAAGTTATAAATACCTCCTTTACCATCCTTATCTCCCGGATACCAATTTTGAACGGTTGAATATTTTATTTCTGCTCCGTCTAAAGCGATTAATTCAACCACGGCTGCATGTAATTGATTTTCGTCTCTTTGAGGTGCTGTACATCCTTCCAAATAGGAAACATAGCTTCCTTCATCGGCTATTAGAAGTGTTCTTTCAAATTGACCGGTTCCGGATTGATTAATTCTAAAATAGGTAGAAAGTTCCATCGGACATTTCACTCCTTTTGGTATATAGCAAAACGAACCATCTGAAAAAACTGCCGAATTTAAAGCAGAATAAAAATTATCGCTTTTAGGCACTACTTTTCCTAAATATTTTCTAACTAAATCCGGATGATTTTGAATGGCTTCGCTAATAGAACAAAAAATAATTCCTTTTTCAGCCAATGTTTCTGTGAAGGTTGTTTTAACTGAAACACTATCTATTACCGCATCTACTGCTACACCTGTTAATCTTTTTTGTTCTTCTAACGGAATGCCTAGTTTGTCAAAAGTATTCAATAATTCCGGGTCTACTTCTTCTAAACTCGTTAATTCTTTTTTCTGTTTAGGTGCCGCATAATATTTTATATTATTGAAATCAGGCTCTTTAAAAGTAACATTAGCCCAATGAGGAGCTTTCATTTCTTTCCATAATTTAAAAGAGTCTAATCTCCATTCCAACATCCATTCCGGTTCATTCTTTCTTTTGGAAATTTCACGAACTATATCTTCATTTAATCCGGTAGGGAAATCTTCATATTCCAAATCCGTGGTCCAACCATATTCATAATCTTTTTGTTCAAGGTCTAACCGTAATTCTTCTTCTGTATATTTTGCTCTGCTCATTTTATCAATTGATTTGATTCGAAGACAGCTCAGCCATCTTTATTAAACTTGGATTGGTTCTATGTGCAAAAATACTGAGTTTATCAAACATTATAAATACACATTGATAGATTTTTTAAATAATGGAATTTTAAATTTTAAACTAGAGATGGTTTTTGAATAATAGAATAAAATCAAGTATTTTATTAAGCTATATTAATTAAAAAAAATGTTTAATAAAATTATAAATATTTAAAATTAAAATTATAAATTAAGCATGTATTAGACTAATTATAAATTATTTAAAATAAATATATAATAAATTATAATAAATATTTCATAAAACTACTAATAAGTATCTTTTTATAATTTTTGAATCATTTTTTTATACATTAGCCGAAAATAAATTTTTATATGAAGAAAATAATTTTATCTTTATTTATTGTTAATACAATTACTTTTCAATCTTGTAAAAACGACCAAAAAACAACTGAAAATCAACAAATAACGGAATCCAATTCAAATATAATAAAGGAAGAACCTATTGACTTATCTACAGACACTGTAAGTGAAATTTTAAACCAAGACATTCCTAAATTTTCAGACGCTAAAATACAAAAGTTTTTGGTAGATTATAAATCGTATATTGATCAATATATTAATGCTGCCGATGCAAAAGATATTAATAAATTAACAGAGCTTACCAAGAAAAATCAAAAATTAATTATTACTAGAAAAATTATAAGTGAAGAATTGTCTTCAAACCCTAAAGAATTAAATAAATTTAATGATTTCGTAAGAAAGTTAGATAGCATGGCTGCTGAAGTAATGAAGAAATAAATGTAAGTAATTAATAGCTATAAAAAAACCTTCTTTTTAAAAAGAAGGTTTTTTTATATACTTTTTTATTCTTTTAAACAGCAAAACTTTCACCGCACCCACAGGTTCTTTGAGCATTGGGATTGTTAAAAACAAAACCTTTTCCATTTAAACCTCCGGAGTACTCTAACGTAGTTCCTACTAAATAAAGAAAGGATTTTTTATCAACCAATATCTTAATTCCTTTATCTTCAAAGACTTTATCTTCAGGGTTTTGATTGTGATCAAAATTAAGCTTATATGACAATCCCGAACACCCCCCGCTTGCTACTCCTACTCTTACGAAATCTTTGGTACTGTCAAAACCACTTTCTTTCATCAATTCAATGATTTTTTTTTCTGCTTCTTGCGATACCTTTATCATACTATTAAACAAATAAATAGGTTTACACTAATACAAAATTACAAATAATAATTCTTACTCATTTTACACTACATATAAGTAATTGTAATAATGACATCAATTAAAATTTTGATTTAACCAGAATTCCATAATTTCTAAGCATTCTTCAGGTGCCTCTAATGCTCCCATATGTCCGGTAGAAATCTCAAAAATAGAAAGATGTTCTGTACCTTCTAATTTATTTATTAATTCGGCATTTTTAATTGCAGTATCATATTTACCCAAAATGAGTAAGATGGGTTTGTCTAAATTCCTTAAAACATCTGTCCTGTCTTTACGTAACCTCATGCCTTTTAAAGCAGCTGATATCCCTGTTAAAGAAGCATGTTTAGCCCAAGAAATTGCTGTTTTTATTTCTGATTGCATAAGGGGAACATTTTCAGGAGCAAATAAATTAGGAATTGATAAACGGAAAAATTCTTTAGGATTTTTAACTACTACTTCGGCAGCTTTTAATCTTTGTTCTTTTTTTATTTCATCATCCGGTAATGTGGTAGAATAAAATAATCCCAATCCGGAAACTTTATACTTATATAAATCTGCAAAGGCCAATGCTACATATCCTCCCATCGAATGGCCTATAATTATTACATCATCTATTTTCAAATGCTCCAAAACATTGTTTACTTTTTTGGCCATATCTTCCATTCTGTTGACTTCATTTGTTTTTTTAGAAGATCTTCCATGACCCGGTAAATCAATGGCTATAACTCTGTATTTCTTGGATAAATTATTTTGAAAAAACCTCCACATTCTTGAATTTTCTAAGAAACCGTGTAAAAAAACTATAACTTTACCTTTTCCTTTATCTCTGTAGTATAGCATACTGTTATAAGCATTAATAAATACAAAAGTACAATTTTTTACAAAGCAACTTAAGAATCCTTTGTTTTCAATTTTTATATCAGTATTTATACCATTTTTAATTTTAATTTACTATTTTTACCATTAAAATTATCCTGAGTAGCCTTTAACGATCTACTTTTTGATTAATTGTTTTTACAGATTTTTTAATAAAATATATATAATATAAAAGATATGAAAATTATTAAATTAGCATTGCTATCTTCTATTGGCTTATTAGCAATGTCTTGTGTAAGTAGAAAAGAATTTGAACAGGCAAAAGCTAATTATGAATCTTGTCTAGAAAGAAATGTTGAAAAAGATCGTTCGATCACTTCTTTAAAAGAGAGAAACAAATCTTTGGAAGAACAAATGAATTTGATACGTAAACAAAATGACGTATTACAACAAAATTTAGCCGACTGTATGGCTACCGGAAAAGCCGGAACTGTTAATATAGACAAATTAATTAGTCAAATTAATGAATCTAATGCGTATATTAAACGTTTGACAGAAGCTCGTGCAAAAAATGATTCTTTAAATCTTGCTTTATCTAATAAATTAAAACGTTCTCTAGATAATTTAAATGACAGTGATGTAGACGTTCAAGTTCAAAAAGGAGTAGTATTCATCTCATTATCAGATAAAATGCTTTATAAATCCGGTAGTTATGATGTGCTTCCAACTGCAGAAAATGTATTGGAAAAAGTAGCTAAAATTATCAATGATTACAAAGATTATGATGTTCAAGTTCAGGGATATACTGACAATGATCAATTTAAAAATTCTGCTGCAGGTTGTATAAGAGATAACTGGGATTTGAGTGCCATGAGAGCAACCTCAGTTGTTAAAATGTTACAAACTAAATTCGGAGTGGATCCTGCCAGATTACTTGCCGGAGGTCACGGAGAATATCAACCAAAAGTTCCTAATACAAATCCTGAAAATAAAGCAGTTAACAGAAGAACTGAAATTGTAATTCTTCCTAAACTAGATCAATTTATGCAATTAATGGATCAAAAAGTAAAATAAAATACTTTTCTTTGATTTACAATATACGAGGATCCTTTTTGGGATCCTTTTCTTTTTATTAAAAACCCGGTAATATCTTTTTTTTTCGCTGAAAATTATTTTTTAATTTTGTATTCTAAACTAAAAACAGTAGATATGGAAATAGCAGGAAGAATAAAATTAATATCTGATATTCAAACATTTGATAGCGGATTCAGAAAAAGAGAAGTAGTGTTAACTACGGAAGAACAATATCCTCAGCATATTTTAATTGAGCTTTTAGGAGATCGGGTAGATATCATTAATTCTTTTAATGTAGGAGATGATGTAAGAGTATCAATTAATATCAGAGGCCGTGAATGGGTTAATCCACAAGGTGAAACTAAATATTTCAACAGCATAACCGGCTGGAGAATTGAAAAATTAATGCCTGTTTCTTCCGGAATGGGACAAGATAATCCTATGGTTCCTCCTTCCGCAC
The DNA here is from genome assembly GCF_011082485.1 of Apibacter sp. B2966. Lineage (NCBI taxonomy): Bacteria > Pseudomonadati > Bacteroidota > Flavobacteriia > Flavobacteriales > Weeksellaceae > Apibacter > Apibacter sp. B2966. The sequence goes on from NZ_CP049714.1 coordinate 1,536,130, forward strand.
ATATATCTCCTGCACCATCTGCTCCAAGTATGCAAGAAGAAGAGGATGATGATTTACCGTTTTAATAAAATACTCATATATTTAAAAATTATTCAAGCACCGCTAAAAAAGGTGCTTTTTTTATACGTATGTACCGGTTAACACAAAAATTAGAATTTCCCGATATCTCTTTGGCTGATGAAAGCGGACTTCTTGCCATAGGTGGAGATTTAACACCGGAAAGATTACTTCTGGCATACAAATCGGGGATTTTTCCTTGGTATAATCCTAAGGAAATTATACAATGGTGGTCTCCGGATCCCAGATTTGTACTCTATCCAAAAAATTTAAAAATTTCTAAATCAACTAAGAAATTACTGAATCAAGAGTATTTTGAATTTACGGAAAACCAATGTTTTCCGGAAGTAATTAAACAATGTGCTTCCATTAAAAGAACAGGTCAAGCAGGAACTTGGATTACCGAAGAAATGTTCCATGCTTATTGTAACTTGCATGAAAGGGGATTGGCAAAAAGTGTTGAGGTTTGGAAAAACCATAATTTGGTGGGAGGATTTTACGGTATAGATTTACATACCGTATTTTGCGGAGAAAGTATGTTTTCAAAAATCAGTAATGCTTCAAAATGCGGATTTACCTATTTCATCCAAAAATATTCTAATCAATATAAAATTATTGATTGTCAAATTTATTCTTCTTATCTGGAACAACTTGGAGCCGTTGAAATCTCACGGGAAAAATTCGAAACCTACTTAGAATGCGAGGCCATTAAAAATTTGGATTTCAATTTATAAATGCCTATTTTAGCGCACTAAAAACATATTCAGACACATGTCAAAACATAAAGGAAAGCACAATTACGCAACTAAAGAAATTTTAGATTCTTTAAATACTTCTGCCTTAGATGGTGAAAAATTCTTACAAAAGTATGCAAAACCGATAGGTATTTTTTTTGCTATTGTAATTATCGCAGTTTTAGGATATGTTATTTATGATAATTATGTAGTAACTCCAAAAAATATTGAGGCCTCCGATTTACTGGTAGACGCTCAAAATTTATATGATGAAGGAAAATCAGATCAGGCATTAGGTGGAAAATCCAGCGGAGTTTCCGGTTTTATTGACATCGCTGAAGAATATGGATCTACAAAAGCAGGAAAATTTGCTCATTTATATGCCGGAATAGCCGAATTTAAAAAAGGAAACTATCAAAATGCATTGGACCATTTTAACCAATTTGATACTTCTGACAAAGATTTAAAAGCCGTTAAATATGGCGCTATTGCTGATACTTATGCCGAACTTAATAACACAGATGAAGCACTAAATTATATGACTAAAGCTGCTAATGAAAGTTCAAATGCAGCCACTGTTTATCAATTCAGTAAAAAAGCCGGTATATTAGCTATGTCTTTAAACCAAAACGAAAAAGCCTTAGAATTTTTTCAAAATATTAAAGATAAATTTCCAGATGTAGATGCTTCAGGAGAAGTAGACGCATATATCGAAAGACTTAAATACGCAACAGGAAAACAATAATGGCAACAACAAACTTATCTATCTATAATAAAGAAAATTTACCCAATGCCGGAGCCTATCGTTTCGGTATTGTTATTTCAGATTGGAATTCTGAAGTTACTTATAACTTACACAAAGGAGCTGTTGATACTTTAATTGATTTAGGTGCTAAAGAATCTGATATTGATTCTATATTCGTACCCGGATCTGTTGAATTAGTATACGGTGCAAACAAACTATGTAACACAAAGCTTTATGATGCAGTTATTGTAATAGGATGCGTTATAAGAGGCGAAACGGCTCATTTTGATTATGTATGTAAAACTGTTACGGATGGTGTTACGTATTTAAATACACACATGGATACACCGGTGGTATTTTGCGTACTTACAGATGATCATGTACAACAGTCTTTAGATCGTAGTGGTGGAAAATTAGGAAATAAAGGGGTAGAAGCAGGGGTAGTTGCAGTACGAATGGCAGAGTTAAAGAATAAGTAATTTTATTACTTATTCTCTATAGGCTTTAATTTCGTTTATTATCTCTTCAGCGCCCATTTTTTTAGCTTTTAAGGCAAGTATTCTTCCTTTTTCATATGATTCTGAAATTGGAAAACTTTCATCTAGAAGTACTTTTTTAGTCCCGTCTAAAGAAACTATCCCAGCCTTAAAATATACGTGATTATTTTTAATTTTGGCTAAAGCTCCTATGGGCGCGGTACAGCCTCCTTCAATGCTATTTAAAAAATCCCTTTCAATATCTATACAGATTTGAGTGTCCTTATGATTAATTTTTCTCACCAATTCTGTTAATTCTCTGTTTTTTTCCAAAGAGGTAATGCCAACTACACCTTGTGCCGGAGCCGGAATAATAAAATCCAATACTTCATAATCCAAAGGTAAACCTAGTCTCTTTATTCCTGCAAGTGAAAAAATAGTCCCATCAAAACCTTCTGAATCTAATTTTGATAATCTGGTTTGTACATTTCCGCGTATATTTCCAAATGTTACTTCTGGATATTTTGCTTTCCAAAAGGCTCTCCTTCTTAAACTGCCTGTTCCTAAATATAAATTTTCATAAGAATTTAGTTTTTCTATTTTATTCGGATTTCTAACTAATACATCTGCTTCATAATCCCTTTCTAGAACCGCTGATAAATGTATTCCTTCCGGTAATAAGGTGGGTACATCCTTGAGACTGTGAACAGCAACATCTATCTTATCATTTAAAAGTGCAATATCCAAATCTCTTGTAAAAACACCAATAATATCCATTTGATACAAAGGTTGTGTGAGATTCTTATCTCCATGTGAGGTAATGGGTACAATTACAGCTTGGAAACCTAATTCCTTAAATTTCTTTTGCACTTTTAACGCTTGCCACATTGCTAATGGGCTATTTCGTGTTCCAATACGAATAGGGCTCATAAATATTTTATACTTTATATTCTTGCAGTTGAAACATTTCCGTAAATAAATTTATGGTGTCATCTGCTTTTTCAGGGTTAGTAATAAGATAGTTAGCTAGTCTGTTGGTAATTTTTTGTACTATGCGATTTGATAATTCTGTTTCTTCTTCAGAAATTACCATCTGATCTTTTTTTAATGTTTTCAATTGATGTTCTTTAATTCTCTCTAAATCTGATTTGAAAGCGTGAATGATCGGCGCATATTTTCTATTTTCAGACCAAATTATAAATTCATTTATCATTTCGTCTATAATCCCTTCAGCTATAGGAATTTCTTTATTTCTTAGTTCCAGTGTTTCGTTGATTTTTTGGGACAAATCATCAACATTTAGTAAAGTTATATGATTGTTTTCTTTTACAGATAAACAAACATTGGAAGGGATGGATAAATCAATTAAAGTTATGGGTTGATTAGAAAGTAAATCTTTTTTTGTAATTATAGGTTTCGATGCCCCGGTTGCTACAATAACAATATCTGAATTAATAACCTGTTCTTGCATTTGCTCATAGTTTGCCACCTTTAGATTGAATGTTTGGGCTACTCCTTGCGCTTTAGAAAAGGTTCTGTTAAGTACTGTTATGTTAGGATTATTGATATGTTTTATTAAATTTTCACAAGTATTTTTACCAATTTTTCCTGTACCAATCAAGGTAATTTTTTTCTCTGATAGTTGCGTGAAATGAGTTAAGATATAATGCACTGCTGCATAAGACATAGACGTAATTCCTGTACTTATTGAAGTTGTATATTTAATTTTTTTTGAGGTTTGAATGCCTGTGTTTAGTAATCTTTCCAAAAAAGCATTAGTGCAATTATGTTTTTTAAATCTTTTAAACCATGTTTTTATTTGAGATATGATTTCAAAATCACCTATAATTTGACTTTCTAAACCTGCTGAAACTCTTAAAAAATGTTTAATGGCTTCTTCTCTTCTATAAATGGTTATATACTTTATAAATTCAGCAGAATCTACTTTTATTTGCTTGCAAAATATATCAATTACATAATCCGGGTTTTCTGTTTGAAAATATAATTCTGTACGGTTACATGTGGATAATATGAAAATATGAGTATCCGACAGGGAGTTAATTTTGTTGGAAAACTCTTCCACAAAATCAGGAAAAAAACTAAATTTTCCTCTAATTTCTGTATCTGCCTTTACAAAGCTCAAACTTATTGCATAAAAGTTTTTAATATTATTAGGCTGAAGCTTTTTCATATATTTTGTTCAAGCAAATTTATGAGTACATGTATGGAGAAAATACCTATATTTATAAAAAAATACCTATAAAAGTAAATTTTTACAATTTTAGAACTAATCTAAATAGTTAATTAACATGATAAATATCATGATTTTGTGGTTGTAAATTGATAGATAAAGAATTTGGTAATGGATTTAAAAAATACCTTTAAAAGTAGAATTAGAGAAAACAAAATTGGATCGGATATTTATATGGCTCAGATAGATAATTATACTATTCTGACTGATACCATTTCCAAACCTGTTGGCAAACGGTTTGTGCAATTTTATCTTTGTACTAAAGGAAGAGCCACTTTTCATTTTAAAAATGAATCTTTACGTGTTATGAATGAAGGGAATTCCTTACTTCTTTTTCATCCTGAAATAGATATTCCTATTAATATCAGTTTATCGAAAAAATCAAAACTGGTCATTTTCGTAATAGCTATTCAAAAACTGGAAGATATTTTTTCCAAACATAAAGATAAACTTCCTTTACTCATTCAAAACAATTACACTAAATTTTATCATGAAAAGCCTTTAAGCATTCAAGAAAAGTTAATTATTTCACAACTTGAAGATTTTACCTTAGATCAAGAATTTGAAAATCATTATTTGACATTAAAATTACATGAATTCTTACTTTATTATTTTTCTTCAAATTCCTCTACTTCTTCATACCATTTACCTATAAAAGATGAAAAATTCATTCGTAAGATTTATGAAATAAAAGAGGTCTTAATGGAGAATATAGCTTCTCCACCTACTTTAAAAGAACTTTCTGAATCTACTAATTTAAGTGAGTATAAAATTAAAGAAGGTTTTAAAAAAATATACGGAAAATCAATTTCTCATTTTATACTGGATACAAAATTAGAAATCGGTAAAGAAAAATTAAACTTGAAAGTTAAACAGGTGCAGGAAATCGCTTATGATTTAGGATATGAAAATCCCAGTCATTTTATAGAGGCTTTTAAGAAAAAATATGGAATTACTCCCAAGCAATGGATGATGAAATAACAATTTTTTCATAATTGATATATACATTTATTTTAAATTTTTTTTCTCTTTATTGGGATATAAATATCTTCTTCCGAATCGGGATCATTATTTTTATATATGACGATAATTTAAATCGTCTCCAACTAATCCAATTCAAATACATAATAAATTATTAAAATACTTATAAGACATATATTTCTTTGCATTTTCAAAACAAATAGAAATTTTATTTCTCTATAACATCAACCTAATTTAAAATTTAGTATTTTTAGATTATAATTTATATGCTTTAATGAAACAAAAGGAAAAAGTAGAGTACATAATAACGGAGTTAAACAAGCTCTATCCAAACCCTATTGCTCCGTTAGTCTATCAAGATGTATTTACTTTATTAATTTCCGTATTACTTTCTGCTCAAACAACGGATAAGAAGGTTAATGAAGTTACACCTGCTCTCTACAAAGTTGCTCCCAATGCTTTTAAAATGGCTGAATTGCCTGAGTGGGAAATCAAAGAATACATAAAAGAAATTGGCTTATCAAATACTAAATCCAAAAATATCCATAAACTTTCTACTATTTTGGTAGAAAAATATAACGGAGAAGTTCCGGAAAGTTTTGAGGAATTAGAAGCCTTACCCGGCGTGGGTCATAAAACGGCTTCTGTTGTCATGAGCCAAGGTTTTGGACACCCGGCATTTCCTGTTGATACACACATTCACAGACTTATGAAATTATGGAAATTAACCAACGGAAAAAATGTTGAACAAACAGAAAAAGATGCTAAACGGTTATTTCCTAAAGAATTATGGAATATCTTACACATTCAAATTATTTTTTACGGTCGGGAATATTCTCCGGCTAGAGGCTGGAGTTTAGAAAAAGATTTTATAACCAAATATTTATTAGAAAATTAGTTAATTAAAATTATGAAAAATATTGTTCTTGTTGCAGGGGCTTTTTATGGTTTAATTTCCATTATTTTAGGAGCATTCGGTGCTCATGCTTTTAAAAAAATGCTTTCAGCTGAAAAATTAGTAAGCTTTGAAACGGGTGTTAAATATCAAATGTATCATGCATTGGCTCTTTTAATTATTGGATTTTCTCTATCGTTTAGCTCGGGTTTGGAAAAATGGGCCGGATGGGGAATGATTATAGGTACATTTCTATTTTCTTTCAGTATTTATCTATTGGCTTTTTCTGATTATTGGAATATCAATTTACGTTTTTTAGGCCCTGTAACTCCCATTGGGGGAACATTTATGATCATAGGGTGGGCTTGTTTATTATTTTATTTTATTAAAAGTAATTAAATGCTCTTTTAAAAACGTTCTAACTTTTACTATTACAAATTCATACGACAACATCAAGTAAAATTTAGACGAGTCATTTTTTAATTCATTTTGATAAAAGTCTTCGTATAGCCTGGGAGAAAAGTCGTGTAAATGGACACTTTGGTGTAAGTTAGTATTTTCATAACAGGCAATATCTTTTCTACTGATATAAGGAGGATAAATGGTGAAAGTAGGTTTTTGCAGAGCTTTTGCCGTAATTACAAATCTACTGCTATTTCCAATAAATAAAGTGCAATTTTGCATAAAAGCGGCATACTCACGTATTGTTTTTCCTACCGGCTGAACAAATACTTTGGTATTAGAATTTAGTAAAGATAGCAGCTCGTTTACTTGTTTATACTGCGAAGGCAAATAGGTAAATAATAAATCGGCTCTATAATTTGCCCAAATAAAATCTATAAGTTTTGCCATATTACCCACCGTCCAAGTATTATGTATGTTTGAACCCAAAACACCCAACATAATTACCGGTCGTTTAAAATGTATGCCCGCATTTATCATTTTTTCTTTAGCGTCCTCAATTTCATCTTCTGCTAGATATATTTTAGCTAACGGATCGATAGGTATAGGGTTATCTTTAAGAAATTCTTGTAAGATTACTAAACGATCTTCCAATAAAGTACACGTTTGAGTAATTGGTTCTTCTACTTTAGAGATGGTTTTATCATAAAATTTATCCAATAAAGGATTGAAAAAACTGTATTTTTTCTTTGCTTTTGAAAATAGGGTTAGCAAGATACTGTTAAAATTCTGCGACATATCAATAAGTATGTCGTATTTTTCACTTCTTACTAACTGGATATATTTATATACGAAAAGTACGGAACGTATATGCTCCGTATCTATAGCTATTATACGGTCAATATTAGGATTTCTCTGTATAACTCCAATATATTTTTTATAACAAAGAAAATCTATCTTAATATCCGGATAGATTTTCTTTAGATTATTAGGAATTACACTGGAGAGTAATACTTCTCCAACATTGTTATATTGTATTAATAGCGCTTTCACTATATGATTAATATCTAAACAGATACGTTATGCTCTCTAAGAGCATCATTTAACGATGTTTTCTTGTCTGTACTTTCTTTTCTAGTTCCTATAATTAAGGCACAATTTACGTTATATTCTCCTGCAGGGAATTTTTTAGTTATAGACCCTGGAATTACTACTGAACGTGGAGGCACATATCCTCTGTATTCTTTAGGTTCGCTTCCTGAAACATCAATTATTTTAGTAGAAGAAGTTAAAGTAACGTTTGCTCCTAAAACCGCTTCATCATCAACATGTACACCTTCTACAACAATACAACGTGAACCAATAAAGCAATTATTTCCAATAATAACCGGTGCCGCTTGTAAAGGTTCTAAAACACCGCCAATACCAACACCTCCGCTTAAATGTACATTTTTACCAATCTGTGCACAACTTCCTACGGTTGCCCAAGTATCTACCATAGTACCTTCATCTACATAAGCACCTATATTAACATAAGAAGGCATTAAGATCGCACCGCTGGAAATATATGCTCCTTTTCTTGCAACTGCATGAGGTACTACACGAACTCCTTTTTCTGCATATCCTGTTTTTAAAGGAATTTTATCATGATACTCAAAAATACCTACTTCATAGGTTTCCATTTTTTGTATAGGGAAATATAATACTACCGCTTTTTTAACCCACTCATTTACTTGCCATTTTCCATCTTCTAACGGCTGTGCTACTCTTAGTTTTCCTGAATCTAACAATTCTATTACTTCTCGAATTGCTTTTTGATATTCTTTATCCGATAATAATGCACGGTCATTCCAAACTTTTTCAATAGTTTGTTGTAAATCTTTCATATTTTTTGTTTATACAACAAATTTAACAATTTTTATAATTGTTTTTTACGTTTATTTACATGTATACACACATATTTTAGAAATATAATAAGAATAAAATTGTTTATTAAGTGAATTGTTATTCATTTTTAATAAAATAAACAGTAATATATAAATATAATTAGCCGGTAAATATTAAAAATTTATAATGGGTATTAATTTTAAGTTTGGGAAAATTGGGCTTCGTAAAGTTTTCTATAGTACCCTTTTCGTTGTAACAAGGAATTATGGTTTCCTATTTCAACTATTTTACCATGATCTAATACGATAATTTTGTCCGCATTCTGTATGGTAGCTAAACGATGAGCAATAATAATGGAAGTTCGATTTTTAGTAATCTTATCGGTAGCTTTTTGTATTAATTCCTCTGATTTAGTGTCTATAGATGAAGTTGCTTCATCTAACACCAGAATAGAAGGGTTATATAAATAAGCCCGTAAAAAGGAAATCAATTGTCGTTGACCTAAAGAGATGGAAGCTCCCCGTTCACTTACTTCATAGCCGTAACCATTGGGAAGGCTCATTATAAAATCATCTATTTGAATTTCTTTTGCAGCTTTCCGTACTTCTTCTAAGGTTATATCTTTATTTCCAAAAGTGATATTTTCTAAAATGGTATCATTAAACAAAAATACATCTTGTAATACGACAGCGATGTGCGACCGTAAATTGTGTAATTCATACGATTTTATATCCGTTCCGTCTATATATATATGCCCTCCCGAAATTTCATAAAAACGGCTTAATAAATTTATAATAGTTGATTTTCCTGCTCCGGTAGCTCCAACAATTGCTACTTTTTCTCCACCGGAAACCGTAAATGAAAGATCTTTAAGAACACTTTCTCCTTTTACGTATGAAAATGATACATGGTCAAAAATGATATCTCCTTTAATTTTGTCTTTTTTTACAGTTCCTTTATTTGATATTTCATGATTGGAATCCAAAACGGTAAAAACTCGTTCCGCTCCAACAATACCTCTTTGAATGGTATTAAAGCGATCTGCTATTTGCCTCATGGGCCTCACCAGCATGTTCACATAGGAAGTAGTAAAAGCTATAACTACACCCGGTGATATATTGTGTGCCGTTAATGCATTATAACCTGCATACCATATCATGACACCAATGGCAATACCGGTAATAATATCGACAGCAGGAAAAAACAGTGAAAAATAGAAAACTGTTTTAAGATAGGCTTTTTCTAATTTTTGATTAATTTGAAAAAACTTTTTATATTCTTTTTTCTGTTGATTAAATACTTGAACGATGGTCATTCCTGACAGCCTCTCTTGAACAAAGCTGTTTTGATTGGCTGTTTGATTTCTTTCTTCAGAAAAAGCTTTTTTTATGGCTTTTTGAAATATTCGGGTTATAATAGTCATTATCGGGAAGATGAACAATGCTATGGTTGCTAATTCCCAATTAATCCAATACATAGTTACTACCACAAAAATTATACGAAGAATATCTCCTAAAACCATTAAAATTCCATCGGTATAAATAGTTGAAATAGTTTCGATATCGGATACAGAACGAGTGACTAACACTCCTAAAGGCGTTTTATCGAAAAAAGAAGATTTAAAATAAATGAGCTTTTTGTATAATTTTATACGTAAGCTACGAATTACATTTTGGGCAACAAAGTTAGAAGCATAAACTAAAAAAAATTGTAAAACAACTTCAATCAACATTAATAAAAAAATAAGCAAAAGGGAATGATATAAATTTGAAAAATTTTTATTTTTAATAATATCAACATCTATTGCATGACTAATTACAACCGGACGGAAAGAGGAAACATATGCTAACGCCAATGCTATAAAAATTGTAGAATAAAACCATACAGGATATTTACTTCCCAATTCCATTAATCGAGAAAGTGCTTGACCTGCTTTTACGTTTTTTTCTTTTTTATGTTTCATAATATATATCCTGAGGATAGTTAACTTTCACTAAAGTAAGACCTTTAGCAGGTGCTGAAGTGGAAGCAAATTTACGGTCTTTTTTTTCAATTATGTTTCTAAATTCCTTTTCGTCAATTTTTCCTCTGCCAACATCCATGAGAGTTCCTGCAATTGCTCTAACCATATTTCTCAAAAATCTATTAGCAGCGATGGTAAATACTAATTCATCTTCATATTGTTTCCATTCTGCTTGGTAAATATAGCAATCATTCGTTTTATTATCCGAATGTAGTTTTGAAAAACTGGTAAAGTCTTTATATTCAAATAATACTTTTGCAGCTTTGTTCATTTTATCTACATCAAACTGATAGAAAAGAAATTGAGCATGGAATTGCTGTTTAAAAGGATTTTTCAGGGTAGAAATTCTATACTTATAAATTCTTTCCGTTGCATCGAAACGTGCATGTGCGGAGTCTTTAACTCGGAATATTGCTTTTATGGAAATATCCGAAGGCAATAAAGAATTTAATTTTCTAACCAATTGATCCGGCAATTCTTCTTCCCAATCAAAATGAGCATACATTTCAGCTGCATGAACTCCCGTATCGGTTCTTCCTGCACCTATTGTTTTTATCTCTTTTCTAAGTAATCGACTTAATGCCGATTCTAATTTTTCTTGTACTGATATATGTTTTGGCTGTCTCTGATACCCGTAATATTGAGTACCATCGTATGAAAATTGAATGAAATAACGCAATTTTATTGTAAATTTACTACAAAAATAGTGAGAAAAATATTATTGCTTTCCGATACCCATTCTTATATTGATGATCGTATATTGGAATATGCTTCCCAAGCAGACGAGGTTTGGCATGCAGGTGATATTGGTGATATAAAGGTTTCCGAAACTTTAAAAAAAACGGTTCCGGTATTTAAAGCGGTCTATGGAAATATTGATGGAACAGAAATTCGTAAAGAATTCCCTCTTAATTTACGTTTTTTTTGTGAAAAAGTGGATGTATGGATGACCCATATTGGCGGTTATCCGGGTAAATATGCACCAATCATACGCGAAGAAATAAAATTGAATCCTCCTAAACTTTTTATTTGCGGTCATTCACATATTTTAAAAGTTATGAATGATAAAAAACTTCATTTACTTCATATGAATCCGGGTGCTATAGGAATCTATGGATTTCATAAGGTGAGGACTATGTTAAGATTTGAAGTAAATCAGGAAACTATACAGAATTTAGAAGTTATTGAATTTACTAGATGATTTGTTTTTATGTTTTCCTATAAGTACTAATTTATCGACTTAGCGTCCCTTTTAAACAGTAAAATTCAAAAAATTTTAAAATTTAATCTTTAGCAATTCTAATAATACTCGCCTGGATATTTCTTCAATTTAATTTATTTTTTTCCTAAATAATTATTAAATTTATAAATATTAACTAATATTAATATTATTATTTAAATCATAATATATTAATGATACTCTATATACTGATTTAAAATAACGAATTTTGTTGTTACATTTAGGCAAATTTTTTGATTATGATTAAATATTTTACAGTATTTAACGTAACATAATTAATATCAAATGATACTAATGTTTAAAAATTATTCTGCCAAATTCAGTTTATGATAAGATCTGTTATTCGTTTATCTTTAATAATGCTCCCTTTATTAGGTGTTGCTCAATCAAAAGTTGTAGTAGCTTTTAAAGTTATAGATAAAGAAAAAAATTCCTGTGTTGATGTTAACGTAAAGAAAAATTTTACATTCCAATATGAAAATAGTTCCGGTTATAAAGACCTAAAAAGTTTAGTTTCTACAAAGTGTTTTAATAGTTATGCAATAACTAAAATTTCTGGTAATTTTCGAATTTATATTTCAGTACCTGAATATGAATCACAATATCTTGATTTCACTATTACTAAACAAAGTAAAGATACCCTATATTTAGGTGAGGTTTATCTAACACGTATGTATCCCGAAATTAGTGAAGAAATTCAGAAACCTTCCAAATCTGCTGAAAAAGAAATTGAGGGGGTAACAGTGACCGGGGCACGTAAGAAATTTATTAAATTAGAAGCTAACAAGACAACTTATACGATAAAGGATAATGATTTACTTTCCGGCGGAAGTGCACAAGAAACTTTAACAAAACTTCCGGGGGTAATCAAGGGTTATGGTGGAAATCTTACCGTAAATGGTAAGTCCATGACTATTTATATTGATGATATCCCGACAGGTCTATCGGGTGGAGACTTAGAAAATTTATTACAAAGTTTACCATCAAATGCTATTGAAAAAATTGAAATTATATCTAACCCGGGAGCTTCTTACGATGCTAAAACAGGGGGTGGTATAATAAATATTATTACTAATGGTCGTGCATTGCGAGGAATAAACGGGTCTGCTTCTTTAAATTACCAATTTAACAAGAACAACCGTGTATCTCCTTCTATTAGTTTAAATAGTCGTTTAAAAAGTGTATCCTTACAATTAAATAGTGGTTATAATTATAGGGAAAACGATAAAACTACCTATTATAAAAGGGAATTTACTTCTTTCACTCCTTCCATTATTTTTGATCAAAAGAATATTGAAAATAAATATAATCGTTTTTATTATTTTAGACCTTCTTCAAATATTCGCCTTAACAAAAACAGTAATTTATTGATCAATTATAACTTAAGTTATACTGATAACAGCAACCATTATACGGGTGAATCTTTGAGCTCTAACGATATTGAACCAATTAATCTTTTAAATAATTCAAAATATTCGGAAGATAACACCAATCATGAATTAACCACAAAGTATAAGGTTAAATTAGATACGTTAGGAAACTTGTTTGATATAACGGCATCTTATAAACACTTTAACAAAAATTCAACAAATAACAGTATTCAAAATAATGAGGGTGTTTATAAATATTCTGTAAATGATATTGATTATAAATCCGATTATTTTCAAGTAAATCCTAATTTTGAATTTTCTTTTAATAAGGTAGGAATAAAAATGAATACCGGTGGAAAGTATTCTCATACTAAATATACCAGTAACGGAAAATATAATCTTTTAAATACTTCTTCTTCTATACTGGAAAATCCGGATTATAATTCATTCAGGGATTTTATATACGATGAAAATCAATATGCTTTATATGGAGAGCTAAGTAAAAAATTTGAAAAGTTGGATTTGACTGCAGGGGTTCGTTATGAAAATTTAGAATTTAAAAATAAAGTAAAAACTACTGATCAAAGTATTAAATATACGTTTGAAAAGTTTTTCCCATCTTTTAGTTTACTATATAAATTTAATCCTACGCTGGATTTTAATGCTACCTATAGAAAGAGTATGATGCCTCCTTCCTATTCTAATATGGATCCAAATTTAACCAACTATTTTGACGAATTCAATACTTCGGAAGGAAACTTACATCTTAAACCGGATTATTACGATAACTATGAAGTTTCTTTAAGTGCATGGAGATATTTGAAAATCTCTTTCAACTATACGTATTCTAAAAATATAAATATGCTGTATTACGAGACTGAAGACAATTCATTAACCGTAAATCAAACTACTCGTACATTTCACGGCATGAAAAACTATAACGTATGGGTTGGTATTCCTATTCCATTTAAATTGGTTACCATGGGTAAAAAATTCTTTGACGAGCCTATGAATATGGATAAAATGAATTTCATCTACCTTTACGGGATGTATAATTACTACAAAGTAAATGATTATCCATATTTAGATAAAGTAAGACCTATGTGGTTTTATGTAATATATGCTCAATTAATCCTTCCAAAAGATTTTAAATTAACCACTTTCTTTTTATCTAGTACAGATAAGGGATATTTTGAAATTTACAAATCCTATAAACCTTTCCGTTATTCTAATATAGAACTTTCAAGATCCTTTAGTAACAAAACTATTAAGGCTTCTTTAGGTATTCAAAATATATTGGGTCCTACTAAGTTTAATTCTGATATTAATAACTTTAATTTAAGAACCAATTATTATAGTAGAGACAGCGATCAATTGTTCTATATTAAATTATCTTACAGTTTTGATAAAAACCGAAATATTAAAAAGGAAAATACAATTATTGAAGAAGATACTAATTCAAATTCTAACAAATTGTTACCTTCCGGTCCGTTAAAATAAATACTCAATTTTATATAAATCAATAAAGGCTGATAATTTAAATATTATCAGCCTTTAATTTTTACTTTTTTTTATATGAATATTAGTCTTCTTTCTTTACCATCTCAATATGCTCAATATGATCTTCAAAATAAATCTCTCCTTCAGTTTCAAATCCAAATTTTTTATAAAATGGAACTGCATAATATTGGGCACCAATTCTTATCGGTTGTTTACCATGAAGTGTAAATAATGACTCTATGGATTTTTCCATTAAAATTTTTCCTAAACCGGTAGAACGATATTCCTTACAAACTATAATTCTTCCAATGGAAGCTTCATTAAAGGAAACTTTTTCAGGAAAAATCCTGGAATAAGCAACTAATTGTTCCCCTTTATACAGTAATAAATGATGCGCTTTATAATCTTTATAGTCCAAATCCTGGTATGAACATTTTTGCTCGACTATAAATACTTCATTTCTTAATCGTAATAAGTTATACAATTCGTCTAAAGTAAGTTGATCAAATTTTTTTAAAACATAATCATAGGGATGAGTGCTACTCTTGGGCATCTTTCATAAATTTTTCTACTTTTTCAACCATTTTTTTTGATCCACAAACAAATGGTGTTCTTTCATGCAATTCAACAGGATTTAAATCCAATATTCGTGTAAAACCATCACTGGCACTTCCTCCTGCTTGTTCCGCAAGGAATGCCATAGGATTACATTCATATAACAATCGTAATTTGCCTTTAGGGGCTTGTGAATAGGAAGGATATAGGTAAATGCCTCCTTTCAACATATTTCTATGAAAATCGGAAACTAAAGATCCGATATAACGGGAAGTATACGGTCTATTTTCTTTTTCTTCTTGACAATATTTTATATAATTCTTAATTCCTTGAGGAAATTTAAGATAATTTCCTTCATTTACGGAATATATTTTTCCATCTTCAGGTATTTTAATATTAGGATGTGAAAGATAAAACACTCCCAAAGCCGGATCTAAAGTAAAACCATTTACACCGTTACCTGTTGTATATACTAACATTGTTGATGAACCGTATACTATATATCCTGCTGCTACCTGCTTATTTCCCGGTTGTAAAAAATCTTCCAATGTTACCGGTCCATCTTCCGATATTCTTCTATAAATAGAAAAAATAGTTCCTACATTAACATTTACATCGATATTGGAAGATCCGTCTAAAGGATCAATTAATACCACATATTTACTATTATGTGAATTATCTTTAGAATTTATACTGATGAAGTCTTCATTTTCTTCGGAAGCAATTCCACAAACGACCTCTCTATTTTTTAAGGCACCAATAAATACATCATTGGCAAACACATCTAATTTTTGTTGCTCTTCACCTTGTATATTCTGATTTCCAATTGCTCCAATAATATCAACGAGCCCAGCTTTATTAACTTGCTGATTAACAACTTTACTGGCTAATCTTATTGCTCCTAAAAGGCGTGACAACTCTCCTGAAGAATATTTAAAATCTGCCTGTTTATCAATTATAAATTCGCCTAAAGTCTGTGAGCTCTTCGATTTCATATTTTATATATTTAGTTTTTTGAATGTTCCAAATATATTGATTTTTGGTTGTACTTTATAAGTAATATGCAGATTTGTCATATATTTGCTGAAGGTCTTTTAATATTTAAAATACTTATTGTACTGTTTATCATTATAATATAAATTTTAAGTCTATTAATACGTGAATTCCCGATGTGTAAAAATTCTTTTTTCACAAGATTTATTTATGGGAAAATGTGTTTTTTATATATTGAAAATATATAACTATCATTTATGAAAGTTTATAAATTTGGAGGTGCTTCAGTACAAAATGAAAAAAATGTACGTGCTATTTTAAAAGTTTTAAACCAAACCGGATACAAATCAACCATTATTGTTGTCTCGGCCATGGGTAAAACGACTAACGCATTAGAAGATGTTATTCAAGCATACTTTCATAATAATGATACTTATAAACTATTAATTGACAGAATAGAGGAGGAGCATTTAGAAATAGTTAAAAAATTATTTTCTAATTATACGGAAGTTTATAACGATATTAAGAATATTTTTAAAAATTTGCGATCTTTACTAACTAACAATACATCCGATAATTTTAATTTCTTATACGATCAAACAGTAAGTTTTGGTGAAATTATTTCATCCAGAATTTTAAGCTCTTTTTTAAATTATTCAGGAATTACCAATACTTGGATTGATAGTAGAAATTATTTAAAAACTGATGATAATTATAGAGAAGGGACTATAGATTGGGAACGTACGCAAAAACAATTTGAAAATTTTGATACTTCTCAAACATATGTTACTCAAGGTTTTATAGCTTCGAATTCCGGCAATTTTACTGTAACTCTGGGAAGGGAAGGTTCAGATTATTCTGCTGCCATAATTGCTTATTGTTTACATGCAGAAGGTGTTACCATTTGGAAAGATGTTCCGGGAATTATGACCGGAGATCCTGACTACTATGAAAATGCTCAATTATTAAAATCTCTTTCCTATGAAGAAGCTATGGATATGTCATTTTTTGGAGCATCCATCCTTCATCCGAAAACCATTTTTCCTTTGTATAAAGGTGAGATTCCATTGAACATTCGTTCTTTTTTAGAACTTGAAAATCATGGAACTTATATTACGAAAGGAATTAAGGGAGATCCGAGCGTTTCTTGTTTCATACAAAAATTAAATGTACATTTGCTTACTATTTCTTCCATTTATTTTACTTATAATCTGGAAGATACTCTTTGTATACTCTTCAAACAACTTACTGAACTGAATATTAAAACTAACATGATCAAGGTTTCTGCTTGTTCAGTTTCACTGGTTATTGAAGACAAATTTAATTCAATTAACATTTTACTGAATATACTCGCAAATTCTTTTAATGTAACATTAGAAGAAAATGTGCGTCTATTTACGATAACGAATAGTTCACAAAAAATACGAAATAATTTTAAAAAAGGAAAAACAGTTTTATTAGAACAATTGGTAAAACAAACTTACCAAGCAATTGTAAAAGAATAACAATATGAGTTTAGTCACCTTAGAGGATATACAAAATACTTTAAACCTAAAGAAATTTGGTTTTATTGGAAAGGGTATAGCATGGACCCTTATGAATGTTTCAAAACTTGGTCATATAAATAAATTCTGTACTGAAAATAAAGATTTACCTACCAATGAATTTCTTACTGCAGTTTTAAAACATTTAAAAATTAACTACGAAATTCATGAAGAAGATTTAAAAAGAATTCCTGAAAAAGGACCTTTTATAATCGTTTCCAATCACCCTCTAGGAGGATTAGATGGCATAATTTTAATGAAAATTGTTTCAGAAATTCGTCCGGATTTTAAAATAATGACTAATTTTTTATTGCAAAAAATTGAACCTTTAAAAAAAGTTATTATTCCTGTTAATCCTTTTGAAACCAGAAAAGATACTTTTGACAGTAAAAAAGGTTTTATTGAAACCTTGCGTGTCTTGAAAGATAATCATTGTGTTATCATTTTCCCGGCCGGTGAAGTTTCTCATTATTACCCGGATACCAAAGAATATCAAGACAGAGAATGGGTGGAAAGTGCCTTAAAACTTTTGAAAAAAGCTAAAGTACCCGTAATTCCTGTATATTTTCATGCGAGAAATAGTAAGTTGTTTTACAAAATGTCTAATATTCATCCGGATTTACAGACTGCGATGCTGCCTAGAGAATTGGTTAGAAAAAGAAAAGCGCCTATTAAAATCCGTATAGGTAAACCTATTTCAGTTAAACAGCAAGATGAATATACGGATATTAAGTCTTACGGTAATTTTTTAAGGAATAAGGTATATATGCTTAAATCATTCTATACTACGGTTAAGAATCCATTTAAAAATATAAAGTTCCTTTCAGTTTCAGCAATGACTAAGTCTGCTAATTCCAATGAGGTTAAGCCTATTATTAAAGAGACACCTCATGAATTAATCTTAAAAGAAGTTGAGCTTTTAAAAGAAATTGATTGTGAACTATTTTCCAATTCTCAATATGAAGTCTATTTAGCTAAACCTGAAAAAATACCTAATATCTTACGTGAAATTGGCCGATTAAGAGAAATTTGTTTTCGCGAAGTGGGAGAGGGAACCAATGAACCTTTTGATCTGGATGAATTCGATCAAATTTATCATCACTTATTTTTATGGGATAAAGAAAATAAACTTATCGCGGGTGCTTATCGAATGGGAATGGGAAAAGAGATTTATGAAAAATACGGAATAAAAGGTTTTTATACTGCTTCTCTTTTCGAATATGATTCAGAAGTACATCCTTTCTTTAAAAAAATCATTGAAATGGGTAGGGCATTTATTTCCAGTGAATATCAAAAAAAACCTATGCCCTTATTACTTTTATGGAGAGGGATTGTACATGTTTGTTTAAGAAATCCGCATTATAAATATCTGGTGGGAGGTGTAAGTATAAGTAATCAATTTTCCAACTTTTCAAAATCGATAATGGTTGAATTTATGCGTTCTCATTATTTTGATTCTTATGTTGCTCAATATGTACATTCAAAAAATGAATTTAAAGTTCATCTGAAATCTAATGAAAAAGATTTATTCTTTGATGCTGCGGATAATGATCTTAATAAATTTGACAAGTTAATTGATGAACTTGAGCCCGATTTAAGACTTCCCGTATTGATCAAAAAATATTTAAAACAAAACGCACGTGTTATTGCTTTTAACGTCGATCCTAAGTTTAATGATGCCATTGACGGATTGATGTATATTAGAATAAGTGATATTCCGGATAGTACTATTAATCCGGTATTAGAGGAGCTAGATTCTATGGACAAAAAAAATCAAAAGGAAGAAAAATAAACAATTGTTAACAAGTTTATAACTATTCAATTGAAACAAGATTACTAATTGCTTTTATTAAAGTACTCTATACTTAGATTTTCAACACCTTACTAATGTTGAACTTTTTATAAAAATTTAATCTACTATTTTAAAAAGGTAAATAGCTATTATTTACCTTTTTTTATTTCTATACTTGGATTATTTCACATTCTTCAATTCTTTACTAATATTGAGCCTGTCTACAAGCTTATTTAAAGGCTTTTTCTATGTTTTCTTTTTTAATAATTATCCCACCATAAGATAACTGTTTATAAATTAAAAAATACCATAAATTAAAATTAGAATAGTTATATCATATTATCATAAATTGCTTATTGATTGTATGTATAACTAAGCATTAATAATGTAAGAATTTATTTTTAATGATTATTTTGATTTTATTTAAATAAATAAATATAATTAATGTTAGAGCTGTTTATAGTTTATAATTTTAAAATATAATTTTTTAACTACAGAAATGTTTTAAACTTCTAAACTATACTTATAAATTTTAACCTAATATAATATATTAACTATCAATATTTTACAAAATAATTCATATATAAGTAATTAATTATGAATTAATTAATAAACATGTTAATAACTTAATTTATTTCAAAAATTCCTTCAATTATATAATTGACTGTAAATCAATAAAATTATATAATTATTATTAAAAATTATTTTTATTAACTTATAAATTTTCAATAAGTTAAAACAATATTAACAATTTAAATAAATTATTGTTAACATTTTTAAACAAAAAATTTTGCTTCAAGAGTTACAATTTCCATTTATAAAGATTTAAGATTTTTCCAAATATTTATAAAACTTTTTAAAAATGAATTTTACCTTCCTTTTGATAAGTTTAATAACAGTTACTTTTTAAACAGTCACTTTATTAATAACTTCTAAAAATTGTTGATAAGTGATTTAGTTTATTGATTTATACTTATTTATTTTCAATAAATTTTGTTAATATCATATTTAGAAATATTAATAACTCACTATTTCAAAGTTATTAACATATTAACAGGTCTATTATTACTATTACTTTAAATTTTATTTAATTAATTAAAAAAAGATATATATATAATAATTAATTGTGGAAAAAATTCAGGTTTCAAAATTTCTCTTTTCGTTTTTATGAAGGTATATTTGTAAGAAAAATAAGTAAAAATTATGAAGACAGTTAATGATTTCAATTTCAATGGAAAAAAAGCATTAATTAGAGTTGATTTTAATGTTCCTCAAGATGAAAATCTTAAGGTTACTGATAATACAAGAATTGTTTCTGCTAAGCCAACTATAGATAAAATATTGAAAGATGGAGGTTCTGTAATATTGATGACGCATTTAGGCAGACCCAAAGGTCAGGTTACAGATAAATATTCTTTAAAACACATTGTTGATGAGGTATCAAAAGTTTTAGGTGTTCCTGTTAAGTTCGTTGATGAATGTGTAGGCCCTAAAGCCGAAAAAGCTGCAGCAGAATTAAAACCCGGTGAAGTTTTATTGTTAGAAAATTTACGTTTTCACAATGAAGAGGAGAAAGGAGATGAAGGATTTGCTAAAGAATTAGCCAAACTAGGTGATATTTATGTAAACGATGCATTCGG
Organism: Apibacter sp. B2966; assembly: GCF_011082485.1. NCBI lineage: Bacteria > Pseudomonadati > Bacteroidota > Flavobacteriia > Flavobacteriales > Weeksellaceae > Apibacter > Apibacter sp. B2966. The sequence continues at coordinate 1,557,215 of NZ_CP049714.1, forward strand.
TACTGCACATCGCGCTCATGCATCTACTGCTATTATTGCTAAATTCTTCCCTTCTAACAAATGTTTTGGTCTGTTGATGGCCAAAGAGCTTGATGCTATTCAAAAAGTCCTTAAAACAGGCGAAAAACCTGTAACAGCTATATTAGGAGGTTCTAAAGTTTCTTCTAAAATTACTATTATAGAAAATATCCTTCCGGTGGTTGATAATTTAATAATCGGAGGAGGAATGACCTATACTTTTATTAAAGCTCAAGGAGGTAAGATCGGAAACTCTATTTGTGAAGATGATAAACAAGAATTGGCATTAGATATACTTAAAAAAGCAAAAGAAAAAGGTGTAAAAGTATATCTTCCGGAAGATTCTGTTATAGGTGATGACTTTTCAAATGATGCAAATAGAAAAGTAGTCGATACTAATGATATTCCTGACGGATGGGAAGGTTTGGATGTTGGACCTAAAACTATTAAAACATTTTCTGATGTTATTTTAGCTTCTAAAACCATATTATGGAACGGACCTTTAGGAGTATTTGAAATGCCAAATTTTGCCGTTGGTACGAAAGCTATTGGAGACGCTATTGGTGAAGCCACTAAGAATGGAGCTTTCTCCTTAGTTGGAGGAGGTGACAGTGTAGCATTTGTTAAACAAAATAATTATACTGACAAAGTTAGTTACGTTTCAACCGGGGGAGGAGCAATGCTTGAATCATTAGAAGGTAGAGAATTACCCGGAGTAGCAGCTATTTTAAACGATTAGTATTAAAATCTAGCATTATACAATACATATTAAGAAGCTTGATATTTCAAGCTTCTTTTTTTATATGTTAGTAACTATTCAAAGTAATTTTAATTTTATTATTGCTCTAATAAATTTTAATATATAAAATCTTTTTTAATATATTTTTTGTATAAATAAATTAATATTTTTATTAATATATATCTATTTATATCAAAAATACTATTTTATAGATTCATTTAATTAATATTTAAAATTTTAAATATCTATTATTAAAAATTATTTTCTTTTAAACTTAGCATACTAGTTAATTTAATAATAAGAATTTTGTGAAAATTTTATTTTTTCAAAATATAAATAACAGATGAATAATTACCATCATTCATTCCTTTTAAGTTTGATAAGGCAGCAATGAATGGAAATCTAAAAATTCCTAAAGGATTATTCATATAATTTTCACTGATTAAAGAAATATAGAAACTATCAAAGGGTAGGGGATAAGTATGAATTACTTCAAACTTATGATTATTAAAAAAATCGATAGCTCCTTTTTTAGAATAATGAAATATATGTCGAGGTACATCCCAGGCAGCCCAAAATTCTCTATAAAATTTAGCATCAAAAGATTTGTAATTTGGAACTGCTATTACTATATATCCATCATTTTTTAATTTTAATCTTAATTTTGACAGGATTTCTTTCGGATTAGGGATGTGTTCTAATACATGCCAAAGTGTAATGATATCTAAAGAATTATTTTCAACAGAATCTAAAGAAGTAGTTATATGATTTTCACCAATTTTAGATTTAGCAGTTTCTGCTGCTTTTATATTAGGTTCAAAACCAAGTATTGAAAAATTTTTATCTTTTATGAATTTTAAGAACGTTCCATCTCCACAACCATAGTCTAATAATGTTCCGGTCGTTTTGTATTTATTAATAATCTTTAATTTATATTTTTCATTCAGTTTCTGAATTAATAAATATATTTTTGATTTTATAGACTGATCTTTTGAATGGGATAAATATTTTTCACTTTCATAATATTTTGAAAGATCCTCAGGTATTTGGGTAGTTTTTAAAATACCGGTATATTCAGATTTTTGAATTTCAAAAATTTCATTAGATAAGAAGTGATCTTTAATTTTCATTTTCAATTTTGTATATATATAATATCATATAGTAAAATATTTAGGATTATAAATAAATGTTCCACGTGGAACATTTATTTATAACTTTATATTATCTACCCATGTAAATTAATAAAACATTTATATCGGATGGAGATACGCCACTTATTCTACTGGCTTGACCTATAGTCTCAGGTTTGAATTTCATTAATTTTTGTTTAGCTTCAGTAGAAATACTATTTAATTTTGAATAGTCAAAATTTGAAGGAATTTTTATATTTTCTAATCTATTTAATTTTTCAACATTTTCAAGTTCTTTATCAATGTAACCTTTATATTTAATTTTAATTTCTACTTGTTCAAGAACCTCATCCGAAAAATGATTTGATTTGATATAATCATTTATAGAGGATATGTTTTCCAAGTTTTTTAAGTATATATTAGGTCTAACCAATATACTGTCAGCTTTTACAGTTTGAGAAATAGGTGTTGAATTTTTTTGTAGTAAAATTGGATTAGTTTCTTCTTTGGTTATGGAGGTAGATTTTATAAAATCTATACAATTATTCGTTTGCTTGATTTTCTTTTCTAAATTTTGCATTCTTTCAGATGATGCTAAACCAAGTGTATAACTTAATGGTGTTAATCGTTCATCGGCATTATCCTGTCTTAAACTCATTCTATATTCTGCACGTGAGGTAAACATTCGATAAGGTTCTTCGGTTCCTTTGGTAATAAGATCATCAATTAATACCCCAATATACGCTTCATTTCTCTTAAGAACCAACGGCTCTTTATTTTGAATTTTAAGTGAAGCATTAATACCGGCCATCAATCCTTGAGCTGCTGCCTCTTCATAACCCGTTGTACCATTAATTTGTCCCGCAAAATATAAATGATTAATATTTTTTGTTTCTAATGTATTTTTTAATTGAGTAGGAGGGAAGTAATCATATTCAATAGCGTAACCCGGTCTGAAAAATTTAGCTTTTTCAAATCCGGGGATTAGTTGTAAAGCTTTAATTTGAATATCATCCGGTAAAGATGTACTAAATCCGTTGATGTAAAATTCAACAGTTTGCCAACCTTCCGGTTCAGCAAATATTTGATGTCTTTCTCTATCTGCAAATCTGTTAATTTTGTCTTCAATCGAAGGACAATATCTTGGACCTGTACTTTTAATTGTTCCATTAAATAAAGGAGATCTTTCAAATCCTTCACGTAAAACTTCATGAACTTTTACATTAGTATAGGTAATATAACAACTTCTTTGTTTGTTGAGTTTAGGTATATTAGTATAGGAAAATTTTTGTGGATTAGTATCTCCTTTTTGTTCTTCCATTTTTGAGAAATCTATGCTTCTACCATCTACCCTGGGAGGTGTTCCTGTTTTCATTCTACCGGCCTCAAATCCTAATTTAACTAGATTTTCAGTGATTCCAAATGCTGCTTTTTCACCCATTCTACCTCCGCCGAACTGTTTGTTTCCAATATGGATTAAACCATTTAGAAATGTTCCATTAGTTAATATTACAGCTTTTGAATAAATAACAGCTCCCATATAGGTTTTAACACCAATAATTTGATCATTTTCTGTTAATAACTCAACAACCATGTCTTGAAAGAAATCAAGATTTGGGATGCTTTCTAATTGTAATCGCCATTCTTCCGAAAATCTCATTCGATCGGATTGTGCTCTTGGACTCCACATGGCAGGACCTTTAGATAAATTAAGCATCTTAAATTGAATCATAGTTTTATCAGTAACGATACCTGATAATCCGCCCAAAGCATCGATTTCTCTAACTATTTGTCCTTTTGCAATACCTCCCATAGCCGGATTGCAAGACATTTGACCAATAGTCTGAAGATTCATGGTAATTAGTAGTGTTTTTGAACCTAAATTGGCAGCAGCAGCGGCAGCTTCTGAACCTGCATGTCCACCACCTACAACAATAACATCGTATTTTTCTAATATCATTTTAACAGATGTTTCACGTGAAACAAAATTTTTTTATAATTAATTTTTAATAATTTTTATATAAGTCTATATAAGTGTTTTCCTTTTTTCTCATAAGTTCAATATCCTTTTCCAATTTATCTTTGTACCCGATGATATGCAGAACTCCATGAACTAAAACACGATTTAATTCATGATCAAAATTTTCATTATTAATTACTGCATTATCTTTAACTCTGTCTGTGGAAATGAATATATCACCCGAAATTAATTGGTTTTCTTTATAATCAAACGTAATTATATCCGTGTAATAATCATGATTTAAATATTGAATATTAATTTCTAATAATTGTTCATCAGAGCAAAAAATATAATTTATATCCCCTACACGGCAGGCTTCTTGTTGTATAACTTCTTTTAACCACTTTTTTCTTTTTAATTTATTTTTTAAAATAAAATCATTATTTGAAAAATAATTTATCATTTTTTGTTAATTTCTACTTAGCTAAATTAATATTTAAATTCTGAAATTTTAATATAATAAAATTCTTCATATTATTTACTAATACTATTAAATTTTATAATAACTTTTACATTTAATACCAAGTTAAATTAAGAGAAAATGTTTATAATGAATAAAAGTTTTTTAAATAAAGTAATTTTACATAAATAAGATTGAAAAAATGATAGGTAACAATTTTGTTAAAACCAATATCCTAAACCAACACTAAAAACACCTTTGTTTTGATTGGTAGAAAATGTGTATAATAAGTTAATAGGTCCAAAAGGACTGTCATATCCATATCCCACTCCATAACTAAAATATTTGTATTTAAAATATCTTATATCGTTAAATTCATCTTCAACATTAGCCATGTCTGCATAAATTTTCACATAATGATTTTTTAAGATTTTATAGTTTAAAGAAGAATATAATGAGAATAGTTGATCCCCGGATTTATAGACAAATGGTAATCCTAAAAATTTACTGAAATTTAAAAAATCTTGTTCAAAATAACCACCGTTAAAATATTTGTATTGTAAAGAAGGCGTATTAAAAGATACTCCTAAAAAATGTTGATTTTCTAAAGCTAATCGATGTCCGAAAGGGATTGAATAACTTAATTGAGTTTTAATTGTGGAAAATTTTTCAAAATTAGGAGCATTAGAATAAAATATATATTTAGCAGAGGCATCTAGTTTAAAACCTTTAAAAGGAAAGTTAGAGTTATCTCTCGTATCGGCCTTTATATAAAAATAAGGATTATAAAAAAAACTCTCGTCCTTATTAAAATTTTTGTGATCTACATCGTTAATTCGATCGTAGGAAAAGGGTGAGATGCGCATGTAACTATATTCTATACCGGTACCCACGGCATATTTTTCATTTAAGGTAGATTGTAGATATAGTTGTTGATTAAAGTATCGAATACGATTAAAGGAATATTCACTTCTTTTTATATCGGAATAATTAAAATTAAAAGAATTAAAAGTTGTATTAGATCCAATACTTGGTAATATTCCATTATCAATATAATAATTTATATTAGTTCTGAAATTATTTCCAAAAATTATATCAATGGATAAATTGGAATTATTTAATATGAGTTTGTTTAAAGTAACATTAGCTAAAAGAGAAGTTTTATACACATCATCGTAATGGATTCCAAATTTTATGGAATTGTTATCTTTTTTATCCAGATATAAGTTAACTTGTTGATTTTCATTAAAGTTTTCAGAAGTTAGCTCATAAAAAACCCGATTATAATTTCCCGTAGAATATAAAGCAGAAATTCCTTTATCTAATTTGGTAATAGAGGTATTTTGAGGTAATTTCAAACCTAATTTTCTTTTTATATAAACAGAATCTTTTGAAGAATTACCAATAATGGAAAGATTGGTAATAAATAAATTTTTTTCGGAAGGTAGTTCCTGTATTCTCGGTCTATTGATAGTATCAAACCCTTGTAATTTAGCAATTTTTAATAGCTCAGGAAACGCCTTTTCTCCGGCTAGTTTTCCTTTATACAAAATGGAATCCTTTTTATCAAAATCGGTTACCTCATAATTCTTTACATCAGGTCGAATTAGTAAATCTACATAACTTCTTTCAAAATCCGTTTTGATATTGATACGATAGCTTATAATTTGACTAATAATATTTAATATTGATTTAATTTCATTCGCTTTTTGTAAACCATTGCCTAAATCAACTCCAATTATGATATCCATGCCTTTATCTCGTAACGCTCGGGAAGGAAAATTATTAACAATTCCACCGTCAATTAAAGTTTTATCATCAATTTTAACCGGTTCGATAAGAGAAGGATAAGCACCACTGGCCAAAACACTGAGAGGAAGAAAACCTTTTTCCATTTGCTCTTCGTCACCGGTTTCTAAATTAGTTGCTATGCATAAGAAAGGTATCGGTAGTTTAGAATAATCATGAATATCATGAACATTGTACAATAAATTAGTTAAAAGCATTAAAGGTCCTTGTCCCTTACTTAAAGCTGATGGAAAAACTACTTTAAAATTGGAGATGGGTAAAGTTAAAATATATTTTTCTCTGTAAGATTTATCAAAAAAAGGAATAAAATTACGATTTCTGTCCTGTAAAAAAAGTTCGTTAAAATCAATGCTTTTAATGATATTTCTCATTTCTTTAGGAGAATATCCTGCAGCATATAATGAACCTACTATGGCACCCATACTGGTTCCGCTTATATAATCAATTTTAATTCCTGCTTTTTCAATAGCTTCTATAACTTCTACATGAGCGAACCCTTTAGCACCTCCGCCACTAAGAACTAAGCCTACTTTGGGTCTACGATTTAAAGAATCCTGAATTGATATAAAAGTTGAATCTCTATTTATACCGTAAAATAAATTTCCTATTAGTAAAATAAAAAATAATAAGTATTTTTTACAAAATTTCATAATAGCAAATATATTAAAAACATGTAATTTATATAAGTAATAATAAAATAGAAAGAATTGGTAAGTTTTTTTTAGATTTACTTAAAAATATACTTAGTATTACATTTATTTTTAAAATCTATTTTAAAAGGAAAGATGGTACTATTCATAAAAATGAATTTAAAATTTATAACTATTAATTGAGATATAGCGATTAAAATAAATAATTAAAAAATATTAAAAATAGATTTAACTATATATATTTTACTTATATAAATGGAAGAAATAAAAAAAATTAAAATTCTTTTTAGAATCCGATCCATGGAAACCGGAGGTGTTCAAAAAGTCTTACTAAATATTTTAAATCATTTAGATAAGAATATTTTTGATATTACTTTATTGTTGAATCTATATCAAGGAGAATTAATTAAAGAAATACCGGAATCCATTAAAGTTCAATATATAGGAAAAGGAAGAGAATTTATGAATTCAAATTCTTTTATAAAAAAATTTCAATTAATCACTAGGGCTGCAAAATTAAAATTGTATTCAAAATTTCCTCGATTATTATATAAAAACCTAAAACTCTATGATCAAGATGTTGAAATAGCTTTTTTCCATTATAATTACGATGATGTTTTAAACAGTCCTAATCTAAAATCAAAAAAAATAGGTTGGATGCATGGTGATATAAAAAATATTACCATAAATGGAAATAAAGAGAAATTTGTAGCGAAATTTTTGAGATTTAATACCATGGTTTATGTTTCACAACAAACGATGCAAAGTGCAAAAAGTTTTAATGATCAGATTGCTGCAAATGCTAAGATTATTTATAATCCAATAGAGGTTGATGATATCATAGCTAAATCCAAGCTGAAACCAACTATAAAAATCAGTTCACACAAAAATGATTCAATACAATCATTTATATCAGTTGGAAGAATAAAACCGGGTAAAGGCTATCAACTTTTAATTGAAGCCCATAAAAAGCTTATTGATGATGGATTATATCATAAAATATATCTCGTTGGAGAGGGAGAATATAAAGAAGAATTACTAAAAAAAGTAAAAGAATATCGTATAGAAGAAACATTTATATTTTTGGGAGAACATAGTAATCCCTACCCATTGATTAAAGAAGCAGATTATTTTATACTTCCATCATTTTCAGAAGCGTATCCTTTAGTTATTGCAGAAAGCCTTATATTGGAAAAGCCGATTATAACTACCGATGTTGGAGGAATTAGAGAAATGATGGTCGATCAAGAAAACGGTATATTCATTCCAAGTAAAAATGAACCAGCCCTATATGAATCAATGAAAACCCTGTTGTATGACCCAAAAAAAGTGCAATTCTTTATCGAAAATAATAAAAATTGTAAAGAAATTTTCTCACCAGTTCCTATATATAAAGAAATAGAAAAGCTGTTAACAAAGTAAAAAAATCAATGAATGGAAAAAAATTCCGTAATAACAGTAATAACACCCACTTATAATAGGGCTCATACGCTTGATAGAGTCTATGAATCACTAAAAAAACAATCATTTAAACAATTTATGTGGATAATTATGGATGATGGTTCTACGGATTCGACCAGTCAGTTGGTACAAAAATATATAGATGAAAACAGTATTCCTATTGAATACTGTAAAGGAAAAAATCGTCATAAATTTATTACCGTATTTGAAGGAATTAAGAAGGTAAAAACGCCTTATTTTGTAATTATTGATTCAGATGATAGTTGGCCTGAGAATTCATTTGAAATATTGTATGATGAAGTTTGCAGCATTGAAAACCAAGATCAATATATTGGAGTAATTGGACATTCAGCAGATACGGAAGGAAATTTAGTAGGAAGTTATTTCCCTGAAAACGGATTTATAGGTTCTATTTTAGAAATGCGGTATAAGTACAAAGTAAAGGGAGATAAAAATGGTATTTTTATAACAAAGAGTTATCAAAGAGAATTGGATAAATTTGATTATTTAATTTATGAAAATAAAGGCTATATTCCTCAAAGTATTTTCTTTACCATTTACGATGCAAAAGGGTTAAAAACAAAATTTATTAATAAGATAATTCGTACTTATCATAAAGACGATAACGATTCAGAATCGGTTTCCAATACCCGTTGGAAGGGGAAAAATATTTTCGGATTAAGAGAGGGATATAAAGCCATGTTAAACAATTATAGCTATCAGTTATTTTCATATCCTAAAACTTTGCTTAGAAATTTAATAGGATTTCAATTTTATTCCTTTTTAAATAAAAAATCTTTAGCGTCAAATATCACAGACATTAATAATCCTTTAATTAAGACTATGAGTGTTTTAACATTGCCATTTAGCTATATATATTATTTTATAAATAAAAGATAGCTGTAATAAAAAAATGAAAAAGTTATTGTTTATAACCTATTCACTAGGTAAATCCGGAGGAGTACAAACCGTTTTAACTAATTTAATGAATGAACTATGTACTAAGTTCGATATAACGGTTTTATGTTTGGATGGAAATGAGGTATTTCTATACGATTTAAATCCTAAAATTAAGTCAGTGGTTTTAAATTCTTTTGGAAATACAAAATCATTTAAGGCAATGGTACTAATTAACAAATACTTTTCGTGGTTGCCAAAGAAACAAAACATTAAAAATTATATTTATCAATACGGGGTATATTGCCTATTAAAAAAATGGTTAAAAAAAAACCATCAGAATTATGATACCATAGTTTCTTGCAGATATACCCTTTCAAGCATGTTGTCCACCATGAAAGGAATAAATAAGAAAACATGGGCGTGGGAACACATAAACTATAAGATTGGAGGTTTTTTTTGGTATACCCTTATGCGACCATATTACAAGAATTTAAAAGGAATTATTTATATAAATAAAGAATCCGAGGGACATTATAAAAAGATAAATCCTAACAGCTATTTAATTTATAACCTCATAGGTGATCCTTTTGAAAATATGCCATTTATATGTTGTGAAGAAAAAGAAAATACCATTTTATTTGTCGGAAGGCTACATCCTGAAAAAAATATAAGGCAACTAGTGGAAATATATTCTAATTTAAAAGAAAAAGAAGGGTGGAATTTTAAAATAATAGGAGAAGGACCTGAAAAAAGTTATTTAGAAAATTATGTAAAAGATCACCCTAATTCACATATAGAGATATTGGGAAATAAAACTAAAGAAGAGGTCTGTAATTATATGAAAAAAAGTAAAATATTAGTATTAGCATCAGAATCTGAGGCTTTTGGTCTGGTACTGGTTGAATCTATGTTTTGTAGCAATATTTTGATTTCTTATGATTGTGAATTTGGTCCTGCTTCAATAGTAAATAATAAAAATGGTTTTCTTATAAAGCATCATAATAAAGAAGATTTTACAAATAAGCTTCAATTATTAATAACTGATGAAGAGTTGTTAAAAAAATTAAATAAATCTTCTTATGAAGAATCTAAAAAGTGGAAAAAGGACAACGTTATTTCAACATGGAAAATTCTTTTAGATAAAAACTAACTAAAGTCAAAAATGGAAAATAAGAAATTATTATACTATGTTCAATGTTTAAGAGGTTTAGCATCATTACTTGTATGTGGATTTCATACACGTTATTGGATTAATTTAAATGATAATAGTGAGTTAGGAAATTTTTTATTTGGAAAAGGAGTGTATGGAGTAGAATTATTTTTTATAATTAGTGGATTTATAATGATATATACCACAAAAGATAATTATTTACAAAGTCAATATAAGTATTCAATATCATTTATAAAGAAAAGAATAATTAGAATTGTTCCTTTATATACTATATTAACAATTGTTTGGTATATTATATTTATTGATTCTTTTAATTGGAATGTATTTATTAAAATAATAAAATCCATAATGTTTATTCCGTATAATGAATTCCCTATTTTATATTTAGGATGGTCTTTAAACTATGAAATGTTTTTTTACTTGATATTTGCAATAAGCTTATTATTTGGGCATTATAAATATAAAGTTTTGCTTATATTTTTTATGATATTTATAAGTTTACAACATTTTAAATATCAAAATAGTTATCTAAATATGATTTCCAGCTTTCAGCTAAATTACTTTTTAGTAGGAGTTTTATTAGGATTATTTAGAAAAAAAATTATAATAAATAATTCTCAAATTTCATTAACATTGTTTACAGTATCAATGTTTATATTGATTTTATTTTTATTCAATTATGTTAAAATAAATAATAAAATAAGTTTATTACTTTTTTTTACATTCATCGTATATAGCGTAATTAATTTTGATTTTTCTCAAATAAAAATAAATCTAAATGCCCTTTATTTCTTAGGAAATATATCATATTCTTTATATTTATTTCATCCGTTTATACCAAATCTATTAATGAATCATTTTAATATTTTTCCGGGAATATTTAATAATGATTTATTTAATTATTTTTTCTACATTTTAATGATATTAAGCATCATATTATTTTCATATATACTCTTTCAATTCATTGAAAAAAAACTTTCAAATGAATTAAAAAATTTTTTAAAGTTAAGATGAATAAAAAGAAAATACTTATTAGAATAGGATCCTTACGTCATGGAGGAGCTGAAAAAGTTTTAGTAACATTTTTAAAAAATTTACCCGAAAATAAGTATGAAATAGATCTGTTGTTAAATCTTAAATCAGGAAAATATTTAAAAGACGTTCCCTCTTGGGTCTCAGTATATCATCTACATAAAGGAGAAATGATAACAACAAACAAACCGTGGGAAATACCCGTTAAAGCTTTTAGAAGATCCTATGAAGTACTGTTGAAATTATTTCCTAAAGCACTTTATAAATTTATTTTAAAAAAACAACATTATGATATAGAGCTTATTGCCAATCACAGACTGTTAGAAGAAGTTTTAAAAAGTCCAATAAAAACCTCAAAAAAAGTAGTTTGGGTTCATAATGATTTGTTCAGCATATCAGAATATACAACCAAAAAATTAAGTAATTTTTTTAAAGCAGATAAAATATGGGTAATATCTGAAAAAATTAAATCCGGATTCGAAAAATTAGCCACAACCCGAGAGGACAGAGAAAAACTAATTAGAATTTATAATCCAATTGATTCCCAAGAAATTATAAAAAAATCAGAAGAAGATATTAACTTTACTTTTACGAAAGAAAAGAATGAAAAAATTTTTGTAGCTGTTGGTACAGTTTTTCCACAGAAAGGTTTTGACCGACTTATAAAAATGCATAAAAGGCTTTTACAAGAAGGATATAAGCATAAAATTTATATAGTAGGAGATGGGTATGATTTTAAAAATATCCATACTTTGGTTAAATCTTTGAATTTGGATGATACAGTAAAAATGGTAGGTTATCAAGAAAATCCCTATCCATTTTTTAAAAATGCTGATTATTTTATTTTATCCTCACGATATGAAGGATATCCAACCGTTTTATTTGAAGCACTAACGTTGAAAAAGCCGATAATAGCTACGGATGTTTCCGGAGTCAGCGAAATATTGCAAGAGGGTAAATTAGGAAAAATCGTCGAAAATTCTGAAGAAGGGATTTATACCGGAATGAAACAATTTTTAACACAACCCGAGATCACCCAAAAATATATACAAGAAATGAACGACAAGGAATTGCCCTTTACATTAGAAAATGCTGTATCCCGATTAACAACTATTTTAGACAATTTATAAAATGTCAAACTCTTTAATACAAAAAGATTATTTCAGAATATACGGAAAATGGCCGGGGAAATTTTTAGGCAAAGCTCTAATAAATCCCAATTTTCGGTATATATATTTTTTAAGAAAAGCATCCGTATATCCAAAAAAATCGGTATTTGGAACTTTATATCGATTGATTTTATATCATTACCAAACTAAATATGGATTTCAGATATATCCGGAAACACAAATTGGAGAAGGCTTTTACCTCGGTCATTGGGGAACAGTTATCATAAATCCCAAAGTAAAAATTGGCAAAAATTGTAATATAGCTCCCGGAGTTACTATAGGAAAAACGAACAGAGGCAAAAAAGCAGGAGTACCTGTTATAGGAGATGAAGTATGGATAGGTACTAATGCAGTACTTGTAGGCAATATAAAAATAGGAAATAATGTTTTGATCGCGCCCAATGCCTATGTTACGGAAGATATTCCCGATAATTCAATTGTAATTGGAAATGTAGCTCAAATACAACCCAATGAAAAAGCAACCCAAGGATATATTAATAATAAAGTGTAAATGAAAACCATACTGTTTATACTTCCGGATTTAAATATGGGCGGGGCAGAAAGAATAATTACTTTGCTTATAAATAATTTGGATAAAAATAAATTTACTCCAAAGCTCCTTCTAATGAGAAAAGAAGGATATTATCTTGAGCTTTTAGATAAAAATATTGAAATTATAGATATAAAAACGTCTCGAATAAGAAATGCATTTTTTCCCATAATTAAGGTACTTAGAACATTAAAACCCGATATTGTTTTTGGCGGATGGGGTGAAGTATCGGCCTATTTAGCCCCCATAATACCCTTTTTTCCGAAAATACGTTTTATAGCAAGAGAAACCAATATAGTTTCTCAACATGTAACCCGACCGGAAATAAGATTTTTTTATCGTTTTTACAATAATTTTGATACAGTCATTGCACAAAGTGATGATATGAAATATGATCTCATAAACAACCTGAAAATACATGAAGAAAAGATTATAAAAATCAATAATCCGGTGGATGTAGATGCAGTTGAAGCAAAATCACTCGAACCTATGAATTTTCCATTTTTCGAAGGCTTTAAAAATGTAGTGGCTATCGGCAATCTTTCCTATCGTAAAGGCTTTGACAATCTATTAAAAGTTTTTTCATACCTAAAAAATGAAAATATATTTTTATATATCATAGGAGAGGGAGACGATAAAGAAAAATTGATTGAATTAAAAGATTCTTTACAAATTAAGAATGTAAAATTTTTAGGAAAAATAACTAATCCCTATCCATATTTAAAAAATGCAGATCTATTTATCCTCTCTTCCAGATATGAAGGTTTTCCCAATGTATTGTTAGAAGCAGGAGCTACCGGAACATTTTCATTAGCAAATAATTGTAAAGGGGGAATCAGTGAAATAATTGAAGAAAATGTTAATGGAAGGATAATTTCCATTGAAGATCATAAAAATTTTGCTGAGGAGATAAAAATAACATTAAGTAAAAAATACGATAAAAATCGTATAAAAAATTCCATAATAAATAGATTTTCAAAAGATAAGATCATACACCAATATGAAAAAATTTTGGAAGCTAATAAAAACTAAATTAGGCGAATAAAGTCCGTTAACATAAAGTAAAACTCCTTAAAAATAAATTTTCTGTAAATTTGAACTAACTTTGATTTTTTTTAATCAATTAACTAGATGAAATATTATGCAGCTCAACATAAAAAATGAAACATCAAAGCTGAAAGTGGTTGTTCTGGGTCAACCCTGTTCTATGGGAAAAACACCGGAACTAAATGAAACTTATGATGCAAAGTCTTATGAAAATGTAAAAAACAACAGTTACCCTATAGAAGAAGACGTAATACACGAAATGAAGGAATTTAAAAAAGCCCTTCAAAAATATGATGTTACGGTTTTAACTCCCGAAATTTTAAAAGATTATAACCAAGTATTTGCAAGAGATGTAGCCTTTGTTATAGAAGATAAGATCATTATATCTAATATGATTGCAGATCGAGCAGAAGAACTCTATGCTTATAAGGAAATATTCAAATCCATATATTTTCAGAATATTTATAATCTTCCTAAAAAAGCAAAAGTTGAAGGAGGGGATATTATACCTCACAACGATGTTGTTTTTTGCGGAGCTTATGAAGGAAAAGACTTTGCGAATATTAAAACAGCGAGAACAAACCAATATGCTATAGATTACTTAAAAGATTTATTTCCTAATAAAACCTTTATAAATTTACCGTTAAAAAAAGATGATAAAAACCCGAGAAACGGAATTTTACATCTCGATTGCACCTTTATGCCTGTTGGAAAAGATAAAGCTATTCTTTACAAAGGAGGTTTTGCAAATGAAAAAGACTATCATTTCTTACTTGATTTTTTTGGCACAAATAATGTCTTTGAAGTAACTGACGAAGAATTGTATTACATGAATACTAATGTATTTTCCATTTCACCGGAAGTGGTTATTTCGGAAAATAAATTTGAAAGACTTAATAATTTTATGGAAAACGAATGGAATATAAAAGTAGAAAAAGTTCCATACCATGAAATATCAAAAATGGGAGGCCTTCTAAGATGTTCCACTTTACCTTTAATACGTACAAATGAGTAATAAGCAGATAACAAATACCGTATTGATGATAGAACCCGTTTCCTTTGGGTATAATTATCAAACAGCAAAAAATAATTTCTTCCAACAAAACGATTCGGTTTCTGTAGAATCTATTCAAGAAAAAGCAAAGGAAGAATTCAGAAATATGGTTGAAAAACTTAGAAAATTCGGAATAAATGTTTTGGTTGTTAAAGATACGGAGCAACCGCATACACCGGATTCAATTTTTCCAAATAACTGGATTTCTTTTCATTCAGACGGTAAAGTAGTGCTTTATCCTATGTATGCTGAAAATAGAAGAGTAGAAAGAAGAGAAGATATATTGGATAGTATAGAGAAGGAAGGATTTATAATTAATGAAATAATAGATTACAGCCGGGCTGAAGAGGAAGATATTTTTTTAGAAGGAACCGGAAGCATGGTATTGGATCGTACTAATGAAATCGCCTATGCTGCCATTTCAGAAAGAACCAACGAAGAACTTTTTATAGAGTTTTGTGAAGATTTGGAATTCTCACCTGTAGTTTTTCATTCTACACAAGAAAAAAATGGTAAAAGATACCCGGTGTATCATACCAATGTAATGATGAGCGTGGCAGAAGATTTCGCCATAATTTGTAAAGAATCTATCCAAGATGTAAAAGAAAGAAAACTAGTAATAGACTTTTTACAAACTACGAAAAAGGAGGTAATTATCATTTCAGAAGAACAAATGAATCATTTTTTAGGAAATACCTTACAACTGGAAAACGATAAAAAAGAAAGATTTTTAGTAATGTCCAATACAGCCTACCAATCCTTGAATGCAGGTCAAATAAATGCCATAAATAAATACAGTCAAATATTGGTATTTGATATTCCCACAATTGAAAAATACGGCGGCGGTGGCGTACGATGTATGTTAGCAGAAATATTTTTACCTAAAGCAGAAAGTTAAAAATCGGCTTTTACTATTAAATAATTTTGTAAATTAATGAAATCCCGTTATATTTGCACCTCGAATTAATTGGCGAGGTAGCTCAGGTGGTTAGAGCGTTGGATTCATAACCCAAAGGTCGGCAGTTCAAGTCTGCTCCTCGCTACAAAATTATAACCCTCATATAGAATTATGAGGGTTTTTTATATAAGAGACATTCCTATTATCCTTTATTTTCATTCATTATTGAAATCTAAATAAGCTCTGTAAATAAAATCCTATTATAGTAAATTTTCCTTTATTTTAAATAGAATTATTTACTTCCCATAAATTTGTTATTATAGTTACTCTTTGGATATCCTATGACTATAGTCTATTCCACAACGAAGAAATTGAGTCGTTAAATCTGTAGGACAAAGAATATAGGATGCAAAAAACATAAAAAATTTTTACTTCTTAATGAGGATTTTTTTATTATTAATGAAATTTTAATCATTTAATAATGCTAAAGAAGATATATCATGATAATATATTTTTATTCTCCCTTTATCATCTTTTTTTAATTTAAAAATTTCAGTTGCTGAATCTTTCTCATATATTACCGTATAAACAAATCCATACTCTGAATAAGATTGGGTTCCGCTTACAACTCTGGTTTCCCATTTATCTAATTTATAATCAATCAAATTTCCCAATTTATTTTTCAATGAGTTGTGGATTTTATGCAGTTTATCTTTCGAAATTTTTGTATAAAAATCAATACTATATAAGCTGTCATTAGATGTAACAGATTCGTAAGCAAGGTTATAAAAATATACTTTTAATATTTTTTCTGCTTCCTTTTTATCCATATTATTATTAGTATGGACAAATGTACATGAAGTAACCAAAAACAATAAATATATTAGACTTAAATATTTCATGATTTATAAACTTTACCCTCACATTCCCAAGGAAAACTTAAAATAGTATCTTTCTTGTGAATATAAAAAACTAATTCCCCTTTTCGTTTAATTATAGTATCTCCCACAGACATATAATCGCTATATTGTGTCCACCAATTATCATCATCTCTACATTTACAATATTCTCCAGTTTTCAAATGAATACCTTCTGCATTAAGATATCTAGTATCGAAAACCGGCATTTTTTTAATAATCAATAAACATTCTTTTTTTCTGTCATAATTTGCCAATTTTTCACAGTCAGGGCTTAAGCAAGAACTTAATAGACTAATTCCCAATAATAAAATAATTATCTTTTTCATTATCTTTTTATTTATTGTTAAACCAATTACTTAACTGACGAATACCATTGCTTAATCTAAAAGTTTCGGATTTAGAAACAGCAACACCCGCTCCAAACCCCAATCCGGCATTTATTCCCATTGTTTTTACACCTGATTTAGCAGGTGTTAAAGAGTCTGTTGCAGACGTTGAATACATACCTCCCACCAAAAAGGATCCTACCCAGCTAACATCCGTTCCGGAAAGACCTTTTAAAAGATCTTTATTATCCCAATAGTTATCATGAAAAGCAAATTGAGCCCCGGTTTTTACCCCCGGTATGCTCGGTTTTATTCCCAGACCACCTCCAGTTCCCACAACTAAATCCGCATCACCGTTGGCTACTGCAATTCCTATACTAAAGCTTGCTTCTCCAAAGATTCCTTGAAATGAAAATCCCAAGCTGAAACTAAATGCATCCGGCTTATAAGGGCTATATCTTCCATATTGATCACTTGCTACTGCATGATTGTATGCACCGGATATATAATCCGGTAAAAAGTAATTATTACCCACCACTTCAATAGGTTCAAGGTCGATATAATTAATTTGGTTTCCTCCAATACTTTGTTGCCACTATATTTTTTGAGAAAAGATAGGAGTATTGAGGAAAAAAGAATTAAACAACAATTGGTGTTGATCTTATATAAAAATAAATATAATCCATAGTATGATTAGTTCTAAATTTTATATAAAAAAATATATTTTATTAATATAAAATAAACATTTTTTTGATTTTTATTTGTTTAAGTGATTTTTATCATTACTTTTCACTCATGATTATTGTATGAATTGCATTAACATTTTATATGTATATTTGACCAATTTTTATAAAAAATAGAAGCTTTCAACCTTTGGAAATACTGATAAATAAAGTAATTATTTATTTATATGAAGTTGAAGATTTTTATAAATTTTAAGAATATTTAAATTTATAAATAAAAGTTGGATCTCTATATATTTATAAACAAATTGTTATATTTTAAATTAAATTTATTATACAAATAGTTTATTATTAAGTAATTTTATTTTTTTATGGAAAGGAATAAATCTTTAGATTCCGCTAAGTTCATTTTAATATTTTTTGTAGTATTAGCACATACCTGTGAATATGATTTATTTACATCTAAAATCAAACTTTTGATTTACATTTTTTCTTCAACCTTTACTATACCCTTATTTATAATCATTTCAGGTTACTTCTCAAAAAATTTAACATGGGATAAGTTTAAAAAATTCATCTTAGGCTTTGTTTTAGTATATTACCTATTTCAGCTTTTTTATTCAATACCCTCCATGGCTGCCGGTCATTTCAATATCGTACGATATATACTATTACCTATAGGCCCGCTCTGGTATCTTGCGGGATTAATTCTTTGGAGATATTTTATAATACTAATAAAAAAATTTAATATACCGGCATGG
Organism: Apibacter sp. B2966; assembly: GCF_011082485.1. NCBI lineage: Bacteria > Pseudomonadati > Bacteroidota > Flavobacteriia > Flavobacteriales > Weeksellaceae > Apibacter > Apibacter sp. B2966. The sequence goes on from NZ_CP049714.1 coordinate 1,575,953, forward strand.
GCAAGTTTACTAATTTCAACTGTTATTTCTTTAGCTGTTGGATTCATAAAGATAGATCCTATCTTACATCCTGATTATGTTTCTGCACTAAGAATCTTGGTTTTTATACCCCATTTTTTTGTAGGATATTATGCTCCACAAGATATATGGTCTAGAATAAAAAATATTAAAAAAATATATTCCGTATTATTTTTTACAATATTTGGTATCTGGGTATGTTTATATGGAACTAGCTATCATGCATTCACCACATTTGGAGGATATTCCTATAGTGTATTTCCTACCATTACCGATGGATTGATTCAAAGGTTGATTTTTCTTGTTTTTGCCATATTCAGTTCAGCAGCATTTTTTAATATTATCCCGGATACCTTCTATAAATTTGGTTCCGCTAGTTTGGGCATCCTTTTATTACATATTATGATAGTATATCCTGTATATTGGGGGATAGTTACAAAACATTTCAGTCATATACCACTTGTAGTTGATATTTTAGCTGCTATAACAATTACTTTAGTATGTTTGTTTTTAACTAAGCTAAAAATTATTCAATTAATAATGAATCCTTTAAAATTAATTGAGATAATCTTTAATAAAATTAAAAGATAATTAAAAAATAAAATAAAAAGTTAGTAAAAAAAACAATCATATAAAACTATATGATTGTTTTTTTTACTAAATAGTATTAAACTAACAAAAACTAATTAATTAAATAATTTAATTGTTGAATTTCACTTACTTTATTACTCAATTATATGGAGATAAATTAAATATAATCAGTTAAATAATCTTTTATATCATAAGACTATCAATTTGTTTAACATATCATTTATTCATTTTTCTTCTTAATATGAACCAGTTTATTAAATAATAATTGATTAAGATTAGTTTGTTTAACTGATCTGGTTTTAAAAATTAATAAAGGAAAAACAACACCAAATGCAAGTGATAATAAAGTAAAGCCCGTACGAGTAGCTTTTTCAAGCATTTCAACTAAATAATTAAATTGCAGAGGTTCCCCCTCTTTTAAAGTCATAACCTCGATCAAAGAAATCATAAACTCATAGCCCATTTTACCGGGAATAATATTAATGACAGCGGGAATCGTAAATACAATAGGAGGGGTATGTACTCTATGAGCGAAATATACGCCGGATATACCTACTAAGCTGGCAGCAGCAAAACTTGAAAATACAATTTGATTTACGAAATAATGTAATAATACAGCTCTGCAGCTAAACCCCATAGCTCCTAACAAAGCCACCACCCACATCGAACGGTAAGGCGTTCTAAATATAACGGCAAAGCCTATGGATACCCACATAGACCAAAATATTTTTTCCCAAATAGTTACATTCTCACAAACGGTAAAAAAATTAATTAAATCCATATCCAAATAAAAATAGTGATAAAAATAGGCCCATAGCGATAACAAAAATTAACATTGATCCGTGTATTCCCCTGGCAATACCTTGTGTAACATATCCTTCTAAAATATCTATGAAAGAATTAATTAAAGGCACACCCGGTATTAAAAATAAAACACTGGCAGCAAAAGCACTTTTAAGATCAAGACCGGTGATTAATCTAAATATATTCACAACAGATACGGCAGTAAAAGAAGCAATAGTAAAAATTATAAAAATGTTGAATTTTTTTTGAGTTAAAAACTGTCTGGAAAGGATTCCCAAAACAGTCGCAAGGAAAGTAATAAAAAACTCAATCCAACTACCATTAAGAATCCTGCATAAACTGGCTCCGGCAAGACCTACAAAAAACCAAATGGCGGGTTTTGGGTAATGATTAATTTTCTTTATAGAATTAAATTGTTCATTAACGGCATTCACATCCATTTGTTCATGGATCACTCTCCATGATAATATGCTGATCTCAGAAACAATTTCAAAATTTACTCCAATATGAGGTATAGCACGAACTATAGTATGCATAACATGAGTTTTCTTATCTCTCACACTAAGTACAACGCCTGATAACGAAAAAAATAAATCAGCTTCATAACCAAGAGCCCCGGCTATTCTTTGCGTATTTTTTAATGTTCGCGAAGTATTAGCACCATTCATGATAAGGCTTATAGCAATATCAGAAATAACTTCACTTACAAATTTTATTTCGATTGAAGTATCAGTCATAAAGAAGTATTAATTAACAGGTGTAAAATTATAACAAGGAAGTAGAGTTTTGAGATAAAATAACGTAAACCTGATAACAATCACATAAAAGGTTCATAATTTAGATAGGCAAGTAAAATATGACTAAAATATTAGTAAATTTGTTACTTATGTTGAATGTAAATTATATAAATATATGAAATCACATTGGCTATTATTTATTTTACTAATTACATTGGTTTCATGTCAAACCAATAATCTATCAGTAGATTATGATTCAGGATATAATTTTTCTACAGTAAAAACCTATAATTATTATGCAGATAATAAAGTAAAACTTAATAATAAAATAGACAGTACCAATTTTATGAAAAACCTGGATGCGGTGTTGCTTTCCAAAGGTTTAATGAAAGATGTTGATAACCCCGATGTTTATATAGCCGTGGAAGTTTATACCCAACTTACACACCCTGCCAACAGTTCAGTTAATTTAGGAATTGGAGGAGGAAGTGGCTGGTTTGGATTAGGTACTAATGTAGATATACCCATAAAAAATAATAGTAAAATTGTTAATTATTCGTTTAAAATCGATTTTGATGATGCTAAAACAAAGAATTTAGTTTGGACATCAAAAGTTGTCGATTCTAAACCTTTTAATACTTCTACCGCTTCTAAAGCTTCCTTTTATAATTCATCAATTAATTTGTTGTTTAAGAATTATCCGCCTAAGAAAATTAGAAAATCCAAACCAAGCAAAACGAACTATTACAATTAGTTTAAATTTAATGATATATACCCCTATATTAATATAATAGGATATTAGTTCAAAGAATTATTAAGTTTAGATTATATAGCTTCTTAAGTAAGTTTGTATGATGCATCTAACATATAAGAATTTATAAAGCATATTTAAATCTATAGCAAATATTTAAACGTTTAAACAATATATTCAGAAAGATAAAAGATTAATATTTTTTAAACTAAATATCTTTTTAAAGTTAAAGAATCATTTTTTCAACCTAACAATATTTAAATTTAAAAATTCATTTTCGTTTACATTTAATAAAATTATTTTTGAATCATTTGAAAAAATAAGATGTATAATTATGTACTATCAATCTCCACACCTATAATTATATTATCATTCTTTAATATGATATAACTCATTTCAAATAAAATCATTTAATCGGTTAAATGATATAATTTTACTGCATGAAACCACAAACATAAATGTAATATGAATACAAAATATCTATATTGGATTACTTTCGTTGCAGTAAACGGAGGTCTATTATTTGGTTTAAATATGGCAGGAATTGCCGGAGCCAATGATCTCATAAAGCAAGATTTCAGTTTAAGCGATAGCGGATTAGGTACAGTTGCCAGTTTTTTAATGATTGGTTGCTTAATTGGAGCTTTTTTTACCGGTAGTATAGCTGAAAAATACGGTCGTAAAAATGTTATGATCATTACAGCAATTATATATATAATTTCTTCTTTAGGTTGTGCTTTTGCAACCAGCTTTATAGGATTAACTATTTTTAGGGTTCTTTCCGGTTTCGCTGTAGGAGCTACTTCAGTAGTAGGCCCCATGTATATTTCAGAAATCTCCCCGGCCAATAAAAGAGGAACGTTGGTATCATTCAATCAATTTGCAATAACCATCGGTATCTTTTTAGCCTATGTTTTTGATTATTTCTTGATTAATTTAGGTCAAGAAAGTTGGAGGTATATGTTGGGAGTCCCGGCCCTGTTCGGAATCATTTTTTTACTATATTTAGTATTCTCATTTCCGGAAAGTCCACGCTGGCTCTTAGCTAAGGGAAAAAAAGACGAAGCCGTAGAAATTCTTAATAAAATAGGAGGAGATAGTTATGTTAAAAACGAACTTCCTGAAATGGAAAAATCCATAAATGCTGAAAAGAACAAAGAAAAAGCCAGCAGTAAAGAATTATTTAACGGAAAGACTGGCAAAATAGTTGCAATAGGAACCCTTATAGCAGCATTCCAGCAGATTACCGGTATAAATGCTGTATTAATATTTGCACCGGATATTTTCCGTTCTGCCGGAGTAGGTGGAGATACAGCTTTACTTCAATCCATGATCGTGGGAATTGTAAATGTATTAATGACTATAGTTGCCTTGAAATTAGTGGATTCTAAAGGTCGTAAAACTCTTTTATTATGGGGAGCTTTTGGAATGGCTGTTTCTTTAGGATATTTGACATATGCTTTCTTACAACCTGAAAAAAATAGTATGGGAGTTTTAATAGCCTTATTAGGATATATCTCCTTTTTTGCTGCATCCTTCGCTCCGGTAATGTGGGTAATTATATCCGAAATTTATCCTAATAGAATTAAAGGATTAGCAATGTCTTTTTCAACTGCTGTTAGCTGGGGTTGTACATTTTTAACTGTATATTTTGCACCAATTATCCGAGCAAATTTAGGAGATAGTGCATTATTTGGAATTTTTGGAATATTTACTGTAATTGCCTTTATTTTTGTTAAATTTTGGATTCCGGAAACCAAAGGAAAATCTTTAGAACAAATTGAAAAAGAATTAGGGCTTATTGACTAAGCTATAAAATACAATTACTATGAAAAGAGTTTCAATTAAAGATGTTGCTTTAAAAGCAGGAGTTTCGACTGCGTTGGTTTCATATGTTTTGAACGGTCGTCATACCGATAGAATAAGTAAACTTACAGCAGAAAAAATAAAAAATGCAGCTAAAGAACTGAATTACCGACCCAATAGCATAGCGCGAAGTCTCAAAGCCAAAAAAACTCATACCATTGCCTTGTTGGTTGCAGATATTGCCAACCCGTTTGCTTCTCAAATAGCAAGGATTATTGAAGATGAGATAAGCAGCAAAGGATATGTAATATTAATTGGAAGTTCCGATGAAAACGCAGAAAAATTGCAGCAATTAATAGATATTTTTCTTACCAGACAGGTAGATGGTTTTATAATTCTACCGGTAGAAGGCTCAGAAAAGTATATATTGGATTTAGCTAAAACCAATGCTCCGATAGTTTTAATAGACAGATATTTTAATAATAATATGGAAATACCCGTAATTACTACTAATAATTACGGAGCATCCTATCAAGCCACAGAACATTTAATAAAAAAAGGAAAAAAGAACATAGGCATACTATCATTTCAAACGGAATTAATTCATATAAATGAAAGAGTAAATGGTTATAAAAGAGCTGTGTTGGATAGGGGTTTAACTATTAAATCAGAAAATATAAAATACATTAATGAAGCGGAAATAGATATAGAAGTTTCCCATGCTATAGATGAATTACTATCAAAAGAAGAAGCCATTGATGCCTTATTTTTTGCAACAAATAAATTAGCGTTGGCAGGACTTAAAAAGCTAATGACGTTAAACATAAGAATACCCGACGAATTAGCACTAATTACCTTTGATGAATCAGAAGCCTTTGACATCTTTAAAGTACCGGTGAGCCATATAAAACAACCTTTGTATGAAATATCCAAAGAAGCTGTAGAAATAATTACCGGCATGATTGAAGATAAAAATTTAAAATTTAAACCGAGAGTGTACAACTCGAAATTAATAATAAAACAATCTTCTTAATAAGATACATAATGAAAAATAATATGAATACGAAGCCCATCATCTGTTTTGGAGAAATATTATGGGATATATTCCCATCAGGAAAGAAAATAGGAGGAGCTCCATTTAATGTTGCATATCATCTTAATAAAATGGGTGTTGATGGAAGAATGATTAGTTGTGTTGGAGATGATGAATTAGGCAGAGAATTGCTTAACAAAGTACAAGAAGCAGCGATTCCGACAGAAGAATGCCAGATAAGCGATAAATACAACACAGGGACTGTAATAGCAGAAATAGATAAAAATAACGAAGCTCATTATACCATTGTAGAACCCGTAGCTTGGGACTTTATAGAATGGAAAGATGAATATGAAAATTTAGTAAAGAATTCACAAGGATTTGTATTTGGAAGTTTAGGAAGCAGAAATAATTTATCCAAAAACACTTTGTCAAAATTAATAGAAGTTGCGCCATATAAAGTTTTTGACATCAATCTACGACCCCCATATATTTCTCAAGAATCGATTATCGATTTTATGAAAAAAGCCGATTTAGTAAAGATGAATAAGGCAGAATTAAGGCTTTTGTTAGAATGGGTGGGGAAAGAATATACATCCGAAGAAGATGCCGTTAAATATGTTCGTAAAACATTCTCTTTAGATGGACTAATTGTAACCAAAGGAAGTAAAGGAGCTGTATATTGTGATCAATATCAATATATATATTCAGAAGCTATACAAGTTGAAATTAAAGATACAGTCGGTAGTGGTGATTCTTTTCTGGCCGGATTTTTAGCTAAACGAGCTCAAGGATTCTCAAATTTAGATGCTATGAAAGAAGCGATTGCTTTAGGAGCATTTATAACCAATCACATAGGAGCATGTCCGGTATATGATTTAGAAGAATTCCAAAAATTCAAACAGGACAAATCGATAAACAGTAACACATTTATAGAAGATCAAACAATCAATTAGCATACACTAATCTTATCTCTATATAGATAAAAAGCAGCTTATATTATTAAGCTGCTTTTTAAATATAAAGATAAAATTAATTAGCAGTTACAAGAAGTATTTTTTATCTGTTGAAAGAAATCATTACCCTTGTCATCCACGAGAATAAAAGCAGGAAAGTTCTCAACCTCTATTTTCCAAATAGCTTCCATTCCCAGTTCGGGATACTCCAAACATTCTAAATGTTTAATATTAGTTTGCGCAAGAATTGCAGCAGGTCCCCCTATACTTCCTAAATAAAAACCGCCGTATTTATGGCAAGCGTCTGTAACCTGTTGGCTTCTGTTTCCTTTTGCAATCATAATTAAGCTGCCTCCATGGGATTGGAAAGAATCCACATAAGAATCCATTCTTCCGGCAGTAGTAGGCCCCATAGATCCCGAAGCATACCCGGCAGGTGTTTTAGCCGGTCCGGCATAATAAATAGGATGATCTTTTATATATTGCGGTAACTCTTCTCCATTATCCAATTTTTCTTGCAGTTTCGCATGAGCAATATCCCGTCCTACAATAATAGTTCCGGTTAAAGATAGTCGAGTAGAAACAGGATATTGGGACAATTCGGAAAGAATCTCTTTCATCGGTCGATTTAAATCAATCGCAACACCTCCGGCTTCTCCCGCCTTTTGATATTGTTCAGGAATTAATCGGGCAGGATTATCTTCCAATTTTTCAATCCAAATACCGTTTTTATTTATTTTTGCTTTAATATTTCGATCGGCAGAACAAGAAACACCCATTCCAACCGGACAAGACGCTCCGTGTCTTGGTAGTCGTATAACTCTGATATCATGAGCAAAAAATTTACCTCCGAATTGGGCGCCTAACCCTAATTCTCGAGCGGCATTCAATAGCTTTTTTTCCATTTCAAGATCCCGAAAAGCCCGCCCGCCTTCATTTCCTGATGTTGCCAAGTTATCATAATATTTAGTAGAAGCAAGCTTAACTGTTTTCAAGTTAGTTTCAGCCGATGTTCCTCCAATTACAAAAGCAATATGATAAGGAGGACAAGCAGCAGTACCCAACGATTTCATTTTTTCTACTAAAAAAGGAAATAATTTATCGGGATTTAATAATGCTTTAGTCTCTTGATATAAATAAGTTTTATTTGCTGAACCTCCTCCCTTTGCAACAAATAAAAATTTATATTCCTGTCCGTTTACAGCATATAAATCTATTTGAGCGGGAAGATTGGTTCCTGTATTCACCTCTTTATATAAGTCTAAAGGAGCATTTTGAGAATAACGCAGATTATCAGATGTAAAAGTATTGTATACTCCCTTAGATAAAGCTTCTTCATCATTACCTCCGGTCCATACCTGTTGGCCCTTTTTTCCCATAATAATGGCTGTTCCGGTATCTTGACAAAAAGGAAGAATTCCTTTAGCTGAGATTTCAGAATTTCGTAAAAAAGTAAGAGCCACAAACTTGTCGTTTTCACTGGCGCTCGGATCTGATAGTATACTTGCTACTTGTTTTTGATGTTCCGGACGAAGTAAAAATTCAACATTATGAAATGCATGTTGAGCCAGCAGAGTTAAACCTTCCGGTTCTATTTTAAGAATTTCTTTTCCTTCAAATGTAGAGGTTGATATATAATTTTTAGTTAGTAAATAGTATTCTGTAAGATCTTTTCCTTGTTCAAAAGTTTCTTGATACTTAAAATCCGGTGTTGCCATATAGTAAGCCTAGTTTTATAAATTTAACAGCGCTAAAATTATATATTAATAGATTTATAAAACATGACATTTACCGCTTTTAAAGACTAGTACGAAATTTATAATCATTATAAATAAAGAAAAAACAGTTTTTTCAATAGTGGTTTATATTTATAATTTTATAAGAGAAATATTTAGAAAAAGATTAAAAAAAGAGGGTTGATAATTCATCAACCCTCTCTATAATAAATATCTATTGAAAATTAAATCAATTTAGCCTATCTTAACGTAAAAAGTAATTCTCTATATTTTGTTAATGGCCACATTTCGTTGTCTATTAACATTTCCAATGCATCAGAATGTTCTCTGATTTTATCAAATAAAGGTTTAACTTTATTACAAAAAGTTTCAGCTTGTTTAGCAGGATCTGAAATAGCAATAGCCTTGTCTCTTTCTTTAAACAATTTATCAACCCCGCTTTTAATTTCAGTAATATGAGAAGAGATATTTTTAATAAGATCCAATTGCTCTTTACACATGGATTTCATTTCATTTTCACCAAAAATATCTTTTAAACCTTTTGCATTTTCAATCAATTTAGTTTGATAATCAACAGCCACAGGGACAATGTGATTACGAGCCATATCTCCTAATACCTTTGCTTCAATAGAGATCATTTTAGAATATTTTTCCAATTTGATTTCATTTCTGGCTTCAATTTCCTTATGAGATAAAATATTTAGCTTTTCAAATGGCTCAATATATTTTTTGTTTAATTCAAATTTTAATGCCTCAGGAGTAGTTTTTTTATTTTCCAATCCTCTTTTTTCCGCTTCTTTAACCCAATCTTCACTATAACCATCTCCTTCAAATAATATAGATCTTGATTCAGTAATATAGTCACGAAGAATATTAAATATTGCTTCATCTTTTTTAAGTCCTTTAGCAATCAATTCATCAACCTCTTTTTTGAATTTTTGTAATTGATAAGCCATTATAGTGTTTAAAACGGTCATAGGTTCACCACAATTAGCTTGAGATCCGACAGCTCTGAATTCGAATTTATTTCCGGTAAATGCAAAAGGCGAAGTTCTGTTACGGTCTGTATTGTCAAGTAATAGTTCAGGGATTTTTCCGACAATATTTAATTTTAAATCCGTCTTTTCATCCGGGGAAAGTTTTCCTTTAGTAACTTTTTCCAACTCATCTAAAACAGCGGTTAACTGAGATCCAATAAATATAGAAATAATAGCAGGTGGAGCTTCATTAGCACCTAACCTGTGATCATTACCTGCCGATGCAATCGAGGAACGTAGTAAGTCACCATAGTCATGAACAGCCTTAATAGTATTGATGAAAAAAGTAAGGAACTGGAGATTTTTCTTAGGGTTCTTTCCGGGACTTAATAAGTTTTCTCCGGTATCTGTTGAAAGCGACCAGTTATTATGTTTTCCGCTTCCGTTAACACCATCAAAGGGCTTTTCATGAAATAAAATGCTTAAACCGTGTCTGCGGCTTACTTTTTTCATGACATCCATTAATAATGAATTGTGATCTACCGCTAAGTTAGCTTCTTCAAATAATGGAGCTAATTCAAATTGATTAGGAGCAACTTCATTATGTCTGGTTGTTACTGGTATACCCAATCTCATACAGTCAATTTCCAACTCTTTCATAAAATTTCTTACGCGAGTAGGAATAGAGCCGAAATAATGGTCTTCGAGTTGTTGTCCTTTAGCAGGAGCGTGACCTAGAAGAGTTCTTCCTGTTAGAACTAAATCCGGACGGGTTTGAAAAAGTGAAGAATCCACTAAAAAATATTCTTGTTCCCAACCCAAAGTAGAATAAACTTTGGTTACATTTTTATCGAAATAGGCTTGACATACTTCAGTAGCAGCTTCATCTACCGATTGTAATGCTCGTAATAGTGGAGTTTTATAATCTAAAGTCTCACCGGTATAAGAAACAAAAATAGAAGGAATACATAACGTTGTATCAATAATGAAAGCAGGTGAAGTCGGATCCCAGGCGGTATAACCTCTTGCTTCGAATGTATTACGTATTCCACCGTTAGGGAAGCTGGAAGCATCTGGTTCTTGCTGAATTAATAAAGAACCGCTGAATCTTTCAATGGCTCGACCTTCTCCAATTGGATTAAAAAAAGAATCATGCTTTTCAGCTGTCTCTCCCGTTAAAGGTTGAAACCAGTGAGTATAATGGGTAGCACCTTTAGACATAGCCCATTCTTTCATGGAAACAGCAACCTGATCTGCAATTTCTCTTGTGATTTTCTTTCCATATTTTATCGCATCTAAAATGCTTTGATAAGCTTCTTTAGTCAGATATTCACGCATGGTGGATTCTGAAAAGACATTTTCGCAATATAGCTCAGATAATTTTTTTGGAATTTCTATATGTTTAGGCTGTAAATAAGGAAGCCTTTTTAAAGCATAAAAACGTAATGTTGACATAAAAGGTATTTTTTTTAGAGGGTAAATATAATTATAATATTAAAATAAATCAAATAACCCTCATTTTTTACACACAATTAAAAGAATTTTATTAAAAATCATTCATTGAATTCTTAACATATTATCAAAAAAAAACTTCAATTTTAATAAATAAAATAAAATAAACAAGTAATAAGTATTTTAATATGAGAATGTCATAAAAACAAAATGTATAAAAAAAATAAATTATTTTATATTCATTTATTATTTATCGGGCTCTATTAAGAATAATAAAAGAAAGAAAAATAATTTATGAATAAATAGTTAACTTGTAATATGTTACGAATGGATAAATTTTTCACTGTATTGTGGATAAAATATTTTAATACGGTTTTTATATGAAATAAAATTAGAGAAACAGAATTCAAAAAGATAGAATATTTAAAATAATTACAAAAACTGGATAATTGTAAAATTTTTGTTTATAAAATCTTGCGTTGGTATAATATTTTCATTAATAATTTTAAATAAATCTCATAAAAGATAAGATTAAAAAGATAAAAATAACAACAATAATTAAAATTAATCAAAAACCTAAAAAACATGGAACATAGAAAAATAGGCGATTCAGATTTATCTTTATCGGTAATAACTTTTGGAGCTTGGGCTGCCGGAGGTTGGATGTGGGGAGGAACAGAAAGAAAAGTTGCCGTTGAAGCAATCAAATCAGCTCACGATGCAGGAATAACATCTATCGATACGGCTCCTATATATGGACAGGGAACCAGTGAATCTATAGTAGGAGAAGCTATTAAAGGAATTCCTAGAGATAAAGTTCAAATTTTAACTAAATTTGGAATGCGTTGGGATTTAGCTAAAGGAGATTTAGCCATGCACAGTAAAGATAATTCAGGTAAAGATATCGATATATATAAATATGCTGGAAAGGAAAGTGTTATCTATGAGTGTGAACAAAGTTTAAAACGTTTAGGAACCGATTATATAGATCTATATCAACTGCACTGGCCGGAAACCGTTACTCCCATTGAAGAAACGTTTGAAGCAGTTGCAAAATTAATCGAGCAAGGTAAAGTACGTCATGCATCCGTATGTAATTGCTCTACATCTCAAATTGAAGCAGCAAATAAAACATGCAAAATACTTTCCGATCAGGTTCCTTATAGTATGTTAAACCGTAAAATAGAAAAAGATATAGTTCCTTATTGTATTAAAAATAAAAAGTCTATCTTAGCTTATAGTCCAATGGAAAGAGGATTATTAACCGGTAAAATTAAACCGGATCATAAATTTGAAGAAGGTGATGCCCGAAGGGATATGAAGATGTACCAACCGGATAGTATTAAAAGAATTGATGATTTCTTGGCTAAAATTAAACATATAGCAGATGATCAAGGAGCAACCCTGGCTCAGTTAGTATTAAAATGGACTGCTGAACAACCGGGGATTACCATAGCCTTGGCCGGTGCAAGAAATGCTGAACAAGCAAAACAAAATGCAAAAGCTGCAGAAGTAAAAATCAGCAAAGAACAAATGGATTTTATCGATTCGGAATTAGCAAAATTATAAAATCATATAAAGAATTATTATGGAAAAACTGACAGGTAAAAAAGCAATAGTTACAGGCGGAAACAGAGGATTAGGAAAAGCAGTGGCTTTAGCTCTGGCTGCTGAAGGGGTAGATGTAGCTATTACAGGAAGAGATGAAAAAACAGTTAAGGAAACTGTAAAGGAGTTAGAAGGAAAAGGAATAAAAGCTGCATATTCAATTTTTGATGTTTCCAATCAAAAAGAAGTTGAAACGGAAATGGAAAAATTACAAAACAGTTTCGGATCCTTTGATATTTTGATCAACAATGCAGGAATTTCAGCATTTCAAAGTTTTTTGGATATGCCTGTTGATCAGTGGCAAAATATTGTACAAACCAATCTTTTCGGACCTTATTTCATGTCAAGAGCAGTTTTGCCTGCAATGATTGAAAAAAAAGGGGGAGATATCATTAATGTTTCATCCACGGCTGGATTAAAAGGGGGCGCAAACACTTCAGCCTATAGTGTTTCAAAAGCCGGTTTAATATCCTTGTCGGAATCATTGATGTATGAGATGAGAAAGCACAACATAAGAGTTACAACTCTTACACCAAGTACCATTGCATCAGACATGTCTGTAAAATTATTAAAAATTACGGATGGAAATCCGGAAAAAGTTTTACAGCCGGAAGATTTTGCAGAATTAGTGGTTGATATTCTTAAGTTAAATAAACGAGCCTTGTTGGCAAATGCATCTTTATGGTCAACCAATCCTTAAAATTATAAACCCATAGATAAAGTCCGGCTAATATACCGGACTTTATTATTTTAACATTTAAAATATATGAAAGTATTTATATCCGGCAAAATACCGGAAGTAGGAGTAGACATGCTGAAAAAGGCAGGTTATGAGGTCGAAATGTGGACAAATTCGGAACCTATTACCCTTGCAGAATTAATAGATAAATGTAAACAATCCGACGCATATATAAATGTGATGTCTCCTGTGCCGGAAAGTTTTTTTAAAGAAGTTACAAATTTGAAAGTTATTTCCACATTTTCGGTTGGTTATAATCATATCGATATCCAAGCAGCCACACGTTTGGGCATACCAGTGGGAAATACCCCGGATGTTCTCAGTAATGCAACGGCAGACATTGCTTTCTTGTTACTGTTGAATGTTTCCAGAAAAGCTTTTTTTAATTATCGAAGGATAATCGAAGGAAATTGGAAGCCCGGTTTTTTATCAGTAGAATATTTAGGGCAAGAATTAAATGGAAAGACCTTAGGCATATTTGGTATGGGACGTATAGGAATCAAAATGGCTCAAAAATGTAAAAATGCATATGGGATGAATATACTTTATAATAATAGGCATAAACAAGAAGATGCCGAAAAAGAATTAGGAGCGCATTATGTTTCTTTTGAAGAATTATTGGAACAATCGGATGTAATAAGTTTACATGCGCCTTTAACAGATGAAAATAAAGGTATTTTTAATGCCTCAGCGTTTAAAAAAATGAAGAAAACATCTATTTTAATAAACACGGCCAGAGGTCCTATGGTTAATGAAAAAGATTTAATACAGACCATCCAAGAAGGTCAAATCTGGGGAGCCGGTTTAGATGTAACAGATCCCGAACCCATGAAAGCAGATAACCCTTTATTACGTATGGAAAATGTTGCGGTTACGCCTCATATCGGATCAGCAACTATAGAAGCACGAAATGCGATGTCGGCTTTGTGTGCTAAAAATATTATTTCCGGTTTAAAAGGAGAAAAATTACCTTGCGTCGTTAATCCCGAAGTATATAAATAATTAAAATATTATATTGATTTATAGTAATCTATAAGCTTGTAAAATCAATATGTATTTATTTGAAAATTATAATTCCATAGTTAACTTGATAGACATATTTTGATCTAAATTTCCAACTTTATAAGCGCCTAATCGAGCATATACGCCAACACCTACCAGACCTAATAATAGCTTATTTGCTTCAAAACCAACTTCCTGGTAATAATCTTTAGGAACATCGAATTCAAAAAGCGAATGAACATCTTTATTTGGCATCCATCCTATAAGACCATTGTATAATACGGCAAAATGTAGAGATTTAAATTCACTTACGCGTAAAGGACGGAAATGGTGGGTAAATTGAAAAGAAATAAATCTATCTGAAAAAAAGGAGGAAGGTCTCATAGTTTCAAAACTTTGAAAGCCTTTAAAAGCAAATCTACCCCAAATACTGTTTCCGTGCTTCGCAACCCCGTTGCCCTCGAAAGAATTTATAATTGGAGTATCTCCGAAAGTGGCTCCTATATTCCCGATAATTTCAGTTTTACCTAATTTAGACAAAAAAGTATATAAAGCCGAGAGGTATAAACGATGAATACCTGTACTGTTTTCAAATAATTTCCAAGATTTAGCGTAAGTAAAATAATAATAAGGAGGCTTATCTTGTAAAGTATATTTTCCGTTATTCGATTCGATATATTTTACATTGGGAGCGTATCGTAAACGTATGGCAGTATTAACATAGTTAAACCAAGTACTTTCATCGTAATCTTTAAATTTATAATGAAAATTTACCCGTTGTCTTTGGAAATCAACCGCAAAAGTAATATCAATATTTTTTAAAAAATCTTGTTGATATGACAATTCTACTTTCCTATAGCTAAAATAATCTCCGTTATAAATATTATTGGTTTTAGCCGTAAGCTCATCTTTTGGTGTTAAATACTTAATTTTGGTTCTTCCCACCGGCAGCACATCGGTTTCTGCTTTTATAGATAATTCTCCACCTTGGTGCTTATTAACAAAAAATGTTACATCTGCTCCTCCTTTAACTTCCTCATCTCGAGTTCCTTTAGCTATATACCCTCCAATACGAGTATTTTTACTGAATTTATGGTTAGTATGTCCTCCTAGTTGATAACGGAAAGATTCATACAGGTTATGACTGAATATACTGTATACATCAAAATTAAAAAATCCCAGTTCCAAATCCCCTTCGGTGAGTTTTCTTAAAAATCGTAATTTAGGTTCCAGTTTATATTCTTTTGATATTCGATATAATTCATTATAAGTTGTAGCTTCTCGATGAGTTAAAGAATCATCTCGCAGTGCTGAAATTTTTTCATCTGCATTGTGGGAAACTTCTTTTGAGATAACATATTCATATCCTTTGAAGTCATTAGCAGTATAAGAAACATCGTTGGTGAAATTGGTTACATGAGAATCTATGGTTGCCGTAGTAGTTAATCGAGTTATCGAATGCAATCCCTTAGGCAGTAGTTTATTTATTTTTTTGATGAAATTACTGCTTAAAATTTCCGTCTTCATATATTCATCTTCTGTATACCAAATTCCTTCATAGGGAGCATAAGTTATTTCGTAGTATATATTGGATATTTTCGAATTATTGCCAATTAATTTTACGAGCGCATACGATTCAGAATCTACAAATACAGTTAGATTTTTGTAAAATTGAGCTTCACTTTTTCCATGAGAATAAGTATAGATAACATATGTTTTTCTGTTGTTAATATAGACACTGTCTACCAATCGGGATATTGTTCCCTGCGTTTCCCTGGGCTTAAGCATTTCAGGATAATCATTGACCATTGATTTTGCAATGGAAAAATTAAAAAATTGCGGATTACTAAATCCTCCTGCTTTATAAGCTGTTACAATGGCTTTTTTACCATATTTTTTATCATATTCATAAAGCATAGTTCTTTCACCAATAAAAACCATGCTTTTTTCTAAAAATCCTTTTAATTTATTGTTTAAAGTATCCAGTTTTCTTTTAGGATGATTAATATAAGTAACGGAATCAGAAGGCATGTCTAAAGTAAATTTCACATACGAATCAAACTTATATGCATTGAGATGATCAGCATTATTTTTACTGCTGTTTTCCCATACTTTTTTTAGTATAGATACAGCCTTTGGATCACTCTTTTTTTTAATTTTTTTAAATAAATAAATAGTTTTATCCAGTTTGCCGATCATTTCTATTTTAGGCAAGTAACCATCAACACGAATGATTATTTTGTTTATATTGCTATCTAAAGTAATCATTCCTTCTGCATTGGTAAACCCTAACAGGCTATTTGATTCATTGTAAATAAAAGCTTTTTCAACAGGTAGATTGGTTTCAATATTTACAATTTTAATGTGTATTTGACAGAAAAGATGTAGAGAAAAAAAGAGAAAAAATAATAGAACTAAGTTGCTTCTTATAGATGTTTGCATTTATAGAAATAATCTTTTTTGCTTCAATTGATTAAAAAATCCGAATTTTTAGCTTGTACTGAAAACGTAAATTTATAAAATTATTTTTTATACGAAAATGGTTTAAAGTATTTTAATAACTAAAAAAGCCGATTTATTATAAACCGGCTTTTTTTATATCTGAATTAAAAATATTTATTAGAATAAAGAAGTGGCGATTTGGACTCTTGCTTCTTTGCGTGAAGGATTCCACATGGCTGTGGCAGAAACAGGTAATTTATATCCGAGAACCGTAACATCTTTAGAAGCTGTAATTCCGGCATTTACAATGTCGAAATCGTGTTTTTCATTACCATAAAAGCTAGATTTTCCTGCAAGACCAAAAGCAGCACCGCAAAATATATCCAGATCCACTACTTTACCTTTTATAATAGGATAATTTAGTCCGGTATAGGTAGACCATCTTTGATCTCCTTTTTCATTTCTGTCTGCTCCGTAAAAAGAAGTTCCATAATCCAGTTTTAAAGGAAAGCTGTCACAGAAAACAAAATATCCTCTGAAATCAAATCGATGTCCGGTTGTTTTGTGATCATAATTCCAAATGTCATTATCTTTAGCATCTTTTAATCTTCCGGTAGAATTGAATACATCCCATACACCGACACCCCATTTTTCCGTACTATAGTGTAGATAATAATTAATTTCATGATAGTGTTGTCCGTTTGTATCCCCGAGACCTATACCGCCCCAAACTCCCAATTTTAGATATTTTTTACGATCTAAAGCATAATTTATGTCTACGTCGGCCATGGCACCGTCTGTAACAGTTATACCTCTCCAAAAGTGGTTAGATCGTAAACTAAGATTGAAATCTAATCTTTCTATTTCTTGACTATATAATGAAATAGAAGATATAAGAACTGTAAGTAAAATAAGAATTTTTTTCATATTAATGGATTTTAGTTTGTTTTTATTTTAAATCAGCATTGAAATTTGGATGTAAAAATATAAATATTCTATCGGAATATATAATTTATTATTAATTATTCGGAAATATATTGAAACTTTTGTATCAATTAGATTAAAAAAATAGGATATTTAGTACAAATATTTTAGAGATTATTATAAAGCTGATAATTGTCTTGTCTAAATTTTATAATATATTTTTTAGATAGATTTACAGATGCCGAATTCTGAAAAATTTTATTACATTCAAAATTAGCATCAGTAAAACCATCTATATTTTATGGGTATGATTAATCAATCCATAGAAACTATATTGTTAGTTACTGTTTCCAATTGTAATTAGTTTTACAAAAAATCACAAAAACCAACGTTAAGAACTTTTAGAGGCATTTAATTTAATTACTTCTTTTATTTGCTTTATATAATTTTATAGTAAATGTAAGTCTTTGCGTGAAAACTTTATTTGTCTTCATCATCAACCCAATTAAGTACTCTGCTTACCGCTCTTTTCCAACCTTTTAAATAATGTTCGGCTTTATCTTTATCCATTTCAGGTGTAAATACACGGTCTACAGATCGTTGAGCTTGAAGTTCATCAATGCTTTTCCAATAACCAACAGCTAATCCGGCCAAATAAGCAGCACCTAGAGCGGTTGTTTCCAATGTTTTAGGTCTAATTACATTAAATCCGAAAATATCAGATTGGAATTGCATCATTAAATTGTTAGCACAAGCCCCCCCGTCAACTCGAAGTTCAATTTCATGAACGCCGGAGTCTGCTTCCATAGCTTTTATTAAATCATACACTTGGTATGCAATACCTTCTAAAGTTGCTCTGGCAATGTGTCCATCGGTAGTACCTCTGGTAATTCCTAAAATTCCTCCACGAGCATAGGGATCCCAGTACGGAGCACCTAAGCCTGTTAATGCAGGAACAAAATATACCCCTCCATTATCTGGAACAGTTTTAGCTAAATTTTCAGTGTCAGCAGAGGTTTTAACAATTTTAGCTCCGTCTCTTAACCACTGAACTACCGCTCCACCAACGAATACACTACCTTCAAGCGCATAATAAGTTTTACCATTAATTTTCCACGCAATGGTAGTTAATAAATTATTTTTAGATAAAACGGGTTTTTCACCTGTATTCATTAATAAGAAACACCCTGTACCGTATGTATTCTTAGCCATTCCTTTATTAGTACACAATTGGCCGAATAAAGCAGCTTGTTGATCTCCGGCAATACCTGAAATAGGAATTTTTGTTGAGAATAGAGTAGTGGAGGTTTCACCATACACTTCACTGCTTTGTTTTACTTCAGGAAGCATAGATTTAGGAATGTTGAATAATTTTAATAAATCTTCATCCCATTCCAAAGTATGAATATTAAACAATAAGGTACGAGAAGCATTAGAAACGTCGGTAACATGCATTTTTCCTCTCGTAAGTTTCCAAACCAACCAAGTATCAACTGTACCAAAACAAAGTTTTCCTTGCTCAGCTTTTTCTCTTGCACCCGGAACGTTGTCCAATATCCATTTTAATTTTGTCCCTGAGAAATAAGCATCCAGTATTAAACCGGTTTTTTCTCGGATCATATCAGTTAAACCTTGTTCTTTAAGTTCATCACAATATTTGGAAGTTCTTCTGTCTTGCCAAACGATAGCATTGTAAATGGTTTCACTGGTTTCTCTGTCCCATACAATTGTGGTTTCCCTTTGGTTGGTAATACCAATCGCAGCTATATCCAATCCGGATATACCTTTTTTAGCTATTGCTTCGGCAGCAACAGACATTTGCGAAGACCAAATTTCTTCAGGGTGATGTTCCACTAATCCCGGTTTTGGAAAGTATTGGGTATAATCTTTTTGTGCAACCGATACTATTTCTCCTCCATGATTAAATAAAATAGCTCTGGAAGATGTAGTTCCCTGATCTAAAGCTAAAATGAATTTTTCTTTCATCTTTATTGATTTTAGTTATTTAATTTGTCCGTATAAAATAAAACAAAAAATACATTTAAAATAGGATAATTAGTAATTTAAAGATCTTTTTTTAAATGTATTTTAAATTTTATATGTTTTTTATTATGTTAAAAAACTCCTTTCGTATTATTGTATAATACGATTTGGTAACTCAATCCGAACCAATCATTAGCAATGCTTGGTCCTCCTTTTTCCGCTCTATGTTGATAGAACGCTGTTATTTTTGCCATTCTTGGACTGTTAGGGTATAAATAAAAATTCACCCCGGCAGTATATAAGTAAAGCTTTTCATAGTCAAATCCGGAAATATCTTTATTTCCTTGATTGAAATATTCAAATCTTGCAACAGGTTCAATTTTTGGAGTAACATTAAATCCTGCTAATAAAGAGTAACCTAACTTATTAACCTTAACAAAATCATGTTTAGTATAATCCATATTGTTAGGGGTTACAAATATAGTATTTCCATTTTCATCAACGCTTGTAAATCGTACATTTTTGTAAGTACCGTAATCAAATTTAAATTTGTATTTGTTAGGATTTATATAGTATAAAAACCCTGAATAAGCCCAAGCTTGTTTAAAGCCCATTCCCGGAAGATTAACAGCACCCATATGACCACCGAATTCAACATTTTTTACAGGGAAAAAACGTAGGGATGCATCCCAGCTTTTAAATTCTAAACCGTGGTTTCCTTGTCCTTCCGATGGACCATCGTTGAATGAAGACCAATATCTGTCTCGATTGCTGTCGCTATTATGCAAAAAGAAGGCATATCTTACAAAATTTTTAACGTTACCTGAAACGTTAATACCATAATGTCTTAAATCAGGAGCACCTTGAGCTGCACTTTGATTTTCAGATGTATAAGTAAAGTCGGCTAAATCTAAGTCATAAGCAGATGTTTCATTAGCAGCTCTGTTTCCGGCTCCTTTAAAACGTCCTAACTGTAAATTAAGCAACGGATGGAAGTTATATTTAATGAAAGCATCAGAAATTTTGCTTGCGTGTAGGTTCCAAGTTATGCTAGCGCTCAATTTAGGAGATATAGCCATATCTGTATGTAAGAATCCTATTTTGAATGCAGCCGGTTGAAAATTATAGCTTGAATTTGCTTCTTTATGAGGTCCTTTTTCACTAGGAACTTGTTGGTAAATAGTTTCCAGAACCATACCGATTCCGTATTTCAGAGTAGGAGTAAAGCTATTTTCATCTCCTCCCGTTAATTCTTTAATAAAATTTAACTTAATACCTTGAGAAAGTTGGGAGCTATCGCTGTTCATACGTTCCACAAGTGAAGGTCTTTTTTTAATTGAATCGCTGTCTTGTTGGAATTTATCCAGGGAGGCTTTTTGGCCATAGCCTAAAATAAATGCTGCCGTAAAGAAAAGAGATAAACTGCGTTTAAATTTCATGTTAGTTGTTTTTGTTTAGTAATTAATTGGTTTCGTAATGTAGTTGTTGAAATAAGGCAAAGATTTGGTATTTAATGCTTTGCCTTATCTTTTTATGTTAATAAGTGGAACGAAAGAGAATTATTTTTTAGTTTTTTCAAAAATATACAATTCGTGAATTTCTCTGTCATAGCCTGGGTAGAATCCGGACGGCATACCCATTTTAATGATTGCTCCTCTATTATTAAGGATAACAAGGTCATTGGTTACAGGATCAATTGAAAGACCTTCAATTTCTCCGGCTCTTTTAAATTCAGGAATTGATCTAAATAATGAAACTTCCGCACGAGTTTGGTTCGGATCGCTTACGTCAGCAATATAAACATTATCTGCCTCCGGAATATCGGAATCCCCGTCATCAGAAGTTATTAAAAGTTTTCCATCAATATGATAAACCCCTTGTTGCCATTGCGGAGAGGGTTGTAAATGAACTTTACCAATATATTTTCTAGTTTTTAAATCATATTTGTATACATACCATCCGGAAGTCCAATCAGACATCCAAGCAATGTTGTTCTTTCTGTCAATGGTAATACCACTAACTTCCGGTTGTTCAATTTCTCCAAAGTCTATAGAATATTTATAATCTAAAGTTTCAGCATCGTAAACGGCAATTTGAATGTTGCGTACAACTCCTGAATCAAAAAATTCTACTCCGGTATAAACTTCTCCATTATAAATATCGATATCTCCGAAATGATTTACTTGTTTTTCAAATTTGGTAAATGGTTTATCGTTTTTTGTAATTAGATTCCCATTTTTATCGTATTTGAATAAAGCGGTGCTGCTTGATACATAGTAGTAATCTTTGTCTATAGCAATACCTTGTCTTCCTTCAACAGGAATAACTTTTTTTAGTTTGTAGCTACTCCCTGATTTTGCTAATTTTTGAGCATTAATGGAAGTGAATCCAACTACTAATAGTGCAAGTATTAGTTTTTTCATGATCTTTTTTTTGTAACGTTAATATTTATTTTATTTTTTATTTTGACTCGTTTATTTATTCTTTATTGATCAACTAATGGCTAGATTTTTTACTTCGTGTTTTTTTATAAGATTATTTTTATTAATAGGATCTGATTAAAAAATGAAATGTGATAGTAAACGATTGACGCGTATCTAATTTTTAAATTTTAATTAGGTGAAATTTTGATAAGTAGTTTTTTACTGTTTGATGAAAAGGTTATTTTCAATTTTGTTAAACTTCTTAAGAAAACAACATTTAAACTATATCGAAGTAATAAAATTGAAAATAACCTATAATTTTTTTGTTTAGTAGCCTAAATCTGCCAATATAGTTTTAGCATCTTGATAAGCCGGTCCTCCTTCTCTGAGTTGCTTTTCATGATAGAAACGAATTGTTAGATCCGATTGATTGGTAAACATTCCATCATAAAAAGAAAAATATTTAATCATTTGTCCCTCATTATCGAAAGAATAAGGATGTATTTTCATGCCTGATTGGTGTATTAATTCTGCTTGCCAAGGATTTAATAATTCCGGCCAATTGTCGGGTGGAGTTCCTCCGGCAATAGAAGGACCAATAAACTGTGCTAAATTTTCAATTCCGAAATTAATATGTTTTATATAAGTGGCTTGTTGATCATCATGTATATCATCCGGCCCGGTACCTTTCCAAAATAATAAAGCGGTTGGAATTTTTCCTTTAAATAAATCTTTTAAAATCAGTAAGCTATTATGAGAAAAAGTCTGTAATACAACTTTTCCATTGGTATTTCCGACATTTACTTTACCGTTTTTGAAATGGGCGGTTTCTGTAGCCGGTTTTTCAATAATGTTCCATCCATGTCGATTCAATTCCTTAACTAAAGCATGCTCTATTCCGGGATTTAAGCTGGGCTCTTTAGTTTCAATATAAATTCCGGGTCTGTTTCCATTATCTGCCGGGTCATCTTCATATTCAAAAGTATATTTTCCGTTTATTTTTTTCCAAATTCTTTCTCCGTTAGAATCTCTTTTTAAACGTTTTCCTTGTGCAAACATTAGTAAGTCTTCCAAGGTGCTGATATATTGTTTTTGAGAGGAGAAGCTAGGTCTAGCTCTGTCGGGTGATGTATTTTTATCATGGTTAAACCAAGTACCGGCATCCAACTTTAATAATTCTTCATAAGTAAAGGTAGAGGCAGGTTGAGTTGCTCTGTCCGGATAGATATCTTTTATGTTGGACGTTCGGGTCAGTACATTGTCATGCACTACTAAAATTACGCTGTCTTTGGTAATTTGAAGATCAGCTTCCAAATAATCGGCGCCCATATTTCGCGCCCATCTATATGCGGACTCTGTAGACTCCGGTGCCCAATAAGAGGTTCCTCTGTGACCTATTACGGCATTTTCAGGAACATAATCCCTTACTTTTTGCATTTCAGGAGATAAATGAAGAACTTCTTCTTTACTGTTTGTGGATGCGTTATCATCGCTACTGCATGATAAAGCTATCATACTTAAACATGCTAATGTAACCAGCTTATTATTTCTCATATAACTATTATAAAAAAGTGAATTTAGTTTGAATTTAATTTTTGAGATATCTTGCTACTTGATGGTATTTCTTTTCAATGCTAATAGGTTTTGATTGTGAAAAATTTTATTGGTGGCTCTATTTACATCATATCTAAAACAGAATTTTTAACTCTTATTTTATAACTCATGTTTTATCTTTTATCAATCATTATTTTTTTCAAATAATTTTCAATTAAATCAGAGCTTTTATTCAGTAATGGATTTATACATCCATTTGTAATTCATTCCAAAAAATTTTATCACAATCAAAACTTATTAAAAACAGAAAAAGAATGTATTTTTATATTGTTATTTATTTTTATCCAATTCTTGTTCTTTTTTGTAAGTGAAAGCCATAAATATAATGGATAAAATGCCGCTGCCAATTAACAATTGGAAGCTTGCCGACCATCCAAGGGATTCAACAACTTTTCCCATAACTATATTAGCAAGTAATGAAGTACCGATAAAATAACCGAAGAAACCGGTAAGACCTGCAGCAGTTCCTGCTGCATTTTTAGGAGCTAAATCTAATGCTTGAACACCTATTAACATCACCGGACCATAGATAAAGAATCCAATTGAAGTTAATGCGATTAAATCAACTAATTTACTGTCCGGATTTTGCCAATACACAACTATTGATACAATTACCAGCAACATAAATATAATGGTAGTCATGGCTCTTTTCCCTTTAAATATCTTATCACTAACCCAACCACATAATAAGGTTCCCGGTATAGCAGCCAATTCATAATAGGTATAGGCATTGCTGATATCACTTTGGGAATATCCTTTTACTTCAGAAAGATAGGTAGGAGCCCAGTCTTGTACTCCATATCGGATAAAGTAAACAAAGGCGTTTGCGAATGCAACGAACCAAAGCATTTTGTTATTTAAAACGTATTTGAAAAATATTTCTTTAGTTGATAATACTTTTTCGGAATCTTTAGAATAATTAGGAGGGAAATCATTTTTATATTCTTCAATGCTCGGCAAGCCGCATGCTTGAGGATTGTCACGAATAAGAATATAAGAAATTATGGCGATTAGGATGGCAATTCCTGCAGGAAACCAAAACATTCCTACTTTCCAACTTAGAACACTCATACTAAGAGATGAAGCGAAAAGAATTCCCCATTTGGTTACCTGACCTAATAATCCACCACCAACATTGTGAGCTAAATTCCATATAGCCATTTTTGTTCCCCTTTCTTTAACAGAAAACCAATGAGTCATCACTCGTCCACAGGGAGGCCAACCCATACCCCCGAACCAACCCACTAAAAATTGGAAAACGGCCATTACGGTAATATTATACATTCCTATGGAAGTTCCTGCTATAATGGTTGAAACCGCAGCTAAGATTAATCCTAAAGGAAGGAATTTTCTTGCATTACTTCTATCTGAAATACCACCCATAATGAACTTAGATAAACCATACGCAGTAGCATTGAATGAAAAGGCAATTCCGAGGTCTGATTTAGAAAAACCCATTTCAACTAAATAAGGCATAGCCAATGAAAAGTTTTTTCTAACAAGATAATAGGCGGCATATCCTATAAATATTCCTATGAAGACCTGAAGCCTCAATTGCGTATAGGAAGATTTAACTTCCGATTCCGGCTTACGTTCAATAGGCTTAGGTGGAGCTAAAAAATTTGACATTTTTTTAATTTTATAATAGAGTTAATTATTTTTTTAATGAAAAAATGATAGACAACTTATTTTAGTAATTAACTAATAAATATCCTTTGGCTAAATCTTGGAACTCTTTAGTTTCTTTAGCAACCCAATTGTCATCATATCCTAATTCGTTAGCTATAATTTTTGCTACCGATTCAGCTGCATCTATAGCAGCGCGCGCATCAACAAATAATAGTCGAACTCTTCGGGCTAATATATCTTCAACTTTTTGCGCCATCTCTTGTCTAACAGCCCATACAATTTCAGCTTTTGTATAGTCATGGTTTGGATGGATTTTTTCTGCATATTCAGGATTTTCTTGCTGAAGTTTTTTGATAGCCGGTATATCGGAACCATAAACATATAAATGATTGGTTCTGTCTACTTGATTTGCCGGCATATTCCCATGAATGGAAAGATTAACTGTTTTACAAGGTTTACGGTCAATTTTTCCGGTCTCTATGGCTTTATCTATAAAGTCTTCTGCCATTTGTCGGAAGGTAGTCCATTTTCCACCGATTATACTTAATAATCCGGTTTCTGACACTAAAATTTTATGATTTCTAGATACTTCTTTAGTGCTTCCTCCTTCTTTGTCAGGAGCAGCTAATGGTCTTTGTCCCGCAAAGATGGATAATACGTCTTTTCGAGTAGGTTTTTTAACAAGATATTGAGATGCTGTATTAAGTACAAATTCAATTTCTTGTTCCAAAGCTCTAGGCTCTAAACTTGGGTGATCAACTAATACATCTGTGGTACCTACCACTAGTCTGTTATGCCATGGAACGGCAAATAATACCCTTCCGTCGCTGGTTTTAGGAATCATCAAAGCATTATCTCCCGGTAAGAATGATTTGTCTAATACTAAGTGGATCCCTTGACTTGGAACAACTGTTTTTTTATGATTAGGATCATTCATATTAAGAATATCATTAGTAAATACACCGGTGGCATTTAATACTACCTTTCCTTTTACTTCGTATTCGGTACCGTTAATTTCGTCTTTTACTTTTACACCTGTAATTTGGTTTTTATCATCTTTGA
The DNA here is from genome assembly GCF_011082485.1 of Apibacter sp. B2966. NCBI lineage: Bacteria > Pseudomonadati > Bacteroidota > Flavobacteriia > Flavobacteriales > Weeksellaceae > Apibacter > Apibacter sp. B2966. Next base: position 1,602,240 of record NZ_CP049714.1, read on the forward strand.
TTAAACTGGTTACTTTCATATAGTTTAAGATGGCTCCCCCATTTTCTACAGCAGTTTGGGCAAGATTTACAGCCATACGAGAATCGTCAAACTGTCCATCATAATATATTACCCCTCCATGTAGACCGTTAGGTTCTACAGTAGGTAGCATTTCCAGCGCTTTGCTTTTACTGATATGCTCGGATTTTCCTAAGCTAAGTTTTTTCGAAAGCATATCATATATTTTTAGCCCAATGGTGTAAAAAGGACCATCAATCCATTTATAGTTAGGTATAACAAAAACTTGTTTTTTCGCAAGGTGACTGGCATTTCTTTCCAAAAGACCTCTTTCTCTTAGTGCCTCTTTTACTAAGGCAATATCTCCTTGTGCTAAATATCGAACACCTCCATGAAGTAATTTTGTAGAACGACTTGATGTTGCTTTTGCAAAATCATTAGCTTCAAATAAAACGGTTTTATATCCTCTTGTTGCTGCATCTACAGCTGCTCCCAATCCACTTGAACCGCCACCAATTATAATTACATCCCATTCAGAATTTGTATTTAGTTTTGATAATTGATCACTTCGTTTCATTTTGTTTTAATTTAATTGTTTTTTGCTTCTTTTCTGTTGTCGGTAAAATTACAAAAAAAACAATACGAAACAGTATGAAATTTTTTAATATACAATTTTCTGTTGAAAATCCTATAAATTTTAGTTAAAAATTTGATAAAATAAAGCTGCAGGCTATTAATTAATGGAATAAAAATAAAATAATTTATTGACTATATAGTTGTTAATGATAATTTAATTGACATATTGATAAAATGCAATAAAGATTTAGATTTTATTCTTAACTTTAAACTTTCAAAAATTCCTGATCATGATTAAGCTTAATAGAAGGCAGCAACTTATTATCGATGAATTAGATGAGCATAATTTCACTAAAGTAAATGAGCTTTGTGAAAAATTAAATGTTTCGGCGGTTACTATCAGAAAGGATCTTCAATATTTGGAAAATACCGGTCTTTTATATAGAACACATGGTGGAGCAAGTAAGCAACCTCTCTATGCTTTCGAAAAAAATATTAACGAAAAAGAATTTGTGCAAGTAATGCAAAAACAAAAAATAGCGAAAGCTGCACTTAAGTTCGTTAACGATCAGGATTTTATTATTTTAGCTTCAGGAACTACTGTATATTATTTAGCAAAAATCATTTCAGGATATGAAAAATTAACGATCATTACCTCTTCGTTAAGTGTATCAATGGAGTTGAGTAAGGATTCTTTTATTGATGTAATTCAGCTGGGGGGAAATCTAAGGAAAAGCTCCATTTCCGTAATAGGATCTTTAGCAGAATCCGAATTAAAAAAATTTTCATGTAATAAATTGTTTTTGGGAATAGATGGCATAGACCTGGACTTTGGTCTTTCAACCTCCAATTCAACAGAAGCCCATCTTAATAAAGTAATGATAGAGCAATCGGAGAAAGTCATAGTATTGGCAGATTCAACTAAAATAAATAAAAGAGGGTTTGGTCAGATTTGTTCTCTGGATAAAGTTGATGTTTTGATTACAGATAATGATATTACGGAAAAAGATCTTACCACTTTAGAAGATAACGGAATAGAAGTAATTGTAGCCAAATAAATTTTGATTTGTTTATAAAAAAACCCTTATGATTTTTCATAAGGGTTTTTTACTGAAAATATAATATCAATCCTCTAATGCATTGGCAATTATACTAAGGGGATGTTCACATTTTTTAGTGGTAAACATTTCAATTTGCCATTTACAAGTTTCGCAATCGGTTGCAATAAGATCGAAACCTCCCGTTTCAATTTGATTAAATAATGGATCACCAATTTTTTTAGAAACTTCGTGATTTTCTTTTTTAAATCCAAAAGTTCCGGCAATTCCGCAACAATTAGATTCTAAAACGGTTACTTCTACATTTGGTATAAGTTTTAACAATTCAACGGAATAATACGTCCATCCTAATTTTGCCATATGACAAGGGGTATGATACGCAATTTTTAAAGGTTTATTTTTAAACTTAAGTTTAGTGTCAGAAGAACTCAGTAATCGGTAAATGTATCTAGTAGCTAATTCTACTTGATCTTTAACGGAACTATTATCTACTCCCAAAAGATGAGAATGTTCATCACGTACAGTAAACGTACAGGAAGAAGAAGTAGTGATTACCGGAAGTTTTTTGTCTATTACGGATTTGCGAATTTCAGCTTCATCGATAGTCGCGTTTTTCTTAGCTTTATCTATAAAACCGTTTGATATTAAAGCAATACCACAACATCTTTCTTTTTCAAGAAGTTGAATCCCTATGTTCAATGAGTTAAGAACTTTGATCATATCCTTTCCAAGCTGCGGATTATTATAATTTACATAACAACCGTGAAAATAAGATACTTGTGTTGGATATTTTTTTTGTTCTTCAGCTACATTCTTGTACCAACTTCTGAATGTACCGAATGAGTATTTGGGAAGGCTTCTTCTCTTATCTATTTTTAAGATAGGTTCAATTAAGCTTTTAACCGGTTTAAAAGAAGTCATTGCATTCACAATAGGAGCAAATGGAGTAGCCAGTGTACCCATAAAGTCCGTGTGAGCAAGAATTACATCTCTTAAAATAGGTTTTTTCTTGCTGTATTTAATGCGAGCCATCTGGATTATATCTCCAATCTTAACGTTAGATGGACAAGCAACTTCACATCTTTTGCAGTTAATACAATATTTTAAAGATTCGTCATAAAATTCAGGGTCTTTTAAACGTAATCTTTCTCCATCAGGGCCGGAATGTTTTGGCCCCGGATAATCGGGATTTACTTTGGATACGGGACAATACACCGTACAGATCGTACATTTAATGCATTGTTCGAAATTATTTTCACTTTTATTGAGCAATAGGTTCATAGGTCTTTTCTTTAATTAAAATTTGTTCAGCTACATATAATGCGGATAAAAAGGAAACACCTGCACCGCATCCTTCTTTTAATGGATTGAACCCACTAAGAATGGCACCTGTCACATATAAATTATCGATAGGCATATCGTTTTTTATACCGTGAAAATTTTTGTCAGTTTTAACACCAAACTGTTGATAATTTTGCTTTTCAAATAAATTACTATTATACCAATCTGCTCGATCTTGTAAATAATCCGTATCAAGGTCAAATACAGGTTCATAAACTTGTTTACTGTCAGCTAATAATCCTTGACTAAAAAAGCTTCCGGAAGAAAGTATTACGTTTTTGGCAGAAATTGGAATATTTCCGTGGTTGAGTGTATATAATTCGGTAACTTGATTTCCTTCAATGTTGGCATGGGTTACGCTGTCTCCCAGCATAAAAATACCGCCCAATTTTGTGAAATAATCTTTTAGATATAATTGAGTACTAACACCCACTAGGGAAGGAGGGAAGGTCGGTATTAAATATATAGGTTTTCCTACCTTTTGAATGAGTTTAGGTAATACATCCGCATTTCTAAAGCCAATACAATCAGGGAAAATAATAGCATCGCATCCTTGACTTTTTTCAGTGAGAATTTTAGCCAGAAGATCTTGGTTAGCTTCTTTGTCAAATACAAAGGAGAGGTTAGTAGATCTAAATTCGCTCGGATTTTTTCTGATTGTATTTAATTCCGGTAAGTTGAAATAGTTGAAGGTAGTTTCCACTCCTATTTTTTCAAATGCTTCGGAAATAAAATCAGGATTAAAATCTAAAAATCCCTCAACATTTATAATTGCTGCTTTTTTAACCGGAAATTTTCCATCTTCAAAAAAAGCAAAATTTGGCATGGTTAACCAAGTGGGTTTTATCATACCCATAGGGGTAATTCGATAATGATTTTTATTTGAAGACCCTTGGATTTTTATTCCAATTCCATTTAGAAAATTTTTAGCTTCTTGGGCTAATTCTTTAAATTTAGATTCGCCCATTTTGGTATATGGATGATTCGGCGCTTGTTTAGAAAGTTCTGATAGGGAAGCTTCCGGGTTATTAACAGGCGTTCCGTCCGGAAGATTGTTTAACAAATCGAAAGAACCTGAAAAAAAATGTAAAGCACTTTGTCCGGAAGAGATAATAGCGCATTTTTGCCCTTTCTGCATTAATCTAATTCCACCAACCAATCCGGTTAAACCACCTCCTACTATTACTGTATCAAATTTCATCTTTTGCTTTTTTAATTTGTTCTTGTGTCATATCTAATCCGCAAACTCCTTCATAAACCCAACTGGTAAATTCACTTTCTCTTAAAGTATCGCCCCAGGCAATAGGACGTATTCCTTTCCATCTTTCATTAAGGAAAATGGTTAAATCTTCTTTAGATTTATCCGGGCTTAAAACTTGATAATGGTTCATTAATCCGGCTGCTCTACAGGCACAAAGTTCTCCTTGACAGGTTCCCATGCCAACACGGGTTCTTCTACGAAGATCAATTAGATTGTTGACATGTAATTCATTAATAGCGTATTCGACTTCTCCGACTGATACTTCCTCACATTCACAAACTAAACTATTTTCCGTAACCTTGTTTGCTTTTAAATTCTCTGCCATATCTCCCAATCTGTAAATGGCAGATTTACGTATGGTAGTTGGTACTGAAGTCATTTTTTGATTTATTTCTTCAGTACTTTGTTGAGATCCCGGAAGATTGGATTCAGCGGTTGTACAAGGAGTTGTATTATTTAATTTTTTACATACTAAGTCTGTAGCCCATTCAGCCATTAATCGGTACGTCATTAATTTACCACCGGTAATGGTGATAAAACCTTCCAGGCCATCTCTTGTAGCATGATCTAATAAAACGATACCTCGACTAACATTACGTCCTGTAGGATCATCATCGGAAGCTACTAATGGTCGCACTCCTGCATACCCACGTAATATTCGGGTTTGAAGCAGGGTAGGGGATAGTTTTCCACCTTCACGGATTAAGATGTCTACTTCTTCAGGAGTAACATACATGTTGTCAATTTCTTCGTAAGGGACATGGGTGGAAGTTGTACCTATTAAACAAATGGTGTCTCCGGGTACGAGGATATCAGAGTCCGCAGGTTTACGACAACGGTTTAATACCATATTGTTAACTCTGTGTCCAAAAATAAGAAGCGATCCTTTAGCAGGAAACATTTTTATTTTTAAATCAGCATACTCCGCAATTTTTTGACCCCATATTCCTCCGGCATTTACTACTACAGAAGCATATAAATTTTTTTCCTGTTTGGTTATATGATCATAAACTTTTACTCCGATAACTCTGTTCTGCTCTTTAATTAATCCTAAAACTTCATGGTAGGTTTCAATGGTTGCTCCATGTTGTTTAGCATCTACTATATTAGAAAGAGTTAAACGGAACGGATCTACAGTTCCATCCGGTACAACTACTGCACCGATTATGGAAGGATTTGCAGAAGGCTCTAAATGTAATGCCTCTTTAGGGTCGATGGCCTTAGCATCAATTCCTGCAGTATGACAAGCCTCTATAAATTTAGATTGAAAAGCAATATCGTCTTCCGGTAAGGTTAAAAAAAGACCGTCTGTTTTTTCAACACAATGGCTGGCGATACGTTTTAAGATCATATTTTCTTTGATACATTCTTCAGCGGATTCTCTATCAGTAACCGCATAACGGCTGCCGCTATGTAGTAATCCGTGATTTCTTCCCGTAGCTCCAGTAGCTATATCGTGACGCTCTAACATAAGCGTACGCAATCCTCTCCTTGCACAATCTCGGGCAGTTCCGGCACCGGTCGCACCTCCTCCGATAACAATTACATCCCAAGTGTTAGTTTTACTAGAATTAGATAATTCTGTTTTCACAAATGTTTGGTTTTATTTTAGTAGCAAAATTACGAAAGAAAACGAAACAATATGGAGTTACTATTCTGATATTAATCATTTTTTTAAAAAACAGATAAGATAATTTTTTCTTATCAATATATGATTGATGAATTAGATTAATTATTACTTAATTAATTGTAAAAGTTTTAATTAATTAAAATTTATTTACAAATTATTATGATGAGAATTTTTAGAAAAATTTTCTAATAGGGCCTAATATTACTTTTGATTTGATCTGAAAAATCGGTTTTAAAACGTAAGTAATGGTAAAATTTTATAAGGGAGAAATAGTGATTTTTTTAACGATGGAAAATAAAATAGATTTAATGACCTGTATTTTTTTGTATACTATCTTTACCAATTATAAATTATAAAATGAAAGATAAGAGTATATAGAACTAAGAGACTTGATAATCAATGAAATTATTTCATCATTTAAAATAAGGTTTCTAATAGTTAAAAATTATTATTGTAGTTTTAAAATGATATTGTTTTGTATGAACGATATAAAACAAAGTATTTTCATATTCAAATAAAAAAAGTTCCTTGATTAAGGAACTTTTTTAATATTATTAAGGAAATTTAGGGAATTTTTTAAAATCGGGTTTACGTTTTTCCAAGAAAGCTTTTTTACCTTCTTGGGCTTCATCCATTAAATAATACATAAGGGTAGCATCTCCGGCTAATTGCATTAGACCATGCTGCCCATCGAGTTCAGCATTTAAACAACGTTTTATCATACGTAATGCCATTGGACTTCGTTGCTGCATAATTTCACACCATTCTATGGTGGCGTCTTCAAGTTGTTCCAAAGGAACAACTTTGTTTACCATTCCCATTTCTCTTGCTTCTTCAGCGGTATATTGTTGGCATAGGAACCATATTTCTCTTGTCTTTTTTTGACCAATACTTCTGGCAAGGTACGATGAACCAAAACCACCGTCAAAGCTTCCAACTTTTGGACCGGTTTGTCCAAATTTAGCATTTTCGGAAGCTATTGTTAAATCACAAACGACATGAAGCACATGTCCTCCTCCGATAGCATATCCGTTTACCATAGCAATTACCGGTTTAGGAATTTCCCTTATTTTTTTATGTAATTCCAATACATTTAATCTAGGTACTCCATCTTCTCCTACGTAGCCGCCAACACCTTTTACATTTTGATCACCTCCGCTGCAAAAGGCTTTATCTCCCGCTCCGGTTAGAATGATTACATCAATTTCGGGATGCTCTCGACAGTATTCCATTGCTTCAATCATTTGAAAATTGGTTTCCGGTCGGAAAGCATTATAAACTTCCGGTCGATTAATAGTTATTTTTGCAATTCCGTTCCAGTATTCAAATAAAATATCAGAGTATTCTTTTATAGTTTCCCAATTTCTAGCCATATTGTATTTAGATTTATTTTCGTTGATATTTTTCAAATTTAGGTATTTAATACCTATTATAAAAGTAAGAGTACTAAGCCTGCTTTTGTTTTACCACCAAACTATGGCAATTTTAGGGATAACGGACTAAGCTTTTTAAATTAACTCTGTAAACAATTTAAAATCTTAAATGATTAGTAAAGATCAATTATTGTTTGTACTGATTGATTTTAGAAAATCTTTTTACTTGATAAAAGGTATAAAATTCTAAAAATGTGCTTTCCACTGGTTTTTTATTTGCTTAGGAATTATTGAGTAGCAAATTCCCAATAATATAAACCATAAAGGAGTAAAAATGAGAGCCTGTCTTGTGTCTTCTTTAAACCAAAAAGCTACAATGAGAAATAAGAAAAACAATAAGGATAAATAAATGGATAAAAGACCTCCGGGAACTTTATAATTTGATTTTCGATGAAGTTCGGGTTTTCTCTTTCTAAATGAAATATAGGATATGAGGATCATAGACCAAATAAAAATAAAAAGTACGGTAGCTACCGTAGTTACCAATGTAAAGGCATACATTATATTTTCGTTTCCATAGCAAAGGATTAGTACGGCAGGGAGCAAACAGATGCAGGAGAACGTTAATCCATAGGAAGGAACTGAAGCTTTGGAAAGTTTTCGGAAATAAACAGGTGCTTTTTTACTTAACGAAAGACCGTATAACATTCTACTGGTTGAAAATATCCCGCTGTTAGCAGAAGAAGCAGCGGAAGTAAGTACTACAAAATAAGTTATACTGAATGCGGCAGTTATTCCGGCAAAAGAAAATAAAACAACAAAAGGACTTTTGTCGGGGTCTATAGTTCTCCAAGGCATTACCGACATGATTACGGCTAAAGAAAGTACATAAAATAGAATAACTCGAACAGGAATGGCATTAATGGCTCTGGGAAGAGTTTTTTCCGGATCTTTAGTCTCAGCAGCTGTCGTTCCTACCAATTCTACTCCAACAAATGCAAAAGCGGCGATTTGAAATCCCGCAACAAATCCGGTAAAACCGGTAGGGAAAAATCCGCCATCGTTCCATATATTGGAAAGCGAGGTAGTTACTCCGGATGGAGATTTGAAATGATTAATTATGAATAGTATACCGATTGCAATAAGGGAAATTATGGCAATAATTTTAATTATGGCAAACCAAAATTCTGTTTCTCCAAAAAGCTTAACAGTTAATAGATTTAAACATAAGAATAATATTATACAAGCTAAGGCCGGAATCCAGGGCGCAACCATATTCGGAAAAAGATATTCTACGTATCCGGAAATAGCGATTAAATCAGCACTTCCGGTAACTATCCAGCAAAACCAATAAGTCCATCCCATAAAAAAACCTGCCATAGGGCCTAATAAATCGGTAGTAAAATCGACAAAAGATTTATAGTTAAGATTGGAAAGGAGCAATTCGCCCATGGCTCTCATGACAAAGAACAAAATAAAACCTATAATGGTATACACCAATAAAATTGATGGACCGGCCAAGTTTATGGTTTTTCCTGATCCCATAAATAATCCCGTTCCGATAGCTCCTCCAATTGCAATGAGCTGTATGTGTCTGTTAGTTAAACTCCTTTTTAACTGATTGTTGGAATTATTCATGTGTTCAATTTTTTTCTTAGTTATGTAATAATTAATTGTTTTGTTGATAAAATATAGTATAAAATTACATTTTTTTATGAAGTTTCACATATAAATTAAATCCTATTTGTGTTTCTATTTAAAAAATAAGTATATTTAAGAATATCCATATTTTTGTAAAAAAGATAATTCAATGGAAAATCGTGTCTTAAATTCAAAAATATTTTATAATCCCGGAAAAATGCCCTTATTGATTTTTCACGGTTTATTTGGAATGTTGGACAATTGGGGGACTTTAGGAAAAAAATTTTCTGAAACCAATGAAGTACATCTTATCGATTTACGAAATCACGGAAGGAGTTTTCATTCGGATGAGATGAGCTACACAACTATGTCTGATGATATTGTTAATTACATGAAACATTATTCATTAGATAAAGCCATTTTATTAGGGCATTCTTTAGGGGGAAAGGCTGTCATGGAATGCGCTGTTAAACACCCTGATCTTGTTGAAAAATTAATAGTTGTTGATATGGCACCTAAAGCGTATCCTCCACATCATCAGCAAATTTTCAAGGCATTGGAAAGCGTTGATTTTTCAAAGGCAAATGAAAAAAAAGATGTTGAAAACATGTTATCTCAGCATATAAGTGATGCCGGAATATTAATGTTTTTAATGAAAAATGTTTACAGAACGGAAGATAACCGTTTCGACTTTCGTTTTAATTTAAAAACCTTAAAAGAAAAATACAATCAGTTAATAAATAATACAATTTCTTTTGGAAAATATGAAGGTCCTACTTTATTTATTGCCGGAGAAAAGTCTAATTATATTTTGAAGGAAGATGAGTTTTCGATACGTCAACAATTTCCAAATGAAAAAACAGTAGTTATCCCCCATGCAGGGCATTGGGTTCAAGTAGATAATCCTACGGTTTTTTATGAAACTGTAACCACTTTTCTTCAATCTTAATTTATAAAGATTTTATTCGGTTTTAAGTTATAAGAAGAAATTTTTTACACGTACATACTAATCTAAGGATTGTAAAAATTAGTATAAGAGAAATTTAAAATACGTTGGAGACAGATTGATTATTGGAAAGGGGGAAGAACGTATCTTTACAAGAGTAAGAAGGAAGGTTCGAACATTTTCTACCTTAAATTTTAAATAATATGAAATACTACATAATTGCAGGAGAGGCTTCAGGAGATTTACATGGTTCTAACCTCATGAAAGAAATTAAAAAAGAGGATCAAAACGCAGAATTTCGTTTCTGGGGAGGAGATTTAATGCAAGCCCAAGGGGGAATAATAGTTAAACATTATAAGGATTTATCTTTTATGGGCTTTCTTGAAGTAGTGGCCAATTTAGGTACTATACTGGGTAATATTAACTTATGTAAAAAAGATATTACTGCATATAAACCCGATTGTGTCATCTTTATTGATTATCCCGGATTCAATCTTCGCATTTGTAAGAGTGTGAAAAAATTAGGGATAAAAACATTTTATTATATATCTCCTCAATTATGGGCCTGGAAATCCGGAAGGGTAAAGATTATTAAAAAATATATTGATCGAATGTTTGTAATTCTTCCTTTTGAGAAAGATTTTTATGCTAAATATAATTATCCGGTGGATTTTGTGGGGCATCCTTTATTAGATGCTTTAAATTCATTACCGGAACTTGATCAAAATAAATTCAGAAAAGAGCATGGTCTCTCGAATAAGCCCATAATAGCATTACTACCGGGTAGTAGAAAACAAGAGATTAAAAAAATGTTATCTCAAATGTTATCGGTGGAAAAAGATTTTTTATCTTATGAGTTTGTCATTGCAGGTGCACCCTCTATTGAAATAGAATTTTATCAACAATTTTTGAATTCACATGTAAAGATTGTTTCCAATCAAACATATAATTTATTAAGGATCTCTCAAGCTGCTTTAGTTACCTCCGGAACAGCTACCCTGGAAACTGCTTTACTGAACGTGCCTGAAGTGGTTTGTTATAAAGGCAGTAGAATTTCTTATGAAATAGCCAAAAGATTAATAAAGCATATACAATATATTTCTTTAGTTAATTTAATCATGGATCGCAAAGTAGTAACCGAACTTATCCAAGATGATTTAAATTACAATAATTTAAAGAGTGAATTAACTAAAATATTGAAGCCGGAAAATGCAGCAAAAATTAAAAAGAACTATTTAGAGCTCAGGCATGAGCTGGGAGACTCCGGAGCTTCTTCTCGAACGGCAAAACTGATAGTTGAAGAATTAAAAAAGGATTCCTAATTTAGGAATCCTTTTTTTGTAGTTATTTGAAAATTATTTTACTCTTTAACGATTTTAAATACTTTGTTTTTATATTTTAAAATATAAACACCGGAATAATAACCGTTAAAATCGATTTCTTTAATTTTTTCTCCCGGAGCAATGGTGGTTTCCATAATTAATCTACCCATAAGGTCATAGATGCTAATTGCTTCTTTTTTAGCCAGTGGTTTTGAGAAAGCTATTTTTAAAGTAGTTGAAACCGGATTCGGTGCTATTTTAATTTCTTCATCTTCAACTGTAATATCATCTACTCCCAGTGAATTCTTATTTATAACTAGTTTTACATTTTTAGAAGAAGATAAATAATTTGAACTTTCATTAGCGGTAATGGTAATATCATAAGAACCTTCTTCAATATATCCTTGTTGAGGAGAATAAATTAAATTAGTTTCTTTATGATTTAAATTGGCTTGGACATTTTTCACCGAACCATCATAAATGAAAGTTTGTATGTCATCAGCAGAAATAACAGACTTAGCCTTTTCAATTATTAAAGATATCTGCTTAGATACTTCCAAATAATTTTGAGTTTCAGGAGCACTTACGGTTACTTTATGTATACCCGCATTAATAAAGCTCTGTGGCGTATAAATTAAATTAGTTTCCGTATGATTCAAGGTCGCTGTTACATATTTTGCAGAACCGTCATATGTAAATTTTTGACTTTCATCAGCAGAAATGTTTGCCACTGCCTTTTTAATTATTAGAGTTATTTGTTTGGATGCCTCTTTGTAATTTTTGGACCCCGGAGCAAAAACGGTAATAACATATTCTCCTGCATTTCTAATTTCTTGTGGACTATAAATTAAATTTGATTCTGTATGGTTCAGGGTAGCTGTCACATTTTTTACAGAACCATCATAAGTTAATGTTTGCGTATCAGAACCGGAAATAATGGACGGAGCTTTATCGATGGTGAGAGTAGCCGTATATTCCGCAGAACCATAATTAGGGTGATTTAATTTAGCTTTAACTAAATAGGAACCGGCATTTGTATGACCATTGTTTTCATAAGAAACTTGAGTTGATTCCGGTATACCTGTAAGCGATAAACTATGTGGTTTGCCATCATATATAAATGATTTACTTTCCAATAAGACAGAAGCCGGAAATGAATTAGTTGCAACAATTTTTAATTTAATATCTTTTGAAACTTTATTGTAATTAGTAGTTTCAGGAGCACTGGCGGTAATTATATAAATTCCTATATCTGTATATCCTTGTTGAGGTTCATAGGAAATTACCGCTTCGTCATGATTAAGTCTGGCAGTAACTTTTTTAACGATTCCATCATAATCATATGTTTGGAATTCAGGAGCGATAATTTCAGCATCAGCCTTATTAATTTTTAATGTTACAGTTTTGGATGCTGCCTTATAATTTTGAGTGGCTGGAGCTTCAATGGTTATTTTATAAGTTCCTGCATTGATATAGCCGCCTTCATTAGGGACAAAATTGATTGCTGTTTCGTTGTGATTTAGGTAAGCATTAACTTTTTTAACTGTTCCATCATAGGTGGCAATTTGTATCTCTTCGGCTGAAATTATTGTAATAGCTTTTTCAATTTTTAAAGTAATTATTTTAGAAACTTCCTTATAATTATCAGATTCAGGAGCACTAACTTTTATAGTATATTCCCCGGCATTAATATATCCTTGTGAATAAATTAAATCAGTTTCCGTATGATTAAGGGTAGCTGTCACATTCTTAACTAAACCATCATAGATAAATGATTGTACATCATCAGCGGAAATAATTGCCTTAGCCTTATCAATGGTTAAGGTAGCGGTATACTCTGCTTTACCATAATTAGGATGAGTTAATATCGCTGTAACCAAGTATGAGCCGGCCTTTATATGTTCATTATTTACATATGTAACTTGGGTAGATTCCGGTAATCCGGAAATTACTAAGCTATGAGGTTCTCCGTTGTATGTGAAAGATTTATTTTCCAACTTCACAGAAGTCGGGAATTTGTTAGGATAATTAATTTTCAACATAATTTCCTTAGAAACTTTTTTATAATTAGATGTTTCAGGAGCATTAGCTGTAATAGCATAGGATCCTACCTCAGTATATCCTTGTTTAGGACTATATGTTACATGAGCTTCTTTATGATTTAAAATAGCCTTTACATTTTTAACAGAACCATCATATGAAAAAATTTGCGTATCATCTGCAATAATGGAAGCTTCTGCTTTTTCAATTCTTAAAATTACGGTTTTAGAAACAGATTTATAATTATCAGTTGCTTTAGCAGAAATGGTAATTGTATATTCTCCGGCATTTGTAAATCCGTTTACCGGTGAAAAGGTTAATTCGGTTTCATTATGATTAAGGGTAGCTGATATCTTTTTTAAATTTCCATCATAAGTAAATGTTTGTACCTCATCGGCCGTAATTTCAGCATTAGCTTTTTCAATGTTTAAAACAATTTGTTTTGAAGAATGTTTATAATTATTAGACTCTGCAGCTTTAGCGGTAATTGTATATTTACCCGCCTGACTGTATCCTTGTTGTGGAAAATAAGATAAGGATGTCTCATTATGATTTAGCGAAGCCGTTACAACTTTTTCTTTACCATCATAAGTGAAATTTTGTAAATCTTCAGCGGATATAATTGAAGGAGCTTTATTAATAATTAATTGAGCGAATAATTGAGCGTCTTTATAGTTTTTATGTATTAAAGTGGCGGTTACTGTATATGTTCCGCTTTTAATTTTATCATTATTTTCATAATTAATTTGTGTGCCTTCCGGATAACCTTCAACAAATAAACTATGTGGATTACCATCATAAGTAAATGTTTTACTTTCTAATTTAATCGTTGACGGATAAGAAACAGCTTTATTAATATTTAAAGTAATGGTTTTAGTAACAGCTTCATAATTAGAGGTAGAAGGAGCACTAACAATAATTTTATAGGAACCGACATCTGTATATCCTCTTTGTGGAGAATAGGTTAGTATGGCTTTGTCATGGTTTAATTGAGCAACTACATTTTTTACTGTTCCATCAAAAGTATATGTTTGAATTTCGTTAGCGGTGATTAAAGCCTCCGCTTTTTTAATTATAAGTTTAACTTTCTTTGAAACGGATTCATAATTTGTTGAAGCGGGTGCATTTATAACAATATCATAAGAACCTGATTCCGTAAAGCCTTTTTGAGGGCTAAAGGTTAAATCTGCCTCATTATGGTTTAAAGTTGCAGAAATGTTTCTTTGCTTACCATTATAGAAATAGGTTTGTACATCATCTGCAGAAATTATGGATTGTGCTTTTTCAATAATTAATTTTACATCAAATGATGCTGCTTCATAATTTTTGGTTTGTTTTGTTTTTAATGTTATTGAATATTCTCCGGCATTAATATATCCTTTTTGGGGATGAGAATCAATGGTGGTTTCCTTGTGATTAATAGAGCCGGTAACAGTTTTTTCCTTGCCGTCATATGTATATATTTGTATGCTTTGGGCTGTAATTACAGTTTTTGCCCTTTTAATTTTTAATATTACTTTCTTGCTGGCCTTTTGGTAATTATCTGATTCTGGAGCTTCAATGTTTATTTCATAGTCTCCTGCATCAATATATTTATTTTTAGGTAAATATTGAAGTTGGCTTTCCGAATGATTAAGAGTGGCACTTATATTTTTCTCATTACCATCATAAATAAAACTTTGTTCGTCTTCAGCTGTAATAATTGCTTCAGCTTTGTTTATTATAAGGTAGTTGTTTAGAATCAGTGTATTATAATTATTGTTTGTTATAGTGGCTGTCACCAGGTATGTACCGGAATTAATCGGTTCTTCTGTATTTTTAGGATATGAAGTATGATTAACTCCTTCGTATTCATATTTTATTTCGGTATTGTTGGGAAGTTTATCTGAAACAGTGATAACATTATTATGTTTATCACCATTGTAAGTAGTTACTTTCTCGTTAAGTTTAATACCGTTAAAATTTGCCTTATTAATTAGTAATTTACCTTGTATCAACAGTGTATTATAATTAGGGTTACTTACTGTTGCCGTTACAAGGTAAGTACCACTATTTACAGGTTTATTTTTTTGTTTAGGGTAGGATGTTGCATTAATGCCTTCGTATTCATACACTATATCGGTTTCTGCCGGTACAGTTCCGGTAACCTCCATAGATTTTTCTAAACCATCATAAGTAACACTCATTTCAGGTAATGATATATTAGTAAAGTTTGCTTTTTCTATAACTAATATAATATCTTTTTTTGCGGCAAGGTAATTTTTTGTTTCAGCAGATTTTGCTGTTATGGTATACCCTCCGGCATTTATATATTCTTGTTGAGGTTCATAGGTAATTGAAGAATCAGTATGATTATGGGAAGCGAATACTTTCTTTTCTTTTCCATCGTAAATGTAGGTATATAAATCATCCGAGACAATTTCAGTTATAGCTTTATTGATAGTCAAATTTGCCGTAAGAGTTATTTCGCAATCGGTTGATTCAGAATTATTTTTTAATTGAACGATTACTAAATAAGTTCCGGCATCAATAGGAGCGTCAGAACTTTCATTATAAGAAGTATTCCCGATACCTTTATATTTGATTTCTGCACTTATATGATCCGGAAGATCATTTAAAACAATTTCTTTAGGTGTTCCATCATAAGTTACTTCTGTGTCATTAATTGTAATATCATTAAAGCTGTTACATGAGGTTTCATTTTGATATTCATAAGCACCTATATCTACGGTTTTGTTAACAATTCGAGGGCTGTTGTCTAAGTCTTTATTCGTCGAAATTATATACTCATTATTACCCTTATTTATAACCGGACTGTTTGGATTTAATTTATATCCGTCTTCGAATAAAGGATCAGTTTGACCGCTTAAATTAAAATTATCGGTGGAAAAATTATATTGAACTAAACTATAATTAAAAATAGGTTTTTTACCTTCATCATTTGAGGTTGTATTGGGTCTGTTGCCCCAAATAATACTATTGTAAATTGTTGGGTCAGCAGAATTACAATATAAACCACTGCCCTTGTTAGCCGAAACTTCGTTATCTGAAATGGTAACATTTGTAAATTCAGATTCATTTGAACGTTCGATATAAATACCTCCTCCTTCGCCGGATTTATTCCTAACGACTAGAGAGTTTGTTAACAGTAAGTTTGAGTTTTCAATATAAATACCGCCTCCTTTACCAATCGCATTTTTATATTTATAATTAATAATAGCATTATCGGAAATTATTACATTATTTAATCTAGGTTTTTCTGAATCTAAATTGTATACTCCGGCACCTTTTGCTTTAACATTTGTAGTTTCTATATTGTTATTAGTAATGGATACATCCTGTAATAAAGGAGATGACTTAAGAGTATAGACACCGCTTCCCCCTATGGCATTAGTACTGATTAATTTATTATTTGTAATAGTTATATTGTTTAAGAAAGAGTTGGATACGTCAATTGTTATACCTGCTCCGGCATCTACGGCATTATTATCCGATATTATCAAGTTTTTTAATTTGGGCGATGAATTGGAAAGATAAACTCCTCCTCCATATCCTGTAAAAATCCAACTATTATTAAGCATAATGTGACAAAAGGTATAAAAAGGCTTTTTATTACATGCATTAGTAGCTAGGCTTGCATTACCTCCTTTTATAGTGAATCCGTCAAGAACTGTTTTTCCGGCATCTCCTGATGAAATAACAACATGGTAAACATTATCCCCTTGGAGCGTAGTACTATTATTTTTCCAATCTCTCTGACTAACGGATGTTTCTGTTCCTGTAAATCCACCATAAATTTCTACATTTTTCGGTAGTACAAATGAACGATCATTAGCATTTCCTCCATCACCTGCAGTATATAATGGAGAATAAGAACCTTTAGCAACCCATATTTGGTTAACCTGTATCTTATTACCCATATTTTGCTCTTCAGCAATTTTTAAAGCATCAGCTAATTCTCCCAAAGCATTTTCCCAAGAGCTCCCGTCTCCATTACTACCTTTTTTAACATATAAAATGTCTTGTTTGGATCTGAAACCGGGCATAAAAACTGAAGATCTATTGGCATCCAGAGTATAACTGAAAGCTACACTAAAATTAAATAACGGATAAGGTTTGCCATGTAAAAAACTCCCGTCCTTATCTTTAGGTTCATTGTCCGGTCTTAAGGTTGTTTCTGATTTTTCTCTTGGATAGATATATTCGCCATCCTTTTTAGCATCCAAATCTACATAAGTAAAAAAAGCAGGATAGTTATCACTATCCCTTAGGTTTCCGGCTTTAATCAATAATTTTTTATTATGAAATATATTTTGCTGCCCGTATATGACCTCTACATTTCCGGTAATAGCATTTGTACAAGAAATAATTATCGTATTATTATTCGAATCGATTTTTACCTCAGATATTTTTTGTTCCACCCCGTTATTCTTTATTTTAAATCCATAATTGGGAAGTGCTTGCACAAGATTGGTATCAAATACCATAGGTGGTTGAGGTACATGAAATATAATCCCCACTGAATTCGAAGATATACGATAGATTTGTTTAGGTTGTAAAGGTTTAAAATCTTCGCCTAGTACTTGGGTTTTATAATACACTTTTGCCAACATTTCACCATACCATCTGTATCCGTTGGCATCCATATGAATTCCTCTGTGTGGCAAATGATAAATTGGGCCGGCATTTATAATGTCATCATATGTATTTGATAACTCTAATTGAGCGAGTCCAATATTGAGATTATCATCATTTCGTAACGATCCTACTTGATACGTAATAAAAACCGGTTTTTTAGTTTGCCCATAAGCATTCATGATATCTTTCTGCATATCATTTTTTAATTCAACCAGAAGCTTTTTATAACCGTATTTGTCAAGAGTAGCACCACTTTTATTATCATCATGAAGAGTAAAATAATTGTATTCTCCTTGAAGCCAAAAAATAGCCGGAGTGACCATTTTGTAACCATTAGTTCGGGCAATATTTGCAGCAGATTCAACTGATTTTAAAAAATAATCATTATAATAATTTTTTTGTAAAGCCCCTTTTTTAGATAAAGCTTCAATGCTTTTTCCATTTTCTCCATCGGAAGAAGCCAGATATTTAATACCTGCTTTGGGTTGCTTTAATTGTAAGTGGTTTACCAGGCCTACCAAAGGAGTTTCCGCCAACGTGATGGATGCTCTGTTTTTAGGATAATTTTGGTACATTATGGCAGTGGAAGCTTTCAACGGATTAAATTCTGTGAAATGGGTATTTCCCTGCTCGATCCAGACTTGATCTCCTATCATATAGTTTCCCTCAATATTTTCGGTAGATAGAGCGGGATACGATTGAGCTCCGGTGGACAAACTTTGTCCATACATAATTAGATGTTGGTAGGTTCTTTCTTTAAGTGTTTGAGAAGATTCTGTAAGTATTGAATTTTTTTCTTGCGAATAAAGGGACCCAATGCCTATAGTTTGCAGTAAAATAAGAACAAAATATAGATGTTTCATAAATCAACTATTGATCAAAAAAATTAAATAATTAATTAAATTATCAAAGTGAATGAAGTAATCTGATTAATAAAGAATATTTAAATAGAAATATATGAACAAATATAATAAATTGATAGTAAGAACTATTTAAATAACATAAACTAAAACTAATTACACACACACAATTTTGCAAAAATACAAATATTTCTATATTATTATTAAGGTGTTTATCTGAATATTCGTATAAAATTACTTATTATATAATAAAATTATTTATATTTAGATGAATTATTGTTAATAGATATAAATTAAATGTGTAAGAATTATATAATAGATTTTATTTTATAAAAATAATTTTATAAAAAAAATAATTTTTAATCTTATTGTAGAAATAATTTTAAAATTAAAAAACCATTTTATAAATTATTGGGCTACATTAGTATAGAGTAAATGTAATTAGATAAGTTATTACAATCAACTTTACTTTAAAAGTATAAAGATCTAGTTTGGAATAGTTATTTGAGAAAACTATTTCCAATCTTTTAAATACAAAGGATCGAAATAGGCAACATCTTCAAATATAGTTTGTTGGAATTTTTTATATGAGAGATCAACCATATTTTTTGCTTGAGGATAAGCATTAATAAAGGTAGCGTTTTCCAAAGGAAATGAAATTTCTTTCAAGAAATTCTCAGTTTTTTCAACAGCATCTCCGACAAAGAGTACTTTCTTTGAACTTATTTGTTCAAAAGATTTTTCATTTAAAATATGAGCATGAGTCTCAATTAAATATTCACCTTTTTTATTTAAGACAGACGTGTAAATTTCCATCCTTCTCGCATCAATAACAGGGATAATATAATCGTACTCGGAATTTAAATAGGGAACGGCTAAAATATATAAAGAGTTTATGGAGATTAGAGGGATATCATTTCCAAAACAAAACCCTTTGGCTGATGCTAATCCTATACGTAAACCCGTATAAGATCCGGGGCCTTTTCCTACAGAGACGGCGTGGATATCTGAAAGTGCTAATTCTGCACCTTCAAGAGCCCATTGAATAAATAAATGAAGATTTTCGCTATGTTTATAATCTTGGGATATTTCTTCACAATATGAATTTATTTTACCGTCAGTTCCAATCGCTACCGAACAGTTTTTTGAAGAGGTTTCTATATGAAGAATGTTGATTGCCATTACTGTTTTTTCTTTTTCTTAAGGTAATTTACAACTAATTGAATGATAATGGCAACTATTCCAATGCAAAAATAAACGATCGCAAAAAAATTATTTTGTGAGGGATCACCTTGCGAGCGGTTATACCAGAAAAACGAACGGATAATAAAATAAATACCAATTATAAATGCTATAAAATTTGCAATCTTTTTTTTCATCGTATTAGTAGTATTATTTATTTTTTTTATGCGTATGCGCGTTTTACATACAAGACTAAAGTAATTATACCAAAAATAATATTAGGGAGCCATACTGCAAACCAAGAAGGTAAAATTCCTTTGGAAGAGAATACTTGTAAGGCTTGGAAAGAAAATATATACAAAAAAGCACAGGATATACCAATCGCTAAATTTATTCCTAATCCGCCTCTTTTTTTGGTTGAAGAAAGAGATAAGGCAAGGAAGGTAAGAATAACTACAGCTACAGATGAGCTCGTTCTTTGATGAAGCTCATTAAGATAGATATTTACATTATTAGCACCTCTCATCTTTTCTTTTTTTATAAACTCTCTTAATTCAGGAGTATTCATAGTTTCTGCTACAAAGGCTTCAGGCAGTAATTCATCAGGAGTAAAATTAAAATGTTTTTTTAAAGTACTTCCGTTTTTTAAAGATACTATATTTCCATTAGAAGACATTTCCTTTTCGTAATAGTTGCCTAAGACATAGGTATTGTCTTCTTCTGACCAATAAATTTCAGCAGAACGTAATTCATGCAGCAATATTCTTTTTTCATTAAATTTCTGATATAAAAACCCCGTTCCTCTCTTCATTTGACGATTATAGCTGTTAACGAAAATATATTCTGTAGGAGAAATTTGTGCAGATATATTTTGATTGGCCATATAAGCATCTTTTTTGTTACCGGTAAGAATTTTTACATTAAACTCATTCTTTTTAATGTTTGCCCAAGGAAGAAGAAAATGATTGGTCATGAAAGAACCTAACGCAATCATAATTCCCACGATAAAATAGGGTCGTGAAAATCTGAAAAAACTGGTCCCTGAGCTGGTAATGGCAACAATTTCCGTATTATTTGCCATTCGAGAGGTAAAATAAATTACTGAAATAAAAACCAGTATGGATGCAAAAACATTTACTGCCCAAATAACATAAAACGGATAATATAATTTTAGGGTATCCAATACGGAAAATCCGTTTTCGCTGAATTCCTGATAATGACTTTGAATATCAATAATTACAAAAACAGCAATTAAAAGAAGCAGCATGAAAAACAAGGTTCCCAGAAAGTTTCGAATAATATACCGGTCTAAAATAGTAATCATAATCTGTTTCTTAGCTGCGGAATGACCGATTTTTTCCAACTTGTAAAATCACCTTCTATAATATGTTTACGAGCGGTTTTAACCAAGTCTAAATAAAACGCAAGATTATGTACAGAAGCAATTTGTTTTCCTAAAAATTCATTAGCAGAAAACAAATGCCTTAGATAGGCTTTGGAGTAATCATGGTCAACAAAAGCAGTACCTTTAGGATCCAGCTCGGAAAAATCATCCGCCCATTTTTTGTTTTTAATATTAATAACGCCCTCCCAGGTAAATAGCATACCGTTTCGGGCATTTCGAGTAGGCATTACACAGTCCATCATATCAATACCTAAAGAGATGGATTCCAAGATATTCCATGGAGTACCCACACCCATTAAATACCTCGGTTTTTCAAGAGGTAAAATATCGGTTACCAAATCGGTGATACGATACATTTCTTCTTCCGGTTCTCCAACGCTTAACCCACCAATAGCATTACCATCCGCATTGACAGAGGAAATAAATTCTGCTGAAAATTTACGTAAATCATCGAAGGTACTTCCTTGTACAATAGGGAATAAATGTTGTTTGTAATTATAAAATTCCGGATTTTCATCACACCATTTCACACAACGTTTAAGCCATTTATGTGTAATTTCCAATGAATTTTTAGCATAGGAATAATCGCAAGGATAGGGGGTACATTCATCAAACGCCATAAAGATATCCCCTCCGATATACCGTTGGATTTCCATAGATTTTTCAGGTGTAAAAAAATGATACGATCCGTCAATGTGTGATTTAAATTTTACTCCTTCTTCTTGGATTTTCCGAGTTTGAGAAAGAGAAAATACTTGATAACCGCCACTATCTGTAAGGATAGGACGATCCCAATGGATAAATTTATGTAACCCACCGGCCTTGTATAATATATCGGTGCCCGGTCTAAGATATAGATGATAAGTATTTCCTAAAATGATCTGGGCTTTAATATCTTCTTTTAGTTCTCTTTGATGTACTGATTTTACTGATCCAACCGTTCCAACCGGCATAAAAATAGGGGTTTCTATTTTTCCGTGATCGGTTTGCAAAATACCTGCTCTTGCTTTAGAATTTTTATCCTTAATGTTACTACTAAAAAACATAAATGCAAATATATAAACTGATTTAAAAAATATTCTAAAAAAGGATGTTTTTTAACATTTAAAGTAACCTGTTAATTTCGACTATTTTGCTTATTAAATGTAGAGCTTGATATTTAATTAAATAGAGTATTCTTGGATAAAGAATGGTAATTTTTATATATTTGCAAAATTGTAATCATTTTGTCTCTAAAAGAGTGATGATGTTATGCTGATAGTGCTTTTTTAATATGATGTTTTAGTGATCATTCACAACTTTAATTATTACAATGAAGTATACTTAGTGTTGTGAATTGCTTCAAATTTTATTAGATATACCGAGTTTTCATAATAACAACTAGTGAACAACTTGATGTAAGAATGTTGTGAATCGCTTTTAGGTAATTTAAATCATAATGGTATAAATTAAATAGCAAGTACCCGTAAGGGTTGGAAAATATGTAATGTTGTGAATTGATTTCAAATTTTATTAGATATAGAAATATAGTATTGACTTTTAAACGGGTATTTTATTTTTTTGTTTTCTATTGTTTTCAAAACTGATTGAATAGTACCCTTATTGGTCATTTTAACTTTCATTTAATCCATCCATCAAATTCGGTTTACATTTATGTGAAAGTAGTCAATCCTGTGTTTTTTATTGTTTAACTTATTTTAATAGTTTCTGATAAATAAAATTATTTTTTTTATTTTGGAACTCATTTAAAAACTTTGCAAGCCCAATATGAACTATTTAAAGTTTAATGAAAATTTCCGCAGCATAATTTAAACTTTCACCTTCTAAGGCTCCTTTCAAATCTAAGCCCGATTCTTCGCGAGATTGTGCAAAAAAATGTGCTTTTCGAGCACAAGTGTCTATGTTAAAGTTGTCTTTATCTTAAATTTTATTTAAAAAATAATTATTTTCTTATCGGTCTTGCTTTATGCTTATAATCTAAAGGTTGTGGTGAATCAGGTATAGTCTGATCATCTAAAAATAGATTTTCTTCTTTTTTGACAGCTTCATACCACTCTTTAAATTTGGGTAAGCCATAATAGTTGTTCTTTTTAAATTCTTTATCATAAGTGCCATCATCCTTATAATGCCAAAAATGCCCCATAAACATTTGATTATAATCATAAAGTTTATCGTATTTATATTGCTCTCCCCAATACATCAAATGAGCTGCTATTTTGGCTTTTTGCGCATCACTTAATTCTTTGTTAGCATTTAGGTGTTCTAAATTTGTAAGATATTCAGCTACATACATAATATATAAATTTTCATTTGGGGTGGACATTTCTTTTAGAATATCTAAGGTATTTTGATGAACTCGTATTTCTCCATTACAATCTTTAGTCCATAATAATTTTCCCAACTCCTCCAAATCATTGTCTTTAGCATAAGTATGAAAAAATGGAAGATGGGTGTTTTCAAGTGCCCACTTCAATAGTCTTTTATCCTCCGTATAACCAAAAACAGTTATTAAACGCCTCATAAAATAGTCATCTTTAGTAACCAACCATGGAAACTGGCTTTTATCGTCAGTAAATAAATATTTGTTTCGTGAGATTAAACGCTGTTGATTAAAATATCTTTCTTGCGGTAAATTATTTAAATCTTTCCACATCGATACCTCAATTACACCATCTGCAGTATCAATCGTATATGAATTTTCTTCATATTTTGATAATTCAGGGTATATTTTCTGATAATCTATAATTTTAGGGATAGCATCAAAATAAGTTATAAAATGATCTTTTTTATCAACATATAAATATTGTGCATCTGCAGAATATGGATAAAATTCTAACTCTTTATTACATTTAGAATTTTCATAAGCATCTATTTTTAAATACTGATTTTTAGAATTATTATCTATAATTCTTCCAAAAATCATTTTTATTTTTTGATTAAAAACCTCCCTTTCAGGTGTTTTATATCCATTATTTTTTAAAATAGTGTCTTCAATTTGTACTAAGGCATCTAAATCTTCCTTTCCATATGTTTCCCCCCAATATTCTGAACTAGCACCTTCTTTTATTTGTTTTATCAGTACTTCTTTTATTTTAGATGTTTCCATTTTTTTTTCTTCTATTTTTTTGTTTGTCAGACTTACTTCTTTTTTTTCTTGACAATTCATTATTGCAAAAAGGGTGATTGTGCTTATTAATAATAATTTGGTTTTCATATATTTTTTATCTTGAACTTTCTCCTTTACTGGTATCTTGAGTTTTTTGGTTTAATTTTTTATTTGCTTCATTGATAGTGGCATATTCATCATTTTTATTCAGTTTATCTTCTTCTTTAATAACATATCCTTTAGGTTTAAAAAAACCTCTAAGTTTTTTATATATTTTTATTCCTTTTTCGGTATAAGAATAGAATGTGCTTCCATCAAATTTATAATTAGGTGAAAGGGTTATCATGTTTCCTTGATTTCCCCCTAAACCAATATAGGTGTTTTTATCTAATAATTTTCCATATACTAAGGTTATATGTCCTGATCCTTTCATTTTTCCATTTGAATAACAATCTGAAAATACGGCTATGGCACCAAAGAACGCCTCACAAGGCTCTAATGTACTGTGATTGAAAAACATACTTGAACTAGCTGAATGAGGTGATTCAAATTTGGGCGTTGAATTCTCCAAGCACCAGGATACAAATGAGGCACACCATGCTACATCACTTCCACTACCTGAAAGTCCTCCTGCTTTGTGATATTCTCTTATTCTTTTGTCAATTGCTTTCTCATGTTTACCGCCGTAATTAATTATCTCTTGAATAGCGGTTTCCATCCATGGCGCTCTGCCTTTGCCGCTTATAAATTCCAACTCTTTCTCTCCTTTGCAAACAGCTTTGTCGTACTTAAACCATGTTTTTAACTTTCTAAGCCCTTCTTTGCGTTTTTCCCAACCATGCGGATCAGGTTTATCTTTATGACCGGGCGAATATCCGTTGAGTATTTTAGACTGCAACCAAAAATAATTTTCCTCCTCTCCACTTTCTTCCATAACCAAAGCCAATCGGTTTAAACTTTGATCTAATCCTTTACTAAAACGCTCCCTTTTCCATGCCTTAACTTCTTTTATTTGATTAGAATCTCTTGAATCATATTTCCATGTTGAAACCCTTTTAAAAACCTCCCATTCCCAACCGGCACTGTCTATGGCATAATGTAGATCTTTGGATATCAAATCAGGATTGGTGATAAATATTCCTTCCTTTCCTTTTTCCAGATATCCATTGTCTGCTAAATATTTTCCATAGTCTTCATAAGGCCCGGGATCATCGTAAGCAGTTTTATCCTTATTTAAATTACCGGTAAGTTGAATCAATCCTCTCCCTTTATAAAAGGAAGTACTGGATTTATATTTACTCGGTTTTTCTTGCGATAATTTAAAAAATCCCGTTTCCGCATTTACTTGAGCCAAAAAAGTAATCTTTTGTATGCAAGTATTAATACCATATCTGCGAAACATTTGGTTTAATTCCCTAGTCAAGCTTTTTACGCTGTTGTCATTAATCAATCCGTCGGTCCACAGTTTCGTATTTCCGTTCATATGGATCAGCAATTGTTCCATTTCTTCTTCGGTAAAATCTCGATGACAATAACAATTACGTTTTTTCATCAAGTTCTTCCCCCTGGCCACGGTAACCAAAGAAACAGAAGATAAATCTTCAAGATTTCCCAGATCAGAAACATAGAGCGGATTAAAAAAATGAAAAAAACCAGATTCCACCTTTTTTAATTGTTCCGCGGTAGGAGTTTGCCCTTCCTCCAAAGTGGGCATGGCTATGCCCACCTGCGAATACTCCTCATTAAAAACCTTTTCATACGAATCCCTGTTTACCGTTTTCAGCTGAGATTCCAATTCCACCCAAACCGTTGCATCGTTCGTATCCTTTTCCTCCTTAAAAACGGCGATATAGAACACCTGAGGGCTCGGAAAGTTCGAGTCCCTCTCCGGGGTAAAATCCAGCGACAGTAAGCCGTCGGTCCCCACCACCTCTGCCTCATACCTTTTTGCCTGTGTTGCCACCATAAAGGACTTTTGCTTTTCGTTATAAGAATCCGCCCAATCATCCGCCCCCAATTTTTTATACACAACCACCGTCAGTTTTTCCTTAGCCATACCCACGGTATGTACCCAAACCGTATGTTTTATGCCGTACTCAGTAGTCTTTATCTGAACATCATCCGCTGCCTCATTAGAAAAACACAAAGAAGTAATGCGCGCAGGAGCAGGGACTTTCAAATATTCTCTGCGATCCAATACCAAATATAACGTTTTCCCGTCTATATGCACCGTTTCCACTTCTTGACCGTCTGCCCGGTGGATCAAGGATATGCGAGAAAGATCCAACGGTTGTTTTGAGGTAAATTCCACCGTAAAAAAAAGTTTGGTCTGTACTTTAGGGTCGGGATTGATGGTTTGTATCTTTTCTTTACTTTCCCGGTCCACAATAAAGGAAAGTTGACAACTTCCTTTTTTATCCAAGACGGCATCCAGTTCTTTTATCAAACATTCTTGTCGGCGGAAGGTTTCCAATGGTTCAAAGTTGGGATGTTCTGCCCAAATCGTTACTTTAATTCCAACGCTCTCCAGCCCTTTCAAACTAAGGTAGAAATAATTTTCTTCCTCCCAGCCCGTCTCGGTCCTTCTGGTTCCGTTTTTGTAACACCACAAGGCTCTTTCCAGAAAAACCTCTTCCGCTTGTACGGTTTTTTCTACTGAACGATCACTTACTTCCTCTCCCTTCAGTTGGGCCGAAAAAGTAACTTTATCTTTCCTGTCCATTCGTAAAACCGCTTGTTGACGGTCGGAGGACAGACTCCATTTCAACTCGACAGAATGCGGTTCGGTCCATTGTGGCATTTCTCCCGCTTGCAGAGGCATCAAGGGTTGGATCTTATAGACAGCTTCAGCTCCCACGGGTAGTTTTTCAGGACCGCTGATGCTTTCCAAACGGTTCTTGCCCACTTCAATCCATGCCGTATCCGGACCTTTTCCCAAAACAGCTGCCGAGTCTTTATCTTCCCCGAAGGCTCGGAATTTATAAATCCCGTAAAGGTCGGTTACAGGCTGCCCTTGTTTTTTGAATTCTTCGACAAGCGCTGCAACACTGATCTTTAACTCTTCTTTAAGTCCTAACCGTATGGCTTTTCCCCCGTCTTTTTGAACAATCCAAAAAACCCGATTCCCTAATCCGATCATTCCTTCGTAATTATACTTGATTTTCGAGACTTTCAGATGAAAAATGCCGTCTTTTCGTATCTTGTCGCTTCCCAGGTTTACTATATTTTCTGCCGATCGGTTTTTTATTTTTACGGTCAACATGCGCCGATTAGGCAACATTCCCATCGGAACATAATTATGGTCTTCCAATTCTATAACATAAGAGCCGCTGTTGCGAAAAGAAGCCATCAGGCTTCCCGAGAGAATTTGCGCTCCCAAAGGGCTGTTTTTATGATCGGCAGAAAATCCCGGAGCATTCGTATATAAAATCGTTCCGTTCAAATCTTTGATGCGCCATCGCATGCCTTGCAACATAAAAAACTTGGTTTTTAGCGAATCGGGAAAGGTATAGCGAGGGGTAAAATAGGTGGGAGTATTTTTGGGAAGTTCCACGATTTTCTCTTTGGAAACCTGCTTTGCGTTGACAACAATTTCCTCGAGTTTGTTTGCTTTGCGATGGATGATTATTTTGGTAGAATCGCCTATGGGAACCTTTCCGTATCCGAAGATGGTGGTCTTGCCTTCAGGTAACTCTTCCAGGTTTACTTGGTGTGTGCTTCCGTATTCCAGATAAGTTTTTATTCGGTCTTTTTGAGTATCTCCTTTGTAGTAGGCCCAATTGACCAGACTGGCATCGTCTTTTTCCCTTACCGTGGCCTGAAGGGTGATTGTTTTAACCGCTCCGCCTATTTCAAAGCACACTTCTCGGTGGGGGGGAATCGTTTGCTTGGGAACGCTTGAAGAAACCAAATCTATTTTGCTTACCGAAGGAATGGTATTTCCTAATGAAGCCGCAATCTTCGGACTTATCATAAAAATATCATACGATTCCCTGAGGTGTTTTTTAAAAATTTTTGCTGAGAGTTTGACCTTTTGGCCGTGGTTTTTAATGGTGATTTTCCCTTTATACTTACACTCCCCGTAGGAAGCTTCCGTCAGTGGTTTTTGTTTGCCGAATTCGGCGTTTTGATAATAATCTTTCCATGAAATTTGCGGGATGCAGGCCGGCTGGGGGCTGCTTCGGTTACACAATCCAAAATTCATGTGGTCTTGGTCATCTTCCAGCCAGGTGGCTATTTTCTTTTGGTTGGCCAGGTACTTGTCATCGTCCTTATGCTTTACTTTTAAAATACATTCGGGAATGCTTCCTCGGTTGCAGCTTACGCAAGCTCCTTCTACTACTAAGGCTAAATGATCGGGTTTTTTATCGGGCATGGAGTTAGTTTTTTTTAGGTTGAGTTAGTGGGAGTAAAGCAATAATTAAAAATTCCCTTTACTTTTTTATTTTTTAAGCTTTACAAGCGGAAAAATTCCATAAGAATTAGATTCCGATTTACACTAAATAAACTATACACGAAACAACGAGACGTTATATTCATAAGTTAGGCTTTGTGAAAATTATTCGGCTAAGATAAAGATTTTTTTATCAGAATTTATAACTTTTACGGTTATTTTTAGTTTAACTTATTGATCATCAAAAAGATGCTGTTGGGTTGTCTGAACAAAATTATGGGTTGGTTTCAGGGTTTCTTTGAAAATAAGTATGGGATATCTTGTTGTAGTTTATGGAATTACAGTGTTGGGGTGTTGTTTTTTTCATTCTCCTATATGAACAATTTTCCCCATATGATTCAAACGAACTTTAACGATATTTCTAACCCCGCTAGGTCTTTCCCTCCTCCAGATTATTCTTTTTAAATTTGCATCATTAAATTCAATGCCTGTTTCCAAATGATGTCTAAAATAATAGTCTTTAGAAGCTAATTTTTGGACTCTGAATAGATGTTGGGAAATTAGATTTAAATTTTTTTCATCGTTGATATCTAGATCATTCGGATTGAAATCTTCTGAAGGAAATAAAAACATCTCGTTTTGTTTCATGGTAAAAAGAAATTTCCAACCCAGGTTTTCATTATAGAATTTATCAATTACGGGAAGTCCTTGATTTACTTTTTCGACCGCTTCAAAAAAACTGACTATTTTTTCCTGTAGGTTTCCTTCTGCATCTTCATAAATAGCTACATGATGGTTATTTCCCGTACTCACAAAGTCTACCGGAATAGGTTTGCCGTTTAAATCTAAAAGTTCATTTCCGAAATGGTCTTTTTTAGTATGTAGCGATTCCACATTACTAACTCCGATTATAGTTGCTGTTTTAATGCAGATTCCTTTTTCTTGGTTTAGCCAGATGGGTTTTTTTTCCAAATCTGAAAAGGCTTCTTTAGCATTTCCATGAGCTTCTTTTAATCGATTTCTTAGTATGTTTTGGGTAGTGGGATCCAATACTTTTTCAATAGTTTTTTCATTTTTAAAATTTTCGGGGGTAATAGCTTTTCTTATAGTATAAACTTTTTCAAACCATTGGATGGTAACTTTTTCAGGAATGGTATCGGTTGAAAAAGCATTCAAAAAAATTGGTTTTTTAGTTACTGAATTTTTACCGGAAAAAGCTTTTTTAGGATCATTGAAATGATCATTCAATCGTTTTAATAAAGCATTTTTGTATATAGGATTTTGAACCATTGATACCGTCTCATAGTTACATTTTGAAGAAATCATTATTTCTTTAGTCCGGGAAATTTTTGACATCCCATAAATGGTTTCTTTATGTAAAGGGCCTCTTGGCGTAAGTTCAAGCTTGGGCGAATATCCGCCTTTTTTCTTAGGTTTATTTAAGTTTACAGTGGCTACCGTATTTTTAGTTTTGTATGAAACCAATATTTCTTTTAATTGCTTTTCGACTTCTTGTCGAAAATTTTGAGTAGGAAAAGTAAATCGAGAGGGTCTGCTTCCATTTTCATTGATTTTATCATATTTGATCTTCTTTTCAATAGCAAGAATAACTGCATGTCGCTTATGTTTTTCATCGTCCCGAGCATTCATATGATTTAAATATTGAATATGATTTCGGGATGTAAAAGCAACAAGTAAGGCATCGAGAGCTTGATGACGATGGTCATTTCCTTTATTCCAATCTATGATCATCTCTTTTTTTTCACCTCTTGAATTTTCAATCAACTTTGTAAGTCCGGCGTTACGGAATTTTTCAATATTCAACTCTTTCATAAGATCAGTTAAGTTCCAATCTTTACGTAATTTAGAAGTAATATCACTGCAAGTAGTAACCACATCGGGAGCAATTTCAAAAAGGAGTTCCTTAATTTTTCCGGCAATATATGGTGTATCTTGCAACTCTCTGTTGATAAAACTTTCTCCTATTTCGGAGCCTTTTTTACGTAAGTTTTTATATTTGGTTTCGGAAATAGCTCCTTTCTTATATAATTCTGAAATAACATATTGAAAGTGTTCTTCTTTCTCTTTTCCTTGATTAGATAGGTAATCGAAAGCAGTTAAATTACTTTTTTCAAGGTTTGCTTGCCTGGGAACCAGTACTTTATTGGAAAAGCTGTTATCAAATACTTTGGATTGCGGGATGATATGGTCAATGTCATAGTTGTTTGTAAAAAGATAATCTTTATTTATAGGAGTATCAGTATATAAATCGTTAAAACCGTTCGCTTCCAATTCTAAATATAATCGATAGCGAATCATATCGTTCTTTGAGGGGTTCGAAATATTAAATTCTTTTTTTAGTATTTCTGAATATTTTTGATATCGAATTTTAGCAGCATCCCTATTTTTTGAAATTTTTTCTCGCTCTTTAGCATTTTTTTTGAGCTCTTTTGCTAATTCAAGGCGTATTTCATCAAAAGCACCATACTCATCCATTAATGAATTTACCAGGTTAATTAATTGGTTTATGACTTTTTCCACTACAGGGCTTCTCAAAGAATTTTTAGGTAAAATTTCGAGTCGATCTTTTAATTTGCGGTTATTACTCTCTTCATGGGGCAGGGAATGTTTAGAATGTTTATATCCCGCCATTATGCATGCCTCACTAAAAGTATTTTCTTTACAATAGGAGAAAATTTTTCGCATTGCTTTACTACTTAAATTACCATATTCTGAATCATATGAGATAGAAGCAAAAAGTTGTGCATACTCCTTTTTAAATCCGAATTTAGTAGTTAACAGTTCTAACAATTTATCATTTCCCGAGGTAGAATTGTCTCCTTCATAAGAATATATTAGATGCCAGAGCTGATATGCGCTTTGATTTTCAAATTCAGGATTTGGAAGCAACGGGTCAAAATCTAATATAGAAGTAGAAATAGAACATGTTTCAAAAACAGATTTTACTATTTCTTTGATTTCTGCGGCAGGGATTTTACTGTCTCCTGGTTTTAATTCTTCTTGGTCTTCCGATATGTCCAAAAGTTCAAAAACATTATATCCTTCCATATCTAAAATTTTAAGATAAATTCGGTAAAGCTGTTCTTGAGTTTGATTTCCTTCCAGGATTGTAAAATTGATTTTAGTTTCTTTAGAGGGTAATTTTAATAGGGATAAAGCCTTTAGTCCGGATAGGTTTCCTTTAATATTCAGTTCTGTAAATAGTATTTCTTTTTCTTTTAACGTCAACGGACGATCGCTTCCTTCCCTTTTGATGAGTACATTACCAAGGCTTTGCCATATTTTGAACTGTTGGAAAAGAGGGGAGGACTTGGGGGCAACCTTTAAACCAATTTTTTTCTTTTTCTTTTTTCCGTTTTTATTTATTTCAATTTCTTGGTTTTCAAATTCACAAAGATTAATTAATCTTTTTTGGGAACGAAGTTTACGTTGGTAAAAGATAACGGAATCTCGAATCTTTTTTTTTAGCCCAGGAGTAAGTTGAGGGTGGAATTGCGCTTGAGTTTCCCATATTTGCTCAAACTCATCAAGATAGTCTTGTCTCAAAAATACTTGATTTTTTAATTTGGTGTGAATATTTTTTGCTACTTGGGAAAAAAGATTTTCGCCTATTGTCTGTTGATTGAAATAAAGCTCTTTACTTCGATCACTAATTGCGCCTAAATATCCGCTGGAATTAGCAATATGGTTATTTATTTCAGCCAAAACATAGGCTATTTCTTCAAGGGTTATTTTTTCCGAGATTGCTTGGTTTCTCCATTTAAAGGCTTGTAACTTTTTTTCATCTCTTTTCCCTTTATTTATGGCGATTCTGATTCCATATTTTTTTAGAAATAAAGCGGCAGTTGCTCTTTGTCCTTTTCCTTCCAGTTCTTTTTTAAAATCTTCGGTCAAAATATCGGGATAATATTTTTTTTGAAAATCCCATAATGCGGACCATTCCTTTTCTAAATCGGAACGGTAAAAGTCAGGAATTTGCTTTTTCCCTTTTTTTATAAGTTGGTAAATATATTGCCCGGGAGTTAACTTTTTTTCATATAAAAGCTTAGCAATCTCCATTCCGTCTATTGTCTTCCCATCTTCATTGTTTTTTACTTTTCGACTGCTTTTATACCCTCTCTTTTTGTTTATATGAAGTAAAACCCTGGCTAATTCTTCCAGCTCTATTCTTTCTTTTGTTGCTTTCGCTCGATTTTTTAAGGTTTCGAAAGAGGTAAATTTACCTTTTTCTGTCAAAGAAGAGTTGGATGAAATAATTTGGTTTTGAAGTAGTAATGCGATTAAGTTATTTCTTCTCAGCTTAAATCGTTGAAGGTTTCTTCTAGCGCTTCGTGCTGAAGATCTTTCTGCATTGGGTGTTACAGACAATCCTTTCTCAAAATTATTCTTTTCATCTTTGGTTATAGGAATTACCCGCACCCCTAATTTGGAAATAGTATTTAAATTTGGATTTTCTTCATTTTCACGGACAACAGCCCAGCCAATAGAAGATACTCCTACGTTCAGGCCAAGAATTTTCTTAAAAGACATAATGATCTATTTGGTTTTAGTAATTATTCAATAAAAGTATAAACTAATTAGAAATAAAAAAAATGTATATTTATGATGAATTAGTTTAATTTATTGATTATATTTGAAGCAAATAAAATTTGAAAGCAATTCACAATAAGGATTATTCCGTTGTGAAAACATTAAAGGCGGGAATTATCTCGCTTTTTTTATTGGTATGTTGGTAAGTTTAAGCTGTTATAGTAGATGGTATTTTATAAGGATAATTTATATTAAATTACACTCATTTAATTTCTTTAATAAGAATAGTATAAACCGGAAAATGGTCACTATATCCCCCCGTATAATTATTATTAGAAAAAGTACGGTAGGGATAGCCTTTGTAAGGACCTTCTTGTGTAATTAAATAAAAAGGCGCAAACACGTTCATTCTATAAAAGTGATAACCTTCCTGATCTGTAACAAGGGCAGGAGACATAATTTGTTGATCGAAAAAGCTAAATGAATCTTGATAGGCAATAGTTCCTAATCCTTTTTTAAATAAGTTCTCTGCGGGATTATAATAAGAACCGGTTATTACGTTTTCCTTTTTAGATACCGTATTTAACCCTTTTTTAATACTGGGGCTGGTACAATCATCATTAAAATCACCCATAGCTACTATTTTTGCCTTTGGGTTGATGCTTATGAGGCTGTCCATTGCTTGTTTTAAGACTTTTGCAGCCGCCATCCTTTTGGGAAGGCTTCTTTGTTCACCTCCTCGTCGGGAAGGCCAATGGTTGACGAAGAAATACATTTTTTCACCTTCTAACAGACCTTCTACCAGTAGTATATCGCGTGTGTAATTTTTATAACCTTCTTGTCTGGGTAAATTAATTAACAGCTTTTGTTTATTTTGGGGGATAAA
This sequence comes from Apibacter sp. B2966, assembly GCF_011082485.1. Taxonomy (NCBI): domain Bacteria; kingdom Pseudomonadati; phylum Bacteroidota; class Flavobacteriia; order Flavobacteriales; family Weeksellaceae; genus Apibacter; species Apibacter sp. B2966. The sequence continues at coordinate 1,636,446 of NZ_CP049714.1, forward strand.
CCTTGTTTTGTTATATAATAAGCCAACGTCAATGCCTCTTTCATCGAAAGAATTGAGATGAATAAATTCATAATTTCCTCCTCTTTTATTGATGGCTTCGCATAGATCATTCAATACATGCTCATTTTCAATTTCACATAAACCAATGATTACCGGCATAGATTGAGTTTCGGTTTTTCCGGTTTCGGATATAACTCGGCTGATGTTATTGATTTTTTCTTTATATTTTTTTGTATTCCAGCGTTTTGGTCCTTTATAATGGAATTCATCGGTTAAAATATGCTTTCTGACTACCTTTTTTCCTTTTAGTTTATTGAAGGATAGTTCACCTCGGTACACCTCATATCCGGATTGTAAAGCTTCATCTTCGGATACACTTATTTGATACTTTGGATCATTAGGATCTAGGGTGCCGTTAATAAGATCAGCAGATGGAATGGTGTCATAGAGATTTTCTACGTTATAAAACATGACAGTTGCTGATTTATATCGTATTTGTGCTTCACAAGGGGTATAAATCATTAATAAAAAAATAAAAACAAATATATTTTTTAAAAATATACGCATAGATCCGCTTTTTTTATATTAACAAAACTAAAAATAAATAATTATATTTGCTTCAATAGGCTTCTTGAAATTACTAAAAGATGATGAAATTTAAGTTATTGTATTGGATACTTTTTGTAAATCAGGTAATATTTGCGCAAACTATGATCTATGGTTATCTCAAAGGAGACCAGGATAAGCCTTTGGATCAGGCTGTCGTTAGCTTAGGTGAAGATCGTTTGATACAATCCAAATCCGATAGGGTAGGATATTTTCAATTTAAAGATGTAGCTGCCGGAACTTATCTAATCATCATTAATAGAGTAGGCTATGTGCCTTTAACTCTAACGGTAAAAGTTTTTCCTAAAGAAACGAGGAAAGATTTAGGAGTGATAAAATTAGAATATAATCCTTCTCAAGAGGATGAAGGTTTATTGACATTGATGGAAGATGATTTTTCGCCTGATGAAGAGAGTTCTCAATCAATGACCGGAATTGGGTTATTGCAATCATCTAAAGATGTATTTTCTAAAACCGCCTCTTTTGAATTAGGATCTTATTGGTTCAAAGTAAGGGGAATTGATAACAGTTATGCAAATATTATGTTTAATGGTATTCCAATGTCTAAAAATCATACAGGAAAACCTGATTTTGGTAATTGGGGTGGTTTAAATAATGTTATTAAATATCCTTACGAATTAGCAGAAAATAATACCATCTCTGATTATTCTTTCAGCAATTTGGGAGGAACAACTTATTACGATACACGTTCTTCTTCTTACAGGAAAGGATTTCAGCTAACCTATTCTTTTTCAAATCGTACGTATCAACATAGAATCATGACAACGTATTCCTCGGGAATGCTTCCGTCAGGATGGGCTTTCACTTTTTCAGGTTCCAGAAGATGGATGGAAGAAGGAGTAATTGATGGGACCTATAACAATTCATATGCGTACTTCGCATCTCTTGAGAAAAAAATTAATGATAACCACAGACTAAATCTTACTGCATTCGGTGCTCCTACAAGAAAAACAGGAATGAGTCCTAATACACAAGAAGTATATGACCTAAGAGGTAAGAATTATAATTCATATTGGGGATGGCAAGATGGAGATAAAAGAAATGAAAGGGTAAAAAGAATTTTTGAGCCGATATTTATGTTAACTCATTACTGGAATTTAAGCGATAAAACAAAGATAACAACTACAGCCTCATATCAATTTGGGTATAATAAAAGTTCCCGTCTAAATAGGTATGAAGCCGATAACCCATCTCCAACTTATTATAAAAATTTACCTAGTTACTGGTTTAGTCAGGAAAATATGACGGAATATGAAAATTTTCTACATGCTTGGGAGACTAATGATCTCAACGTGACTCAACTCGATTGGGGATATTTATATAATACGAATTATCATGCTCCAACATATCAAGATCCCTACAGCGGGCAAATAGGCAGAAGGGCTTCCTATTTCCTGGTGGATGATGTTTATAAAGATAAAACCTTTAATGCTGCCACTCATTTGCATACTTTTTTGAGCGATAATTGGAAATTATTTCTCAATTTAAATTATCAAAATTTAGTTTCAGATAATTATAGAGAGGTAAATGATTTATTGGGAGCAGATTTTGTCGTAAATAAAAGTTCATTTATAAAGGGTGATGGTTCCGGTTCATCTACCGATGATTATAACAGCTTAAAACCGGGTAGTGTGGCAAGGAAAGGCGAGAAAACGGAATATGATTACCGAATGTTCAGGCAGGAAATAACAGGAAATGCTACCTCAAGAGTAACGTTAAACCATTGGGAGATGGCAGTATCATTAGTATTCGGTTGGAATGAAGCCTATAGAAACGGAAAATTTAAACACGGATTATATCCGAATAATTCGTACGGAAAATCTAATAAAGCCAATTTTACAGAATTGGGTCTTAGAACAGGAATAACTTATAAAATTAATGGAAGAAATTTCATTATACTAAACTCCGCCTATTTTGAGTCTTCACCAACTTTAAATGAAATTTTTGTGAATTCCCGATTAAATAATGATATAACACCCCATATATCCAATCAAAGAATAAATACTAATGATTTAACATATATTTTAAGGTCTCCTTCTGTGAAGGCCAGGATTACCGGATATTATACAAAGATAAAAGATGCGGTAGAAATAACACGTTATTATGCTAAAGGAGTTAGTTTAGATGAAAGTGAAGACGCGTTTGTTTCAGAAGTTTTAGCAGGTGTTGAAAAAGAATATTTGGGGTCCGAAATAGGGTTGGAATGGAAATTAACACCATCTTTAACCCTCTCCGGAATAGCATCTATTGGACAATATACATATAAAAATAATCCTAATTTGTACATACTTAGTGATAATTCACCGGGTGTACATGATTACGGATCTTCTTTCATTAAAAATTATAAGATTACCGGAACACCACAAAAAGCATATGTTGTTGGAATTAAATATGATTCGCCTAACTATTGGTGGGTAGGAGTTAGTGGTAATTTTTTACAAGATAATTATTCGAATATATCTTCTCTATCAAGAACCAAAAATTTTATTATGAAAGATGATGCTTTTCCCTATGAGGGAGCTACTCAAGAAAATGTTAAATCAATTATAAAACAGAAGCAATTTCAAGATGTTTTTATGTTAAATGCTTCCCTGGGTAAATCTCTTAAAATGGGTAAATATTCCCTGGGTTTAAGTGCTTCGGTAAATAATATTTTAAATGAAAGAGGATATGTTACCGGATCATTTGAGCAAGGAAGATATTCCAATTATGAACAATTGGAAAAAGATAAATTGTTGGCCTATCCGCTTTTTGGCAATAAGCTTTTTTACGATAGAGGCAGATCGTATTTCATAAACGTTTCTTTTAGATTTTAAATTAATGCTGAAATAAACGATAAATTTTAAAATTGAAAAAATGATTAAAAATAGTGTACTATTTATATTTATATCTTGGTTTCTCTTGGCCTGTGTACATGATGATGATTATAAAAATCCCTCAGTAAATCAAGGTCGGCTAATGCAAGCGACTGTATACATTTCTGATCTTTTAAAAACAGCTCCTGTTTTTACCGGAAAAAATGGTATAGAGGCACAAGCTTTTACAAATGGCGAAATTTTAGAGGGCTATGTTATTTCAACAGATCATGCCGGAAATATTTATAAAAATTTATTTTTAGTAACTGAAGACGGAACTCAAGGGATTGTACTCAGCATTAATAAATCCAGCTTATATACTTATTATCCGCTTGGGTCTAAACTATATATTAAATTAGATAATCTCTATTATGGAAAGCAAAACGGTATGGTTCAGATTGGTATGCTTCCCACACAGCCGGAAAAATATATCGTCGATCAAATATCCCCTTCAATTATGAAATCGAATATTATCTTGGGTAAAGATCAAAAAAATGAAGAAGAATTGGTTATTAAAAGAAATTCAGACGGTAAATTATTAACTGCTAGAGAGGTCAATAATAATGAAACATATTTGTGTACCTTGGTTGAAATTAGCAGAGTAGAATTTAATGAACCGGGTAAGACATTTGTAAGAAACAATTCAAGCACTGACAATCAGGTAAATACTATAAATCTCAATTATTTTACTGTACCTATAAGTAATTATGCTTCATTTGCGGGATATAAAATTCCCCATGGAGAGGGTAAATTGAGAGGAATTATGACCCGATATGATGGGATGTATAAAACCTATAGATTGAACCTGAGAACTATAGAAGATGTCAAAGATTTTCCACTTACTCAACCTTTTTTTATTGAAACTTTTAATAAAGTTTCAAATGTATCCGTAAGACCTAAAATAAATAATGCAAACGGTTTTGATAATTCTCAATCGGTCACCTATAGTGATCCTTATGGAAAAGCAGATATTAGAACTTCAGGAACTTCATTTCCTTCCCCTTTGGTATGGTTTCCGGCAAATACTAATGCTTCATTAATTATAGATCATATTAATACATCCGGTCATAAACAAATGGTTTTATCGTTTAAACTCAATGTAGGCATTTTTAATTCATTGGATATTGGCTTTGTGGATGATTTAATAGTGAAATGTAATGATGTTGAAGTGGAGCTGCCCCATATTGCTTTAGATATAAGCAACAATAAAAATACATTTTATACTGTGCGAATTCCTATTCCGGATGGTACTCAAAAAATTGAATTTTTTGGATCAGCAAGTAAAAATAAAAAAGGAATTAGGATTGATACGATACAATTGGAAGATTAATTATTGAAATGATGAAATTTAAATACATATATTCACTTATAATAATTGGATTGGTGGTTAAGGGATTTCTTATCTCCTGTGTTGATAATGATGACTACTCAACGCCCCCGATTCCTCCAAGCGGATTTTTTAAAGAAACTTTTAATAAAGTAACTAAAGTCAAGGTAGGAATAATTATTTCAAGTCCATGGCCTAAAGTATCTGCGGTTACTAATTTTGATGGAGAAGCAGAAGGAGCAGTTTATTCGGATTCATTTAGACTGGCTGATATAAGAAAATTAAACGGATCCAGTGAAATTGCCAAGAAAGAATTTTTTATATGGTTCCCGGCAAACAAAGAATCATCTTTAATCATAAGTAATATCCCATTAAGAAACCGGAAAAATATAGCCTTGAGATATAATTTCAATGCAAATATTTATAACTCAGATGATATTTCTAATACAAACAAGCTAAGAATTAGATTTAATGAGAAAGAGCTGACTTTACCCAATATTGAACTCAATGCATTCAACAATAGAAACAAATACAAAGGCGTAATGATCAGAATTCCGGATGAAATTTTAAAAGAAATTTCAACCTTAGAATTGATTAGTGAAGCGGCAAGTAATGATAGAGGTTTTAGAGTTGATGATATTGAATTGGTTGAGAATTTTCCGAATTTTGAATAAAGGTAAATAATAAACAAACTGTTTTTTATAAGCTATTTTAATTGGAATAATTTTGTATATTTAGTAAGTTAATTCTTTAAAAATAGTATATGCAAAAAACAGCTTTAATTACCGGTGCTACTTCAGGTATAGGTCAAGCTACGGCGAAAATTTTCGCTGAAAAAGGAATCAACCTTATACTCTGTGGAAGAAGAAAAAGTAGATTGGACGATATAAAAAAAGAATTGGAAGATAAAGTGAAAATAACCACTCTTTCATTCGATGTTGGAAATAGAGAAGCGGTATTTTCTGCAATAGAAAGTTTGTCGGATCAAAACAAGAAAGATATAAATATATTAGTAAATTGTGCAGGAAATGCCCATGGATTAGACACATTTTTGGATTCTTCAATTGATGATTTTGATTCGATGATCGATTCGAATGTTAAAGGCCTTCTATATGTATCCAAAGCCGTCGTGCCTATTTTAGTTGCCAACAAAAAAGGACATATAATAAACATAAGTTCTATTGCAGGAAAGGAAACTTATCCAAAAGGAACGGTTTATTGTGCTACCAAACATGCCGTGGAAGCAATCAGTAAAGGAATGAGAATGGATTTATTAATTCAAGGGATAAAGGTTACCAATATTGCTCCGGGTGCTGTTGAAACTGAATTTTCCTTAGTTCGATTTAAAGGAGACCAAAAAAGAGCAGACTCTGTTTATCAGGGTTTTGAGCCTTTAGTTGCAGAAGATATAGCGGATGCTATCTATTATGCCGTTTCAAGGCCCGATCATGTACAAATTGCGGACATGACCATATTTCCCAAAGCTCAAGCTTCCGGAACGTTATTTGACAGAAAATAATTATTTAGTTACTTATTTTCATACCAGATATTCCAGGCATGATCAGCTTGTAAATGGAGCATTTCCAATCCATTTTTAGTTTGTGAACCTGCTTTTTTTCCCAGCTGTAACAATTTAGTTTCTTCCGGATTGTATATCAAATCATAAATTAAATGTTCAGGGGTAAAAAATTGAGCGGGTACAGGGGGGCAATCATCTATATTAGGATAAGTTCCTACCGGTGTTGTATTTATAATTAAATTGTGAGATGAAATTATTTCTTGGGTTAATGAGCTATAGGTATTTATTCCGTTTCGGGAGATGATTGTATAAGGTATGGAAAGATGGTGTAATATATATGCGACCGCTTGGGAAGCTCCACCGTTACCGAGAATTAAAGCCGATTGGTGATGAGGTTTTAATAAAGGAACTAATGAGTTTTTAAAACCGATTGCATCGGTATTATAACCTATTCTTTTTTTACCTTTAATTTTAACCGTATTAACAGCTCCAATTTTTTCAGCCTCCGGACTTAATTCATCTAGAAAATCTAGAATATCTTTTTTATAAGGAATGGTAACATTAAAACCGAGTAAATCCGGCGTGTTAAAGAGTTTTGAAATATCATTTTTGGAAGGAATATCAAATATTTTATAGGAAAAATCTTTTAATCCCATTAGTTTAAATTTTTCCGTGAAATAATTTTTGGAAAAAGAATAAGAAATATTTTTCCCTAATAAACCTAAAATCATATTTAATCAACTTGAAGTTACTAACAAATATATAAAAACCCGAGTTTATATTATACAAATTAAATAAAGATATGTATTTTTGCAGCGTTTAATCCTAATTGGATGTTTGTCGAACCAAGTAATCGAATATGAAAAAAATAATTATTATTATAATAATTTTGTTTTTATTACTTTCGTTGGGATTAATTATGATAGGCGTTCCTTATTACAAAAAATATTACAGCTCTAATGTTATACAGGAAAAGCTTATATATATTCCAACTCGAGCTAGTTTTCATCAGGTAAAAAAAATGATAGCTCCTTATCTTAAAGACATCGAATCTTTTGACAAAGTAGCTTATGCCGAAAAATATCCGGATAAAATAAAAGCAGGAAGGTATAAATTAAATGTAGGCGAAAATAATAAAGATTTAATCAGGCGATTGTTATTAGGCAAGCAAGATGAAGTTCATTTAAGAATTAAATCATATGATGACATTTATGAATTAGCTTCCGATTTAGGTAAGAATTTAGAAGATGATTCTTTACATTTTATAAATTATTTTAAAAAACAAGCATCATTAAAAGGATATAATGATGTGGAAGAGCTGAAAATATATTTCACTCCTGAAACCTATTATATGGACTGGAATACTTCTCCGGAAAAATTATTTTCAAGATTTGAAACTATTCATAACCGTTTTTGGAATGAAAAAAGAAAAGCAGAAGCCGATAAATTAGGTTTGTCTGTTTTAGAAGTTTATACCTTAGCTTCCATAGTTCAAAGGGAATATGTAAAAAAAGACGAACTGCCCATCATCGCCAGCTTATATCTTAATCGTCTAAAAAAAGATATGAAATTACAATCGGACCCTACTGTTCAGTATGCTGAAAGAAAAGTATATGGCTTTAAGGTTCAAGTTAAGAGAGTAAAAAATGTATCTATTGATTCTCCATACAATACCTATAAGTATAAAGGTTTACCTCCTTTACCTATTTGTATTCCTAATGATTTTGTAGTCGATGCCGTTTTAAATCCGGCTACAACTGATTATTTGTATATGTGTGCCATAAGAAATACCGGCAGACATGCCTTTACCTCGAATCCGGCAGAGCATATGAAAAATGCCAGAGACTACATTGATTGGTTAAATTCGCTCAAAATAAACTAAAATAAATATTATGAAATTAAATTTACTGAGTAAATACAGAACCATATTGATGGGTTTTGCCATTTTATGGGTAATGTTTTACCATTCTCACGTGTATGTAGGTACATCAAATTTTTTAGAATTCTTTAAACGGATAGGCTACGGAGGAGTGGATATTTTTATATTAGTATCTGGTTTTGGTGTCTATTTTTCTATCCATAATGATGATTCAATTAGACATTTTTATAAAAAAAGAGCATTACGTATATTACCTTATTACTATCCAATTGTTATAGTAGTAACTATCGTAGCGATAAAATTGGGGATTTGGAAATCGGATGCTTTATTTTATAATTTAACTACTTTAGGATATTGGAGAAATGTGGGTTTAGGATATATATATGATTGGTATATTCCAGCACTTTTGTTTTTATATCTTTTAACGCCTTTATATTACAAATTTTTTAAAATAAATAAGACCGTGACTACCCTATGTGCTATAGCAGCAGCTTATGTATTTAGCTATTCAACACATGGTACATATGAATATCTTTATAATTTAACATTTAGGATACCTCATTACGTTATAGGTTTTTGGTTAGCTGATTTTTTAATCAGAAATAAGGAATATGAATTTAATAAAATTACAATAGTTTTATTTGCATTAAGTTTAATAGTAGGAGTATGTCTTCTTTATTATTTTTATTATTACACTCCTTATTTTGAAGAATATGGAATTTATGTGGCTCCTTTTATTCTTATAACTTTGCCATTATGTATGTTTTTATGTTATTTCTTTTCTTTGTTTAAGTCGTATAAATTTCCGATTCTTACATTTTTAGGAATACATAGCCTTACCTTATTTATATTTCATGAGAAAATTCTCTATTTTTTTCATCTGTTTTTGCCATCCAACATTGAAAATATATGTTCATTTATTGTAACATTTATTTTAGCGTATGTATGGCAAAAATTAGTTGACAATATTGTTAATAAGATAACCATCAAGAAAAAAATAACTATCTAATAGGAGAATTATAAAATATCAAATAATTAAAGCATTTTTAAAGTATTAACTTCGAGGTCTGTGAGAATTCTCCAGTAACCTCGTTTTAATGCTTTTTTTGTTAATCCGGCAAACATTACCCTATCGAGCTTTTCTACCTCATATCCTAACCTTTCAAACATTCTTCGAATAATACGGTTCCACCCGATATGGATTTCAACTCCTACTTCGTTTTTTGGAGCTCCTTCAATGTAGGATATCTTGTCAACCTTAGCTATTCCCTCTTCAAATCGTAAACCTTCCAACAATTTACCAAAATCTTCAACCGAAACTTTTTTATTTAATGTGACATGATAAATCTTTTTAACTTCATGGGAAGGATGGGTTAATTTTTTAGTAAGATCTCCATCATTAGTTAAAAGAAGTACACCGGTGGTTTGCCTATCCAATCGGCCGACAGGATATAAACGATAAGGAGAAGCATTGGCGACTAAATCCAATACGGTCTTTCTGGCCTTTTCATCCTTAGTGGTTGAAATATAACCTTTGGGTTTATTCAAAAGTACGTATACATTTTTCTCAGGACGAATATATCTTCCGTCAAAAAATACTTCATCGCCCGGTTGTACTTTATATCCAAATTCTGTAATAATTTTTCCGTTAACTTCAACAACTCCATTTTGAATAAATATATCCGCTTCTCTTCTGCTGCAAACGCCTGAATTTGCTATATATTTATTAAGTCTTGTTCCCTCATTTTCTTTGGGAGTTTTAGGTAATCTTTTTCTAAATGGAGCAGTTGATGCAAATCGTTTTTTATCCTCGAATTTATTTTTTTTACCGGGTTTATTTTCCTTTTTATCATTGGCTTTGAAATATTCTTTTTTTAGAGACTTTTCATTTCTTCCAGAGCCTCTTCTGTCGTATGATTTATTATTTTTCATCTGTTACAAATCTATGTTAATATACCTTTATGATATATGTGAATATAAATGGGTAGAAAGCTATTTTTAAACAAACTTCATTAAAAGTGCAAAGTTAAGGGATTCCCATCAATAAATACTAGAGAAATAGTGCCTAAAAAAATCCAAAATTTGATCATAAATATTAATATCTGAATATATTGAGGTTTACTTAACCAGATAACCACAATCGAACAAACGCATAATAGGATGGTTAGTAAATAATAAAGTCGTATTTCATAAAGATGAGGTTCGCAACTTAATTGAAATGAAATACCTAATAATAAACAAAATAATATATTTAATATAATTTTGGTAGGTATAATACCTAAAGTATTAGGCAAAGTATGGTAGTTAAATAGATGATCATATTTATAAGAGAGAAGATCTTTACAAATATCTTTGATGAATATGATAAAGAATAAAAATCCGGAAAGATATAAAATGTAAGAAGAAAAATTTTCATAAAATAAAAACAGTGCTAAAAAAGGAAAAAGCATAATTGCAGAATTAGTCAAATTATTGATAAAAACTATTCGACTGAGTTTATGGCTGTAAAACCAAATGATAAATTGATAGATTAGAAAAAAAATAAAAATACGATAAGATAACACTATGGCAATAGTTAAAGATATGAAATTGAAGAAAATGTAAAATCGTAAAGCTATTCCATTACTGATAAATCGTTGCAATATAGAAGTTATCGGCCTATATATCATATCTTTTTCCTGATCGTAAAAAAAATTTATTATATAACCTGCCATGGCACTTAGTGAGGAGGATAAGACTATACCATGAAGCTTTATATTTTTTAAATTCTCAACAATATTTTTTTCATCACCAAATAAATAGATAGCAGAAATATACATGGCTAGAATTAGCATAATTACATTAAAAATTCTAACTCTAACCAAAAAAGAGAGGTTAATTAAAATTATTTTTTTTCCTGAAGAGTACATCCATTAAGGATATTAATCAGGTAAAAATACAAAAAAAATTAAGGGATTTATAATTAAAAACGGTATACGACTTCTTTTTTGTAATTTTTTAACATTTTTTCAGTAGCTTCATAATCCTGGGTAAAGCCTAATATATATCCGCCACCTCCGGATCCGCAAAGTTTCAAATAATAAGTATTAGTATCAATACCCTTTTTCCAAATTTTTAAAAATTTTCGAGGGATCATAGGGGTAAAATGATTTAAAGCCCATAGAGAAAGATGTTTCAAGTTTTGAAAAAAGGACCCCATATCTCTATTGAGGAAAGAATCTATACAATTATTGTTATATTTTATAAATTCTTCTTTTAATGTTTTTCTAAAACCTTCATTTTTAAGTTTTTCAAAAAAAATCTGAACCATAGGTTCTGTTTCACCGGGCATACCGGAATTAATTAAAAAAACAGCTCCTTTTCCGTCTTTGCTCTCAGTTAATCCTATTTTGTCAACATCTGCATTAGGCTGAATTAACAACGGGATATTCATATAACAGATAAGAGGGTCAATACCTGAACTTTTTCCGTGAAAAAAAGATTCCATTTGTCCTAAAACATTTTTTAAATCTTTTAAATCAGTTTTTAGAATCTTATCAGATGAAATTTTATTTACAGAATATTTATCGAAGATAGCAGCTACCAGAGCACCGGAGCTACCAACCCCATACCCTTGAGGAATATTAGAATCAAAGAACATTCCTTTTTCAATATCTTTTTCAAGCTGAGAAATATTAATCGAAAATTTTTCAGGTAACGATAAAGTTTTCAAATAATCTGCAAATTTATGCAATGATTTATTTGATTTTGATTCAATTTCATTAAGTTCTGATGAAAACTGTAAGGTTCCTTTGTAGGCATTGTAGGGTAAGGTTAACCCTCTTGAATTTTCAATAATTCCATATTCTCCAAAGAGTAAAATTTTTGCATAAAATAAAGGATGCTTCATATTTTAATATTCTTCAAAAAACGTTACAAATTTACACATTATATTAATTTTATAATTAAAATTTAACTAATATTTTTAAAAACCTTTGACAGTTTCTTATTTTAAAAATTACTTCAATCGAATGGTTTTATGAACAAAATAATATTGCTGAAAATGAATAATTTGACATAAATTTTTCAGTAACTAAAAGATTAACTTAATCGTATACAAATTTTTTGATATTGCATACGTATCAGTAGTTTTTTAGGTTTAGATATAATTACTATTATTCATCTAATTAGCGAGTTACCTTGTTGTAGATGGTTTTTTAAATAAGAAGTTAAATAACTGTAATGTTATGGGTAAAAATAAATTCAACAAATAACGGTATAAATATAAAATAAAGAATATTCTAAAAATCAATTGAATAATTTAAAATAAAATAAAAAAATCCCGGAATTCCGGGATTTTTTTATTTTTATAAAGAAAAAATGTGATTGTTACATCATTCCCGGCATTCCTCCACCCATTGGTGGCATTGCAGGTTCATCTTTTTTAATATCAGTAATTACACATTCAGTAGTTAATAACATTCCGGCAACAGAAGCCGCATTTTCTAATGCAACACGAGTTACTTTAGTAGGGTCAATAATTCCGGCGCTGAACATATTTTCGTATTGTTCAGATTTGGCATTGTAACCGAAATCATCTTTTCCTTCTTTAACTTTATTAACAACAACAGAACCTTCACCACCGGCATTAGCTACAATTTGACGAAGTGGTTCTTCAATAGCTCTTCTAACGATTTTGATACCGGTTTCTTCATCTTGATTAATACCTTTAAGAGATTCAATTCCGTTAATTGCGCGAACTAAAGCGACACCACCTCCGGCAACAAAACCTTCTTCAACAGCAGCACGAGTTGCATGTAATGCATCATCTACTCGGTCTTTTTTCTCTTTCATTTCAACTTCTGAAGCAGCACCTACATATAAAACAGCTACTCCTCCTGCTAATTTAGCAAGTCTCTCTTGAAGTTTTTCTTTATCGTAATCAGAAGTAGTATTTTCAATTTGAGCTTTAATTTGAGCTACTCTTTGTTTGATGTTTTCATCACTTCCAGCACCGTTAACGATGGTCGTGTTATCTTTATCGATAGATACTTTTTCAGCAGTACCTAACATTTCTAATGTAGCTCCTTCAAGAGTTAATCCGGCTTCTTCAGAAATAACGGTTCCTCCTGTTAAAATAGCGATATCTTCTAACATTGCTTTTCTTCTGTCTCCAAATCCCGGAGCTTTAACAGCAGCAATTTTTAAAGATCCTCTTAACTTATTTACTACTAAAGTAGCCAATGCTTCACCATCTACTTCTTCAGAAATAATAAGTAAAGATTTACCATGTTGTGCAACCGGTTCTAACACTGGAAGTAAATCTTTCATGCTGGATATTTTTTTATCGCATAATAAAATATATGGATTTTCCAGCTCAGTGATCATTTTATCTGTATTAGTTACAAAGTAAGGAGATTGGTATCCTCTGTCAAATTGCATACCTTCTACTACGTCTACGTAAGTATCTGTACCTTTTGCTTCTTCCACAGTGATAACACCTTCTTTTCCTACTTTACCGAAAGCTTCAGCAATAAGTGAACCGATAGTATCATCGTTATTTGCAGAAATTGATGCAACTTGTTTGATCTTTTCTGAATCAGAACCAACTTCTTGAGATTGTTTTTTTAATTCTTCAACAACAGCAGCTACTGCTTTATCAATACCTCTTTTTAAATCCATTGGATTTGCACCCGCAGCTACATTTTTTAATCCTTCTCTTACAATAGCTTGTGCCAATACAGTTGCTGTAGTTGTTCCATCACCGGCAACATCATTGGTTTTAGATGCAACTTCTTTAACCATTTGAGCTCCTAAATTTTCAATAGGCTCTTCTAATTCAATTTCTTTTGCAACAGTAACACCATCTTTAGTTACATGAGGAGCTCCGAAAGATTTTTGTATAACTACATTTCTTCCTTTAGGTCCTAAAGTAACTTTAACAGCGTCAGCTAAAGCATCTACCCCTTTTTTAAGGGCATCTCTAGATTCAATATTAAATTTTATATCTTTTGCCATTTTAATTTTTTTAAGATTTGAGTATTAGGTTTAATTAAACAATTGCTAAAATATCAGACTCTCTCATTATAAGATAATCCTTTCCATTAAGTTTTAGTTCAGTTCCGGAATATTTACCATATAAAACTTTATCACCAACTTTAACAGTTAACGGTTCGTCTTTTTTTCCGGCTCCTACTGCAACTATAACCCCTTCTTGTGGTTTTTCTTTAGCACTATCAGGGATAATGATTCCTGAAGCTGTTTTTGTTTCAGCAGCTGCCGGCTCTACTACTACACGGTCAGCCAATGGTTTAATTGATAGTTCTGACATATCTATTATTTTTAATTTTTATATTATTTTTTTAAACTAATTGGTAATACCCTTTTCTTTTTTCTAAAAATATGCCAAATAAAAGTTTTATGACAAAAAGAAAGTAAACGCGTCAAGGTGTCAGATGACTTATAATACGGTTTAAGAGGAATATTTATTTTTGTAAATAAGTATTTGTAATACAGTGCTATAAGTTTAAAATACGTTTAAAAAGTTAAGTATAAATGAAAAAACCTTTGATAAAATAAAAATATCAAAGGTCTATAATGAAGTATAGATAATTTAAAATTAAACTATATTATTTTTTATTTTTTTAACACTAAAAGATAAACTGATGTAATAAATTCCTAAAAACAACATAGATATGCTAACCCATATTAGCAAAGCGGCTAATCCGATTGGAGGGAATACCACTATTACAAATGAAAGGATAACTTCCAGTATGCCTAAAGTTAATAACCATCCCCAATTACTTAACCCCATGTTCTTAATATCAAACGAGTGGCCAATTAAACTAACTCCTTTAAATAACAGCCAGAAGCCAATAAAGAAAGATAAGATTCCCATTTGAGTAAATATATTGGAGGATATTAATATAATCCCTACCAATAAATCTAAAATACCACCGGCCAAATACCATCCCCAATTGCTGGTATGAGTATTACTTAATGAAAAAACAATTTCGAAAATACCAAAAACCAGAAAAGAGACAGAAAAAAATGTTGTTAAGAAAATTAGTGATGGAGTAGGAGACACCATTACTATAATACCTGCTAAAATGAACAATATGCCTAAAAGGAGCATAATCCACCAATTTTTTATAAATGATTTCATATAAATTTTATGTAATTATTAGGATAAGATAATTTCAAAAATAATGCCATGAAATTGTTATATACAAATGAAATAAAGGTTGATAAGTGCTCATATAATAAGTGTAACTATTAAATTTTTATTTTTTTAATTAGGTATTATTATTGTAGATTGTCAACTAAAAAAGAGAATAATTTCAAATTGAAAAATAAATTAGATCTATTACAGCTAATCGAAGAAGCAAAAAATTCCAGGCAACAGGCTCAAAGTAAAATAGTAAATTTATTTTGGAGTGATATTAAGTCCTATATTTTTTCTTTAGTGAAAGATGAAAATTATTCAGAAGAGCTCACTGTTGAAACCTTTACAAAAGTTTTAAGTAAATTAAATTTATACAATTCTGATTTTGATTTTAGAACTTGGGTTACTTCCATTGCGCATAATTCAGCCATAGATTTTTTAAGAAAAAAAAATAAGGATAAAAACAAATTTTTAGATGATGACTATCAACAACCAAGAGATTGGGAACCATCGCCTGAGCAGTTGTTTATTGATAAACAAAATTTAGAAGCATTTGAAAAAAGATTAAATAATCTTCCTGAAAATTATCGAAAATTAATTTATTCACGATATGTAGAAGGAAAAAAACTTAAAGATATAGTTGAAGAAACCGGTTTATCTTTAGCTAATGTAAAAGTAAGCTTGATGAGAGCACGTAAGCTTTTATCTTAAAAAAAATTACTATAATTACCTGACAAATACCAAACTTTTTTCTGTAGATAATTGATCTGAATATTCATATCCGTCCTCATTATACGTCTTGATATCCTCCCAATGGGTTATTGAGTTTTCGGCGCACCAACGAGTCATCTTTCCACGGGCATTTTTAAAATACATCATAATGCTTTTTAAAGATCCATTTTTATAATCTTTAAATTCAATATCCATAACTTGACCTTTCAACTTTTTTAGGTCAATTACTTTAAAATATTCTTTACTCGCAATGTTTAGTATAGGTTCATCATTTTCAAGTAAGTTATTCAAATAAGTATTCAATATATCTTTCCAAAACCCATATAAATCGTTGGCTTGTTCGGTTTTAAGTTTTTTTCCCATTTCCAATCGATATAACATAATATCATCTGAAGGATGAAGCAAACCGTAAAGGCCTGAAAGAATTAATAAATTTTTTTGTAAATAATCTAAGGCGGATTTGGATAAGGATTCGGCATCTAGCCCTCTGTAAACTTCACCTTTAAATGCAAAAATAGCCTGTACGCAATCCTTTTTTAAAGGATTGGGAGTCCATTTCTGAATTCGTTCCCAATTTTCTTCGGACAATTTTGATGAAATATTCAATAGATTTTCTAATTCAGATGGAGAATATTCCTTTAAAACAAGTTGTAATTTTTTACTATAATCAATGAATTCGGGTTGAGTGTGTTGATTCCAACTTGAATTGGTTTCCAAACTCATAATTTTTGCCGGAGAAAGAAGTATTTTCATTTAAAATTTATTAGCGATGTAGCTAAGTTATTAAAAAAGATTGATGTTTAAACGTTGAATTTAACTTATTTAAATACGAAAGGTTAGGAATTAATCCTAACCTTTGAAAAAAATTATATATATTTTTTATATTTCAAAATCAGAATTTACATCTAATTTTTGAGCAATAATCTTGTTTATTTTATTTTTCAAATAAGGAATGGAAACAGATTCCATTACATCCGCACAGAATGCGAACATAAGTAAAGCTTTAGCTTCTTTCTCATGAATTCCCCTTTGTTTCATATAAAACAAGGCATCATCATCAAGTTGACCTACAGTACATCCATGGGAACATTTCACGTCGTCTGCAAAAATTTCTAACTGAGGTTTCGTATCGATGCTCGAATTTTCAGAAAGCAAAATATTATTATTTTGCTGGAAAGCATTCGTTTTTTGAGCTATTTTATTTACTTTGATTTTTCCGTTAAATATGCCATGTGCAGAATCTTGATATATCCCTCTATAAAGTTCATGGCTTTCACAATTAGGTTGGTTATGTTTAACAAGTGTATGATTTCCCACTTCTTGTCCATCTCCTATAAGGGTAACCCCTTTTAATGTTGAATTGATATTTTCTCCTTTGTGATCAAAAGATAATTCATTGCGAACCGTTTTGCCGCCAAAAGAAAAAGTATGCACAAAGGCGTTACTGTCTTTTTCTTGTTCAATATAGGTAGAGTCTATTAAACAAGAGGAATGTTTATCATCCTGAATTTTATAAAGGCTGAAATTCGTATTTTTTCCAACAAAAATTTCTGTAACTATATTATGAAAGAAGTCCAATTCAGAAAGCGTATGAATTCTTTCAGAAATTTGAATTTGAGACTGATCTTCAATAACAAATAAATTACGAAGGTTGCTAATGGCCTTATATTCTTGTTTTGAATTTATATAGATTAATTCAATTAACTGATTCTCTATTGTTTGTTTAGGTACATAAATAAAAGTTCCTTCTTGATATGATGCCGTATTTAATACGTTAAAATAATTTTCATTATTAGAAATGGAATTTAGCTTAGAGAGAATAATTGTTTGATACGTTTCATTTTGTAATGCTTCAGAAAAAGGAAGCACTTTCCATGAATCCTGTGGGTAATTGGAATACATTGGTGAAATGATTCCATCAATCAAAACTATTTTAAAAGAATTCGATTCATTACCTAAAATACTCTCTATAATCTCTTTAGAAACAGGATTATTTTTTGCAGCTTCATAAGTTTCCGGATTAAAATCTGCTATTTTTGAAAATTTCCAATCTTCATTTTTTGAGGTTGGAAGACTGCTATTCTCTAATGTTTGTTGAGCTTGTTTTATAATTTTTACTAATTCTGTATGTTGTGGAATGTTCATTTTACTAATTTTAGTTAAGAGGATGACTGATTGGCGTATTTGAAAATTATAACCAATCGTAACCTTTTTCTTCTAATTCCAATGCTAATTCTTTAGTTCCCGATTTTATAATTTTTCCGTTCATTAAAACATGTACGAAGTCAGGAACGATATAATCCAATAAGCGTTGGTAATGAGTAATAACTAAAACGGCATTATCTTTATTTTTTAATTTATTAACCCCGTTAGAAACAATACGTAATGCATCAATATCAAGCCCTGAATCCGTTTCATCCAAAATGGATAATTTAGGTTCTAACATAGCCATTTGGAAAATTTCATTTCTTTTCTTTTCACCTCCTGAAAATCCTTCATTAAGAGATCGGGAAAGAAAATCTTTTCTAATTTCAAGCATTTCAGATTTTTCTTTAACTTTTTGTAAAAATTCTTGTGCCGAAATATCTTCCTGTCCGCGAGCTTTGCGGTTAGCATTTATGGCTGCCTTTAAAAAGTTGGAAACGCTAACACCCGGAATTTCCACGGGATATTGAAAAGACATAAATATACCGGCATTGGCTCTTTCTTCAGGGGCAAGGTCTAACAAATTTTTTCCGTCTAAAAGAATGGAACCTTCGGTAACTTCATAATCTTCTCTTCCGGTAATTACATTGGAAAGCGTACTTTTTCCTCCTCCATTAGGACCCATAATCGCATGTACCTCTCCTTTATTAATTTCAAGATTTATTCCTTTAAGTATTTCTTTTTCTCCAATTCTTGCGTGCAAATTTTTTATTGATAGCATTTTTATCGTATATTATCTTAAACTTATTCAAAAACAAATATACTACCTTTATAAATGCTTTAAAAAATAGGTTATAAATTTTATTGATTTCAAAATTGATTAACATTATTTAAATAAATATTTTTCAAAGACTTACTAATACAAATTCCTATTAAATAGAATATTTCACAGAAAAATCGCTCATTTTTAAATACTTCTTATTTAAAAAGTATGTTATAATAAATTCAATTGATGTTGATTTTCTTTAAATTAAGGGTCTTTATCATCAATATCCAGTTTTTTACTTATAATTTTCTTTAAAGCCGATGGAATCCACTTTAAAAGTTGTTCAATGCCATCTAAAATTTCTCCGGTATATGCACCGGTAAGCATACATAATACGTATATAGTATTGTGGGATACATCGGTAAATTCTTGCATCAGTATCCCCATGGAAATTCCTATTATTATGGAAATGGGTGTTTTGATTAGAAGTCTGCATACCGAAGTTCCTTTATATAAGGAACGAGCGATCATACTGATCACAGTAACAAAGATCACACCTTTGTTTTGGATAAAAAAATCAAATAGTGTTTCGTTAATTTCTTTACAATATGGTATCATATGGGCTTTTTAAAGGTTGTTATTTAAGGTTTTAATATGAAATACACTTTAATTATATCATATAAAATATTAATTTTTAGGGTGTCTAGTTTCGATAACAAAAATTATTAGCTTATTACTTCTTGAAAATTAAGGGATAAGAAAAGCTAATAATAAAGAAGCTTTCAATAAAAAGAATAAAAAAAGGAAATTCTTACAAAATGAAATCGGTAACATATCAATAGATAAATCTTAAAAAAAGAATATTTTCTTTCATTTTATTTGTATTCTCGTAATATGGTTGCTTTCTCTTTCAAAATGAAACTCAGGTCGTTTCCATCTTTTTCGACGTATTTCATCTAATTTATCTTCAATTTTATCAATGAGATCGACGGGTATTTCTAAAGGGTAAGACCACTCTAAAATTTTAATCTGATTATGATGGATGATACATCTTTCCTTTAAACTAAGAAATTTTCGAACTTCAGAATCATAGCTTAAACAGGTTCTTAAATCATGGATGTTTAATTTTCTTTTTCTCATGGTATGGTGTATTAATTGGTGAATTAATTCTTTTTAATTGCTAAATGAGACCAGGCTAAATCGGATTATAATTGAATATTAATAATTGGAGCATTTTAGATTCGCGCACTATATTTAACTAAATCGCTATAATTCGTGGAATCAATCTTAAAAATGGTATTTTGTTCTTAATATTCATATAATCATTTATTAGTTCCTATTTAGTTAACATCTTTCTTGTTTGTTTGTAAATCGAAATAAAAGTTTCGATATCTAATAAATTAATTTTCTGGTAATTATATGGGTTTTTAAAAAATTAATGTATATTTACGTTATAATACAAAGCAAACATACAAACATATTTGCAAAAAATAAATAAAATATGAAAAATAACACAAATTTCTTTGAAAGAATAGCTGAGATCATTAAATATAAAGGATTTAGAAGTGTTCATGATTTTGCAATTAATGGGTTGGGATATAGTTCTTCGGAAAAATTAAACCGATTAAAAAGGGAAGGAACTAAACCTTCTTATGATATATTAGAAGATATTGCCAATAAGTTTGATGAAATAAATGTAAATTGGCTTCTTACCGGAAGGGAATCCATGTTAAAAAGAGGATCAGGATTTCCGAGAGGAAAAGAAATTATTACTGTTCCGATAAATGTGCACCGTAAAACGGCGGATCCTGTTAGAGAAATACAAGATGTCCCATTATATGATTTAGAAGCTACAGCCGGTTTGGTTGAGCTTTTTAAGGGGACTTCCAGTGAAGCGGTTCTGGATCGAATTCGTATACCGGGTATAGCTAATTGTGATGGAGGAGTATATGTGAAAGGAGATTCCATGTATCCATTACTGAAAAGTGGTGATATAGTATTATATAAAGAAATAACTTTAGATAAAATTTTTTGGGGAGAAATGTATTTACTATCTATAAAAATTGATGATTGGAGCGAATATATTACCGTTAAGTTTGTCCAAAAATCCGAATTAGGAGACAATTATATAAAGCTGGTTTCACAGAATCAACATCATCAGCCTAAAGATATGTTAATGGAACATATAAATGCTATTGCTTTAATACGAGCAAGTATACGGTTGCATAATTAAATTACTATTTTTAATACGTTTGAGATTTTATACGGTTAAGTAAAATTTATTTGTAAACTTCATAAAGTAACTTTTTTTACTTTAACCGTTTTTTTTAAAACCTGTAGATATTATAAATTTTTTATAAATAAATAATATTGTGATCAATAGTAATTAAAAGCTTATTAATTCAAAATTATATAAGAATATAGATAATCCTCAAATATAAATAGGAAGGAATATTTTAATCCCTGTAATAGATGCGCTTTACTCTGGGCGAAATAGAGGTTAAGACTTCATAAGGAATTGTTTGATACCAGTCAGCATATTCTTTCAAACTAGGATTTTCACCAATTATAATGACTGGATCTCCTTCTTTGCAAGCAATCCCCGTTACATCAATCATCATCATATCCATACAAATATTTCCAATGATAGGAGCTTTCATTCCATGTATCGTTACATATCCTTTACCATTTCCTATGATTCTACGAATACCATCTGCATAGCCAATAGGTAAAGTTGCAATAGAAGAATTTTTTTCAACAACATAATGTCGACCATATCCGACTGTTTCTCCGGGTTTAAGATTGTGAATATTAGAGATAACAGTTTTTAAAGTAATTACATTTTCCAGCATTTTTAAAGCCTTTTCGTTATCAATATATCCATACATACCAATACCTAAACGAACGGCGTCAAATTGATATTCGGGATAATTAAGAATACCGTTTGAATTAGCTATATGAAGAAGAGGTCGATAACCTAATATTTTAACTAATAAATCAAATGAATATTTCAGTCTCGTCGCTTGTAATCTGGTAAATTCTTCTTGCTCTAACACATCGGACACTGCAAAATGACTGAAAACCGATTTTACCTTTACATAAATATTATCTTTTAATAAGTCACCTAATTTTTGAGCTTCATCGGGTTGGAAGCCTAAGCGATGCATTCCGGTATCTATTTTAATATGAATAGGGTAATCCGATACGTTTTTTTCTTTTAATTTTTGTGTAAATAAGTCAAGTTCCCTAAAACTGTATATTTCCGGCTCCAAGTTATATTCAATGACACGATCATAACTGCTGATTTCAGGATTCATAACCATAATGGGCAAATAAATCCCCCGGTCTCTTAATTTAATACCTTCATCCGCATAAGCTACGGCCAGATAGTCTATATGATAATATTGTAAAACTTCTGCAATTTCAAAATTTCCCAAACCGTAAGAAAAAGCCTTAACCATGGCAATAATTTTAGTTTTAGGTTTTAATTGACTTTTGAAATAATTTACATTATTCAAAAGTGAATTCAGATTAACTTCCAGTATGGTATCATGAGATTGAACTTGCAATAATTGAGCAACTTTTTCCAATTCAAACTTGCGGGCCCCTTTAATTAATAGGGCAGCATCTTTTATAGATCGACTTTCTAAAAACTTAATAACTTCTGCCGTGGACAAAAAGCTTTTTAACATAGCATTAAATAAGCTTTGATATTGGTGCATTTTTTCTCCTACTAAAAGGACATGATGTAAAGGAAAAGAATTAACTAAGTCAGCAATTTTTTTATACAATGCAGCTTCAGGAAGACGAGATTGGAAAATATCTGATAATACCAATACTTTTTTAGGTTTATTTTGCTGAAAAAGAAACTGTAAGGCTATTTCCAATGATTGATAATCCGAATTGAAGGTATCGTTTATAATAGTACAATTATTAATTCCCGATACTTGTTCTAAACGCATCGATACCGGTTGCAAATGAAAAATTTTTTCTTGTATAAAATCGTATTTACAACCCAATTCAGAAAGTACGGCTACTAAACATAATGCATTTTGAATAGAGGCATTATCAGTAAAAGGGATAGTATATTTTCTTTTTTCCCTCCAAATGGAAACGTTCAATTCTGTTGTATTACCGGTAAGAGAAATATCTAATAATTGGATGTCTGAATTTTCCTTTCCGAAAGAAATTAATTTTTTATTGGGATACGTTTTTTGAATTATTTTTGAAATAATCGGATCACTTGGATAAATAATTGCACTTGAGTGTTTAAAAAGTTTAATTTTTTCCACAATTTGCTCTTCCCGATCTTTAAAATATTCGGAATGAGCTGCCAGTACATTTGTGAGAACTCCAATCGAAGGATGCAAAACATCTTCCTGTTTATCCATTTCACCGGGTTTGGAAATTCCGACTTCAAAAATTCCTAAATTGTGTTTAGATGTAATTTGTAATAGAGATAAGGGAAGTCCAATTTGAGAATTAAAACTCTTAGGACTTTTTATAATTGAAAATTCATCCCATAAACATTGGTCAAGCCATTCTTTTAGTATGGTTTTACCATTACTTCCGGTAATGCCTATGGTTAGAAGATTAGGAAAAGAAGTTGCGTGATGACGAGCCCATTTTTGCAATGCAGAAACCGTATCATCCACTATCAAATATGTAGCATCGGGATGCATTGAGGGAATATGCGACGCTATAAAAATTCGAACCGATTTATTATAAGCATCTTCCATATAAGTATGTCCGTCTCGAACTCCTTTAAATGCAATAAAAGTACCATCTGCAGGAGATACTATATTTCGGCTGTCATAGAAAACATGTTTAATTATTCTATCAGGATTGCCGATGAGTTGGGCATCAATAATTCGGGCCAGTTGAGATGCGGAATATTTCATCGTAGAACCTCTAGTTAAATTTAATCCTTTTTATGTACTTTTTCCTTATTCATTATCTCCCAAAAAGCTTGCCTGCTTAGAGGTTCATATTTGTCCTTTTCTCCTAATTCCACCAAGTTCTCACCGGATGAAATTCTATGGGAATAATTAGCTAAATTTCCGGTTTTTACGCAAACAGCATGTACTTTTGTTACGTATTCGGCGGTAGCCATTAAAAAGGGCATCGGGCCAAAAGGTCTGCCTTTAAAATCCATATCCAAACCTGCAACTATAACTCGTTTTCCTTGATTGGCAAGTAGATTGCAAACTTCCACTATAGTATCGCTAAAAAACTGAGCTTCATCGATTCCTACAACATCGCAATCGGCTGCCAAAAGAGGAATTTCTAAAGGATTGTCAATAGGAGTGCTGGGATAAGAAGTTTGATCATGGGAAACTACCAATGTTTCATCATATCTTACATCCATGGCAGGTTTGAAAATTTCAACCTTTTGTTTTGCAAATTCTGCACGTTTAAGTCTGCGTATAAGTTCTTCTGTTTTACCGGAGAACATGGAACCGCAAATTACTTCAATCCAGCCAGTTTGTTGAGTGCTATTTGTTGTATTTTCAAGAAACATTTGTAAATTTCGGGTCTTTAATAAAAATTTTTACAAAAGTAGAAATTAACGAACATATTAAAAAGCAAATTATGAATGCTAAAGAAATATTTCAAAAGGAAGTTCTAGAGGAAATCAAATCTATTGCCGGAGAAATTAGCCGTGTGCAAAGCTTTTCAGGTCTTTTGTCACATCAGCAGAAAATTCAAAACTTATACGAAAAATTTATTTTTTTAAAACAAATATCTACTTCTAAATATCAGCAGATCCTTGAAAATTTAGAAAGTAATGGAAAAGTTCAGGAAAAGAAAGTAGAGGTTAGAGATTTTTATGAAACGGACAAAGAGGCGGCAAGTGAAGTGTCTGATCCTATAGACTCAATAAAAAAAGATAATGTTGAAAACAATGTAATCACAGAAGAACAAAAAGTTGAGGAGCCCTTTGTAGAAGCAGTTGATACAACTGAAGAGATGAGAAAATCAGAGGAAGAAAATTTAAAAAAAATGGATTCTCTGAATATCCGAATTGCAGAAATAAAACCTCAAGAAAAGAATAGAATTGTACGACCAATTAATTTAGATTTTAATGATTCCATAGCATTTATCAGTCAATTGTTTAATGGCAGCAAATCAGATATGGATAATGAATTTGCCCAATTGAACCAAACGCATACCATAGAAGAAGCAAAAAGATGGATGGAAGAAATGTTCGTAAAATATAATTGGAAAAACAAAGAAGAATATGTGGAACGTCTATCCGGTTTAATAGTTCACAGATTTGATTCTTAAAAGTTTATAAAGTATATGAGTGGAAAGCTATATTTAATTCCAACTCCTATAGGAAATCTGGAAGATATAACCCTGCGGGCTTTACGGCTTTTAAAGGAAGTAGACTTAATTTTGGCTGAAGATACTCGTACTTCCGGTAAGCTTTTAAAGCATTACGATATCCAAACGCCGATGCAATCATACCATATGTTTAATGAACATCAAAAAACAGAGGGATATACTCAGCAGATTTCTGAAGGACGTGTCATTGCTTTAATCACCGATGCCGGAACTCCGGGAATCTCGGATCCCGGATATATGCTTGTAAAATCGTGTATCGAAAAAAATATATCGGTAGAATGCCTTCCGGGAGCAACGGCTTTTGTTCCTGCCCTGGCTATCTCAGGTCTTCCTTCTCATGAATTTATTTTTGTAGGCTTTTTACCGGCCAAAAAAGGAAGGCAAACAAAACTTAAAGAGCTATCTCAAGAGAGCAGAACTATTATTTTATATGAAAGCCCCCATAAAATAAATACTACTTTGGAACAAATCTCTGAAATCTTCGGAGAAGATCGAAGAGTTAGCATAAGCAGGGAACTTACCAAAATGTATGAAGAAACGTTGCGGGGTAGCGTAGGCGAAATAGTAAAAATATGCAAAGAAAAGCCTTTGAAAGGTGAAATAGTTTTACTAATTGAAGGAAAATAAGTATCTTTAGATTTATGATTTCCAACCGGTGTAAATACGCTTTAAAAGCTTTAATCTATATAGCAAGACAAGATAAGGATAAAAGTATATTGTCGACAGAAATCTCTAATGATGAAAATATTCCCAAAAAGTTTTTGGAAAATATTTTAAGAGACCTTAAGAATGCACAATTTTTAACCAGTAGAAGAGGAGCAAAAGGAGGGTATCGATTGAATAAAGACCCCGAAAAAGTAACCTTGATAGAAGTAATTCGATTAATGGATGGCCCGATCGCATTATTGCCTTGTGTGTCGATTATGTACCATCAGCCGTGTGATACTTGTACAACAGAAGATACTTGTACCATACGAGATGTATTTATAGAAGTTCGAGATGCAACCTTAGAAATCTATAGAAAAACAACCTTAGCAAGTTTGGCAAAAAAGAAAAATAAGTTATCTTTGTGATCGAAAATTCGGGGCTGTAGCTCAGCTGGCTAGAGTGTTAGACTGGCAGTCTAAAGGTCGTGGGTTCGAGCCCCATCAGCTCCACATGATTAAAATTCAAATATCTGATACACCGAATTATAATATTTGGTGTTTTTTATTTTTAGGCAATATCTATAAAGCCGGTTTGATTTTTATTTTCAATAAATAAATATTATTTTACTTATTAAACAGTTTCTCTATTAAATCATTTTTTCATAAAGTGCTTATTTTATAATATAGAATTCTACTATTTTTTCAATAGGATAAATAGCATATTTATAATGAACAGCGTAACTGAATGATTCATCTTGACATGTATTTATTATAATAATACCCTTTACTTTATAAATCTTAATGGTTTCAATAAGAAAATGTAGAGCAGAAGCATTTTTATCTAGAATATTATCATTTATTTACTCCTTTTTCTCAAGTTTAGATACCGTTTGTTAAGAAAGTTTCAACTTATTTAACTATTCTTCCAGTTAAACTCTTAATAATTCGAGAAGATATTACATTTCTTCCATGATGCATTTTTGGATCTAGCTCGAAAATAAGTTTTCCCTAACATTTTTTATTATAAACAATTTTCCCATCATTGTTTTTATATTCAATTAATTATAGATACATGAAACAAATAATGGTTTATAAAATTGATTTGTTTTTGTTTAGTGTCAAAGTATTAAGTATATAAGTCTTTTACTTTTTGTTGTTTTATTTTATATTAATGTATATATTTATCCTTTAATTTTGACGTTATGTTGATATACAATGGTGTTAGAAGAAATATGGAAAATCGATAAACAAGCTCTTAATAAAAACCAAAAGGAAGCTATTTTAAATACAGAAGGCCCCCTGCTAATAATTGCGGGTCCAGGAGCAGGTAAAACAAAAACCCTTGTGGAACGTGTAGTTTACCTTATATCAAAAGGTGTTAATGCAGAGACTATACTTGTTGCTACATTCACTGAGAAAGCAGCAAAAGAACTTGTCACAAGAATTTCAAATCGATTATTACAACTTGGGATAGATATTAATCTCAATGAAATGTATATTGGTACACTACATTCTATTTTTCTTAGAATATTGGAAGAATATAGAGAGTTTACGAGTCTTAAACGAAACTATAATATTCTTGATCAATTTGACCAACGATATCTTATATTTAGAAATATCAATAGATTCACAGCAGTTGAAAATAGTGACTTCATTTGGAAGATAAATTTATCCAATTGGATTAAAGCTGATATCGTTGTAAAATATGTATCTAAAATAGCAGAAGAATATATCGACCCTGATGAGCTATACAATTCTGATGAGCCTGATTTACAAGTGATTGGTGATTTCTACAAAGAATATCAAAAACTGCTGAAAGAAGAAAATGTTATTGATTTTGCTACTATACAGAGTAAAGCTCTTGGGTTATTAGAGTACAATCCTGATATATTAGCAGAATTGCAGAATAAGATTAAATATATTATGATTGATGAATATCAAGATACTAATACTATTCAAGAACGTCTTATTCTATTACTAGCTGACAAACACAAAAATATTTGTGTTGTTGGAGATGATGATCAAAGTTTATATCGTTTTCGAGGAGCTTCTATACGCAATATTTTAGAGTTTTCTACACACTTTGAAAAAGGGACTTGTAAAAAGGTTACATTAGATACCAATTATCGTTCACACCCTGATATTATCAATTTCTATAACAGGTTTATGAACAGACATAATTGGAATCATAATGGTAAAACTTTCAGATACGAAAAGACTATCAAACCAAATGATGGTGAATATCCAAACATTCCTGCTGTAATCAAAGTATCTAAACATAATGATAAAGAAGCTTATCATCAAGAAGTTTATAATTTCATCAAAGATTTAAAAGATAAGGGTGTACTGACTGATTACAATCAAATAGCATTTCTATTCAAATCTGTTCAAAGTGACCAAGCCATTGGATTAGCTGAATTTTTAGAAGATAAGGGCATACCTGTTTTCTCACCACGTTCCAAGATGTTTTTTGAACGTGAAGAAATACGTTTGCTGATTGGTGCATTTGTTACCATATTTCCTAACCTATTTCAACGTCTGAAATGGAATGATACAGCAGAATTGGATATATGGTATTATTATAGAGGTTGTCAAGTAGAATTTATGAATGAGTTTACGAAAGACTCACAAACTCACAAAACACTTTATAAGTGGACTTTGAGTAAGATGAAAGCTCATACTAACTTTTCTCAAAGTACCAACTATGCATTTGCTGCCCTTTTGTATCAACTTCTTGAATTTCCAATGTTTTCAAAATATTTGGATGTCAACCTACAAGAAAAGAAAACAGACCTGAGAGCAACATATAATATCGCTATGTTCTCCAAACTATTATTTAAGTTTGAACATACCTATAATATCACTGTTTTTACAGAAAAGAATATTGACAGAACATTAAAAGAATTGTTTAATAAATTCTTACGATTTTTGAAGGAAGGTGGTCTTGAAGAATATGAAGACTTTGAAGAATACGCTCCCTCAGGTTGTATTTCATTTATGACTATTCACCAATCCAAAGGGCTTGAATTCCCTATTGTTATTGTTGGTTCATTAAACGCATCACCACGAGAACAATATGATGATATTGACTTGAAACTTCAATCAGACTACTATCACAAGCCACCCTTCGAACCTATTAAAAAAACTAAGTATTATGACTTTTACAGGTTGTTTTATACTGCTTTTTCAAGACCTCAGAACCTATTGGTATTATCAGCTTGTACAAGAGAGGGACAAGGACGCACACCATCCAAACATTTTGCGGATACTTTTAATAAATTGCCATCTTGGACAGATGAACGTTTTAAACCCGAATTGCTTGAATTAGAAAACCTAAAACCCATCAATATAAAGCATGAATATGCTTTTACATCCGATATCTTATTATATGAAAACTGTCCTTTACAATATAAATTCTATAAAGAATTAGGATTTGTTGAAGTTCGTACAGGGGGCGTTTTAGGGGGTAGTTTATTACATCAAACGATTGAAGATATTCATCGTGCAGTATTGAAGAAAGAAGAAAATAAGCTCACTAATTATAATATAACCGATTGGTTTAATCGTAATTATCAACTATTATCCAAACAGCAAAGAAGTTATCTACACCAAGGACAGCTTAACGCATTGTTGAAACAGGTGTTAAGGTATCGTGACCGCAATCAGAGTCGTTGGAATTTGATATTAGAAACCGAAGTTGATGTGTCTTTGGTAAAAGAAGATTATATTCTGAAAGGAACTATCGACCTTATAAAGGGTGATAATGAAACAGTAGAATTGGTAGACTTTAAGTCAGGAGATAAACCTGATGTAAACTCAACAGACCCTAAAGTGCGAAAATTGTTGAACCAATACCAACGTCAATTGGAAGTTTATGCACATATTATCGAAAAAAACAAAGGTGTAAAAATAAGTAAACTGCATTTGTACTACCCAAAAGAAGATGATGGTATTCCATACATTACTTTTAAAGCAAATATAGATAACATAAACGCTACGATTGATATATTTTCTGAGGTAGTAAACAGAATAGAATCAAAAGATTACGATATGAGTCGTACGCCTAAAGGTGAAAAGCAATGCGGTGAATGTGATATGCGATATTATTGTAATCCACATACGTTTAGTGAATAAAAGAAAGAATTAAATACTATGGAAGATAATATATTAAATCTGAATGCAGAACGAAAAATAGATTCGGTTGAAAAATTTAAATTTGAACCTATCAAAGGTTATCCCATGTTGAGATGGAAGGGCAAACGACCTTTTACAAGTACGCAATATTACCCTGCACAATTGAAGGAACAACATGGCGAAGAAACGGATGGTTGGATGAATCAAATCTTTTGGGGTGATAACTTACAAGTGATGTCTCATCTTTTGAAAAAATATCGTGGGCAGGTAGATTTAATTTATATTGACCCTCCTTATGACAGTAAAGCTGATTATAAAAAGAAAATATCGCTGAAAGGACAAAGTGTAAAAAATGATAATACTGCATTTGAAGAAAAACAATATACAGATATTTGGTCTAATGATGAATATCTTCAATTTATGTATGAACGATTCATATTATTGCGAGAATTATTATCAGAAGAAGGTAGTATTTATGTCCACTTGGATGAAAAAAGGGCTCATTATATTAAAATTATATTAGATGAGGTTTTTGGTTCTCAAAACTTCAAAAGAGAAATAATATGGGATATTACAGTTTTGTCAGGCTTTAAAACCCAAGCTAATAATTGGATTCGAGGACATGACATAATATATTATTATACAAAAACAGGTAATGGTAAGTTTAATAAATTGATGCAACCTCATACTCAAAAATATATTGACATGTTTAATAGAGTAGATGAAAATGGTGAAAAATTTATGGTTGCACATGGTTTTACACGTTACTTAAAAGATGTGATTGATAAAGGTAAACCATTTGGTGATGTATGGGGGGATATAATGTCATTTCAGCAACAACCAACCGCAGCAGAAAATATTAAATATCCAACACAGAAACCTGAAAGTTTACTTGAACGTATTGTTAAAGCTTCAACAAATGAAGGTGATATCATTTTTGATTGCTTTATGGGGAGTGGAACCACTCAGGCTGTTGCAATGAAACTTGGTAGACGCTTTATTGGTGCAGATATTAATTTAGGAGCTGTTCAAACAACCACTAAACGTTTGATAAAGGTAGCTAATGAGTTGAATAGTCAACAAAATAAGATCGGCTTTGATGATGAAAATAAGATTGAGAATTACTATACAGGTTTTCAAGTATATAATGTCAACAATTACGATGTGTTTCGTAATCCTGTGGAAGCAAAAGATTTGTTGCTAAAGGCATTAGAAGTACAACCCATGCCAAACAGTATGTTGTATGATGGCGAAAAAGATGGACGTTTTGTAAAAGTGATGTCTGTAAATCGTATTGCTACACGTGCCGACCTCAATGAGCTGATAGTCAACTTTGACTACAAGACCTTCGAAAAACGCCACAATGAAAGCCCCAACAAACCTGTCGAATCCATTCTTTTGGTGTGTATGGGACACGAACCCGACTTGGCAGCACATTTGAAAGAACAAGTACCCTTTCCATTAGATGTGAAAATAGTAGATGTTTTGAGAGATAAATCGAACTTAGAATTCAAACATGACAGCGATGCTGAAATCAGTATCGAGGGTAATCGTTTGTTAGTTCGGGAATTCTATCCAATGAATTTACTCCAAAAACTTTCCATCCAAAAAGAAAATGTAGAGAATTGGAAAGAAATGACAGAAAGTATAATGATAGACTTCAATTATGATGGTTCTATTTTTGAACCTCAGATTGTTGATATACCGGAGAAAAATGAATTGGTAAAGGGAATCTATGATATACCAAAAGATTCGGGTACAATCCATATCAAAATAACAGACCTTTTGAGTGAAACTTTTGAAAAGACTATTAAATAATGGCAAAGAAAAAATCATCACATATTGATTTTCCCTTTTATCGGTATTTGAACTTATTCATTTCACAAGAAAGGAAACGTATATATAAAGAATTTAAAGGAATAACTAAGAAATATTTAATTTTTAATAATCCTGAAGAAAATGTTGAAGCCTATCTTCGCAAACCACAATTTGAAGCCTTGGAAATGTATGTTTTCCTAAAAGAGTTTTGTGAAAACAAGCATTTGAACGAAATATTTATAGAATGGGTTTATAAAAAAAATGAGTTTAAAGACAGAGAAACCACGGGATTAAGTTCTAAAGGACAAATAGATTTATTTGAAAACGAATTTAACTTCGATGAAAATAAGGATCTTTATCAAGCAGTCTTTAATCAAATAGAAGAGTTCAAACAAGAGTATCCCAACTATATCTTTTCTCTCACAATGGGGCTAGGGAAGACTGTTCTGATGGCTACATCGATCTTTTATGAATTCCTATTAGCAAATAAATTTCCCAAAGACCCGAAATATTGTCACAATGCTTTGGTATTTGCACCCGACAAGACTGTTTTACAATCACTAAAAGAGATTCAAACTTTTGACAAATCAAAAGTTGTACCTCCTGAATATGTCAATTTTATAGAAAATATAAAATTCCATTTTTTGGATGATACAGGACTTACATTGAATCTGCTCGAAGGTTCAAGATTTAATATTATCATATCCAATACTCAAAAAATAATTTTGAGAAGGCAACAAAATGAGCAAACTCAAATTCAACAATTATTCAGTGATCGAACCCATGCATTTTTGAAAATGGGAAAAGACTTGTATGGTGAAGAACTAAATGAACACAATCTCCTTACAAATCAACGTTTTGAATCCTTAAGGCGTATTTCTCAACTAGGAATTTATGTTGATGAAGCTCACCATGTATTTGGTAGTACCTTAAAGAAAGATTTTGATCCCAACAAGGCTACAAGTTTACGAAACACTATCAATAAGTTAGCAGAAAGTTTGAATTACGCAGGAACTCACATTGTAGGCTGTTACAATTATACAGGAACTCCATACGTTGGTAAACGTTTATTACCTGAGGTAGTTTATTATTACGGTTTGAAAGATGCGATTGATAACAAGTATTTGAAAAAAGTCAAAGTAGAAGAATTTGAAAATATAAGAAGTCAAACACAAGCATTTGTAAGATATTCAATTACTAAATTTTGGGATGCTTATGATGGGAAACGCTTTGAAGGGATGTTACCTAAAATAGCATTCTTTGCAAGTTCAATAGATGAACTTCAAAATGAATTACGTCCTGCAGTTGAGCAGGTATTAATAGAATTGAATATACCAATTTCAAAAATTCTTGTAAATGTAGGTGATGCAACTATCACAAATAATGATGATTTAAGAGAGTTTATTAATTTGGACACCATAAGCTCAGAGAAACAATTCGTTCTTCTTGTAAACAAAGGAAAAGAGGGTTGGAACTGTCGTTCATTATTTGGTGTGGGTATGCATCGATGCCCTAAGTCAAAGATATTTGTACTTCAGGCGACAATGCGTTGTTTGCGTAAAATCACAGAGTATCAAGAAACAGCCATGGTATTCCTATCCAAAGAAAACGTTGATATTTTGAATGCTGAATTGGAAGAAAATTTCAGACTAACGATTGATGATTTAAAAGGAGAAAACGATGACAAAGAATTAGTTGAGGTTCGTTTCGTTCCACCACCAGTAGAATTGAAATTAAAACAGGTTAAGAAATTATACAAACTGAAAGAACGAAAACTTAATGAGGGTATAGACTTTGAATTTGAAAAGGTTGATATTGAAAGGTATAGGATTATTCAAACAGAAAGATCAATTACCGATTTATCAAAAAAAAGATATTCTAAAGATATTACTTATATAAAAGAGAAATTTAAATATTCAACATTATTATTAATCGGTGAAATATCACGATATTTGAATCTCAAACCAACACTTATAAAACAGATATTACAAGAATCCATACAAAGGCTTGATGAAGTTTTAAAATGGGTAAATGACTATAATGAATTGTTATACGATTGGGTTATACCCAAACTATTCAATTATTATTGGGATATACAGGAATTTACCTCTACGGATGAAATAAAAGTTGAATTAGTCAAAGCACCAAAAGAAGGATTTTACCAAATGAAGGTTAAGCCTGAACTCTTAGCAAGTTTAGAAGACAATAAATACAAACCTTTCAAAAACAAATCGTTCCATCTTGACAATTATTGTTTTGATAGTGTTCCAGAAAAAACATTATTCCAAACATTGCTTAATGAAAACAAGGTTGACAAAGTATGGTTTACAGGCATGTTAGCAAATGGCCAATCTGATTTTGTAATACATTACATAGATAATGTTTCGCATACATTACGCAGTTATTATCCTGACTTTCTAGTATTGCTCAAAGATGGTTCATATGTTATATTAGAAGTGAAAGCTGATTATATGATTGATGATGAAGTGGTAAAAGCTAAAAGTGAGTACGCTAAACAATTGGCAGATGCAAACAAAATGAGATATGAAATTATACAATCAAGTAATCCAACAATTAAATTTTAAAGTTATTTCATAAAAACATTTATTTAACAAATAAGACAATGCTGGTTTACATTTATCGTATTTTATTATGTCTTTTTTAAAATATTTAGAATATTATGAGTCTAAAATTAAGTTTGAAGAAACTTTAGAGTTAATTGTTGAAAAATTCAACCTTAACTATAAAAGACTTTGTTTTTTTAGTATGATATAATATTAATCAAAAAGATGGGTAAAAAATATTTAAATAAAGAGTTAGACTTAGTTTTGAATATAAAAACAGTAAGTGGGCTGGAGATGGACACCGGATTAGTATTTAAATAGCTCTTTATTTTACTATTTAAAAAAGAAATTAAACTTGAGCATAATATCCAAGCACCAAATTA
The DNA here is from genome assembly GCF_011082485.1 of Apibacter sp. B2966. Classification (NCBI taxonomy): domain Bacteria; kingdom Pseudomonadati; phylum Bacteroidota; class Flavobacteriia; order Flavobacteriales; family Weeksellaceae; genus Apibacter; species Apibacter sp. B2966. The sequence continues at coordinate 1,671,334 of NZ_CP049714.1, forward strand.
TTTTTTCGGTGCTTTTATTTTTTTAATAATTCTAATTTCTACACCTATAAGTACCTCCTCTCTTTTGAAAATCAATCTATTTAAAAATCAGTTATATTGGTTGAAATAAAGGTAATCAGTATACAAATTAAGATGATTTAAAATCAGAAATTTACATTAGCTCTATCAATGTTAATAAACAAGATTATTATTAAAATAATTTAAAAACAGTTTAAAGAATACCATCGGTGTCTTTGTCAATGATTTAAAAATTTATAAAGGTATAATCATTGCAATTAGAGTATGGGTAGAGATGAAATAATTAAATTTTAAAAGATCCATGTTAACAACTGCATGTATTTAAATGATGAAAATAATATATCATAAAACCATACTGTTTTTATTTATTGTCATTGGTATGGTTAGCCATCTTAAATCACAATATAACAATAAAATACAGGATACTCTTTTGAATTCCAGGCAGCAAAGTATAATAATCATATCGTCCTATACAGCTAAAGGAGACTTATCTCAACTTAAAAAAGCTTTAAATAATGGGCTTAACTCCGGTTTATCAGTAAATGAAATCAAAGAGATCTTGGTACATTTATATGCTTATTGTGGATTTCCGCGCAGTATTCGGGGGTTACAAACCTTTATGGAAGTGATTGAGGATCATAAAAATCAAGGCATAAAAGATATAGATGGAAAAGATATTTCTCCCCTTAAAAGGAACGAAAACAAATATGAAAGAGGAAAAAAGATACTGGAAGAATTGACTAAAACCCAACAACCTGAAAAACTTAGTGGTTATTCAGCATTTGCTCCGATAATTGATACCTTTTTGAAAGAACATTTATTTGCCGATATTTTTGAAAGAGATATTCTTACTTATGCTGAAAGGGAATTAGTAAACATTTCAGCTATTAGTGCAATAGGAAAAGCAGAACCTATGCTTCGTTCCCATTTAAATATCTGTCTTAATGTAGGATGGTCTCCCCGACAACTTCAACAATTTACATCTATAATAAAAACAACTTTAAAAAGAAAAGAAGCTTCCTCTGTGCGAAAAATTGTAAATGAAATAGTTGAACAGCAAGAAAAAAATACATAACATTTTAATCATGAATAAATTAACCTCAATATTAGCTATTGCAACATCATTAGTAGGGGCTGATGCAATACAAGCACAATCGTCTCATAAAAACGATCAACAAAATCAGTTTACCTTAGTTTATGAAGGTGCGATCCAAAAAAATGAACCGGGAAAAGTAAATATACATCCGGTTACCTATAAATTACATGGAATTGAAATAGCGGCTAATGTTTATACTCCGGCCCATTATGATTCTTCAAAAAAATATCCGGCTGTAGTTGTAGCCCATCCTAACGGGGGAGTGAAAGAACAAACTGCCGGACTTTATGCGCAAAAATTGGCAGAAGCAGGTTATATTACCATAGCTGCCGATGCTGCTTATCAAGGAGCCAGTGGGGGAGAGCCTCGTCATACGGATAATCCGGCCTATCGCACCGAAGATATTCATGGCATGGTAGATTACATTTCTCAATACCCCGGAGTTGATGCCAATCGTATCGGAGCTCTGGGAATTTGCGGGGGCGGTGGGTATACACTTAAGGCGGCTCAAACAGATAAAAGATTAAAAGCTATAGCCACTCTTAGTATGTTTAATTCGGGAGAAGTACGACGCAATGGGTTCCAAAATTCACAAGTCAGTACTATTCAAGAACGTTTAAAACAAGCATCCGAGGCTCGAGCCCAAGAAGCATCCGGAGGAAAAATTTTGTATTCGGGAGTAGCTACTGTTACGGATGAAGAGATTAATAAAACTCCTACGGATTTATATCGTGAAGGATTTGTATATTATTACAGAACTCATGCGCATCCCAATTCAACTTTTCTTTATACTACTAGTAGCCTTATGTATTTAATGGCGTGGGATGCAACCGATCAAATAGAATTACTTAATCAGCCATTAGTAATGATTGCTGGAAGTAAAGCAGATACCAAATACATGACCGAAGAAGCTTTTTCTAAGGCTATTAATGCAAAAAATAAGGAGTTATTCCAAATAGAAGGGGCAACTCATATACAAACCTATTGGAAGCCTGAATATGTATCTCAAGCAGTAAATAAATTAGTTGAATTTTATAAGAAAAATCTTTAAAAATTAGTGGATAAATCATCGAGTTTTTTTTAAAATTTAATAAACCATGAATCAAATTAGGAGCTCATTTTTTCAAGGAATACTTTTATGTACTTTATTATTAATTGCGTGTAGGAGTACCCAACAAAGTAATAGATTGGAAGCACGGGAAGTGTCGGCGATTTTTCCTAAAGGAACTAAGGTTTCCAATGAGCATTTTACAGGAAACGTATGGTTAACATATTTAGCTCCATCCGATAGCGTTTATAATGTTGTAATTGGTTCTGTAAGTTTTGAGCCGGGAGCAAGAACTCATTGGCATTATCACCCTGGAGGCCAAATATTATTGATAACTGAAGGGGAAGGATGGTATCAAGAAAAAGGTAAGCCCGTTGAAATTATTAAAAAAGGAGACGTAATAAAATGTACGCGTGATATTGAGCATTGGCATGGAGCTTCAAAAGATCAGTCCATGACACATATTACCATTGGAACTAATAGCAATTTAGGTGGAGCTGTGTGGCTTCATCCGGTTACCGATAAAGAATATTTTAGCGGGGATTTTTAATTTAAAAGGTAATATTTTATATTCTAATCCATTTTATCGATAATACTATACTGCTGCTAGTTGTTAAAATATTCGAATAAATTAAATCCTATACAAAAAGAATATCATCAAGTTCAGGATAATAAATTTAAATTTTTCATTTTGCAGCCTAAATAAGGTAACAATTATATGCGTCGAATAATATTATTACATCTGTTTTCATAAAAAGATTTTAAAAAAGACAAAACGATCATATAGTAAAAAAAATAGTAAACAATCATTATTATTAGTTATATATAAGGTAAAATATTATTTCAATCTTAAAAATAAAATTTTTTATAATCATAAAAACATCTGAAATATAAAATCTATATAAATGAAAAAATAAAGTTAAATTATAAATAATTGTCAGAATTGAAATAATATTTATAAAGATGAAAAACCAGAGACAAGTTTAACCGTTTAAATAAATATATAATCTCAATTTTTAATATAATTGTAATAGCAATTACAAAAATATATGGTAATATAATTTGCAATATATGTAAATATTATAAAATTATATGATAATTGTTTTTTAAAAATAATATATTTATCTAAATATAATATTATTCATTTTTGTTGTATTTTTAATTATCGAATAGTAAGAAAAATCGTATTTATACATAAGTAATTAACTAAAATCCATATCTCTTTACATATTTATTGAGATTTTTTAGATATGATTTATTTCATAAAAATATATTTTTTATCTGTAAATATATACTTGTAAAATAAATTTATGATGAATTATTTAAGCATTATAAGGAGTTTTAAGAAGATATTATAATTTATTAGAGATTCATAAATTTTAATTTTTAAAAATTTTATTATAAAAAAAATTATAATTACGGGATTCCTCAATTTAATGTTACAATAATAGAATATCTTTGCCTCGTACAAATTTTATAATATTATTAAGCACCTATTGTTATATGTAAACAACTAATTAGTGTAGTTAAAGCTCTCTTTTTTTTTAAAAAAAGGGAGCTTTTAATTGATAATCCATTTAAAATTTAATCGATTAAATTTATATTCTCATTCTTTGTTTAAAGCTTTAAATTTATAGACAAATAATTCCGTTTATAACACTTGAATAATTTTAAACATATGTTAATAAGAGCCTCTTTTCTTTAAATTATAAATAGTTTTACAGTATATTTAATTAGTTATATATAAATATTAATAAATGTGTATAAATTGAATAAAAAAAATAAATTCTTATATCAAATAAATTTATATATAAAGTGCTTTATTTAATATAATACCTGTAATATATCTTAAAATTATTTAGAATCTTTATAAATATCTGTCAAAAAATTAAAACATCGTATATATTGATTTTAAAATTGTATATTTAAAAATCTAGCAGATAAATTTTCCTTTAAAAATACTTGTTTTATTAAAAGGCTGTCATTAAACAGCAATAGTAAAGTAAAATTTAAATGTTACATAAAATTAACAAAGCAAAAAATAAATTTACTATATGATTTTTGATTTAGATATGATAAAAGCGGTATATAATCGCTTTCAGTTAAAGGTTGGAATGGCGCGAAAAGTAGTGGGGAGGCCTCTGACATATTCTGAAAAAATATTATATTCACATTTGTTTGATGGAAATCCATCTGAAGCATATAAAAGAGGAGAATCTTATGTAGATTTTGCACCGGATAGAGTAGCTATGCAGGATGCTACTGCGCAAATGGCCTTATTACAATTTATGCAAGCCGGTAAGAAAAAGGTAGCGGTGCCTTCTACCGTTCATGCCGATCATTTAATTCAGGCCAGAGTTGGAGCCGATAAAGACTTGCAAGAGGCTATCAATAAAAATAATGAAGTATATAATTTTCTATCGTCTGTTTCCAACAAATACAATATAGGATTTTGGAAACCCGGAGCGGGAATTATACATCAGGTAATTCTTGAAAATTATGCATTTCCGGGAGGAATGATGATAGGAACTGATTCCCATACGCCGAATGCAGGTGGTTTAGGAATGGTTGCCATTGGAGTTGGAGGAGCTGATGCGGTCGACGTTATGGCGGGTATGTCTTGGGAATTAAAATTTCCAAAATTAATTGGAATTCATCTTAAAGGTAAACTTAATGGCTGGACTGCACCTAAAGATATCATATTGGAAGTAACAGGTCTTTTGACCGTAAAAGGAGGTACCGGATGTATCATAGAATACTTCGGAGAAGGAGCAGAATCATTATCGGCTACCGGAAAAGGAACTATTTGTAACATGGGAGCGGAAGTAGGAGCAACTACTTCAATATTTGCTTACGACGAAAATATGTCAAAGTATCTAAAAGCTACCGGACGTACAGAGATTGCAGACATGGCAGATAAAATTAAAGAGGAACTTCGTTCCGATAAAGAAGTTTATGAGAACCCGGAAAAATATTATGACCAGGTTGTTGAAATAGATTTAACTTCTTTAGAACCTCATCTCAATGGTCCATTTTCTCCGGATATAGCAACACCTATATCTCGAATTAAAGATATAGCTGAAAAAAATGGATGGCCTTTAAAAGTAGATGTCGGATTGATAGGTTCTTGTACCAATTCTTCTTATGAAGATATTTCAAGAGCAGCCTCGATAGCGAAACAAGCATCAGATAAAAAGATTAGTCCTAAAGCAGAATATACCATTACACCGGGGTCGGAATTGGTACGTTATACCGTAGAAAGAGATGGATATTTAGCTGTTTTTGATAAAATTGGAGGCAAAGTCTTTGCAAATGCATGTGGACCATGTATTGGACAATGGGCTAGAGAAGGGGCAGAAAAACAACAAAAGAATACTATCGTGCATTCCTTCAATAGAAATTTTGCCAAAAGAGCAGATGGAAATCCTAATACATATGCTTTTGTAGCTTCTCCGGAATTAGTTACTGCATTGGCTATTGCAGGAGATCTAAGTTTTGATCCTAGAAAAGATAAATTGATAAACGATCTAGGAGAAGAGGTTATGTTGGACGAACCTCAAGGATATGAGCTTCCACCGAGAGGATTTGAAGTAGATGATCCGGGATATCAAAAACCTGCCGAAGATGGTTCCGGAATACAGGTTCAAGTTTCACCTACTTCAGAAAGATTACAGTTGTTAGAAAGCTTCCCTGCATGGGACGGTAAAAATATTAGCGGAATGAGATTGCTGATTAAAGCTTATGGAAAATGTACTACAGACCATATTTCTATGGCCGGACCTTGGTTAAAATACAGAGGACATTTAGACAATATTTCAAATAATACTTTGATTGGTGCTGTAAATGCTTTTAATATGGAAACTAATAAAGTTAAGAATGAAGATACAGGAGAATATATGGCTGTTCCTGATTCGGCAAGAAAATATAAAGCAGATGGAGTTCCTACTATTGTTGTAGGAGATTATAATTATGGAGAAGGATCATCAAGAGAACATGCAGCTATGCAGCCTCGTCATTTAGGTGTAAGAGCTGTTTTGGTTAAATCCTTTGCAAGAATACATGAAACAAATTTAAAAAAGCAGGGGATGTTAGCTTTAACTTTTGCTAATCCCGAAGATTACGATAAAATTCAGGAAGATGATCTATTTAATTTTTTAGATTTAGATCAATTTGCTCCCGGAAAACCTATTACTATTGAATTAGTTCATTCTGATGGAACTAGAGAAAATATCATAGCCAATCATACTTATAATAATGGACAAATCGAATGGTTTAAGGCAGGTTCAGCATTAAATTTAATTAAGAAAAATGAGGGTAAAATCTAAAAAAAATAAAAAAACAATCATAAAAAAACACCGGTTAATTCCGGTGTTTTTTCTTTTAATAATATAATGATTGATTACTGAAATTTTGTCATTTTTAAATAAACATTTAAACGTGTAAACAAAGTGTACGTATCATTATTCGTTAAACTTTTCTTTTAAAAATTGTCCGGTATAAGATTCTTTACATTTAATAATTTCTTCAGGAGTGCCTTGAAAGACAATATTTCCTCCATTAATTCCGGCATCCGGTCCGATATCAACCAGATAATCTGCGCATTTGATGATATCCGGATGATGTTCAATAACCATTACACTGTGGCCTTTCTCAATTAATGCATTAAATGATTTTAGTAATTTATTTATGTCATCAAAATGCAAACCGGTACTTGGTTCATCAAAAATAAATAAGGTATTTTCGGAAGAATTACCTTTTACCAAAAATGAAGCTAATTTAATTCGTTGAGCTTCTCCTCCGGATAGTGTACCGGATGATTGTCCTAATTCCAAATAACCTAAGCCCACATCTTGTAAAGGTTGCAATTTGGTTGCAATTTTATCCTGATTGTGTTCGTTGAAAAAGGCTATGGCCTCATCAATGGTCATTTCTAAGACGTCAGCAATATTTTTACCTTCATATTTTACTTCCAAAACATCTTGCTTAAATCTTTTGCCATGACAGGTTTCGCATTCTAATTCAATATCTGCCATAAACTGCATTTCAACAGTTATAAATCCTTCTCCTAAACAAGTTTCACAACGTCCGCCCTCTACATTGAATGAAAAATGTTTCGGTTTGAAATTGTTAAGCTTACTTAGTTTTTGCTTGGAAAATAAATCGCGTATATCGTCAAAAGCTTTAACATAGGTGGCCGGGTTGGATCGAGAAGATTTTCCAATTGGATTTTGGTCAATCAGTTCCAGATGTTTAATTTCCTTCCAATTTCCCTTTAATTCGGAAAAATTACCGGGTTTATCACCGTTTATTCCCAATTTTCTTTGTAATGCAGGAGTTAAGATATTTTTCATTAAGGTACTTTTACCTGAACCGCTTACTCCTGTTATAACCGTTAAGCAGTGTAAGGGTAATTTAACATCAATGCCTTTTAAATTATTTTGTCTGGCTCCTGTTATTTCAATAAATTCTTTAGTTTTTCTTCGAGTTTTAGGTATTTCAATTCTCTTTTCACCATTTAAATATTCGGCGGTTAATGTATGGGTTTGCATCATTTCCGAATAAGTGCCCGAAAATACGACATTCCCTCCCAGACTACCGGCTTTTGGTCCAATATCAACCAAATAATCGGCAGCTTTCATAATATCCTCATCATGTTCAACTACAACCACGGTATTTCCCAGATCTCTTAATTTTTCCAGAACAGTGATTAAGCGGTTGGTATCTCTTCCATGTAGTCCGATACTAGGTTCATCTAAAATATAAATAGATCCTACTAAACTGCTTCCTAATGATGTTGCTAAATTAATTCGTTGAGATTCTCCCCCTGAGAGGGTATTAGAAGCTCGATTTAAAGTTAAATATCCCAAGCCAACGTCTAAAAGAAATTCAATTCTGCTATTAATCTCAAAAAGTAATCGTTTAGCAATTTTTTGTTGATATTCATTAAGCGTTAAATTTTTTATTATACCGTGTAATTGGTCAATAGGTAAATCAATCCAATCGTTAATCGAATATCCATTGATTTTAACGTAATTGGTTTCAGGTCGTAAACGTTTTCCTTTGCATTCCGGGCAAATAGTTTTGCCTCTATATCTGGAAAGCATTACCCTGTATTGAATTTTATACGTATTTTCTTCAACCATTTTGAAGAAATGGTTCAGGCTGGGAAAACTATGATCCCCTGTACCTTTCCATAAAATATCTTTTTGTTTATCTGTTAGTTCAAAATACGGTTTGTGAATGGGAAAGTTGAGTTTAGATGATTTTTTAATAAAATCATCTTTCCATTCACTCATTTTTTCTCCTCTCCAAGCAACAACAGCATCTTCATAGATTGATAAATTTTTGTTAGGAAATACCAGGTCTTCATCAATACCTAAAATTTTTCCATATCCTTCACAAACCGGACAAGCTCCATAAGGATTATTAAAGCTAAAAAAATGTATGGTAGGCTCCAAAAACTTAATTCCGTCCAGTTCAAATGCATTAGAAAAGGTTTTAATTTCTTGGGTATCAACATTTTTAATGGAACAAGAGCCTTTGCCTTCGTAAAAAGCAATTTGAACACTATCAGCAAATCTTTGTAAGAATTCCTCATTATGTTCAACGGAAAAACGTTCAATAACTAAATTTATAGGGGTATTACTATCCGGAACAAATCCAAAACTTTCCAAATCCTCAATAGTAGCAATATTTCCACCAACTTCCAACCTGACATATCCTTGTCCTTTCAAAGTATTTAAAAATACTTTAAAATCTTTATCTACCGTAGTAATCGGAGCAGATAAGATGTATTTACCACCTTCCGCTAAAGAGAGTATATAATCGATAACATCTGTAACCTCATCTTTTTTTACTTCTTGTCCTGATATGGGAGAATAGGTTTTACCTACACGAGAAAACAATAGTCTTAAATAATCATAAATTTCAGTAGAAGTTCCTACGGTTGATCTAGGATTTCCTGAAATAACCTTTTGTTGAATAGCAATTGCCGGAGCAAGTCCCTTAATGTCATCTACTTGAGGTTTCTCTAATTTTCCTAAAAATTGCCGCGCATAGGAGCTTAGGCTTTCCACATATCGTCTTTGACCTTCTGCATATAAGGTATCAAAAGCCAGGGTAGATTTTCCACTTCCTGATACACCAGTTATTATGGTTAATTTATTTTTGGGAATGGAAACATCTATATTTCTAAGATTATGAAGATGTGCATTTTTTATGAAAACCACATCTTGATCTGGATGTGTTTTAATTTTATTATTTGTTTTCAAAAGTTTGTATTTGATTAGCTAAATTGAAAAGTAATGCTATTTTACTATAAATATAGTATATACAAAGGTAGGGAAATAAATAATTTTTTAAAAATGTAATTAGTATCGTATTAATTATAAAAAAAAACCATCCAGCGGATGGTTTTTTCATTTTTTGATAACAATTTATGGAATCTATTATTTTGACAAGTCAACTGTTTCGGATACAGGTGCAGTTTTCATTACTGTTCTTATACCGTTTTTAGCATCGGTTTCAGAATCAAAATAAGAACTGGTCCCTACTAATTGTCCGTTTCCGGATTTTAAACTAAACATCCATTTTTTATTGGAAGCTTGTTTCACTTCAAAACGATCTTCATTTTTGGAATTTCTTTTTACTGAACTGATTCCTTTTTGACAATTTGTTTTTTGTGTATATCCATCACTTTCAAGAATAATTTGACCATTTTTTTCTTTTAATCTAAAGAAAAAAGCTCCTTCTTTGTCTTTGAAAATTTCAAACATATTGTTATACTATTTAGTGTTAATATGGCATAAGGTAGGAAAAAATCATGCCATTATTTTATAAACAAAACTATTCTGTATTTTTTAACAATAGATAAAAAATGTGATAATTTCATAGGATAGGCTAAAATAAAGGATTGTAGCTTATTTTGAATAAAATTTATAATTTAAATTTTAACATTTTTTAAGATAATTTTTACAATGATGTACACAAAATTGTATACTGACATTTTTGCATTTTTCACCAGTTGCATGCAATTTTATATGATTTTAGTTTATCTTATATATACTTATAATGGTTATATTTTTTCTTTGTAACTTTTATGTGTATAAAAATATTGTATTTTATCCATTATGTTATACTGTTAAAAAGTTATTATAATTTATGTTATTAAATTTATTAAAAATATGTATAATTAAATTTTTGATAAAAAAATTTCTTTATGATTTGCTTTATAGAAGACATTTTATATAATCGAATGTAAATGTTATTAAGTTTAAATGTCCTAGTTATTAGTTAGATATAATGCCATTTAATGGTAACGAATTTTTAGAAACGAATTATATTTGTAAAGAATAATATAAAATAATGGAGATAACCCCTTTACTTGAAGATTATATAGAAAAAAACAGTACAGAAGAACCGACTTTATTAAAAGAATTAAGGAGAGAAACGTTTTTAAAAACGACACAACCACATATGTTGTCCGGTTTGTTGCAAGGAAGACTGTTAAGTATGATTTCGAAATTAATTTCTCCCCATTTAATTGTTGAAATAGGAACTTTTACCGGATATTCAACATTATGTTTAGCTGAAGGACTTTCAGAGTCTGGTAAAATAATAACAGTAGATAATAATCGCGAAACGGCATATATACCTAAAAAATACTTTTTAAAATCTGAATACTCTCAAAAAATTCATTTTATTTTGGATGATGCTATAAATGTTTTACAAGAAATTAATCAGGAAATTGATATGGTTTTTCTGGATGCCGATAAAAAGAATTATAGTAAGTATGTTGAGATAGTTAAGCCAAAGTTGCGTTCGGGGGGAATAATAATAGCAGATAATATTTTATGGAAGGGAAAGGTTGTCGAAGATTTTAAAGACAAAAAAACAGAAAGTATTAGGGAATTCAATTCTTTTATAAGATCAGATTCATCACTAGAAGTGCTAATTTTACCTATTAGAGATGGTATAAGTATTGTTAGAAAAAAATAAATTTGCATTTATGAGTAAATCTATTTGCCAGGTAAGTGTTGCCCCAGTACGAAAAGAACCGTCTGATTCTTCAGAAATGGTTACTCAATTGTTGTTTGGAGAGCTATGTGAGATTTTAGAAGTGAAACAACAATGGGTTAAAATTAAAATTTATTTTGATGGCTATGAAGGATGGGTAGATTATAAACAGGTTTCCATTCTCAGTGAAATAGAATTTGCTAATTTTTCTCAAGATCATTCATATATATCAGAGCCTTTCAGCCTATTAATTTTAAATAATCAACCTTTTCCGGTTACCATTGGTGCAGAGGTTCACGGTGCAATTGAAAATAGTGTTTTTAAATTAGCTCCAGATAAACATTTTTTTATTGATGAAACTTTGTTAAAAGGAAAACAAAAAAAAGATCAAATTTTAGAATTGGCTTTTAAATACATAAATACTCCCTATTTGTGGGGTGGAAAAACAACCTATGGTATTGATTGCAGTGGTTTGGTGCAAATGGTATATAAATTAGCCGGGTATAAATTACCAAGAGATGCCGGTCAACAAGCATTAGAAGGGCAAGTATTAAGTTTTATAGAAGAAGCAGAACCGGGAGATCTTGCTTTTTTTGAAAATCAGGATGGAAAAATTATACACGTTGGGTTTATACTTCCTGATCAGAAAATTCTACATGCCCACGGAAAAGTGCGCATTGACAATTTAGATTATACAGGAATATTTAATTCAGATCTAAATAAATATACGCATCAGTTGCGTTTTATCAGAAGAATATTCTAAATGAAATTAAAATATTCAAAATATAAATTTGAAGTTGCACTGGATGAAGTAGGAAGAGGTTGTTTGGCCGGTCCTGTAGTTGCAGCCGCAGTCGTGCTTCCTGAAGACTTTTTTAATGAAGAAATCAATGATTCCAAACAGCTGAGTGAAAGGAAAAGAAAAGAATTAGATAGTATTATTAGACAAAATGCAATTGATTATGCAATTGCAGAAGTTTCTCCACAAAAAATTGATGAAATTAATATTTTAAATGCCAGTTTTTTAGCTATGCATTTAGCTGTGGATAAATTAAAAGTTCAACCCGAATTTTTATTAGTTGATGGAAATAGATTCCATAAATATAAAGAAACACCGCATTTTTGTGCGATAAAGGGTGATGCTAAGTATATGAATATAGCTGCTGCATCCATTTTGGCTAAAAATCACAGAGATTTTTTAATGGATAAATTCCATGAAGAATTTCCTGATTATTTATGGAAAAAGAACAAGGGATACCCAACGATTGCTCATAGACAAGCAATAAAGAAATATGGGATTACTTACCTTCATAGAAAGACTTTTAAACTGTTAGATGGACAATTATCCTTAAATTTTTGATTAAGAAAACTAATAGCTTGTTACTAAGAATATATAATTGACATAAATGTTATATCTTTACGTCTTATAAAATCAAGGGTATAAAATAAAAGTGGATTATTTAAGATTAATAAGGATCAAGCAATGGCTAAAAAATGTTTTTGTATTTCTTCCTATATTTTTTGCAGGTAAAATATTGGATTTGAATTTATTATTAAATTCAATAATCGCTTTTTTTTCGTTTTCATTTATAGCAAGTTCAATTTATATAATTAATGACTATACAGATATCGAAAAAGATAGGATGCATCCTGAAAAAAAAAATAGACCTCTAGCCGCCGGTAAGATACCAGTTAATCATGCAATTATTGTTTTTCTATTTCTATTCTTTTCATCCTATTTTTTGGGTTATCTTACTCATTCTTGGGGAGTAATTTTAATAATTTCGGTTTACTTTTTAATGAATTTAGCTTATAGCTTTAAATTAAAGCAAATTGCTATTGTAGATGTAGTAATTATTTCTTTAGGATTTTTATTAAGGATTTATATGGGGGGATTTGCAACAAATTTACCCATATCCGTATGGGCAATATTAGTTACCTTTTTTTTAGCATTAGTTATGGCTTTAGGGAAAAGAAGGGGAGAATTAATAAACGTTCAATTAACCGGCGAAACTAGAAAAGCATTAGACGGATATAATCTTCAATTTATAGATATTGCAATTACTATGGTTTCTACCTGTTTTGTCGTTTGTTATATTATGTATACCTTAGACCCTGTAATAAAAACGAACTTCCATTATTACATTGTATATACTTCTTTGTTTGCGGTAATTGGTATTCTAAGATATTTACAATTAACTTTTGTATATACTAAAACAGAATCACCCACCAAGGTGCTTTATAAAGACTTATTTCTCCAAATAGACTTAGCGATTTGGATCGTGATGATTTTTATACTAAAATATTTAAATTAAAAAGATGAGTGGAATTGAAAATAAAATAAATATAACTAATTGGGGGAAATATCCGGTAGTTAAAACTAATTTTCATATAACATCTGACGTAAAAGAAATAGTAAAAATAATAAAAAATAGTACTTCAATTATTGCAAGGGGAAACGGAAGGTCCTATGGCGATAATTCGTTAAACAGCGATCATATTTTATCTACTCTGCGATTAAATAAATTTTTATCCTTTGATAGAGAAAAAGGTATTTTTGAATGTGAATCCGGAGTTATTTTGTCTGATATTCTTGATGTAATTGTTCCCGAAGGTTATTTTTTACCTGTAACACCGGGTACTAAATTAATTACGGTTGGAGGAGCTATAGGATCTGATGTTCATGGAAAAAATAATCATTCAGAAGGTTGTTTTGGAGATTATTTGATTGATTTCAAAATAATCACCCAAGATGGAGAAATAAAAAAATGCTCCCGTGAGGAAAATTCCGATTTATTTTGGAATACCATTGGAGGTATGGGATTAACCGGTATCATCATTTCTGCAAAATTTACTTTAAAAAGAATACAGACGGCTTATATTAAACAAAAAGTTTTAAAGGCTGAAAACCTTGAGGAAATTTTTAAATTTTTCGAGGAATGTGAAAACTGGACGTATAGTGTAGCATGGATTGATTGCCTACAAAAAGGCAACCAAATGGGGAGATCAATATTAATGGTGGGTGAACATGCAAAGTTGTCGGAATTACCCACTCAATGGAAAGAAAATCCATTACAAACTAAGAAAAAATTAAAATTAAATGTTCCTTTTGATTTTCCGTCATTTGTGTTGAATACATGGTCTGTTAAGGCTTTTAATTTTTTATATTATTTGAAACAAAGAAAAAAAATCATAAGTAATGTAGTAGACTATGATACATTTTTCTACCCTTTAGATGCGATCAACAATTGGAACAGAATTTATGGTAAAAATGGGTTTATACAATATCAATTTATAATACCTAAAAAGGTTGGTAAAGAGGGAATGACAGAGATTTTAAAAACTATAGCAAAAAGTGGCCAAGGTTCATTCCTTGCTGTTTTAAAATTATATAAAAAAGGTAATATAAATGCTCATAATTCGTTTCCTATTGACGGATACAGTTTAGCATTGGATTTTAAAATCAATAAAAAATTACCATTTCTAGTTAAGGAATTAGATGAAATAGTTGAACATTATGGAGGAAGGATTTATTTAGCCAAAGATTCCATGTCTAAAAAATCACTTATAGACTATGTCAAAGTTCCTGAAACGGGTAAATTTGATTCTTTACAAAGAAAAAGAATTACCAATTATTTATCTTGATAATGGCGGGTTATAAGATAGTTAAATATTGGATTCTCATCATAATTACATTATTAAGTATTACTTTATTACCTTTGTTTTTGCCGTTTGGTGGTATTACACCTGATTCATTATCTTATTTTAAGATTGCAAAGGAAATACCGAATGGTAAAAGTAATTTGTTTCCTATCGGATATCCAATAGTTTTAAGAATTGGATATTTTTTTACAAATGAGTTTTATTTTGGTTCTCGAATTATTAGTTGCTTAAGTTTTACTCTTATAATTGGCTTCTCATATTTAAAAAAATTTTATTTTAAGGAGACGGCTTTACTGGTTACTTTAAAATTTATTATATCTCTTTATATTCTTTCTATTTCTGAAAGTATTTTCTTGACACTTTTTTATATTTTAATCTTTTATTTAAATAAATTATTGACAGAAAACAAATTAAAATTTAAAATTATTTATCCGGCAGTTATCTTAACTGTATTTTTAACTTTAGTACGATATACAGGCTTATATATTTTTATAGCAATAACAATATACTTTATATGTTATACAATTAAATATAAGCTCTTCAATAAACTTATTTATAAAAATTATTTTTATTATTTGTTATTTTCATCTTTAGGAATCAGTATATATTTAATATATAATTACCTGGAATTTGGAAGTTTTTTTGGCGAGCATATAAGATCAGCTCCCTCATTGGATAGCTTATGGAAACATACCTTAGATAATTTGTTAGGTGTACTAAATGTTGTTAATCCTATATTTTCAATTAAAATACTGGAACCAACGTCGGCAGTAATTTTTATAATGATAGGTATATTGATAATAGATTTATTCTTTTTACTAACCTATATATGGTTTTATAAAAGGCCTTTTAAAGGTAAAGTTACCACATTTCATCAATTATTACTGACTATAGGATGTATATATCTCATTTTAATGTTTATTTCAGAATTTACACAGGGAATAGAATCATTAAACACAAGAATGTTGGCTCCGGCATCTTTCTGTTTTTGTTTTTCATTTTTAATATTATTTTTTAAAACTTATCCCAACAAATTGCATTATATTTTTATGTTAAGTATTTTATCGTTAGCAATAAATATAATATATCAACTGAAATCGCCGGTAAATTACCTTTCTTATAGAGTAAAAGTGATAAAAATTTTAAAAGAAAGAAAAAATCTAAAATATTTTTTAAATGATACGGGTAACGATCATGTTTCGATATATAAAATTCCATTACTTAATAAAAAATTTGAATACTTTCATCCTTATTTACAATCAGGTTATATAAATTCTAATATTGTAAGATCAATTAATCCTGATATACAAACCATTCAAAAAGACAATTCAATTACAAATAAAAGTTTAATATTATACAATTCCGAAATCAAATGATAATTCTAGGAGCAACTTCAGACATCTCTCAAGCATTTATTAATAAATTATTATCTGAAAATATAAACAGGTATCCCAAAATATATTTAATAACGTCAAACCCGGAAGAAACCCAACGATTATCAAAGCATATTTTAATTAAGTTTAAACAAGATTCCGAAATTATAAATTTTGATTTAACTAAAGATGTTGATTATTCTGTATTTGATTCTATTGATTCAGATTTATTATTTTGTGCGACAGGTTTTTTAGGAAAAAATACAGAAGCGGGATTATATGATGAATATAATACACAAAGAATTCTTGAAATAAACTATTCTAAACTTGTACCATTAGTAAATTATTTTGCTCAAAAATTTGAAAATAAAAAATCAGGAACTATCATCGGATTATCATCTGTTGCCGGACTTCGGGGTAGGCAAAGTAATTTTATTTACGGGAGTTCGAAAGCCGGATTTATGGTTTATTTAGACGGTTTGCGTAATTATCTTTATCATAAAAATGTTCATGTTATGACCGTTCTTCCCGGATTTATGGATACCAAAATGACTTTGGGAATGGCATTACCCAAACTCCTAACCGCTTCACCGCAACAAGCCGCAGACATTATTTATAAAGCATATAAGAAGAAAAAAAATAAAATTTATATAACGGGCATCTGGAGATATATAATGCTAATTGTAAGGAATATTCCGGAATTTATATTTAAAAAATTAAAGATGTAAATTATGATCATTTAAATTAATGAAAAAAATTTTATCATATT
Source organism: Apibacter sp. B2966 (assembly GCF_011082485.1). NCBI lineage: Bacteria > Pseudomonadati > Bacteroidota > Flavobacteriia > Flavobacteriales > Weeksellaceae > Apibacter > Apibacter sp. B2966. Next base: position 1,688,316 of record NZ_CP049714.1, read on the forward strand.
TTTCCTTAAAAGAAATTGATATATATTTAATTGGCTTTTTATGTATATCAACCTTATTTTTTAATTTTTTACTTATAAATTTATGTTTAAATCTCAAGATAGAATCTAACTTATTTGTTTTTCCTTTAGCTATAATTCTGTCCTATTTTTTAGCATTATTTAAATTTCCAACAAGCAAGGTAAATGGAACCATGTTTTATTTTACTGCTTTTGTATTAATTACAATAGTCATTAATAGCTTTATCATTGATTTTAGTCAGGATGGCATGCTATATCATAAAGGTATTATCTTGGAAATTAGTAAAAAATGGAATCCTATATACGAAGAGATGACAAAAGATATTCCTTTTCAATATGTATATAATCATTATGTAAAAGGAATTGAATTTTCGCAATATTCTGTTTACTGTTTAACTCGTAATATTGAATCTTCCAAGGTTATCAATTTTTTATTTTTATTATCATCTTTATGTTTTACATATCTTAGTATCAAGAAAATATTTAATAAAAAAATATTTTCAGTAGTATTTACTTTGTTTTTAAATGCTAATCCTATTGTAATTAATCAACTATTTACCTTTTACGTAGATGGAATAATTTATTTATCATTGTTAATAAGTTTGTCACTATTACTCTTAAAATCCTTTAATGAGAAATGGCCTTATTTAGACTTGCTATTATTAATGATCGTTGTTTTATTTGTTAATATAAAGTTGACATCCTTTGTATTAGTACTTTGTCTGTTCTTTTTTTACTTTATTTACTTATTAAATAAAAAAAGGATAAAAGAAATTATATCTAATTTAAAATTATTAATACTTTCAGGAATAATAATAGGAATTGTTTCCTGGTATCCTTTTGGGCAAAATTTACTTAAAAAGGGGAATCCCATATATCCTGTTGTTGGAAAAAATAAAATTGATATTATTGAACATCAAAGGCCGCCATCATTAAAAGATGATTTATCAATTATTGCTGCTTTTAAATCTCTATTTTATAGAGTTAACCATGCTCCACATTCTTGGTCAAATGGTACTATAAATGAAAATATCGAAGAATTTAAAATACCATTTACCTTTAAATTTTATGAGATTAAATATTCATCAATAGCATGTGCTAGAATTTCAGGATTCGGTTTCTGGTTTAGTGGAATTTTTATACTAGCAATTGTATTGTTTATAGCACTATGCTTTTATCTAAAAAAAGATCAAAGAAATTTAATGTTATTCTTTGTGATGTTTATTTTTATTAGCATCCTACCTTATATACAAGGGGCATGGTGGGCTCGTTTTATACCACAATTATGGATTTTTCCGATCTTTATTTTTTTTCTAACAAATTATTTCGGCAATACAATATTAAAAGTTGTTAGCCAAATTAGTTTAGTTTTAGTTGCCATTATGATATTTATTATAGGAGGATACAACTATAGTAAAACTTTATATAATAGTTATGAAAAAAGAAAATGTCTGTCTATGTTAAAAAAGTGTTTTGGCGATAAAACTATTAAAATAAAAGTCGATTATGATAGTGAAGAATTCTATTTTAAAGAATATGAGGTAAACGCCCAAGTTGTTTCGATAAAAGATTTCGAAAAAGATAAAAAGAATTATTATTTATTTCAAAAATATTATTTTATTAAAAAAGATGGAGAATAATTGTTTATATATATTTGACTTTGATGGAACGTTAACAAACAAAGATACTTTATTTGATTTTTTACAATTTTCTTTTCCTCATAAATACAAAAAAGTCTTTATTAAATTTATTCCTTTATTTATATTGGTAAAATTTAAAATATTCGATGCAGGAAAAATTAAGCAAAAATTTATCTCTCAATTTTTAAAAGGTAAAACACGTTCAGAATTAGAAGAATTAGCTCAATATTATTTTGAAAGTAGGAAAAATACTATTATCAGGCCCAAGGCATTGGAATACATAAGAGCGTTATCAAGAGAACCCAATAAATATATCGTCACAGCTTCCTTAGATCTATGGGTTAAACCTTTTGCAAAATATTTAGGATTACGTTTGATTTCAACAGAAGCAGAATATATTGATGGAGTATTTACCGGTAAATTTGCTACACCCAATTGTAATTATAAGCAGAAAGTAATTAGAATAATTAGTGAAATACAATTAGCCCATTATTCCAAAATATACGCATTTGGAGATAGTAAAGGAGATAAAAATATGTTAGAACTTGCGACAGATCCTTTTTATTGTCATTTTGAATAAAAATGTAGAAAGTTCAGAAGAAAAAATCTACTAGTAAAATTCCTGATTTAATCTGATATTCTGTATATTTTTATAAGTTTATAATAACTCCAATAGAACCATGGCTGCCTAGCTCTGCAAATGCACCAAATTTATCATCGAAGAAATACCGATACCCAATATGTGCACCTATACCAAAACCGTCATTTCTTCCTCCTATATTTATTCCGGGATATAAGTCCATAGTATGAGGAAGGTCTAAGAGGTCATTTAAATGAAAATTAGCCCGTCCATAAATAAAAAAATTATCATCATCTGCGCTCCAATAAAAATCGGTACCCCCACCAATGGAAAGCCAATCCATTATTCCGTAATCATAAGTAGCAGTAATTCCGGTTCCATATCCGAAAGCATTAATTCCTAACTGTACTTTTTGGTCTCCAATACCTCTAAAACTCTGAGCATGGGTAAAGGAAATCAGCCCTAAAAAATAAAAAAGTACTATTAATTTTTTCATTATATATGGTTCAGGTTATTCATCTATTTCTAAGATATCATTGATAAATGAGCAAGATACTTTAAATCGTAAGGGTTCTTCTTGAGTAATAAAATCTTCACAATAGCCTTGCCATATAAGTTTTAAATTACCCTGTTCATCTTTACCGAATTTCAATTCATTATTGTCAGTTTCCAAATCCTCTTCATCATTTAAATTCAGATTTGTATAATATAATTCTTCTGCTTCGCCATTTTCATTTTCTTTTTCTTCATACGAAGGTATTTGAAATGATTTTCCGCAAAGTTGCTGTATAGTTTTTACTGGAATTTCGAAATCTTCAATGGAAAAAGACACTTGCGGGTATTCATTTTGATATGAGTCTTCTTCTACGTGATCTAAATCATCATCTGATTCTATTTCAACTACTAATGTATTTTTCTTGTTAAGAAAAACAACCTTACAAAAACATTTCCTGATGTGATACACTAAGGTTTCATCAGGATGATAAAACTTAATAAGCCCTTTCATCTATTTGTTATATAACGTGTTGCAAAAATATATATTGTGTTATTTTATAAAATATTTACTTAAAATAAAAACTATTTTATTCAATTCCTTTAAGGATAAAATATGATTTTTTTCCTCTTTGAAGTAAAACGTATTTTCCTTGAATTAAATTTGATTCATTAATAATAAAATCATCGTTAACTTTTTCTTGATTAACAGAAATTGATTTTTCCTTAAGAGCTCTTTTAGCTTCATTTTTTGAAGATAAAAAACCGCTTATTTCTGATAATGCATCAAGAATTGAAATTCCGTTTTTAAGAATATTCAAAGAAACTTCTTTTTGCGGAACCCCTTCGAATAAAGATAAAAAAGTAGTTTCATCTAAAGATAGGAAATCTTCCTTAGTTGATTTTCCAAACAAAATAGAGGAAGCTTTTATGACCTTATCCGTTTCTTCCTTACCATGAACCCAACGGGTAACTTCTTCAGCTAATTTTTTTTGTAAAATCCTAAGGGATGGGTTTTCATTATGATTTCTAATTAATGATTCAATTTCATCCTTGGAGAGGAAAGTATAAATTTTTATATATTTTTCAGCATCAATATCTGTTATATTTAACCAGAATTGATAAAATTTAAAAACGGAAGTTCTATTTACATCTAACCAAACATTTTCACCTCCCTCACTTTTACCGAATTTAGTACCATTAGCTTTTGTAGTTAGTGGACAAGTTAAAGCAAAAGCTTCTTCACCGATTTTTTTTCTAATAAGCTCAGTTCCTGTGGTCAAATTTCCCCACTGGTCGGAACCACCCATTTGAAGTTTAACCCCTTTTTCTTTGTATAAATGATAAAAATCAAAACCTTGTAAAAGTTGATATGTAAATTCTGTAAAAGACATACCCTCTTGATATTCACCGTTTAATCTTTTTTTGACGGAATCTTTAGCCATCATATAATTAACGGTTATATGCTTTCCAATATCACGGGCAAAGTCTAAAAAAGTAACATCCTTCATCCAGTCATAATTATTAACCAGTATGGCAGAATTTGACTTGTTACTATCAAAGTCTAAAAATCGTTCTAATTGAGATTTTATTCCTAAAATGTGCTTTTGTAAAGTTTCACTATCCAGTAAATTACGCTCTGCGCTTTTTCCGGATGGATCGCCGATCATACCTGTGGAACCACCCACTAAAGCAACAGGCTTATGACCATGTCTTTGAAAATGAACTAAAAGTAAGATAGGCACCAGGCTTCCTACATGAAGAGAATCTGCAGTCGGATCAAAACCAATATAACCCAGCGTCATTTCCTTATTTAATTGTTCTTCTGTTCCCGGGATTATATTATGAATTAATCCCCTCCAAGTTAACTCTTCAATAAAAGAATTCATATGTTAGATTTTTCAACAGGCAAATTTATAATTTTTCGATGAATATGTTCCATTTATAAGCATAAATTATACTTTTTTTACGGTTTTAACTAAACAAATTAAATATATATTATAATATTTAATATCACATTGGTTTACTTATAATGAATACCCATGAGCCGCTGTATATTCAGAAAAGAAGGCGTAAAAACTATTTATTGTATTTTTGATCCAAAAAAATGAGAATGTTATTTGTAGATAATAAAAACAATTACAATCCCGAAATTAATTTAGCTATTGAAGAGTATCTTGTAATGAACTTGCCAATTGAGGAAGATTCATATCTTCTTTTCTATATAAATGATCCTTCCATAATCATAGGAAAACATCAAAACACTATAGAAGAAATCAATACAGAATATGTAGAAGAAAAAAACATAAAAGTTGTTAGGAGGTTATCGGGAGGAGGAGCTGTATTTCACGATAGGGGTAATTTAAATTTTAGTTTTATTACCAAAAATGATGGTAATAGTTTTTCAAATTATCAAAAATATTTACATCCGGTACTAGAAGCGTTGAAGCAAATGGGAGTCAATGCGGAAATTAAGGGAAGGAATGACATAGTAGTAGAAGGAAAGAAAATAAGCGGAAATGCTCAATTTGCCACTAACAAAAGAATGTTTACCCATGGAACACTATTATTCAATAGCAACATGGATGAAGTTGTTAACTCTTTAAAGGTAAGAAAAGATAAAATTGAATCGAAAGGAATTAAATCAATCAGAAGCAGAGTAGCCAATATATCTGATTTTGTCACAACAGATTTAACCATAGAAGAATTTAGAGATAAATTACTACTTTCAATTTTTAATGTAGATAAAACAGAAGATGTCAATAAATATGAATTGACGGAAAAAGATTGGGAACAAATAAATAAAATTTCACATCAAAGGTATTCAAATTGGGATTGGAATTACGGACGTTCTCCCAAATTTTATATGGAAAGAAGTCAACGGTTTCCAATAGGTTCCATTGATTTAAAATTAAATGTCGAAGAAGGAAACATTACTGCAATTAAAATATACGGAGATTTCTTCGGAGTGGGAGACCTAGAAGATATAGAGAACAGATTATTAGGACAAAAATACACAAAAACTTCCGTTGCCGATTCATTAAAAGATATTGATCTATCAACATATTTTGGGAAAATCACACTTGATGAATTTCTTACCTTAATATATTGATAAGTCGGTAATCTTAGAGTAATTAATAATTCTATATATTTTGACTCAATTATTTATCCAATTCAGGATGCGTTAAATCTATCATATAATTAGTGTATTTTTGTAAAAAGTTAAAAAATAGAAGAAAAACAGATGAAAAATTGGATTGAGGCCGCTAGATTAAGAACGTTACCGCTTTCATTATGTGGAATCATTTTAGGAGGATTACTTGCCAAATGGAAAGGGAATTTTGATGGAATTATTTTTGGACTTTCTTGTCTTACAACCATATTATTTCAAATATTGTCCAATTTTGCCAATGATTATGGAGATGGAACCAAAGGAACCGATAATGAGTTACGAGTTGGTCCGGTTCGTGCTATTCAATCGGGAGCTATTACACAACAATCCATGTTTCGTGCAATTTTAATTACTGTATTTCTATCCCTACTTTCTTCAATAGTTCTGCTTTGGTATGCTTTTATCCCCAATTATAAAAGTGAATTTTTTATATTCATTGGATTGGGAATTGCTTGTGTATTGGCGGCTATATTTTATACTATGGGAAAAAAGCCCTACGGATATATGGGATTAGGGGATTTTTTTGTTTTTATTTTTTTTGGATGGGTTTCTGTTTTAGGAAGTGAATTTCTTTATACAAAATCTTTTACTTGGGATAATTTGCTTCCCGCCTCTGCAATTGGCTTATTTAGTGTAGCCGTTTTGAATCTAAATAATATGAGGGACATTGAATCGGATAGAATCAGTCATAAAAAAACGCTGGCATTACGATTAGGATTTCAAAATGCTAAGTATTATCAAATGGTACTAATGAATCTTCCTTTTATTCTTTGTCTCATTTTCCTGTTAATACATCAGAAAGAATTTGTTATAAAATTAGATAGTTGGTCATCATTAAAACCATTTTTATTCTTTATACTATTTATTCCGAATACTATAGTACGCAGAAAAATTCTTTACACCCAAAACCCCAAAGATTTAGATTTATACTTAAAACCTACAGCATTGTTAGCCTTATGTTTTTCCGTTTTCTTTGGAATGGGATTAAGCCTTTAAAAAAACTATACATGAAAAATAATATAAAACACATATTCTTTGATCTTGATAATACACTTTGGGATACGGATAAAAATTCAAAGTTAACTCTTAAAAATATTTATGAAAATTTAAAAATTGTAGAAAGGTATCAATTACAATTTTCAGATTTTTATACATGTTATTACAACAGGAATGAAAATCTTTGGTCCTTATATAGGCAAGATAAGGTAAGCAAAGCAGATATATTGGAGAAAAGATTCAAGGATACGTTTTTGGAATTTCATATAAATGATCCTGAAATTTGGGATTATTTTAATGCCAATTTTTTAACTCAGATCATGGAAAACAATAATTTAATTGAGTATGCAGAGGAAATTTTGAAATATCTAAAAACAAAAGGTTACCAATTACATGTTGTTTCCAATGGCTTTATACAACAAACCGAACAAAAAGTTCAAGAAACTTGTATTAAAGATTATATAACCACCCTAACCAGCGGGGAAGAAATAAATAAAAGAAAGCCTGCTAAAGAAGTATTTGAATTAGGCCTTAAAAAAGCCCATGCATTAGTGAATGAATCCGCGTTTATCGGGGATGATTGGGAAGCAGATGTATTAGGTTCTCAAAGAATAGGGATGTTTCCGGTCTATTTTAATTACAAAAAAGAAGAGCATCATAAAAGTGCAGAGATTCCCATAATTGAAAATTTGTTAGAATTAAAAAATATCTTTTAAATAGATATTATGATTGAGGTTTATACAGACGGAGCTTCTTCTGGAAATCCGGGAAAAGGAGGGTATGGCATTATAATGAAGCTGAAAGGAACTTCATATGAAAAAAACTTTTCAGAAGGATTTCGCTTAACTACCAACAATAGAATGGAATTATTGGCCGTAATTATTGCTTTGGAAAAAATTAATAAACCCGATCAAGAAGTTGAAATATATTCTGATTCAAAATATGTAGTCGATGCCGTTAATAATAAATGGATTTATGGTTGGGAGAAAAAAAGATTTGAAAAAGTTAAAAATCCGGATCTATGGATTCGATTTATTAGAATTTACAAAAAACATAAAGTAACCTTTCACTGGGTAAAGGGTCATCATGGGCATTTTTACAATGAAAAGGCGGATCAGTTGGCAACTGCTGCAGCTAAAGGAGAAAATCTGTCCATTGATATGGGATATGAAAATCTTATATCAGACAATAAAAATATTTTTTAATTAAATAGTCTAAACCGTTAGAAAAATAATTTGTTAATAAATTAGTAAATAACGTGTTAAAAAAATGTTCATAATTTTATAAATTAGCACAAAGATTATTAAAAAATAAGATATATGAAAAGTAAAATGGTAATCTATGTGTTCGGATTGATGTTTTTTTCATTTATTACATCTTGTGTATCTTACGAGGCAACTTCTTCATATAAAAAATCAAAACATCCTCATTCGAAAAGATATACTTATAATTCCAATAAAACAAATAAACATATTTCAAAATCAAAACCATCGCATAAATCACCCCATATTTCAAAACCGATAAAGAGAGATTCGAATTTAGAATCAAAAAAATACGGAGTTCATAAAAATATAAAATCTACGGATGTTATTTTGGTTTTGAAAGAAGCAGAAAAATATAAAGGGACTCCTTATAAATATGGAGGAAATACTTTCAGTGGCATAGATTGTTCCGGTTTAGTTTGCAATGCTTACCAAAGAATAGATGTAAAATTACCAAGACGTTCCATAGATATGTCTAATGCAGGAAAAGATGTAAGTATCTCTCGAATAAAAGAAGGCGATTTATTATTTTTTAATACAGGGGGGAGCTCAATAAATCATGTAGGTATAGTCTATAACATATCCGGTTCAGGCGAAATAACATTCATACATGCCTCAACATCTAAAGGGGTTATAATTAGTTCTCTCGAAGAAACTTATTGGAAAAATAAATTTAAAAAAGCACAAAGGATTCTTTAAGTTAAAGTAAAAATATTGTTTAGAATAACACGCTTGCCAGCCGGATAATTCGAAGTTTATTATATAAAAAAACCTTTTAATCTTTAAGATGATTAAAAGGTTTTATAGTATTATCATTTTGGTGAAATAAAAATCTTTACGATTTAAATTTCGCCCAATAATTTCTTAGCTATAATATTGCGCTTTAAGTTCTTTAACTTTTGCGTCAGATAAATACTCATCATAGCTCATATAGCGGTCAATGATACCTTTAGGGGTTAATTCAATGATTCTGTTACAAACAGTAGATAATAATTCATGATCATGAGAAGAAAGTAAAATAGTGCCCTTAAAATTGGTTAACGAGTTGTTAAGAGCCGTAATACTTTCCAAGTCTAAATGGTTGGTAGGCTCATCAAGAAGTAAAACATTAGCTTTAAATAACATCATTCTTGAAAACATACAACGCATTTTTTCACCTCCCGAAAGAACTTTGCAAGATTTTAAAGCTTCATCACCACTAAATAGCATTTTACCTAAAAATCCTCGGATATATTCTTCATGTCTCTCCTCATCCGTATTCACATACTGACGAAGCCAATCTACAAGGTTATCGTCCGATTGAAAATATTTTGTATTATCTAAAGGAAGGTAACTTTGCTTAGTAGTTATACCCCAAGAATAACTCCCTTTATCAGGTTCTGACTCTCCGGATAATATTTGAAAAAATTCAGTAATAGCCAAAGAATTTCTGGATAGAACGGCAACTTTATCCCCCTTTTTTAGGTTCAAGTCAATATTGCTGAATAACAATTCACCATCTTTAGTTTTTTCCAATCCTTTAACGTCCAATATTTGATCCCCGGCTTCACGTTCTTGTTCAAAAATAATTGCCGGATATCTTCTAGAAGATGGTTTGATATCTTCAATATTTAATTTTTCGATCATTTTTTTACGAGCCGTGGCTTGTTTTGCTTTAGCAACATTAGAACTAAACCTGGAAATAAACTCTTGAAGTTCTTTCTTTTTTTCCTCAGCCTTTTTGTTTTGTTGAGCTCTTTGACGGGCAGCTAATTGACTGGCCTCATACCAAAATGAATAGTTACCGGTATATAAATTTAATTTTCCGAAATCCAAATCGCAGGTATGAGTACAAACTGCATCCAAAAAGTGACGGTCGTGCGAAACAACAATTACAGTATTTTCATATCCCGCCAAGAAATCTTCTAACCAAGATATGGTTTCAATGTCTAAATCATTCGTAGGCTCATCAAGAATAAGAACATCAGGATTTCCGAATAAAGCTTGAGCAAGTAATACTCTTACTTTGTCAGCATTTTCCAATTCAGACATCATTTTATAATGTGCATCGTCTTTTATTCCAAGATTAGATAATAAAGTTCCTGCATCAGACTCAGCATTCCAACCTCCCATTTCTTCATAAATAATACCTAATTCTCCCGCTTTAACTCCATCTTCATCAGAAAAATCAGGTTTGGCATATAAAGCATCCATTTCCTCCTTTATGTGGAAAAGTTTCTGATTCCCTTTAATAACCGTTTCCAGTACAGGATATGCATCATAAGCAAAGTGATTTTGTTCCAATACAGACATTCTTTTATCTGTTTCAAGGCTTACACTTCCTGTAGTCGGTTCAACATCGCCGGATAGAATTTTCAAAAATGTAGATTTTCCTGCTCCATTAGCTCCAATAATTCCATAACAGTTTCCTTTCGTAAATTTTACATTAACCTCATCAAAGAGTACTCTTTTTCCAAATTGTAAAGATAAATTTGATACTGTAAGCATATACTTTAATAAATTTGTACAAAAGTAGTAAGAAAAACTTTGATTATGAAATTTGAAAATAAAGTAAATATACTGAATAGAAAAGCAAGATTTAACTATGAATTATTGGATAAATATGAGGCAGGAATAGTTTTACATGGTACTGAGATAAAATCTATTAGATTAGGGAAAGCAAGTATTGCAGAGAGTTTTTGTCAGATTATTAATGGCGAATTATATGTAATAAATATGACCATTGACGAATATTATTACGGAACTCGTTATAATCATACAATAAAAAGGGAAAGAAAACTGTTATTACATAAAAAGGAAATTAACAAACTGTTAAGAAAAACTAAAGAAACAGGATTAACGATTGTTCCTACAAAATTGTATATCAATGAAAAAGGAATCGCGAAGATCCAAGTATATCTTGCGAAGGGAAAAAAATTATATGACAAAAGAGAAGCGATAAAAGAAAGAGAATCCAAACGAAATATTAACAGAATGGTAAAGAAATATTAATTTTTTCTTGGGAGTTAGATAATAAAAATGTTACTTTGCAACCTAAAAATTAGATTTTTATATATGAAAAAGTTCAATTTGTTACTTACAGGATTGGCTACAACGTTAGCAACTACTGTATTTGCTCAAAACATTTCGGATAAGTGGTATATCGGGATTGGAGCTCATGCGGTAGACTATACTTCTGTTCGTGGTATCTTTGACGGATATTTTGATACCGATGATTATAGTATTGTACCACCGTTGTCTAAATTAACAGTAGCTAGAAGCATAGCTAAAAACTTTGCAGTTGACTTGCAAGCTTCAATTGGAGAAATAGACAATAAAAGATTAAAAATTAAAGATGAATTCTTTGTTTTAGCAGGATTAGGTATTAGATATACCCCATTAAGTGAATCCAAATCTTTAAAATGGTTAGATCCATACGTTAGAGTAGGGGCAAATTACCACAAATATTCTTATAAAGGAATTAGAATCGTTGAAAACGATCCAACCACTCACTTAGACGCTTACGATGATGATTATAATCCTAAGAAAAATTATAAACTGGGAGGTAAATTTACCGGTCATGATAATAATTTCATATTAAATGGTGGAGTAGGTATTAACTTCTGGTTTACAAAAAACTTTGGTATAAATCTAGAGTCTCAATATAACTGGGCAACAGCATATTCTAAAGATTATATAAATTTCTTCCAACATTCTGCATCGATTATATTTAAATTCGGAGCTAAGAAAGAAGAACCACTTCCGCCACCTCCACCGGTAGAAGCACCAAGTGATAGAGATGGCGACGGTATTCCAGACGATCAAGACAGATGTCCTGATACACCGGGATTGCCTCAATTCCAAGGATGTCCTGATACAGACGGAGACGGTATTCCGGACGACCAAGACAGATGTCCGAATGCAGCAGGACCTTCACAATTCCAAGGATGTCCTGACACAGATGGAGACGGTATTCCTGATATTGATGATGCTTGTCCAGCAGTAAAAGGACCAATTGAAAACAACGGTTGTCCTTGGGAAACTAAAGACGTTACTTTCAGATTAAAAAATATCAACTTTGAATTTAACAGTTCTAAATTAACAGCAGAGTCTTTACCATTAGTAAAAGATGCAGCTAAATTATTAAAAGATGAAAGTTTTGATGGTAAAAAATTCTTTGTAGACGGACATACCGACAGAGTAGGATCTGTAGCCGTAAACAATAGAATATCAAAACAAAGAGCACAATCTGTAGTTAACGAATTAATTAATGAAGGTATAGAAAAAGATAGATTGATAGCTAGAGGCTTTGGAAAAACAGAATTATTATGTAAACAAGCAGATATCAATACTAAAAAAGACGAAGAAGGAAATATACTATATCCTGACCAAGAATCTTGTGATAGATCTAATAGAAGAGTGGTAGTTTTAGATCAGGCAGGAGATAAAGTTTCCGTAACAAAAGAAGTGAAAATTAAGAAATAATTGATCTACAAATAAAAAAACCATCCTTATTAGGATGGTTTTTTTATATATTGGAATAGAATTTGTTTAGTAGAATAAAATAAATCATAGTAGTAAGAAATTAATATGAAAAAATTTAAATTATTGATTACAATAGGAGCTGTTATAATGGCCATTGTAACTAAAGCTCAAAATACTACAGAAAAGTGGTATGTGGGGATAGGGATGCATGCAACTGACCATACGTCAGTGCGTGGTATCTTTGACGGATATTTTGATACCGATGATTATAGTTTTTCTTTTCCATTATCAAAATTAACTGTAGCAAGAAGTATTGGTAAAAACTTTGCAGTTGATTTACAAGCTTCAATAAGTGATATGGATAACAAAAGATTAAAAATAAAAGACGAATTTTTTGTTTTAGCAGGTTTAGGTCTTAGATTTACTCCACTTAGTGAGTCAAAATCATTAAGATGGCTGGACCCATATGTGAGAGTAGGTGCAAACTATCACAAATATTCTTATAAAGGAATTAAAATTGTTGAGGATGATCCATCTACACACTTAGACGCTTATGATGATGATTATAACTCAGATAAAAATTATAAGTTAGGAGGTAAATTTACAGGAAAAGATGATATGTTCGTAGTAAACGGGGGTGTTGGTATTAACTTTTGGTTTACCAGAAACTTTGGTTTAAACATAGAATCTCAATATAACTGGGTAACTAATCAATCAAAAGATTATTCTGACTTCTTTCAACACTCAGCATCTTTAATATTTAAATTTGGAGCTAAGAAAGAACAACCATTACCACCACCTCCGGTAGCACCGAGCGATAGAGATGGGGATGGTATTCCAGATGATCAAGACAGATGTCCTGATACACCGGGATTACCACAATTCCAAGGATGTCCTGATACAGACGGAGACGGTATCCCTGACGATCAAGACAGATGTCCTAATGCAGCAGGACCTGCACAATTCCAAGGATGTCCTGATACAGATGGAGACGGTATCCCTGATATTGATGATGCTTGTCCAACAGTAAAAGGACCAATTGATAATAATGGTTGTCCTTGGGAAACTAAAGACGTTACATTCAAATTAAAAAATATCAACTTTGAATTTAACAGTTCTAAATTAACAGCAGAATCTTTACCATTAGTTAACGATGCTGCAAAAATGTTAAATGACGGAAGTTTTGATGGTAAAAAATTCTTTGTAGACGGACATACCGACAGAGTAGGATCTGTAGCCGTAAACAATAGAATATCAAAACAAAGAGCACAATCTGTAGTAAACGAATTAGTTAAAAACGGAGTAAGCAAAGATAGATTGATAGCAAGAGGATTCGGTAAATCAGAATTGTTATGTAAACAACAAGATATCAATGCTAAGAAAGACGATAAAGGAAATATTCTTTATCCGGATCAAGAAACTTGTGATAGAGAAAACAGAAGAGTTGTGATCTTAGATCAAACCGGTTCAAAAGTATCAATCACAGAAGAAGTTAAGGTAAAAACTCCTAGTAACAGAAGAAGATAATTTACTAAACAAACTTTTCTAATAGAAAAAAGTCATCCAAATTTTGGATGACTTTTTTTATTCATTATTTATAAAAGTATAATAAAAGAATACAATTATTAAATAATGATTTATAAAAAAAATAATAGCTGTATAAAAAATTTTAAAGATAAAAAATAAGCACATTTAAAATGTTTTTTTAATAGGGATAATACCGGTTAACAAAAGCTATTTTAGTTAACTTTGTAATTAAATTATAAATAACGTGAAAATAATAGCAGTTATTCCTGCAAGATATGCAGCCTCTCGTTTCCCTGCAAAGCTGATGGGTATGTTAGGAGAAAAAACAGTCATTCGGTCAACCTATGAAAATGCAGTTAAAACCCGTCTTTTTTCAGATGTATTTGTAGTAACAGATTCCGAAATAATTCATAATGAAATTACCAGAAACGGAGGTAAAGCCATTATGAGTAAAAAGGAACATGAGACAGGAAGTGATCGAATTGCAGAAGCTGTTGAAAATTTAGAATGCGATATCATCATAAACATACAAGGAGATGAACCTTTTGTAAAAACCGAACCGTTAGCAAGGCTAATTGAAGTATTTAAGAAAGATCAAGAAAATAAAATTGATGTTGCTACCTTGATTCGTAAAATGGACGATTGGAATTTAATTGAGGATTCTAATTATGTAAAAGTAGTTAAAGACCAAAATGACTTTGCACTATATTTTTCACGTTCAGTTATACCATATCCTCGAGAAAAATCATTTCAGGCGGATTACTATGAGCATGTAGGTGTATATGCTTTTCGTAAACAAGCCTTACTAGATTTTGCAAAATTACCGATGTTACAAAACGAACAAGCAGAAAAGGTGGAGTGCATAAGATATTTAGAATATGGCATGAAAATTAAGGTAATAGAGACTGATTTTGTAGGAGTTGAAATAGACACTCCGGAGGATTTGGAAAAAGCAAATGAAATATTAAAAAAACAGATAAACGAGAAAAAATAAAAATATGAAATTCAGAAATTTCCCAATGGTTCCCCGTGTAATTTATGGACGTGGAAGCTTTGATCAAACTTCAGAAATTATTGAAGAAAAAAGAAATAAAGATTATCCATTTATTTTTTTAGTAGATAAAGTGTTTGAAGGAAAAAAATTAGAAAAAAGAATTCCCTTAAAAGGAAAAGATAAAATTATATTTATAGATACTACTGATGAACCCAAAACCAAAGGAATTGATGCGATCAGAGATTCATTAAAAGAGGAATATGGAACTGTTTCCGGAGTTATTGGAATAGGAGGAGGAAGTGTAATGGATTCGGCAAAAGCTGTTGCAATTATGATGAATAGTGAAGGGTCTTCTTCTCAATATCAAGGGTGGGATTTAGTGAAGAATCCGGCTGTATATCATGTAGGTATACCAACAATTAGTGGTACAGGAGCAGAAGTTTCCAGAACTTGTATATTAACCGGGCCGGAAAGAAAATTAGGTATTAATTCAGACTTTACCCCTTTTGATCAAGTTATTTTGGATCCTTCTTTAGTAAAAGGAGTAGAAAAAAATCAGGCATTTTTTACCGGTATGGATTGTTATATTCATTGCATTGAGTCTTTAACAGGAACATATCTTAATGCTTTCAGTAAAAGTTACGGAGAAAAAGCATTAGAACTTTGCCAAAAAGTATATGTTCATAAATCTGAATGGGATGATGAGTCTGATGAAGATTTAATGATGGCATCTTGGCATGGAGGAATGAGCATCGCTTATTCACAAGTAGGAATTGCTCATGCGGTGAGTTACGGACTTTCTTATTTACTAGGAACTCATCATGGAGTAGGTAATTGCATTGTTTTTGACCGATTAGAAGAGTATTATCCGGAAGGAGTTAAGGAATTTAAATATATGGTTGAAAAAAATCAGATTGAAATTCCGCAAGGTGTATGCAAAGGATTGTCTGATGAACAATTCAATACTATGATAAATGTTTCTTATGGAATGGCACCACTTTGGGAAAATGCATTAGGTAAAGATTGGCAGAAAATAATGACTAAAGAAAAATTAAGAGCACTTTACGAAGAAATGTAAATACTATTATTCGAAAGATAATAGTTCAATTAATGCAAAGATATAAATTGAAGAAAAATGATAATTCCGGGAGAACTTTAAAGTTGCCTGGAATTTTTTTACAGTCAACCCATTTTAATCTTATATGAAGAAACTTTTTTTTGCTTTTCTGATATTCCTTTTGAATATATGTTATTCTCAGACGGTAGAAGAAATAATTAAAAAGCATTTGGAAGTTACCGGAGGAACAGATCATTGGAAAGAATTGAATTCAATAATAATTAAAGGAGATATAATTTTAGGATTAAATGAGTCATATCCTATAGAAATTTATCAGCAGAGGCCGAATCTTAATAAAACTTGTATAGAAATACAGGGAAAAAAAATTATTTTAAATGCTTACAATGGAAAGAAAGCTATACAATATAACTTTCAAACGAATTCCCTTGAAGAAAATAATAATTACGTTCCTGAAGCATTTGAATCGGATTTAATTGATTATTCTGCAAAAGGGTTTCTTCCGATATTTCTCGGAGAAGAACGTATTGATAACAAGAATTGTTATAAAATTAAGCTAACTAACAACAGAGAATCAGAAATTTATTATTTTGATAAAACCAGCTATCAATTAATTAGAGAAGATACTTCAAATGAAAGTAAATTGTATTCAGACTTTAAATTAGTCTCCGGACTAATTTTTCCTTATCGTTTGGTCGTCAAAAACAAGGAGGATGACTCTGAATTTATTCTTGTATTTAAATCGCTTGAAATTAACAAGATCATTCCTGAAAAAGAATTTAAATTTTAAAAATAAAGAAAAATTTAAAGCACTCTCATAAATATATAAAAGAGTGCTTTATTTATTTTAGCTTAAAGGATTACTTCTTAATTACATTTTTGGATATAGAATTACCATTCCCCGTAATATTTATGGTATATATACCCGCAGGATAATTAGTAAGATCTATAGAAAAAAGCTTATTTTTTTCAACTTTTGAAAATAATAAGCTACCGGCCAAATTATAAACTTTAACGTGGCTTGTATTTCCTTTAAATTGAATAGCACCTAAATCGATAGTAAAAACTCCTTCAGAAGGATTAGGGTAAACTTTAAATGTTGGGGTTTCTGAAAAATTTTCATCGGTTTGGAGTTGCTTATAATTCAAACTGCATAAATTCAAAGAAAAAGAATTTAATGTACCAACATCGTTAGCATAATGATCTGCTACTCCTAATAGCCATTCACCGCTATATTTTTTCTTATAAAGTGAATGAATTGCATTACGGGGTTTAATAGTACCTGTAGTAGGAGAAGAACAGTTTACGGCAGCTCCGTTATCATCAAAAGTAACTTTTAAATCTGAATAATATTCACATGAATGATTCCATAAAACAGTTGATTTATAATCCGGACCGGGGTCTTGTAAAACAATGTATAAATCAAAAATATTTGGATGATCTATATCAACAGATACCTGTAAATTAATTAATTCATCATAATTCTCATTATCAGGAATAATAATTCCCATGGTAGCAAAATCAGAATTTAAATGATCACCATTTCCGTCAGGAATCGGAATCGGAGAAAAGTTTGGCATATATTTTTTACAAATTACTTCCGATTCATATCCTATTGAAAAATATTCGGTTAAGGCAAAATAAATATTATTACTAGCCTCAATCATTATTTTTGCTTTTTTAGCGACAAGATCAGCAGGTAAATCCACAGTTGCATTTCCCGAATTAGGAATATGATCAGCCAGAGGAGTAATAGTTTGCCCCTCATCCGTAACTAATGAAATATTCACATATTGTGTATTAAATGGCTGTGCTGTTGTATTAGCAACATTCCAAGCTACTTTAATTGAACTTCCTTTCTTTGCAATATAATCAGCGGTAGGAAATGTTGCGATAAATGGCCCACCACTATCAGAAACCAAAACTTCTTTAGTAACAATCTTAGTCTGAGGTTTATTAGGATTATTATCACGTACGGTTACAGTAAAATTCAGGACTCTTTTAACGTTAGAAACAGTCTCCCAAGTATTTGGAGAGTAGCTATCGGTAGTTAAAGCGGGAAAATATCTTCTAGTAGATGAAGTCGGTAGAAAAGACCTGAATATAGGACCGGATCTTTGTGAAGAATCGACTCGAATAACATTTTTACGAGCATTATCAATTTGTTCCCAACAAAAAGTCAGCTCATCCCCATCGGGATCTGTTGTTCCTTCTGCATCCAAGTAAAACCGTGTCCCTATAGGAATGGTCACACTAGAGGGACCTACATTTACTACGGGGGGATGATTAGGAATTTGATTGATTGTTCCACAGTTTTTACGCTGTAGATTTCTGTTAATTTGCTGAATACTTGCAGAATGAAAATAAGCATCCGAACTTAATTGTACATTGGCAGATGTGATACCGGCATATCCCATTATTGTACTTCCGCTTCCCGGTTCTATATTAACCCCCGTGTTTTCTAGCCAACAAGAAAAAGTATGATTAGCTCCCAACTGATGTCCCAATTCATGAGCTACGTAATCAATATCAAAATGATCTCCTGACGGATTATTATTTGAGGGGGAAGTTATCCCACTTCCTTTTCCTACAGAAGTAGGGATTCCATTTCGATCCATCAAAGGACTGACACAAATACACCCTATGCACCCGGCATTTCCTCCTCCACCATTACCGCCAAAAAGATGGCCAATATCATAGTTATCTTCTCCAACCACAGCTGTTAATGTTTTTTGAAGTTCCATATTCCAGTTATCCATCAAAGATGAATCGGAATAAGGGTCCGTATTGGGATCTTCATAAATAAGAGAAATATTATTTATCATTTTAAGATTTACAGCTAGATCTTTTTCCAAAATACCATTCGCTCGGGTTAAGGTGATATTTATCTGTTGTAAAGCTCCGGTTACGCCACCAAAATGTTGAGTATATTCACCGGTTACTGAAAGAGCTAATCTATACGTGCGAAATTTTCGATCACCCGCTATAATTTTATAAGAACTTGATTCTTCCGAATTAATTTCATCAACCGTATTACAATTGAAATCATTAAAGATGTTTTCCTTTCTAATACGAACAGAATAAACTTCTCCATCGGTTGTATAAGGATCAATGAGCTGAATGATACCCGTATTATCCATAATCATTGAATTGAATTGATTGGGAGAAATACTAAATCGAATATATTTGTTCGTATCATCTATACCGATTCCTGCGTATGAATACAATTCGTATGTATTTTCAATTTCTTCATCCATTACAGGAGCATGATAAACCGAAAATCTTTCTATTTTTCCTTCGGATGTTGGAACGTATACTATGATAGGAGTATGGTTAGTTCCTCTTAATGAGGCCGAATTTAATTGTTTTTTCAAAGAATAAAAATCAACGGTATATAGTTCTTCAATGGGTAAATTGATATTTTCACTTTTTATCTTCTTTCCTGTTAAGCTTGTTCTCTTCCAATAATTTTGTGCTGAAAGAGGAATACTGAACATAAAAACACTAATAATTAATAAGAAAATTTTCATGTATTTCTATTTTTGTATGTTATTATGAAAACAAAAATATATATTATAAATTAATAAGCAATAATATTAATGTTTATTTATGATTATTAATTATAAAATTATAAATTGTAATTTTACTATCAATAGTTTTTAAAAAATAGATAAAATGAAAAACAGGGTTTTTGATTTATAGTATAGTATAAAACAAAATTATCAAGATAAATAATATAATGAAGTCAATAAATGATGGTATTTAATTTTATAAGATAAAATTAGTTTATTTATTGAAAATAAGGTATATGGGGTCTCAAATTATTTTTAAAAGAGAAATTATTTATTAAGAAGCAACTTATATCACAGTTTTAATAAAACGAAAACCTTATATAAATAAAAATTACATAAATATTCTTGCCCAGCTTTCATTAAGAGGAAGTCTAAATTTTTCTTCGAATTCTTTGGAAGTACTTATAGCAAGGTTATAAATATAGGTTTCAGGAGAAATTTGAGCGGATTTGATTTTTTCCTTAAAAGAATTCATAGGAACAGTAGTAATTTCCCCTTTATCATCTTCATAGCTTACCCATAATCGGTTTAAAAGTTCTAATTGATATTTTTGATCGATTTGTCTAATGCATTGATTCAATTTATCGATAGAACATCCGGTGGCTTTCGCTTGATTTTCATCAACCGCTATAATTATGAATTTATTTTTAATAATCGTAAGCTCAGATTTTAAATCAGCACCATGTGCCGCCCATGTTTTCAAAAAGTCAGTAAGAATTTTGGTGATATCTTGAATTTCTTCAGGGGTAAGAAATCTTCTAGATTGAAAAACCCAGAGCTTAGAAAAATTATTCATAATTTATATTAGAGGTAAACTTTACCTGTGTTATTAATGTGAGAATTAGGATACAAATTTAAAAATTAATTTCTCAATTAAGAGTAAACTATTAGAAATAAATAGTAAATTTATAAAGAGTTTTGCTATCTGTCATTAAGGTAAGCAAAGTTTTTAAGAGTAGATAAAATTTAATTTAGGGCTATATATATGGATTTTGATTTTCATAGAATTAATAAAGATTTTAAAAAGATTAATACGAATATTAGAGTCTATAGTGATCTTCTTATAGAAAAATCTTTAGATGTTTGGAATATAAAAACTAAAGTTGGATTATTCTTTTTTTCATTAGGTATTGCTTTATTAGGTACTTATTTTCTTTCTCCTCAAGAATTTACTAAAGCTCAAGAATACACCCTGTTCATTCTGATGTTTTCAATACTTCTATGGGTTACCGAAGCAATACCCCCCTTTGCCGTAGGGATACTGATCACAGGTTTTCTCATTTATACCATGGGGAATATAGAAGGATCAACAATTGATCCGAAAACTATTTCTAATACATGGTCTGATAGTGTTATATGGATTTTCTTGGGCGGTTTTTTTCTCAGTGAAAGTATGAGAAAAACAGGAATAGATATTTCTTTATTTAGAGGTACCATATCTATTTTTGGTAGTAAGCCGTCGCATATGTTGTTAGGAATTATGCTAACTACTTCCTGTTTATCATTAATTATATCCAATACGGCAACATCAGCCATGATTTTGGCAGCTGTTATGCCTTTTTTAGACAGAGAAGGGAAAGATTCGCCCATGACAAAAGCAATATTGATAAGCATACCGGCCTCGGCAACTTTTGCAGGAATGGGCAGCTTAATATCTTCTCCTCCCAATTTGATTGTAGTAGATGTTTTAAAATCCAAAGGTATTGAGGTTTCTTTTTTTGATTGGATGATCTTGGGCTTGCCCGTAGCAATAGTATTGTTGTTGTTCTTTTGGATTCTGCTTAAGCAAAAATATACATCTAAAGTTGAAAAAATTAATTTAAATTTCTTAGAAGAATTAGCCCCGATTCCCAAAAAGATTAGATTGCAGAGGTTTTTTGTAATACTAATTTTATTTATAACCGTTTTCTTTTGGATGATGGGTTCAAAATTGAAAATCCCAAGTGCAGCCACTTCAGGAATTCCTATTGTTTTCCTTCCTATGTTAGGGATTATAACGGCTGAAGATATAAGAAAGCTTCCGTGGGATACCTTAATGTTGGTCGCCGGTGGATTATCACTAGGGATTGCAATAAAGGAATTGCTGGCGCCCTATTATTCCGAATTATTGGGAGATGCATCGTTTAATGAATATTTAATGATGATGATTTTTGCTATAGTGACTGTGATTTTTTCTAACATAATGAGTAGTACGGCTACAGCAACCATCGTCATAAATATTGCTGCGGTAGTACTTCCTCCGGAACAAATATTGCCGATCGGTTTAGTAATTGGTCTTTGTGCTTCGTGCGGATTATTCCTGCCCGTGTCAACGCCTCCCAATGCAATAGTATACAGTACAGGGATGCTTAAACAATCAGACTTTTATTTTGGGGGTTTTTATGCAGCAATAGTAGGAACTATAGTAATCATGGCCTGGGTGTTATTTTTGCAAAATTTTACGGGGTATTTTGAGATGGTCTTAACAAGCAGATAAATAAAATTATATTTACTTAACATATATTTTAAGAAATATTTAAAACAATAATCTGTCAACTTGGCATATAAAGTTTTATCTTTGCAGACTATTTTTATTTTGATTTAGTAATATCCCGGTACTTTTTTTCGTAGGGAATGTTTAAATATGGAAAAAGAAATTATAGAAGGAAGACAAGGAGAAATCTTAATACAAGAAAGTTCTATTAAAAACACCAAAAAAATGTTTTTAGAAAGCTATGGTTGTCAAATGAATTTTTCCGATAGTGAAATAGTAGCCTCAATACTTAGTAACGAAGGATATAATACTACCCCTCAACTGGAAGAAGCAGATTTAGTTCTTCTCAATACTTGCTCTATTCGTGAAAAAGCGGAGCAAACGGTTAGAAAAAGACTTTCTCAATTTAATGCAATAAAAAGAAAAAAGCCGGATCTGGTTATAGGCGTTCTCGGCTGCATGGCAGAAAGATTAAAAACAAAGTTTTTGGAAGAAGAGCATTTAGTTGATCTAGTGGTAGGTCCCGATGCATACAGAGATCTTCCGAACTTATTGAAAAATACGGATGATGGAAGAAATGCCATTAATGTACTTTTATCAAAAGAAGAGACTTATGCAGATATAAGTCCGATACGCTTAGGCGGAAATGGAGTTACAGCTTTTGTGTCCATAACCCGAGGATGTGATAATATGTGTACATTCTGTGTGGTTCCTTTTACAAGAGGAAGAGAACGCAGTAGAGATCCACATTCAATTCTTAAAGAATGTAAAGAGTTGAGAGAAAACGGATATAAAGAAATTACACTTTTAGGACAAAATATAGACAGTTACTTATGGTATGGAGGAGGTCCTAAAAAAGATTTCTTAAAAGCTAGTGAATTGCAAAGAGCAACAGCGATAAATTTTGCACAATTATTGAACATGGTAGCTGAAGCTTGTCCTGAAATTAGAATACGATTTTCAACGTCCAATCCGCAAGACATGCATGAAGAAGTATTGCACGTAATGGCTAAACATGATAATATTTGCAAATACATCCATTTACCTGTTCAAAGTGGGAGCACTACAGTTTTGCAGCGAATGAATCGTCAACACACACGGGAAGAATATATTAATTTAGTGGATAAAATAAGGGAAATCGTACCTGACTGCGCGATTTCACATGATATCATAGCAGGTTTTTGTGGAGAAACGGAAGAAGAGCATCAAGAAACCTTATCTCTAATGAAATATGCAAAATACGATTTCGGATACATGTTTGCTTATTCTGAACGTCCCGGTACGTTAGCTCATAAAAAAATGAAAGACGATGTGCCAGCGGAAATAAAGTCAAGAAGACTTAAAGAAATTATAAATCTTCAACAAGAACTTTCATTAGAAAGAATGAAAACGTATACTAACAAGGTACACGAAGTTTTGATAGAGGGAACCAGTAAAAAAAGTAAAGATCAATGGTACGGAAGGATTTCTCAAAATGCAGTGGTGGTTTTTACTAAAACAGATCAAACAAAAGTTGGAGATTTTGTTAATGTATTGGTAAATGATTGCACTTCAGCTACCTTGATAGGAGAGATCGCATAACATAAATATTATGGATTCATTACAGGCAATAAAACAAAGATTCGGAATAATTGGAAATAACCTTGCACTTAACAGGGCTTTAGAAAAAGCTATGCAAGTAGCACCTACAGATATTTCTGTTTTGGTAATTGGAGAAAGCGGGGTAGGAAAAGAGTTTATTCCTAAAATAATTCATAATCTTTCACCAAGAAAACATAAACAATATATTGCTGTTAATTGTGGAGCAATTCCCGAAGGGACCATAGATTCAGAACTTTTTGGTCACGAAAAAGGAGCTTTTACGGGAGCAGATAAGGTTCGTAAAGGATATTTTGAAGTAGCAGATGGAGGAACCATTTTTTTAGATGAAGTAGGAGAATTGCCTTTGCAAACGCAAGTTCGTTTATTAAGAGTATTGGAAAGTGGTGAATTTATGAAAGTCGGATCATCTACTATTCAAAAAACAAATATAAGAATTGTAGCTGCGACTAATGTTAATTTATTGGAAGCAATTAAAAAAGGCAGATTCAGAGAAGATTTATATTACAGGTTAAATACAGTACAAATTGATATACCTGCTTTAAGGGAAAGGAAGGATGATATTCCTTTACTTTTCAGAAAATTTGCAGTTGACTTTTCAGAAAAATATAGAATGCCTTCAGTGAGTTTATCGGAAGAAGCCATGTCCTATATTCAAAATTATTATTGGCCGGGAAATATCCGTCAATTAAGAAATTTTACCGAACAAATTACGGTGGTGGAAACCAACAGGAATTTGTCTATAGATAAGGTAAAAGAATATTTAAAAGACATTCCACAAACCACGTCTTTAGTAAACTTTTCCAAGCAAAATGAAAATCATTCCGATTTTTCCAGTGAAAGGGAAATATTATATAAGTTTTTATTTGATATGAAAAAAGATCTCAACGATTTGAAAGCGTTGACTTTAGAACTCATTAAAAATAAAGGCGATTTGATGCTAAACTCAAATGATCAGGATCTTTTCCAACGAGTATATAAAGATTATGATATTCCTAAATCGGGAGATTCTCTTGTTTATTATGATGAAAAACCCGTCATACCGACAGTTCCTTCATCAGTTAATGAGTATCACGAAATTTTGGATGACTACGAATATGAAGATGTGTCCAACAATTCGGAATCTTTATCTTTACAAAGAAAGGAAGAGGAACTTATTAAAAAAGCTTTAGAAAAGTATAATGGAAAACGTAAATTAGCAGCAAAAGAGTTGGGGATTTCGGAAAGAACATTATATAGAAAAATAAAACAATATGATATTGAAGAATAAAATCATATTACTCATAATAGGAATTTTTTTTATATCTTTGTCCGGATGTTATTCATTCACAGGGGCTTCTTTGGATCCCGATATAAAAACTATAGAAATAAAATCATTTCCTAATTATTCAGCTTATCAAAGCCCGAATTTAAGTGTAGATTTTACTACCGCCTTACAAAGTAGATTTAATCAAAGAACGAAGCTTGTAGAGACTAATATAGATCCGGATATCATTTTAGAAGGAGAAATAACTAACTTTTCAACCAGTCCGGTAAATATACAAAGTAATTCCGACGAAGCAACGCAAAACAGATTGACGATAAGCGTTTCTGTTAGATACGAAAATAAAAAGCAGCCTGAAAAGAGTTTCGAAAAAACTTTTTCCGATTATGAAGATTATTCTAGCAAAGAATTATTGATTAATGTTCAAGATGATCTTGCCCAGAAAATCAATCAAAGAATTATTGATCAAATATTTTTAGCGATAGTAGCCGATTGGTAAATTATGGATAATAGTAGAATTATACAGTTAATAGAAAACCCTGAAAAACTTAAATTTTCCGATAAGAATTATGTGGAAGATTTAATAACTCACTATCCATTTTCTCAATCGTTTCATTTAATTTATTTAAATTGGAAAAATAGATATGTATCAGAACCGTTAACTAATGAAGATATTAAAAAGGTTTCAATTTATACGAACTATCGAGAATTAATAAAAAAATCCATTGATACTAACAAGAAGTTAGTAGAACCAATTACAGCAGAAGAATTGATCGATAAAAAAGAAGATGAAATTTTACAAGCAGATGATAATAAATTTGAAGAAACTATAGTTCTTGAAAATATTGTTAGTAATGAATTTATGGAAGAGGATAGCAGTTTAACCCAATTGAAAGCAATAGATTCAAATTCTGAAATTATAAATGAACAAAAAATATCCGAAGAATTAGTAAATAACAACAATATAATAGAAATTGAACCTATAGAAGATCATTCTAAAATTCAATTACTTTTAACTAATGAAGATGCTAAGGATAATAAGAAAATCTTTTTAAACAGTGATATCTCCTATACCAATATAGAAAAGTTAGGAATATCACATTTATTTACTTCAAGCTTAGAAAAAGAAAATGAAGAAAATTTCGAGAATAGGGAAGAAAGTACTGAAATTGAACATTCGGAAATTGAAGAAGAAGAAGTAAAGGAAGATTTGGTTGGTAATGAAATCAATGAAATTCAGTTAAGCGAACCAAGTATTGAAAACAAGCAAGAGGAAATTACTTTGGAATCCGACAAATTAACTTTTAATCAATGGATCTCACTTTCCAAGCAAAAAAAAGCTTTAAAATTTGAAAAAGTAATACCACAACAAGAAAAACAAAATAGCATTATTTCAAATTTTATTGAAAATAATCCCAAGATAAAACCGGTTGCAAAAGACACGAAATATAGTAAAGACGTAGAATTTAAAAAAGAAGAAATTCAGGACATTGCAAATTTAATGACTATTACCTTAGCTCAATTATATGTAGAGCAAGGTAAATATGATACAGCATTAACAGCTTTTAAGATATTAAGTTTGAAATATCCAGAAAAAAGTAGTTATTTTGCCTCGGAAATAAGAAGAATAAAAAAGATAAAAAATTCAAAATAATATGACAGCAGTATATGGAATACTAATGATATTTATCATTATCGCATGCGTTTTGCTAATATTAGTTGTTTTGTCGCAAAATCCAAAAGGAGGAGGTTTAAGTTCAACTTTCGGAGGTAGTGGAACACAAATGTTCGGTGTTCAGAAAACAAATGATTTTATGGAGAAGGCAACTTGGACCTTAGGAGGAGTAATAGTAGTATTGTCAATTTTTGCATCGGTATTGATTGCAAAGCCAACTATATATACATCAACTCCAACCCAAAACTCAAAACAGTCTTCAACCCCTCAACAAGAACAGGCTTTGCCTAAAACTAACGTTAAGTAAAATATACTTGTAATAATTAACACTAAAAATATAGTATTAACAAAGTTCTTAAAAATTTATTGTTGTGTTAGGAAGAAGGCAAATTAGAGAAAAAATTCTACAGGTTCTGTATGCGTATAATATAAGTGGGAATGAGTTAGAATATGTTGAAAATAGAATGTTTCAGTCTATAGATGAGATATATGATTTATATATATATCAATTAAATCTTCTATTGGCTGTGAGAGATTATGCTCTTGAAGTTATAGAAAGGAAAAAGCAAAAACGTTTTGCCACAGATGAGGAAAAAAATCCTAATCTTAAGTTTGTTAATAATAAGATATTTGAGCTGTTAGAAAAAAACAAAGCTAGAAAAGAGTATTCGGACAAACATTTAGAATTATCGTGGCATTTAAATAATAATTATCCGGCAATTATCTTTAAAAAATTTCAAACATCGCGAAGTTATTTAGAGTATATGCAAAGTAAAGAAACAGATTTTGAGTCGGAAAAAAAGGTATTGCTTAAACTGTTTTTAAAGCATATAGCAGATAATGACATCATGTATGAATGGTTTGAGGAATTAAAACTTTCTTGGGCAGATGATGTTCATATTGCCAATAATATGACCCTGAAGACTATCAAGTCTATTGAGGAAGGGGCATCCTTTGATACATTAATTCAAGTTTTAAAATCGGATGAGGGTATTTTATTTGCAAAAAATTTATTCAGGACCACGGTTAAACACTATCCGGAAAGTTTAAAATTAATTGAAAAAAGATCAAATAACTGGGAGTTGGATAGAATTGCGGAAATAGATAAAATCATATTGGCAATGGGATTTACAGAACTCAATTATTTCCCTCAAGTTCCGGCTAAAGTTGTTATTAATGAATGTATTGAATTAGCAAAAGTTTATTCTAGCGCTAAAAGTAATGTATTTATTAATGGTATTTTAGACAGATATGCTAGAGATATGAATAAAGTTTAAACATCCTGAAAAATGAAAAAGTCAGCAGTAATATTTTTATTAATAGGTATGTTATTCACCATCGGTTGCAAAAAAGAAAATTCTTCTCAAAAGCAAATCAAAAGTACCGTACAGGATAATACGAATACTAAAAATACTCATGGTGTACCCAAAATAACCGAAGAATCTATTATAAAATTTAATGAAGATACGTATGATTTTAAGGATATAAAAAGAGGGCAAGAAGTCTCCCATGTTTTTAAATTTACCAATGTTGGAAAACGTCCTTTATTAATTTCAGAAGTACGTCCTTCGTGTGGGTGTACCACTCCAAAATATACTAAAGAACCTGTATATCCGGGCAAGAAAGGAGAAATTACAGTTACTTTTGATTCTTCAAATTTTGAAGGAGAAGTACTTAAAACAATAGCTGTTTCAGGAAATTTTGAAACTAAAGTAATTAAATTTCAAGCAAAAGTTAATTAAAAATAAATTTAAATAAAAATGTTAACAATAATTTTACAAGCAAAAGGAGGTTTTATGGAACAAGCAGGAGCATTCCTTCCCCTAGTCCTTCTATTTGTGGTGTTTTACTTCTTTTTTATTAGACCGCAAACAAAAAGACAAAAACAAGAAAAGAATTTTCAAGATAATATAGCTAAAGGAACAAGAATAGTTACCACTTCCGGTATACATGGAAAAGTTGCGGAAATAATGGATGATGGACTTATTATTGAAACTATGGCGGGAAAAATAAAAATCGAAAAATCAGCAATTTCCAGAGAATTGTCTATAGCAAGATATCCGGAAAATGCACCTGCAAAGAAGTAAACGATTATAAATAAATCATAAAGCATATTCTATGGTATATAGAATATGCTTTTTAATTATATAAAATGAAAGTAGTAGTAGGTTTATCGGGAGGAGTAGATTCAAGTGTTGCAGCATATTTATTGCAACAACAAGGTCATGAAGTTATAGGTCTATTCATGAAGAATTGGAACGATTCTGAATTTACACTGGAAGATGAATGTCCATGGGTAGAAGATAGCAATGATGCATTGCTAATAGCTCAAAAACTTAATATTCCCTATCAAGTCATAGACCTTTCTGAAATATATAAAGAAAGAATTGTTGATTACATGTTTCATGAATACGAATCAGGACGTACCCCTAATCCGGATGTATTATGCAACAGAGAAATCAAGTTTGATATATTTCTTAAAACGGCTTTATCTTTAGGGGCAGATAAAGTAGCAACCGGTCATTATGCCCGTGTTCATTCATTGAATAACGAAGGACAAACAATTTATCAGCTTTTAGCAGGTATAGATTCCAACAAAGACCAATCCTATTTTTTATGTCAACTTAATCAATACCAGCTTTCCAAAACCTTATTTCCTATAGGAAATTTAACCAAGCCGGAAGTAAGGCAAATTGCAAGTGAAATTGGTTTAGTTACTGCAAATAAAAAGGATTCTCAAGGATTATGCTTTATTGGGAAAATAAGATTGCCTGATTTTTTACAACAAAAATTAAAACCTAAAAAAGGAAATTTGGTTGAAATTTTTTCAGATAATCCTATATACAAAAAAGAAGAACAATCATTTTCAACTAAAAAAGAAGAATTGATTTATTTGTCAACTCCTTTTCCATATACTATAGAGGATGGCAAAGTGATCGGTGAACATTCAGGAGCGCATTATTATACCATCGGTCAAAGAAAAGGTTTAGGAATAGGAGGGCATATCGAGCCATGCTTTGTATTAGATACCGATGTGCAAAACAATACAATCTATGTAGGTGAAGGTAAAAATCATCCCGGATTATTTAGAAAGGCCTTATTTATAGATCAAAAAGAAGTGCATTGGGTTAGAGAAGACCTACCAATGAAGATAGGAGAAACAATGAGAGTTCGAGTCAGGATAAGATATAGACAATCTTTGCAAGAGGCAGTTTTGTATCAATTTGAAGAAGGAATTTTCATTGAATTTGAAAATTTGCAATCAGCAATTACCCGAGGGCAATTTGCGGCTTGGTATGTTGAAGATGAATTAATCGGAAGCGGAGTAATCTCTTGATTTTAATTAGTAATATTTAATCAAAAATTAATTTTAAAATATCTAAAGAAATAGGTTTTTTAAAATTAGACAAATGCATTTCAAAATAAGTTATTATTTCTGAAAGCATCTGTTTACGCTGTGAATTAGTAAAGCAATTTTTTAAAGAATTAAAATCATAAGAAAGTAATTGCTTCCATAAATGAGCATTTTCTTCCCTTGAAACAGTATCAGCTTTTAAAGAAAAAATACCCTCTTTAATATTAAAATAAGGAAATTCTGAATCATTTTCTAAGGGATAAAACCCAATATACTTCGAAAAATGCAGTAAAAAATAAAGATGGAAATCAGAAAAGTAACTGTCTTTTGCATCTAAATCAATTAAACTGCTTTTAATAAAATTATATAAAGATGTGTCCTGTGCTTCCTCGTTTTTTAGTGTTTGGTTCACCATTTCTCCAATAAATGTTATTATCGAAGACTTGATAATATTTGTATGAATGGTATTGAAAATATGAGCTTGATGAATTTCTTTAATCAACTCTAAAGAATGGTTTTTTTTAGAATAAAAAGTAACTTCAATTTCATTAAATAAAAAGATAAAATGGCTTTTTCTATTTTTTTTAGAAAAAGAATTTTTTAAAATAAAACTTTTATATCCAAAATTTTCGGTATAGCATTTTACAATAAGAGAAGAATCTCCATATTTTAAAAAAGACAATACGATAGCTTTAGTAGTTTCAATCATTTCTTTTAAGCTTAACGAATAATTGCAATTTTGGTTGTAGCATGTTTTTTTCCTTCAGAATTGCTCATTAAAACTAAATAAATCCCTGAAGCAACAGGTTTTCCATTAAAATTAGTTCCATTCCAGGTTGCAACGCCTCCGGGTGCTTTAGTTTCATATACCAGGTTACCCGCTACATCAGTAATTTTAACAAAAGCATCATGGGCTAATCCGCGTATCGTGATATTTCCTGTATAACCGGGTCTAACCGGATTAGGATAGGCAACAATTTCTCCAAAATCATCTCCTGAATCAATAATGTCTCCTCTATAAGAAACAATACCTGAAGGAGTAACAAAATAAACTTCACCGGTCTTATCGATTTGTATATCCGTAATAAGATTAGAAGGTAAAGGAGAATTTTCTTCCGTAAATCTATTTAAAAGAGTTGTTCCGTCTTCCGATAAGTAAAAAACACCTGAACTATGTGTACCAATCCATTTTCTGTTAGCGCCATCGGTTTTTATTGCCGTAACCTTAGTTTCTCGTAAAACTTCTTCACCTAAACCGTTTTGAGTAATAATAATTCTTTCGGTATTATAGTTTCCTGATTCTAATGATTGATAAGGATTTCTAAAAATACGAAGACCGCTGTCGGTTCCTATCCAAGCAGTTCCGGATTTATCTAATTCAACGCATAATATATTATTAGAAGGTAAGTTTCCGCTATTTTTATTGGAATCTATTAAATAAATATTATCATCAGAAGTAGTAAGCGGGGTTCGGTTATATTTATATACAACCAGTCCGTTATTTCTTGGTGAAGGAACCCATATATATCCTTGGGAATCTATATACGGATTCATAGCTCCTCCCGCTAAATGAAATCTTTTAGGTAAAAGACTTAAAAATTTAAATTGATCATTAGGCGTTTTTATGATAATGGCATTATTAAAACCATTGTTAGATTCCGCAGCAAATGATTGAACCATAATTAAATTACCATTGGCATCAAAATTTCCGCCAACTAATCGCTCATATTTAATTATTGGAGAATTGGTCCGATTATAAATAATTTTCATTTGATCATTTACCATTTTTATCAATCCATTACTATAAGAGATCACGAAAACTTCATGAATGTTATTAACATTAGGAACAACTTTCATAATATACCGTTCGTTATTAATACTCTTAGAATCTATATGATTCCATTTTTGACCGTTAAAATGATAAAAACCATAAGAGTTGGGATTCAATTCGAAATAATTATCAATATTTCTTCCTCCCGGTGCTACCCATAATTGATTATCATAGATAGTTAATGAATAAGAACGGTTATTAAACGGGCCGTCCGGAACCAGGTATGCGTTATTTCTAATAAGGCCTTTTAATTGAGTTCCTGCATAAAAAATTCCATTTGAGTAAAAACCGGTGGTAAGGTCATCTGAAAATTCCATAGATTTTAAAACTTGAAAAGATTCATTTAGTACAACCAATTTATTTTTTTGAACCAATAAAAAGCCCTCATCAATAGAAATAATATCATTTAAATCAATGAAATTGCCTTTATTTTGCCAACTAATCCCTTCATCATCACTTTTATAAATGGTTTGGTTGGAGCTTATAAGTAAAGATGTATTATTTTTAATTATTTGATTAATGTTATTTCCGGAATTGGTAAGATTCCAAGCAGTAAAATTTGGAATTAAATGATCTATGGAATGAGAATAAATCCCATTAGTTGAAGCGGCAAATATTTTATTATTAACAATTACGCTTTCCTGTACTTTATAATAGTTAAGACCTTGTTTAAAATAACAAGTTTCTTTAAATTCAAGCTTCTTTAAATCAAATAAAGTAATTCCAAAGTCCATGGAAAGTACCGCATAATCACCTTCAGTATATATATGATTAATTCTTTTATTTCCTTGATAATTTCGATCAAAAGGAATATCCACAATTAATTGGATCATGTCTTGCTTTACTATGTCCAATTTACCGGATTTATATCCAACGAGTAAAGCTTTATTATCGGAATTATAAGCGAAAGCAGTAATATTAACTTCGTGAAGACCATTAGCTTTTGAAAATTTCTTAATTTCCCCGGTTGTTTCATTATAAGAGTACAAACCGTTTTGAGTTGCACTGAAAATAAGATTGTCAACTTTTTGAATAGCTTTAATATTAAAATAAGAAAAATAATCTTTCCATCTGGTATTTTGACTATTGCAAAGACCGGTAAAAATTAATAAAATTAAAAAACTAAGCTTTTTCATAGAAATTATATGTAATGCTTGTAAAATTAATAGATTTATGGGAAAAATATCTCATAACAGATTTATTTTATTTAAAAATAAAATTGAATTATAATCTTTGAATTTTAGAAATTTCAAATCAGTAAAATTTCATGAAACAATAGGAGTAATAAATAATAATTTAAATTGAAAAGAATCAACCTTGAAAAATAACAATTATTTTTGTGCATTATAATAAGTTAGAAAATAAAATTAAGATTATTTTAAATTAAAACAGAATTTTACATAATTAAAATTTTAAGATATTTACTTTATAAAGCGGGAAAATTAGAGGAGTTGAAGACTCATTGATCTAGAGGTATATACAATAACTTAAATAAAACGATAAAATGTTCATAAGATATTTGTTAAATTAAAAATATTTTTTAAATTTGCAACCCTATTTAGGGCGATTTTTTAATAAAGGAAAAATAAGAAAAGTGAATACACTAAGTTACAAAACCATATCGGCAAATAAAGAGACTGCAAATAAAGAGTGGTTACTTATTGATGCAGAAGGACAAAAATTAGGTCGTTTAGCTTCTAAAATAGCTAAGATTTTGCGAGGGAAACACAAAACAAATTTTACTCCACATGCAGATTGTGGTGATAATATTGTTGTTATCAATGCAGGAAAAGTTGTTTTATCCGGAGATAAAACAGATCAAAAAGAATATGTAAGACATACAGGATATCCCGGTGGACAAAAATTTTCAAGTGTTGCCGAAGTTAAGGTAAAGGATTCTAGAAGATTGTTGGAGTATGCAGTGAAAGGTATGCTTCCTAAAAATAAATTAGGAAGAAAAGTACTTAAAAATTTATACTTATATGAAGGAGTAGAGCATGAACAAGCAGCTCAACAACCTAAAACATTTGATATTAACGCTTTCATCTAAAAAATAATGGCAGTTACACATAAAATAGGAAGAAGAAAAACATCTGTCGCAAGAGTATATCTTTCTGAAGGAAAAGGAGAGTTTACCATAAATGGAAAAGACTATAAAGTTTACTTTCCTACAGAAGTATTACAATACAAAATTGCACAACCTTTCCAATTAACTGAAACTTTAGGTCAGTATGATATTAAAGTAAATGTATATGGAGGAGGAGTAACAGGACAAGCTGAGGCTATCAGATTAGCAATATCTAGAGCTTTAGTTTCTTTAAATGAAGAAAACAGAACAGTTTTAAAACCAGAAGGTCTTCTAACTAGAGATCCTAGAATGGTTGAAAGAAAGAAATTCGGTCAGAAAAAAGCACGTAAAAGATTCCAATTCTCTAAACGTTAATCTGACTAATAACGATACTTATAACCACTATTTTGTAGTGGTTATTTTATATTAAAAAATAACAATTTTATAAATAATTTAAACTTGCCGTTTAGTTTAGCATCCAAACTTTAAAGTTAAACTTTAAGTTGATTGCAAAAACTGCGGAACGTAAACTAAAAAAAGTATGGCAAAAGTAGATGTAAAAGACCTTTTAAATGCCGGAGTGCATTTTGGTCACCTTACCAGAAAATGGAATCCACATATGGCTCCTTACATTTTTATGGAGAAAAATGGAATCCACATTATTGATTTGCACAAAACCTCTGTAAAATTAGATGAGGCATCAAACGCTTTAGGAAAAATTGCTACATCAGGAAGAAAAATCTTGTTTGTTGCAACCAAAAAACAAGCAAAAGACATTGTTGCAAAACATGCAGAATCTGTAAATATGCCTTATATTACAGAAAGATGGCCGGGAGGAATGTTAACAAACTTTGTTACCATCCGAAAAGCTGTTAAAAAAATGAATTCTATCGATAGAATGAAAAAAGACGGTACTTTTGAAACTCTATCTAAAAAAGAAAAATTACAAGTAGATCGTCAAAGAGCTAAACTTGAAAAAAACTTAGGATCTATTGCTGATATGACTCGTTTACCATCTGCTCTTTTCGTAGTAGATATACTAAGAGAACATATCGCTGTAACAGAAGCAAAAAAATTAGGTATTCCTGTTTTTGCAATCGTTGATACGAATTCAGATCCTCAATTGGTTGATTTCCCAATTCCTGGAAATGATGATGCATCCAAATCAATTGATTTGATTTTAGAAACTGTTACTAACTCTATTAAAGAAGGGTTAAGTGTAAGAAAAGCAGAAAAAGCGAAAGCTAAAGAAGAAGGTGCTGCAGAAGAAGAAGATGTTTTAGTACAAGACACTAATGACTCTGAAGTTTCTGAAAATCAAGAAGAAAATAACGCAGAATAAAGTTAAATTTAAATAAAAATAAAGATGTCATATTCACCAAAAGCAGCTGATGTAGCAAAACTAAGAAATGCTACAGGAGCAGGAATGATGGACTCAAAAAAAGCTTTAGTTGAAGCTGAAGGAGATTTCGACAAAGCGGTTGACTTATTAAGAAAAAAAGGACAAAAAGTTGCTGCAAACAGAGCTGATAGAGAAAATCTTGAAGGAGCTGTAATAGCTGCAGTTAACGAATCCAATACAAAAGCTGTTGTAATAAAATTAAGTTGTGAAACTGACTTTGTTGCAAAAAACGAAGATTTTGTTAAATTAGCTAAGGATTTTGCAAATCTTGCTTTAAATTTCAATACAAAAGAAGAATTATTAGCTGCCGATTTCAATGGTATTCCTGTAAGTGAAAAGCTTATAGAACAAACAGGTGTAATCGGTGAAAAAATTGAAATATCCGGATTTAAAACTTTGGAAGCTCCATTTGTAGGTTCCTATATACATGCGGGAAATAAAATAGCTTCAGCAGTTGGTTTATCAAAGTCTTTTGATCAGGCAGCAGAAGTAGCTAAAAATATTTCTATGCAAGTTGCAGCTATGAATCCTATTGCATTAGATGAAACTCAGGTGGATTCAAGTGTAATTGAAAAAGAACTTGAAATTGCTAAAGATCAATTACGTCAAGAAGGAAAACCGGAAGCTATGCTTGAAAATATAGCCAAAGGAAAACTTAACAAGTTCTTTAAAGATAACACTTTGTTAAAACAAGATTATATTATGGGTGAAAAAACTTCAGTAGAAGATTATGTAAAATCAATTGATCCTGAAGTTAAAATAACCGGATTTATACGATTATAATTTCAAAATAATATATATAAAAAAGACTGCATATTGCAGTCTTTTTTATTTTAAATAAGTATTCTTCAACAATTCTAAAAATTAAAACTTTAATTTAAGATTGATCCTTTTTTATCAATTGATTATCTATATAAATAAGGATAAATTCCAGAAATAAAAACAACAATACAATAGCTCCCGTATTTAATAAAGCTTGAAATAAACCTATTTCACCGGCATCCAAAAATGGATAAGGATACATATTGGTGAAATGGCCTCTTATAAAAATATATATAACATAAATTAAAGGAGGAATAATCGCAAAAAAAATAGTTTTTTTATCCAATAGTTTTCTAGGACCGTATAATAACCAATACAATACAGCCAAAAAAGGTATGAATACATGCAAAGCTTCATTGGTAAATCGCATAATCCCTTTTACATTATGATCATGCCTGAGCATTAAATTATAAACGATGCATGTAATAACTATACAAATAATACCGTCTATTCGTAAAATGCGAAACCATTTTTTAGAATAATCAGGTTTAAAAAGCAAGACTAAAGAGCTAATACCCACCGCAATATTAGATTGAACAGTAAAATAGCTGTAATAATAAATCAATCGATTGAATTTGGATTTTTCATTTAAGATCGATGGGTGAATGTCTCCATAGACGTAATTATAGGTTTCTGTACCAATACTGAAAAACACCAAAAAAATAAGTATTAAATTAAAAAATATTCTCATGAATGGTAAATTTATTAAAGATTAACTCGTGTAAAAATTTTATAAAATAAGTTTCATAAAAAAGTTAGAGTTCACATTTACAATTGATTTAAATAAAATATACACACTTTTAAATAATTGTAAAACCATGTATGATTGTGAAATGATCATTATAAAGCTAAATATAGAAGTAAAATATTCTAAATTCTAATTTATACTACTAAAATAGGAACGTTCGTTTTATTGCTTAATCGATTAGCCATTATACCAAACGTAAAATCAGGGATTCCCTTATATTCATGTTTTGCCATTAGTAAGACATCAACTTTAGTATCATTAATTAATTTAGGAAGTGATATAGTAGGATTACCAAACCCTAATTTAGTCTCGACATTCATATATCCTTCTTTTAGTAGAAAATTTTTATAATCATCCAATTTATTTTGATCAAACTTCACTTCGTAATCATTTGCTAATTTACCGTTATAGTTTGCAGAAGCACTTTCAGTAACATGAAACAATACGATTCGAGAACTAATATCAGCGAAAATTGGTAAGTAATTCAGAACCCGCTGATCGCCTTTAGTAAAATCCAATGCTATGCCAATAACTTTGAATGGATGTAATTTATCTATACTCTTTTGAGAAGGTAATTGGTGAATACCAAAATTTATTTTTTGGGACTTTTTTATCCAAGGATATAAAACAATACAAATCAAGAATAATAGTAAGCATAAAGATATAATTCCCAAAATAATTTTTACACTTAAAATTATATCCTCATTGTAATAAACATTAATTTCTTCATCGTAAATTAACTTTATATTTAACAAGATAATGATTGTACATACGATCCAAGATATAATTTTTAAAGGTAATTTAATGGCAAATTTTCCCATTTTTTCTTTATCACTAACAAAATGGATTAGAGGGATTACGGCAAAACCTAATTGCATACTTAAAAGCACTTGACTAAAAATAAGCATTTCATCAACGGAACTTTCCCCCAACAGGCTTATTACAATCACAGCCGGTATAATAGCTATAATACGTGTTAATAACCTTCGTAAAGCAGGATTCATTCTAAAGTGCAAGTACCCTTCCATAACAATTTGACCGGCAAGCGTTCCGGTTACGGTAGAGCTTTGACCGGCAGCAATTAAAGCAATAGCAAAAAGAACAGGAGAAAGAGGACCTAATAAATTGGATAGCATTTTATATGCATCATGCAATCCTTCTATATTATGTAATCCGGCACTGTAAAAAGTTGAAGCAGCAAGCACTAAAATGGCAGCATTTACAAAAAAAGCCATGTTTAATGCGATGAGACTGTCAAAAAAATTATATTTAATGGCTCGTTTTATGGATTCATAATCTCGTTTAATTTTTCTGGTTTGAACCAAAGCGGAATGAAGATACAAATTATGCGGCATAACAGTTGCCCCAATAATTCCAATTGCAATATATAAAGCCTCAGTATTGGGAAGAGTAGGTTTAAATCCTTTAGAAACTTCAATAAGATCAGGCTTAGCTAAAAACATTTCAATAAGAAAACAACCTCCTATAATAGCCACCAAAGCGATGATAAACGCTTCCATTTTTCGTATACCAAACCGTTGTAAAACAAGTAACAGCAATGTGTCCAACGCAGCCAACCAAACACCCCAAATAAGATCAAGGCCGAAAAGAAGCTGTAAACCAATGGCCATTCCTAAAACTTCGGCTAAATCTGTTGCAGCTATCGCTATTTCAGCAAAACCATATAGAATATAATTCATCCA
Source organism: Apibacter sp. B2966 (assembly GCF_011082485.1). Classification (NCBI taxonomy): domain Bacteria; kingdom Pseudomonadati; phylum Bacteroidota; class Flavobacteriia; order Flavobacteriales; family Weeksellaceae; genus Apibacter; species Apibacter sp. B2966. The sequence goes on from NZ_CP049714.1 coordinate 1,727,048, forward strand.
TTTCGGATAATACTCCCTGTTAGTTTGAGCCAAATCTAATCCGCGAACAATACCTAAACGAGCACTTAATGCTTGAAGCAATAATGCCATAATATTGCTCATTAATAGAACCCAGATTAAAGCATATCCAAATTTGCTGCCCCCGGCAATGTCAGTTGCCCAGTTTCCGGGATCAAGATATCCAACGGCCACTAGGTAAGCCGGCCCGAAAAAAGAAAGTATCCTTTTCCATCTTTTTGGATTTTCGGTATTAATACTTTCATGAACTTCTTGAAGAGATTTCTTACTCAATTGTTAGGCTTTTCTAATATTTGCAAATTTAAATAAAATTTTTGCATTGTAAAATAATAATATCAATCATTTTCAGGTATCCATAAATAATCTTTAAAATTAATGATCTTATCGTTTTTAATTGGGATTCCTTCATTTTCTAAAAGTTCTTCCATAATTGAAGGGGTGGGAAAATGGAATTTTCCCGTTAACATTCCGTTTCGGTTTACAACTCTGTGAGCCGGAATGTCTGATATTGAATGGGAAGAATTCATAGCATAACCTACCATTCGGGAGGAACTTTTAACTCCCAAATAAGCCGCAATATGTCCGTAAGTGGTTACTTTACCGTAAGGTATTTTTCGTACAATTTCATATACCCTTTCATAAAAATTGGTAGATTCCATGGAATAAATGAAAAAAATAATTTTCAATAATTAACTAGTGTAAGCAAATAAAATGCGATGCAACTAAATTTTTTAAAACATTTTAAGTACTGAAAAGTAAGAAAAAAAGATAATACGTTTTTGTGTTCTTCTATTAGTAATTTTACAAGTAAAGAATAAAATTTATTGATTATTATTAAATTATTTGCTTTAAATTTTATATATAAAATATAATTTATTACATTAGCAGGACAGGAAGTTTAGGCTTCAAACATAACATAAAAAATGAGAATTTGAGATTTTTGCTTTCTAAAAATAATTATTGTTTTTTATTAAATTTGAAAGTAAAAATAAAGAAATGATTCTAATTTAATTAGAATCATTTCTTTTTTAGACTTGTTTTTTAATTATAGTGGTTTAAAATTTAATATAAAATTAATAATCAAAATACCGATACGCTTTCATAATTTACAAGAAAACAAGTATACTTAAGATCCCTTTAAATTATTTTTCAAAAGAGTTAGCGTTTTCTTGTGACTGTCAAAAGCAATTTCATTAAGATCTATATCGGATAATTTTTTCCACACATATCCTTTTAATTCAATCGGATCATAATCTCCGATAGATAAATTCTCATCTTTATAAAGAAAGAATAAATCAATGGTATTGTATAAGATGTTTTTGTACAAATAAGTATTAGGGTGGGAACATATATATTTTAATTTAGATAAATCAATCGATATATTTAATTCCTCTTGTAATTCCCTAAAGCTTCCATGTTCAGCGGTTTCTCCGGCTTCAATAAATCCTCCTGCCAGATCTAAAAAGCCTTTTTTAGGTTCTTTGTTTCTAATAGTAAATAATATTTCGTCATTTTTCTGAATAACCACAGCGGTTGCTCCGGCTGTATTGTGATAGTATTCAAAATTACAATCTAAACATACAATTTTAGATCCATGCGGATATTCTAAATGATCACTTTTACAATTTGGGCAGAATTTGAAAATGGGTTGCATATCACATAAGTTTTAATACCCAAATTTAATTAAGTATTTTAAAAATATAGATATCAAAAATTATTTTATATGAAAATAATAGAAAATACTTTTCAAAATAAATAGTAACATTTAAATAGAAATTATTAATAAAAGAATTATATAATATAATATTTTACAAATCATCAAAATTAATATTATTTCATACATTAGTCTTTGTAAATCTTTCATAGTAATAATTAACCGTAAATAAAAATAATACAATGGCAACAATAACATTAAAAGGAAATGAAGTTCATACATTGGGAAACCTACCATCAATAGGAAGTAAGGCTCCAGATTTTATATTAGTGGATACGGATTTATCAGAAAAAAAATTATCGGATTATACAGGAAAAAGAGTTGTTTTAAACATATTTCCAAGTGTGGATACAGACACATGCGCTATGTCTGTCAGAGAATTTAATGAAAAAGTATCTGAAATGAAAAACACTGTGGTTTTATGTATTTCAAAAGACCTTCCTTTTGCTCAAAAACGTTTTTGTGCCGCAGAAGGTTTAGATAATGTTATCCCGCTTTCTGCCTTTCGTTCAGATTTTGGTAAGGTATATAATTTAGAATTTGCAGATGGCCCGTTAAAAGGATTACTTAGCAGATCAGTACTTGTTATTAATGAGTCAGGAGAAATTATTTATGAAGAACAAGTGGCTGAAACTACTCATGAGCCTAATTATGAAAAAGTAACAGCTATATTAAAATAAAAAAATCTATCAAAAAAAGGAATGCCTTGTATTTTTCAAATATGAGGCATTTGTATTTTTTTCTAATTTTCAAAATGAAAGATTAGTATGATAATTGAGAGTAAAAATTGTTTGAATTCAATGTAAAGTAAAAAATGTTATTAACTCTTGATATAGTAACTAAGATTTATATTTTAAAAGAAATATGGTAAATTCTAAAAAAGTACTAAAGTTTCTATAAAACGTTAGATGTATAATGAGAAATTAACCCGATAATTTCAATAAAATTATAACTTTTTGTTAAAAAAAATAAAACATGAGAAATTTCAACATAAAATAACTCTTTGAGATATAAATAGTTTTTACATTTACAATTTAAAAAAGTATAACAAAAAAAAATTATAATATCATGAGCAGAAAATTTCCAGCAGGAGTAGCAACCGGTTCGCTAGTAAAAGAAATATTCGATTATGCTAAAGAAAATCAGTTTGCTTTACCGGCATGTAACGTTATAGGATCTAGCAATGTAAATGCAGCTCTTGAAACAGCTGTTAGAGTAAATGCTCCCTTAATTATACAATTTTCAAACGGAGGATCTCAATTTAATGCAGGTAAAGGATATAAAAACTCTTCCCTTAGAGCAGATGTTTTAGGGGCTATAGCTGGAGCAAAACATGTCCATACGTTGGCAGAAGCCTATGGGGCAACTGTAATTTTACATACTGATCATTGTGCAAAAAAACTATTACCTTGGGTTGACGGGTTATTAGATGCATGTGAAGAATTCCATAAAAAAGAAGGAAAAACATTATACTCTTCACACATGCTAGATCTTTCAGAAGAGCCCTTAGATGAAAATTTAGCAATCTCTTCCAAATATTTTGAAAGAATGGCAAAATTAGGAATGACTCTAGAAGTTGAAATAGGGATAACAGGCGGAGAAGAAGACGGAGTTGACAATTCAGATATAGAAAGCTCAAAATTATATACACAACCTGAGGATGTTTATAAAACGTATAAAGCATTAAGCGCAATAAGTCCTAATTTTACTATTGCAGCAGCATTTGGTAATGTACATGGAGTGTATAAACCGGGAAATGTTAAATTAGAGCCTAAAATACTTCACAACTCACAAGAATACGTTCAAAAACAAGTGGGCGGACCTTCAAAACCGATTAATTTTGTATTTCATGGAGGATCAGGTTCTTCCTTGTTAGATATAAGAGAAGCTATAAGCTACGGAGTAGTAAAAATGAATATTGATACAGATTTACAATTCGCTTATACCGAAGGGGCAAGAGATTATGTAGAAAAAAATATTGATTATTTAAGAACTCAAGTAGGAAATCCAACCGGAGATGAAGCACCAAATAAGAAATTTTATGATCCAAGAGTTTGGATGAGAAAATGTGAAGAAGGTTTCTCAAAAAGATTGGAAAAAGCTTTTGAAGATTTAAATAATATAAACACATTATAGTAAAAAAATATAAATTTTATTTATAAAAAATGAAAGCACCTTTATTTGAGGTGCTTTTTTTGTATATTTGGAAAAAAGAGAGTATGAAAAATTATCTAATAGTATCAACATTACTAGCGTCCATTTCAATCGTTCTTGCTGCTTATTTTTTAGGTAATTCTTACCAAAAAAGAAATCAATCCAATACAATAACAGTAAAAGGATTAGGCACAAAAGATTTTGAATCTGATTTAATAGTATGGAAAGCCGATTTTTCTAAGAAAAATCTCGATTTAAAACAAGCTTATGCCGAATTAGATGCAGATAGAAAAAAAGTAAGAGAATATCTGATTTCCAAAGGATTTTCCGATAAAGAAATAGTTTTTTCCTCAGTAGAAATAAGTAAACAATATGATAGTAGATACAATGAAGGAATAAATCAAAATATATTTACGGGGTATGAATTAAATCAAACCATAACCATAGAATCTAAAAATGTGAGAAAAGTAGAAGATCTTTCCCGTCAAATTACAGAATTGATTAATAACGGAGTAGAGCTCTATTCCCGATCGCCTTTATATTACTATACTAAATTATCTGATTTAAAAATACAGATGATTTCAGATGCAACCAAAGATGCAAAAAAAAGAGCAGAAGAAATAGCAATTAACGCCGGTTGTAAATTAGGCAAATTAAAAAATGCCAATCAAGGGGTTTTTCAAATAACTGCTCAAAATTCATCTGAAGATGATTACTCTTGGGGAGGAGCATTTAATGTATCATCCAAGAAAAAAACAGCAAGCATTACCATTCGTTTAGAATATGAAATTAAATAATAACTACGATATAAATTAAAATGGTACATAAATTATTTCAACCGTTTACATCAAAAAAACTGTCATTAAAAAACAGAATAGTCATGGCGCCTATGACCCGATCATTTGCTTATGATGGAATCCCCGGTAAACAAATAGCTGATTATTATCAAAGAAGAGCACAGGCCGAAGTGGGCTTAATTATAACAGAAGGAACCGTTGTTCGCAGGGCGGCATCTTCCAATGATCCCAATATACCTGTATTTTATGGAGAACAAGCCTTAGAAGGTTGGAAAAAGGTGGTTGAAGAAGTTCATGCTAAAGGTGGTAAAATAGCTCCGCAACTTTGGCATATGGGAATAATACCTGCCCATAAAAACTGGAAACCATCAGAGCCTTTTGAGGGACCATCCGGACTTTTAAATCCGGAAACAAAAGGCGGAAAAGAAATGAGCGAAAGTGATATTGAAAATACAATTGAGGCTTTTGCAGAAGCAGCTTACCAAACCAAAAAAATAGGTTTTGATGCTCTGGAATTGCATGGAGCGCACGGATATTTGATCGATCAATTCTTTTGGGATAAGCTCAATAAAAGAAATGATATATGGGGAGGAGCTACCCTGGCCGAAAGGAGTCGTTTTGCCATTGAAGTTGTAAAAGCGGTTCGAAATGCGGTAGGAGAAGATTTTCCTATAATATTACGCTTATCACAATGGAAACAACAAGATTATTCCGCTAAATTGGCAAAGACACCGGAAGAAATGGAAGAATGGTTACTACCGTTATCGGATGCCGGAGTTGATATTTTTCATTGCTCACAACGAAGATTTTGGGAGCCCGAATTTGAAAATTCCGATTTAAATTTTGCAGGATGGGCAAAAAAAATAACGGGCAAACCTTCCATAAGTGTAGGATCTGTGGGGCTCACCGGGGATTTCCTAGGGGCATTCAAAGGACAAAGTTTTGAGGCGTCCGATAATTTTCTTAACGAATTAAATAGAAGATTAGATGCGGGCGAATTTGATTTAATAGCAGTAGGAAGAGCGCTACTTGCAGATCCTGAATGGGCATTAAAAATTAAAAATGGAAACTTATCTGAGTTTAAAGGATTTTCTAAAGATCAACTTAAAGAATTATACTAATAAAAACATAAAATAGTAGTAAAATAAAAACAAAAACCAAGTTTTAATTTTTATTTATTTTAATAAAGAAATAAAAGCAAAGGTTTTTTATCTTTGTATATATAAGTTCTTTACTTAATTTCTTTATCAACAAGAATAAGGTGCTGTGTAAAAACGACTTAATAGGGAATCATGTGTGAATCATGAGCTGACGCGCAACTGTAAGTAACCTAAAAAAAATTTTATCAATAAAAACCATTGCCGATTTAAACGGTGAGAAGGTAGATAAAATGTTATAAGCCAGGAGACCTGCCTGTTCTTAATTGACAATGCTTTCGCGAGTAAAAGCAAGATCACAAAAAATATAATTGGACTACAAGAAACTTTAAGATCATTAGAATAATTAGTTTACTTGTATGTCAAAATTGTTTTGAAATTTGATTTTATTTAACAAAGAAAGAGAGCATTGTGAAGTTTAGCAATAAGAGCTTTTTATAATATAATCGTTTAAAAAGTTATAAAAATGCAAACACACAATCTTGGCTATCCGCGTATTGGTAGTGACAGAGAACTTAAAAAAGCCTGTGAAAAATATTGGGCTGGTAAAGCGTCAGTCGAAGAGCTGATGATAACAAGTAAAGATATCCGGCACCGAAACTGGGTAACTCAACAAAAATTAGGGATTGATTGGATCCCATCTAATGATTTTTCTTATTACGATCAGGTACTTGATATGTCACTAATGGTCGGAGCTATCCCTAAAAGATATAATAAGGTAATACTGGATAAATCAAATACAGAATTAGACTTATATTTTGCCATGGCAAGAGGACATCAAAAAGAAGGTATTGATATAAAAGCCATGGAAATGACCAAATGGTTTGATACCAATTATCATTACATTGTCCCTGAATTTGAAAGTAATCAGAAATTTTCCTTGTTTTCAACAAAAATTATTGATGAATATTTAGAAGCTAAAAATGCAGGAATCCATACAAAGCCGGTTATAATAGGCCCTGTATCTTATTTGTTGTTGGGAAAAGAAAAAGAGGAAAACTTCAATAAGCTGGATTTACTAAAAAATATTCTTCCTGTCTATATAGAAATCCTAAATAAATTAAAGGCAGAAGGTGTTGAATGGGTGCAGTTTGATGAGCCTTTCTTAGCTTTGGATTTGGATGAAAAAGCGAAAGACTCCTTCCAATATGCCTATAAAGAAATACATAAACAATTTCCTTATATAAATAAAATACTAACTACCTATTTTGACGGATTGAAAGACAATTTAGCACTTGCTTTTAATCTACCCGTACAAGCATTACATATTGATTTGGCACGTTGTCCGGAACAATTAGATGAAGTTTTAGAAAATATTCCGGAAAAACTTATCCTGTCCTTAGGAATCGTTGATGGAAGAAATATATGGAAAAATGATTTCGAAAAATCTTTGAAACTTATTCAAAAAGCTGTTTCCAAAATTGGTAAAGACCGAATTTTAATAGCTCCTTCTTGTTCACTTCTTCATAGTCCGGTTGACTTGGAATTGGAAACAGATACAAAAGCCCTTTCATCGGAAATTAAAAATTGGTTGGCTTTTGCAAAACAGAAAATCGATGAAGTAGTAACCTTAAAAAAGCTTGCGTCTAAAGAAGATTCCCTGGATTTACAAAAAAAATTACAGGAAAATATAGCGGCTGCAACCAGCAGAAAAATATCAGCTTTAATACATAACGAAAAAGTAAAAGAAAAAATAAGGAACATTGAAAAAGTAGAAGATAAAAGAAATTCCGTATTTTCAGAACGAAAGAAAAAACAATCTGAAGCCTTGCAGTTGCCTTTATTTGCAACAACTACGATCGGCTCATTTCCTCAAACATCCGAAGTCAGAAGTTGGAGATCTAAACTAAAAAAAGGATTGATAACTCCTTTAGAATATGAAGAGCTGATTAAAAAGGAAATTGAAAAAACAATACGATTCCAAGAAAAAATAGGTATAGATGTATTGGTTCACGGGGAGTTTGAACGAAACGACATGGTGGAATATTTTGGAGAACAATTAGAAGGAGTTGCATTTTCCAAAAACGGATGGGTACAAAGTTATGGAAGCCGTTGTGTGAAACCACCCATCATTTATGGCGATATATTCAGGCCTAATCCTATGACTGTGAAATGGTCTTCCTATGCACAATCCTTAACAAATAAAAATGTAAAAGGTATGTTGACCGGACCGGTAACCATATTGCAATGGAGTTTTGTACGAGACGATCAACCGAGAAAAGATACCTGTTTCCAAATTGCATTAGCCATTAGAGAAGAAGTAGTAGACTTGGAAAAAGCGGGAATACGAATTATTCAAATAGATGAACCGGCCATAAGAGAAGGGCTGCCGTTACGAAAAAAAGATTGGCAAACCTATTTAGAGTGGGCTATAAAAGCATTTAGAATTGCATCCTGTGGGGTAAAAGATCAAACACAAATTCATACTCATATGTGTTACTCTGAATTTAATGATATCATACAAAACATAGCAGATATGGATGCAGATGTAATTACCATAGAATGCTCTAAATCAGATATGAAGTTGTTAAACATTTTTTCAGAATTTAAATACCCTAACGATATTGGTCCGGGTGTTTATGATATCCACTCTCCGAGAATACCGTCCAAAAATGAAATGGTTTCCTTATTGAAAAAAGCAATAAAAAGTATACCGGTAGAGCAATTGTGGATTAACCCGGATTGCGGACTAAAGACAAGAGGATGGGAAGAAACAGAAAAAGCATTAATCGAAATGGTAGGAGCAGCAACAGAAATGCGAGAACAATACTAAACGATCTTTTTAGTATCGGTCTGTATAATACGTATAAATGTTTTAAATATGATCGTAGCTTCTTAAAAGTCGTTTAAACCAAAGGTTAGAATTCAATGAAAATTTAAAAAATTCTAGAGTTCGATAAATTAAAACTTAAAAATGATTTATTAAAACAAAATCATAATTGTCTTAGTAGTATTTTAATTTTAAATAGCTAAAATAGGATAAGAAACAAAAGTTGATTATACATTTTATGTGTTAAGAATAAGCTGAAAACATAGTGCTTTCAGCTTATTTTCATTTTATTATAATATTATATGTATATATTTCTTTAAAATAAAATAAGAAACATTTTGATAATTATACATTAATATATTAAATTAATTTATATTTTTGTATATAACACTAAATTACAAATATAGAATATCATGGATTTAAAAAATGCAGTTTTCGGAAGCTTCAATATATATGATAACATATTTATATCGATAAAATTAGTAGTAGCATTTATCGCCGTTTTAATTTACATTAAATTAGTAGGAAGAACCATTTTAAACCAAGTTTCCGGAATTGATCTAATTCAGAATATAGTCTTAGGGGGCTTGGTAGGTGGAATTATATATAATCCGAATATTTCTATTATGGAATTTGCTTTAGTGTTGTTTATTTGGACATTCATTGTATATTTAATAGCCTTTCTCACAAAAAAATATAGTCGTTTAAGAGGGTTAGTAGAAGGTCCTATTATACCTTTAGTATTAAAAGGAAAATTTAATATAGAAGGATTTAAAAAAGCAAAGATTGATATAATGACTTATGCCAGTGTACTAAAAAATAATGGTATATACGATATATCTAAAGTATATTTTGCTCAAATGGAACAAGACGGTTCCATTACCGCATTTACGGATGATTATGATAAATACGCGGTCTTACTGGTTATTGATGGCAAAATTAACCATGTCTATTTAGAAGGAATTGATAAAACAGAAGATTGGCTAAAAAATGAATTACGAAAACAAGGATATGATGATGTGTCCAAAATTTTCATTGCACAGTGGTCTCCGAATAAATTTTTTATTGTACCCAAAAGTCAGGATTATAAATTGAAGGTTAATGATTAAAACTATTACCTGATTTTAATCTCAAAAAACTTCTCATTTTCAATAAAACCTTCCAAAAAATCATTTTCACTAAGCTTTGAAACTCCCGATGGAGTTCCGGTAAAAATAATATCGCCCATTTTTAAAGTGAAATATTGAGAAATATATGAGATGAGGTAATCAAATGAAAAAATCATTTCTGAAGTATTTCCTTTTTGCTGAATATTACCGTTTTTCATTAAAGAAAAATTCAAATTATCTAAATTAAACTTCTCTTTACTTACAAAATTTCCAATTAAAGCAGATCGATCGAAAGCCTTGGATTTTTCCCAGGGAAGCCCTTTTTCTTTTAATCGGTCTTGTAAATCTCTAGCAGTAAAATCAATGCCAAGTCCAATTTCAGAGTAATAATTTCCGGCAAATTCCGGTTGAATGTATTTTCCAACTTTAGAAATTTTTATAAGAACCTCCACTTCATGCTGAAGGTTTTCAGTGAATTCTGGAATATACCAATCATCACCGGGTCTGGCTAAAGCGGTATCCGGTTTAATAAATAAAACCGGATCTTTAGGTATCTCATTGTTTAATTCTTTCGCGTGATTACTATAATTTCTTCCTACACAGATAAATTTCATAAAACACTTTTTAATTTTGCTCTTGTAAAAATTTTTTTCGAATATAAAGGAAAATCAGCATTCATTAACCAGGAATAATATCCTAAATCACTTAAAAACACATTTTTCAATTTTTTACCTTTGTATTTTCCAAAATTGAAAACCTCGTCTTCATCCTTATCTATTCCAACAAATCCTGCCAAATCAGCATTTTTATTTTGCATGGTAAACTCATGAAGGAATTTCACATCGTTTTGAATATCCTCATATTTTTCAAGTTGAGCCTTTAATATTTCATACGTAGCATAAGTATCTGCAGAAGCTGAATGAGCATTTTCTAAATTCTTATCGCAATAAAATTTATAAGCTGCGGAAAGATTCCTGGGTTCCATTTTATGAAAGATTACTTGAACATCAATCGGGCGGTGTTTTTTTATGTCAAATTCAAACCCGTTTCGCAAAAGTTCTTCCGCAAGTAATGGGATATCGAATCGATTGGAATTATATCCTGAAAGATCAGAATCTTTAATCATTTCGAGAACTTGAGGGGCAATTTCTTTAAAAGTAGGAGCATCGACAATATCTTTATCATAAATTCCATGAATTAAAGACGATTCTTTTGGAATTGGAATTTCAGGATTAACTCTCCAAGTTTTACTCTCTTTTGATTGGTCAGGGTTTACTTTAAATATACTAATTTCAACTATCCGGTCTTTGCTGATATTTATTCCGGTAGTTTCAAGATCGAAAAAGCAGATTGATTTATGTAGTTTTAGTTCCATTTGAAATAATTTTTTTTCGAAATATAATTGATAAAATTAAGTAAATTAATATAAGTATTGGTATAGCTGATATTTTAAGGAAAATTAATAATACTATGCAAATTATAAGGAAAGAGTATACAAGAGAATTATCTTTCCAGGTTAAGTTTTTAAATTTAAAAGCCAATAAGGGAATATTGGCAACCAGTAAATAGCTTGATAAGGCAGTAATGAATAATAAAAACCAAGAATTATCCAATAATAAATACGTATGATTTTGATGTAAATAGTATAATGAAAATATCAAGATAGTATTTGCAGGAGTAGGCAACCCTTTAAAATAATAACTTTGTTCCTCATCTAAATTAAATTTAGCAAGACGCAGAGCAGAAAACAAAGTAATCAACAATCCAAAAAATGGAAATAAAACGATGTATTTATTATGTATAAATCCGTTTGAAAACGTACTTATACGAGAATAAAAATCATCTCCTCCCAACATAGTAAACATAAATAAACCGGGCAATACGCCAAACGTAACAATATCTGCCAAACTGTCAAGTTCCTTACCAAAAGGACCGGAAACCTTTGCAAGACGGGCGGCAAAACCATCGAAAAAATCAAAAATCAAAGAACATAAAAGCAGGATTAAAATATATTCAATGGGAGCTTTTATTATAGTTAAAATACACGCAATGCTACCACAAAGTAAATTAGCAAGAGTTAGTGTATTAGGAAAATATTTCATTTTTTCAGGTATTTATGAATAATGTATTGTTAAATACAAAGCAAATTAAGTTATAAAAGTAATAATTATTTTTAAAAATCCGAGGCAGCCCAAGTAATAAATAACGGTTTTCAACGTTTATACGATAGTTTATTTATACAAAAAAATACTATTTGTTGAAAGGGAAAATTCTAAAAAAAATTACTTTAAGCTTCATCATTTGGGCTTTTCATTTTAATATAAATCTTCATGCGCAAGCATTTAGAAAGTATTCAAATGAATTTCTAAATATAGGAGCAGATGCTCGTGCATTTGGGATGGGTAATTCAGTGATAGCTAGTGTATCGGACGTAAATGCAGGATATTGGAATCCGGCAGGGTTGACGGAAGTCAGAGATGCTTGGCAAGGAGCTTTGATGCATGCAGAATATTTTCAATCTATCGCCAAATATGAATATGCAGCTGCAGCAATTCCTTTAAACAGTGGAACGGAAGGAACGATTGGTTTTTCACTCTACCGATTTGCGGTAGATGATATTATGAATACTACTCAATTGATCGATAATCAAGGGAATATAGATTACAATAAAATAAGTCGATTTTCAACGGCTGATTATGCTTTTATGGCCTCCTATGCCGGTAATTTATTCAATGATCCAAATCTTTCAATAGGAGCTAATGCAAAAATAGTATATAGGCATATCGGTAAATTTGCCAATGCATTCGGTTTTGGATTAGACGCGGGATTGCAATATCGAACCCAAGATCAATTTTATTTTGGAATTATGGCCAGAGATATAACAACCACTTTTAATGCATGGTCCGTAAATGAAAAAAAATTAAATAAATTAGAATTAGACGGAGAAACACTTAATGAAGCGCCCAAAGATAAAATAGAGTTAACCATGCCTAAATTAAAATTAGGCGCAGCCAAAAAATTCGATTTAAATGATAAATTCGGGCTGTTGGCTGAGTTAGATTTAAATTTTGAATTTGATAAAAACAATGATTGGCTTTCATCAGAAGCGCTGAGTATGTCCCCATCTTTAGGGATAGAATTAGATTATGATCATGTAGTTTTTTTACGAGCGGGTTTAAATAATATGCAATATGAAACCCGTTTTGACGATTCAAGAAAATTAACAATTCAACCCAATGCAGGTATAGGGTTTCGTTATAAAGGCGTAACGGTAGATTATGCACTTACTAATATCGGAAATTCTTCAGTTGCATTATATTCTAATATATTTTCAGTTAAAATCGATATGGCAGAGTTTATTAAATAATTTTATAAAATATAAAACTGTAATTATCTTATACATAGAGAGTATAATTTTATTATTTAGAAAATAAGTATTACATTTGTAAAGTTTTTGGGATTTAAAAGATTATTAAAAGCCTATCTACAAGGGCTTTTTTTTGTACTTTATTCTTAGAAAAAATAGTATAGTAAATTATTGTTAAGATTTAGTTGTTTATTAGAGGGTGTTATTATGGCATTGGAAGAGAAAGTAAATGTATTATTAGAAGAATTTCTTCAAACTAGAGCAGATTTGTTTTTAATATCTTGTAAAGTTTCTCAAACTAATAAAATAGAAGTTACCATAGACGGAGACGAAGGAGTTTCTGTGCAAGATTGTTTAGATTGCAGCAGAGCAATTGAAAATAACTTAGACAGAGAAGAAGAAGATTTTGAATTGTCAGTCTATTCTTACGGTATAACCAATCCTTTATTATATCCAAGACAGTATGTGAAAAATAAGGGAAGGGATCTACAGATTATTACTATAGAAAATAGAGAGCTAAATGGAACTATAGTTGATGCAGACGAAGAAAAAGTAGTTCTTACATGGAAGGAAAGAAGGGCTAAAGAAGTAGGTAAAGGAAAAGTAACTATAGAAGTCAAAGAAGAAATATTTTACAGCAATATAAAAAGAGCAACAATTAATATAAAATTTTAATTTAAATTAGAACGGACCGATGGATAGTATAGAGTTAATAGAATCATTTGCAGATTTTAAAGACGAGAAAAATATAGATAGAATTACTTTAATGGCAATCGTTGAAGAATCAATGAAAACCGTTTTAAGAAAGAGATATGGTTCAGATGATCATTTTGATGTTATTGTTAACCCGGATAAAGGGGACTTGGAGATATATTTAAATAGAAAAATCGTTGAAGATGAAATGTCTGAAGATGATTTGTTAGAAATAGAAATCAGTGAAGTTAGAAAAATTGATCCAAGTTTTGAAGTTGGAGAAGAATATACCCAAAAGATTGAATTAAACGAATTAGGAAGAAGAAATATTCTTGCATTCAAACAAGTATTGAACACAAAAATAGCCGAATACGATAACTCTAATTTATATGAAAAATTCAAATCAATAGAAGGAGAAATTGTAAGCGGAGAAGTCCATTATATTCGTCATAAGCAGGTTATCTTAATGGATGAAGATCAAAATGACATGATACTTCCCAAAGAAAATCAAATACCATCCGATTTCTTCAGAAAAGGAGAAACCGTAAAAGCCGTGGTAGAAGAAGTAGGCTTTAAAGGAGGAAAACCATTAATTATCCTTTCAAGAACTTCACCTAAATTTTTGGAAAAACTGTTTGAATTTGAGATTCCTGAAATATATGATGGATTAATTACCATTAAGAAAACAGTTCGTATACCGGGAGAAAAAGCCAAAGTAGCAGTAGAATCTTATGATGACAGAATAGATCCGGTGGGAGCATGTGTCGGTATGAAAGGTTCTAGAATCCATTCAATTGTAAGAGAATTAAGAAATGAAAATATAGATGTAATCAGTTATACCAACAATCAGCAATTATTTATCCAAAGAGCGTTAAGTCCCGCAAAAGTATCTTCCATGGAACTAGACGAAGAAAACAAACATGCAGTAGTTTTCTTAAGACCGGAAGAAGTATCTAAAGCGATAGGTAAAGGAGGACAAAATATTAAATTAGCTAGTTGGTTAACAGGATATGAGATTGATGTACGAAGAGATGAGCCGGAAGAAGAAGATATTGAATTGACAGAATTTTCCGATGAAATAGAAAGCTGGGTTATTGAAGAATTGAAAAAAGTAGGATTAGATACAGCACGATCTGTATTAGAAAAAGATGTAAATGATTTATTAGAACTTACGGATTTAGAAGAAGAAACCATTATAGATGTGATCCGTATTTTAAAAGAAGAATTTGAAGAATAATGTAAATTTCTTTCAATAAATTATCATATTTGTAAAAAAAATAGAATAACAACAAAGTATAATATGTCGGGTATTCGATTAAGTAAAGTATTAAAAGACCTTAATATCTCTCTTGACAGAGCAGTAGAATATTTACATTCTCAAAATGTCGGGATTGAGAAAAACCCTAACGTAAAGTTAGATCAAAAAGCGTATCAGCTCTTAGTTACTGAATTCTCAGAAGATAAAATGAAAAAAGATGCGTCTTTAGATGTGGTCATAAACAAAATTCCGGAAAGAAGAAAGGAAGAGAAGGTGGAGCAACCGGAAATATTTAAGGTTAAAGCCGATGAAATAGCTGCACCTAAAACAATAGGTAAAATAGACCTAGATGCTCATAGAAAGACTAAAAAAGATTTTAGAAAAGAGAAAGAAAAAGAAGAAGAAAAAGAAGAAGAAAAAGTAACTTCCTCTCAAAATGTTGAGCAAAAAGAAGCTAAACCTGTAGAAGAAAAAAAATCGGGTATTAAAATAGTTGGAAAAATATCTCCTGAAGACCTACAAAGAGCTAAGGAACCTACACATCCGGTTAAAAAACAGAAAGAGAAAAATGCAGAAGAGCAGCCGAAACAGGAAATCAAAGAAGAAAAAAAATCAGAAAAACCACAGGTCGTTTCTTCTCCACCGGTAGTTGAGGAGAATGAAAAAAAATCACAAGACGAAGAACCTGAAAAGTTAGAAACCCAATACCAAAAGTTGGACGGACCTAAAATTACAGGTCAAAAGATTGATTTAACACAATTTCAAAAACCTAAAAAAGTCAATAAAGAAAATTCAAATTCTGAGAAAAAGAAAAGAAAAAGAATTGTTAAAGACTCTAAAGTTGATGTAAATGCGGTTGCTAAATCAATAAACAACAACGGAGATAAAAAGGGCGGATCAGGTCAAGGACAAAATAAAAACTTTAAAAAAGGCGGAGGAAACAGACGTCCAAATTCAGGCGGAGGAAACAGAAATGTTCGTCCGGCAGAATTAACGGATGAACAAGTAAAAAATCAAATAAAAGAAACCTTAGAAAAATTAACCTCCAAAGGAGGAAAATCTAAAAGTTCAAAATTCAGAAGAGATAAAAGAATTCAAAGAAGAGAGCAAGAAGCTGAATTACACGAACAAGAAAGAAAAGATAACACCCTAAAAGTAACTGAGTTTATCACTGTTAACGAGTTGGCGAGTCTAATGAATGTTGCAGCAACTGAAATTATTTCTGCATGTTTTTCTTTAGGTGTTATGGTAACCATGAATCAACGGTTAGATGCTGATACCATGGTATTGGTAGCCGATGAGTTTGGTTATAAAATTGAATTTACCGATTCTGAAGTAGATGATTCTGCTATTGAAGAAGAACAAGATAAAGAAGAAGATTTGGTTACAAGAGCTCCAATCGTTACAGTGATGGGACATGTGGACCACGGAAAAACTTCTTTGCTGGATTATATAAGAAATACCAATGTAATTGCCGGTGAATCCGGAGGGATTACACAACATATAGGGGCTTATAATGTTAAGCTTTCCAATGGGCAAAAAATCACATTTTTAGATACTCCCGGACACGAAGCCTTTACCGCCATGCGTGCAAGGGGTGCTCAAGTAACCGATTTAGCAATTATCGTAGTTGCAGCAGATGATAATGTGATGCCTCAAACCAAAGAAGCAATCAGTCACGCTCAAGCAGCGGGAGTTCCTATGATATTTGCAATTAATAAAATTGATAAGCCTAATTCCAACCCTGATAAAATCAAGGAAGAATTATCGCAAATGAACTTATTAGTAGAAGATTGGGGAGGTAATATTCAATCCCAAGAAATTTCCGCTAAGTTTGGAACCAATGTTGATATTCTGCTTGAAAAAGTATTATTAGAAGCTGAAATATTGGAATTAAAAGCCAACCCTAACCGATTATCTAATGGAGTGGTTATTGAAGCAGCCTTAGATAAAGGAAGAGGTTATGTATCAACCATATTAGTACAAAATGGGACTTTACGAGTTGGAGACTACATTTTAGCGGGAAAAAATCACGGTAAAGTAAGAGCTATGATGGATGAAAGGGGAAAACCAATGAAAGAAGCAGGTCCATCAGTTCCCGTTACGGTTTTAGGTTTAGATGGAGCGCCAACTGCAGGGGACAAATTTAGGGTATTTGAGGATGAGAAAGAAGCAAAACAAATTGCTAACAAACGAGAGCAATTAATCAGAGAACAATCCATAAGAACTCAAAAACATATCACCTTAGATGAAATTGGAAGAAGAATTGCGTTAGGTGATTTTAAAGAATTAAACATTATCCTAAAAGGAGATGTAGATGGTTCAGTAGAAGCACTAACAGATTCTTTACAAAAATTATCTAATGATCAGATACAAATCAATATCATCCACAAAGGAGTTGGACAGATTACAGAGTCTGATATCTTATTAGCAGCAGCTTCAGATGCCATATTAATTGGATTTAACATTCGTCCAAACCAAAGTGCCAGAGAATTAGCAGAAAGAGAAGAAATCGAAATTAGAACCTATTCCATTATCTACGACGTAATTAACGATGTTAAAGAAGCTATGGAAGGTATGCTTTCTCCTGAAATCAGAGAACAAATTATTGGAAATGTTGAAATCAGAGAAACCTTTAAAATTTCCAAAGTGGGTACTATTGCCGGATGTATGGTTTTAGATGGAACTATTAACAGAAACTCTAAAATTCGTATCATTAGAGAAGGTATAGTAGTATATACCGGTGAGCTTGAAAGCTTAAAAAGATTTAAAGATGATGTAAAAGAAGTAAGCAAAGGATACGAATGTGGATTGAATATTAAGAATTATAATGATATTCAGATAGGTGATTTATTGGAAGTATACGAAGAAGTAGAAGTTAAGAAAAAATTGAAGATTTAAATTTTAAAATTATACATAACTAATATAAAAGCTGTATGAAATTTCATACAGCTTTTTTTATTTCCCAACCATCTTATATTATAGTGTTCTTTCAAAGAATTAAGTATAATTTTTTCATTATTTAATATATATGTAATAATTTAACTATATTTATAACAAATAGCTATTATTTTAAGATAATTTAATATTATTTTTGGATATATTAAAAAAATGTTAGAATTTTGTTGTTTAACTAAGTATATATTATTGTATGAGGAAAGAACTTAAAATTTTAAGTGTGCTAGGATTGTGCTTATCCGGTCAATTTGCTTTTGGGCAAATTAAAGGAAATGTACAAGAGGCTGATGGTGAACCTGCCATAGGAGCAAAGGTCGAAATTAAGGGAACGAATACTTTTACAAGAACCGATGATGACGGTAATTTTGAATTATCAGCAGGAAAAGTTGGGGATGTTTTAGTAATTACGAATTTAGAAGAAGAATCTGAAGAAGTAATAGCAAAAGATGATTTAGCATTTAAATTTTCTAAAAAAATCGAGAAAAAAGACGAAAAGGAAATTGAAGAAGTAGTTGTTTTAGGATTCGGTAGAATAAGAGATGCTAAAGATGTGGTAGGAACAGCATCTGTGGTAAAAGGATCTGACATATCAAATGCCCCGATTGCATCATTTGATAAAGCCTTAGCAGGAAGAGTTTCAGGTTTATCAGTAAACTCCTCTACAGGTCAGCCGGGTGGACTTGCACAAATAAGATTGAGAGGAGTTACCTCTGTGAACGGAAATAACAATCCGATTTACATCATTGACGGGGTAAGAATTTCTTCAGGTAATTTAACCAATAATCGTAACAAATCCGAAACAGACCCTTCAACGAATGTTTTAGCAACCATAAATCCCAATGATATAGAATCCTATACAGTCTTAAAAGATGCAGCAGCTACCTCTTTGTATGGTGCTGATGCAGGAGCGGGGGTTATTGTGATAACTACCAAAAAAGGAAAAAACGGGAAAGCTAAATTTTCAGTTGACCTGGAAAGAGGTTTTGGAAAAAAAGCGGTAAAAGGCCCAAAATCAATCACTCCGGGAACATGGAACAGAGTTTTAACAGAAGCGGTTAAAAATAAAAGAAATTTAACAGAACAAGAAGCCATCGATTATATAAACAATGAATTGGCTCCAAAAGAAACCACTTTGCCGTTATGGGATGGTAAAACTGAGGTTCCTGATTGGACTAAACTTGTGGAAAGAGATTATACCTCTCAAAACAGCCTAAATATTGGAGTAACCGGAGGTTCAGATAAATTAAAATATGCTTCCTCTCTTAATTATTTCTCACAAGAAGGTACTGTAAGAAGTACAGACTTTGATAGAGTTAGTGGGAGATTAGCAACTGATTATAAAGCTACAGATCAATTAACCATCCGTACAGATATCAATGCGGCTTATACCAAACAAAATAGTGTTTTAAACGGAGGATATTTTTCAAATCCGTTATTAACTAAATATTTTATGCTGCCAACTGACCCTGCTAAAAATCCGGATGGAAGTTACAATTTAGGAGAAGGCGGAAGAATGTTTAACGGTATGTTTAATGCCGCGTATTTATTGGAAAATAACTACATAACCACTAAAACAGCCAGAGTTTTTGCTAATATACAAGGTGAGTACAAGATTATTAATAATTTAAGGTATGTGATAAATTTTGCACCGGAGTATATAAACATGGAAAGAGATAAATATGATAATCCAATTCATGGAGACGGAGCTAATACAAACGGAAGAATGATTAATGAAAGAGTGCGATATTTTAACTGGAATGTTCAGAATATTTTAAATTACTTTTTCACAGTAGGAGAAAACCATCACTTTGATACACGAATTATACAAGAAGCTTATAAAAAAGACTATAAATACTTAAGCACTTCAAATACTACATTAGGAAGACTGGGGTTATATTCTACAGATAATTTTGTTAAAAATGAAGAAACCACCGGAAATGGCTATATCGCTACAAGAAATGCATATGCAGCGAATGTAAGTTACGATTACAGTAAAAAGTATTTTCTGGACGGAACGATAAGAAGAGAAGCATTAAATAACTTTGGTTCAGGTAATAAATGGGGGACATTCTGGTCTGTAGGAGCGGCTTATGATATTTCCAATGAAAGATTTTTAATCGGATCATCCATTGATTTGTTAAAAATCAAAGCATCATATGGAGAATTAGGAAATCAATTACTATATGACGATTTAAATTCATTTGCACAATATGGATATGATTTAAATTATAATGATGCTGCGGGAGGATATATCTATCAATTAGGATATAAAGATTTCACTTGGGAAAAAATCAGACAGTTTGATGCAGGTTTCGAAACAGAATTTTTTAATCACAGATTGAATTTTTCAGCTTCATACTTTCACAAAAAGACAAAAGATTTAATATTCCCTAAAGGTATATCATTAACCACAGGATTCTCTACTGTATTAGTTAATGCCGGAGATATGGTAAACAAAGGGATTGAATTAGATTTAGGAGGAACAATAATCAAATCAGATACCCCTGACGGGTTCAACTGGTATCTATCCGGTAATTTCACTTACGTAAAAAATGAAGTAACAAATCTTCCGTTAGGTGAATCCATCACAGGAGTAAATATTGTTAGAAAAGGAGAAGCCGTAAAAAGTTGGTATATGAGGAAATGGGCGGGAGTTAACCCTACTACAGGAGAAGGACAATGGTATGTAAATGGAAAAGGAGGAGAAGTAACTACCGATTATAATAAAGCAGAAAGAGCCGTTCAAGGAACTACACTTCCAAAATACATGGCAGGGCTTTCAACAGATCTATCTTATAAAAGAATATCTTTATCTGCAACCTTCAGTGGTAATTTCGGACATAAAATATATGATGGATGGAGAAATTACACTACCAGTGACGGACAATATATACATATATATGGAGGATATGAAGAACAAGGCGATTTCTGGACGCCGGATAATCCTCATGCTTCGAATCCAAAACCAATACTTACCAATTCTTCAAAATCCAACTATTCATCAACCAGATTTTTATATGATGGCGATTTCATCAGATTAAGAGACTTAACCATCGGATATACTTTTTCAAAATCAGTATTAGATGATATAGGATTAACTAACCTTAAAATATATCTACGAGGAACCAATATTTGGACCTATTGTTTTGACAGTAAAGTAAGGCATCTGAAAATAGAACCTGAACAAAATGTCAATGGAGGAGGAAGTAACTTTGAACAACCTATATTAAAAACATTTACTGTTGGAGTTAATGTTGGATTTTAAAAATTAAGAAGATAACCATGAAAAAGATTATATTATTAGCAACTGTTTTATCATCATTAATTTCAACCGTATCATGCTCAGATGATTTTACAGACCCGCAATTGCAACAAACCGATGTAATAGATGAAACGCCCATTACTACTTTGGGTCAGCTGGAAACATTTATGAACGGAACTTATGCCTTAATGAGATCCCAATATTATTACGGATGTAATTATGTAGTTTTCGGAGAAGTTAGAGGAAGTGATGAAATGTTCTCAACAGGCTCTTCCGGAAGATATCAGACAGTTTCTCAATTTACCATGAATGCAACCGACAGTTATGCAAGTGAAACATGGAAAAGAATCTATCGAGTAATATCCAATGCAAATATCGTCATAAACGCAACTATAACAGATGGAACTCCGGAAGAAAAAATTGACGAAATTAAATCACAAGCCTATGCAATCCGAGCTTGGGCATATTTCGATCTCATAAAATTGTTTGGACAAAAATATACACAAGACAAAAATTTAGGTGTTCCCTTAATTTTAGATAATACAACCAACCCGGCAACATTCGCTGTATCAAGAGCAACCTTAGATGAATGTTATGCTCAAATCGAATCTGATTTTCAACAAGCCTATGAAAAATCAGTATATAACATTGATGTTAAACAAAAATTAACTAAAGGAGCGATAGCCGGATTAATGTCGAGATACTATTTATACAAAGAAGACTATACTAATGTATATAAATATGCCGGTGAAGTTACGGCTCAATATGCACCAATTGACAAAGGTTTATATGTAACCAGTTGGAGAATAGAAGGGCTTAACTCAATATTTGAATTAGCTTATGGCGTTGCAGGGGCTATTGGTACTTCAAGTGTAGGTTATATTTTTTCATCAGAAGGATATGCCAATACCCGATTAAACCCAAGTTTAGTTGCAGCATACGACCCTGAAGATATCAGAGCTAAAATCAAAAAAGATAGTAAAGACAAAACCGGAATGTTGCGTCAAAATTCATCCAAAAATGCAACCTATATTGAAGGTAAATATCCGTTATTAACAGGAGAATCAAATCAAAAGTTAGTTAGATATGAAGAAATAGCCTTAAATCAGGCAGAAGCCATATTAATGGGAGGAGGAGGTTCTACTGCTGAAGCCTTAGAATTAGTAAACGGCATTAGAGCTCAAAGAGGAATTACTCCATTAACAACAATAACCATGGATGATGTAAAAGAAGAGAGAAGAAAAGAATTAGTAGGAGAAGGATTCAGGGTTTGGGATTTGTTAAGATGGAATAAAACCTTAACAAGAATAGACTTAACAGGAGAACAAGATATTACTTTCCCAGTTGGAGACTTCAGATTAGCTTTTCCGATACCGCAATCCGAAATAGATAATAATGCCGGAATGAACAAAGATCAACAAAATAAAGGGTATTAATAGATTATATACACAAAAAACCACCTTATTTAAGGTGGTTTTTTTATAGATAGCATTTTAATAAACACCAAAATAATTTTAAATACAGAACGTAAATAATGATATTCGGCATTATTTTAACAGATATTAAGAATAATATAACATATAGAGTAAACAGTCGGTTTTTTTGCCGTTTTTTTATTTTTATATTTGCATATTGTTTACGTACATGAGTAGAATTAGAATATATTTTATCTGTTTATTTTCAAGCATAGTTTCAATATTTTCTTTTGCTCAGGTTTCAGAAGGGAACACAAACGAAATGCCTGTAACAAACAGTAAAACTATCTCTTCTGATTCAATTAAAATTTATAACCCAACCATACAATCCTATAAATATTGGACGGAAGACCATCCGAAAAAAATCTTTGATACCATTTTAACTATAGATAAATACTATAGCAATAGAATGTACAATCACAAAGATAGTTTTGGCGCCATGCCGTTTTCCAATATAGGACATACTTTTAATCCTTTATTATTTTCAACTAAAATTAACTCAGGAATAGATTTAATTCCTACGGGAAAATCTTTTAACCTAATAGAAGCTGATGAAGTAAGATATTTTGATGTTCAGACCCCGATGACCGAATTCCAATACAACAATGGATATAAACAAGGCCATTCATTATCAAGTTTATTTACACATAATATCAATTCAAGGCTAAATTATTCCATACAATACAGAGGATTACGTTCAGAAGGAAAATATTTAGAACAATTAGCTTCCAATAATTCACTTTTATTCACACTTGCCTATCATACCAAAAATCAAAAATATAATTTGTGGACTCACTATATAACAGCTAATGTAGACGATGAAGAAAACGGAGGAATTCAATTTCCAAAAAATTTCGAAGATGGAGACAGCCGATTTAAAGATCGGGACCGAATGGAAGTAAACCTTACAGGAGCGCAATCAAAATATGGAAGAAGAAGATTTTATGTCGGTCAACAATTAGGAATACTTAATTCGGGACATAACACCTATCCGTTATCTATAAAAAATATTTTTTCGGCAGAATCTTCCCACTTTACCTATGAAGAATTTAAAAATCTAAATACCTATTTTTCAGATAAACAAGGTATTTTTGATGTAGACAATTTGAAAAGTCATTACAACACCAAAAAACTTAGAAAGATTACCAATCAATCCATGGCAGTTTTTGATTGGAGCGATAAATTACATTTGGAAACAGGACTTAAATATGAACATTTAGAATTTAATTTTGACCGAATAGTAGATCCAAGTATTTCCTTTCCTAAAAATCTTAAAGACAATCGAGTGGGAATAGCCGGAAAACTTGCATTTAACTGGAAGAAAGAAATTGTTTTAAAATCACAAGGAGAGGCAATGACGGGAGATGAATTTAAAAATTCGTATTACTTAGACAATCATTTAATAGTCAGTCCTTTAAAAGATTATTATTTAGAAGCTAATGTAGGAGTTAAATCTCAGATACCGTCATTAAACTTGCTGTATAATCAAAGTTTTTATAAATCCATGAATTATTTTATGGATGACCCGAAAAAAGAAAGAACAGTTCAAGCGGGAGGAGAATTACATATAAAACCTTATAATACAAGAGTTTTTACACAATTTTATAATATAAAAAATTATACCTATTTAGATAGTGATTATCTTCCTAAACAAGCCGGTTCTTCAGTGGATGTAGTACAAGTAGGTTTGAAAAACAGTTTTCAATATAAAAAATTCCATTTGGAAACTAATTTAGCTTATCAAAATGTTACCGGTAATAAACAACTCTTACCCTTGCCGGATTTCATTGGTAGAGCAACCATTTATTACCAATCAAAAGCATTTAAAAATAATGCAGAATTCCAATTAGGGTTAAATGCTTATTACTTTAATAAATTTCAATCCAGACTCTTTTTACCGGTAACCAACGAGTTTAGATTACAATCAAAAACAGAAAATTATAATATCGGAGAATATCCCGTATTAGATTTATTTCTGCATTTTAAAGTCAAGAGAATGTTGATTATACTGGAAGGGCAACATTTTAACTCCAGTTTTAGTGGTTACAAATTCTACAGTTCACCTCTCAATCCATATACAGATTTTCGTTTAAATATAGGAATACTCTGGTATATATTCACCTAAAAACCATGAATAAAAATCTTACAATTCCTTTTTTATAAGCGAAATTTTTCATAAATTAGAGTTTACTATTACGTATAAAAAATTAAATTATGAATACTCCTCTTTTTGAAATCGATTTAAAAGTACGAGATTATGAATGTGATGCACAAGGCATCGTAAACAATGCAAATTATCAACACTATTATGAAGTAGGCCGTCATGAATTTCTAGAACATAATGGGCTTGATTTCTATGATTTACACCAAAAAGGAATCGATTTAGTATTAATAAGCATTCATGTACGCTATATGAGTTCACTAAAAGGAGGAGAAAAATTTTTATGTACCATAGATTCATTGGAAAAAGAAGGAATCCGTTATATATTTAATCAAAAAATTATACGCAAGTCCGACAACAAAGTATGTTCTGAAGCAAAAGCAGAAGTAGTAAGTGTAGTTAATGGACGTGTAAGTATGCCGGCGCTATTAGATGAATCATTTGCTAAATATCTTCAAAAATAAACAGAATAAACTCTCATAATTTGAGTATTTTACAAAAATTTAAAAGTAACGGAAAATTACTTTTAACCGGAGAATATACGGTACTGGATGGTGCCGTAAGTTTAGCCGTACCCACTCGATTAGGACAATCTCTTCAAATACACCAAACTCAAGAATTTTCTAATAAATTGGTATGGACTGCCTATAAAAGTGATGGAAAATTATGGTTTAAAACCGTTTTAGATATCAACAGCAATAAAATCGATGAAACGACGAATTTAAATTTTTCAAAACAATTACTCCATATTTTCCAAGAAATACAAAAATTAGGAAGCACGAAATTTGAAAATAAAGTAGGATACGAATGTATAACTCGGTTGGACTTTCCCGAAAATTGGGGCTTAGGAACCAGTTCAACCTTAATCAATAATATAGCACAATGGACAAAAGTAAATCCCTATAAATTATTAGAAAAAACTTTTGGAGGAAGCGGTTATGATATAGCCTGTGCCGAAGCCCATACACCTATTACCTATCAACTAAAAGAAAATGAAGTAAAGAAAATTGAAAAGGTAGAAATATCTTCCGCAATAACGGAAAATCTTTTATTTATTTATTTGAATCAAAAACAAAATTCAAGAGAAGGAATACAGCATTATAAACAAAAAACGAAGTCGGAACATCTCATAGATGCCATTTCAAATATAACCCGAGAAATTATTGACCCAAAAATTACCTTTAATCAATTTAGGATTCTTATTTCAGAACATGAACAATTGATTTCAGAGTTTATCAATATAGATACAGTAAAAAAAGTTTTATTCAGTGATTATCCGGGGTTTGTTAAGAGTCTGGGAGCTTGGGGAGGAGATTTTATTATGGCCGAAAAATTAGAATGTTCGGAAACCTATTTTCAAAACAAAGGATATGAAGTAATCAAAAGTTACAAGGATCTTATACTATAACATTTAAAATTTCAGTATTTCATGAAATTTACTTACACTTAATTGAAAGAAATGGAAAATTTATAGCTGAGAATTATTTGGTTGCTTAATGGTTTGATATATAATTGCTTAGGTTGGTGGTTGGTAAGGATATGTAATTTAGAGTTTTGAAAAAATTGATACTTATATTTTTTATGAATATCTTTACATAACCAAAAGTTTAAACCCAAAACGATGTTAAAAATAGGGGATAAGATTCCTGATTTTGAAGGACTTGACCAAGAAGGAAAAATAATTAAATATTCAGATTTTAAAGGAAAAAAACTTATCATATATTTTTATCCCAAAGCAAATACTCCGGGTTGTTCAGCTGAAGGATGTAATCTTAGAGATAATTATGCAACTCTTCAAAAAGAAGGCTATCAAATCATAGGAATAAGTAAAGATTCAGTAGATAAACAAAAATCATTTCATGATAAATATTCATTTCCTTTTCCGCTTATAGCAGACGTTGATAAAAAAATAATAGAATCATTTGGAGCATGGGGTAAGAAAAAATTTTTGGGAAAAGAATACGAAGGCATCTTACGATATACCTATATAGTTGATGAAAATGGAATAATTAAAAAAATTATTACCAAAGTAAAAACAAAGAATCATGCAGAGCAAATCCTTAAAACTATGAATCTTTAAGATAAACATTAGTTAACTTAGATATTTCGTAAACAACGAATATTTTAAAGGATTAAAACAATTGAAAAATTAAATATATATAAAAAGTAAAACAAATAATGGCAGAAAAAGAAAGCAAAGACGCAAACAATTCAGAAGCAAAGAAGAAGGCGTTGAATCTAATTTTAGACAAATTAGACAAGACCTATGGTAAAGGATCAGTCATGCGAATGGGAGATAAGCCTGTTGAAGAAGTAGACACCATTCCTACCGGATCTTTCGGTTTGGATTTGGCTTTAGGGGTCGGAGGCTATCCACGAGGAAGAATTATTGAAATATTTGGTCCGGAATCATCGGGTAAAACAACACTTACGTTACACGCAATAGCAGAAGCTCAGAAAAAAGGAGGAATAGCAGCATTCATTGATGCAGAACACGCATTCGATCCAACCTATGCTCAACGTCTGGGCATCAATTTGGACGATCTGATTATTTCTCAGCCGGACGATGGAGAACAAGCATTGGAAATCGCCGATAATCTGATTCGATCAGGTGCTATTGACATTGTAGTTATCGATTCAGTAGCAGCATTAACTCCTCGAGCAGAAATAGAAGGAGAAATGGGAGATTCTAAAATGGGTCTTCATGCACGACTAATGTCTCAGGCTCTTAGAAAACTAACCGCTACCATTAGTAAAACTAAATGTACCGTAATATTTATCAATCAGCTTAGAGAAAAAATTGGAGTAATGTTTGGAAACCCGGAAACAACTACCGGAGGAAATGCATTAAAATTCTATGCTTCAGTCCGAATTGATATACGTAAATCAGGCTCACCGATCAAGGATGGTGATAATGCAATAGGAAGCAGAGTGAAAGTAAAAGTAGTTAAGAATAAAGTAGCCCCACCATTCCGTCAAACAGAATTCGATATTATGTACGGAGAAGGAATTTCCAAAGTTGGAGAAGTCCTGGATTTAGGAGTTGAAATGGGAATTGTCGGAAAATCCGGATCCTGGTTCAGCTA
Source organism: Apibacter sp. B2966 (assembly GCF_011082485.1). Classification (NCBI taxonomy): domain Bacteria; kingdom Pseudomonadati; phylum Bacteroidota; class Flavobacteriia; order Flavobacteriales; family Weeksellaceae; genus Apibacter; species Apibacter sp. B2966. Next base: position 1,755,027 of record NZ_CP049714.1, read on the forward strand.
TCAAGATACAAAACTTGGACAAGGAAGAGATTCTGTTAAGCAGTTATTAAAAGATAATCCGGAACTATTAGAGGAAATTGAAACCCGCATTAAAGAAAAATTGGCGGAACAATAATATGTAAAATAGTTATTAATTATAACACTCATAAAAAAACGATGAATTTCTTGAAATTCATCGTTTTATTTTTTTATAAGAATAAAGTATTTTTTAAATTAGAAACTTAATATCCGAAACCACTTTACAAATCTTACCAAAACGGATAATAGAATTTTTTAATTAAATAAAAATACCATACAATATGTGTAAATTTAATTTAAACCGATAATTCAGTTATTAATTCCGATTAAAAGATTTTTAATCTTAAATCCATTCATTAATATGCTCTCCGGTTCCCATTTTAATACTCTTAGCAGAAATAGTAAAAGTTTCCGTAAGAGGAGATTTACCGTAAGAATCAAAATTTTCTTTATATTTCACAACATATCCATCAAAAAAATATAATTCTTTTAAAGTAGAATTGTTGTCTCTTTTAATGAATACTATTTTACCATCTTTTCTTTCAAAGCTATTTGTCATCCACTCAAAAATATCAGTTTCACCGGTAGATTCAATTGAAACTTCAATCCTTCCCCCTCTGGTTTGAGAAGAAGGGCGACCGGTCGGATCTGTTTCCTGAGCTAAAGAGTAATTAATATTCAAAACATTATATGATTTCCCTTCTACTTCTAATTTCGCTTTAAATGACATAGTGATTGTTTTACGATTATCTTAATAAAATTGTGTTAATTGAATTTATAACGCAAATATAGTACATGAAAGTTGTCTTATTTTTAAATTAATGTTAAATTAATTGTAAAATATAAAAATATTAATATATCTTATTTTCAGTAAAAAACTCCGATGGATATTAATTTTTCAAAAATCAATTGATAATATCGAATCTTCCTATGCGTTTTAAGGTATAAAATACTAGATAATTTATGTTTATAATTTATTAATAACAAATTATAATGCAATTTATGCAATAATTTATATTTATAATTATTACTTTTATAACTTAAAAAATTCTGAGTAAAAATTATGTGGAAAAGTGAATACTGTAAAAAAGGATTATATGATCCGGAATTTGAGCATGACGCGTGTGGAGTAGGTATGATAGTCCACACCAAAGGTGTCAGATCCCATTCAATTGTTGAAAACGGACTTCAAGTTTTAGAAAATATGACCCACAGAGGAGCTGAAAGCGCCGATAATAAAACCGGAGATGGAGCCGGAATTATGGTGCAAATACCTCATGAATTTGTTCTTCTTCAAGGAATAGCAGTTCCGGAAAAGGGCAGATATGGGAGCGGGTTGTTATTTTTCCCTAAAGAAAAAGAAGAAGAAAAAAAGGCATTTGAATTACTGTCCGAATTAATCAAAAAAGAAGGATTAAGTTTTTTAGCCTTGCGGGATGTACCTGTTAATAGTGATATACTTGGAGAAATATCAATGGCAAATGAGCCGATTATAAAGCAGATATTCATAAAAGGAGAAGAATATTCACAAGAAGTATTAGAACTGAAACTGTATTTACTTAGAAAAAAATTTGAAAAAGCATTATTAGAATCAGATATAAAAAATAAGCGCGGGTGTTACATAGTAAGTTTGTCAACCAAAACCATTGTATATAAAGGAATGTTGACATCTTTACAACTAAGACATTATTTTCCTGACTTATTACATCCTAATTTTACCAGTGCTATTGCTTTAGTTCATTCAAGGTTCAGTACCAATACTTTTCCAACCTGGGATTTAGCTCAGCCTTTTCGTTTAGTCGGGCATAACGGTGAAATCAACACCATCAAAGGAAACAGGTTGTGGATGGAAGCACGTGAAAGCGTTTTAAAATCAGAAAAAATAGGAAATATAGAAGATATATGGCCGATTGTGCAGCAGGGAATGAGCGACAGTTCATCTTTTGATAATGTATTAGAATTTTTAGTAATGTCTGGCAAGTCCTTGCCCCATGCATTGGCCATGATGGTTCCGGAATCATGGAATGATAAAAATCCGATCTCATCCGAACTGAAAGCCTTCTATGAATACCACAGCATTCTTATGGAACCGTGGGACGGACCGGCGACCATTTTATTCAGTGACGGGCGATATGCCGGGGGATTGTTGGATAGAAATGGATTACGTCCCGCACGATATCTCATTACCCATCATGATATGATGGTAGTAGCTTCAGAAACAGGAGTAGTTACCTTTGATCCCTCAGAAATCAGGGAAAAAGGAAGATTAAAACCAGGAAAAATGGTATTAATTGATACTGTAAATGGTAGTGTTCAGTATGATAAAGAATTAAAAGAAGAATTAGCAAATGCTTATCCGTATAAACAATGGTTAGATAAAAACAGAATTTCTTTAGATGATATATCTTCGGGAAGAAGCGTGAAATATGAAGTTCCGAATTTGGATGTCATGTTATCAGCATATGGATATTATCGTGAAGATATAGAGAAACTATTAATTCCGATGGCGAAGGACGGAAAAGAACCGGTGGGCTCTATGGGAAACGATACTCCTTTGGCAATATTATCCAAAGAACCCAATCGTTTATTTTCCTATTTCAGGCAACATTTTGCGCAGGTAACCAATCCACCCATTGATCCCATAAGAGAAGAATTAGTAATGTCCCTAGCCGGATATATAGGTTCTTTACATAAAAATATATTAGAGCCCATGCCCGAACATTGTAAAATGGTTGGACTGGCCTATCCCATTATAACCAATAAAGAATTGGATCTGCTCGAAAATTTAGAGTATAAAGGATTTAAATCGACAGTAATTCCTATAACCTTTACGTATCAACCGGATGAGTATGCTTACGGGTTGAAAAAAGGTATTGAAGAACTTTGTAAAACTGCGGAAGAAGCAGTGGACAAAGGAAGCAATTATATTATTTTAAGTGATAGAAAAGCTGACCTGGACCATATAGCCATTCCTTCATTATTAGCAGTTTCTTCTGTCCATCATTATTTGATTAAAAAGAGAAAACGTATGCAAATTGATTTGGTGGTAGAATCAGCAGAACCGAGAGAGGTTATGCATTTTGCCTTATTATTTGGATACGGAGCCAATGCGGTAAATCCATACCTGTCATTTGCCATGTTGAATGATTTGGTTGAAAAAGGAGAAATACAAATGGTATTTTCAACAGCAGAAAGAAATTACATGAAATCCATACATAAAGGATTATTGAAAGTTCTTTCTAAAATGGGAATATCTACCCTTAAAAGTTATATAGGAGCTCAAGTATTTGAGGCGATCGGAATAAGTTCAAAAGTATTGTCTGATTATTTTGGTCACACCATTTCAAAAATAGAAGGTATAGACTTAGAAGACATAGCATACGATACCATCCAATCGTTTAAAGAAGCATTCGAAGGGGCACATGATTCAACCATATACGACAATTTAGGAATGTATGCATGGAGAAAAGGAAGAGAAGCCCATGCTTGGAATCCGGAAACCATCGCAAAACTTCAGATTGCCACACGAACCGGAGATTACAATAAATTTAAAGAATTTACTCAAGAAGTAGACAACAAAGAGGATAAAATATTTATAAGAGATTTTATCGATTATACATCTCAACCCATTGATATAGATTTAGTCGAGCCTGCATCAGAAATTATGAAACGTTTTGTTACAGGTGCTATGTCGTTCGGATCCATCAGTAAAGAAGCACATGAAGCCATAGCGGTTGCTATGAATACGATCGGGGGAAAAAGTAATACAGGAGAAGGAGGAGAACTAAAAGAACGTTTTTCAACTAATGCTAGATCAGCGATCAAACAAGTAGCTTCAGGAAGATTTGGAGTTACAACGGAATATTTAGTAAATGCAGATGAAATTCAAATTAAAGTAGCCCAAGGAGCTAAGCCGGGAGAAGGAGGACAATTGCCCGGATTTAAAGTTGACACAATTATAGCCAAAACAAGACATTCCATACCCGGTATCTCATTGATTTCACCGCCACCTCATCACGATATATATTCTATTGAAGATTTGGCACAATTAATCTATGATTTAAAAAATGTGAATCCAAAAGCTATAATTAGCGTAAAATTGGTTTCAGAAAGTGGTGTAGGAACCATAGCTGCCGGAGTGGCAAAAGCAAAGGCAGATTTAATTTTAATCAGCGGGTGCGACGGAGGAACGGGTGCCAGTCCGTTAAGCTCTATTAAACATGCCGGATTACCACTGGAAATCGGATTAGCTGAAACCCAACAAACATTGGTGTTAAATAATCTTAGAGGTAACATTCGCCTTCAAACAGACGGACAATTAAAAACAGGCAGAGATATTGTCATAGCCGCAATGCTGGGAGCCGAAGAATTTGGTTTTGCAACCAGTGCTTTGATTATTTTGGGCTGCGTTATGATGAGAAAGTGTCATTTGAATACTTGTCCGGTAGGAGTAGCAACTCAAAATGAGCAATTAAGGGGAAAATTTAGCGGTAAAAGTGATTATCTTATAAATTTCTTTACCTTCTTAGCAGAGGAAGTACGAGAACATTTAGCCTCACTGGGATTTACCAAATTAGACGATATTGTGGGAAGAACAGATCTGTTAAAGTCCAAATCCACTCTTCAAAATCCAAGATTTGAAAAATTAGATTTAAGCAGAATATTATATTATCCCGAAAAAAATAAAAATTCTTTAAAACATAATAAACTTCAAGATCATAAAATAGATAAAGTTTTAGATAGAGAATTAATAAACACTTGTCGCAATGCCATAGATCAATCCATGCCCGTATCATTGAAACGTACCATTCAAAATACGGATAGAGCAGTGGGAGCAATGCTGTCAGGAGAAGTGGCAAAAAAATACGGTAACGAAGGATTACCGGATAATACCATTCATTGCACATTTAAAGGATCTGCAGGTCAAAGCTTCGGAGCTTTTTTATCCAAAGGAATCACTTTTACATTAAAAGGGGATGCAAATGACTATTTGGGAAAAGGATTGTCTGGCGGTAAGATTATTTTGTTGCCTCCCGATTCATCTAACTTTATGCCTGAAAACAACATTATAGCGGGAAATACACTTTTATATGGTGCGACCTCAGGCGAAGTATATATTAACGGTCAGGTAGGAGAGCGTTTTTGCGTAAGAAACAGTGGAGCTCTTGCAGTAGTTGAAGGCGCAGGAGATCATTGTTGTGAATATATGACCGGAGGAAGAACGGTAGTGCTGGGTAAAACAGGAAGAAATTTTGCAGCCGGTATGAGTGGCGGTATCGCTTATGTATATAATCCGGATGGCGATTTCGATTACTATTGCAATATGGAAATGGTAGAACTTTCCTTAATTGAAGACATTAGCGATATACGTGAATTAAATGATCTTATTAGCAATCATTACAAACACACTTCAAGCCCACTTGCTAAAAGGTTATTGGATAATTGGATAAACGAAGTAAATTCTTTTATTAAAGTTACTCCAATAGAATATAAAAGAGTTTTGCAAGAAGAAAAAATTCGCGCAATAAATGAGAAAATTTCAAAACTAGAATACGATTATTAAGATATTATAAGGTATAAAATGGGAAATCCTAAAGCATTTTTAACAATAAATAGAAAAGAGGCAGGGTATCGCCCTAGACATGAAAGAATTTCGGATTATGGAGAAGTAGAGCAGACATTAAATACAGAAGATAGATTCTTACAAGCATCTAGATGTATGGACTGCGGAGTTCCATTTTGTCAATACGGTTGTCCATTAGGAAATAAAATGCCCGAATGGCAAGATCTAATTTATAAAAGAAATTGGAAAAGGGCTGCTCGAAGTTTACAATCTACCAACGATTTTCCTGAATTTACAGGCAGAGTATGTCCGGCACCTTGCGAAAAAACTTGTGTATTGGCGATTGAAGATTCGCCTGTTACCATTAGAGAAAATGAGGCGGCCGTGATGGAACATGCCTATTCGGAGGGATTCATGAAGCCACAAATTCCAACTGCACGAACAGGAAAAAAAGTAGCTGTTATTGGATCAGGTCCTGCAGGAATGGCAGTAGCCAATCAACTCAATAAAAAAGGACATACTGTAACAGTTTATGAAAAAGATACGAGCATAGGCGGATTGCTTCGTTATGGTATTCCCGATTTTAAATTAAACAAAAATGTAGTTCAAAGACGTGTTGATTTGATGAAGGAGGAGGGCATTGGATTTATAGTCAATACTGAAGTGGGCAAAGATATAAAAGGAAGAGAGATTTTAAAAAATTACGATGCCGTTTGTATAGCCATCGGGTCTCAGTCGCCCAGAGATTTGAAAATTGAGGGAAGGGAACTCAAAGGAGTTCATTATGCAATGGAATATTTAAAAATGCAAAACAAGATCGTTGCTAAAGAAACCATTTCCGAAGAAGAATTTATTAACGCAAAAGGAAAAAATGTTTTGGTAATCGGAGGAGGAGATACCGGTTCCGATTGTATAGGAACGGCTAATCGACAAGGAGCTGCTAATATTATACAAATTGAAATACTATCTAAGCCTAAAGAATTAAAAGAAGTTGAAAACCGATGGCCCGTTCCTTTTCCGGTCTATTTAAAAACTTCTTCTTCACATTTAGAAGGATGTGAACGAAGATGGTCGTTACATACCAAAAGATTTATCGGAGAAGATGGACAATTAACCGGAGTGGAAGTAGTAGAAGTTGAATGGGAAAAAGATTCATCAGGTAAATTTACTATGAAAGAAGTGGGAGAACCCGAAATATTAAAAATTGACTTGGCTTTTTTGGCCCTTGGATTTGTCAATCCCATTCAAGAAGGTTTTTTAGAAGAAATGGAGATCATCATGAATGAAAGAAAAAATATTCATACCGATGAAACAAGAAAGACCAATGTGGATAAAATTTTTGCAGCAGGAGATTGTGTGAGCGGACAATCTTTGGTGGTGACAAGCATCGCTTCCGGAAGAAAAACGGCTAGGCATATAGATGAATTTTTAAGAAACTAGTATATTTTTTAATCTTGGAATAAACTGATAGTTTTATAAAACTATCAGTTCTTTTTTATTATAATACTAACTAAATACATGAAAAACAAAAATTTAAAATATCATATTTTAGCTATAATAACGATTTGTATATGGGGTACTACCTTTATTTCAACCAAAGTATTAATGAATGACGGATTAAGTCCGGTAGAGATCTTTTTATACCGTTTTTTATTAGCTTATATATGTATATGGTTTTTTTCTCCTAAGGTAATTTTTTCAAAAAATTATAAAGATGAATTTCTGTTCTTGTTAATCGGGTTATTTGGAGGAACAATATACTTTATAACAGAAAATATAGCTTTGAAGTTATCTTTAACTTCTAATGTATCATTAATATTGTCTACTAATCCCATAGTAACCGCTTTTTTTACTATACTAATAAATAAAAAAGAAAAAGTAACCAAAAATTTAGTATATGGTTCTTTATTAGCTTTATTTGGAGTTTTTTTAATAATATTTAATGGTAATTTCATACTCGAGATAAACTTTTGGGGAGATTTATTGGCTTTAACGGCAGTACTTTCTTGGACAATCTATACCTTAATTTTAAATAAGCTCAGTAATACCTATTCCATACTTTTTATAACCCGTAAATTATTTTTTTATGGAATAGTAACTATAATACCTTTTATTTTAATAGCACCTTTCAAATTTCAAAAAGATGTATTGCTAACACCTACGGTAATTTTTAATCTTTTATTTTTAGGAATTATAGCATCTATGGTATGTTTTTTTACCTGGAATTTATCAATAAAGAAAATAGGAATTATAAAAACAACCAATTATATCTACTTTGTACCGTTGATAGCAATCATTTCAGCATCAATTATTTTAAAGGAAAGTATAACGATGATTACTTTTCTAGGTACCGTATGTATTTTATCGGGGGTGTATGTATCAGAGAACGGAGTAACAATTAAAAGAAAATAAAATATAATAATTAAGTAAAATGTTTACAAAGAAATTTGAAAAAATACTTAGAATTACCTGGTTTATTGTTGCGTTTTTTTTAACCATATACTTGGGATATGCTATGTGGAAAGACAATGCTGAAACACTTTCCCATATACTAATTTTTACCGTAACCGCTTTGCTTGGTTATGTTTGTGTTAACGTGTTAGTATATAGATCGCCGATAGTATCCAATTTATTGGGAATGTCGGCAAATATTGGCGAGATATATACCCATCTGTTATTTGGAAATGTTGGTATGGCATGTAGCAATCTATATTATTTTATAACTCATATTTTCGGGCTGATTCTATGGACTAAGAAAAAAAATCAAGATCAAGAAGGAAAAATCAAAGTATCAAAAATGAATCAAAAAGCCTTAATATGTACGATCTTATTCTGTATAATAGGAATAATTCTTATGTTTTTCTTGGGTGATTATTTTTTTAAAAAAGATTCTTCTCCTTACATACTTTTACTTAATTGTATTGCTTTTATGATAGGAGTGTCTGCTCAATTTACTATGATCATGAGACAACCTTTTTCCTGGGTTTTGTGGAGTGTTAGTAATTTAGTTTGGTTATCATTAAATCTGATTTCGCATAATTATATTTTTGCTGTTCAATCCATATTATATGAAATAAATGCGCTCGTAGGAATATATAAATGGTATACCAATTCTGATAAATAATGCAGCAGATTAAAAAAATAATTATTAGGTAAGTAAACTTCGTATTTAAGTTAAACTTTCTTCAAAACTTAATTATATATTAATGCTTGTTAGCGAGTTGTCCACAGGCTGCATCAATATCATCCCCTCTACTTTTTCTTATTTTAACAATGATATTTTCTTGTTCCAAAGCAGTTACATAGTTTTGAATTATGTTTGAATTGGCTTGAGAGTATTTTCCACCTTCTATGGAATTGTATTGTATTAAATTAACTTTTGACGGTATTGATTTACAGAATTTTATTAATGCTCTTATATCTTCATTGCCGTCATTAATTCCTTTCCAAATAATGTATTCCAGTGTAATTCTACTTTTAGTTTTCTGATACCAATAGGATAGGGATTCCATTATACTTGTTAGAGGAAATTTAACACTAAATGGCATTAATTGATTGCGTTTTTCCTCAATGGCTGAATGTAAGGATAAGGCTAATTTAACTTTTAAATTTTCATCTGCTAGTTTTTCAATCAGTTTAGGAATTCCGGAAGTAGAAACGGTAATTCTTCTGGGAGACATTCCTAATCCTTTGTCCTCCGTGATCTTTCGGATTGCATCCGTTACAGAAGAATAATTGAGTAAAGGTTCTCCCATTCCCATAAATACTATATTGGAAAGAGGCTTTTGATGATATTCTCTGCTTTGTTTATCAATTAAGGTTACCTGATCTACGATTTCTGCGGCAGTTAAATTTCTCATTCGTGTTAATTGTGCCGTAGCGCAAAAAGTGCAATCCAAACTGCATCCAACTTGCGAAGAAACACAAGCCGTAGTCCGTTTAGTGGTAGGAATCAGAACCGATTCCACAACATTTCCGTCGTGTAATTTTACGGCATTTTTAATAGTTCCGTCGATAGATCTTTGCATGACGTGGATCTCTGCCGGCTTGATCGAGAAATGATTTTCTAAATTTTCACGTAAAGATTTGGAAAGATTGGTCATCTCTGAAAGAGAATGAGCATTTTTATTCCAGAGCCATTCATAAACCTGTTTGGCTCGAAAAGGTTTTTCTCCTATTGAGGAAAAATAAGCCTCAAGTTCTTGTAAACTTAAGGCTCTTATATCTTTCTTATTTTGATTCAAAGTTACTATAATGCTATAATTAAATGATTAACATGGCATCTCCATAGGAGTAGAATTTATAATTTTCTTTAATAGCTTCTTTGTAAGCTTTCATAATTAAATCATATCCGGCAAAAGCTGAAACCATCATCATTAAAGTTGATTTAGGAGTGTGAAAGTTGGTAATCATGGAATCAGCAATACCAAAATCATAAGAAGGGAAAATAAATTTATTGGTCCATCCTTCGTATGGATTTAATCGTTTATTAGCAGAAACTGAAGTTTCAATAGCCCTCATGGAAGTTGTACCCACAGCACATACACGGTGTTTGGTCTCAATGGCATGATTTACTATTTTACAAGTTTTTTCTGAAATGGAAATTTGTTCACTTTCCATTTTATGTTTGGAAAGATCTTCCACTTCTACTGAAGCAAAAGTACCTAATCCTACATGTAAAGTAATTTCAGCAAATTCGATACCTTTAATTTCCAATCTTTTTAACAGATGTTTTGAAAAATGTAGTCCTGCCGTTGGAGCAGCAACTGCACCTTCTTCTTTTGCATAGATGGTTTGATATCTTTCAGCATCTTCTGAATCAGGTTTTCTTTTTATATATTTTGGAAGAGGAGTTTCTCCTAATTCTTTTAATTTTCTTCTGAATTCTTCATAAGAACCGTCAAATAAAAAACGTAAGGTTCTGCCTCGGGAAGTAGTATTATCTACAACTTCAGCCACTAGACTGTCATCTTCCGTAAAAAATAATTTATTTCCAATTCTTATTTTTCTTGCAGGATCTACCAATACATCCCAAATTCTTGACTCAGCATCCAGCTCTCTTAATAAAAAAACTTCTATTTGAGCTCCTGTTTTTTCTTTGTTACCATATAAACGAGCCGGAAATACTTTTGTATTATTTAAAATAAATACATCTCCTTCATCAAAATAATCAATGACATCTTTAAATAATTTATGTTCTATTTCTCCTGTATTTTTATGTACCACCATTAGCCTTGCCTCATCTCTGTTTTTGGAAGGTCTATCCGCAAGAAGTTCAGGAGGTAATTTAAAATCAAAATCTGAAGTTTTCATTATTAAAATTATGTTTAGATTACAAATATACAATAAGCATACCCCTAAAGTCAAGTATTTATTAATGTATGCTCTTTATCTAAAGGACTTTTTGGCAAGTTTTTTGAAAATATTAACTTAAATTATAAGTTTTATTGATAAAATAGTAAATGTTAATTATTTAGTCATGATCAAATAATATTTCTAGATTTTATTGGTAGCATATAATTTAAAAGTAAATTAATTTTTTTTAAAGTAAATTTCTTTCAAATAAATTTATACTTAGTTAGAGCAATAAGGGTGGAAATATTTCTACCCTTATTTTTTTAAAGAGTAAGTCTTTGTAACTCTTCTATGCTTCCATTAAATACATTGATGTCTACAAAATTTTGTGTAAATCCTTTGACAATCCCCTTTTCCGTAAATTGCCAAAAAATCCATTTTTGGTGCAAAGGACTTTCTATAGGGTTATAGTTTGCCGTCCATATAATGTATTCACTTAAATCAAGATCCGAAATATGATAGATAAAATATGAATCATTAGAATAAATAATGGGCTTCACATTATAGTTTTTTTCAACTAAGTTCAACCAATTGATAAGTCCTGATTTCAATAATTCCAACGATTGATTTTTGGGCAGATCTTCCACGTCAAGTACGGGAGGCAAATCACCTTTATCCAAAGTTACGGTTTTAATAAAGTTTTCTGCTTGTAGGGTAGAATTTCTGTTCACATCATAATAATGATATGCGCCTTTAAGTATTTTTTTTTTCGTAAGATTTTTCCAATTTTTTTTGAAAAAAGCATCCTGAGTAAAAGCCCCTCGGGTTGCTCTAACAAAAACAAAGGAAACAGGAATATCTTTATGAATGTCTTGCACGCTATCCCAAAGTATTTTACCTTGATGTTGACTTATATCCAACCCGAAAGCATAATTTTTATATTTTTTAAAAACAGCCTGAATCTTTTCGGCTTCAGAAATTTTAATGCTCTTTTGAAAATTTGCATTTCCGAATTCACCAATAGCTAATTTTTCTTTTATAATGTAATAATACATAATGAGTGAAGTTCTAAAAAAGAAAAGCACAGATAAAAAAATAATAAAACCCGTTAGCCAATAATAGAGCTTATAGGGAATTTCCTTTTTACTGTTTTTCTTGTTTATCCTTCCTTTCATGAAAATATAAAAAAATAGTAGTTGGTTAATTATGAATAATTTAGTTCATTTGAAATAAGATTATTCAAATTTAAAAAAACTATAAATATCAATGAAGACTTAGTTGTTATTTAAGCCAATGGATATTGTAAATGCTACATGAATTTAAAAAATGTTTAGGTAAATTGTGCTTTCCCGAATGATTTTTTAAGCAAATTAAGCTCTTAAAAATTCATATTTTTAAACCCTATAGTTTTTATGATACTATTTTTTAAACAAAATGTATATTTTAGCGGAATGATAAAGGCATTTTTTTTCGAGGTAGAAGAAAGTAATTAGTTTATTCTTTTATATCGAGAAAATTCTTTACTAACGTTTTAGCTTTATTTTGAGCTTTTTCCAAATTATCATTAATAATAACAGCGTCAAAATCTTTGGCAAAAGAAAGCTCTTCATCCGCTTTTTGAATTCTGGTTAATAGCGATTCTAAATTTTCAGTATTTCTATTTTTCAATCGTTCTTCAAGATCTTTTAAAGAAGGAGGTGCTATAAAAATTGCCAATGCTCTATCTTTAAATTGTTTTTTAAGATTTAGTCCACCCCTTACATCAATATCGAAAATAACATGCTTCCCTTGGTTCCATAATCTTTCTATCTCTGAATGAAGAGTTCCGTAATATCGTCCTTTATAAACCTCTTCATATTCAATAAATTCATTATTTTTTATTTTTTCCTGAAATTGTTCTTCAGTTAGAAAATAATAATCTTTTCCGTCAACTTCATTTTCTCTTTTAGGACGTGTTGTACAGGAAATAGAGAATGAAATTTCAGGAAATATGGATAAAAGATATTGAACAATGGTTGTTTTTCCGGCACCTGAAGGAGCAGAAAAAATAATTAATTTGCCTTCCATAGGCTTTCCCGGAAGCAATTCTTTAAGTTGAAACGTATCATTTCCCGGTTTTTGATAGATTAACCCCATGAATTAATTATAAAACGTTATTAGTTTGTTCTTTTATTTTTTCAAGTTCGTCTTTCATTAGTACGACTAATTTTTGAATTTCAGAATGATTGGCTTTAGAACCAATGGTATTGATCTCTCTTCCCATTTCTTGGGCAATAAAACCTAATTTTTTTCCGGCTTGATCTTCTTCTTCAATTACTTTAAAAAAATATTCACAATGTTGTTTTAAGCGTACTTTTTCTTCATTAATATCTAATTTCTCAATATAATATACAAGTTCTTGGTGAAAACGCTGTTCATCAAATTGGACTTTCAATTCAGATAATTGTTTTTCTAATTTCTGCCTTACGGATTCCACTCTTTCTTGTTCGTATTTTTCAATTTCAGATAATGAAATGAGAATATTTTGAGTGTATTTTTTTAAAACGTTTTCTAAAGACTTTCCTTCTTCTGCTCTAAAATCGTTTACTTTTTCAATAGAAGCGTTTAGACATTCTAAAACCAAAATCCATTCATCATCACTAATTTCAATTTCTTGATTAGTAAATACTTCAGGCATTCTTATAGCCATCTTAAGGAAATCCAAGGGTGTGCCTTCTATTTGTAATTCTTCCAAATTGGAAATATAATTTTTAACAGCATTTACATTGATTCGAGAATTATTTTCTGCACCTAAATTTTCAATAACTATAGAAAAATCTATTTTTCCTCTTACTAATTTATTTCCGATAATTTTTCTTAATTCCAGCTCTTTATTTCTATATCTAGGCGATATCCTTACAAATAAATCAAGAGATTTACTGTTAAGGGTTTTAATTTCAATTGAAATTTTTAAATTTTCTGTATTGACTTCTGACTTACCATAGCCAGTCATTGATTGTAACATAGTTAATAAAAATATGGTTATAACTAAGCGTAGTTAATTTAAATGTAGTTTGCAATTAAAAGAACTGCAAAATTAACCTTTTTTTAATTCAATTATAGTTATTTCCGGCCAAATTCCTACTCTTCCCGGAAATCCTATAAAACCAAATCCACGGTTTACATAAAGGTATTTATCCTTTTCTTGATATAAATCCGCCCATTTAGGGTATCTATATTTGATAGGAGACCATTTTATAACGCCGGGAATTTCTATTCCAAACTGCATTCCGTGAGTATGGCCTGATAAGGTAAGATGCATTTTCTTTGAGAAATTTTTTACAATAGCATCAAAATGGGAGGGATCATGTGATAATAAAATATTGAATTCACCATCTTTAATGTTTTGAGAAGCAATTTCTATATCTCCATCTTTAGGAAAATGTCCTGCTCCCCAATTTTTAACTCCCACAATGTTGATGAATTGGTTATCTTTATAAAGTCTTATAGATTCATTTCTTAATAATTTCCAATCAATGGATTTATGATATTCGTTTAATTGATCAATATTTTTTTGTTGAGCAATTTCATTCTTTCCAAAAACATAAACCCCATAATCATGATTACCCAAAATAGAATATTTACCGTCTTTTGCTTTTATGGTTTTTAACAAAGGAAGCCACGGTTCCATTTCATCCGCCAGATTATTAACAGAATCTCCGGTAAAGACAAACAAATCTGCATTTTGATCATTTAGAAGTTTTATCCCTCTGGCAACCTTATCGAAATCCTTAGTATTAAAACTTCCCAAATGTATGTCTGAAAGTTGAGCGATTCTATACCCGTCAAAATTTTCGGGTAGATCATGGAATTTTAGGGTAACTTTTCTTACTCTAAAATCAAATTTACCCCAAACAATACCTTCAATAATAGATAAAAAAGGAATACTTGCAAGTCCTAAACCAATAGCACTTATAGCCTTTCTTCTTTCAGGTAAATATGCGTCATTTGCAGATGGTTTTGATGTAACTTTTCTAACTAAAAAAGTCAGCATTCTTATGAGGTCCTCAAAAATGATCGTTATTGCCAAAACAAATTTCGGAACGAAAACAATCATAAAAAAACCTAATAAAAAATGAACTTGCCCTTTGTTATTTCTATCAATAAAAATGGACCAAATAAGAATAATCAATAAAGCACTAATTGAAAAACCTAACCAGTATTTTCTAAAAAGTTTATTAGTTGTCAATACTTTAATAGCTTGATAGCAATAATATTCAACAATTAATGATACAATAAATAATATTCCTATTAAAGTGCCCAATGTATTTTTGAATTTTCAGTAATTAAATTTTATGGCATTCTATACAAAATTGCATTGATATTCATCCCTGCACCTACTGAGGCAAATATGACCAAATCATTGGATTTTAAAGTTTGGTTTAAAAAGTTACCTTTAACCATCATGTCATACATCGTGGGTATGGTTGCTACAGAAGAATTACCGAATTTTTGAATAGTCATGGGAGCAATTCCTTCCGGAATATCGGTTACCTTTAATTTATATAATTTGAAAACTCTTTCTAATATAGCATGATCCATTTTTGCATTCGCTTGATGGATAAGAACCTTATTTATATCGGATATGGTGTATCCGGCATCATCGATCACTTTTTTTACGACTTGAGGAACGTAAGTTAGGGCATATTCATATACTTTTCTTCCTTTCATTCGGATGTTAGCTTTCGATCCGACATAATTAGGATTTAAAGAGGAGTCTGTAGCAATATAAGATACTTCTTCTCCATTATCGCTTCTGGTATAATGATGAAGAATACCTACCGGTTTATCGGTTTCTCTGGATTCAAGTATTACACCTGCTGCTCCATCAGAAAAAATCATACAATTTCTGTCATAAGGATCAACAGTTCTGGAAAGAGTTTCAGAACCTATAACCAATATTTTCTTAGCCACTTTAGCTTTTAATAATTGGTCGGCTAAAATCATCCCTTCATTCCATCCCGGACATCCAAAATTCATATCATATGGCTTACACAAAATATTTTTGATACCAATCTTTTTCTTGGTTAAAGCAGCTATGGAAGGCATAATTCTTACTTGTCTTTCATTAGCATCGATATCTCCAAAATTGTGAGCTACGATAACATAATCGAGTTCTTCCTTATCTATTCCTGCATTTTCAATTGCTAATCTACCTACTTCTGCTGCCAAATCAGAATTCATCACATTGTCGTCGTCAACGTAACGTCTTTCAGTTATTTCAGTGATATCTGCAAATTTTTTAATAATTTCTGGAGTCGGTTTCGTTATGGGTTCCCTGTTTTCATCATAAAAAGTAATTCCTTCAAAATTGCTATTTGGAACGACTTTCTTAGGTAAGTACGATCCAGAGCCAGTTATAATACTTTGCAACATATTAAATTTGTGATATTATTCTTGATAATAATTTGACAAATTTATGTAATAATTACTAAAAAATCTATTATATTGTTACCTTTGTGCATCAAAGTAAGGTTATATGCTGAATAAAAATTCCTTACAAGGATTATTGATAGCGTTATTTATAGGATTAATTTCATTTTTTATATACAAGTTTTATATTGAAAAGAATGATGAATTTTTGTTGGATAATCCCAACAAGGAAGAAATTAAAGTACTTGTAAATGGAAAAAGTTATTTACTCGCGGGAGGACAATCTCTTTCAATTCCTGTTAATTCGGGTAAGAATACAATCTCATGTCAAAATAAACAGGGGAATATTATTTTAAAAGATACTTTTTTTGTAATAACTAAAAATAAAAGAGGTCTTATTAATCCATCTTTAGCAACCTATTTCACTTTTAAAAGATATTACGGTCATATAAAAAACAGAGATTCCATATATCGAGCCCATCGGAAAAATATCAATGGAAAAGAGTTTATAGGTGAAATTGGCGAATACAACCAATTAGTAATACAAGATTTCTATTATAATATTAATCAAAATTTTCCTAAAATAATAAATAAAGTAGATTCCATAGAATCAAGGATTAAATTATTCAGAAAAAACCAATTTTTAGAGTTTTATCGGTCTACATTTGAATAAAACAGTTACTTTTGTAAGTTGAGAACAGCAAATTAATAATATGCCAAATATTGTAAAGCCATATAACGAAACAGAAAGTAAAAAGAAACAGGTTGAACAGATGTTTGATAATATATCTGAAAATTATGACTTCTTAAACAGATTGTTATCTTTTAACATTGATATTTATTGGCGGAATCAATTAGAAAAAAAAGTGGTGGCATATAACCCCGAAAAAATATTAGATGTTGCTACAGGAACGGCTGATTTGGCAATTGAACATGCTAAAAAAACAAAAGCTTCAATTACCGGTTTAGACTTGTCCCAAAAAATGTTGGATTACGGCCAAGCTAAAATAAATAAAAAAGGGCTGAAAGACAGAATAAAATTAGTTAAAGGAGACGCTGAAAATTTACCTTTTCAAGAAGGAGAATTTGATATTGTAACAGTATCCTTCGGAGTTCGTAATTTCGAAAATTTAGAAAAAGGTATTTCTGAAATGGGAAGAGTACTTAAAAAGGGAGGAAAATTGTTAATCTTAGAATTTTCAAAACCCGGTGGTTTTTTTGCTCCTTTTTTTATGTTCTATTTTAAAAATATATTACCCGGCATAGGAAAAATAATTTCAGGAGATTCACGAGCGTATACATATTTACCCAATTCCGTTGATGCTATGCCCTATGGGGAAAATATGAAAAACTTGATCCTTAAAAATGGATTTAAGGAGGCAAGCTTTAGAAGATTGACATTTGGAGTAGCTACTGTCTATGAGGGAATAAAATAAATAAATAAAAAAATCGTTTTCTCTACTATGAAGAAATTAGTCATAGTTTTATTATTAATAGTAATACATTGTGGAGTTAATGCGCAGTTCCGTTCAAGAGACGTTATGGAAAGGTATACTGATTTTGATGATCAGGAATTTTCCTGGGGGTATTATTTAGCAATGAATTATTTTGATTTAAAAATTCATCCCAACAAAGAAGGTTTAGAACATACCGGCAGATATTTGGTTGATGTGGATTCTAAAGGAGGATTTACTGTAGGCTTAATTGGTAAAATGAAAGTTCATGACTACGTTGATTTGAGGTTAGAACCGGCTATGCACTTCACACAACGCGATTTAATTTTTAATAATGTTCAAAAGATCATCGATGAAGAAATTGCCAATGGTCTGGAAACTACTTACACAGAACAAGATGTCAAACGAAATGTAAAATCTACATATTTAGATTTTCCTTTATTTTTAAATTTTCACGGGGACCGATGGTATAATTCCAGACCTTATGTACAGGCCGGTTTAAGTTGGTTAATAAACTTACAAAGTAATGAGAAAAAAGAAAAGGATAATACCGATCAAATCTTCCGAATGAAAACTAATAACTTTTCTTATCAATTAGAAGCCGGTATAGAGCTTTACTTTAAGCGATTTAAAATGACTCCGTCAGTAAGGGGAATATTCTTTTTCAATAATGAACTGGTTGCAGATAATCCGGGAACTCCTCCGTACTGGGCAGGTGCATTAAAGTCGATACATACCAGAGCTGTCGTCTTTTCAATTAAATTCGAATAATTATTTTTAAATCTTTTTATTACTACTTTTGTTATAGTAAATAATTTAAATTTTTAGTTATTTTTGGTCTGCTGATACTTCTTTTCTATAAATTTATCGGCATATGATAAACTAAAAGTTAAAATGGAGTTATTTCAATTTATCAACAACTTGTTGAAATAATTCAGTATAATTAACTTAAAAACATCATATAAAATTTTAAATTTTACTGCAGGGATTTGTTATTTAAAACAATGTTGGTGAAATTTTGTTGGATAAACTATTATATTAGGATATTAACTTTTTTAAAAAAGAATTTCATATATTTGCAAGAGAGTTAGAATAGTAAATTTTTCGTTCTAATATGGAAGAGATTATTCAGGGAATTAATGATTTGGAAAATAAGATTCTCGAATTAAAGAAGGAAAATGAAGAATTGAAAAGAAAAAATGAATATCTAGAAAATTCTCTTTTAAAAAATGAAGATAAATTTATTCAGAAAGAAAAACAATATAAAGAACTTGAAGAGCTTAATAAAAGATTGAAAGTTATTAATGCAATTTCGGGAAGTGGAGAATATAAGAAGTTGATGAAATTGCAGATGAATAGAATGATTAAAGAAATAGATGCATGTATTTCAGAATTGCAGAATTCATAAATAAAAATGTCTCAAAAAGTAAATATACGAGTAGCGGGAAGAAATTACCCCCTAGTAGTACAAAGTGAGGAAGAAGAGATATTACGAATTGCTGCAAAAAAAATAGAAAAATACATTAATACTTTTGAAAAAAACTATAACATTTCTGAAAAACAAGATGCTTTAGCTATGGCGGCTTTACAACTAGCTTCAGAATTAGAAAACATTTTAAGGGAAAAATCACATGAACAAAATGAAATTTTGCTTAAAATAAAAAAAATAAAAAAATTGTTATAGATAAAGTAACGCATTTCCAAATAGATCATAGAATTTAAAATTAAATGTAGAACAAAGATATAACCTACATTGATTCTAACTCAATTTAGTAAACTCAACACGAATTGACTGACTGAGTGATTGTTTTTTTTAATGGCGGGCTGCCTCTCATCTTCTCAGATGATTTGATAGAAATATCAACAGCAGATTACAGAGAAAAAAACATAGCTTGAATCCTGTTTATTGGAGTTTACTTAAATCAAAGTTTAATAGGATTGATGTAGGTTTTTTTATATAAATTAATTGTATGAATGTAACGATAATATTTGAGTTAATCGCCACCCTTTTTATTGGGGGATTTATAGGATACTTCTTATCGAAAAGTTCTCTAAATAAATATAGAGAAAATAAATTAAAAGAAGCAGAAGACAAAGCTGCTGCGATCTTAAAGGAAGGAGAGCTTAAGGCCGAAAACATTAAGCAGGAAAAAATGCTTCAAGCAAAAGAAAAATTCTTAGAATTAAAATTACAACACGAAGAGCAAATTAATCAAAGAGAAAAGAAAATGCTTGAAGTGGAAAAAAGAATTAAAGACAAAGAAACGAAGCTGAATGACGAATTGCATCAGAATAATATTCAGAAAAAGCAATTAGATCAAGCCATAAATGATAATCAGATTAAAGCGGAAACGCTAACTAAAAAACAAGCTGAATTAAATCAAATGCACGAACAGCAGGTAGAAATATTAGAAAAAATTTCAGGATATTCTGCTGAAGATGCAAAAGCTGAATTGGTGGAAGCATTAAAGCAGGAAGCAAGATCCAGAGCTCAAGCTCAAATCCAAGCCATTGTTGAAGAAGCGCAGCTGAATGCAAAGGCAGAAGCCAAAAAAATTATAGTACAAACCATTCAAAGGGTAGGTACTGAACAAGCAATTGAAAATTCGGTATCTGTTTTTAATATAGAATCAGATGAAATAAAAGGTAGGATTATAGGAAGAGAAGGGCGTAATATTCGGGCTTTAGAAGCAGTTACAGGGGTTGAAATTATTGTTGATGATACTCCTGAAGCAATATTACTTTCTTGTTTTGATCCGGTTAGGAGAGAAGTAGCCAGATTATCTTTACATAGATTGGTAACCGACGGAAGAATCCATCCGGCAAGAATTGAAGAAATTGTAGCTAAAACCCAGCAACAGATAGAAGAAGAAATTATTGAGATCGGTAAAAAGACCATTATCGATTTAGGAATTCATGGATTACATCCTGAATTAGTAAAAATGGTCGGTAGAATGAAATATCGTTCTTCCTACGGACAAAACCTTTTACAGCACTCAAGAGAGGTTGCTAATATAGCAGGAATTTTAGCTTCCGAACTTGGGCTTAATCCAAAAATTGCAAAACGTGCCGGATTATTGCATGATATTGGAAAAGTTCCTGAAGAAGAATCCGAGTATCCTCATGCAATATTAGGAATGCAATGGGCGGAAAAATATGGAGAAAATCAAACCGTTGTTAATGCCATAGGTGCCCACCATGATGAAATTGAAATGAAAAGTTTGATTGCGCCTATTATTCAAGTAGCTGATGCAATTAGCGGTGCAAGACCGGGAGCAAGGAGACAAGTAGTAGAATCATATATTCAAAGATTGAGAGACCTAGAAAATGTAGCATTAAGTTTTGATGGCGTTAATACAGCTTATGCAATTCAAGCCGGTAGAGAATTACGCGTAATGGTTCAAAGTGAAAAAATAGATGATCAGAAAGCGTCACAATTGTCTTTTGAAATAAGTGAAAAAATTCAAAATGAATTAACGTATCCGGGACAGGTTAAAGTAACTGTTATTCGAGAAACGAGAGCAGTTAATATAGCCAGGTAGACAGTTTACCTAATAGATAAAAATAAAAAAACTTTAAAATTAATTTTAAAGTTTTTTTTATTTTAGATTATAACAATATTTAAATTTATACTTCTCCTTCTTCGGGAAGATCTTCATCAACAGTAATATCAATACCCTCAATTTTTGTTTTTTGAAGGGCATTTGATTTTAATTTCACATATTCTCTTCTAGTTTTATAAATTTTTATAGCATCAAAAATTGCCTGTTCAAATGATTTTGCATCCGCAATTCCTTGTCCGGCTATCGAATAAGCTGCTCCATGATTGGGTTCAGTATGAACAACAGATAATCCACCGGTAAA
This sequence comes from Apibacter sp. B2966, assembly GCF_011082485.1. NCBI lineage: Bacteria > Pseudomonadati > Bacteroidota > Flavobacteriia > Flavobacteriales > Weeksellaceae > Apibacter > Apibacter sp. B2966. Next base: position 1,776,633 of record NZ_CP049714.1, read on the forward strand.
ATTTACGCCGTATTCATAAGCTAGAGTTTTAAAAGGAATAAGCCCTTGATCGTGATACATTGCTAATATTCCATCAAAAGAAGTATAAATACTAGGCGAGAAGAAACTATCAGCAGAGTAAGGACCAAAGGAGAGAATGCCTCGATCAAAAGATTCTTTAACCGCCGGCTCAATACAATTAATTTCTTCTCTTCCCAATAAACCATTTTCTCCTGCATGTGGATTTAATCCTAAAACCGCAATTTTAGGTTTTTCAATACAGAAGTCTTGAATTAAAGTGGTATGTAAAGCTTTAATTTGTTTTTTAATTAACTCTTTACTTAATAGTTCAGAAACTTTGGATATTGGAGTATTAAACGTGGCAAACGCAATCCTTAAATCGTTGTTTTCTAAAAGTAAATGGGCTTTCTCCTTAAGAGTATTTTCAAGATATTCCGTATGATTTAAAAAATTTAATCCTTGGGTTTGCATGCTTTCCCAATTTAGAGGAGCAGTAACCAAAACATCCACCGAACCTTGTTTTAAAGCGTCAACAGCAGCTAATAAAGAATTTTTAGCTATTTTGGCACTTTCTTCGGTAGAATTGCCAAAACTAATAGAAACATTTTCTTTCCATAAATTCACAACGTTTATTTTTCCGGGAATAGCTTCTTCAGCTTTGAATATTCCTTGAAAATAGATAGAATTTAATCCGAAAATATTTTTTTGATAGGATAATAATTTAGTAGATGCAAAAATAACCGGTGTAAAGAAATCTAAGATTTCTTTATTTTGAAGGGTTTTCAATATTACTTCAATTCCTATACCGTTAGGGTCTCCTATACTAATTCCTATTTTTAGCTTATTATTTTTAACGCTCATATATGAACTGTGAAATTTATTATAACAAAAGTAGAAAAAAATATATACTTAATTTATAATAATTTAATAAAATAGAAATATTGCTATATGAAATAAAGCTTTTTAATTTATAAATCAACAATAATTATAAATTAAAAAAAAAATATTAAAGAGTTTAAATATTGCCTATAAACGATTTAAAAAAAATTATAAAATAGTACTTTTGAATAAAAATTGAATATGTTTACAGGTATTGTAGAAGAAACGGGAAAGATAGTAAATATGGAAAAAATAGACGAAAATCTTTCCATATCAATATCCGCTTCATTTATTGATGAATTAAAAATAGATCAAAGTATAGCTCATAATGGAACATGTCTAACAGTTGTAGATATAAATCCGGAATTTTATACGGTAACAGCTATTGCTGAAACATTAAAAAAAACGCATTTTTCAACTCTTGCCATTGGTGATCGTATTAATCTGGAAAGATGTGTTAAAGTATCAGATAGACTAGACGGGCATATTGTACAGGGGCATGTAGATCAAGTAGGGGAATTGAAATCGATAGAAAATCAAGAAGGAAGTTTTTTATTGACTTTTACCTATACAGGTAAACAAATCACCGTGGAAAAAGGTTCAGTTACTGTGAATGGAGTAAGCTTAACGGTGGTAGATAGTAAGGATAATGAGTTTTCAGTTGCAATTATTCCGTATACATGGGATCATACAAATTTCAAATATCTGAAAATCGGAGATAAAGTAAACTTAGAATTTGATATTATTGGTAAGTATATACAGAAGTTGTATGGTTTATATAAGTAAATAATAAATTTAATTCAAAATAAAAAGGCCTATACCAATTGGTATAGGCCTTTTTATTTCATAGTAGTTAGTCATATATTCCTTTACTCAGCTTAGCTCGTCTTTCCTTAATTAAGGCTTCTCTTTGAGCATCATTCTGGAATTTAGGTTTGGCGCCTTGACTATATTTTAATCTTCTTTCTTTAATTAATGCTTCCCGTTTAGCATCAGCATCATTTTTAGTTGATGGTTTTACTGTCGAATTTTCATTTGATGATTTAACCGGAATATTTTTACTATTCACCGTTTCTGTTTTTATGGGTTGAGATGCATTATTATTTTTAACAGGAGCCGTAACAGGAACGGAACTAGTTTTTACTTCATCTTTAGATTTTACAGAAGGCTTAGGTTTAGCATTGCTAATATTTTCAGGTTTTATAACGGTTGTTTTTGGGCTTGAAAGATTTGCATTTTTTCTTTCCTGAATAATATTATTTGATTTTATAACTTCCGGTTTTTTAATTTCCACATCAGTTGAAGTTAAATCATTTATTGCCTGTACCGTTTCTTTACCAGGAGTTAAATTATTATAATTAGTATTTTCATCAGAAGATATTTCTAACGGTTTACCAATATAGAAATCAAGAATTTTTAATCTGAATAAAAATGAATATTTAGCTTGAAGCATTTGAGATAATGCGTTGAAATAATTATTTCTTGCAGTATTTAAATCGTATATATTAATTTTTCCTGCAGTGAAACTCTTTTGTGCAAATTCATAGGATAATTCGGTGGATGCTACCAATTCTTTTGCAGAGGTAAATGTTTGAAAAGCAGAATTTACGTCAAAATAAGAAGTTTGTATATTTTGCTTTAAATTTAATTTTTCTTGGTCGAGCTGGTTTTCTTGAATCAATTGATTAATTCGGGATTGCTGAACTTTTATTTTATTTGTTCCTTTACTAAATATGGGAATGTTAACCCCTACAGATACCATTTGAGAGTGATTGTCATACCATTGGTCGTCTATAGATTTACTGGAACGATCGAAATAATCCTGATAAAAAGTACTTACTTTATATCCGCCGGTAATTGAAGGGTAAAAAGCGGTTTTAGCAATATCAATATCTTTCTTTGCTGATTCAACCCCTAATTCGGCAGATTTAATAACCGGTTGATTATTAAAAGCATAATTGATGATATCATCCAAATTGATAAGAGGCATTCCTATATCATCGGAAACTTTAACATCCTCTATCTGAAAGTCTCGATAATCTTTTTGAAGTAACATGGCTAAAACCATTAGTGAACGATCTACTTCAATTTTAGCATTTTCATACGTTTGTTTAGCATTCGCAAGATTGGATTTTGATTCATATAAAGTGCTTAAAGGTATACTACCGGCATTATATAATTTTTCATTCCTGTCTTTATCTTTTGCTTGAGTATCCATGGAATTTAGTTGAACTCCTAAAAGCTCTTTATTCAATAGAACGGTTAAATAATTTCCTACTAATTGTAGTGAAATATCATTTTTGATTTTTTCAGTGGTATATTGATTTTGTTGAACCAAAAAAGAGTTTTTTTCCTCGGTTAATCGTAAACGTCTGTTGTTATAAAGTATCATGGAGGATTCAAGAGCAAGATTGTTCTGATATCCTTCTGTATATTTATAATAGGAGTCAATGGCAAAATCTGTTACACCATCTTGGGTAACCTTTTGTGTAGCCAATGGACCAAAAGTTATACCGTTAGTTATAGTACCTTTAAGATCGGGTAGTTTTTCTTTTTTAGCAATTTTTAAATTACTTTCTTGAACTTGTTCATTTAGTTTAGAAGCAAGTACTTGCAAATTGTTTTCTCTGGCGTAAGATAAACAATCATTGAAAGACCATACTTTTTGCGCTGAAATAAATCCGACTATGAAAAAAGCGATTATACTGTTGTTTAGTTTCATTCTTATGTAAATGAATTTTCAGTATTATAAGTAGAATAATTATTTATTTTGTTACAAACTTATCTAAAAACATTTTTTATCAGGTTTTAATTATAGATCTATCGTCAAATATGATAATAAACTAATTAATTCTAAATGATATCATCATCTTTAAATTTATGTATTATTAATTAAGATAGTAAGTGTTGAATACTAAATATAAGAAGTAAATATAAAATAAAAATAATATGAAGTGCTTTTATTAATTGAAACAAAAACAGGGTATAAATTATTATACCCTGTTTTTAATTTTATAATGTATTATGATTTATGTATTCTTATTAATTTTCTTTTCTAAAAACTAGACCGGTTTCAGGAAAATAATCTGCAACGATGGTATCATTGTCATTAATTTTTCCACCTAAAATTTCCTTAGATAATTGATTTAAAATTTCATGTTGAATCAATCTTTTTAAAGGTCTTGCGCCAAAAGTAGGATCATAGCCTTTACTCATTATATAATCTTTAGCCTCATCTGTCATGCTCATGCGAATTCCTTTTTTATCTAATATTTTATTAAGAGAATCTAACTGGATATCTATTATACTTCTTATTTCATTCTTATTTAAAGGCTTAAATACAATAGTTTCATCGATACGGTTTAAAAACTCAGGACGAAGGGTTTTCCTTAACAGTTCCATAACCTGCTCTTTGGTCAATTCTAAAATTTCTTTGTAATTATTTCCTTCCAGTTTTTCAAAATTTTCTTGAATTAAATGAGATCCCAAATTGGATGTCATAACTATAATCGCATTTTTAAAATTAACGGTTCTTCCTTTATTATCTGTTAGCCTACCATCATCCAATACCTGTAATAAAATATTAAAAACATCCGGATGAGCTTTTTCGATTTCATCCAATAAGATAACAGAATAAGGTCTTCTTCTAACGGCTTCGGTTAACTGACCACCCTCATCGTAACCCACATATCCCGGAGGCGCACCTACCAGTCTGCTAACAGAATGTTTTTCTTGATATTCACTCATGTCAATTCTGGTCATTGAATTTTCATCATCAAATAAAAATTCGGCTAAGGCTTTAGCTAATTCGGTTTTTCCGACACCTGTTGTTCCTAAGAATAAGAATGATCCGATAGGTTTTCTTTCATCGTTTAATCCCGCGCGGTTTCTGCGTATAGCATCTGCTACTGCTTCAATTGCTTCTTCTTGTCCGACAACCCTTTTGTGAAGAACAGATTCCAGATTTAATAATTTTTCTCGTTCACTTTGTACCAGTTTAGTAACCGGAATACCGGTCCATTTGGCTACTACATCAGCAATGTCTTCGGAATCAACTTCTTCCTTGATTAATTTAGGTCGATCATCAGAAAGTTCGGCTTCAGCTTTAGCAAGTTCAGCCTCTTGTTCTTTTATTTTTCCGTAACGTAATTCAGCAACTTTACCATAATCACCGGATCTTTCTGCTTTTTCGGCTTCAATCTTAAATTCTTCAATATTTTTACGGATTTCTTGAACTTTATCCGCTCTTTCTTTTTCTGCTTTCCAGGAAGCGCTTAGCTCATTTCTTTTTTCATTAAGTTGTGCTAATTCTTCTTTAACATTTTCTAACCTTTTCTCATTAGCTTGTTTAATGCTTTCATTGGAAGTAGGACTTTCCGCTTCTCGTTTAACCGCCTCTAATTCAATTTCAAGCTGCATTTTTTTACGGTCTAAGGCATCCAGTTCTTCAGGCTTGGAATTCATTTCCATACGAAGTTTTGCCGATGCTTCATCCATTAAGTCTATGGCTTTGTCCGGTAAAAATCGGTCGGAAATATAACGATTGGAAAGTTCCACTGATGCAATTACGGCTTCATCTTTAATACGTACTTTGTGATGGGCTTCATACTTTTCTCTAATTCCACGTAATATAGCTATGGCATCATCCACATCGGGTTCTTCAACCATCACCTTTTGAAAACGTCTTTCCAACGCTTTGTCCTTTTCAAAATATTTTTGATATTCATTTAATGTTGTTGCTCCAATTGAACGAAGTTCACCTCGTGCCAATGCCGGTTTTAAAATGTTCGCAGCATCCATGGCTCCTTCTCCTCCTCCGGCACCAACTAATGTGTGAATTTCATCAATAAACAAAATAATATTTCCGTTGGAAGCGGTAACTTCTTTAACAACTGCTTTTAGACGTTCTTCAAATTCACCCTTATATTTTGCTCCTGCAATCAAAGCCCCCATATCTAAAGAAAAAATAGTTTTATCCTTTAAATTTTCAGGAACATCCCCATTAATGATTCTATGAGCTATTCCTTCGGCAATTGCAGTTTTTCCGACACCGGGCTCTCCAATTAATATGGGATTGTTTTTTGTTCTTCGAGAAAGAATTTGCAAAACTCTTCTGATTTCGTCATCTCTTCCTATTACAGGGTCTAGTTTACCGTTTTGAGCTAATTCATTAAGGTTTTTGGCATACTTGTTTAATGAATTATAGGTATCTTCTGCTGATTGAGAGGTTACTCGTTCTCCTTTTCTAATTTCTTCGATCGCTTTAATTACGCCTTCTTTGGTGACTCCTTGGTTTTTTAATAATTGTGAGGTTTTGTCATTTACAGAAAGCAGTCCTAAGAAAATATGCTCTAAACTTATAAATTCATCTTTCATCTTAGTTGATTCTAATTGGGCTTCATTTAAAGCTTTATTAGAATTTTGAGACAAATAAATTTGTCCGCCGCTAACTTTAGGTAAAGAATTTAGTATAGAATCAAGTTCGGAGTTAATGTATGCTAAATTTGAGTTTTGTTTTTTTAATATGAAAGTAATCACACTGGCTTCGCTTTCCAATAAAGCTTTAAGTAGGTGTGCAGGTTCAATAGCCTGATTCTCTAAACCTTGTGCAATCACTTGGGATTGTTGCAAGGCTTCTTGTGATTTGATGGTTAATTTATTAAAATCCATTTTATTTAATCTCTTACATTTTTTCTCAGCAAAATATAAACCAAAATCATGGATAGGTTTTTATAATCAATATGTAAGGGAATAAATAAATAAAACGAGACAATATGGCATTGTTTTGTTTTGTCGCAACTAAAATTAATGACACAATGTCATGATTGTTTGTTCATTAAAAGATTGGATTGTCTTTTTGATTACTACATCTTCAAAAATATTAAATTACATGAAATTCATATATAATTTAAAAATTACAGATGTATAATATGATATAAATAAATTATAGATTTTATGTAATATTTAATGATATCGGATACTTGCACGTATCATGCCGATAGCATTTATGGTTTTTAAAGAGACATCTTTAGATTCAAACATAGGATTGGCGCTGACTAATTTTATGTAATCGTTACCTAAACTGGATTTTTGAATGTGTCTAACAAAGGTATGATTGGAATCTTCAGATAAGGCAATTTCAATTATATATAATTCTCCCCAAAATATATTATCAATGGAAGCATTTTTAAAAATAACAATATCACCATTTTTTAAAAGAGGAAGCATAGATTCTCCTTTTATATAAATAGCTCCATCACAGTCTGATAAATTGGGTATTTTTATAAATCCTGAAATAAATGTATTTTCTGATTTTTTATGAACGATATTTTTTAATCCACCATTAGAATCTAAATTATAAAGAGGGATATTGGTATTATTTTTTTCTTGTAATTTAAACATGGGGTCCTCCAAAACAGACATTGGATAATCTTTATCTAAAATTGGGGATTTTAACATGGGCCCTTCATAGGTGAGAAGCCATTCTAAATTTATTTCGGGACATTTGGTATGGATCAATAAAGAATCGTAACTATTTCTTTTTTTCCAATTCGAAAAGGTTTGGGGAGAAATACCGAGATATCTGGCTAATTCAGAATCTTTTTTAAATCCATAAAATAACTTTATTTTATTCAATATGGTAGTTTTTTCCATAGATTGTAGTTATATAAGTAAAAGTTCAAATAAATTTTATATAAACAGTGTGTTTATATATCTATTTGATAATTAGACAAATATACTAAAAATTATTATATTGTCACAACAATGTTATATTATTACCGTAAAAACAATATAAAGAATAGAATAATATAAATTATACAGGAGATAAGAATTAGTAATGGATGAAATAAAAATTTAAAAGGTTCGAATACTTCCACGTATTAGAGCCATAGCATTAATTTTAGAAACCGGAATATCTTGAGGTGCGTTTGTGTTGTCTTGTCCTAATAGTTTAACAAATTGTTCGCCTTTTTCAGATTTTTGAATATATTTAATTAACATATAAAAAGAATCATCATTCATACATATCTCAATTAAATAAAGCTCACCCCAAAACAGGTCTTTAAGAGAAATAGTTTTAAAAATAATTATGTCTCCATTTTGTATAGTTGGTAGCATGGAATTTCCTTTTACATAAGCAGCTCCGTCGCAATCAGCCAAATCCGGCATTTTTATAAAATCTATAATATTTTCTTGATGATGTTTTTTGCTAAATATATTTTTCAATCCACCATTTCTGTCTATATTATATAAAGGAATATGATTTTTTTCACCTTTATAGGAATTATATCCAGATTCTTCCGCTATTGAAATAATATTAGATTGTCCAATATTATCTTTTTTCAACATAGGACCTTTGCCGGTTAACAACCATTCATAATTAAAAATTTCACATTTTGTATAAATAAGTTTAATGTTGAACGAATTCCTTCTTTTCCAATTATACAATATTTGTGAGGTTATGCCTAAATGTTTTACTAATTGAGAATCTTTAGTAAAACCATAGTATTTTTTAATTTCGTTTAGAATGATATTTTTATCCATGTTCAATATAAAAAATATACATTTTGTGTAAAATAATTTTAAAATAAACAAAATGTATATATATTTGTGTTGAGATAAAACAAAGATATCAAAAAATACATTATTGTTATGACAGTAGAACAAATAAAAAGAAAAATTGAAGTGGGAGATTATATTTTGGCATCGAAATTATTAAATATAACCCCCGAAAATGTAAGAGCTCGTTTTTCACGAGAAAAGATGGATGCAATAGAAGCGTTAAAAGCAATAATTAGTAATAGGGAAAGGTTTATAAAAGAATACCATAAGAAAATTTCAGGCTAATCAACTTAATTTTTTAAATCTGAATTTTACACTATGAAAAGGATAAGAGTTCTTCCTTATGATTTAATGATAAATTACTATCTTCATTGAGAGTTGCCTTATTAAATAAATGATTATAATAATCTTAATACAAAATATTTCATTGTTGATCATAATTTAAATCATAACCTGCAGTTTAAAACAAAAATCCTATTTTATAATTTTTTTTTAATCTTTTGGTAGAAAAATGAAGTTTTAAAAAAATTAGTGATACAAGTTAAATTTCTTGGCTTAAATACTCTGTATATAATTAATTCTGTAAAATTTAAAAATTATTGATCTTTATATTTATAAAGGAAAACTTTATTGTTACTAAAATTATTTTTAAATAAGACTATTAATTTTTTAAAGTAATAGTTCAAGAATTTATTTAAATTATATAAATGTTTTATATGTATAAATGGTTGATAATTTATTCTGAAAAAATAAAAATAACCAACTATTATATGTTATAAATCTTGTTTAGCAGCCTTGGGATAATGTAAGGAGATAAAGGTAATTAATGTTATATAAACTTTATGATTGTAATTTTTTTTTGTTTATCTTTACCGCCATAAAGTTAGTGTTTAAGTGTTGTAAAATTTAAAAAATTAAGTGTTCATCTATTTTTAATGCCATTGTAGCAATTAAATTTTTATAATGAAATAAGAGAGGAGATCATTAAAAATAGAATAGATTTTTTTAAATAAAAAAATAGAAAATCAATTAAGTGTTAATAAGTTAATTAATAATTCATTATGAAAAAGAGAATTTTATTATGTTCATTACTCGGAGTGATTTCCGTTTGTTCTTTCTCTCAAAGCCAAAGAGTGGGAATTAATACGGAAGATCCTCAAGGAGTTTTCCATATCAATGGAACCAATAAAGATTTAAGTCAAGATGACTTTATTGTAGATGCAAATGGGAATGTGGGTATAGGTACCCGAACCCCTAAATCAAAGTTGGAAATTATAGGTACTAAAGGTAAAGGATTGCGGGTAACTCCTCCGGGAACTATCGCTAAAGGAGAAGTTATTGCATCTGATGCAAATGGTAATTTTGTAGCCTCTACCAGGCCTATGCCCGAACTTAGAGAGGGTTCTATCATTCAAATTAGAACAAGACTTGATGCAACTTCAACATTAGCTCCTAATTTAATAGATTCAAATCCAATTATTCCCGGTGATCCAAGTTTACCTCCGGGAAAAAAACCGGCTGTAAAAATATCTGACAAGCCTATAGAGCTAACAGAAGGTACATGGCTGATTCAGCTTAAGTACACTACTCGTACAACAAGAGGGGGAGGATCCAATTTTCAAGAATATTGTGGAAAAGAAAATGGATTTGATCAATATATTTGGACATTACTATATAACGAAAATGAGCCGGACTTTAAAAAAGCAGTATTAACTACGGTAGGTTTTGCTACGGAACGTGATGGTGCTTGTGCTTGTACTCCTCAGTTAACCCACGTAGTAAAAGTCAATCCGGGACAGACAATGAAAGTTAGTGCTTATGCCAGTACTAGTATATGGCACAATACAGTAGTATTCGTAGATGGCGATTTTAATTCATTTACTACCGGCAAACCATATTTTAGAGCTATTCGTATAGATAGTTTTAATTAATAATGTGGTGGAATTAAGATCTTTATTATTCATATAATTTTATATTTAAAATCATGTCATGAAAAAAATAATATTATCAATAAATTTTTGTGTATTAGCAATTGGAATTAGTTTATCACAAGTAGGAGTTAACACAGATAATCCTAAAGCTATTTTTCATATAGATGCTAAAAAAGATAATGGGAATATATCTGTCCCAGTAAATACATCAGATGATGTAATTTTCAAACCGGGTACAAATAATGCCTCAGATCCGACTGCAAAACTCTACGGTCATTTAGGTGTTGGAAAAGTTAATCCGGATACGGGTTTAGATGTTAATGGCAACATACGATTGGAAGATGGAACTCAAGTTAATAATAATATATTAGTTAGTACAGATTCACTTGGAAATGCCCAATGGATAGCTCCTGCCAGACCATTGATTCATAATGGAGAAATAGGAAATGGTATTCGATTACCACTGGATGAAAGTGCTATAGATTTAACAGTACAACCTTTAATGCTTACTCAAGGAAGATGGTTGATTCTATCCAAATTTGTAGTTAAAGCTACCCAACATGTTAATGACGATTTTAAACCTCGGAATAATGTATGGATTTATTTAAAAAATGTTAGCGAGCACCCGCTAATAACCGATAAAGTCTATAATACTATTTTGGGGGTACCGTTAGAACAAGCGGGAGCTAAAGTTGGGACACCGCAATTAGCAGCTCTTGTTAATATACCTAAAGGAAAAACTTTTGAGTATAGAGTATTTGGAAGTACAAGTAATAAAGAATTCGAATATATTACAACAAATGACGATTTTCAAGGATCTTATTTTTATGCCGTTCGATTAGATGCAGAACTTTTAGACGATTAAATTAATACATATGAATTTTAAATTTATTATATGAAAAAATTATTTTTATTATATATAATTATAGCGGGAGGTATAGGTTTTACTAAATCTTTTGCACAAACAGCTCCATCGGTTGGAGTAAATACAACTAACCCGCAAGGACCTTTTCATGTAGATGCAAAGGGGGATACAAACGGATCTTTAAATACAGCTGATGATGTAATAGTTGATAAAAACGGAAATTTAGGAATAGGAACCATTGCACCAACGGCTAAAGTTCATATTAAAACGGATGGATCAACAAATGGAATCCGCATCAGTGATCAATCAGAAGGAAAAGGGAGTATGCTTATGTTTCAAGATAATACGGGAATAGTTAACTGGGTTCCCAAACCTTTTACCATAAAACAAGCAGAACTTAGGAAAGATTTTAATATGAACGATCCATTTAAAAGAAATGCGAATGACCATAGAGAAATTTCAATACCGGGACACGGTTTAAAATTAACTCCGGGTATCTGGATGATTATGGCTAAATATATGGTTTATAATAACGGGGATGATAAAGGTAATTTGTTTTGGACTTATTTGCATGATTTAGATGATCTTACCACTTTACCCGTAGATAATAATCATCTACGTGATAAGCGTAAACCTTGTCTAGTTGATGGAGCCCTTCCTGAAAATAATTGTAATGGTAGTGGCTACAATTTAAATTGGTATTTAGCAAGTAACGATCTGGGCGGAAACCCTTCAGAATATGCAATGACTGTGGTTGGAACTTATCCGGAAGCAAAAGGCCAAGGATATACCACTCCATATGTTAATTATATAGCAGTAATTAAATCTGATGATCCATTAAATCCAGGTAAAAAACTAAGACCGGGTGATCCGGGATATGAGCATGAAATTGCTTTAACTTTTAGTTCCAGTTTAAATGGTGATCAAGTATTGGAAACCAGATCATCAATTCGTGGTTCAGGTAATAATGGGGGCAATCTTGAAGTGGGAGTTTATTTCTTTGCTATTCGTTTAGATATAGATGAATCATCTCTATAAATTTTAAAAATTAAGTTATATACTAGTATTTATATAATACCTGCCGAATAGGCAGGTATTTTTTTATTCAATACCAGTAATTCCCATTTTCTTCATTAAAAAAGTGGCATTCATATTTTGAGCTATACCTTCTTTTAATTTATAATCAAACACTAATTCATCCTGAGCAATTTCTGCTTCAAAACGATAGTTCTTTATATTTTCGGGATAGTTTGCTTCCAAGGTGCCTAATACTAAATCATGAGTAGCAATAATGCCATTTCCTTTTAGCGAAATAAGCTGTTTCATAAGCGCTAAGGATCCTTTTTGCTTATCTTCAGAGTTGGTACCTTTTAAAATTTCGTCTAAAATGATAAATAAATGTTCTCCGGAATGAAGTCTGTCTATAACCATTTTCAATCGTTTTAATTCAGAGAAAAAATAAGATTCATGATCAACTAAGGAATCTGTAGTTCTTAAATTAGTTACCAAATTTCCCGGGAATATCTCTAATGACTTAGCGTATACCGGAGCACCAATACAGGCTAACACGTGGTTAACCCCTATAGTTCTTAAATACGTACTTTTACCGGCCATATTAGCTCCCGTTATTACTAAAAAATAATTTTCTTTTGAAATTTTAACATCATTGGTTACACAAAAGGAACGGTTAAGTAGAGGGTGGCCCAATTCTTTCCCATCAAATATAAAATGTTCAGTATTTATTTTAGGATATGAATATCCGGGGTGAGTATATGCGTATGTTGACAGGGAGCACCAAGCATCAAAATGAGAAAGAGAATCAAACCAATTCGGTAGATACTTTTTATAGATATCTAACCATTTTTCTATCTTAATAGCATAACGAACACTCCAACATAAGACCGGATTGAAAAATAAAATCATCGGATAAGCCATACACATATTTAATTGAGAACAATATCTATTTAATTTATAGATAGCTTTTGATGCAGGAGTTTTCTTGATAAGGGTTTTACGATTTTTTTCTAACAAATAACTATCAAAATTTTGCTCTTCTATGGCATTAAAAAGTGAGGTATAGGTATTTAAAACATCTGTTTTTTTTTCTATGTTATTAACTATATTATTTACATGCTTACTCGCAAAGGCATTAATTGCATAAGTTATGATCCATAAAGGAATAAAATATAATGCAGATACCCTATTAAAAGCTGTAAGTACAAGTAAGATTAAATATAAGCAGGGAATAATATTTATCATTATTTCCCAGAATTTATTTTTATGCAATAAAAATGTTTCCGGAAATATATTTGAATCAAAATTTTCTTTATTTTCTAATTTTCCGTTTAAAGACCCCAAAACTCGGAAATGGTTTACCCAATCTTGTTTTGAAGCTAATTCTTGGATGCTTTCCTGATTTTCCACAATGGTTTTTTTGTCTAAATAGGGAGTAAGGAACAGATAGGCAAGAAATTTTTTACCTTGATAGGTGCATGTTCGATTAATAGCCTGAAAAAGCGATCGATCGCCAAATAAATCTAAATCGTAGCTGAAGCTGTGTTCAGTCGAAATATATTCTGGGCCTCCATCAAAAGATGAAAAATCGTAATTAAGAGCTTTACATTCATTTTCTGCTAAAGTTATTAATGAATCTGAATAATTTTTTTTATAAAACAGTTTTTGATGTAACTTTAATAACAAGATAAATATTGAAAAAGATACAAAGATGATACCGCCGGTAAGGTAGCTGTTTTTCCAAGTAAAAATACAAAGTAAAGCAGCAATAAGAACTACTGATAATCTTAAAGCAGCAATAATAAATATCTTTTTTTTAAGTGATTGTACCGTTGAAATCTCTTTATTAATAAGAGAACGGTATGAATGTTCAATATCTTTTATTTTCATGATATCAAAGGTAAACAAAATAAAATAGCTAATTTTAAAGTCTATATATATCTAATAGTACTTTACTTTCAAATTTTAACAGGAATCAAAAAAAATTAAATTTTATTATTTGATAAATGTTGCATTTTAAATATATTATAATTAGAAATAAAAAAGCCTGATGAAAATCAGGCTTATAGTTTTTATAATTTTATTATAGAGCTAAATCAATCACTTCAGACATTTGAGTTACATAATGTATTTTTAAGCCTTTAATATAATCAGGATTGATTTTTTCAATATCTTTTCTATTCTCTTCACATAATATGACATCGGTAATACCGGCCCGTTTAGCAGCTAATATTTTTTCTTTAATGCCGCCTACCGGAAGAACTTTTCCTCGTAACGTAATTTCACCGGTCATTGCCCATTTAGACTTAACCTTTTTACCGGTAAAAGAGGAAACAAGAGAAGTAAGCATTGCTATACCTGCAGATGGTCCGTCTTTAGGAGTTGCACCTTCAGGAACGTGAATGTGTATATTACTTTCTTCAATTTTTTGCGGATCGATACCGAATTCTTTATAATTAGATTTTATGTATTCCAAAGCAATAGTAGCCGATTCTTTCATTACATTACCTAAATTTCCGGTCATGCTTAAGTTTCCTTTGCCTTTAGAAAGAATACTTTCAATAAAAAGAATATCTCCTCCTACTTGAGTCCAGGCTAATCCTGTAACAACTCCTGGAACTTTATTAGTTTCAGACATTTCAGGCATCATAGGCGGACCTAGGATTTCGATAATTTTATTTTGACTCAATTTTTTGTTGTATTCAGTATTGCGAGCAATTTGTAAGGCAATATTCCTTACAATTTTTGATATCTTCCTTTCTAAGCCTCTAACACCGGATTCTCGAGTATATGCTTGGATAATAAATTCCAATTCTTTCTTACTTATTGAAATATCTTTTTTGGTAAGTCCATGTTCAAGGATTTGTTTTGGTAAAAGATATTTATTAGCTATTTCTACTTTTTCCTCAATAGTATATCCGGAAATATCAATAATTTCCATTCTGTCCAACAACGCCGGTTGTATGGTAGCTAAATTGTTGGCGGTAGCAATAAACAATACTTTAGATAAGTCGTAATCTACATCCAGAAAATTATCATGGAAAGTACTGTTTTGTTCGGGATCTAATACTTCAAGTAAAGCAGATGACGGGTCACCGTGTCCACTGGTGCTAATTTTGTCTATTTCGTCTAAAACAATAACGGGATTAGATGTTCCAACCTTTTTTATGGATTGAATAATTCTCCCCGGCATAGCCCCAATATAAGTTTTACGATGTCCTCTAATTTCCGATTCATCATGCAACCCTCCCAATGATATACGAACGTATTTTCTTCCTAAAGCAGAAGCAATGGATTTACCCAATGAAGTTTTACCGACACCGGGAGGACCATATAAACAAATGATGGGAGATTTCATATCTCCTTTAAGTTTTAGGACTGCGAGATACTCTAAGATTCGTTCTTTAACATCTTCTAAACCAAAATGGTCTTTATTTAAAACTTTTTCAGCATGATTAATATCAAAATTGTCCTTAGAATATTTCTCCCAAGGCAAATCCAACATTAATTCTAAATAATTCCTTTGAACACCATAATCAGGTGTTTGCGGGTTCATGCGAACTAATCGATTAAGTTCTTTTTCAAAATGTTCATTTATAGACTTGCTCCATTTTTTTTTCGAAGCTTTTTCTTTCATTTCTTGAACTTCAGCTTCATAAGAAACGCCTCCCAACTCCTCCTGAATGGTTTTCATTTGCTGGTGTAGGAAATATTCACGTTGTTGTTTGCTGAGGTCGGAGTTAACCTTATCCTGAATAGAATTTTTTAAAGATATTTTTTGAAGCTCAACGTTCAGGTACTTTAATGTTTTGGAAGCACGATCTAACAAACTATTAACTTCCAGCAATTCCTGCTTTTTTACTAACGGTAAATCAAGATTAGAAGCAACAAAATTTACCAACAAGGAGCTGCCTTCAATATTTTTAATAGCAAAAGAAGCGTCTGAAGGGATAGCCGGATTTTCATTAATAATTTTAATGGCTGTTTCACGAAGGCTTTCCAATAAAACATTAAAATGTTCTTTATTTTTATTGGAAACCTTTCTTTTGTCTTCCAATAAAGTAATTTCTGCTTTTAAATAAGGCTCCTCTTCAAGTATATTATTAATAGAAAATTTACGTATCCCCTGAATAATTACCATGGTACTTCCGTCAGGCATTTTAAGTAATTTTAATATTTTACCTATAGTACCTACCGAGTACATATCATTTATAGTCGGATTATCTGCATTTACATCTTTTTGTGTAATGACTGCTATTATCTTATCGTTTTGCTGAGCATCTTGTAATAAATTGATGGATTTATTTCTTCCGGCAGTAATTGGTATAACAACCCCGGGAAATAAAACTACATTTTTTACCGGAAGTAAGGGTAAAACAGTAGGAAAAGTTTCATTCATCATTTTATCTTCTTCATCCTGGCTTAGTAAAGGAATAAATTCACTATCATTTTGCATAACTTGATCTAATGACAATATGTCGAACTTCATAATGTTTCGTATTAAAGATTTAATGACAAACTTTCAGATATCTAAAAAAAGAGAACTACTTTTTTTTAATCTTAAATGGGTATAGTATTGATTATTAATAAGAAATGTTGCAACCTCCAAAGTTTGTACGTGTACTAAGGTCAATTAATATGCCAAATAAAAACTTACTATAATTGCTAATAAAGCTTAGAATTATAACTTGATAAGGGTTAGAATTTCTCTGCTTCCATCGGAATAAGTAACTTTAACAAAATATCTTCCTGTAGGAAGTTTTGAAATATTAATTTCCTGATTAAGATTGGAGTCAATTATATCTTTATCGATTAAATTGGTACCAACCATGGATAAAACAGAAATATTATCAATTTTATAAGAACTTGAATTCTTAACAAGTATAAAATTTACTGCCGGATTAGGATATAATTTTGATTTAGTATAAGGTTGCTCTTGTAAATAAAAGTTCATTAAAATATTGGCCGGAAATTCTTTTGCAGTAACCAGGTTAATTGAAAAAAGCAACGTAATAAAAAATAAAAATTTCTTCATAAGCAATTTATATCTAAAAATTATGAAAATTTCCTTGATAAAATGATAGTTTTATGTACTTAAAATTAATGTATAAAATTATAAAAAAAAAATATTCTTTACAACTTTTCATTAAATTATTTTTATTTTTATTTGGGAATAAAGATAATATTAAATTATCTTATCTTCAATAGTTTTGTCTTAAGGGCTTTTTTCTGAATTATTCTATATTTTATATTTATATTGTTGTTGCTAAAGTAAATATACTTACTTGAGAATCATCGGTTTTTAACAGTTCTTGAGTGCATGCAATTAAAGTTGCACCCGTTGTTAAGACATCATCAACCAATAAATAATGACTCGAACAATTTGAATTTCTTATAAAAGCGTTTTCCATTTTTTTTATACGTTCTTCTCTGTTGGATTGAGTTTGAGATTTCGTATGAGAAACTCGTCGGAGAACATGCTCGTCGAAATTGCAATTCATTAGAGTTGCTAATTTTTTGCAACATAGCAAAATTTGATTATAGTTTCTTTTTTTATATCTTTTCGAGTGAATAGGAACCGGAACAACGGTTTTTACTTCTTTTAAACAAGGATTGTTCTCATTTTGCATAAACCAAATCTCAGCTAACCACGAACCGATTTCCGGTTTATTTTTATATTTTAAATGATGAATTAATTGTTGTGTAATATTTTCTTTTGAGAAAAATAATAAGGAAGATGCAAATTCTATTTTCGCAGAATTGTTAAGTTGGCTGTGAATTGAATTTGCGTTGTCAAAAGGAATATAAGTAAAAGGTAAATGAGCTTTACACCTTTCGCATACATAGTGTTGTGATGAAGAAATAATTGTTTCACAACCAATACATCTATTAGGAAACAGGGTAGAGAGTATTTCTTGCCACATGAGTATTTTTCAATTATCTTTGCGTAATATAAACAAATTTATTTATTGTGATAAGGCTGACTAAAATATTTACATTTGAAACAGCACATGCTCTGTGGGGATATGATGGTAAATGTAAAAACATTCATGGGCATTCTTATAAATTGTATGTTACTGTTAAAGGAGAGCCGTGTAATGATATACACCATGTTAAAAATGGAATGGTTATGGATTTTGGAGAGTTGAAATCTATTGTAAAAAAATTAATTATAAATCCTTTAGATCATGCCATTATTTTAAACGCTCAAACAGAACATAAACAACTAGGAGAGCAATTGCAAAATCAAGGACATAAAGTTATTTTTATGAATTATCAGCCAACTTGTGAGAATATGTTGATGGATTTTGCCGAAAAGATACAATCAGAGCTTCCTGAAAATATTTTATTAGCGAAGCTTAAATTATATGAAACCGAAACGTCATATGGTGAATGGATAAGGGAAGACCAATAGAAATTAACCTTATTGCAGGCAAAAAAGTTTATTTTGCCTCAGATCAGCATTTAGGAGCACCTGATGAAGTTTCATCCAGAAAAAGAGAAAAGATTTTTGTAAAATTTTTAGAACAAATTAAACATGATGTTCAAGTATTATTCCTATTAGGAGATTTATTTGATTTTTGGCATGAATATAAAACCGTTGTACCTAAAGGGTTTGTTCGAATATTAGGAAAATTAGCTGAACTTTCAGATTCGGGGGTTAAAATATATTTTTTTACCGGAAATCATGATTTGTGGATGAGAGATTATCTTCAAAGAGAATTAGCAATAACAGTTTTTAACGAAGAACAAACATTTATAATCAACAACAAAAGTTTTTTTATTGCTCATGGAGATGGATTGGGACCGGGAGATCGTGGGTATAAAAGAATGAAAAAACTTTTTACGAATCCTGTTGCTCGATGGTTTTTCAGATGGTTGCATCCGGATGTAGGAGTCGCCTTAGGTACTTATTTATCAAGAAAAAATAAATTAATTAGCGGTGAGGAAGATATTAAATTCTTAGGGGAAGATAATGAATGGCTGATTGTCTTTTCTAAAGAAAAATTGAATGAAAAACATTATGATTACTTTATTTACGGACATCGTCATTTACCTATGGATTTATTGATTGGTGAAGATAAAAACAGCCACTATGTAAATTTAGGGGATTGGATTTCGTATTATACCTATGCCGTTTTCGATGGAGATCATTTGCATTTACAGACTTTTACCGAAACTGTTTAATTTTATTTATCCATCGTAAATATTTTTCTTAATTCAACAGCTTCTGAAGGAGTAATTCTTCCGGATAGCAGCAAAGATAATTCCCTTCTGTGAAGGGCTGAGTTATATCTAACTATTTCTTCTTCAGTTTCAGGTACTAAGTCAGGTATTTTTTTAGGCTTCATAAATTCATCTAAAGCTACAAAAGTATATATCCCTTCATTGGTTTTGGTTTTTGTATGATTTATTGCATCATCCACCCATATATCGACAAATACTTCCATAGAAGATCCAAAAGCTCTAGAAACCTTAGCTATGGCTTCTACGGTGCTTCCTAATGGAATAGGTGTTGAAAAGGAAACATGATTAACAGAAGCAGTCACAACTTTAGCTTCCGCATGTCTTTGAGCGGCTATGGCACATGCTCGATCCATTAAAGAAAGTAAATCCCCGCCAAACATATTATTATAAGCATTGGTTTCATTCGTTAGCACAATGGTGGTCATTATGGTTCTTGAATCAGAGGGAGTTTTAGCTTTCATGAATTTCAATTCAATTATAGAGGAAGTAGACCAAAATTTTTGCAAGTAACAAAACTCTTTTCACTCAAACTGAAAATAATTTTTTCTTTTTCAGCTGTAAATGTTCCTAAATTTTCAATGGTTAAATATGTTTCCGATTTTAGAATTTTTTTCCACTCCTTAATTGTCTGATAAACAAAATCTTTAGATTTCTCAACATCTATTGAATTCAATTCCGCAATTATGCTAGCTAAAGCGATATCATTGAGATTATGTTGCTGAGTAAAAGAAAGGGAATAGGAGGGGGGGAGTAGTTGATTAGTTTCCTGATCCTCTCTCACCGAATTAAATTTTAATTCAAATTTTCCAAAAGAAGGTAAAGTAACTTGATTGGTTTCTTGTAATAATAGTATGCAATATTTTATTAGGTCCATAAAGTAAATTTAAAATAAATACATTATTTATCAACTATCTTTATCTCCTTTTTTAAAGCTGAAATATATTTTCACAAATTTAAATAACTTAAGAATATATAATTAAAATTCCTCAACGCATGTTTGCCTGTCTTTTAATTTTTTTTTCATAGCACTAAAAAATTCAGGAGTAATACCAATGTATGAGGCGATATGTTTTTGAGATATTGAATTTTTTAATTCAGGAAACATAATACAAAAATTTCTATATCGTTCTTCTGCAGATAAACTTAATATTTCATATAAACGATTACGTAAGAAAATTACAGAGCGGATTAAACTTTCATTATAATAAAGTTCTAATTTTGGAAACCTTTTAACGGATTCTTCTTTTGCTTTTTTAGATAAAATAAATATTTCAGTATCTAAATCTGCAACAATATTGAATTTAGCAGGTTGATTGTATATAATACTTTCATTATCTGCAATCCACCAACCTTTAGATGAAAATTGAAGAACCTGCTCCAATCCTTTTTTGTCGTTAATATAACTTCGTAAACAACCGGAAAGAACGTAATAATAATTATCTTCAACCTCCTCTTGATGCAAAAGAGAATCTCTTTTGTTTAGCTTTTTAAATTTTAAAATAGACTTTAGATACTCTTTTTCCTCTCTGGAAATAGGCACTACATTGTTTATTTCTTCCAATATTTTTTCAAAAATCATAGTATATAAGAGTTTTTAAATCGCCATGTAAAATTTTTTAAATATGTAATACTATATCCATTTATAATTGTAAGAATGCTATTTGTAAAATTGTCCTAATTGGTTAGAATTCTCTTAACTATTTTTTTAATAGAGATAGAAAACAATAATATAACCGTTGTTAAAATTTTATAAATACATTGTCTTAACTGTGTTAAATGGTAAAGAACACGGAATCCCTTTTTACTATTTGTAGTATATTATTAGGATTGGTTACGAAAATTAATCTATAAAAAAAATTTTCACAAAAATAATAAACAATTTGTTTATCTATTTAAAATTAAATGGATTTTGAATCTTACATAAAAACTAAACATATTTAGATTACTATACTTATTTAATTATTTAAAAAAATATTGAAATATTAATTTAAAAAATTTTTATTAAATATAAAAACATAAAAATTAATATTCAAATAAATTTTATAGATAAAAATAATAAATAATGTTTATAAAATAATAATAATTAGAAGTTTTATTTGTATAAAAAAGATAATAGCTATAAAATAAATGTATTTACCTTTTAGAAAAAATATATGCAAGTATATATCCTATAACTTATTAAGGTACAAAATAATTATAGAAGGTAAATTAATCAATTATCATAACATGATACTCCTATAAAAAATACAATAAGTTCAAATTATAGCCTATAATCTATAAATAAGTAACAAACACTTAATCCAGTTTCAATACCGCTAAAAATGCAGATTGCGGGACTTCCACTCGACCAATTTGTCGCATTCGTTTCTTACCTTCTTTTTGTTTTTCTAGTAATTTTCTTTTACGAGATATATCCCCTCCGTAACATTTGGCAGTAACGTCTTTTCGTAAAGCTTTAATAGTTTCTCTAGCAATAATCTTAGCACCAAGTGCTGCTTGAATAGGAATGTCAAATTGTTGTCTCGGGATTAACTCTTTAAGCTTTTCGCACATTTTTTTACCTATAGTATAGGCATTATCTTGATGAATTAAAGCAGATAAAGCATCCACAGGTTCACCATTTATAAGGATGTCAACTTTTACCAGCTTGGAAGTTCTCATTCCGCAAGGCGAATAATCAAAAGAAGCGTATCCTTTGGAAATAGTTTTGAGTCTATCATAAAAGTCAAAAACCACCTCAGCTAAAGGCATTTCAAAAAATAGCTCTACTCGGTCTGTAGTTAAATACGATTGGTTAGTCAGTTCACCCCTTTTATCAATACAAAGGTTCATTACAGAACCAATAAAATCTGATTTGGTGATGATTGAAGCTTTAATATAAGGTTCTTCCACACGATTTAATGAAGTAGGTTCCGGAAGTTCCGAAGGATTATGTACTACAATCGCTTTTTCAGGATCCTTATTTAAATAGGCATTGTAAGATACATTGGGAACGGTAGTAACTACAGTCATTTTAAATTCTCGTTCCAAACGCTCTTGAATGATTTCCATATGAAGCATACCTAAAAATCCGCAACGGAAACCAAATCCTAAAGCAGCGGATGATTCCGGTTCAAAAACAAGAGAAGCATCATTAAGTTGAAGCTTTTCCAATGCAGAGCGCAACAATTCATATTCTTCTGTGTCCACCGGATATATTCCGGCAAACACCATTGGTTTTACTTCTTCAAATCCGGCAATAGCTTCAGATGCAGGGCGTTCAACCGATGTGATGGTGTCACCTACCTTAACTTCACGAGCTTCTTTAATACCACTTATAATATATCCCACATCACCGCAATGTATAACATCTTTTGGGACTTGATTTAGTTTTAAAGTTCCTATTTCATCGGCATCATAGCTTTTACCGGTAGCCATAAATTTCACTTTTTGACCTTTAGTTATGCTGCCGTTTACAACCTTGAAAAAGGCCTCTATTCCTCGAAAAGGATTAAAAACAGAATCAAAAATCAACGCTTGTAATGGAGCATTAGGATCTCCGGATGGTGCCGGGATTCTTTCCACAATTTGCTCCAACAATTCTTCAACCCCCGCTCCGGTCTTGCCACTGGCGCGTAATACGTCTTCAGGTTTGCAACCGAGAAGATTTACAATTTCATCGGTAACTTCTTCAGGATTTGCAGAAGGTAGGTCAATTTTATTTAAAACTGGAATAATTTCCAAGTCGTGTTCTAACGCTAAATAAAGATTGGATATGGTTTGTGCCTGAATACTTTGTGCGGCATCAACAATTAATAAGGCACCTTCACAGGCAGCAATAGAACGAGAAACTTCATAAGAAAAATCAACATGCCCGGGAGTATCGATCAAATTCAAAACATATTTTTCCCCTTTATATTCATACTCCATTTGAATAGCATGACTCTTAATAGTAATACCCCGTTCGCGTTCTAAGTCCATATCATCTAAGGTCTGTTCTTGCAGCTCACGATCAGAAATAGTTTTGGTTTGTTGTAAAAGTCTGTCTGCTAAAGTGCTTTTGCCATGATCTATATGGGCAATAATGCAAAAATTTCTTATGTTCTTCATATTTTCTACAATAGTGCAAAAATACATTTTTTATAAACAATATAAGGGTGTATTTGCTACAAACTGCGAATCTGGGTAAAAAATTTTAGTTGAATTCCTATTATTTCGATAGGAATTATTACATTTGCGGAGTTTTAATCTAAAATAAAACTAAAAAACTTTTTTAAAGAACATCAAAAATAAGAAATGAAAAAACTGAGTTTAACAGAGGATTGGACAGCCACAATAATTGGTGGATTGGTCATAGTATTAGGTATTATTTTATATTCTTCATTCGGGTATACACTAAGTTGGCCTACATTTAAATGGAGCACCGGTGACGATTTATTGTCCAATGTTTTAACAGGTAAAAATTTTATAAACATTTTTATCATTTTTATTGTTTCTTATGTTTTATTACTATTGGCAGATATATTACAAGGAAAACCTATGAGTTCAGCAAAAGGGTTTCCCTTACTGTTTATTCTTACTATAGTCGCCATGGTGATTGGTGGAAACTCGGTAATGAATTATTGGGGATTTGAAACCGTAATATTTTGTTTGCTTATAGGATTAGTTATCAATAACTTTATAGGTACTCCTCAGTGGATGAAAGGATGTTTATCTTCTGAAATGTATGTGAAAATAGGATTGATTTTTTTAGGCTCAACCATTATTTTTCAAGATATTATGCAGGCGGGTGCTTTGGGATTAATACAATCAGTAGTAGTAGTTTTCTCTGTTTGGTATTTTTCTTTTTGGCTGTGCAAAAAATTCAATATAGATAAGGAAATGTCTATGATGCTTTCCAGTGCGGTATCCATTTGTGGAGTTTCAGCTGCTATAGCAACGGCAGGAGCAATAAAAGGAGATTCCAAAAAATTATCTTATGTAGTTTCACTAGTTTTAGTAGTTGCTGTTCCTATGATTATCATTATGCCGGCATTAGCTAAACTATTAGGATTAGGAGAAGTAATGGCCGGTGCATGGATTGGTGGAACAATTGATACTACCGGAGCAGTAGCTGCAACCGGAGCCGTTTATGGGGAAGAAGCACTTAAAATTAGTACAATAGTTAAATTTTCACAAAATGTTTTGTTAGGTATTGCTGCCTTTTTAATAGCTGTTTATTGGAGTTATACTAAAAAAGAAGGAAATGAATTTGCTGATAAACCTAATCTAAAAGTAATTTGGGATCGATTTCCTAAATTTGTTATAGGTTTTATCTTAGCTTCTTTGTTATTCTCATTTGTTATTCCAACTGAGCATTACAAACCGGTTCTTGCTGTATTGAAGAAATTTCAAGGATTATGGTTTGCCTTAGGGTTTACCTCCATAGGTTTAGAAACTAATTTTAAAACGTTAATTAATAAAGAAAACAGAAAAGCTACTTTAGTATTTTTAGGCGCACAAACTTTTAATGTTGTATTTACCTTAATTATCGCTTATTTAGTTTTTGGTATCGAATGGACTAAAATATAAACAATTACTTTATTATTTTTATTTTGGGAGAGATTAGCAATATAGTTAACTCTCCCATTATTTTTATTGGAAATAAAATTACATTTTAATTTAGTAGAGAAAGGTAATTGACCCGTTGGTTTTTCATATATTAAAATAAACTTTTCCCTTCATAAAGATTATATATTTCCATAATCTCTTTTAGAATCTTTTTGAAATTAATTTTCATGTCAATTAATTTTCCGGATCGTATGTCAAAAATCCAGCCATGAACCTTTAGATTACTTTCTATAATAGCTTTTTGTACAGCAGCGGTTTTAATTAAATTAATGCATTGTTCTTCCACATTCAATTCAATAAGCCGATTGTATTTTTCCTCTGAGTCGGTAATTAAATTTAATTCATCTTTATGAATTCTATAAACGTCCCTGATATTTCGCAACCACGGATTTAAAAGTCCCAGGTCTTTAGCCTCCATAGCCTCTTTAACTCCGCCACAATAATAATGTCCACAAACAATGATTTGTTTAACTTTTAAATGATCGATAGCATAAGTTATTACAGATTGAACATTAAAATCTGTGCTAATAACCATATTGGCTAAATTTCTATGGACAAAGACTTCTCCGGGCTTAGCTCCAAGTAATTCTTCTGTTGCTACCCGACTATCAGAACAGCCAATATAAAGAACTTCAGGATTCTGTCCTTCTGATAGCTTATGGAAATACTCCTTATCCATAGATAACTTTTCTGCTATCCATGTTTCATTGTGGGCAAATATTTTTTCAAAATTCATGTATGGATTAATATAGTAGTAAAAAAATAATGAACAAAAATTAGAAATAAATCATTTATATCATAATTCCTTTGTTTCCTTTATATACGCTATATTTTCCCGAACCTAAGAAGAAAAGCGCTAATGAGGTTAATAAATAGAATAGGTTAAGCTCAACTTTTAAACCTCCGGTTTGCGATAGTGAAAAACCTTCCATCCCATGCACTAAATAAAAAGTCATAAGCATAGTAAATGCTACTAAAAGGGATGAAATCCTTGTAAAAACCCCTAATAAGATACAAATAGGAGCAAATACTTCCCCTAAAGGAACACCAAGCCAGAGATATTCAGGCAAATTTTTTGAAGTAAGCATTCCTTTTATAAAATCGTGTCCATGATATAATTTTGATATTCCATGGAAGACCATTAATCCGCCTATTGAAACACGTAATAGGAGTTTTCCAAGATCAGAATTCAATTCTTTAGCCATAATTATAATGTAAATTTGATCAAAAATAAATTTTTTATTTCATAAATTCTGTATCTTTTGTAAATAAAATCAAATTTACTATAGTAAAAAATGTATTACAATAAGTTTTACGATAAACGTAATTAAGTGGTATAAAATGTATTTTACTAGAAAAAAATAAAGCTTGTATAAGCGATACTTTTTTCATATTGTGGATTTTTATTAGTCATGGTTAGATAAAATTAAAGAAACAAAATCAAATATCGAAAAATTATAAATACAAAAAAGCCCTGTTTTTACAGGGCTTTTTTGAATGTATATTTTATAAAATTTAAATTTAAAAAGGTTTAATATCAAATACTATTGATTCTAATACTTGAATTACGGCGGCGGTAGTATCCAAAGAAGTAAAACAAGCTACACTGTTTTCAACAGCATTTCGTCGAATTAAAAAGCCGTCTTCTTGAGCCGTACCGTCATTAGAAAGTGTATTAATAACAAATTGAGCTTTTCCTTGTTGCATAATTTTAACAATATTGTTGTCTTCACTTTCAATCTTGTTAATTTCAACAACAGGAATGTTATAGTCGCGGAAATACTTGGCAGTTCCTTCGGTAGCCATAATTGTATAACCTATATCATAGAATCTCTTCGCTAATGGGAGAGCCTCGGCTTTATCCTTGTCTGCTACTGTGAATATGGCATTACCTAAAATAGGTATATTGATTTGACCCGCTCTTAAAGCTTTATAAAGAGCTCTTTCATAAGTAGTATCTTTTCCAATAACCTCCCCGGTCGATTTCATTTCAGGGCCTAACGTAATATCTACAGAACGTAATTTAGCAAATGAAAAAACAGGGGCTTTAATGTATATATTACGAGGTTCCGAATAACAATCCATAGCATACCCTTGCTCTTTCAAAGATTGGCCTAAAACAGCTTTTGTTGCAATTTTTGCTAAAGGAATACCGGTTACTTTGCTCATGAATGGAATGGTTCGGCTGGAACGCGGATTAACTTCCAGAACGTATATTTTTCCGCTCATTAAAACAAACTGTATATTCATTAATCCAATGATTTTAAATCCTCTGGCTAATGCTTGAGTTTGTCTAATAATGTCTTCTTTTTCTTCTTTTGTTAAAGTTTGGGAAGGATATACAGCAATAGAATCTCCGGAATGAACTCCGGCTTTTTCAATATGTTCCATAATTCCGGGAACAAAAACATTTTCGCCATCGGAAATTGCATCCACTTCAATTTCTTTTCCAATTAAGTATTTATCAATTAGAATAGGTTGTTTTTCATGAACATTGATCGCTTCTTTCATATATCTTTCCAATTCAGAATCTTGATAAACAATTTGCATGGCTCTTCCTCCTAAAACATAAGAAGGACGAATAACAACCGGATATCCAATGGAATTAGCTACATGTAAGGCCTCTTTTAACGTAAACACCGTATCGCCTTTAGGACGAGCGATATTTAATTCGTTTAATTGTTCTTCGAATTTTTTACGATCTTCAGCTCGATCTATATCTTCCAGCGTAGTACCCAATATTTTTGCTCCGGCATCTATGGCAGCTTGAGCCAAGTTAATGGCTGTTTGACCACCAAATTGAACTAAAACACCGTCCGGTTTTTCTAAATCTATAATAGAAGTGATGGATTCTCTGGTTAGAGGTTCAAAATAAAGTTTATCAGAAATGCTGAAATCTGTAGAAACGGTTTCCGGATTGCTGTTGATGATAATAGCTTCATATCCTGATTCTTTAAGGGCTAAAACACTGTGTACGGTTGCATAATCAAATTCCACCCCTTGTCCGATTCGTATAGGTCCGGAACCTAATACAATCACTTTTTTCTTATCAGAACGTACCGATTCATTTTCAATACCGTAAGTACTGTAAAAATATGGGGTTGTGGATATAAATTCAGCAGCACACGTATCGACCATTTTATACACCGGAATAATAGAGTTTTCCTTTCTCAAAGAATACACTTGCTTTTCTTCCATGTTCCATAATTGGGCAATTTCCCAATCAGAAAATCCGTATTTTTTGGCTTTTGCTAAAACCTCAATATCTTTTGGTTTTTCTTTAACTTCTTTTTCAATATTGATGATATGTAATATTTTAGCCAGGAAGAATAGGTCTATCTTGGTTATTTCATGTATTTTTTGAATACTTACACCGTTACGTAAAGCTTCGGCAATTAAAAACAGACGTTCATCATCGGCATTTTTAAGTCTCTTTTCCAAAGTCGAAGGATCATACGGCGTCATATCTTTTTTAGTTAAATGCAAACAACCTATTTCCAAAGATTGTACAGCCTTTAACAAAGATTCTTCAATTGAAGTTCCTATAGCCATAACTTCACCGGTAGCTTTCATCTGGGTTCCTAAATGCCTGTTGGCACTTTGAAATTTATCAAAAGGCCATCGAGGGATTTTGGCAACAACATAATCCAGCGAAGGTTCAAAACAAGCATAAGTAGTATTAGTTACCGGATTTTTCATTTCGTCCAGAGTTAATCCTACCGCAATTTTAGCCGCTAATTTTGCAATCGGATATCCGGTAGCTTTAGAGGCCAATGCAGACGAACGGCTAACTCTTGGGTTTACTTCAATGACTATATAATCTCTACTAGAAGGATCTAAAGCAAATTGAACATTACACCCTCCTTCAATTTTTAAAGCGCGGATTATTTTTAATGCAGAATTTCTAAGTAATTGATATTCTTGATCTGCTAATGTTTGACTAGGAGCGAAAACAATGGAATCTCCGGTATGTATTCCCACCGGATCAAAATTTTCCATATTACAAACTACTATGGCATTGTCATTGGCATCCCTCATTACTTCATACTCAATTTCTTTATATCCGGCAATACTTTTCTCTATAAGACATTGATGAACCGGACTGTATTTTAAACCGGAATCAGTAATTTCCCTTAGTTCGGTTTCATTTTCAGCTATTCCACCTCCGGTGCCTCCCAGAGTAAAAGCAGGTCTAACAATTATCGGATAACCAATTTGATTAGCGAATTCCACCGATGACTCAACGTCATTTACAATTATACTTTCTGCAATAGGTTCATTAATGTTTTCCATTAATTGTTTGAACAAATCTCTGTCTTCGGCCTGCTCAATGGAAGATAATTTGGTTCCGATAATTTCAACATCATATTGGGCTAGCGTACCTGCTTTAGCTAATTCAACGGCAAGATTGAGTCCGGTCTGTCCTCCCAAAGATGGTAACAACGCATCGGGACGCTCTAATGCAATAATTTGTTGAAGAAAATCTAATGTTAACGGTTCCATGTATACCTTATCGGCAATTTCTTTATCGGTCATGATCGTTGCAGGATTCGAATTAACAAGAACGACTTTGTATCCTTCTTCCTTAAGAGCCAGGCAAGCCTGGGTTCCTGCATAATCGAATTCGGCAGCTTGTCCGATAATGATAGGTCCTGAACCTATTACAAGAATTTTATTTATATCTGTGCGTTTTGGCATGTTGTTTTTTAATTTTTAGTTTGAAGTAATGACTTCTGTTTATATGAATTTTTACTAATTCTTTTACATTAATCCTTTTTAACCTAGTAATAATTCGATAGTGCTTAACTATTCGGATATAAAGAATTTTATTATTTATTTTTAAATTCTTCTACCATAGACATAAAGCGGTTAAATAAATATTCGTTATCATGAGGCCCCGGACTGGATTCGGGATGGTATTGGACAGTAAATGCCCAATTCTTTTTATCCTGTAATCCTTCTATAGTTCCGTCATTTAAAGCTCGATGCGTTACTTCTAAAGTTGTGTTTTGTAAAGATTCTTCATCAACTACATATCCGTGATTTTGAGAAGTTATATACACTCTGTTAGTGGCAAGTTCTTTTACCGGATGATTTGCACCTCTGTGTCCGAATAACATCTTAAAAGTTTTAGCTCCATGTGCAAGGGCATATAATTGGTGACCTAAGCATATTCCGAATATCGGGGCTTTTCCGCTCAATTCTTTTATAGTGTTTATAGATTCGGTTAATTCTTCCGGATTACCGGGACCATTGGAGAGCATAATTCCATCGGGGTTTAGTTCTAATATAGAGCTTGAATCTGTATTATAAGGTACTACCACTACATCACAATTTCGTAAGCATAATTCTTTTAAAATGCTTTTTTTCATTCCATAATCTATCAATACAATTCTGTGTCCTTCTGCTGGAGCACTATAGGCTCTTGGTGTAGAAACTTCGGGAACATGATGTCCTAACTTGGTCTCTTGTAGAGATTTAATTACTTCATCAATGTTTTCATTTTCATCACAGAATTTACCTTTCATACTGCCTTTGGTTCGTATGGTTTTTACCAAGGCGCGGGTATCAATACCGCTTAAACCGGGAATATTTTGTTTTTTCAAAAAAGAATCGATGTTCATTTGGCTTTTCCAGTGAGATTCTGTTTCAGCGTATTCATGAACGATAATTCCACCTACAAAAGAATTAAGGGATTCAAAATCGCTGGAATTAATTCCATAATTCCCTATTAATGGATAGGTGAAAACAATAATTTGCTTGTGGAAGGAAGGATCTGATAAGGTTTCTTGGTAACCTGTCATTCCTGTGGTAAAAACAACTTCACCGATTGTGAATTGGT
Source organism: Apibacter sp. B2966 (assembly GCF_011082485.1). NCBI lineage: Bacteria > Pseudomonadati > Bacteroidota > Flavobacteriia > Flavobacteriales > Weeksellaceae > Apibacter > Apibacter sp. B2966. Next base: position 1,807,564 of record NZ_CP049714.1, read on the forward strand.
CGCTACCAAAGCCTTCGCCATTAAATACTAATCCGTTTTCTAATACTAATTTTCTTTTCAAGGGTTGTTAATTTATTATAGTGGTTTGAATATGGTTATGAATTAAAAACATAGTTAAGCACAGCAATTCTGGCAAAAACTCCATTCGTCATCTGCGTAAATATTCTTGATTTTGAAGATTCGATAAGATCCTCATCAATCTCAACATTACGGTTAATAGGTGCCGGATGCATAATGATTGCCGAGGATTTCATTTTATCGGCTCTCTGTTTTGTTAATCCATATAATTCTAAAAAATTTTTTTCGTCATATTGTTTCGCATGTCTTTCGTTTTGATTCCTTAATAACATCACAACGTCTGCTTCTTGTATTACTGAATCAAGAGAAGCATAGGTTCCCATAGTCATGCTGGAATCTCTCCAAAATTCCGGAGTCGCAAATGTTATAGAAGATCCCAGTCTTTTTAAAATTTTAGCATCTGAATGAGCTACTCTGCTATGTATCACATCGCCAACAATTACTATATTCAGATCTCTAAAAGTACCGAATTCCTCATATATGGTTACTAAATCCAATAAAGATTGGGTAGGGTGGTCTCCGCAACCATCACCGGCATTAATGATAGGCACCTCTATTTTTGTAATTAAATCGTCATAAAATCTATCTTGCATATGTCTTATAACAAAACATTCAACCCCTATGGAATTTAAAGTTTTAACTGTATCATAAAGAGTTTCACCTTTTTTAACACTTGAACTCTCTGCATCAAAATATATAATTTCCATTCCTGTTTTTTTCTCAGCCATTTCAAAGCTGAGTTTGGTTCGAGTACTGTTCTCGAAAAAAAGGTTGGATATATAATGATTAGACAGATTTGGAAAAGCTTTTTTCTTTTTAAAGCTTATCGCATCATCCACTAATTCCTCAATCAAACTTAGATCAAGATTTTCTAAAGTGATAAAATGATTCATTATTTATATATTAGTTTAATTGGTGTTATAATAGTGTAATTTTTATTATTGCTTTTTAAAAATAAAAAAAAACATCTTAAATAATAAGATGTTTTAAATGAATATTTAAAAAAAATATTTCCGGTATCTTCTAAAGATGATTTCTTGCCCTGAATCTGGAATAGTAGAGGGATAAACTTTTTGTTAAAAGTAATTCTTCCTTTTTTGTTTATTGTTTTAGGTAATGATTCAGAGTTATTCAAAAGATTTAATTAGTGTGATTATACAAACTTTTTTATTAAATCGATTTTTTAAAATCCTACAAAGATAAGTTGTTTTTTTTGATTATGCAATTTATATTTTTATTTATTTAAAATAAATATGTTTCTAAAGCAGAATAAAAATTTATATACCTCATATTTTAAAATTAGTTTAATAAAATATTAAATAAGCGTTAAAAAGTAAGGTATTTAAAATTAACCACTTATAATTTTAAATGAGATTTAATGTACATTTAATGTGTATAATGCTTATTTTCTTTGTTAATACTTTGTTACATTTGCAGGTTTAAAAACATACATTATAATTGATTAGATAATATATTGTTAATGTCATTTTTATTCTTTGCAGATAATAAATAATAGATCATTGTTTATTATAGAAGATAATTAAGCCCTAAATAATTTTTTAAAATATATTACTATGATGAATTGATGTATGGCTAAAATTCTATTTAATTCAATAGAATTATAACTGTATAAAAAACTAAATTATATGAAAAGAAAAGCTAATTATGGATCAATTACTTATTATTCATTTTTATTTTATTTTGTAATACCCGTGCTTTTGTTGGGACAAAGTCCCGGTGGGTTTGATAGCAATGTAGAGTTATGGTTAAAAGCAGACCGGCCTCAAGAAGGGGGAGTCGGCTCATTGATGGATAATCAACCGGTGGATTTATGGAAGGATGTATCCGGTAATGGGAGAGATCATAAGAAAGTTAATGAAAATTTGCCGGTGTATAAAAAAACTGGAGATTTAATGAATTTTCAACCGTCTATGTATTTTGAACCTAGATCTAAAGCTTTTTTAGCGGGGCCTGATTTGAAAATATCTGCAAGTAAAGCTTATTATGTATTTTATGTATCATTATTAGATAGACCGACAGGTATTCAGTACGTTTATTCATTAAATTCTACGAGAAATAATTATTCGGGTTGGTCTACCGGGTTTCCATATTTTACTACAGCGGGCGCAACTTATAGAAGTAAAATCAGTCAAGGCAAAAATTATGGTATAGTTGGGATAATTCGTCCAAACAGTACAACTTTAACCCAGATGCTTTATTTTAACTCTATTCCCGAAAACACATTTAGGTCGTATTCTATAAGGCTGGGAGATGGACAGAGTGTGGTGGGAGCTGGAAATGTAAAAAATCTGAATCCTTTTGAAGGTGAAATACAAGAAATAATAGTATTATCTGCCCCTCAAAATACCTATTTAACAGATATGGATTTACAAAAAATTCATTCTTACTTATCCGTTAAATATGGTATTTCTTTAGAATCAGCTAATGAGATAACATTCCCTAATTATGTTAATTCAAAAGGTGAAAAAATTTGGGACGGAGAAAATTTCATGTCCTATCAAAACCATGTATTTGGTTTAGGAAGAGATGATCAATACGGATTATATCAAAAACAATCAACTAATTTTGATTTATCAACTTTAACCGCTTATGTTGGAGATGAATTAACAGAATTAAATGATAACAATAATGGAACTCTAACCAATAACACTTTTTTGATGTTTGGATCTAATGATGAGATTGGTGTAGAACGGTATGAACATTTGCAAGGAGAAAAATATTCTAACAGCATATTGAGTGAAGATGTATTTTTTAAATTAAAAAGAACCTTAAAAACAAAGGTAACAGGAACCAAAAGTCTAACTGTCAACATGAAATTAAATGTTGATGCTAAATATGTTATAGTTAGTTCTGTAGAAACGTTTGATCCGTCAAAAACTCGTATTTATCCTGTTAATGACGGAATCGTTAAAGGAGTTGAGATAGAGAATGATGATTACGTTTCTTTTACCAGTGGACGACCTAATCCGGGAGGTGTAAATTTACTAACAGAACTTTGGTTACGAGCTGATGATATACCAAGCACTGAAGAAGATAGTACAGAAATTAGTACTTGGCAAGATATTTCAGTATATAAACGGGACCACTCGGTCATTACTGATGCTAAAGAGTTTAAAGGACCAATTATTCGTAATCAAAAAGGATTAATGAATTATCATTCTCATTTGCAATTTACTAATACCGGTCAGTCAAATTCTACAATTCCGGTATTAACTGCACCAAGTTTTTATAGTTCAGATAGATCTTACTACATATTCTATGTATCTGAAATAAATACAAGCGGATTATCGGTATTATATGCTTTAAACAGTAACTATTCCAATACCAATAATGATAATAACCAGGGGTGGAATTTAGGGAATCCTGCATTAACTAATGGGTATAATCCGTCTAATACTGTTCAAACACATTCCAATAGTATAAATAAAACGTATGGAGTAGTAGCAGTGGAGCGAACCAATGATAAATATGTTGAACAAAGAATCATATTCAATGGTATTTCCAATTCGTTTAACGGATTTGCAATGGAAAATAAAATTCCGGCGTTAAGTCTTATCGGAGCTCGACAACTCTATACTAAAACTTTAAATTATTTCAATCCTTTTGTAGGTAATGTTCAGGAAATAATTGTTCTTTCTGGAAATAAAGGAACACCCATAGATTCCAAAGATTTTAATAGAATTAATTCTTATTTAGCGATTAAATATGGAATTACATTACATAGTGAATCTGAACCGGATTATTATGACTCTTATGGAAACAAAGTTTGGGATGGTAAAATAAATGCAGGATTTAATCATGATATTTTTGGTATAGCCAGAGATGATAGTTCTGATTTATATCAAAAGCAATCTGTAAGTTATGATAGAGACCTTATGACCATTTTTGTTGGTAATGAAGTCGCAGATATGAATAAGTTAGGTAACGGAACCTTGAAAAACAAAGATTATTTGATGTTAGGTTCTAATGGATTAGAAGATTATTTATTAGATTATAATTATCTTGAAGGCACTGCTTATGCAAACGGTAAATTGCCATTTAGAATCGATTACAGAAATCAGGTGACTTTAAAAGCACAGGCATCAGGATCCGGTTCCTATGTAGTAAATATACAACCAAGTTTGACGGCAAAGATTTTATTAGTTTCACCTGATGGAAAATTTGAGCCCCAAAACACCAGATTTTATGTGGTGGAAAATAAAGTTGCCAAAAATGTTGAAATTAATGATGGAGATTATATAAGTTATGCTTTATACGGATTTGCTCCGGGGGGAGTATTGAATGGATTAAGATTGTGGTTAAAAGCAGATGATAAGAATAGTTTAGTGTTTGATGGGGAAAGCTCTAAATTATTGATTTGGAAAGACCAAACCGTTAATGAAAACGATTATTATTTTTCATTAGTGAATAATAACTTTAAAATGGAGCCGGTGTTTGATTCATGTAATAGTAAAATGAATTTCTTTCCAAGCATATATTTTAGTCAAAATTCCGCACTTGCTATAAAGAAGGGGCCTATGAGTACTAATGCGCCGGAACATACCACTTCTTTCATCATTTATAATAGCTTCGCGTCTCCATCAACAGTTAGAACCTATACCCACGGCTTTGGTGGAGTGGATCCAGTTTCGGTGAAAACCAGACACCCGGCGGTAGGTTTCAATCCTAATTATGGAACAGGAAGAATAGCAACTTCCATAGCTATAACTCAAGGTTCAGTAAAAGGATTTGAATTTGGAGCTACAGCCTTGCATATGACCAGGCTTAGTAAAGCTTATAAAGGTATAGATCCGAAATTTCCTTTAATCGAACATGATTTTGGAGGTATTGTTGATACATTATCCAGGCCGGAAACTAACTTTGGTTCGGATTTCTTAATGGCTAGTGGAGGAACTATAGGTGCAGCCAGTTTGAATTCCGGGCTTTTTGATGGATTAATTTCCGAATTGTTTTTTTATGAAAGAAAGTTAAGTAAGAATGAAAAAGTTCGTATACAAACCTATTTAGCAATGAAATATGCTATTACTTTGTATACAACTAAGTCTATAACTATGGGTGAGGAAATAGTGCAATTACAAAAACAACCGACTGATTACATATTATCAGACATTAAAACTAAAGTTTGGAAAGGATCAACACAGCCTTATTCTAACTATCATAGAAATATTGCCGGGTTAGTACGTGATGATAATTCAAATATATATGTTAACAAAGCTCGATCTACTGATGTTCAGTCAATTGTAACTATTCAAGCCGGTGAAAGTACCGAATGTGGACAAGGGCAAAAGTCTGTATTAAAAAATGATCTAAGTGGATTATTTTGGGGACATAACGGAGATACGGGAACTACAGATTTAAGTGAGCTTTCACAATCTATTTGTGGAGGATTAGATAGAAGAATGAATCGAATATGGTTAGTAAATAAAACCAATTTGGATGAACAATCGGTTATTTTATCAGCTGATGAGTCTGCAGATGAATTTGTTTTTAATCAAAATTATAGAGTTTATTTATTAATTGCTAATTCTGATGATGATATCAAAAATGAAAATTGGGCTTATACTATACCCGGCGAATGGGTAGATAACAAAGTTCAATTTAATTATAAATTTACAGAAGATACTACCTATTTTACCTTTGGGGCTGTTAAGTCAGATGGAGTTTGTACGAATTGCAGCTTCAGCGGATATAAAACCATTGATCTACCCCAAATTTGGAAGGGAGCTGCAAATAATGGTCAGCTAGATAAAACGGTTGATTTAGGAGATGATTTCTCTGCCAATATTAATATATCGGATCCGGGAAAAGTTCTACGCTATAAGTACCCGAGAAGAAGTGGTAAAACCTTGCAATTTTACCGATATGGAAATTTTGATAAAGATAAAGAACCTATCACTACTACCATTTCATTTACCGGAGGAGCCGCTGCTGCAATGTTTGAAATATTTGATATTGATACCCAGGCGTATAGGTCAGATGAAATTAATGTTTACGGAATTTGCGGAGGAGGAATTGTTAAACCAAAGCTTATGCACGTAGCACCTAAAAAGAAAAGTTCTTATACTATTGATAAGAATATAGCAACAGCAAAAGCTACGGGTGGTTATAGATCTTCAGGATATACTGCTGCCAGAGGAAAAGTTTTAATAGATTTTTCCGTAGCTGTTGAGAAGATAGTTATTGAATATAAAGTTCATTATAATAGACGTCCTGCGACGGGATCACAAATGATAGGTATTGGTGCTATAAAGCTGTATTGTCCAAAGCCGGTGGAAGTTAATGAGGATGGTCTTGCTTTTACACTTAAAGTTGCTGAATCCACCCTTACCTGTGAAGAAGTGCCTTTTATATTTAAAATCATGAATACTAATTGCGAATCCAAATTAATAGATTTGACGGACCAACTACCGCAAGGTATGCAATGGGTGAAAGAATCTTTAAATGTTGAAGACGGAGATTTTACTACTGAAACTAAAGAATATGGAGACAGTGATTTGCTTTCTATAAAAGGAATAAAAGTTCCCGGTGGAACTACAACTATTATTATGGCAAGAGCAAAATTTACAGAAGATAAAACAGCATCCTATCTTACAAGGGCTTCTATACAATATTTAAATCGTAATGATGAAAATGTAACCTATGAAAGTTGTGATGTTATAGATGGTTGTGGTAATACCACTGTAAATGCTGTTGCAGCAGGTTTACCAAGTCCGGTTATAATAAGCGATCTTAGTGTGGATAAAACTTGTATTGCAGAAGACGATACCATTTTAGTTACAATGGATATAAACAATCCTAATTCTTTATTGGATAATGTAACCTTAAATGCATCATTTAGTGAAGGATTTAAATATGTAAAAGGAAGTTTAAAAACTTCTTTTAAAATGACGGACGGTACAATTAACACAGAAGATATTGAAGATAATGAGTTCGAAATAGAAGACTTTAGCTTACCGAATGGAAATCATACATTAAGCTTTAAAATTAAAGCGCCAGAAATTCTGTCTAATAATTTTACGGAAATGGAAATAAATATAGATATGACGACATCTTCCGAAATTGATTGTGCCTCCATTGATATAGACGGTAACAACTTTGTTTTGGTTTCATTCTGTACACCTGTTCCATTTTGTACATTAGATCCTAACCTGGAACCTTCAACTGAAGTTTCTAAAATAGGAATTACTACTCTTGAAAAAGAGTTGAAAGGGTGGCCTTTTAATATCTACAATGGATTTATAGTTTTGGAATCAAAAAATAAAGGTTTTGTAATTACAAGAACAAGTTCTGATTTAATTCCTCAGGAAAAACTAGTTGAAGGAATGGTTATATATGATACTACGGATAAATGTATTAAATTGTATAACGGTGAGGAATGGCATTGTATAGAAAGAACTTGTCCTCAATAATTTTTTGACGAGAAAAATTGAAAATAACTCACAAAAATGAAAAATGATATGAAAAATAAAATATTAATCTTATTTATATTGCTCCTGACAGTAACTTCAAACGCGCAAGTTGCAATTGGTAAAAAGAAGGTGGATAAAGGTGGAATTTTAGATTTTAGTCAAGGGACTACTAAAGGTATACTATTGCCTATCGTTGAAACGTTACCGGAGAAAGCGGTTGACGGAACTTTTATAATGGATAAAGAAGATGCAGTAGTTAAAGTGAAAATAAATGATAGTTGGATGGATTTAACCGGAACGGGTAGTGTTTCCAATGTGGAGTTTAATGATTCTGTTGAAAAAGGAAATGGGGTTGTCATCGGAGATTATACTAGTTCAACACCGGAGGGAGTATTAGTCTTAGAGGCGGCTGATAAAGCTTTAATTTTACCAAAAATTTCCGATCCTCATTTAAATGTAAAAAGTCCACATCCGGGAATGATTTGTTATGATACAGCAAGTCAATGTATAGCGATTTTTGATGGTTTACAATGGAATTATTGGAAGTAAAAGAAAATTTTAGTGGATAAATGCTAAATAAATTTTTTACTAATCCATAGAATGGATAAATTTAATTGATAAAAAAGGGTAAATTAATTTACCCTTTTTTATTTAATGAATTTTATAATTATAGTAATAGAGAATATTAATTAGTAAAGAAAAAAGTCTTAAAAATATATTTTTAAAAATAAGCTTAATAATTAAATAAGTAATTCAAGCAATGCTTAAATTAAAATTTAAAAATTCCATAAAAATTTTTCAAACAAGTTGTGAATTATAATAATTTTATATATTTGATTATTTACAATAATTTAGAAAAAATAATAATTAATAGTTGATTATACTATTGATAATTTTTTTTCGTTATTTTAAATAGTATAAAAAAAATAATACGTTTCATTTAATAAATAATAAATAAACTAAAGAAAATACGATAAATAATTAATGAAAAAGTTAGTAGCGCCATTTATAAAGATTTCAAGTTTTTACATAATAGTTGGTTTAATCTTAAGAATTGTTCTTCTCTTTTCACCTGTTACTGATTCAAATTTTTCATTTATTGACTATTTAAAAATATTTTCTGTTGGTTTACTTAATGATTTTTGTGTATCAATTTTAATTTTTGTTTTTTTTTGGATACATCTAATCTTCATTACCGATTCAAAATTTAAATCACCTTTAAAATACATTATATTATGTCTTTTTTTGATTTTAATTGGTTATTTGTTTCTTTTTAAAACGGTTTTTGATGATTATGGAAGTGCTGTTCCTAAAATAATAAAAACATTTGTACTAATAAAAGCTTCATCATATATAATATTGCTATTGATCCCTAAAATAAGGCAAACATGGCGTTATTGCATATACTTTTTTATTTTCTTTTTATACATTTTTTTAATTAATTTCAATGTAATCAGTGAATTTTTATTTTGGAATGAATTCGGGGTAAGATATAATTTTATAGCTGTTGACTATTTAATATATACCAATGAGGTAATCGGGAATATTCTAGAATCCTATCCTATTATTCCCATGTTTTCTGCATTAATAGTAATCTCAGTATTGATTACCATATTTTATCTCAAAAAATCCAAAAATTACTTTGAAGATTTACCTAATTTTAAAACAAAATTAATAAACAGTATAGTTTATATAATACTATTTATCGGTGCGATTTTTCTTTTAAAAGTAAATGAAAAGTATGAAAATTCAGATAATGCCTTTGTAAATGAATTACAAGCAAATGGATTAGTTCGATTTTGTAATGCATATAGCGACAGTTCCTTAAATTATGATAAATTTTATGCAAAATTGCCCTTACAAAAAGCATTTTCACTAATTAATAAAATTTATGATAATGAATGGTCTGCAAATAATAATACCAAAATTATAAAGGATACGCTTCCGGAACTTCATAAAAACGTTATTCTTGTAACCATAGAAAGTATGAGTGCAAGTTTTCTAAAGGAATTTGGAAATACTCAAAATTTGACACCTAACTTAGATAAGTTAGCAAAAGAAGGACTTTTTTTTACAGATATGTATGCTACCGGTAATAGAACCGTTAGAGGGTTAGAATCTGTTACCCTATGTATCCCGCCATCACCCGGTGAAAGTTTAATAAAAAGAAATAACAATGATCATATGTTTTCTACGGGGTATTTATTCAAACGCAGAGGATATACGGTTCAATATTTTTATGGTGGATATGGATATTTTGATAATATGAATACTTTTTTTGAAGGAAATGGGTATAATATTATAGATAGAAGTTCTTTTAAAAAAGATGAAATAACTTTTGCTAATATATGGGGAGTTTGTGACGAAGATATGTTTATGAAAGCTATCCATGTATTTGATGAAAATAGTAAACATAAGTCTCCCTTTTTCGGACACATTATGACAGTAAGTAATCACAGACCATTTACCTATCCCTCAGGGAAAATAGATATATCTAATACCAGTAAATCCAGAAAAGGAGGAGTAAAATATACGGATTATGCTATTGGTAGATTTATCGAAGAAGCAAAAAAACGTCCTTGGTTCCCTAATACAGTATTCGTGTTTGTAGCAGATCACTGTGCCTCAAGTGCCGGTAAAGAAGATATTCCTTTGGATAAATACAAAATACCTGCAATTATATATTCTCCGGGGTTTATAAAATCGGAAAAGTTTTCTAAACTGGTTTCCCAAATTGATCTTATGCCTACACTTTTTGGTAAATTACATTTTTCCTATTCATCACGTTTTTATGGGCAAGATGTATTTGACTCTACTTATCAACCACGGGCATTAATTGCAACCTATCAGAAATTAGGATATTTAAAAGATAATAAATTAATTGTTTTATCACCTAACCAAAAAATTGAACAATATAATGTGATAGAAGGAACTCAAATGAAAAAATCAAAATCCATTGATACTTCTATAGCTGATGAAGCAATAGCTAATTATCAGACATGTTTCTATTTTTTGGAAAACAATAAATTGCGGGTTGAAAATAAATAAACAAATTTATTCTCTTTCAAGAACGGATTCATATCTCATTTTACGAAATACATTTATTAACGTAATCACATCATTTTCACAATATGTTTTTATACGTTCTAGATTTTTATCTTTATAATATACATCAGATACCTCACTGCCATTCATGTCATCTTTAGGAGAAGGCAATCCAAAAACATGAGATAATAAATCCAGTGATGTATAGTGTTTATAGTCTCCGAATTTCCACAAATCCATAGTATCAAGATGTTGAATTTCCCATGGTTTTTTACCGTGAAATCTTAAAATTTTAGGCAACTCTATTTGATGAATCATCATTCGCCGGGCGAGATAAGGAAAATCAAATTCTTTACCGTTATGAGCACATAAAATCAAATTGGATTTAAAATAATTTGATTTTAATAATTCATTAAATTCTATTAATAACTTTTCTTCGTAATCACCATAAAAACTTTTAATACGAATTTTTTTATCCTCGATAATTAATCCACAAGATAAACATATAATTTTACCAAATTCAGAAAGTATTCCTGCTCTTTCATAATAATATTCTTCCGGGGAAACATTTTCTTTCCTTTGAAATTGAGTTTTTTTCTCCCATAAAACTTTAGTTCTCTCAGATAATTCGTTCCAATTTTCATGTTGAGGAACGGTTTCCAAATCAAGAAATAAAATTTGTTTTAAGGGTATAGAAGATAACATACTAAATATTTAATATCTCAAAGGTAATCAAAACTTATAATTCAGATAATATTGATTAAATTTAAGAAATAGTAAAATATTATGAAAAATATATTTGTTACAGATATTGACGGAACATTAACTGCCCCATGCAAACCTAGCTTAGATGCTTACGGGATTAAAGCTTTACAAAAAGCTTTAAAATTAGGAGAAGTTATATTAGCATCCGGCCGCCCTTTTCAAGGAATTATAAGTATGTATTCACTGGAAGACCTAATCATTGATTATATAATTGCATTAAACGGAGCACATATTTTATATAAAAACAAGACATTCAAAACCTACCCCATATCTCATGATATCATAAAATATTTTTTGAGTGTCAAACAGCAATATTTAAACTTATGGTTTTACACAGAAGAAGCTTGGTATGCTTCATCTTTAGAAACAGAAGCTTACTGCAAAGAAGTAAAAGGAGTTAATCACCAGGCATTACCTTTAAAAGATTATAATTTTCAAAAGGTATTAAAAATAGTAATTGTTGAAGAGAAAAATTTAAAAGAAGTAACCGAAGATTTAAAAAACAATCTTAAAGGGGTTCACATAACTGCTTCATCAAATTCTTACATAGAAATATTTTCTTCAAATATAAATAAGTATTTAGCAGTAGAAGAGGTAGTAAAAAATACGGAAAGTAGAATTTTTTCATTTGGCGATTCCTATAATGATTTGGAAATGATTACAAATTCTTTTTTTGGATGCGCAGTAAACAATGCGGTAAAATCTTTACAAGAAAAAGCAAATTATATTTCTTCATATAAGTACGGAAAAGGAGTTTATGATTCGCTAAATTACATTGAAAGAAAATTTTTTAAATGATACTTTATTGTAATTGCTAACTATAATTTAATAAAATATGACAGAAAAACATAAAAATTATTAATAATTTAAAGTACTATTTAAATGCATTTTAATGTGTTGATTTTAAGGTTAATAAAATTGCAATAAATTCTTTGAAGAATGAGCATTTCAATCAAAAAGTATTAAAAAATATTATTATAGTAAAAAAATTTTTATATTTGCCGACTGAACTATAATAAAAAAATAAAAGGTTATGTCTGACATTACATCAAGAGTAAAAGCTATCATCGTAGATAAACTAGGAGTAGATGAAAGCGAAGTTACACCAGAAGCAAGTTTTACAAATGACTTGGGGGCAGATTCATTAGACACAGTAGAATTAATCATGGAGTTTGAAAAGGAATTTGATATTCAAATACCTGATGATCAAGCAGAAAAGATTTCAACAGTTGGTCAAGCCATTTCTTATATTGAAGAAGTAAACAAACAATAATTTACACAAAGACACATTCAAGTATGGCTTTAAAACGAGTAGTAGTAACTGGACTGGGTGCAATAACTCCAATCGGAAATAATTTTAAAGAATACTGTAAAGCTTTATTAAGCGGAGTTAGTGGGGCTAGTCCAATTACTCTATTTGACGCAACAAATTTTAAAACAAAATTCGCTTGCGAAGTAAAAAATTATAATCCAGAGGATTATTTTGAAAAAAAAGATATTCGCAAATATGATCGATGTGCTCAATTTGGATTAATTTCTACCAAAGAAGCAGTAATCGATAGTAAAATATTAGAATATTCTGATTTAAATAAAGATAGAGTAGGAGTTGTATGGGGATCCGGAATAGGTGGTTTAAACACTTTTGAGCAAGAAATTACCGCTTATGCTTTAGGAAATGGAACCCCTAGATTTAATCCATTCTTCATTCCAAAAATGATTGCAGATATGACCGCAGGTCTTATTTCAATCGAATATGGATTTAGAGGGCCGAATTATGCAACTGTTTCAGCTTGTGCTTCTTCTTCCAATTCTATAATTGATGCTTTAATGCTATTAAGATTAGGTAAGGCAGATGTAATTATAACAGGAGGTTCCGAAGCCGGGATAGTAGCGAGTGGTGTTGGTGGTTTTAACGCTTTACACGCTATGTCTACTCGTAATGATGATCCTAAAACTGCCTCTAGACCTTTTGATAAGGATAGAGATGGATTTGTTCTTGGAGAAGGAGCAGGAACCCTTATTCTAGAGGAATATGAACATGCAGTAAAAAGAGGAGCTACTATTTATGCCGAAGTAGTTGGGGGAGGATTAAGTTCCGACGCCTATCATATGACAGCCCCGCATCCTGAAGGATTAGGAGCATATAATGTTATGAAAAATGCTATTGAGGATGCCGGAATAGAATTAACAGATATCAACCATATTAATGTCCATGGGACTTCAACACCATTAGGGGATTTAGCTGAATCAAAAGCTATCCTAAAATTATTTGGTGAACATGCATACAACATCCAGATCAATTCAACTAAATCAATGACGGGTCATTTATTGGGTGCTGCAGGTGCTATTGAAGCCTTGGCTTGTATTGTGGCTATCAGAGAAAATAAAGTTCCGCCTACAATCAATCACTTTACTGACGATGAAGAGTTTGATAAAAGATTAGATTTTACTTTTAATGTAGCAAAAGAAAAACAAGTAAATTATGCAATGAGTAATACTTTTGGTTTTGGAGGTCATAATGCATGTGTTATTTTAAAGAAATTTTAAAATAAGAGATTACTAACAAATGAGTATTTGGAAAAAAATACTTTTATGTTCATATTTATTTAAACAAAATTCTAAAAAAAAAGAGGAAACAACTTTTAATAAGAAAATTGAAAATCTTATTGGATATAAACCATCCAACCTGTCGATTTTCTATGAGTGCTTTACTCATTCCTCAATTAATACAAATGATAATAAGAATTTCGAAAGATTAGAATTTCTAGGAGATTCCATATTATCAAGTATAGTATCTGACTATTTATACCATCAAGCACCTGATAAAAAAGAAGGTTATCTTACTCAGATGCGATCCAAACTGGTAAGTCGAAAATCCTTAAATGTTTTAGGAGCAGATTTAAAATTAACCTCTTTTCTTCAAAAGAGGCAAAATACAAGTTTGGGCGAAAATATAAATGGAAATTTATATGAAGCGCTGGTCGGTGCAATTTATATAGATAGTGGATTTGAATTTTGTCGAAATTTTATAAAAGAAACACTCATTAAGCAAGAAAACTTTGAACAGCTTGAAAAAAGAATTGCAAGTTATAAAAGTCTGATTATTGAATGGGCTCAAAAAAATAAACTCGAAATTATTTTTAATACATTTCAAGAAGAAAATGCAGAAGAATCATTAATCTTCAATTCTATAATTCAACTGGATAATAAGATTATTGCTAAAGGAAGAGCTACTTCTAAGAAAAAAGCCGAAGAGAGCGCTTCCAGGAGAGCCTATCACAGTCTTAGCAAGTATTATAATTCTCTGCAAAATAAATGAGTATATTAAAAACATATTCTTTAGATTGGGAAGTAAATGATCCAATATTTGATTTTAATTTATTAGGATTTAAAACCTGTATTAATAAAGATTATGATTTTGTATTCTATTTAAATAAGAATTGTAACCTTAATTTTAAGCGAGTCAATGACCAGCAAATAATAGAAGATGGGATTACTTATATTTTCTCAATTTATAGGTTTTTCCATGAAAAAACTAAACAAAAATTAGAATTAATAAGTAACTTCTCCTTTCCTCAAACCATACATGAAAATGATAGTTTTTTTGACCAGATCGAAAAAGTTAAAATTTTAATCCCCGAATATAAATATTACAATTATTTCTTAAAATCAGATGTCATATTAGATGAAGAATTCTATATAAATTTGGGAAATCTTAAAAATATTTATAAATTTAGTGAAATAAATATAGATAAAATTAAAATAAAAAATTTAGAAAATTTGATATTACCTACATAATGAGTGGATTTAGAAAAAAAACGAAGATAGTAGCTACTATTGGTCCTGCATCTGAAGATAAGAATACATTATTAAAGATGTTCCAAGCAGGTGTAAATGTAATTAGAGTGAATTTCTCTCATGCAGAAGAAGAAGTTGTTGAAAAATGGGTACGTACAGTTAGAGACCTCAATGAAGAACATGGCTTTAGCGTAGCCTTATTAGCCGATTTACAAGGGCCTAAACTTAGAGTAGGTATTGTTAAAGAAGGAACAATTGTTAATGCTGGAGATACAATTACGTTTACCAATGAAAATATAGAAGGCGACGCAAAACAGGTCTATATGAGTTACCCCCAATTTGCTAAAGATGTCAAAGTGGGAGAAAGAATATTATTGGATGACGGAAAATTAATTTTTGAAGTTTTAGAAACTAATTTAACAGATAAAGTAGTAGCAAAAGTTATTCAAGGAGGTCCGTTAAAATCTAAAAAAGGAGTTAACTTACCAAATACTCAAATTTCTTTACCGGCTTTAACGGAAAAGGATATTAAAGATGCGATAACTGCGATAAAATACGAATTTGATTGGATTGCGCTTTCTTTTGTTAGACATAAAGAGGATGTTATAGATTTACAAAATTTAATTAAGAAACACTGTGATCATAAAATCCCAATTATAGCAAAAATTGAAAAACCGGAAGCTATAACTAACATTGAAGAAATAGTTCATGTTGTAGATGGAATTATGGTGGCCAGAGGAGATTTAGGAATTGAAATTCCAATGGAAAAAGTTCCTTTAATTCAAAAGAATTTGGTTAGCATATGTAAAACTCACTGTAAACCTGTGATCATTGCAACTCAAATGATGGAAAGTATGATTGACGGGTTAACCCCTACCAGAGCGGAAGTTAATGACGTGGCTAATTCTGTATTAGACGGCGCTGACGCGGTTATGTTAAGTGGAGAAACCTCAGTAGGTAAACATCCGGTTGAAGTAATTGAGAACATGTCTAAAATTATTTTAAGCGTAGAAGATGATCACCGTATTCAAATACCTTTACACTATCCAAAAAAAGGCAGTGAGCGTTATATAACTGATATGATTTGCTACAATGCTGCAGTTATGGTTGGACAAGTAGGAGCGAAAGCTATTATTACTTTAACTCAATCAGGATATACAGCATTTCAAATATCATCCCATCGTCCACTAGCTAATATTATTGTTTATACATCCAATAAACGTATAATCAATATGCTAAGCTTACTATGGGGCGTTAAAGCATATTTATATGAAGGTGCGAACAGTACTGATGAAACAGTTGTTGAGGTTAACAATAATATTAAGCAAAAAGGGTATATTAAATCAGGTGATTTTGTAATCAACCTAAATGCAATGCCTTCTTTTGCGAATAGTTTGACAAACACATTACGCCTTACCCAAATTTAACATATTTAAATTTTTACCATAAAAAAAGAGTTCAGTTTATAACTGAACTCTTTTTAGTTATACCCTAAATAAATACTTATGGTTTTTTCTTATATAGAAAATAAATATCAACGGACCTTTCATCAATTGTATTTATGATCGTATCGGTAAGAATTAATTTATAATTTTCCAATAAGAATGGATTTCGTTTTAAACTATACGGTGTATCAATAGAATCCATTTTTTCATAATATCCATTACTAGGTATGTATTGCTGTATGATAACAAAATCAGTTTTTTTATCTTTTAAATATTGAAATTGTTCATCTCTTAATTGAGGATAAAATTTATGAGAAAGATTAGGAGTAACAAAATACTTAATGTTAGGCACTATATTACATGTAGTAAAAAGATTATTTGCCAGACCAAATCCTAAATTTAATAAAGTAGGATTATTTTCTTTCATAATTTCCTTTTTTAACCTCATGGTCATTAAAGCTTTTCGGTCATAATTTTCATCCGTTAATATCCATTCTTCTATGCGCGTATTATCAAGTCCTGACATCCCCGCACAGGTAAATACGAAAACCAACATAGTAAAAAATAATGTTTTACTTGAGTTTATATAAAATGAGCCAAAACATTTTTGGAATATGGCTCCAACATATATAAAACCTATAAACCCGAAAATTAAAAAAGGTATAGGATAATAATATTGAAATTTACCCATAAAGATAACCGAATATAAAATAAATCCGGAAAATACTATACCTACTCTAGCAAATATATTTTTAACATATTTAAATGGAAATAAAAATATTCCCATAAAAGCAAGTAAAAACAAACAGGTGGGTTCTAAAAATAAATAAAGAATTCTTGCCAATAGTCTTAAAACAATATCCTTAGGAGTTCCTAATTTTGCATAAGCACTATTCAACTCAATATATATTTTATAAGCCTCTTCTAAACAATTATGTGTGTATAGATATCCAATAACAGGGATACTAACAAATAAAAACCCTAAAATAAATGCTAAAATATTATATAAAAAGTTTTTATATTCCTTATGATATAAAATATTGATAAATATCGCAGAAAGTGGGAAAATCCAAAATGCTATAAGATTTATTTTAGTATATAACACAGCAGTTACTAACAAACCATTAATAAACATATATATTGGTTTGTGAATAGGATTTTCAGATTTAAAATATTTAAAAAATAAGTATAAGGTGACCCCTTCCATACATAAAATAAATTCTTCAGCAGAACCTCCCGCTTTCATAATCTTAATTAAAAAAATAAAGAATGCGGTGGTAATTACAAAAGAAATGAATTTACCTAAGAATAGTCTAGAAGTAGAATATAAAGAGAATGCTAAAATAAACCAGGAGGCTAATTCAATTAAAAACATCCCGAAAAAATTTTCATTGGAAATTATATATCCGGCTGCATAAATAAAAAATATGAAAGGCCCTTTATGATCGAAAATCTCGGTATATAAAGCCCTTCCATTAACCATTCCCTTTGCAACATTAAAATAAATGTTAGGATCTGCCCATTCATTTGTAGTATATAGAGGGGACATCTTTGAGCATATGAATAAAACACTTAATACATATATAAATAGCAAAAAGTAAATATTTCTTTCAGAAGTTTTTTCCATTTTATAAAAATTAAATATTTTACTTACACCTTATTCTTAATAACTAGATTTTCGATGAGCTCTGCAGCTTTTTTATTTCCTCCGGCTTCAATGAAAGATTCTTGAATTTCTTTTGCTGCCTTTTTATATTTTTCATTATATAATAATTCGTCGACCGCATGTTCTATATCCATAATTCTCATGCGTTTGTATTTTAACCGTATGCCGCATCCGTATTGTTCAATTAAAGTGGCGGTATGAGATTGGTCAAAAGCTATAGGTATTATGAGCATTGGAATACCATTCATATAAGTATCACAAACGGTATTTAATCCTCCATGACCAATTACTACATCAATATGTTTTAAAAGTTCAAGTTGTGGCACATAACTTTGTACAATAAAATTATCCGGCCATTTTTCTATAATAGAAGGGTCTGTTGCCGCAACAACAGTTACGTTTTTATCTTTAAGAGCCTCAATCATTTTAGTGAAAAACTCTTTTCTGATATCTACCAGGACAGTACCTAAAGATATATATATTTTAGGATTATTATCTTTATTTAATCTGTCCCAATCAAAAGGAGTATTATCCGGGCGACCGGTTAAAGCTCCGATAAATTTCATATAAGAAGGATATTCTCCATCATTATATCCTGCAAATTTTTGAGAGGTATAAAACATATTAACTTCTTTAGAAGAAATTAATTCTTCATCACCCGATATACCTAAAGATTTTTGCAAATTTATGATGGAATCATGTACCCATTGAGTTACTTTTGGTGCTGTTCCCGGATCATGAAGTGTATTTGGGGTAACAGGGGTGATCGTAGCCAATGGAATTTTTTTAACATGAGCTACAAATGCTCCCGCAAATGTAATACAGTCATTGATAATAACATCCGGCTCATAAGTATCTACTAACTTAGAAAGCTCGGCATACATTATTCTGGCAAAAGGAATATAAGTACCCTGAAGACCCAATTTTAATGCTTCCAAAGCAGGTAATTTAGCCCCTCTGTCTTGTAGTTTAATAATATCTTGTATTTCTTCTTTATTTTCTTGATATGATTCTTTTAATATAAAAAAAGTACCGCCTGCCGGAATAGTTTCTGGTTTTATTTCGGTTAATCCGGCCCATGCGACTTCATGACCGTTTTCTAATAAAGTTCTACCTATACTTAGACTGGGATTGATATGCCCAAAAAAAGGAGGGACAACAAATAAGAATTTTGACATAATGTTTAATTTTTTACTAATGTTTGTAAATAGTCTGCTCCTTTACTCACTCCTCCTGCTTTTTCAAATGAACTTTGAATCATTTTTGCGTTTTCACTAAATGATTTCTGATTTAATAGTGATTCAACAGCTTCTTTTAGATGAGAAGTTTTAAAACGATTAAAATTTAAACGTATACCTGCCCCACTATCTGTAACGCAACTGGATACAAAAGATTGGTCATAAGCAATGGGAATAACTACTAAAGGAATACCGTAAGACAGAGATTCACAGACCGTATTATTTCCTCCATGACATACCACTGCCTGCATCTGTTGAATTATTTCAAGTTGGGGTATGTTCTTTTGAATAATAAAATTATCTGGAATATTTTCAAATAAGTCAGGATCGGATACTACAATAACAGTAATATTTTCTCCCTCAAAAGCCTCAACAACTTTACTGAAAAATTGTTTCTTTTGTGTATGATCAAATGTGGTTCCTATACTTACTAAAATTTTAGGACGATCTTGACCCATTTTTTCTAGTTTTTCCCAATTAAAATCAATTTTTTGAGCGCGTGGCGATAATACAGGACCTATAAATTTGTAATTGGATGGCAAATCGGTTTCACCGAAAAATTCTCTTGAGGTGTATACCAAAGTTAATAATTGAGAACAATCAAGGCGATTATATCCGGAAACACCGTATTTATTTTGAAAAGCTATAACCTGTTCACCTTCCCATTCATGAATTTTTGGAAACGAAGGATTAACTTTAATTGATGCCGGTGCAGTAACGGAAGTAGCATAAGGAATATTTTTTTTGAATGAAGCAACAGCCCCGGCAAAAATTTGATGATCGGAAATCACCACATCCGGTTTATATTCATCTAATGCATTTTCAATCCCATTCATCATTAATGAATTCATGGGAGTGAGAACTTCTTCATATAAAAATTTAAGACTGTCAATTCCGTATACTTTCTTTTTTTGAAGCTCTTGAGCATGTTCAAAAAGCTTTTTTTTTGCCATTTCATCCATTTCTAAAGGAAGAACAACTAATTGGCCTTTTTCAGGCAATTGAGCTTTTAAATTAGCATCTAAACTATACCAGGTAACTTCATGGTTTCTTTTTAAAAGTTCATTGCCAAGGCTTAATGTTGGATTAATATGACCAGTAAGGGGAGGAACTATGAAAGTAAATTTTGCCATCTAGTAATTAATTTATTAAGTAAAAAATTCACTCAGTTTTTCGTTAATCCATTCAGGATTTTGAATTGGAATGTTATGATCTCCAGTTCCTGAAAATAAGGTTGAATCAGGAATATAGGTATTTAATAACTTCCCATCCGGTAAACAATCCGATTCATTCCCATAAAGTAATAACGTTTTATTTTTTATGAGACTCATATTTTTTTCTGTTGAAAAATTTTTATCCTTTATTAAATCTTGAGGCATCGAAGTTTCATGAAGTAGAAAATCAAATAATTTTTTACTTTTTTCAAGCTGTTTGTTATTAGGAGTAATATTTGTTGAAATACTATAATTTTTCATATAGTGTTCGATATACTCATTACCATATTTTTCAAGAATTTGCTCTGTATCTCCATTTTTATCTGTAATAGGAGAATCGATAATAGCAAGTTTTTTTATTTTATCCTGATGATGAATTGCAGTATATAAAGCTATTAAACCACCAAAACTATAGCCTACAAGATCAACTTTTGATAAATTTAAATGATTCAAAAGATCCAACAAATCATTAGAAAGAGTTTCTAAATCATATCCATTATCAATTTTGCCGCTAAGGCCGTGGCTACGTAAATCATACATAACCACGTGATATTTTTTAGCAAGTTCCGGAGCTATATTAAAATAAAATATGGATAAATTGGTAAACATACCATGAACCATTACAATTGTTTCGGAAGCTTCCGGATTGAGTTCTAAGATGTGAGTTTTTCTGTTATTTATCTGAATTATTGGCATCTACAATATAATTAACAACATCGTTGATTGATAAATTGATTAATTGATCCATATCCATACCTGATAACCATCCATTAAAATCTATATTGTCACCATAGGTAGCTTTTACTTTCTCCGCAAATGAAACAATTTCAATACTGTCCATTTCCAAATCTCTGGTAAAAACACTTTCCGGTTCAATAGTTAATTCTTCCGCTACGTCTTCGCCAATTACTTCAGTAATAAATTTTTTAAGTGATTCAAAAATAGTTTCTTTTTGTTTTTCTATAGAGTCCATCCGATTATGAATTTATTATTATGTTTAATTGTTTTTATTATAGTTTCATTGATAGTTAAATTTTCACCATCAATAGATGTTACTTCATATTGCTTAGGATTTCCGTTTAAACCAACACCAAGCATTTTTCCATAGGCTTCTTTAGCCACCCAAAAACGAGTGCTCCATTCTGCAATATTTTCTTTTGATTTAATAAGAGTAAGTTCTTTATCTGTGAATGCAATATCTAAAAAGCCTTTGTCACGTTCCTCGATGGTTTCTATATCAATCCCTACCGGCTTATTAGATACCATACTTACCGTATTGCTTCCTTTATGAGCAATTGAAATTTCTAATGACTCAGTTTCCTGAACGCCGTGTATGGATGGCTTATTTTTTTCGTCGTGCTGAATAGAAAATTCAATAGGGAAATATTTTATACCATTTTGGTTATTGATGTAATCTCTAACACTATCCTTAACACATACACGACTGATTAAGAAATCTTTTTTCTTATTTAACATTAAAGAATCATATCGACGTTTTTCTTCAGTGTTTAAATATATATGCATCAAGAAATCTTGATTTACAGCTTTTTTATATCGGTCATCGAAGAAATAAACATTCGGTGCTATTTCATTTGCCAAAATATGATCCGCCGGACTCATATTCGTATTCCATAGTCTGGTGTCAAAACCTTCAAATATTTGATTTTTCCAATTTTTAATTATACACCAAATTTTTCCGTCGCGTTTCATGATAATATCGGCAGTTGCCAATTTATCTACATAGGAGGTAGGAAGACAAATACATTCAAAAATTCCTTCTTGATCTTCTACATCTTGATAGAAATTAATTTCTTCAATTTTTACCGGAAAACTAACTTTAGATTCTCCCTCTAACATCAATTGAAGATATAAGCCATAAAGTTGACCAATAGTATCCATTAAAGAACCTTTACCAAAGGATTTCTTAACAATGGCTCTTAATCCTTTTTTAGAAATGTTTGTAACTTCTAAAATACCTTGATATCCGGGACCATGGAACATATGATCTTTATAAATAATTTCCGGAGTAGGAAGAGCTACCGCATTTTCTCCAAAATCAATATTTTCAAGATAAGCAGGGTCTGCACTTGGATATGCATCGCCTAAAGTTACATCTCCATTTGCGAAATTTTTGATTTTCAAAGAAACTACATTTTCAGTTTTCCAAGTTCCTTCAATGGTATGTTGGAAAGGTTTATATACTTTCATCCATTGGAAAACACTTACAGGTCCCAAACGAAGAACTTTTTTATTTAAGTTTTGTTTATGAGCCGCTTCTATTAACAACTCAAAAGTCATGGTCATAGGTATAACCGGACACATATCTTCAACAACTTTCCAATTTTTAGGTTGTCTGAATAAAGAATGATCTATTATATAAGGATAATTCTTTAAGTCGATATCTAATTTTTCTTCAAAAGAACTTCCAACTTTTATCTCTTGAGTAACCGTATTAGGAATAATTGGTTGAGGAGCATATTCTTTTAAGGGTACAAAATCAGTAACTAAATAATCAGAATTTGATGCAAATGCTTTTCTTGTTTCAACCATTTCAGTAAATTCCTTTTGCATGAGAATAAGTTCTTGAGTATACTCATTCATCGCTTGAATAACCGGATGATTGGATTTAATGAAAAGAGAATTTATAGAATCTGATTCGGTAGTATGAATTTTATATTTATTGGATAATTCCTGTAATAAAGGAAAGTTTTTTACTAAAGATTGGTTTTCAAAAACTTGAATCTCTTCTATAGAAGAAGTTTCCTTATTTTTAAGACCTATGAAAGAAGTATTAATTTCTTTACCTTCAATGAATAATAAAGAAAGTACCCTTCTCAATTGTTCCAGAGTTGAAAGTTTAGGAACTGTAGCCGATATTGCAGCATATTCTTTATTTTTAAGAATATCATCCACAAAACCTATTAAACTTCCACTTCCTATTTGTATAAAAAATCTAACATTTTCTTTTTCATATAATTTTTCAATTAATTCACGAAAAAGAACGGCTTGAGTTAGATGTTGCATGGTTAATTCTTTGAAAGATTCAAAATCATGCGGGTAAACATTTAGGGTAGTGGCCGACCAAACCGGAATGTCATTTTTTTCAATCTTAATATAATTAAGATCGTCCAGTAAATAAAGCTTCTTTTTTAGGAATGGTGAATGAAAGCCGGATTTAAAATCTAAAACTTGATAAAATATACTTTTAGATTTTAAGATTTGTATTAATTGATCTTTTGCTGTTTCCGTTCCACACAAAAGAACTTGGTTGGGACAATTATCATTGGACAAGTAAAGATCCTGGATTCCATCTAAAATGGGATTTACTGTTTCTGTACCGGCACCTACGGCGATAAAATACACATCGTCCATATTGTATTTTTCCGGTTCCATTGAATTTAATAAATTTTCAACGGATTCATCAGAAACCAGACCACCTGATTTTGCTGCGAACCATTCTCCTAAACTATGCCCTGCAGTTAAATCGGGTATTATACCCATTTTTTTTAACGCTCCGTCTATAATTTCACCTCCGTGAAATTGTTTAAAAGACTGGTCAAGTAATAAATTACCTGTAATTCTTTCTTTAGGTATTTTATACCCAAAATATTTTGCAATACTTTCTACTTCTGGATTAGATGAAGGATCGAATCCCGGAAATAAGAAAGCTATTTTTTCATTTTTTCTTAAAAGAGGTTTGTTTGAGAACCAAATATCTTGTCTTCCTTTCCAGGGCTTATCTTTTGAAATTAATTTTTTAGCTTTTTCAATACGATCCGATGTTGGATTAAAAAGAACTAATCGATAAGTACCGTTTGGATCAGATAAGGAAAAATCTCTTTTATCTAAAGCTTCAATTAACGCCTCTTTAGATGAAGCGGAAATAGCAATCGCTTCGTTGTCAAAAACCGGAATTGAAGAGTTGTTTTCCTCGGCATGACTATGTGCCTGTAAAACAACGTGTGCACTCATACCGTCAATACCAAATGCGCTAACCCCTGCATGCAACGGAATTTCTTTTTCATTCCAATCGATTATTTCAGTAACAGGTGAAATTTGTGTATTTTTTAGTGAATTATTAGGATTTTCACAATTCAGAGTTACAGGAATTTTTTTATTATATAAAGAAAGTGCGGTTTTAATTAAACCGGCCATACCGGACGCAGAAAGAGTATGTCCGATATTGGATTTTACCGATCCGATTAAAACTTTTCCATCTTTGAATAGTTCAGAAAGCACATCAATCTCAATTTTATCATTGCTTTTAATAGCTGTGCCGTTGGCCTCTATATATCCGATATTTTCAGCCTTAACTTTTGCATTTTTCCAAGCCTCCTGAATAGCAGTTTTTTGTCCGTTTGAAAAATTATTTCTATTGGAAGCAATTCCCACCCCTTTAATTACAGCATAGATACGATCATTATCGGAAAGAGCTTTACTTAATTTTTTTAGTACAATAAATCCGGCTCCTTCGCTTAATAAAATACCGTCAGCGTCTTCATTAAAAGGTTTAATTTCTTGTTTATGAGATAATAAACCCGAGTTTGAAAACATACTCCAATAAGGAGAATTTTGGCTAAATTGCATGCCTCCGGCGATTGCAATTTCGACCTTATTAGCAAGTAATTCCTGTATTGATTGTTCTACGGCAAGTAATGAACTTACTTCGGATGCATCGATGGTATAGGCAGTTCCTTCAGTATTAAAATGAGAGGAAACTATTCCCGCAATTGACTTTGTCGTATGTTCAAGTTGTAATTTGTTTTCTTGAGCCCCTTTATCCTTTTGAAAAGCCTCTTTAACTTTTTCAATGTCTTGATCGGAAATGGACGGAAGTATATTTTTAATGGCTAGAGCAAGTTGCTCACTGGTACGAACAATATCGATCCATTTTAAGTCATTGGAACTAATGTAATTTTCTTTTCCGATTATAATCGAAGATTTCTTTAAAGAAATATTTTTTTCAAATACAGAAGCATCCTCTAATGCTTGATAGACTAATTTTATTACTAAAAGTTGTATAGGGTCTAAATGCTGTACCTGTTCCGGTGTAATTCCTATTTTAGATGGATCAATTGTAATAGGAGGAATAAATCCTCCTTTATTACAATAAATATGATCTAATTTATTTAAATTATTTTTAAAGTAGATTGAATCAATTTTTTCTTCAGGAACATCAGTTATGGAATAAGTTCCTTTCAATAAATTGTTCCAAAAATCATTGATATTATTTGCTCCTGGAAGGAAACAAGACATTCCTACAATTGCAATATCTGTATCTTTCATAGTTATACTCAGATTCCGAAAAATTGTTTAACTCCTTGATCACTTCCTCCCATAATTAAAACTTGGTTATCATTACCATATTTTAATTCGTTAACGAATTCACGAGCTCCTTGTTTTAAAGGAATCATAGCAACACCTCTTTTATTAAATTCATTTTCCAAAGAACTGGATACCATTCCTGCTCCTTTCCAAGGTCCCCAATTAATAGCTAAAACTCTGGCGTTGGTTTTTCCTTGGATAGCCCACGAAGTCATGTCAAACACGCTGTTGGCTGCAGCATAATCAGTTTGTCCTCTGTTACCGTATACAGAAGCGATGCTGCTGAAGAAAATAATGAATTTAATATCACTATGAAGTTCGTCTAAAAGTACGTGTAAAGGATTTATTTTAGTAGAATAAACTTGTTCGAATGCTTCTAGGGTTTTATGTGTAAATAACTTATCAACTAAAAGTCCTGCTGCATGAATGCATCCGTCAATTCTACCGTATTGTTTGTACGTATCTTTTATAAATTGCCTTAGTCCTTTTTCATCTGTTACATCTAAAGAAACATATGTTACTTTAGAATCTGACTTTTCAATTTGGGCTATGGTTTGTATAATTTGATTGGTTTTATCAATTTTTTGAGCTTTCTTCTCTATTTCAGTAGGAGTTTTCATTTGCTCTTCATTGATAAGATATTTACGGATTTCATTTTTATCTTTTAATGAAATGTATTTTTTATCTTCCTCAGTAGGTTTAGCGGAACGTCCTACCAAAATATAATGACAAGGATATTCAGAAGAAAGTTGATTAGTTAATTCAGCGGTAATTCCTTGAGCACCTCCTAAAACAAGTACTACAGATTCTTTATCCAGGTCTAATTTAGAGCTTCCATTTACAGCAAGAGCTTCAGGTACTAAATTAAGACGAAAACGTTCGGTATCTTTATAAATGACTTCAGCAGAAATGTCTTTTGCTTGTATTTCATTTAAAACAATTTCCGTTAAATTTTTAGAAGTAAATACAGTATTAGATATAATAGCTCTACAATTTATTTTAGAATATTCACGAGCTAAACTTTTGATTAATCCCGGAAAACCTTGAATTTTCTTTAATTCTTTGATATCTTTTTTACCTTCTAAATCACCCATCAGGTCGCTGAAGCTATAGATCCATTGAATACGATCCATATCAGCACTTTTTATAAGAGTAAAAGCATCTTTAATAGTATAATGCTTAGATGATTCTGAAACCTCTAGAATAAGAAGACCGTCGTAGTTTGAAAGATTTGTATTACTTTCTGAAATGATATCTACTGTAGCTCCTTTTGCTTCTAAAGCTTTTTTAAGATCTTTAGCCATAGATTTTCCATCATCAGTAATTGCAAATTTTTTGCCTTCAATTTCTATTTTATCTGATCCATTAATTGGATATTTTTCAAGTTCAAAACGAGTTCTTAAAAGAGGTTCGTCTTTAGCTGAATCAAGGTTTTTTTCTAATTCTGAAATTGATTCTGCATCAAAAGATATTTCATTTACAGCCGGTGAAGCTGCAATTTGCTTGTCTGTTTTTTCTGAAGAATCCCCATTTGCTAAATCTTCAATCCATCCGATAACCCCGTTTAATGTTTTTATAGAGGCCATTTTTTCGATAGCATCTTCAGATTCTTCAAAATCAGAAGTAATATTTAATCTTTCTCGTAATGCTCCAATTATTTCCATTCTTTTAATGGAATCGATACTTAAATCAGCTTCTAAATCTAAATCCAAACCTAACATATCAATTGGATATCCGGTTTTTTCACTTACGGTATTAAGGAGAGCATCTTTAATCACTTCCAAAGAAAGGGCTTCTTTTTTAGCACTTGGAGTTGCTGCAGGTAAAATATTTGTAGCTACAATAACTTCTTGAGATACGGGTTGATCTGATTTTACTAATTCTTCAACCCATCCGATAACACCGCTAAGTGTCTTAATAGAAGCCATTTTTTCGATAGCATCTTCAGATTCTTCAAAATCAGCATTGATTTTTAATTTTTCTTTTAAAGCTCCAATGATTTCCATTCTTTTAATGGAATCAATACTTAAGTCAGCCTCCAGATCCATGTCTAAACCTAGCATATCAATAGGATACCCGGTTTTTTCACTTACTGTATCAAGTAAAGTGTCTTTGATTACTTGAATTGATAATGCAGGAGCTGAACTTTGAGCAACCGTATGTACCGGTACGGCGACTTGAGCCGGAACAACCACCGTTGGTTGAGGGGTAGCAATTTGAGTGCTTTGAGTAGGCACTTGAATAGTTGTTGTTGCTTGAGGAGCAGCAATAGTTGTTGGATTTTGACCAAAGTATCCTAACATGACGTCTCTTTGGTTTTGTATCATAGATCTCATGTTACCTAAATATTCAAGGATAACATGATCCGCTTGAGTAAGATTGTTATTCATGGTATAAGTATCGGAAATAGCTCCAAAATTTAAATTTATCGGTTTGCTAATTGGAAGTGCTCCGTTAGGAGGAAGGCTTCCTACGGAAGAAATAGCATAATGGCCATTGATAAGCCAGTTTGTAGCTCTCTTTTTATATTTTTCCGGTTCATCAAAATTTATAGAAGTAACTTTTCTACCTTCAAATAGTTTTTCAAGATTTATATTTCTTCCGGTAGCAATATATTTAGCTAATGCATTAAGTAAAAAGGTAATTCCTTCTTTTTCTTTTTCTTCGGTTTGAATTGTAGTAATTTCTTGAGCACCTAATGTAGATTGAACAAGATTTATGAGAACTTTACCCGGGCCGGTTTCAATGAATACACGCGCACCCTCTGCATACATATTAGTAACCTCTTTGGTAAAGTATACTGGATTAATTAAATGCTCAGCTAAACGATTTTTAATTTCTTCAGGTTTGGAAGGGTATAGTTCTGCAGTTGTATTAGACCATATGGACAACGTCGGAGAAGTAAAATCAACAGAAGAAAGCTCTTTCAAATATAAATCTTTAGATTTATTCAATAGTGGACTGTGGAAAGCACAATCTACGGCCAATTCTCTGTAAGTGATTTTCTTATCCGTAAGTTTCTTCAAAAACTCAGTCATTGCAGCAGTAGAACCGGCAAGAATGGTTTGTTTGATAGAATTGAAGTTTACGGCCCAAACTTCTTTTTCTCCTTCAAGTAATGATTTTATTTCTACTTCCGGTAGATTTAATGCAATCATTTTACCCTTATCTTGTCCAACAGCATCTAAAATTGCATGGGCTCTTTTTCTACTTAAAGAAACTAATTCTTCAGGTTTGAATACTCCTGCAAAACAAAGCGCAGGAAGTTCTCCATAGCTGTGTCCCGCAACCATATCCGGTTCAATTTCTAAAGATCGTAAAAAACTGGCGATCGCATAATCAACGATACCTAATGATGGCTGGGCATTTTGAGTTTTTGTGATGGTAGTTTGCTGTAATTTCTTACTCTCATCATCAAAAACCGCATGAGGGAATAATATTTTTTCAACCTCTTTATTTTGAATTAATAAGGATCTCATAGCAGGAAATGCCACAAAAAGATCACGAGCCATATTAATTCTTTGACTTCCTTGTCCTGAAAATAAAAAGGCAACTTTACCTTCCTTAGGATTCCTTAGATAAATTCCCGCTTCTTCTTTATTGGAAAGAAGAGATTCAATTTTATCTTTTAATTCAATAGTATTGGAAGCTACTATAGAAGCTTGAATATCTTTATTGTTATCAGTTGCTAAACTATAAGCTATATCTTTTAAGTTTAGAGAACTGTTTATTTCAATTAAATTTTTAACTTTTTGAGCAATTTGTTTGGCTTCTTGTAAGTTATCTCCTTTGAAAACAAATAATTCGGAAGGCCAAGAAGTTAAGCTGCTTGTCGTAGGAATTTCTGATTTATAATTTTCCATAACAACATGGAAATTGGTTCCACCAAAACCAAACGCACTTACACCGGATATTCTTCTTTCACTGCTCCAGATTCCCGCTTTAGTATTGAATTTAAACGGACTGCTTTCTTTGTTATAAAAAGCATTCGGATTAGTTAAATTGATGGTCGGCGGTTGAATACCGTAATAGGTTGCTAAAGCCGTTTTAATCAATCCGGCCATACCGGCAGCACATTTAGTATGTCCGATTTGAGTTTTTACAGACCCTAAATGAGTTTGTCCCACTAAAGCTCCGGACTCTAAAAACATTTCAGTCAATGCGCTTAATTCCGTTTTATCACCTACAACAGTTCCTGTTCCATGAGCTTCAATTAATTCAACTTCTGAAGGTAAAACACCTGCATGTTTATAGGCTCTTTGTAGGGCTTTCATCTGACCTCTTTTATTTGGAGCGGTCATACCTAAGCTTTTACCGTCACTGCTGGCACCTGTTCCTCTTATTACGGCATAGATTCTGTCCCCATCGCGTTCTGCATCTTCCAATCTTTTTACCACAATCATTCCAATTCCTTCTCCTAAAGCAATTCCATCAGAATTAGCATCGAAGGAAGCACATTTTCCTTTTCTTGATAAGGCATGTGTTGCAGAGAACATTAAAAAGTCATTTAAACCATTATGTAAATCTGCACCTCCTATGATGGCAATGTCTGTTCTGTAATTTTGTAATTCTTGGCATCCAATATCTACTGCTGCAAGAGATGCACCACAGGCAGCATCAACAGTATAGTTGGTACCTCCTAAATTTAACCTGTTGGTAATTCTACCGGCCACCACATTGGATAAAACCCCCGGGAAGGAATCTTCATTAAGTTTAGGAAGCATATTTTTAAGTTCCTCAGGAAGATCTCCGAAAACTTGTTTAGCATATCCTCTAAACCCATAACTTGAAGCTAATTCGGTTGCTCCTTCAGCACCGATGATAACAGATGTATTTTCTCCATCGAAAGTTTTCATGTCATAACCGGCATCTTCCAATGCTCTTTTAGCCACTAAAAGGCTTAATAACTGCACCGGTTCTATAGAAGCTAATGATTGAGGAGGGATACCAAATTCTAACGGATCAAAATCAATGGTTGGTATAAAACCACCCCACTTAGAGGAAACGAAATCAGTGTCTCTGGTGTCAGGATTATAGAAAAGTTCTTTATTCCATCGGTCATCAGGAACTTCGGTAACACAATCTTTACCGGATAAAATATTTTTCCAGTATTCCTCTAACGTTTGGGCTTGAGGAAAAATACCTGCCATACCAACAATTGCCAATTTAGAACCACTAGGTTCTTTAGTTGGTTCTGTAAGATTTTCTAATTTTGAAAGAACTTTATTGTTTTCTATTGCTACGTCTTTGTGGAGTTCTTTTATGGTAGTTGAATTGCCTCTTAATGCACCAACCTGTCCAATCATAAATACCCCCTTATTTAACTGATCTTCATTGGAAAGTTTGATAAGTTCTTTACCCTGTCTTTCAATTCCTTTTGCAGCAATTCTTTGACGTCCCAAGTTCATTTCTTCAAGTTTTAGCCAAACTTCTTTGGAATCTAAACCTTCCGCAAATAATCGTTGTTTTTCTTGATCGAATAATTTGGTAAAAGGGGTAGGTAGAGCTCTGGTTTCTTGACCTGGAGCCGCTTCTAGTAAAACGGTTTTATCATGTGCTACGGATTGTTTTTGATATTCATCTGAAATAGCACCCGTTTCAACAGCTTCTTTTGTAAATAAGTAAGAAGTTCCCATCAATATACCAATTTTAGCTCCTTTTGCTGCTAAGGATGCAGACATAATAGAGATAAATGCGGAAGAAAATGCATCGTGAATTCCTCCTGCAAAGAATATATTTAATGTACTTGGTTGGTCGTCTTTTAATAAACGATAGATTTGTTTTTCCCAAAGAACCATACTAGGTAAAGGGCCAACATGTCCACCGCTTTCTCTTCCTTCAAAAATGAAATTTCTGGCACCTTCTTTTAAGAACATGTCCAGTAATGATACAGATGGGACATGTAAAAATGCTTTGATACCTTCCTTTTCATAAGGTTTAGCTAATGAAGGTCTTCCACCTGCAATGATAATAAAAGGAGGTTTATTTTCGAGGATGTATTTCATTTGCTCTTCACGCAATGGTGCCGGAGCAAAACCTAAAATACCTACTCCCCAAGCCTTATCTTTTAATAGAGCATGTGTTTTTTCAACAGCATCTTTAGCTGCTTGTCCAATCATCAAGCTCATTGCTATAAATGGAACACCACCTTCATTGGCAATTTTTTCAGCAAATTCAGGTACGTCACTTACACGGGCCATAGGACCTTGAGCGATTGGAAATCTGGTTCCTAATTCTTTCGCAAGAGGGCTGTTCTCTCCGATTATATTTAAATTTTTAGCTTGCAATAAATGCCCATAGGCAGCTTCTTGAAAAGCTATAATTAAATTTTCAAGCTTTTTGTATCGTTCTACAAAATCCACGGATAAGCAAATATCCTGCCCCATAGGAATTATATTTTGAGAAAGATCCAGGCCGCCTAAAAAAGGTAAAATATCTTCATATTTTGCTTGTATTGGTAATTCCGGTGAATTTTTTCTAAGTAAGATTCTGAAATTGTCGATAATAACAGTTTCGCTTCCACTCAGCTTGTTAAAAATATTTTTTAAATCTTTAGATATACTACATTCTGGAAAAAGAGCGATTTGACTATCAAGTATGATACCTTGTGCCCCCATTGCTAAGGCAGCAGCAGAGGTATGAATACCCATTCCTCCTTGTATGTAAATTTTAGTTTTTAATTTTTTGTGCTTGTTTTTGATTCCTTGAAAAAGAACATATGAGGATTCATAAGCCACTTTTCCTGCTCCTTCATTTCCTTTTAATATAATTGATTCTACCCCTTTTTTGATGGCTTCTTCTGCTTCATCCAATGAGTGAACTTGATGAAAAATTTCTATATTTTTTTTAACAGAAATTTTAAAATTAAAAGGAATAAATATTTTTGTTACATTTTCAGGAAGTGTAAGGTCAGCCATTGATTCTGACACAAAACATACACCAAATGATTCTCTTGTTTTTTCAGAAAGTTCATTTAAACTTTGAATAGCTTTGTTTTTATCTCTTCCTAAATGTAGGATTGGAAAAGCCCCGGTTTTAATAGTTTTTAAGGCTAGATCAACGTCAGGTAATTCAAAAGGAGAAAGAACAAATAACTCTTTTTTTTCTTGCATGGCTTAAAAAAATTGTATTTAGTAAATATTTAACTTATCAATGTTTTTTACTACTTAAGATAATCTAGGATCACATAGTATTAACTAAACATATTCCCCTTATAATTAAAGAGGGAAATCGAATCGCAAATATAATCAAAAAAAGAATAATTTTAACATTTTGTTAATATTAATTTAGATTAAGTTTTTGATCTTGCGAACCTGCCAAATAAAGATAATTATTGCTAAAATAGTAGAGATTGTATCGGATAAAGGGATAGAGTACCACACCCCATTTAAATTTAAGTAGTTAGGTAAAATAAATAATGAGGGAACAAGTAGTAAGAATTGTCTGCTCATACTTAAAATAAAAGCAATAACAGCTTTTCCAATACATTGGAAAAAATTGGATATAACCATTTGTATACCGCTTAATGGTAAAGTTATGGTCATTATTTGTAAAGCTAAAGATGCTTCTTTTGCTAATTTTGGGGAAGGATTAAAGGGTTTAACAACAAGTTCAGGAAATAAAAAACCGAATAAAAACCCTAGACATCCAATAAAAAATCCGGTTTTAAGGCTATAAGTTAACGTGTCCTTAACTCTATTCATATTTTCAGCACCGAAATTATACCCTATAATAGGCTGCATTCCTTGAGTTAAACCTACTAATACCATTATAAATACCATGATCAGGCGATTGGCTATGGTATAAGCTTCTATGGCTGTGCTGCCTCCGTAAACATTAAGCCTGTTATTTATGAATAAAACAACAACAGATGCAGCAAGTAACATGAAAAAAGGAGCAAACCCCACATTAATTATGGACCATATGATCTTATAATTGGGTTTTAAACTTTTCAAGTGAAAATATACAATGGAATTAGAATTAAAAAAATGTTTTAAAACGACACCCAAGCCTATCGCCATGGAAATATTGGTTGCTATGGCAGCACCTTTCATTCCCCATTTCAATACAAATATAAAGATGGGAGCCAAAATAATATTGGCGACAACTCCAATAAGCATCATATACATGGCTTTTTTAGGATATCCTGATGCTCGCATGATACTGTTGAGAGCATAATTAACCGTTAAAAATATATTTCCCGGAAGATAATAGAGTAAAAATTCTTTTGCAAATGGGAATGTTTGAGGAGTAGCTCCAATACCAATAAGTATCGGATCCATGTAGGCATACATACCTATGATTAACAAGAAAGTTAATGCGGTAGCTAATAAGATGGAATTTCCCAATACAATATTGGCAGATTTCATATCTTTTTGGCCTAGAAAAATTGAGGTACGTGTAGACGCTCCGGCTCCAACCAGCATACCTATTCCTGAGATAAGGTTCATTATGGGAAGAAGAACTCCCAGTCCTCCTATAGCATGATCTCCCAAATTTTCTCCATGACCTATGTAAATACTGTCAATGATATTGTATAAAGCAATTACTATAGTTCCTATAATAGCCGGAACGGCATATTTCCAAATAAGTTTGCCGGGTTTTTCATTCTCCAGCTCTGAGATGTTTTGAGATTTATCTATAGCCTTCATTCGTAATAATTAAGATCGTCTGTTTTTTAATAAATAGTTAGTTAAGTAAAGGAAAAGAATAGGTTATTAATCTTTTTTATGAAGATTAATAATCTATTCCATATAGTTTTTGAGAAAGATTAATCTTTCACTAATAAGCGAAAACCTTCTCCATGAATATTTACGATTTCTACATTGTCGTCATCTTTAAGTAATTTTCTGATTTTAGCAATGTAAACATCCATACTGCGAGAAGTGAAATAATTATCATTATGCCAAATTTTAGTTAAGGCTTCTTCTCTTGGCATAAGATCATTTTTATACTTGCAAAGAAGTTTTAACAGCTCATTCTCTTTAGGAGATAATTTATGCATTTTACCGTTAACCTCTAATTGACGTAATTTGGTGTTAAATTTAAAATTGGAAATTTCATAAATTTCTTTGTCTTCATTTTCAGAATTAAC
Source organism: Apibacter sp. B2966 (assembly GCF_011082485.1). Classification (NCBI taxonomy): domain Bacteria; kingdom Pseudomonadati; phylum Bacteroidota; class Flavobacteriia; order Flavobacteriales; family Weeksellaceae; genus Apibacter; species Apibacter sp. B2966. The sequence goes on from NZ_CP049714.1 coordinate 1,842,662, forward strand.
GGAAGAATTGGAATTCCTTTGAAGAACGGCATTAATTTTATACAATAAAACTTCAGAATCAAATGGTTTAGTTATATAATCATTAGCGCCAAGTTTATATCCGGTAAGAATATCCTCACGCATATTTTTAGCTGTTAAAAAGATAATCGGAACATCCGGATTAATGTCAATAATTTCTTTAGCTAATGTAAAGCCGTCTTTTTTCGGCATCATTACATCGGAGAGACAAATATCAAAATTGTCTGCTTTAAATTTTTCTAACCCATCCTCACCATCAACAGATAGGGTTACATCGTAATCGTGAATAGAGAGGTAATCTTTTAAAACAGCACCAAAACTTGGATCATCTTCTACTAATAATAGCTTTACTTTTTTATCCATGATATTTTTAATTTAGAGGAATACGTACAATAAAAGTGGTTCCTTTATGTAATTTACTAACAACTTTAATACCACCATTATGTAACTTAATAATATTTTTTACGTAGGTCAAGCCTAATCCGTGACCTTTTACATTATGTATGTTTCCGGTTTCTTCCCGATAAAATTTTTCAAATATTTTTTTTATAACGTTTTCAGACATACCTTTTCCTTTATCTGAAATTTCAACTACGTAATCATTTTTATCGTTGTAAGTTTTTACCGAGATTTCAGGTTTTTCTAATGAATATTTGTTCGCGTTGTCTAATATGTTAACAAAGGCATTGGTGAGATGAAATCCATCCACATTTCCAATATATTTATCTGCTAAATACTCTTCTTTGATTGTTCCCCCTCGTTGTTCCACTTGTACCCGAACAGTTTTAATGCTGTTTTTCAGGATTTGTCGAATATCTGTTTCTTTTCGGATCAGTTGAAGTGCATTTCGTTCAAGTTTCGACATTCTCAAAACCATCTCTACTTGTTTTTTCATTCTATCATTTTCTTGCTTAATTAAAGAAGTATAGAATTTCATCTTTTCCGGTTCTGATTGAACTTTCTCCGAATTTAGCGCATCCGTAGCAATATTAATGGTTGCTATAGGAGTTTTAAATTCATGAGACATATTATTTATGAAATCAGTTTTTATTTCAGAAATCTTTTTTTGCTGGGACATATAATATATAGAAGCAATATATATAGCAATAATGACCAAAGTAGAGGCTATGGTTACCCCAATAGCTCCCAAAATAGGATTTAGTACGGAATATTGTTTAGAAGGAAAATAAACGGATAAATAATATTGGGTATTATCTTTTCCGTCAGAAAATAAAACTACATTGTAATTTTGAGTAAACTTATTACTTAAGATAAAATCATCACTATGGATTTTAGTTAATTTAAGTTTATTGTTGAGCACTCCGCATTTAAATTCAGTATTAATATTGTGCTTTTTAAGTTCTAAGCTAACCACTGAATCTATTAGCTGCATGTTAATCCTGGATTCCAAACTCATCTGGTTTACACTCAATCTTGCAAATTCGTCTAAGGTAAATTTAGGGCTTACAAAACTATTTTCAATATTTTTTTCAATCGGTTTAATATTGGTTTGAAGCGAATCTTTTTTAATTTTTAATACGCCTTCATCCGTTAGTAAATTGGTGATTTTTAAAGTATCTTTTTTTGAAAAAGGAATGATGAGAGGCTTTTTATTAACGATTGTTTTTTTATAAATGATGTATTTAACAGACTGAGAGTCAATAACACTCATGGCTGTTTGGATGGTGCTGGAATCTTTTTGATTATTGATGTCTTGATAGAAATTAGTAAATGGTTTGTAAAATTTATTAATCTCTATAGTATTAATTTTTTTGGAAGAATTATTTAGTGCTTTGTATACACGAGATGAAAAATCCTGTTCACCTGCATCTATAGCTTGTTTCAGCCAAAAAATCTGCAATCCCACAAAAACTATAAGGGAGATGGTCATTAATCCCGATAAAATAGGGATGAAACGTTCCTTCATAGTACAAAATTAATCATTTTAACCGATGAAATTTACGACATATCGAAAATTTTCAATATTTTTAAAATCTTATCTGATTAAAAATAAAGCTAAAGAAATATTTATTACGTTTAAAATATTATATGGAGAATAATTTTAAAAATGATTTAAATTTGTACGTCTATAACTATATTATATTATGCACCAAGAAGAAAAAAAATCTTTAAATTTTTTAGAGCAGATAATTGAAGAAGATTTAGAAAATGGTTTTCCTAAAGAGAAATTAAGGTTTAGATTTCCACCTGAGCCTAACGGCTATCTTCATGTAGGCCATATCAAAGCCATTTGGATAAATTTCGGATTGGGTCAGAAATATAATGTACCCGTTAATTTACGATTTGATGACACTAATCCGGTTAAAGAAGATCAAGAATATGTTGACGCGATTAGAAAGGATGTAGAATGGCTGGGATATACTTGGGATAAGGAATGTTATGCTTCTGATTATTTTCAACAGTTATATGAGTGGGCTATAAAATTAATTAAAGAAGGAAAAGCATATGTTGATAATCAGACTTCAGAAGAGATGAATGAGCAGAAAAAAAATCCTTTTGAAGAAGGTATCGAAAGTCCTTATAGAAACAGGAGCATAGAGGAAAACCTTGATCTTTTCCAAAGAATGAAAGAAGGAGAATTTGAGGAAGGAAGTTGTGTACTTCGCGCAAAAATAGACATGAAATCTCCTAATATGAATATGAGGGACCCGGTAATGTATCGTATTTTAAAAAAACATCATCAAAGAACCGGTAACGAATGGTGTATATATCCTTTATACGATTGGACACATGGAGAATCAGATTACATAGAGCAGGTTTCTCATTCTTTATGTTCTCTGGAATTTGAAAATCACCGACCTTTATATGAATGGTTTTTGGATCAAGTATACGATCCGGCAAAAGTTAAAAGTAAGCAGCGTGAATTTGCCAGATTAAATTTAAGTTATACGATTACCAGCAAACGAAAATTATTGCGTTTAGTAGAAGGAAATTATGTATCCGGTTGGGATGACCCGCGAATGCCTACCGTATCGGGTATGAGAAGAAGAGGATATACTCCTGAAGCTATTAAAGATTTTATGGAACGAGTAGGAGTGGCTAAAAGAGACAACATTATTGATTTTGCTTTATTAGAATTCACGGTAAGAGATCACCTTAATAAGATTGCGCCAAGAGTCATGGCTGTGGTTAATCCGGTGAAAGTTGTAATCACTAATTATCCGGAAAATTCAGAAGAAAATGTTTGCATTGAAAACAATCCGGAAAATAGTGATGCAGGAGAAAGAGAAGTTCCTTTTTCAAGAGAAATATATATAGAAAGAGAAGATTTTATGGAAGAAGCTCCTAAGAAATTTTTCCGATTGACCTTAGGAGGAGAAGTCCGATTAAAAGGAGCTTATATAATTAAAGCAGAATCTGTAGAAAAAGACGAAAACGGTGTAATTCAAACCATTTATTGCACGTATGACGATAAAAGTAAAAGCGGAAGCGGGACAGAAGAAAGCATGCGAAAAGTGAAAGGTACTTTGCATTGGGTATCCGTTAAACACGCATTACCTATAGAAGTGAGAATCTATGATCGATTATTTAAAGAAGAATCTCCGGATACGCAAGAAGGTGACTTTTTAAATTTTTTAAATCCGGATTCTTTAAAAACTATTCATGGTTTTGCAGAACCCGGCTTAAATGGTACAAAAATTGGAACAAAATATCAATTCCAAAGACTTGGGTATTTTGCAGTCGATGACGATTCAACAGAAAATCATCTAATTTTTAACAGAACTGTAACATTAAAAGATACCTGGGCGAAAATCGCTAATAAATAAAGTTTTAAATTATGAAAAAAATAATTTTTTTAATTGCTCTTTCTTCTTTTTCACTTTTCAGTGAAGCTCAACAAGTAAAAACTCCGGCAGCAAGTTTAAAAGCGGAGGTTGAACAAATGGTAGGTTTAACAGATGTTGAATATGAATATTCTCGACCTAATAAAAAAGGAAGGGTAATTTTTGGCGGACTGGTACCTTATGGCCAAGTTTGGAGAACAGGCGCTAATGAAAATACAACCATTAAGTTTGGGGATGATGTTGAAATTGAAGGAAAAACTATTCCTAAAGGTAAATATGCAATATATACAATTCCCTACGAAGATACGTGGGATGTAATTTTTTATTCCGATTCAGAAAATTGGGGAACACCTGAAAAATGGGACGATAAAAAAGTGGTTTTAAAAACAACGGCACCGGTTAAAAAATTGGCAGAATCAGTGGAATCATTTACTATAGGAATAAATAATCTTTCAGATAATTCCGCACATTTACAATTTATGTGGGATCAGGTTTTGGTAGATGTAACTTTCCATGTACCGACACAAAAAATAGCAAATGCAAGTATTGACGGTATATTATCTAACCCAAGAGCAGATGCTAATGCCTATTATGCTTCAGCCAATTATTATTTACAGTCTAATGGAGATATGAAGAAAGCTTTAAATTGGATCAATAGAGCCATTGATTTAAAGCAAGGAGAATCCCCTTATTGGTATTACAGAGTTAAATCGCAAATTCAAGCTAAGTTAGGAGATATAAAAGGGGCAATAGATTCAGCTGAGAAATCTTTAGATGGAGCTCAAAAAGAAGGTAATAAAGATTACATTAGATTAAACACCGAATCTATTAAAGAATGGAAAAAAATATTATAAAATATTAATGTTAAAAAAAAAACAGAACGGTAAGAGATTTCTTACCGTTTTTAGTAGTATGTAGTTTATAGAAGATAAATTTTTGGATTTTACAATCTGTTCAAATTTGTATTTATAAATAAGGTAAATGCATAAATTTCCGATCCATAGAGAAGCTATTATTGTTCCGATCGTATTAGTCGGTGCCATATGGTTGGTATTTCTATTGCAAAATTTATTGGTTTTCAAAGAATGTTATGGAATCATACCTCTTAAGCTAAAAGGATTGAGAGGAGTCCTGCTTGCACCGCTATTTCATGGAAACCTTACCCATATACTCAGTAATACAATTCCTTTATTTGTATTAACATTTTTTACTTTTCAGTTTTATGAAAAATTGGCTTATTTCGTTTTACTAAATGGATGGATTATATCCGGTTTTGTGGTTTGGTTACTACCCAATTTTTCTTTACTAAATTCTTCTGTTTTATCTTGCCATATAGGAGCCAGCGGTATTATCTATGTTTTGGCATCATTTCTTTTTTTTAGTGGAATTTTCAGGCATGAAAAAACCTTACTGGCAGTTTCATTAATTGTTGTTTTTTTATATGGAAGTTTAGTTTGGGGAATATTTCCCAGAGAACTTTTAGGCATATACGATGATCGACCTATTTCCTGGGAAAGTCATCTGTCGGGAGCAGTAACCGGGTTTATATTAGCTTATATGTTGAGAAGAATAGGGAAAAAAAGAGAAAAACCTCAATGGGATAAGGATGAATATGATCATTCTGATGATGAAAAACTTTGGGAAAAATACCAATTGGAATATCCTGAATATTTTCATGAAGAAGATCCTTCGAAATATGATTCGACTTCAGAGATAAATAAAACAGACAACGTCCATTACCAAGATGAAAAAGATTCTTTGAAAAATCAAGAGAAACTATAGGTCAAAAACCGAAGGTCGTTTAGTGATAATGCTGTCTTTAATCCAAAGAAAAAATGCTCCGGTAAGATATAAAGCAAAAATTCCACCTAAAGTAATAAATGACAAATAGATAAATAAAAGTCTTAATTTAGACGCCCGTACTCCGAATTTTTCCGATACACGTGAAATTACTTCAAATCCGTTTGCTTCAAATAGGGTGCGTAATTTTTCTATCATAAAAAAGTATTTATTAAGTTAATACATATAAGGTAAAAAATTACAATTTTTTATTTACAATTATCAATTCGCTAAAATTGAACCAAAATACCTCCCAATACTTGAGCTCCTAAGACTTTATAACCTTGAAAGCGTTCGTAATTTTTACTGAATAAATTAGTTCCGTTAACAAATAGTGAAAAATTCTTATATAATTTATAAGAAGCCGAGAGATTAAGGTCTACATAACTGTCTAAAGTAGTTATTCCCTCCCTAACAGATGAAGAAGCAGGATCGTAATAAAAATAATTACTCTTACGCTCACCGGTAAAAAATAATTTTGCTTCTAATTTTAATTTATCTTCTAAAGTTTTATAATTACTATCTAAACCTACTTTAAAATTTGGTAAATTATAAGCATGTTTAAGCTCATCCAGATTGTAATTATGATATTCTCCTTCCAATCCAATAGTCAAATCTCCGGTCCAAAAATATTGTAAAGCACCTTTAACAGTAATAATATTACCATCATCGTACACAGCATTAAAGGTATTTAATCGGTTATAGGCCTTTAATACAGAAGGCAAGGTAAGGTCATAAGGATTTCTCATGAAAAAATAAAGGTTTTCGGCTTTACTGAATGATCCTTCCGCTTCGTACTTAATGCTTTCATCTATATCCCCTTTAACCCCTCCATAAACTTTATATAATATATTGGTAGGTCTTAACAATTGATTGGAATATAAATACGGATTTTCCGAAAATAAGTCGGACATATTATTAAGTTTTAAACCGCCATCTATACCGGCATATACATTAATTTCTCTGGCAGCATTGAATAAAAATTCAGCCTTAGGATGGAAGAAAATTTTTGTATTATTACCTTCCAATTCGCCATTATAGGCAATATTAGCACCCACTTTTAAATAAGAACCTTGACTGGAAATTCGTAACACAGGAGAAAATCCGGCGGTTAAAAATGAATATTTATCTTTTGTGTTCAATCCAAAATGCGTATAAGTATAATTAAACAATACATCTGCTTCCACGCCAAAATTTAAACCGGGTAGCATAAGATTTGCATTTTCAGAACTCTTAGCCAGCTTTGCTTTTAAGTCTACAAAAGTTTCATTTGAATCAAATTTGTCCCACATATATCCGGCTTTTAAAGAAGCTTTATCCAAATAATTATTACTGTACATGTCATAATCGGATTTAAATGTCAGTTGATTGGTATTTTGCCTTAAGTTCATGTGGGGTGTTGCATGTATTTCCGGTGTGTTGAGACCGTAATAATTAGATCCGTTATAGGTATAATTTCCCGCAAAATGTAATTTTCCCGTTTTTAATTTAAAAATGTAAAAAGCTTCTGCATCAATTGTTGAAGAAGAAGTTTTCCAATCGTATTTGTTTTTAGGACCATCGGTAGAAAGTGCAGACAATTTAATACCGGTCAAATTATTATTTATCGGATAATTAAAATATAAATCCCCCAGTACCGTATTTCTGGTTCCATAACCTAACTTAGCATGATTGTCATAATATGAATTAGTAAAATCAGTGTTTAAGGATTGAGGAGGCAGTTGAGACGTTTGAAATTCAGAAACAGCAGGAACATCAATAATCGTATAATTTAGTGAATCTTTTTTTACTGAACTGTTTTCATTAGACGGTGGATATTTATCCGGATCTGTTTTCTTTTTCTCGATATTTTTTACATTAACATTCGGATTTTTCTTTTTTCCAATGGTTAATATTTCTTCTTTAATTTGAGAATATCCTGATGTGGTTGAAATAGTCGCTATTAAAATTAAAATCAGTATTTTATATTGAGTATTCATAAACTTCAAAACGAGATATAATTATTTAATATGGTTAAGTTGAGTTTGGGCATCTTGAACAACATCCGGAAACTCTTTATAATTTTCTATAATTTGCTCCAATATATAAGTAGCCTGATAATTATCTTTAAGGTTTAGATAATTGTTGCTCATTATAAGAAGAGCTTTAGCTCCCCAATACTGTTGATCAGAATATTTAGATGTTAAATTAAATATTACGGAATTACTGGCATCGTATTTTTTATCTTTATTTTTAAATAATGCATTATAGTATAAGGCCTCAGCTTTTACCACATTATTTTTAGATTGTTCAAGAGTTGTAAATATTGATTTTGCGTCATTTATTTTTCCCGAATTGTATAGACTTCGTGCTTTTATCAAAGTGGCTTGTTCTTTTACAGTAGAAGGATTTTTGGAATTATTCAGTACTTTTATAGCCATTTCATTAGCCTTAGTATATTCTTTATGATCGGAATAGATATACATCAATTCTAATTCGGCGAAAGATTTATAGTTCTGATTGGAAGTAATTTTATACAAAGATTCTAGCGAATTTTGAGCAGCTTCGTCTTTTTCTTGTTTTATATAAATTTGAGAAAGTCTAACCAAAGCATCTTCCTGGAATTCATTGGATGATTCTGAAACTTCTTTTAATGCCTCTACCGCTTGATTATAATTAGTTAGCTGAAAATAACTTTCTCCTAAATAATAGAGAGAGGTTATTTTACGATTTGTAGTAGGAAACTTAGTTAAAAAACTCGCAAATTCTTGAGAGGCCGCAGAGTAATCTTTAGATAAAAATTTCTTTTGAGCAGACATAAAAGACAATTCCTCAGCTTCCGCACGGTCCATATTATAGCCTTTTCTATTTGCCCAGTCAATATATTCATTTTCTTTACCGCTTTCAATAAATGCAGTTTTAGCTCCGGTTATAGCTTGTAAGGCATAATCGGTTTTAGGATAATTATCGGCAATAGTTCCATAATTTAAAATAGCTTTTTGATATTCTTTTAAACTGGTCAAATTATCAGCAATACCAAGATATGACATAACCACTAAGTCATTATTTTTGGAAGCGCTGATAACTTTCTGAAAATAGTTATTTGAATTCTGATAATTTTCAGTTTCAGCGTACGCTGTACCTAATTCAAAATATGCATCGCTAATTTTTTCCGATTTTGGATATGCTTTAATGAACTTTTCAAGTTCAACAATTTTATTTTTATAATCTTTTTGCAGACCATATACAATAGCTTTTTGATATTGAGAATATTCCCTGTCTTCGATAGAAGAGGTATACGCTTGATCATACATTTGAATTGCTTGGTTAAGCTGATTGCTGCCTAATAATGCATCGGCAAGACGTAATTCTGCATCTGCTTTAAATTCTTGCTTTGGATTTTTAAGATATTCTTGAAATGAAACTGCTGCCAAATCGAAATTCTTCAATTTTAAATAAGAATATCCTTTTTGATACATCACTTGCGAACTTTCCGGTATGGTAATTCCGGAATTTTGCAAAAGTTGTAATTTATCAATAGCATTTTGAAAATTTCCTAATTGGTATTGACAATCGCTATACCAATAGAGTGAACGAGCATAAAATTGAGAATTATTTTTTAAAAGTATGGCTTTTTCGAATTCTTGAGAAGCCGATTCTATTTTACCCTGATTGTATAATTGTACTCCGTAGGCATAAGCAACTTCTTGCTCTTTAAGTTTCAACTCCGAAGATTTATTGGGTATGGAAGATAAAAGTTGAGAGGCTTCTGAGAAATTTCCGGAATTAATATATGATTTAACCAGCAATTCATTGATTTCCGATTGATGCTTGGAAGCGGGATATCTTTTTAAATAGGTATTTAAAACTTTGGAAACAGGCTCATAAGGATTACCTACTTCATAACTCAATTTCGCATAATTTAAATAGGCGTTTTCTTGAATTTTTTTGTCAAAATCCATTTCAGAAGCAGCTTTGAAAGCAGTTAAAGCTTCTTTCTTTTTATTTGTTTTCAGGTAGGAATTCCCCAATTGGTAATATGCATTTTGTGAAATGGGAGAAATATCTCCAACAGTTATTTTATTAAAATAAGTAACTGCTTCTTCATATTTCTTGGCTTGATACAAAACATATCCCATTTGATAATAATCGCTCAAAGTTGGAGAAGCACTATTTTTTATATAAGATGAAAGATAGGGTTCGGCTTCAGCATACTTTTTTAATTTGAAATAACTTTCTCCTATAATTTTTATTATCTCATTTTTTAATTCAGGATATTGATTAGAAGCTAATAAAGTTTTACCGGTAGATATGGCAGAATCATATTCACCGTCATTAAAATAAATCTGAACCATATAAGGCTTGATTTTTTCGGTAAATTCCGGTTGATTTAATAAGGATGTGAATTTTTTCTTAGCTTCAATATGCTCACCGTTAGCATAAGCTATATGACCTAACAAAAAGTCTATTTGATTTTTGTATTGGTTGCTATAGGATCCTTTTTCCAAGTTTTTTTCAGCATTTTCAAAATCCTGATTCATAAATTGAGCATACCCGAGTTTGATGTATTGGTTGGCTCTTTTATTAGGAGGAAGTTTATCTATAGCTACTTTAGAGAGTTCTTCTGCTGCGCGAAAATAATCCTGATGTATTAAATAGTAATTTCCCAATTGGAGGTGAGCTCTTTCAGTTAATACGCTTTGCGGATATTTATTTGTAAAAGCATCAAATTTCTTTTCTGCTTCTTCATCTTGTAAGATAAGGCTTATCAGAGCATCGTAAAAATTGGCAATTTCCAATTGATAAGATCTCAGATTAGAAAAGTTAATTAAATCATTAATTATATATTGAGTTCCTCTATAGGCTTCATTTTCATATAATTCCTTTGCGTTGCTTATCTGGTAATTGTTATAATAAATTTCAGATAATTGAGCATTCACAAATAAATTTGCTCCTAATAATGGGATAAGCCATTGGGTTTTTTTTCGCATAACTTTAGTGCATATTTTTAATATAAACGACTTTTTTAGTTTTAAAAAATTCCTCGTCAAAATAATCTTTTAACTCATAGAGTGTAGCCTCGGGAAAATTTTTCAATTCTTCAGTTAGATCTCCTCCTTTTAAATATAAAACGCCATTTTGTAAACTATTGATATTCTTAGATGTAAATTTTCCTTTAACCCAAGACATAAAAACAGGCATTTGGGTAACCGCTCGGCTCACTACAAAATCAAATTTCTCTTTAATTTTTTCGGCTCGTGTATGAATACCGATGACATTTTCTAACTGTAATTCTTGTGCAATTTCATTAACAACCCTAATTTTTTTTCCAATGGAGTCGGCCAAAGTAAATTGAGATTCCGGAAAAAGTATAGCTAAAGGTATACCCGGAAATCCGCCACCTGTACCAATATCCAAAACTTTGGTAGAAGGAGCGAACTGCATTACTTTTGCTATTCCCAAAGAATGAAGCACATGTTTCTCAAGTAAAGAATCTATATCTTTCCTTGATATAACATTGATTTTTTCATTCCAATTTGAATACAAATCAGAGAGTTTTTCGAAACTATGTAATTGTTTTTCAGTTATCTCCGGAAAATACTTTTGTATTAAGTTTGTCATGGGTATTAATAGATATACAAAAATATAAGTTTTAATAATATAAGACTCTATTTTATAATAGACATTTGCTTTTATTACAACAAAAATAAGGGTTTAAGAGTATGTAGAAGACTTTTTAAAGTCATTTAACAAAATTTATAAAGATCAGATGGTAAAGATAAAATTTAATTGGAATGCTATTAATATAAATTATAATTTATTTTGAAAGCAAGTTATTTTTGATTCGACAATTAATTTATATTACCTATTTTTATAAAATAAAAAACGAACCTACACTACTTAAATATAAAATAATTACTATAAATATGATTTCCTTCATTCAGAAACGAATAGATATCTCTCAAAAAAGCATAGAAAATACGGTAAAATTATTAAACGAAGATCATACCATACCCTTTATTGCCCGTTATAGAAAGGAGATGACCGGAAATCTGGATGAAGTTCAATTATTCAATATATGTAAGTTAAAAACAGATTTTGAAGAAATTCAAAAACGTAAGGAGTTTATTATAAAAAGTATTGACGAACAAGGAGCATTAACCGAAGAATTTAAGCAAAAAATAGAAAATTGTTTCGAACTTACTCTTTTAGAAGATTATTACTTACCCTATAAAAAGAAAAGAAAAACAAAGGCGTCTGTTGCAATTGAAAACGGTTTAGAACCTTTAGCAAAAATCTTAATGGCGCAAAAACCGATTTCAGATTTAACTCTATTAGCTTCAAAATACACCTCAGATAAGGTATTGTCAGTAGATGATGCTCTTCAAGGTGCCGGATATATTATTGCGGAATGGATTAACGAAAATAATTATGTACGTTCAAATTTAAGACGTTTTTTTCAACAAAATGCCGTATTGGAATCTAAGCTGATTAAAGGAAAAGAGGAGGAAAAAGAAGCACAAAAATTTTCAAATTATTTTGAATTTTCTGAAAATTTAAAACGTTCGCCATCTCATCGGTTTTTAGCAATCTTACGAGGGGAAAAGGAAGGAATTCTACGCGTTAAAGTTAAAGTTGACTCAGAGGAAGCCTTACATATAATAAGCAAACATATAATTAAAACCCAGGAAAAAATAATTAAAGATCAATTACTTATAGCTATAAAAGATTCTTTTTCACGCTTATTAGAACCGGCGCTAAGTAATGAAGTTTTCCAGAAAGCCAAAGAGTCAGCCGACCAAATAGCCATTCAAGTGTTTTCATCCAATTTAAAGCAATTGTTATTGCAATCTCCTTTGGGGGAAAAAAGGATTCTGGCAATTGATCCCGGATATAAATCAGGTTGTAAGTTGGTTTGTTTAGATGAAAATGGTAATTTATTACACAATGATACCATATATCCTCATCCTCCCCAAAAAGAAACCAAAGAATCAATTAAAAAAATTAAATCTTTAATTAATGCCTATAAAATTGAAGCCATATCCATAGGTAACGGTACAGCCTCCCGAGAAACGGAACGATTAATACAATCCATAGCTTTTGATCGTCCTCTAAAAGTTTTTGTTGTAAATGAAGCCGGGGCGTCCGTTTATTCTGCATCTAAATTGGCTCGGGAAGAATTTCCATCCTATGACGTTACGGTAAGAGGAGCAGTTTCCATAGGAAGACGGTTGTCTGATCCACTAGCAGAATTGGTAAAAATAGAACCTAAAGCCATAGGAGTGGGACAATATCAACACGATGTAGATCAAACATTATTGAAAAAAGAACTGGATGCAGTTGTTATATCTTGCGTAAACAGTGTAGGAGTAAACCTTAATACAGCCAGTAAATCCTTATTGTCTTATGTTTCGGGTATAGGAGAAAAGATGGCTGAAAATATTGTTCAGTACCGTTCGGAAATGGGAGCATTTTCAACCAGACAAGATCTGAAAAAAGTTCCCAGACTTGGTGAAAAAGTATTTCAACAAGCATCCGGATTCTTAAGAATTCCGACATCTGAAAATCCTTTAGACAATTCCGCTGTTCATCCCGAAAGCTATTCACTAGTTATGAAAATGGCGAAAGATTTAGGAGTAAAATTGGGAGATTTAATCCGAAATAAAGAACTAATTCAAAAAATAAATTTAAACAATTACGTAAACGAGGAAGTAGGGATTTTAACGTTGGAAGATATTTGTAAAGAATTGGAAAAACCAGGTTTAGATCCAAGAACACAAGTAAAAATGTTTACTTTCGATCCTTCTTTAAAAACCATTGATGATTTAAAACCGGGCATGAAAGTTCCCGGAATAATCAATAATATCACTAATTTCGGTTGTTTTGTAGATATAGGAATTAAAGAGAATGGATTAGTACATCTTTCTAAAGTATGCAATGAATTCATAACAGATATTAGCACAGTCGTTCATCTTCATCAACATGTAGAAGTAAAAATAATCGATATAGATAAGGAAAGAAAGAGAATACAATTATCTATGATTGATTAAATTGATTAAAAGATTAATAAAAGATCTTTAGATAAAAATATAGGTTCTATTATAGATTATAATAATTATTTTAATTTTTTAAAATACATATACTATATTTTTATCACATAAAATAAAAAATATATATAAATATAAAACACTTCAAAACTTTTAAATTATATAATAAATCCTATAATAGTAGAAAAAAAAAATAAGAATTAATATCTTTATCCATTCATTATCCGTATTTATCATAAAATCTGATTTAATAGGGTGTTATTTAGTTAAATAATATAAATAAAATTAAAAAATGAAAAACCTTTATTCGTTCGTTATTTTAATATTTTTTATTGGTAAAATTTTTTCACAGGATTTTAAAGAACCCAAGATCTCGATCAAAGATCATAATGGAAATTCAGATACTGTGTATGTTGACTGTGATTATAAGTTTTTTAGAAATAAAAACATTAAACTAAGTGTAGATTATCCTATAATCAAACAAACAGATAAATATGAAGTTTCTTCCATTCAATATCCTTCAAACGTAGATTTTACCAAAGGTATTCCGGTATCAACCGGTAACTCCAATGGTAAAAACGATGATGTTTTTGGTAACGATATCATCGATATAGGTTTTAATTTTTGTTTTTATGGAAAAAGTTATAATCAAATCATTGTCAGTGATAATGGAGTAGTCAGCTTTGACCTGTCGCAAAAAAATAAAGAATGCCCGTATATTATTTCAGGTAATAATCCAAATTCCGGATTACCTAAAAATTCAATATTTGGTGTATATCACGACATGAATAATACCACACCGAGCAAGGTAAAAGTTGCTTATGAAGGGAAAGCTCCCTATAGGAAATTCATTATTAATTTTGATAATTTAAAACAATACGGACCGGATCGGATTTATTCATCTTCTCAAATTGTTTTGTATGAAACTTTTAATATCATAGATATATATGTTGGAAATAAAAGTAAAAACCCCCATACCACTAAAGATAAAAACGCTTTAATAGGGATCATCAATTCCAATGGATACATTGGAGTTTCTCCCCCGGGAAGAAATAGGGATGATTGGGAAGCAAAAAAAGAAGCATGGAGATTTACACCGAATGGAAATACGGATATTTCCGTTACTTGGTATGAAGGAAATTCTTCAAGTCCAAGTAATTGGGGTGATACTTGGGTAGTCAAATCCACCACCAACAATTACTTTATAGCAAAGGTTACTTATAATGGATGTAATAGTTTTTCACTTACGGATACCTTACAGGTGAAGTTTAGCAAAGAATATCCTACGGCAGTAAAACAATCACCCCCACCTTTTTGTATTAATAAAGGAGAAAGTTATACAGTTGATTTAACCTCATATCAACAACTGATAAACCCAGATAAAAATTTAAAATTTACCTATTACCGGTATAAGAATTTAACCAATCAGATTTCAGATGAAGAAGCAAAATCCTTTACTTTTTCTGATGATATGACGGTCTATGTAAAAGTATTGAAAAGCGGAGAATGTTTTGTTTCTACAGAGATAAATCTTAAATTAAATAAGAAGCCTGATTTAAAAGATAATCAGCAATTCATTGTTTGCGATGAAGGCAATGACGATATAGAGAATGTGAACCTGAATAATTTTAATTACGAAATAAATAAACGGACTACAGAGTATATTATACTGGATGATCAAATGAGAGAATTGCCCGATGTGGTTATACGTAATTACCCGATTGATTTATCAGGAACTGACGATGATAGCGTAAAGTTTTACCTTAAAGCATGGAATAAATCCATAAGGGATAAGTCGTGTTATACCTTAATCGCATTTACTGTAAAATTGGTTAAAAAATTAGAGTTAGAAGAGTATTTAGCTGAAATTTGCGATGTTAGGGAAGGGCAATCCGTGATGTTGGATCTAACCAAATATAACTCTAACTTACTAACAAATTCACCGATCAATCCTTCCCATACTACCGTAAAATGGAAATACTATAAAGATTCTTATTACAACAACGAAATTGTAAATCCGGATAATTGTATGTTGAGATTAAATAACACTATTTACATCAAAGCGACTCATCCGGATTTTTGTGGAGAAGTAAAAACAAAATTGATTTTAAAAGCCATCGGAGATTGTAGCGATAGCGGCGGCGGCGGTGGCGGCGGCATCGGAGATGGATTGCCTTATCCAACTATATGTAATGCCAATGATACAGAAGAAGTAAATTTGGAATCGTATCTTCCTAACTTTTTGTCCGGTACTTCATTAACTCCTCAAGATATTGAGATTGAAGGTTTTTATAAAGATTTGGCATGCACGGATAAACTTAAATTAAAGGAATCATCACCCGGCTATATCTATAGTGTAGAGGCACCGGCTAAACCTACAATTTATTTAAAATATAAGATTAAAAAAAGCGGAATTATAGCAGTAAGCTCAATAACTATCTTCGTATCTAAAAATCAAACATTATATAAGAGGGAATTTGATATATGCGACACATACAATGATGGTATCGAGAAAATATACTTAAAAGATTACGAAGATTTACTTAAAGATCTTTATACTTATTCATATTCACATCCATCCTTTGGAAATGATTCAGATGATAAAATTGTATTTTTTGACAATCAGCACGATCGGGATATGTATTTGGCAGATCCTAAACATGGAAAAGGAATGATTAAAAAGAGTTTTGATCTAACTTCGGCTGAAAATCCAAAAATAATATATCCTGCAGTCCGATATAACCGATGCAGCTATGCTTATGATTTGAAATTCAATTTGATAACAATTGAAGAAAAAGTATTGGGTCCGCATACTATTTGTGATTTTAATGATGATGGAATTGAGGTTGTTAATATATTAGAATTTATAAAGGGTTCTAAAAAGACTGATCCAAACAAGCTGGAAGAACTTCTAACTCAAGATCAGTTATCAAGTTTAAAAACTCCTATAAAAGATATAAAAAATTTAAGGTATTATAAAACCAAAAATGAAGCACACGAAGGGGGTAAAGCAACGATAACAAATCCTGCTAAATTTCAAATTGGACAAGGGATTTTTTCGGCATTTGTCAAATTAGAATTTAAAAACCAATGTCCCATTATTGTTGAGATTAAATTTAATTTAGTTCCATCCGTACAATTACCGGAATATACAGACTTAGAGGTTTGTGACATAGGGGATGACTACAAAGAAGAAGTAGATTTGTCTAAAATCATACTTGATTCAAAAGGGACAACCATTCAATTTTATCGTTTGATATACGATGCAGAATATGAAATAGATGCTCCCGGTGAATTGTTAGGAACGTATACGGATAGCAATACTCCAATTAAGTATCTGGTAAATACGACAACAAATATTACCAATAATGAGATATGCATGAGAGTGGAGGATCCGGTAACCAAGTGTTTTAAGATTATTCGAGTTACAATAAACTTAATTCCTGTACCGACAGTTAGTAATCCAAACATCTATATATGTGATTTTGGAAATAACGGGACAGAAAAGATCAATTCATCAAATTTATACCAACTGGTAACGGCCCCACTTATATCCAATAATTCAAAGTTGACGAATCAAATGGATTATGAATATTATGTAACAGAAAATGATGCAAAAAATGGCACTAATCCGGTAAGTGAATTTGATGTAACCAACTCCACAAAAATTTGGGTGAAGATTAAAACCAAAGATTGCTCGGATTATTTTATGTTAAATTTTTCATTAATTGAATCTCCCGTTTTAAAGCAAAATGTAACTGTTACCATATGCAATAATAACACGAAAAATGATCAAGACAGCATCTATGAAAATATTTGGTTGGAAAATTACAATAGCCTTTTTCTTGATTCCAACATAGATAGTAAGGATTTTGAATTTATTTATTTTACTAGCGAGGATGATGCACTTAAAAATCAAAATAGTATTTCGAGGAGTGCTTCGGTTTCCCGATTTCCAACCACTTTTTGGGTTAGAGTAAGAAATATAAAAAGTAACTGTTTTTCAATTGCACCTATAGAAGTTAAAGCATATCCTGAATTAGAGGTAAATCATTTTGCTACCTTATTATGTAATGAAGAAAAAAAGGTAAAAGTTAACTTAAAGGATTATCCATCTCAAATGATTGGAAGTTCATATACACTGAGTGATTTTACTGTTTCCTATCATGCAAGTAAATACAACGCAATTTATGGGATAAATATACCTGAGGCAAATTTAGATGAATATGAAGTTTCCGGAGGAGATGAAGTTTGGGTTAAGTTTGAATACATAAAGACGAAGTGCTATATAATCCGTAAAGTAGAATTTTTAATTTCTTTAGTTCCTAAAGCCAATGTACACTTTATAGATATTTGTGATGAAACCGATGGAACCATAGACGGCAAGTATGTAATCAGCAATTTAGATGATTACAAAACTAATATTATTACCGGAGAATCTCTGTCCTTTATCAATTCGGAATATGATTTTACTTATTATAGAACGAAACAAGATGCAGAAGAACATAAGAATGAGGTATCGCCTGTAAAATTTACCATCAAACATAATGAATTTACCAGTGTTCCTCCTGACAGTCTTTTTTATATAATCAATGTCAGAATAGATAAGAAAGATAAAACTTGTCCGACCATTACCGCTATATCGGTAAATGTAAATCCACGCCTATCGCTGGATAAACAGGAAGTTGAAATAATAGGATGTATGGACGGTCAGGATAAATCCTTCGTTGATCTTACTTCTGTTTCCAACCGGATTAGTAGTTCTTCCGATGTTCAATTTGAATATTATAAAGATGAAAATCAAGCACGAAAAGGAGAGATCAGTAATGCTGTTGCAAATCCAAATGCTTACCAAACCGGAGTGATAACTACAGATGGATTTTATACATTTGATGAAGTGTTTGTCAGAGTAAAGGATAGCAAAGGAATTCAATGCGATAGTATAGCAAAGATTAAAATAAAAGTATATCCTTATATAAAAGTAGAAAATCAATCCGTTGAAATTTGCGAATACGAACCGGACGCTACAAAATCAAAAATTAATCTTTGGGAATTATCCCGGTCAATGCTTGAATCAAATGGCATTCCTGATCCAACACGTTTATATAGAATGTTCAATTCTTTACGAATTATCTACCAAGACAGCAAAGGAGTAGAGATTGGCAGAGTAGAAGACACATCAGGGCAAATACCAAATACTTTAACCGATTACGAACCCCCTGTAGGAGAAAACAAAGTAGAAATAAAAGTCAAATTTGAAAACAAAGAGAATGGCTGTGGAAATGAAGGAACAATAACAATTACCCAAAAAGAAACGCCACGTCCCAATAAGGTAACCTATACCCTGTGTGATGAAGACTTAGACGCAGAGTATAATGACGTATTACTAAAAGATTTAGACAACCTGGTAATTACCCCGTCAGCGAAACAAGAAATTACCTATTATCGCACTCAGTCCGAAGCCTTAGCAGTAAATGATCCGACTATAATTCCAATAGACAAACAAACGTACTTTACCGTGGACTTCCTGAACCCTTTATACGTACGAGTACTGAACCAAGAAAGCGGTTGTATAGGCATAAACGAAGTATGGTTTAAGAAAAATTCCAACCATGTACCGATTCCCAAAGAAATACGCTTATCAATAAAATGCGATGATTCCCAAGATGATTCAAAAGAAATATTTAATCTACACGAATCAGAACAATTACTGGGCAATTATCCTACAAGCAGTTATCGCTATTACAGAAATGAATCAGATGCCAAAGAAGCCTTTAAAAATGAAGCGAAAGGGATTTATACACATCTGACCGAACCTGAAATAAGTAACTATACCAATAGAGAATTATATAAAGAAGGATTATACCTAGTAGATGAAATCTATGTAAGAGTGAAAGACGAAGAAGGCAACTATTGTGATGAAGTATCGAAAGTAAAACTCTACGTATATCCATATTTAAAAGTAGTAAAAGACGAACCGATCATCTGTGAATACGAACCGCAAGGCAGTAAAACCCGAGTAGATTTATGGAGTTCGATTTATCCAATGTTGTCATCCAATGGAGAAGAAGCAAGAATAAAGAGCTTCTTACAAGATATGCGAGTAATTTTCCAAGACAGTAAAGGAGTAGAGATTGGTAGAGTAGAAGACACATCAGGACAAATACCAAATACTTTAACCGATTACGAACCCCCTGTAGGAGAAAACAAAGTAGAAATAAAAGTCCTATTTGAAAACAAAGAGAACGGATGTGGAAATGAAGGAACAATAACAATCACTCAAAAAGAAACGCCACTCCCCAATAAGGTAACCTATACCCTGTGTGATGAAGACTTAGACGGAGAGTATAATGACGTATTACTAAAAGATTTAGATAATCTGGTAATTACCCCGTCAGCGAAACAAGAAATTACCTATTACCGCACTCAGTCCGAAGCCTTAGCAGTAAATGATCCGACTATAATTCCGATAGATAAACAAACGTACTTTACTGTGGACTTCCTGAACCCGTTATACGTACGAGTACTGAACCAAGAGAGCGGTTGTATAGGCATAAACGAAGTATGGTTTAAGAAAAATTCCAACCATGTACCAATCCCGAAAGAAGTACGCTTATCAATAAAATGCGATGATTCCCAAGATGATTCAAAAGAAATATTTAATTTACATGAATCAGAACAATTACTGGGCAATTATCCGACAAGCAATTATCGTTATTACAGAAATGAATCAGATGCCAAAGAAGCCTTTAAAAATGAAGCGAAAGGGATTTATACACACCTGACCGAACCTGAAATAAGTAACTATACCAATAGAGAACTATATAAAGAAGGATTATACCTAGTAGATGAAATCTATGTAAGAATAAAAGACGAAGAAGGCAACTATTGTGATGAAGTATCAAAAGTAAAACTCTACGTATATCCATATTTAAAAGTAGCAAAAGACGAACCGATCATTTGTGAATACGAACCGCAAGGCAGTAAAACCCGAGTAGATTTATGGAGTTCGATTTATCCAATGTTGTCATCCAATGGAGAAGAAGCAAGAATAAAAAGCTTCTTACAAGATATGCGAGTAATTTTCCAAGACAGTAAAGGAGTAGAGATTGGTAGAGTAGAAGACACATCAGGACAAATACCAAAAGCTTTAACCGATTACGAACCCCCTGTAGGAGAAAACAAAGTAGAAATAAAAGTTAAATTTGAAAACAAAGAGAACGGATGTGGAAATGAAGGAACAATAACAATCACTCAAAAAGAAACGCCACGTCCACAACTGATACCTCAATTTGTGTGTGATGGAGACAATAATGGAAAATATGATGACCTGTTACTCAAAGACCTTGATCCTAAAATTAAAGATAAATCAGGACATAATTATTTAGATCAACGCGTATATGAGATAACCTATCATGAAGGATATAAAAAAGCATTGAACGGAACAGGGGTATTAGATAAAAACAAATATTTAAATTTATCCGATTCAATTTATTGTAGAATTAAAAATATTCAAACCGAATGCATCGGCATTACAAAAATAGAATTTGAAACCAATGATCCTGTAGAACTTACTGATGCTACCCTATATGCTTGTGATGGAAATCAAGACGGATACGCGTATTTTCAACTTCCGTTAGTTGAACATTTATTTAAAAATCAACCCAATTCAACAATTCGTTTTTATAGAACCGAAAAGGATGCAAATAATGCCTTGAAAGATGAAGCAATGGGTAAACCTTCAAAACAAATACAAGAACCCGAATTATCTAACTATAAAAGTAATAAAGGATATGTATATGTTCGTGTGGATAATATAGATGATGATTTTTGTCCATCGGTAGCAAAAGTAGAGTTGATTCCTTATGTTTCTCCAACGCCTCCTAATGAAATAGTTTATATCTGTCCAAGATATGCTGCAACACTAGACGCAGGAGATGATGGATACGATCAAATCCGATGGTATTTCAAAGGAAAATTAGTTGGAACCGGTCAATATCTGGAAAATGTTAGAGACATAGGTATTTATACGGTTGAACATACTAAAATTTTAAATTATAATATCAGCTGTACTACTACGCATCAAATAGAAGTTAAATTGTTGGAAGAACCGATTATTGTTGAATTACAGCAAGGAAAAGATTATATAACTGTAATAGCAAATGGACCGGCTCCGTTGGAATATTCCATCGATAAGATAAATTGGCAAAGAAGTAATACATTTACTAATTTAAAACAAGGAATTTATACATTCTATGTACGTTCCGTTGCCAATTCTTGTGATGCTATAACATCCAAAGGAATAATTTTCGGAATTAATAATGTGATAACTCCCAACGGTGATAATTATAACGATGCATGGAGAGTATGCGGATTAGATTTGTTTAAAGGCGAAAATTCTCAAGTTAGAATCTTTGACCGATACGGTAAACAAGTTTATGAAGAAACCTCTAATACATGTTTTGTATGGGACGGAAAACACTTAGGCAGAAATCTGCCGACATCTTCCTATTGGTACATAATTACAATTGCCGACGGGAGAGAATTTACCGGTTGGATTATGTTAAGGAATTACAATGAATCAGATCGATAATCAGTTTGCTTATAAACAATACAAAATAGAAAAGACATTCATTTACGAATGTCTTTTTTAATTTAAAAAAGCCGACTGATACTATCGGCTTACATACAAAAGATAAATTAGGACAACAACTTCCTAACAGTTTCTGATATTGTTTTTCCTTCGGATTTTCCTTGTAATTTTTTTGAAGCTATGCCCATAACCTTTCCCAGATCTTTAATATCTTGAGCACCGGTTTCGGCTATAATCTCTCGAAGTTCTTTTTCTAATTCTTCAGGAGTAAGTTGTGCCGGAAGGAATTGCTCAATGACTTTTGCTTGTGCTAATTCATTTTCAGCCAATTCATTCCTGTTATTAGCTAAAAATTGTTCATAAGCCTCTTTTCTTTGCTTAACCAATCTTTGTAATAAAGCAATTTCCTGGTCCGGAGAAATATCTTCCGTCTTACCATCTGTTTTAAGTAATAATAATTGAGATTTAATAGCTCGTAATGATTCCAATGCTACTTTATCTTTATCTTTCATGGCGATTTTCATCGCATCCATTATTTTAGTTTCTAAGCTCATAATTATTTGTTTTAGTTAGGGACTAATCAACATTATCATGGAAAAAATTATTCGGTCGTATTTGAACTTCATTAGAATTTTTGTTAAAGTACATATCCGAACTTTTATTAGAATCTATATTTTCATCTAAATTAATGCCTTGTCTTTTATAAGCCGGAACTTTTTCCACTTCATCAACATTTTGTTTAGATAATCCTTGAAATTTGCTGTTCAGTTTTTTCAATCGTTCTCTTCTTTCTTGGATTTTTTTCTCCATAAGCTCATTTAAAGATTCTGAAGAATAATTTTTATCTTCAGAAACGGTTTGATCTTCTGTGAAAATTTCCTTTTTTTCTTCAGGAAGCTGAAACTTGTTATTATAAGAACTAAATTCTTCGGTTTCTGTTTGAAAATTTACTTTTTGAGTAAAATCCTCAGCTTCATCTAAAGTGAATATAGTCGATTGGTTTACAGGAGGCTCGGGAAGTTTATCTTCTTTGATTTCCTTAAATGTATTTTCTGTATTAGAAAATAAAGTTGTTTCATTATTTTGGGGAGGATATACATCCTTTTTAATAATATTTATTTCCTCATCAATGGGAAAAGAGGGAACAATCGGATCTTTTCTGTTAGATATTCCGAAAGTGGTTACCTCTTCTTCATCTTCTAGAGTTATTATTTTTTGAATCGTTTTTTCTTCGTTTTTTTCCTGAATATAATTTCCTTTATTAATTGAAGAAATTATTTGTGGTTCATCAGATCTATTATCTTTTTGACTATTGAAATTTGCAGCTTTTGCATTTCCTAAATTCAAGGGATTGGAAGTTGGAAAATCATCAGTTAATGTGTGTACAATTTTCTCTTTTTCTTTACCGCTGTTTCTTTCATCGTCCACAGGAAAACCGGTTGCAATGACAGTTACTCTGATACTATCTCCTAAACTTTCATCCTCACCGATACCCATAATAATATTTGTACTATTACCGGCCTCAGATTGAATATAATCGTTAATGATACCTATTTCGTCTACTGTTATCTCATCATCGCCGGATACGATTAACAATAATACATTCTTAGCTCCCGTAATTTTATTATCATTAAGCAAAGGAGAATCCAAGGCAGCCATGATAGCATCCTGGGCTTTGTTAGGTCCGGAAGAAACAGCAGATCCCATGATGGCAGTTCCGCTATCTGCCAGAACGGTTTTAGCATCACGTAAATCTATATTGATGGAGTAATTTTTGGTAATAACTTCAGCAATTCCTTTTGCAGCTGTGCTTAGCACCTCATTGGATTTTGAGAATCCGGATTTATAACCCAAGTTTCCATACAATTCTCTCAACTTATCGTTTTTTACGACAATTAAAGAGTCAACGTTTTTCCTGATTTTTTCAAGACCTTTTTCTGCTTGTTCCAATCGCGATTTACCTTCAAAAGAGAAAGGAATAGTGACAATACCAACAGTTAGAATACCCATTTCTTTTGCAATACCCGAAATAATAGGCGCCGCTCCTGTACCGGTTCCTCCTCCCATTCCTGCGGTAATGAAAACCATTTTAGTTTGATCACCTAAAGCATTTTTAATGTCATCTATACTCTCTAGAGCAGCCTGTTCTCCGATTTCAGGATTGGCTCCGGCTCCTAAACCTTCCGTAATGGTATTTCCCAACTGAATTTTATTTGGGATAGGATTATTGATTAATGCCTGTGCATCCGTATTGCAAATTATAAAATCTACACCGGTAATGCCTTGATCATACATATAACCAACAGCATTATTTCCTCCACCTCCGACACCAATTACCTTGATGGCTGAAGTTTTATTTTTGGGCAGCTCAAAAAATAGCTTATTGTTCTCTGTATTATCCATTGTATTCTATCTGTTTATTCTGTATCGTTAATATATTTAATAAATTTTTCTTGAAAAGAAGCGAATATAGATTTTTTCTTTTCTTTACTTTTCTTCTTTTCTTCTTTCAAAGTTTTTTGCTCAATATTTAGGGTAGTTGTATTAGAATTTTCAGTCGGAATATCTGAAGAAACTTCAGGTTTCTTTATATTTTTAGTTTCCTGTTGAATTTTATTTTTCTTTAGTTCAAGATTATTGAGCCCTGTCATTAATAATCCTATGGCAGTAGCATATTCAGGACTGGCTAATTCTTCAGGCTGTCCTCCGGCTAAATGTTCATTACAATAACCAATGCGAACATCCATACCTGTGGTATATTCTGTTAATTGCCTTAAGTGCTTTAACTTAGAACCACCTCCCGTCATTACGATTCCGGCAATCAATTTTTTCTTTTGCTCCTCACATCCGTAATTTTTTAACTCTAAATAAGCTAAGGAAATAATTTCTTCAACCCTTGCATGTATAATTTGAGATAATTTCTTAACGGTAATTTCTTTGGGTTCTCTTCCGTGTAATCCGGGTATACTGATGACTTCAATCTCTTTATTTTCAGAAGGCCAGGCAGAACCATATTTAACTTTTAAAATCTCTGCTTGTCTTTCAATAATTGAACAACCTGATTTGATATCATCAGTAATCACATTTCCACCGAAAGGTATTACCGCTGTATGACGAATAATATTATCTTTAAAAACGGCAATATCGGTTGTACCTCCTCCTACATCGATCAAAGCAACTCCGGCTTCTTTTTCTTCTTGACTCAAAACCGCATCCGAAGAGGCAAGGGGTTCCAATGTTATACCTACTAAATTTAACCCTGCTTCTTTAACACATCTGGCAATATTTCTAATTAAAGAAATTTGACCAACTACAACATGAAAATTAGCTTCCAATCTGCTACCGTGGAAACCTCTCGGTTCAATAATTTCAGATTGAGAATCAACCTTGTATTCTTGAGGAAGAACATGTATAATTTCTTCTCCCGGAAGCATGACTAGTTTATGTACTTGTTCTTTTAACTTTTCAATATCCGTATCGTCAATAACATCTTCAAAGTTAGGTCTGGAAATATAATCGCTGTGTTGAAGACTTCTAATATGTTGTCCTGCAATTCCAACAGTAACATCGGTAATTTTGTAATTTGCTGCTTTTTCAGCCTCAGAAATTGCTTTTTTTATTGAATCAATAGTCTGAGTAATATTATTTACTACACCCCGATGAACGCCTAAACTTTTAGCTCTTCCCATTCCCAGAATAACCAATTTTCCATGTTCATTCCTTTGCCCAACTATAGCAACAATCTTTGTTGTGCCTATATCCAAACCTACTGCAATATTGTTGTTGTTGTCCATATTTATCTCTTTGTTGCAACTATTTGATTGTCATATTTTAAACTTATTTTCTTATAAACGCCAAAACCTACATAATCTAGATATTGTTTGTAAAATTCTTTTAGATTTGTAAGTTTCTGATGATTGTTTTTAAGATCACCATATTCTATATATACTCCGGCTACATTTAAAAGTAAATTATAACTATTTTTTTTGTCTTTATCAATGCTTATAATGTGATTTTTTAATATCTTGTCTTCACTTATTAATTGAGATAATTTCACTAATTTTTTATATTCCTCTGCTTTAATATCACCACTTACAAGTAAACAAGGCAATGAAAAGTTTTGGGACAAAGGAAATTTCGTACCGTATTGATCCAAATAAAATTCATCATTAGGAGTCTTAATTCGAACAATTGGAATTTTTTGACTCACATGTATATTTAGGGAACCATTTAAGTCTATATAAACATTACTGTTTGAAATAAACGGTATGGTATCCAAATTTTCTTCGGTTTTTGAAATATCTATATCTTTTATTTTACTTGCTTTCTTTTCATTTTTTGATGATCGGTTGACAATGTCATAAACCATGGCATTGGTAATAAAATGTATATAATCAGAATTATCAATTAGAATACTTACGTTATCTATACTTTTATCATTATGTCTTCGAACTGCAAAGTTCATCAAAAATCCTAGTACTATTAGTAATAAAAAAATTTTAATTAATCTATATTTTAATTTCATTAAGCCAATTTATAATGGGATCATATAAGGTATCAATATTACCGGCTCCTATAGTTAAGAGCACATCAAAATCTTTTGTCTTAATACTTTTTAAAACATTATCAATCGAGCATATTTCCTTGTCATCAAGTTGTATTTTATCCGCCAACCATTCCGAAGTTATTCCCTCGATAGGAGTTTCTCTGGCCGGGTAGATGTCCAATAAAATAAGCGTATCTGTTTTGCTGAGACTTTTAGCAAAATCCTCTGCAAAGTCAGCAGTCCTTGAATATAAGTGAGGCTGAAATACTGTCAGTAATTTTTTGGTAGGATACAAATTTCTAATTGTATCGATTACAGCATTGATTTCAGTTGGATGATGGGCATAATCATCGATGTAAATTTTATTATTTTCAAATACATGTTTATTAAATCTTCGTAAAACCCCTTTAAAATCAACTAAAGCCTTACGTAGTATATCGGCTTCAATACCCAGTTGTAAGCTGATTGCTAAAGCGGCTATTGCATTTTCAACATTGTGTTTTCCGGGTATGGGTACAATAAAATCTTTTATAATTTGGTGAGGCGCTACTAAATCAAAATGGAATTGCCCATTGATTATCTGTATATTTTCAGCATAATAATCAGCCTTTTCATTAGCTGAATAAGTAAGATGCTTTGCATTGATGGGTAACCCTTTTTTAACTATTAAAAATCCGTTTTCGGGAATTAAGTTCGCAAATTGATTAAAAGATTCAATTATATTTTCATGATTTCCATAAATATCCAAGTGATCAGAATCTGTAGATGTTATAGCTGCCATGTTTGGAGAAAGGGATAAGAAGGACCGATCAAATTCATCAGCTTCAACAATGGAAATCTTGGCCCCATTGTAAATGAAGTTAGAATTATAATTGGCAGAAATACCGCCTAAAAAAGCAGTAGCAGGTAAATTTGCATACTTACAAATATGTCCTAATAAGGTTGAAGTTGTCGTCTTTCCATGAGTTCCTGCAATAGCTAAACACAGAGTACTTTTAGTGATTTCACCTAAAACTTGGGATCGTTTGAAAAGTGTAAATCCTTTTTCAATAAAATAGTGTTTAATTTTTAAATTTTCAGGTATAGCTGGTGTATAAATCACTACCGTATCCTCTTTGGAAATATTTTTCGGAAGTAATGATATCGTATCCTCATAAATAATAGATATATTTTCCTTTTCCAGGTTATGAGTCAGTTTAGTAGGAGTCTTATCATATCCATACACTGTTGCATTGGAAAATTTGAAATAACGAGCCAAAGCACTCATTCCTATTCCTCCAATTCCTATAAAGTAATAATTTTTATATGTATGAATATCTTTCATAGACTAGTAAATTTTCAATTCATTTAATATATGAGTTACAATTTCTTCAGTTGCATTGGGCTTAGCCAATTTAACAATATTTTCAGACAATAGTTCTCTTTCTTTTTTATCGTTACAAAGATTTTGTATCTCGCTTAATAATTTTTGAGAAACCTCTGAATCCTTTACCATTTTTGCAGCGTTTGCGTTAACTAATTGCCGGGCATTTTTAGTTTGATGATCTTCTGCAGCAAAGGGGAAAGGTATAAGTATTGTTGGCTTTCCGGCTAAGGTTAATTCCGAAATGGCTATTGCTCCGGCTCTAGATATAATGATATCAGCGGCAGCGTAAGCAACGGACATATCTTTTATAAACTCAAAAATAAATATATTGTTGTGTTTTAAGTTGTTATTAACTTTAATATCAGAATAATCCAATTTTCCGGTTTGCCATATGATTTGAATATTGGTATCAGCAATTATCTTGGAATTTTCCTTCCAAAAATTATTGATAGTTCTCGAACCTAAAGACCCTCCTATAGATAAAATTGCCAATTTCGATGGATCGAGTCCTAATTCTTTTTTTGCTTGTTCTTGAGTTATAGTTCCAAATAAAGATTTCCTAACAGGATTTCCCGTAACATATAAGTTATCTTTTGGGAAATAGTTTTCCATGCCTTCATAAGCAACAAAAATTCCTTTGGCTTTAGTTCCAAGTTTTCTATTGGTAATACCGGGAAACGAATTTTGTTCTTGTATAAAAGTGGGAATGTTTGCTTGAGCCGCAACATATAAAGCAGGCCCGGATGCATATCCGCCGGTACCTATTGCCGCATTCGGTTGGAAAGATTTAATAATTTTCCGTGATTTTATTAGGCTCGAAATAACCTTAAAAGGAAATTTAAAGTTAGACAGCATGGACGATCGTGAAATTCCTGAGATCCATAATCCTTCAATAGCATAACCGGCTTGAGGTACTTTTTCCATTTCCATTTTATTTTCCGAACCAATAAACAGAAATTCTGCATTAGGAATACGATGTTTTATTTCATCTGCAATGGCAATTGCAGGAAAAATATGTCCACCGGTTCCACCTCCGCTTATTATAAATCTAGGCGATCTCATAATTTATATCTCCTTTATTATTTTCTTTAACTGTGTTTTCATTTGAAACAATATCACGACTTACACTAATAATAATCCCTAAAGCCATATAAGTTACCCACATGGATGTTCCTCCGTAACTTAATATGGGTAGAGGCTGTCCGGTAACCGGAATTAAATTAACGGCTACAGCCATGTTGGAAAATGCCTGAAATATAACCGGTAGACCAATACCCACCACTAATAAAGTACCGAATATATTTTCCACCTTAGTGGCTATAACAATGATTCTCCAAAGTATAAGTAAATAAAGGAAAAAACATAAAAACACACCTGCATAACCGTATTCCTCTACTATAATAGCAAATATAAAATCCGAAGAAGATTGAGGTAAAGATTGCTTAAAAGCGCTTTTTCCCGGTCCTCTGGGTATAATACCGCCCTGAACTATAGCTGCTTTAGCTTGTTGTACCTGGTAACTTTCTTCTCCATCTTCTCCTGCAAAGTTTTCAATTCTGCTCTTCCAAGTATGAACCCTGTGGCCGGGAAACATATCCGGATATTCCAACACGATTGTTATAAAAAGAATAGCCACAATTATACCAACCCCGATAATTGAAAGTAATATTTTGATAGGATATCCCCCGATAAACAATAAAGCTAAAACCATCAAAAAAATTAAAATTCCCGTTGATCCGTTTGCAGGAAATATAAGTCCGACTACCATAAAAATAGGTAGTAAAATAGGTACAAAACTATTATTGAAAGTTATTTCTTTATCTTTATTTCTATCAAGATATCGGGCAACATATATATTTAATACTAATGCCGCAAAAACAGAGGTTTGAAAGGCAAATGGAACCCCCGGAAGTTTCAACCAACGGGAAGCATTTGCTCCATCAATACTTTTTCCTTGCATTAAAGTAAGTATCAATAAAAAAATAACTACCGGTAATAATAATTTGGAAAATCCGCCAAAATATTTATAATCAATTTTTTGAAAAATAAAAACAATACCTATTCCGACTATGATAAACCCGGCATGTTTGGCAAAATGTCCCAAAACAGATCCTTGTCCGACTACATATTGCAAATTCGAACTGGCAGAATATACGGGTAAGAAGGAAGCTAACGAAATCAGTAATATCGCTGCCCAAAGAGTTATGTCTCCCTTAAAGTATTGTTTTAATTTTCTCATTTATTAAAGTTTTCTAACTTCCTCCTTAAACTGATTTCCTCGATCTTCATAATTTTTAAATAAATCGAAACTTGCACATGCAGGTGAAAGAAGTACAGAATCTCCTTTTGAGCCTAAACTATAGGCTGCATTTACGGCATCTTTCATACATTTAGTTTCAACAATGTTTGAAACTATATCCTGAAAAGTATCAATTATCTTTTTATTATCAACACCTAAGCAAACTATGGCTTTGACTTTTCTTTGAACAAATGGGATCAGTTCACTGTAGTCATTTCCTTTGTCAGTTCCTCCCACAATCCAGATCACCGGAGTTTTCATACTTTCTAAAGCATAATAAACAGAATTTACATTGGTCGCCTTACTGTCGTTAATAAAATTAATTCCATTAATTTTTAAAACAAATTCCAAACGGTGTTCTACCGCTTCAAAATCCATTAAACTTTGTTTTATGAAATCATTTTTAATTTTAGATAGTTTTCCTGCAATTCCTGCTGCCATGGAATTGGCAATATTGTGTTTTCCTGTAAGTGCTAATTCGTTGATTTTCATTTTAAAAGTGTCTGAGTTAATGTGGAAGTTTATATTTTCATGATCGCTGAAAGCTCCGTTTTCTATTTTCTTATGTAAAGAAAAAGGAAGCTTTTGCGCTTTAGTATTGTGATTTTGAAACCAATTAGTAGTCATTGGATCATCCTCATTATATATAAAATAATCCTTAATATCTTGATTTTTAGTTATTGTAAATTTTGCATCGATATATTTTTGATAGGTGTATTCATATCGATCGAGATGGTCAGGACTTAAATTCAAGACCATAGCTATATGAGGTTTGAAGTTTTGAATGTCATCTAACTGAAAACTACTAATTTCAAGTATATAATAATCAAAATTTTCTTCAGCTACCTGCCAAGCAAAGCTTTTACCGATATTTCCTGCCAATCCAACTGAATAACCTGCTTTTTTAAACATATGGTAGGTTAATGAGGTAGTGGTTGTTTTACCATTTGAACCGGTAATTGCAATAAGTGTAGCATCGGTATATTGCGAGGCAAATTCAATTTCTGATGAAATAAGAATTTGTCTTTCATTAATTTTTTGAATTATGGGTGATTTTTTAGGTATCCCCGGGCTTTTTATGATCCAATCAGCATTGAGTATTAATGCCTCTGTATGTTGTTTTTCTTCAAATGGAATTCCCTTTTCAGATAAAATTGCTTTATATTCTTCTTTTATAGAACCCATATCGGAAAGAAAAACGTCAAATCCGACTTTTTTTCCTAATATGGCTGCACCTACGCCACTTTCTCCACCTCCTAATATAACTAACCTTTTCATTTCTTTTTATCTTACTTTTAGGGTTATGATACAGAATATGGCCAGCATAATTCCAATAATCCAAAAACGGGTTACTATTTTACTTTCGTGATATCCTAATTTTTGAAAATGGTGATGAAGGGGAGACATTAAAAATATTCTTTTTCCTTCTCCGTATTTTTTCTTAGTATATTTAAAATAAATTACCTGGAGTATTACAGAAAGATTTTCAATTAAAAATATTCCGCACAATACAGGGATTAGTAATTCTTTTCTTAAAACTATAGCTAAAACTGCGATAACGCCTCCGATAGTAAGACTTCCCGTATCTCCCATAAATATTTGAGCCGGATACGTGTTATACCATAAAAAGCCGATCAAAGCACCGGCAAAGGCTGCCGAAAATATTACTATTTCGCCCGAATTAGGAATATACATCAGATTTAAGTAATCTGCCATCATTATATTACCGGATACATAAGCAAATAAAGCTAATGTGGTAACAATAATTGCTGAGCTTCCTGCTGCTAGTCCGTCAATCCCATCGGTGAGGTTGGCTCCGTTAGAAACTGCAGTAACAATAGTTATAACTACCGGAATTAAAATGATCCATACCAAATCTTCTGATTCTTTTTCATCCATTCCTATCCATTTGAGAACCTTTCCGTAATCAAATTGATTGTTTTTAAAAAATGGAATAGTAGTTTTAAATGTTTTTTCTCTGGGATAGAAATCTTTTGCGAATTCTATATTATGTGAGCCTTCAATTTTTTCTTTGATTACTATATCTTTATTTGTATATAAAACTACTCCCACAAAAATACCGAGACTTATCTGACCTAAAACTTTGAATTTACCTTTTAATCCGACTTTATTTTTTTTATGAATTTTTAAAAAATCGTCTAAAAAGCCAATAATTCCCATCCAAATGGTTGATATGACTAATATAATAATATAGATGTTGTTTAATTTACAAAATAAAAGTACCGGAATCAACGTTGCCAAGATGATAATAATTCCTCCCATAGTCGGAGTACCTTCTTTTTCTTTTTGTCCGCTAAGTCCCAGCTCTCTTACTGTTTCACCTAATTGTTTTCTACGAAGGAAATTGATAATTTTTTTACCAATAATTAAAGAGATAAATAGAGATGTAAATACCGCTGCTAAGGCTCGGAATGTAATATATCTATATAAACCGCTTCCGGGTATATAATAATTTACATTTAAATAATCAAATAAGTGGTAAAGCATCCTTTTTATGTGTTTTTTAATAATTCTTTAGCTATTTTCATATCATCAAATGGAAAATGCTTTCCATTAATTTCTTGATAATTTTCATGTCCTTTTCCTGCAATCAGGATTATATCTTTAGGTGCTGCCATTTTAATGGCTGTTCGTATGGCTTGTTTTCTATCAGTTATGGATAAATATTTATTGGTATTTTGAGGTTCAATTCCTGTTTCAATTTCTTGTATTATTTCATCCGGATTTTCATCTCTGGGATTATCGGATGTTATAATTGCTAAATCGGATAATCGAGTGGCAATATTTCCCATTTTAGGTCTTTTCTCCTTATCTCTATGTCCTCCACAACCAAAAACAGTAATCAATTTTTCATTTCTGGTACGGGATTGATTGATGGCCTCCAAAATATTTTGTAACGCATCGGGAGTATGGGCATAATCCACAATAATGTATTTTTTGTCATCACTCACATAGGTTTCAAATCGTCCTTTCACTCGTTGTAATTTACTTAATGCCGTTACAATATCTAAAGAATCAAAGCCTAATTCAGAAGCAATAGTATAAGCTAAAAGTTCATTGTATGCATTGAATTTTCCTGCTAAAACTGTCCAAAATTCTTGATTATTAAATTGTAACAACATTCCGTCTAATCTATTCTCAATAATTTTTCCCTTATACTCTGAATTTGATTTTAAGGAGTAGGTTACTTTTTTAGCGTTCGTATTTTGAAGCATTATAAGACCATTTTTATCATCCATATTAGTGATCGCAATCGCGGTCTTTGGTAATTCATCAAAAAATTTCTTTTTAGCAGCAATATAATTGGAAAACGTTTGGTGATAATCCAAATGGTCATGCGTGATATTTGTAAAAGCTCCAATTTTAAAAGTTAACCCTGCTAACCTATTTTGATGTATTCCGTGGGAACTGACTTCCATGAATGCATATTGACAACCTTCGTCTACTGCTTGAGCTAGTAATTGGTTTATGGTAATAGGATCAGGAGTCGTATGATTTGAATTTAAAACTTTATCTGAAATTCTGTTTTCAATTGTTGAAAGTAAAGCACAACGAAAACCTAATTGTGTAAATAAATTATAAAGTAAAGTTGTTGTGGTGGTCTTACCATTAGTTCCTGTAATCCCTGCAAGTGTCAATTTCTCGGAAGGATTGTCATAAAAGTTTGAAGCGACTATACCTAAAGCTATGCTTGAATTTTTAACCTGAACATAAGTTACGTAATCTGATAACTCTTCAGGAAGTTCCTCGCATACGACAACAGACGCCCCTTGGGTTATTGCTTGGGGTATATATTTATGACCGTCTAAATCGTATCCTTTTATGGCAAAGAAAATATATCCCGATTCAATTTTTCTTGAATCAAAAGAAATATTTTTAATTGAAGAACCAACATTACCAATTAGTTTTTCAATGGATACTTTATATAATAGGTCTGAAAGCTTTTTCATGCGCTTAATTTTAAATATACAGTCATACCTTTTTTTATAGGATAGCCAATTATGGATTGTTCAATGACTTTTCCATTTCCTGAATAAACTACTTTTAATCCCAGGTTTTCCAAAGCGGGGATAGCATCTTTTCCATAATAGCCAATTACGTTTGGTACCAATGCAGTAGAAGGGCTAATAGTTAGCTTTTGGTTTTTAGTTAATAATACATTTATATTTTGTGACTCTTTAGATTTATCTTCTTTGGGAAGATTTAATGGTTTTTTAAGATATACTTTACCTGCTATTTCTTTAAATACAGGAGCGGCAACCTGAGATCCATAAAATCCTTTTTTTGGTTTGTTAATAACTACTATACACGAATATTCAGGATGATCTGCTGGAAAAAATCCGCAGAAAGAGGCTTGATATAATCTGCCTTTTCCTTTATTCCAGTATTCCACCTGAGCAGTTCCTGTTTTACCGGCCATTGATAAATTCGGCGTATAAATACTTTTTGACGTTCCTGTTTCCACGGCATAGGTTAACATTTTCTTTAAATCGTTAATTGCTTTTTGGGAAGCCATTTTTTGATTTATTACTATAGGCGTAAATTTTTCAGTAACGATACCTTTTGATTCAATTTTATACAGAAGTTGAGGTTTCATTAATTTGCCATTGTTAGCTACTCCATTGTAAAAAGTAAGAATTTGCAGCGGAGTAAGTTTTACGCCATAACCGAATGACATCCAAGCAAGGGTAACCGGACTCCATTTTTTACCGTATTTAGGTATGTAAGGAGCGCTTTCTCCGGGTATATCAATGTCTGTTTTTTTATTAATGCCCCATGAATTTATTTTATTTAAAAAATCTTGCGGATTTTTAGAAAAATATTTATCTACCGTTTTAGAAATTCCCACATTGCTCGATTGAGAAAGAACCTGTGATAGAGTGATAATACCGCTTCCGTGATCATCTCGAATGGTATGTTTGTAATATTTCCAATACCCGGGACCAATATCAACCGTGGTATTTGGTTCTACATATCCATCATCCAGAAGAGCCAACATAGATATTGATTTAAATGTTGATCCCGGTTCTGCTGCCTCCCATACAGCAAAATTTCGTAAATCGTCATATCCGCCGTCTTTAGTTCGTTGAAGATTGGTTAGGGCAACAATTTTACCGGTGGCAACTTCCATAACTATAGCACAACCATGATCAGCTTCAGATTTTTCAAGTTGTTCTTGCAAAGCAGAATAAGCAATGTCTTGAATCCTCATGTCTATAGTTGTATACACATCATTTCCATCTTGAGGTTCTAACTCTATATTAATGGGTTTCCACTGTTTTTGATTAATTCTTTGTTGGATTTCTCTTCCGTTTTTACCTTTTAAATAACAAGAAAATGCACCTTCTAACCCTGATTTTCCTCTTTCATCATCAAATCCTAAGGTTCTGATTCCAAATCCTGAAATGGTTTTTATTCTCTCGGTTCTTCTTTCAACTATAAAGCCTCCTTTGTTTTTTCCTTTGTTTAAGATTGGAAAATTTTTAAGTCTGGCAAATTGTTCGTAATCAAGACCTTTGGCTAGTTTTAAGTATTGATTTTCTTTTTTTCTTGCTTCGTTTAATTTTGAATAAAAATAAAAGCTTGGCTTTTTAAACATTTTTTGCAAAGAATCGCATAATGCTCCAATATTATTTTGATACAATTCATTACGGATAGTTTTCATATCCATATATATATCATACTTAGTAATCGTGGTGGCAAGTAAGATACCGTCCGAAGCATATAAATTACCTCTTGCAGCTACAACCTCTACATTTCGGAAATTGGTGGTTTGAGCGAGATTTTTATATTTTTCGGTATCATGAGTTTGAATATAAATAAGGCGAGCAAACACGGATACCGCAAATAATAAAATAAGTGCGGCAACCAAGTAGGTACGTGCTAATATTTTTTTTCGCTCATTATTCATCTTTAACTTTAGGTACCAAAATTTTATAAGGTTGTTTATCTAATGCATGAAGTGAATCAGAGATAACCATGTCTTCTAATTCCGATTCTACTTTCAATTTCATTAGTTTATTATGTATTAAAGCATATCGGGCTTTATATTCTTCTGATTTTTCTTTTAATTCTGAAATTTCAACCACTTTTTCGTCAACTATATGAGAAGAAGAAATTGAAATTAGAGACAAAATCATCATAAATAAAATAAACTTCCAAACGGAAAAAGCATCTCCCTCTACTAAAAATTTTCCTTTTAGTATATCTAAAATAGTTCTACCTTTTTTATTTTTAGCTCTTCTTTTAGCCATTTTACCGTTTTGTTGCTATTCGCATTTTTGCACTACGTGCTCTTGTGTTATCTAAAATTTCTTCCTGATTCGGGATTATAGCTTTTGAATAAGGAATATCAAAAGGTTTTTCCCAATTCCCGTAAATATCTCTTTCTGGCTCTCCTTTAAATAATCCTGTTTTTAAAAATTTTTTAACCAATCGATCTTCAAGCGAATGGTAGGAGATAAACACCAATGTTCCCCCCGGCTTAAGCATTTCATAGCTTTGAGTTAATAGCTCTTTCAAAGCGTTTAATTCGTCATTTACTTCAATTCTAAGTGCTTGAAATAATTGAGCGAAAAATTTATTTTGTTTAAAAGAGGGAATGCTCTTTTCAAATATTACTTTAAGATCTGAGGTTGTTTCTATATGTTTTTCTTTTCTTGCTTCTATAATTTCTCTTGAAATTTTTCTGGATTGTTTTAATTCTCCATATAAATAAAAAATTTCAGCTAATTGATCTTCTGTATAGTTGTTAATAATATCTTTTGCACTCAGGGGTTGTTTATTATTCATCCTCATGTCTAATGGGCCGTCAAAACGAGTGGAAAAACCTCTTAACGGTATATCAAATTGATGGGATGAAACCCCTAAATCGGCAAGTATACCATCAACAGCGTCTACTTTATAAAATCGCAACGAATTTTTCAAATAACGAAAATTCTGTTGAATGAACGTAAAGCGACTATCTTGAATAAGGTTGGCAATTGCATCATAATCTTGATCAAAAGCAAACAGCTTTCCTTCAGGAGATAATTTTTCCAAAATTAAACGAGAGTGCCCTCCGCCGCCAAAAGTGCAGTCTACGTAAATACCTTTGGGATTAGAAATTAAAGCATCTACGCTTGGATGTAATAATACAGGCTTATGATAATTCATCTTCAGATATATTACCCATTACTTCCTCTGCTAAATTGGCAAAGTCTAAATCATTTACATTAACAGAATCTTCATAAAGGTTCTTATCCCATATTTCTATAACATTAATAGCTGCTGCTACTACAATATTTTTTTCAAGCTTAGCAAATTGTATCAAATCTTTACTTATCTGTAAACGTCCGCTGGTATCTATTTCCACATTTTTTAAACCGGCTGTAAATTGGCGGATAAAATCATTATTTTTTTTCACAAAACGGTTTAATTTATTTATTTTGCCCATTACCTGATTCCATTCAGACATGGGGTGAAGCTCTAAACAGGGTTGAAATACGGATCTTTTTAGGACAAAACCTTCTTGCAAAAGGGTATCCATTTGCTTCTTTAAACCTGAAGGGAGCAACATTCTTCCTTTTGAATCAAGGGTACATTCATATGTTCCAATAAGATTTACCATATTAGTCTTCAAAATTAGAAATTATTTTCCACTTTGCTCCACTTTTACCCACTTTTGTTGATAACTTTTGTGGGCTAATTAATTCGGTAAAAAAAGGATATTTAAATACATAAAGAAGGAAAGTTATTAGTAAATAATGTTTTTATTTAGTAATAAATGATGTATTTTTGCATCTGCACAGCAATAAGATTGACTAATGATTTTTAATCTTCGTAAAGAAAAAAAATTTGCATATACGGTAGAGGGAGAAGGCAAACCAATAGTATTATTGCATGGTTTAATGGGTAGTTTAAGCAATTTTTCGGATCAGGTTAATTTTTTTTCCAAAAATGGCTACAAGGTGTATTCTATTGAACTTCCTTTATATTCTCTTCCTACTTTGAGGACTAACGTAATGGGATTAACTAATTATGTGATTAGCTTTCTACAAAAGGTTGTTGATGAGCCATCCATTATTTTGGGGAATTCTTTAGGCGGACATTTAGGATTAATGATTTCTTTGAAAAAACCTCAATATGTTGATTCTTTGGTTTTAACCGGTAGTTCAGGATTGTATGAGAGAAGTTTTGGAGAATCCTATCCTAAAAGAGGTAGCTATGATTATATAAAAAAGAAATCGGAAGAGGTTTTTTATGATCCTAAGATTGCCACTAAAGAATTAGTTGAAGAAGTATATGAAACATTGTCTGACAGGAGCAAAGTTTTAAAAACAATTCACATTGCAAGAAGTGCCATCAAGCATAATTTATCTAAAGAGTTAAAAAATATTCATCAACCGACATGTCTGATTTGGGGAAAACAAGACAATGTAACTCCACCGGAAGTAGCAGAAGAATTTCATGAAGGAATTCCTAATTCTCAATTATTTTGGGTAGATCAATGCGGTCATTCGCCAATGATGGAAAAACCGATTGAATTTAATGAAATTCTTTTTAATTGGCTGAAAGAGATGAAATTGTAGAAAATCAAATCATGAATATATATTCAGCAGAATTTATAAAAAGCAGTAAATTAATTGAAGATTGTCCGGAAGGCAATAAGCCTGAATATGCCTTTATAGGCAGATCTAACGTAGGTAAATCATCTTTAATTAATATGCTTACCAATAAAAAAGGGTTAGCCAAAACTTCATCCACTCCCGGAAAGACTCAATTGATTAATCATTTTTTAATTAATGACAACTGGTATTTAACAGATTTGCCGGGATATGGTTATGCGAAAGCTTCTAAAACGAATAGGGCTGCATTTTCTAAGATGATTGAAAAATATGTGTTGTCTAGAAAAAATTTAGTAAACCTTTTTGTATTAATAGACGCTCGTCATTTACCTCTTAAAATTGATATAGATTTTATCAACTGGCTGGGAGAATCAGGTATCCCTTTTTCATTAATTTTCACCAAGTTGGATAAAGTCACTCAAAAAGAGTTTTCTTTTAATTTTAAAAAGTATTCTCAAGAATTACGTAAAACTTGGGATGATCTTCCTGAAATGTTTAAATCTTCATCAGAAAAGAAGATTGGAAAAGAAGAGATACTTTCTTTTATTGAAGATACCAATAAATATTTGGCAAGAAATAAAATTTATTTTGGAGATTAATAATCTAACCAAATAATTAGTAGAAGCTTGACTAAATACTTATAAATTACCCTCATTAAAAATATGGAAAAAGATTTTATATTCGGAATACGGCCTGTTATGGAGGCTTTAGAGGCAGGAAAAACTTTTGATAAGGTATTTATTCAAAATGGTTTATTAGGAGATAATATTAAAGTCTTGAAGATGAAATTTTCACAAGCGGGAATTCGTGTTAAGTATGTTCCGATTGAAAAATTGAATCGATTGACCCGTAAAAATCATCAAGGTGTATGTGCTTTTCTTTCACCGGTACAATTTTTTTCAATTGAGGATGTTATACCTCAATTGTTTGATGACGGGAAAATGCCATTGGTCCTTATTTTAGATCATTTAACTGACGTTAGAAATTTTGGAGCAATTTGCAGAACAGCAGAAATTGTTGGTGTTGACGTCATAGTTATTCCTGATGAAGGTTCGGCTCCAATCAATTCGGATTCTATTAAAACATCTGCAGGAGCTATTTACAATTTAAAAATTTGCAAGGAGAAGAATTTATTAAAAGTATTGGAGTTTTTAAAGCTTAGTGGTATAAAAGTTGTTAGTGCTACTGAGAAAACAGATACATATTTATATGATGAAGTGTTGGAACTTCCGTTAGCTGTTATTGTAGGAAATGAAGAAAAAGGAATTTCAAGGGATCTGCTTAAAAATTCTGATGCAAAATTAAAGCTGCCTATTTACGGTAAAACGGATTCTTTAAATGTATCTGTAGCTTGTGGCGCCTTTTTATACGAAGTGGTAAGGCAGAATTTAAACTCAAATAAATAAATTTTCATAAATTTATTATCTAAAATATATTATAATAATGAAAAGTTCAATAATTATTGGTATTCTATTTTTAATCCTGGGAATAGCCTTAGGGTACATCCAATGTAATGGATCAAAAGAACCCTTTTTAACAATTACATTAGTTATTGGTTTATTGGCCGGTTCCGGAATAGGTCTCATATTAGGTGCTATTGGCGGTTATAGCAGTAAAACGCAAAGTATAAAGAGAAAAGCTAGAGAAGCCGAAAGAGAAGTTATGAGAAATAAGCTACAAAATCAAGAAACAACAACCAATAACGATACTCCTAACGGGAATTAGAGGGTAAATTCTTATAATAATATATTGCGGGTATAAGCAATAGTAAAAATATAGGCTGAATTAAAACTCTTCTTATATAAAATGTTGGCATGTAACCCAAACTAAAATTGGTTAGTAAGGAAAATAAATAAAGGGATATAAAAATAAGGAATCCAATACCTAAAATATAGGAACATACTTTCGTTATTTTTTTATCATTGTACCATAAATATATAATCACAAGCGTTATAAAAGAATTTAATCCGTATCGAAAGATAAGAAACGTCGTAAGTTTTATGAGATTAAATTCAGGGGGAATTTGATGATTAAAATCTTTTTGTTTAAAAAATAAGAGTAGAGGATCATAAAACAAAGAGGTTTCAAATTTTCGTACCAAAATTAAAGCAAGTATGCTTAGTAGAATTCCAATAATTTTACCTGTTTTTTTCATATTTTTATTTCTTTTTAAATATGAAATATTTAATCCATACAATCCATAATATAATGATCAATCCGTATATAATTGATGGAAATAAATAGTCATGGCTGAATTTTCCATATTGCGGATAATAATAAAATATATAATTAATAAAGCTTATCCTTACAATGTTTATTAAGTATATAAATAAGATAGTTATAACCAGATAAATACAGGTTTTTTTGAAAGAATTAGCAAAAGCTATTATAAACGATAGGTAAAGAATAATTACCGACAAAGCATTGCACCCCTCATTTATAATGCTGACAAATTTATTATTGATATAAAAACGCATGAAATTTTCATGATCTATATGGATCGCCTTGCTTGTAATACCAATACATTGGAGTAAACAAGACGATTGTTTAGCAACGTTAAAAGTATAAATATCACAGGTCGCCAGGTCATTTTGATAATAAGTAAGATACCAATAATAGAGTGCTGTTAAAATTAAATAAACAGAGAAAAATTTAAGTAAACTTATAAATATGGGCCTATATTCTTTCATGAAAAAGAAACTAAAATATAAAAATATAAATTATTATAATTATAAGTATTGCAATTACTAAATATCTTATACTTTAATTATAAGTTTCAAGATATATAGTTAAGATGCGAACTAGTCGGATTATTTCAGTTTTTTAGTAATACTATAGTTTTAAATATTTTACTGAAATAATAAGTAGTTGAAAATAAGGACTTTACCAATATGCGTAAAAAAAGTAGGTAAAATCTGATTTTTATAAAATATATTTCATTCAATGAATTAAATAAAAAAAGGTTGAAATTATTTTCAACCTTTTTTATTATTTTATTATAAAGTATTATTTTTTACTTTCAGAATCCTTTTTTTCAGGTTTGGGTAATAAGACTTTTCTTGAAAGTTTAATCTTTTTCTTATCGTCTACACCTAAATATTTCACTTCAATGATATCTCCAAGCTTAACGGAATCTTCAACTTTTTCCAAACGTCTCCATTCTAACTCGGAAATATGAACCAATCCTTCAACACCTTTAGAAATCTCAACAAATGCTCCAAAAGGTTTTATTGAAACCACTTTAGCTTTGTAAGTAGCTCCAACCTCAGGAACGAAAGCTATTTGTTTAATTTTTTCAATTGCTTCATCAATTTTGGTTTGATCAACTCCCGATATTTCAACTTTTCCTACATCATTACTCTCTTCAATCGTAATTACAGTGTCTGTATCTTTTTGAAGTTGTTGAATGATTTTTCCTCCGGGTCCGATAACAGCGCCAATAAAGTCTTTAGGAATTTCCAAAGATACCAATTTAGGTGCATTGGGTTTCAAATGATCATTAGGAGCGGAGATGGTTTCCAATATTTTACCTAAAATATGTAAACGTCCTTCCTTCGCTTGATTCAAAGCTTTTTCCATAATTTCAAAAGATAACCCTTGAATTTTAATATCCATTTGGCAAGCGGTAATACCGTCAGCAGTACCGGTTACTTTAAAGTCCATATCTCCTAAATGGTCTTCATCTCCAAGTATATCAGAAAGAACGCTCCATTTGCCTGATTCCTTATCAGTGATTAACCCCATGGCTATACCGGATACAGGTTTCTTTATTTTAATACCCGCATCCATTAATGCTAATGTTCCTGCGCAAACAGTTGCCATTGAAGAAGAACCGTTAGATTCTAAAATATCGGAAACAACACGTATAGTATACGGAGAATCTTTTGGAATAACATATTTTAAGGCTCTTTGAGCTAAATTACCATGACCTATTTCTCTACGAGAAACCCCTCTTACCGGTCTAACTTCACCGGTTGAAAATGGCGGGAAATTATAATGTAAATAGAATTTTTCTTCGTGTTGAGATATTACATTGTCCACTCGATTGGCATCCAATGAAGAACCTAGGGTAACAGTAGTCAATGATTGAGTTTCACCGCGTGTAAAAATGGCTGATCCGTGAGATCCCGGAAGGTAATTAACTTCACACCAAATAGGTCGGATAGTTTTTGTGTCTCTACCATCTAAACGAATGCCTTCATTTAATATAAGTTGTCTAACAGCGTCTTTTTGTACATCATGAAAATAAGTAGCGGCTAAAGATTTTTTTTCTTCTAATTCTTCTTCAGTATATCTTGATAAAAATTCTTCTAAAACAGCATCAAATTTTTCGCTTCTCTCATGTTTTTCAGAAGGTGTTTTGGCTATATCATAAATTTTTTGATAAGAAAATTCTGTAATAGCACTTCTTAATTCTTCATCATGAGTTTCATGGCAATATTCCCTTTTAGGCTGAGATTTTCCAACCTTAGCGGCTAATCTTTCTTCAGCATCAATTTGTTTTTTAATGGCTTCATGAGCTACTGAAATTGCATCGATCATATCTTTTTCAGAAATTTCACTCATTTCTCCTTCAATCATAACAATTGAATCTTTGGAAGCACCCACCATTATATCAAGATCAAATCCTTCATCCATTTGAGCAAGGCTCGGATTAATGATGTACTTTCCGTTATGGCGAATAATTCGAACTTCAGAAATTGGTCCGTTAAAAGGAATATCAGTGATGCTTATAGCTGCTGAAGCCGCTAGTCCTGCTAATGAATCGGGAAGTATGGAGCCATCGTACGAAATAAGTTGAATCATTACCTGTATTTCGGCATGAAAGTCGTCGGGAAATAAAGGGCGTAGAACACGGTCTACCAATCGCATGGTTAGTATTTCTTCATCCGTTGGTCTTCCCTCTCTTTTCATAAATCCACCCGGAATACGTCCTCCGGCTGAGAATTTATCCCTGTAATCCACTGTAAGAGGTAGAAAATCTACTCCGGGATTAGCCTCTTTTGCAGCCACTACTGTTGCTAATAACATGGTTCCACCACATGTAACTACCACA
Source organism: Apibacter sp. B2966 (assembly GCF_011082485.1). Lineage (NCBI taxonomy): Bacteria > Pseudomonadati > Bacteroidota > Flavobacteriia > Flavobacteriales > Weeksellaceae > Apibacter > Apibacter sp. B2966. The sequence goes on from NZ_CP049714.1 coordinate 1,886,839, forward strand.
GAGCCATCTGCTTGTTTAGCAAGTTTTCCGGTTTCTAAGATGATTTCTCTTCCATCATCCAAGACAATTTTTTCTGTAATTGCTTTTGGAATCTCCATAAAAAATAAAAAATTTGTTAATAAATATATAATAAAGCAAAAAGAAAAGGTAGTGTTGATAAAATAGCTACTTATCTTAAATAGGAAAACACCAGAGAACACTCAAGTCCATTAAAATAATAAAGATTAATGGAATTCAGTGCTCAGTGTGTTAAAATATATAAAATGAATAACTTATTAAATTAAACTTTTTTCTTTTCGTGCTTTTTTCAAAAGATAATAAAAGAGGCAATTGATAAATTGCCTCTTTATAATTTCTTTTACTTACGAATACCTAATTCTGCAATAATTGCTCTATATCTGTTGATATCTTTTTTCTTTAGATAATCAAGTAATTTTTTTCTTTTTCCCACTAATGCCACTAAAGCTCTTTCAGTATTGAAATCTTTATGATTTCTTTTAAGATGCTGTGTTAAATGGTTAATTCTAAAGGTAAACAAAGCTACCTGTCCTTCAGCGCTACCGGTATTTTTTTCATCTTTACCGTGTTTAGCGAAAATTTCTTTTTTTACATCTGATGTTAGATACATGCCAATATTATTTTAATGATTATTATGTATTGAGCAGCAAATATATAACTTTTTTTTAGATGTAAAGAAAATAAGAGTGCTTTTGTGAAAAATACACTCTTATTTATATAGTTTGCTGTATCTTACTAGTATTTACTTATTTTGTTAACGGAGCAAATTCAAGTACTACTTTACCATCTTGAACAAATTGTAAAGTGTAATTAGTAAATACTAAGGTACTTCTTTTACCCATTAATTCTAAAAATCTAGGCTCTTGGTTGTATTCAGGACAAGCCATAAGAGTTGAAACCATTGGACTAGGATTATATACATTACCAATTAGAGCAAAGGAACCGTTATATTGATTGCATCCTGCATTACCATTGGTTCTGTTTTTATCAAAGTCAAAATTTAAAGTAGGAATTTCTCCTTTAAATGAATTTGTTGCTAACGTACCGTCTATAGAAGTTAGATACCATGTACCTCTTAGTTTAATTTGTAATTCTTTATCATCCACTTTTTGTGCAACATTTTTGGTAGAATTACAACTTTGAAATGTAGTACCTAAAAATAATAAGAATAAACTGGTAATACTAATTTTAATTAAATTTTTCATATATTATATTAAATTAAATTTTTAAGCTTTTATAAGCCTTTTTTAACTTTTAAAGCGTTATCTCAAATATTTTGCCAAAGTATAAATTCAGGATAAATTAGGAATTTAACAATTGATTAATTTCTTTAAATCCACCGCCATTATATATATCATTAAATCCTTCTTTTTTGAGGTAGTTAACTATTTTTTCGGATCGTATTCCTGATCTGCAAAATACTATAAGTGGGGTAGAAAAGTTGCGAATTTCTTCTATTTTAGATGGTATCTCATTCATAGGAATTAAAATAGCTCCTTCTACTTTTCCTTCTTTAATTAATTCTTCTTTTTCTCTTACATCCAGAAGGGTTGCCGAGCTTTTTTTCAAAAGTTCTTTTAGATCCATAATTACCAAATAATAATTCTTTCTTTTTTAGGTTTAAACATTTTATCTCCTTTTTGTACATTAAATGCTTTATAAAAGCCTTCAACATTTTCTAGAGGTGCAATCGCTCTATAATAACCCGGAGCATGTGGATCTGTTTTAATTTGGTTAACTAAAGCTTCTTCCTTGGATTTGGTTCTCCATATGGTTGCCCAAGATATAAAATATCTTTGTTGCGGTGTAAAATTATCAATTTTACCGGGATTACCTTTTTCTTTTAAATAAATTTGTAAGGCATCATAAGCAATGGCAACTCCGCCTAAATCGGCTATATTTTCACCTAATGTTAATTTTCCGTTTATATGTAGACCCGGAATGGGTTCATAAGAGTTATATTGTTTTTCAAGTGCTTGAGTAGCTTTCTCAAATTTTTCTTTATCCTCAGGTGTCCACCAATCTTTTAAATTTCCATCTCCATCAAATTGAGAACCGCTATCATCAAATCCGTGAGATATTTCATGACCGATTACGGCTCCGATTCCACCAAAATTTATTGCTGCATCTGCTTTATAATCATAAAATGGAGGCTGTAAAATAGCTGCCGGAAATACAATTTCATTATAAGAAGGATTATAATAGGCATTTACTGTTTGAGGAGACATCAGCCATTCGGTTTTATCAACCGGTTTACCTATTTTGTCTTTATCTCTCTCGTAATTAAATACAATAGCATTTAATTTATTTTGAAAATAAGATCCACCTTCTTTTACAGATTTTATTTCTAGTTTAGAATAGTCTTTCCATTTATCCGGATATCCGATCTTAACCGTAAACTTGTTTAGCTTATCTAATGCTTTTTGTTTGGTAGGGTGAGACATCCAAGTTAAATTATTAATATGGATGGCAAAAGATTTTTTTAGATATTCAATCAATTCATTAGCGTTTCTCTTAGCTTCTTCCGGAAATACTTCAGCTACGTATAGTTTACCAAATGCTTCTCCTACTAAAGAATTGATACTTGCAAGAGCGCGTTTTTCCATTGATCTTTGCTCTGATTGTCCTCCCAATGTTTTATTGTAAAAATCAAAGTTTATATCATCCAATTCTTTGGTTAGGCTATTGGCTGCAGATCTAACAATATTTATTTTTATATAATCTTTTACTAATGAAAGGTTTTGTGGAGTAATATTATTATCTAGGTTTTCAAAATATTTTTTTTCAGGAATAATAACTGTATCTACACGTACTCCCAGTTTTGTCAAATAATCCGTTAAATTTATATTTTTGGATAATTCAGATAAACTTGTAAATGAATAAGGATTATTTTGAAGTTGCGCGTTTCTAATTTGCTCTACTGTTAAGAGATTAGAAGCTAATTGTTTTTCGAAAGCAACAATAGCGGAAGCGGTTTTATCCGGTTGTTTGTGTCCGATTACCTTTAATAATTTTGATAAATAGATTGTATAATCCTGTAATGTTTTTAAGGATTTTTCATCATTTTTTTGATAATAATCTCTTCCCAAACCTAAACTTACATCTCCTAAATATACCGCATTTTTATTGCTGTTATTTAAATCGGATTGAACGCCGTATTCATAAAAAGGATTCATTTCTAACGGAGTGAACTCGATAAGTAAATTTTGTAAGTCCGTAAGGTTTTTAACCCGGTCCACTTTTTTTAAATAAGGTTGAATAGGAGCTATGCCTTGTTTGTTTCTAGCATCCATATCCATGAATGAACTAAACAAATCTTTAATTTTTTGTCCTTCAGAACCTTTAGGATAATTTTTATTATTTGATTTTTTTAGAATCGTAAGTGATACAGAATCTGTAAATTCACGTAATTGGTCAAAGCTTCCCCATCTGGAACGGTCAGGAGGAATTTGAGTAGTTTTCATCCAATTTCCGTTAACATAGTTATAAAAATCGTCTTGCGGTCTTACTTTCTTATCCATGTACTCTTCATTAATTGCATGTTTTTGAGCAAATACTCCGGTAAAAGGCAGCAGCGCAGTTGCAATAAATAATATTAAATTTTTCATTATTAAAAATTAATTCTCAATCAAAAATAGTTAAAAATAGTCATATAAGCTATTTTTAACAAAACTTTAAAATGAAGTAAAATAAGCAATATATTTTAAATTGTTATTTTTGTGAAAATTAATTCTCTTTTATAAATACTTATACAACTTTTACTAATGAGTGAGCCTATTTTGTACTTAAGAAATGCTAATATTTATCAAAAAAACTTTTTAGTTCTAAGTCATGTTAACATGAGCTTAGAAAAGGGTGAATTTTATTATCTTATTGGTAAAACAGGTAGTGGGAAAAGCTCATTGTTAAAAATTTTATATGGAGATATTCCTTTGCTTGAGGGGCAGGGGAAAGTAGTTGATATTGATTTGGTTTCCTTGAAAGATAGTGAAATTCCTACATTAAGAAGGAAGTTAGGTATTGTATTTCAAGACTTTCAATTATTAACGGATAGGAGTGTAGAAAAGAATTTATTGTTTGTTTTAAAAGCGACCGGATGGAAAGACGCGTATGCCATCAATGAAAGAATTGAGGAGGTTTTACAAAGTGTTGGAATGGCAACAAAAAAACATAAAATGCCGCATGAACTTTCCGGAGGTGAACAGCAACGGGTAGCTATCGCAAGAGCCTTATTAAATCATCCGTCCTTAATTTTGGCAGATGAGCCGACCGGAAACTTGGATCCTGAAACTTCTAATGAGATTATGCTGTTACTTAAAGGCATTGCACAACAAAATAATTGTACCATATTAATGGCTACTCATGATTATTCGATGATTAAGAACTTTCCTGCAAAAACTATTAAATGTGAAAATGGAAAGATTTATCATGGTGATTCCAATGATCTTTTTATTTAAATTATATTAATTGAAATTTTTAAACTCCTATGATTTCAATTCTTGTTCCGGTTTATAATTATTCTATTATAAATTTAGGTAAAGAATTGGTAAAACAAGGATCAGAATTAAACGTACCCTATGAGGTACTTTTTCTTGATGATGCCTCTGTCAATCATGAAATCACTAAAAGTAATCAATTATTTTGTGCAAAAAACAATCTTACTTATATCATTTCCGAAGAAAATTTAGGAAGAGCTAAAGCCCGTAATTTTTTAGCACAAAAAGCTAACTATGAATGGTTAGTATTCATGGATTCCGATGTTATACCGGCTACTTCATCGTATCTTAAAACTTTTGTTTCATCCATTCATTGTGAAAGTCAGGTTTTAAGCGGGACTATATTATATAGGAGGAATTTGGAACAAACTATTCAGAGCTCTTTACGTTGGAAATACGGAGTTACTTATGAAGAAACTTCTCTAAAAAAAAATTCTGGTAACTCAATTTATCTTTATCTAAAAACAGCTAATGTAATGATTAGAAAAAGTATTTTTCACTCCATTCCTTTTCCTGTTTTAGAACGCAATTATGGATATGAAGATACATTGTTTGGGTTAACCTTAGAAGCAAATACTATTAAACTTGAATTAATTGAAAATCCTGTTTATCATGAGGGAATTGAATCGAACCATATATTTTTAAACAAAACAGAAGAAGCTATAAAAAATTTATCAAGTTTAATAAAACATGATGAAATACTATGTAAAAAAATCAGACTAGCAAAAGTATATTTTCAAATAAAAAAGGTGAACGGCGTTAAATTCGTTACCTATTTATTTAAAAAAAATCGTGGTTTAATGAAAAAGAATTTATTGTCCGAAAATGCAGATTTAAAAATTTTTCAGTTATACAAAATAGGGTATTTGTGTTATTTACTCGCCTGATTGAAAATATTTAACAAGGTTGATTCCTGTGCTTCCCAATTGTATTTTATTGAAGTTTTTTCCAAGTTATTTTCATAATGTTTTTTTCCTTTAGAAAGTAATAATTTTATTTTTTCTGAAATTTCAATCGCTGAATGATTGGTAATAACTTCACCAATTTGATTTTCATTTATCATATTTTTTATTTCCGGGAGATACGTTCCTAGAACGGGTATTTTAGCATGAACATAATCAAATATTTTATTGGGGAGAGCATAACGATAACTTAGGCCCCCGTCTTCTTCCAGACTTATCCCTAACTCAGCTTTAGGAGTTATTAATTTTAGTTGTTCAGGTGAAATTTCTCCTAAGAAATAAATTTTATGATCTAAACGTAATTCTTTGCATAAATTTTCGAATGTGTTTTTTAATGGGCCATTACCAATAATCCATAATTGTGCATTTTCAATATATTTCATGGCTTCTATCATTTTATCAATACCTCTGCTGAAATTAATGGCTCCTTGATATACTATAATTTTCTTACTACATGGGGTTTCAGGTAATTTAGTATGAATATTTTTATTCTTGTCAGATACAGTGGCGATGATTGGAACATTTTTAATTATAATAGGGCGGTTGCTGTATCTTTCTTCAAAAAAATCTGCATATCCTTCACTAACGGTATAAAAATATTCAATTTTGGGTATAAGATATTTTTCCAGTTTTCTCCATAGTTTTTGAGCATATCTACCTTGTATGGAGGGCAGCTCAGAGTATATTTCATGACTATCAAAGACTAAAGGAATTTTTTTAAATTTTGAAACTAAATAATTAGGTAAAAGAGAATCCAGATCGTTAGCTAATAATATGGTATGTTTATCGGATTTAAATAATAGTTTCCAGAATAATTTAAAATTAAATTCCGCAAATAATAAAAATTTTCTTTGAAAGGCAAGATGGAAACGGTGAAAAGAATAGGGTCTATTTAATGGGGGCTTTCCATATAAATTAGTACCGATAATTGAAATTTCGTAACCATTTTTATATAAGGAATTGCAAACCTTTTCTACTCTTTGATCCGTAGCTATATTATTAATTACAGAAACTAATACTTTTTTTCGTTTAGTCATTTTAACTAACAAAAATAATAAATTAATTATCTGGATAAAAATAATATATTTGTAGTTTGTTCTCTTTTACTGATGCGACAAAAATTACATATTCTTTTTTTACCTTATTGGTTTCCTTCCAGAAAAAATCCTAAAAATGGTAATTTTATCTTACGACATGCTCAAGCGGTTGCAACAATACATAAGGTAAGTATTCTTTATGTTGAAAGAGATGAACAGTTAAAAAATGAATTTGAACTTGCTACGGATAAAGAAAAAAATTTATTTATTTTAAAAATTTATTATAAAGGAAGTTCTTATAAACTCATTAACTACGTAAAAAAATGTCAAGCCTATATAAAAGGTTTACGGAAAATAGAAAAAGTAGATTTACTTCATATTCATGTCTTACATTATTATGCTATTCTTGCTTATTATTTTAAAATGAAGAAGAACATAAATTTTGTAGTTACAGAACACTGGTCGCGTTGGCTCACAAACAATTCTAGTCTGTCTTTCAAACTTTATTATCTACTAATGAAACTGATTTGTTCTAAAGCAAGTTGTCTGATACCCGTAACTAAAGATTTGGAGTTAAACATGAAAAATAAAGGAATTAAGGGGAAATTTAATATAGTTCCAAATGTGGTAAATACGGAAATTTTTAAACCATTAGATATAAAAACGAAAAAAAATGAATTTCTTCATATTTCGAATTTAATCAATGAATACAAGAATATTACAGGTATTTTAAATGTAGCCAAAAGATTAGCAGATTCAGGATATAGATTTACACTTCAAATAGGAGGGGATGGAGATAATACTCATATAAAAGAATTTATAAAAAATAATAAGCTGGAAGAATACATTTTTACTTTTGACTCTTTATCTGAAGTTGAGGTTTCGGATAAAATGAAGAATGCGGATCTATTAGTCATGTTTAGTAATACTGAAAGTCAACCGTGTGTAATTAATGAAGCATTTTCGTGCGGTTTACCGGTAATTTCGACTAAGGTAGGAGGAATTTCTGAGTTATTTCCTGAAAATTTTGGGATTCTTATAGAAAAAGGTAATGAGGATCAATTGTATGAAGCAATGGAAAAATGTATTACGGGTAAAGTAGAATTTGATGAAGCCGACGTTATGCATCAATTTTCGGAAAAACATTTTAGTATAAAAAGTATAGCCAAAAAAATGGATCAAATATATATGAATGTTATGCTCAAATACACTAAATAGATACTACCAATGATAAAAAGTTTATCATCTTTTTTACTTGAATTCCAAAAAAATAAAGGAGGATATATTGCTATGTCTCAAGTAGTAAGTAAATTGGCTATGGTAAGTAATTCGTTTTTTATAGTTAGAATTCTTACCAAAGAGGAATTTGGATCGGTTACATTAGCCTTGTCCATTTTATCATTTCTTATGCCCTTTATAAATATGGGAAGTCAAAATGCATTACTTCGTTACGGCTCATTAGTTTCCGACAATAAGGAAAAGGATATATTAAGTATTTATAATTTTAAAGTAGGTAATAAGCTCAATAGTATCACCATATTTTTATTTCTTATTATTTGCCTGTTGTTTGCTACAAAATATAACTATCTAATAATAATTTCATTACTATTGAGCTTACGTTTCGTCAGTCTTTCCTTTTTTTATCAAATACGCATAGATTTTCAAATACGAGATAATAATTATGGATATGCAATGACGGATATGGTCTTTAATGTTAGCACATTAGTAGTTTCTTTATTGTTCAGCTTTATATTTGGAGTTTATGGATATGTTGTTTCATTATCCATTTCATGTATTTTTTTTTATTGCTTCCTTAGGAAATATAGTAAGTCTAAAGAAAGTGCAAAACTTCCCGTATCTAAAAAAGAATTTTGGAAGTATTCAATAGGTAGTTCCGTAGCTAATTTTTTACATTCTTCTATTTCATCGATAGATACTTTTATGGTAGGATATTTTCTTTCGGCAGTTAGTATTGCAGAATATAGAATTTCATCTATCATTCCTTTTAATTTATTCTTTATTGCTCAAATGTTTATAGTAACAGATTATCCTAAATTTGTAAAGAATTTTAACAACAAAAAGTATTTTCAAACTTATATGAAAAATTATTTTATAATTTTTTTTGGTTTGGGAAGTTTGTTTATATCGGTATTTTTTTTATTTGGAGATTTTATAATTAATTTATTATTTGGAAGTAATTATCAGGCAAATACGGCCTTTTATATTCTTATGATTGCTTCGGTTTTTTCTTTACTCGTATTGATTCCTTTTGGAAATATTTCAGCAGCATTAGGGTTACTAAAAAACAATATTTTTGCTTCCGTAGGAGCTATTATTATTCAGCTAATTGTAGGAATATTTTTGATTCCTCACTATGGAATAGCAGGAGCAGCAATGGCAACCGGTTTAGCGTATATATTTTCAGGATTTTACAATATGAGTACTGTATATTTATATTTTAAAAAACTCTAATTTTCAAAGCTTTTCCATAAATTATCATTTTCCGGAACAGGAGCTTCCAGTACAATATTTTCCTTCTTAATGGGGTGAATAAATTCAATTTTTCTGGCTAATAGATGAATGCTGCCATCAGAGTTGGAACGATCAGCACCGTATTTTAGATCTCCTTTGATTGGACATTTAATTGCACTGAGTTGTGCTCGTATTTGATGATGTCTTCCTGTTTCCAAATCGATTTCCAATAATAGGTAATGGTCAGATTTTTTTATTATTTTATAAGTTAGAATGGCCTCTTTGGAACCGCTTTGAGCACTCGATGTATTAAAAATAATTGCCTTATTATTCTTTTCATTCTTCTTTAAATAATGAACTAACCTTTGTGTTTCAGGAATTTCATTTTTTTTTACTACTGCCCAATATGTTTTTTTAATTTCTCTTTTCTTGATCATTTCCGTCAATCGAGTAAGGGCTTTACTCGTTTTAGCAAATATAACAATGCCGGAAGTAGGACGATCAATGCGATGAACAAGTCCGGCAAAAACATTTCCGGGTTTGGAATACTTTTGCTTAATATAAGATTTTACTTCATCCAATAATGAAATATCACCGGTCTTATCTCCTTGAACGAGCTGACCGGCTTTTTTGTTTATAATGATGATATGATTATCTTCAAAAAGTATTTGATTTTCAGTAAGCATATTTTTAAAAAAATAATTCCAATAATTTAGGACACTAAAATTTTATATCCTTAAATAGGTGAAAAATTTAAAAGCTTTCTTCTTTACTTGGAAATTCTTGGCTTTTCACATCTTGAACATAATTTGAAACGGCTTCAACAATTTGTTCATGAAGATGTAAATATTTTCTGGCGAATTTAGGTTTGAAATTTTTATTTAAGCCTAGTAAATCATGAATAACTAAAACTTGACCATCAGTAACATTTCCTGCACCGATACCAATGGTAATAATATCTAATTCATTGGTTACCTTTTCTGCTAATTGAGCCGGTATTTTTTCTAATACTAGTGAAAAACACCCTATTTCCTCTAATAATTTAGCATCGGAAATTAATTTATCTGCTTCGGCATCTTCTTTCGCTCTTAACTTGAAAGATCCAAATTGATGAATGGATTGAGGAGTTAAACCTAAATGTCCCATAACAGGAATACCGGCTTTAACAATGGCTTCTACAGAATCTTTTATTTCAATTCCTCCCTCCATTTTTATTGCGGAAGCACCGGTTTCTTTCATAATTCGAACGGCAGAATGATAAGCTTGTAAAGGATCGGATTGGTAGGTACCGAAAGGTAAATCTACAACTAATAAAGCTCTTTTAATTCCTCTTGATACACATTGGGCATGATAAATCATTTGATCCAACGTTATAGGTAACGTAGTTTCATATCCTGCCATTACATTAGCTGCAGAATCGCCAACTAAAATAGCATCTATTCCGGCTTCATCTGCAAGACTTGCCATAGTGTAATCATAAGCAGTTAACATAGATATTTTTTCTCCCGAAACTTTCATTTTTTTGAAAGTTTCAGTAGTTATCTTTTTAAATTCCGAGTGTATTGACATTATTATTAGTTTTTGGTAAATTTATGATAATATTAATTAAAAAGTATTTTTTAAGCTTTATCTTGTATATAGTTTATTATATTATAAGATATTTATAAACTCAAAAAATATATAACATCTGTTAAATTTATGAATGCAAATTACATTCCTTAACTGAAAAATAAATTATAATAAAGTGTGATTATTGAGAATATCGAACGTCAGGTAATTTTTGAAGATTATATTTGGTTTTTAATAAGGTATAAATTTAAACTAAAATAAGCAATTGTGTTTATCCCATACAAAATATTTAATTTACTATTAAAATATAGAAAAATAAAAACAGTTAAATATTAATGCGAAGTAGTAGAACTATATAGTATTTAAATAAACATAAAATCTTAAATTCAACTTTTTTAAATTGAAAGTAAATATTTAATAAATAAAACTCAAAATTTTAGGCTTTTTGGAAGTAAATAAAATATATCAATAATAAAGAACCTATAATAATTCTGTACCAGCCCCAAATTTTAAATCCGTATTTTTTAATCACTCCAACAAAAAATTTAATAGCAAAAATTGCTACTACAAAGGCAACAAGGTTTCCTAAAATAAAAAGCCACATTTGATTACTATTTGAAGCCAATAGTTCATACCCTTTCATGCTGATTCCATTTTCTTCCCATGTTTTTAATGTAAGAGAATATACAGTAACCGCCAGCATAGTTGGAACTGCCAGAAAAAAAGAAAATTCAGCGGCAACCTCCCTGCTTAATTTTTGTTGCATTCCGCCAATAATTGAGGCTGCAGATCGGCTGGTACCCGGCATCATTGCTAAACATTGCCAAAAACCTATAATTACAGCTTGTTTAATTGAAATATCCTCCTCTTTAAGTATAGTAGGATTTTTGAAAAAACGATCTACAAACAGAAGTATAAATCCCCCAACAACTAAAACGATGGCAATAGGAATAGGTTTTTCTAAAATAGCATCAATTTTTTCATTAAATAATTTACCTAAAATTAAAGCAGGAATTACAGCACATATTAATTTCAAATAAAAATTTAATCTTTTAAAATCGAAAAATTTTTTCCAGTATAAAACAACAACTGCTAAGATTGCGCCCAGTTGAATACAATATTCAAACATTTTTACAAAGTTATTTTCTTGTATTCCTAAAATGGAACTGGTAAAAATCATATGGGCAGTGGAGGAAACAGGTAAATATTCTGTAAGACCTTCAACAATAGCAATAATGATCGCTTCTAACGTATTCATTTAGAGTTCTTTTTTGGATTAGAATAAGTCATGATTGAATAAATTTCGACTAAAAACCCAAGAACAATAAGAATTGGGGCCAGTCGAATTCTTCTGAAACTAAAAATATCTTCGTTCCAGTTATTCTTATCATAAACTCCATTTACAGTATTCGCATCCGGTCCTGTCATCAAAATAAGACCTAGAGCAATTAAACTCAAACCGATAAACATAAATGTATAATTTTTTTTTCCAAATAAAAAAGGTTTATCAGATTCAGAATATATATTTTTTGATGGTTGATCTTTCATAAAATTAAATTTTCAGCCAATTTAAGAATTATGAATAATATAGATCATCAATTTTAAGTTTTAAATATCTCCAAGTTGCAAACCATGTACTAACCGTTGTTATCAAAATTCCAATAAGCAAAATAAATAAAGACAAGATAATATGGTTAGAATAATCTACAATTGGCGGAAGAATATTATATCGGATAAGCATATAATTTACGGCGAATAAAAGAACTAAGGCTATTGCAGATCCTATGGCTCCTAAAATTACCGATTGAATTAAAAAGGGTTTCATAATGAAAAAACGCTTTGCACCCACTAATTGCATGGTTTTGATTATAAATCTTTTAGCGTAAATTTTCAATCGAATGGAATTATTAATTAATGAAATGGCAATTAATAAGATAATACCGGCGAGTATGGAAATACCTAAGGTAATTTTTCTAACTCCTTTATTCATCTGAGTCAATAAATTACTGTCGGATTTTACCTCATCAACTAAAACATTTTTTTGAATTTGCTTTTTTATAGTTTCAATATGTACGGAATCAGTATATTCCGGTTTTAAAGCGATAGTAATGGAAGCCGGAAATATATCTTCTTCGAAAAGAGATTGAGAGTCAACTCCTAAATCTTTTTTTGCGGTGTAAGTTGCTTGTTCTTTAGATATATACTTAGCCTTTTTTACGTAAGGATTTACTTGAATACTGTCAAGATAATTTAGTTGGGCTTTTTCGTTTTTAATTAGATTATTTTTGTTTCTGTCGTTTTTAAAGAAAACTTCAATCACCATTTGTTCTTTCAAATAATCAATATAAGAATTGGCATTAATTATAATCATGCCAATGATTCCAATTAAAAATAAGACTAAAGAAATACTGATGACTACAGTAATGTTAGAAGAACGCAATCTTCCCTTATTTAGCTTGTCTGTTTTATTGGCCATATTTTTATTAAATATTCGCTAAAATATAAAAACTTCATTTATTTTAGTGTAATTTTGGATATAAATTATTGTTAAAATAAAGATACAATTGAAAGTTAAACCTAAAAAGCATTTAGGGCAACATTTTCTAAATGATCAGAATATCGCCTCAAAAATAGTAGATTCATTAAGCTATCATCCGTATGACTTAGTGTTGGAAGTTGGTCCGGGTATGGGAGTTCTGACTCAGTTTTTACTTCAAAAGCAGGTGAAAGTATATGTTGCTGAAATTGATAAGGAATCTGTAGATTATTTAAAAATAAATTATCCTCAACTGGAAAACAATATCGTAGGTGATTTTCTTAAGTTAGAATTTGAGGAATTATTTTCAGATAATTTTGCTGTAATTGGTAATTTTCCCTACAACATTTCTTCACAAATTGTTTTTAAGATTTTAGAAAATAAACATAAAATACCTGAAATGGTTGGAATGTTTCAAAAAGAAGTAGCAGAAAGAATTGCCGCTCAAAAAGGAAATAAAATTTATGGTATACTATCCGTTCTAACCCAAGCATATTATAATGTAGACTACCTATTTACTGTTCATGAAAACGTATTTACACCACCTCCCAAAGTTAAATCGGCAGTTATACGCTTAAAACGATATAGAGATAAAATAGAGGGTATAGATGATGAATTCTTTTTTAAATTAGTAAAGGCAGGATTTAATCAAAGACGAAAAACACTGAGAAATGCATTAAAAGTTTTAAACATTCCTCAACATCTTGAATCCCATGAATTTTTAAATCTACGCGCCGAACAATTATCTGTAGAAGATTTCATACATTTAGCTCGATTATGGAGTTCAAATTAAAACTTCATATTTTAAAATTAAAATTCATAACTAATGAAAAAAAATATAAAATTTATCGCACTCAATATAATTGTAATGATGTGGATGACTTCTTGTGAGCTTAAGAATAATAAGGATACAAGCAAAGAAGAAATACTCTCCAATGTAAAAGTTGTGAATGAAGTAGATCCTGTATGTAGTATGTCTACCCATGAAAATTTAAAAGATACCTTAAATTATCAAGGTAAATTATATGGTTTTTGCAGTTCACATTGTAAGGAAGAATTCAAAAAAAATCCGGGAAACTATTTGTCTAAAAATGAGTAAATTATTTTGACATTCGAAAAATAATAATATTAGTAACATATATAATTGGAAACTTTAATATTCAAAATAAAGTTTCATAACTGAATGGTTTTAATTCTTTTAATAGCTCTTAGTGTTATCTCATTGTAAATAAAAAATTAAATAATAAGTAAAATCCTCCTTCTTTTAAGCGCTAAGCCCATTTATTTTAATAAATTATAACCATGCCTACTTAAAGTGAATTTTAAATTAATTGAACCTCAATAATTAAAATCAAATTACAACTAAATATTGATGTTGAAAATTCTTTTTTTTGAAGTTTAACCTCAAAAAATAAGATTTTAATTAGTAATTCTAAATTTTCGGCATAATTTTTTAATAAAAAATAATGATTTGTTTAACAATAATGAATATGTGATGTTTTTTATAATAAGTGAAAGCAGCTATGATAATTATGCTAAAAAAATATAATTATATAAATATCTTAATTAAATTATTGTTATATAATGATAAAATAAATTATGACTTATAGTAAAACTTTTTATTAAATGATTTTAAAAGTTAAGAATTATTATAAATTTGCACTCTTTAATTTGTTTTTTCGATGAATGATTTTATTGCTGCTCGATCGCAGATGGCAGTTTCATTAGGATTCCATATCATATTTTCATGTATAGGTATGGTTATGCCTTTCTTTATGGCAATTTCACATTATAAATATTTAAAGACCGGAGATGAAGTATACAAAGGTCTAACAAAAGCATGGAGTAAAGGAATCGCAATATTATTTGCAACCGGAGCGGTTTCAGGTACTATGCTTTCATTTGAATTAGGATTATTATGGCCTGAATTCATGAAACATGCAGGTCCAATTTTTGGAATGCCTTTTTCTTTAGAAGGTACTGCCTTTTTCGTAGAAGCTATAGCTATAGGATTCTTTCTTTACGGTTGGAATAAATTCAACCCTTGGTTTCACTGGTTAACAGGATTATTAGTTGGAATTAGCGGATTGTCATCAGGTATACTGGTTTTAGCAGCTAATGCTTGGATGAATAGTCCCGCAGGGTTCGACTATGTTAACGGAAACTATATAAACATAGACCCTGTAAAGGCAATGTTTAATGATGCTTGGTTTTCTCAGGCATTACATATGATAATAGCCGCATTTGTGGCTACCGGATTTGCCGTAGCCGGTATGCATGCATTCATGATTTTAAAGAAAAAGAATATCGAATTTCATAGTAAAGCATTTAAAATTGCTGCCACTTGTGCATGTATTGCAGCTTTGATTCAACCTTTAAGTGGAGACATCTCTGCGAAAGATGTAAGCAGAAGACAACCGGAAAAGTTGGCGGCCATGGAAGCACACTTCCATACAGAAGCCCCGGCCTCATTTATTTTAGGAGGTATTGTAAATGAAAAGGAAGAAAGAGTTGATTATGCTATAAAAATACCCGGTTTATTAAGTTTTTTAGCTTATGGAAATGTAAAAGATCCGGTTAAAGGAATCACTGATTTTCCCAAAGACGATAGACCGCCCGTTGCAATTACCCATTATTCCTTTCAAATCATGATTATATTAGGTGTGGCATTAATGATATTGGCGGTTATCTATTTATTGGCAAGATTCAAAACTAAAAAGTGGCTTACAAAAAAATGGATTTATAAATTATTTGTAATAGCTACCCCCTTGGGATATATAGCGCTGGAGGCAGGATGGACCGTAACGGAAGTTGGACGTCAACCGTGGATTATTTATAAAGTAATGAGGACTGCTGATGCCGTAACACCTATGCCCGGAATAGCATATTCATTCTATTTATTCACAGCTATTTTTATTTCATTATCAGCCATTGTAATTTTCCTTTTATATAGGCAAATGAAAATGGTTCCTATATTATATGACGCAACGGATAAGAATTATAAACCTAATAAGAAGTAGAGTATGTTTTATTTATATGTAGTAATCTTTTTCCTCTGGACAGCGATCGCTTTGTATTTACTATTAGGAGGTGCAGATTTTGGAGTTGGAATTTTAGAATTATTCAGCAAACACAAAAATGAAAAAAGAATTGAAAAAATCATGTATGAAGAAATGGGTCCCGTATGGGAAGCTAACCATATGTGGTTGATCATTGTAATTGTAATTCTTTTTGTAGGGTTTCCTGATATTTATTCGGTACTATCAACCTATTTACATATACCTTTACTATTAATGCTTATAGGTATAATTGCCAGGGGAACTGCCTTTTCTTTTCGAAATTACGATGCGGTTAAAGATCATTGGCAATTTGTTTATAATAAAATATTTAGATATTCCAGTGTAATCACACCTTTTTTCTTAGGTATTATAGCAGCAGCAACGGTTTCCGGAACTATTGATGTAGAACCTACCGATTTTATGAATGCTTATATATGGAGTTGGCTTACTCCGTTTGGATGTGCGCTTGGTGTTTTCACTTGCAGTATTTGTGGATATTTGGCTGTTTCCTATTCATTGTCTCAAGTTAAAAATTTTGATGATCGTGAATATTTATCTAAAAAACTTACTATATTTTTATTTGTAGTGATAGTTACCGGAGGTTTAGTATTTGTATGTGCTTATTTTTCACATGTTCCTTTAATTCAATGGATATTTGGGGAAACAGTCGGATGGATTGCGGTAATTTTAGCAACCGTTTCTGTTTTTGGAACTCTATATGCATTGAAAGAAAAGAAATATTCTTGGATAAGAGTATTAGCAGGATTTCAGGTATTAACCATATTGTTTGCGGTAACCTACCAGCATTATCCTAATTTAGTTATATTAAAACAGGGTACTCTATCTTTGATTGAAGACCAATATATACATAAAACTATTGCAATGCTAGCATGGGCATTAATATTAGGAAGTATTTTTATACTTCCGGGAGTATTCCATTTAATTTATTCATTTCAAAAAAGAAGATAGTGAAAAGCTTTATTAAGTTATAAAATTCCATACTATTAAGGATTTAACTAATTTTGTTAAATCCTTTTTTAATTTTCATCTGAATGAGTTCAAGCTATACGATATACAATGCATCTGCAGGTGCAGGGAAAACGTTCACTTTAGTGAAAAATTTCCTTAGTATCCTGTTGCAAAATGATTCCGTAGAGTCTGTGCGTTCCATAGTAGCAGTAACTTTTACCAATAAAGCAGCTAATGAAATGAAAACGCGCATACTTTCATGGTTAAAGGATTTTTCAGATGAAAAAAATTATCAATCGAATATAGTTTTACAGCAGATATCTCAAGAACTGAATATAGATATAAATCTTTTACATCAGCGATCGTATAGGGCCTTATCCTATATCTTACATCATTATTCATTATTTTCCATCAGTACCATTGATAAGTTTAATTTACGATTGATGAAGGCATTTACCAAAGAATTGGGGTTGTCGTATTCGTTTGCGGTGGAACTGGATTCTTCGGAATATCTCAAACAGTCAATTGATGAATTAGTAGATGAATTAGGAACAGATAATCCTTTTGCTGAGGTCATTTTAAATTATATATTTTGGAAATTCGAGAACGAATCATCTACAGATATTAGAAAGGAATTATTGACTTCCTCACAAAATTTTTTAAAAGAAAAGAATCAGGAACAGATTAATTCTTTGACTTATAAAGAGATCGAAGATTTTAAAAAATTGAATCAGTTGATAAGTAGGCGAGTACAGGAAAATTATACCTTAATACAAAAAACAGCCGATGAAATTATAGCGTTATTTGAATCCAACGGTTTAGAAGTAGGAGATTTTTATCAAGGAGCGAGAGGTATGGCCGGATTTTTTTATAAAATGCAGGATTCGAGCAAAATACTTAGTATAAACTTATCTTCTTCTTATTATAAAGCTTTTTGTGAAGAAGAAAAATATGCAAAATCAAAATCGATTCATGAAGAAGATATAAAGGGTATTGCACCGCAAATTATTGAGGCATTTTATAAAATAAAACAAGCCATCATTAGAATTAAAGTAGATGAATCTGTTCGTAAAAATCTAATTACGATTGAATTACAATCTGAAATTAATCGATTTTTACACAGACGAAAAACAGAAAATGATGTAGTATTTCTATCAGATGTAAATCCTATTATAGGAACTCATTTAAAAGAGGAACCGGTAGCCTTTATATATGAAAAATTAGGAGGGAGATACAATCACTACTTTATAGATGAATTTCAAGACACCTCACAACTTCAATGGAATAATATAATTCCTTTGTTAGATAATGCAAAAGTATCAGATGGAAATACAATTACTTTGGTTGGTGATCCCAAGCAAGCCATTTACAGATTTCGTTCGGGAAATCCTGAAATATTAATCGATCTTATAGCAAATGCAAAAGACAAAGGCATACATGTAAAAACTTTGCAGAATAATTTCAGAAGTTTGCCCAATATTGTTGATTTTAATAATACCTATTATCAATTTTTATCTGCTTATTTAGTAAATAATCCCGAATATTTTTCATTGTTTGGAGTCCATGCACAGCAAATCTCCCACTTACACAAAGGGGGAAGGGTACAGGTATCATTTATATCTCCAAAAGAAGAAAATCTCTTAGAAGAAAGAATTGTTGAAATAATTGAAGAGTCTTTACAGAATGGTTTTGATTTTAAAGATATAACAATTTTAGTAAGAAATAAAAAGCATAGTGTTTCCATTGTAGATAAAATTGCAGAAAAAGGTTATCCTATTTTAACAGAAGAAGCGTTAGTAGTTGTATCGTCCCCTGAAATCCAGGCTCTTATTTATGCTTTACAATGGATTTCCAATCCTGAAGACAAAGAAAATTTGGTGAGAATGCTCCATCTTCTTTTTACCATAGGTAGAGCGGAATTTGAAGATTTTACAGAAGAAATTTGTAAAATAAAAGATTTGGATTTTGACGATATTATTAATTGGTTTAAAGAAAAATTGAATATTTCTTTGCCTTATCAACAAATATATAATTTAAGCTTTTATGATTATGTAGAAGAATTTATTAATTCTTTAGGGTTTGGAGAGAAAGAAGATTTATATATTTCTGCCTTATTGGATATGATAGTTCAGTTGGAAAAGAACGGAGTTATAAGTTTACAAGAATTTTTAGAATATTGGGAATTAAAAAGTCCGGGATTATCCATACGATTTCCTGATAATCGAAATGCCATCCAGATCATGACTATACATAAATCTAAAGGATTGGAATTTCCAATTGTAATTTATCCTATGATCGATAGCAATTCTAGAAAAGAAGAATATTGGTTTCCACTTGATAAAGACTTATATAATGGATTTGATAAGTTTTACACATCTTCAAAATCAGGCTTAGATGATACCGGTGATAGTATAAAGGAGGTGATAACTATCCGAGAATTTGAAAATAAGATAGATGAATTATGTATACAATATGTTGCAACCACACGGGCGTCACAACAATTATTTTTATTGGAAGAAAGAAAAGATAAATTAAGTTCGTTGGGTGAATTTTTAATTCAGCAAGGGAAATCTTCAGAAGGAATAGTTGAACTTTATCCTGCTTCCGATTTTAAGAAAAATAATGAAAAAAGCGCAAAAAATATTGTTCAAGAAGAAAAAATACAATGGACCTCTGAGAGATGGAATTCTAAAATAAAAGTAAGTTCCGAGGCTCATAAATTTTATAGTGAGGAAAACGAAGACATTCAATACGGTAATAGTATACATGCTATTTTAGCAGAAATTAATACGCCGGAAGATCTGCCACTGGTAATTAAAAAATTTACTTTGACGGGATTGATTCCAATCGGTCAGGAAGCAGAAATTGAAAATATAATACATAAAGTTATATCCAATCCTCAAATAAAAGATTATTTTTCAAAAGGTATAACTGTATATCAAGAACGTGAAATAATATATGAAGGAAAAATTTACCGCCCCGATCGAATCATAGAAAAGCAAGATTCATTAACACTTATTGATTTCAAAACGGGTGAAAAATTAACCGGTCATAAAAAACAAATTTCGCTATATGAAAAAGCCTTAGTTGAAATGAATAAAAAAGTTGCAAGTAAATTATTAGTATATATTTCTTCAGATGATGTGGAAGTGATATATGTTTGAGCTTAAACAAGAGTTTATTTTATATTTCATTAATTGAAATAAATTTTTAAAAAAAACTAATTCAACATTTTTATGAAATCAACTATGAAATACTTATTAAGTAACTATCCCATATTTCATCGAATGCCGTAGTAAGAATATTACTTTAATTTTTAATAATAATTTGTCAAAGCACTCAGATAAATTAAATTGTCATTGGGTAGACCGTATAAAGTAGAATACATATAGAAAGGATTTATAGAGTCAGTAAAATAAAAAAGTTTTTTTTATATTTTTAACATGATTTTTATTAGTATTGAACAAATATTTAATAGTATATATCAATTTTTTTATGTTATATTATTATATTGGGTGGAAATTTAAAATTTATATTTTTATGGAGAATATAAAATCTGATCTAAACATTAAATGCCCTAATTGTGGGAGTAGTAATATTTACGTTCATACTAAAAAACAATTTGGATGGGGAAGAGGTTGTCTTCTAGCTATTATCTTTTGGCCATTAATATTTTTAGGTTTTACTAAAAATGGAAAAGTAGAAAAAGTTTGTTTAAATTGTAATAAAAAATTCTAAGAACTATTTTGTAGATATTTGATTAAAGGGAACATATAGTCATGTTCCCTAGTATCCTACTAATTTTGATAGTGAATGACAAAAGGACGCATTTTGTGGTAAATTTTTAATCTAATCGTTCATTTTTCTAAACTTATTTATTAATTATTATATTTAATCTTAAATACTAAAAATTTTGCCTATTATATTCAGCTTTGAATATACTTGTAAATCCATTAAAATTCATTATCTGGGACTCATTTTCAATGGCTCTAGGTTTTAAGATTAGTTAATAAGGTACTATAAAATGCAAAAAGCTACATTATAAATGTAGCTCATAGGTAATTATATAATCATTTTTAGTGTTAGTTAATGTTATAGATTTGAGAATAATAATTTATGGTTTATTACTTTCAATAATAAATTTTAATTATATTAAGATTTAAAAGTTTGTGTATTTTTTTAAGGGTAAAATTTGATTTATTTAGCAACTATATAATTGATAATTATTTCTTCTGTGTTGTTAAGAATAATTTTTGTAGGATAATCAGGATGTAAGTCTTTATTATATTCATAATTATAAACAGTTCCCTTATTATCACCGATAATATTATTAACCAGATTGTAAGTGAATGGAAAATTTCCTTCGAATGCTGCAAATAGCCAATGAGGGGTTTTTACGTTGTTCATCAAGCCTTTTAAGATATCATAAGTATAAATAGTAGTATCAAATTGAATTAAATTTCCGTATATGTCGTATTTGAAAAGATGGGTTTGTACGTCTTTTGGATCTTCTATTTTTAGTAATTTATCGCCCGAAACAGTTAACGTTCTTGTATAAGGTTCAATTTCAGGATATCCGGGAGGAGGATTTGTTTTAAAACTTCTATGCTCAAGTATAATACCGGGTTCTGTATATTCATAAGAATACAAATAAGTTCCTCCGGCATTTTCGGTAGTAACGGTATAAACTTTACCATTACTTTCATTATAAGAGATCATATGAATATTAGTTATCGAATCTGAGATAGACGATTTAATATTTATTAATCTATTTAAATTATCGTATTGCATAGAAGTAGTTACAGTTACTTTGTTCCCCGTATTTTTATCTATTTCAGTTTTTATATATTCTGAAGGTAATAAGCCTTTGTGGTTATCAAATTCATGATTAGGATAGGGTTCAAAATTTTCGTCTCCACAGGAGAAAAAAATAAAGAAACTAAAAAAACTAAAAAATAATAGGGTCGTATTCCTCATACAGGATTTTTTTTCAAATATAGTATATTTGTATTTCATATAAATATAATTTTAATCAATAAACTAAAAAATATAGTGTGGCTTATCATAATGAATTCGGAAAAGAAGCGGAAATGAAAGCATTTTATTATCTTTTAGATATAGGATATGAAATATTAGATAGAAATTGGAAATATGATAAGGCGGAAATTGATATTATTGCTAAAAATGGTTCCGAGTTGGTAATAGTTGAAGTTAAGGCTAGAAACTATACAACTATAATTGACCCCATAGAGGCGGTAACCAGATCAAAAAGAAAATTATTGATTAAGGCAGCAAATGAATATGTCCTTTGTAAGGAAATAGATGCCAATGTAAGGTTTGATATTATTTCCATCATAAAAAAAGATTATAGATGGCAAATTGAACATATAAAAGATGCCTTTTCTATGATATTATAAATAGAACTCTGATGTTAATTTTTTATATTCTTCCGACCAAATACGACTTTTTTCTTCGATAACAAAGTTTTCAATTATAGGATTTTTATCGTCTCTGCTAAGTTCAAGAAAAATTCTTTTAATTTTTCCATTTCTTATTCCTGAAATATATATAATGCGATTGGGAAATAAATTATATCTATTTGATAGTTCAAGTATTTCTTTTTCATTTTCAATAGGAAAAATGTATCCGATTTTTCCGTTTTGAGATAGTAATGATGCCGATTTTTTAATAAGAAGATGATAGTTAAGTTTTATTTGCTGCCTGGCGACAGGATGTTTACGATGTAATACTTCGGAAATTTTAAAATAAGGAGGGTTACAAATAATATAATCAAATAATATATCACTAAAGAAAAGGTCTAAATCGCAATGGATACCTGTGATCCTTTGAGAAAAAGGAGAATTTTTAAAATTTTCAAAGGCCAAAGAATACGCATTGTATTCAGAATCCATGGCTGTAATATGAGAAATGGGATTTCTTTGCGCGCACATTAACGAAAGAATCCCTGTACCGGTACCAATATCAAGAATATGAGAGGCATTATGTACATTAGCAAAACAACCCAATAATACACTATCCGTGCCTACTTTAAATACGGAATTATTTTGAAGTATATTAAATTTTTTAAACTTAAAAATATTATTCACCTTTAGGGATTTCAAATTTGAAAATAGTTCCTTTCCCTTCTTCAGACACAAAGGTTATAGACCCATTATATTCTTCAATTAGCTTTTTAATTATAGCTAAACCTAAACCACTTCCACTGGTTTTAGTTGAAAATTGAGGAGTAAAAATTTTGCCTTTTATTTCTTCCGGAATTCCATTTCCGTTATCAATAACAGAAAAATAAACCATTCGTATGTCTTGTCTGATTTTTACAATAATATGGGGAGTTCTTCCTTCCGGTATCGATTGAAAAGCGTTTTTAATTAAATTGGTTAATATGCGGTTCAATAAATTAGGATCAATATTTAAAATGACCAATTCATCAAGTGTATCAAGTGAAATTTGTTGAGATGGAAATATTTCTAACGAAATTTTAGCAACTTCAATTACGTTTAATTTTTCATCCTTTTTTAGAGGCATTTTTGCAAAATCTGAAAATGCACCGGCAATCGAGGCAATAGTATCTATTTGTTGTATTAATGAACGGGTTAATGAATCCAACTTTTCATGAATTTGTGGATCTTCTGGATTAAATCTTAATTGAAAACTTTGAATTTCGAGCCGCATAGGGGTAAGCGGATTTTTAATTTCATGAGCCACCTGTCTCGCCATTTCCTGCCAAGCATTATCTTTTTCTTTTTTAACCAGTGCATCAGTTTGCTCTCTAAATTTATTCAGCATAATATTGTAAGCTTTAACCAATGGACTCACTTCATCAATATAATTATATAAAAGGGGTCTATTATGAGTAAGTGCGCCGGTATCCCTAAGCCGATAAGCAATATCTTTAATTTTTCTGGTTAAAGTAAGTGAAAAGAACCATGAAAAAATACCACTTACAATTAATACGATAAGCATGATAACTAAATATCTGTATAATAAGGAATAAAAATCTTTTTTTAGAAATGCTTCATCATGTAAAAAAGGAAAATTTATAATTGTAATAGGTTGATAATCATTGTTGTAAATATATCTATATACGGACGTAAAACTTTCTTCTGAATTGGGAAGCTTGTTTATAACCTCTATACGGTCGTTATTTACATTCAGATTTTTTAAGATTTCTTTAGGAACAAATTCAGTCTTAGGATTGGGTAATTTATTCCCTAAAATATATTTTCCATCCAGAGAATAAAAATTTATATCGATATTATTAATATCTGAAATTTCATAAATTTTATTGCCAATTTTATTTTTAACCTCCTCCGGTTTTGTATTTCGATTGGAAATGAGATAATCGAAAGTTTCTATAATTAATTGTTCCTTTCTTTCTAGCCTTTTATTGTTATATTCCTCTGCAATTCTTATATATTGATAAAAAGTTATCAATCCCATGGCAAATATAGTGCTGACCTCAACAAGGATCATCACTAAAAAAATTCGCAAGGATAATGGGAATCTTTTGTACATTTAAAATAAAAAATAGGGTTAATTCTTCTATTCTTCAGGCAAAGCTTTCCAGTTTTTTATTATTTTAGCTACAAAGAATAAAATGATACCTACAAATATAAGATTAATCCAAAAAAAGACGATAGAATGATTAAAAAAGTAAAGATATATAGTACTAATAAAATGGTTCAGATTTTCACTATAAACGGTTTCATTCATTATTATCATAAACGTTGTAAAATAAAGTATAGGCATATAGGGTAGTATCCATAAAATTAAATTTATCAGTACAGTTGATTTATTCTTTGCGCTTTTTTTATAGAGTTTAAGTACAACGTAAATGCTCATAAATAAGAGTATCAATGTCCAATAAATGGTTATTAAATAAGTGATATTATACTCATTAATTTCAAAAAAAAATAGATGGAATAAAACCGAAATAATTCCGTTAATAAAAATAAGTAATCCAAATGTTATAAATGCGATTAACCAGGCTTTTCCACTTGTTGTACGAAAGGATAATATTGCTATAGATAAACTTAAAGCACTATATAAAATGATTAAAATAAACTCATTGGAAAAATTCCCATTATTATATGCGTCAAACATTTTTTGATAAGCAAAATCGAGTTTTTTAAATTCCACATAATTTTTTATGTTATCATCATTTTGATTTTTTGCATTGCTAATATAATTTGATTCAGTAACAATATAATTGGGTGGATTATAAACTATTTTCATCCAACTGTTTACAGTAAGATTGGTAGAAAGATTATGTTTTTTTTGAAGATCTAAATATTCCCGAATTAAATTTCTTATGCTATCTTTTTGTTCGTTAATTAACCAATTTTTAACCTGCTCAATCTCCTTATTATATGGATAAAAATTAAGAAGAGATAAGTGCATGGGAGTTGAATCAGGATCTTTTTCTAAAGAATCAATAGTTTTCTCGATAGGATTGAATTGATAATAATTATACGAATCAGGTATTACTACTTGAATTTGATTCAATATTTTTTTAGCTTCATAGATTTGTTGTTTTGAAGCAAAGGCTCTTTCTTTATATGTAATAC
The DNA here is from genome assembly GCF_011082485.1 of Apibacter sp. B2966. Lineage (NCBI taxonomy): Bacteria > Pseudomonadati > Bacteroidota > Flavobacteriia > Flavobacteriales > Weeksellaceae > Apibacter > Apibacter sp. B2966. The sequence goes on from NZ_CP049714.1 coordinate 1,912,545, forward strand.
CCTGATAATAACTGTAAGGATATAATTGGTTGCCTATGAGTAAGATAAAAGTCAACAACCATTCCACATATAGAGCATTGGATTGTTTGGGGTAAAAGGACTTAAAGCCATTATTCTTTAAATAAAATACTAACCATATAATGAGAATTAATAAACTAGCTAAAACTGAAATAAGATAGATGACAGTGGTGCTATTTAAATCATAATCTGTTTCATAAAAATTAATAGATCCGGAAAAATAACCCGTAATAAAGAAAAAAATATTAATAAATAGAACTGTTATACCCATCGGAACAAATTTTGTGTTCCATAAAATAGGGTAATTTTCTAGCAAACGTTTTTGTGTTTTTGTAAACATGATCACGGATTTTTAAAAGAATTAAATAAAAAATCTACGAGTTGAATCAGATATATTTCTAAAATACTTAATGGGTATCTGATCATCAATACAAAGAGTTAAAAAATTATTCACAGACGTAGTATCAGGAAAATGCGCAATATAAGAACCTCCATTATATTGTAATTTTAGTAAAGAGATTTTAGATAAAGAAGCATAAAGTTTTTCCTGAGGCCATTCCGATTCAAACTCAATAATCAATTCAGGCAATTCTTTTTTATTAGAACTCTCACTTTTTATATTTTTTTGTTCCCCATGTTTTAAGAATAGCACTTGATCGGAATTTTTTTCCACTTCATACAATTGTTGGGAGCTGACAACGATACCCAAAGGTCTGAATGGAGATTTTGCTATTGCTTTAAAATCTTCCAATACCGTTTGTTGAGAAAGAATATCTAAATTAGCTAAAGGCTCATCAATCAATAAAAGTTTAGGTTTTCTAAGTAACATTCGGGCTAATTCAAATCTCATTTTATATCCTGAAGAAAGATTAGCCCAATTCATTTTCCGATAGTTTCGCAATCCCATTCTGGAGGTAATCAAATCAACCATTAATTCGTTTTCTTCTCCCTTAATATTATAAGAAGATGCAGTAAATTGAAGATTATCTAATATAGAACCGTACCATATATTCGGCCTTTGAGGAATATAAATCAACTTAGTTCTTAATTCATATCGATCTTTAAAATCCAGCGAATAAGATATATTTCCTTCAGTTGCTTCCAATTCTCCACATAAAAGTCTAAGCAAAGAAGTTTTACCATTTCCATTTTCTCCCACTAAACCAATAATTTCTCCTTCGGAAATTTTTAAGCTTATAGGCCCTAAAGAGAAAGCAGATTTACTGTATGATTTTTTAACTTTTTCGGCTTCAAGAAGTTTTTTCGGTTCATGAATTTCTTTTTTAGAAAGAAATTGATAAAGTTCATTTAAAATGACAGAATATTTTTCCTTTTTTCCTTTTTCATTGGATTCATTATAATCAACCCATTGAAGTAAATCACTTGTTTTCTTATAAAAAGATACCTCTTCCGTATCTAACGTTAAGTCAATAATTCTCTTTAAAACTAAAGAATAATCATCAAACTGTAAATAATGTATAATATCTTGAAATTGCTTTTCGAATAAATTCATTTAATATATAGGTATTAAAATAATACTAGTTCTCTGTTGATCAAAATTCAAAGGCAATAGTAAATAAAAAATAAAATTATACACAAAAAAATAAAAACAGTTTAAATAAAAATATTAGATAAGATAATAGCAAAAATCAATCCTAAGAATCTATAATTCTATCTAAATTTTAATAGATGCAATAATAAACAAAAAATTTAAATGTTTTTTAAAAAGTCATAATATCAACAGGTAAAACAATCTTAAAAAGATATAAATATAATTACAGTATATTTGATTAGATAAAAAAAGGGCAAGAAAATTAATTCCAGCCCTCTCAAAAAATATTTAAGTATAATAATTCTATATAGCCGTTAAATATTCAGTATTACAATATCCTTCGGTTCCATCTTCAGATCGTATTAAATACCAATCATCGTTATATTTGCTCAGAAAAGTTACCGTAGATTGATGTGCGGCTTTTCCTAAAATAGGTTGATCCGTACCCGGTCCTTTTCTAATATTTAAATTAGAACTTTGAGTGGTTACTTTATATTTTGAAGAAGGAGCATTGGGTGATACATTAATATTTAAAATTAAATCAGCGGATCTAAAATCAGGATCAATTTTATTATAAGCAGCCCACAACTGATCTTTAGATTCTCCATTCGGAACTTCTCCATCAATATAAAGAACATTATTTTGTTCTTTAACAGAAAGATTTGTTGTTCCCAAACTTTTCGCCTTATTTATTAAATCTGCGTATTTATCTTGTAAAGCCATACTTCTATTTTAGTAATAATTTTTGTTCAATTTTTTTAGGTTGCAGCGTATTAATTGCTTGCATAAGTCGAGGCAATTCGCTTCTATTTAATTCACCATTAAGAGTTACCACACCATCATTTATATCCGCTGTAACACCGGTATATCCTTTTAAAATATCATTTACTTTAGATTTTAATACAGAATCCACTGAAACCACTACATCACCTGATTCTGATTTAACCGTTGCATTATCTTCAACAGATTTTATACCCGGTATTGCTTTAACAGCATTTTCAGTTGATTGTTTAGCGTCATTATCGTTATACTCTCCGGTAAGTGTAGCCACCCCTTTTTTAACATCAATAGTAACTCCTTCAGGAATAACGGATTTTGCCTTGGTAACTAAATCTGAATCTTTAGGCTCATTTTTACATGATGTCAAAGAAAAGCTCAGCGTACCCATTAATGCAAAAGCCCATAAAATTTTTTTTAATTGTTTCATAATTTGGTTTTTTAGGTCTATTTAAAATTAACATTGTTTAATACCAATCCAAAACAAAAATTATTCCATATATATACTTTTACACTTGTGTTGAAAATCAGGATCGAAGGATAAAAATTAATTTGAATAGGTTCAATTTTTTTCATAAATCAATAATTGTATGATTTAATAAAATATTTATAGTAATTTACTTAGCAAGAAATAATAAAAATTATAATGTCTGATTTCCGATTGAAAATATTTTATGCTGTAGCTAAAAATTTAAGTTTTACCAAAGCTGCTGAGGAATTATATATTTCACAACCTGCTGTGACTAAAAATATAAAGGAGTTGGAATCAGAATATGATTTAACCCTATTTCTTCGAAAAGGAAATAAAATAGAGCTTACCGATGCCGGTAAAATATTATTGATCCATTCAGAAAAAATCATGAATATCTATAAACAAATACGATATGATTTTGATTTATTGAAAGAAAATTTTTCAGGAACTTTTCAACTAGGAGCAAGTACTACTTTAGGCCAATATTTACTTCCGGCCTTGATGTCTCAATTTCATTCCAAACATCCGAAAATTAAAATGTCTCTTATAACCGCAAATACAGAAGAAATTGAAAAATATCTGATTGAAAAAAAAATTGAATTAGGAATGGTTGAAGGCAAACCCAAAAACATGCAACTTAAATACCTTCCATTTTTAAAAGATGAAATTGTAGCCATTGCACACACCTCACAGGAAATTTCAAAAAAAGAAGTTTTGACTTTAGATGAATTGCAAAAAGTACCCCTAGTTTTGAGAGAATTAGGTTCAGGAAGTTTGGATATTATACGAGATGCTTTCCAAGCTGTCAATATACAGCTTAAAGATCTGAACATTGCTATGCATTTAGGAAGTACAGAAGGCATCAAGTCCTACCTTACCCATACCAACAGTATAGGTTTTATATCCATAGCAGCAGTAGCTAAAGATATAAAAAAAGGAGAATTTCAAATAATTGATATAGAGGGAATAAATATAAAACGCTGGTTTTATTTTGTTTATAAGCAAGGAGTCCCCGAAGGAAATTCAGATGTTTTTATAAAATTTGCTACTTCACATTATAACCCATCGTTATAAGGTATAACATTTTTTCATTGGCAGATTTGTATTCAGTAAAGGATATTTGTACAATGAATCAAGCAACAACCAATAAAAAATTAGTCACCAATGATCGGGTAAAAAAAATAATTTTTATTCTTTTAGGTTTACTTTGCCTGGTTGTATCTATAGACACCCCTCTAGCGTTATTGTTGGGAATGTTATTTTCCTTTAGTTTCGGTAATCCTTATCCCGCCTTTACTAAAAAAATAACGCGCTATCTTCTTCAACTTTCTGTTATAGGATTGGGGTTTGGGATGAATTTAAATACAGCAATTCAAGTTGGTAAAGAAGGATTGTTATTAACGGTTGGATCAATTTTTCTTACCTTATTCTTGGGAATATTGATAGGAAAATTTTTTAAAATTGATAGGAAAATAACCTTATTGATATCATCAGGAACTGCTATATGTGGAGGAAGTGCTATAGCTGCCGTTGCTCCGCTTATCCATGCAGATGAAGAAGAAACCAGCCTGTCTTTAGCGACTATTTTTATTTTAAATTCCATTGCTTTATTTATATTTCCGGCAATAGGACATCTAATACATCTTTCACAAGAACAATTCGGATATTGGTCTGCATTGGCTATACATGATACAAGTTCTGTTGTTGGCGCTGCACAGCACTATGGTTCAAGAGCCTTAGAAATTGCGACGATGGTTAAGCTGGAAAGAGCCTTATGGATCATTCCTTTATCTTTTCTGATTATATTGACTCTTAAAGAAGATAAGGAAAATATACATAAGAAAATAAAACTACCTTACTTTATATTTTTATTTATTGCGGCCATGATAAGTAATACCTATTTACCCCAATACTTTCCTGTATTTAATATTATTGACCATGGGTTGGTTATGGCAGCTAAACGAGGACTAACCGTAACCTTATTTTTAATAGGAGCAGGATTAAGTTTACAAACCTTAAAAAAAATCGGTATAAAGCCTTTACTATTGGGCGTTATCTTATGGACAAGCGTATCTTTTTTAACTTTGATTTTACTGGCATATAGGATGTATTAATCCATCCAATAATCATCCATTTTCTTTTTAATTTCCTCTAAACACAAATTGTTTATGCTTCCTTCATGCGTATGAGTAGTTTTTTTAGGGGATTGAAACGTTCCCTGTTCCACCTTTTGACCGATTATTTTATAAGCGTCTCGAAACGGAATTCCCTCAGCTACCAATTCATTAAGAGCATCTACGGTAAATAAATAATCGTATTTAGGATCATCGAGTATATTTTTATTAACTTGTATATCTTGAAGAGAATAATGAGCCATTTCTAAACATGCCTTACAATTTTGTATTCCCGGAATAATTCCTTCTTTTAATAACTGTAAATCTCTATGATATCCACTAGGAAGATTATTGGTTATCAAAGTCAACTCATAAGGCAAAGCTTGTATTTTATTGCATTTTCCTCGTATCAATTCAAAAACATCAGGATTTTTTTTATGAGGCATAATGCTGGAACCTGTTGTCAAATGGGTGGGAAGTGAAAGAAAGTTAAAATTTTGACTTAAATATAAAGTTACATCCATTGCTAACTTGGATAAAGTACCGGCCAAGCTGCTAAGAGCATATGCCGTGCTTTTTTCCGATTTACCACGACTCATTTGTGCGGCAACGGAATTAAATTTTAATGTTTTAAAATCCAATTCCCGAGTAGTAAACGTTCGATCTATAGGAAAAGAACTACCATATCCCGCTGCTGATCCTAAAGGGTTTTGATCGACTATTTTTAAAGCTGCATTAAGTAAAATTACATCATCAATCAAACTTTCAGCATATGCAGAAAACCACATTCCGAAGGAAGAGGGCATAGCTATTTGAAAATGCGTATATCCGGGCAATAAAATGTTTTTATTTTTTTCTGCAAGTACCAGTAGAAGATCAAAAAGTTTACGACTTAGATCTTTAATCACTTTTAATTCATCTTTCAGATATAAGTTCATATCCACTAAAACCTGATCATTGCGGGAACGAGCCGTATGAATCTTTTTACCGGCATCTCCCACTTTTTCAGTTAGTAAAAATTCTATTTTAGAATGAACATCTTCAAAATTTTCTTCAATTTTAAAAGTATGATTTTCAATATCTGTGAGAATTTCATTTAATGTTTGAAGTAAATCTTTTTTTTCGTTTTCCGTAATAAGCCCTACTTGATACAACATCTTAGTTTGAGCTAATGAACCTAACACGTCATATTTAGCTAAAACAATATCTAATTCCCGATCATTACCTACGGTAAATAAATCAATTCTCTGATCAGTCGGTATACCTTTTTCCCAAAGTTTCATTTTTTAAAATTTAATAGTTTCAATTATCTTTTATAAGATCGTTTGATTTAATAATTCTATATACAGAGGAATTGCTTCTACAATTTCCTCCCTAAAAATATATTCATCGGCAGTGTGAGATCGTAAAGAATTTCCCGGCCCCATTTTTAAAGAAGGGCATTGTAAGACGGCTTGATCTGAAAGGGTAGGAGACCCATAAGTTTCTCTCCCCAAAGCTATTCCGGATATAACCAACGGATGAGTCTTGGGAATGGAAGAAGATTTAAGTTTCAATGATCGGGGGGTAATTATCACCCTTTCAGATGATAAATTTTTCTTTACTATTGATAGTATCTCTTCGTTTGTATAACAATCATTCACACGGATATCCACCACCAAGCGACATTCTTCAGGCACAAGATTGTGTTGTTTACCTGCTTCAATTTGAGAAACCGTCATTTTCATAGGACCTAAAACTTCTGATATTTTTTCAAACGAGAAATTTTTAAACCATTCAATTACCTCAATAGCATTATAAATGGAATTATCGGGATTATTATGAGCTGCGTGACTGGCAGTTCCTTTTATGAAAACGTCTAAAACAAGCAAGCCTTTTTCAGCAATGGCAAGTTGCATTTGAGTAGGTTCTCCTATAATAGCACATTCCAATGGTGGCAAGTGAGCCAACACACTGTTTAGACCTTTTTTTCCACTGTTTTCTTCTTCAGCGGAAGCCACCATAATTAAATTATATTTCATATTCTTACGTAAATAAAAAAAGGTAAACGTGGCTAAAAGAGACACTAAACATCCTCCGGCATCATTGGAACCTAAACCGAATATTTTACCCTCTTTTTCAATGGCATCAAAAGGATTATGAGTATAGTCTTTGTTAGGAAAAACAGTGTCTTGATGAGAATTCAGCAGTAAATAAGGTTTGCTTTCATCCACATATTTATTATATGCCCATATATTATTATTCTCTCTTTCATAAGGAATTGAATGATGTCTGAACCAAGCTTCAATCAATAAAGCGGTATGATGTTCTTCTCCGGAAAAAGAGGGTGTTGCAATTAATTTTTTTAACAAGTCAATTGCCTCATATGTTAGTTGTTCAATGGTTTTCATAAGACTTAATTATAAGGTAATACAAGTATGAGAATGATTAAAGTTGTTAATTATTTCAGGGTTAGAAATAATAATATTTGTAACTCCCTGTTTCAGCGCTTCAAAACAATTATCAAGTTTTGGGATCATACCCGAGTGAATAATATTATCCTTTTTTAACTGTTGATAGGAACTGTAATTTATCGTTTTAATAATACTATCTTCGTCTTCAATATCTAGTAAAACACCCTTTTTTTCAAAACAATACAATAAAGTGGTTTCATAAAAAGCGGATAGGCCCACAGCCAGAAATTGTGCAATGGAATCAGCATTCGTATTAAGCAACTGTCCTTTTTTATCGTGGGTAATTGCACAGAATACAGGAATCGTATCGGTATCGAGTAAACATTTAATCCATTCGGAGTTAATTTCAATGATATCCCCTACATATCCATAATCATAAGCGCTATTTTCTCTCCTTTTCGAAACAATAGAATTTCCATCTGCACCGGTTAGCCCGATAGCAGAAGTTTGTAAACCTTGAAGTTGAGCTACAATTTTTTTATTGCAAAGTCCTGCATACGTCATTATTGCCACATCTAGCATTTCTTCGTTGGTTACTCTTCGTCCTTCAATCATGATCGATTCAACCCCCAATTTACCCGCTAATCTTGTAGCAGCTTTTCCCCCTCCGTGGACTAAAATTTTCGGAGTTTCCAACTTAGAAAAATCTTGTAAAAATTGAGTAAGGACTTTTTGATTATCAATTACATTTCCTCCTATTTTTATAACGGTTAATTTTTTCTTTTCCATATTCAACTTATTGGGTTGTTTGTTAGTAATTAGTTAAATACCTGTTTTTTACCAAAAATCAAATAATTAATATTTATGTGAGCCCTTCCAGAATTCGAGTAAGAATGGTTTGAGCAGAATACGTTCGATTATTTGCTTCAGGTATAACTATCGAGGCATCGCTGTCCAATATGTCATCAGTTACAATCATATTTCTTCGTACCGGTAAACAATGCATGAATTTAGCGTGATTTGTCAATTCCATTTGTCTTTTTCCAATGGTCCAATGAGGGTCCTCATTTAATATTTTACCATAATCGTTGTAATTACTCCAATTTTTAGCATATATAAAATCAGCATTTATAAATGCTTTTTCTTGATTATATTCAATGAGAACACCTTTGGTAATTTCAGGGTTCAACTCGTATCCTTCCGGATGAGTAATAATAAAATCCACCTCCATTTTTTTCATCATTTTCACGAATGAATTAGAAACAGATTGAGGAAGAGCTTTTGGGTGTGGAACCCAACTCAACACTACTTTAGGACGTTCCGTTTTTTTGTATTCTTCAATAGTCAACGCATCAGCCAAAGCTTGTAGAGGATGTTCTGTAGCCCCTTCTAAACTGATGATCGGAACGGTGGCGTATTTAACGAAAGAAGAAATGACTGTTTCCGCTTCGTCTTTTTCCTTATCTTTTAAAGTGGGAAAGCTTCGAATGGCTATTATATCACAATAAACTGATATAACTTTAGCGGCTTCTTTTATATGTTCGGAAGCAGAACCATCCATTACCGTTCCATCTTCAAATTCTAATGTCCAGCCTTCTGTGTTTAAATTCATAACCATACAATCCATACCCAGATTGCGAGCTGCTTTTTGCGTGCTTAATCGCGTTCTTAAGCTCGGATTAAAAAATAAAAGCCCTAAAATTTTATTTTTTCCCAAAACTTGGTTAGCTAAAGGAGCAGCTTTAATCTTCTTAGCCAAATTTAACATCTCGTTTAGGTCTGTAATATCATCGACAGAAGTATACTTTTTCATTATTTCTTATTTTATAAGGTTGTTAAAGACAAGACTGTAAACTGTCATAAAGCATATCAATTTCATTTTTGGAAATAGTTAACGGCGGAAGTACACGCAGTAGATTTTTATTATTGGAATTACCCGTAAAAATCTTTTTTTCATAGATTAATTTTTTACGGAGATATGCGACTTCGAAATCAAATTCTAATCCCAGCATTAATCCTTTACCCTTAATTTTCTTAATTTTCGATAGGGAAGAAAATTTTTTAATGAAATATTCATATTGTTTTTGAACATTGTTTAAAATTTCTTCATCCTCCATAACTTCTAAAACCGCTAATGCTGCGGCACAAGCGAGATGATTGCCGCCAAAAGTAGTTCCTAATAATCCAAAAGAAGAAGTAAATTCAGGAGAAATTAAGATCCCCCCGATAGGAAATCCGTTTCCCATCCCTTTCGCTACCGATATAATATCTGCTTTGATTCCGTGATATTGATGGGCAAAAAATTTTCCGGATCGTCCATATCCACATTGAATTTCATCCAGAATTAGAACTACCTTATTATTTTTACAAACCTTTTCCAATTCCCGAAAAAATTCAGTGCTTCCTTCATCCAATCCACCCACTCCTTGAATAGCTTCGATAATTACGGAAGATACATCCCCTTTAGCAATCTCTTTTTTAACACTTTCAATGTCGTTTAATTCGCAAAATACCACTTCCTGTTGAGCGTTGATAGGAGCAATAATTTTTGGATTATCGGTCGCGGCAACCGCTGCGGAAGTACGCCCGTGGAAACTGTTTTTAAAGGCTAAAATTTTTGATTTTCCGGTATGAAAAGAGGCTAATTTTAAAGCATTTTCATTGGCTTCTGCTCCTGAATTGCAGAGGAATAACGAATAGTCGGGATATCCGCAAATTTGAGGTAATAAATTACCCAGTTTTTCCTGAACAGGATTGATAATTGAATTGGAATAAAATCCGATGGAATTGATTTGTTTAGTTACATGTTTGATATACGTCGGATGCGAATGACCGATGGAAATAACCCCATGCCCACCATAAAAGTCAAGGTAGGCATCTCCTTTTTCATCCCATACGGTACAACCTGATGCTTTAACAGGGGTTACTGAGTAGATAGGATATACATTGAATAGACTCATATTAGTATCCTTTATAAATTTTTATTATTGTTTTTTTGTGGTATTCATGTGATACTTTACTATTTATTTCTTAGTCAGCTGATTGATTTTAGTATAGGAAGCTAAAAGCCCTTTAATAATGGCAGAGTTAACTCCTTGATGATCCATTTCATTAATTCCGGCTATGGTGCATCCGCCCGGAGTTGTGACCTTATCAATTTCTTGCTCGGGATGACTTTTTTTAGACTCAATTAATTGTGCCGCTCCCATACAAGTTTGAGTAATCATGGATAGAGCTTCTTGCGGTTCCAGTCCCATCTCTATAGCTCCCAACATATGTGCACGAATGATCCTCAGCCAAAAAGCTATACCGCTGGAACAAATAATTGTTGCCGCTTGCATTTGCTCTTCAGGAATTTCTACAGCATGACCCAGTTGATTAAAGATTTCCAACGCGATATTGATCCGATCCTTTCCTTTTTTATTGGAACAAAGACAGGTCATGGATTTTTTCACCGATATAGCAGTATTAGGCATGGCCTTAATAATTGGAAAATGACTGCCTATGATTTCTTCTAGTTTACTTAAATCAAATCCGGCAACTACTGATAGTAAAGTATGATGTTCCGTAAATAAATGCATGCACTCTTGTAAAACATTGGTTAAAACATTAGGCTGTACCGCAAACAATATAATCTCTGAATTTTTAATTGCCTCTTTATTGTCTGAGGTAAGAACTATATTTTGTTTATTTTCCAGTTCATCTAAGGTTTTAATATTTCGCTTAGTAATATATAATGATTCAGCAAAATTGCTGTTAATAATTCCTTTTGCGATTGCCAATCCTAAATTTCCGGCTCCAATAATTGCTATTTTCATATTATAATTTTGTACTAATTATATAATTTTTATTATTCATTAAAATCAGTAATTTATCCTTATTTTAGTTAACATCTCTAAAAGAATCATAAGAACTTTTTAAATAAACTAAGGAAACTGATATTGTATTTTGAGTTTTTCTGGTTAATCATTTTAAGAGGAAATAGTTAATTCATAACTCTAATTTTATCAAAATGCCACCGGTTTTAAATGTAAACCTTTCGATTCCTCAAATCCGAAAATAAGGTTCATGTTTTGTACGGCTTGACCCGAAGCACCTTTACTTAAATTATCAATCACCGAAGTAATTAATAAGGTATCTTTATGTTTTTGTATTTCTAACATACATTTATTTGTGTTGACTACCTGCTTTACAGATAGAGGAGTGTTCGAAACAAAGGTAAATGGATGATCCTGATAATATTCACGATATAAAGAAAAAGCTTCCTCCTTTGTAATTTCACATTTTAAATATATGCCGGCAAGAATCCCTCGAGTAAAATTGCCACGCATGGGTAAAAAATAGAGTTGATGTTGGTTGGTTCCTAACTGATGAATACTTTGTGAAATTTCTGCCTCATGCTGATGACTAAATTCTTTGTAAAAGGAAACATTATTATTTCTCCAACTGAAATGAGCAGTTGCTGAAAGTGATTGCCCCGCACCGGTTGAGCCGGTTACAGCATGGATATGAATATCTTGCGACAATAAACTTTTCTTTGCTAAGGGAAGTAAAGCTAATTGTATGGCGGTGGCAAAACATCCGGGATTAGCAATATTTTTTGCCTTTTTTATTTCTTCTTTTTGTAATTCGGGAAGACCGTAAATATATGTCCTGTCTTGAAACACATGATGAGGTTTAACCCTGAAATCATTACTTAAATCTATGATTTTTGTGTTTTTAGAATACACATTTTTTGTCAAAAAATCCCTGGATTTACCATGTCCCAAACATAAAAAAACAACATCTGCCTCTTGATCAATGCGATCAGAAAAAATTAAATCGGTTTCTCCTATAAGGTCTTCATGAACCGTTGTGACAGGATTTCCTGCATTGGAAGTGCTGTAAACGGATGTGAGTTCTATTTTTGGATGATTAATGAGGATTCGCAATAATTCGCCAGCAGTATATCCTGCCCCTCCCACAATACTAGCTTTTATTTTGTTCATTGGTTTTTTAAACTAAACTATACTTTCAATTTTTATTTACTTTAATTCAAGATAAAGTTCGTAAATTATTCTAAATCATTGAAACTATGGTGAATTTTTAATTGATTTCCAAAAATTTTAATGAATCCTCGGGCATCTCTACTGTCCCAAGCTTCATTTTCTTCACCGTAAGTAGCAACTTTTGATTGCATCATATCGTAAGGAGATTTTATACCGATCATGCGGAAATAATAGGGATACAACTGAATCTTTACGGTTCCGCTAACCCGTTTTTGAGAGGACGTAAGAAATGCTTCAATGTCACGCATTACAGGGTCTAAATACTGAGCTTCATGCAATAAAGTACCATACCAATTGGCCAATGAATCTTTATGTAAGAGTTGCCAACGGGATAGGGTATGTTTTTCAAGCAGATGGTGTGCTTTAATCAGTAACATAGGAGCAGGAGCTTCAAAACCTACTCTTCCTTTAATTCCTAAAATGGTATCTCCCACATGTATATCTCTTCCAATGGCGTATTTTCCTCCTATTTCATTCAGTTTTTGAATTAATGCCACCGGATTCATTTTTTCTCCATTTAATCCGATAGGTTCTCCTTTAGAAAATTCAAGTTCAATTATGGAAGGAGTGGTTTCAGAGAGGGGAGTAGGGAAGGCCTCGTCCGGCAAAGGGAGATCGGAGGAAAGTGTTTCAACACCCCCCACAGAAGTTCCCCATATTCCTTTATTGATAGAATATTTTGCTTTTTCCCAATTCATGTTTATTCCGTTTTTTTGTAAGTAGTCAACTTCTTCTTGACGAGAAATATTTTCATCACGAATCGGTGTAATTATTTTTGATTTAGGGGAAATGACTTCAAAGGCTACATCGAATCGGATTTGATCATTACCGGCTCCCGTGCTTCCATGAACTATATATTCCGCATTTATTTTTTTTGCGTATTCCGCTATAGCCAGTGACTGAAATATTCTTTCTGCACTAACTGATAATGGATAGGTGTTGTTTTTTAAAATGTTTCCATAAATGAGAAAGCGTAAACAATTTTTATAAAATTTTTCAGTAATATCAATGGTTATATGATGATTGGAACCCAACTCATATGCTCGTTTTTCAATTTGTTTTAATTCTTCTTTAGAAAATCCTCCGCTGTTTACTATAACGGTATGTACTTCCATATCGTGTTCTTTAGTTAGTTTAACCAAAGAATAGGAAGTATCTAGTCCTCCACTATATGCTAAAACTGCTTTTTTCATAATCAAGATTTTTTTAGATGGTTTTAATTTGGGAATTATTACAATCCTTTTTAGATTTTAAGTGTAATACTTCTTTTATTTTATTGAGATGAGTAATGACCTTTTTATCGAAACTATTTTTATGGGAGATATTCTTATCTTTTTTTTGATCTTTAGGATCGAATAACATTCCGGTACATAAGCACATTTTATTTTGTTTACTTCGTAGAATATTAAAATTCGTACATGTTTTACAGCCATTCCAAAAATCAGGATCTTCAGTTAGTTCAGAAAAGGGTACCGGCTTATATCCTAATTCCGAATTAATTTTCATTACAGCCAAACCAGTAGTTATACCGAAAATTTTAGCTTCAGGAAATTTTTTGCGGGTATAATCAAAAATAAAATGTTTAATTTTTTTGGCTAAACCTATTCCTCTGTAGTCAGGATGAACAATTAATCCTGAATGGACGACAAATTCTCCGTTCTGCCATTTTTCTATATAACAAAAACCTGCAAATTTTGTATTATCAAGAGCTAAAATCGCTTGTCTTTGATCCATTTTTTTTTGGATGTATTCAGGGGTTCTTTTAGCAATACCTGTCCCCCTTACAATAGCCGATTGGTAAATAGTTTCGCATATTTCTTCAGCGTATTGATAATGTTCTTCTGTTGCAACAACAATATTAATATTCATCTTATGTATAAATAATATAGTAAATGGATAAATTGAAAAAACAGTAGTAGATAAATTACTGTATAAAAAACGGAAGTGTCGGCTTTGGAAAAATCGAAAATCAAAGCCTAACCTGCCTACTGAAGTAGATAGGGTAAGATAAAAGGGTAATTTTATTAACCAGCAATGGTAAATTGCGTAATAACATAACTAAGATTTTTAACTTTTAAAATCTAAATTAACATAACAAAAATAATAATTATTTTTTTATACGAATAAAATTTTTTAAAAATTATACGGTTAAAAATAATTTTATTTCAGATATATTTTGTTTTTTAATTTTATGTTTAATTAAATCAACAGTATGAAATACTAGTGAACTATAATGATTATTCTATACTTATAACAAACAAAATTTTCTAATTTTGTATTTAAAATGCTAATATTTTTTATATGGGATCTAAGATTACATTTTACATAGTACGTCATGGTAAGACAATTTTAAATACATTAAACAAAGTTCAAGGTTGGAGTGATACGCCGTTAACAAAAGAAGGGATTGAGGTGGCAGAAAATTTGGGTAAAGGATTGAAAGATGTTAAATTTTCTTCAGCTTTTTGCAGTGATTTAAGGAGAACCAGAGAAACTATCAATATAATTTTAAAGAATTCAGATCAAAAAGAACTTCCGGTTACAGAAAAACCTGAATTAAGAGAAATCTGTTTTGGAGCCTATGAAACTGCCTTAGCTACGGAAATGTTTAAGGATGTTGCCTTATATCTTCATTACACTAATGCTCAGGATTTATTCAATGATATCTTTGACAAGAATAAAGAAATTACTTATAAAGAAGCGGTCAATACCATAAGTATTTTAGATCCTATGAAAATGGCAGAAGATTTTAATACCGTTGAAAAAAGAACGCATAAAGCTTTATCGGATATTGTACATATCGAAAGTAAGAATAAGGAAAATAAAAACGTTCTGATCGTATCTCACGGATTAAGTATAACTCTAATGCTTCATAATCTGGGAGGTAAAAGGTTATTTGTTAAAGATTTGGAAAACGCTTCAGTATGTAAAGTTATATTTGAAGATGGAAAATATATCATCGAATCGGTTAATGATATGAGCTATGCAGAAAAAGGAAAAAATAGCTAAATATTTTTGAATTAAATTTTCACATAATACTTTTGTAAAGTATCCATTGAGTTCGCAATTTTAAAGGGATTGCTAACTTCCTCTAAGCTATTTTGAATCTTAGGTTATTATTTTACAGCGATTTAAAAGAAATAGTATTTCATTTTTTTAATATAAAAATATAATTTTTTTACGTTACCATAATAAATGGTAACATTTTAAAAATTAAGCTCTTGTAATTATATATTTATATTAACTTTTATGAATTTACGCCTTAAAATGATAAAAGAGCAACGAATAGGTGTTCTTTTGTTGCTCATAATTATATGTATTTTAGAATTATTAATTCATAGGAATGCTTTAATTTCTTCAATCTTTGAGAATAATAATGCTACCCCTTTTCAATTTGTTGAAGAAATTAATGAACAGAATTTTAAGGTAAAGGATAAAAAAGATAAATTTATAGAACCTTTTAATCCAACTGATTATAATTCAGAAGACTGGCAGAGTTTAGGTTTTTCTAAAAAACAAGCAGAGGTAATCATTAATTATAAGGCTATGCTTGGAGGTAAATTTACTTCTAAAGAACAGCTTAAATCTTGCTACGTAATTTCCGAGGAAATGTATGCAAAAATATATCCTTTTTTGTTATTACCCGAGAACGGCTTTAATGAAACAACTACTAATTCTAGTAAAGTAAAGAAGTATCGGTTATTAACATTTGACCCGAATACATATAAAGTAAACGATTGGGTACAAATAGGTTTTTCAGAAAAACAAGCGGAAAGCATTATAAGATATAAAAATGCTATCGGTGGAAAATTCAAATCCAAAGAGGATTTAAAAAAATGTTATGTGATATCAACTGTAAAATATCATGAATTGGAATCGCACATTAAGCTTCCTTCTCAAAATATTGAAAATACATCAAATATAAAAATACTACAAATCTCCAATGAAAAAAAGGATATTAATACTGCATCTTTTAACAATATAAATTCCGTAATTGAAAATGAAATCATAACTAAAAGAATATTGAGTTTTAGAAAAGGATTAGGTGGTTTTGTGTCGATGGAACAAATTAAAGATGTTTATGATATAACTTCTGAAATGGTTTCAAAAATTTTTGATTCTTTCATTTTAGATCCAACTCAAGTTCTTAAAATAAATTTACAAACAGCCTCAGAAGAAGATTTACACAAACATATTTATTTAAGGAAATATAAAAATAAAATTATAGAAGCAAGAAATAAGAAGCAAGATCCTTTACGTGTAATTACCGAATCAGATCCAAAATATCATTTTATAATTCAATATTTGGTTAAATAAAGAAGCTACTATATAGCTTCTTTATTTATAATTTATGAGAATGAAATTTAAATTTTAATTTCATTTACAATCTTAATTCCATATCCACTACTTAGAGGGAAATTTTTATTAGGATTGGTTGTTAAAACATTGATATTTTTAATTCCTAAATTTTTAATTATTTGTGCACCGATTCCTAAATCCCTTTCATCGGATTGTATGCCAAAATCAGCTATTTCTCCCGATATGTATTTTTTGAGTTCGCTCAGATGATTTTCGATTACGTCTGTATTGGAAGGATTGTTTATAAAAATAATTACTCCTTTGCCATTTTCATTAATAAAATTAATAGCTCTATTTACAATGGTTTCTTCGCCTTGAGCAAGAGTTTTGAAAAGATCCAAATATACATTATTAGCACAAACTTTTACAGGTATGATTTCATCTTCATTAATTTCTCCCTTCACTAAGGCAAAATGAATTTGATCATTGGTTTTATCTTTATACGTTACAAATCGTAATTCTCCATAATGGGTTTTAATTATTTCATCGTCGATTTTTTCGATCAAAGAATCATTTTTAAGTCGATATGAAATTAAGTCTTTAATAGTTATAATTTTTAAATCAAATTTCTTAGCAACTTCCATTAATTGAGGCAAACGAGCCATTGTTCCATCCTCATTCATGATTTCAACTAAAACTCCGGTAGAAGGAAGGCCCGCCAATTGTAATAAATCGACTGTAGCTTCAGTATGTCCGTCTCTTTTAAGTACTCCTCCTTTTTTTGCAACTAAAGGAAAAATATGACCCGGACGTGCAAAATCACTTGGCTTGATATTTTCATCGACAAGAGCTTTAACGGTTTTGGATCGATCAGAAGCGGAAATACCTGTAGTAATCCCATGTCCAAGTAAATCTACTGAAACAGTGAAAGCCGTTTGCTTAGGATCAGTATTTTTTCCGACCATGTATTCCAAGTCCAGTTCTTCAGCCCTTTTTTGAGTTAAAGGCGTGCAAATCAAGCCCCTTCCGTACTTAGTCATAAAATTTATAGTTTCAGGTGTCATAGTTGAAGCTGCAGCAACAAAATCACCCTCGTTTTCACGATCTTCATCATCAACAACTATAATTACCTTTCCCTGTCTTAATTCTTCAAGAGCTTCTGATATGGTATTCATTTTTAAGTCTGTAATAATCATTGGTATCTACTGTGTTCTAATTTTTTTTGTTTGATAAATTTACTAATAAATCTTTTAAAAGGTTTTAAATAATTATCCACGTCAAATAGTTCAGAATCTCTCATGGATTTTATAGTTAGAAAAATTCCAACAGGTAGAAATATTGCATTTGGAATCCAAGAAGCCCAATAGGCGTTGATTACCTGATTTTTCGCCAAATTTTCCATATAAAGACCTAAAATATAAAAAATGATAAATATTATTATGGCTACAACTACAGGCAAACCGACTCCTCCTTTTCTAATGATTGATCCTAGCGGAGCTCCTATTAAGAAAAATACAATACAGGTAACAGAATATGAAATGATATTTTTTTGCTGCCATAAAATCATTTTAGCAATAAATTTTTCAACCGCTTTCATTTCAGTGGCTTTTGAACCTAATTCATATTTAGACAGAGTAACCTGATTTATGGCGGCTTTAACTAAATTATATTTAGTGTTTTCATCTAAGTTAGACCATTCAAACGGAAAATCTTCATTATAATGACTATAATCTAGGGAATCCAACGAGTTCGTTTCTCCTAACAAAAGTTTCATGCCATTTTCTCCAAGCCCTTTAAAGTACACAGTATTGGAAGTTTTGATGGAATCTATATAGGTGCTTAATTCGGATACTGATTTATATCTGAAATTATCCCCTTCGGATTGTTTATCTAATGACTTTTTAATTATATCCGAAATATCGTAATATTGAGTTAAGGTGTCAAACTTAATGGAATTACCCGGTTGTTTTTTTAGTTCATTTAAATTCTTACCTTTAATATTATCTTGATATATATATCCGTTATATAATTCAATTTTTAAATAATGGTTATCTTTGGAAATTATATTTCCTTTATCGGCTATAATGGTTTGTTGATCTTCAAAAGGGGAAGCATTTTTATGAATAAATACTTGATCCCATTCACTATCATTTTCACCACTTTTTCTGCCAATTTTAATGCTTAAAGGATTCATTTCCTTAATAAACCGTCCTTCTTCAAAATTCAGGGCAGGTCTTGTTTGTGCAATATTGATGAGCATATTACGCGCTCTTCGTTGGTTTTCGGGAAGTGTGGTGTTACAGAAATAAAATAACCAGATGGCCAGTAAGACTACAAGACTAAAAAGAGGATACATTATTCGGGCTAATGAAATTCCTGCTGATTTCATTGCAGCTAGTTCATATCGCTCTCCGAAACCACCAAATGTCATAATTGATGACAACAAGATAGTTAAAGGTAAAACGAGACGAATCACATCCAAGCCCAGATAATACAATAATTTAGATATGTCCCATAAGTTCAGTCCTTTACCTAAAAATTTATCCATTTGGTTAAAGGCAAACTGAACTACAAAGATGAACATTAAAACGCTAAATATAAATAAAAAAGGACCAAAAAAAGTGCGGATAATATACCAGTCTAACTTTTTAATCATCTTTTATAACTCTGTTAGTGTGTAATCTTTATAGTTATTTTTATCAAATGTAAGTAAAGATTTATTTACAATTAAATTTTCTTTAAAATCAATGATCATTAAAATTAAAGAACTTCCGTCGTTATAATTTTCAGATACTCTTATGATCTTATTATTAGAAAGAGCAAGAAGTATAGATTTTGATTTTTTGGTATCAATAGGAACCAATTTAATAACGGAACATTTAACATTATTAATAGTTGTATTTCCTTCAAAAGTAATATTAAAGCCGCTTTTATAAAGACTTAAAATATTGGTAGGAGATAGGCTTTCACCGTCTTCTTTATCAGAAGAAGTAATTTCTTTATCTTCCTTAGAAATAGTGTAAATCTTATTTCCGTCATAAATTTGGGTAATACTGGGCAGAATTAAATGATACTTTTCTTTAGCGGCATAAACCTGTCCAATTTCAGATATACTTTTTTGTCCGGGTATAGAATATAAATAATTGAATTTTACGTAAAATGTTGAATTTTGGCTGAGTTTCGCACTAGCTGTATCTAAAAGTCTTTTTGCTTCCGGATCAATTTTTTGAGCCCATATTAAAAATGAAGAACAAATAAATAAGAATGCAAATATCTTTTTCATATTATTAGGTAATGTTTTTTAGGGGTTTAAATTTTCCAATAATTGTTCCAAACTAACCAGGTCGGTAACCAGAACTTTACGTGCCTTACTTCCTTCGAAAGCCCCGACAATGCCGAACGCTTCAAGTTGGTCCATAATTCTTCCGGCTCTATTATAACCCAATGATAATTTACGTTGAATCAAAGAGGTGGATCCTTGTTGAGCAGTTACAATTACTCGAGCAGCATCATTAAAAAGCTCATCTCTTTTTGCTTCAACTGCATCGTTTGAGCTTACACTTGAATTTTCTTCATAAAATTCCGGCAATAAATAAGCATCCGGATATCCTTGTTGAGAACCAATATATTCCGTTATTTTATCAACCTCGGGTGTATCAACAAAGGCACATTGCATACGTATCAACTCATTACCGGTAGTAAACAACATATCTCCTTTACCGATTAATTGATCGGCACCATTTCCGTCTAAAATAGTTCTTGAATCTATTTTTGAAGTTACGCGGAATGCAACACGAGCGGGGAAGTTGGCTTTAATCATTCCGGTAATAACATTTACGGAAGGCCTTTGTGTAGCTATAATAAGATGAATTCCTATGGCTCTGGCCAACTGAGCTAATCTGGCGATAGGAAGCTCTACTTCTTTTCCGGCGGTCATAATTAAATCAGCAAATTCATCAATAACCAAAACAATATACGGTAAGAATCGATGACCTTTTTCAGGATTTAATTTACGTTCCTTAAATTTTTGGTTATATTCTTTGATGGTTCTTACATAAGCTGATTGGAGAAGCTTGTAACGATTATCCATTTCCACACAAAGTGAATTCAAAGTATTAATCACTTTAGTCGTATCGGTAATAATGGCTTCATCCGTATCCGGTAATTTTGCAAGAAAATGACGTTCAATTTTGTTGTATAAGGTAAGTTCCACCTTTTTAGGGTCTACAAAAACGAATTTTAATTCGCTAGGATGTTTTTTGTATAATAGAGAAGTTATAATGGCGTTTAATCCCACCGATTTTCCCTGTCCTGTAGCCCCGGCCATGAGCATGTGAGGCATTTTAGCTAAATCTGTAACGAAAGTTTCATTAGATATGGTTTTTCCAAAAACAATAGGTAGTTCCATATCGATTTTTTGAAATTTTTGTGAAGCGATAACCGAACGCATGGAAACCATCGTTGCGGTGCTATTGGGTACTTCAATACCAATAGTTCCTTTTCCGGGTATCGGAGCAATAATACGAATTCCTAAAGCTGCAAGACTAAGGGCTATATCATCTTCCAAATTTTTAATTTTGGAGATACGGATACCTGCTTCAGGAATAATTTCATATAAAGTTACTGTTGGACCGACCGTTGCTTTGATACTTGAAATTCCAATGCCATAATTTGCAAGTGTTGTTACAATTTTATTTTTATTTTCTTCTAACTCTTCATTGTTTATTGTAATATTATTATTCGTATTATAATTGGTTAAAAGGTCAAGAGTAGGGTATTTATATTTAGGTAAATCTAATTTAGGATCATAAGGTCCGAATTGATCATAAATATTTTTATTAGGCTCATTTTCAGACAAAATTTCTTCTTTTTTAGTTTCTTCTATAGTCAGCGAAATATCATCTTCAACCGTTTCTTCAGTAGTAGGAATATCAATTTCTAATTCTGTAGAATGAGTGGTTGTGTCAGGATGGGAAGATTCTTCTATCAGAATATTGGTATTGGATAAATTTATAGGATTACTTTCCTCTTCTATTAGTGACTCGACTTGTTGTATACCTGTTAAATTTTCTTCTTGAATTTCATTTTTTGTTGGAACTTTTGAGATAACAGTTTCAGATTTAACGGTTTTAGGGTCTTTTATTTTCTCATAAATTTGGTCTTCTTCAAAAGGTTCTTTTAAAACATCCTCTTCTTTTTCTTTTTTAGACGGTTTGAAAGAAGGTGTTGAATGCAATTTAGATTTTACATGATCCACGCTCAAATTAAATTCAAGGATAAAATATATCGACAGGGTCAGCAACAATATAATACCTGTACCCACACTGCCCAATAATGATTTTAAATAATCATATACTTCATAGCCTATCAAACCGGAAAGCAACCATTTAGATCCGAAAATCATAGCTAGAAATATAGGGGTCCAAATAATAAAGAAAATTCCATGAGAGAGGAGTTTCCATATTTTTAGAATTTCTTTATTAAATAATACTTTAAAAGATAAAATAAATAAGAAGAACGGAATAAAAAATGCAATAACTCCTACACCATCAAAAATAAATATTTCCCCTAAATAAGCGCCTGTTTTACCGATTATATTTTGCGCTGTAACATTTTTATTTAGATAAGAAGTTAATTGGCTTTGATCTTCTTTCCAATTAAAGTAAAATGAGAGGAATGAAATAAATAAGATGATGGAAAAGCTAAATAAAACTAAACCAAGGATTGTTTTTAATAAGGGCTTTTTTTTATTATTTTTATTATCTTGTGGATTGTTCTCCATATTTATTTATAAATAAATTTAAAATTACAAATTTTATAGTTTCTTTTAGATTTATATTTTGTTTTAATAATGGTATTTTATTATATATAAATAGGTGAATAAAAACTTTATTCACCTATAAACTATTTTGACGTTTTCAAAAAGTAAATTTATCTTCTTGAACCAAGAAATCTAAGTAAAAATAAGAAAAGGTTAATAAAATCTAAATAGAGAGACAAGGCACCTTGAATCGCAATTTTAGAATAACTTTCTCTATCTTCAGAGTTTATTTGTGATCCTATATTTTTCAGAGTTTGAGTATCATAAGCAATTAATCCCACAAATATTAAAACTCCAACTACTGAAATAATTAAATCCAACATGGAGTTATTTAAGAAAATATTGACAACTATGGCTAATAGTACACCTAGTAAAGCCATGAATAGAATTCTTCCAAATTTTGTAAGATCTGTTTTGGTAAAATAACCATATAAACTCATTATAGCAAATGTACCGGCAGTAATAAAAAATGTGGTAGCTATAGATGAAAAGGTATAAGCTAAGAAAATCATAGCCAAAGTCATTCCGTTTAAAAAAGAATAAAACAAAAAGACTGCCGATGCTAATCCTAAAGTCATTTTATGGATTGCTCCGCTTAAAGCAAATACTAATCCTAATTCGCCTAAAATTAAAGCATAATATAAGAAAGTAGGGCCGGTAGTACCAAACATTAAGCTTAATAATCCCGGAGAATTAGCAGTAAAATAAGCAGTAAAACCACTTATAAATAAAGCCAAGCTCATCCACATATATACTTTAGATATAAATGTAGCTTGCTGTTTAGCTATGGCATTTTTTTGAAACGATGGTTCAAGAGTGTTTCCGTAATCTTTATAATCCATTTGCTTAGTTATTTATTATTTCAAATATACAATATTTTGTATTACATAAAAAGTCAATATCTATTCCAAAAATTATTTATGAAATTTTGTCATATTTATAAAATTCGCTTTACCATTTGGATATCTTATCTACACGCATTTGATGTCTTCCCCCTTCAAATTGAGTGGATAAAAAAGTATCAATTATATCTTGAGCTAATTCTTTGGCAATAAAACGCGCAGGAATGGAAAGCACATTCGCATTGTTATGTTGTCTGGCTAAACGGGCAATATCTGTTTGCCAACAAAGGGCACAACGTATTCCGGAATGTTTATTTGCGGTTATGGATACCCCTTCGCCGCTGCCACAGAAAAGTATGCCGAAATCAAATTCATTTTTCTCAACAGCAATAGCTAAAGGATGTACAAAATCCGGATAATCTACACTTTCTCCCGAATAGGTTCCAAAATCATGTACCTGGTTTCCATTTTCAGTGAGATATTTAAATATATAATTTTTATATTCAAATCCTGCATGATCTGAAGCTAATGCGATTTTCATGACCTATTATTTTTAAATTTTTGATTCTAAATTTTTTAAACGTTGTAAGCTTTCTGTTTTTCCTATTATTTCCATAATAACCGGAATATCCGGTCCTTTAAGATCACCAACTAGAGCTAAACGTAAGGGTTGCATTACTTTTCCAAATCCCAATCCTGAGTTTTCCACAAATTCATGAATCTTGTCATGTAATTCTTTTTCGGTAAAAGAAACAGATTCCAGATTAGAAATTAATTGAGTAAGTATTGCTTTTGTATCGTCTTTAATAACCTTTTTGTAACTTTTTTCTTGGTAAGATGAAGGCGCAATCCAGAAAAAAGAACCTACTTCCCATATTTCTTTTGCAAAATTAACTCTTTCTTTTAATAGTTCGATGATTCGAATATCTTTAGTGTCTTCTGTCTTAATACCTTTTTCTTTCAAAATTTTTTGAAATTCAGGGAGTAAGTCAGAGGCTTTGGATTTAATAATATATTCATGATTAAACCATTTTGCTTTATCAGGATTGAAACGAGCTCCTGCTTTATGGACTTTTTCCAATTCAAACTCTTGGATCATTTCGTTCAGAGATAGTATTTCCTTGTCATTAGAAGGTGACCATCCTAATAATGCCAACATATTTATAAAGGCTTCAGGCAGGTAACCTTCTTCTCTGTATCCTATGGAAGATGTACCTTCTTTTTCGTTTTTCCAAGCAAGAGGAAATACAGGAAATCCGTATTTATCCCCATCTCGTTTGCTCAATTTACCCTTACCTTCCGGTTTTAAAATCAAAGGCAAATGGGCAAATTCCGGTGATTTCCACCCCAATGCTTCATAGAGCAATACATGTAAGGCCAAGGAAGGAAGCCATTCTTCTCCTCTTATCACATGAGTAATTTCCATGGTATGGTCATCTACTATATTGGCAAAATGATAGGTAGGCATTCCGTCAGTCTTAACTAACACTTTATCATCTAAAATAGATGTATCGATGGAAAAGTTGCCTCGAATAATATCTTTTAAAACCAAAGTTCTGTGTGGCGGTATTTTAAATCGGATCACATAAGGAACTCCCTCATTTAATTTTTTTTGAACTTCATCGGGCGATAGAGAGAGGCTGTTATTGAGTTGATTTCTGACTTCATGATTGTAAGAAAATACTTTACCTTGTTCCTCATACTCTTTTCGTAACTTTTCTAATTCTTCCGGCGTGTCAAAAGCCAGATATGCGAAATCTGTTTTAAGTATTTCTTCGATATATTTTTTATAGATGTCTTTTCTTTCAGATTGTTTATATGGAGCATAGGGTCCTCCTTTTTCCGGACTTTCATCCAATTCTAAGCCACACCATTTCAACGATTCACTTATGTATTTTTCGGCATCTTCAACATAGCGGTTTTGATCGGTATCTTCAATGCGCAAGATAAATTTTCCCTTATTTTTTTTTGCGAAAAGATAATTATATAAAGCAGTTCTTACTCCTCCAATATGTAAATATCCGGTAGGACTAGGTGCAAATCGAACTCTGATTTCTGACATTTTCTATATTTTTCTACGCAAAAGTAACAAAGAAAATAGATATATTATAGAGAATTGAAACTTAAATTTCACTTAATTTTTTATAAGATTGATAGTAATTGAAAATCTTATTATATTGATTATCTAAATATCGTAATAAATTACTTTTATCTTTTTCATTAAATTCAGCTATAAATCGGGTCGTATTTTTTCCTTTAGCACCAAAGAATTGTAGATTTTTATCATCTTCTGAATAAGGAATCTCGGTCACTTTATAAGTAATGTCATTTTCTTCTAATCTAGTTACGTTTGATTTAAAAAAATAATCGATAAGAATAGGGGATTTTTTCCCAAGCTTTTTCATTTGAGAAATTTGATAATGGGTATTTAGACTAAGATAAAAATTTAAGGTAAACGAAATTATGATGAACATTAACGTATTAGTGCTAATAAATAATAGAGTTATAAGAGTTCCGAATTTTAGATATTTAGAATTTATTGATTTATATTCCATTATTAAAAGAATCAAAACAGGGCATAAGTAAAGTTGCGGAACCATTCTAGCAAACCAAAAATCCGGAAATGATAAAATACTTGCAATAACCCCTAAGGTTAGATAGTACAATCCAGAAGGAGCTTTGGAAGGAATAAAAAATGAAATAATGAAAAGAAGGGTCGATAGAATAACAATTCCTCCAAAGAAAGGTCCAAATCCCCCATATGTTATAGATACTTCATTAAGAACTTTAATTTCGGATAGTTTTAATGAAAAAGGTATTTTTAAGTTAGTTGTTTTTTTACTGTCACCGGTATAAGAAAAATATGATATAAATGCTTTTTCAATTCTGTTTTTTTTGTAAAAATCATAACTTACATGAGAGGATAGTAAGTTTTCTATTTTTTCTTTTCCAAATGCGGGATGAAAAACGTGATGATTATTTTTTAAATTGGTGAAATAGGGATTTATATTGGTTATTGGAAAGATGATTATTCCGGATATTAAAAATGGAAATATATATTTTAATTTAAATTTATGATCTTTCCATAAGTATATAAAAGAAAATAATACGAATATAAAAACTAATAAAATAGAAGTAAATTTCAGTGATGAGAAAATTGATAATGTAAATATAAAAGTCGCTAAATCAATTTTGTTATATCTTCTTAATAGGCAACTAAAAGAACAAAATAGTATGATTAAGCAAGAATACATGAAACCGTCTAAATAATAGGTAAATAGTTCAGTAACTACTATTGGATTCATACAGATAAGAAATGTATATAGATATATCTTCAACTTGCTTATCTGAGTTTGTTTAAGCAATTTAAAAACATATATTAGAGAAGCTATCAGAACAATTATATTGATAAGCTTTCCAGATTCTACTTTTTGAGTAAAAGAGTAAATAGAGGCGGCTATAATTTCATATCCTTTTGGATAGGATTGAACATATATTTGTGCAACATTAGTTTTTGATATTTCATAGATTGGATTCCATCTATTCTTTAGATTTATAATACTTTCTAAATGATACCATTGACCATCGGCAGATAGATCATAGAAAAATATACTAAGTGAATATGATATAAGGTAAAATAAAAGAGTTAAAATCCATTCGTACCAATGAGTTTTTCTTGTTAAGAAAAAAAGGATGAAATAAGATAATATAAACGAAAAAAGCATTGTAAATTCAGATAGGCTGATTTTACATATAAATAATAGATTTGATAAAAATAATGTTATGAAAAGGGGAGATAGTAAAAGAAAAATTAATGCGGATGAATTTAGAAGAGTAGATTTTTTAGTAATTATAAACATTTAAATGTAATTTTAATTTGTAAATATAAAAAAAGGAATATGTATTTTGCATATTCCTTTTTTTATATAATACTAATTAGTTATTTTCCGGTCGTAATTCTCTAACAACAGCTCCGGCCTTCCACATTTCGCTTTCACGAAGAGCCTTAAGTTCTTCTTCCAATTTTTCGCGATAGTCAGGCTTAGAGTTGGTGTCGATTGATCTTTGTGCTTCATTTCCTGAAGCTACTTCTGCATATAACTTAGCAAATACAGGTTTAGTGGCATCATGAAAAGGAGTCATCCAATCTAATGCACCTCTTTGTGCAGTAGTAGAACAGTTTGCATACATCCAGTCCATACCTTTTTCAGCAAAAAGAGGCATTAAAGATTGTGTAAGTTCTTCTACTGTTTCATTGAAAGCTTCAGATGGAGTGTGTCCGTTTTCACGTAACACTTCATATTGAGCTAATAAAATTCCTTGAATAGCCCCCATTAAAGTACCTCTTTCCCCAGTTAGATCAGAATAAACTTCACGTTTAAAGTCAGTTTCAAATAAATATCCTGAACCAACACCAATACCTAAAGCGATAGTTCTGTCTTTAGCTTTACCGGTAGCATCCTGGAAAATTGCATAACTGGAGTTTAACCCTCTTCCTTCTAAGAACATACGTCTTAAGCTGGTTCCTGATCCTTTAGGTGCAACTAAAATTACATCAATATCTTTAGGAGGTATAATTCCGGTGCGGTCGTTAAAAGTAATACCGAAACCATGAGAAAAATATAAAGCTTTACCGGCAGTTAAGTGAGGTTTTAATTTAGGCCAAACCTCAATTTGTGCGGCATCTGACAATAAATATTGAATAATAGTTCCTTTTGATGCTGCTTCTTCTATATCAAATAAAGTTTCACCCGGAACCCAACCGTCTGCAATAGCCTTATCCCAAGTTTTACCTCCTTTACGTTGTCCAACGATTACATTGAAGCCGTTATCTCTTAAATTTAATGCTTGTCCGGGACCTTGTACTCCATATCCAATAACAGCAATGGTTTCATCTTTTAATGTTTCCCTAGCTTTTTCTAAAGGAAACTCATCACGAGTAATTACATTTTCAATTACTCCACCAAAATTCATTTGTGCCATCTTGTTAGTATTTTTAATTTTTTATTAAAGATTCTTTTATTTTTAATTCACTTAACATATCACTTAAGCGTTCTATTTTTGAAGTATTTACCGCTATTCTTCCAGAACGAATAAATTGCAATACTTTAATATTTTCACTCAATTCTTGAAACAAAGCTTGCGTATCGGTGTAATGCCCTGTTTTTTGAATGACAACACAAATCTCGTTAATTTCAAGTATCTGAGCATTATATTTTCTAATTAAATTTTCCACCGAACCAATTTTTAAAAATTCAGGAGTGGGTAATTTATACAAAGCAATTTCCTGATGAATTAATTCATCGTCGGTATTATAGTAAGATTTCAACACATCCACGCATTTGTCGATTTGTTTTACTACTTTTTCAATCATTTCTTTATCACAAAGTACCGTAATGGTAAATTTATGTATGCCTTCAATAGCTGACGGCGATACCGATAAAGTTTCAATATTTAAAAATCTTCTGGTAAAAACACTGGTTACTTGACCTAAAAGTCCAACAGTGTTTTCAGAAAATATAGTTACAGTATATAACGTTTTATTTTTCATGGTTATTTCTACTTTTTAGCATATAAAACAGCAAAGTCATAATATTTATAAAGACAATCAACATGTTTAAAGCCCGCCTCTTTCAGCCATTTTAATTGGGCAAGTATGGGACTTCTTTTGTCTAATTTAATTCTTTCATATGAAGCATTAATTTCATCAGCGGTAAGTCCGCTGTTTTCAATTTGATATCTCCAACGGGTTTCATAAAATTTTGAAAAATAATCATCTTCACCGCAAACTTGCTCTGCATTTATAAATGTGCCCTCCTCTTTAAGATAAGAAAAAATGGAATTATAAAGTTTAATTTTATCCGAGTCTTCCAAGTGATGAATAGCCAATGAGGACACGACGGCATCAAATGGTTGTGTCGATGTATATGTGGTAAAATCTTGTCGAATTATATGGATAGAGGTATTAGTTTCAAACCTATTTTTAGCAACTTCTAACATTTTTTCTGACAGATCAACCAAAGTAATTTTAGCATTTGGATATTTTTGAAGAACAAATTCGGATAATAATCCGGTACCGGCCCCTAAATCTAAAATTTTAGGAGAAGATGATGAAAGGTTTATATTTTCAACCGCTATTTTATAAAAATCTTGAAAACAGGGAATTAATTTTCTTCGCTGTTTATCGTATTGTTGGGCGACAGAGTTAAATTGAGTTTCAATAGTTTCCATAACATAGATTTATATTTGGTTAGTTTCTCCTAATAAAATGTTAGTAACACACGAACCGGCCGGAATCATCGGATATACCATACCCTGAATTTCAACCTGAACATCTAACAAGTAAGATCCCTTATGATTAATCATTTCTTCAATTGCCTGATCCAACTCTTCTCTTTTGCTTATGGTTTTAGATTTAATATTGTAGGCCTTAGCAATAGCTTCAAAATTTGGATTTTTCATAAGAGTTTCAGAATATCTTTTGTCAAAAAACAATTCTTGCCATTGACGCACCATACCTAGAAAATGGTTGTTTAATATGATAATTTTTACATCAATGTCATATTGCATGATCGTTCCCAATTCTTGAATGGTCATTTGAATTCCGCCATCGCCCACAAATAAACAAACTGTTCGATCAGGAGCACCAATTTTTGCACCAATGGCAGCCGGCAAACCAAATCCCATAGTACCAAGTCCGCCGGAAGTTATAACACTTCGGCTTTGTTTATATTTAAAATACCGAACGCCCATCATTTGGTTTTGTCCAACATCGGTAACTAAAATACCTTCATGATGGGTAGCTTCCGATACTTTTCTTACTACTTCTCCCATTTTTAAGCTCCCGGATTCAGGATACAATTCTTTTTCAATTACAGCATCGTATTCTTTCTCGTAATATTCTTTAAAACTGTCTAACCATTCGGTGTGTTTATTTTCGTTTACTAATTGGGTTACCTCAGCTAAAGTTGCTTTAGCATCACCTAAAACTTTTACATGAGTTTTTACGTTTTTATCAATTTCGGAAGGATCAATATCAAAATGAATAATTTTTGCCTGTTTAGCATACGTTTTTAAATCACCGGTTACCCGATCATCAAATCGCATACCTATAGCTATTAAAACATCACATTCATTAGTTTTCACATTAGGGGCTACATTACCATGCATCCCTAAAAGTCCCACATTTAAAGGGTGGTCAGTAGGAATGGCCGATAAACCTAACATCGTGGATGCGGCGGGAATATCAGCTTTTTCCAAAAACTTTTTAAGTTCTTCTTCCGCTCCGCTTAAGATAACTCCTTGACCGATTAACGCCAACGGTTTTTTTGCTTCATTGATAAGTTTGGCTGCTTCACGGATTTCTTCCGGTTTTAAATCGGGAATGGGTTGATAACTTCTTATAAAATTGATTTTTGCAGGGGCATATTCGATTTGTCCTTGCAAAGCATCTTTGGTTATGTCTAAAACTACCGGACCTTTACGACCATTACCGGCTATATAAAAAGCTCTGGCTACAGCCCAGGGAATATCTTCTGCATTTCGTATCTGATACGTCCATTTGCTGATCGGCTTAGTTATTCCTACTACATCAGCTTCTTGAAAAGCATCACTTCCCAGTAAACCGGAAAATACTTGTCCCGAAATTACCACCAGGGGAGTACTGTCAATCATGGCATCTGCTATCCCGGTTACAGTGTTAGTGGCACCCGGACCGGAAGTTACCAAAACGATTCCGGGTTTGCCTTTAGCACGGGCATAGCCTTGTGCAGCATGCGCCGCAGCCTGTTCATGACGTACAAGAATATGATTGATTTTTTCTTTATAATCGTATAAAGCATCGAATACCGGCATAATAGCGCCTCCCGGATATCCGAATATGGTATCTACCCCTTCTTTAAGTAAGGATTGTATTAAAGCCTCACTTCCTGAAATATTAGTATTCATAGTCTTTATTCTTATTGTTTAGTCATTTATTATATTATTCTTACTGCCCCTAAATCAGCAGAGCTAACCATACTAGCATAAGCTTTTAAAGCTTTTGAAATTTTTCGATCTCTTTGCGGTTTAAATGCATTTGATCCTTTGGAAATTTCTTGTTCTCTTCGAAATTTCAATTCTTCATCGGATATTTTAACATTAATGGTTCGATTAGGAATATCGATTTCAATGATGTCTCCGTCTTCAACCAAACCAATGGCTCCTCCGGCTGCAGCTTCGGGAGAAACGTGCCCTATAGATAAACCGGAAGTTCCTCCCGAAAATCTACCATCTGTAATTAAGGCGCATTCTTTTCCTAAGTGCTTAGATTTTATGTATGAAGTAGGATAGAGCATTTCTTGCATGCCGGGTCCTCCTTTAGGTCCTTCATAAGTTATAATTACTACATCACCCGATTGAACTTTTCCCGATAAAATACCTTCACAAGCGGCATCTTGAGATTGAAATACTTTAGCAGTTCCTGTAAACTTAAATATACTTTCGTCCACACCTGCGGTTTTAACTACACAGCCGTTTAGGGCAATGTTACCTTTTAATATAGCTAAACCACCATCCTTAGTATAGGCATGATTCCAATCTCGAATACATCCTTCGGAACGATCGATATCCAGAGTAGAATAGGTTGAATTTTGTGATCCCATTACTAAGTTAAATTTATTCCCCGGTGCCGATTGGTATAAATCCAATGCTTCTTGAGTAGGGTTTGGTTTAGTAATATCGTATATATCTATTGCTTCTTTTAAAGTATAACCATCGATACGGTGGGTAGATGTATCTATTAAATCAGCTTTAGCCAATTCTCCTAAAATACCTATAATTCCTCCGGCTCTATTTACGTCTTGTATATGATATTTTGTTGTATTAGGAGCAACTTTACAAAGACATGGCGTTTTTCTTGATAATGCATCAATATCGTCCATTGTGAAATCTACTTCAGCTTCATTGGCGATAGCTAATAAATGAAGAATAGTGTTTGTTGAACCTCCCATTGCTATATCTAGCGCCATTGAATTTAAAAAAGCTTGTTTCGTTGCTATATTTCTAGGTAAAACCGATTCGTCTCCCTCTTGATAATATCTATAAGCGTTTTTAACAATTAGGGCGGCTGCATCCTTAAATAATTTTTTTCTGTTTGCGTGAGTGGCTACTATAGTTCCATTTCCGGGAAGTGCTAATCCAATTGCTTCGTTTAAACAATTCATGGAATTAGCCGTAAACATACCGGAACATGATCCGCAAGTTGGACAGGCAGATCGTTCAATGGCATTCACTTCTTTATCTGAAACCGTTGAGTCTGCAGATTTAATCATAGCATCGATTAAATCTAAATGTTGATTATTTAATTCTCCGGCTTCCATAGGACCGCCGGAAACAAATATAGTAGGTATGTTGAGGCGCATGGAGGCCATTAGCATACCCGGAGTAATTTTATCACAGTTACTTATGCAAATCATGGCATCTGCTTTATGCGCATTTACCATATATTCAACACTATCGGCAATTAAATCCCTGGAAGGAAGAGAATATAGCATTCCATCGTGTCCCATGGCTATTCCGTCGTCTATGGCAATGGTATTGAATTCGGCAGCAAAACAGCCTAAAGCTTCTATTTCTGATTTTACAAATTGACCTATCTGATGCAAGTGCACGTGTCCGGGTACAAATTGAGTAAATGAATTGACAATTGCGATTAAAGGCTTCCCCATTTGTTCCTCGCGCATACCGTTAGCTCTCCATAGAGCTCGGGCTCCAGCCATTCTTCGACCATGTGTACTGGTGTGACTTCTTAACTGGTATTTCATTTTTTTAGTTTATTTTATTTTTTATAAAATTTAAGCCCTTTCCTTAATAAGAGAAAGGGCTTATGAATATTTTTAATAACTACAATTGATTTTACATATATCCCTTTCTCTGATTAATATATATTGACCAGAACGAGAAGAAGTAATAGTATGTAGTTATGTTGATACATTGGTTTTAAGTATAAATTTTATAATAATGGGACAAAATTAAGATTGTTTTTTGTTATGTCCAAATATTATTTGTAAATAAAATAATATTTGATGAAATTAAATTATAATTTAATGTTAAAAACATAAATTAAAGTTTGCTATTTATATTGTATTGATTTATTCGATGGTGATTTTTTTTGTATTTTGGATATACTCTGAAATTTATGAATCTTTTTATAATAATTAATTAAAAAACAAGTAATCTAAATAATTTAATTTATCTAATTAGTAAGGTAAACAGGTAATTTATTAATTGAAAAAGACAGTTATTCTTTAAAGTAGAATTTCTTTTGCTTATAACTAGATTTTAAAGTTTTATAAATCAAATAAGAAATAAAAGGACTTCATTATATGAAAGCCCTTTTATTAACTAAACTATGAATTTTTAATATATTCTACAATCCAATTACCAACTTCTGAAGTTGAATAAGCTTTACCATCGAATGCGATGTCCTCGGTAACTATTTTTTGTTCCATTGAAGCGTCCACCGCTTTTCTGATTAGTGCTCCTTCTTCTTTTAAATCAAAAGCATATTCAAACATTAATGCCGCAGAAAGTATGGTAGCAAGCGGATTTGCTATATTTTTTCCTGCAGCTTGCGGGTAGGAACCATGTATGGGTTCAAAAACGGAAGTATGAATACCGATTGAGGCAGAAGGTAACATTCCTAAAGATCCGGTTATAACGGAAGCTTCATCGGTGAGTATATCTCCGAAAAGATTTTCTGTAACTAAAACATCAAAACGCTTAGGCCATTGAATAATCTGCATGGCAGCATTATCTACAAACATATATTCAGTTTCGATATCGGGAAATTCTTTTTCAATTTCTTGAGATACCTGTCTCCATAAGCGAGAAGAGCAAAGTACATTTGCTTTATCAACTATAGTCAGTTTTTTATTTCTTTGTCCTGCTAGTTTATAAGCCAGCCTAACAATTCTTTCAATTTCTTCTCTGGTATATACACAAGTGTCGTAAGCGGTATTACCATCTTCACTTCTTCCTTGAGGACGACCAAAATATAAACCTCCGGTTAATTCTCTTACGCACATAAAATCAGCACCATCCACAAGATCAGGACGAAGCGGAGATTTATGTAGTAAGGATGGAAAGGTATTTATAGGACGAAGGTTTGCGTATAACCCAAGCTCTTTTCTCATTTTTAATAGACCTTGTTCCGGACGAACTTTAGCAGATGGATTGTTGTCATATTTAGGGTCTCCGATAGCTCCAAATAAGACGGCATCTGAATCCATACATAAATCATGGGTTTCCTGCGGATATGGATTTCCGGTTTTGTCTATAGCTATTGCTCCAACTAAAGCTTCTTTAAAAGTAAGCTCATGATTAAATTTTGTGCATATAGCTTTAGTTACTTCTAAGGCTTGAGCTATGATTTCAGGGCCTATCCCGTCTCCGGGTAATACGGCTATATTTAATTTCATTTTATATATTCTTTATATTTATATTCTTTATTTGTTATGCATTTTTAATCCTTATACCAGTTTATGATTAAAAAGTTTTCATCATACCTGAATTTAAAGCGTTAGTACATTTTAATTTGGAAATAATTTCCGCGTCAAAATTATATAAACGATAAACTTTTTAAATTAAATAAGTTTAAAACCTAATTTTTTTAAATAATTACCAATTTTAATGAAGGTTTTCAATTATATTCAGCATTTTTTCAGTCGCTTTTATAGCAGCTTCTGTTTGGTCAGCATCCAGTCCTCTGGTTTTAAATTCGTAATCATTTAACTTCCAAGATATAACCGTTTGTACAAGAGCATCCGTTTGTCCTCCGGGTGGAATAATTACTTTATAGTTAGTAAGGATAGGTTTAGCCTTGTTCAATTTTTCATAAATGAGACTGATAGCTTCAGAGAATGCATCGTATTGTCCATCACCTGATGCTGTTTGTTCATACATTTTTCCGTCAATTTCCATACGGATGGATGCTGTTGGATGCAAACCTTTACTTAAAACTAAAGCATAAGAAAGTATTTTCACTTTCTTTTCATTTTCATTGGTATTTAAAACATCCGAAATGATGAATGGGAGGTCTTCTTGGGTAATAATTTCTTTTCTGTCTCCTAATTCAATAACTCGGTTGGTTACTTTAATCATATCTTTTTCATCCAATTCAATTCCTAAAGCTTCAATATTTTTTTTAATATTAGCTTTTCCGGATAATTTACCCAGGGCATATTCTCGAACTCGACCGAATCGATCCGGATGTAAATCATTGTAATATAGATTGTTTTTATTGTCACCGTCGGCATGTATTCCGGCTGTTTGGGTAAAAACATTTTCTCCGATTACCGGTTGATTGGATGAAATATTTAGTCCTGAGTAGGTTTCTACCACACGACTTACTTTATTTAACATGTATTCTTTTACGGAAGTCTTTATCTTCATCTGATCATGGAGAACAGCAATTACACTGGGTAATGGAGCATTTCCGGCTCTTTCTCCTAATCCGTTCATGGTAACATGAATTCCTTGAATTCCGGAATCTACTGCGGCCATTACATTGGCAACAGCCAAATCGTAATCATTGTGCGCATGAAAATCAAAGTGAATATTCGGGTAACGATGAACTATTTCCGTACAAAAAAGTTTTGTGTTAAGGGGGTTAAGAATTCCTAAAGTATCAGGAAGCATAAAACGTTGGATAGGAAGGTCTTTCAATTGATCTATCATAAAAAAAACATAGTCTTTTGAATGAATCATACCATTAGACCAATCTTCCAAATATATATTCACCGAAATCCCCATGGATTCAGCAAGTGAAATATCATGCTTGATATCTTTTACATGTTGTTCGGGTGTTTTACGTAATTGTTCTGTTACGTGTTTAAGAGACCCTTTGGTTAATAAATTGATTGTTTTGCAACCGGTTCTTTTTATCCAATCTAAGGACACCCCTTTGTCAACAAATCCTAATATTTCTAACTTATCTAAGTGTCCGGCGTTCTCTGCCCAAGAGGCTATTTTCTGAACAGTTAAAAATTCTCCTTCAGAAACTTTAGCAGAAGCAATTTCCAATCTATTTAATCCCATATCTATGAGTAGACGGGCAACGCTTAGTTTTTCTTGCATGGAAAATGAAACCCCGGAAGTTTGCTCTCCATCACGGAGAGTGGTATCCATAATTTCTATCATACTGTTGTTTTTATTAATGATACGTGATAGACCCAATGGGACCTTTACTTAGAAAAATGAGATGATAATTTTTTATCTAATTTAGTATTGAAAAACACGGTTTTTTTCATATTCTTCAATTTTATCTTTTTTAGATAATAAGTAATCTATATCATCAAGCCCTTGAAGAAGGCACTCTTTTTTATAAGAGTTAATGTCAAAAATTTCCGTTTTTCCCGTCTTGTTATTGGTGATTGTTTGCTTTTCCAGATCAATTGTAATAGTATTGTTAGGATCAGAATGTACATTTTCGAAAAGATCCGATAAAAATTCGGGACTTACTACTACCGGAAGTAATCCGTTATTAAGGGAATTATTTTTAAAAATATCAGCAAAATAGCTGGAAACCACAGCACGGAAGCCATATCCGGATACTGCCCAAGCAGCATGTTCTCTACTGGAACCGCTACCGAAATTCTTTCCTGCAACTAATATGTTCCCGCTGTATGTTGGATTATTCAATACAAAATCCGGTTTTGGATTTCCATTTTTATCATATCTCCAATCAGCGAATAAATTATCTCCGAAACCTTCTTTATTAGTAGCTTTTAAGAAACGTGCGGGTATGATTTGGTCTGTATCCACATTTTCAATTGGTAGTGGAACATAGGTTGATGTTATCGTTTTAAATTTTTCCATTTTGTTTTTTTAGAGGATTAGTTTAGTTTTCTAGGATCGGTTATTTTTCCGGTTACAGCAGCAGCAGCAGCTACCAAAGGGCTGGCCAAAATTGTTCTGGCTCCGGGACCTTGTCTTCCTTCAAAGTTTCGGTTAGTGGTGGAAACGGCATATTTTCCGGCCGGAACTTTATCATCGTTCATAGCAAGACAAGCAGAACAACCGGGTTGACGAATTTCGAATCCTGCTTCTTCTAATATTTTATATAAACCTTCGTCGATAAGTTGTTGAGCTACACGATGACTTCCGGGAACTAACCAAGCGGTTACATTTTCTGCTTTTTTCCTGCCTTTTACAAAATTTGCAAAGGTTCTAAAATCTTCAATTCTTCCGTTGGTGCAACTTCCAATAAATACATAGTCAATGGGTTTTCCTTCCATTTTTTCTCCCGGATTAAAGCCCATGTAATCCAATGATTTTTTGAAAGATATTTTACCGGTTTCATCCAATCCGTCTAAAGTAGGTATGGATCCGGTTATAGATACTCCCATACCCGGGTTAGTACCGTAGGTAACCATAGGTTCAATCTTAGTAGCGTCAAAAGTATATTCTTTATCGAATTGGGCTCCTTCGTCGGTTTTCAACGTTTTCCAGTATTCAACTGCTTCCTTCCATTTATCTCCTTTAGGAGCAAAGTCTTTACCTTTAAGATATTCAAATGTAGTTTCATCCGGTGCAATTAATCCGCCTCGTGCACCCATTTCAATACTTAAATTACAAAGAGTCATACGTTGTTCCATATTTAGATTTCGAATAGCTTCTCCTGCATATTCAACAAAATAACCGGTAGCTCCTCCTGTGGTAAGGGTAGATATCATATATAATGCTAAATCTTTAGCCGTTACTCCTTCACTTAGGGCTCCGTTAAAATTAATTCTCATTGTTTTGGGTCTGCTTTGAAGAATACATTGAGTGGCCAAAACCATTTCAACCTCACTGGTTCCGATTCCAAATGCAATAGCTCCGAAGGCACCGTGTGTAGAAGTGTGACTATCTCCACAAACGATGGTCATTCCCGGTTGGGTATAGCCGTTTTCAGGACCAATAATGTGAACCACTCCGTTTCTCTCATTTCCAAGAGCATAAAGGGTAAGACCAAATTCTTCCGCATTTTTAGAAAGGGTATCTAATTGTTTTTTGGATACAGGATCTTTTACCGGTTGGTCTTGATTACAAGTGGGTGTATTGTGGTCGGCAGTTAACGTTGTTTGAGAGGGTCTAAAAACTTTTAATCCTCTTTCTCTTAGTCCGTTAAAGGCTTGGGGGCTGGTAACTTCATGGCAAAAATGCCTATCTATATATAATTGGGTAGGCCCATCTTGTATAGACGTAACCGTATGAGCATCCCAAATTTTGTCAAAAAGTGTTTTCATGGTATATTCTCTTTTTTAATTGGTTTTTGTATATAGTGTTAAACGGTGAATTTATTTATTGCATCGAGATAAGCTTCAACGGAAGCAGTCACAATATCTGTATTTGCTGAAAATCCGTAATAATTTTTACCCTTATATTCAACTTGCATGTGAACTTTTCCTAAGTCGTCACTTCCTTTGTTTATAGCCTGAATTAAAAACTCGTGAATAGTCATTTGTTTTTTAAGAATGTCTCTTACGGTGTTAATTGCTGCATCTACAGGTCCGTTTCCGAAAGAAGTGGAAGTGAATTTTTCGCCGGCTATATTTAGGGTAACAATTGCAGCATTTTTAATTCCTTTTCCGGAAGTAACTTGTAAGTAATCGAGTTTTATACGGTTGCTTTCATTAGGTTCTTTTCCTACTAATATTAAAAGGTCATCGTCATTAATATCTTTCTTTTTATCAGCAAGTTCTAAAAATCGTTCGTATATATTTGCTAATTCATTCGCTTCTACTTTAATTCCTAGTAAGTTCAGTCTGCTTTTAAGGGCATGACGACCACTTCGGGCGGTAAGCACTATAGCATTGTCATCTATTCCAACTTCTTTAGGATCAATGATTTCGTAAGTTGAGAGATTTTTTAATACTCCGTCTTGATGAATTCCGGAAGAATGGGCAAAAGCATTTCTACCTACAATTGCCTTATTAGGTTGAACAGGCATATTCATTAAGCTGGAAACCATTTTGCTTACCGGGTATATTTTCTTTGTATTAATATTTGTGTCAATAGATAATTCTTTATGACTTTTTATAGCCATAACAACTTCTTCAAGCGATGTATTTCCTGCTCTCTCTCCAATTCCGTTAATGGTTACCTCTACTTGTCTGGCACCATTGATAACTCCCATAAGTGAGTTGGCTGTTGCCATTCCTAAATCTTGATGGCAGTGAGTAGATAAGATGGCATTTTTCATATCTACATGGTCAATTAAGTATTTTATTTTTTCACCATATTCTGTAGGTAGACAGTATCCGGTGGTATCAGGGATATTGATTACTGTTGCTCCTGCATTAACAACTGCTTGGACCACTTGGGCTAAGTATTCATTGTCAGTTCTTCCCGCATCTTCAGCATAGAACTCAACATCTTCAACGAATTTTTTTGCATATGCAGTTGCCGCAACTGCTCTTTTTATGATTTCTTCTCTGGTAGAGTTAAATTTATATTTTATGTGGAAATCAGAAGTTCCGATTCCTGTATGTATTCTTTTTTTCTTGGCATATTTGAGAGCATCGGCAGCTACTTCTATATCTTTTTCTACAGCACGGGTTAGAGCGCAGATGGTAGGGTTTGTTACAGCTTTGGAAATCGCTTCTACAGAAGTGAAATCTCCCGGACTCGAAATGGGAAAACCGGCTTCTATAACATCCACTCCTAATTCTTCTAATGCTTTAGCAATTTCAATTTTTTCAATTGTATTTAATTGACACCCCGGGACCTGTTCTCCATCCCTTAAAGTAGTGTCGAAAATGAATAATTTATCCATCCTTGGTATCGTTTTCTTTTTGTGATTAAAAAACATTAAAAAGCCTTTCTCCTTAGAGTGAGAAAGGCTTTTTATATTTTGTATAATTTACAACACAAGCATTACTCACCCTGAGCTTGACCCAGAATCAGAATAATGCTAATTATGTTAGTAAACAATGACATTCTTTGTATTAATTATAATTGGGCGCTAAATTATGATAATTTTTTTAATTGCCAAAATAAATTTAATAAAAAATAATTTTACTTTATATTGATTTGTGTATTTTTTTAAGGCATTACTTTTTAGGTTTGTGAAATTATAAATCTGAAATTTATCAAAATGTAATAAAAAATGAGTTCATATCTTATTGTTTTATCCATTATTCAAAACACTATTAAGTTAATAATCATATAATATTTTAATTTAGTAATTATATTTTAATGAATAATAAAAATCAATATCACTATAATTTATTTTAAATAAATTATTTCTACTGTTATTTTTTGTTCACTTATATAATTAATGTAAAAATATGAATATGATAAAGAAAACTCTTTATTAGTAAATTTTTTTATTATAATTGAAGTTAAACTAAAGTTTATAGATTATTTCAATGAATGGTTAATTATTAAAGGGTCTTATATAAATTATGAAGCAGGTTTTATTAGAAGGGGATTATTCGGGAGTATTTTATTTTTTTTAGCTAATAACACACCTATTGAGCCTTTTAAATTTCAACTTATTTTTATAATTCTTTTGGTAATAATTATAATAAAAGAATTTTACATAAATAAGTTAGAACCATATATTTTATTTGGAAACTTTATGCTTATCAATGTTATTGCTTATAAAATGTTTTTTACATTAGATGTTTTGTTGATTGTTTATTTTCTTTTACAATTATATGTTATTAACAAAATAAAAGCTTTTAAATTAAAAATTGTGATATGTAATTTGATGAGCATATTTATGATTCTTATACATGAAGCTTATTTTGTTTTTACTTTTTTTCCTTTGCTTTATTATCTCAATAGTACTAATTTAAATAGTGTATCTATTAAGAAAATTTCATTATTAATCCCTTCTTTTTTTATTTTTTTATTGGTAGGAATTTGTTTTAATGGCAGCAATAAGAATATAAATATAATTATAAACAGTTGAATAAATTTGGAACAGATCATTTGAATAGTATTAAAGAGCTTTATTGGGTCTTTAATTCAACAGATGAGGTAATTATGTGGAAAATTCCTATTTTTAAAAAACATCCAATTTATCTCTTAGGCTTTTTTTAAATACATGTTTAATTTTTTTAAGCATGTTTATTTATTTGAAAAAAAATTTTCGTTTAAAATCAAATAATATATTTTTATTTTTAACATGTCAATATATAGCTATTCTTTTGATATGCTTGATTGCTGTTGATTATGTTAGATGGTTTTGGCTTTCTAATATAATAACTTTGTTTACCTTAGTACAGGTAAATTCATCTAACAGTTTTTTTAAATCTATAAATATATCAATACCTGCTAAGGTTTGCGCATTAAATAAATATATTATCTTATTTATTGGGTTGCCCTTAGGTGGGAGCTGTTCCCCAACACAATTTATACATACCATGCCTGTAAAACACCTTTTTGATTTTGGAAATAGAATTTTATTGTATTTTAGTTAGGGACAATTCGTGATTTATTAAAGAAGGTAGTTCTTCTTTATAATGGGTCACGTAGATCAAAGCTTTGCTTGAATCGCAAAATTTTTCGATAATTTGCAAAACACGAAATTTATTATTCATATCCAGTCCATGAAGGGGTTCATCAAGAATAACGAGCGAAGGATTTTTTACAAATACACGAGCTAATAAAACTAAACGTTGTTCTCCTGTAGATATAGAGAGAAAAGAAGAATTTTTAAGTTTTTCAATTCCCAAAATTTCCATCCATTGCAAGGATATTTTTATTTGCTCTTGATCACATTTTCTGTATAAACCAATAGTATCAAAAAATCCTGATCCAACTACTTCCAAGCATGTTACATTTTTTTGATAATATAAATGCATTTCGGGTGATATATATCCCATATGCTTTTTAATATCCCAAATACTTTCTCCTGTTCCTCTTTTTTTATCAAAAAGGAGAATGTCATTGGCATACGCTTGAGGATTATCGGCAGCAATTACACTCAATAAAGTTGATTTTCCGGAGCCATTAGGACCGGATAATGCCCATTTTTCACCTTTTTTAACTTTCCAAGATATATTTTTCAAAATGGTTCGGTTGCCATATCGGATATTTATATTATTTAATTGTAAAGCATAGTTATAACTAATTTCCTTTGGTTGATTAATGGGGTATGGAAGTTTTTTTAATTCATATTTAAAATGAGGAAACAATTCATTTTGCAGTTTTTTATCTTCAAAAAATTCTTGAGAGGTTTTACTTGGGAATAATGTTTTGTTGTTAATGGGTAAAACGTGAGTAATGATTGGAGAAATATCAGCAATGTTTGAGATGAGTACTATTACCTGTAAGTTTTGTAAATTTTTAAGGTTGAGTAAAACCTGATCTAAAACTTGTCTGGCTTTAGTATCTAAGCCAATATACGGATTGTCTAATATTAGAATCTCGGGTTTAGTGGATAAAGATTGAATAATTAAAAATTTTCTGAGTTCTCCGCTCGAAAGGAGATCAATATTTTTCTCCATTAAGTCTTCAATTCCTACTAAGGAAATGAGATATTCCATCCATTGTAAATCAGTATTCTTGAATAATAGATACTTAACTTGGGGCGTTTCATCTTCCAATCCTTTGTTCCACCTTTGTTGGTAATAGCTGTTTTGAGTCTTGGAAAAGGCATGAATATTCTTAAAAGCAACTATTTTTATAAAATCAGAGAGACGATTAAATTTTTTAGTATATCTAATTTTACCTTCTTGTAAAGCATATTTACCTAATAAAATATCAATCAATAAAGATTTTCCTGCTCCATTTGGTCCAA
This sequence comes from Apibacter sp. B2966, assembly GCF_011082485.1. NCBI lineage: Bacteria > Pseudomonadati > Bacteroidota > Flavobacteriia > Flavobacteriales > Weeksellaceae > Apibacter > Apibacter sp. B2966. The sequence continues at coordinate 1,955,655 of NZ_CP049714.1, forward strand.
TGACAGCCCAATGTTGGGTTGGTGCTATCTTCCAATTTATAGGGGTGGAAAATTTAGCAAATTCTTTTTTGGGGATTATGTTGTCCAATTCTACCATAGTGTTCATTTTAAAAAAAACCTATTTATTTATATTTAAAATCTATAAAAAATTAATTATTCCTATCAAATGTAAAATATTGATAGTAAATTTATTCACAAGGGTAGGAAGAATATTTTACAAAACCTTATCTTTGTAACAATATATATAGGAAAATACGAAAAAATGCCTTTTTTAGATAAATATAGATTAATTATTAGAGATGCTATAAGTAAACATAAATTAACAAATCCTCCCCATCAACTTTATGACCCCATCAATTATATTTTATCAATAGGCGGAAAACAATTACGTCCTATATTTTTATTAATGTCGTGTGATCTATTTAAAGGAAATATTGAAAGAGCCGTAAAACCTGCTTTAGGGATAGAGTATTTTCACAATTTCTCTTTGATGCATGACGATATTATGGATAAAGCCACTTTGCGCAGAGGCAAAGAAACCGTTCATGTTAAATATGATGAAAATGTTGCAATTCTATCGGGTGATGCGTTGATGGTTAAGTCTTTTCAAATGTTAGAGGACTTGGAACCTCAATTATTTAAAAAATGTTTTCATTTGTTTTCTCAAACTGCTTTAGAAGTTTGTGAAGGACAGCAGTATGATATGAATTTTGAAAAACAATCGGATGTGTCATATGAAGAATACATTAACATGATTACCGGAAAAACGGCTGTATTGTGTGCTTGTGCTTTTCAAATGGGCGCATTATTAGCAGAAGCAGATGAAGAGGACTCAAAAAATATGTATGAATTTGGCAAATCGTTGGGAATTGCTTTTCAAATAATGGATGATTATTTGGATGTATTTGGAAATCAAAAATCTGTAGGGAAAAAACATGCAGGAGATATTGTTGAAAATAAGAAAACGATCTTATACATCTTAGCTCGACAAAAAGCAAATGAAGAACAGAGGCAAAAATTAAATGGTTGGTATACTATTACAGGAGAAAATATAGACAAAGTAAACGAAGTTTTAGCTATTTTTAATGATTTGAATGTAGGAGATTCATGTTTAGAATTAATTAAAACCTATTCAGATCAAGCAAAAAACTATTTAGATAAAGTTAAAGCAGATGCTACCAAAAAACAGTCTTTTTATAAACTGATCGATTATTTATTAGTTAGGGAAAGTTAATAAAGATGATATTTAGAACAGAATTACCATATAATCCAAATTCAATTAAACTTGATTACAAAAGTAAAATATTTACTATAGGTTCCTGTTTCGCTACCGAAATTTCCAATAAATTATCTCAGTATAAGTTTTCAGTATTTCATAATCCTTTTGGTGTTATATTCCATCCTTTAGCTGTTGAAAATGCAATCATGAGAATTTATTCTCAGGAAGAATATCAATCATCAGAACTTTTCAAATATGAAGAATTATATTTAAGTTGGGATCATCATTCTTCTTTTAATGATATATCAAAAGATAGGGTATTATCTCATATCAATAAGAATATAAATTTAGCTAATAAGTTTCTTCAAGAGACCGATATGGTTATAATTACTTTAGGAACTTCATTTGTATACAAATTAAATCAATTTGATATAATAGTAGCTAATTGTCATAAAATTCCGAATACACATTTTTCTAAATTATTATTGGCAGAACATCAAATAAAAACTTCTTTGAAAAACATCATTGAAATGTTGACGGATATGGGAAAGAAAAACATGAAGATTTTTTTTACATTAAGTCCGGTAAGACATATTAAAGATGGTATGGTTGAAAATAATATAAGTAAATCCAAGCTTTTATGTGCCATCCATTCGGTGGTCGAATCATACGATAATTGTGAATATTTCCCATCGTATGAATTTATGATGGATGATTTACGGGATTATCGTTTTTATAAAGAAGATTTAATACATCCAAATGATGTAGCCATAAAATATATATGGGAGAAATTTAAAAATGCCCATATTTCACCTGATGAATTTTCAACCATGCAAATGGTGAAAAAAGTAAACACTTCTTTACAACACAAAATTCAAAATACTCACACGATAGCCTATAAAAAATTTTTATATAGCATCGTAAAAAATATTCAGAATTTAGAGCCTCTTTTACCACCGGGTGCTTTTAAAGAAGAATATCAGGAATTAAGAAAAAAAATGAATGATTCTTATTAAGATAAATTAAAAAATACCCAAATTAAACAATGCTATTGATAGATAGTCATACCCATTTATATTCTGAACAGTTTGATCACGATAGAGAAGAAGTGATTCAAAGAGCCCTGGATCATGGAGTACAACGTTTTTACTTACCTTCCATAAATTCATCTTATTATCCTAAGATGGAAGAGCTTAAAAATAAATATCCTGAAAACATGTTTTTAATGATGGGGCTTCATCCTTGCGATGTAAAATTAGATTCATACGAAAAGGAGTTAGCATTTATTGAAAATAAACTTTCCGAGGAAAAATTTGCGGCTGTTGGAGAAATAGGATTGGATTTATTTTGGGATACTTCAACTTTGGAAATTCAAAAGTATGCTTTTGTAAAACAAATTCAATTAGCTAAACAATATAAACTTCCGATCGTTATTCATGTTAGAGAAGCTTTTAATGAAGTATTGGAAATCATAAGAAAAGAAAAAGATGCAAACTTGTATGGCATAATTCATTGTTTTACGGGTAACTTAGAACAGGCAAAAGAGTTTATAGATTTAGGCTTTTATTTGGGAATCGGAGGAGTTGTTACTTTTAAAAATGGAAAAATAGATCAGTTTTTAAAAGAAATTCCTATTGAAAAGATTGTTTTGGAAACAGATTCTCCATATTTGGCGCCTTCTCCTTTTCGTGGCAAAAGAAATGAATCATCCTATTTAAAAATTATTGCCGATAAACTTTCAGATATCTATGAGATGTTGCCTGAAAAAATAGGGGCTATAACTTCTGAAAATGCCGAAAAAATTTTTAAATTATAATAATAAATAAAACTACTACTAATACTAAATACTGCTGCTATGATTACATGAAAGATAATAACATTCTTTGGAAATAAAATATAGTTCTTATGAAAAGAAATAAGCTCTTTGATTCTTTAAAATTCGTATTAATATTCTTAATGGTTTATGGACATACCTTGCAATATAATAGCGGGCATATAGTGGATACGATCTTTGGTTTTATTTATACCTTTCATATGCCGTTATTTATTTTTATATCCGGTTATTTTTCAAAAAATATTACTTGGGAAAAATATAAAAAATCTTTTATATCATTAATAATTACTTTTACCATATTCCAATTTATTTATTCATTTCCTATAATTTTTACAGGATTTAAAAATTGGATAATTTTTTTTATGAAACCCAAAGGATGGTATATCATTGGATTATTAGTATGGCGTTTTTTATTTTTAATTGCAAAAGATAAGGTTTCAAAAGTTTCTTTTTTATTAATCTCTTTTTTATTCCCTTTGGGCGTAGGATTCTTAGATACCGAAATATTCATGTTTAGAATACTTACCTTTTTTCCTTATTTTTTACTTGGTGCTTTTTGTAAGGAAGTCAGTATTGTAAGGATAAGGAATATCAATAAATTATATGCAATATTATTTTTGGTTGTAGTATTTATTAGTATTTACTTCATTGTAAATAAAGAATTTTTGATTTCTTTATTCGGGGAAGATCCTTACATAAAAAATTATAGTACCCGATATGAAGGATTCTTATATAGGATTTTAGCGTATGTTTTAGCAATAACGGTTTCAATTGGAATTATAAATGTAATACCGGATACCCTGGGTAAATATGGTTCTAAAACTTTGGAAATTTACTTGATGCATCACATTATTATAAATTTTTTATATGTTGAATTATTTCCTCTATTGAATTTTAACCCAAACTTACTCTTAAATTTAGGTGTTACAGCTATAATTGTCATTACTTGTTTATATCTGGCAACATTTAAAATTGTTAAATTCATAATGTCTCCATTAGATTATTTTAAAAAAATCATAGTACATAGATAACTAATTAAAATTCAATCCTAAGGGTATGTTTTCATAGTTTTTAGTTGTTATTGATTTTAAAGTTAAACCGGTAATGTTGATTTTTATTTAAAAATTAATAAATAAAAAAAATCCGATAGTTACTACCGGATTTTCATATTTTTAATATAATCGTATTAAATTTTAAGCTTGAGCTTCAGTACTAGGTTGTATTGAAACATAAGAACGATTATTTTGTTTTTTTCTAAAAACTACTACACCATCTGTAAGAGCAAACAAAGTATGGTCTTTTCCCATTCCAACATTATCACCTGGGTGATGAGTTGTTCCTCTTTGTCTCACTAAGATGTTACCTGCTTTGGCGTCTTGACCACCGAAAATCTTTACTCCTAATCTTTTGGAATGTGATTCTCTACCGTTTTTGGAGCTACCAACTCCTTTCTTGTGTGCCATGCTTTAATTACTTTTAAATTAATCTTCTGCTTTTACTTCTTTAACTTCAGCTTCTTTTTCTTTTTTAGGAGCTGCTTTTTTTGCAGCCTTTTTAGGAGCTTCTGCACCACCAATGGAAACAATTTGAATTTGAGTAAATTGTTGTCTGTGACCGTTTTTTACTTTGTAACCTTTTCTTCTTTTCTTTTTGAAAACAATTACTTTGTCTCCTTTTACTTGATCTAAAACTTTAGCGACTACTGTCACTCCATTAATAACCGGGGCGCCAACTGTTACAGAACCGTTATCGGTAAGCAATACTTTGTCAAAAGTTACTTCGTCGTCTATATTTGCTTTTAAACGGTTTACGAACAATTTTTGGTCTTGCTCAACTTTGTATTGAAGCCCTGCTATCTCTACAATTGCATACATAAAATTTTCGTTTTTTTGAACTGCAAATATAATGATTTTTTTCAGAACAAAAATGTAAAATGTATAAATATAAAAAAGTGATAAATGTATAATACAAAAAATACAATGTTTACCTTTGTATTATACAAAATTTATACGCGAATTTTACATGACAAGAAAAGCTCTAAGAATAGTCTACATGGGAACTCCGGAGTTTGCTGTAGCTCCTTTAGAAGAAATAATAAAATCCGGATATGAAGTAGTGGGAGTAGTAACTACTCCTGATAAACCGGCAGGAAGAGGACAAAAAATGGCTGAATCAGCCGTTAAAAAATATGCAGTAAGTCAAGATTTGACTTTGTTCCAACCCGCAAAAATGAAAGATCCCGAATTTATAAATCAGCTTCAACAATTAAATCCGGATGTAATCGTTATTGTAGCTTTTCGTTTATTACCTAAAGAAGTTTGGTCTATTCCAAAATTAGGAACTTTTAATTTACATGCATCCTTATTGCCTCAATACAGAGGAGCTTCACCTATTAACTTTGCTATTATCAATGGAGATAAAGAATCGGGGGTTACCACATTTTTTATTGATGATAAAATTGATACCGGTGAAATTTTGTTGCAAGCTAAGACTGAAATTGATGATTCCGATGACGCCGGAATTTTACATGATAAACTAAAAAATTTAGGAAAACAATTAGTAGTTAAAACTCTTGAAGGCCTTTCAGAAGGAACATTAAAACCTCAAAAACAAATTTTAAAAGAGGGGGTTGAGTATAAATATGCTCCTAAATTATTTAAAGAAGATTGTCAAATACATTGGGATGCACCTTTAGAAAATATACACAATTTAATAAGAGGTTTAAGTCCTTATCCTGCTGCTTTTACCCATTTGTCGATAAATGGAGATTCTAAAATATTAAAAATTTATAAGGGGCATTATAAAATTGAAAAACATATTCTAGATATTGGAACTGTATGTATTGAAGGCAAAAAAACATTTAAAATTGCAGCCGCCGATGGATTCTATTTTTTAACTGAAGTTCAATTAGAAGGAAAGAAAAGAATGGGAATTTCAGATTTTATAAACGGATTAACAATAAAACATAATTTAAAAGCTAACTAAAATAATATATGGACTATAGTAAGCTAAAACTGGTAGTTACAGATATGGATGGAACACTGCTTCATTCAGATTATACACTCAATCAAGAGTTCTTTACAATATATGAAAAACTGAAAAAGTTGGATATAAAATTTGTCGTAGCAAGTGGAAGACAGTATGAAAGTCTCTTAGGGGTTTTTGAAAAAATTAAGAATGAAATATATTTTATTGCTGAAAATGGAGGAAACGTAGTACATAGAGGAAAGCAGTTATTTATCCATGAATTGGATCAAAATGTTATCCATGAAGTAGCCCAACTGATACGTCCCTTACCCGATACTCAAATGCTTTTATGTGGTATAAAAAGTGCATATATTGAAGAAGGATTTTCGGAATTTGAAAAACAAATAGCTCCCTATTATCCTAAAAGGAAAATTATTTCGAGCTTTCAGGAGCCTATTGATGATCAGATAGTCAAAATGGCGATATACAACAGTGTAGGTTCGGAAGAAAATATTTTGCCTTATGTGAAACACCTTAGCGAAAATTACCAAGTAGTTGTATCAGGTAAATTTTGGCTGGATATTTCCGTTAAAAATGCCGATAAAGGATTTGCTTTAAAAGAAGTTCAAGAAATATTAAACATATCTAAAGCAGAAACTATGGCTTTTGGAGATTTTTTAAATGATATAGGAATGATGCAGGAAAGCTATTTTAGTTACGCAATGAAAAATGCACATCCTAAATTACAAAAAATTTCCAAATTTAAAACAGATTCCAATGATGAAGATGGGGTATTAAATATTTTAAAGGAAGTAATAGCACAAAGGGAAAGATAATATATAGAAGCTTAAGTCTCTAAATGTTCTGAATATTTGGAAATAGGATCATTATTTAAGAATAATTCTGAAAAGAAATTATGAATAAGAAAACAGTTGAATATACCGGTCGAATTCAATAGTTGTTTTATTAGTAACTCTAAATTATCAATTTTTAATAATACATATTAATTTTTTAAATAATTAAATAAAATGAAAAGAAAAATACTTACCTTATTACTGGTTATTTCTTTTATAGCGAAAGCAAATGTAGTAACCGGTACCCATTGTACAGTTTTATCCGAAGAGATTGAAAAAGAACCAACGTTAGAATCCGTTTTAAATCATTATTACGTTGCTGTGGCCGGTAGTAAAGAAAAATTACAACAAATAACCACTTTGATTTCTGAGGGCAAAATAACATTTGCTCAGTTGCCGGAACCTGCTGATTTAGAAATTAAATACAAAGCACCTAATAAATTTGTATCTAAAATATCAATCATGGGTCAAACCATTATTAAAGGTTTTGACGGGAAAAAATTATTTTCAAATTTACCTGCAACCGGTGAAAAAGATGAATTAAATGAAATGAAAGTTAAGAAAGGGATTTTTTCAGAATTGTATATTACCAAAGATAATGCGGTGTTAGACGGTAAGAAAAATTTAGACGGTAAAGAAGTATATAAAATCACGGTTACAGAAGGAACCATTAAAACTATTCTTTATTTCGATGTAAATACGGGATTTAAAGTAAAAGAAGAAACTGTAAAAGAAAATGAAGTTGTATCAAAAGAATATTCAGATTACAAAGATTTTGAAGGATATAAGTTCTCCACCAAAATAAAAACCAAAGTACCTGGTCAAACAGCGGTTCAAACGATAACCAGCTATAAAATAAATCCTAAATTAGACGATTCCCAGTTTAAACTATAAATATAAAAGAAGAAAAGGCCTTTTTAAGGCCTTTTTTATTGTGTTGTGTCAGTTCAATCATTGGATTGGTGTTTGTATTGGGAGGGCATTACAATTTCATTACCATCGCGTTCTGCATAAAAATGAGGCGATAAAATTTCAATTCCTTCTTCATGAAAACGATCCATAATATTTTTATGAAGATTTGAATAAACTTTAGGCATAGCCAAATCCCGATCCGTATAAGCGTTAATCTGATAACAGCAATAGAAATCTTCCAATTCTTTCACCAATACAAATGGAGCAGGATTTTTTAACACTCCTTCTGCATTAGTAGCCGCTTCAATAAGTAAATCTTCCACTTGTTTGCGGGGAATATCATAACCTACCGTAATATCTGAATATATTATAATCCCGTAATTTCTTGCCGAAGCGCTATAATTAACTGTTTGAGAAGAAAGAATAAAGGAATTAGGAATAGTAATCAATTCATTTTTTGAAGTTCTAACTCTCGTTACAAAAGGTGTTTTTTCTACTACATTACCAATCGTATCATTCAGCTTAATCTGATCTCCGATTTTAAATGCACGCATATAAGTAATAACCAATCCGGACATTAAGTTTCCTATTACGGTAGTAGATCCTAACGATATAATAAGACCGATAAATACGGAAATCCCTTGAAAGGCAGGAGAATTAGAATTAGGAAGTAAAGGCCAAATCATAATAAACATAAAAGAATAAAGTAAAAATCGAAGTATGTTGAACGTTGAATGCGCCCAATCTGGATAGAAGCCTTTGATTTTAATTCTTTCTTCAGCTATTTCTCCTGAAAAATACTTTAATATTTTTATTATGTATTTGAAAATTATATATATAAAAATTATCTTAACTAAATTGGGAATATAATGTATAATGGTATTTCCCATATCTTTAGCAAGATTTCCCATAAAAGTAAACATGTGATATACATATTTTTCTGTTTCAGGGAAAATCGAAAATATGATAAAAATAGATATAATTAATTGGACAATGATAAATGAATATTTGGTAACTTTTGTTATAGAAACCAATAAAACTTCCTGTCGATCATTCGTAAGAAATTTATTCGCTTTGAATTTCTCATTAATTATTTTCTTGAGGCGACTTTTAATTTTAATAAATAATTTTTGGGTAAAATATATGGCAATTATTTGAGCAATAATGACTAAAAATAAAATTAAAAATGACTTAATTTTTTGTTGAAGACCATATTTGGAGTGTAATTCAGATATTTTTTTGGAAATAATTGCTGTATATTTTTTGGCAAGATCTTGACGAGTGGTATTTTGCCATAAACCATCTTGATCCGATAAAGTAATTATAACCTTGTCTCCGGACATGATATCTGTAACGTATTCGGTTTCAAACATGTATATGGAATCGGGCTTAAGCTTTAGTTTTTTTCCTTCTGCTATTATCACTTCCTTTACCTTACTTGCCCGGTCTGCGGGCATAACGCCGCCTCTCCGAGCATATAAATTGAATAAAGTGTCATTATCGATTACAACAGGATACCCTTTGGTGATCGCCCGTAATGAATCAATTTGTTTTTTTTGTAATGCTTTTTTTAGGGAATCGGTTTTTCCCATATTTTTCTTTTCATTCAGAAGGGCAATTTGGCTTAATTTTAATTCCTGAACTTGCATTTTAAGTTCTTGAATCTTAAGCGAATCTTTTTTTTCTTTGGATAATAGGGAATCTTCGTGTATGTTATTCTTTTCATTAATATTTTGAGCATATATACCTATCGCTGTAAATAAATATAGGATAACAAAATATATTTTTCGGTTAGTTTTTCTCATGAGGTGGTTTTTATTGGCTTGGTCTACGTAATTAATTTTTAAATGATTTATGATAAATTTAAAGAAATTGATCTACTAAAGATTACTATTCAAGAACTATAATTTTAATACAATATAATAGTTTTTTTCAAATTTGTTATATAATATAAATAGTAATTAATGGAATAAATATTTTATTTTAAAGCAAATAAACTAATAATATTTCAAAATAAAAAATAAATATTTAAGACAGATTATGATATATTTAACTGAATAAGATACAGTTATAATAAAAAAAGATTTATAAGTAGGAGAGGTGGATAAGATTAGCTTAAATTTTCATTCAACAACTCTGCTAAATCTTTAACATAGATTTGAGAGTTTTTATTTTTTGATTGAAGACCGTCTGTGAGCATCGTACTGCAGAAAGGACATCCCGTTGCTATTATATCGGGATTAAGTTGTAATGCCTCTTCTGTTCGCTCAACATTGATATCTTTGATACCGGGTTCTGGTTCTTTAAACATTTGTGCTCCACCCGCACCGCAACATAAACCGTTTTGTTTACATCTTTTCATCTCTAACAAATTAACTTCCAATTGGGCCAACAATTCACGAGGAGCTTCATACACATCATTAGCTCTTCCCAAATAACAGGGATCATGGAAAGTTATCTTTTTTCCTTTATAAATTCCTCCCTTAACTTTTATTCTTCCTTCATTTAAAAGAGAAACTAAAAACTGTGTATGATGTAAAACTTCATATGTTCCTCCTAATTGAGGATATTCATTTTTTAGAGTATTAAAACAATGAGGACAAGCGGTAACAATTTTTTTTATTTCATATGAATTTAAAACTTCAATATTCATCAAGGCCTGCATTTGAAATAGAAATTCATTTCCGGCTCTTTTGGCCGGATCTCCGGTACAACCTTCTTCCTGCCCTAAAATAGCAAATTCAATATTGGCCTTTTGAAGTAAAGAAGCAAATGATTTTGTTATTTTTTTGGCTCGATCATCAAAACTTCCGGCACATCCCACCCAAAAAAGTATTTCAGGGGATTTTCCTTCTGCCTTAAATTCTGCCATGGTTTTAATAGGTCGATCCATATTTTATGTTTATTTACAAAAATAAATTAAAATTATTCTTTAGTCCAATTGGCTCTATCATTTTGACTGAATTGCCAAGGGGCATTATTATTTTCAATATTGCTCATCATAGAATTTAATTCGCTAGGTGCAGCAGTTTTCTCCATTACTAAATATCTGCGCAAATCAATTAGTATGGAAAGAGGGTTTATCAATAATGGACAAGCCTCCACACAAGCATTACAAGTTGTACAAGCCCAAATCTCTTCAGGAGTAATATAGTTACCTAAAAGTTGTTTGCCGTCATCTAAAAAATTCCCGTTTTTGTCAATATTTCTACCGATTTCCTCGATACGATCACGAACATCCATCATGATTTTTCTTGGAGATAATTTTTTTCCGGTTAAGTTTGCCGGACAACTAGATGTACACCTTCCACACTCAGTGCAGGTATATGCATTCAATAATTGGATCCAAGATAAATCAGTAGCGTCACTGACACCGAATTTTTCAGGTACTGATTCTTCCGTTGATGCTTGATAAGGATCAGCATTGGGATTTAATAATAATTTTACTTCTTTAGTTACAGTGTCCAAATCATTAAGTTGACCTTGATTGTGAAGGTTAGCAAAATAAGTATTTGGAAAAGCAAATAGGATATGTAAGTGTTTGGAAAAATATAAGTAATTTAAAAAAAAGAGAACCCCGATGTAATGAAACCACCAGGCTGATTTTTGCATTATATACAAACTTTCAACTGAAAAAGTCGAAAATACGTTATTAAAAATGCAATTGCTTACAGGAAAAAATCCGCATGAATATAAAATACCTTTTTTTTGAAGAGTAAAATCGGCAGCATTCATAATGAGCAAAGAAAGCATCATTAAGAACTCAATAATCAAAATTAGATTTCCGTCCATATGCGGCCAACCCAGCAAATCTTTAGAATTAAGCCTTGGAACTTTGAGTATGTTTCTTCGTATAAAAAATAGGGTTACCGCAATTAAAACAGAAAATGATAGAATATCTACCGTTCCGGTTGTCAAATTATAAAGAGGAGAGGGGAGAATTTTTCCGAAATACCGATGGGTTCCCCATATACCATCAACAAATATTTCAATTAATTCTATATTTATGATGACAAATCCTATATATACAACAAGATGCAAAATTCCGGCAACCGGACGGGCTAACATTTTCCCTTGCCCAACGGCAATACGTAAAACTAATTTCCATCTTTTGGAGGGATTATCCGAACGGTTTTCTGCTTTACCTAATAATATATTTCTTTTTATTTTAAGGATATTACGAACAAACAATCCAATTCCTGCAAATGCAAGAAGTAAGAATATGATGCTCTGTATGTAATCCATAAATAGTGTATTAGTGGATATTCAACCCTTATAACATACTATATTATTTGGCTGTTCCTTCTTGTTTACTCTTTTTTCCGCCACCTCCGAAAATTGAAAAGTGAACATATCTTTTTGGATTGGTTTTTAAATCATCCAATAAAACACTTAAATTTTTAGAAGCTTGAGTTAAGTTAGTATATAAACCGGGATCATTCATTAGTTTGCCCATTGAGCCTTCTCCCGAATTTATTTTACCGGATATTTCGTTAAGATTATTTAATGTAGATTCTAATTTTTTAACGGCAAGATCTAAATCTGCTTTATTGATCTTATCAGCCATCATTCCATATTTTTCAACCGTAGTATTGGTTGTAACTATCATTTTATTGGCATTATCAATAGCTAAATTAATTTTTGAAGAATTATTAGCCAGCAATTGGTTAGCCCCTTTACCTAATTTATTGAATTCTGCTATAGCTTGATTTAAATTTGCTAAAGAAGATTCTATATTTTGTCGATTTTTTTCATTAAGAAGTTTATTAGTAGAAGCTAGAGTAGAATCCAGTCTTAATAAAACTTTATTGGCATTATCACTAATTGGTTTTATCTTTTCTTCGGCTAAATCCATTAGGCCCGGCAATAAACTCCCTTTCAAAGTATCTCCTGTTTTTGCTATTTCTGCTTGATCTTCAGCCAGAACCAAGTTAATTTCTGCACCGTTCATAAAGCTGGTAACTATTTGAGCTACAGAATTTTTAGAAAATTGATAATCTTTATCAACATTTATTGCTACAATAAAGCTTATATTTTTTGTTTTGGTAGGTACAGGAATTATTGATTCCACCATTCCGACTTTTAAGCCGTTTATATTTACATTTTTGGATTTAGATAAGCCTTCTACTTTATTATATTTTACATAATAGGTGTTTTGATTTGTAAAAACGTTTTGCGCTTTTAAAAATTTAAACAACCACCAAAAGGCTAATAAAGTTACAATTACTATTATACCCGCTATAAATTCCTTTCTTGCTTTCACTTTTAAATTTTGAATAACTTTTCGACAAATATAAACAATTAATAAAAATTCTATTCTTTTTTTTAAGTTGAAGATGCATAAATCAGATATAAATAGAAGTTTTGAAACCTTTTTAGCCTTAGCATTACTAAATTAGTAATTTTTTAATAGATTGAGTACTAATGGTATAAATAATTTGAGAGTAAAAATAGTTTAAAAAATGAAAAAAAAGTTTGCAGATAAGAAAAATCAATTCTATATTTGCAAACCAATTTACAAGAAAGACGTTAATTGAAGCGCGAAAATAGCTCAGCTGGTAGAGCACGACCTTGCCAAGGTCGGGGTCGCGGGTTCGAGTCCCGTTTTTCGCTCAGGTTTGATAATTAAAATACTAAAAATACTAATGCCCCGGTGGTGGAATTGGTAGACACGCAGGACTTAAAATCCTGTGGCCATTAGGCTGTACGGGTTCAAGTCCCGTCTGGGGTACTCAAAGACCGTTAATCATTTTGAAATTCAAAAGATTAGCGGTTTTTTATTTTTAATATTTCCCATATATCCCTCGAAATAATTTAATATAATCAGTTTCCAAATTAATCATTTTTTAATTTCTATCCATTTCTAATTATTATATCATATTTAAAAGCTACAACATCTTCAAACGAACCTAATTTAGAGTAGGTGTAATCTTCTTATTTCTGTTTTTTTCAATTGATTTATTGTACTATATTTTGACCATAATCAAAAAATAATACAGGATATTTTGTGAATGTAAAATGAGTGTTTTTAGAATTTTATCTATAATAGTTGTGATATGAAGAATAACCTGATAGGTGCTATCAATACTAATAGGTGAGCTGCTTCTTGTATTTCAAAAGCCTTAATTAACGCTCATCTATCAAAAATAGCAATAATAAAAAGTTGAGCTATAATTAAGAGACTTCCAGTCTTTTTTTATTTTGTTGTTAATTCATGTATGGTTTTATCAGATATTTTTACTTCTGCTATTTTTTTAATTCCTGATGAATGGTATTGAAGAAAATTATTGTAATAATAATTAGTGGAATTATCAAAAATATTTTACCGGATAAAACAAGAGTATTTAAATAGTATAGGAAAATATAAAAAGAAGTATTAAACTAAGACTTGAAACTATTAGTATAAAATAGATATTTATAAATTCAATGACTTTAATATCATATTCAGTGTATATATAATATAAATAATATATTGTTGTACTTAATCCTACAACATATGCTCATATATTCCGGGAAAGGGTATTTATTTTCAAATTATTATCGGGCAGAAGTCCCGATGATAAATTATTTAATAGGATACATACTGATAGTATCAAAAATTTTATATGATATTTCTTGTATTTTCATTAAATAATACAGGAAATGAATTAATAAAGGCGATACATATATAAATGAATGTATTAAATTGAATTTCTGTTCCGAACATTATTAATATCTATATATAAAAAAATAAAAATCAAATCCAAAATCTTCTTTATTCACACAATATATTTCAAACCCATTTTTTTCATAAAATTGAATATTTTTTACTGTTGATGTCTCTAATACAATAGCTTCTTTTTTTCCTTTATAATATTCTATAAGCTCTTGTAGAAAATCAGTACCTTTCCCTTTTCCCTGCTGTAAAACATCAACCCCCAGAAACCATAGTTGAATAAAATTAATGCTTTTAGGCAGTGTTTTATGAGTAATCTTTTCTTTTTTCACTACTTTATAGGCATTTTTTAATCCACTCACACAACAGGCAAATTTAATATCTCGTATAAGGGTTCTTAATGTAGTTTTCTTTTTTTTATGATCTATGAGTATTGCACAGGCGGTTTCTTTTTCATTTAAAAATATATCCCCAAATTTTTTACCCATATATAGAGAATAATCCATCAACCTTGAAATATATTTTTCATTTTTTTGTTTTATAACAAAATTTACAGACTTATTATTTACAAAAGCTTTTGTTAGTATGTGGTTAATTTTAGTATAATTTTCACTTACTGCTTTTTTCATAAATCAAATTTTATAAATGATAAGAATAATATAAGAGACTAATTTAAGATAAATTTTATTTTATTTGAATTTTATTTTTATTAATAAGTTTATTGTTGGGTTTTAGTAAAAATCTAAGGAAGTTAATATTTCTAAAATTGTGAGTATAGTGATATCTATGTCTCTCTTTCCATTTTGACCTTATGAATAAAGCTGTATTATAAAATCCAATGATGCATGGATTAAAACCATCCATTCCACATTATCTAATAATTGAATATAAGCTTCATTACTTTCAATATAAATAAACTTTGTTATTTGATAGGTATAGTCTAAGGGTCCGGCTATTACTTTGATAGCTTCTTTGTAATTGTATTTAGTTAGTCCTTTAAAAATACTTTTTGTCTGCTTCGTTGTCGTTAGATCGTTGAAAAAATAAATTAATTTTTTCCTTCAGTATTATCTTTATTAAAAACATAAAAAATATAGGTTTTTAAATTTTGCAGCTTAGAATAATTTTTAAATAATTATATAATTAGTTAGTATTCTTGAACTGGAAAGTATAATGAAAAAATTATATTTGATTTCTTAATTTGAGGAAATAAAGAGGATAATTGAGCTCATGTGTTTCATGGAAAACGGTAAATCCTAAATTTTTATAAAATTTTATATTTTGGGGAATAGTTGTTTCCACATAAATTAAATCTCCTTTATATCTTTTAAGGGTTTCATTGATTAATTTGCTTCCGATCCCTTTGCCTTGAAATTTGGGTCGAACTCCCATTAACCATAAATGCTTAAAAGGTTCTTTAGGATGATACTTTTTTAAAAGATTTTCCCTTTTCAGGGTTTTATAAGTATTCTCAATGCCTATACATTTAAAAAGAAGTTTAATTTCCCAACTAACCTTATATAGACTGGGGTATATTTTATCGATATATAATACACAGCCATTTTTATCATCACTAATAAAAACTTCTCCATATTTCATTGACATTTTAAATTGATAATCCATTAGAGCCATTAATCTTTCATGCCTCTTATAGTCATTTTTTATCGTGAAGTTAATTGAATTTGGAATAAGTACATTAAAGAAAGCACTATGTAATATTTCAAGAGCTATGTCTTTTTCTTGTTTTGTTGCTTTTATCATTCTATTAAAACAGCAATAAAATTAATTTTTAATGAAAACAAATAATTAATTATAAACATAATAGCTAATTTAAGATAAAAAATAAAAATGAATCAAACATTCATTTTAGTTTTTATAAATTTTATGAATATATAATTTCATAAAAATATAAAAAATACTAAGCTAAATATCTCATATTTTAATTTGCTTACGTATATAAAACAATGATGTTCAATTAAATGAAGGATAAAATGTTGGCTCTATTTTTAAAATAATAAATTTTAACATAATTTTTATATAATATAAATAATCTCAATTTTATACTTATTGATACTTATTATTTTTTTCTATTTATTTTTTAAGAGATAAAAAATAATATAAGATATATATTGTGAATAATTTATCTATTTTATGATAATTATTTTAATTATGAAATTACGGTAACAGCCAAAGGTTAAATTTCTTACATTTGATGTAATAAATTCGTAATCAGGGTTTATTAACACTAAAATTCTATAACGATTTATTTATTCAATGAGTAAATAAATTTCAAATGCCAAAAATGTATTTTTTTTTGGCATTTGTTTTTTTTGATGAATAATTGTATGGTTGCTTTTAAAATTAACGTAGTATATTAATAAATTGTCAAATTGTATATTTTATATATCTTTCTCTTCATAGATAAAAAATTCAAAACATATTATAAATTAGATAGAGTAATAAATATCACGAGGAGAACGATAATTCTCCCCGTGATTTAAAATATAATAAAAAAATAAAATACTTAAAATAAATTAAAAGAGTTAAATTTTAATAAATCTTTTAACTGCAATTAATTTATTGTTACTGTCATAAATGAAAATCAAATAAATTCCTTTATTCCAAGAATTATTGGTTTTAATAATAGCCTTGTAAGTATGATCCGGGAAAGTTTGGTAAAATTCAGATTTACCAAAAAGAGAGACAATATGATACCACTTAAAAGGAATATTAGATTCAAGAGTAAGGTTATATAATACTGGATTTGGATATAACCTAATGCTAGCATTAGCAGGATATACCATCCATTTTTCAGAATGATTATCCTTCCCTTTATTACCGTTAGTATCCGTAACTTTAGACAGGTCTATAACTAATGTATAGTTACCATCCATATAATTATATTGTTTTAAACCTTGAACAGTAAAAATAGTTTTATCTTCACTATTGGTTATAGTTACATTATCTAAAAGTATTGTTTCAGAATTACCTTTTCTAAGATAAATGGCCTCCTTAGTAAAATTCACCGGCATATTAAATTGAATAGTTACTTTATCCACAGGCTGTCCATCATTAAGAATACCTGAAACATTAATTACATTAATTTGAGGGGATTGAGTCCAACCGGCTTCTTTACCTGTTGACCCCTTATTTCCGTTAGCATCTTCTATATCATTGGTTAATACACGGAATCTGTAATACCCAAACTTCATAGTTTTAGATTCAATATACACGCGATAGTTTCTTTCATCGATTTTATGTATTGTTATGCCGGAGTCGATTAAATTTTTACCACCCTGGCAAGATAAATAAAGATCTTTGTAAGTAAAAGTAGCAGGATTAATAGGTGTATTGAATCTGACATCAACATAATTCAAGCTTTCATAAATAGTTTTTTCAGGAACATGAGTAATAGCCTCGACCCTCACCGCATTATTTTTATTGATTTCCCAATAAACGGTATAGATAGCACTATGTATAGATTCAAATTTATCGATGACATGTAACTTATTTTCATAAACAGGATCCGCATTATCATGTAGTGTACATTGTGTTAACCAGAAGTTATCCAACGGAATAATCACACCATCATTACGAACAATCTTAGTAATCACATATTTGCCGTTCCAAGGATCATTGATTAAACCATAATTCCATCCTTCTTTAGAAGGAGTAATTTCAATTTGAGATACAATAGTATCGGGATTTTTCTCTTTAATTACGATATTTTTAGTACGGAACACTGGCTCAGTTCCACCGCTAGATAAGAATAACGAGTCAGGAAAATCTTTTATATCTTGATTATCATTAACTAAGAAGTCATTTATGCCATCATCCTGATTACCGTATACTCGGATACTTTTAATCAATTCATGAATTTTAATACCACCTACTAAGCTAAGGTCCGGATTACCAAAACTATTAGAATGAGAAATTTTTGCTTCGAAATCTATAAAATGACCTAAAAGAGAGCTGGTAAACCACCATTGTCCAACCGCAGTTTTACCACCTTCTATAGTTCCGAAATCGATATTGGTAATTCCCAATTGACGTTTTTTACCGTTAAAGTTGGAACCAATAATATCAAAATCAATAGCTAATCCTTTTTGATTATCAATAATTTGTGGTTGAGCTGAACTAACATGTACATTTTTAGCCGTTCCCATTCCTTTATTGTGAATAATAAGCCCCAATTCAGCCGGGATGATAGGTTCAATATCCTCGGTTAACGGATCATCCCCGAAAATGTTTCTCTGCATAAAATAATCTAGATAAATTTCGGGACTAGGATGGACATCCAATATAGATGGGAACAATTTAATCGTAGTTACTTCATCAGTCAGAGGATTGGTATATGAAAGAGTACCGCCAAAAGAATATGATTTCTTTTGATTAGGGGCCGCTTTCTTGGTAGGAATAAATAAAATGGAGGCAAAACCTTTTTTGCCCGGGTCTAAAGATCCGGTACCATCAATGGCGGATAAATCTGTAAGAGATTTAATATTAATTTGGAAAAGTTCATTAGCTAATTTACCTTGATCATCTCTAATTTCTATATCAAGCTTAATATTAGTAATCCCTTTTTGTTGGCTACCATTAGTTAGAGTAAAATCCCCTTCAAAAGCTTCTCTTGTCATAACCATTTTTTGCTTAATGTCTAATGAAACTTTAGCACAAACGGAATTTTGTTTTCGAGTAATATATTCTTTAGCTTCATTAAGCCTGTCTGCATATAATTCATCTAAAGAATCATATCCTCTGGAACTTACATATTCTTTTATAGAAATCATAGTCTTCAAATAGTCATCAATCTTGTTTTTATTAACAATATCAAGATAATTCTCATTAGAAGCCCAAACCCCTTTATTCCAGGCCTCAACAGTCAAATTCCATCGAGTAAAGAAGTAATCCATGGTAGAAGAGCTTAAATCGGAATTAACAAAAAGGCTTTTGATATCGGCAATATCTTGAGGTGAAAAAGGTTTATTGTCACCTAAATAAGCAGAAGTTGCATTTGCGAATTTTCCAAATGAGGACTTGTTTACAATATCGTCTCCATAATATTCGGAATTAAAATTATCGGAAGTTTTTATAAAGTTAAGGATAGCTTCTAGGTCATTTATTTCATTATAGTTTGCTCCTGATTTAAAAAATTTGTTTTTATCGGAATAGTAACAGTTATAAAAATCGTATAAAGAAACCAAACAATTTATAGCGTACCCGTATACAGGAATGACGTTGATATGGCAAAGAAAGATATTTTTTGCTGTTAAACCGGAAGTCGCATAGCTATATTCACAACCTATATGTGGAGGAAGTCCTGGGATACAACTTATAATTGCTCCACCAGCTTCAATAAGGCATTGAGATAAAGGGGTACAGCCACCCGATATAACAATAGGAATAAACCCACCACTTCCATGACTCACGCTTCCATTGGATAAATGTCCCGAAGAATTATTGGTATTACAACCTGGGTTAATATGGGTTATCTTGTAAGAAGACTTTTTAACTGTAGTGTTACCGCACTTGTATTCATAAAAAACTTTAACATAACTTATGCAGCCATTATTTTTGTTAACCTTATCATCGTTTGTATCCTTATTACTATCATTAGTAGGAGTATTATTATCTGAATTATTGTTATTATCATTGGAACCATTGTTGTTATTGTTGTTTTCACTATTTCCATTGGAACCATTGTTATTATTGTTGTTTTCACTATTTCCATTGGAACCATTGTTATTATTGTTGTTTTCACTATTTCCATTGGAACCATTGTTATTATTGTTGTCTTCACTATTTCCATTGGAACCATTGTTGTTATTGTTGTTTTCACTATTTCCATTGGAACTATTATTATTTGAATTATTCATACTCATTACTACCGGTATTTGTATAGCCGTTAAAGCAGGAATATTTACTTTATTAACTAAAGGGGTAAATACGTAATTATTGTATGAATCAAATTGAATTTTTGCATTTTCAGCCGCGATAAGTCCTTTATTGGTTAAAGTAACCATAAAGCTGTACGTATTACCCGGTTTAAGATCCGGTAAGGGTTTAGGGAATTCCATAATAACCACCGGTTGAGGAACATTGGTTTCATAATCAACTTTTAAATCGATATCATATTCATCTTCAATTTCTGTTGGAGTTACCTCCCAGGTATATGAAACCCCCATGTAAGAAATAAACACCCGTTGATTATTGAGTTTACCGGCGTTTATTAAAATATTATTTTTATAACTTTCATGCTTATCAGCAGAAACAGAAACGGTATAATATCCTTCCGGAATACTATCCAATTTATACAATCCATTTTGGTCGGTTAATCCTTCGCTCAACACCTTACCGGAAAATGGATGTGAAATAACCACTTTAGCATTTTTAACATGAGGTTTACTTGGTGTATTATAAGAATATTCGTCAACCACATCCACCCATAAAGATCCAACATTTTCAGAAACAAGCTCAATGTCAAAAGGAATTAATATTGAATTGGCTTTTTCGGTATTTACGGCTATGGATCCTTTGAATGGTGAATTCAAAGGAAGATTCGACTTACCTGTGAGCTCAATAGTAAAGGTAGCAGTTTGTCCCGGCGGTAAATTATCAATAGAAGCAGTGGCCGGACTTAAAATTTTGAACCAATCTTCAGAAGGTAAAGAAAGAGAGATTTTACCCGTATTTTCTTTTCCGGAATTAAAAAGAGTATATTCAACCAAACGTTTTTTGCTTTTAGTTACAGTAATATCTTTAGGAAACTTTTTCACTTCCAGATAAGCTTTACCTGTAGTAGCGGTAAATTTAGCGGAGAATTCAACCAAATTACCCTCCTCTGCTTTAATGTCGAAGTCTGAAGACTCGTAATTATCAGTCAAGGTAACCTTTTTAGCGATAAGCTTATATTTTAAAAAAGCTGATTTACCCGGTTCTAAAACGGTTAATGGTTCAAAAGAAATAGAATAACTATCGGAATTAACTTTACGAAGGACAGTAATAGTATGTAAAGTAAGATGGGTTTTATTTTTAACTTCAATAGATCCTTCTACAGTATTGTTTACTATACCTTTAAATATAATATCGCTGTCGATAATGTCAATACCAAGAATAGTAAAATCAGTCTGCGCTGCAGAAGTAGAGATATCAGGATGAGAAGCTCCCACTTGATAAAAACCGAATTCTTCATCAAAAGGGGTGAAGGTGTAGGTAAACTCTCCTTTGAAATTAGTTTTAGAAAAAAACTCCCTTTTCGTACCTGCAGTAACTAAATTAATTTTAATATTTTTATCAATGGCAGGGCTTTTATCAGCCAACCGGGCTTTACCATTAAAAATTATTTTTTCCCCTCTGGAATAAACGGATTTATCTAAGGGGTTTATGCTCACTTTATATTCAGGGGATAAATGTATTTTTCCTGCAAAGCTTGAGTAATCTTCCAATGGGATATCCGCTGAGTCCTTAGGAATGATTACAGCAAGTAAGAAAAAATCGCCTAATTTATCAGGGAAAGATATTGAGGTAGTAAAAGAAATTTTATCCTTGGCAGGTATAGTTTCAGAGATAGAATGTTTAGCTAGTAAGTAATCGTTATCATCCCAACGATCATCCTCAGATAAAAAATAAGCTACTTCACCATTATTATTAGCTTCGGATTTACCCTTATTTTCAAGAGTAGTGGAAACTAAAAAAGGGGTATTAACTGAGAAATCTGTATCGGGTAAATTTAAAGAAATAAATAAATTGGCCTCTTTAAATTGAAAATCTTTCCATTGATCGGCTTTTGCGTATAGTTGACGAGAAGAATTAGGAACTTGTAACAAACAGTTATTTTTATCAACCCCATTAAATACATTTTTACCCAAAGAAGGCGGAATTGTATTGTTACTGGTAATAGAAACTAATTGTTTAGCACCATTAAAAGCCTCTGTATCAATTTTTTTAAGCGAGCCAGGTAAAGTTATTTCTTTTATTAAAGAATTATAAAAAGCCTCTTGTCCGATAGTTTTTAAATTTTTAGGAAGACTAACAGATCCATTAAAATTAGCAAAAGATCTGTAAGGTAATGACTCCAGATGATCTGGAAGGATCACTTTTTCCTTAATACCATAAAAAGCGTAATCGGCTAATTTTTCCAGTTGAAAACAATGTGACAGATCCAAAGTTTTAACATTTGAATTATAAAACGTCTCTTTCCCAATAGTTTTTAAATTTTTAGGTATAACAATAACAGATCCACTAAAATTAGCAAAAGATCTGTAAGGTAAAGATTCCAGATGATCTGGAAGGATCACTTTTTCCTTAATACCATAAAAAGCGTAATCGGCTAATTTTTCCAGTTGAAAACAATGTGACAGATCCAAAGTTTTAACATTTGAATTATAAAAAGTCTCTTTCCCGATAGTTTTTAAATTTTTAGGTATAACAATGACAGATCCACTAAAATTAGCAAAAGATCTATAAGGTAATGATTCCAGATGATCCGGAAGAATCACTTTTTCCTTAATACCATAAAAAGCGTAATCGGCTAATTTTTCCAGTTGAAAACAATGTGACAGATCCAAAGTTTTAACATTTGAATTATAAAAAGTCTCTTTCCCGATAGTTTTTAAATTTTTAGGTATAACAATGACAGATCCACTAAAATTAGAAAAAGACCTGTAAGGTAAAGATTCCAGATGATCTGGAAGGATCACTTTTTCCTTAATACCATAAAAAGCGTAATCGGCTAATTTTTCCAGTTGAAAACAATGTGACAGATCCAAAGATTTAATATTTGAATTATAAAAAGCCTCTTTACTAATAGCTTTTAAATTTTTAGGAAGACTAACAGATCCATTAAAATTAGCAAAAGACCTGTAAGGTAAAGATTCTAGATGTTCGGGAAGTACTACCTTACCCTTAACACCATTAAAAGCATTTTCGCCTATATTTTTAAGGTTTGAGCATTTAGAAGCGTCCACGCTGATATTATATGCATATTCAAAAGCTTGTTTAGAAATAGTTTCCAAAAGAGGACAAAGACTAAGATCCAAAGCATTTATATTTGAACTATGAAAAGCCCCTTGTCCTATAGTTTTCAGATTTTTAGGAAGACTAATAGTACCATTAAACCTAGCAAAAGAAAAGTAAGGTAAAGATTCTAGATGTTCGGGAAGTACTACCTTACCCTTAACACCATTAAAAGCATTTTCGCCTATATTTTTAAGGTTTGAGCATTTAGAAGCGTCCACGCTGATATTATATGCATATTCAAAAGCTTGTTTAGAAATAGTTTCCAAAAGAGGACAAAGACTAAGATCCAAAGCATTTATATTTGAACTATGAAAAGCCCCTTGTCCTATAGTTTTCAGATTTTTAGGAAGACTAATAGTACCATTAAACCTAGCAAAAGAAAAGTAAGGTAAAGATTCTAGATGTTCGGGAAGTACTACCTTACCCTTAACACCATTAAAAGCATTTTCGCCTATATTTTTAAGGTTTGAGCATTTAGAAGCGTCCACGCTGATATTATATGCATATTCAAAAGCTTGTTTAGAAATAGTTTCCAAAAGAGGACAAAGACTAAGATCCAAAGCATTTATATTTGAACTATGAAAAGCCCCTTGTCCTATAGTTTTCAGATTTTTAGGAAGACTAATAGTACCATTAAACCTAGCAAAAGAAAAGTAAGGTAAAGATTCTAGATGTTCGGGAAGTACTACCTTACCCTTAACACCATTAAAAGCATTTTCGCCTATATTTTTAAGGTTTGAGCATTTAGAAGCGTCCACGCTGATATTATATGCATATTCAAAAGCTTGTTTAGAAATAGTTTCCAAAAGAGGACAAAGACTAAGATCCAAAGCATTTATATTTGAACTATGAAAAGCCCCTTGTCCTATAGTTTTCAGATTTTTAGGAAGACTAATAGTACCATTAAACCTAGCAAAAGAAAAGTAAGGTAAAGATTCCAGATGTTCGGGAAGTACTACTTTACCCTTAACTCCATTAAAAGCATTTTCGCCTATATTTTTAAGGTTTGAGCATTTAGAAGCGTCCACGCTGATATTATATGCATATTCAAAAGCTTGTTTAGAAATAGTTTCCAAAAGAGGACAAAGACTAAGATCCAAAGCATTTATATTTGAACTATGAAAAGCCCCTTGTCCTATAGTTTTCAGATTTTTAGGAAGACTAATAGTACCATTAAACCTAGCAAAAGAAAAGTAAGGTAAAGATTCCAGATGTTCGGGAAGTACTACTTTACCCTTAACTCCATTAAAAGCATAATCGCCAATATTTTTAAGTTTGGAGCATTTAGAAGCATTCACGCTGATATTATACGCATATTTGAAAGCTTCTTTAGAAATAATTGTTAGATTAGAAGGGAGAATTATTTCTTTTAAAACGGAATTACTTTGGAATGCACCCTTAGGAAGTATTCCGTCCGTAACCGATGAGTTGGAAAGATCTAAAACCGTTAATTTTTTCATATTATTTAACGTTTTTATATCATCAGGATTTATACTTCCATTAATCGTTAAATTGGTAATCGTATTAACCTCATTACCTAATAGCTTAGATAAGCTGCCGGGGTCTTCCATATCAATGACCTTTACTTGACCCTGTAAAAAAAATATGGATAAAAAATAAAATAAAAAAAGTAAAAAATTCTTCATAAAAAATAAATGTTAAACCGTTCATTAATAAATTAAAAACAGTATAGTTATAAAGACAAATATATTTAAAAAATAACGTATAATTTAATTAAAAGTGATTGATATCATAAAATTTATGTTAAAAAATAATGAATAAGGAATAAATAAATTAATAACATTTAATAATAAATAAAATGTTTATAAGTGTATAAGATCTTTGTTTAAACAATTAAATTTAAATTTTATGTTTTTATATATTTAAAGAGATTATATTTTTAAATAGTAATGAATTAAAAACGTTTATAATAGAAAGTTCAAAATAGGAAGACTTAAATTTGGGATAATATATTTAAGATTTAAATCGAAATACTGATAAAATAAAAATATGTGTAATAATAAATTAAAAAAATGTTTACTTTAAGTAGTTTTGTAACGAAAATCATGAATAGTTTATGAGGAAAATATTCATTTTTTGTGTATTTGCAATTGTCTTATTTTCTTGCAGAAAATCTTTAGAAAAATCCGTTGCTTCTAAAAACGAATACGCGACTAATTTTTCAATTCAAAACGAAAATAATCAACTAATTATAACATCTGCGGGCAGTCGTTTAGTTTTCCCCCAGCATTATAAAAGTAAACGATGTGTAATTACTACTACTTCTGCCTCGGCGTATATTGATGCATTGGGAGAGATTAACTCCATTGTAGGTGTTTGTTCACCCCATTATTTCTATAATCCAAAAATCAAAGAGAAAATTAAAAACAATACCATCGAAGATATAGGAAATGACGGAACGTTGAATTTTGAAAAAATCTTAGCTTTAAAACCGGATTTAATTATATCCGGACATAACCCCAATTATGAAAAAATTTTAAATCAACTGTCTAAACAGGGTATTAAAATTCTTTATGTAGAAGAATTTATGGAATTACATCCATTAGGAAAAACAGAATATCTAAAACTATTCGGAACAGTTTTTAAACAGCTCCCAAAGGCCGACAGCATCTTTTCTATAGTAAAAGAAAACTATTTAAAATTAAAAGAAAAATCGGCTCATACAAGTATGAAACCCACCGTTTTTACCGGAATTATGTATGGAGATTCCTGGTATATGGCAGGAGGAAAAAGCTTTTTAGCTACTCTTTTCAGAGATGCGGGAGCTCATTATTTATGGCAGGATAATAAAAATTCAGGATCGGTTCCCATGACTTTTGAAGAAGTACTAAGTAAAGCTAAAAATGCCGATTTATGGATAGGAACCAGTAATTTTAAGTCTAAAAGAGATTTGTTAAATTCCAATACAAACTATGCATGGTTTAAAGCGTATCAAACAGGAAACGTATATGCATTAAATAACAAAGAAAACCAATCATTCGCTAATGACTACTACGAGTACGGAAGCATTTATGCGGATAAAGTATTATCGGATCTCATTAAAATCATACATCCCGAACTAGTTCCTGAATACCAATTAACGTATTTACGTAAATTAGAATAAATTTAGAGTAACACACCGCTTAAAATAAGAGAAGCGATAGTAAAATAAATAATTAATCCGGTTACGTCCACCATCGTTGCCACAAAAGGAGCAGAGGAGGTAGCAGGGTCTAATTTAAATAAACGTAAAATGAAAGGAATCATAGAACCGGAAAGGGTTCCCCATAATACGATTCCGATAAGTGAAGTGGCAACCGTAATTCCGATGAGCAGCCAATGAGGGCCATAATCGTAAAAATTAAGATTTTGCCATATAAGTATTCTGATGAAACCAATTACACCTAAAGTGATCCCTAATAAGAGACCCGAAAAAATTTCTTTTTTCATAACGTACCACCAGTCTTTCAATTTGATTTCATGCAAAGCCATAGCCCGTATAATCAGGGTAGCTGCTTGGGATCCGGAATTTCCCCCACTGGAGATAATTAGAGGCACAAAAAGGGCTAAAACCACGGCTTTTTCAATTTCCTCTTCAAAATGGACCATGGCACTGGCAGTAAGCATTTCTCCAAGAAAAAGTATGATTAACCATCCGGCTCGTTTTCTAAATAAAGTTAAGAGTGGAGTATCACGATAAGGAATATCCAAAGCTTCCACACCACCAAATTTTTGTATATCTTCCGTATCTCGTTCCTTAACAATATCCAAGATATCATCCACGGTAACTATACCAACCAATACCCCGGTTTCGGAAATAACGGGAAGGGTGCTTCGGTCATAATCTTCAAAAACGCGAATGGCATCCTCCTGGTTCATCATGCTTTTTAAAGCAATGAAATTGTCATCTCCTAATTCTTCCAATTTACTGTCATCATCGGCAAGTAATAACTTTCCTATTTTGATATCATCCAGTAACTTGTCATTCTCATCGACAATGTAAATGAAATTTAGAGTTTCTGCTTTCCTTCCATATTTTTTAATATGTTGTAACGTATGTTTTACCGTCCAGTATTTTTTAGCTTGTATATAATTAGGCGTCATCAAACGACCTACGCTGTCTTCCGGATATCCTAAAAGCTGTAAAGCAATTTTTCTCTCGTTTTCGTCTAATAAGTTTATGGTGTTTTTAATGAGATCGTCCGGCAGATCTACAAAAAATTCTGTACGGTCATCCGGAGCCATTTCGTTTAATAAATCGGCAATGTCTTTTTTACCTAAACCATGCAACAATTCTTGTTGAATTTTAGGGTCTAAATACGTAAAAACATCCGTTTTTTGATTACGAGGAAGCAGAAAAAAGTTTAAAATCCGATCTTTTTCGGATAGCTCTTCAAGTTGTTCTGCGATGTCATTTGGGTGAAGATCTTCAATAGGAGTGCCTTCAAAGATATTTTTTTCCATAGACTTTTTTTTTAGGTTATGTTATTGAAGAGTACTGCAAATATAATTCTAAATTATATATAAAGAAGCATATTTTTTAGTATTGTGTCTATTATTTATTCATCAAAGCCTAAGGTTTCGTCAGTATTTAATTCTAAAGCTTGTATATTTTGAATGGCATTTCCTGCTATTCCTTTAATGGAGCCGTACATGGAAATTGTATTTTCGATTACCTTTTCGATTTGCTTTTCCCGTTTGGACCATATATTCATCATAGCCCTTTTTTCTTTACTAAGCTCATCTTGCATTTGAGTAAATCCTTCAACAATACCCTCTATTCGTAAACGGAATTCATTTCCGGTAAGAAAATCGTAGAGCATTTCCATCTTATCGCCTTTATTTTCTTGGGATTTAATAATGGTGCTGAATTGAATGATAGAATGTCTTAAAACGGCACTCAACCCCTTAAATTCATTATAGGTACAAATCCAAATGCCCTCTTTCATTCCCATTCGATCCATGTCTGAAGGCATTACTTCAGTAATAAGAACCCCGGTATTTGCTTTTTTCTCACGGATATCATTTTTAAATTTTTCAATCCATGAGTTTTGGAAATCTTTTGTTCTTTTACTTTCATAATAAATTGAACCGCAATTTTGGATTTCACGGGTATTTACAATTTGAAGGCAATCGGCACCACGGACCCCTTTTTTTATTTCGTTAATAGTATCTAAAGGAAAATTTTGAGCTAACCATTCTTCAATAGCTAATTCCTGAACTTCTCCCTGCAATTGCATGGATCCTTGTTCTTGTTTTCGCTTCATTTCTTCAGTGAGTCTTTTCTGATCTTCCAGTTGTTTAAGTAACTCCTTAAACTTTAACTCATTTTTTTCATTTTCTTGTTTGCGAATTTTTTCTCTTTCTCGTAGAAGTTCATCAGTTAATTTTTTTTGAGCTTCTGCTTCAAAAACGGCTTTCAACTCTTCTTTTTCTCTACTTAATTTGAAAATCTCCGCTTGCATCTTATTTAACTCTTGAAGCTTTTCAGATTTTTCGGTTAATTCTTTTTCATAAAGAAAAATGCGTTCTTGATTCTCTTCCTCAATTTTCTTTTTTAAATAATTTTCAATTTCAAGAGTCTTTTCTTTGGTTATTTTCGAGAGTCTTTCCTGAAAAATTTCATTCTCTTTCTTTTTCTTGGCCTCAAATTCTTCTTTTTGCCGCTCCAATAAATTGTTTTTTTCTTGAAGTTCTTTTTGAGAAGAAAGAAATTTTTCTTGGTATTCTTTCTTTATGGATTCTTCTAATTGATGTTTAAGAATATCATTTACATCGATTACATTTCCACAATTCGGGCATTTTATCTGAGTTTGAGAATTCATAGTACACATTTACTATTTAACAACGCAAAGGTACAAAATATGTAAATAAATGTAAATGAGTTACTAGGAGGCTGTCTTAGATTTTACAACTGAAACCGGCATCGTGTTACTTCATTGCAAGAAGTATAAAATAAAAATTGTACTAAGTACTAATTTTATGTAATTATTTTACCAGCTCCACTTTTAAATCCGTTTTTTGAGGAGCAGCCAAATACTCGGCAGCATCAAATACCATAGAAAGACTTTTTTTGTCTTGAGAAATTACGGCCGAAGAATTGTTTACTTTCTTTATTTCTTTCGGAAACGTATAAATGGTTTTAAAAGTACCACCGGTAAATAAGGGGAGAATGCTTTGAGCCACAGAATCATTTTTTAAACTTTCGGATTTCACGGACTTTTTACTAAATACGTTGCCCTTCCAATGAAAAGTTGAGTTGGTGAGAAATTCCATGTTTTTAGAAGGGTTGTTTTTTGAATTATCAATAGAATTTAAAGCGTCGAGAGCGGAATTTAAAGACGCACTATTGGTGAAATCTCCGTAAATCAATACATAAAATTCCCCTTTCTTTTCATCTTGGTGCACTTTGATAAATAGAGGCTTAAGTGCTTCTAACTTTTTTTGATTCTCGAGAGATAATTTTGATATGCTATCCTTTTTTTGAGTAAGTAAGTTGTTGAATGAAATTAGAGTGTCTTTATAAATACCTTTATTTAGACTATCAGGCATAATTTTCATAAATTCACCGGCATCAATCATATAAGAATACGTAAGATTGCCTTCAGGATTGAACGTAATTTCCTCGCGTATGGAACAACTTACAAGTAAAACAATAGAATAACATAGAGTTAAGATTTTTGAGATAGACTTCATATATTTAATGATTATAATTATTTTTTACTTTACAAGTTCCTTTCCATTTTTCAACCAGCTGTTAAGTCCTCCGTCTAAATTATAAATGATTTGAAACCCATGATCTTTTAAAACATTAGCCGCATAAAAACTTCGTATTCCGGATTTACAATAAACGGCTACCGGACTGTTTTTATCTAATTCTTGAATTTGGTTTTCAAAGCTGGGATCGTCTACACTCATATTAACAGCATCATATATATGGCCACTTTTGTATTCAACCAGTGTTCGTACATCAACAATCTGCGTTTGGCGTATTCCTATTTCCCATGAAAAGGTGGATACCGAAACTGTTTGAATTAAAGGATTTTCTCTATTAATTGTGTGGGAGGGAGAAGAAATGGTATCCTTAGAAGTAACTATACTGTCTTTTTTTGAAGAAGGAAGAGACTCATCTAATTTAACAGGTTTTACGGATGACGGAGGTTTGCTGTATCTGGGTAAATCGGAAGTAAGGATTCCTACTTCGGGTGGGGTAGTATAGGTATTTACTGATTCCCTGTAATGAGCTTTACACGAAAGTAAAATCAAGGAGAGCAGAACTATAAAAAATAATTTATTCATAGATTTGAAGCGTTTAAAAACTCAAAAATAACTATTTTTACAAGTATATGAAAAGATTTATTCCGGCAATAGTCAGTGGATTGCTTCTTGCTCTGTCTTGGCCTGCATATGGCTTTCCCTTTTTGCTGTTTATTGCTTTTGTTCCCCTTTTATTGGTTGAACATGATATTACTGTAAAAAAAGAAAAATTCTCCGATTGGAAGATTTTTGGATTATCCTATTTGGCCTTTTTCCTTTGGAACTGGGGAGCAACCCAATGGCTACATTTCGCCCAAAATCCGGACGGGTCCCATTCTTGGATGGCATTTTTGTTTCCTCTTTTCGTAAACAGTTTGTTAATGTCTTTCGTTTTTACTTTTTTTCATTTTGTAAAAAGAAAAACAGGTACTCGCTTCGGGATTATTTTCTTTCCAACCCTTTGGATCTGTTTTGAAAAATTTCATCTAACTTGGGAAATGTCCTGGCCCTGGCTGAATTTAGGAAATGCCTTTGCTAATTATCCTGAAACCATTCAGTGGTATGAAATAACCGGCACTATGGGCGGAACTTTATGGGTATTAACAGCAAACCTGATATTCTTTTATTACCTACGAGCTTATCAAGTTACGCATAATAAAACCTATATATGGAAATCTCTATGCTATAACCTGGCCATTATAGGAATTCCCCTGGCTATTTCCCTCCTTAGATATCAATCGTATCATGAAAAAGCTTCTGAAAAAATAGAAGTGGTTTTAGCTCAACCGGCACTTGACCCATATGCCGATAAGTATCGTTTGGACGGGACTGTAATTCTTCAAGAATTATTACAAACAGTAGATAAAGAAATAACCCCTGCCACACAATTTGTAGTTGCTCCTGAAACTGCTTTTCCGGGAAATGGATTTGTAATGGTAAACAATCTTGAAAACGATATCTACATAACTCAAATAAAGCAATGGCTGAAAAATTACCCTCAATTAAGTTTGGTATCGGGTGGATCGTTAGCTGAATATTTTACTCAACAACAAACTCCTACAGCCCGTTATCTCAAACAGTATAACCAATGGATTGATCTATATAATTCTGCCGTACAAGTAAATTTGAATGATCCGGTTCAATATTATAATAAGTCAAAATTAGTGGTAGGAGTAGAACATTTCCCTTATGCAGCTGTATTAAAGCCTATACTAGGAGAATATATGATGAATTTTGGCGGATCTATGGAAAGTTTAGGAGTACAAGACCATCCGACTATATTCACAAATTCGAAGAACCGATTAAAAGCCGCTCCTATAATATGTTATGAAAGCATATATGGAGAATACGTCGGAGAATTCGTGAAAAAAGGAGCTAACGCATTATTTATAATGACCAATGACTCTTGGTGGAGCGATTCGCAAGGACATAAGCAGTTATTGGCTTATGCGCGATTACGAGCCATTGAAACCAGAAGAGATATAGGGCGCTCAGCCAATAGTGGAATTTCAGCATTTATAAACCAACGGGGAGATATCGTAGAAAAATTAGACTATGGAAAACGGGGGGCTCTAAAGGGGGATATTAATTTAAATACTTCACTTACAACTTATGTGAAATACGGCGATGTAATCGCCAGATTGGCATTGCTGCTGGCGGGAATATTATTGGCTTATGCGATATCCAAAACTTTTTTAAATAAAATAAATAAGAATGCCCTAAAAAGGAAACACAATATCAAAAAATAAAAAGTAAAAAAGTTGGTAGAGTCAAAAATAATTTGTTAATTTGCAACCCGATTCAAGGAAAAAGAATATTATTTAGATTTAAGATAATGGCTAGAATTTGTCAAATAACAGGAAAGCGTGCAATGGTAGGAAATAATGTGTCGCACGCCAATAACAAAACAAAAAGACGTTTTGAAATAAATTTGATGGAGAAAAAATTCTATTTACCATCAGAAGATGCTTGGGTATTTTTAAAAGTATCTGCACATGGTTTAAGAATTATAGATAAAATAGGAATTGAAGAAGCTGTAGCAAGAGCTCGTAAACAAGGTCTTATCAATTACTAAAAATTAAAATTAAAATGGCAAAGAAAGGTAATAGAGTACAAGTAATTTTAGAATGTACTGAGCATAAAGAGAGTGGAATGCCGGGAGTGTCTCGTTATATAACAACTAAGAACAAAAAGAATACTCCGGAACGAATTGAATTGAAAAAATTCAATCCGGTGTTAAAAAAATATACTATACACAAAGAAATTAAATAATAAATTTTAGTCATGGCAAAGAAGGTTGTAGCAACATTACGTACAGAATCTAAAAAAATGACCAAAGTGATCAAAATGGTTAAGTCTCCTAAATCCGGAGCTTACGTTTTTGAAGAAAAAGTTGTGAATGCGGATAACGTAGACACATTTTTAAAACAGAAATAGTTTTCATAACATAGGTTTTTAAGGTTTTAAAAAAAATCATTCACTTCATTGTGAATGATTTTTTTTTTATTTTTGTTATATTATATATCCTATATGAGTTGGTTTAAGAAAATTTTCGGAAAAGAGAAAAAAGAAACATTAGACAAGGGATTGGAAAAATCTAGCCGATCTTTTTTTGATAAAATTGGGAGAGCTATTGCAGGAAAAAGTAAAGTCGATGATGAGGTTCTTGATGAATTGGAAGAAGTGCTGATTTCTTCCGATGTAGGAATTGAAACCACACTTAAAATAATAAAAAAAATAGAAGAAAGGGTTGCCAGAGATAAATTTATGAATACTTCAGAATTAGATCAAATTCTAAAAGAAGAAATTATGAATTTATTGGCAGAAAATAAAAGTTCTGATTCTGAATTTCAAATTCCGGAGGATAAAAAACCGTACGTTATCATGGTAGTGGGAGTTAATGGAGTTGGAAAAACAACGACTATAGGAAAACTTGCTTATCAGTTTAAACAACAAGGAAAGAAAGTTATATTAGGAGCTGCGGATACGTTCCGTGCGGCAGCCGTAGATCAATTAGTCATATGGTCTGAAAGAGTAGGAGTTCCAATAATTAAACAAAGCATGGGATCAGATCCTGCTTCTGTGGCTTTTGATACCGTTCAATCTGCAAAAGCGCAAGGTGCCGATGTGGTATTAATTGATACTGCGGGTCGTTTGCATAATAAGGTTAATTTAATGAATGAGCTTAGTAAAATAAAAAGGGTTATGCAAAAAGTAATTCCCGATGCTCCTCATGAAATATTATTGGTATTAGACGGTTCCACCGGACAAAATGCATTTGAACAGGCCAAACAATTCACGGCAGCTACCGAAGTTAGTGCTTTAGCGGTTACCAAATTAGACGGTACAGCCAAAGGAGGAGTAGTGATCGGTATATCCGACCAGTTTAAAATTCCGGTAAAATATATTGGAGTGGGCGAAAAAATGGAAGATCTCCAACCCTTTAATAAATATGAGTTTGTAGACAGCTTTTTCAAAAAAAATTAAAAGTTTAAGCATTTCATTCTAAAGTGAAAAGAATTTTCTATTTAGTTATCATGCTGGTTACTTGCTTTGCTTGTAAATCTCAGCAACCTAAAACGGTTAGCAAGGATAAGCTTTGCAAAGTTGAGTATTCTAATTACGGAGGGATGAATGGTTGGGAAGAATCTTTTATGATTACTCAAGAGAATAGTTCGTATCATTCAATTATCAGAAGAACGAACACAAGCGCAAAAGAGCTGGAAAAAACACCTGAAGTTGTTTGGAAAAAATTAGAATCTACTTTAGATATTCATTTACTTGAAAAAATTAAAAGCGGTGAGAGTAAACGTTTGTATGATGGAAAAGATACCAAATACAAGATAGTCTTATGTTCCGGTAAGGAATATTCATTTATAAATCCTCAGGATTCGGAAGAGTACCAAAAGATGAGCGAGTTTTTTTCTACACTTCTGGATAGTAAAAATAAAATACTGATAAAAATCAACAACCAAAAAAAACTCAAACCTTAAAAAAATGTATAAAATAGCATATCTGACATTGTTTGTCATACTAACATCATGTGGAAGTTGTTTTACCTCTTCAGAGAAAGCAATTATTTATCAGTCACCCGATTCTCCGGCAAGAGTTTTAAAGATAAATCACAAAGAGGATTCACTGATTGTTAGAAAACCTTCTAAACGAATAAAAAAAATACACAATAATAAAGACTTGGAGCAGCTGATAAAGAAGCTGTACTTAACTATGTTGGAAGAAAACGGAGTAGGAATTGCAGCACCTCAAATTGGAGTAAATCGAAATGTTTTTTTATTTTATCGATTGGATAAGGAAGAAAAAACGGTAGAAGTTGCTATTAATCCACGGATTATTTCCCATTCTACCGAATTACTATGTTTTCAGAATGACGGATGTTTATCCGTACCTGACCGATATGGAGCTTCGCAACGTTATGCCTGGATTGAGGTGGAATATACGGACCAAAATGAGAAAAAGGTTACTCATAAATTTTTAGGCGGAAGCCGTGCCGAAGATTATACCGGTACTATTTTCCAACATGAATTCGATCACCTGCAAGGAAAGCTTTATATTGATAAACTTTGTAAACCTAATTAGTTTTTTTATTATCTATATTGATGTTGTTTGAAGATACTATTTGTGCATTAGCTACTCCACCGGGAACAGGGGCATTAGGAATTATCAGGGTTTCCGGTAAAAATTCAATTTCTTTAGTTAATTCTGTTTTTAAGGGTAAAAATCTAAATGAGGTACCTTCTCATACGGTTCATTATGGTTTTATTAAAGATGAAAATGAAACGATTGATGAAGTGATGGTTACCGTTTTTTTAGCTCCTAAAACTTTTACGGCAGAAAATTTGGTGGAAATCACATGTCACGGTTCCCAATATATTGAACAGCAAATTCTTTCCCTATTACTTAAAAAAGGGTGTCGATTGGCTTTGGCAGGAGAATTTACACAACGTGCTTTTCTTAATGGACGTATAGATTTAAGTCAGGCCGAGGCAGTTGCCGATTTAATTTCTGCCGAAAATAAAGCCAGTCACGACATGGCTTTATCACAAATGCGGGGGGGATTTTCTTCTCTTCTCAAGGAATTACGAATTGAATTATTGGATTTAGCCTCACTTCTAGAGCTGGAATTGGATTTTTCTGAGGAAGATGTTGAATTTGCCGATCGTTCTCAATTAGTACAATTGATGGATAAGATTTTAGGGGTTATTAATCCTTTAATCGAATCATTTTCTTACGGGAATGCTCTTAAAAACGGTGTTCCGGTTACTATTCTAGGAAAGCCAAATGCAGGAAAATCAACTTTGTTAAATGCTTTATTGCAGGAGGAAAGGGCCATCGTCAGCGATATTGCGGGAACTACTCGAGATACCATTGAAGAATCGTTAGTTATAAATGGTATTCAATTTCGATTTATAGATACGGCGGGATTACGGGAAACGGAAGATCAAATAGAAGCTATAGGAGTAGCCAAGGCTTTGGAAAAGGCCAAGGAAGCCTCAATTATTTTATATTTGGCAGATGTAACTGAGTTAAATTGGGAAGAGATAAAATCTGATCTTATTAAATTTCAGAGGGAAGACGTATTTATCATTGTATGTTTAACAAAGCTGGATAAGAATAGCAAATTCACTGTTTCTGAAATTCCCGATGAAATTTTACAGAAATATACGGTACTGATGGTTTCTGTTAAGCAAAATCCGGATCTTTTAGAACTTAAAGAAAACATGTATTCGTATATAGAATCTCAAAAGTCAACTTCTCAAACAATTGTAACTAATGTACGTCATGTGAATGCTTTGATTCGAGCGAGAGAATCTTTACTTTTATGTAAAGAAGGTTTACAAAACGGATTAAGCAGCGAATTGATTGCCATTGATTTGCGACGTGCCTTGGAAGCCCTCGGGGAAATCGTGGGACAAGTTTCAAATGATGAACTGCTAGGAAATATTTTTGGTAAATTTTGTATCGGTAAATAGGCTGGGGCATCAAAAAATCCAAGAGAAACAATCATAAAATAAATCCTTTTCTAAATACGGGTTACGGAAATATTTTTCTTTCTGATTGTTTCTTATCCTATACTTATTCTTCCCAAATTCTTATTGGTTAATTATTTACTTTTATGATTAATAAGTAATCTAAACAATGCCGAATTTATAAACTTATATAAAGAAGAAAGTATTGATGTTATTATCGATTGGAATGAGTTTCCAAAAGATATGGTAAAAGTAATCCATTTTAATAAACAGGGAGATAAAATAATGGATATATGGTAATTTCTTCTATACAATTTTTGGAAGCTGGTTAATTTTAGATAAATTATCATATTTTGATAGATTTTTATTTCATTAAATTTGTTGGGTAATATTAAATTAATATTAAAATGAGTGAAGAATACGATTTGAGATATGGAATTTTATTTTTTGTGAGTAATATGAAACAACCTCATAGAGATGATCAAATAGAATATTTTGTATTAAAACAAGAAACAGATAAAGAAAATTATCAACCTCTTTTTGATAAATCGTTTAATTATCTAAAAGATAATGGATTTATAAATGTGAAAGAGAAAAATAATGGAGATAATGTTGTTTCAAGTTTAACAGAAAAAGGAGAGACTGTATTAAAATTTAGTAGTTGGGAAGAATATTTAAATAAAGAAAAAATTAATAAGACCACATTAATAACTAATGATGATAGAATTTTTAATATTAATGAAAATAGAGAATTATTATTGGAAAAGTTAATAGAAAACAAATCTAATAATCAATACTTTATTGATCCGAAAAGACTTTCAGAACTTAGAAATATTAAAAATAGTGATTTTGATTTAAGTAAACTTATTAAATTTTGTGAAGAGTTAAATTTCACTTTTTTGTTTGAAAATTATTTAAGTGTTGGAATGTTAATGAGAGCTATTATTGATCATATTCCTCCTATATTTGGATACTCTAATTTTAATGAAGTGACCAATAACTATGGAAGTAAAAGTTTTAAAAAATCTATGGAGCACTTAAACAAATCTCTTAGGAATATTTCTGATTCATATTTACATACACACATAAGAAAAAAAGAAACATTACCAAATAAAACACAAATAAATTTTAGTTCGGATATGGATGTACTATTAAGTGAAATAGTCAGAAAACTAAGTTAAATACTTTATTTTGTTTTACTTTACAATGATATAAAAGTTTTCCTAAATAGGATACTACTTAATGTGAAAACACTATATTTCATGTGAAGGATTTTGTTACTGTATCGGGAAATAATTTATATTTTGTTAAACGAATTTAATAGGTTTAAAGTGCAAAAAATTGAGAGTTATTTATGGATTTATAAATATTTTCTTTATCTTTTAAAATAAAAAATGAATTTAGATTAAATTGTTAAGAATCCAACTGTGTTGTAAGTGGGGAGTTTGATTAGCATTTATATTACTAAATTAAAGAATATTGATTAAAGATTTCATATGTATAAAATAATCATTTTTAGAAAATGATATTTAATCTAGTAGTATTTAAAATCATTGAAACAAAGAAAGTAAACTATGTATTATTATATTTTTAATAAATAGTCACTTTAATTACAGGAATTTTATTTTGTATTTTAATTATTTTTCCTTTTAATTTATATTGATGATTTATTTTTAAGGTATCTATTTTTACATAATCAACAACACCATTATAATTTTTAAAAATTTCTGTTTCGATTTTAACATGTTTGATAGGATAATCTATGTATTTATTTAATTTATTAGGAATATTTAAATTTCCATCTACAATTTTCATAAATTTTCCATCCCATTCAGCAGTAAATTCGGAGATATAATCGCCGGTGCACATTTCAACTAATACAATTTTATTTATATTCTGATTTCTAATGTTTATTTCGTTACCACATGGAATGTAAAATATATTTCCATTCCAACGATATTGAGGACCTCTCCATAGGGTTGCTTTTAAACAGATAAAGAGTGTTAATGTCAAAAATATAGTACTTAGCAAAATAAATGTTTTAATACCATTTTTTCTTAAAATAATGGTTAAATATATATGTGTAATGGTTATAAAATATAATGGTATATAACCAAAAATGATATCGCCTAATCCTAAACCAAATGAAATATGTTTATAAAATGTCCCTAGTAAACAAATTAATATTAAAAATATTACAATTAAAAAATTAACTCCTTTCCAAATTTTAATCATATAAATTAAAATTTTATAATATATTCTAAAACTAAAACAAATATAATATATAAGAAAAATTTATTTGTATACCCAAAATTAGTCAATTCCAATTCTTTTAAAGCAAGGCTATATAGAATAAATTCATAAGACTACTTATACTACATATTTAAATTTATTGAATATTTCTTTTAAACAAGGTAATTTGTTATATTAATCGTACAAAAACTGTATTTATAGTAAAACAGGCAAAATATATAGCAGAAAAATATAAAATAAAATAAAAAATACTAGTATATTTGTTGAGCCTATTTATTAAATCAGATTACTATGAAATATACCATTCAGGCTGTCTATGGAGAAAAAATTCCTTCTACAACAGCAGAAAATTTAGATTACTTACTTAAATTTTTAAAACCTCAAACTCTTTATATTAAGTTTATAAAGATCTTTTTTACCACCTATACGGCAAGCAAACCCGAAGTAAACATCCGTTTGAAAAGCTGATTAAATTGATCAGATTTTAAAATCAGTTGATAGTATTTCGACACAAAAATTCATAACTAAGACACAAAAGCTATATAATAAATTTAAAAAAAGAGTAAAAAATGGAAGGCGGTAACATTGTTCGTAGAATAGGTGGAGAAAGTATTAAAAGAGCAAAAAAATCTCTTATATTAGAGTCAACCCATGATAACTTGACCTTTTATTCCGCCAAGCAAGTGGTTATGTCAGGGGAGCAAGGTGGGGTAGAATATTTGAATGATTATAAACCGCCTGAGCCTTTGCAAGTAATTCATATAGAGGGCCCTTTAAATGAAGAAGGAGAAAAGGTTTCAACAGTGGAAAAAGGAAAATCCTATAAAATTAAAATTACTCAATTTAATAGGGAATTGAAATCGCCGGCAGAACTCATGAAAATTAAATGGTCGTTACAGCTCAATGAAGATGCAGTACAATTATCGGCTAAAACTATTGGAAAACAAGAAGTAACGTTAGACATTTCGAAAACTGATTCTTTGGATAAAATTACTATATATGCTTATATTTCCAATTGGAAAAAAGAAGGGAAATGTGAAGTAAATGTAAGTACCAAACAAGGAGGAATACATACCCGATTTTATGATGAACAGGGGCAACAGATATACGACATACCTAGGAAATTACAAAAAGCATTTAATGAAGAATACGGTATCAAGATTGCCTATGACAAAGAAAATGAAATG
Organism: Apibacter sp. B2966; assembly: GCF_011082485.1. Classification (NCBI taxonomy): domain Bacteria; kingdom Pseudomonadati; phylum Bacteroidota; class Flavobacteriia; order Flavobacteriales; family Weeksellaceae; genus Apibacter; species Apibacter sp. B2966. The sequence continues at coordinate 1,995,795 of NZ_CP049714.1, forward strand.
CTATACTATAAGGGCGAATGTGCTCCAGCCTATGAAAAAATATCTCCAACTGCAATTGCACATTGGAAAAGAGAATTAAGCAGAGATCAAGTATCTAAGGGTAAGTTGTTATTTGGATATAATTTTGGATATGAAGTTTATTCAGATAATAAAGATAAGAATGGTAATACTTATAATGAGAATGGTCATTTGTTATTTGATATTTATGCAAAAGAACCTATGTTTTTGGGAGTAGTTCCTGGATATAGAAAGAAAATAAAAAATTATAAATATAATGACGGATCGGTGGGAGATAAAATTTTGAATATGATAGGGAATGTAGCTTGTATAGATTTAGAAGATTTCATTGATGATTTAAATATAAAATATATGTATTATAAATTATCAGATTATGATATTGCTTGTTACAAAGAGTTTAAATTAATTTTACCTAAATTGACAGCTCGGTATAATGGCTTGTCGAGGGTTTTAGAACATGAGTTTTTAGGACATGTCTTACTGAAGCTTACCGATGATGAATATGATATATTTTCTAAAGAATTTACCACCGAAGGTCCAACACAAGTTGAAGCTAAATTGTGTAATGTAATAAGAAGAGAAATAGGAATTCCTGATAAAAAATCATATGGTGGTTATGCAGTAAATGCTAGTCAGGCGGGAAATGTTGAAATGAAATTTGGTTTTTTAAATGGAAGTGATGAATTATATAAATCTGAAATAGATAGTCGAGATACTAATTATCCTAGTCCACCTAAAAAATATCCAAAAAATCAAGGTATAGGCATCATTAATGAAAACAATTACTTAAAATTAGTTCAAATGAATTACGTTATAAAGCTAAAATATAATGGGAAAGATGAAATTTATAATTTTTCTTAGTACTATTTTGATAAATATATTTTTATATGGGCAAATAGATACACTTAAATTATCTTATGTGAATAAGGCTAAAGAAGAGGTTTATAAATCAATTCTTTTCTCTGAAGAATTACAAAGTGATGAAAAATGTCATATAATTATAGTACAACCCACTTCTCTTAGAATGGATTTTAATAGTCAAATAGGTTTTCATAATATAAAAAAAGAGAAAGATAGTGTGTCAATATTAAACTTGAGAAATTCATTATCTGAAAACTATAGGGTTTATTCCATAGAAGATAAGTTATCAAATACAGTTCAAGGGTATGAACTTGTTTCTCAATTGCAGAGAATGGATAGTTTATATGCCAAAAGAAATTTACAAAAGGATATATGTGATAGTAGTTTTGATGTTATCAAAATACAAGAACCTTTAGATAGTTGGATGAAAATTTATAAAGCTAATATTTTACTAAATAAAGCAAATGTAGTAATTCCTGTTATTTATGAATCTTTTAAAGAAAAACCTAAATATCTTTTATATAAAATAGAATTATACGAAGGAAGTACAAAGGTAAAATCAATGAAAGTAGTTGAATTAGATTAATTTAATAAATAAGTTGAAAATCCACGATAATGAATGTAGTAGTAGTTGGGCAAAATAAAGGAAATATTAATAACTTATTTATTTTAAGATTTCTAACAACTATAAATTATCATGTATATGAAGAAACTTTTGATTTTAATTAATTTTTCTTTTATCTATGTATTGCAAGGACAAATAAGCAGTCGAGAAATAAATAATGTAGATGTTAGTCCAATTGATCATTTAAAAATTGAGGTATATAAATCAATTATACTTTCCAAAGAGTTTAAAAGCAATAAGCAATGCCATGTAGTAGGAATTAATTCGGTTTCTTTAAATATGGATTATTATCCTAAAGGCTATTCTACAGGCGGTTCTCTAGGTTTTTATTATACAAATCTGGATATAACTAAAGATAGTGTAACAGTGAAAGAATTAAGAAAAGATTTGCCAAAAAAATACTGAATATTTGAGGATTTAAGAAAATTTTTGGGAGTTGAATTTGATCGAGAATACATTTCTGAATTTCTAAATACAGATAGTTTATATATTCCTCAGAAAATTGATTTTATAACGAATTTATGTGAAAGTAGTTTTGATATAATAAAAATATACGAACCCATAGATAAATGGATGAAGATTTATCAGAAATATTATTGTAAACACCCTATCGAACTCAATGATAAATATGAAAATTATGAGGTTGTAATTCCTATAAAATATGAATCGTTATCAAAAGGGCATATGTTTCTTGAAAAAGAAAAATATTATTTATTCAAAATTAAGATAGGATATAACGATAAAGGTAAATTAGAAATGATCAAAGAGATAATAAGTGGTGGAAAAGAGGAAAGAGATATAATAAACTAAAAATATAAATAAAGAAAAAAATATAACTCTAAAAGTTGAGCTATAAAACTAAATTTATCTCGGGTTGTTTTATCAACATATACTTAAGGCTTATGATTATGAAAATATATGATACTGTCGTTTGTTGTATTCTGTAAATTCTAAATAATTATAAAATCAAATCATTGGTTTATTTTATCTATTTTTTTAAATTTCCTCTCAACTTTTTAAAATTGTAAATTATAATAACACTTTAGTATACATATGCTAATTTAAAGAAGCTGAAAATTATGATTAATAGTAATTTTGTTCTAACTTTTATTTTATTAAAATAAAAAATTAACCCTTTCAGTAAAAGTAAAAGTGTCAATCACACATTATTAATTATAAACTCAAACTTAACAAATTTGAAGTCCGATATTTGTTCTAAATTTGTTTCAAATAATTTTAGTATGTATTTTTCCAGTTAAAAGAATTATCTTTTAAACCAGATAATGCATCTTTCTATTGGAGGTACATTTGCATAATGAGTTAATTTTCTTTATTTACGACAGTTTTTGTTGCTGCAATTTTCTTATCAGCATATAAAACGACCTCCTTGAGGATCAATTTCTGAATAGCAAAGATAAATGTTTCCATTATAGTATAATCTGGTTTATTATCTTGTATAGGAAGTAAAATATTCAAGTCATCTGCATCTTTTGCATAAAAATTTCTTGAATAATTAAAATGATCAGTATAAGAGGATTTATGAATGGCTGCTGTTAAAAATATTGCTGCGAACTTAGATAAATTTTCTGTATGTACTACTGCAATATGATCATCCGCTCCATATTTGTAATTCCTATATTTTGCAGAACCGAACATATCAATTGTTGTAGTATTTTCTGAAAAAATAGTGATATTATTTCCAATAAATGCAGAAATCCCTTCATCTGTTTCACCAGCTGTAACAAATGGTAAAGTTCCTGAAATTCTATCTGCGCTTTTTAAGCGTTTTCCTCGAGTTGATTTGCCAAATAAATTTTTAAGATTGAAAAATTTCCATTTAAAATTCTCAAAATCATCTAAAGCTTGTTGCTCTTCTTTTGTTAAAGTTTAATCTTTTAGGTTTGTAACAGATAAATAGGCTTCCAGCTCCGCTATACGCTCCGCTTCCAGCTCCGCTATAAAATTTTCCATAAAATCAAAATCAATCGTATCATTTTTTATTGGGAGTTGGATTTTTTCATTTCGTATTTTTGTCCAAGAGCACATATTTTGATATCCAAATTTCTTATTTAAAAAACAAAATGAATTAGCTAAAAATAATCCTTGTTTTTCTGAGATTATAAATTTTGATTGTAATGAAAATACTCGTGCGTGTGTTACCATTTTATATTTAAACTGACGGAAAAAAGCAAAACCAAACATATCAACTGTAATTGTATTTTTATTAAAAATTTTAGCTTTTATGGTAGTTTTACCTAATATTCCATTATTAGTTAAGCCAGCTGTGATTACATATTCACCTTTGCCGTTAATATGTTCTTTTTGTATATCAAAATCACCATTTGAACTTTCAAACAAATCACTTAATTTAAATTCGCCCCACTTAACTCCTTGCAGTTTTTTGTTAAGTGAGGCTTCTACTTTCCCAGGCTTTCTTCTTTGTTTTGTTGTTTTAATAAATTGGATACTTCCCAAGCCAGATAGTCGCCTACCGTTTTCTTAAAATCATGTAATGTTGGTATGGTATCAAGTGGTGCGCTTTGATTCCAATCAGCGCCATTTTCAGGATCTATGGTACCTTCGTAATACTCTTTATCGGTAAAAATATTAAGCTTGTTTCGTCCAAAACGTACCAATTTGACTAATTCTTGATAGCGTTCAATCGCTCTGTCTGTATCTTTTAGATTGTTACTTGCTTTTTTACGGTTGGTCCGCGTGTATCCGTCATTTGAGAAGTCAATAAACTTCACTATTTCATCTTTTTCGTGCTTTTCATTTATTTTAAACACATAAATATTGGTTTGTACGCTAGATTTGCCGATAAATAAATCATTAGGCATTTTTATACTGGCTAAAAGCGTATGTTTTTTTAAAATTTTTTGATTGTATTCTTTTGCTTTACCGGAACCTGCTGAATTTTGTATGATAACGGCAGCATATCCTTTATTCATCATGCTAAGTGCTTTTTCTACAAAAATCATCCCATTTCCTTTGGCAGAATAAGGCGGATTGAGTATAAAAGCATTTGCCGGGAATTTCTCGTTCGTTTTTCCAAAACCATAATTACCGTCAAAGTCATTTAAGGAGTCTTTATTTAGGATGTTTGAACTTCCATCTCCCATTAAGATCATATTCAAAATGGCTAACATATATACACTAGAAAGGACTTCTAAACCTAGCAATTGTTGAGCTTTTATTTGGATCTCTTTTTGCTTAAGTTCATCTGGTGATGTTATACTGTTTTTAGCATCATTAAGCATTTCGTTCATTGCGGCAACAAGTAAACCTGCAGATCCTGTCGCGAAATCCCAAACGTAGGAATCTTTATTTACACGTGCCAATTTTACTAAAAGGGTAGCGACATATGAAGGTGTGAGTACTACATCATTAAGTTTATCTTGAGTAAAACCTAGCCAAGAATACATTTCATTAAAAAGTTTTCCTGTAAAATCAGTCGTTAACCCGATTTTGTAATAAATACCTAAATCATCAATAATTTTAGTAAATACTCTTTTTAACTGAGATTCCCCATTATTGACTTTATTGATGTTTTCGGTGGTAAGAGTATTTTGTAAAGTTCTTAAAATAAGATCTTTCTTTTCTTTAGGTAGCAGTTTTTCTTCCAAAAAGGCTTGGATTTTTCGTACAATTATATCTCCATCTGTATTTCCTTTTTCACTAGATGATTTTAGATCTTCTTTTTCAAGAGGCGCTACTTTACCGGGTATACCTAACGTTGCAATAATGGAGGCGGCAACAAGATAGACTCGATCGTTTTCACCTAAACCTTTTTCATTTTGGTATATATCATTATTAAGTTTTACTAGACTCGCATTAATTTCCCTTTCACGTCGTTCTTTGAGTTTCTCAATCTCTTCTTGTGTTAAAGTCAATTCTTTTACTTGCTTAATAAAACTATCAAAGTTTTCCTTTTTTAAAAAAGAGAAATCTGAAAATTCGCCAACTTTTTGGCCAATTCCAAAATTATTTTTTGAAACATAATAAACACCAATTTGATATTGTATTTTTTCGTTTTCGTCTTTATAACCGGTCATTCCAATAGCGATAATATCGGTATAACTGGTATGATGCAATATAGCATTAGCATAATGCACCGCACCATTGACTGCATAGGAATTGATATTTTTAAAATTAGGTTCATTTTTTGTTGTTTTATTTTCAACTTCTCCTTGATTGTCAAGTTTTACAAGTTTATCTTTATATCCTTTATATTCAATAAGAATAGGGAAAAAACTCATATTTTCATTTTGTAACAACAATTTCGCATCAGGACGATTTGCCCCGCTTCCGCCATTTTTGGTAAAGTAATCTGAGAGTGCTTTATCTATTTCAGTATTTAATGACTCTTGTTCTAATTTATAGTTTAATTGATATGATTTAAGCCAACCGTTAGCTAAATCTGCAATATTGGGTTCGATTGATTGTACTGTTTTTTTTTTCATTATATCAGTATTCAATTTTTTCAATCTCCAAAGATACACTTATTTATATATTCAAAAAATATAACATACTAGATAAACTATTTTATTACAATAGAATAAATTTTTTTTTCAATTATATATATTCGGATATTTATTTAAAAGTATTTATCATATATTTCTTAAGAATTTAAAATATAAATTCTACTTAAAATATATAATTTTTTTTATCCTATATTAGATAATCAAAATGATTATATATTAAATAGTTAATTTAAATATATTTATTAAAATATAATGTAATTTTAGGTCTTAGAATAATTGCAAATTATGAAAATAACAATCTTATGCTATCCCACATGCAGCACATGTAAAAAAGCAATCAAATGGTTGCAAGATAATACCATAGAATTTAAAGAAAGAAATATAGCAAAAGAACGTCCAACGAAAGAAGAATTAAAAGAATGGTTTCAAAAATCAGGATTGCCAATAAATAAATTTTTTAATACGTCAGGCAAACTGTATAAAGAATTAAATCTTAAAGAAAAAGTAAAAACAAGCAGCGAAGACGAACTCTTATCACTTCTATCTACTGACGGAATGTTGGTAAAACGTCCCTTAGTGATAAGTGATTCTCTTATTTTAGTAGGATTTAAAGAAGAAGAATGGAAAAAAGCATTACTAGGCTAAACTAATCATCAATACCACTTATAAGAATATACTTATTGATAATATAGTAATCATAATGAAGTTATGGCTTAATTATTGAATTCTATCTCAAAAAAGTATATGAAGAAATTTTTATTTGTTTTATTTGGGATAATTTTTATACAGATTGTTTCTGCTCAGGCAATCATTAAAAATTTAAGAAGTTTTACCGTTTTGCGTGTTTATGATAAAATTCCTGTGACGTTACTTTCCTCACCGGAAGAAAAAGTAGAGATCAGCGGAGTAAAAAAAGATGACGTAAAAATCGTTAAAAAAGGCGGAGAATTAATTATTAGAATGGATACGTTGAAATTAGAGAACGACGATGAAGTAAACGTAAAGGTATATTATAAAAAGTTAAATAATATACATGCTTACGAAGGATCAACAATAACCGGTCATGATAAATTAGAAGAAAATCTATTAAATATTGGGGCTACTGAAGGTTCGAAGATCACCGTTCTTGTTGGAGTAAACAAAATACATGCCAAGCTAAAATCCGGAGGAGAAATCAAAGTTTCAGGATTGGCAAACCATCAAAATATTAAAATTACATCCGGAGGCACCTACGATGCAAAAGAAGTGGGATCAAACAAAATTGCAGTAGCAGTTACTTCCGGAGGAACAGCATCTGTTTATTCTAATGGATTAGTTGAAACCAAAATAAAAGATGGCGGAGATATTAATGTCTATGGAGGAGCGGAAGTAGTTAAAAAAGATATCGAGGGCGGATATGTGAATATATACTAAATATGGCTTATATAAAAATATTAAATATAGCTATAGATAAAATCTATTATAAAGAATTGCAGGAAAAAAATAATTAAACTAAAATTGTATCCTTTTACACAAGAATTTAAATATTAGTTTAATTAGTTTAGTTTAAATTGTAGCAAAAGATCTTTTTGCTGCAATTTTTTTTGAAAAGTTTTAAAATTGTAAAGACTTTCTAACTCTTTTCAGTGTTTCAGATGCTATGCTTTTTGTCTTTTCAGCACCTTCTTTAAGAATATTCTCAAGTTCCTCAATATGATTCATATAATAATTATATTTTTCTCTGGCTTCACTAAATTCACGTAGAAGAACTTTAAATAATTCATTTTTAGCATGTCCGTATCCGTAACCACCGGCTAAGTAGTTTTCTCTCATAAGTTCCACTTCTTCAGGAGTGGCTACCAATTTAAATATAGAAAACGCATTACAAGTATCCGGATTTTTAGGTTCTTCCAATGGAGTAGAATCGGTTACAATAGACATAATTTGTTTTTTCAACTCTTTTTCAGGAGCAAAAATTTGAATCGTGTTTCCTCTGGATTTACTCATTTTATTTCCATCAGTTCCGGGGACATACATCGTATTTTCTTGAATTTTGGCTTCAGGGACTACCAAAACATCGCCGTGTACGTGGTTAAATTTTTGAGCGACATCTCTAGTCATCTCTAAATGCTGCAATTGATCTTTACCTACCGGAACGATTTGTGCATCGTATAAAAGAATGTCCGCAGCCATAAGCATAGGATAAGTAAAAAGCCCGGAATTTACATCTTCCAAACGATCGGCCTTATCTTTAAATCCATGTGCCAGAGCCAAACGGCTATAGGGGAAATAACAAAGCAAATACCACATAAGTTCTGTTACTTCGGGGATGTCTGATTGTCTGTAAAAATAAGTTTTGGAAATATCCAAACCACATGCGAGCCAGGTTGCCGCTATTTCATACGTATTTTGTTTTAGGACTTCAGCATCTTTAATTTGCGTCATGGAATGCAAATTGGCAATAAAGAAAAAAGATTCATTAGAAGGATCCTTGCTTAACTTAATAGCCGGTGCAATGGCTCCTAATATATTGCCTAAATGTGGAGTACCTGTACTTTGTATGCCTGTTAAAACTCTCATGTGTATATTTTATATGATAAAATGCAAATTTACATTTAAAATATAAAGTGCAAAAACTTATGCATTTTTATTATACCATATAAAGATTAGACCCTGCATAAAAATACAAAATGGAGTACTTTTTTACACAGGACTATTTCATCCATTCTTTAGGAAACATACCGGGTTTGAAGAAATAAACACCTATGAGAAATATCGCTCCGAGAGTGATGGAAGAATCGGCAACATTGAATATATAATTAAAAAATTGAATCCTTTCACCTCCCCATATAGGAAACCATTCAGGCAAGTAAGTGTCTATAAGAGGAAAACGAAACATATCCACGACACATCCCCCAAATAGAGGAGCATATCCTTTAAAATTAAGCTTGGAAATTCCCGAATATCCATACCAATCCTTCACAACCGAGTTATAAGTTGTACCCGAATCGAAAAGGACTCCATAAAAAGTACTGTCAATCAAATTCCCGATTGCACCCGCAAAAATTAATCCTGCCGGAATGATAAAATACCAAGTATTAGCCTTTTTAGACCATTTGTTGATATAATAAGCCATTAAGCCTATTAATACCAAACGCAATAAGCTCAAACCTATTTTACCTATAAATCCTCCAAGTTGCACTCCATAAGCCATACCTGGATTTTCAACATACGTAAGATAAAACCAATCGAAAACTTTTATTTCCTCATGAAGATGAAAATGCGTTTTAATGTAAATTTTTGATACTTGATCTAATAAAAGGATAAAAAATGTTATCCATAAGACTTTCTTCATTCTTACTATTGATTGTTTTTAGCCTCAATGCTTAAGGTAGCATGAGGAACCGCTTTCAATCTTTCTTTACCTATTAATTTTCCTGAAATTCTGCAAATTCCGTATGTTTTGTTCTCAATTCGTATTAAAGCATTTCGCAAATCACGGATAAATTTTTCTTGACGAGCCGCCAAATGGGAATTACTTTCTTTACTCATGGTTTCCGAACCTTCTTCAAAAGCTTTAAAAGTAGGAGAGGTATCATCCGTTCCGTTATTTAAATCATTAACAAACGCTTCTTTCAGCATAGTTAAATCATTTTCCGCTTTTTCAATTTTATCAAGAATAAGTATCTTGAATTCTTCAAGTTCTTCGTCAGAATATCTAAGTCTGTCTTCAGTCATAATTACACTTTTTTTAGTACGATTTTAATTTTAATTTCATTAATGTCTAATTCCGTCCCATCGGTAGTGTTACTTACAAAAGTTAATTTCTGTGTTAATGTTTCAGAACATATATATTCCATATTTTCGTTAACGGATTTTTCAATTTCTTCATTCTCCTGAATTTCTAAAGATATTTTATCGGTAACTTCCAATCCATTCTCTTTTCTGAGATTTTGAATTTTATTTACCAATTCTCGAGCAATTCCTTCAGATTTTAATTCAGGTGTGATAGTGATATCGAGTGCAACGGTTAATTTGCCGTCATTGGCAACCAACCATCCCGTAATATCTTGTGTGCGAATTTCAACATCATCCAAGTTTAGTTCGTAGCCGGACAGAGTTATAGTTCCGTTCTTTTCCAACTCTTCAATTTGAGAAGAAGATAATTGTTGGAGCTGTTGGCTAACGGCTTTAAGGTCTTTACCTAATTTAGGTCCTAACGTTTTAAAATTAGGTTTTACGGCTTTTACAATAATATCAGAAGCTTCTTCAGGGTTCAATAATTGAACTTCTTTTACATTGACCTCTTGTTTTATTATAGGTATTATGGATTCTAAATTTTCCCTGTCATTTTTACTTAAAACAGGAATCATAATTTTTTGCAACGGTTGGCGAACTTTTATATTTTCTTTTTTACGCAAAGAAAATACCATAGTGGTAACTTTTTGCGCTAAATGAGTTCTTTCCAACAATAAATAATCGATTTCATTTTCCTGTTTGATCGGAAAATAAGCTAAATGAACCGATGCATAAGGTTCTTTTCCCGTAACTGCATTTAAATCCTGATACAATCTATCGGAATAGAAAGGTGCTGCCGGAGACATTAATTTAGCAATAGTATCCAAACATTTATAAAGAGTTTGGTAAGCAGAAATCTTATCATTGGAATATTCTCCTTTCCAAAAACGTCTTCTTGATAAGCGCACATACCAATTACTTAAATTATCTATAACAAAAGTATTAATTGCTCGTAAAGCTTTGGTTGGCTCATAATCGGTATAGAAAGAATCCACTTCATCTATCAAAAGATTAAGTTCGGATAGGATCCATTGATCTAATTCGTTTCTTTCTTTAAAAGGTATATCATCCTCTTTATAACTGAATCCATCCACGTTGGCATATAAAGCAAAGAATGAATAGGTATTATATAGAGTTCCGAATATTTTACGGCGTACTTCGTCAATGCCCTCCAAATCAAATTTCAAATTATCCCAAGGTTGAGCATTGGAAATCATATACCATCGAGTAGCATCCGGCCCATACATAGCTAAGGTTTCAAAAGGCTCAACAGCATTTCCTTTACTTTTGGACATTTTATTTCCTTTTTTATCCAAAACCAACCCATTGGAAACAACATTTTTATAAGTTACGCTGTCAAAAATCATGGTTCCGATTGCATGTAAAGTATAGAACCAACCGCGAGTTTGGTCTACTCCTTCAGCAATAAAATCTGCCGGATAGTATTTTCGTTCGTCTATTAATTCCTTATTTTCAAAAGGATAGTGCCATTGAGCGTATGGCATAGCTCCTGAATCAAACCATACATCAATCAAATCACTTTCTCGCTTCATGGGCTTTCCACTCTCTGAAACAAGAACTATTTGATCCACAATATTTTTATGAAGATCTATTTTATTGTAATTTTCCTCGGAAAAATCACCTACAATAAAATCTTCAAAAATATTTTTAGACATAAATCCGGCTTTTACGGATTTTTCCATTTCATCAATCAATTCCTGAATAGAACCAATAATGATTTCTTCTTTAGCATCTTCAGTTCTCCAAATAGGAAGGGGAGTACCCCAATATCTTGATCTGGAAAGATTCCAATCATTAGCATTTTCCAGCCAATTACCGAAACGACCTTCTCCCGTTGATTTAGGTTTCCAATTGATACTTTGATTTAATTCGGTCATTCGATCACGAACTTCCGTAATTTTTATAAACCAAGAATCCAAAGGATAGTAAAGAATAGGTTTGTCTGTTCTCCAACAATGAGGATAGTTGTGATTGTATTTTTCTACTTTAAAAGCCTTATTTTCGGTCTTTAAAAGTATGGCTATTTCAACGTCAGTTGAACGTTCCGGAGCTTCGTTATCGTTATAATATTCAATGCGAACATATTTTCCCGCAAAAGGTTCAGGTAAACTTGAAATAAATTTACCCTGTAAATCCACTAAAGGAACAGGATTTTGATTTTCATCAAGAACCAACATACCGGGTACCCCGTGTTCTTTTGCAACTTTCGCATCGTCTGCACCAAAAGTAGGAGCAGTATGAACAATACCTGTACCGTCTTCAGTAGTCACATGGTCTCCATCTATTACTACAAAAGCTTTATCCGCATCTACATACGGTAATGTCCAAGAAAGGAGTTGTTCGTATTTTATTCCAACTAAATCTTTCCCCTTGTATTCGGCAAGAATTCGATAAGGTATTTTTTTATTTTCAGATGTATACTCTTGAAAATCGACATCAGACTCAGCAGGCACGAATTTACCTGAAAACTGACTTCCTACTAATTCTTTAGCGAGTATAACGTTGATGGGTTCAAAAGTATATTGATTAAATGTTTTTACCAATACATAATCAATAGATCCTCCTACAGTCAACGCCGTATTGGAAGGTAAAGTCCACGGTGTGGTAGTCCAAGCCAAGAAATATACATCGCCCTGAATATCGTTAAATAAAGTAGTGCTTTCCTTAATTGCTTTAAATTGAGCAACAATGGTCGTGTCTGTAATATCTTTATATGCACCGGGTAAACTCAACTCATGACTGGAAAGCCCTGTTCCAGCTTTAGGAGAATAGGGTTGAATGGTATAACCCTTATAAAGTAAATTTTTATCGTAAATTTGTTTCAACAACCACCAAACACTTTCCATATATTTGGGATCGTAAGTAATATAAGGATGATTTAAATCTACCCAATAACCTATTTTTTGAGTTAGTTCGTTCCAAGCACCGGTATATCGCATAACTGCTTCTTTACAAGCCTTGTTGTATTCTTCAACAGTTATTTTTTTACCAATATCTTCTTTGGTAATACCTAATTCCTTTTCAACTCCAAGTTCAACGGGCAAACCGTGGGTATCCCAACCGGCTTTTCTATTGACCTGTTTTCCTTTTAATGTTTGGTATCGGCAGAAAATATCTTTAATGGTACGAGCCATTACATGGTGAATGCCCGGCATTCCGTTAGCTGAAGGAGGTCCTTCAAAAAATACGAATTGGGGATTGCCTTCACGAGATTTTATACTCTCTTGGAAAATATTATTTTTTTTCCAAAATTCTAAAATTTCGTCTGCAAATTTATTTAGATTTAATTCTTTATATTCTTGAAATTTATTGCTCATTTTCTTTTAAAACAAATGCGAAAAAAATTGATTTGCGAATATACGAAAAAAAAGTCTATCTTAAATGGACTTTAATTGTATAGTAAAACTAATTTATTGTATTACAATCAGCGATTTATAACTTTTAAAAAAATCGTATTTTTTAAAAATACAGATCAATTAAATTACCGTATATAGGGATTGTTATACCCTAAAATATTTGTTAACCTTGAAGAATTAACTAATCATTTTTTTATAAAAGGGGTGATATAAGTTTGGCTATGGAATTACCTAAATCTACCCATCGGTTTCGTTTTAACCATTCCTTATAGGAAACTTCCGTACTGTTTTCAATGTCTTCCATAAAAGCATCATAAAGTTCCCGGTTAATGGTTTCGCTGTAAACTAAGGCGCTTATTTCAAAATTTAAATCAAAGCTCCGCATATCCAAATTAGCTGATCCTATAACGGAAAGATTGGTGTCGGAAATTATGGTTTTAGCATGTACAAATCCTTTCGTATACCTGTAAATTCGAACCCCCGAGGCTAATAACTCTTTATAATAGGCGCACGAAGCTGCATTTACAATAATACTGTCCGATTTATACGGAACCAAAATCCGAACGTCCACTCCACTTAAAGCTGCGTATTTTAAAGCATTAACAATAGTTTCATTAGGGATCAAGTAAGGCGTCGTTAAATAAAGCCTCTTTCGGCTGGACATTATAATTCCGTTGTATACAAGCATTATAGTTGCTCGATCGCTATCCGGACCACTGGCAGCAATCTGAAGAAGTTCGGGGTTTTCGTCTTTAGTGGTGATATCTTTAGACGCATGAAAGTAGGCTTTGTCAAAAGGATCGACGTCATTTCCGGAACAAAAATTCCAATCGGTTATGAAATTATATTGAAGTCCGTTCACCGCTTCTCCTTTCACCATAAAATGGGTATCGCGCCAAAATAGTTTGCTGTTCGGGGTATTGATATATCGGTCGTCAACATTAATTCCGCCAATAAAACCAACTTTAGAATCAATGATTATTATTTTACGGTGATTGCGGTAATTCATTCGGTTAGCAAAAGCATAAAGTTTAATTTTGTAAAAAGCAGCGGCTTGTACCCCGCCTTCACGCAGTTCTTTTATCATTCTTTTGTTCAACGAATGGCTTCCAAAATCGTCATAAATAAATCGTACGGTTACGCCTTCTTTGGCTTTTTGTATTAAAATATCTTTAATTTCGTTTCCAATACGGTCATCAGCAAAAATATAATATTCAATATGGATATGTTTAGTTGCTTTCTTTAATTCTTCAATAACCTCTTTAAATTTATTTTCACCATTGATAAGCAACTTGGTATTGTCGGCTACATAAAGGGCAGAAGAAGTATCTTTTAATAACATTCTTATTGAGTGAGTTTTACCCTCCAGTAATTTATTGTATTTGTTGATTCTCTTTTCAGTATGTTCATTTATTTGATTTCTGAGTATCTGATAGAAGTTTCGATCGTGTGTATATTTTCTTTTATACAATTTTTCCAATCGGTAGTTCATTCCAATCGAAAAATATAATATTACCCCTATAATGGGAAGGATAATAACTATAAGTAAATACCCGATTGCTTTGGATGGATTTTCCGTATTTTTGATTATTTTAAAGATGGTATAAATAATAACAAGTATATAAAGAACAGCCCCTAGTATTGAAAGATATTCAAAGTTTAAAGATTTAAACCATGCAATAAATTTATCCATATTTTTGAAACAAAAATTTTCTTATAAATTTAATTAATATAATTATTTAATAATTTTTAACATTTACAATTCAAATTTTGTAGTTTATAGATTGTATGTTTGATAAAAACTAATTTCTTTATAAGAAATCGTATATATTGTGCAAATAATTATATTAAAACAATATAGTTGATGGAGATGGTAGGTGGTGTAAAAATTTTGGAGATAGGATGGAAATTAAATTTGAATAACATGATTGAAAGCGTATGATTTTATCCATTGCTATCAAATAGATTAACAAGATTGGTTATTTTATTTAGGGATCTAAATAAATTTTACATCCTAAAACTTATGTAAATAAGTTGTTTATATAGAAGCGGTAGTATCTTTTGTTTCGAGATAATCCCAATCGCCCTTTACTCTTAAAACTTGTTCGATCACATCTCTCACACAACCTTTTCCGCCTTTAGTAGGTGAAATATAGTCTGCAATAGAAAGAATTTCGGGACAAGCATCTTTGGGAGCTGCTCCAATTCCCACTTGGTTCATCACCTCATAATCGGGCAGGTCGTCTCCCATATATAAAACTTCATGAGGTTTCAACCCGTATTTGTAAAGAAAATCTTCCAAATCATCCCATTTATCTTTAGAATCAAGATAGACGTCGGTTATACCTAAATAGTTGAGTCGGCTCACTACAGAGGCATCCTTTCCTCCGGTAATTACGGCAATTTTATAACCTTTTTTTACGGCAAACTGTAAGGCAAACCCATCTTTAGTATTCATATTTCTTATCATTTCGTTATTAATGAGAATGATGGATCCGTCGGTCATAACTCCATCTACATCAAAAACGAATGCACTAATATGATTGAGCTTTTCTTTATAATTTATCATGGTAAGTTTCTAAAATGGAATTAGTTAGTAGAGAATAGATTTGGTATAAATTCGAATCAGACTCTAAAATAGATAAATGTTTTTGGATAACAACTTGGTCATTTCTTTTTGCCGGTCCTGTTTGAGCGTCATACGGAGAAATGTCATCATTTATTTTTTCAAAAGTTTCCTTTATCAAAGGTTTTAAAATCTCAAAAGGTATATCTTGTTTACGGCAAATTTCATTGGCTATATAAAGTAGGTGATTGGTAAAATTGTTGGCCCATACACCCGACATATGTATTTTCAATCGCTTTTCTGAATCAACAACATAGGCTTCATCAGAAATTCTTTTAGCCAAATTTAAAAGAATAGTTTCATCGTCTTTATTTTCTGCTTCAATAAAAAAAGGAATTTTATCGTATTCCAACGCTCTTTTTTTTGAAAAGGTTTGCAAAGGGTAAAAGACTCCTTTTCTGTATTTACCCTTAAGCGCAGATAAGGGGATCGATCCGGAAGTATGGACAACTAAACAATCTTCAAATGGTACATAATAAGATATTTCGGAAATGGCCTTATCTGAAGTGCAGATAATATAGATGTCTGCCTTAACAATTTCTGAAATTTTATCTGTATAATTAATATTATAATCTTCTGCAAAATTTTGTGCTTTATCCAGGGTTCTGTTGAAAACCTGTACGACATTCACCGTATTTTCAAGTAAGGCTCTGGTTAAATGATAAGCAACATTTCCGGCCCCTAGAATTACAACATTTTTATGCATATTTTCATCATTAATTATTTCTTAATTCGGCATGAAACTGGGTTGAAAAACGATCTAACAATTTTTTCATGACCTTATCAATGTCTTGATCCGTAAGGGTTTTATTTTCATCTTGAAGGAAGAAATTCAATGCGTATGATTTTTTACCTTCAGGTAGATTTTTGCCCTCATAAACATCAAAAAGATTTACGGATTGAAGCAATTTTTTTTCTGTTTCAAAGGCCGCTTTATATAAGTCAAAATATTTTATATCTTTATCCAGTAAAAGGGCTAAATCTCGGGTTGAGCCCGGAAATTTAGGGATTTCAGCTAATTTATAAGGTTTTTTCTTAGAGGCAAGATCCACCCATTTTTCCCATTCCAATTCTGCATAAAATACATTACCTTTTAATCCGAATTCTTTTAAAAGCTTAGGATTGATACTTCCTAATTTACCTAAAGAAGATCCGTTTACAAAAAGTTCGATGCCGTCTTTATACAGAGAAGAAGACTCTAATGGTTTTTCATCAATGGATATGTTAAAACCGGTAAGTAATTGGCTTACAATTCCTTTTAAATGAAAAAAAGTAGAAGTATTTTGAGGAATAATCCAATTATTTTCCTGGAAATTTCCGAATAAAGCTACCGAAAGTTTTTTATTTTCAATATAAGTTCCCGCGGAATTTTTAAAATAAGTTTTTCCGAATTCATAAAACTTAATTTCTTTCTGATTACGATTGCTGTTAAATGATATACTTTGTAATACTCCATATATCAGGGATTGCCTCATTACACACAAATCTGTGCTTAAAGGATTAACCAGCTCCACGTATTGGGTGTTTTCATCTCTACGAGACGTTAACGAATTATTGATGATTTCGTTAAAACCATTATATTTTAATTGGTTAGCAATCGTGTTTTCAAGAAATTCTTCATCAAAGGCATTTTTATTTTCATAAGCAAACGAAAACTTTTCAGGAATATCAATTTGATTGTACCCATAGATTCGTGCAATTTCTTCAATAACATCTATTTCCCTCGTCACATCTACACGATAAGCGGGTACTATAAGATCCAAAACTTCGTTTGTATCGCTGATGATAGTAAACTCTAATGATTTTAAGATTTCTTTGATCTGTTCTCTATGGATTTTCTTTCCTAATATTCGATCGATTTTATGATACCTTAAAATAGTATTTACGTTTTTTATTGGATTGGGATATATATCTATCATTTCTCCAACAACGGTTGCATGGGTTAACTCTTTAAAAAGCTCACAGGCTTTTTTCAAAGCAATCAGGGTATAATTAGGGTCTACACCTCTTTCAAAACGGAAAGAAGAATCGGTATTTAACCCTTCTTTTTTAGAGGTTTTCCTTATAGAAACCGGATCAAAGTAAGCAGCTTCTAAAAAAATATTTTTAGTTTCATTGGAAACTCCGGATTCTAATCCGCCATACACACCGGCCAAGCATAAAGGAGTATCCTGAGCGTCTTTTATAAGTAATTCGGAATCGGATAGATTTCTTTTTACTCCGTCTAATGTAGTAAACGCAGTTCCTTCCGGTACTGTTCCCACTTTTATTTTTTGACCGCCAATTTTATCGGCATCAAATGCATGAAGAGGAAGTCCGTAGGAATGTAATATATAATTAGTTATATCTACTGCATTATTTATAGGAGATAATCCTATGATTCTTAACTGGTTTTGTAACCAATCCGGTGAAGGTTTAATTTCAATATTTTTTAAATATATACCCGAATATCTAGGGCAGAGTTGCTGATTTTCCACTTCAACGCTAATTGGATTCCCTTTGGCTTCATCCAATTTGAAATTTTCGAAAGTGATTGGTTGCAATTCAGCCTTGATTTTTCTGCTTTTAAGCGCCGCATATAAATCACGAGCTACCCCATAATGAGACATAGCATCCGTACGGTTGGGAGTGAGCCCTATTTCAATACAATAATCCTTAGAAACAGGGATCACCTCATTGAGCGGAGTACCCACTTTTAAATTAGTATCAAGTACGAGTATGCCCTCATGGCTTTTACCTAAGCCCAATTCATCTTCGGCACAAATCATTCCGAAAGATTCTTCTCCTCGTATTTTACTTTTCTTAATTTTAAATTCGCTTCCGTCTTCGGAATATAAAGAAGTACCAATAGTGGCTACAGGTACTTTTTGGCCTTTTTCTACATTAGGTGCCCCACAAACAATTTGTACGGTTTGATCCCCTAAGTTCACTTTAGTTAGTTTCAGTTTGTCCGCATTTGGATGCTTTTCACATTCAATGACTTCACCGACAACTACACCTTTTAGACTGCCTTTGACAGATTCAATTTCTTCAACATCTTCCACTTCCAAACCTGTGTCTGTAAGTATGGAGGCTATTTTTTCAACAGATAAATCAGTCTTAATATATTTACATAACCAATTATAAGAAATTTTCATTGATTTTAACTATTTATATTAAAAAAATCTTATGTAAATAATTTATTTACATAAGAGCGAGAAAAGTGGTTTATATTTTAAAATTTATTTAGTTATTAAGCATAACAGGCATTACCAACATTAATATGTCTTCGTTCTCATCCAATCCGTCTGCAGGTTTAATAATTCCCGCACGATTGGGCGTAGACATTTCAAGAGTAATGTCTTCCGAAGAAATGTTGTTAAGCATTTCATTTAAGAATTTGGAATTAAATCCTATTTTTAATTCTTCCCCATTGTAATCACAAGGAAGGCTCATATCCGCTTTATTTGAAAAATCAACATCTTCAGCGCTTAGCTTAAGTAAATTTCCATTTAATGCCAAGCGTACTTGTGAAGTTGATTTATTAGAGAAAAGGGCGGCTCTTTTTAGAGAGCTTAAAAATAATTGCCTGTTTATAGTCAATACGTTCGGATTCTCTTTAGGGATTACGGCATCGTAGTTAGGATATTTACCGTCTATTAGCCTACAAACCCATTGAGTTTCATTGTGAGTGAACCGAGCATTGGTTTCATTAAATTCAATAATAACCTCATCATCATATGCAATCAAGGCATTTTTCAATAGAGTAAGCGGTTTTTTAGGCATGATGAATTCTATATCTTCATTGGCAGATACATCTTTACGAGTATATTTTACCAAGCGATGAGCATCGGTTGCTACAAATCGACATTCCGAATTGGTAAATTGGAATAATACTCCGGTCATCACAGGACGCATGGCGTCATTACCGGTTGAAAATATAGTATTGGCGACCGCTTCTCCTAAAACGGAGGCTTTCATGGTAATAGACCTGTCTGTGTCTAATTCGGGTAGGGTAGGGTACTGGTCTACATCATCCAATGCTATGAAGTAGTTGTCTTTTTCATCCACAATTTCGAGTTGATTTCCTTCTTGTGAAAAGGAAAGCGGCTGTTCGGAAAAAGTTTTTACTGTATCGGTAAGCAGTTTTGAAGGAACCGCAATTTTTCCTTTATCTGTACTTTGAACTTCAATACTGGTTTTCATGGTTGTTTCACCATCAGATCCATAGATGGTTAATTTATCAGAATCCAGATCGAATAAAAAATTTTCCAATACAGGTAAAGATGAGTTTCCTCCGGTAACTCCACTTATTAATTGTAATGCTTTTAATAATTCTCCGCTTGAAACTATGAATTTCATATATGAATTTTTTCTTAATAGTTACAAAATTAGTTTTTTTCATTCTAAATCAAACTCTTTTTTTTTATTTTTTATTGAAAAAATCATATTATCTATTTTAAAATATATATAAATTATAAATTCTTTATGATATATTGTTTTATTTTTAGGGATTTAAATTTTTATAATTATAATAAAAAGATAATTTCTATTTTTAAAAATATTTAGAAAATTATTTTTTACTGTCAATTTTGTTATGATGAAATTTAAAACCGATCCCCCTGTTTTTAATTGATTTAGTAAAAGCTTAGATGTATGGTTTTATATCTTATTTTGTTTTCAAATCTTTAATTTATTTAAAAATAATAATTGAATATATATAGTGCTTAAAGGAATACGGGATCCATTTTGACCTATAATTAAGTTAAAATGATTATATTTGCCAATTAATATTGAAGAATTATCCATTGGGGATGACCGGTTTTGACAGCAAGATCAATGGGTAAGTAAGCATGTCGAGTCACGTAAGGTAATCTCGTTAAACTTCCGTTACAAACTTATAACTGGCAACGAAGAATACGCTTTAGCTGCTTAATACGACCGAATTATAGTAAGTCCAAGCGATCTCCTTACCAGGTAAGGAAGCTAAATGTCTCTCAAAAGCCCTTCTCTGCGGCGTTTGGTTAAGAGGCACGGGAATGCGGAGATAGAACAGGACACGCATCGGGTTCTGTTCGAAAATTTAGATGATAAGCTGCTTGTGGGGTGTGAATTCTCAGCAATCAGCCGAAAATTAATAATTCACTAAGCATGTAGAAAGCTTGCGTATTGCTTGTTTGGACGAGGGTTCGAATCCCTCCATCTCCACTTTTTAACCCGTTTAAATAACGGGTTTTTTCGTTTTTTATGGTTTTTTAGATAAGTTTTTCATCTTCGGGAATACTATTATTCTTAATTATTTTTTACATTTTTAAATAGATTCAATGAGACTCACGATTTTTTCGTATTCGTCAAGTTCTTTTTTATAATACCGAAAGAAGTAAGATTTGAATTTCACTTTTTGTTTAAAGAATAACTAATATTGATCCTATCCTATACTTAAATTTTATACTTTTTAGATTGTTTGATTAAAAAACACATACATATAAAATGATCTTATTGCTATCTCATAAACCATATAATTGGCATTTTTACCACTACTTATTTCTATTTTTCAAATATATTTATTTCAATAACTAAATATTTAGTATCTTTGTTTATTATTGTTTAATAACAAAACAAACTACTTATTATATGAAAACCACTCCAAATTATGAAGAAGGTACGGAGCCTTCCTTTCAATTAAACCCGCCTCAAAAAGAGGTTAGATATTATGCAAAATACGGAGGAACTAAAGAAGAGGTCTATGGAAAAACTCATTTAGTATCCGTGAAAATACGTATCAACGAAATTGAATATTTTACCAAAACCAGTATAAAATTAGAGCTAAAGCAAAAACTCAATCAGTTACACACTTTTACACTCTATTGTGATCCGGACGAATTCGGAGAAAATAAAAAGACGTATATCTACCAAAATACCAAAGAATACTTAGGAAAAAAAATAACCTTTGAATTTCGCCAGTATGGAAAAACAGCCTCTCTTTTTACGGGTGTGATTACACAAATATCTCTACCCAAAAAACAAGGCATACGTCAGCTGGTATTTCGGGGTACCTCTCCCGAGGTATTGATGGAAAGCGGATTACAATGCAGAAGTTTTGAAAACCAAACCCAGGAAGAAATTATAAAAGAAATAATAAAACCCTATTCCCGAAACTTAATAAACTTTCAATTCAATCCCAATAAAAAAGAACGATTACCTTATACCGTACAGTACAATTGTTCGGATTTAGCCTTTATCCAACAACTTAGCGAACGCTATGGTGAATATTTTTATTACAATGGTGAAGAATATTGCTATAGTTCATGGGGGGGAAGGGTCATAGAATTAATGGAAGGAGAAGACGTATTTGAATATGAGTTAAAACTGGGAATCGGTCCTCAGAATTTTAAATTTACGGCCTATGATGCCCAACAGAAAACAGAGCATATTTTAACCGCTAACCCTCAATCTCATCCCGGTTCAACCAATCCCTTTCAACAACATGCCTTAGCCTATTCAAAAAACCTGTATCACACAGTACCTCAATTCCATTATGAACAAAGCTTATTGCCAAACGGTTCAAAGGAAATAGAAGATTCAATGGAGGTTGAAAAAAAGAAAAGACAAAATTTAGTTTATGTAGAAGGGGTGAGTAACAATCCCCAATTGCGGATCGGAGATGTAGCCAAGATGATGGTGTGGATACCTGAACATGAAATATTTAAAGACGGTCGAATACCGATCGAATCATATAAGATCATCGAAATTGAACACCGCTTTGCAGACGGAGAGGGCTATGAAAATACCTTTACAGGCATACCTAAGGACATGACCGTTCCACCGTTTTACAACGGAAGAGTCTATCCGAAAGCTTCAATTCAACACGCTACGGTTACAGATAATCAAGATCCGTTGAAAATGGGTAGAGTGCGCGTGCAGTTTAGTTGGCAGAAAGAAAGCAACAGTCAAACCCCGTGGATACAGGTAATACAGCCTCATGCGGGAGGAGGAAAAGGTACCTATATGAATCCGGAGAAAGGAGAGACCGTTTTGTGTGCCTTTCAAGGAGGAAATGCCGAAGCACCCGTAGTATTAGGATCGGCTTATAATGGAGGAGAAATAGCCGCCTATTATAGTGAAGGAAATGATATTAAAGTGATACAAACCCGAAGCGGCACTAAGATAATATTTAATGATTCCGAGGGAACGATACTAATGGAAGATCCAAGCGGAAATAGAATTTTTTTGGATGGAAAAGGGAATATCAAAGTATATGCCCCTGAAACCTTGTATATGGATGCCAAGAATATATCGGTAAATGCTTCTCAAAATATAACTATGAATGCAGGAGGAAATGTATCCCTGATGGCGGGAGAAGATTATAGTTTGACCGCCGCTAATATTTATGAAGCTGCAGGACAAAGTAGAACTTCAGATGCTTTAAATATTGAAGAAACTTCAAAAAAAGGAATATACGGAAGCGAAGATGAAAAATTGCGTTTAAGAAGTGGAAAAACAGTACAATCAAATAGTGCACAACAAATTGATTTAAAATGACAATTAGAGGAGGAAATATCGTACGCAAAATAGGGGGAGAGAGTATAAAAAGAGCAAAAAAATCTCTTATATTAGAGGCAACCCATGATAATTTGATCTTATATTCTGCCAAAAAAGTAGAAATGATAGGAGAGCAGGGCGGAGTTGAATATCTAAATGATTATACCCCTCCACCGCCTTTGCACGTGGTAAAACTGGACGGACCTTATGACGATAATACAGGTAAAAAAGTATCTATTTTGAAAAAGGGAAAATGGTATTCATATAAAGTTATTCAGTTTAATCGAACTCCTAAAATAGCTGAGCTTAAAAATTTAAAATGGGCAAATAGATATGATAATGACAAGATAATTACAAATTATTCGCATATAGTTGGAAGTCAAAATGTTTCTTTTAAAGTTCGTGAAAATACAGAAAATACAACAATGTCTGTCTATGCATATTTCAGTAAACCAACTGACCAAATTTCTATTATTACTTTAATAGAAGGAAAGTATCCTAAGCTTTACATTTCAACTCAAAAAACAGGTTATACAATACAAAAACTTTATGGACACCCAGCAGCAAAAGATTATACATATCCTTATGAACCAGCAGTTGTTGTGTCTACGTATAAAGCCTATTTACGTTTTTTTGAAAATGGAGAAACCAAAGATATTTTAGAATTTAATGTAACACGGGATGCATGGTACTATTTAGGGGAAAAAGATAATAAAGTGCATCTTTTAAATAGAACATTTGAGCCTTTAGATGAAAATATGAACCTTTATTACACAGAAGAAATACATTTCCCTTCTAAGGCTCCATCAGATTGTAGAGGTTATTTTTTAATGCAAAATAAATCGAGAAAATTAAAAGCGGAGCCATTTGAGGTTGAGGTAGATATTGATAATAATCCCATAGAGGAAAAACGAGAAAAACCAACTGAGGCATCCAATGTTATGGTACATATTGGAGGTGTATACAGAGCGGGTGTTAACGGATTTTTAGTACAGTGGTTAGGAGGTTCATTAGGATGTTTTTCTTTTATTCCTTCTAACGATATTTATCAGACAGAAGAATTAGCGAAAAAAGCTTCGATCAATGATGATTATGATGATGATTCAAGCAATCATCACTGGCTAAAAATAACCAATAAGATTAAAGAATTAAAAGAACAAGATATTTTAAAAAGATTTTATGTAATAATTAATAAAAGAAAATCTTGGGTAAAAACTAAAGAGATAGAACTAAAAGAAGTTTTACATGAATAAAAAAATAGTTATACAAATAGCTAAAATACTTTTAATTATTGCAATCTTATATACAAGTTTAGCGTCTATTATATTAATTGGCTTTAACTGGTATGATTATTTTCATCCGGAAAATACTATCCCGGGAGATGATTCAGCTATGGTAGGTGCTTTATTTGGGTTAGGTATAATTTATTTTATTGGAGATCTTATTTGTATCGGTATATTTTTCATTTTATATAAAAAAACAAAGAAAAAATAATATGCGTTTATGCATACAAATTTCATCAGTGTAAGAGATAGCTAGAGTTAAAATAAATTTACCTGAAAATAAAAGTTATATTCATTATAGTTAAAATACTTCTAATTCATTAATACTAAAGAGTTATGCAAGGAGGAAATATCGTACGCAAAATAGGGGGAGAGAGTATAAAAAGGGCAAAAAAATCTCTTATATTAGAGGCAACACATGATAATTTGACTTTATATTCCGCCAAAAAAGTAGAAATGATAGGAGAGCAGAGCGGAGTTGAATATCTAAATGATTATACCCCTCCACCGCCTTTGCGCGTGGTAAAACTGGACGGACCTTTTGATGAAAAGGGACAAAAAGTTTCTTTTATTACAAAAGGTATATCATACCAATACAAAATAGTAAATTTCAATAGACAGCCTATAAACCACATGAACTTATAAGAATTAAGTGGGCAACTCAATTTGATGAAGGAGAGATTATATCTAAATACCCTCAAAATAACGGAAAACAAGAAGTAAAATTTTGGGTACCCAGAGATGTTAAAAATTCTAAATTCAGTGTATATGCCTACTTGGAAAAGCCTAGTAAGGATGTTAGTATACTAAGTAGACTGGATGATAAATTTTATTATAAAGGAACTAAGCAATGGGGTAAACTTCAAAAGTATAAAACCGATGAAGAACTAGATTTTTCTGCTAAATTTGATAGAATTACAAATAAGGATATTGAAGCAAATGCTAATAATCAAGGTAAAAAAGCTTATAAAAGGTTTGTAGATTGGGGGGAAGAAACAGGTTTAAAGATGGCAAAATTTTATTATGAAAGTAGTATTACAGGTACACGTAAAGTGTTGTCCGATAATGTTGCAGATAAGGTAGTCCATAATTTTTATTATGGAAGAGGAAAGAAATTAAGTTTTAAGGATTGGCCACAATTTCAATCTGATTTGGAAGAATATCCATATTTTAGACAATACTTTAAAAATTATTTGGAAGTAATCAAATATATGCTCAAAGAAAAGTCTATACAGGATAAAGATGGAATGGAAATAATTGAGATTTTTATGAAAAAATTAAATTATGGAGAATTTAGACCCAACTTCAGTAAGGTAGGCGATATACTAAAATATGACTTTTATGGGTTGATGGGAGGAACCCAAACCATAAAGGTAGATTTAGAAATAACTGAAATAGAAAAAAATAAATATAAGGTAAAAACCAAAATGTATATAGGAGATTGGTATGGGGCTGATTGGGATGATTTAAATGGAAAAGGAATAAAAGAATTTGCACCCAGTTTAAAAGCATTTTTTATGTTACAGCATTACTATGGTTGTCAACCTTTTGAAACCGAGATTATTTACCAATCATTAGATTATATAATAGTATGAAAAAAATAAAATATGTATTTCTCTTTACGTCTTTCTTCTTATTTTTAATAGGATGTTACAATCAACCACCTAAGTTAGAGTTTTTAAAAAATAGTGATTATGCTGATTTTTATGTATTTAATAATTTTAAAAATAATGAATTCTGCATAAACTATCTATTTGATTTCTCTAGAGAAAAGCGAGGGCTAATGTGGATTTTAACAGATAAAAATGGAGCTGAATTTGATGGAAATATATTTAATTCATTAGACACAAATAAAGAGAGATTTTATTTTGATAAAAAAAAAGTAGGAAATATTTATATAAGTGCTAAAGTAAATTTCTTAAAAAATACACCTATAAATTTTAATGTAGAGGAAACAGATAATAAAAAAATACTTATTTCAGATTTTGAAACTTTGACGTTAAATACGGTGCAGAATTTTTTAGAATATGCAGAAAAAGATAAAACTAAAAAAATAACAGAAGAATATACCTATGTTTTATACAATAAAAATAACCAAGAAAAAATGAAGCTAAAATACCACGATAAAGGAGCATGGTTTGAAGTGGAGATATTGTAAATTATGACTATAAGGGTTTGGTAGAAAGAACACAAACGGTTAAGGTAGACTTGGAAATTGAAGTAACCCAACCCGGGCGTTTTAAAATAGACACCACCATGTATATAGGGGATTGGTACGGCTCTGATTGGGGAGACCTTAACGGAGGTAAAAACTATGAAGAAATATACACAAAACTGATGAATCAGTTTACCGATTTAGGAAAAACACTAATGGCGCAAAACTTAGCTATTGCGGCTATGTCTGGCCGACTAAATGAAATGATAGGACATAAAAAAGGAAACATGTCCTGTTTGAACGCCTTTTTCTGGCTTCAATACCATTACGGATACCTTCCCGGATATGAAAAAAAATATAAACCCTTTGAAACCGAACTGGTCTATAAATCCGTAGACTATTTAATTATTAACAGAAAGAAATAATACAATGAAAAAAAATAAATTTATATATATAATTATTATTTCTTTTTTCCTGCTCCTTGCTGTTTTGGTAAATTGTTATCCCCCAAAAAAGTCATTAGGAAAGCCCCATATTTATCATTTACGGGATAATTATCTTGCTCATTTTTATGTGTTTGATAATTTTCAGGATAACGAAAACTGTATTAAATACCTATTTAATTTTGCTAAGAAAAATAAGGGCTACCTGATTATTATGACTAATAAAGATATATATGAATTTGAAGACAATATAGCGTTCATTCAAGATACTGTTTCCCATAAGTTCATTTTTAATAGAGAATATGGTATGGGTGATGATAATAATACTCGGGATTTTAGAATTAGTGTAAATTATTTAAAAAAAACAAAACTCCATTTTAAAATTGAAGAAGAAAGAAATAAAGATAAAAATCATGTAAAAAAATTATCTGCTGATTTTGATAGCCTTAATGTAAATATCGTACAGAATTTTTTAGATTATTCTTATCATGATTATGATACACAAAAACAATTTGAAGATTATATTTATGAATTATATAATAATAAAGATTCTCTTAAAATCAGGCAAGTATATCACAATTTTGGAAAATGGTTTGAAATAGATATTTTATAGTAATGTTTATTACGGCTTTATGGGAGGAACTCAAACCATAAAGGTAGACTTGGAAATTGAAGAAGATAAGCCGGGGATATGTTTGGTAAAAACAAAAATGTATATAGGTGATTGGTATGGAGCAGATTGGGATGACGTTAATGGAGTCATAAAAGGGAGCGTGCATAGCCTATCAGCATTTTTTTGGTTACAACACCATTACGGTTATCAGCCTTTTGAAACTGAAATTATTTACCAATCGTTAGATTATTTAACATTATGAAAAAAATAAAATTTTTCTTATTTTACTTACTTTGTTTATTATATTTAAATAACTGCTCCAATCAACCTCCAAAAATTTATCATTTGCAAAATACTTACTTAGCAAAATATTATGTAATTGATCATTTTAAAGATAATGAGCAATGTATAAAATATGTTTTTTCATTTTCAAAAAAGAATAATGGATATCTTCAAATATTAACGAATAAAAATATTTTTGAATTTGAGGATGGAATTGAATTTATAAAAGATACAACTAAGCAAAGGTTTAGTTTTTCAAGAAAAGATAATGGATTTCAAAATGAGTATATAATTGTTAATTTTCTTAAAAATATTCCAATCCAATTTCAAAATGAACAAGGAAAAGAAGTAAAACCATATGAGCCTCCTGTAATAAAAGTATCTGCAACTGATTATGAAGAAGAAGCAAGTAAAATTAATTCTAAAACTCTTTCCTTATATTATAATTTTGAAACTCTAAACTTAAATATTTTGCAAAATCTGTTAGATTTCGCAGAACAGGATAAAGAAAAAAAAGAAATAGACACTTATATATATGAATTATATAATAAAGATAAAGAAAAAAAAGTAGTGATTACTTATCATGACAAAGGAGAATGGTTTGAGGTTGAAATTATATAGGTAATAATTAGTATGAAACCTCATGAATAATTAATATTTGAAATGTTTGATCATTTTGTTTAGATTATCCGGACATTGAAAAATATGATTATAATATTTTTATTGCTTGGTTTATTTTACAACATTTTAGAGGTTATAAACCTTTTATAACCAAAATATCATTTACAAGCAAATTTTAAAAGAATGAGGAATATATCTTTATTAATTAGTAAAAAAAGCTTATTAGAACTAATAATAATCTTAATATATATTCAATTTATAAATTATATAATATTTAGTTCTTTTGCTCTAGATAATTGTTTTCATATAATCATGTTTTTTATACTTCCTTCATTACTAACCTGGCTTTTATTTGAACTTTTTTTGAGTTTTATAGGAAAAGCCATGAAGTATAAAATTAAGTTTAGGTTTTTATACTCAGTATTAATTATTCCCTTAGGATACATAGCATTCTATTCTATAATATTTATAATTTCATTATTTATAGGAATACCTTAAATAAAAATATAATTATAAAATTTAGTATATTTTCTGAATTTAATCTTAATTAAATTCTAAACAATGAAATCTATAAATCAGTAAAATTGAAAAAAATAAATATAAGGTAAAAACAAAAATGTATATAGGCGATTGGTACGGAGCAGATTGGTACGATATTAATGGAGGTGATTTATCTGAGTTTCTTAAAGAAATAAAAATTGATCCAATAAAAGATTTAAGCAATCCTTCAGATTTGATAAAACGCATTCAGAGGGCAGGAAAGGAACATATGAGGCTTAA
The DNA here is from genome assembly GCF_011082485.1 of Apibacter sp. B2966. Classification (NCBI taxonomy): domain Bacteria; kingdom Pseudomonadati; phylum Bacteroidota; class Flavobacteriia; order Flavobacteriales; family Weeksellaceae; genus Apibacter; species Apibacter sp. B2966. Next base: position 2,025,261 of record NZ_CP049714.1, read on the forward strand.
AGGAAATGTACAAGTCTAAATGCTTTTTTCTGGTTACAACATTACTATGGTTACTACCCATATGAAACTGAAATTATTTATGAAGATACTAATTATATACAACTATGATAGAACGAATAATTTGTATACTTTTTTTATTTTTTAATATAGGAGTTACTTCTTGTTCTTATCAGGAATGTAAAAAAGAAATTAATAATGTTTTATCTCCTGAAATAATACATTTGAAAGATACTTATTATTATAAGTATTTTTTGTTTAGAACTTTTATAGATAATGAAAGTTCAATAAGGTATTTGTTTAACTACATAAAGAGTACTTATGGCGATAAATGGATATTAACTAATGATAATGGGGTAACATTTGAGGATGGATCAGCTATATTAAACACAAATTATCAAAGATTTTCAATAGATAATATTAGAGATAAATTTTATTATATAAAAGTAAACTTTTTAAAAAATACACCTATTTCATTTATCATAAAAAAGGAAAATAACCAAACATTCTTAAGTTCAGATTTTGAAACATTAACGGTTAATACGGTGCAGAATTTTTTAGACTATGCAGAAAAGGACGAAAGTAAAAAAGAAACAGAAAATTATACTTATATTTTATACAACAAAGATAATCAGGAAAAAATGAAATTAAAATACCACGATAAAGGAGCATGGTTTGAAGTGGAGATATTATAAATTATGACTATAAGGGTTTGGTAGAAGGAACACAAACGGTTAAGGTAGACTTGGAAATTGAAGAAACCCAATTTGGACGTTTTAAAATAGACACCAACATGTATATAGCTGATGGTATGGTGTAGATTGAAACAATTTAAACGATGAGGGAATAAAAGAGTTTGCAACAAGTTTATTTTATTGAGTTTGAACTATAGATTCGTTAAATGAAAACTTTGAACCTGTAATAATCTCAATTATATTATAGTTGTTCATATTTTTTATCCCAATGGTTTTAATTATGCATTAATTTAAGGAATATCCGGTTTTCTTTATGTTTCTTATTCCGATTAATGATTAACAAGTAAAAATAATAAGAAGAACTATAAAAGAATTATTCAATAATAATTTAGAATGAATCAAACAAAAAGATAAAATAAAAATTGTATTTTAATGCATTGAAAAACTAACTACAAATGCAGATAAATAATCCGAAAAACACGCGCCTATATAAAGTAGAACATACATTGGATATAAAAGAACGATCTCAACACAAGCAAAGCAAGATCAATTATGATATGGCTATAAGTTGTATTACCAATGGAAAGAGACTTCAAAGAATGTTTACTAAAGAAAATCTTAAAATAAGTTCTAAACCTTCCCATGATCCCAATACTGATATGGTATGTAATTTAGAATTGGCAATGTATCCGTTAACAGTTGAGGTAAATAAATATGAAAATTATGTACAAATAGTATCTTATAATCTTTGGAAAGAAAAGTGGCTAAAAAAATCAGGTGCTTTACTAAATACTAACTATCAAGAAGGGATAGCAAGACAGCTAAGAGACCAATATAAACAAGCAATAGAAACAGAAGAGAAACTGAAACAAAAAATACAAGAAGAAGCTTTTTGGAGACTGTATTTTTTTGGTGTATCAGAAAATCAAAATGAGAAAAGCTTACGTTGGAGTCTGCATAAGATAGGAACTGTGTATTTTTTGGGAGCGGTCCATAATGAAATAAAAGGAAATGAAATTTTTAGTAGTTATGATGGATGTCCGAAACAACTAGAGGATAAATTTATCGAAAATATTAATTACTTATTAGACATAAAAAAATATACCCGAGACTATATAACTAAGGAAAACATAAAATCCCAATGCAAAGTGACTGCCCATTGGGAAAAAGACAGCGGTAAATTACTTTCCAAAACGGCCTCAATAAATATCTACACGGTGGATAAAAAAATTACCTATTCAGAAAAAATCGATATTAAATTTCACAGTATCAGAATGGAAAAAAATTCAGCGAGAAATCAACGATCATTTTTAAATTTATAAAAAAGAATTGATGAATTAATAAGCCTATACAATTAATACAACTTAAAAACTATAACTAAAAATCAAAACGAATAGCAAACAGAAAGTTCCTGAATTACCAGGAACTTTTTTGACTAAATAGTACAAGTATATTGAAATTTTCAAAGATTAATTTTAAGGCTTTTTAGGAAGTACTGCTTCTGATAGCACATTGACTACAGGTCGACTAGATCCAGCTAAAATCTCATTTACAGCTTTTAATAAAGTCAGTTCTTCTTTAAGTTGAGGTGCTAATTGCTCAACTAATTTAGCCGCAAGACCCGCTGCCGGTACTCCTTCTACCGTTTGTTCCAAACGATCCATTTCTTTCAGAGCATCTTTTGCGTTTTCACCTCTTCCTATACGTACCCCATATACTTTATTTCTTCCCGATAATCCGGTAACTTCCAGGTCACCCACTCCGGGAAGTCCGAAGGCTGTTTCCATACGAGCACCCAAAGCTTGACCCAACAAAGACATCTCTTTAATAGCACGACTGAAAGTAGCAGCTTTTAAATTATGATGAGGAAATCCGGTACCTTCTTCCAATCCGTCAGCAATTCCCAGAGCTATGGCGTACACATTTTTCATGGGTGCACAGATTTCTACTCCAATTTCATCATCGGTTGCTTCAATACAGTAAACCTCTGTTCTTGCTTCTCCGGCATATTTTCGTGAAACTTCAATATCCTTGCATCCGAAAATGGTAGCCGTGGGTTTACCGTCTGCACACTCGTTGGCTTTTACCGGTCCGGCAATTGCAACGACAGGAGGGATTTGTATTCCTTTTTGTTTAGCTAGGGTGCGAATAGCTTCGGGAAGAAGTTGGATTTTTCCTTTTTCATCGGGACAAAATCCTTTAGAGGTCAACCAAAGTGCTTTTGCTTTGGAAATTCCTTCTAATGCCATTTCGGTAACTTTAGGAACACCTACTGAGGCAACCGACATCACCACGACATCTGCTCCTTCTAAAGCGTTTTGTAAATCATTGGAACGAAAGAGTTTAACTCCTTTTGCTAAAGGTATTTGAGTTCTTGGATGAGGTTTACCTGCTTCACAGGCATCCAATAAATGATCATCGAGCCAGGTGCCCCATAACCTAACTTCCCAACCGGCTTTACTTACCGGTGTACATAAACCGGAGCCCATGGCTCCGGCGCCTAATATGGTGATTATTGCCATTTTTATTTATTTTACGATTTGTGATTTTAGTTTTTATAATTCTGATTTTGGTGATTCCGGCTTTGTTGAAGGGTATTTTTCCGACAACTCATAAAGTTGTTCAAAAATATTTTTTAGTTGCGGATATAGTTTATGCTGTATCTCGGCGACTTCTCTATATCTTTCTGATTGCGTTACATCCGGTTCAATAGTTTCTCCAAAATGTGCCATGTGTTTAGCCGCATGAGCTACGTTGTTGGATCCATGTGCGCCTATTCCTGCCATGGCAACAATGGAGGCTCCTAGGGCGGAAATTTCATCTTCAGAACAAATGGTAATGGGTAATCCCAGAGAATCGGCCATTATTTGACGCCACAACTGAGAACGAGTTCCTCCTCCCATGGCTCGAACCGATTTTAATTTAACACCGGTTCCTTTTTCAATGGATTCTAAATTAAATTTCATCTCAAAGCCGATGGATTCTAAAATTGATCGATACATATGCGCTTTGGAATGAGTTCCTCTCCAGCCTACTACCGCGCCTCTTGCTACAGAATCCCAATAGGGACTTTGTACGGCATTCCAGTAAGGCAAGGTTACGAGTCCTTCACATCCCGGGGGGATATGAGAAGCTTCGTGATCCAACTTTGGATCCGGTTCTCCCAATAATTTAGGATCTCCCAAAGATTGTCGGAACCATCCCGCCAAATAAGAACCCGACGATTGTAAAATTTCGAAAACAAAATTTCCTTTAATTCCTGAAACATGAGTCCTGAATACGGGATCGCACCTGTATTCCGAGCTTTCAACTCCCGCATTTACAGCTGTTCCTAAATTTAGAAAGGCAATATCAGGAGATACGGCAGCTGCACCTATTCCTGCTGCCTGACCATCTCCCAAACCTGCAATTACAGGTATTGGCTTAGATAGTTTCCATTCTGCAGCCAATTCCGGTTTTAATTCTTCCATAATTTCTCCGGGAGGAACTAAATCGGCCATTTGTTCGCGGGTTACTCCGGCTATTTGTAAAAGTTCATCGCTGTAATCAAATTTACGGATGTCCAATAATCCTAAAGAATCTGTTGCGGCTACTGAAGATATCCATTTACCGGTAAGGTTCCAAGTGATATAACCGTGTACTTCAACAACTTTAAACGCTTTTTTCAGCACTTCGGGTTCATTTTCTTTTAACCAAGCAATTTTATATATACCGGGAGTTACGCCGGGCGGCTTACCTGAGAGGTCATGGATATGTTGAGAGCCATAGGCTCTAATTTGTTTCGTTGCGCGACCGTCCAGCCAAAGAATTCCGTTACGTAGAGGCATTCCGTTTTCATCAAAAGGAGCAAAGCTTTCCCGTTGATGAGTTATTCCAATAGCCGAAATTCGTTCTCTGTCTTTAGAAGATAGTTTTGACAGTACTTCTCCTACACATTCTTTGGTAGTTTGCCACCATCGAATCGGATTATGTTCATAAAAATCCATGGCAGGAGTATGAAGTTGTATATTTCTTTTTGCAGTTTGCCAAACGTGTCCGTTTTCATCAACAATAATTGCTTTGGAGGAAGTGGTTGAGGAGTCAATGGCAATTACTAAAGGACCGTCTTTTGCTTTTTTTGTGTCCATAGTTTATAATTTTTTTTGTGGTTTTAGTTTAATTGAAAGTCAATCAAACAAATATATTTACTAAATCGAAAGTAAACAAGAGTTAAACGAAACTTTTTTTATAACATTCAATAGTTGAAAATGCAAATCGAAAATAAGTCGTTCTAAGAAAAGAATTTTTTAAAATTATGACCCATATGCATGATCTTATACAGTAAAAAATATGGAAAAAATAGGTTGAAAATCTTAATATATTATTAAAAAATGAACAATCAGCCGCCAATCATTTTCTTTATATGGTATAATTTCATTAAAGCTTCTAAAGGAGTCAACGCATTGATGTCAGTTTTTACTATTTCTTCACGAATATTCTCTAAAATTGGATCGTCCAGTTGAAAAAAGCTTAATTGCATATTTTCATCGGTAGATGTTTTTGCATTTTCTTTCCGCTCTTTTTTAGAACTGTTATTTTCCAAAGTTTTTAAAATTTGCTCGGCACGTTGAGTTACTATTTCGGGCATTCCTGCCAATTTAGCTACATGTATACCGAAACTGTGCTCGCTTCCTCCCGGAATTAATTTTCTAAGAAATACTATCGTTCCATTGACCTCCTTGATACTCACATTGAAATTTTTAATTCTTGGAAATGACTCTGTCATTTCGTTAAGTTCGTGATAATGTGTAGCAAAAAGCGTTTTAGGATGTGTGGGATGTTCATGAAGATATTCTGCAATTGCCCAGGCTATGGAAACCCCATCGTATGTACTGGTTCCTCGGCCTATTTCGTCAAGCAATATTAAGCTGCGATCTGAAATATTATTTAGAATACTCGCCGTTTCATTCATTTCAACCATGAAGGTTGATTCCCCTTTTGATAAATTATCAGAAGCTCCTACACGAGTAAAAATTTTATCCACAATACCCAACGTAGCCTCCTTGGCAGGAACATAGCTTCCAATTTGAGCCATGAGAACAATCAATGCCGTTTGTCTGAGCAATGCGGATTTTCCTGCCATATTAGGGCCAGTAATCATAAGTATTTGCTGCTTTTCGTCATCCATATAGACCGAATTAGCTACATAGGATTCTCCTAAAGGCAATTGTTTTTCAATGACGGGGTGTCTTCCGTCTTTTATGTCGATGACTTTGGAATCTGTTAATTTAGGATGTATATATGAGTTTTCTTGTGCTGTTTCCGCAAAAGAAAGCAAAGTATCGATGGTCGCAATTTTGGAAGTATTATGCTGGATATCCGTAAGACTGTTTTTGATTTGTAAACAAAGACTTTTGAAAAGTTCAGATTCCAATACTCCTATTTTTTCTTCAGCGCCTAAAATTTGGCTTTCGTATTCTTTTAATTCTTCTGTAATATATCTTTCGGCATTAACCAATGTTTGTTTTCTGATCCAATCGGTAGGAACTTTATCTTTATGGGTGTTTCTAACTTCCAAATAATAGCCGAACACATTATTAAAATCAATTTTTAGGCTGGGAATACCGGTTTTTTCAGATTCTCTTATACATAAATTGTCTAAATATTCTTTGCCATGATTTTTTAAATTACGCAATACATCCAATTCTTCGGAAATTCCTTCTTTTATTACGTTTCCTTTTGACAAAATAACCGGTAACTCATCATTTAATTGCTTTTGCAATAAGGATACAACCTCTTCTAAATTTTTAAATTCTCCAAAATTAGTAAAGGTCGGATGATTTTTTTCTTTTAAGATTTTTTCGATTTTTAAGTAATTAATCAAAGAATCCTTTAAATACCCTAATTCTTTAGGTGATATACGTTCACCGGCTAATTTGCCTAGAAGTCTTTCTACATCGGATATCCCTTTAAGTAATTCTCGGATCTCATAAGCTATTTCAGAAAATTCTAAGAAGAACTCTACTACTTCCAACCTCCTCTGAATTACGGATATTTCTTTTAAAGGAGTGAGAATCCATCGGCGTAACATTCTCCCTCCCATATTGGTATGGGTTTTATCTAATATTTTTAACAGGGAAACCGATTGGGATTCAGTTGTATGTATTAATTCTAAATTTTTGATGGTAAAATCGTCCATCCAGACAAAGGTATCTTGTGATAATCGCTGAATATTGGTTATATGGTCCAATAATTTATGATGAGTATCTTCAACTAAATAAGCAAAAACCGCACCTGCTGCAGTGATCGCCAGTTTCATTGATTCTATACCAAAACCTTTTAAAGAATTGGTTTTAAAATGTGAAGTTAGTTTATCGTACGAATAATCATATTGAAATGCCCAATCTTCTAATTGAAATGAATAGGCTTGATGATCAAAGGGTAAAGGATGTCTTCGTTGATGGATTATTTCGGTCGGCTTAAAATTATCGATAAGATGTCGAAGTTTGTGTTCATCTCCTTCAGAAATCAGGAATTCTCCGGTGGAAATGTCCAATAAAGCCATACCGTATAAATTTTTTTCCTGATGAACGGATAATAAAAAGTTATTACTTTTTGCTTCTAAAACCTTATCATTAAAAGTTACTCCCGGGGTAACCAATTCCGTAACTCCACGTTTTACAATACCTTTTGCCATGGAAGGATCTTCTAATTGATCACAAATAGCAACTCTAAGACCCGAACGTACTAATTTGGGCAGATAAACGTCTATTGAATGATGAGGAAAACCGGCCAACTCAATATGACTAGCTTGTCCGTTTGCTCTTTTTGTAAGTACAATTCCTAAAATTTTGGAAGCTTTAACCGCATCTTCACCAAATGTTTCATAAAAATCTCCAACTCGAAACAGCAACATAGCATCCGGATATCGGGCTTTTATACTGTTGTATTGCTTCATCAAAGGAGTTTCTTTTGTCTTACCCATTGCTTTCGAAGGTTATAGTAGGTATTAATTTACATGAATTTGCTAAATTAGTACTTATTAATGGTTTTTAAAAATGCTCAATGGGTTTACGGATTACATTTTTTTGATAGGATCTACTCTTTTTAATTGTGAAATTGTAAATCCAATCCTAAAATTTAATAAAAATGTATTAAAAAAATAAAATTAAGAAAGTTATTTAAGTAGTTAAGTTTTTAAATATAGAGCTTGTATAAAACAATATACTCTTTAGCCATTTCTTCGATTGGTTCATGGGCAGCTTTATTATTTTGAATAGACTATTGACTAAAAAAACTTCAAATTAACTCTCAATTTTTTGACTAAATTAACGTAAAGGTCAATGCTTCTTATATTTAATGTTACGTTCCGAATGGTTTTATTAAATTGAAATTGATATTAAATACATCTGGATGTGATAAGACTTACGGGAAGGCTAACGAATATCAACAAGGCATAATTATCTCCCATGAAGAAAGCATAAATTAAAATCCAGAACAAAAGATAAAAAACTAAAATAGTATGCTGTGAAGAAATCTTTAAATCTTCGGAAATATTTTTATTTGAATATTGACTGATCCATCCTAAAACTAATACAACAAGAAGTATTAATAAAATAGGGATTTGATATTCAAAATGAAATGTTGGAATGGTTAATTGATTTATCCAATTAGTAATATATGAAAAAGAATCGGTAATAAATGTTATTTCAAGAGTAAGTATAACGGTTACCAATACACCTGCGATATACTGGGATATGTTTATTTTTTCCTTATAGTATACAATAGTCATGAATAAAAATAAAAAAACTATGGAAATAGTGGGAAAATATAATAAGCTTGCTATAGAAGCGAACATTCCAATATTAAAATATTTCAATTGAGAAGATTTGCTGAAAATATCTAACAATAATAAAAGCGCTATAGAAAGCAGTAAGTAAGAAAGACCTATAGGTAAATTTATAAATTCTTCACAAGAAGGAATAAATAAAAGATTATAAATGGCTAACGCCCAAATTTTCCTTTTTTTCTTAAATTTTGAATATAAAATCGTAAGGGTATTCAAAATATATGATAATGAACTAACAACAACTATCTCCCACAATTTTAAAATAGATGTAACGTGTAAATTAAGATAATAAATAAAGACTCCTAAAAAAATGATCCACAGGCCAAAAACGGGAAAAAAATATTTGATAGAAGGAGAGTTCGAGTACATTTTTTTATATATTTGTTACAAAAATATAAATAAAAACCTATTAAATCATGACAGAATTAATACTAGGTATCGGCAAATTATTTACATGGTCTTACAAAATTTTACCTGTCATTGGACATTTTGTTGATTGGTTGTATGTGGCTATTCTTTGTTTATTTCTTTTGTATTGGTGTAAACGAATTATTGGTTTTACACAGAAGGATCATAAATATGATGGAGATCATTTATAATTTTTGTCTTTAAAAACTAGTATCATATCCATTTAGACGCTCTTATGAGATTTTTTTCAATTATCTTGACCTTTTTGGTGATTACGGTTGCCTGTAAGAAAAATAAGGTAAAAGAATCAGAAAAAAAATCTTATCCTGTCACTGAATCCAAAGATTTCCTATCCGCTAATTCCGATACTGTTACCATTACAGCAGTGGGAGATATTATGTTAGGAAGTAACTATCCTTCAGCCTCTTTCTTGCCGGGTGTCAATATATTAGAAGGAATAGTTCCTGTACTTAAAGAAAAAACAGATTTGATTGTCGGTAACTTAGAAGGTACTTTATTTGATTCTGGAGGAAAACCAAAAAAATGTTCCAATCCGAATTTTTGCTTTGTGTTTAGATCTCCGTTTGCGTATGGAAACTATTTAAAGGAAGCCGGGTTTGATTTTTTAAGCATAGCAAATAATCACAGTAATGATTTTGGTACTTTTGGAAGAAATGCAACCGAAAAAAATTTAAAGAATTTAGGTATTCAATATGCCGGTGTATTGAATCATTGTGAATATGCTATTAAAGAAAAAAATGGAATACGATATGCTTTTATAGGAGCCGGACACAGTCCGGGCTTAATAAGTTCGGTTCATTACGAAGATATTAAAAGAGTCATTAAAGAAGTACGACCTAAAGCTGATATAGTTATTGTTATGTTTCATGGAGGAGGAGAGGGGGCTTCTTATCAGCATATACCTTTTAAAAATGAATTTTATGCCGGGGAAAATCGAGGCAATGTCGTAGAATTTGCCCATGTTTGCATTGATGCAGGAGCAGATCTTATTTTAGGAAGCGGACCCCATGTTGCCCGGGCCGTTGAGCTCTATAATAATAAATTTATTGCTTACAGTTTAGGTAATTTTGCCACGTATGGAAAGATTACGTTAACCGGACCCAATGGCAATGCTCCTATTTTGAAAATTAAAACAGATACTAAAGGTAATTTTATTTCTTGTCGTGTTATATCCGTCATTCAAAGTAAAGGATCTAAAAAAGGACCTGAAATCGATACTAATCACAAAGCGTATAATTATATTAAATATTTAACCTATACAGACTTTCCTAATAATCATTTTGTTTTCTCTCCATCAGGTGAAATTAAGATTAATAAGCGATAATTTAATTATATTTTTTGCGATATATTATAAGGTAAAATCAGCTATCTTATTTGATTATTCTTTAAAAAATATTTTTAACTATTAAATTTTAATAAGCAAGATATTTTAGATCCCTGCAAAATTTTTTAATTACATTTATTTATTTGAAAGATAGTAGTTTACCGGGTCTTGTGGACAATGATCTTCATAAAAAAACGTAGTTAGATTGAAGGCAACAAGTAAAGTTGAATAAGAACGACATATTTATTTTTTTATCTCAACCAATATTTTTATTTTTATACCAGTCTCACTAAGTATACTTTTATGAAGAAAAATTTTATCCTTTTATTATGGGCAATAGCCCATGTAATGCTAGTTGCTCAAATTCCTAATTATTACGATTCTATTGATTTTTCAAAAGACGGAGAGGAATTAAAATCAGATATCTCATCTTTGGTTACTGCTACTCATACTACCTGGTTGTATTACAGCAGCACTAAAAATCCGGATGTTTGGAAGACCTTAAAATTGTCGGATATAGATCCTGAAAATTCGGATCAAAATACTGTTTTATTAATTTATGGCTATAATGACGATCCGCAAGATGTAATGCATAACCGAATAAGAAGTGTTGATTCCTCTTGTCACAAATCTTCTTGTAAAGGACTTTGGACTCGAGAGCATGTTTTTGCCAAATCATTGGCTAATCCCAAATTGGTTACCTCGTCTAGAGGTCCCGGTACCGATGCACATAACTTACGAGCCGTAGATCAACAATATAATATTCGTCGAAGTAATCGCAATTTTGCAGAAGGCACCGGTAATTCCGGTAATGTTTCATCCACAGGATTTTATCCGGGGGATGAATGGAAGGGATCTGTAGCAAGAATTATAATGTATATGCATGTTAGATATCCCGGTCAATGCGAAGCAAAAAATACAGCAGAAAGCACGTATACTTACAGCGTTGAAATGCCCGATTTATATTTGAAGTGGAATGCTGAAAAAGATCCAACCCTTTTTGAAAAACTTAGAAATGAAGTTATTTACAACATTCAAGGAAATAGAAATCCATTTATTGATAATCCTTACATTGCCACTCTCATATGGGGTGGGCCCAGAGCCTTAAATACTTGGGGGTATTTGTTAATGGATGAAGTAATTAAATCTGAAGAATACAAGGTTTACCCAACCGTTACTTCTGAAAATTTTGTATATGTTAAAGGACGAGATATTAAAGCAATATATATTTATAACATTTCAGGAAATTTGATAAATTATATTGTAAATTTTGATGATACTCAAATACCAATTCCTAATCAAGTGGGAATCTACTATATTAAGTTAGTAACTAAAAAAGGTGAACAATCTTTTAAAATTATAAAAAAACCTTGATACTAAAGTTTGAATACTTTACGATTGATAGATTAACAGTATCTATATTTATTAAAGCCCTAAGAATTCTTTAGGGCTTTATTCTTTTATGATAAATTTATTATTATGTTATATAATGTGATATCAGTCTAAATAATTCATTTTACTATTTTAAATATTCATTATTTTATGAGTATATTATATAATTTAATCTATTAAATTTGTTTAATAAAATAAATTTAATAGATTAAAATCATGAAAAAATTTACCTTTAGACTTATTATTTATTCTCTATTGGGTTTACTATTAACCCTACAATCGTGTACAAATGAGGATAGCCTTGATGAAGTATCTTCGAGCGCTGTAGACTCAGATCAAGCATTATCTAAATCTTTATCTTGGGGATCTGGCGAATATGAAGATTTAGGTACTTTAGATTCCAATACCTTATTAGAAATAAGGGAAAATTTAATTAAATCAGGGATCCATGTTTCTGATTTAAAGATAAATGAACCTTCTAAAACACAAAAATCACCACTCGAAGTTCAAGTGTTAAAAGTAAAAACTAAAACCGCTCATCCCAATCGATTAGGAGGAACTATTGATGTGTCAGGAGTATTGTTATTACCGGCAAAAACCATTTTTAATTCCATTTTTAAACACCGCATAATTGTTGCTCCGCCCCCCACTTATACTTATAATAAAATGGCGCCATCTAATGTTTTTCAAGGATTTAAGTGGATGGATAACGATTTGCATTTTAATTATTTGGCATTTTGGACCTTGCAAGCTTTAAATGGATTTATTGTTTTCTTCCCGGATTATCCCGGATTTGGAGATTCATATAAACAATGCCAACATCCTTATTTAGATTCTAAAGCTATGGTTAATTCAACATTAGATCTTCTAAAATCAGCGCAAAGAACTTTAACTAAAAAAGGATATAGATTTAAAAAAGATTTAATAATCAGCGGATATTCTTTAGGTGGTTTCGTCGCTTCATCTTTAGCTCGGGAGATAGAAACAAACCCTTCACATGGACAATCCGTTAGCTTATTATTTACAGGAGGAACCCCTTGCAACTTAAAGCAAATTACAGATTTAGTTAGAACTGCTGAAAAAACTCAGCATCATTTTTTTCTAACATATGGTGTATGGGGATACAAAAAAAATGCATATCCGTATATAAATATCAATGATTTTTTAAAAGAGCCGTATGCTTCCAAATCTCTTTCTTGGTTTGATGGAACTCATTATGAATTAATTGTAAATCTATATTTTTCAAACAGACCAAAGGATATATATACCGAAAAATTTATTAAAAATCTCGATACAGATCCGAGTATTTCCTATATGAATGATATTCTTTATGAAAACAGTGTTAAGCCGTGGAAAAATAAATGTAGATTTATTATGACTCACGGAACTTCAGACATTTCTGTCTATTATCAAAATGCATATGATTTTTCAAAACAACAGAATCAATCGGGAGGAAATGTTACCTTTATATCTACTGTAGGTGATCATATTATTGGTATGATTCCTTATTATACCAAAGCTACATTTTATACCTTGCTATACAAATAGCATTTATATATTAATATGAAAAAAACAGGCCTTAAACGAGGCCTGTTTTTTTTTACAGAGCTTTTTTTATAATGCTTCCCTAGTTTCCAATTGTAGTTAATTATTAAATGTAACTTAATAGAAAATCTTTTTGAAAATTAAGAATAAAATAAACTTTTTTTGAACAGTCATATAGGGCTATATAAAATGGATAGGTTAACTATTAACGATAATTGCTTTGCATTTTTCAGATTATATAAGGAATGATATTGGTATTTTAAAAATTTTCTAATTGTAAATAAATGTTTTGTTTTAATGGTAATTAGATATATAAAAAAATTATGTATATATTTTAGGGAAAAAATTACATCTAATGATATAATTTATAAGATAAAATTTATTATTTTTGTTTATAAAAAATAAAATATACATAAATCATGAAAAAAAATTTTTCAAGGATTTTAATCGCTTTCATATTGGGAGTGACTTTTACAATCCAATCATGTAATAATGAAGATAGTTTCGTTGATACTTCTTCAAGTTCAGTAGAGAACTTGTCTAAAGCTTCTTCAGCTGATGTTCCTGTAAAATCAGAAGTAATAGCTACTTTTGATTCGAGTGCTTTATTAAATTTAAAAAATAAATTACAAAAATATGGGGTAGATGTTTCAAGTTTTCAATTAGATAAATTAAAAGCATCAAATGAACCGACATCTAAAATTGTTCCTAGTGTAAAAGTTATAAAAGTTACAACTAAAACAGCGCATCCGAATCGTTTAGGAGGCTTAATAGATGTTTCAGGGGTTTTATTACTTCCTCCAAGAACTGTTATTTCGGATTTAACCAAATATCGTATTATAGTGGCTACTCCACCTACTTATACCAATAATAAAACAGCTCCATCCAATTTATTTAAAGATGTGAATTTACCTGATAATGATTTCTTAGCTTATTGGACTCTTCATGCAAGTAACGGATTTATAGTATTTGTGCCTGATTATCCTGGATTCGGTGAATCTTACAGACAATGTCAGCATCCCTATTTAGATTCAAAATCAATGGTTAATTCAACATTAGATTTATTGAATGCGGCTAAACTTACACTTTCGGGAGAAGGATATAGATATAAAACAGATTTAATCGTTACCGGTTATTCTTTAGGAGGATTCGTTGCGGCATCCATAGGGCGCAAAATTGAAACTACCCCTTCACTTGGACTTTCTGTAAATTTATTGTTAACCGGAGGTACTCCATGTAATTTAAAACAAATTGCGGATATTGTTAGAAATTCAGAAAAAACTCAACATACTTATTTTTTAACATATGGTTTGTGGGGGTATAAACAAAATGCGTATCCTAATATAAATATTAGAGATTTTCTTAAAGAACCGTATGCTTCAACCTCTTTGTCTTATTTCGACGGAACTCATTGGGATATAGAAGTAAATGCATATTTTTCACAATATCCTAAAGAAATGTATACAGAAAAATTTATCAAAGATCTTGATACAGACCCTTCTTTAGCTTATATGAATGATATTCTTCATGAAAACAGCGTAACCCCTTGGGTAAATAAATGTAGATTTATTATGACGCATGGAGTTTCTGATGTATCTGTATATTATCAAAATGCTTATGATTTCTCTGTACAACAGAAAAAATTTGGAGGTAATGTAACCTTCATTTCTACTGAAGGAGATCACATTATCGCTTTAGTTCCCTATTTAAATAAAGCGACCTTTTATACTGCTCTTTATAAATAGTTTTTTTAAATTAATTGTAAAAAAAGGCAGATTCAATTTAATTGAATCTGCTTTTTACGTATTTATATTTGTTAATTTATATAATTGATAAAAGCCCAACACTTCCTTTTTTTTAAGTATTCTAAGTTAAATTCATTGGCATATGCCTCCTTTTCAAAACTGATTTCACTGTAAGCGATAGACGCATTTTTATATTTTACCAGATTTACTATAAATTCAGCGATATAAAAAATAAAGAAAAAGACCCAAAGCATTTCAAGTTGCTGTCTTAGGTGTATTCTTTCGTGATTGATTAATATTTTATTCTTTTTTAAATGTTTATAGCGTATAAAAATAAACGGGAATATAGTAATTCCTTGAAAATCACCATAAAATATATAGGGAAAATATATAACCATTTATTATCTTCTATTTTCTAATTTTTCAACTAAAGAATCGGATATTTCTTTATCAATTTTTCTGCAAAATAAATTATCGGAGTCAATAATCTTATTAAAATCATCTTCACTTAAAACTCTCGGGCTATTAATGCAATTAGTCCAATCTATATACCTGAAATTCTTATTTATAATTTTATCTTTCAAATTTGAATTCATCAATAATACTTGAAAGAAAACCTCATCTGAACACCAGGTTGTAGTAAAAAAAGTAGTTATTTTTTTGTTTTTTGCAAATTCAAGTGAATAATATACTGCTTCTTTGGATAGATTCCACCATTGACTACCCCAATAGGGGGTAAGATTGTGAATCATTTTGATTTTATATTCCTTTCCCGTAATAAATTTATAAGCTAATTTATATGCCGTATGGATTTTTCTTTCTAAAATTCGATTCGCGGGATAATGCCTTCGATCGTATCTCCATATATAAGGTTTATATTTATTGTTTTCAGTAATTAACAAGCACTCAATAAAACTAATCTCCTTATATTTTTTAAAAAAATCATCAATATATTGATTGCTTTTTATTGGATAATCTTGACCGGAAATTAGTAGAACATGAGAAAAATCTTCTTGTTCATCCACAATTTGTTGAAGTGAATGTAACGTTTGATTTACTATGGAATATTCTCCCCAAGTTACATTTACTCTTTTTTTTACTAAAATAGCGCTAGAATCAATTTGTTGTGGATTAATGTCGGATTTTTTATCTAAGTTGACATAGATAACAAAATTATCATAAACTAGTGATTTTATCAATTTATTTAAACATTCAAGATTTTTATGAGCATGGATTAATATTACTATTTTTTTATCTTTCATTCATATTAAATTTTTAATTAATTAAATATAAAAAATAAAATATAAAAATTATATGTTGATTGGTTAAATAAGTGATTAAATAAATTATTAACAAAATTCGTACCTTTACTTTGTTTTGAAAACAAATTCCATTATACACTCAATTTTTCCGCTTTTAAAAAAGAGTATTTTAGATTCGGAAGTATCCATTTTTTTAGAAGAAAATAATATCATAAAACTATCTGTATTAGGTGCGGCAGGATCGTACCTTAACATTTACAGCAGTTATTTATATAATTCTTTGAAAAAAACGGTATTGTTACTCTTTTCCGATAAAGAAGAAGCAGCGTATGCTTTGAATGAAATCGAAGATATATTCGGGAAAGATACAGTTTTGTTTTATCCTACCTCACATTTAACTCCTTATCAGATTGAGGAAGTCCAAAACGCAAATGTGGTTTTACGAACGGAAGTGATTAACAGCATCACGCAAATGCAAAATCCCAAAATTATTATTACTTATGCTGATGCTTTATCTGAAAAAATAATTACTAAATCTGAATTACATTCGATTAGTTTTAAAATAAAAACAGGTGAAAAAATTGATGCAGATTTCCTTAATGAAACGCTTTTCAGTTTTCATTTTAAACGAACCGATTTTGTAACTCAACCCGGTGAATTTTCTGTAAGAGGAGGGATTGTAGATGTTTTCTCTTATTCTGATGAAAAACCCTATCGTATAGGTTTTTTTGGTAACGAAGTGGAAACTATACGTAAATTTAATATTGACACTCAACTTTCAGAAGAAAAGGTTGATGAATTTATGATTGTTCCCAATATAGATCATTCGCACAGAGAAACTATGAAAGTTTCATTTTTAGATTACCTGCCTTCGGACACTATATTTATAAGTAAAGATTTTTCTTTGACTTTAGCTAATATTGAAAAAAAATTTTCAAAGGCAGAAGAGGTTTATGCTACCTTATCGCAAAGTATAAAACGCAGTGAGCCTAAAGAGCTTTATATACAATCCCATGAGCTGATTTCTAAAATAGTTCAGAATTCATTTATTGAATTCTCCTCAATCCCTTATTTTAATGAATTTAAAACAGTACGGCTGGATCAAACAGAGCAACCGAGTTTTCATAAACAATTTGACTTGTTAGGGCAAGATTTGCTTGAAAAAGAAAAATCACATTATAAGAATTACATTGCGTTTCAATCCGAAAAACAGGAAAGCAGATTACAAGATATTTTTTCAGAAATTGAAAAAGAAGTGCCTTTTATAGGTTTTCATGCCAATGTAAGTAAAGGATTTATAGATCATAATTCTAAATTTCTTATCTATACGGATCATCAAATTTTCGAAAGATATCACCGATACAATTTGCGAAATTCATTTTCTAAGTCAGAATCCTTAACACTTAAAGAGTTAACAGACTTAAAAGTGGGAGATTATGTAACCCATATTGATCACGGGATCGGTAAATTTATGGGATTGGTGAAAATTAAAAATGATGATAAGTTACAAGAAACCATCAAACTGGTATATAAAAATAATGACATCTTATATGTAAATATCCATTCCTTACATAAAATCTCAAAATTTTCAGGAAAAGAAGGCGCAGAAGTTACTCTTAACCAATTGGGGTCGGCAGCGTGGAAAAACCTTAAGAATAAGGCAAAAAGAAAAGTTAAGGAAGTTGCTTTTGACCTTATAAAACTTTATGCCGACAGGAAAACTAAGAAAGGATTTTCTTTTTCACCCGACGGATATTTACAAAATGAACTGGAAGCCTCTTTTATGTATGAAGATACTCCGGATCAAGAAAAAGCTACCCAAGACGTTAAAAGCGACATGGAAAAACCTATTGCTATGGATAGGCTTATTTGTGGGGATGTAGGATTTGGTAAAACGGAAATTGCCATAAGGGCAGCTTTTAAAGCGGCTACAGATGGAAAACAAAGCGCAATTATGGTTCCGACCACCATATTGGCTTTGCAACACTATAAAACTTTTATGTCCAGACTAAAAGATTTTCCTGTACGTATTGAATATTTAAATCGATTTAAAACTGCCGGACAAAAAAAAGAAATAATCAAATCTCTTGCCGAAGGAAAAATTGATATTATTATAGGAACTCATCAATTAATCGGTAAGGATGTCGTTTTTAAAGATTTAGGCTTATTAATTATTGATGAAGAGCATAAATTCGGAGTATCCGTAAAAGATAAATTAAAGACATTAAAAACAACGGTAGATACGTTAACGTTAACCGCCACTCCAATCCCCAGAACTTTACAATTTTCTTTAATGGCGGCTCGCGATATGTCTGTTATTAAGACTCCGCCTCCCAATAGGCAGCCCGTTCAGACTCAACTTATTGGTTTTAATGAAGAACAAATCCGGGATGCCATCATTTATGAATTAAACAGAGAAGGACAAATATTATTTATCAATAATAGAATTGAAAATTTGGATGTGCTCGCAGGGATGATTAAGCGCTTGGTTCCTATGGCCCGAGTGGCCATTGGACATGGTCAAATGGAGGGAAAGAAACTTGAGAAAATTATGATTGACTTTATGGAGGGGAATTACGATGTCTTAATTTCAACTACAATTATTGAATCCGGTTTAGATGTTCCAAATGCAAATACAATTTTTATTAATGATGCTCAAAGATTCGGTTTAGCAGATTTACATCAAATGAGGGGGAGGGTAGGAAGATCCAATCGAAAAGCTTTTTGTTATCTCATCACTCCGCCTTTAGACGTTATCACATCCGAAGCCAGAAAGCGTTTACAAGCAATAGAACAATTTTCAGATCTGGGTTCCGGGTTTAATATAGCCATGAAAGATTTGGAAATACGAGGAGCCGGCGATTTGTTAGGTGCCGAGCAAAGCGGTTTTTTTGCAGAAATCGGATTTGAGGCTTACCAACAAATTTTAAATGAAGCTATAGAAGAATTAAAAGAAGATGAATTTTCAGATTTGTTTGTTGAAGAAAATGAGAAGAAGGAATTTATTACAGATGTACAAATTGATACCGATTTTGAATTATTAATACCCGATCAATATGTAAATAAGGTAGAAGAACGATTTTCACTTTATCAAAAATTATCTGAAATTACTAATGAAGAAGAACTTACCAATTTTAAAAACGAGCTTATAGATCGTTTTGGCAAATTACCTGATCAAACTCAAGATTTATTAAAGAGTGTTAAGTTAAAATGGATTTCCAAATATATTGGATTTGAAAAATTATTAATTAAAAATAATGTTTTGTTGGCCTATTTTCCAATTAATGCTCAATCTAAATATTATCAATCAGATACTTTTAAGAAAGTTCTGGAATATTTACAAAATAACCCTTCTGATGCTTCATTAAAACAAAAAAACGTACATGATAATTTACAGCTTTATTTAAGAAAAGACAAGATATTGAAAATAGACGATGTACTTTATTTTTTGGAAAGAATTCATGCATTTATCGATGAATAGCAGGAAATCGTATCAAAAAAAATGTATCTTCGCATTTATTATCCAATATTTTATTTTATACGTATTACATGAGTCAATCGCGCACATTTAGTATTTTTGATAAACTCATTATCCTATTATTATTTGTGGCAACCCTTCCATTGCTATATCTTTCTTTTTTTAATGAACCTTCGGCGGACGATTTTAATTACGCTATAAAATTAGATAAAGATACTTTTTTGGGTATAGAATATTATGAATATATGCATTGGGGGAGTAGATATACAGCTACTGCAGTTTTAATTACAGATCCCATCCATTGGGGAAGTTTCTTAGGATATAGAGTGATTTCTGTGTTGATGATCTTGCTTTTTATCTTTGCTTCCTATTTTATGTTTTATCAGCTGGTAAAAGATAAGATCTTATCTGTTAAACTAGCCTCGTTATTTTCTTTTATTTATATATTTCAATTACCCGGGATTAATTCAGCCTTTTATTGGCTTTCCGGTTCTGCTACCTATCATTTGGGCAATATATTATTTCTATTTTATATAGGATTTTGTGCTAAGAGTACCGAACAATTAAAATTAAGGAATGTATTTCTCTATTTATTGATATTTCTTATTATAGGCTGTAATGAAATATCCATGATTTATTTGCTGATCTTTAATTTCTTATTGTTTACTTATAACTTTTTTAAAACTAGAAAATTATTTACTATATATTTTTATCTATTACTTTGGACTGTACTGTTAACGATTTTTATATTAATAGCACCGGGAAATCACGAACGTTCTCATTCCGTGTTTAATCCTTATTCCTTTACGGAAATTATTTTAAGATCTCTTAGAAAAACAACAGTTATAATTATTAGATATGCAGCCCTTTCATTTTTAATTATATTTTTGGCTTTCTACAGCTTTAGAAAATCATTACAAAAAATGAAATTTTCTTTACTTTCACTTCCTTATTATTTTTATATACTTTTATTTTTATTACTCATATTTATCGGATGCTTTCCAAGTATATATACTCTAGGAAGTTATCCGCCACTACGCACGGTCAATGTAATCTTTTTAAGTATTTTGATTGTTGTAATGATTATATGTTGCAAATTAATCAGAGAACCTTTCATCAGTAAAATACATGTGCCACGTTTTTTACTAAATATTTCTTTGCTAATTTTAGTTTTAGGTTATATTTTTGCCATTAGAGATAATGAAGTATATGATTTAAGCAATAATATTTATAATTCATACGATGATATCGTTAGTGGTAAAGCCCAAAAATATAAAGAAGAAGTTCGTGAAAGATACGAGATTATTCAGAAATCTAAAGAAGATACTATATATTTATCACCAATTCAAACAAAACCACTAATTATATATCATTCTGATTTAAGCCATGATCCAAAACATTTTTATAATGCATCCATGGCAGAATATTTTAATAAAAAAGCGATCATAATTAAATAATTAATATATAATATATAAATCATGAAAACTAATTGTGTAGTTGTTCCTTGTTATAATGAAGAATTCAGGTTGCCTGTCAAAGAATTTGAAAAAAGTTTAGCAGAAGAAAATAATCTTTCATTTTGTTTTGTAAATGATGGCAGCTCGGATCAAAC
Organism: Apibacter sp. B2966; assembly: GCF_011082485.1. NCBI lineage: Bacteria > Pseudomonadati > Bacteroidota > Flavobacteriia > Flavobacteriales > Weeksellaceae > Apibacter > Apibacter sp. B2966. The sequence continues at coordinate 2,046,568 of NZ_CP049714.1, forward strand.
ATTAAAAATATTAAATGAATTGTATCAAAAATTTCCAGATAAAGTTTTAATTGTTGATAAAAAGCAAAATGCAGGGAAAGCAGCAGCAATTTTTACCGGGATCAATGAAGCTTTTATGTGGAAAAATTTTGATATTTTAGGATATTTAGATGCCGATTTAGCTACTTCTGTTGAAGAATATAGTCGTATATGTTCATACATGAACGAAAATATTATTTTTGTATTCGGATCAAGAGTCAGAAGAATCGGTTCGCAAATAAAAAGAAAATTGCATCGTCATTTAATTGGAAGAATTTTTGCTACCTTATCCAGTACCATGTTAGATTTGCCGGTTTATGATACTCAATGTGGAGCCAAAGCATTCTCTCAAGATATAGCTAAAAAGATATTTGCTGATCCATTTATATCTAATTGGAGTTTTGATATAGAAATTTTCTTTAAATTCATGAATATAGTTGGTAAAGAAAATGTTGAAAAGAGAGCAAAAGAAATCCCTCTAGAAGCCTGGAGAGATGTGGGAGATTCCAAAGTTAAATTTTCTTATTCTTTAAAACTTCCTTTTGAACTTTTAAGAATAAAAAAATACTATAAGAAAAAATACTGATTTTTTCTTATAGTAGTACGACAAAAATCGAAATTTTATGAATAAATACCTGATTGTAGGCTTAGGAAATATAGGAGAAAAATATAGCAATACTCGGCATAATATAGGTTTTTTACTGGTTGATAGACTAGTTGAAAAACTTGGAGGTAGTTTTAAAGCACAAAATTTCGGTCAAGTTTGTGAAACTTCATATAAAGGGAGAAAAACTTTTATACTAAAGCCTGATACTTATATGAATTTAAGCGGTAATTCAGTTAAATATTGGGTTACTAAAGAAAAAATTAAGCTTGAGAATTGCTTAATTATTTGTGATGATTTAAGCCTACCATTTGGAACTATTCGTATAAAATCCAAAGGAAGCAGTGCGGGGCATAATGGATTGAAAAGTATCGAAGAAAAGTTACAAACGCAACAATACCCGCGATTTCGTTTTGGAATCGGTAATAACTATGTAAAAGGTAAACAAATTGAATATGTTTTAGGGGAGTGGAACGAAGAAGAAAAAAAAGTTCTTAATGAAAGAATCGATATTAGCACAGATGCAATACTATCCTTTATTTTTTCAGGTTTAAATAATACTATGAATCAATATAACGGAAAATAAAAAATCCTTATAAAAGTATTTAGTACTAAAAATAAACAATTTTTAAAATTTAAATACAATTAATACTAAAATCCACTACTAATTTTTCAACAAATATTTATTTAAAAATCTTATCGAAAAAATATAATTAATTTTTTTCTAAAGATAAAATAGGGTATTTATCAAGAGTTTCAAATATGTAATGTTTATCGCTTTTCAATACAGAAATAAATTTCTGTAAAGAATCAGCATATTGCGGTTTATCAAACATTCTGTCATGAACTAGAATTACTATGGAATTAGGACTATGTGTTCTACCGTTTTTCAAAGTATTTTTAACTTTTTTTATCATTTCAGTAGCACTTTCAACCGGAATGTTACTATGAACAAATCTCCATTCCAAATCCCAACCATATACAGAATAACCTATAGAGTCGAGTTTTTTGGCAACATTGAACGCAGAAGATTCGCCTTTAATCTGATGATTAACCGCCCAAGTATTTCTGCCGGGAAGTCGAGCTATTTTATGTTTAAGATTTAATTTACTTTCAGCCCGTAAAAAATCCTGTAGAGCACTTTTAGCATTCTTATAAAATAAACTATATTTATTATTAGCATGGGTATCACTATGATTGCAAACGATAAATAATGGGTTATTGTTTATGGAATCCACTAACTGTTCTCTTACTATTCCCGTATTGTGAACACCTATCATGAAAAAAGTAGCTCTAACATTGTACTTTTCCAAGATACTTTTACAATTATGCGTGCCCGGTAACTGAGGACCATCATCTAAGGATAAATATATATAGTATTTATCTGAGGAATCTTTTACGATTCCTTTATGTTTATGTCTAGTTTCGGTATATTTATCTTGATCTTTATTTTTCTTAGCGACACTGTCTGATTTATAAGAATTTTTATTATTAGGATGAGCAGGTTTAGTTAAAGAATCTTTTTTACCGTGATGTATAGTAGTATCTTTTGAATTATTATGATGTGTGCCGGTTGTGTCTGAAATAGAAGTTACATTAGTAACATTTTTTTCAGGTATAGCGTTTATTTTTTTGTTATCTTCTTTCTTACAACTTAGTAAACTAATAAGTAATATGAGGGTTAAACAATATAATTTCATATGGATAGCTAAAATTTTTTAAAAAATTTTAAAAAATAATTTCGTCATAAATCATGCCATTTTATTTTATAAAACATATTATAACTTTTTTATTATAAAATGGTTACATTTTATAGTAACTATATTTTAATTTGAAAATACTGAAATATGATATCATTATTTTTTATGTAAAGTATAATTTTTTTCAAAAGGTTTTAATAAAAAATCCTAAATGATAAATATACAATTATTTAATAGATTTTAATAAATTAACTTTTTTAAATTATAGTATAATTTAAACGAAACTAATACTACTATACTTTCCAATAAGAAATGTTTGAAAATGTATAACTATTATTAGAGTGGATTACCCATAAAATAAGTACTATAAAGATTAAATTATAATTCGTAAGAAATAAATCATAGGTAAATTCAATTATTTTTTGATTTACGTATTTGTATTTTATTTAAAAACGGATCATATAACTTGGAACATATAAATAAAGTTTACACAAAAATAATATTTTTGTTGATTTTAAGTAAACACCTTTTGTAACTTTGTCATTGTGCGTAAGATAATTCATATAGATATGGATGCATTCTATGCCTCAATCGAGCAAAGAGATCATGAGGAATTTAGAGGGAAACCTTTGGCCGTTGGATTTGCAGGAGAAAGAGGAGTAGTTGCTGCCGCCAGTTATGAAGCAAGAAAATTTGGCGTTCGTTCAGCAATGTCCTCCAAACAAGCAATTCAACGATGTCCCGGCCTTATTTTTACTTCCGCCCGTTTTGAGATTTATCGTTCTGTTTCAAAACAAATTAGAGACATTTTTTTTCAATATACCGATTTAGTAGAACCCTTATCGTTAGATGAAGCATTTTTAGATGTAACCTATAATTTTAAAAATATGGAATTTGCAAGGGATATCGCAAAGGAAATTAAAAATAAGATTTTTAAAGAAACCGGATTGACAGCTTCTGCAGGTGTATCCTTCAATAAATTCCTTGCAAAAATAGCTTCTGATTATAATAAGCCCAATGGCTTATTTATAATTACTCCTCAAAAGGCAGAAAAATTTGTAGAAAACCTTAAAATTGAAGATTTTTTCGGAATAGGAAAAAAAACTGCCGAAAAAATGCATCAAATAGGGATAAATACCGGTTTAGATTTGAAAAAAAAATCTGAAGAAGATCTTATAAAGCTATTTGGTAAACACGGGAGTTTATACTATTTAAATGCGAGAGCAATTGATAATCGGGAAGTAAATCCCAATAGAATACGAAAATCAGTAGGTTCAGAAAATACATTTATGGAAGATACAAATTCTTTACCTCGATTGTATGCGGAATTAGAAACTATCTGTAGAGATGTAATTCACAGAATGAATAAAAATTCTTTTAAAGGCCGTACCGTTACTTTAAAGATAAAATTCTCTGATTTTAAAATAATTTCGCGAAGTAAAACCATAACGAGTTTTATAACAGATTTTCCTCAACTCTATAAAATTGCTCTGGAATTACTCTATTCACTTGACTTGGATAAGAAAATTAGATTGATAGGGGTAAGCATTAAAAATTCGGAATCGGATTTAGGAAATGATATTCCTAAGAATTTTCAATTAAAAATTCCTTTTAAGGAATTTAAAGATTCATATCAGTAAATTTCTAAATATATATATTAAAAAATTAATTACTTCTGTATTAGAAAAAATATGTTGTAAGTAAGAATTCATTATTTTAAAAACAGATTAAAAAAGACTGGAATTTTATTCCATTAGATAAAAAGTACATCATCAAAGTATCTGAACTAAAAATCATCTAAAACTCAAAAATTTTTAAATTATCCCTAATTCAATAATTAAACTTAATAATTGTTTAGTGTCTTTTGCATTAAAAGATGCCCTTAATAAGGCAAGCCTCTTTTCTATTGAACTTTCACTATTAGGCACAATTTGATTTTCTTTTAAATGTTGTTCCACCTCTTTTTGAGTATTTCCTTGAGAAAGTAATTTTAATAAATTGATGTCATATTCCGATAATTCGTATAAATTATTTTGAGTAGTTTTGTAATTATCGTTGGAAATATAGGTTTCATTTTGATTTACCGATATAATTGCTTTATGTAATTCTTTGGTGTCATTTCTGCCTTTGGTTACAAATCCATTAATTTTATACCTGTCGAACATAGATTTAATTTTATGAAACCTATTTTCAATCGAAAAAACGATAACTTTAAGATCAGGTTGTTCGTTTTTAGCTGCTAATATTAAATCCTCGCCTCCTTCCAATTTTTGTTCTCTATAATCAGAAGCAAAAGATAAATCGGTTATTAATAGATCATAGGGATCATGATCCATAATTGCTCTTTTGATTTTAAGTAAAGCATCATCACAATAAAAAGCCTGGTCAATAATAGGAATTTTTAATTCCTCAACAGTTTTTTTTATCCCTATGTTGTAACTGTCAAAATCTTCTGAAATAAGTATTTTTTTTAACATTACTATTAATTAGATATTGAATATAAAATTTTTATTGAGCAGCCGGTCTTTTTGTTGCGATCAATAATATAATGACCTTTTTTGGGGTGTAATCTGTCTTTTATGTTTTTTAAATCTGCGAGTGGTTTGGCACCTGAACCGGCAAAACCCACGCCATTATCTGAATATTCAATGGAAATGATATAATCTTCTTTTTTAAATTTTAATGTAACAATATCAGCTTGACTATGTTTTTTCATATTAGTCATTAATTCTTTAAGGATATAATATAAATCCTCTTTTTTATTGTTTGGAATATTATCCCAAATATGAGATTCATTACCAATTAATATTATTCGGGTATCTTTTGAACCATAAGGTTTAATCATATTTCGTAAAGTAATTGAAAATTCTTCAATTAAACCAATTTTATAATCTGAATCATGCGAGATATCTCTTGATTTAAGATATAATTGGTCCAATTCATCAATTATCTTTGTTGGTTTTACATCTGAATTATTTTGAAGTTGAACCATCAAAAAGTAAATACCATTGGCTACTTCATCATGGATTTTTTTAGAATATTTCAATTTAGTTCGATGGACTTCTTCAATTTTTTCTTGTCTAAATTTAGCATTTCTTCTTTTATGCCAAAATATTACTAATATTACAATTATTAATGCTAAAATTATAATAGAACCAATCGTTACATTTTGTTGTAATAGCAAATAGTTTTTTTGAGCGTTTTCAGCTTTCAGTAATGCATTTTCTTCTTTATTACGTTCTACTTCATAACGAATTAAAGCAAATTGGTTTTTGGCTCGAATTCTTTTAAAATTGATTTCATCATTTAATCTAATATAAGAATTAAAATAATTTTTTTCATGCGTAGAAGGTGTATCTAAAAGAATAATTTTTTGCATCGCCGCAAGTTGGTCATCTATATTCCCTAATTTTAAAGCAATATCATACATTTTATTTGCATGAAAAATTGCTTTTTTAATACTTGTTTTTTCATAGTATTCCGATAAATGATAATGATTAGCAATTTGTCCGATGGAATCAGATGCTTTTTCTCTTATTTTTAAGGCTTGATAAAGATCTTTATCCGCCTTATAATTTGGATTATCCAGCCATTTTGCATAAGCTAAGTTATCAGTTATACGAGCTTTATGAAGGGGGAGATTATTTAAAAAAGAATCGTTAATTAACTTAGTTAAAATTTTAATGGCATTATCATAATTTCCGGCTTTAATATTAACTACCGCCTCATTGTTTTTTATGTTGATAACAGATATTTTACTGGTTGAAAATTTTAATGCCAAATTATAATATTTTATGGCTTGATCGTAATCTTTTTGTTCAGTTTTAGATATGGCTAAACAATTATATACAGCAGATAAGGAAGCATTATGTTGAGTTTTTTTAATATATCGTAATGCTTCAACTGCGGTCTCTTCACTTCCTATGTAATCTCCTTCATTCGCCTGGATGATGGCCATATCTATTAAACTTTTACCGATAAAGACATTATTATTATCAAGTAAATAGGCTTCTTTTGCATGATTGAAATAATAAAATGAGCTATCACTTTTATTTTTGTTTAAATAATAATGACCCATTTGAAAATAAATATTGGCTAAAAGTCCATTATTCTTTTCTTTTTTTAGCCTATATATTTCTTTATACGTTAATTGAATGGTTTCATTGGTATAATAAGTAAAAGGAGTATTATATATTTTTGATTTTTTAATTGAACTATCAGATTTCTTTTTTCGTATAGTAAAATCTTTGCATGAAGGAAAATATAGCAATAAAACAACAATATAGGATAAATATATAATATAAGTTTTCATTATTTACTAAATATAAAAATATTAACTTATAATATTGAAACTTATTATGTATTAAGAATTATATATTTATTAAGTAAAAAAAAGACAAGGAATACATGTATTCCTTGCCGTATAAATATCTATAAATTATAGATAGAATTAAAATATTTTATTTTTTTGAAATTCAATCATTTTTTAGAATTAGAATGAATTATCTAACTGGATTCTGAGCAGTTTCTCCGCTAATATCCATTCTTCTTACGGGATTCTGAGCAGTTTCTCCGCTAATATCCATTCTTCTTACGGGATTCTGAGCAGTTTCTCCGCTAATATCCATTCTTCTTACGGGATTCTGAGCAGTTTCTCCGCTAATATCCATTCTTCTTACGGGATTCTGAGCAGTTTCTCCGCTAATATCCATTCTTCTTACGGGATTCTGAGCAGTTTCTCCGCTAATATCCATTCTTCTTACGGGATTCTGAGCAGTTTCTCCACTGATATCCATTTTTCTTACCGGATTCTGAGCAGTTTCCCCGCTGATATCCATATCAATCCTATAAATTCCAATCTCTGTATTTTCGGAATTATTTTCCTCTTTTGTGTCTGACTATTTAATGTATTTTCTGCAGATAAAGTTTTTTGCATTGGGATATCGCTATAATCGTCGTTGCATGATGTTATAAATAAGCTTAAAGATAAACTTACTATAGATATTGATATTTTTTTCATGTTTATTGTTTATTTAATTTTTACTTAATAAAAAATGTATCTAAAAATTTTTAGATAACTAATTAGTTGTTTTCTAGCATTTAAAATACAGTTATGCATTAGGGAAGCAAGCAATACTAAGTGGCAGTTATTTAATAGGCTTCCCAAATCTATTAAAATACTACTACTTGTTTATTCCTTATTAGAATACATTTAGTACCTTTGCTGTGAAATATACTAACAAAATTCAAATACAAAGTAACTGATAATATAAAGTAAAATAAAGACATACTAAAGACTTTTTAAAGACATTTAACAAATTTTGCTTCTTTTTTATTGGTTGCAAAAAGGTATTAACTAACTATTAGAATTAAAGTATGGGATATAAAGAAGTAATTAAGAAGATAGTTTATGCGGCTTTTAATAAAGCTAAAAAAGAATCGTTACTTGTGTTGAAAACTCCTCTTTCAAAACATATTTCCTCTAAAATCGAAAAAGAATATAAGACATGTATTAGTGAAAAGACCTTTATAAGATATTACGATAAATATATAGGAGGAAGAGAAAAAGCTACAGGAGAACCCAACCGACATATATTAGATTTATTATGTAAATACATCGGGTATGAAAATTTTGTTGATTTTTATAACAAAGAAAAAAATTTACCAATAAAAAAGCAGATTATTTGAAAGAGATAGGCTACTGATTAGTTTTTGTTAAATAAATTTAGCATTTTTTAAATAATTGCTAATTAAATAATTGTTCTTTCATTTTTTTAATTAGTAAAAGGATGCGATGAGGTTTCTAATAGTTTTAATAACTTTGTAGTATGCCTGATATAATACACTTACTTCCGGATAATGTATCCAATCAGATAGCGGCAGGAGAAGTAGTACAAAGACCTTCTTCTGTAGTAAAAGAACTTTTAGAAAATGCTATCGATGCAAAAGCAACGCAAATTCAACTAATCATAAAAGAAGCGGGTCGAAATCTAATTCAGGTAGTTGATAATGGGGTGGGAATGAGCGTAACTGATGCAAGAATGTCATTTGAAAGACATGCAACCTCAAAAATAACAACTACAGAAGATATATTTCATATTCATACCAAAGGCTTTAGAGGAGAAGCATTAGCCTCCATAGCAGCAGTATCTCAAGTTGAATTAAAAACTCGTAAAGAGGAAGATGAATTGGGTACTCATATTATTATTGAAGGGGGAAATATCATTTCTCAACTTCCCGTAAATACAGCAGTAGGATCCACATTTTTAATTAAAAATTTATTTTTTAATGTGCCGGCAAGAAGAAAATTTCTAAAATCCAATTCTGTTGAATTTAGGCATATTTTAGACGAATTCCATAGAGTTGCTTTAGCACATGAAGATATACAGTTCCAATTATTTAATAATGACGAAGAAATGTTCAGACTTCGTTCAGGAAGTTTGTTGCAAAGAATTTCAGAGATCTTCGGCAGAAAAATTCAACATCAATTAATCCCAATTGCAGAACAATTAGATTGGATAAAATTAAATGGATTTATAGGAAAACCGGAAGGTGCTAAAAAAGCACGAGGTGAACAATTTTTTTTCGTTAATCAAAGGTTTTTTAGATCGACCTATTTAAATAAGGCGGTACAGGATGCTTTTGAAGGATTGATCCCGCCACGGTTTTTGCCTTCATTTTTTCTTTATATACAGATTGATCCTGAAAGAATAGATGTTAATATTCATCCGACAAAGACTGAAATTAAATTTGAAGACGAGGCGTCAATATATGCTTTATTAAGAACAGCCATAAAAAAATCCCTTGGGGTTTATAATGTTGTACCAAGCTTAGATTTTGATCAAAATCCTGATTGGAGTTTTTCCTTAAATAAAAAAGATACTCCCATTGTTGAACCTAAAATAAATATTAATTCGTCCTATAATCCGTTTGATAGTACAGCCAGTAAACCGTCACGTGCCGAAAAAGTCAATTTGCATGAATTATATACATCCTCCAGACAAGAAATTTTAACTTCTGAAATGTTTGATAATCCTAGTGAAACTATCACCGAATCTTCACTATTACGATTATCCAATGGGAGATGGATTACTGAAAAAGATTCCAATGTATGGATTTTGGATCCCTATAGAATACATCAGACAGTTTTATATGAAAATCATATCAAAAACTCGAAAGGGAATGTCTTAAGTCAACAATTATTGTTTCCCATAGAAAGACCGGTATATGATCTTGAAAAAGAGAAATTAGATTCAATTAAAACCGCATTATTTGCGGAGGGATTAGATATGGAAATTGAAGAAGATTTACTGACGATAACAGCAATACCATCAGATGTTATGCAGGAAAAAATAATTGAATTAATTGACTATTTATTAAGTGAATTATCTGAACATTCCGAAGAAGAATTTTCTATATTTTTTAGTAAAACAATTTCAAAAGTTTCTGCCAGAAAAAGAAATGAATTTATACAACCGTCACATTTCTTACCTATTTGGGAGAATTTCATAACTTTAGGATGTCCTAAATTTAATCCTTTTGGAAAAAGAAATTATGAAATATTGCCCATGCCAAATTTCGATTAATAACCATCATTTAGAACAATTAATTTTTTAAAATAATGAATAGAACCATACCAGCGGTAACTAAAAATCTTTTACTATTAAACACTCTGTTTTTTATAGCAACATATATATTATCTACTCGCGGGATAGATCTCACGGTTCTTTTTGGAGCATATTTCCCTTTATCCCCCAATTTTCATTGGTATCAAATAATTTCTCATATGTTTATGCATGGAGGATTTACACATTTTTTCTTCAACATGTTTTCCCTGTGGATGTTTGGATCTGCTGTAGAACAGTCTTTAGGAGCTAAAAAATATTTGATCTTGTATTTCGTTTGTGGGTTAGGAGCTTTTGCTTTATTCAATTTAGTTAATTATTTTGAATTCAAGCAAGTGTATGATTCTTTAGTGTCTGCCAATGTTCCTTTAAACGAAGTTGGCAAATACGCAAAATTAAGTTATGAAATATCAAATAATAATGTGGAACAAAAAGCATATGCATGGTTGAATACTTTGCCTCAAGGGACTAATCAATACATTGCAAGCAAGCTATATGTAGATTTAGTCACCCCAATGGTGGGAGCCAGTGGAGCCATTTATGGGATTTTAGTAGCCTTTGGAGTGATGTTTCCTAATTCCGTATTAATGTTAATCTTTCCACCGATTCCAATGAAGGCTAAATATTTTATTCCGATTATGGTTTTATTAGAATTATATTTAGGAATTCAACAATCGCAAGGAGATAATGTAGCACATTTTGCTCATTTAGGAGGAGCCGTTTTTGGATATTTTTTGACTCGTCATTGGCTAAAAAACAGATATCGTTGGAATTAAATCAGTTGTATGGACAAAAAGATGATAAATATATGGGATTATTATAAAAATGGAACAGAAGGAATTAAACTCATTTTCATCTCTGTGTTGTTTTCATTTTTTTATTGGATTTTAAACTTTTTATTAATTAAAACGTTTGATTTTTCAATAACCTCATATGTTTTGGTTTCTGTAAATAATTTTCTTCCATTTATTTGGACTATTATAACCTTTCCATTTATATATACTAATCTTTGGGATTTATTAATTGCCGCAATGATTATTTATTTCGTGGAAAAAATTTTCAGAATATATTTTAGTGGATCAAGTTTTTTAAAATTTTTCATTTATGGCAATTTAATCGGTTGTATAGCTTTTTTACTTACAAATGTAGTTGCCGATCAGGAATATACCCTTTTAGAAGGTGGAATGTTGGGTGTTTATAGTTGCTTATTTGCAATAATTTCATACAATCCAAAAATGCAAATATCCCTATTTCCCATACCCTATCAACTGCCTCTTTATGTCGTTGGAATAGTGTTTGTGCTTTTTGATGTTGTTAATTTGCTCAACTATAATGAACTTATCGGAGTATTTATAGCTAGAATAGCAGCTGCAAGTTTTGGTTTTTTTTATATGAAGTCTTTCCAAAAAGGAAATGATTTTCTAGTATTTCCTATTCCCAATTTTAAGAAGATTTTCAGCCATGTCGGAGCTTATTTTAAAAAACTAGATAAACCTAAATTTAAAATTGAAAAAAGCGATAAAAAGCAATATACATCGCATCACTCCAGACCTTTATCGGATGAAGAATTTAATTATAACAAAGTAAAGAAACAAAAACAGATCGATACTATATTGGATAAAATTTCAAAAAGCGGATATGATAGTTTGACGAAACAGGAAAAAGAATTTTTATTTAATTCTTCCAAATGAAATAGTTAAGAATATGATGTTTATAAAAAAGAACAAATTAAATTATCTAATTCTTATAATACATCTTAGTATAGCTATTTTACTGTTTCTGACTTATTTTAATAAATTTATTGAACCCAAGACATTTCCATATTTAGGCTTACTGGCTCTTATATATCCCATACTAATTGCTCTTTATTGTTTGTTCACTATATTTTGGCTTATTAAAAGACAATTAATTTTTGTACCCTTCTTTATTATCACCCTTTTTTTACTGTTTCCTATAAAAAAATACGTTCATTTTGGGGAAATGAATAATCAACCGATTCGGAATAATGAACTTAAAATTTTAACCTATAATATTAGATATGCAAATGATAATAAAGACTTACGAGCCCTGGAAAACTATATTCATCAAAAAGATATTGATATTGCATTTTTTCACGAAATCTATACCAGACAGTGGAGATCAAAAGAAATATTTTTAGCTGAACGCTATAATGCAGCCTTTGATTTAATTGGCATATCATCAAAATATCCCATTATAAATGAACAAAAAATAATACTGCCGGGTAATGGATTTGCATGCTTGGTAGATATACAGAAAGATCAGGATATAATAAGATGTTTCAGCATATATTTAGAACCCATGAATCTTTCTAAAAATTTATTCAAAGCCAACAGCCTAAAACATTTTGGAGATAATTTGGAACTGATAACGGAAAAATTAATAAAAGGTTTTCAAAAACATCAAGTTCAAATAGATTTACTTTCAAAATATATAAAAGAATCACCCTATCCCGTACTTGTGTGTGGAGACTTAAATTCGGTACCCTTATCGTATGAATATTTTACCTTGAAAAAAGATTTGACAGATGTTTTTGAAGAAAGTGGGAAAGGTTTAGGATGGACTTTTTATGATTATTATTATCCCATTAGAATTGATTATATATTTGCAAGTAATAGCTTTACGCCGATGCAATGTTATGTAGATAAAACAATTACAATTTCCGATCATTATCCGGTACTGGCAACATTGAAGTTAAATTAATGAGCTAAATTTCCGGTTCTATTTTAATTAAATTAACAGTATATAAAAAAATTTAACTTAAAAAAAATATAACTTTGCAAATTAGTAGTAAATTAAAATAACTAATTGTGCAGCAGATTGATTCTAAGAAATCTAAACTTACTTTTATAGGTTTAGTAGTTACCATCGGGATAGTTTTTGGTGATATAGGAACCTCTCCATTATATGTAATGAGAGCCATAGTTGCCGCCAATCACACAGATCATATTTCAGAAGATTTTATCATAGGGGCTTTATCTTGCATCATTTGGACGTTAACATTGCAAACAACCCTAAAGTATGTGGTAATAGCGTTACGAGCTGATAATAATGGAGAAGGTGGAATTCTAGCTTTGTATTCGTTGGTCAAAAAGATGAAGAATAAATGGCTGTATATTGTAGCCATTTTAGGAGCCGCAACGTTAGTTTCTGATGGAGTAATTACTCCTTCAATGACCATTATGTCGGCAGTAGAAGGACTTAAAAGTTATAATCCCAATACAGAAGTCATACCCATTACCATATTTATACTTATAGTTCTTTTTGTCGTTCAACAATTTGGAACCCAGTCCATAGGGAAATTTTACGGACCGATCATGACCCTCTGGTTTATCATGTTGTTATTACTGGGTGCTATTCAATTTATACCTAATTTATATGTAATAAAAGCCATAAATCCCTATTATGCTGTTAAGTTAATGCTTATTGTGAGAGACAGTGCAGAAACTGCATTAGAAGCTAAACATATGATTTTACTAATTATGGGTGCTGTATTTCTGTGTACCACCGGAGCCGAAGCATTATATTCCGATTTGGGACATTGTGGAATTAAAAACATCAGGATAAGTTGGGGCTTTGTAAAAATTTGTTTAATCATAAACTATCTCGGACAAGGCGCATGGATTCTGTCACATCCTGTAGAAGCAGCTAGTGGAGGAAACCCATTTTTTATGATGATGCCCGATAACTTTGTAATCATTGGAGTAGGGATGGCTACCTTGGCAGCGGTCATAGCAAGCCAAGCCTTAATAACAGGATCTTATACGATATTTAGCGAGGCTATGTCGTTGGACTTTTGGCCGAGGCAAAAAATTGAATATCCCACCCATGAAAAAGGTCAAATGTATGTTCCGGCCATAAATTGGGGATTACTCATATCCTGTATTTTTGTAGTATTTTATTTTAAAGAATCTTCTAAAATGGAGGCGGCCTATGGTTTGGCAATTACCATCACCATGCTGATGACAACCATTTTATTACTTTTCTATTTATATAGCAAAAAAGTAAATATATTTTTTATTTTACTATTTGCAATCATATATTTTATCATTGAAGGAGGATTTTTCTATGCCAATGCGTTGAAATTTGAAGAAGGCGGATGGATTACCATGATGTTGGCCGGTTTGATTGCTTTCTCTATGTACATTTGGTATAACGGACGCAAATTGAAGAATAAATACGTACAATATGTAAATATAAAACCTTATCTACCTATTATACAAGATATGAAAACCGATACAGACATATCGAAATATTCAACCCATTTAGTATATATAAGTAGAGCAGGTAAATCAGAAGAAATAGAAGCAAAAATTTTATTTTCCATAGTCAATAAAAACCCTAAAAGAGCAGATTACTATTGGTTCCTTAGAGTAGAAAATGATACAAACCCTTATACGTTTGAATATGATGTATTAGAATTAATACCCAATACCTTATACAAAGTTAATTTTAAATTAGGATTCAAAGTAGTTCCTTTAATAAATATTTATTTTAGCCAAGTGCTTGAAGATTTAAAAATCTCAGGAAAAATAGATTTGTCAAGCAATTATCCATCTTTGAAAAAATATGATATTCCTGCAGATTTTAAATATATCCTTATAGATAGAGTTTTCAATCAAGAATATTTGTTTTCATTAAAAGAAAGGTTTATCTTACGCTTTTATAACATGGTCAAATATATAGGAATATCTGATACCGCTGCTTTAGGCTTAGATACTTATAACGTAGAAGTGGAAGAAGTACCTATGCTTACGGATGTAATATATAAAAGCAGGATAAAAAGAGTGAAGAATTATAAATAAATATTTAGATAAATTTCATGACTTATGAATAAAACTAAAATCATAATTACTGGGGGCTTAGGATTTATAGGTTCTCATACGGTAGTTGAATTGATTCAATCAGGATTTGAACCGATAATTATAGATGATTTGAGTAATTCAGAATTATTTATATTAGAAAGAATAGAAAGAATTACGGGATGTAAACCCAAATTCTATTCATACGATATAGGTGATTATAATAAATTACATCAAGTATTTACGGATAATAACGATATTTCTGCCTGTATACATTTTGCAGCTAAAAAATCAGTAGGAGAATCTATGGAAATTCCTCTTACCTATTACCGGTCAAATTTAATATCTCTTATGAACCTATTGGAAGTTATGAATGAATTTAAGGTAAGAAAATTGGTCTTTTCATCCTCTGCAACCGTATATGGACAGCCCGAAAAATTACCTGTTACAGAAACCTCTCCAATTCAAAAAGCCCTATCTTCTTACGGAAGTACCAAGCAAATGGCGGAAGATATAATAGAAAAAGTTTCGGCAACGGGTAGCTTACAAGCACTTTCTTTACGATATTTTAACCCGGTTGGAGCCCATTCATCTTCCTTAATTGGAGAATTGCCGAAAGGAATTCCCAGTAATTTAATGCCATTTATTACACAAACAGCATTTGGAATTAGAAAAGAATTGACAGTATTTGGTAACGACTATAACACCGCCGATGGAACATGCATAAGAGACTATATTCATGTGGTTGATCTTGCGAAAGCTCATGTAAATGCTTGTGAGTATTTACTGGCAGATAAAGGAGATTTGTCGCATGATGTATTTAATATAGGAACAGGGCTTGGTAATTCTGTTTTAGAAATAATAAATACCTTTGAAGCGGTTAATAAGGTTAAAGTACCTTATGTTATAGGAGGCAGAAGAAATGGAGACGTAGAAAGCATCTATGCCGGTTGCGATAAAGCCAATCAAATATTAAAATGGAAAGCCAAGTATTCTTTAGAAGATATGGTTAAAGATGCATGGAATTGGGAAAAATCATATAGAAAATAAAGTAAACTATGTTATGGAAAGTAAAACAATATTCGAACTGATCGAAAAAGAAAAACAAAGACAAACCAAAGGGCTTGAATTGATAGCCTCAGAAAATTTTGTCAGCGACGAAGTAATGAAAGCCGCCGGATCTGTATTAACAAACAAATATGCAGAAGGATATCCGGGAAGGAGATATTATGGAGGATGTGAAGTAATAGACCAAATAGAAGAAATCGCCATAGAAAGTGCTAAAAAGTTATTTGGTGCTTCTTATGTAAACGTTCAGCCGCATTCCGGAGCACAGGCAAATGCAGCCGTTTTTCTAGCCTGTTTAAAACCCGGTGACAAAGTAATGGGGTTAGACTTAGCCCATGGCGGACATCTAACTCACGGTTCTCCCGTTAATTTTTCAGGAATAAATTACAACCCGGTTTTTTATAAAGTAAATAAAGATGATGGGCGCATCAACTATGAAGATATGATTGAAACAGCCAGGAGAGAAAAGCCTAAAATGATCATAGTGGGAGCATCAGCCTATTCCAGAGATTTTGATTATCGAAAATTTAGAGAAATAGCAGATGAAATAGGAGCAATATTGATGGCTGATATTTCACATCCTGCAGGATTAATAGCTAAAGGAATTTTAAGTGATCCTCTACCTTATTGTGATATTGTAACCACTACAACTCATAAAACATTACGAGGTACGCGAGGAGGAATGATTATGTTAGGTAAAGATTTTGAAAATCCCTTCGGACATAAAACGCCTAAAGGAGAGATAAAGATGATGTCACAAGTGCTAGATGGAGCTGTTTTTCCGGGAACTCAGGGCGGACCTTTAGAGCATATAATTGCGGCTAAAGCGATAACTTTCATTGAAGCATTAAGTGATGGATACCTTGCTTATACCCATCAAGTCGTTAAAAATGCCGAAGCTTTATCTCAAGCATTGATAGAAAGAGATTTTACTATAATTTCAGGAGGAACTGATAATCATCTCATGCTAATTGATTTACACAATAAAAATATTACAGGTAAAGCTGCCGAAAAAGTATTAGAAAAAGCAGACATAACATGTAATAAAAATATGATTCCTTACGATGACCGGAGTCCATTTGTAACTTCAGGTATTCGATTGGGAACTGCAGCGGTAACCACCAGAGGGCTCAAAGAAGACGATATGATAAAAATAGCGGATTTTATAAATGAAGTTATCACAGATTCGGAAAACGAAAAGGTGATAGATAAAGTAAAAAAAGAAGTCAATGCTTTAATGGATTCTAGGCCTTTATTCCAATGGTAAATAAAAATATTGAATTTTAAAAAAAGTTAAATTATGAAAACTGATTATTTCTAATTAATAAGTTTTAGTCAGTTTTCATTTACATAAGATAGAAAATTTGATTTTTTATTTCTAATTAACAAATCAAGAAAAAAGATGATTTTTGCTAATATATTATTTTTTTGTATTTTTCGCGCTTTAAAATGAATACATAATGAAAGTCGCTAGGCTATTTGACATTTTATATTATCAATTAGAAAATAGGCCGATTGAAGTTTCCTTATCATCAAAAAAAAATGGAGTTTGGGAAGGAATATCAACAAAATCGCTTATAGATCAGGTTAACCAAGTTAGTAGAGGTCTTTTAAAATATGGAATTAAACCTGAAGACAGAATAGCTTTAATTACGTCAGTAAACAGAACAGAATGGATGATTATGGATTTTGCCATACAACAAATAGGAGCGGTAAGTGTTCCTATATATCCAACCATGAGCGATGACGATTTAACATTTATACTCAATAACAGTGAAGCTAAATTTTGTCTAATTTCTGACAAAAAGTTATATGATAAAGTACAAAATATAAAGGAAAATTGCCCTTCGCTTTCAAATATTTTTACCTTCGATGAGATAGAAGGAGTTCCTCATTGGTCGGAAATTAAAGAAAAGGGTGAAGAGGAATCTAATCAACAAGATGTTGAAACCTTAAAAAATAATATAAAACCCGATACATGGATGACGTTGATTTATACTTCCGGAACTACAGGAAGACCCAAAGGCGTTATGCTCTCACATGGAAATGTACTATCCAATGTAATGGGATGCCATACCAGGTTTTTAATGAAAAATGATGAGAAATTCAGAATTTTAAGTATTCTTCCCATCAGTCATATATTAGAAAGAATGGTAGTCTATGTCTTTATGTATAAATGTTATGGGATATATTTTGCAGAAGGTATAGATAAATTAGCTTCAAACTTTAAAGAAGTTAAACCCGATGTAATTCTAGTGGTGCCGAGAGTAATTGAAAAATTGTATGCATCCATATATAACAAAGGAACTTCTTCCGGTTGGATTAAAAAACAAATCTTCTTATGGGCACTAAATGTGGCTAAAAAATATCAACCCTTCAAACCGGCAGGCCTTTCTCATAAAATAGCAGATGCTTTAGTATTTAAAAAGTGGAGAGAAGCAGTAGGTAATAATCTTCAATTAATGATATGTGGAAGTGCCGCGCTATCTGAGAATCTTTGTCGAGTATTCTCTGCCGCGGGGTTACTCGTTACGGAAGGATATGGAATGACAGAAACGTCTCCGGTTATTTCAGTAAACGGTATAAATAATGAAGTCTACCGATTAGGAACGGTGGGGCCTTTATTAGACGGATATGAGGTTAAAATTGCAGAGGACGGAGAAATACTAACCAAAGGGCCGAATGTTTTCTTAGGGTATTATAAAGATGAAGAAAAAACCAAAGAAATATTTACGGAAGACGGTTGGCTTAAGACAGGAGATATAGGTTATATGAAAGATGGATTCTTGAAAATTACCGATCGAAAAAAAGAAATATTTAAAACCTCCGGAGGAAAATATATTATTCCACAAGTAACAGAAAATAACCTTAAGCAATCACGGTTTATAGGAGAAGCCATGGTAGTTGGTGACGGAGAAAAAATGCCTTGTGCGCTTATACAGCCTGATTTTGATTTTATTTCTAAATATATTAGTTATAAACATTTACCATTAAATTCTACTGCTTCGCCGGAAGAAATTGTCAATAATAAGATAATTAAAGATAGAATCATGCAAGATGTTGAAAAGGTAAATAAAAATTTAGGAAAATGGGAGCAAATTAAAAAAATAGAGCTTACCCCCAATGTATGGTCGGTAGATGGAGGAGAATTAACTCCTACCTTAAAATTAAAAAGAAAATTTATTAAAGAAAAATACATCAATTTATATAATAAATTGTATGATAAATAACTAAAATAATTTTCAACATGCTATTTTGTCATAAATTTTATTTGGCTTTAGATTTGATTTAAGGGTAACCATGAATAGGAATGACAATATAAAAATATTTGCCAATAAAGGCGAAAATCCTGAAGATTTTTATTCAAGATTTAAAGAACAGTTAGACAAAGAACATACATTTCCGGGGAATTATATGTTTAAGTTTATAATTCCAACGGAAAGCAAGAAAGTGGCTCAATTGCATAAAATTTTTGATCATAGCGGAGCTTCATTTTCAATGAAAGAAAGTAAAAACGGTAAATATACAAGCATAACGATTACTATGTATGTAACGGATTCAATTTCAGTTATTGAATATTATAAAGAAGCAAGTTCCATTGAAGGAATAGTAATGTTATAAGTAAAATTTTAAAAAGAAAAAAGCATCAGAAAAGTATTTTTTGATGCTTTTTTTATTGGAATATAGTTAAAATAAGTTTTTAATTGGATTAAAGCAGGGAATCAAAAATACAGACACTCTGCTTACTATCTTATTTGAAAATTTTTTTAAAGAAAAAGCTAAATAAAATGTTATAAATTGATATCGTTGAATCTATTCAATTAATTTACCATTTTACCATTAAACATTGGCTATTATCCCGTCTTTCATAAGTAAACTTCTATCTGCCATAGAGGCTAAATGAGAGTTATGCGTCACAATAATAAAAGTCTGATTAAATTCTTTTCTTAATTGATAAAATAATTGATGTAAATCTTCAGCATTCGCGGAATCAAGATTTCCTGATGGCTCATCCGCTAAAATAATTTTAGGATTATTCATTAATGCCCTGGCAACGGAAACCCTTTGCTGTTCACCGCCGGAAAGTTCACCGGGTTTATGCTCCAAACGGTGAGATAATTTCAGGTAACTTAATAATTCCTTTGCTTTATTAACTAATTTAGATTTAGATTTTCCGGCAATCATTCCGGGTAACATGACGTTTTCCAGTGCAGTAAATTCTGGTAATAATTGATGAAATTGAAAAATAAATCCAATATTCTGGTTTCTAAATAAAGAAAGTTCCTTATCTCTCAATTGAGTAATGGGTAAATTATCAATTTCAATAATGCTGTGATATCTTTCCGGATTTGACGGTTTGTCTAAAGTGCCAATGATTTGCAAAAGAGTTGATTTACCGGCACCGGATTCTCCCACGATGGTAACTATTTCACCTTTTTTTATATGGAGAGAAACACCTTTTAAAACTTCAAGGGAACCAAAAGATTTATGTATATTTTGAATAAGTACCATATAATATTTTATCAAAAATACTAAAAAATTAAGGAATATGAAGGCTCATTTCATTAGAGATAATTTTTCCAAATAAATTATAGGGTTTTAAAATCAGATAGACTTTATAAGTACCGGGAGGAATTTGAGAAACATCAATAAATAAAGTTTGGTCTGTAGAGCTTTTAGGCGGAAGAATTAATTTTTTATTAATTGAAATTATATTTTGAGGTTCAAAAGTTTTAGTATTGAAAAATAAAAATGCTAGTTCTTGAGGAGTACCATCACCTAAATTAATCTCTTTATTATAAGGATTTGTCCACTTAACATCGAGTGTTTGTGATTCTTCTTCGGATAAAATACTAGTGGGCTGTACTTCACATTTTATTTGGGAATAAGAATAAAATTTATCTACAGTTTTATAATACTCGTTTTTTCCATCCTCATCAACAAGGTAAACGGGAGATAATTCTTCCAATCCAAAAAATGTAATAGTTTTTCCTTGAATATTTTGTTCGGAATTCCAAATATCATATTGAGAATATCTATGAGTATAAACTTGTAAACAACAAGAAGGTTGTTGTGTATAAAAATTGTATGCAGCCGCTTTTTGATAGCGTTCAAAAACAGCCAATCCCTCCGTTACTTCTTTAGCATTTAAAACAAATTCCTTCAATTTATACATGGGACTTTTGTGTATGACAGCGGGAAAGAATAATGATATTCTCACAAAAAACAATAGTAAAATATAAGCAAAAGAAAGTCCGGTGATCCAAACATTGTTTTTTTCTTTAAACGTTAAATAAGTTAAAGGAATGAGCGCAATATAAATAATTAAGTTCCATTGCGGTTGAATTACTCTGCTAAATGAAAATAAACTAAAAAAAAGGATTCCACCCAAGCTAATCCATTGTAAAGATCTTATCCACGGTTTATTTCCATCCAAACGTTTGAAAATACTTTTACCGTAAAAATAGAGAAGCAAAGGGTTACCTAATATAAGTATGCCAAGTATCCATTTGATGAATGGATAAGTAACAGCTTTTTGTTTGCTCCTTTCAAAAAGATGATATTTTATAGATGCCCAATCGTGATCATACTGCCAATATAAATGAGGAATATATAAAAGCAAAGAAAACAACAAAATGAAGTAAAACCATTTATTTTTTAATAAAGAAGGGAAAAAAGGAATAAAAGTTAGAATAATCAATAAGGCTCCCTGATATTTAGAATACATGGTAAGTGCCATGGATAATCCCAAAAGTAAAGCATTTAGTAGATTATTTTTCTCAGTAAATGATTTCCATCTCCATAAAAATAAAGAACAGAATAAAAGCAAAGGAGTGTCGGGAGTAGATATAAATCCTAACGTTTGATAAAATCCGACAGATCCAAAAAGTCCTATAAATAAATAATTTTCTTTTAACGTTTTAGGTTTAAGAATCAACAACCAAATACAATAAACGACTATCCAAGATATAATCGATACAAATCGAACCCCTAAAGTTCCTTTGAAAAATAAATATCCCGCCTTGATAAATAAAGCAATCATAGGAGGATGATCGTAATAACCAAAATCCAAATGATTCGACCAAACCCAATAATATGCCTCATCATCAATTAAAGGAAGTGTTACCGATTGAAAAATATTGAATATGAATAAAATACCTATGAATATAAATTGGATGTTTTTTATGGAATTAACTTTCATTATTTACTAAATATTGATTTAATGTTAAAGTGATTCATAGGTTTATACATAGGTAATAAAAAACTTCTGAATCACAGACTGTTCCAGAAGTTAGCAAAAAAATATTTTTGGGTTATAAATAATTATAATTTTAAATTTTATATCTCCATTCAAAAGGATCATCAATTTCATTAGTTTGTATACCCACTAACTGTTTTTTAAGAAAAACGGCATAACTCTCTTCATCCGATAATTGAGGCAACTCCATGATAGAATCTTGATAGCCCAAATGAGAATACCTTGAAATTACCACGGCAGTACCACAACCGAATATTTCTTTTAGATTACCTTCTTGATATGCATTTACAATGTCGTCAACAGATATCCGTTCTTCCTTAATATCCAGATTGTGATATTTGGCTAAATGTACTAAGCTGTCTCTGGTAATACCGCTTAAAATCGTTGTGGAAGTAGGGGGGGTGTAAATAGTGTTTCCGATTCTTACCATAACATTCATAGTTCCGGATTCCTCAAAATACCTGTGATTTTTACTATCGGTCCAAATTACCTGATCAAAACCATTTTGATTAGCTAGAAATGTAGGATAAAAAGATGCCCCGTAATTACCGGCGCATTTAGTAAATCCAACCCCTCCGTCTACTGCACGAGTATAATAATCTTCAATTTTAATTTTTAAGGGTTTATCATAATAAAGTCCGGCAGGAGAAGTCATAATAGCAAAAGTATATTTTTTAGATATCCTTGCTGAAAACATTTCTTCAGAAGCAAACATAACCGGACGAATATATAGAGAAATACCCGGTTTAGTAGGAATCCAACCCCGATCCAAATCAATTAAAGCATAAAGTCCATCAAGAAAAATTTCTTTAGGTATTTGCGGCATAGCTAAACGTTCCGCAGATTTATTGAATCTTTCAAAGTTTTTTTCAGGTCGGAATAAAAAAACCTCATTATTTTTATCCTTATATGCTTTCATTCCTTCAAAGATGGCTTGGCCATAATGAAGAGCCATCAAAGCAGGAGAATAATTCATCGAACCATAAGGCATAATAACCGGTTCTCCCCATTTACCGTTTTCGTATTCACATATGAGCATATGATCAGATATGTTGGCTCCAAAAGGGGAGTCATTGGGATCGATTGTATCTAATCTGGAGTTTGCTATTTTATTTATTTTCATTACTTAACTTGCTAAAATTGTTTATTGAACATTTCAAAATTAATAAATAAATCATTTGATAGATTAAAAAGAGTTGTAATTTTGAAAGGATTTACGTTTTATGTTAGAAAGAACCATTATTACCACATCCGAAGGTACTAAAACCTTACATATTCCTGAATGGAATGAGACTTATCATTCCCGTCATGGTATCATGCAAGAAGCAGAACATGTATTTATATCTCATGGATTAGATCAATTAAAAATTTCTGAGATTTCCATTTTGGAAATGGGTTTTGGAACGGGTTTAAATGCTTTTTTAACATTATATAAAGCAATAGAAAAGGATTTGACAGTTCGATATTATACGCTGGAAAAATATCCTCTAACACATGAAGAAATTAAAGAGTTACAATACGGGACTTTACTAAATAAAGAAAAAGCAGAGGAATTTTATCAATCATTACATAAAGCAGAGTGGGGGAAGGAAACTCAAATTAATAAAAATTTTACTATCATTAAATTTAAGGCAGATTTTCTTGAATTAAGAAATTTACCTATTTCCGATATAAATGTAGTTTATTATGATGCTTTTGGAGCAAGAGTTCAACCCGAGCTTTGGGAAGAAGATATTTTTAAACAAATCTTCGATCGGATGGCACCACAAGGATTGCTAACTACCTATTCCAGTAAAGGAAGTGCAAGAAGAGCCATGCAAAGGGTAGGATTTGACGTAGAAAAATTAACAGGACCTAAAGGAAAACGAGAAATGGTTAATGCATGGAAAAGATAACAAAATTAAATGTAAGAGTATATGGACTTTTAATAAAAGATAATTGTTTGATGTTTCTACACGAAATGTATGCGGGAAAACCATTACTTAAATTGCCCGGTGGAGGATTGGAATTGGGAGAAGGAACTCGGGATACATTGATTAGAGAATTTAAAGAAGAATTAAATTTAGAAGTTACAGTAAAAGAGCATTTCTATACTCAAGATTTTTTCCTGGAATCTAAATTAACTCCCGATAGTCAATTACTTACCGTGTACTATAAAGTGGAATGTAATGATCTTTCCAATCTTCAAATAATAGAAAAGTCCATAAATCAAATAGAATGGATGCCTTTAGATCAAATTACATTAGATAGCATCCCATTACCGGTCGATAAAATTGTTGTAAAAAAATTACTTCATAAAAATACCTGAGTATTTAGAATGATTATATCGATTATATTAATTTATTCTAAATATAAATTGCTTTAAATCAGTTATTTAGAATAAATCTTTGAATCTTAATTTATAATTTTGTATCAAAGTTTTTAAATAAAATAATAATTGATATGGAATTAAAGTTAGCTAAATGCTGTGGTAATTGTGAGCATTTTTTGAATGGGCAGTTATGTACTATTAAAGAAATTGCAGTAAGCCAAAATCAAGTTTGTAATTCATACGAATTTAAAGTGATTCCTCATAGAGAAGATGATTGTTTGAAATGTTCTAAATTTCAGAAATCAAATTGCGCCCATCCTAAGGTAGCAAGTGAAGGTATTATGTGTACGGTATGGTATCCAAGAGCAACCGCCTCATAAATTTTTGAACTAATAAATTAATTTTTTAATATAAGGAATTGGCTTTTTGAAGTCAGTTCCTTTTTTTGCAGAGTAAATTTAGAATTAAAACAAAAAAGAGAGCTCAATAAAATTGAGTTCTCTAAATTGATAAATTAATGTATTAAATTATGAGAATTAAAAAAATTCTCTAAAAGAACGCTTAAAACTATTTTTACTATCTTTTTAATATTGACAACATATCGGTAATTTTTTATAATCGGAATCTTTAGCCTTATATTTTTCATTGCTGTACCCCGATTTTGCTATTTTCTTCAAAATAGCATTCAAAGATGTTTGCGTATCATCATAAGTTATAGTTGCAATTTTAGTGCCCGGATCCCATAGTACAGCAGAAATATTTGCTTCATAACCGGCTTTTTCAATAGTTTCCTTGCACATATTGCAATTACCGTAAACTTTTATTTTTTCAACTTTTTGATTATTTATTTGTGCATTTATTTCAGTAAATGAAATGAATATCAATAGGATGACAAAAATTTTTTTTATAAGTTTCATCATTTATGGTATATTTTAGGTAGCTTAAAATAATTTAAACAATTTAGAAATTTCAACTAAACCTTCTATTGAGCTATTTCCAATGACATATTTTTACCATTAAAACTTAACTGATTAATTTTCTTTAATAATTGATCAGTATAATTGGCGTCAACTTCGAAAAAGGTAAATTTATCTCTAATATCAATTTCGCCAATATCCGCTCTCGCACCTTTCGTGTTTTTATTAATTAAGTCAATAACCGTTACTTTGTTAAGATTATCTCTTTTGCCTAAATTAAAGAAAAAACGAGTGAAATTCCCTTTTTTACTTTTTCTGTTTCTTTTATTTCCGTCTTTTGAGTCTTTTCTATCCTTTCTGTTTCGGCTTGTGGAAGATTTTTTACCTCTTTCGGCTGCTCTTTCGTTCTTATCAATAGGAGCAATATCTTTCTCGTTTTTATAGAATTCCCAAGTTGATTTTAATTCAAGGAACATTACCCTTTTATAAAGTTCTTCTTTAGAAATGTTGGATAGATCAGGAATAGTGGAAAGTTCAAATTCTTCGGAATCAAAATCGGAATTAAGCAGCTTATCCGATAAATAAAGTTCTTTCGCTTTTAAAATATCCTCTTTGGTAGGAATTTTCATTTCTTCTACCTTAATAGAAGTTTCCTTTTTAATGCGATTAAATTTAACCATTTCGCTAGGACGAATAATAGCTATAGATTCTCCGTCTTTTCCTGCTCTACCGGTTCTACCGCTTCTATGGATGAAAACTTCCGGATCATCAGGTAATGAGTAATGAATCACATGAGTAAGGTCATTTACGTCCAACCCTCTGGCTGCCACATCCGTAGCAACAAGGATTCGTAAATTTTTCAATCGGAATTTTTTCATTACCATATCTCGTTGAGATTGTGATAAATCTCCATGCAAAGCATCAGCTGCATATCCTTGGTGCATTAAGAAATCTGCAACATGTTGAGTTTCCACTCTCGTTCTGCAGAAAATAATTGAATATATATTGGGATTTGCATCCAATACTCTTCGTAACCCGTTATTTTTTTGACGGTCACGCACCATTACGAATTTATGAGTAATATTTTTCTTTACTTCATTAATTCCTCCCGCTGATATTTTTTGTGCACCCTTCATATAATTTTTAGCAATAGCCTCAACTTGTTTAGACATTGTTGCTGAAAATAATAAAGTTTGTCTTTCTTTAGGCGTTTCTTTAAGAATTGTTTCCAATTCGGCTTTAAAGCCCATAGATAACATCTCATCTGCTTCGTCTAAAATCAACCATTGAATTTGGTTAATTTTTAGAACCCCTCTTTTAAGCATATCATTAACCCTTCCCGGTGTACCTATTACAATTTGAGGATTATTTTTCAAACCTCTGATTTGCTCAGAAATATTAGATCCGCCATAAACTGCCAATGAGCGTATTTTAGATAAATATTTCGAATAACTGGCAATATCTTTTGAAATTTGTAAACACAGTTCACGAGTTGGACAAAGAATTAAGGCTTGAACATGTTTTTGATAGGGATCTATCATTTCCAATATAGGTAATGAAAATGCAGCAGTTTTACCGGTACCGGTTTGTGCTAAAGCTATTAAGTCTTCTTCCTTGGATAATAAATAGGGAATGGTTTGCTTTTGGATTTCAGTGGGTTGAGTGTAACCCAACTCTGTTATGGCCTTTAACAAATCTTCTGATAGGCCATACTCTTTGAATAAATTCATCAATAATTTTTAAAAATCAATACAAAGATATGATTTGTTTGTTAATTAACAATTCAAGAATTGATTTATGTTTTTTAATAATTACTGAATTTATCCGTATTTTATTATTTCTTCCAGTTTTTCGATATCTTTTATAATAATGTCTTTGCCTTTCGTTTTGATCAGTTTTTCTTGTTCAAACTTTGTAAGGGTATGAATAATGCTTTCTCTGGAATATCCTATAATTTCTGCAATTTCGGTTCTAGTTAAACTAATGTCCTTAAAATTTTTATTACAAAATTTTAAAATAAACATAGCCACAGCTCCTTCCACATTTTTAAAACTAAGATTAATCAACCATTCCATGGTTTCCCGTAGTTTAAATTCTAATTTATTGCTTATTTTAAGATAAAATGATTTATTTAATTCACAGATTTTTTGAAACAAGTTTTTGGGAAAAACCATTAATTTAGAAGCGGTAAGCGAGTGAGTACTGTAAGGATAATGTTCCAATAATATATAATCCTTACCTATAATTTCACCCTTTCGGGCTATATAAACGATTTTTCTTTTATTGCCGGATTGGTACGTCAATTTACAATACCCTTCCAATACAAAATATATATTAACCGCAAAACTGCCCTGTTTAAAAAGGGCTTCTCTGGAATCAAAGTCAACAATACTACAATTTTGAGAGAGAAACATTTTCTCCTCCTCAGTTAATATAGCATAAAAAGGGATGGTAGTAATCAGCTTCTCCATGTTCAAAAAAGTAAGATTTTTCACTTACAAAGGTAATTATATTGTTTTTAAAATACAAATAACATCACTTACAAAAAATAATGAAAATCTTAATTATCTGTTTACATTTGCAATTATTAAATAATTAAAACTAAGATTTGTTATAAATATTATACATATTATTAGTTTTAAATTAAATAAAATTAATTTTTAGATGAGTAACACTTTAATGATTTTGCTGGAATTTATGGTTGTAATGGCAGCCATATTTATCGGGGCGAGAAAAGGAGGTTTAGGATTAGGTATTTTCGGAGGTCTGGGATTGGCTGTTTTAGTTTTTGTTTTTAAGCTGAAGCCGCAAAATCCGCCCATAGATGTCATGTTAATGATAGTTGCAGTAATTACAGCAGCAAGTACATTACAAGCATCCGGGGGTATAGACTATATGGTAAATATCGCTGAAAAGCTTTTAAGAGCTTATCCTCCTGCCATTACCATAGTAGCCCCTATTGTTTCTTATATTTTTACGATGATTGCAGGTACCGGACACATAGCCTATGCACTGTTGCCTATAATATCAGAAGTAGCCACCGATGCAAAGGTGAGGCCTGAAAGACCGTTAAGCATTTCGGTTATCGCGTCACAACAAGCCATAACCGCAAGTCCCATTTCTGCAGCTACGGCAGCTTTACTTAGTGTAATTATGGTAAAAAACCCTGAATTAAGACTTACGGATATTTTAATGATATCAGTACCTTCCACTTTAATTGGAGTTATAGTTGCTGCAATTGTACAAATGTTTATAGGAGTAGATTTAGAAAAAGATCCTGAATATCAAAAAAGAATAAACGAAGGCTTATTAGAAATAAAAGAAAAAAGCAGCAAAAACAAAGTAAGTTTTGGAGCAAAATTATCTGTGATCATCTTTTTGGTTAGTGTTGTAGGGATAGTGGTTTTTGGTTCAATTGACGGAATGAAGCCCACTTTTAATGGTGTACCAATGGCTATGCCTCATATCATAGAAATACTTATGTTGGCAGCAGCAGGATGTATCTTACTATTCACTAAAACCAATGTAGAAAAAATAGCAACCGGTTCCATTTTCTCTGCAGGAATGCAAGCAGTAATAGCTATTTTTGGTATAGCCTGGATGGGTGATACTTTTTTTGGTGGAAATTTAGATTTCTTCAAAGGATTGTTAACCACTATGGTTACAGAATATCCGTGGACCTTTGCAATAGCCTTATTTATTATGTCCATCATGCTGTTTAGTCAAGCAGCAACCGTACGAGCACTTATGCCGTTAGGAGTTTCCCTGGGCATACCTATCCCTAGTTTGATAGCTATGTTTCCGGCAGTAAATGGATATTTCTTTATTCCAAATTATCCAACCATAATAGCTGCAATAAACTTTGATCGTACCGGTACTACTCGTATAGGAAAATACGTAGTCAATCACTCTTTCCAATTACCGGGATTTATCGCAACCATTGTAGCCGTAAGTGTAGGTTTTGGTTTAGCTTATTTACTATTTTAAAAATAAAAAAACAACCGTAAAAAAATTATAAATAAAAAATTATGTACAGAGTCGAAAACGATTTGATAGGAGATTTAGAAGTTCCTGAAAATGCATATTATGGAATTCAAACTCAAAGGGCTGTAAACAATTTTCATATAACAGGTATAAAATTATCTAATTATCCGGAATTAATTAAAGCGTTAGCTTATGTAAAATGGGCGGCAGCAGAGACTAATTGCGAATTAGGAGTCTTAGATGAAAATATCAAAAATGCAATTGTAAAAGCATGTCAGGAAATTATAACCGGTAAATACGACAAAGAATTTCCAAGTGATGTAATTCAAGGAGGAGCAGGAACTTCAACCAACATGAACATAAATGAAGTGGTAGCCAATATTGCATTAGAAATAATGGGACATAAAAAAGGAGAATACCAATATTGTTCCCCTCACGATCACGTAAACCTTTCCCAATCTACTAATGATGCCTATCCAACTTCTATAAAATTAGCAGCAATTAATTCTAACATGATCTTAATTGATCATTTAAAACAATTAATTGAATCTTTCCGCAACAAAGGAAAAGAATTTATGCATGTTTTAAAAATGGGAAGAACCCAATTGCAAGATGCAGTACCTATGACTTTAGGGCAAGAATTTGAAGCCTTTGCAGAAACATTAAGCGAAGATGTGGAAAGGTTGACCCAAAATTCTAATTTATTTTTAGAAATCAATATGGGTGCTACAGCCATCGGAACCGGATTAAACGCAATCCCCGGTTATGCTGAATTATGTGCTAAAAAATTAGCGGAAATAACAAAATTACCGTTTATATCTGCGAAAAATTTAGTTGAAGCAACCCCGGATACCGGATCATATGTTATTTATTCATCAGCTTTGAAAAGAGTAGCCATCAAGCTTTCAAAAATTTGTAACGATTTACGTCTATTATCATCCGGGCCTCGTTGTGGATTGAATGAAATCAATCTACCGGCTATGCAACCGGGATCTTCCATTATGCCGGGAAAAGTTAATCCCGTTATTCCGGAAGCAATGAACCAAACTTGCTTTAAAGTTATTGGAAATGATTTAACAGTAACTATGGCTGCAGAATCCGGGCAACTCCAATTAAATGTAATGGAACCTGTAATCGCATACAGCCTGTTAGAATCAGTTCATATCTTAATGAACGCTATGGACTGTTTACGTGTAAATTGTATCGACGGTATAACAGCTAATGAACAACATTGCAAAGATATGGTATTAAACAGTATAGGAATTGTTACAGCATTAAATCCCTATATAGGATACAAAAACAGCACTAAGATAGCTAAAGAAGCCTTAGAGAAAAATTTAAGTGTTTATGACTTAGTGCTCGAAAATAAGCTTTTATCAAAAGAAAAATTAGATGAAATTTTAAACCCGCAAAATATGCTGGGGCCACATAAGTATAAAGACTAATATAACCTTGAAAAGCAATTGAGAAATCAATTGCTTTTTCTTTTTTAGTTATATATACTATCAAGAAATTCATTGAAATATCGAACATAATATAAATTTTTTAAGGAGGTACTTTTTAGACATTAATAGGAATAGGGAAAAAATATAAGTTCATTTTGTTGGCATATTAATTGTATTTTATATAGAGTTATTTTATGGGATAAAAAATATTATTTTCTTTTTTTATCTCTAATTAACCTAAAAAATATTTATTAAAAAACAAGATATATGGAATGGATTTTAAAAACTATTCAAGGTTCTCCTGAATTAGCTATTTTTCTCACCTTAGCATTAGGTTTTGCAATCGGACAAATAAAAATTAAAGGATTTAGTTTAGGCGCCGTTACGGGCGTTCTTTTAATGGGAGTATTAATCGGACAGCTGGGTATTTCCATTTCGCCTACCGTAAAATCAGCATTTTTTCTCATATTTTTATTTGCCGTTGGATATAGTGTGGGTCCTCAATTTGTGCACGGATTAAAAAAAGAAGGATTGCCGCAAATTGCATTTGCAGCCTTAGTATGTGTATCTTGTTTATTAGTGGGATGGGTTGCCGCAATTATTGCAGGTTTTGATGTAGGAAATGCAGCAGGATTATTAGCCGGAGCTAATACCATATCAGCAGTAATTGGAGTTGCATCCGATACAATAAATCAGTTAAGTATAGACTCATCTCAAAAACAACAATTAATAAATCACATTCCCGTTGCGTATGCAGTAACTTATATATTTGGGACAGCAGGAACAGCATGGTTTTTATCATCCATTGGACCTAAGCTTTTAGGAAAAGATGTTATAGGACAAACCAAAAAATATGAAGAATCATTAGGAGGAGAAATACAAGATGATGATTCAAGTTTAGAATATGCTTACGATGGAGCTACTTTTAGAGTAATTGAAGCAGGAAGTTCATTTTTTAATCAAAAACGCTCCGTTCAAGAGGTTGAAAATTTACTAGTAAACAAAGGATGGCCCGTCTATGTTGAACAAATTCGTTCAGCTTCCAACAATGAAATTATTTCAGATCCCACTCCCGATACTACTATCAATAGGGGAGATCGAATGGTTTTAAATGGCCCGTTAGATACCATTTTGTCCGATGAAAATCTGGTCGGTAAAGAAGTTGCAGATTTGGAATTATTGGATTTTAAGGTAGAAAGTTTAAAGGTAATGGTTGCCAATAAAGAAATAATCGGAAAATGTTTACATACCTTAAAATACAATAAAAACAGACACGGAGTAATCATATTAAAAATACATAGAGGAAAAACAACAATTCCTTTATTAAAAAATGTAACCATCCAACGAGGAGACATTGTAGAAATAGAAGGCAGGAAAACAGACGTAGATAAATTTGCTTCCTATTTAGGTTATCCGGAAAGACCCACTAATGTTACTGATATTCTATATATAGGATTGGGTATATTTTTAGGAGGATTATTAGGGTCATTATCAATCCGTACCGGAAATATTCCCTTAAGTTTAAGTGCCAGTGGAGGAGTTTTAATTATGGGAATTATATTCGGATGGTTACGATCCTTGCGACCTACTTTTGGATACATTCCTTCGCCCTCAGTTTGGTTGATGAATAATTTGGGTCTAAACATGTTTATTGCCGTAGTGGGAATAAATGCAGGACCCGATTTTATTTCAGGATTGAAAACGGCCGGAGTAAGCTTATTTATCGCAGGAATATTTGTAAGTATCGTACCCATGTTCATTGGTATATTATTGGGAAGATATGTATTTAAATTTAATCCAGCCATTACCTTAGGGGCTTGTGCAGGAGCCCGAACTACAACCGCTGCATTGGGAGCCTTGGAAGATACATTACAAAGTAAAGTTCCGGCCCTGTCTTATACCACTACTTAT
Organism: Apibacter sp. B2966; assembly: GCF_011082485.1. Classification (NCBI taxonomy): domain Bacteria; kingdom Pseudomonadati; phylum Bacteroidota; class Flavobacteriia; order Flavobacteriales; family Weeksellaceae; genus Apibacter; species Apibacter sp. B2966. Next base: position 2,079,230 of record NZ_CP049714.1, read on the forward strand.
GCCGTTGGTAATACACTACTTATTATATGGGGAGTAGTAATTGTTTTGTTAATGAGCTAGCCATTGAACACATAAAAATTAGTAAAACAAGAAAAAAGTAAATAACAATGGATATTTCTAAACTAAAAACCTCTCGTCGTAAAGAGCAGCAATTAGAACAACTAAGCCCTTTTGAGTTAAAAAATGATTTGATTAAATTGGCCTCAGATCAACAAACCAAACCCACCAGAACCATGTTAAATGCAGGTCGCGGAAATCCCAATTGGATAGCAACAGTTCCTCGAGAAGCATTTTTTACCTTAGGAAGGTTCGGAATAGAAGAATGTAAAAGAACCTTAAATAAACCCGAAGGATTGGCGGGGATACCCGAAAAAAAAGGAATAGGTAAAAGATTTGAAGCATTTTTGGAAAAAAATAAAGAGCAACCCGGTATTGAACATTTAAAAAATACCTACAAATACGGTATAGAAAAACATAAATACGATCGCGACAGTTGGGCACACGAATTAGCGGAAGGAATTATCGGAGATCAATATCCAAGTCCGGTAAGGATGTTAAAACACATAGAACCCATAGTTCACGATTACCTCATTCAAGAAATGTGCGGGAATAATCCGCAAAGAAGTGGTAAATATGATATTTTTGCCGTAGAAGGAGGAACGGCTGCCATGTGTTATATTTTTGATTCTTTGATGGAAAACTATTTATTAAGAAAAGGAGATCATATTGCTTTAGGAGTTCCTGTTTTTACTCCTTACTTAGAAATACCTGAATTAAAAAGATATGACTTTAAGGTTACTTACGTGCATGGTACAGGAAAAAATAGCGACGGAACTTCCAACTATCAATATCCGGATGAAGAATTAGATAAATTAGGAGACAAAACCATCAAAGCCTTTTTCATTGTTAACCCAAGTAATCCCACCTCAGTAGAAATTTGCGATAAGAGTCGAAAATATCTCATAAAAGTAGTTAAAAACCTCAATCCTAATTTAATGATATTGACGGATGACGTTTATGGTACTTTTGTTCCCAAATTTAGCTCATTAATGAATGAATTACCACAAAATACACTTTGTGTTTATTCATTTTCAAAATATTTCGGAGCCACAGGATGGCGTTTAGGGGCTATTGCTTTATATGAAGATAACATTTATGATAAAATGCTAAAAGCAATACCTGAAAAAGAAAAAGCTAAAACAGCAAAATTGTACTCTAGTTTGACTTTATATCCTGAAAAACTGAAATTTATTGACCGATTAGTAGCAGACAGTCGTCAAGTTGCATTGAATCATACTGCAGGATTATCCTTACCTCAGCAAATACAAATGATGTTGTTTGCATCGTTTGCATTATTGGATAAGCAAAATCACTATAAAAAAGTGTGTACAGATTTAGTAAAACATAGATTTAATCTACTTTGGGAAGGAATGAATATACCTATCAAACCCGATCCGGAAAGAGCATCTTACTATTGTGAAATAGATATTCATGAATGGGCATCTAAAAATTACGATAAAGATTTTGTTACTTTCTTGGAAAAGAATTTTGAACCCGTAGATATACTTTTCAGATTAGCCGAAAAATCTTCCATAGTATTATTAAATGGAGGAGGTTTTGCCGGTCCGGAATGGTCAGTAAGAGTATCGTTAGCAAATTTAGATGACGATGATTATAAAACTATAGGAAAAAAGCTTTCCGAAACAATGTACGAATACGTAGAAGCATGGAAAAATTCAAAAAAATAAATTCAAATATTAATTATAATTATTTAACTATGAAAACAAAAAGTTTAAAAAATTTGTTCAGTTTGTTTGTATTGTTTATTTTTATGGCGGTTAACGCACAGTATAAACCAACTATTTACATTTTAGCAACAGGAGGAACCATCGCAGGACAAGGGTCATCCTCTGTAACTCAGGCATATACAGCCGGTTCTATTACAGTAGATGAACTTTTAAAAGCAGTTCCTTCCATTAAAGACATTGCTAACATTAAAGCAGAGCAAGTAGCAAATATCGGAAGTCAGGACATGAATGACGATGTTTGGCTAAAATTATCGAAAAGAGTTAATGAATTGCTTAAACAAAAAGATGTAGACGGAATTGTAATTACCCACGGTACCGATACACAAGAAGAAACAGCATATTTTCTTAACTTAACCGTAAAAAGCAACAAGCCTGTAGTATTAGTAGGTTCCATGCGTCCATCTACTGCCATTAGTGCAGACGGTCCTAGAAATATTTACAATGCAGTTGCATGTGCTGGATCGCCGGAATCTTTAGGTAAAGGAGTAATGGTAGTAATGGATGATAAAATTATAGGGGCTGATGATATTACCAAAACGCATACTCTTTCTGTAGGAACTTTTGAAGATCCAAATTATGGGAATTTGGGAATCGTGTATAACGGTAAACCCATCTATACCCGGGAATCTGTAAAAAGACATACAATAAATTCAGAATTTGACATAACTAACATAACTAAACTGCCTAGAGTTGAAGTAATTTTAAGTTATTCCAACGCTAAGTCATTATTTGTAGATGCTGCAGTTAATGCCGGAGTAAGAGGAATAGTTACAGCAGGAGTTGGGAACGGAAACATTACTACCGATCTACAAAATGCACTTGCAAATGCAGTAAAGAGAGGGATTGCAGTAGTTCGTTCCTCCCGAATTTCAATGGGACCAACTGCTCAATATGATGAAGTAGATGACGATAAATATGGATTTACAGCATCTTGGTACTTAAATCCGTATAAATCCAGAGTATTGTTGATGCTTGCTTTAACCAAAACAAATAATTATAAGGAAATACAAAGAATGTTTACAGAATATTAAAAATTTATGAAGAAATTAAGTATTACGAAAAAAATTCTCATAGCGGCTAATTGTTTATTTTGTTTGTCCATGTTCGGACAGCAAACCAATCCAAGTACAGGAGATAACACTGTCAATGAACCATCTTTCAAATCCGTTCTGGATAAGTTATTGAAAGATGACAAAATGTTAAACATTATGTTTGATACTCGTGTAGATTATCAAGCTACTTTTAAAGGAAGTAAAACGGATCAAAGCAGTTTCAGAGGAAATACTGTAAAAGTATGGTTTGAAGGTGAAATAATTCCGGGGTTTCGTTACAGGGTACGTCATAGACTAAATACCCCTCAAAACGCATTGTACAGAGATAACTATTCATCAGCAACCGATCAAGCATATTTCGAAATTGATGCAGGAAAAAATTTAACATTCCGTGTAGGTAAACAAGCAGTACAATTCGGTACTTTTGAATTTGACTATAATGCTGCTGATGTTTACTTATATACTATGACCTATAATGACCTGGATGCGTATAAAACGGGGGTAAATTTAGCTTATAGAGTAGCAGGACAAACCTTAAATTTTGAAGTGGTAAATTCGGATGCTCCTCAATTTGCTACCGATAAATATAAAAATAAATCGTTAGCAGGTTTATTCTTATGGGAAGGTAGCCTTTTCAACAATGTATTTAGAACTCGATATGGATATGGAGCCTTTCAACATGATGCGAGCAAATATTATAACTGGATAACCATTGGTAACCAAATCAATCTTAAAAAATTTACAGCTGAATTAGATTGGTATATGGGAGATCGTGATATGGATTACGGGGATGTCGTTCAAAATGAAGATTTAGGATTAAGACATGTTAGAGACAATTCTGTTTCAGTTAATTTTAAATACGATTTAGGAAAGATAAAACCTTTAATTAAAGGAGTATGGAATAAAAGAAGAGATCAAATAAATTCTTCTTCCTATATTAATGGAGGTGTACAAGCAGCAGTTGAATATTATCCATTTACAGATCCGGCTATTAAAGACCTTAGATTCCACCTTATGTATGCGTATAACAGAACCAATTTTAACGGAATATATAACGGTTTAGATGGAATTAATGGAAATCAAATTATTGCAGGTATGCGTTGGTTCTTGAAAATCAAATAGAAATTGTACGATTATACTCAAATATTTTGACAAAAAAGCCTTATAATTTATTTATAAGGCTTTTTTTATACCTTAATTTTTAAATGTAAAATTTAAACTTAATAGAAGTAAAAAATCATTTTAAAAACAATCGAAATAAAAATAGAGCTTATATTTTTCGGATGATTTTTCCGGTAGGAGTTTTAGCGAAGCTTTCAACATAAATAAACTCTTTAGGTTTTTCATATTTATTTTCAAAATTGAAATCTAGAATTTGTTTTTCCAAATTGAGATCTTTTTTTCCGGCTATTATAATCACTACTTTATTACCTAGTAAAGGATCATGTACGGATGAAATGATAAAATCAGATTGAATAATAGATTTGAGTTGTTTTTCGACTTGTTCAGGAAAAATTTTAATTCCTCCGGAATTAATTACATGGTCCATTCTTCCTTTCCATTCAAATTCATTGTCAGAAATGAGCGAAACCAGATCATTAGTTACAATTTCTTCATCCAAAAATGGAGGAAGAATACACAAACAACCTCTTTCATCCACACGAATTTTAGTGTTGGGCATAACTTTAAAAGCCGAATTTACCGCATGACCCGATATTTTTTTAAGTGCAATATGAGATATCGTTTCCGTCATTCCAAAAGATTCATAAATATCGGTAGTTTGGTTTTTTAATTCGGATACCAATTGAGCGGAAGGCTGAGCGCCTCCTACAATCAACTTTTTAATAAGGTAAAGCTTATCCAATGAATTTTCAACTTGCATAGGCGTCATTGCAGAAAAGGTAAATTCTCTGTTAACATTCTCAAGGGGATGAGATACGGGCTTAATGCAATAAAGATCTAATTTCCAAACGATAGCTCTTACTAACATCATCTTACCTGCTATATAGGAAGAAGGCATACAAAGAAGAGCGCTGTCATTAGCTTTAAGATTTAAAAAAGTACCCGTCATCTTTGCGCTTTCAGCCATAGCTTTTTTAGTCAATTCAATATTTTTTGGAGTTCCGGTGGAACCGGATGTCTTTGTGATTATAGTGGGTGAAGCAGAATACCAATCTTTTAAAAAATCAACAAGGTCTATTTGCCATTTTTCTTGACAAGGTATTGCATTTACGTCTATAGGTTTTGAAAAATTCAGATGAATCATAAGAAATTTTTTTCTTTATACGATAATGATTACTATCAATGAAACTATATTTTTCAGAAGTATTTAACGGATACTTTTTTCAATTTATGGATTATAAAATAGATATTCACCCCTTACGGAAAGTTTAGAAGGGAAATTATTAGTATATAAACTTCCTGTACCCAAACCTTGCGGCATATCTTTATGAAATAAAGCAGTCCATTGCGCTATAGCATTTAATCCAATATTGGATTCTAAGGCTGAAGTGATCCACCAATCTATATTTTTAGATTCGGCTATTTCAATCCATTCTTCCGATCCTTTCCATCCGCCAATTAAAGAAGGTTTTAAAATTATATATTGAGGTTTTATAATTTCTAACGTTTTTTCTTTTTGATCTTTATAAAACTTACCGATCAATTCTTCGTCTAAAGCAATAGGAGTGGGAGTATATTTGCATAATTCAGCCATTTGATTTTCATTTCCGGCTTTAATGGGTTGTTCAATGGAATGAATTTCAAGTTGAGCCAGTTGCTCTAATACCTTTTTTGCTTCCTCAAAAGAAAATCCGCCATTAGCATCCACTCTCAATTCCAATTGAGAAGCAGAAAATTCTTTGCGTAAGTTTTGTAATATTTTATATTCTTCTTGCCAGTTAACACCAATTTTAAGTTTTATACAACTATAATTTTGTTCAAGTTTTTGTTGGATTTGCTCACGCATAAAGTCCAAATTTCCCATCCAAATTAATCCGTTGATTTTAATTCCTTGTTTTCCTTCGGTAAATTCAGACGGAAAGAACATTCCTTCTTTTCTGTTTTCAATTTGAGCAAAAATCTGTTCAATACCGAATTGTATGGAAGGAAATTCTTGACAATTCGTAAGCAAAAATTCTTTACCTTCATTGATATGATCACATACCCATTGCAGTTTAGGCTCATATTCCGTTTCGGAATCAGCACTTAAACCCCTAAAAAAACTACATTCGCCAACATATTCCGTATCTGAATTTTGAACTTTTAAAAGATAAGTTAGCTTAGAATTTAATGTTCCGCGAGAAGTTCCTGCCGGACGCTTAAATTGTAATTCGTATGAGGTGAAATTTGCCTGTATCATATAAAAAAATAATTATAATTAGTGAGATATTTATCTTAACTTGAACAAAAGTTAAAAACTTTATCAAAGTTATTACCAACGCTAAAATTACAAATAATATGAAGAAAATTTTATTATTTTGGATTGTACTATCCACCTGTTTTTTTTATTCTCAGCAAGCTGAGATACAGTTTATAGAAAGTAAGTCAATACCTCTCAACTATTATGCGGATGCATACGGTACGGGATATGACTTAAAAACAAGTTTGAAAGAAATTATCAAACAGGGACATGTACCCATTGGATATAAAGGTTTGTGGAATTTATATAAGTCCATGAGTGCTTTTGGTGATCAATGGTATGAAAACGACGGAACTGTTTTGGATATTTATTCTGAGATACCTAACGGTGCGGATCCCTACAATTATCGGTTTGGTGTAGATCAGTGCGGAAATTATACTAAAGAAGGAGATTGTTATAATAGAGAGCACCTGATACCTCAATCTGTATTTTATAAAAAAAATCCCATGCTGTCTGATGCCTTTCATATTTGGCCAACGGACGGAAAAGTGAATGCTATGAGAAGCGATTATCCGTTTGGCAGAGTAGGTAACAGCAAATGGGTATCCAAAAACGGATCTCAATTGGGTAGCAATGCTAATTCAGGGTATTCTAAAGGGTATAAAGGAGTCGTTTTTGAACCCATTGATGAATTTAAGGGCGATATAGCTCGAGCATTCTTTTATTTTGCAACCCGATATGAAGATGAAATCAGTTCTTGGAGTTTTGATATGTTTAATAGAACAAAAAATCAAGTGTTTACCGATACCTTTAGAAATATATTGCTGACTTGGCATGTAATGGATCCTGTCAGTGACCGAGAAATAGACATGAATGAAGCTATTTATAGTAAACAAAAAAATCGTAATCCCTATATAGACCATCCCGAGTGGGTGGAAATGGTATGGGGAAATAATTTAAAAGTGGAAAGTTTCGAATATCAACCCAGAGATTTTTTAGAAATTTATCCTACTCTTTCTTCGGGAACTGTTTATATAAAATCCAACGATTATAAATCCGCAATTAAAAAAGTGATGGTTTTTTCTTTAAACGGAATTTTATTACAAACCATTGTCAATTCCTATAACAGCGATTTATTGACGATTACTATTCAAAAATCAGGTAGTTACATAATAAAAGTAATGGGAAATGATTTTGAAGTAAACAGAAAAGTTATAATCCAATAAAATATGATAGAATTTAAAAGAGGAGAAATTCATTTTCTCCTCTTTTTTTACTTTTCACTTATTTATATTTCAATAACATATAAAACTACATAAAAAATACCGATAAGCTTCTGGCTCCTTGTGCTCCTCTAACCATAACAGCCCCTATATCAGCTGTAGCAGAAGGACCTAACATAAAACAACCGTAATTGTTATCATTAAGATTTATTCTCGCATACGCTTCATACATGTCTCTGACTATATCTTGCGGTTTTAACAATATAATTAAATGTTGAGAAAGAAAACCTAAAGAAGTAACCATCATACCTTTTTCCGTCAACCAGACCATACCGTTTTCTGAAACACCAAATTCCGCACGAATAATTCCAACATCCACATCATCCAATTGATGAGGATCAGTTACTTTGGATAAATCTTTATTTCCAGGAAATTCGATGGCAGAAGAACAAATTACTTTAGCTTGCGGATGTAATTCTTTAATTTTGTTTTCGCCCTCCTCAATGGAATTTATGGTGAAGCAAGTACCGGCATTTAAGATTAAATTTTCCTTAAATTCTTCCACTATATCTTTTGTGCTTTTGGGAAATGAAGGAATTACAGGATAGGGATATTGTGTTCCTTGAGGCTTATTTTTACGAATAGCTTCTAATATATGTTCTTTAGTACTTATCATTTTTTTCTTTTTCTGTTTTTAATATACCAATCTCTAAATGTATTTTTTGCCATGGAAAACATTTTACGTTCTTGAGTCCATGGATTTAAACTGCTGTATATAAGAAAATCGGGCACTATGGGCAGTGCTTTTTCTGCAAAAGCTTCCGTTGTTCTAAATAGATGCGGATGACCTAAAACAGCACCGGCTGCTTTCAGCGCATATTTTCGATTTGAAGGCATGTATCCTTTGTCGACAACCAATTTCCTCCATTTGTAGATTTGATCGGATATGTCAATTTTTACCGGACAAACATCTGAACAAGAGCCGCATAAAGTGGAATGATACGGAAGCTCTTTATATTTTTCTAGATCGAAAGTCGGGCTTAATATAATTCCTATCGGACCGGAATAGGTTGATTCATAAGATAAACCACCACTTCTTCTGTAAACCGGACAAGTATTCATACATGCGCCGCAACGGATACATTTAAGAGAAGTCCAAAAATCTTCCATGCCTAAACGGGTAGATCTTCCATTATCAGTTATAATAATATGAAGTTCTCCATTTTTTCGAGGTCCGGTGAAATGCGAAGTATATTGGGTTGCCGGAGTTCCTAGTGCACTTCTGGATAAGAGGCGTATAAAAATTCCTAAATCTTCCACCTTTGGAATTATTTTTTCAATACCTATACTAGCAATATGAAGAGGAGGTACGGCTGCTCCAATATCCGCATTACCTTCATTAGTGCAGACAACAAAAGTTCCTGTTTCAGCTATGGCGAAATTGGCACCGGTCATTCCTGCCCCTGCTCGTAAAAATTTAGGTCTGGCATTATTCCTCATCGCTTCGTTTAGAGAATGCGGATCCGTATCATTAGGATCAGTGCCTATGGTTTTCGCAAAGAGCTGGGCGATATCTTCCGTGGTTTTTTCAATGGCGGGCATAACAATATGAGCCGGTGGTTGATGCGAAAGCTGCTGTATTCTTTCGCCCAAATCAGACTCGGTAACCTCAATTCCCTTAGATTCTAAAAAGCTTGTCATTTCACACTCTTCTTGAAGCATGGATTTACTTTTTATAATTTCAGTTACTTTTCTTTCTTGTAAGATATTATAAACGATTTCATTATGTTCCTGCGCATCTCTAGCCCAATGAACCACCGCTCCTCTTTTGGAGGCATTTTCTGCAAAAGTGGATACATATTCGTCTAAGTGTGACAAAGTGTGTTCCTTTATTTTAGATGCTAATTCTTTAAGTTCCTCCCATTCCGGTATGGATTGGGCAATTCGATCTCTTTTTATTCGGGCATTCCAAAGGTTTTTATCGTGTTCCTTTTCGTGTATGTTATCTTGATTTATAAAATCAGCAGAATTTTTTTCAATGTTGACTATCTTCTTTTTCATTTTCAAAGTTTAAAATGGACCTCCGTTAAGAACTTGGGCAATATGAAGAAAAGGTAAATGGGTGATTCCATTTTTTAAAGCAACTCCCTTTTGGTGCATTAAGCAAGACATATCGGGAGAAACTACATATTCTGCTCCACTGGTTACGTAATCTGAAATTTTGTCTTTACCCATTTTTCCGCTCACTACTTCATCAGTTACACAAAAAGTGCCTCCAAAACCGCAACATTCGTCCGGTCTGCTCATCTCTGCTATTTCCAATCCCTCAATCATTTTTAATAAATCGGCAGATTTATTATAGGGAGTTCCTATGATTTCCGAAGGTTTGGCAATACCCAATCCTCGGATAGAGCTGCAACTATTGTGTAGAGCAACTTTATGTTTGAATTCAACACCCGGAAAACTTTTTACTTGTAGGATATCGTGTAAAAACTCAACCAATTCATAGGTATTTTTTCTCACTTGCTTTACCTCATCGGTTTGCTCTAAATTATCAAAATGTAAACGGACTTGCTTTACACAACTTCCGGCAGGTCCAACGATGTACTCATAATCCTTAAAATTTTGAATAAATAGTTTTTGTGCAGTTTCTGCACTTTTGTAATCGCCCTCATTGGACATGGGTTGCCCGCAACAAGTTTGCTCCATTGGATATTCTACATCCAAACCCAATTTTTCTAATAATTCCAAAGTTGCTATTCCTACTTCCGGGTAAATAGCATCAATATAACATGGAATAAATAAACCAATTTCCATAATAGATTTTTAATTTTATAGATAATTTTGTTATTTATAATCATTCTAAAGTAAATAAATCTAGGTATTTATATTATTTTAGCATTTTATTGTACAATTTATAGTGATAGCAAAGATTGTGCTTAATGAAAGGTTTTACTCAAAAATTTTTTCAGTTATCTTTGTTAAAAATTAAAATTCTGATATTTACCAATTTTTTCGGATAAATAAAACGCATGAGGTTAACGGATTCATTGAATAACTTACCTGTTGAAAAAAAATATTTATTAGCAGTTAGTGGAGGAGTCGATAGTATGGTATTGTTGCATTTATTTTATAATTCTCCTTACCGTTTTAGTGTAGTTCATTGTAATTTTCGGCTAAGAGGGGAGAATTCAGATTTAGACGAAAAATTAGTAAAGGACTTTTGTGATGATCATGATATTGAGCTTTTCATTAAAACCTTTGATACCTTAAAAATTAAGAAAAATAGAGAATCTATTGAAATGGTTGCCAGGAACTTAAGGTATGATTATTTTCAAGAATTAATAAAAAAGCACTCTTTTGATTATCTTGTTACCGCACACCATCTTAATGATAATGTAGAAACTTTTTTTATAAATCTATTGAGAGGTTCAGGCATTAAGGGATTATCGGGAATGCAAATGATTGCAAATTATATTGTAAGACCTTTATTGCCTTTTACCCGAAATGAAATCGTTAATTTTGCTCTGAATCATTCAATCGTTTGGAGAGAAGATGCTTCGAATCAAACGTTGGATTATTTGAGAAATAAAATTCGTCATCAGATTATTCCTGAATTTCAAGATATATCACCCGTTTTTTTACATCAAGTAGAAAAAAGTATGAGTATTTTACATGAAACTCAATCTTTTTTAGAATCACAGGTGCAAGAATTACAAAAAAAAGCAGAAGTTTTTGCTGAAACAGGGGTGAAGGCTTATTCATTAGAGAAACTCCTACAAGCTGATTTTCTTTTATCTTACCATTTACTTTCCAAATATGGATTTACTAATAAAAAAGATTGTGAAAATATCTTAAATGCTCATACAGGAAGTTTATTTGAATCACAAGAGTATAAAGCTTGGGTGGATAGGGGAACATTGTTGTTAGCTAATAGAAGTAAAACGGAATTTTCAACTGTTAATTTTTTAATTCCATCGGTTCCGTGGATACTTAAGCAACCGTTTGAATTTACTTGTTGTGTAGTTGATAAAGCTATATTTAAGGAAGGAGAAAGTATTGATTTTGAAAAAGTTGAATTTCCTTTGGTTTTAAGAAATTGGAAGGAAGGGGATTATTTTTACCCTATTAATGGATTAGGTAAAAAGAAGGTAAGTAAATTTTTAAAGGATCATAAGGTATCTAATTTTCAAAAAGATAAAGTATTGGTTTTATGTAATAATTCAGGAGAAATTATTTGGTTGGTAGGGTTTCGTTTAGATGATCGTTTCAAAATATCACCTTCCACTCAAAAATTTCTTCATTTAAATTATAAAGCATAAGAGTTAAGGATAATAAACTTTTATAAAGTAAATTTTTTCTTATTTAAAGCTAGTAGGTATCATGTTTGTATCTTTTAATAATAATTTGAAAAATATCTTATGTATTCTAAGATAAAAGAAAAAATCAAAAATATTATACATTTTTTAACCTATGACATATGGCGGGTGAACGGAAGCGATGGTCCTCATATAAAAACTTTTTTCATCAATATTACCAAAGCTTTTTTATTAACTTTTAGAAACAGTAACGGCTCACAGATCAATACTCGTGCAGCCGCCTTAACATATAATTCTCTTTTGTCTATAGTGCCTTTATTGGCAGTATTATTTGCTATAGCCCGTGGATTTGGTTTTCAAAATTTAGTGGAAACACAACTGTTTCAATATTTTACGGGACAGAAAGTTGCTCTTTCCAAGGCTATGCAATTTATAGACGGTTCGATTGATTATGCTCAAGGAGGCGTATTTTTAGGTTTAGGAATAATCATTCTCTTTTACACGGTTATAACTTTATTGGTAAGTATTGAAGATAATTTTAACACTATTTGGAGAATTAAAAAAGGAAGGAAGTTTTCTCGACAATTTACGGATTATTTAGCCTTAATTCTTATAGCTCCTTTATTTTTAATTTGCAATGCCGGATTGTCAATTTTTTTGAACTCAACCACCAATATCAATATAATCGGTATGGTCATTAGTCCGATCATAAAGTTTATTCCCTACGTTATAATCATCTTACTTTTTACATTTATATATATTTACATTCCTAATACAAAAGTCAAATTTAGTGCTGCCTTTTTAGCAGGTATAGTGAGCGGGAGTTGTTTCCAAATTTTTCAAATGCTTTATATATCAGGACAATTTTGGATAGCAAAATATAATGCTATTTATGGGAGTTTTGCCGCATTGCCTTTGTTAATGTTGTGGCTGCAATTGAGCTGGTTTATTTGCTTGTTCGGGGTTCAATTATCTTTTTCCTATCAAAATGTAAATAAGTTTAGCTTCGAAAAAGATATTAGCAACATAAGCAGAAGATATAAGGATTTTATACTTTTAATGATCACTACACTCATCATAAAACGATTTGAAGCTGGCGAAAAGCCCTACACGGCAGATGAATTATCTGAAACTTATAAAATACCCACCCGATTAACTAGTGATTCTTTATACTATTTATTACAAGTAGGACTTATTGTAGAAACACTAACAGAAAATGACATGGAGGTTGCGTATATTCCCGGAATCGATATCAATCACATTACGATAAATTATTTTTTCAATAAATTGGATCAATATGGATCTGAAAACTTCAAGATCGATATGGAAGGAGATATTAAAAATATTTGGGATAAAACTTTAGAAATACGAAATATGATTTATGAGCATGAAAGCGGAGTTTTACTTAAAGATATCTAAAAGCTAATCGATAGTTTTATTAAGCCTTTTAAATTTTCATGAAGGTTTCCATGTAAAATTATTTTGAAAAAAAATCCGGCCAATCCATTAATTTATAAGTTCTGATTTAAATATAATTTTAAATCATTGATATGCTCCTAAAGCAGGATCTTTAATTCTCGATATACCGTTCATATCTTCAGGAACCTCCTTTGCATAACTTAAATTGCCTTTACCTAAAGCTGGAGATCCTATGTTAAGAAGAAGTAAACAGTCCGAATATCCTGTTTTATAAAATTCAGGATCTTTATTAAGAATAGTATTTACAAAATGTTCGTCCGTTTCTATAGATAAATTATTGGAAGTATTTTTAATCAGATTAGTATCAAAAATATAATTAAAAGGGGCATGCTCATTTTTATCTAAATATAAGCTGTTATAATTTTTAACCCAGAAAATACAATTTTTAAAAGAAGCCGTAAGCGAATTGTATTTTGTTTGTCCTGATTTCTGATAAGCATTAGATAAATAGGCAGAATATCCTGCACCAGCATTTAAATTCCAATAATTGGCAAAAGTACAATGAGTGAAATCATAGTTTCCACCATATTCTGCTATAAGATCGGAAGTTCCACAATTATTTATGGCAAGATTCTTACCTTCCACATTGCCTCCTACAGAGTAGATTCCTCCATATAAAAAATTATAAATTTTGGAATTGAAGATGTTCAAATGAGCATTTTCCTCTAAATAAAATGCATTATTACCCCCTTTTATAACTAAGTGGTTAATTGTTGCGGAGGCTTTGGTAGCGAGATGAATTTGATTCCAATTACCCGGAAGTGAATCGTATTTGATTTCGTGTCGATCTCCCCGAATTAATACTTCATGTTCCAAAGAACCGTCTATAGTAAGTTGGCTGCCCGAATCAATAATTATATTTGCATTCTTATGAAGGTATATTTTGGTTCCTTCCGACACGGATAACTTGGCACCATTTGTAATTTTTAAATTTCCATAAATAACTTTGGATTTAGTATTGTTCCAAGCCAGATCTTTTGCTATTTCTTTAGTCCCTGATTTAGAATAGTAAAATTCTGCATCTTCAATTAAAGAAAGTAACTTAACTTTTTGTGTAGATCCGACGGTGTTAAACAATAAGTCTTCATCTGCTAACGCTTCGGATGCATTAATGGCTTGAGGAGCAACTTCAATAAAAATGAATAAACTATCTTTAGACCGTATAGGTATGTTTTGAAAGCTATTTTGATTGGTTGCATTGCTGGGAGTTCCGTCTACATTAATTTTAAATTGAGAGGACGAGCCTTTTTCAAGATAAATCCTCGGAATTACAACATCATCGTTTTGTTGGTTATAAACTTTAAGTACATAGGTTTCTGATCGAACCGTTGAAAATACAGTATCCAGCATAACCGTATCTTTAGAAAAACGAAGCGGTTTAGAAGCAGAATCATAATTATAATCATCTCTGCATGAAAAAATTGAAAGAGCTAAAAAAGATAAAAATAATAAAAGTGATAATTTTTTCATATCAGTTTAATCATAATAAGAATGGGCACTAAAATAAGAAATACGTTTTGCCTTAAAATTTATATCCGACACTTAATACCAGAGAATTTTGTCTTTTCTCCAATTTAAATGCTTCACCGGTACGCTTCTTTATAAAATTTGTTTGACTTTTATTAAATCCGAATTCATAACGCACATCAAAAGTGAGCTTAGCTAAGTCAAAACCTCCTCCTACTTGACCGGCAAGTGAAAAATCATCTGTTTTTGTTTTTCTAATTCCTTTTAAGGAAATATTTTCATTTAAAGAAGTGGAAAAAACAGGACCGGCATACAATCGGGTAACTTCTAAAAATTTAGATCCAAACAAAATAGGGATATCCAATCGGTTGGAATGTGCTGTAAATTCACCATCGTTCCTATAATCGAAATTAGTTTTCATGGAAGAAAAATAAATCTCAGGTTGGATAAACCATTCCAAAAATTTTATTCGACTAAAAAAACCCGCATGCCATCCGATATTATCAGTGGCTTTACTTTCTTTAATATTGGTTACGGTTTGCTTTAAGGTTCCTTTATAACCGAAAGCCATTCCGGCTTTGGCTCCAAATTCAACTTGTTGTGCATAAGTAACAATTGAAATAAAAAGTAAAAATAATATCGGAAAGAGTCTTTTCATATATAATGATTTTTGCTTAATTTTTTTCAAAGATAATTATTATTTATTACATTTGAAGAACATTAAATATTAAAGGATAAAGTCATGGAAATTATATATTACGGACATGCATGTTTTGGTTTTAAAACCTCATCATCAACGGTCTTAATTGATCCATTTATTTCAGGGAATGAACTAGCAAAAGATATTGATATAAATGGAATTAAAGCAGATTATATTTTTTTGACTCACGCCCATTATGATCATATTTTGGATGTTGAAACTATTGCTAAAAACAATAATTCCCAAATATTGGCTAATCCGGAAATTACTGCTCACTATCAAAAATTGGGTTTAAATGTTATACCCATGAATATAGGAGGAGTTAAGAAATTTGATTTTGGTAAAATTAAAATGGTATCGGCGTCCCACAGTTCTTCTTTTCCCGATGGTTCCTATGGCGGATTAGCTTGTGGTTTCCTGATGAAAATGGATGGAAAAGTAATTTATGTAGCGGGTGATACTGCCCTTACTACTGACATGAAATTGCTACCATTTATCTATGGATATATTAACGTGGCAATATTACCTATTGGTAATACCTATACGATGGGTGGATATGATGCTGTTATTGCAGCAAAATTTGTTAAAACAAAAAATGCTATAGCTTCTCATTATGATACTTTTCCTGCCATAAAAGTTAATAAGGATAAGATTAAACATTTATTCTTAGCCGAAGAAAAACGGTTAACTTTTTTGTCCATTGGAGAATCAGTGGATATTTGTAAATTTGAATAATTTTAATCACATATAAATTAATTATATAGAACTGTATATAGGGGAAACTTTATTCGATAGTATATACTTACAAAAAAATTATGAGTAATAATTTAGTGGAAAAATTTAATACGCCTTACGAAAGCATCCCTTTCGAAAACATTAAACAAGAAGATTTTAAACCAGCGATTGAACAGGCAATTGAAGATGCTAAGAACGAAATTAACGAAATAGTTCAAAATACTGATCCACCGAATTTTGTAAATACCATAGTAGCTTTAGAAAATGTCGGAAAAAAACTTACCATAATTTCCTCTACTTTTTTTAATTTAAATTCAGCGGAAACTAATGATTATTTGCAAAGTTTAGCGGAGGAAATATCTCCTATGCTAACTGAATATGCAAATGACATCATACTGAATGAACAATTATTTGAAAAAATAAAAATCGTTTACGATACAACTTTAAAATCAAAGTTAAGCCAAGAAGAAGTACGACTTTTAGATAAAACGTATAAGGATTTCTCAAAAAATGGAGCCTTGTTATCCTCGGAGGATAAAAATAATCTCCGACAAATATCTAATGAATTAGCAATTTTATCCGTTAAGTTTGGCCAAAACGTTTTAAAGGAAACCAATGATTACTTTCTTCATATATCTGAAAATAAGGATATGGAAGGAATTCCGGAATCCATTAAAGAAATGGCAAAACAAGAGGCGGAAAATAGAAATTTGAAAGGTTGGGTTTTCACGTTACATTATCCCAGCTATGTGCCTTTTATGACGTATTCGGCAAATCGAGAGTTACGCAAGGAAATTTATACTGCTTATATGCAACGAGCATGTAAAGATAATGAGTATAATAATGAAGATATTATTCATAAAATTGTTGAATTACGGAGCAAGAAAGCTAAATTATTAGGTTTTAAAACTTATGCCGATTTAATTTTGCAAGAAAGAATGGCTTCTGCACCTAAACTTGTATATGATTTTTTATATGATTTGTTACATAAAGCTAAGCCATTTGCTCAAAAAGAAATTCAAGACTTAAAAAATATAGCATCACGAGACGGAATAACTGAAATGATGCCTTATGATCATGCCTTTTATGCTGAAAAATTAAGACAGGAAAAATTTTCGTTTTCTGAAGAAGAATTAAAACCTTATTTTCCGTTGCATCAGGTTTTGAATGCTGCTTTTGATGTAGCTAAAAAATTATACGGGTTGACTTTTATTGAAAGAGAAGATATACAGAAATATCATTCGGAAGTTAAAGTGTATGAAGTCATCAATGATAAAGGAAAACATCAGGCATTGTTATATACCGACTTTTTTCCCAGAGAAGGGAAAAGGGCAGGAGCTTGGATGACTTCCTATAAGGGGCAATTTAAAACTTTAAGTGATAATATCAGACCGCATATTTCGATAGTTTGTAATTTTTCACGTCCTAACGGAGAAACACCTTCTTTATTGACATTTACTGAAGTTACCACGTTATTTCATGAATTTGGCCATGCATTACACGGTATTTTAGCTAATACAACCTTTGAATCATTATCAGGAACGAATGTTTATTGGGACTTTGTTGAACTACCGTCTCAATTTATGGAAAACTATGTTTTTGAAAAGGAATTTTTAAAAACTTTTGCCCTTCATTACCAAAAAGGGGATATGCTGGATGAGGAGAAAATTGATAAAATAGTTGCATCTGCTAACTTTATGCAAGGATATCAAACTCTTCGACAAATTGGCTTAGGTCTTTTGGATATGGCCTATCATACCGATGAGTTGACATCAGATCAAGGGATTGAAGATTTTGAAGTAGAAAAGATTAAAGAAACCCAATTGTATCCTCATATCAAAAATACTTGTATAAGTACATCTTTTTCACATATATTTCAAGGGGGATATGCTGCAGGTTATTATTCCTATAAATGGGCTGAAGTTTTAGACGCTGATGCTTTTGATTACTTTAAAGAAAGAGGAATTTTTGATAAAGAAACAGCATCTAAATTTGAAAGTTTATTAAGTAAAGGCGGGACTGAAGACCCTATGGAATTATATATAAGTTTTCGGGGTAGAAGACCTCAATCGGAGGCCTTACTCAAACGTGCCGGTTTACTAGCCAACACTAATTAAAAAAAGAGTTTATAGTATAATATAATGAATGGTTTGATATTTCAAACCATTTTTTTATAGTGTTATTTTTGAGTTCAGAGAAATCAATTCTTTCAAAATAGGTTAATGAATACACTAATTAAAGGAAAGTTAACGAGAAGTTTTAAAAATAGTTAAGCTGCTTAAATTATCCATCCATTTTAAATTTTTGTATAACACATAATGATTAGTCGCTGCTCCGAAACTTTTATTGAAATGGGCTATTCCAGGTATCATTGAACCTTCAAAATCTAAAATTAATTTTTGATCGGAATGATTTTTAATCAATAAATCAATCATATAGGCATACGAATTTTTAATTTCTAACTCTTTGTCTCTTATTGACAGTAAATTTATAATCCTTCCTTTGGAAAAAATGAGCCATACATAGACTGTAGGAATATTATCTCTATTATAAAGGGTATATTGTTTTAACACTTTTTGTCGATTTAATTCTTGTAAAAGTGTGTTTAAGATATTGAGCTGTGAGGCTGATAGAATTCTATTGAGCAGATTACTTGGTTTTTCTGATACAATTGATCCCGTATATTTTTCTTCAATTTTGCTATTGGATAATAAATAATTTTTAAGGACCCTTTTTTTGTTTGCATTATAATTAGTCACAAGAGTTGAATATTCACGATCTAAATTCAATAATTGATTATCTCTCTTTACATAGTGGGAAGGTAAATATGGGGTGTTTTCTTCGTTAAAGCAATAGCTTCTGACTTTATATTTTTTTAAGAAAGATATAAAAAGATGGAAGGTTTCAGCGGATATGTTTTCTTTATAAAATATGCCTAATTGTTGACAAAAAATAGGTTGAATAACTAATTTAAATCCCCATTTTTTTTGATAGGGGATAGGCATTACAGCTTCATAATCGTTTAATACCAAAATATCATAACCATCGGGAGAAACAATGTTTAAATACCACAATTCTGCATAAATTCTGTAATTGAGGCATTGATCCAAACATGCGGAGTATTTTGTTTTATCAATGGTTTTATGATTGTACTTTAAAATCATTGGCTTTATGAATCAATTTTTCATATACGTTTTTCCATAGCTTCCATTCTCCATGATTAGATAAGCTGTCATTATGGAAAATAGATATAAAAGTTCCGTTTACTTTTTTTACGGCATGCAATAAATTTAGTAGCTTATTTTCAGCTTCCTCAATAGATAGTTGCATGTAATTTTTAAGCGTAACATCCATCACGCAGAATGGATAAACTTTTAATTGGGTAACTTGATTATTTTTCAAATCAAACCAATAAAAAGGAGTACAAGTCCCTGCTCTGAAACCGATATGATCTTGAAAACCCATGGAAAAATCTGCTGTAATATTTAATCGGATCAGGTTGTCATAAGTTTCGGGTAAATGAAGTTTTATAAAATGCTGTCTGGAAATGGTAATTTTTTGTTTTACAAGTTTTTCCAATGCTAATTTTTCCTTTTTCAAGATTGTGAAATCCTTATTGGAAAAATAGCTGGGATGAAGACCTATAGTAGTATAATCTTGATTATATAATTGTAGTATCAATTCTTGGTAAGCTGAATTTTTAGGGTTATGATTAGTATCCCATTGACTTCCTAATCCAAAAGAAATAAAATAAATGGTAGGTATTTTTAATTTTTGTATATAAGGATAAATGTAATAAGGATCTGGTTTTAATCCTGATATAACTAAAATTTGTTGATGAAAATCTTTCCATCGAAAAGTTAAAATATTTTTTCCTAATGCTTTACATTTTTTTAACCAAAATTTATTTTTATATAACCAAGCATGATCTATATCTATTGTATTTATATAGGTAAACTTCCTAGCTTTATAATTGAGTGAAGGAAAGCTTTTTTTTAGTTGATCAAATAGTTTATAAGCAAAGGTATCTATCCATGGAACTAACGGATCAATCTTATCTTTAATTGATGATGCTTTGTATGAGAATCTATGATGAATATCTTCTTGATATGGCAAATATTCTTCATATCTTGAAAGTAAAAAAAAAGCAGTTGCAAAAGGATCTTTTAAAACTCCCCTCAAGTTTTGTGTTTTAATATCCGTTTCAAATAATAAATTACAAGCCGAATAATGAATTTCGTTTTTTACTATTGAAAATGAGTAAGAAAATTTAGGCGAAGTTTCTTTAGCGAAGAGAATAGCGCAATCCGTGAGCCGGAAAGAAATTCCCAAAATTTGTTCGAAAATAAAAGTAAAAATATACTTAATTCTTTCATTGATTTTAGGAACATATACAAGAATCATAGGTAAAATGGTCTTTCACAGTAAATTTTATGGTCTTTCACATTAAATTTTCATCGGCAAAACTGAAAAAAGAGGTTTGCGTTACAATTAGATGATCCATCAATGTTATATTTAATAAGTTTCCTGCTTTTTTTATTTCATGAGTAATTTGTATATCAGAATTGCTGGGTTGAATATTTCCTGAAGGATGATTATGGGATATGATTAATGAAACGGCATTAAGTTCTAAAGCATGTTTAAAAATTAGTCGATTATCTACCATTGTACCGGTTATTCCTCCTTGAGAAATTTTTTCTTTACTTAATATTTTATTGGATCTGCTTAAGTAAATCACCCAAAATTCTTCTACCATCAAATCACCAATAATGGGTTGAAGAATATTATAGGCATCTTTCGAAGAAGAAATTTTTTCTTTTTTTAAGGCTTGCTGTAAGGATTTTCGTCTTCCAATTTCTAGAGAAGTGATAATTTCAATTGCTTTAACTTTACCTACTCCGTTAAATTTGCATAAATCTCGTATGGTTAGTTTTGCCAATTCATTCCAATTATGATTCACAGATGCTAAAATTCGTTGAGCAAGAGTAATGCTGCTTTCAGATTTCGAACCACTACCTAAAATTATAGCAAGAAGTTCTGCGTCTGATAAGGATTGTTTCCCTCTCAGTAGTAATTTTTCTCTGGGTCTTTCTTCTTCAGCTAATGATTTGATGTTCATAGTGAAAATTTTTTAGATTCCGTCTTGAATATCTTTTTGTAAGTACAAAATTGCCGCAGACGAAGGAGAAGCGTCTTCCATCGATTGTTTAATGATTTCCTCTTGAATTTCTTGTATTGAAGAATCTTTCATAGCTTCAATAGTATTTTTTATAAGCAATTGGGTTGCATTCTTTGCCGATAAAATAATCTTCCACGAATTCGGATTTATATAGAGTTGTTGTGCTAAATTGTGTTCGAATTCTGTTTGAATAGTTTCTATTAAAGTGAATTCATAAGATTTACTATCATCTGTAGGAGTTACTCGACGTATTAAAGAAGAAGGGCGTATTCTTTCTAAAAAAAGAGTCATACGTTCATAGGCTTGTAATTTGTTCGGTAAAATATTCTCAGAATATTTTAAACGCAACTCAAAACTTCTTCTTTCTCTTTCTGATTGAAAAAAACGGGTTAACATAAACAGAAAACCTCCCATAAAGAGCACTAAAATCAATAAGAATACAAGCAATATAGATATGTCCATAATAATTATATAAGTTAGACAGAGACAAAAATACTATTTTATATTAAAAAAAGTATCTAATATGGGTTATATATTAAAAAAATAAATTTTTTTTTCATTGATACTTATGTACTTAGATTTTAAGATGAAAAAAAGATTAAAAAATATTTGGAGCGTATATAAAATTCTTCTACATTTGCACTCACAAAATTCCTCCTTAGCTCAGTCGGTTAGAGCATCTGACTGTTAATCAGAGGGTCGCTGGTTCGAGCCCAGCAGGAGGAGCTAAAAAAGAGTTACATAATTTGTAACTCTTTTTTTTGTTTGAATACTTAAAGCTAAGAAAATTAATTGATAGTAATTTTTTGCTTATAAATTTTAGTTGTTAATTAGCTTATAGTTGTTTATTTCTAATACATTATAAGATTAATCTACATGGTAGAGAGTAATATTCCAATATACATAGCAGAAAATACTAAAACTATATAAATTGAAATAACAAGTAGAAAAAAATATAGATTTTGATTTTTTTTATTGTTTTTGAATTTATATAATGAGTAAAATATAAATAAAAGGGGTATAAAAGATATCTTAAATAGCATATGAGTAAATGCAGTTGATCTTGTAATGTTAATTATGAAAATAAATATTGTAAATAAAATACTTAGAAAATACAAGAAAAACTGAATATATTCATTTTTCTTATCAATGATATTTTTAGGGCAATAATAATATAATATAGTTATTAAAATTATTGCAATAAAATCCCAAGCATAAAATACCCCTACAGAATAAACCATTTTTAATAATTTATTACATTATTACATTATTTCATTCCAACAATTTCCTTTAGCCATCGCTCTTTGGCAATCACTACCTACAAAGCCTGCTTTACTTTTATCACCACATCTAGCCGGCCAACCATTATAGTCCATGCATTTTACATAAACTCTTTTACATCTTCCGTTATATCCAAATGCTGTGCTGCAATTTCTTTTTCTGTGATTATTATAACATGAAATTTTAGAACTATATGTTGTATTTTCATTAATAGCTTCTCCATCTTCATTATGATGGTGATTAAAGCTTCTTTCTCCTAAATTAAATACATAAGTATTTTCAGTATTATGGTCTTTCATCGCTTTTTCTAATTTTTCAGCAAGTAATATTTGATTTCCTTCTATGCTATTAAAATCTGTTCCTGAAACGAATTCGGATGCTTTTCTTCCAATCACTTGTATCCAAGAAGTAGTTTTTAAATTTACAAACGCATCTGTAATAAAGCTTCCACGATTACTTGCCTCATACGTTTTTCCATTATAATTTACTATAGCATCACTCATAGGAAAATATACTCGCATAAATGAATAATCATCAGCATAATAAATTGATTTATTAATTTCAATTAATTCGTTTTTATATAATTCTTGTGCATTTTTAATTTCTTGTGCTTCTTCTTTGTTGAAATATACCGTTTTAAATCCAATTAATTTAATTGAATCATTGTTTGATTCCGGATAAAGATACCTTATATAATTTTTTTCGAAAGTAGTAATACTTTCTTTCTTATTCGATATCGGATTGATATCATTGTCATTGTCATTACTACAACTATTAATTAATAGTAATCCGCTAATGGTAATAAATAAAGCCTTAAATAATTGAAACTTCTTTTTCATTTTTTTTATTTTTTAATTATAAATCAAATATAATAATTAATTTATTTAATATAATATATTTATATAATTAATTTATAAAAGATAATTATTTTTTTTAAATAATTAAATTGGTATAATGATAGGTATTTTAAATATAATCAGTATGGTAATATTTGATAAAAGTTTATAAATACTTTATTAATAAAATTGATTAAAGGGTGTAATTAAATTAAAATAGATTAGTATTTAATAAGAATACAATTAAATTCATTGTTAGTTCAACTTGTTCGAGTGAGGTTATCGTATAGAAAGTAAAAGTATAAGGATAATAATAACTATAACTCTTAATCAAATTCTATTAATGTTTTTTATTTATTTCTATAAATAAATGAGATAATGTGGGAAAAGATGAATTGTATTTATATTAAAATAAATTAAGTTTTATAAAAAATATGTTACCTAATTTAATAAATGACAGTAAATATTTTTTACACAATATAAAGTATTTTATAAATTTATCTAAATATACTTCCATATAAAAAAAAAACAATGCCGATTTTTATTTTTAAAGAAAACTAAATTTCAAAATATAATTTAATCGGAATTTATTTTAATATATTAAATTAAATATTTTAAAATGATTTTATAAAATGATATAAATAATAATATATAAAAAGTACTGAATATCATAATTAATCTCATATTTTTAAATAGAAAAATATAATATCATTTTAAATTTGTAATTATAATGCATATTTTTTGTTATAATCAATTAATTATCAATGCATTGTAGATTTTAATTATTTTAATAATATAAATATAATTAACATATTTTAATATCAATATGTTATAAATAACGCTAATAATCTGATGTTTTAAAAATAATAGTTAATTATTTATAAAAAAATAAATAATTCCCTATGTATGTTTATATATTATAAAAAAATCTTAATTTATTTTATATATATAAATATTTTTCTTAAGTTAGCAAATGATATATATATTTAATATTTTGTGTTGTAATGAGCTATAAATTAAAAAATTCTTTTAATAAGTTTTTTAAAAAAATAGATTTTAGAATAATTTTTATATTTATTATATTTATTCTTATCGGTTTATTTATTTTATTTTATAAATATTCTAGATATATAGACTGCAGTAAGGTCGATTTTGCGATTGAAGCTGAAAGAAAACAGGTTGGTGAAATAATCGGATTTAAAGATTTAACACCTAATGCTAAAAGTTGGGTGTGGGATTTCGGTGACAATTCTGCGAAAGTATACGACCAATCCCCATTCCATAAATATGATAAATCGGGAATGTATATCGTTACCTTGCAGGTTAATGGTTCATGTACTTTTCAAAAAACTTTGGAAATAAGGGGGTTGGGTAAAATTATAGATTCCATGAAAATCCCAAAAATAATTGCTCCAACGGTAGTTACTGTTGGACAGCCAGTTGAAGTTTATTATAAATATTTAGGGGAGGCTTTTTCGTGGGAATGGAGTTTTGGGGAATCAGGGCAAATGGATAATACTTCTGAATATCCGGTTTATAGTTATAGTTCACCGGGGAAAAAAAGATTGACATTAGTAGTCAATGGGGATATAACGCATATTGCCAGTAGGGATATATATGTGAAGCCAAGAATATTGAATGTGTCTAATATTGATACTCTTAAAAGATATATACCGGAAAAAGATACCATTGTATACTATTTACCTCCGGGTAATCCACAGAAAGATCCTATGGAAGAATTTTTAAGATATATACCTGCTATACCTATGGAGACTCCGGTAGAAGAGAAAATTAGTAAAATAGAAGAAAACTTAGCTCCTTCCATTTCTGAAAATCAGTTTGAATTATTATTAATTGATGTAGCTAAGCAGAATAAAGCTAAGGAAGACTTTGGTAAATATACTTGTGATAAGTATGATTTTCCGGTAATTAAAAACGAAAAAATTATTATACCGTTTTCGGAATTTTGTGATAAAATCCAAAATAAAAAGATAAAAATTGAATCCATACGACTTACCAAAAATAATAGAAACTGTATTGAAGGTTTAACCATAAAATATAAAATTAAAAAAGGACTTTTCTGGGTTTATGAATAAATAATCAAAAAAATGATTTTAAATATAAAATATTCACTTTATACTTATTATGGAAGCGACATTTACTGAAGAAATATACTCGGCTTTAAATATAGCTAGAAAATATGCAATGGAAAAGAAAAATGCACATTTTGGCGCACCACATTTTCTTAAAGCAATTCTTCATAGAGATTTATCTCTTTTAAAAGAATTAGAAGCTATGAAAAAAGATGTTTTTTTTATAGAGGAATGGGCAGATGTTAGAATAGATGATTTTCCACGAGCAAGCAGGAATATAAAACCGGAAGCTGATGATAGTATTGATAAAATTATAAAAGAAGCAGATGAAATAAGAGATATACTAGGTAGGGAAGAGGTAGACTTGTATTGTATAATGGCAGCAATGGCAACTCCGGGTGTGGGTTTCAGCTTCGATCAAATGAAAAGTTTTCCTATTGTTAGAGGCGAATTATTAAACGATATTGGTGATGAAAATAATACAAGGATATCAGAAAAAAACAATGGTATAAATGCTTCTATAAAGTACTTATATAAATATTGCAAAGATCTGTTAGCTAAAGCTAAAAAAAATCCTAAACAAATTGTGGCCAGAGAAAAAGAGATTAAGGAGATTGTAGAAATTATAAGTCGTTTTTCTAAACCTAATGTTCTTTTGCAAGGCTATCCGGGTGTAGGTAAAACAGTATTAATCGAAGGATTTGTAAATCAAATTGTTCAGAAACAAGCACCTGATGAATTGTTAAAGACTAAAGTTTATGAATTAGATTTAGGGTCTTTAATAGCAGGGGCCTCATATAAAGGGGAAATAGAAGATCGCTTAAAAAAGATATTGCAAGAATTAAAATCATTTCCTCAATCAATACTTGTTATTGATGGAATTCATGTTCTTTTGGATAAAAACAGTGATAATTCAGGAATTTCCAGTATTTTAAAAAGTGAATTATCCGGAAATAGCGGACTAACACTTATCGTGACTACAACGGTAGATGAATATACTAAAAAAATTGAAAAAGACGAAGGGCTTTCCAGTATGTTTGAGGTGATTAAAGTTGAAGAACCTAATGAAGAACAGGCATTTCGAATATTAAAATCAGCTTTGCCTTCATATTTAAAACATCATACCATTAAGGTAACTGATGAATCTATTACAGAATCCGTAAGACTTTCTCAAAGATATTTAAAAGAAAAAAGTTTACCCGAATCAGCGTTGAATTTATTGGATCGAACCATGTCTGTAATTAAAACTGCAGGTATTTCTTTTCTAAAAGAAAAAGATACTTTGCAAGATAAGTTAATAACAATACAAGAAGGAGAGTGTAATAAAAAACTTGAATTAAAATGGTTTTATGAAGATTTAAAAAAGAAAGCTCAATATTTATTGGTCCAAGAAAATTTAATTAGGGATGACATAGAATTATTATCTGAAGATTCTTTATACGAATATTTAAAATCTTTATTAGAAAGATTAACTCAAGTAGCACAATCCAAAAAAGAACATATAGATCCGATTGACTTAGCTGCAGTTGTGGCGCAAAAAACGGGAATTCCATTAGGTAAGCTTCATTCAGAAGAAAAAGATCGGTTACAAAATATGGATGAGATACTTAAAAAAAGAGTAGTTGGACAGAATTATGCCATTGAAGTAATAACAGAAGCAGTTTTAGAATCTCGCTCAGGATTAAGTAAAGCAGGACAACCGATAGGATCATTCTTTTTTCTAGGTCCTACAGGAACAGGGAAAACAGAATTAGCAAAATCATTAGCAGATTTTCTTTTTCAGGATGAACAGGCGATTATTCGTTTTGATATGTCGGAATTTAAAGAAGAACATTCGGCTGCATTATTATATGGAGCTCCTCCGGGTTATGTAGGGTATGAAGAAGGGGGATTATTGGTCAATAAAATCAGGCAAAAACCCTATTCCATAGTATTATTTGATGAGATTGAAAAAGCACATTCATCTGTATTTGATGTCTTTTTACAAATTATGGATGAAGGTAAACTTCATGATCGCTTAGGTAAAGAAGGAGATTTCTCCAATGCTTTAATCTTATTTACCTCTAACATCGGGGCACATTTCATTGTGGATTCTGTTAATACGGGTAAAGGCTTGCCCTCTTCGAATCAATTAATGGAAATAATGTCAGGTAATTTTAGACCGGAATTTTTAGGTAGACTTACCGAAATAATTCCTTTTAGTCCTATAACTAAAGATAATGCTATGGGAATATTTGAAATTCACTTGAAAAAAGAATTATTAGATCTAGTTAAAGATTTGAATATTGATCTAAGCTTGTCGCAAAATGCTAAGTCCTTTTTAGTTGATAACGGATTTAATGCAACGTATGGAGCAAGGCCTTTAAAAGGAATAATTCGTTCAGCTTTACGAAGACCTATGGCTAAGAAGATAATTTCCGGAGAAATTAAAGAAGGGAATAATGTTACTGTGGATATGCTGGATGATAAATTACAATGGATAATCAATTAAAATAAATTATTAATTAAAATTTAAATAATATGTTATCAAATTATGGCATTGGAGGAAACGAAGTTCCTTTAGATGCAAATGAAGCAATACTGGAAATTGCACAAAACCGTACTTTAATAGCTCAAAAATTAACAGGTCAAACTCCTATCAGACCTGAAATAATCGAAGGGTTAACAACCGTTGAACAAGTTTTCGAACACTTTAAACCGGAAGTAAAAGTGAATTTTGAAGATGCAGATGGAGTTACCCAATTTGAAGAGCTAAAATTTAAAAATCTTGGGGATTTTGGAATAAAAGGGATTACAGCTCAAAGTAAGTTTTTAACTGATTTACAGGTTGAAAAAGACCAATATCAAAAAATTATTAAACAGCTTAAAACCAATAAAATTTTAAAAGCAGCACTTGAAGATCCGGAAGCCAGAGAAGCTTTAATGGATAGTATAGAAGGGCTTATTAACGAATTAAATCAAAAATAATTATGGCTAAAGAAAATGTAAAAGCGCAAATCCAACCTGTAGATGTTGCGGTATCGGAACAAGCTAATAAA
This sequence comes from Apibacter sp. B2966, assembly GCF_011082485.1. Taxonomy (NCBI): domain Bacteria; kingdom Pseudomonadati; phylum Bacteroidota; class Flavobacteriia; order Flavobacteriales; family Weeksellaceae; genus Apibacter; species Apibacter sp. B2966. Next base: position 2,107,801 of record NZ_CP049714.1, read on the forward strand.
AAAATTGATATTAAAAGTGGTTTAGATAAATTAGCCAAATTTGGTGGATTTGATTTATTAGAAGCCTCTATAGAAAATGTTCAAAATTTAAATCCGGAACGTAAGGCTAGAAGACAAATATTTTTAGGTGATTCCAATAAAAAAAATGAACGCAATGCACTTAAGAAAACATTAGAACTTTGGCTTAATGTGTTGAAGAATAATACCAGTCTTACAGATATGGTGGCGCTTAGTGAAGATAAGAGTAAACTTGCCGATAAAACTTTACAAAAGAATTTAGCTAATGCAGTAAGAGAGACTGAAGAGCTAGAAAAGGCCTATCGTACCGTAGCTTTATTTTATAAAAATACAGATCAGGATAAGGTAAAAAATGTTTCAATAATTAATGCAGAATTAGACCAATTAACCGATTTAGATAACACTCGATTTATAGATGCTATACATACAGAATTAGTAGATAATTATGATCGACTGGATTTAAAAAATAATTATGGATTATTAGTTATACCCGGTTATTTAGGTAGTAATAGAGTGGTTGAAAAATGGGCAAAAATTGCTCATGAAAATAAAGTAATGTTGGTAACAGATTTTGCTCACCTTGATGAACCGGATGATGTAATGGAGATGTTTGATGAAGCATATCTTACCGGTGGAGACATTTATCGTTCCAATGTACTAATGACATGTAATTGGTTAGTTGGAAGAGGGAAATTTGATGAAATTCAAGAAGAAAACGATCTATACATACCCCCATCCGCTGCATTAGCCGGTAAAATATACGGAACTTTAATGTCGCAAGTTACTGCAGGTAAAAAGTTCGGAGGAATTAATGAAATAGAAGGAGTTAAATTCGATCTTAAAAAAAGCGAAATAGCTAATTTAGAGAATATGGGGTTAATTCCAATGGTTAACGAATATGGTAAAGTAATGGCTTTCTCAGGTAAAACCCTATTCAATGGAGATAATTTAGGGCTTCAGACCTATTCAGTGGTTAGAGTATTTGACTACGTTACTAAGGTATTAATGGATTTTTTAAATCGTAGAGCATTTGAAAATTTTACAGCAAAAACACGTAAAGAAATTATGAATCAAATTGTACGCTTTTTAGATGGTATTACCGGTCCGGATAAATTAATTGAAAACTTTGAAGTAAGAAGATTCGAACAAGATGCAGTACAGAAAGATCGAATTTATTTAGACATACATTTAAAACCTTATTTCCCGGCTAAGAACTTTCTTATAAAAATGGATGGGCATAAAGGAGATGAAGGAAATGATTGGGATACTGAATATGAACAAAAATAATTGATAGTACCAAGAGAGGGAAAATTTTTTACCTCTCTTTTTAAAAATTATAATATGAATATAAAAAGCAAAATCTTTAAATTATTTTTTATAAGCGGATGTATATTCTTAGGATATAATATGTCATATGGGCAGTCAAGTTTACCAATGAAAAAAATAAAAGAAGACACTTTGCTAACAAAAATAGTTGATTGCAATGCCTTGTTTACACTAAATAATAGGAAAGTAGATTTAATAGGAGGTAAACCCTATATCTATGCCGAACCTTATTATGAAAGAGTTTTTAATAGTAAAAAAGATTTTGCTGTATTTCAAACGATTAAGAGAAAAGGAAGTCGACCTCTATTATTTGTGAAATTGTTTAGATTTAATACCTGTCTCAAAAAAGATGAGGTCATGGAATTTATTACAATTAACGGTTATAGATATAGAATAAAAAATAGCTATAAACCAAACTGTGACGGATATTTATTAGGTAAGATCAGGAGAAAAGATATTAAAAATCTAATTAGAAGTGATATAAGCAGTATTAAAATTATAACTTTCGATAGGGATTATGAGTTTCATTTAGAAAAAGCAGAGGCCGAACGAATAAAGGATGAATTTCAATGCTTGAAAAGTAAACGTTTTAAATTCAAATAAATGCCATTACCTCAATTAGGTTTATCATTATCTATAACAGATAATCCCGGATCACCTATGTATTCCGGAAAAGGTGAGAGGGAGAAGATGTCCGATTTTGATTCCGCTATACGACAACATACTATTACCATTGTTATTACTGATGAAAAAGTCAATGAAATTGAATTTAATCTTAGTGACAAAAACTTACATAAAATCATGTTACCTACCTATAAAATGATGGTAACTGATGACAAAACAGAAGAAAAAACTTATTATGAAGTAACTCGTGACTCTTTATTGCTTAATGAATTAAAAATTAACAAAACAGGTGGATTTTCATTTTTAGGAATAAATATTTTAAAAAAAACAGTTTATATGTTACCTGTAGTCGCTTTTGAGCCATTAAAATCCGTTAAAGAAGTATTTGAAGTTTCCAAATACCGTACAAAAAAAGATAATTATTTGTATTATACTCTACATAGGAACAATGAAAAAGCACTTTTAGTGTCAGGATTGCCTCCTGAAAGCTTTATTAATTCTACAAGTTGTGAACATTTTTTTTACATCGAGGATCACCATCAAGGGCAAAAATTTATAGGAGATATTTCTTATAGAGAAAAATTTATAAAAACTATTCCTAAAGTTGAAATACACCTTATTAAGCGTCTAAATAATATTAAAGAATTTGAATTAGACAAATCAGGTAAAATAAACAAAATTATTTATTTATAAATAAGAAATTGATATGTATGGAATTTATTATAATATTCCCATAAATTTTCAGCATCTCATTGAAAAAAAAGATGTTGAAAAAACAAATTTAGATCAATCAATAGCTAAATATATTAATTTAATTGTAACCTCTTCTTTTGGAGAATGTAAATTCAATGAAATGTTAGGATGTAAAATTTGGGAGATGGATTTTGATTTATTATCAGACACTAATAGTTTAAGAGACAAATTTAAAAATGATATTAAAGAAGCTATAATGATGAATGAGAGTAGATTAAATTTATTAGAAGTTGATGTTGCGATTGGTGTAGGTCAGAATCCTTCTTATAATAATTCAATACGATTAAAGAAAAAAGTAACGATGAAAATAGATGGACTGATTAAGAAAACAAATAGACCCTTTAATTTTCATGGATATTTTTTTATTGGACCTCTTTCACAAAATTAGAAAATGGATACTCAAGAAAAAATAAAAGATAGAATTCTTAGAAGGGCAGCCCAAACGTGGGGTTATACGGATAGTGAACTAGAAACATCCTTTGATCCTATAGTTGCTCTGCTATTAGAGGCTTGCGCATCAGAATTAGAAAAAATATCTGCTGAATTAAATAATTCCAGATCACGTATTATTGAAAGATTATTGGAAATAATGTCTCCTGAGATTAATACCGGAATTATACCTGCCAGGTCAATTCTTCATTTAGAGCCTATTGAAAATAATTTTACCATATCCTTGGAACATCAATTTAGATGTAAAAAAACAATACAAAATATTTATGACCCATTACAACCTATTGTTAAAGATATATATTTTGGAACAACTTTACCCTTTATTTTAACAAAAGCTAAATTAGACTATATCGCTTTTGGCAATTCATTATATTCTTTAAAAAGAACTATTCACAAAGATCCTATTGCAAAAGAATCAAGATTTATGAAACCGGGATCATTATGGTTAGGAATAACTTGTCCGGATGGTGTTGATAAACTGGAAAAGCTTATGTTTTTTACGGATGTAAGGAATATATCTCAAAGGGAAATTTTTTATAATTATTTAAAACAAGCCAAATTTTATATTAACAATCAAGAAATACCTTATAAAGAAGGATTTAATGTTGAAAATTATACAATTGATATTGATGCAGTTGTAAATAAAAACTATAATAAAATCAATCAATTGTATACAGATGTAAATAATTTTTATTCAGATAAATTTTTGCATTTTACCCAAGATATTATTATCAAAGATGAAGTATTTAAAGTCCCGGATGAATTAGTAGATTTATTCGGCAGCAACGTAACTAAAATTAATGATGCAGAAAATGTAATTTGGATTCAGATTCAATTTCCGGAAGTTGTTATCAATGATGCTTTTGAAAATGTAATGTTTTACATTAACGCGATTCCTGTTATTAATAAAAGATTACTTACTCAAAATCAAACCATTGGTTCTTTTATTAATTATATACCTTTAGCTTCTGAAGATATATTTTTAGATTTAGACAGTATAAATGATTCGAGAGGTTATCAATATCATATTAAAGAATTTTCGGAAGGAAATTTAGATATAGGAGATGCCACATTGAGACACACAGGTGTTATTCGATTTGATGAACGGAATGCTTCTGAATTGATTCAATATCTGATTGAATTGTTAAAAGATGAAAGTGCTTCCTTTACCGTAATTGGTGGTGATTTTATTGACGGGACGATTAAAGAGATCAACAAATCGATTGCAACATTGGAGCAGCACATAAAAGAAAAGAAATTCACAAAATCTAATTTTCCTTATGCTATTATTCGTCCAAAATCTGCAGCTATAAAAAATGATAATGATTTCTTTACTATAAGTTATTGGGTTACTAATGGGGAGGAAGCCAACGATATGAAAGTAGGAACTCATTTGGACGGGATAGGAACTAGTGATTTCAACCAAGATTCTATCATGCTGATTAATACATCAGTAGGAGGTAAGTCCAGGATGGATACTAAAGGTAAAATTGATTCATATAGAGAGGCTCTTTTAACTCGAGGAAGAATAGTAACATTTGCTGATATAAAAACTTTTTGTCAAAACCATTTTAAATTTACTATTACCGGGGTCGAAATAAGAAAAGGTACCAAAATCGATACTTCTACAAATAAAGGATTTGTCCGAACCATAGATATAATTTTAGAAAGAAATTTAACACCGGATTCTACAATCACTGATTTTGAATGGCAATATTTATGTGATAACATGCTTTATAAATTAGATAAAGTTTCCTCTAATATTTATCCTTATAGATTATTAATAAAATGAAAAAGAATATACTTGCATTATCTGTATTGACGTTTTTTTTGTTCTATGCATGTCAAAATAAGTATTATAATGAAATACCTTATAAGTTCAAATACAATGAAGATGATATAAAATTAAAATTAGGAATTACAACAAATTACCTGCCTATCTTAGATACCTTAGATCAACAATATGAAAAAAATTTAACAGATAGACAAATTTATCTTAAAGAAAAATATTCAATAATCCTAGGTATTAAGCCTGAGGAATTAACCAATTATAAATTTTATTGTTTTATAGATAAATGGATCGGAACACCTTATGCTACTAAAGGTTTTACCACTGATAGTTTGAACATAGGGGCATTTACAAGTGCTTTGTATCAATTAACTTTTAAGAGAAAAATACCCTCCACCCCACTGGGAATCTTTAATTCTCCGGAAATTAATCTCTTTACGGGACGAAAATTCCTTAAAGAAGGAGATATCCTCTTTTTTAGATATCAAAAAGATATTCCGGTTGGCGATATAGGAATCTATTTAAGAAATAATAGAATATTAGTAAGTACCAGGAGTAAAGGTTTAATAATAAGTGATTTTAATTTAGATTACTTTCAACTTAGATATGTTAGTGCCGGAAGACTAATTATTGATAAAGAAACTGAATAAATGATGGAAGCTATAGAAACAAATATCCTATCGGAAGAAATAAAAAATAGGATAAATAATTTGAAATTTGATCTAAAAGCCGAAGTTATTATTTCAGAAATACTCGAGCAGCTAGACAATAAAGAACAAAACATTTTAGTAGATTACAAAGGACAATTTAAAAGACCTTTTAGGAAAGATGTTTTAGGGGCGGAAGTTGTTAATTACAATTATGACATAACAGAGTATGTGAAAGTTAATTTATCTAGAGATGGTATTTATGATACTCTCCCTGAAGGATTAACTCACCAACTGGGAGCCGACAAACCAAAAAAAATGGTCTCTGATATGACCAAAGAATATAAAGTTCATAAAAAGGAAGAAGAATATGCAAGGAAATTTTTCTTTCCATTTGAAAATGAATTTTTTCTTAAAGCTATAGAAAGAGAAAATATTGAGAAAGAAATTTTGTTGGAACTTAATGGATCTAAACCACTGGATTTCTTTTACGATTTTTGGCATATTGATCGAGAATTGCCCCCCGTATTAGTTTCTAAATTAATTAGAATCTTGCCTTATCTCCATAAAATTGTTGGAAATCTTGATATGACCGTGCATTGTTTAAGCTATTTGTTGGAAGAAGATGTGGAAATAGCAGAGCAAGGATATAAAGAACAATCCAGTTCAGAGGAAGAAATAAATCTGGGAAATTGCAGACTCGGTTTAGATATGATTTCAGGGAGTGCCTATATGGATTACTCATTATACTTAGAATTTAAAATCGGACCGTTACAAAAGACTTCATTTTTAGATTATATCCATCAAGGTAAACTAAAAAAATTTATAGAATTATTTTATGAATATTTTCTACCTATGGAAGTAGATGTAAAAACAACCATATTATTAGAAAAAGAAACAGAAGTTTTTAATTTAACTGAAAATACAATTTTAGGAATAACATCGAGAATATGAAATTTAAAACCTATTTTAAGGACTTAATAGATCCTTCAATTATAACAGGAGTATTGATAATATTGGCGGTATCTATAATTGTCTATATTTTTTTTAGCTCAAAAGTAGAAGGTTTCAAACAAAAATATAAAAACAAATTTATAGCATACACCATTATATTAGTTTTAGTAACTGCATTAGTGGTTTTTATAGGTTCTTCGGAAGTTTTTAACAATCAGATATTTAGCATTTTTATTTTTTATCAAGTAGTTTTTTTTATACTAGGAATTATCCATTGTTTCGTCTACAGAAATTACTTTGATAAGTTTGATTCTAAATCTCCCTGGATTGAATTACTTTTTAGTATAACTATGGTGATATACATTCTTATACCATTTCTATTCGTGTATACACTGGTAAAAGGTAATACGTTTGTATATAACATGATGTTTTCATCATTAGTTTTTATCATTCCGACATCTATATTTTTAACATTTCAAGCATCTATTTCAATTCCTCCGAAAATTTATAAAACTTGGCAATTTCCGGAAGAACATGCCTATCCTGATCCACCGGACAGCGAATATAGAGATATGGTAGTCATTACTTTTGTTTTCCATAGAGATCCTAATTCTGATATACGAACAGAGTTTAGAGCAAAAGCCCCGATACGTATGGATTTTGGAAGATTATTTTATCATTTTGTAAATGATTATAACTTAAGGAATCCTGATTCAACTATTAATTTGCTTGATATAAACGGTGAAAAACAACATTGGGTATTTTATTTAAAATCTAAATATTTAGGCTTACCAAAATTTATTAAGCCTGATTATCCATTGTACGTAAATTCAATAGAAGAGAATAGTGTCATCATATGCCAACGTACACCTCCATTAATTAATTCTGAAGAAGAATTGAAATATAATTTTGACAATGATCAAAATGATGAATTTGAAAATCTAAATGAAAAAAACAATGATAATTTTTAAAATAAATCCTTCGCTATGTTAGAAAAATTAAATTATTTTCCAGTTAATTGGATTGATGGGATGAAGATAAACAAATCCCACTTCATAGCCATGCAAGATAATTTTGTTGATATGATGCGTGATGCCATAGGAAGTCACGTTACCCCTATAAGCTATGGTCTTTTACCGGTGCACAACACCATGGAATCAATAAAAATTTCTTTGATTATAGACAATCATAAATTATTACGAGTAAAAATTGAAGAATGTCATGCAGTCACTCCTAATGGGGCCCGTATCGAAATTACCCCATTAAATAATTCTATAGATATACAGATGCCTTATCCGGAAGCCGTATACAATTTAAATGAGGAACAAGAAATCATTTTACTAGCCAATATAGTAGTTAATCCGTTTGAACAAATACCTTTTGGAGTTTTAAATTCTGATGAAAATCCACCTAGGTATCCATATTTAACTCCTACTTATAAATTGCATTTAGTTCAGGAGGGACAAATATCAGAACAAACTTCAAACATTGGTTATCAACTGACTGTAGGTAAAATTGTTGTAACTAAAGAGGATACGTATTTACAACCGGGTTATATACCTCCGTGTACCTCAACGAACAGTCATAAAGAGTTGATTGATGTACATACTCAAATTGATAAGTTTATGGGGCAATTGGAATTATATGCAGTTCAAATAGCTCAAAAAATTAACAGGAAAAATCAAACGAATGAATTAGCTATTATGGTTTTAAAACTTTCGGAATTGGTGATTACCTATTTGGGTAATGAAATCAATTCCTTAAGATGGCTTGGGTTGTATACTACACCGGCTTACATGTTGGATAAAATTGTTCGATTAGCCAGAATCATGAAAAACTTTGTTGATGCTAAATCCGGAGCAGGTAAAGAAGAATTATTGAATTATTTGGCAGAATGGTGTGGATTATCACAAGGCGATTTTGAAGTTCTGTTTACGGATCTGGTTAATGCCGGTTATAATCATTCACAAATTGATAAAACTATTAAAAAGGTAAATATATTTATGCGAACACTAGATCAATTATTTGCCGCATTAAATAGACTCGATTACATCGGAAAAAGAAATGATACCGGAATATTTATTAAAGAAAGGCTGGAAAATAATACAATTGAAAAAACAAAAAAAAGCAGATTTTTTGACGATTAAAAATTTATAATATGGAAGTATTAAATAAAAAAGATAGATGGATTGCTTTTCTACTTTTTATATCTTTATTTACATTAACAGTAATAATTATTGTTACATCAATATTCTTTAATTATCAGTTGCCTTGGAGAGAAAATTATGAACTTAGAAAAGAAAATACTGCAATTATTAATGAATTTAGGTATCAGGAAAAGTTTGAAAATCAAATGGAAATTTTAAAAAAATATATAGATTCCATTGATATGCCCAACCATGATATGTATTATTATCAACAGAAAGCCATTGATATGGTCATAAAAATGGAACAAAATATTCCGGGTAAAGACAGTATACGAAGAGGTTTATTATATAAGAATTTTTTGTTGACCAGTAGAGCTCTCATCGAATCAAAAAAGACCATAAAAACCTACGGGAAAAGTAAGGCAGAAATTGACACTTTACTTGCTAAGGTGGAGACATATAGGAGGCAGATACAAATTATTACCAGAGATTTAGAAGTCTGCAGACAATTGTATAATAATAAATAAATATTTTAACATTAATTTAACATATTGTATTGAGATAAGCTTACTATATATAATTATCTTTGTGGTATAAATATATTTTATTAAATATTAATTATTAAATTTTTTTATTATGTCTTTTAAATCTAAATTAGAAGTAGCAGGAAAAACGTACAACATTTTAAATGTTAATTATTCCCTAGCTCAAGAAACAGATCCAACTGGGCGTCCATCTTCTCAAACCAGAGGTGGAAGAATTGAAGTAACTGTTGAATCAACAGGAGAATCTGATATCTTCGAATGGATGACCAATAGTTTCGAGAGAAAAGATGGTAAGGTAATCTTTGTAAAAAGAGATTCTGATGCCACTTTGAAAGAGTTGTCATTTACAGATGGTTACGTGGTTAAGTACAGAGAAAATTTTGATGCTTCCGGTACCAACCCGTTAACAGAAACGTTTACTATTTCAGCTAAGACTATTAAAATGGGTACAGGAGAACATATTAATGAATGGGTATAAAAAACCTACATTAAATATAACCTGTAAGATGAAAGGGGATTTTATGAATTCCCTTTCATTTAAATATTATTCAATAAGTTTTATTTAACAAAATTTTAATCAATATGTCGTCATTCTTAGCTAAATTGGAAATGGATGGTAATACTCATAATGTTCTCAAATGTAAATATAGCTTTAACCAAGGAGTAGATAGTACAGGAAAACCACAAGCTACTATCCGTGGAGGGCAAATCCATTTAACGATTGAAAGTACAGGAGCACCCTATTTTGTTGATTGGATGTTATCCACAGAAAAAACCAAAGATGCAAAGATTATATTTTATCGTAGAGATGCCATGAGTAAACTACAAGAGGTAAAATTTGAAAAAGGTTATTGCATTGAATTTTCAGAGGAGTTTGATTCTGTAAATAATGAACCAATGAAAATTAACCTTATAATAGTTGCAAAATCACTTTCTATAAGCAATGTGGCTTATGAAAATGTTTGGAAAATTGGATAATTAAGTATATCTATATAAAATCATTGAAAATTGTTAATTTTCAAAAAAAATAAGGCGATACAATCGCCTTTTATATTTTAAAAATAATAAATAATACTATAGAAATCAATGCTAAAATTTAATCAAATATGCATTTGATTGCTAGACTTAGTTAGATGTTTTTTTTCTTTTTTTCTGATCCGGATTAATCGCTCTTTCCCGTTTTAGTTTTAAATATTTATCAAACTGCTCAGTTGATAATACTTCTTTTAATTTAAAATCAATTTCCCTGTTGTTGTTTTCAATCAAAAAACGTATCTCTTGATTGTCAATACCGGTATCCATTACATTTTTTAGATATGTAGTTTTTTCTAATATGAATTCTTCAAGCTCTAATTTTTGAAAATCGTCAAGGATTAGGTCTTTATCTAATGTTGTAATTTGTTTTTCTGTAATTTCTTCAGGCTTAAAAGAATTATTATTTTGTGCATAGGAAATTGAAAAAGTAGTTACAACTAAAAATATATGTAAATAGCTCTTAAATGATTTCATGTTCTAAAAATAATTGTTATAAAAATACTTAAAAAATCGGGTTAATAAACTTAATACAAAAATTTTAAAACTTTTTTATATTTTAGTACTTAAATAAGATGTCGTGCTTGATTTGTCCCAAATAAAAAAAAAATTAGCAGATTATTGCGTCTATCAGGATCGCAGTCATTATGAAGTTGAACAAAAATTGAAAGAATTGAGAACTTTGAATGAGGATGAGAGGGGTGAAATACTCATATGGTTGATACAAAATAATTTTTTGAATGAGGAAAGATTTTCTAAATCATATGCTAGAGGAAAATTTTATCAAAAAAAATGGGGGAAGATTAAAATTAAGCAAGGATTAAAGCAAAAGAGAATTCCAACTAATTTAATAGATAAAGGGATTGAAGAAATTAACGAGGAAGATTATAAATCAACTCTCACGGAGTTGACTGAAAAAAAATGGAATATTCTTAGGGAATCTGAAATATATTTAAAAAAGAAAAAAATATATAATTATCTATTACAAAAAGGGTATGAATACAATTTAATCAACGAAATACTTAAAAATTATTAAAAGTATTGATTTAATAAATCTATAATCTCTTGTGCAGCTCTTACGCCGCTTTCTCTCCATTTTATTTCTCCTTTTTTAAAAATAATTAAGGTAGGTACTGATTGAATATGATATGCACTTGCCAATTTTTGATTTTTATCTATATCAATTTTAATAATTGTTGCTTTATCTCCAATTTTTTCTTTAACCTCTTTCAATATTGGTGCTAACATTTTACAGGGTTGACACCATTCTGCGGAAAAATCAATTAACACGGTTTTATTTCCTTGAATTATTTCGGTAAAATTTGACATAAATATTTCATTTATTATTTATAGTATTACAAAAATTAAACCGTTGGGTAGATTATTTATCGTTATTTATTAAATACAATTTCATTATTGAAAAATAATTTTGATTTTTTTAGTTGAAGATTAAGATAATGTTATTAAAAGTAGTAAACTAAATTGTAATGAGTAAAATTTATTGAATAAAATAAAGTTTTATCAATTAATGGGTATATCAAAAAAAAGTATAAATTCGTTAATTTATAAAATTGCTAAGTAGATCAATATTCATACTAATTACTATATGCTTGGGATTATTTATCCAGGCTCAGGATATTGATTGGAAAAATCCAAATTTCAAGTGTAAAAAAAATGTAATAAAGGACACCATAGTAGTACTTGATTCTCTAACGATTATACCTGAGCCGATTTCCATAAAGAATAAAAATAATGAAGAAATAAACCCTAAATTATACTCATACCATTCGACACTAAATGCGATAAGAATTGATCCTTTATTGATAGGTCAGGAATTAAAAATTTGTTATTACCTATTTCCTGAAAAAAAAGAAAAAATAATTTATTCTAAAGATACGTCACTTATAGTGAGAATTAATAAGCCTGTAAAACTTTATGAAATAACTGAAAAAGTAAAGAAAGATAATGAATTTTTTCAAAATTTGACAAGTTCAGGGACCTTAATTAGAGGAATCACCTTTGGAACCAATCAAAGTGCTTCCGTTCAGTCTTCATTGGATTTAGAGCTATCCGGTCATTTAAGTAAAGATGTTATGATAAAAGCAGCTATATCAGATCATAATATACCTATACAAGCCGACGGATATACCCAACGATTGGATGAATTTGATAAAATCTATATTGAGCTTTCTAATAAAAATTCTTATTTAAGAGCGGGACATTTAGATTTGATTCAAGAACAAGATTATTTTGCCAATTTCTCGAGAAAGATTACGGGTATGAAAATTGGAACACGAATAAAACGTACAAATTCATTTACCGATTTATATGCTTTAGGTTCACTTTCCAGAGGTGAATTTAATCGAATGAAATTTACCGGAATAGAAGGAAATCAAGGGCCTTATAAATTAAAAGGAAAACAAGGAGAACTTTTTATAATTGTATTATCAGGCTCAGAAAAAGTTTATATGAACGGTGCGTTATTAAAAAGGGGCGAAGATCAAGATTATACGATCAATTATAATACGGGAGAACTTACTTTTACCTCTAAAACCTATATTTCGTCCAATAGTCGTATAGTAGTAGAATATATTTATAATACCACTACTTATACACGTTTTTTACTATATACGGGTGGAAAATATCAATCAGAAAGATTTACTTTTAGTGCCAATATATTTTCTGAAAATGATACCAAAGCTAGTAATCAGGAACTAACAGATAAACAAAAAGAAGTTTTACGTGAAGCAGGAAACGAAATAGACCGAATGTATGCGCCGAATGCGGTATTAACCGAATATGATCCAAACAAAATTTTATATAAAAAAATTAATACGGGTCAAGAATTAATTTATCAATATTCAACCGATAGCTCAGAAGAATTATATACACTTTCATTTACCTATATGGGGACTAATAAAGGAAATTATAAAATTGTATCACTTCCTGTAAATGGTCGTGTATATGAATATATTCCTCCAATTGACGGGATATTACAAGGGGAATATGAACCCGTAACCCAATTGATTCCACCTCAAAAAACACAAATAGTTTCAACTCATGCAGAATATAGGTTTAATAAAGGTAATTTGGGTGTTAATTTGGCAATAAGCGATCATGATGAAAATACGTTTTCGTCTATTGGAAATGGCAAAAATAAAGGTTTTGCAAGTAAAATATACTTAAATAAAAATATAGATAAAAAATATTGGAATAGTAATTTTAATTTATCCCATATTTTTATTCAAAAAAACTTTCACATCTTAGAAAGAATTAACCAAGTTGAATTCGATAGGGATTTTAATATTTCACAAGAATTCAATGGCATAAATCAGAACCAATTAAGTCTGGGTTGGCAAAACATATTATATGAAAAATGGAAGTTAAATTACACCTTGCATTATTTAGAAGAAGAAAATTTTTATAAAGGATACAAAAATGATATACACCTGGGATATGCTACTAATAATACAGCCATATCTACAAATGTTAGTTATTTATATTCCAAACAACAAGACAGTATCCATTCTAATTTTATAAAGCATATTTCGGAAGTTAATCAACAAATAGGAAAGGTGAAAGTAGGAATCGGTTTAAAAGGAGAAACCAATAAAGTTAAAAACAATTTGCTGTCAAAATATACCTCATCCAGTTTTAACTGGAATGAAATATATGCAACCTTACTCACAGATAGCGCAAAAATTTTTACCGAATTAAAAATTTATGCCAGAACAGATGATTCCGTACGTATTGGTAAACTGAAAAATTTTACCACTTCCTATGGAACGGTAATAATCAATCAATTGATACAATCTCAAAATCATAATTTAAATATTGATTTCCATTATCGTAAAGTGCATTATAGTAAAGCTATATATACCAATCAAAAAGATGAAAATTACTTATTAGGATCTATTCATTGGAATAAAATTTTACTTAAAAGCGGATTAGTCTTAAATTCTGAATATGAGTTGTCGAGTGGTCAGGAAGCCCAAAGAGAATTTAAATATGTAAAAGTGACGGATGGAAAAGGCATTTATAAATGGACGGATTATAATGGGAACGGTATAGAGGAAATTGATGAATTTGAAGTGGCAGAATTCAGCGATCAAGCACAATATATACGTGTTTATACAGACAATGTAAACTATTTAAAATCAAATAATAATAAATTACTGTTTACCATACATGTACATCCCTCTCGTTTTCTTAATTCCGACTGGTGGAAAAGAATAACCTTACAATCTGCTTTTCAATCGATTTCATCTTACAAGAAAAAAAATAAAACCGTTGAACTTAATCCGTTTTCCAATAAAGATATCTTGACTCAGACACAGAATATAACTACAAATCTATCATTTAATCGAATCAGTGTACACAAATGGACCGGAGCTTTTCAATTCATGGAAAATAACTCTACACAATTTATATTTACCGGAAAAGACAAAAGAAATAGTATCAATTTTCAAACTTTAGTAAATTATAAACCTTGGGATTTATGGATTTTTTCTCTTCAAAATAATTTTATCACAGATAAAAGTAGATCTCAACTTTTTGTTACCAAACGATTTACCATTGAAACAACAGCTTTTCATCCTTCATTAACCTATGAAATTCAAAAAAATATCAGCCTAAGAGCCTTACTAAAGTATCAACATAAAAAAAACAAATTAGGAAATGAACGGTTAGAATGGAAACAAGCCGGATTTGAATGCCATTGGAATGATGAGAAAAGAACCTCTCTTACCGGCACTTTTTCATATATAAAAAATGAATTAAAAGGAAATAATTTTTCCTTGGTATCCAGTCAGATGATGGAAGGGTTACTAAGTGGGAAAAATATGATATGGAAAGCATACCTTCAACGAGAACTTAGCTCTGTTTTTACATTGAATATTATATACGATGGTCGCAAAAGTGAAGATTCAAAAACCATACATACGGGAAGTGTTCAGATAAAAGCTTCGTTTTAATCGTTAAATTCAACACTTAAAGATAAGATATACCAAAAAAATTTTGAATAAATGATTGTAATTTGGTAATCAATCATATATTGTTTCAATCATGAAGTGTTTATAAATCAGATAATAACCATTTAATAAATAAGAAAAATTTCAAATTTTACTGTCATTTTTGGAAAAAAAAGATGGACTTTCCAAAGTAAAATTAAGATAAAATCAGTCGATTATATTTGTGAAATTTATTACATTTGGTTCATAAACTAAATAATTCTAACATAAAGCTTATCATGAAAAAACTGATTTGGATTTTTTTTGTTCTTGCCCTAGTAGCCAATGCTCAAGTTAAGAATCCTATCCAGTGGAAATCGGAAATAAAACATGAAAAAGATAATATCTATGAAGCCGTATTCACTGCAATTTTAGAATCGGGGTGGCATGTTTATTCCAAAGATATAAAGGTTGAAAATGCTATTCCAACTTCATTTTCATACCCCAAAAATTCTTCTATAAAACTAATTGGTCCAACTAAAGAAATTGGTAAAAAAATTGAAGAATATTCCGATGTATTTGAAGGAACTTTGATTTATTATTCCAATAAAGTTGAATATAGGCAACGAGTTGAGGTTTTAGGTTCTAAACCGGTTGTATTTGAAGCAGATGTTGAATATCAGATATGCAACGATAAAGTATGTTTAGCACCTGATGAAGAAACCTTTTCATTCAAATTGATTCCTAAGTCAATAAATCAAGATAAGTCAACGGTCTTACTCAAAGACACGATTAAGCAATTGACTCAACCGAATCCAAAAATAGATTCCGTTCCTTCGACTCCAATAAAAGATTCCGTTCAACCCATAAAAACAATTGCAGAAAGCAATAAAAATCAGATCATTATACCCGGCTTTAATATGGCTGAACCCATAAATAAAGATTGCGGAGATAGGATAATTAAAAAAGAAGGTTATATATGGATTTTTACATTTGGTTTTTTAGGAGGATTGGTAGCTTTGCTAACCCCATGTGTATATCCTATGATTCCATTAACCATATCCTATTTTACCAAACATGCTAAAGGTAAAAAAGAAGGCAAGAAAGATGCCTTGATTTACGCGTTTTTCATAGTGTTAATTTTCGTATTATTCACACTGCCCTTTCATCTTATAAGTGGCATAAATCCGGATATTTTTAATCAGATTGCCACCAATGTTTGGTTGAATTTAATCTTTTTTGTGATTTTTATACTGTTTGCTTTTAGTTTTTTTGGATATTACGATATAACGTTACCCGGATGGATGGCTAATAAATCTGACAAAGCTTCCGAATCGGGAGGTATAATAGGTCTTTTTTTCATGGCTTTAACCCTGGTAATCGTTTCATTCTCATGCACCGGTCCTGTTTTAGGAAGCATATTGGCGAATGCAATTCAAAACCCGAATCAATTGACCTTAGCATTTGGAGGATGTGGATTAGCTTGGGCACTAGTGTTTGGAATATTTGCATTATTTCCTCAATTTTTACATACGATGCCTAAATCAGGAGGATGGATGAATACCGTTAAAGTTGTTTTAGGTTTTTTAGAATTGGCATTAGCGTTCAAGTTTTTATCAAAAGCAGATTTAGTAGCTAAAACTTTTTTGTTAAAAAGAGAAATTTTTATCGCGATCTGGATCCTTATTTGTATTTCAATTGTATTATACTTATTAGGTGTAATTAAATTTCCTCACGATAATAAAAAAGTAAAAATCAATGTAGGAAGAATAATCTGGGCTTGTCTCTTTGGACTGATTGGAATTTATATGATCCCTGGATTGTTTCCTTCAGAAAAGCCTAATTTAAAATTGCTTAGTGGACTTACTCCACCTATGCAAATTAGCATATATCCAAACAACCAAAAAAATGGGGTTTTAGGATTGACCATCTTTCATGACTATGAGAAAGCAAGGGAAATGGCAAAAAAGGAAAATAAACCCATTCTCATTGATTTTACTGGTTATGGATGTGAAAATTGCCGAAAAATGGAAGAATATGTGTGGAGTGAACCGGATATTTGGAATATCTTACACGATAAATTCATAATTTCATCTTTATATGTTGATGATTCAGAAAAATTGCCTAATAATGAGCAACAAACCCTTCATTTAAAAGATGGAAGAAAAAGAAAAATTAAAACAATAGGAAATAAATGGTCTACTTTTCAAAGAGAGAACTTTAATTCCAATTCTCAACCATTCTACGTATTAGTAACACCGGATAATAGAATTTTGAATCTTCCGGTTGCAGGTTATATGGATAAAGAAGAATTTAAAAATTTTCTGCTATGTGGATATACTACTTATGATGAGTTAAAATAAGATTTAAAAGGAGAGAACTTATATTTAAAAATAATTAGTTAACTAATTGAGTGCATAAAATATGAAAAAAAAATTAGTTGTATTAACAGGAGCAGGAATGAGTGCTGAAAGCGGTTTAAGCACATTCAGAGATTCAGGTGGATTATGGGAAAATTATAAAGTGCAAGAAGTAGCCTCCATAGAAGGATGGTATAAAAACCCGGAATTAGTGCAGAATTTTTATAATATGCGAAGAGCCGAGTTGCAAAAACATGACCCTAATCGGGGGCATCATTTGCTCAAAGAATTGGAATCCATTTTTGATATTTCAATTATAACTCAAAATGTTGACAATTTTCACGAAAGAGCTCAATCAACACATATACTTCATTTACACGGTGAACTTACAAAAGTAAGAAGCGAAACTAATGAATCACTTATTTATGATACGTTACAAGATGTTCATATGGGGGACTTAGCAGAAGATGGTGGACAATTACGTCCCCATATAGTGTGGTTTGGAGAAATGGTTCCTGAAATGGAAAATGCCATTGAAATAACTCAAAATGCCGATATTTTTTTAGTCATTGGAAGCTCTCTTCAAGTATATCCGGCTGCATCTTTACTTGATTTTGTGCCGGTAACTTCAAAAATATTTGTCATAGATCCTAAACCGTTCCGAACCTCATTACGCAATGATATCATATTCATACAAAAAGGAGCATCCGAAGGATTGGAATATTTTAAAGAGCATTATGCGAAAGATTTATAAAAATAAATAATAAGGCATTATTAAATAATAGAGAGTCAGTGTTTTAGCTATTTTATGTATAAAATAATTAAAGTTTTTAACGGAAATAAAAGAATAAAAACTATGATATAATTTTTTATATTTGAAAAAATAATAAAGTATATACTATGAATATTATTCTTTTTGATGGGAAAGAGTATTCCGATCTTTTACCCTTAACGTTTACGCGACCGGTGGCAGAACTAAGGATGGGAATATTAACATTTGCGGAAAGATGGAAACTTATTTTTCAAACGGAAAAAATCTCTTATCTAACTCAAAGATATCTTTCAGAAAAATATACTCTTCAAAATGAAGAAGAAAACGTATTTATAAATCCCGCCTATTTTCCAAATCAAGATTTTATTTTCCAATTAAAAAATTTAAAATTCGGAGAAGCTTTTTATTATCAGGAAGAGTTGGTAGCAGCAAAAACTACTCTTGAAAATTTTCAATTAAATAATTTTGTAAAAAAATTGGATATAACATTTGAAAGCTTTCACATACAATATCCTTGGGATTTGTTTACTTATAATTCGGATGCCATTACTTATGATTTCCAATTAATTACACAAGGCAGAAAATCATGTACCTTATCTAATACCGTTAGAATCATAGGAGATCCTTCACAACTATTTGTTGAAGAGGGTGCCGTAGCCGAATGTGCAATACTCAATACCAAAGAAGGACCTATTTATTTAGGGAAAAATTCTGAAATTATGGAAGGAGCGATGATTCGAGGTTCCTTTGCCTTAGGTACGGGTTCTAAAATAAATATGGGAGCCAAAGTTTATGGCGGAACAACAGTCGGACCGTATTCCAAAGTGGGCGGAGAAGTAAATAATATTATAATCTTAGGATATTCAAATAAAGGACATGACGGTTTTGTAGGAAATTCGGTAATAGGTGAATGGTGTAATTTGGGAGCTGATACCAACTCCTCAAATTTAAAAAATAATTATGCAGAAGTTAAGCTTTGGAATTATAAAAAACAAAAGTTTATTAAGTCAGGATTACAATTTGCAGGAATGATCATGGGAGATCATTCTAAATCAGCTATTAATACACAATTTAATACAGGCACGGTAGTAGGAGTTTCGGCCAATATATTTACTTCCGGTTTTCCACCTAATATAATAAAATCTTTCTCATGGGGTGGTAAGTCAGAAAGTCCAAACTTTAAATTGGAACAAGTATTTGAAGTTGCAGAAAGGACTATGAAAAGAAGGGGAATTGAATTATCTGAAGAGGATAAGAAAATTATAGAATATATCTATAACAATTACAAATAATTTATACGGATTTTCTAATAAAGTATGATATAAATTTTTAATCAATTTGTATATGTTAAATTTCATTCAGTTAAATTTTTTGTAAGAAAAAAAAATTATAAATTTGCCCCTTGAATTAATTATATAAATTAATAATAAGATAGGATGGCTGGAACTTATAATAATGTTCTTGAGTTAATTAACAATACGCCGTTAGTTCGCTTAAACAGAGTAACAGAAGGAATGAAAGGTTCTTTTTTTGCAAAATTAGAATGCTATAATCCCGGACACTCAACTAAAGACAGAATTGCGCTTCATATTATTGAAAATGCTGAAAAACAAGGTTTATTAAAGCCAGGAGCAACTATAGTTGAAACAACTTCAGGAAATACAGGTTTTTCCATAGCTATGGTAAGTATCGTGAAAGGCTATAAATGTATAGTAGCAGTTAGCGATAAAACAAAACCTGAAAAAATCTCTTTTCTTAGAGCAATGGGAGCTAAAGTTTATTTATGTCCGGCTAATGTTCCGGCAGATGATCCCAGATCCTATTATGAAGTTGCCAAAAGAATAGCAGCAAATACCCCTAATTCCTTATATATTAATCAATATTTTAATAAAGAAAACACAAAATCTCATTATTTAAGTACAGGACCTGAAATTTGGGAGCAAACGCAAGGGAAAATTACCCATCTTATTGGATGTACAGGAACCGGAGGAACACTTACGGGAGCTGCACAGTTTCTCAAAGAAAAAAATCCTGATATTAAAGTAATAGGAGTGGATGCAGTAGGTTCAGTATTAAAAAAATATTTTGAAACAGGAGAATTAGACCGTAACGAGATCAAACCTTATCAAATTGAAGGTTTAGGTAAAAATTTAATACCGGGTGCTTTAGATTTTTCTGTTATCGATCAATACGTTAAAGTATCAGATGAGCCCAGTGCCTATGCTACCAGAGAATTAGCTCTAAAAGAAGGAATGATGGTAGGATATACCAGTGGAGCAAGCTTAACAGCAGCACGTACAATAGCAGATACTTTTAGTGATAACTCATTGGCTGTTTTAATTTTTCCGGATCACGGTTCCAGATATATGACTAAAGTTTTCAGTGATGAATGGATGTCATCTCAAGGTTTTGTCAACAGCAAATTGAATGGGTTAGAATCTCACGCTACTGTAGAAAAAATATAACTAACTTTGGTTAAATTGTAACAATGGATATTTTTGAAAGAATAAAAAATAATCCCGGTCCACTAGCTAAATATGCGGACTATGGGGAAGGAGAATATATATT
Source organism: Apibacter sp. B2966 (assembly GCF_011082485.1). NCBI lineage: Bacteria > Pseudomonadati > Bacteroidota > Flavobacteriia > Flavobacteriales > Weeksellaceae > Apibacter > Apibacter sp. B2966. The sequence continues at coordinate 2,128,735 of NZ_CP049714.1, forward strand.
TCCTGTTCTAGAAGGAGAAATCAGCCCAAGAATGAAATTTAAGGGTAATGACATGATCATCTGGAGCATTAATGATTATTTAGGATTGGCTAATCATCCTGAAGTGCGAAAAGCAGATGCAGATGCAGCAGCTCAATATGGTATGGCTTATCCAATGGGAGCGAGAGCCATGTCGGGTCAGACTCATTACCATGAAGAATTGGAAAAACAATTGGCTAATTTTGCAAACAAAGAATCAGCTTATTTATTAAATTTTGGATACCAGGGAATGTTATCGATTATAGATACATTGGTTTCCAAAAATGATGTAATCGTTTACGATGTAGATAGCCATGCTTGTATAGTTGATGGAGTAAGACTTCATTTTGGAAAAAGATTTACCTATCAGCACAACGATATAGAAAGCTTGGAAAAAAATCTGAAAAGAGCGGAAAAAAATGCAGCAGAATCAGGAGGAGGTGTTTTAGTTATCACCGAGGGAGTTTTCGGAATGAGAGGAGAGCAAGGTAAATTAAAAGAAATTGTAGAACTGAAAAAGAAATACAATTTTAGATTATTAGTTGATGACGCTCACGGATTCGGTACACTTGGTAAAACAGGAGCAGGAGCAGGAGAAGAGCAAGGCTGCCAGGACGGTATAGATGTTTATTTTTCAACATTTGCAAAATCTATGGCTGGAATTGGTGCATTTGTAGCTTCTAATAAAGAAATAATCAGATATTTAAAATACAATTTAAGATCTCAAATTTTCGCAAAATCTTTGCCGATGCCTATGGTGATTGGTGCGTTAAAAAGATTGGAATTGTTACGAAGCAAACCCGAACTTAAAGATAAACTGTGGCATAACGTAAAAAAACTTCAAGAAGGATTAAAAGCCAGAGGATTTGATATCGGTAAAACCAATACTTGTGTAACTCCTGTATATATGCAGGGAGATCCTATTGAGGCTACTTTATTAATTAAAGATATTCGTGAAAATTATAAAATTTTTACCAGTGTTGTAGTATATCCGGTTATTCCTAAGGGAATGATACTTTTACGTTTAATACCTACGGCTTCGCATACAGATGAAGAAATTGATAAAACCTTGGATGCTTTCGAAGCTGTTAGAGACAAGCTGGTTGGAGGTGTATATAAACAACAAATGACAGATTTAAATTTAAATATTTAATCTTTCTGTTTAAATAAAAGAATAAAAACCTGATTATTTTAAATAATCAGGTTTTTTTATGCGATAAGTTTTCAATAATTATTAATCAAAAGGTGAAAGTTTTTTAAAACAAAAAGTCTTTTAATTTGAATAACTATCTATTTTTATTATTCTTTATTTTTAGAATCTATGAGAATAGTTACCGGACCATCATTGAGTAAAGAAACTTTCATATTTGCACCGAATATCCCGGATTGGACAGGTTTTGATAATATGTTGGATAATTGATCTTTAAATTTTTCATACATAGTATTGGCAAATTCTTGTTTTGCGGCTTTTATATAACTCGGCCTATTACCTTTTTTTGTGGAAGCATGAAGGGTAAATTGGCTTACTAATAAAATATCTCCTCCAATATCCAAAATTGATTTATTCATTATTTCATTTTCATCATTAAAAATTCGAAGATTACAAATTTTATTAGACAACCAATCTATATCTTCCCGGTTGTCTGCTTCCTCAATACCTAAAAGTATTAACAAACCATGATCAATTTGGCCAACTATTTTATTATCAACTTTCACGGAAGATTCTAAAACTCTTTGGATAACCACTCGCATAAAATTAAATCTTAAAATTATAAATCATTTAAAATTTTAGTAATTTCACTCAAATTAGGAGCTATAATAATGTCAACCCTTCTATTAGCTGCTTTTCCGGTAGCTGTGGAATTACTGGCTAGAGGAGCATATTCACTTTTACCGGAAGCGGTCATTTGCTTAGGCGAAACTCCTTCAGATTGAAGAATTTTAGTTATGGCGGTTGCACGCATTACAGATAAATCCCAATTGTCTTTAATGCTTCCGCTACCAGCATATTTATCGGAATCCGTATGTCCTTGAATAATTATATTTAAATTTTTATCTTTAGATAAAACTTCGGAAAGGTCGTGAAGCGCTTTTATACCATCCGTTTCCACCGTCCAACTTGCTGATGGAAACAGAAGTTTATTCTCCATGGAAACGTAAATATTTCCATCTTTTTCTTCAACAGTAATTCCTTTTCCTGAATAATTTTTTAAAGCGATTTGAAGTTTGTTTTTTAATTTGGAAACCGATTCTTTTTGTTGAGAAATTAAGTTTTCCAGCTCATTAATTCTTCTAATTTTTTCTTGTAGCTGACCTTGGGTTTGCTCTAATTCATTTAATATTTTTTTTCTGGATTGTTCCGTACTTTGAACTTGATCAGCTATTTGTGCGTTTTTGGCTTTAAGATCTTCCATATCTTTAAGTCGTGTAGCATATTCTATTTGAAGATCTGAATATTCAGCATCAAGCTGTGCTTTCTTTTTAGCCAGGGCGTCTTGTTGTTCTTGTAATGATGAATATTGGTCGGATAAAGATTTTAATTCGTTTTCTTTTTCTTGAATTGCTTTTTGACTTTTTCTTTCTCCTTGCAATGAAGCATAATATTTTTTTTCTAATTCATCGTATCTGGATTGAGGTACACAGGATGCGGCGAGAATTACAAGAGAAATAATACAAGTTGCTTTTTTCATAATTAGATAATTTAATTAAAGATTTTGTGTTTTATTTAGGTCGAAATCAATACCTACCGGAGCGTGGTCAGAGTGTACTGCTTGAGTTAAAATATAAGCTCTTTGCAAATGTTTTACCAAAGGCTTGGTAACCAAAGTGTAATCGATGCGCCATCCTTTATTATTACTTCTGGCTGTTTTTACACGGTATGTCCACCACGAATATTGATTGGGTTCATGATTAAAAACCCGTAAAGTATCTACCAAATTACATTGATCAAAGAAACGATCCATCCATTCTCTTTCTTCAGGAAGAAAACCGGAAACTTTAGCATTTCGAACCGGATCATTGATGTCTATGGCTTTATGACAAATATTTATATCGCCATTTATAATAAGGTTTTTAAACTCTTTTTCTAATTTTTTAATATAATTTAATAAATATTCGCAAAATTTCATTTTAAAACCTAAACGAGAAATATTGGTTGCAGAGGGAACATAAACACTTAAAACTGAAAAGTTTTCAAAATTTGCTTGTAATACTCTTCCTTCTTGATCGTATTCTTGCTCATCACAACCATATTTCACTGAAACCGGTTTTTCTTTAGATAAAATTGCTACTCCGCTATATCCCTTTTTTTCTGCCGGAAACCAGTAGGAATGATAACCCAAACTTTCAAATACTGTTGAGTCGAATTGATCAGTATGTGCTTTTATTTCTTGCAAGCAAAGTATATCAGGATTGGCAGATTTCAACCAATCAATTAAGCCTTTATTTAATGCGGCTCTTATTCCGTTAACGTTGTAACTCAATAGTTTCATTTTACAAAAGTACTGTTTTTTATATTTCAGATTTTTATAAAAAAACGTTTTACTTGTTAATAATAAATTAAAAAAGAAATGTTATTTAAATCACTAGTTTATAGTATAAAGTAACTACATAACAAGTTAGAAGTTTACAAATGGCTAATAAGTAGAGATAGAAAAATATTTTAAAATTTGATATTTTATTTTAAAATGATGTATTCAAGACTAAGTACTCATTGAGTAATAATAAAATATGATATAATTCAGTTTTATTTAAATAGTATTATAATATAAATTTGTATTTTATATAAAATAAAATTACTATGAATTCTTTATATTTATCTGTATTAAATTTTATAAGTTCTCTGTTTTTATAGGTTGTATCTGATCAGGAAATCTAAATTTAAAAATTTCTATCAATGAGAGTAATTTAATTAGTAATCATTTATGAAATGTATTTGTAAAACTAAGGATAATGATATAAATGTGCTTGTATGAAGATTAATATTTTATTAGTTTTATTCTTTCAGTTCTTCCTAAGTTTTTCTCAAAAAGTTCATATTAAAGGAGAAATAAAATTTGAAAAAGTTAATTCCGGTCATTTAGCTGAAGTAATTCTGGCAAATCGAGATTCGATAGTAGGAAAAGTTATAGTCAAAGAAGAATGTAAATTTCGTTTTGATCATTTGTCTCTAGGAAATTATAATTTGATCATTAAAGAATCGGAGGAAGTTTTATATGCTCAAAGCTTGGAACTTAAAGAAGATACTGATTTAGGTATACTATCCATTAGAACGCCTAACGAATTACAGGAGATATTAGTTACCGGAAAAAAAAGGTTAATTGAAAAGAAAGTTGACCGAACGATTTATAATATTGAAAATTCAATAGGATCCGCCGGAACAGATGTTTTAGATATTTTACACCTTATGCCGGGAATAGAGGTACGAAATAATCAATTATTTCTTACAGGTAAAAGTTCGGTAAAAGTGCTGATTGATGATAAGATCGTTTCTCTGAATGGTGATGATTTATTTAATTATTTAAAAAGTATCCCTTCTGACCAGGTAAAGAATATTGAAGTTATAACTACGCCTCCTTCACAATATGATGCAGAAGGTAACTCAGGCCTCATAAATATAAATTTAAAAAAAATCAAAAAAGATTTTTGGGCATCTAACCTTACGTCTTCATATAAACAAGGGTATTACGCATCAGGTAATTTTGGAGCAAACTTTACTTACAGTAAAAATAAAATAAACTTAGGCCTATCATCTAATTACTCGAACGGCAATTACAAAAATGTAAAAAAAAGTAAGGTGTATTATCCCGAGCAATTATGGGATGAAAAGGAAACAGGTAAAAATTATCAAAATACACTCAGTTCAAAATTTTTGTTAGATTATCAATTAACTTCTAAATGGAATTCAGGAATACAATATTTGCTCAATTATTCAGAACCGCATTCTCGATATAAGGATATAACAAATTTCCATACATATGAAAATAAATTGGATTCATTACTCAGGACTAAAAGCTATGAAAATTCTACAAAAAGATTGAATTCACTTAATTGGTATTCACATTTTACCATTGATAGTTTAGGTAAAAAAATAAAATTGAATTTTGATTATTTTAACTACAATACTGAGAAAAAATACAATTATTTAACCCGTTCTTATGGGACTCACAACGATCTAATTACGCGTTATTTCCCAGTTGAAAATAAGGGATCGCTAGATATAGATAATTATAGCGGCCGGGTTGATATTGATTACCCCCTTTCTTTTATAAACTTACAATACGGGGCTAAAATATCTTTTACGAAAACGAAAAGCAGTTTAAGGAATTATCTGACAAAAAGTGAGAATGTAATTGAAAAAACGCATCAAGATGACTTTATATATAAAGAAAATTCGCAAGCTCTTTATGTCTCAGCCAGTAAAGAAATGAAAAAATGGGATATTCAACTAGGGATTAGAATGGAAAATACGCAAACTCGTGGAAATTCCATTTCACTTAATGAATGCAATAAAAATAATTATTTGAAATTATTTCCAACTTTATATATACTTTATAAAGCAAACGAAAATAATTCTTATTCTTTTACCTATTCTAGAAGAATTGACCGGCCGGATTACAATTCCGTTAATCCTTTCAGGAATTATTCAAATCCCTATCAATATTCAGAGGGTAATCCTTTTTTAAAACCTGTCATTAATAACAGTATTGAGCTATCTTATTATTATAAAGATATTATACAAACCATTTTACAATTTATGGTTCAAAAAGATAACTTTAACGATGTTGCCTATTTGGATAAAGATAGTTATATACAAGCAACAAAAGTGGAAAATTATTTTGATAATTATGGGGTAGGGATAATTCAATCTTTTACCTATACTAAATTGAATTGGTTGCAAAGTAATCTAATGTTAGTCGGGGGTTATCTATATTTAAAATCTAAAATTTATCCGATCACGGATAAATCTCAAGAAGGATTTATGGGTAGAATACAAGCTAATAATACATTTATCCTTAATAAAAGTAAGACACTGTCAGCAGACTTGATAATTTCTTATTACCCGCGCAGTCAAGGAGCTTTAAGTACCAATTATTCATTAACACAAATGGATATGTTTTTTAAAGCTCTACTGTTGGATAAAAAAATGCAATTATCCTTACAGGTTACTAACCTATTTAATGCAGATCAATTTAGAAATAAAAGCACTAATAACGGCATAAGTGCTAAATATAGAGGGTATTATGAATCTCCTTCAATACGAATATCGTTAAGCTATAAATTAGGAAGTTCAACAGTAAAAGAAAAAAATATTGAGGGAAGTAATACAGAAGATCAGAACAGAATTAAATAAAAATACAGATTGCAATCGTTGTCCATAAATGAGTCAAGACACAAAAAGGTTACTCTAAAATTTATAATAATTATTCAAATATGAAAACAACAAAAAAAGTTGACGTTAAAAAATTTGAAACATTACAAACGTCAGGAGAAGTTTTAAAAGGAGGTTTTTCAAAATCATTAACTGCAGTTGATGCTAAGGATGTAATGGGTGGATGTATGAATGTAGGAATTTGTATAAATAAATGTACGGGTCCGGTTAGATGGAAATGTTAACAATCTTACTTTAGTCTAACAGAGTATTGTTAGCAGCAATACTCTGTTTTGGAATATAAAAGTTTAAAAAATGTTAGGTTAGTTTTATAAAAGTTCTTTATTACTAAATTGAGTTAAAAATAAAAATTTAGCCTGTTTAATATGAGAGGTAAAAATTTATAAATTCTAATAGGATAATTTCAATTAGCTGATATAATAATACTCGAAAAGATTATCTATAAAATTTTTAGTTGACTATTGTTAATTATTGTATTTTTTTAATTTCTATTTAAATAATTTTATTAATAATTATGTGTATTTATGTTATAAAAATTATTTTATAATTTTAATTATAATATAAATTTTCTATATTTGTATGTGTATATTAATTATATGATACATAACGTTTTTCTTAAAGTTTACTAATTAAAATTAGCGATAAAAGATAAATTTATTTCGTTATCTAAAATTTATAATAAGTAAAAAAATGTAAAAATTTTAGTCAATCCGGTATAAGAAATATAATAATATTAGAATGCTTAATATTTTACAAATTGTCATTTAGCATAATGATATTTATATATAAAATAATTTATACTAATAGAATATATTAAAATAAAATAAAGATTGCAATCATTGTCCATAAATGAGTCATGACATAAAAAGGTTACTCTAATATTAATTTAAAAATTAAAATTATGAAAACAACAAAAAAAGTAGACGTTAAAAAATTTGAAACATTAAAAACATCTGGAACAGTTTTAAAAGGTGGATTTTCAAAATCATTTACTGCAGTAACTTCATGTGAAGTACTTGGAGGTATGGCAGCTAATAGATGCACTACAAGGATTTTAAATCGAATTTAAGATTAAGAATTTAACAGAGTGTTGTTTAACACTCTGTTTTTTAATGAAAAATCTGCACATAACTTTTAATAATATTTATACCTATTATAAATTTCAATAGATGATAAAATAGATTAAAAATGATCATCTAAAAATAATTATATATCTAATAAGAATTATATGTTATAAATGGATTTTATCTTTCAAAATTAGTAATAGAAGTGAACTAAATAAATTAAATATATATAATGGAAATACATTCTATGAAATATAGTCATTATAATGTATGCTTACCTTATGGAGAGCAATATGTTTTATATAATACCCTTGAGCAACGATTACTTTTTATACAATCTGAACTTAAAGAATTAATGGAAATGTATAAAACATCAGAGCTAAAAGAGATCCATCCGGAATTTTTCAATTATATGGTAGAAGAAAAATTTATTATTAATGATGAAATAGATGAGCTGGATGAAATAAAAAAAATAAGTAAAAGCATTGATGAAGATAATTCATTGTTTTTATTAACTATCAATCCAACTATGAATTGCAATTTTAAATGTTGGTATTGTTATGAAAATCTGGTAAAAAGTTCAAGGTTAAATGAAAATGGACTATCTAAAATCAAAAAGTTGATAGATACCATTACCAATAATAAGGATTTAAAAAATATGAATATTTCATTTTTTGGCGGAGAACCTTTATTATATTTTAATAAAAATGTAATTCCTATAATTAATTATTATTTAGAAAGATGTACAGAGAAAAATATAAATGCTTATACATCTTTCACTACTAATGGATATTTAGCAAATCAAGAATTTATAAATTTTTTCTTGGATAAAAACGTCCGATGCAATTTACAAATCACTTTAGATGGTCATAAAGAAGAACATAATAAAGTGCGCTATATAAGTCAAAATAAGGGTTCTTATGATAAAATTGTTTCAAATATAAAAAACTTGATAAAGAATAAATTCTATGTGAATGTTAGAATAAATTTCACTGATTCAAATATTTTTAATGCAAACAAAATTTATGACGATTTCGAAGACGTCGAAGAAGATATTAAAACTCAATTTTTAAAATTCGATTTTCATAGAGTATGGCAAAATAAAAAAATAGATCAGACACAAGATATTGTTGATAAAGAAATGAATCAAATAAATAGCAAAGGAGGGAAAACCTCATGCCATGAATATAGCCCGGATACCCTTCGAAATTCATGCTATGCAGATAAAAAAAATAGTGTTGTTATCAATTATAATGGAGATATATTTAAATGCACGGCCCGTGATTTCTCAACTAAAAATAGGGAAGGATATTTAACGGAAAACGGAGAATTATTTTGGGAAAATGACTCGTTAAATAAACGAATGAATTCAAAGTTCAAGAATCGCCCATGCTTAGAATGTAAAATTTTACCTTTATGTAATGGGGGATGTTCTCAAACTGCCTTGGAAAGTCTGGCCGCTAATAGAGAGTATTGTGTGTATTCATGGGATGAGACAGAAAAAGAAAAGGTTATAAGAAATAAAATAAGTGAAATTTTAGAGAATGCGAATAAATAAAAGGCATCGTTTACAATTTTATAATCAACTCGAAAGCAGCGATTGCGGAGCAGCCTGTCTAGCCATGATCATGAGCTATTTTGGCAAAAAAACTTCACTTAATTATATTAAATCTTTTTTTGAATTTACTCGTATTGGAGTATCTGTACAAGATCTCGTGGATGTCTCCGAAAAATTAGGATTAACAGCCCATGCGTTAAAATTAACAGTTGAAGAATTAGATGAAATTCCCACGCCTTATATTTTATATTGGAAACAAAGTCATTTTGTAGTTTTAGAAAAAATAGTTAAAAAGAAAAATCAAGTTTATTATCATTTAGCAGATCCCAGTTATGGTAAGGTAGTACTAGATAGAGAATCTTTTATAACTGAGTGGAAAGAAAACAATACTAAGGGGATCGTTTTATTTTTAGAACCTTCTGAAAATTTTTGCACTATAAAAATTGATAATGTAAAAAATAAAAGTTTGTTTCAATCCAGTATAATAAAATATACGTATAGGTTTTTAAAAAATCATAAACGTAACTATTTCCTTGCTATATTTTTAGTTTTCATAGGATTAGTGACGAATTGGTTCATTCCCTTTACCTTTCAGAACATTATTGATTTAGGAATTTCTTCAAAATCATTACGAGTAGTTTATTATCTTTTATTAGCGCAATTTATTTTGTTCATATCTAATTTTGCCTCAGACTTTTTTAGTCAAATTGTGCTTACTAAGCTAAATTTCATATTAAGTATTGAATTACGAAAAACATTACTTTTAAAAATATTACGTTTACCCATAGTTTTCTTTGACACTCAAATTAACACGGAAATTCTACAACGGTTGGAAGATCAGCAAACCATTCAACGGTTTTTTACTTGGAAAGGGGTTACTTTACTATTGAGTTTTTTAAATGTGGTTGTTTTTAGCTGTGTATTGGCATATTTTAGCATAACCATATTTTGTGTATATCTAGTATTGTCAATAATTTCAGTATTGTGGTTTTCTATTTTTTTTAATAAACGAAATATAATTGAATATGCATCATTTTTAAAAAGATCAGAAAACAGCAATAATATATATGAATTCATAATGAATATGCCTGAGATAAAAATTAATAATGCTCAGGAAAAAATTATTAATCGAATTATTTCTACTCAAGATAAATTAAACCGATTGGAAATTAAATCGTTACTTTTAAATACCTATCAGCTTTTTGGAGTAGATACACTTTCCAAATTAAAAGAAATTATTGCCATAGCATTTTGTGCAACATTTATCATAGAGGACCAAATGTCTTTGGGAACTTTAATGGGAATATCCTATGTCATCGGACAACTTTCAACACCACTACAAAATTTAATTATGTTTCTTCGTGATACACAAGATACCATTATTGCCAATAAAAGAATTGAACTAATCTATGAAATACCTGATGAAGATTCTCAAAATAAAAAGCACATAAAAAATTGCGTTATTCATAATATTTATATTGATCATGTGTCCTTTAAATATCCGGGAACCCATAATCCCTTTATATTAAAGGATATACATATGGTAATACCTAAAAACTCCATAACGGCCATTGTCGGCGCTAGTGGTAGTGGTAAAACAACTCTGTTGAAATTATTATTATCGTACTATCCTATAAAAAAAGGAGGAATATATTTAGATACCTGTTCCATGAATGATATAAATGCCGAAGAATGGAGAGAGCGATGTGGAACAGTGCTTCAAAATGGAACCATCTTTAGTGATACCATTGCAAGTAATATTTCCATGTCCGGAAAAAGCTATGATGTAGATAAACTTAGAAAAGCAGCAAAAATAGCGGGAATACAAGATTTTATTGAAAACTTACCGATGCATTATTTCACTCGTGTTGGGAATGCCGGGATAGAATTATCGGGCGGACAAAAACAAAGAATTCTTATAGCGAGGGCTGTTTATAAAAATCCTGAATACTTATTTTTTGATGAAGCTACTTCTGCTTTAGATTCTGAAAATGAAAGGATTATTCATGCTAATTTACAAGAATTTTTTAAAGGTAAAACCGTGATAATTATAGCCCATCGATTATCAACAGTTAAAAATGCAGATCAAATAGTAGTTTTAAAAAACGGTCAAATAGTAGAAACAGGAAATCATAGCCAATTAGTAAAATTAAGGTCAAATTACTATAATTTGGTTAAAAATCAATTGGAATTGGGCACATAATCCTAAATTAATTCAATCCTTCCAAAAACTCAATTACCGAAGAAAAACTAATTTCTTCAATAATTTTAAAAAAATCAATTTCTTCCTGATGAGGTAAAAAATCAGAGATAATACGCAGGATAAAATCCTGTGGTCTTTTCAAATACATAAAAGTATAATCTTCCATATTAATCAATGTTCCGATCGGAATATTGGAAGTCGTAACAAACTTATCGGAGGTGAGGGAACTTAGTTTAGGAAAATGAGTATGAGATGAGGAAAGTATTAATTTTCCATTTTCAAATATTTCTCCTGAATATCCGTATAACGAAGAAGCCACCACTTCAACTAAACTTCCTTTTTGTAGCTCTTTAGGCATCGTTTTCTCAATTCCGGTAATAGCTGTAAATCCTACTAAAACATCTAAATCAGACTTTGGTTTAGTAATCATGGATTTAGCAATTTTTTCACGACCTATACCGGTTATAATAACCTCATAAGAATGTTTTAATTTAGAAAAAACCTTTAAAGCATCTAAAATTTTTTGATTTTCTTCCCTCATAGGGGTGAATAAATTAATTCTCATGTTTTTATTCCTGATTTAAATATTTGAAATATTCACGTAAAATTTGTGAATTGGGTTGATTAATAGTATTAATTTCCAATAATTTAGGTTTTTTCGAGCAAAGAAAAAAAGAATCTAATTGTTTTAACAGTTCTTCTTGATTATGAGCTTGAATATATTCAAAATTATATTCTTGAGCCATCAATCGAGCAGTACGATTATGTCGGGTAACAAAATATTCCTCTAAAGAATTGGAAGAATCGGGACCGGGAATAATTTTAAAAATATCGCCACCACCATTATTTACAAGTATAATCCTAAATGTATTAGGAATATATTTATTCCATAGAGCATTAGAATCATAAAAAAAACCAATATCACCGGTGATCAAAAGAGTAGGGTGAGTATCTGCAACGGCGAAACCAACGGCCGTTGAAGTTGCCCCGTCAATGCCACTGGCACCGCGATTGCAAAATATCTTATTTTTAGAGTTAAAATTGAATAACTGAGCATATCTGATCATAGAACTGTTAGAAATTTGCAGATTATATGAATCAGGTATTTTTTCATCCAAAGTTTTTATAACACGTAAATCGGAAAATGTTAAGTTTTTAATAAAATCATTATGACTTAGTTGTCGCTCATCTTTAAGTTGTTTCCATAGTAAAGAATACGAAGAAGCAACGGGAGGAACTTTCACTAATTCTTTTAAAAAAATGACCGGATTTTCTTCAATTTTTTCAGTTAAAGAAAAATAAGTATCAGGATGCCAATATTCATCTAAATGCCAATGGGCCTTCAACTTAGATTTTCGTAAAAAATCTTTAATTTTTTTTGAAACAATATTTTGACCAATGGTAAGAAGTAATTCCGGTTTATAATCATCTAGCGTTTCTTCACCAAAAGGAAACATATAACGGTCAATATTGGGATAAAATTTTGAAGAATTTAGATTTGAAGTAACTTCAGTAAGAATAATCGTATCTTCCCTCTCAGCTAATTTTTCGAGTAATTGATTTAATTCCGAATTGGGTTGTTGCATTCCAACAAGAATCATCTTTTTAGAAAAGTTGTTCCAAGTAGAAAACAAGGGTTTGTATTTATCTGAATTGTAATTTTTTACAGGAAGAGTAAGTTTTTCAAATGAAATTTCAATTTGATCTGTTTGCTCATATAAAGGTTCTGAAAAGGGAATATTGATATGAATCGGTCCTGATTTTAAAACACAAGTATTCAATGCTTTTTTTAAATCTAGAAAATTTTGTGTAATTGATTCTTCACTTTCTGATTCAGACAATTGATAAGATCCATAAATATGATTGCTATACATATTTTTTTGTCTTATAGTCTGACCGTCAAAAATATCAACATAATTTTCCGGTCGATCAGCAGTAAGTACGACTATAGGTATATTTTGGTAAAAAGCTTCTATAATTGCCGGATAATAATTAGCGGATGCTGTGCCGCTGGTGCAACAGATGGCCACCGGTTTTTTCTTTGATTGAGCCATTCCTAACGCAAAAAATGCTGCTGATCGCTCATCCACTATGCTGTAACAAGTATATTCTTGATGATTAGTAAAATGTATGGTTAAAGGTGCATTTCTAGATCCCGGAGATAATATGATATCCGTAATTCCGTATCGATATAAAACTTCTCCAATTAGTTGAACTGATAATTTATTACTATACATAGTTTTTAAAGTTAAAAAAGAAAGAGATTAAAAAAATTTAATCTCTTGTTTATCGTGCTTTAATCCATATTTTTTAATAAGTAAGCATTCCACCGTTGACATTGAGTACATGTCCGGTTACATAGCTTGATAAATCACTGGCAAGATATAAACATGCATTAGCAATATCTTCAGGGGTTCCTCCTCTTTTCAAAGGAATATTATTTCTCCATTCTTGAATGGTTTTTTCATCCAAAGCTTCAGTCATTTCAGTTTCAATAAATCCGGGAGCAACCACATTGCATCGAATATTTCTTGATCCTAATTCCAATGCTATGGATTTAGAAAATCCAATAATTCCTGCTTTAGAAGCAGCATAATTTGCTTGACCTGCATTACCTTTAACTCCAACTACAGAACTCATATTGATAATCGAACCCTTTTTTTGCTTCATCATCGGTTTTATGATTGCTTTGGTAAGATTGAATACCGAATCCAAATTGATGCGAATCACTTCATCCCAATCCTCTTTACTCATTCTTAATATAAGGTTATCTTTAGTGATACCTGCATTATTAACCACAATGTCAATTTGCCCGAATTCTTTTATAACATCATCGGCAAGTTTCTGAGCAGAATCAAAATCTGAAGCGTCTGATTGAAATCCTCTTATTTTAGTTAAAGAACCTAATTCTTTTTCCAGCTCTTCTGCTTTAGCTACTGAAGATGCATAAGTAAAAGCTATATTTGCTCCGTTTTGAGCAAATACTTCAGCAATTCCTTTTCCAATACCTCGGGTTGCTCCGGTAATAATCGCGGTTTTTCCTTCAAGCAATTTCATATAGTAATCTTATTTTTTTTCAAATATAATACTTTTGTCATAATCAAGATAATTTTTCATTATTCTCTACTGTCTTTTAATAGTTGAAAATACATCCACGATATTTTTTTCATAAATTCTCTGGCAGTAAAGTTTAAAAAGTAAAATAGATTCACAAGATTTATAACAATAATTGTTCCTTGTTATTTCTAAAAATAAGTAAGATTTTTAGCTTGTATATTCTTTATAAATAACAACTAAAGTGCAAATTTTTGCTCTACAAAACTTTTAATAAGAAGTACACTTTTATCAATCCCTAAAACGGATGAATTGATGCAAAGATGATAAGAACTGGCATGCCCCCAACTTTTCTTATTAAAAAAGTTATAATACTCTTTTCTCTTTTTATCTATTTTTACGTTTAATTCTTCTGCTTCTTTTAAAGAAATATTTTTTCTTTGAGATGTTCTCCGAATTCTATCTTCTTTATTAGCTGTAATAAATATGTCTATCCTTCTCTCATATTCACGCAAAATATAATCGGAGCAACGACCCACAAAAAGAGCAGAACCTTTAAGGGCTTCTTCTTTAATTATTTTACTTTGTATTTCAAATAAATTTTCGTTTCCTAAATAGTTTTTAGATAATTGCATACCAAAAAAATTATCAAAAAAACTATAACAATTTTTTTCATCTGCTTGCTCAAAAATATCAGCATTTAAACCGCTCTCAATTGAAGCCAGATTAATAATCTCTTTGTCGTAATATGAAATGTCCAATAAATCAGCCAATTTTCTCCCGATTTGTCTGCCACCGCTTCCTAACTGTCTGCCAATGGTAATAAAATATTTATCTTTCATAACGTACTTATATTAGTTTTCAGGATTATATCTATTAAATTCTTTGTATTGCTTATAAAGCATAATGGCAGCCAAAATAGTAGCGAAAAAATCAGCTAAAGGCATACTCAACCATATTCCTGCAATGCCGAAAAATTTAGGTAGAATTAGTAAAAAAGGAATTAAAAATAGTATTTGGCGAGTGAGAGATAAAATTATAGCTTTTTGAGCCATTCCGATACTTTGGAAAAAGGTAGAAGTAACAATTTGAAAACCTACAATCGGATAACAAATAAATACCATGCGCAATCCTAAGGATGCAATATCAATTAACTCTTTATCGGTTGTAAAAATAGAAGCAACCGCATGAGGCACAGATTCAACCACAAGGAAGCCGGTACACATGACCAGAGTAGCTCCTAAAATTGTTTTTTTTAAAACCTGTGTTACTCTGGGATAAAGTTTTGCTCCAAAATTATAACCGGCTATAGGTTGCATACCTTGATTTAATCCCAATACTATGGTTACAAATAAAAACGCAATCCTATTTACAATTCCGTAAGCACCAACGGCAAGATCTCCACCATATTTTAAAAGGCCCTGGTTAATAATTATAACAATCACCGAGGCAGCTGCGTTCATTAAAAACGGCGACATACCAATAGATAGAGAATCTTTAACTATATATTTGTTTAATTTAAAAATTCCTTTCTGTATATGGATAAAATTATTTTTATCGCAAAACAGATAAATCTGCCAAATTAATACTGAAGTTTGAGAAATAACCGTAGCAATGGCGCTCCCACGAATACCCCAATTAAAAACGAAAATGAATAAAGGATTTAAAACTAAATTTATAAGTACGGTAAATATGGTCGCATACATGGACTGTCTTGGTTTTCCGGAAGAACGTAACATAGAATTTAATCCAAGATACATATGAGTGATTACATTACCTGAAAGTATAATAACCATAAAATCATGAGCATAGGGAAGGGTTTTTTCACTCGCACCGAAAAAATATAATATCGGATCTAAAAACAATAAGGAAATAATGGTAAACGAAATACCTATAAATAAGTTCATGATGAACACATTACCTAAAATGCTGTTGGCTGTGGTATAATCTTTTTGTCCCAAACGAACGGAAAGTAAGGTAGCAGCACCTGCACCAACTAACGAGCCAAAAGCTGCAGCAAGGTTCATAAGAGGAAAAGTAATGGCTAATCCGGAAATAGCTAAAGGTCCTACACCATGTCCTATAAAAATGCTGTCCGTAATATTATAGAGAGAGGAAGCAATCATGGCTATAATAGCAGGAATAGCATATTGTTTTAAAAGTTTTCCAATATTTTCAGTACCTAATTCAATAGGTGTACCTGTTACTTTCATATTTTATTTATCTTAATTATGAATATTTTAAATCTAAAATGAAGTAAAAAAGCATACAATATAAAGGTAGTAAAATTAATAGTATACTATTTAAAATGTAAATATAGAATATTTCGACAGGTAAACAAAATAGCAGCTAATTAGCTGCTATTTACATGTATTCAATTTATTACTTACTGATTAATGCTTACTCTTATTACTCATCGTGTATAAAGCTTTCTCCTTTTTCTCCGTATTTTTTTGCTCGATCTTTTAAATACTCAGCCTCATTTTTACCAACATCCACTATATTGCTAAAATTTTTTTTGGTTTTGGATGTAAATTTACTTATCTCATCAGAAACTTGATCTAGAAATCCATCTTCTTGCATTTTTCTGGCAACATAACCTAGAGCAGCACCCAAGATTGTACCCAATAATACTTTTTTCATAACATATTATAATTTAATAAGGTTTTTTTGTTCTAAATAATGATATTATCCATAGAAGGACCACAGAACCAATTACAGACATTAGTAACATACCTAATTTACCTCCACTGGAAAAGCCCAACAAACTATAGATCCAACCCCCCAATATACTTCCTACTAATCCAACAAGCAAATTAACTAACATTCCAAATCCACTGCCTCGCATAATTCTACCTGCAATAAAACCGGCTATAATTCCAATAATTATAGACCATAAAATACCCATTCCTTCCATTTATAAAATTTTTTAGAGTTTACTATTATTTCAATTTCGAAGGAAGTGTAATAATCTTGTAGTTCTTTATGATTTAAACAATAAATATGCCATTACCTTATCATTTAATAAGTAAACCATAGTTGTATTTTAATATACTCCATTTAAATTGGCGTATGTTAAAAATAAGTATAAAAAGTGAAGTTGCAGCAATTTATAAATTGAACAAAATTGAAGTACCAATAGAAATTAAATCGGTATTAAAACGAAAATAGTATCTGCATGTATTGATTATTGCAGATACTATCATTATTTTTAATACTATTTGAAAATAGTTACGATGCAGTAATTTACTGAATGTCTTTTGCTACTTTTCCAACAGTCAATCCTTGAACTAAAATTGAGAAAACCACCACCACATAAGTAACGGCTATAATAGTTTCTTTATAGTCACTCTCAGGAACTGAAAGAGCCAATGCGATGGAGACCCCGCCGCGTAAGCCACCCCATACTAAAACGGCAATAGTTCCTTTGCTGAATTTTTCCTTAAAAGGAATAATCATTGTTGGAATTTTAATAGAAATAAATCTAGCGAATAAAACAATTATAATGCATATAATACCTAGTAGCCAGTAATGAATTAGATCGTCGATAAGTAAAAGTTGGAATCCCATAAAAAGGAATAAAATTGCATTCATAACCTCATCGATTAATTCCCAGAAAGTACCCACACTGCTTTTTTACTAGTACCCAATCTTCGTCTGGATTCTCCTATTATCAATCCCGCACCCACCATAGCAAGAGGAGCAGACGTATGCAAAGAACTTGCAATAAGATATCCTCCCATAACTACCGCTAGGGTAATCAAAACCGAAACTTTATAATCATGTGAAGTTCGTATCGCATAAGCAGCGAGATATCCAAGAGCCGCCCCTAATAACAATCCGCCTACCGCTTCTCTAAGAAATAAATCAAAAATATGGGCAAATGATAAATCCATTCGTCCGGTGGCAACTACTACGGGATTATAAGCAAGATTAGCTAATACGGCAAACAATACCACAGCTACCCCGTCATTAAGAAGAGATTCACCTGCAATTTTTGTTTCTAAAGACTTAGAAACATTGGCTTGTTTTAATATACTCAATACCGCAATCGGATCTGTCGGAGAAATTAAAGCACCAAAAAGTAAACAATATATTAAAGGAATTTCTGTATGTACATTTATAAGAGGAAGAAGATAATTGGATGTATAATAAAGGCCTACGCCCACAACGATGGCAGATATTATAACTCCTAAAGTAGAAAATATTATAACAGGAAGCCTTTGTTCCTTTAGATCCGACATATTGATATGTATAGCTCCGGCAAATAGCAGGAAATTTAACATACACCCCATCAAAATTTCGGTAAAATCAAATTCTTTAATTAATGAGGCAATATCATTTAAAGGTTTAGAGGTTAAACTACCTAAAAGAACTAAAATTATTGACATAATTAACGCAATGATCATTATTCCGATGGTAGAAGGGAATTTTAAAAACCTTACATTAATGTATGAAAAAATAGCAGCTAAAATAATAAGGATTGAAAATGAGTAGTATAATTCCATGAAATTGAATAAAATTTTTTGCAAAGATAATAAATAATATCAGAGAAAAAATAAAATCAAATTTCATCACCTGCTTAAAAGACAGAAAAATTTTATATTTATATTATAAAAACAGATTATATTAATTAAATTATCTTATAAAAGGAAAAAAAGTATTCAAGAGGATGAATACTTTTTTTTATATTATTTGAACGCTTGTCGTTATGAAGTTACCTTACTGGCAATGTCCAAATCATTAATATCATCTTGAGATAAATTTAGGTCTACCGCTTTTAATATATCCAATTGTCCCAATTTAGAAGCACTGGCTATAGGAGTAGTAATACTCGGTCTTTGAATGATCCATGCGATAGCAACCTGAGCCGGGGTAGCTGTATTTCGTGCGGCAACATCCTCTAAAGTTTTTATAATTCGTAAGCCTCTGTCGTTTAAATATTTCTTTAAGCTGTCACCTCTTTTACTTTTATTTAAATCCGCTTCCGAATGATATTTACCGGTTAGAAAACCACTTGCCAAAGAATAGTAAGTCATGACACCTAATTGGTATTTTTCGGCAATTGGTTCGTAATCCTTTTCATACGGTTGTCGATCATACAGATTATATTCAGGCTGTAAAATGGAATAAGAAGGTAGATTATTAGATTTACTTATTTCCAATGATTTTACAATTCTCTCAGGAGACATATTGGAAACCCCTATGTAACGTATTTTACCCTCTTTTATTAATTGCTGATAGGCGTCCAATACTTCTTCTATGGGAGTATCGGGATCATCAAAATGAGTAAAATATAAATCTATATAATCGGTTTGAAGACGTTTTAGTGATTCTTCAACTTCTGAAAGAATATATGATTTTTTCAACCCTTTATGTGTACTGTCAATTTCTCCCCCTACTTTAGTTGCAATAACAAGTTTATCTCTAGATCCTTTTTGATGCATCCATTTTCCAATGATGGTTTCTGATTCTCCGCCTTTATTGCCGGGAACCCATGCAGAATATACATCTGCGGTATCAATAAAGTTAAATCCTAATTCGGTATATTGATCTAATAATTCAAAAGAAGTGTTTTCATTGGCAGTCCAACCAAATACATTGCCCCCAAAAGCAAATGGATAAACCTCAAGATCAGTCGGACCTAATTTTCTTTTTTTCATAATCTGATGATTTGTTATCTCTACGTAAAATCTAAAATTATACCAAATGCGTAGGTCAACTTTTATTTGTTTTCAATCATTTCAAAATAAATATATTCCAATGCTTTGTTAGTTATTCGAGTAATCATTTCATCTCTCGTTACATGAGGATAATAATATTTTTTTACATAGGTGTTTCCATGAACATATAAACCTATATAAGCTAAACCTACCGGATCGTTAAATTCATCAGAACTTGGACCGGCAACGCCTGTAGTAGATATTGCAACATCTGAATTAAATAACTTTGCACACTGAATTGCCATTTCTTTAGCTACTTCTTCACTAACCACTTTATGAGTATGAATAAAAGGTTCGGGTATTTTTAAAACGCTCTCCTTAATTAAAGAGCTATAAGCAGTTATTCCTCCTTTATAATAAACAGAACTTCCCGCTAAGGAAGTGATTTTATGAGATATGTTTCCACCGGTAATACTTTCAGCGACGGATAAAGTAAGATTATTTTTTGAAAAAAAATCGGCAATAATTTCAATTATATTGGTAGTAGTAGTTGAGAGCAATTTCTCATGTAAAATTTGAGATAGTTTTTTTATTTCTTTAGTAATTGTTTTTTCAAGTAGTTTTTTATCAGTTCCCTTTGCACTCAATCTAAGTTCAATCCTAGCCCCCGAAGGCAAGTAAGACAAAGACACAAAATCAGGCAAATTGTTTTCCCAATCCGTTAGCGTTATGGCTAACTCGCTTTCAAGATAATCTACAACAATAACAGAACGCCTTACAATAAAGGGAAGGTTAAATTCTTTTTTTATTTTCGGAATAATAAATTCTTCAAACATAGCTTGGGTCTCATAGGGAACACCCGGAAGGTTGATTAAAATCTTATTTGATTTTTTTGTCCACAAGATAGGAGCTGTACCATATCTATTAATTATAACTTCCGAATGTGAAGGTACAAGAGCTTGTTTGCGGGTTAAATCATTCATCGTTCGACCATTTGTACAGTACAACTGAGTGATGTAATCCAAAGCAGGTTGATTAATAACTAATTGATCAGATAAGAACTCTGCTAAAGTTTGTTTGGTTTTATCATCTTTAGTAGGTCCCAGTCCCCCGGTTGTTATTATAAAATTAGTGTCAGATGCGAAGGCTTCTTTTAATTTAGTCACTATAGAATCGGGGTTGTCGGAGATTGTCGAAATTTCTGTAACCGAAATCCCTGTAAGATCTAGTTTTTTAGCAATGAAATTAGAATTGGTATCCAGAGTTCTTCCGGAAAGAATTTCATCTCCAATAACGATAATACACGCTTTCATATATATAAATTTAAATATCAAATTTAGATAATTATACAGGATATTTGTGTTAATTTCATGAGTTAAAAATTTTAAAAAAATAAAAATTCATAGATAATGTAAAATTTTACAATTAATTTATATAAAGTAGATGTTCATCCCAAATTTAGAATATTAGTAAAGGCTACATAGTAGAAACAATATTTCTTAAATTTGAGCCTTTAAATTCACAATTTTTTAAATAAATCAAATTTTATTGAGAATAATTAAAAAATATCAGAATTAAAACCTACACTGCAATCGTAGATAAAATAAACTTATGATAAACACAGTTATTTTTGATATGGATGGGGTAATAGTAGATACTGAGCCTATTCATGAATTGTCATTTAAAAAACATTTTCATTCTATAGGATTGGATATATCTCAGGAAGAATATGATACGTTCAGAGGATTATCTACCCGTAATTTATATCAAAATTTGAAACAAAAATATGGTTTGAAACAAGAGGTTGAGGAATTGGTTCAACAAAAAAGAAATATTTTTAATAAAATTTTTCAAGAAGATGAAGATCTAGATTTATTGCCGGGTGTAAGAAATCTTATCGAAAGTTTATATAAAGATAATTTTCAATTACTTTTGGCTACTTCTTCGGCTCGTGTAACCTTAACTAAAATTTTTGATCGTTTTGGATTGTTTCCTTATTTTAAACATATTGTGAGTGGAGAAGATTTTCCAAAATCAAAACCCGATCCTGCTATATTTTTAGAAGCTGTAAAATTATCAGGACAACCAAAAGAAAACTGTATTGTCATTGAAGATTCGACTAATGGCGTTATTGCCGCCAATAGGGCCGGTATATTTTGTATAGGTTATAAAAGTGAAGCCTCCGGTGATCAAGATTTGTCTACTGCGGATCAAATAATAAATGATTTTTCTAATTTAGATTCCGATACGATTAGGGCCATTGGTTTAGTTAAATAACTTTAATACTTTTGTTAAAATTCTTTTTGAGGTGAAAAAACAATTTGAAATTTTTAAAATATACCGTAAATCCTTAGTACAAGAGATTGACGATTTAAGTTTAGAGCAATTACAGAAAATTCCTGAAGGATTTAAAAATAATATTTTTTGGAATGTTGCCCATACGTTGGTTTCTCAACAAATTCTTCATTATAAAATGTCAGGTTTAAATCCGCTGATAACCAATGACTGGATTGAAAACTATCAAAATGGTACTTTTCCCAGATTTGTAATTACAGAAGATGAAATTGACTACTTAAAAAGTAAGCTAATTATCACCGCTGAACAACTGGAACAAGATTTTAATGAAAAAAGATTTGAATCTTATACTGAATTTGAAACAAAAATGGGCATTGTGATTTCTTCCGTTGAAGATGCGATAAATTTTAACAATACCCATGAAGCATTACACTACGGAATAGTGTCAAGTATGAAAGAATTAGTGTAAAATATTTTTTTTGAAATAAGTTAACAACCTTTAGTGTTAACTGTAAAATGAAAAAACCAAGCACTTTTAAATAAAGTGCTTGGCTTCTAAAAAAATTAAGAATATGGATGAATCTAGGATAATGCTTCAGTTATTTGTGGAATAATTTGTTTTTTACGGGAAACCACCCCTTTAAGGAAAGCTTCGCCGTTTTCAAGTTGTATTCCAAAAGCCTTTTCTGAAGCCTGAGCAGCATTACCCATAGCTAAAATTTTTGAATCACTATCCAATACATTAGTCACTACAAGTAAAAAAAGATCATAACCTTCTTTATTAATTTGGTCGGCTATAGCAGCCTCTATATTGGATTTATTAGAAAATACATCATCATAATCAATTGTGTTAACTTGAGCAACCCGTACCTTTTTTCCGTTTACTTCGAAAGATTTAGCATCCAGAGATAGTAATTCTTCGGCAGATTTGTTGGAAAGATTGGTTCCTGCTTTAAGAAGATCAAGCCCATATTTTTCAACCTCAATACCTGCAATTTTTGCTAATTCATGAGCTGCATGTACATCTTCTTGTGTGCAAGTAGGAGATTTAAATAATAACGTATCGGAAATAATCCCTGATACCATAAGACCTGCGATAGCAGCGGGGATTTCAATGGAATTTTCTTTATAAATTTTTGAAATAATAGTTTGAGTACATCCCACAGGTTCAGCGCGATAATAGAGAGGAACGGAAGTATGAAAATTAGCGATACGATGGTGATCTATTACAGCTAAAATAGTCAATTCTTCAATATCTGCAACCGATTGTTGGAATTCATTGTGATCTACCAAAATAATTTCTTTCGTTTCATCGGAAGCTCTAGAAATAACTCTAGGCGCTTGTATCTTAAAATAATTCAGGGCAAATTGGGTTTCTTCATTGGGGTTACCTAAAGCGACTGCCTCTGTATTTTTACCTAAGGCATTTTGTAAGTAAGAAAATGAAATAGCAGAGGTAATGGTATCCGTATCAGGATTTTGATGCCCTGTAATTAAAATTTTATTCATGTTAGCTAAAATTTGAAAATTTTTTAATCATGTATATAAACACGATGTCTTTTTTATTTAATTTAATATAAAAGCAAATATACATTTTTAAACTTTTTTAGCAAAGAAAGGCGCTTTCTAATTACTGAAATACATATTTTTAAATTAAGTAAAACTTTACTATTTTTGCAGTTAGTATAAATAGTATAATAGTATATAAGTACCGAATATGTTTCAGAATTTACAAGATAAATTAGATAAGGCATTACATAACATCAGCGGGAGAGGAAAGATCACGGAGATTAATGTTGCTGAAACCGTCAAAGAAATAAGAAGAGCTTTAGTGGATGCAGACGTTAGTTATAAAGTGGCCAAAGATTTGACTAAAAGGATTCAGGAGAAAGCCTTAGGTCAAAATGTGCTTACTTCCGTTACGCCGGGTCAGCTAATGGTGAAGATTGTACATGATGAGTTGGCCGATCTAATGGGAGGAGAGAATGTTGGAGTAAATTTATCCGGGAATCCTACCGTTATCTTAATTGCGGGTTTACAAGGTTCCGGTAAAACTACCTTTTCGGGAAAATTAGCTAATTATCTTAAAACTAAAAAACAAAAAAAAGTATTATTAGTTGCCTGTGACGTATATCGTCCGGCTGCAATTGATCAATTAAAAGTTTTAGGAGATCAAATTGGAGTAGAAGTATACACAGAACCGGAAAGTAAAAATCCGGTTGATATTTCCGGTCATGCCATAGAATATGCTAAACAAAATAAATTTAATGTTGTTATAATAGATACTGCAGGACGTTTGGCGATTGATGAAAGTATGATGAATGAAATCAGAAACGTTCATCAAAAAGTCAGTCCAAATGAAACTTTGTTTGTAGTGGATTCCATGACCGGACAAGATGCGGTAAATACAGCCAAAGCTTTTAATGATGTATTGAATTATGATGGGGTAGTATTAACTAAATTAGACGGTGATACCCGAGGAGGTGCTGCTTTAACTATACGTACTGTGGTTGAAAAACCAATTAAATTTATTTCCACCGGAGAAAAAATGGAAGCGCTGGATATTTTCTATCCTTCGCGTATGGCTGATCGTATCTTAGGAATGGGAGATGTGGTATCACTAGTAGAAAGAGCCCAAGAACAATTTGACGAAGAAGAAGCTCGTAAATTACAGAAAAAGATAGCGAAAAATCAATTCGGATTCGACGATTTCCTTAATCAAATTAAGCAGATTAAGAGAATGGGAAATATGAAAGATTTGCTTGGAATGATACCGGGTGCAGGTAAAGCATTAAAAGATATTAATATCGATGACGATGCTTTCAAGCATATTGAAGCTTTAATTTATTCCATGACTCCTGAAGAAAGAAGAAATCCGGCTATTATAACTACATCTCGAAAGAATAGAATAGCTAAAGGAAGCGGTAGATCCATACAGGATATCAATCAACTGTTAAAACAATTTGAACAGATGAGCAAAATGATGAAGATGATGCAAACACCGCAAGGAAGGATGATGATGCAAGCAATGGCAAAACAAATGTCGGGAGGAAAACCTTTTTAAATAAGATATCCATATTATTTAAATAAAAGATAAACTTTTTAAAGAATCATTAATAATGATTATAACGGTTAACTAGTTAATCGTGAATTATTTAGCTATTAGATGTTGTTTCTATCATCTATATCGTTAAAACCTCAAGACTTAACTAATTTTTTTAGCAAAAAAGTTTAGCGGCTGATATAGATCAACAGTTCGCCCTCACCGTAGGTTATAACAACTTCATTTTCTACAGCCACATTACGCGTACCTATTCGTTGCGGAAATATAAGAGTTTCGTTAGATAAGGGATATTGTAAACCTTTCGTACAAATATTTTTAGTCTCAAAAAAAGGGATTAAGGAAATGGTTTTACCTTTTGCATCATTAATTTTAGTTGATTTACCCGAGAAAAAGAATTTTGAATAATCATCGTAAAATGTAATGCGGAGTTTATTTTTAAAAAAAAGTGCTGTAGATAAGTTTCCAATGAAATGATCGTTTTCTCTTCCGCTGCCACCGTAAACATCCACATTATGTATACCTTTATCCAGCAATAATTCTAAAGCCTTATGAAAATCAGTTTTGTTTTGATCCGGTGTTTCAATAATTGGAATAGACGACGGGATAGTCGATACTTGTACACTATCCAGATCTCCTGAAATATAATTAATTGTAAAAGGTAAATTTTTTACATATCTGCTGTACGCCCCGTCTGTACACGTAATAATGGAATATGAATCTAAATTTTCAGGTAAAATTGTAGGTTTTTTTCCGTTTAAAAAAAGTAATGCTTTATTCATTGGGATTCCAAGGTTCTTCAATTTCATTTGCTAAATGTGCAAAATATCGCGCAAGAACAAACAAATAATCAGACAAACGATTTATAAATTTTTGAATTATGGGTCTTATATCTTCAATTTCACCTAAGGTGACTATAGTTCTTTCTGATCTTCTGCATACGGTTCTTGCAACATGTGCAGTAGAAGAAGATACATTTCCTGTCGGAAGAATAAATTGCTTTAAAGGAGGCAGGGTTTCGCTTATTTCATCAATCCATTGCTCCAATAAAATTATTTTTTCTTCAGAAAGTAAGCAAGATATTTTAGGTTTTCCATTTGGAGAATACATTTTTTCTGAAGGAGTAGCTAATTCAGCACCGATAGTAAATAGTAAATTTTGTATAATTTTTAATTGTTCATCAATATTTTTAAGAGAACCATAACTTCTTAGCAAACCGATATAAGAATTTAATTCATCTATTTCGCCATAGGATTGAACGCGAATGGAATTCTTAGATACACGTTTTCCTCCATACAAACCCGTAGTTCCGTCGTCACCTCTTTTCGTATATATTTTCATTAATATATCTTTTTGTTACTTGTAAATGAAAAAGTTTAAAAAATTGAATCTTTAAAATTTTTAATATTTTTAATAGTAAAGTTAATTTAAATAAAAACGGGACTAAAAGATGCTAAACATTTTTGCCCAACAGTTTCTTTATCTTTTTCTTTCTTTCCTTCTTTTCAATGAATTTATTATTTTTTTTAAGCAATTGTTCCCTGATAAAATTAACATTTTCATGGCTGTATTTGGCATATTCTTTTGCAATGATAGGGATCATTTCATCCGTTAAGGATAATCTAATAAAATTTTGAAGCCTTTGATCTAAAGATAAAGATTGAAAACTCATCCGATTTAAATCGATTAATGAAAAAGAATATGCGTTTTTTTCTTGATCATTTTTTATGAGTACATTTCCCGGTGAAAGGTCTTTAAATAAGATATGATTTTCATGAATAGAAAAAACAAATGAAACAAATTCTTTCAGTATTAATTCCCAATCATCAAAACTATTTCTTTTTTCAATGAGTTCCCTAAAAGTAAAATCATACTCAGAATACTTTGAAAAATAAAAAGATCTTTTGATTTTAAAAGTATGAATCTCTTCAAAAAAACCAATCGGTTCCGGTGTGTTTATATCCTTAGAAGTTAAAATTTCAGCATGAATATAAGAACGATGGGCTTTAGATTTTCTAAAATTAGCATAAACAAGTTGATTGAGAAGATGAGGCTTTTTAAAAGATTTTACCGCTACGTTTCCCAGTACAGGATGAGGTATTTTACGTAAAGTGTTCCGTTCTTGAAATATAATCTCACCTAAAGAATCAAAATTTTCTATTATTTCATTTAATATGTCCGTATTGTTACGATATTTTTTTGATATATACGAATTCCATTTCATTTTATATTCCCTTTTAATTTTGCAGCTCTCGAGTAGAATTCACTTAAAATTATTCCGGTAGACATGGCGACATTTAAACTTTCTGTTTTTTGTTCTAAGCCGAATCTGGGGATTGTTAGAGTATGAGTACACAGAGATTTTATTTCATCTGAAACGCCATTTCCTTCATTACCCATAACCACATAAAAATTTTCGGGTAAATCCGTTGTATATAAATTTTCACCTTTCATATCTGTTCCCATAACCGGTATGTTGGAATTTGTCAATATTTCAGCGATGTCTGTGTATACAACGTTAACTCTGCTTAACGATCCCATTGCAGATTGAACTGCTTTGGGATTATAGGCATCAGTAGTTCCTTTACTGCACAAAATCTGTTTAATTCCATACCAGTCTGCAAGACGTATAATCGTTCCCAGATTTCCCGGATCTTGTATTTCATCCAATACTAATTGTATTCCGCTATATGAATTATTTGAGTTTTGAGGTATTTCCAATACTGCTAATGCATCGTGAGGGGTGGTTAGAAAACTAATCTTTTTTAATTCTTCGAAACTGATCATCTGATATTGATTTTCATCTAAAAAAGAAATGGGAACCGTACTGTAAATGTTTTTTACAGAAAACTGCGAAAAGCAGAATTCTTTAATGCTTTTTATACCCTCAACAACAAATAAGTTATATTTTTGTCTATACTTTTTTTTTGAAAGCGACTGAATAAGTTTAATTTTACTTGCAGACAACATAAAATGAAATTAGGATACAATATTATAGTAAAAATATTGATTTTTGTTCAACTGTTTCTCATTTTTTCATGTAGAACAACTAAAGTACCTAAAAATGGACATTTATTTATTGATAATAAATATAAATATGTAGATAAAAAAGGAAAACCCTATTTGGATGCATACGGTAATCCCTTTTTGAATAAAAAAGGCAAAGAAATTATCAACGAATACAAGAAACCATTTGAGGATGAATTGGACAGTTATGTCAAGCAAAAATCTAATAAAAAAATACTATTCATAATTCCATTAGGGTTGTGGCTGTATGATTTCTCAAATCCTACATTCGATTCCGTCTACGCAGAATACTATTCCGTTAGTCAAAAACAAAGAAATCAAAAATTACTGGATTCTCTATATGTAAAATATAACTTAAAAAATTATGTTGGCAAATCCAGATGGTTTGATCGTTTTTTTTATAATAATGGAGAAGCCCCTGTATTAGTTGATACCTTACTATCTAAAACTTCTTCAAAAAACATACAACAATATTTTAAAAACAGAGGGTGGCGTAAGTCCATTGTAAAAGACAGTGTAATTACTTCCGGTAAAAAAGCTCATGTGCAGTATTCCATAAAATTAGGACGTCCTATGATTATGGATACGATCACCTATGATATTGCCGATGAAATAAAAGATGATTTATATGCTCATTATTTAAAACGAACAAGACAGGCGAAGAAAAAAAAGTCTCAAACTTATGAACTTTCAAAAGACGAATTTATATACAACCTATTCAGTAGAGGTTCCTATGTTAAAAAAGGAGATCGATTAGATGCTTATGTAATTGAGAATGAGATATCCCGTTTGGAAAACCGTTTTAAAAATATGGGATATTATCGTTTTAATGATCTTAAAGATGAAGTTATTTACTATGTTGATACGGCTAATAATGTATATGATGTTTCGGTCAGATTATCAATCAAGAAAAGCCAAATAGGAAGTTCTACCACTACCACAGCTGTTACTGATTCCACTAGATCGGATACTCTTAAGAAAGATACTTTAGTGCATAAATTCAAAAGATTTAAATACAATAAAATAAACATTTCACTTTTAGATAACGAAAATAGAGATACAAGTAAAAATACTATAGACTCAAGTTTCTATGTAACTACCAAAAAAATAGTAAGACGGGTTGACGGTAGGAAAACAAAAATGATGGTTAACGATACCATTGCTTTCATTGTTAACCATTTAGGAAATAAATATAAAAACAGAGTATTGGCAGATATGCTAGCCATTGAAAAAGGGCATTCATATAATTTAAGCTCTGAGACTCGTACTCGACGAAATATATATAAAGTAAATAATTTTAACATCCTCGGGTTTAATACAGTTCCTGAAAAAGACTCAGATTCTACCTTAATATCCAATATCATTCTTTCTCCCATGGATAAATATTCTTATGAATTAGGGTTTGAAGCGTTTAATTCAGGTGTTGTCAATTTCGGTATAACTCCCAATCTTACCTTTACGGTAAAAAATCTTTTTGGAGGAGCAGAAAATTTAAGTGTCAGTTTTGGAGGATCCTTAGGAAATATTAAAACCAAAAAAAATAACAGTAAAATTTTTAATGCATCGGAACTATCAGCGCAGGCCAGTTTATCCTTTCCTAAGCTTATTTTGCCTTTCAACGCAAAAAGAATTATTCCTAAAGCCTGGGGGCCTTCATCGGCAATTTCTTTAGGATATAATGCACAATATAACATAGGTTTGGATAAAAGAAGTTATAATGCCGGATTACTTTATAATTTCAATCCCACCCGAACTACCGTTCACCAAATTACATTATGGAATCTACAATATACGCAGTTTTTAAATCCTAATAATTATTTCAACATATATACACAAGACAGTAAAGTAAGAAATAGTGTTTACGATTTATATTTTCAACAGTATCCTTCCGCCAAAGAGGAGTACGACAAAAACCATAACGATAATGATTTGCTGTTTCAAATTCAGAATAATATAGACTTTCAAGATTATTTAAGAACTACGCATTTAAGTTTAGCTAACGATTACGACTTAATGGAATTTCGTCGTTATCGTTTCACACAGAATGTATTAATCTCCTCTTTTAAATATGATTTTACCTACGATCAACGATTAGGATATTTTCCGGGTAAACATCCTTTTTATTTAAAAGCACAAGTGGAATTAGCCGGTAATCTGGAATCCTTATTTAACAAAACACTCAAAGATTTTACAACTTCCAATAATAAAACTATAAAACAAATATTTGGAGTTCCCTATTCACAATATGTGAAATTCGATTTGGATCTAAGAAAATTTTGGATTTTTTCCGGAAAAAAATCGTTTAATGCGAGACTTTTTACCGGAATAGGAATACCTTATGGAAATTCCTTTAGTATGCCTTTTGACCGAAGCTACTCTGTGGGTGGACCGAGTGATGTTCGAGCTTGGAAATCCTTTGGTTTTGGTCCGGGATCATCAAAATTAGGAGGAAAAGACGGCTATGAACTAATAGCGATCGATAATTTTAAATTGTTGACTCAGGTAGAATACAGGTTTCCTTTACCAAGTAAAGGGTTCGAAGGAGCTTTATTTGTAGATGCAGGAAATGTTTGGGGAATTAATAATAATTCACTGAATAAATTTGAATTTAATTCCTTCTATAAAGAACTGGGAATTGGAGGAGGATGGGGGATCCGTTGGGATATAAGTAACTTTATCATTCGCTTTGATTTTGCTTATCGATTTCATGATCCAAGAAGAGACGAAAATGACCGATGGTATTTTAAATATATCAATCTGTTGAAACCTCAAGTTAATTTTGCTATCGACTATCCGTTTTAATCAAATAATTTTTGTTTGCATAAATACGTTGATATATGAATTCATAAAATTCGGAAAATGAGCTTTTTTAAAAATGTTAGATTACGGAATTGGTTTGGGTATATATTGGCGCTTATAGTAGCTCTGTTTATTATAATCTTTTCTAACAGCAAAGTTGAAGAATTAAAAGAAGAAGAATCCGTAAAAATTTCAAATTATGCCAAAACGTTGGAATTATTAAACACGGAAACAGACATTCCACCTAAAACACAATTTTTTTTAGTCCAGCTTATCGAGCAAAACACTACCATACCTGTGATTTTAGTAGATGAAAAAGGAAATTACATCGATTCTAAAAATGTAAGTAAAAAAATTATTTCAGATACCTTAAAATTAAAGGAAGAATTGCACGAAATGGCAGAATCCTATTATCCCATTTTAATCAAACTTCCTTTTGGAAATCAATACGTATATTATAAAAACTCGGTTCTGCTGACACAATTAGGTTATTATCCCTTTGTACTAATTATATTAGTAACATTGTTTGTCTGGTTCACCTATTGGTATTTTAAAACCGTAAAAAAAACAGAGCAAAGTTTACTATGGGCAGGAATGGCTAAGGAAACCGCACATCAAATCGGTACGCCGCTTTCATCCATCATGGGATGGCTGGAAATATTAAAAACAGAAGAAATTGATCAGAAACCGATAATAAATATTGAAAAAGATGTACACAGACTGCAAAATATTACCGACAGATTTTCTAAAATAGGATCAACTCCTTCACTAAAAAAAGAAGATATTGTGGAAATATCGGAACAAGCATTTATGTATTTGAAAAGAAGAATGTCCAAACAAATCGGGTTTGAATTTCAAGCACCGGAGTATCCTGTATATGTTTCTTTAAATAACATCTTATATAGTTGGGTTATCGAAAATCTCATTAAAAATTCAGCAGATGCCATGAAAGGAGAAGGAAAAATAAAATTGCAAATCCACGATAACAAAAAAAATATTTTTATAGATATTTCCGATGAAGGATCAGGCATTGAATCAAAAAATGTGAAAAAAATATTCAAACCCGGATTTACAACTAAAAAAAGAGGGTGGGGGCTAGGCTTGTCTCTGGCCAGACGAATTATTGAAGATTATCACTACGGTAAAATTTTCGTTCAAAATACCGAAATTAATAAAGGGACTACTTTTAGAATAATTTTAAAAAAATAATTTGTAAAAATTTTATTGAGTAATAGAAAAAAACGTAGTAATTTAATTACTTTTGATATTATGATATTACGAGGAGAACATTTAATAAAAACATACGGAAACAAACGAGTAGTTAAAGATGTTTCATTAAATGTAAAACAAGGAGAAATAGTAGGATTGTTAGGGCCTAATGGAGCCGGAAAAACCACTTCTTTTTATATGATTGTAGGCTTAATCAAGCCTACTCAAGGAAATGTATTTTTGGATAAGATTAACATAACCAAAGATGCCATGTATAAAAGGGCCCAAAAAGGAATCGGGTATTTGGCTCAAGAAGCTTCCATATTCAGGAAATTATCCGTTGAAGATAATATTGTGGGAGTGTTGGAGATGACCAAACTTTCGAAGAAAGAAAGAAAAATAAAAGCAGATTCTTTAATTGAAGAATTTGGTTTAGAACACGTTCGTAAGAACCGAGGAGATTTATTGTCGGGAGGAGAAAGACGTCGTTGCGAAATTGCCCGATGCCTAGCTACCGATCCTAAATTTATTTTACTGGATGAACCCTTTGCAGGAGTTGATCCTATTGCCGTTGAAGACATTCAAAAAGTCGTGCGTTCTTTGGTAAATAAAAATATAGGAATTTTAATAACAGACCATAACGTTCAGCAAACTCTGGCTATCACTAATAGAACTTATGTTATGTTCGAAGGAAATATATTAAAGGAAGGATATCCCGAAGAATTAGCAAATGATCCGATAGTTCGTCAAGTATATTTAGGAGAAAATTTCAGATTTGAAAAAATATAATAATGAAAAAAATTTTTACAGGACTATATATTACTTTAATAGCTACATTAAGTTATAGTCAGCAAATTCCATTAATTTCCAAAACTGAATTTTCCGAAGAATCCTTAAAGCAAATAGTAGTTGATACGGATAATAAAGAAACAACGATGCAATCCATACTAAATAAACACAAAGGTAAAGTTACGATCCTGAAATTTTGGGCATCTTGGTGTAAAGATTGCATAGTGGGAATGTCCGATTCACGGGCTCTTAAGCAAAAAAATAATAATGTAGATTTTATCTATCTGTCATTAGACAAAAATTACGACTCTTGGAAAAACGGTATCACTAAGTATGAATTAAATACGGGTGATAATTATTGGTTTTCAACTGGTTGGAAAAATCCTTTTACAGAATATATAGAATTAAATTGGATTCCACGCTATATGGTAATAGATCAACAAGGAAAAATTGCTTACTATTATGCAATTACGGCAAATGACACACAAATACAAAAAACCATAGATACGTTGCAGGAAAAATAAAGCTAAATTATTTACTTATTTCTAAAAGTTTCTCAGCTTCTATCAACTGGTTGTACCAATTTTCTCCGAATTTTCTAATTAAAGGTTCTTTTAAAAATTCGAAAACTTTAACATTAAGTTCTTTACCTAAAGTACACGCATCCTTGCATATATACCATTCATCATAATTTACCGCAACATATTTTCGTAATTTTTGAAGACGAACCGGATACAGATGACAGGAAATAGGTTTTTTAAAATCAATTTTACCGTCTTCGTAAGCCTTTTCAATGGCGCATTTCGCAGCTTGATTTTCATCATAGATTACATAAGCACATTCTCTACCCTCTATTAACGGAGTAACATAATCATCATCAAGGTCGGTTGTATATTTACCTTCCAATTCAATAGCCCTTCTACCTTCCTCTCTAAGATAAGGCGATACTTGCTCATATATGTCTTCAAGAATCGGTAATTCTTCTTCATCGAGTGGAGCTCCCGAATCTCCTTCCACACAACATATCCCTTTGCATTTATTAAGATTACAAACAAATTGTTTCTGTAATACATCTAAAGAAATTATTGTATCTTCTATTTGAATCATGATTTTTGAAAATAAATTCAAAGATAGCATTAAATTTTTATTAAAAGTTTATATAACTTTACAAAAAAACAGTAACTTTGATAAAATGTATGCTATACATTTTTGTGTTCTTAAGAAATAAATGTGTTTGCATCAATATGTTAAATTAATTTTTTAGTGCAAATTATGAAAAAAATCGTATTAATAGGTGGAGGTTTTGCTGGGATTAATATAATCACCAGATTGTCCAATGATCCTAATTTTGAAATTACCTTAGTCGACAAAAACAACTATAATTTTTTTCCACCATTAATATATCAAGTAAGTTCAAGTATTTTAGATCCCGCAGCTATCAGCTATCCTTTCCGTAGATTTATAAGACATAAAAAAAATGTTAAATTCAGATTAGGAGAATTAATTGAAATCAAATCCGATGAAAACAAAGTAGTCTTATCTAATGGAGAATTAGATTATGATATTTTGATTTTAGCAACGGGAACGCAAAGTAACTATTTCGGAATGGAAAATTTAGAGAAATATGCCTTTCCAATGAAAACCTTAAATGATGCTTTGTTACTTAGAAATATACTTTTAGAAAGGTTAGAAGCCGCCAGTAGAGAAACTGATTTAGTAGAAAAGAAAAGATTATTATCCATCGTCATCACCGGAGGAGGACCTGCCGGAGTTGAAATAGCAGGAGTTATTCGCGAAATTATCAATTATATTGAAAATGTTGATTATAAAGATTTAAAAGACCAAATTCAAGTCTATTTGGTAGAAGGAAGCCCTGTATTATTGGGACCTATGAGCGAAAAATCTCACAAAGAAGCTTATCACGCCTTAGATAAATTAGGAGTTAAAATACTCGTAAATACACAAGTAAAAGATTGTGATGAAAACACCATATATTTTTCAAACGGAGATAAAATTGAAACAAAAACTATAATCTGGACAGCGGGAGTTACTTCAAGAATTTTTGAAGGAATACCCAAAGAAGTGTATGGAAGAGGTAGACGTATGCAAGTTGACGCGTATAATAAAATTCAAGGATTTTCAAATATATATGCAATAGGAGATACCTGTATAATGACTACAGATCCTAATTTTCCTGCAGGACATCCGCAATTAGCCCAAGTAGCAATACAACAAGGAAAAAATTTGGCAAATAATTTAAAAAAACAACTTACCCAAGACAACTATCAACCTGTACCATTTAGTTATAAAGATAGAGGGTCTATGGCAGTTATCGGAAGAAATAAAGCCGTAGCCGATCTGATTCATCCTACCTTATTTTTAAAAGGATTACCGGCATGGATTATTTGGTCGTCCATCCACTTAATTTCTTTAGTTTCCATAGGTAATAGATTAAATACTTTATATCGTTGGTTAACCATATACATATCTAAAAATTCTTCCTTAGGAAGTGCTTATAAAATTGGAGATCCAAGACCCTGAATACCTAAAATATTGTATATATTTCAGAAATAAAATTTATACTACAAGCTGAGAATTATTTTCTTTTTTATTAACAGGAGTAGAATTATTTTGATCCATACTAACGGTGCCTTTATATAAGGCACCATTTTCAACTTGAAAACTTTTTACCTGCATATTTCCTATAATAGACCCCGAGTTTTTCAAACTAAGATTATCAACAAAAATATCGCCGTCAATTTGGCCATATACAATAAGTTCTTTAGTCCTGATATCTCCTTTAACGCTTCCTTTCTGACCAACAACAAGTCCACAAATGCTATTGACATTTCCTAATGTTTGACCATCAATTCTAATAAATTCCTTACATTCTATATTTCCTTCGATTTTACAATCCTCCGCAATAATAGTAGTAATGTTTTCTGTAGATAAATTAAGAGCAGCTCCTTTTTTTTTATTGAACATAGTTAGTTTATTTTATATAGTAGTTAAATTTATTTCATATTTAGTTTACATGCAAATAATTATTTGGATTTTCTTTTTCTTTATTTAAAATAATTTCATAATGAACATGAGGTCCGGTAGAACGGCCGGTACTTCCTAATTCACCAATAACATCTCCGGCATTGACAACCTGTCCTTCTTTAACCAATATTTTAGACATGTGACCGTATAGTGTTTCATAACCGAAATGGTGCTTTATCATTACACAATTGCCATATCCTCCTCTAACACTGGCAAAGGTAACAACACCATTCGCAGTAGCATGAATAGGATCACCAATAGTTCCTGCTATATCCAAACCCGGATGAAACTCGGATCCTTTACCTTTTTTCATCGGATTTCCTCTCACACCAAAATTAGAAGTAATCCTTCCAACGTGAGGTAAGCCGATAGGAATGAATTGAATCTTTTTATATATATCGGAAATTCTCTTTTTTTTATTTTCAATTAAATTTAAGTTAGAATCATTAACAGGATAATACTCTCCCCCCACATTATCAACATTATAATTAGAGGCGGAAGTAGGGAGCGTTTTAACTTGACGATCTTTAAGGTATCTCTCAATCTTTAATAAAGATTTTTCAGCTTCATTAAGATTGATAATCATATCATTTAATTTTTTAGTATCCAACTTGCTTTCAAGATCGGCAATCTTAACATGTAAATCTTGTTTTTGGTAATACACATAACTTATATAACTAACCAATCCCGCAACTAAACAAAATATAGTAAAAATTGATAAAAGTAAAATCTTTTTGTACAGAAAAATATTTCTTATATGCTTATTCTTAACAGAAAAAATTTTTGTTTCCAGTGAATTTTTATCAGTAATAATTATAGTGGAATATTTAGATTTGTTATTTTTCATAGTATAATATTCTGAAGGTAGTGGAACAAATATAAAAAAATTAAAACTAAAAGTATAATTTAAACATTACGTTTAACAATAAATTAGCAAAAATTTAGACATTATTTGTAAACATAAAACCGACCTTAATTTTCGTTAATTTGAAAAATAAAAGTATAATGTGTAATAGATAACAAATGCCAAATTTCACTTATTAGTATAATAAAAATATATTGACTGCAAAAGTTTACACCATACGAAGAAAGATAAATTTACATACAATTAATTAGAATAATAACTTATAAACATCCTCAACCTTAGAAACCATTTCAACCCTAATATTATATTTCTTGCGATCTATTTTATTATATTTAGAAATGAAAATGACATCATAACCCAATTTTTCAGCCTCAATGATTCGCTGTTCAATACGATTTACAGGTCTGATTTCACCACTTAAACCAATTTCACCGGCGAATAAACAATTATCCGGTAAAGAAATATCCTCATTAGAAGACAAAATAGCACAAATAACAGCTAAGTCAATAGCAGGATCATCAACACGAATACCTCCGGTAACATTTAAAAACACATCCTTAGTTCCCAAATGAAAACCCGCACGCTTTTCCAAAACAGCTAATAACATATTTAATCGTTTAACGTCAAAACCCGTTGTCACCCGTTGAGGCGTTCCATAAACAGCCGTTGATACCAATGCTTGAATTTCAACCAACATAGGGCGTAATCCTTCCAAAGTAACCGCAATAGCATTTCCCGATAAACTTTCATCTTTTTTAGATACTAAAATTTCAGACGGATTTTTTACCTGTTTCAATCCGGAAGAGAACATTTCATAAATTCCAAGTTCAGAAGTAGAACCATACCTATTTTTATTTGCACGTAAAAGTCGGTAAACATAATTTCTGTCCCCTTCAAACTGAAGAACGACATCTACCATATGCTCTAAAATTTTAGGACCGGCTATAGAACCCTCCTTAGTAATATGTCCAATTAAAAATACAGGAGTAGAAGTTTCCTTAGCATATTTAATTAATTCGGAAGCACATTCTCTAATTTGAGATATACTTCCCGGAGAAGATTCTATATAAGAAGAATGTAGAGTTTGAATGGAATCAATCACTAACAACTCCGGTTGAAGCTCATGAGCTTTCTTTAAAATCTTTTGAGTTGAAGTTTCCGTTAAAATATAGCATTCAGAATTAGAAATATCCAGACGGTCAGATCTCATTTTAATTTGATTACTGCTTTCCTCCCCCGAAACATATAATACTTTTTTGGGTATTTGTAAAGAAATTTGCAACAACAAAGTAGATTTACCAATGCCGGGTTCGCCTCCAATCAAAATAACACTACCGGGAACAATACCGCCACCTAATAAATGATCCAGTTCAGAGTCATTAGAAAGAATACGATACTCATCCGTAGTTTCAATTTCATGAATCTTATATATTTTATTTTTAGAAGAAGAGGAACTAAGGGAAGAAATAGAATTTGCAGAACTTTTTTCAATAACTTCTTCTACAATAGTGTTCCATTCTCCGCATACTTTGCATTGACCCAGCCATTGAGAATATTGAGTTCCGCAATTTTGACAAAAAAAAGTAGTTTTAGCCTTAGCCATATTTGATAGATATATATAGTTATTTACATTTATTAGTTAGTACAAAGATAGTCTATAATAATCTTTGTTAATGACTATATAATAACAAGTATCTGGAGGATTAAAAAAGAATTAAAAAAAATTAAAAATTTTTTTGGAGGTTAAGTGGTTCGTATTCAGTATATTAATGATTATTTAGCAAAAAAGATTAAAAAAAGATTAAAAAAAAACTTGCGGGGAAAGAAAAAGTAGCTATCTTTGCACCCGCAAGTCAGGAACAACGAAAGAGAAAAACAGAAGATGAGGGACCTGATTAGCGCAAAAGATCGTTGAAATAAAAAGTTTTTTAAACAAAGCTTACGAAAGATAAAAAGTAGCAAAACACAACCTGGAAGAAAAGAGATTCTTTTGAGTTAGGGAAAAAGCCTTGAAATTGATAATAACAAAGAAATTACAATGGAGAGTTTGATCCTGGCTCAGGATGAACGCTAGCGGGAGGCCTAACACATGCAAGCCGAGGGGTATTTTGGAGCTTGCTTCAAGAGAGACCGGCGTACGGGTGCGTAACGCGTATGCAACTTACCTGTATCACCGGGATAGCCCGGGGAAACCCGGATTAATACCGGATAACATATCAGTCAGCATTGGCAGATATTAAAAGATTAATCGGATACAGATAGGCATGCGTAGGATTAGTTAGTTGGTAAGGTAACGGCTTACCAAGACGATGATCCTTAGGGGGCCTGAGAGGGTGAACCCCCACACTGGAACTGAGACACGGACCAGACTCCTACGGGAGGCAGCAGTGAGGAATATTGGACAATGGGTGAGAGCCTGATCCAGCCATCCCGCGTGAAGGACGACAGCCCTATGGGTTTTAAACTTCTTTTGTATGGGAATAAACCACATTACGTGTAATGTTCTGAAGGTACCATACGAATAAGCATCGGCTAACTCCGTGCCAGCAGCCGCGGTAATACGGAGGATGCGAGCGTTATCCGGATTTATTGGGTTTAAAGGGTCCGTAGGCGGGTTGATAAGTCAGCGGTGAAAACCTGCAGCTTAACTGTAGAACTGCCGTTGATACTGTTAATCTTGAATAGTATTGAAGTAGCTGGAATGTGTAGTGTAGCGGTGAAATGCATAGATATTACACAGAACCCCGATTGCGAAGGCAGGTTACTAAATACCGATTGACGCTGATGGACGAAAGCGTGGGGAGCGAACAGGATTAGATACCCTGGTAGTCCACGCCGTAAACGATGGATACTCGTTGTTGGGGATTAACTTCTCAGTGACTAAGCGAAAGTAATAAGTATCCCACCTGGGGAGTACGACCGCAAGGTTGAAACTCAAAGGAATTGACGGGGGCCCGCACAAGCGGTGGAGCATGTGGTTTAATTCGATGATACGCGAGGAACCTTACCAGGGCTTAAATGGGAATTGACGTACTTAGAAATAAGTATTTCTACGGACAATTTTCAAGGTGCTGCATGGTTGTCGTCAGCTCGTGCCGTGAGGTGTCAGGTTAAGTCCTATAACGAGCGCAACCCTTATCATTAGTTGCCAGCGATTAAAGTCGGGAACTCTAATGAGACTGCCGGTGCAAACCGCGAGGAAGGTGGGGATGACGTCAAATCATCACGGCCCTTACGCCCTGGGCCACACACGTGCTACAATGGCCGGTACAGAGGGCAGCTACTGGGCAACCAGATGCGAATCTCAAAAGCCGGTCTCAGTTCGGATTGGAGTCTGCAACTCGACTCTATGAAGCTGGAATCGCTAGTAATCGCAGATCAGCCATGCTGCGGTGAATACGTTCCCGGGCCTTGTACACACCGCCCGTCAAGCCATGGAAGCTGGGGGTACCTGAAGTCGGTGACCGTAAAAGGAGCTGCCTAGGGTAAAACTAGTGACTGGGGCTAAGTCGTAACAAGGTAGCCGTACCGGAAGGTGCGGCTGGAACATCTCTTTTTTAGAGCAAAAAGTCAAAACAAGGAATAAAAACCCCAAAAGAAGCTAACAACTTCCAGGTGTTTCCTACTTAAACAAATAAAAAAGTAAGTAAAAAGTTAAAAAACACAAGATATATAACACCCCTGAAAAGCCCCTGTAAGGAAAAGGTAAGACATAAGAAGAAGAGTAAAAGGAGCAACGAGGAAAATAAAAATCAATCAGTCTCATAGCTCAGCCGGTTAGAGCGCTACACTGATAATGTAGAGGTCGGCAGTTCGAGTCTGCCTGAGACTACAAAGGGAAACAAGGGGAATTAGCTCAGCTGGCTAGAGCGCCTGCCTTGCACGCAGGAGGTCAAGGGTTCGACTCCCTTATTCTCCACAAGGTTCTAAAAACGAAAGAAGTAGTAAAAAAGAACCAGTGTTATATACGGATCATTGACATTATTGGGATTTTATATAAAAAAATAAACCGAGCGGCCAATATAATTGGCTAAGGAAAAGAAATCGTTAAGGGCGTATGGCGGATGCCTAGGCTTCAAGAGGCGAAGAAAGACGTGGTAAGCTGCGAAAAGCTGCGGGGATTGGCACACACGAAGTGATCCGCAGATGTCTGAATGGGGCAACCCACTATACAAGAGTATAGTATTCCCGCAAGGGAAGGCAAACCTTCCGAACTGAAACATCT